>NZ_CP017668.1:0-2400000 GCF_001808185.1 Jeongeupia sp. USM3 | reverse complement strand
AGCGCCAAGGACCACGGCGAGGCCTTCCTGATGCTGCAGTCGGGCCGGGCGATGGCGTTCTACATGGACGACGCGCTCTTGTACGGCGAACGCGCCAAGGCCAAGGCGCCGCACGACTGGATCGTCGTCGGCACGCCGGCGTCGCGCGAGATCTACAGCTGCATGGTGCGCAAGGACGACGCGCCGTTCCGCGATCTGGTGAACGGCACGATCGCCGGCGTGTACAAGTCGGGCGAGATCAACAAGATCTACCAGCGCTGGTTCCAGGAACCGATCCCGCCCAAGGGCATCGACCTCGAGTTCCCGATGACGGCGGAGCTGAAGGAGATCATTGCTAGGCCGACGAGCGAGCCGGCGAAGTAATCGGCTTGAAGGCTTGAAGCAGCAGCGCCGCCGGTTGGCGGCGTTGTTGTTGGTGCAGGCGGGCTTGGGAGGCTGATGTCGCTGCGTTTGGCGCCTGCGGCGCGGTTGTAAAGGCGTTTACATGCGCGTTCCGCCGCGCGGACGGGAAGGGAGCTTTGTCTCGCCAAAGCCCCCTTCACCCCAAAGGCGCCCCGCGCCCTGCGGCCCTCCGGGCTGCCCTCGATCGGTCGCGAGCCAAGCCATAAAGCCGGCTCGTCTCGCTCCACTCCTCGGCGCTGGCGAACGGGATGAAAGGCAGCGCACGATTCACCGAAACTGGTTTGCCTCACATCTGCTCACTGCCGGTTGCATGCCGCCCAGATCCCCTCAGTAGCGCCGAGCAGCGCAAGTCGGCACGGGGTAGTCGGGGATCGCTGTTTGAGCGCAGCGAGTTTGCGATTCCCGCCGTGGCGACTGAGCAGCACAGGGCACCCCGAAGGGGCGCGGATGCGGGGTCGCCTTTTCTTTGGGCACTTTCTTTTGGCGAAGCAAAAGAAAGTGCCACGTCCGCCGGGCGGAACCGGCAATCAAGGTCTTTACCCGCGCCGAAGGCGCTAAACACCTCAGCGGCCTGAGCAAACCGCAGCCACCCCCACCTCACTCCTCCGGCAACTGCACCGGCAACCGCCCGTCCGCAATCGCCTTCCTGAACAGCGCATAGTCCGCCTCGGTCTGGTCGGCATAAGCCAGCGCGTAATCGGCAATCGCATTGTCGAAGGCATCGCTGCTGCCCAGATAACCGGCAATCTCGGCCGACAGCCCGCTGGCCTTGGCATGCGCGCGCGCCAGCGTCCAGCCGCAGGAGCCGATATAGGCCTCGAGCATGTCGGCATCGTAGGTCTCGAGCCGCGCCGACAGCTTCATGTCGCGCAGCTGCCGCACGTAGAAGTGCCGCCCGGTCGGGCCGACCAGCCAGCCGAGGAAGAAATCGCTGGTCGCCTGCATCAGCCGCTGGCCCGACACGACGCGCTGGCCCTGGTGCGGGTACGGCGCCGGCGGCAGCACGCTGGCGAGCACCGATTCGCGCGCTTCCTTCAGCTGCAGGAACAGCGGCTGGTCGTGCTCGTCCATCAGCAGGATCACCAGGCAGCGCGTGCCGACGCTGCCGACGCCGACGACCTTGAAGGCGATGTCGACCATCCGGTAGCGCGACAGCAACTGGCGCCGGTCGTCCTGCAGGGTACCGAGGTACTGCGCGTAGCTCGGCTGCATGATGTCGAGCATGTCGGCGGCCTGGCGCATCACGTCGTCGTCGGGCAGCAGCGAATGCTCGTTGTTGAGGTGGAAGATCACCGGCGGGTTGTCGACGAGTTTCAGCGTGCCGTCGACCTCGGTGGTGATCTTCGGCAGCAGCCGGTCGTGGGTGCGGCGGCGCGCCTTGGCAGCGCTCTGGTCGAGCTTGGCGTGGATCGCCGGGTCGGCAACGGCGCCCTTGAGCGCATCGAAGCCGATCTTCTCGCACCACAGTTCGAGCTCGCTCATCCGCGCGTACCCGGCCATGCGGATCCGGTAGCTCTGGACCAGCGTGCGCACTAGGTCGCGCGCGCGCGCGTCGCTCAGGCCGCGCTCGCGCGCCGCCAGCACGGTGCTGACGGCCAGCCGCTTGATGTCCCACTCCCACGGCCCCGGATGCGTCTCGTCGAAATCGTTGATGTCGAAGACGAGGTTGCGTTCGGGCGTGGCGAACACGTTGAAGTTCATCAGGTGGCAGTCGCCGCAGATCTGCGTCGCCAGACCGGTGTCGGCGCTGCCTTGCAGATCGAACGCCTGCAGCAAGGACGTACCGCGGAAGAAGGCGAACGGCGACGCCTGCATCCGGCCGTAGCGCAGCGGCACCAGTGCCGGCACCCGGCCGGCGCTCGATGCCTCGATCAGCGCGACCGGATCGCGCGCGCGCTGCGGCCAGTGCGCATGGGCCGAACGCGGCACCCTGTCGCGGATGGCCTTGCCGATGCTCTGGCGGTGCTTGCGGCTGATGTTGCCCATGGCGGTATCCGCGGGTGAGGGTGGGTCAGGCCGGCTCGGCGGCCAGCGTGTCGATGTCCAGATACCAGCGCGATTTCTCGGCGTCACTCATCCAGCTCGCCTCGATGCCGTTCTTCGCCAGCCGGACCAGTTCGGCGCGCGTCAGGTCCAGCGCATCGGCACAGGCCAGCCAGTTCTGGCCGACATAGCCGCCGAAGTAGGCCGGATCGTCCGAATTGATCGTCGCCACCAGCCCGCGCTCGAGCAGCGTGCGCAGCGGATGGTCGGCCAGCGTGTCGAACACGCGCAGCTTGACGTTCGACAGCGGGCACACGGTCAGCGGCATGCGCCGCTCGGCCAGATAGGCGACCAGCGCGTCGTCCTCGAGCGCGCGCACGCCGTGGTCGATGCGGGCGACGTCGAGCAGCCGGATCGCCTGCCAGACGTAGTCGGCCGGGCCTTCCTCGCCGGCATGGGCGACGCGCGCCAGGCCGAGCTGCTTGCACTGGGCGAACAGCCGTTCGAACTTCTCCGGCGGATGGCCGCGCTCGCTCGAGTCGAGGCCGACACCGTCGATCTGCTCGAGATAGGGCAGCGCCTGCTCGAGCGTGGCAAAGCCCGCTTCTTCGGACAGGTGGCGCAGGAAGCACAGGATCAGCCGGAAGCCGATGCCGAGCCTGGCCTCGCCGTCGAGCAGTGCGCGGCGGATGCCGGCCAGCGCGGTCTCGAACGGCACGCCGCGCTCGGTGTGCGTCTGCGGATCGAAGAAGATCTCGACGTGGACGACGCGGTCGGCGTGGGCGCGTTCGAGGTAGGCCCAGGTCAGGTCGTAGAAATCGGCCTCGGTCAGCAGCACGCCGGCACCGGCGTAGTACAGGTCGAGGAAGGACTGCAGGTTGTGGAAATCGTAGGCGGCGCGCAGCGCGTCGACATCCGGGTATGGCAGGGTCACGCCGTTGCGCTGCGCCAGCTCGAACATCAGCTCGGGTTCGAGCGTGCCCTCGATGTGCAGGTGCAGCTCGGTCTTGGGCAGGCGGCGCAGCCAGTCGGCGCGGGCGGAATCGGACATCGTGTACTCCATGGGCATGGCCCTGCGAGTTTAGCCCATCAGGCCCGCCCGCTTCTGTAATGACTTCACGCGATGGCCGGCCGGAAAAACCGCCGGCGGATTGACATTTCTGCGTACCGGCCGGCCGCGGCACGCGCTAGATTGGCGGCATCGAACCCGCCGCAAGGACGCACCATGCCCAACGCCCTCAGTTACACCGAAGTGCATTACGCCGACCTCGCCGGCCAGCGCGTGCTGGTCAGCGGCGGCGCATCCGGCATCGGCGAGGCGCTGGTCGAGGCTTTTCTGGCGCAGGGCGCCAGGGTGGCTTTCCTCGACATCGACGATGCTGCCGCCAACGCGCTGCTGGCGCGGCACCCGGACGCGCCGATGCAGTACCTGCATTGCGACGTCCGCGACGTCGCCGCGCTGCAGGCGGCGATCCACGAGGTCGAGTCGGTCTGGCATGGCGTCGACGTGCTGATCAACAATGCCGCGCGCGATGACCGCCATACGCTCGACAGCCTCGACGCCGCCTACTGGGACGACGCGATGGCCACCAACCTGCGCCATCACGTGTTTGCGGTCCAGGCGGTCGTCCCGGGCATGCGCGCCCGGCAGGCGGGCACGATCATCAACATGGGGTCGATCGCGTGGATGCGCGGCAACCCGACGATGCCGGCGTACACGACGGCCAAGGCGGCGATCCACGGGCTGACGCGCACCCTGGCCCGCGACCTCGGCCCGGACGGCATCCGCGTCAACAGCATCGTCCCCGGCGCGATCCGCACCGACAAGCAGGTGCGGCTGTGGCAGGACGCCGGCACGCCGGAGATGGAGCAGCGCTTTCTCGACCAGCAGGCGCTGAAGTTCCGCCTCGACGCCAGCGACTGCGCGCACATGGCGCTGTTCCTCGCCTCGCGCGCCAGCCGCGGCTGCACCGGCCGGGATTTCGTCGTCGACGCGGCGCTGTCGATCAACTAGCCGCGCCGCATCGGATCACGGTCAGCGCAGCGTGCGGCCGAACAGGTCCAGCGCGAGCCGGTAGCCGGTCAGCGCCAGCTGCGCGTCGTAGCGCTCGCCCTCGTCGCGCATGAAGGCGTGCTGGCCGTTGAACTCGTGCCAGCCGAAGTCGAGGCCGGCATCGGCCAGCTTCTGGTAGACCTGCGCACGGCCGGCGGCCGGAATGTGCGGGTCCTGCTTGCCCCAGATCATCAACAGCTCGCCGCGGATCTCGGCCAGCCGGTCCATGCTGTGCTGGCCCGGGCCGTTGGGGATGGTGTCCGAATGCAGGTCGGTCGCGTAGAAGCACGCGGTCGCCGCGATCTCGGGCTGCAGCGCGGCGCGGAAGGCCAGATGGCCGCCGATGCAGAAGCCCATCGCGCCGGCGTGGCCGTCGTACCACGGCTGGGCCGCCAGCCAGCCCAGCATCGCCCGGTTGTCGCTGTCGTAGTGCTCGGCCGGCTTGGCCGCCTTGTCGGCGTTGCCCTTGTCGCGGCCGGCGTCGTCGTAGGCGAGCACGGTCCCGGCCGGATTCAGCTCGTGGAACACCTCGGGTACCAGCACCGCATAACCGTGGCCGGCGATCAGCCGCGCCGCGCGCTCGATCGGCCCGGTCTGCTGGAAGATCTCCGAGTAGAACAGCACCGCCGGATACCGGCCTTCGCCGGTCGGGCGGTGGACATAGGTGCGCATGCTGCCGGTTGCGGTCGGCAGGTCGACAAAGTGGCTCTGGGTGATCACGGGGCGGGCTCCATGGGTGGACGGTCCCCGAGTGTAGGGCCGGAACGCGCCGCGCGCACCTGCCCGCCGTCCGGCCACCGATTCCGGCCGGCCGGCGCTCCCGCCTTGCCGGCTGTCGTTTGAGGCGCAAAGCACCGGCACCGGTGCTAGCGTGAATCTCATAAGTTAGAAAGTCCGCCATGGCGGTGCCTCGCGCCGCCGACGATAACGACCCGCCGCGGTCGTCGGACAAAGCGGCACGGGTCATGCAGGAGCCGCATCATGAGCAAAGGCATCCGGTACGAGCAACTGCGCCCGGCGCAAATCCTCGTCGTCATCGCCTACCTGGTCGTCGCCGTCATCTACCTGAGCTGGCGGCCGACCGTGTTCAACCCGCAGGCGCCGGTCTTCTCGGTGCTGCTCTACGTCGCCGAGCTGTACGGTTTCGTCACCGCGCTGCTGCACCTGGTAATGACGTGGCGGCTGGCCGACCGCGAGATGCCCCCGGCACCACCCGGGCTGAGCGTCGACGTGCTGGTCCCGACGCTGAACGAGTCGGTCAACCTCGTCCGGCGCACGCTGCTCGCCGCAATCGAGATGGACTACCCGCACAAGGTCTGGCTGCTCGACGACGGCAACCGGCCGGCAATGGCGCAGCTCGCAGCCGAGCTCGGCTGCGGCTACCACGCACGCGGCAGCAACGAGCACGCCAAGGCCGGCAACCTCAACGCCGGACTGGCGCAGAGCCGGGCCGACTTCGTCGCGGTGTTCGACGCCGACCACGCGCCGGCACGGCGCTTCCTGGTCGAAACGCTCGGTTACTTCAACGATCCCGAGGTGTCGTTCGTGCAGACGCCGCAGGACTTCTTCAACCTCGATTCGTACCAGCACCGCAAGGACAGACAGACGACGGTCTGGACCGAGCAGTCGCTGTTCTTCCGCGTGATCCAGCGCGGCAAGGACTACTGGAATGCCGCGTTCTTCTGCGGCAGCTGCGCGATCCTCCGGCGCTCCTCGCTCGATGCGATCGGCGGCTTCGCCACCAGCACGGTCACCGAGGACCTGCACACCTCGCTGAAGCTGCACAAGGCCGGCTTCTCGTCGGTCTACCACCCGCATTCGCTGGCATTCGGCATTGCGCCGGCGTCGATCATCCCGTTCATCAAGCAGCGCATCCGCTGGGGCCAGGGGGCGATGCAGATCTGGCGCCGCGAGGGCGTGCTGTTCGCGCGCGGGCTGACGTTCGCGCAGCGGCTCAACTATGTCGCGTCGATGAGCACCTATTTCGACGGCTGGCAGAAGGGCTTCTTCTACATCGCGCCCATCGTCGTGCTGACGACCGGGCTGTCGCCGATCTCGAGCTTCAGCGAGGGCTTCCTGATCCGCTTCATCCCCTACATTGTGCTGACCTTCTTCATGTACGAGGAAATCAGCCGCGGCTACGGCCGGACGCTGATCATCGAGCAGTACAACTTCGCACGTTTCTGGGCATTCGCCTGGGCGACGCTGGCGATGATCCGCGGCAAGCTCAAGTTCACCGTCACCAGCAAGTCGGTCGCCGGCGGCGGCTACCGGCGCTTCGTGCTGCCGCAGTTCCTGATCCTGGTGCTGTCGGTCGTCGCGGTTCCGGTCGGCCTGGCGATGTACGCGTACTTCGGCAAGCTGCCGCTCGACGGGCTGATCGCCAACTCGATCTGGGCGGTGATCAACGGCGGGCTCGCACTGCTGATGCTGCTGTTCACCCGCGCCAGCAGCCAGAGCCGGCGCAACGAGTACCGCTTCCCGATCCCGCTGCCGGCCCGGCTGCGCTTCCCCGGCGGCGCGACCACCTACGGCACGATCGACGACATCTCCTCGTCGGGCTTCCGGCTGTACGCGCAACTGCCCGATGAAGTACGCAACGGCACCGAGGTCGACGGCGAACTCTACCTGCCGTCCGGCACGCTGCCGATCCGCGCCAACATCGCCGCGACGATCCGTGCACCGTCGCAACGGCCGGGCGAGCCCGGCTACATCAAGGCGATCGGCTGCGTGTTCGACTGGAAATCGGCGGCCGAGCGCGACCGGCTCGACCTGTTTCTGTACGGCTCGGACCTGCAATGGCAGGTGCAGTCGCTGACCGAGCGCAGCCGCACGCCGCTGCAGTTCCTCGGCGACGTGTTCCGCGGCAGACGCGCGAACCACGTCGGCAGGCGGCAGTGGACCACGGTGCTGTACAACGACGGCCAGGGGACCAGCGTCGGCAAGAAGGTCGGCCTGCTCAGCCGCGACCTGCTGCTGACGTTCTCGCCACTGCCCGCCGGCGTGCACGAGGTGACAACGATCACCCGGACCGGGCTCGAGCGGATCCAGGTCGGCACCGATACCGAAGTCGTCTACGACAGCCCGGTCGCACCGATCTACGGCCATGCGCTGGCGCCGTCGGCCGTGCCGCAGCCGAGGACGATCGACGAGGCGCCGCGGCCTGCCGTCGGCGGTCTGGCCGGGCAGGCCGGGATGCTGCGCCGCCTGTAGCGGCGGCCGACAACCTGTGACTGAGACGGCGTCGCTGTGCGGCGCCGCCTTACTCAGCGCAAGGCCACGTGGCCGAAGCGCGCACCCGGCGTCAGCGGCGTCAGCGCACGGATCCGGTCGAAGCGCACCTCGACCTCGCCGTCGTGCGTGCCGAGCACCAGGTACTCGGCGTGACCGTGATCGCGGATGTCCTGCGCCAGCCCGGTCGTCGATTCGCCGCCGACCAGTTCCAGGTGCAGCTTGTAGCGCCCCATGCAGGCGATCTCGAGGTAGTCGAGCGCCTCGCACGATACCTGCTGGAACTCGCCATGGCCGTCCATGGTCCGCAGCGCCGGATTCAGCGTATACGTGCCAGTCAGCGCCGCCTTGGCCAGCACATGGCCGGCCATCGCCTTGCGCACGTCGGCGGCGGTGAAATCGCCGTCGACCGCGATTCGGTCGATGTCGAGCGCGTACAAGGTGAACACATAGCGATGCGCCAGCGCGTCGTTCCATGGCGGGCAGGGCCCGTCGTAACCGTGGTACTGGCCGGCCATCGCCGAATCGCCGGCGAACCAGCCGCTGTAGTCGTTGACGCCGTGCCGGCCCAGCGGCGCCGTCGCCGGCTTGCCGTGCGCGACGACACCGTCGGCCTGGCTGCCGGCGGCAATCTCAGAGGTCTTCGCCGGCATGTCGACCAGCACCCAGTGGACGAACTCCGTGCGCGCCAGGCTGGCGGCCACCTCGCGGCCGGAACGGTTAACGTCGTCGCCGCTGCTCGGTGCGTCGGGATCGTGCACGATCAGCGCGAACGAACGCGTGTCGAGCGGCACGTTGCGCCACGCCAGATGCGGGTTGCGGTTGGCCGACAGCGTCAGGTGCCGGGTCGCGTCGGGCACCGCAAAGGCAAACTCGCCGGGGATCGGGGCGCCGTCATGAAACGAATCACTCCACAACTTCATCGCCTTCTCCTTGTCTCTCGCGTGAGTGGAAATCCCAACTTAGTCGAGCAGCGCCAGCACCGCCTCCGGCGGCCGACCAAGCGCGGCGCGCGCATTGTCGGCGACGACGATCGGCCGCTCGATCAGCCGCGGGTGCGCGACCATCGCCGCCAGCAGTGCCGCATCGTCGAGCGCCGGGTCGTCGAGGCCGAGTTCGGCGTACTCGGCCTCCTTGCGCCGCATCAGCTCGCGCGGACTCAGCCGCAGCAGCGACAGCAGGTGGCGCAGGGTGGCCACGTCCGGCGGCGCCGTCAGGTACTCGATGACTTCGGCTTCGACACCGCGCGACTTGCTGCAGCGCGGGTTGTGATAGATGGTGATCATGGCTGTTCCGTTTCGACTTTGCCGGCCGCCGGCCGCAGCAGCGCCGGAACCGGCCCGGCCGGCCGGTAGCGGGCAACCAGCGCGGCGACGAAGTCCTGGCAGGCGATCGCCGTCGCGACGTCGTGCGGCGAAGCGTTGACGATGTTGTTCGATACCACGCGTGCACACAGGAAGGGCACGCCGTACTGGCCGCACACCTGTGCGGCCGATGCCGCCTCCATTTCCTCGACCAGGGTGCCGTAGCGGGCGTGGAAGTGGGCGATCCGGTCGAGCTCGTTGTTCCAGACGTCGGACGAACCGATCACGCCGTCGACGACGCGGCCGGCGGCATAGCCGTCGGCACCGGCGCGCGCCGCCGCGAGCAGGTCCGGATCGGCATCGAACGACATCGGCACCGGCATGGTGAAATCGGCGCTCTCGCTCCGGTCCATCAGGTCGAGCGGCCGCCACGCCAGCGTGTCGCTGCCGCTGCCGGTGTCGCGGAATGGGCTCTGGAATGCGCCGAGGTGGATCACCCGGGTACCGAGGACCAGATCGTTCGGCCGCAGCTGCGGGTCATGGCCGCCGGCCGTGCCCTGGTTGATCAGCGCGGCTGGCGCATAGCGCTCGAGCGCGATCGCCGTCGCCGCCGCGGCATTGCTCATGCCCATGCCGGTCCGGCTGACGACGACCGGCGTGCCGGCGAGGCGCCCGCGCCAGAACGTCCAGCCGCCGACGGTTTCGCACTGCACCTCGCTCAAGCGCGAGACCAATGTTGCGACTTCGACCTGCATCGCGCCCTGGATCACGATCATCGGGGTTCTCTCTTCGGTGCGGGACAACCGCCAGTCTATGCCACCGGCGGCGCAACGTAAAAACGGCGCGCCGATGGCGCGCCGTTTTCAGGGTCGTACAAGTGCTTACTTCAGCAGCTTGGCGACGTGTTCGGCGTCGGCGCCGAGGATCAGCTGCACGACCTTGTCGCTAACCGGCATGACCGCAATACCGGCTTTCTCGAGCTCGGCCTGCTGCAGCAGCGCCAGATCCTTCAGCGTCACGCGGACACGGGTCACCGCCACCGCCTCGGCCTCGTGCAGGTTGGCCTTGCCGCCGAGCAGCCTGAGCACGGTTTCGGCCTTCTGGCGCGTGGCATCGCCGACCGGCGCCACGGTCGCGGCCGCAACGGCGGCAGGTGCGGCGGCCGCCGGTGCGACGGCCGGACCATCGGCTTCGGCACCGGCGGTCTTCAGGTAGGCCTGCATGTCGGTCTTGAGGTTCTCCGAACGGGTACCGAAGATCGCCTGCATATTGTTGCCGACCTGCATGACGCCGGCGGCACCGAGCGACTTGAGCTTGGCCTGGTCGACCCGGGCCGGATCGGCAACCGAGATGCGCAGGCGGGTGATGCACGCGTCGAGCGACTGGATGTTCTTGCGGCCACCGAAGGCCAGCACCAGTTGCAGCGACATGCCCGAACGGTCACCCTCAACCACGCCCGCCGACGCCACGTCTTCGTCCTCGCGACCCGGGGTCTTGAGGTTGAAGCGGGTGATGAAGAAGCGGAACACCGCGTAGTAGATGACGAAGTAGATCGGGCCGAGGATCAGCGTCCACCACCAGTTCTGCGCGTACTTGCCGAAGGCGTTGAACAGCAGGAAGTCGATGCCGCCCTGCGAGAACGTGAAGCCCATGTGCATGTTCAGCGTGTTGGCGATGAACTGCGCGGTGCCGACCAGCAGCGCGTGGATCACGTAGAGCTGCGGCGCGACGAACAGGAAGGAGAACTCGATCGGTTCGGTGATGCCGGTCAGGAACGAGGTCAGCGCAGCGGCGACCATCATGCCGCCGACCTTGACCTTGTTCTCGGGCTTGGCGCAATGCCAGATCGCGATCGCGGCGCCCGGCAGGCCGAACATCTTGAAGAAGAACGCGCCCGAGAGGATGCCCGCGGTCGGGTCGCCGGCGAAGAAGCGGTTGATATCGCCGTGGACGACCTGGCCCGCCGCATTGGTGTACGAACCGATTTCGAAGAAGAACGGCACGTTCCAGATGTGGTGCAGGCCGAACGGTACGAGCATCCGCTCGACCACGCCGTAGACGGTCGCCGCCGAGCGCGGATCACCGGCCGCGGCCCAGTGCGAGAAGATGTCGATGCCGTGCTGGATCGGCGGCCAGATGAACGACAGGATCACGCCGACGATGATCGCGGCGATACCGGTAACAATCGGCACGAAGCGCTTGCCGGCAAAGAAGCCCAGGTAGGACGGCAGTTCGATCCGGTAGTAGCGGTTGAACAGGCCACCGGCGACGGCGCCGATGATGATGCCGCCGAACACGCCGGTCTCCATCGACTTCATGCCCATCACGGTTGCCGGCTCGATGCCCCAGAACGCCGCCATCACGCCCATGGTCGCGATCATCACGACAAAACCGACCACGGCGGCGACGGCCGAAACGCCGTCGTTCTCGGTCAGACCGAGCGCGACGCCGACGGCGAAAATGATCGGCAGGTTGCCGAAGATCGCCCCGCCGCCCTGCGCCATGATCTGGTTGACGATGTCGGGGATGAAGGAAAAATTGGAACTGCCGATACCGAGCAAGAGGCCGGCTACAGGTAGCACGGCTACCGGCAGCATCAGCGCCTTGCCGATCTTCTGCAGAAAGGCAAATGCGGCATTGATCATGTTTTGCTCACTCCTATGCGAGTGTGTGCTGAAGATCGACGAGGTCGTCTTCGACTTCTTTTTTATACACAAGGCGCCGGGATACGGCGCCTTTCTCGCGTTCGCCGACAACAACGAACGACAGGCCCGCGCGGGTGTAGCGGCCGCGCGGGTAACTGTAGGTTTAGAGCGGTCAACAAAACCCGGTGAAACGGAGCCGGCAAGGCGCGCGAAACGCAGCCAGCAGGGTTTTGCTAGTCGCTCTTAGCCGGCCGCCTTGCCCAGGCGCTCGCGCACCTCGGTTGCGGTACCCAGCTGAAGCACTTCGGCAGCCAGCTTCTCGCAGTCGGCCTTGGACAGCCGGCGCACCATCGCCTTGATCGCCGGGATCGCCGGCACGCTGACCGACAGCTCGTCGACACCGATGCCGATCAGCAGCGGCACGGCCTGCGGATCGGAAGCGATGCCGCCGCAGACGCCGACCCACTTGCCTTGCGCATGCGCGCCCTTGACCGTCATCGCGATCAGTCGCAGCACGCCCGGATTCAGCGCGTCGGCCTGCTTGGCCAGCTTCGGGTGGCCGCGGTCCATCGCCAGCGTGTACTGGGTCAGGTCATTGGTACCGATCGAGAAGAAATCGGCTTCCTTGGCAAAGAGTTCGGACATCACCGCGGTCGACGGCACTTCGACCATGATGCCGACCTTGACGTCGGCGGTGACGGCAAGCTGCGCCTTTTCCTCGGCGACGATGGCCTTGGCGGCGCGCAGCTCGTCGAGCGTGGCAATCATCGGGAACATGATGTGCAGCTTGGAGAACGGCGCCGAACGCAGCACCGAACGGATCTGCACGCGGAACATCTCCGGCTCGGCCAGGCACAGCCGCACGCCGCGGATGCCGAGGAAGGGGTTTTCCTCGGCCGGCATCGGCAGGTAGGGCAGCGGCTTGTCGCCGCCGACGTCGAGCGTGCGGACGACGAAGGTCCGTTCGGTGCCGAGCGCCTTGGCGATGTCCGAATAGATCTGCGTCTGTTCTTCCTCGGTCGGCGCATCGGCACGGTCGAGGTAGAGGAATTCGCTGCGCAGCAGGCCGACGCCTTCGCCGCCGAGCTCGACGCCCTGCTTGGCTTCGTCAAGACCGCCGATATTGGCGACGACTTCGACATGGTGGCCGTCGGTGGTCACCGGCGCCTGATGCGCGGCGGCGAGTTCTTCGGCACGCTGCTTGGCGAGCTTGACCTGCGCTTCGCGGATCTGCGCGACTTCGGCGTCGGACGGGTTCTTGCGCAGCGAGCCCTTGCTGCCGTCGAGGATCACCGCGGTGCCGTTGGCGAGCTGCAGCGCGTCCTCGTCGATGCCGCAGATCGCCGGAATGTTCAGCGAACGGGCAAGGATGGCAACGTGGCTGGTCGCGCCGCCGCCGACGGTGGCGAAACCCAGCACCTTCTCGCGGTCGAAGCTCGCGGTGTCGGACGGCGTCAGGTCTTCGGCGATCAGGATCGCGTTGTCCGGCAGCACGAGTTCGGCTTCCTTGACACCGGCGATGATGCGCAGCACGCGGCGGCCGACGTCGCGGATGTCGTTGGCGCGGCCGGCAAGCACTTCGTTCGTCAGCGCCGCGAGCTTGTCGGCGTAGGTCGAGAACGCGGTCCGCCAGGCAAAACCGGCGCTCTTGCCGCTGCTGATGCCGCTGATCGCGATATCGAGCAGGTCCGGGTCTTCGAGCAGCTCCTGGTGCGCGGCGAAGATCTCGGCCTTCGACGCGTCGGTGATTTCGTTCTTCAGCGCCTCGAGCTGATGGCGGGCTTCCTTGAGCGCCGCGTCGAGCTTGGCCCGTTCGACCTGGGCGTCACCGCCCTGTTCGGCCACGTCGATCGCCTCCTGGCGGATCTGGAAGATCTGGCCGACGGCGAGGCCCGGCGAAGCGGAAACGCCGAGCAGCACGTTCGCGTCGCCCGACTTCGGCTTGACCGCCGGTACGGCCGCACGCTTGGTCTTGGCCAGGTGTTTCTGCGCGGCCGGCGAGATGATGCCGCCGACTTCCTCGCCCGAACCCTGGGTGATCATTTCGGCGACGGCCTTGGCCGCGGCCGCGGCATCCGGACCGGCAGCCCTGACGCGGATCTCGTCGCCGTACTGGACTTCGAGGCCCATGATCGCGACGACCGATTTGGCGTTGGCATTCTCGTCGCCGCGGACGAGCTTGACCGTCGACGTGAAGGTCTTGGCAAGGTTGGCGACGACGGCGGCCGGACGCGCATGCAGGCCGGTCGGGTTCGGCACGCGAACCGGCGCCGATTGCGCTTCGTCGCTCGCCGCCGCAGCGGCGGTCGCGGCAGCCGGGGCACCGGCCAGTTCCAGCGTCAGCGCGACGGTCTGGCCGGCACGGACGAAGCCGCTGGCCGGGACGAAACGCGCAACGCGATCGCTGTTGGTGATGACCATCTGGGTCAGCAGGCTGCGGGCCTTGCGGCTGACGGTATCGCCGTCGAACTCGATCAGTGCCTGGCCGGCGCTCACCGTATCGCCTTCCCTGACCTGGGCCTTGAAGCCTTCGCCCTTGAGCATCACGGTGTCGAGGCCGATATGGATCAGCACCTCGATCCCGCTCTCGGTCGTGATCGTGACTGCGTGCATCGCCGAGTGCAGCTGGGTGATCTTGCCGGCGACCGGCGACAGCAGCACGTTCGACGTCGGGTCGATCGACACCCCATCGCCAACCATTTTCTGGGCAAATACCGGATCCGGCACTTGTTCGATCGGCACCAGCAGGCCGCTCAGCGGCGCGAGAAGCTCAAGGCGATGGGATGCAGTCATATCGACAACCTCTAGTTGATTTTCAACGGATTCTGTTTTTCGAATCGCGATAGCAGTTTATGCCAACGGATTATGTCATTCGCCCCCGATTTTAGAGTGCGAGCCCGTTTCCAACGTGTGAAATTTTGCGCTTGCCGAGTGTAAAACCGCGACGATGTTTGATCTAAGTCGGTTTTCACCTTATTGGCAATGCCAAACCGATTTAGCTCAGCATATTTTGCGGAACACGCCGGACTCGGTGATCAAGAGGTCAAGGCCCAGATCCCAGCGGTCGGCGGGCAGCGCATCGACGCGCTGGCAGTCGAAGGCGATGCCGACCAGCAGCGGCCGGCGCCACTGCCGGCGGGCGCGGCGGAAGTGGAAGGTCGTGTCGTAGTAGCCGCCGCCCTGGCCGAGCCGGCGCAGCTGCCCGTCGACGCCGACCAGCGGCACGAACACGATGTCGAGTTCGCGCGGCGGGCAATGCTCGGCGTGGCGAGGTTCGGGGATGCCGTAGGCGCCGAGCTGCCAGACCGCATGCTCGTCGAAACGCACGAACGAGAGCTTGCGGCCGCGGCGCGGCACGAGGGGCAGGTAGACGCGGCAACCGTGGTGCCGGGCGGCAAGCATCAGCGGCCAGGTCGAGCATTCGCTGCCGGTCGGCACGTAGGCGGCAAGCCGGCGGCCGCGGCGCAGCAGGCCGGCCTTGCGTGCCCAGAAGGCGATCTGCCTTGCTGCGCTGTGACGTTGCGGGGGATTCAACGCGGCACGGCGCTGGCGCAATTCCTTGCGCCAGTGGGCTTTGTCGTCGGGGGGAAGGTGAACGTGAGTCACGTCAGCCTGGAGAGGGGCTTCCCGCGAGTGCCGTTTCGGTCCGCATCTTGAACCCACAGGTTCAAGGGGCCACCGGCCGGGTACCATCAGGTGCGTTCGGCAAGTACCGGAGTACAGGGAACACGCGCAACAGGCACACCTTAAAAGCTGGCGACCGGGTAACAGCTTATCGGTTCAAAGAATCTGGACCGAAACGAACACCGCAGGAAAGCGAGGGGTGAGACCGACTGCGTCTTTGACTACCACTGTAGCCGCCGGCGCCCGGTGCATCTTGATCTAGAACAAGGCTGTCTGATCCTGGAGCACCGCGTCGATCGCCGAATTCATGGCTGTGATTCTACGCTGGTACGCGCCGATGTCAAAACCGCCTGCCTGCACATGCAGGTATTCATGGGCGAGGTTGAGCGCCGCCATGATGGCGATCTTCTCGATGCCGACGACCTTGCCGCCGGCGCGGATCTCGACCATCTTGGCCTCGAGCAGCGCAACCGCCTGCTTGAGCGTTTCCTCCTCGTCGGCCGGGCAGGCGACGCGGAATTCGCGGCCCATCACGACGATGTCGAGCTGACGGGTGGCGTTCATTGTTCATCCTCCGGCAACTTGCTCAGGATCGCGGCGACCCGGTTGCGGGCACCGTCGACCTTGGCCTGCAGCTGCTGCTTGTCCTGCTGCAGCGCAAGCACCTGCTGACGCAGCACGCGGTTTTCCTCGCGCAGCGCCTGGCACAGGCTGACAAGCTGGCCGAGCTTGTCCTCGAGACTGGCGAATTCGGCATCCATGGTCGTGTCGGCGGCAAAGTTAACAGCTGCGATTCTATGTCATTTCCTCGGGCGCCGCGCAGCGTCGATCAGCCCGCACAGCGTGGCCACCCCGTCGACCAGGCGCGGACCGGGCCGCAGCAGGCGGTCGTCATCGAGCGGCTTGAGCTGGCCGCGGCGCACCGCCGGCAGCGCCGGATAGCGCCGCCACGCTTGCCAGTCGGCCTTGGCCGAGGTGCTGACGATCAGTTCCGGCGCCTTCGCCAGCACCGCCTCGACACCGACCAGCGGGTAGGGCGCGACGGCATCGGCAAAAACGTTGATGCCGCCGCAATCGCCGATGGCCTTGCCGAGGAAATCGCGATCGGACACCGTCATCAGCGGGTTTTCGCTGATCTGCACGAACACCTTCAGCGTCGAACGGCCCGCATGCTCGGCCTTCAGCGCGGCATAGCGCCGCTGCAGCACGTCGGCCTGACGTTGCGCCTGTTCGGGTCTGCCGAGCAGTACACCGAGCCGGCGCAGATTGTCGGCCACCTCGTCGGGATTGCCCGGCCGGCTGACGAAGACCGCGATGCCCTGTGCACGAAGCCGGTCCAGACTCCGCGCCATCGCCTCGCCGGACCAGGCGACGACCAGATCGGGTTTCAGCGCCATCACCGCTTCGACATTGGCGCCATCGTAGCGGCCGACCTTCGGCAAGCCGGCCACTTCGCCGGGGAAATCGCTGGCGCTGTCGACACCGACCAGCGACCGCGGCGCAATCGCGGCAACCAGCTCGGTCGTACTCGGTGCCAGTGTCACCACCTTGCGGGCCGGCTGCGGCAAACGGACCCGCCTGCCGTCGTCGTCCCGGACTTCGATTGCAGCGTGGGCATTTGCCGCCAGCAGCATGCCCGCCAGCACCAACTTACCCACAGCGAAAAATGAAAGTCGTTTCAAATCAGCGACCTGGATGAAGAACAAGCAAGCCGGACGGATGTGGACAAACCGCCTCAGGCCGAAATCGGCAATTCGGCCACCAAACCATCCACAAGCCCGGGGCCCGGTTCGACACAAAAGAATAAATCGGGCAAACCCATGAAATGAAAGAAAAAAACGGTCTTATCCACAGAAAGGCTCACCCCTTGTTTCTACTCTTGTATTCTTTTTTCAACTGAATCAGTTAAAGACGCTTCTGCTTCCAGACGCTGCAGTTCGGCGACTTCTGCCTGCTCCCTGAGCATGTCATCGGGCGTTTCCAGCGACATCCGGCCGATGGTTGCACCGCGAAATTCGGTCAGCAACAGTTCGGCCGTCTTCTGCGTATCGACACGGTTGCCAGCCAGCACCGCACCGCGCTGGCGGCCGATGCGTTCGAGCAGTTCTTCGACGCCACCATCGAGCGACTTCAGCTTGTAACGGGTCTGCAGGAAAGCGGGATAGCGCTGTCTCAGCGTTTCCAGTGCGAACCACGCCACGTCTTCGTCGTTGTAGGCGTTGCGGCCGACCGAACCGGCCATGGCCAGCCGGTAACCCCAGACGTCGTTCTCGATCTTCGGCCACAGCAGGCCCGGCGTGTCGTACAGGATCATGCCGCTGGTGGTTTCGACCCGTTGCTGGCTCTTGGTCACCCCCGGCGTATCGGCGACATTGGCGATCTTGCGGCTCATCAGCAGGTTGACGAGTGTCGACTTGCCGACATTGGGGATGCCGAGAATCATCGCCCGCAGCGGCTTGGTCTCGCCGGTGCGGTGCGGCGCAAGCTTCAGGCAGCGTTGCGGGATCTGTCTGGCGTCGGACGCCTTGTTGTCGAGGCCGAGCAGCATCGCCGCCCGGTTGGGCTGGGCGTTGAACCAGTCGAGCCAGACGCGGTTGAGCTTGGGATCGGCCAGATCGGCCTTGTTCAGGATCGTCAGCGCCGGCCGGTTCCGGTGCCGGCGCAGCTGCTCGATCATCGGATTGCTGCTCGAGAACGGCAGACGCGCGTCGACGACCTCGATCACGACGTCGACCTTGGCCATGGTCTCGGCGACCTGCTTGCGCGCCGCGTTCATGTGACCGGGAAACCACTGGATCGCCATGACCCCTCCTGAAGCTCAAAAGCCGCGGATTATACGCTTGTTCACAAAGGCATAATGAAATCAACCACTTGGCTTGTGGGTAGATGCAGGGCCGGCTGTGAACAAGCAAAGCCATGGATTCGGAAGCCAAACGCTCCACCACTTGTCCACATCCCTGCTGGCGGTTTGTACCGTCCGCGCGAATGAGGCAAGTGCTTGATGCGACGGTCGAATCCGGCTTGTCCACAGCATTGTGCCACCCTTGTTTCTACTCTTATTTATGCTTCTATCTATATCAACTTAAGGATGTCGGCGCGGTGGTGCAGTACACTGCTGCGCACATCACAGCGCACGGGAACCATGATGAAGATGCGTTATCTGGGCATGGCCGCCGTCGTGGCCATCGTTCTGGCAACGGCTTTCATGCTGACTGGAAAAAAGTCAGCACCAGATGTCAGTTTTACGACAATGGAAGGACAGAACAGCGCGCTGCAATCACTGCGCGGCCAAGTCGTTTTGGTTAATTTCTGGGCGACGAGCTGCAGCGGTTGCATGCAGGAAATGCCCGATCTGATCAAATTGCAGAAAGAATACGGGCCAAAAGGTTACCGTACCCTTGCAATTGCAATGAGTTACGACATTCCGGAATATATCCAGAATTATCGTAGCCAGACCGATCTGCCCTTTATTGTCAGCCACGACAAGGATGGCAGCCTGGCCAAAGCATTCGGTGATGTTGCGCTGACGCCGACGAGTTTTCTGCTCGACAAGAACGGCAAGATCATCAAGCAATACGTCGGCATTCCGGACATGGCCGAATTGAACCGGCTGATCACCGATGCGCTGAATGGCTAGCAGCAAAAAAACCACCGGCAAGGTGGTTTTTTTGTTTTCCGGTCAATGACTTGACGGTCAGTTGACCCAGGTTCCGGTCCGGGTACCGGTATTGTCCAGCGTCTGGGTACCATCATTTGCCTGGGATGTCCCGCTGGTCGGCGTCGCGGTAATGGTGAATGCATTGGCCGTGCCGCAATTGGTCTGGATGCCGTAGAAACTGCTGGTCGGATCGGCAACGCCGCATGTTGTACCGCTGCTGGTATAACGGCCATTGGTGCTGAAATAGCGCTCCAGCGCTTGGGCATGGGCAATCAGTTGTCGCTGTACATCGACGCGGCGGGTTCTGACGACATATTGCGTATAGCTGGGTATCGCAATGGCGGCCAGAATGCCGATGATCGCGACCGTGATCATCAATTCGATCAGCGTGAACCCCCGATCTTGCTTTCTCATTGATTCTATTCCTTACGAAATCGGGCAGACGTAGGCAACGGACTGCAATATGACCACCGACCTCGCATCAATACCCTGACCGCGCCCCATGATGCTGTAAGCCTTGCAGCCCGCCTTGTCGCTGGGCAGAAAGCTGTCGCTCAACTGGTTGACCAGGTATTTTGCCGACGTCGCCTGCCCGGTCACCACGATGGCGTTCTCGGCATTCGTGTCCGACCAGGTGTTCGGCATCGTGTTTGCCGCCGCCGCAGCGCCCATGCCGACGACACTGGCATTGGTGCAGCCGGTCAGGCAGGTGTCGGCATTGTTCTGCAGCAGCGCCTCGCCCTGGCGCAGCGCCTGTTCGGCAGCCTGGTAGGCGCGGTTGCGGTCCATGTAGTTGCCGGTCATCTTTTCGTTCATCGTCGTCGTCCGCATCGCGTTGACGACCAGGATGGTGACGATCACCAGCAGGATCAGCGACACCACGAGCACGAAGCCGTTCTGGCGGCGGGAGTGGACAGTCATGGCGGTCCTAGCGGTTTCTGAGCACGACGGTCGTGCGGAAGGTACGGTAGAGCTTTCTGTCGGTTCCGGATCCGGCGATCGCCTGGCCGCTACAATCACCGACTGCAGCCGGCCTGACGATGCTCGTGTCGGTGCTTTCGCTGCGCAGGACCATGCAGACCTTGACCGCGACGATCTGCGCCGCCGTCTGGCCGCCGCTCAAGCTGCCGACGTAACGGTTGGCGACGCAATCGCGCTGTTTGAAGCTGGAACCGCCGACATTGCTGCCGCAACCGAATTCGGCCGGCGTGGCCGGCACCGCATCGACGTCGTCGACGCCGTACTGGAGCCTGAAATCGGCGACTTCGGTACCGTTGCCGCTGCCGGTGCTTGCAAGCCAGTCGGTCGTATCGCACTGGAGTTTGCCGTTGGCGAAGCCGATTGCCAGCGTCGTGGCGCCGGCCGCTGCCGCGCCGCCCGAGCAATCGATCTGGTTGGTCCCGTCGGCGGTGAACTTCAGCGTGACCGCGGTGCTCGAGCTGCCGGAAATCCGGTCGGCGGGCAGCGCGACGGTCGGGTCGGCGCGGTAACCGGCCTGGCCGATCACGCGTTGCAGCATCGACAGCGCGAAGCGGCCGTCCTCGGACAGATGGTTCTGCATCCGCTGGACCCGGTAGGTCTGCCGCGTCGACATGTAGAGTTCGGACACCGCGAGCAGCACCAGCAGCGAGATGGCCATGGTGACCATCAGCTCGATCAGCGTGAATCCGCGCGAGGACTTCATTCGATCACCGTCGTGTAACTGCTGTTGTAATCGGCCGAATCGCTGGCCTTGCCGCGATCGTCGATCCAGGTGATCGTCAGCGTATAGCGCAGGAAGCCGGCAGACTGGCTGTTGGCCGAGGCCAGCGCGTAGCGCGCACCGGGCAGCTGCGAGCGCAATGCGGCGTTCCACTCGGTCATTTCGCTGCCGACCAGATAGGCCTGGCGCGTCGGATCCTGCATGCCGCAGTTGACGCTGTCCTGGTCGGTGATGTTCTGCTTGCACAGGGCAAAATCCGGCGGCAGCGCGGTCGAACCGTCGGTGCCGCTGCCGAGATAGGGCGTGCGGCTGGCGCGGATCCGGTCGGCCAGATCGGCGCTGAGGTCGGCGGCGATGCCGCGGTAGTAGCTGCTCTGGCCCATGATCAGCGAGCGCGAATGCAGGCCGGCGAGCCCCAGCAGGCCCAGCGCGAGGATCACCAGCGACACCATCACCTCGATCAGCGAGATGCCGCGCTGCCGGCGTTTCACGCGCACACCGTCGAGGTGATGGTCTTGCTGACCCGGCCCGACAGCGCAACGGCGATCTGGTGCTGCTTGTGGCCGCTGACGCACAGCGTGAATGTTGCCGCCGCCTGCGCGCTGCCCAGCGTCGGGTTGAACACCACCGACGTCGCCGAACCGCCGGTCGTGACGGTGACGCCGCGCTGGACCAGGAACTCCAGCACCTTGCTGCTGGTATCGTTGACCAGCCAGCCGCTCGACCAGTCACCGGCCGTCGTCGAACAGTTCGTGGCGCTGGTGCCGGTCGGTTTCGGGCATACCGTCATCGTGCTGCGGCGCTTGATCGCCTCGAGCCTGGCGGTATTGAGCGCGCTGACCAGCATGTCGCTTTGCGACGCCAGCCGGACATCCCTGACCCATTCGACCATGCTCGGTACCGCGACCGCGGCAAGGATGCCCAGCAGCGAGACGGACACCATCATTTCGATCAGCGAGGTGCCGTCCTGCTTGCGGTGCTGGTGTTTGCGGACGTTGCGCATCATTTGATCTCCCGCCAGGTCAGCGTCTCGACCTTGGCACCGCTGGCCGGGCCGAGCAGCGGCTCCTTGGTGCATTTGTCGTTGCCGATGGTGCAGTTGTAGGTGCTGCCGTTGCCGATGGATGCCGGCACCTTGCTCGGGTCGCCGGTGGTCACGCCGGGGGCGGCATTGCCGATGTAGACACCCATCGAGTTGCTTTCGCGCTGCGCGACCACGTGGCCGGCACTGCCGAGGACGCCGCCGGGCTTGTCCGAGGTCACCAGCTTGGAATCGCCGGCGACGTAGGCGATTTCGGTCGGAATCCCGCCGGTTTCGTAGCCGCTGGCATAGGCCGGGCCGCTGCCGAAGCCGATCTGGTCGGCGGTGGTCGAGCGCAGGTCCGGCGTGATGTCGACAAAACTGTACGGCCGGCCGCGCCGGTCGGCCGTGACCGATCCGGTCAGCGGGTTCAGCCCCATGATCCAGCCCTTGCCGCCGGGCAGGCACTGCTCGGTCGATTGCGTGCTGCCGGTACCGAACAGCACCTTGTCGTTGAACAGCATCGGCGAGGTGACCAGCCGTTCGCCGCCCGGCAGGTTGACGTACCAGCCGAGCTTGACGTTGTCGGCCGCCTTGAGGTCGATCGCGTTGGTCGACATCTTCCGGTAGGTGCCGATCCGCCGGCCGCTGTCGTCGAGGCTGGCGGTATCGACGATGGTCTGCGCGACCAGCTTGCTCTGCGCGACGGTCGTGCCGTCGAGCTTGTCGAGCACGCCATAGAGCGTCTGCGTGGTTGTGTCGAGCCGGTCGGCATTGGTCAGCAGCTTGCCGGTACCGAAGACGACCATATTGCCGAGCGAAGTGCCGTCGCTGGCGTTGAGTGCCTGGATGGCCGGACGCATGACGATAGGATGGGTCAGGCCGGCGTCGTAGACCGGATTGCTCACGACCGAGAAGCCGTCCGGGCTGTCGGCGGTCAGGTCGAAGCGCCACAGCTTGCCGTTCAGGTCGCCGGCGTAGACATAGTCGAGCACGCCGTCCTGGCCGTAGTCGACGCCGGCCGGCGCCGACAGGCCCGCGCCGCCCGGCACGTCGATGCGCTTGATCAGGGTGCCGTCGCTGGCGCGGACGATGTAGAGCGCCGAGGTCCGGCTGCCGCGTGTGCCATAACTGCTGTCGTCGTAGTCGGCGTCGTAGCCGTTGTTGAGGATGACGGCCGGCTCGGCGGTCGTGCGCGAGGCGCGGACGTTGTAGATCACCGGTGCGCCGAAGGCGTAGCCGACGTTGGCGTGGCTCTGGTCGGTCCACTCCCACCTGACGGTGCTGGTGGCGCTCGAGAAGTTGGCGGCGCTGGTCGCGTCGATGGCGAAGTAGCCCTGGCCACCCTGGCCCAGTCCGCCGGTCAGGATCGTTTTCCAGGCGCTGCCGAGCCTCACGTCCATCTGCCGCATCGCGCCGTTGACGTGGTAGGTGTGCGGCGTGCCGGCTTCACCGTAGTCGGTGGCGGTCAGCGCCTTCAGGTGCGGGTAAACCGCCGACGGGATGTAGCCCATGATCTCGGTCATGTCGGCGATGCTGAACGCGTGCAGCATGCCGTCGTTGGCGCCGATGAACACCATGTTGCGGCCGGCGTTGGCGTTCTTGAACACGTCGTAGCTGGTCTCGGGCGTCTGGCCGCTCGGCTTGGTGACGACGACGGGCTGGCTGTCGATGATGTCGCCGAGCAGGCCGTTGCTGCGCGTGCGGTAACCGCTGACGGTTTCGCCGCGCAGGAAGCGGACCACGTTCTGCCGTTCGGTGTTGTTGGCACCGAGCGCGTTCTTTTGAGCCGTCGTCATATTGCCGACGACGGTCGACGGGCCGTCCATGAAACTGAACGCCGTCGTGGTGCCGCCGGTGACTTTCGCCGAATGGATTTTCCGGCTTGCCGCCGCTGGAATGATCGCCTTGCCGTTCGGCGTGCATTGCGACGTTGCCGGGTCGAAATTGCCGCTGCCGTCGAGGTTGAAGCAGCGCAATTCGCCGTACCAGCCCTTGGGATTGAATACCGGCTGGAAGACCTTGTTGCCGACCGATACGGTTTCGCTTTGCGTCGCGACGCCGCCGGCGTTGGAGATCGAATCGACGATGTCGGCAACGGCGTTGCCGAGTGCGACGGTCAGCGCATTCTCGTCGCCGGCCGGGTAGTACTTGCCGTGACCGACGATCGCCGTGGCATTGAGTACCGGGTCGTTGACGTCGAAACCGACGGTATAGGTGGTGAGGTTCTGCTTGAGGAACTTGGGATCGTCGAAGCTCTTGCCGTCGAGATCGGTGCCGCCGACGCGGAAATCGGCGTCGTAGGCGTACATCGCCACATCGCGGATCGACCGGCCGTATGTTTCGTCATCGCTGGCGTTGCCGTAGAAGCGGTTGGCGCTGGAACCGCTGGCTGCGCCTTCGAGCGTGGCCGGACAGGTGACCGACGAAACGGTGTTGGTGTTCTGGCAGATCTGGAACGACCGGCTCTGTGCCCGGTCGGCGCTGTCGTAGCTGGTGTAGTCGATGACCGACTTGCCGCCGACGCCGGGCAGGGCATTGTCCTTGGTCGACTGGCCGTCGGTGACGACGATCGCGAAGTTCTTCTGGCAGCGGTACTGGATCGGGCTGGTATAGGTGCCGTTGCTGGTGTTCCTGGTCTTGCCGTAGAAGCTGCTCTGGCCGCCGAAATAGCGGGTGATCTCGACCATGGCCTCGCCGAGCGGCGTCCAGGTCGAATCGCTCAGGTTGCTGATCGAGGTCAGCAGCGTGTCCTTGTCCGAGCCGATCGGCGCCTGCAGCACGCCGGAGGTGCTGGTGCTGCGGGTATCGAACGAGAAGATGCCCCAGCGCAGGTTCGGGTTGTCCTCGATCAGCTTGGTGGCGACATCCTTGGCGATGTCCATCTTGATCTTGTCACCGCCGCTGCGCGGGCGATCGCCCATGCTGCCCGAGTTGTCGATGTGCAGCAGCACGTTCGGCGTCACCGTCGACGACAGCGTCGCCGGCAGCGCCGGGTACGGTTCGGCCGCGAATGCGCTGTGCGCCAGTGCCGGAAAGGCCAGGGCCATGCCGTAGCGCAGTGTGTTGAATCGAAATCGCATCTCGGCTCCCGAACCGCTCTCTGTCCGCCGGGGCGTCCCCGATGAATCAGTATTTTCTGATGTGCTGATGTTACCGGTCGGCTGAACATTAGCATTTCATCATATGCAGCCGTGTTTCCAAGCTACAACACGGTTTCCGGGGCCGGTCGGGAGCATGACGACCGGCCCCGGAAGGCCGCCGGAAGGTGGCGACTGACGGTCGTGATAAGCCGGGTTTCTGCGGTTATAGCGCGGAAGCCGCGCAGGGCGTGATCGGGTGAATACCCATCAGGTACTGACCCGATGAGTCAGCATCAAACTGAACGCCGGCGGAGCGAGAAGGGGGAAACGGTGGCGGTTTCAGCCGTTCACCGGCTGACCGGTGGCAGGGCCGCCGGGTGGCGGCCCTGCCCGGGCGACGGGCGCGCGATCAGGCTTTGAAGATGCGCGCGGCGGCGGCGATCGTCGCGTCGATATCGGCATCGCTGTGGGCGGCGGAGACGAAGCCGGCTTCGAACGCCGACGGCGCGAGGTAGATTCCCTCGGCGAGCATTGCATGGAAGAAGGCGTTGAAGCGCGTCCGGTCCGATGCCATCACGTCGGCAAACGACTGTGGCGCCGTGGTGCTGAAGTAGACGCCGAACATGCCGCCGACGCTTTGCGCCGAGAACGCGACGTCGGCATCGCGGGCCGCGGCGCCGAGGCCGTCGGCCAGCGCGGCGGTTTTCGCGGAAAGTTGCTCGAAGAAGCCTGGTGCGCGGATCGCCTGCAAGGTGGCAAGGCCGGCGGCGACGGCGACCGGGTTGCCCGACAGCGTGCCGGCCTGATAGACCGGGCCGAGCGGCGCCAGTCTGGCCATGATGTCGGCGCGGCCGCCGAATGCCGCCAGCGGCATGCCGCCGCCGACGACCTTGCCCAGGCAGGTCAGGTCCGGCGTCACGCCGTGCAGCCCCTGCGCGCAGTCGAGGCCGACACGGAAACCGGTCATCACCTCGTCGTAGATCAGCACCGCGCCATGGCGCTCGGTCAGCGAGCGCATCGCCGCGACGAAGCCGGGCGATGCCTTGACCAGGTTCATGTTGCCGGCGACCGGTTCGACGATGATTGCGGCGATCTTGTCGCCTTCTGCTGCGAACAGCGCTTCCAGCGCGGCGACATCGTTGTAGGGCAGCACGATGGTGTCGGCGGCGACGGCGGCCGGCACGCCGGCGCTCGACGGGTTGCCGAAGGTCAGCAGGCCCGAGCCGGCCTTCACCAGCAGGCTGTCGGCATGGCCGTGGTAGCAGCCTTCGAACTTGACCAGCTTGTCGCGGCCGGTGAAGCCGCGTGCGAGCCGGATCGCGCTCATCGTCGCCTCGGTGCCGCTCGATACCAGCCGGACCTGTTCGATCGACGGCAGCATCTCGCACAGCAGGTCGGCGAGGTCGATCTCGCGCTGCGTCGGTGCGCCGAACGACAGGCCGTCGCGTGCGGCGGCGATCACCGCATCGAGCACCTGCGGATGCGCGTGGCCGAGGATCAGCGGCCCCCAGGAGCCGACGTAGTCGATGTAGCGCTGACCGTCGGCGTCCCAGACGTAGGCGCCTTCGCCTTTCTTGAAGAAGCGCGGCGTGCCGCCGACCGAGCCGAAGGCGCGCACCGGCGAATTGACACCGCCGGGGATGTGCTTCTGCGCGGCGTCGAAGAGTTGTTCGTTCTGGGTCATCATTCAAATCCTTGTGGTCACAACCACAGTGAAAACATGCAGTGCGGTGAACAAAGTTCAGCGGATGCTGGCAAGGCGTACGAAGCACAGACAGTACTGGTCGGTACGGCGGGCGAGTACAACGCAGCCAGCAGCGTTCACCGCACTCACCAGCGGCAGTACGGCTTTTCTGACAGCGCGCTGTTGTAATAGCGCGGGTCGGCGGAGACCTCGGCGCCGAGCCAGCCGGGCCGCTCGAACGTGGCGTCGACCGCGTCGAGTTCGACTTCGGCGACGATCAGCCCGGCATTGTCGCCGTGGAATTCGTCGATTTCCCACAGCAGCGCGCCGACGCTGAGCAGGTGCCGCGTCTTGTCGAGCACGTTCGGGCACAGCGCCAGCATCGCCTCGGCGTCGGCCTGCGGCACCGGGTATTCGAACTCGGCGCGCGCGATGCCCTGGTTCTTGCCCTTGATCGTCAGGAAGCCCGCATCGCCTTTCAGGCGCACGCGCACGGTGCGTTCGGGATCGGTGCACAGATAGCCCTGGGCAATGCGCGTCGACGTGGTGACGGCGCTGCGCCAGGCATCGCTGGCGAGCAGGAATTTGCGTTCGATTTCGATCGCCATGGCGGGCCTCGGCTTCAGAAGGGTTTGACGACGACGAGGATGACGATGGCGAACAGCGCCAGCACCGGCAGCTCGTTGAACACCCGGTACCAGCGGTGGCTGCGCGCGTTGCGGCCGGCGGCGAAATCGCTGCAGAGCTTGAAGCACCAGCCGTGGTAGCCGATCAGCAGCATGACCAGGGTCAGCTTGGCGTGCATCCAGCGCCAGCCCGGGCCGGCGTAGAAGTCGTAGCTCGCCCAGGTCGCGAGCCCGAAGCCGAGCGCCAGTACCGCCAGCGGCGTCATGAAACGCAACAGCTTCTTTTCCATCAGCGCCAGCCGGGCAATTTCGGCAGGCTCGGTCGCCATCGCGTGGTTGACGAACAGCCGCGGCAGATAGAACAGCCCGGCGAACCAGCTGGTGACGAAGATGATGTGCAGTGCCTTGAACCAGAGCATCAGCGTTTACCGTACTGTTTGGCCGCGGTCTGGTACAGCGGCTCGACCTTGGGGATCTGTGCCTGCAGGTCGCGGATCCGCGTGTTCGACGACGGGTGGGTCGACAGGAACTCGGGCGAACCGCCCTGCGACGCGGCGGCCATCTTCTGCCACAGCGTCACCGCCGCCTGCGGCTTGTAACCGGCGCGTGCGGCGAGCTCCAGCCCCATCACGTCGGCCTCGGACTCGTGTTCGCGGCTGTTAGGCAGCGTGTAGCCGACGGCGATCAGCTGGTCGCCCAGGCCGAGCAGCGCGTCGTATTTGCCGTTGGTAACGATGGAGATCCCCTGCATCGTGAATTGCTTGTTGGCTTCGCTGCTCATCCGCTCGCGTGCGTGTTCGCGCAGCGCGTGGGCGATCTCGTGGCCCATGATCTGGGCGATCTCGTCGTCGGACAGCTTGAGCGCGGTGATGATGCCCGAATAGAACATGATCTTGCCGCCGGCCATGCAGTAGGCGTTCAGCTGCTTGCTCTGCTCGACGTTGACTTCCCACTTCCAGCCCGGCGCGTCGGGCCGGAACACCGCGGTCTGCGGAATCAGCCGGGCGGCGATGCCGCGTACGCGCTGCGTCATCGCCGCGTCGGTATTGAGCTTGCCGCCGCCCTTGGCCTTGTTCAGCGTCTCGACGTAGGCCTGCGCGGACATCCGTTCGACGTCCTTCTCGGACACCAGCATGCTCATGCTCTGCTTGCGGGTGATATTGGTCGCGCCGGCGCCGGTGGTGCTGACCTGCTGGCAGCCGCCGAGCAGCACGGCGGTGGCAACGGCGAGCACGGAAAATTGGCGTTTCATCGCGGTTTCTCGTTGGTGACGGGCGAGGTTCAGATCTCGATCATCTCGAAATCGTCCTTGCGCGCGCCGCAATCCGGGCAGGTCCAGTTCGGCGGCACGTCGTCCCAGGCGGTACCCGGGGCGATGCCGTCTTCGGGGCGGCCATCGGCCTCGTCATAAATAAAGCCGCAAATCAAACACATATACTTTTTCATCGGGTCGCATCTCGAGCGTCGTTTAGAATCGGAATTCTACCCCAATCGTTTCCGTGTCCCGCCATGAATGCCGTCCCTCCGCTCGTACTCACATTTGCCGCCAACGATCCGTCGGGCGGCGCCGGGGTATCGGCCGACGTGCTGACGCTGGCGGCGCTGGGCTGCCACGCCTTGCCGGTGATCACGGCGCTCACCGTGCAGGACAGCACCGGCTTGCAGGAGTTTCAGCCGGTCGACCCGGAATGGCTGCACGACCAGGCGCGCTACGTGCTCGAGGATGCCGAGGTCGACGCGATCAAGGTCGGCCTGGTCGGCAGCATCGAAAACCTGACCGTGCTCGCCGAGATCGCCGCCGATTACCCGGACGTACCGCTGATCCTCGACCCGGTCGTGCCGCGGACGCTCGGCGACGAGATGGCTGTCGACGAATATGTCGGCGCGCTGCGCGACCTGCTGGTGCCGCACTCGCTGATCGTCACGACCAACCAGCACGGTGCACGCCTGCTCGCCAGCGACGATGCCGACGAGCAGGAAGACCTGCCGCTCGACGCTGCCGCCAACCGCATCGTCCAGCTCGGCTGCGAGTATGTCCTGATCACCGGTTCGCAGGCGCCGACGCCCAAGGTCGTCAACGCGCTGTTCAGCGGCAACGGCCGGATGCGCACCGACAGCTGGGAGCGGCTGCCCGGCCATTTCCACGGTGCCGGCGCAACGCTGTCGGCGGCGATTGCCGGCGCGCTCGCCAACGGCGTCGAGCTCGGCCAGGCGGTGCGCGATGCACAGGAGTTCACCTGGCAGACGCTGAAAAACGCCTTCCGTCCCGGCATGGGCCGGCCGCTGCCGGACCGGATGTTCTGGAGCCGCGGCGAAGACGGCAAGGACTGAGCCGCGACGTTTCACGTGAAACGTCGCCGGTACGCCGGGGGCTAGTCGTCGCGCGGCGCTTGCGGCATGCTAAGGTCTTGACCTTATGCCTTGGCCAGCCAGGAAAACCGCGATGAACGCCCCGGTTCCGAACTACATTCCCGTCGTGTCCCGTCAGCCGCACCGGTTGATCCCGTGCCCGCGACTGGAGCGTGCGGTCGACCGGATGATGCGCGATCTCTCGTCGCCGCTGACGCTGGCCGATCTCGCCGACGCGGCGCACTACTCGCCGTGGTACCTGGTCCGCCGCTTCCAGAACCGCTACAACACGACGCCGCAGGCCTTCCTGTGGAAAACCCGGCTCGAGACCGCCGCATCGCTGCTGCACTGGGCGCCGCATCTGCCGATCGGCGAGGTTGCGCGCCAGGTCGGTTTCTCGTCGGCGGCGACGTTCAGCCGCGCCTTCCACCGCGAGTTCGGTTTTACCCCGAGCGCCTGGCGCAAGGGCGAACCCGAAACGCGAGACTGGCTCAAGCAGACGCTCGGCCCCAAGAGTTACCAGCCCGGCGGCCGGATCGCCGGGACCGACGCCGATTACGTCTGGTCGTTCGACGAGATCGCCGCGAAAATCACAGTCGAGGAATGGCCGACGATGCGCTGCCTGTACCAGCGCGAGGTCGGCGACTATGGTTGCCACCTGAACGAGATGTGGATCCAGTTCGGCAACTTCTGCCACCGCAACCAGCTCGACAAGGACTTCTGGTACGGGCTGATCTGGAACGACCCCGGCACGACCCCGGCAGGCCGGCGCCGCTACGACACCGCAGTGCGGATCGAACCCGGTACGCGGATCCCGCGCGGTTTCGGCGAATGCAGGCTGCACGGCGGCCGCTGGGCGGTGTTCAGCTTTACCGGCCCGACCGACGACATCGGCCCGCGCTGGCGCGACCTGATGCACGTGTGGTTCCCGCGCGCCGGGCTGACGCCCGATCCGGCAAGGCCGCGGATCGAACGTTACCGCGCCCACTTCGGCGACGGCCAGATCGACCTCTGTCTGCCGGTGCTGTGATGCTGCCGCAGGTGATCGTGCTCAACGGCTGCAGCTCGGCCGGCAAGTCGTCGCTCGCCCGGGCGCTGCAGGAGCGGCTGCCCGTGCAGTATCTGTACTTCGGCATCGACCACGTGCTCTCCAGCCTGCCGCAATCGGACTGGCAGCGCATGTGCCGTGGCGAAGCGATAGGCCGCGCCGGTTACGACTGGGCGGCGCTGGTGCGCGGCTACCACTACTGCCTGCCCGGGCTGCTGCAGGCCGGCAACCGGCTGATCATCGACAACGGCTGGTGCGAGCGCGACGAAAAGCGCGAGCTGCTGACCGAGCTGGCCGGCTATGCGACGGTGCTGGTCGCAGTGCGCTGCGATCCGGCGATCGCCGCCGAACGCGAAGCGGCACGCGGCGACCGCGCCGCCGGGCTGGCCGCGTGGGAAGCGCCGCGGGTGCATGCCGACTGGGATTACGATCTCGACGTCGATACCGGTGGCGACAGTATCGCCGACTGTGCCGATTCCCTCGCGGCGAGGCTCGTCGAAGCCCGGCACTGGCGGGCCGCCGCCGACAGCCTCGAGCGGCTCAACCTGGGCTGAAGCGCCTCCCCTGCCGGGCTAAGATGAAGCTCCGTCGCTCCGGCCGGCCGGGGCGCTGTTCGAGGAGTCGTCATGTCGCCCAGTTACTTCCAGCTGTCCGTTCCGGTCTACGTCCGCATGCTCGGCAACCTGTCGCACCTGCTCGACAAGGCGCTCGCCTACTGCAGCGAGCTGCAGATCGACGAAGCGGTGCTGCTGCAGAGCCGGCTGTTTCCGAACATGTACCCGCTGCTCAAGCAGGTGCAGATCGCCACCGACCAGGCCAAGGGCAGCATCGGCCGCTTGTCCGGCATCACGCCACCGAAATTCGACGACAGCGAAACCGGCTTTGCCGAGCTGCGCGAGCGCATCAACGCAACGCTGAGCTATCTCGAATCGGTGCCGGCCGATGCGCTGGACGACACCGCAGGCAAGACGGTCACGATGCCGTGGATGCCGGATCATCCGATGCAGGGCGAGTTCTACCTGCTGAACTTTGCGCTGCCGAACGTGTATTTCCACATCACGACCGCCTACAACATCCTGCGCCACAACGGTGTGCCGCTCGGCAAGAGCGATTTCATCGGCGAGATCTGAGCGCGTTGCCATGAAAAACCGGCCTTTAAGGCCGGTTTTTCATGGCTGGTAGCACCAGTGCCACGGCTCGTAGATATAGCCGTTCGCGTTGCCGCGCGGAAACGACAGCGTGAAACCGAAGCGGATGGCGTGCAGCTGCAGCCACGCGTAGGCTGCCGTGGTATCGAACGCTTCCTCGAGCACCGGGCCGCCCGGTTCGTAGACATCGACGGCGCGGCCGGTATGGTGTTCGCTGCAACCGGGGGGCGCCAGCCGTTCGAGCACGGCCGCGATCGTCTCGCCGCGGTCGAGCTTGGCCCGGATCAGTTCGGCCTGGCGGTCTATGCCGCGCCAGGCCGATGCAATGCGCAAGGTCACCCCGTCGGCAGCCGCAGCCGCCTGCATCGTCTGCCATGCGTTTCGCGTCGCCGGCGTCAGCCGCCATTCGCGGCCGTCGTCACCCGTTTCGGCGACCACCAGTTCGTCGGCGTCGTCATACAGCGTCAGGCGTTTTTCGGCGAGCACCGACTCGGCGATACCGAGCGATTGCCAGGTTGCGGCGAGCGTCGGGCTCATCAGAAGCCCGGCAGCTTCAGCGCGATCGGCTTGCCCTTGCGCGCGCGCTTGCCGACGTACGGCGCCATGCCGTTGGCGTCGAGGATCAGCTCGGTCACCTTGCCGCCACGGCCGGCGCCGGTCAGCCTCAGCGTTTCGCCGTCGCAGACGGTGAGGCCAGCGAGCTCGTCCTTGTCGTCGAGCGCCATCGTGATCACGCCACGGCCACCGCCGGCCAGCTGCTTGAATTCTGCGTACGGGAACAGGTGCAGCTTGCCGGCCTTCGACAGGCAGGCAACCAGCGACGTTTCACGTGGAACAAAGGTCGCGAGCTTGAGGACGGTTTCGCCGTCGTCGACGCTGATGAAGCTCTTGCCGGCCTTCTGCCGGCTCAGCAGGTTGTCGAACTGGCAGGCAAAGCCGTAGCCGGACGAGTTGGCGATCACCAGCCATTCGTCGTTGCCGGCGGTGAACAGCTGGACGATGCGGCTCTTGGCGGCCAGATCGACCAGTGTCGTCACCGGCACGCCGTCGCCGCGTCCGCCCGGCACCACGGCGGCCTGGATCGTGTAGACGCGGCCGTCCGAGCCGATCAGCGCGACGTTGTCGACGGTGCGGCATTCGATCGCCGCAAGCAGTTTGTCGCCGTCCTTGAAGCTCTGGCTTGCCAGCTCGATGCCGTGGCCCTGGCGAGAGCGGATCCAGCCCTTCTCGGACAGGATCAGCGTCGTCGCCTCGTCGACGACCGACACCTCGATCACGGCTTTTTCGGCCTGTTCGATCAGCGTCCGGCGCGGGTCGGCGTACTTCTTGCGATCGGCTTCGATTTCCTTGACGACCAGTTTCTGCATGGCGGCAGCGTTGCCGAGCAGGTGTTCGAGTCCTTCCTTTTCCGTCTTGAGGTCGGCGAGTTCCTGCTCGATCCGGATGCCTTCGAGCCGCGCCAACTGACGCAGGCGGATTTCGAGGATGTCCTCGGCCTGCCGGTCCGACAGGTCGAAGCGCGCGATCAGCGCGGCCTTCGGCTCGTCCGATTCGCGGATGATGCGGATCACCTCGTCGATGTTGAGGAAGACGATCATCCGGCCTTCGAGGATGTGGATGCGGTCGTCGACCTTGCCGAGCCGGTGTTCGGTGCGACGGCGCACCGTGTCGAAGCGGAACGAAATCCACTCGGCGATCAGGTCGCGCAGGCTCTTCTGCCCCGGCCGGCCGTCGCGGCCGATAGCGACGATGTTGATCGACAGGTTGGTTTCCAGCGAGGTGTGCGCCAGCAGCAGCGTCATCAGCTCGTCGGCATTCTGGCGCGACGACTTCGGCTCGAACACCAGCCGCACCGGCTGGTCCTTGCCCGATTCGTCGCGGACGCGGTCGAGCGACGACAGCATCAGCTTCTTGGTCTGGTCCTGCTCCTGCGTCAGTGCCTTCTTGCCTTTCTTGACCTTCGGATTGGTCAGCTCCTCGATTTCTTCCAGCACCTTTTGCGACGACGTGCCGTGCGGCAGCTCGGTGACGACGATCTGCCACTGGCCGCGCGCGAGGTCTTCCTTCTCCCAGCGCGCCCGGGTCTTCAGGCTGCCGCGGCCGTTCTCGTACGCGGCGACGATGTCCTTTTTCGGCGAAATGATCTGGCCGCCGCCGGGCAGGTCCGGGCCCTGGATGTATTCGAGCAGCGCCGCGGTATCGAGGCCCGGCTGGCGGATCAGCGCGATGGCCGCATCGGCGACTTCGCCGAGATTGTGCGGCGGGATTTCGGTCGCCATGCCGACGGCGATGCCCGACGCGCCGTTGAGCAGCAGCATCGGAAGCCGTGCCGGCAGCAGCACCGGTTCGTCGAAAGCGCCGTCGTAGTTCGGAATGAAATCGGTCGTGCCGGCGTCGAGTTCGGACAGCAGCAGCTCGGCGATCGGGCTCAGCCGCGCTTCGGTGTAGCGATAGGCGGCGGCGCCGTCGCCGTCGCGCGAACCGAAGTTGCCGTGGCCGTCGACCAGCGGATAGCGCAGCGAGAAATCCTGCGCGATCCGTACCAGTGCGTCGTACGCCGACTGGTCGCCGTGCGGGTGGAATTTACCGAGTACGTCACCGATGATCCGCGCCGACTTCACCGGCTTGGACGTCGCGGTCAGTCCCATCTCGTGCATCGCGTACAAGAGCCGGCGCTGCACCGGTTTCTGGCCGTCCTCGGCCTGCGGCAGCGCGCGGCTCTTGACGACGCTCATCGCGTATTCGAGGTAGCTGCGCTCGGCGTACAGGCCGAGCTGGACCGATTCGCCGTCGTCGGGCGCCTGGGCTGAAACGGTGGCGCTGACATAGCGGCGGTTGCCGCCGTCGTCGGCGGCCGGTGCGGTTTCTGGGGCGGTCAGTTCGTCGAAGTCGGACATGGATGGCACGGAAGATGAATCAAGCAGTGCGCATTGTAGCCCGAGCCTTGCCGACGTTTCACGACCGTTCCACGTGAAACATTGGCGCTGGCGGGCGCAGCGGGCCGCTGTGGCCGATTGGGCAACATATCAGGCGGTCCTGATGCGTCGGGCATCTTGATCGCGGCATACTGCTGTTTCGAGACGACGCGCGCGCTAAGGGAAGACATGTTGGGCGAATGGTTTGGCAGCAAGGCCACGCAGACGCAACTGCAGGACGAGATCAGGACGCTGCGGGCCGAGAACGCGCGGCTGAAGGCACTGGTCGACAAGCATGAACGCGATACGACCTTCCTGAGCCAGATTGCCCCGGCCCGTGCCGAACCGCCGCTGCTGCGGCTGGCACCGGTACTGGCACGACACGACGATGAAATGGCCGCGGTTGTCCGGATGCTGGACGGCGTGGCAGGCGAAGCATCTGCCTTGCGCGAGCAGGCCGACGGACTGAGCGCGCGGACCGGCCACGGCGCAACGGCGGTCGAAACGGCGCGCGACAGGCTGGCCGGGCTCGACACCACCACATCGCGCTGCCGCGACGATATCGATGCGCTCGATGCGCAATCGTCCGACATCACCCGTTTCGTGCAGATGATCAAGGAGATCGCCGACCAGACGAATCTGCTGGCGCTGAACGCGGCGATCGAGGCTGCGCGGGCCGGCGAAGCCGGGCGAGGATTTGCCGTCGTTGCCGACGAGGTACGCAAACTCGCCGAGCGCACCGGAACGGCGACCAGCGAGATCACCGGTCTGGTCGCGGCAATCCGCCAGCGGACCGGCGACGCGCGCGACGGCATCACTACGCTGGTGGCCGACGTCAACGCCAGTCTGGTCCAGGTCGGTGAGGCGAGCGCGGATCTCGGCGCGCTGCGCGAGGACGCTGCACGCGTCTCGCAGGCGAGCCTGCACGCGACGCAGCAGGCCGAGGCGATCGGCCGGCACTTCGGCGCGCTGGCGGGCCGGCAGCGCGTATTCCGTGCGCTGATCGATCCGTCGGCAGCCGTGCCGGACGGCCGGGATGGCGACATCGCCCGGCGCTGGCGCGGCGGCGATCATGACGCGGTGTCGGCGCTGGGCTGACCTCCCCTTCTAAAGGCGCTTCGTCATCCGGAAGCGTTCGATCCGTACGCCCTGCCGTTCGACCCATTCGGCTTCGACCAGTGTATAGCCCAGCCAGAGCAGCCGCGGCCGCAGCAGGCGGCTGGCTTCGGTATGCAGCTCGGTCGCGCCGCGCTCGCGGGCAGCGGCCTCGAGCGCGCTGATCAGCAGCGAGCCGATGCCCTGGTCGATCCGGTCGTGACGGACATAGAGCATGTCGAGGTGATCCGGTGCCGGGCCGAGGCTGCCGAACCCGACGATCACCCCATCATCGACCGCCACCAGCACCAAGTTGTCGGGATCGACGATGCCTGCAGTGAGGTGTGCGGGATCGGGAACCGCCGGCGACCAGGCGGCGCATTCGGCTTCGCTGTAGGCGGCGCGGCCGGCACGGCGGACCGACTCGTGCAGCAGCGTCGCCAGTGCCGCCGCATCGGCGGTTTCTGCGGGGCGGATTTCGATCATTGTTGCCCGATCTCGGTGTTGAAGGCGGCTAGCTTGCGCTCGAACCAGGCGTCGTCGCGCCAGCCGGTGAATTCGGCGTGCTTGATGTCGTCCCACAGGCTGAACAGCCAGCGCCTTGCCGGCCAGCCGTCGGCGGGCGGCACCTGATCGAGATAACGCGCGAGCAGGCCGAGATCGGGCCGCGCATCCGGCAGGTGGAACAGGTCGAGTTCGCGATGGGCGAAGCGCGCGCCGGCCGGATCGATCACCGCGACGAGACGCCACGTCTGCGGGTCGACCAGGTAGTTGCCGGCGTGACCGTCGTCGTGGATGAAGGCCGGGGGATCGCCAGCCAGCGGTGCGAGCAGCGTGTCGGCATGATCCAGCGTGGCCAGTAGTCGTGCCTTGAGACCGGCGTCGAACCCGCCGGCACCTTCGAGAAAGGCCCGCCGTCCTTGCAGATAGGCGTGGTAGCTCGCGGCGAAGCTTGCATGATGGCTGCCGTCGATATTTTCGAACGCATCGGCGGTCTGCGCGTGCCAGTGCCGCTGCAGCGCGACGATGTCGGCGGCGAGCGCGTCGGCGAATTCGGCCGGGGTTTCGCTTGCGTTGACGCCGGCGACGAAGTCCATCACGAACGCATCCCAGCCGTGTTCGGCGGCCGTTTCGAAATGCAGCAGCCGCGGCACCGCGATCGCTGCCGGCGTGGCGGCACGCAATGCCTGCATCGCACGGGCTTCGTGGCGGGCGAAGCCGGCAATCCGGAAGCGCTTGACCACGCGCAGCGTACCGCTGGCGAGCCGGACGATGCAGACCTGGCCGTAGAAGCCGTCGATGACCCTGTCGACCTCGGGGACTTCGCCGAACCAGTCGGGCGAGCGCGTTTCGAGCCAGTCTGAGATGGCGGGTTCCAGCACGGTCATGGCATCGTCCGTAGATGCGAAACCGCTACGATAACGCGGCCATGCCGGTTCCGTTCATGTGACGGGCAGATCGGCAAGCATGGCAAAACGCGGCCGAAACGACGACGCCCCGTGGCCGGGGCGTCGTTCGCATCGGGGGGCTGCCGGCTCAGAGGTCGGCTTCGACCTCGTTGCCGCGCGCCTCGAGCCAGGCACGGCGGCTGCTGGCCTCGCCCTTGCCCATCAGCATGTTCATCAGCTCGCGCGTGTTCAGCGATACGTCGTCGGCGACGCCGACGCGCAGCACCCGGCGGGTGTCCGGGTTCATCGTCGTTTCGAACAGCTGTTCGGCGTTCATTTCCCCGAGGCCCTTGAAGCGCGAGATGCTCCACGCGCCCTCGCGGACCTTCTCGGCGCGCAGCTTGTCGAGCACGGCGCCGAGTTCGCCGTCGTCGAGCGCGTAGAACTTGCGCGGCGGCTTCTGCTTGCCGCTGCCGGCGACGTCGACGCGGTACAGCGGCGGCTGGGCGACGAAGACGTGGCCGGCGTCGATCAGCCGGGGGAAATGCCGGTAGAACAGGGTGAGCAGCAGCACCTGGATATGGCTGCCGTCGACGTCGGCATCGGACATGATGATGATCTTGCCGTAGCGCAGGTTGCTCAGGTCCGGCTTGTCGCCCGGGCCGTGCGCGTCGACGCCGATTGCCACCGCGATGTCGTGGACTTCGTTGTTGGCGAAGATCTGGTCCTTGTCGACTTCCCAGGTGTTGAGCACCTTGCCGCGCAGCGGCAGGATGGCCTGGAAGTCCTTGTCGCGGCCCAGCTTGGCCGAGCCGCCGGCCGAATCGCCCTCGACCAGGAACAGTTCGCAGCGCTCGCTCTCGTCCGAGGCGCAATCGGTCAGCTTGCCCGGCAGCACGGCGACGCCGGACGATTTCTTCTTCTCGATCTTCTGTGCGCCCTTCTGCCGGCTTTGCGCTGCACGGATCGCCAGTTCGGCGAGCTTTTTCCCCAGCTCGACGTGCTCGTTCAGCCACAGCTCGAACGGCGACCTGACCATGGTCGAGACGAGCTTGAGGCTGTCGCGGCTGGTGAGCTTGTCCTTGGTCTGGCCCTGGAACTGCGGGTCGAGCACCTTGGCGCTCAGTACGAACGAGCAGCGGCCGAACAGGTCTTCGGGCAGCAGCTTCACGCCCTTGGGCAGCAGGCTGTGAAACTCGATGAAGGTCTTCACCGCCTGGAATACGCCGTCGCGCAGCCCCGATTCGTGCGTGCCGCCGGCCGGGGTCGGGATCAGGTTGACGTACGATTCGCGGTTGACCGGGCCTTCGGCATTCCAGGTGAACGCCCACGCGCAACCTTCGCCCGGCGCGAACGTTTCGTCGTCGCCGTCGGCGTATTTTTCGCCGCGCAGGATCGGCGTCAGCGTCTCGTAGCTGGCGAGCTGTTCGCTCAGGTAGCCGGTCAGGCCGTCCGGGTAGGTCCACTCGCGGCGGAGGAACTCGCCGCTGGCCTGCTCGACGTCGAGCACGACGACGAGGCCGGGCAGCAGCACCGCCTTCGATTTGAGCAGGTGTTCGAGTTCGGCCTGCGGAATCGCCGGCGAATCGAAGTACTGCGGATCGGGCTTCACGGTGACGGTGGTGCCGGTGTCCTTCTTCGCGGCGCTGCCGGTCACGGTCAGCGGCTCGACGACGTCGCCGCCGGCAAACACGATCCGGTGCTGTGCGCCGTCGCGCTTCACGTCGACTTCGAGCCGGGTCGACAGCGCATTGGTCACCGAGACGCCGACGCCGTGCAGGCCGCCCGAGAACGCGTAGGCGCCGCCGTCCTTCTTGTCGAACTTGCCGCCGGCGTGCAGTTGCGTGAACACCAGCTGTACCGCCGGCACGCCCTCTTCCGGGTGGATGCCGACCGGAATGCCGCGGCCGTCGTCGGACACGCGCAGGCTCTGGTCGCGCCACAGCGTCACGCGGATCGTCTTCGCGTGACCGCCGAGCGCCTCGTCGGCGGCGTTGTCGATCACTTCCTGGCAGATGTGCAGCGGGTTGTCGGTGCGGGTGTACATCCCCGGCCGGTGCCGGACCGGGTCGAGCCCCTTGAGGACCTTGACCGCGGATTCGTCGTAGCGTGGCGTGCTCATGGTTTCACGTGAAACATTGGATGCGGCGAGTCTAGCAAGCCGTACCGGATTGAAGAAGGCGGATTATTCAGCGCCGGTTGCGCGCTGCCGTACTGCCACAGTCGCCGGCTGCCGTTCGGCAGGCGACGGGGCCCCGGCCGGAGATTGGGCGAGTGGTGGCCATTTTCCGTCGATGGCGTCGCAACGCGGAAAAAACCGTTCCGGCTATTTTGATCGATCTGTCGCGATCTTCGGCGAAAACGAGGACATGCTTTGTTCGAGTTCTTGTCGTTTTATGTGGTTAAAATCGTTAAATTCAGACTAAATATCGATAACATCGCTTATTTGCCAATGCAAAAACGACTGAAAATCACCCCGAGCAGGTCGTCCGAGCTGAATTCGCCGGTGATCTCGCTCAATGCGTTCTGTGCCAGCCGCAACTCTTCGGCGAACAGCTCGATCTGCAGGTAGGCGGCTTCGGCGCTGTCGAGGTGGTCCTGCGCGCGGCGGATCGCATCAAGGTGGCGCTCGCGGGCGATGAACACCGCCTCGCTTTCGCCCTGCCAGCCGACGCGCGCGAGCAGCGCCTGCCGCAGTGCCGCGAGGCCGAGACCGGCCTTGGCCGAGACGCGGATCTCGTCGGCCGTGGCGGCGGCTTCGCCGCTCGGGCCGTCCCCGGTCAGGTCGATCTTGTTGAACACGCGCAGTACCGGCAGCGTGGCCGGCAGACGTTCGAGAATGGCCCGGTCGTGCGCGGTCACGCCTTCGCGGCTGTCGAGCAGCAGCAAGGCCAGGTCGGCGCGGTCGATCGCGGCCCAGGTGCGTTCGATGCCGATCTTCTCGACCACATCGTCGGTGTCGCGCAGGCCGGCGGTGTCGATGATGTGCACCGGCACGCCGTCGATGGACAGCAGCTCGCGCACGGTGTCGCGGGTGGTGCCGGCGATGTCGGTGACGATGGCGACATCGTCACCGGCCAGCGCGTTCATCAGGCTGGATTTGCCGACGTTGGGCTGGCCGATCAGTACGATGTGCGCGCCTTCGCGCAGCAACCTGCCCTGGGTTGCGGTGGCGAGTACCGCCTGCAGTTGCGCGGCGATGCCGGCGAGCTTGCCGCGCGCGTCGGCGGCCTCGAGGAAGTCGATGTCCTCCTCGGGAAAGTCGAGCGTCGCTTCGACCAGCATCCGCAGGGTGATCAGCTGGTCGACGAGCTGGTGGACTTCGCGCGAGAACGCGCCGTCGAGCGACTTGAGCGCCGAGCGCGCCGCGGCTTCCGATTGTGCGTCGATCAGGTCGGCGACGGCTTCGGCCTGCGCGAGGTCGAGCTTGCCGTTCAGGAAGGCGCGCTTGGAAAACTCGCCGGCTTCGGCGTGGCGGGCGCCGAGCGCGATGCAGCGCTTGAGCAGCATCTGCAGCACCACCGGGCCGCCGTGTCCCTGCAGCTCGAGCACGTCCTCGCCGGTGAACGAGTTCGGCCCCGGAAACCACAGGGCGATGCCCTCGTCGAGCACGCTGCCGTCGGCCGCCCTGAAGCGGGCGAAGTGCGCATGGCGTGCGGTGAGCGGGCGGCCGATCAGCGCCTGCGTCAGCGCCGGTAGGCCGGGGCCGGACAGGCGGATGACGCCGACGCCGCCGCGCCCGGGCGCGGTGGCGACGGCGGCGATCAGTTCGGGATTCTTCATGGCTTCAGTGTTCATGGACGTGATGATACGGGCTGGCCCTGCTGCCGTCGCGCAGGTGGTAACGGCGGCGGAATGCCGCCGGCGTCATCGCCTTGTGGCGGCCGAAGGTCCGGTAGAACTGCGCGGGGCTGGGAAAGCCGCTCTGCTGGGCGACGATCTCGACCGGCAGCCGGGTGCTGATCAGGAGGTCGCAGGCGTGGCCGATGCGCAGCTCGGCCAGATAGGCGCTGACGCTGCCGAGCGGCTGCAATGCGAACAGGCGCTTCAGCGTGGCGACGCTGGTACTGGCGGCACCGGCCAGATCGGCCAGCCTGAGCGGTTCGCGGTAATGCCGGTACAGGTACGCCAGTGCGGCGGCCAGGCGGGGCTCGTCCGGCGGCGGCGCCACCGCGGCGCCGAGCCGGCGGACATCGCCTGCCTGGTGCAGCCGTTCGAGCAGGGTCAGCAGCGCGGTCAGCCGCGCCGGGCCGCGGGCCAGCCGCAAGGCGCTGAACAGCGGGTCGGCGGCGGCGGCGCAGGCCGGGCCGAACACCAGGCCGGCATTGACGCCGGCCAGCCAGTGCGCGAGATCGCGCAGCTCGGGCAGCAGCGCTGCGACGCTGTCGAACCACTCCGGCCTGAACTGGATCACTTCGACCTCGTGATGCCGGCCGTCGCTGCGCGGCTCGGCGTGCCAGGTATGGGGCTGGTTCGGCGCGATCAGTGCGAGATCGAGGTCGCCGAAGCGGTCGACATCGTTGCCGATGTAGCGCACGCCGCGGGCATGCCGGGTCAGGGTCAGTTCGAACTCGGGGTGGTAGTGCCACTGGAACGGCACGCGTTCGACGTCGAGGTATTCAAGGCGCCAGAGCTGCTCGCCCGGGTAATCCAGATGTTCGCGTATCAGCATGAGCAAAATGTAACGCCGTGGATGAGCTGATTGTAGAGAAGGTTGCGCTGCTTGACGACGTCCGGCCGGCCCGGCGGCGGTACGCTAGCGTCATTCATCGGACGGAGATTCACCATGACCACCTGGCATGCCCGGGCCCTGCTGCTCGACATGGACGGCACCCTGATCGACTCGACGCCGGCGGTCGAAAAAGGCTGGACCCGCTGGTGCATCGACCACGGCATCGCGCCGCAGTCGGTGATCGACATCTGCCACGGCTGCACGTCCGAGTACGTGCTCGGCAAGGTCGCGCCGCATCTGGACGTTGCGACCGAGAATGCGGTGCTCGACGGCTACGAGATCGAATACGCCGCCGAGGCGGCGGTGCGTCCCGGCGTCGCCGCGCTGCTGGCGGCGCTGCCGTCCGATCGCTGGGCGCTGGTCACGTCGGCCGGGCGCGAGGTCGCGCTGACGCGTTTCCGGCTGGGCGCGCTGCCCTGGCCCGGCGTGGCGGTGGTGGCCGAGGACGTGGATCAGGGCAAGCCGTCGCCCGAGCCGTATCTGCGTGCGGCCGCCGCACTCGGTATCGACCCGCAGGACTGCATCGTGTTCGAGGACGCCGCGGCCGGTGTTGCATCGGGTCTGGCGGCCGGTTGCCGGGTCGTCATCGTCGGCGATCACGTGCCGATGCAGCCGGGCGTGATCGGCCGGATCGCCGATTTCGCCGCGGTCACGCTGCAGCTGCAGGGCGACGCGCTGCAGCTGACCTTGCCGGCCTGAATGCCCCGGCCATGAAAAAAGCCGCCCGGGGGCGGCTTTTTTTCGCGGGTGCGCTCACGAAAAGCGTCACGAATTCTTCGCGTGCTTCTCTTCGTTTTCGACCTTGCGGGTGATGTACCACTGCTGGGCGATCGACAGCACGTTGTTGACCACGTAGTACAGCACGAGGCCGGCCGGGAAGAACAGGAAGAACACGCTGAACACCAGCGGCATGATCTTCATCATCTTCGCCTGCATCGGATCCGGCGGCGGCGGGCTCAGCTGCTGCTGGATGAACATCGTCACCGCCATCAGCACCGGCAGCACGAAGTACGGGTCCTTGGCCGACAGGTCGTGGATCCACAGCGCCCACGGCGCCTGGCGCAGCTCGACCGCAGCGATCAGCGCCCAGTACAGCGCGATGAACACCGGAATCTGCACCAGCATCGGCAGGCAGCCGCCGAGCGGGTTGACCTTCTCGGTCTTGTACATCTCCATCACGGCCTGCTGGAACTTCATCTTATCGTCGCCGTGACGCTCCTTCAGCTGCTCCATGCGCGGCGCGAGCTTGCGCATCCTCGCCATCGAACGGTAGCTGGTCGCGGCGAGCGGATAGAACAGCGCCTTGATCAGGATCGTCAGCAGGATGATGGCCCAGCCCCAGTTGCCGACGACCTTGTGGATCTGGTCGAGCACCCAGAACAGCGGCTTGGCGAAGATCGTGAAGATGCCGTAGTCCTTGACGAGGTCGAAGCCCGGCGCGATCTGGTCGAGCACGCGGGTTTCCTGCGGGCCGACGAACAGCTCGACGGTCTTGTTCAGCGTCGCGCCCGGTGCGATCTGCGGCAACGTGGCCACCACGCCGGCCGAATACAGCCCGCCCGGCACGGCCTTGAGCTCGTAGCTGCACGCGGTGTCGCCGCAGATCGACGGCTTGTCCTTCGGCGAGGCAATCCAGGCGCTGGTGAAGTAGTGCTGGACCATCGCAACCCAGCCGTCCTTGGCCGACTTCTGGTACTCGGCTTCGTTCTTGTCGAGCTTGGCGAAGTCGACCTTCTGGAACTTGCCCGCGTCGGTGTAGACCGCCGGACCGGTGAAGGTGTGCGTACCGAACATGCCGGTGCTGGTGCCTTCCGGCGCCTTGCCGTCGCGCAGCAGCCGGTAATAGGCTTGCGCGGCGAGCGGCTTGCTGCCGCCGTTGGCAATCTCGTAGCGCACGTCGACGACGTAGGAGCCGCGCTTGAAGGTGTAGATCTTCGCGACCTTGACGCCGTTGGGGCCGGCGGCATCGAGCCGCACGTCGATCTTGTCCTGGCCTTCGGCAAGCGCGTAGCTCGCCTGCGTGGTGGTGAACACGCTCTTGTGCGTCGGCAGGCCGTCACCGATCAGGCCGGTCTGCGCGACATAGGTATGCGCGCCGTTTTCCTCGAGCAACACGAAAGGCTTGGCCGGATCGTCGATCGCGCCGTACTTGTTCAGCACGACCTGACGCAGGTCGGCACCGTTGGTGTCGATCTCGGCAGTCAGCAGGTCGGTCTTCACCGTGACCCGCGCGCCGTTGGCGAGCTTGCCGGTTTCGGCCTGTGCGGCGGCGGCGGCCGCTGCCGGCGAGGTGGCGGTCGCCGGTGCGCTGGCCGCAGGCGGCGTGTTCAGCTGCGGATATCGTTTCTCCATCCACTTCTGCCAGAAGAAGAGGATGCCGAACGAGACCGCGATGAAGAGAATCAGTCTTTTGGTGTCCATCGTGTACTCGGAAAGTCAGGGGACGGGGTCGTGACCACAGCCGCCCCACGGGTGGCAGCGGCAAAGCCGGCGAATTGTAAGCCACCCGCCGCGCCCGGCGCCATGTTTAACAATTGCCTCGATCGCGTAGTGCGAACACGACGGTGTATAGCGGCAGCGCGGGCCGATCAGCGGGCTGATGCACCATTGGTAGAACCGGATGATGCCGACGGCCAGTGCGCTGAACGGGCGCCTGCTCATGGCGCGTGCCTGGCGCGCTGCTTGCGGAACAGCGCCAGCAGCGCCTGCCTGGCCGCCGCACCTTCACCGCGGCCGAAAGCCCGGCGCGAACGGACGACCAGATCGAGCCCGGCGAGCTCGGCGGCGTTGAGCCTGAACACCTCGCGCGTGCTGCGGCGGATGTAGTTGCGCACCACCGCCCGCTTGTCGGTCTTGCGGCCGACGACCATGCCCAGGCGCGCATGCGTCAGGCCGTTCGGCCGCGCCAGCACCTGGAAATAATCGTTGCTCGCCGACGAGCGCAAACTAAAAACGGATGAATAATCATCCGTTTTCAGCAGGCGCAGGACCCGCGGGAAGCCGTAGCGAAGAGCGGGCGCCATGCCGGCGCTTCCTGGCTGCTTAAGCCGACAGGACAGCGCGGCCTTTGGCGCGGCGCGAGGCGATCACATTGCGACCGCCGTTGGTCTTCATGCGGGCGCGGAAACCGTGGGTGCGCTTGCGGCGGATAACGGACGGCTGGAAAGTACGTTTCATGACTAGAATTCCTGAGCGGACAAAATCGACAGTAAACCATTGATTCCACAATAAAGCCAAGGTCTTGTCAACCCTTTCGTCGGCTGTGTGGGCGGGATGCCTGTGGATAACTTAGCCGTCTCAGGGTAGAATCCAGCTGATCCATCATCACTTCGCCATCGGCTTCGCACCGGCTCGCCCGCCTGAATTCATGCTTCCGGCGCGGCCCGCTATCGTCGCGAGGCTGGCCCCCTTCTATGTCCGCGCTCGAAAATTGCTGGGCCCACTGCCTGACCGAACTCGAAGGCCGCCTTGGTGCCGACCAGTTCCGCATCTGGATCCGCCCGCTGGTGGCCGAGCCCCATGACGACGCGCTCAACCTGATCGTTCCGAACCAGATTTTCCTGCAGTTCATCCGTGACCGCTTCCTCGGGCTGATCGAGGAGGCCGCCGCCGGTTTCTGCGGCGGCGAAGCGCCGGCCATCTCGCTCAAGGTCGGCAGTGCCGCGCGCAAGGCCGCGCCAAGCCCGGCGGCCGCCGCGCCGGCGGTGGCGCGCCGGCCAAGCAGCAACCCGGCCAATCCGGCGCCGGCGCCCAAGCCGGTGATCGCCGCTGCCGCTGCCAACCACGAAACCACGCGGCTCAACCCGAACTTCACCTTCGAGACGCTGGTCACCGGCAAGGCCAACCAGCTGGCGCGCGCCGCCGCACAGCAGGTCGCCGAGCACCCGGGCGAGAGCTACAACCCGCTGTTCGTCTACGGCGGCGTCGGCCTCGGCAAGACCCACCTGATCCAGTCGATCGGCAACCTCGTGCACCAGCGCAATCCGGCGGCGAAGATCCGCTACATCCACGCCGAGAAGTACGTGACCGACGTGGTCAAGGCGTATCAGCACAAGGCCTTCGACGAGTTCAAGCGCTACTACCACTCGCTCGACCTCCTGCTGATCGACGACATCCAGTTCTTCGTCGGCAAGGACAAGACGCAGGAGGAGTTCTTCTACCTGTTCAACGCGCTGGTCGAAGGCCACAAGCAGATCATCCTGACGTCGGACCGGATTCCGCGCGAGATCGAAGGCCTGCAGGAGCGGCTGACGTCGCGCTTCTCGTGGGGGCTGACCGTCGCGATCGAGCCGCCGGAGCTCGAGATGCGCGTGGCGATCCTGATGAAGAAGGCCGAGCGCGAGAACTTCAAGCTCGATTCGACCGTGGCGTTCTTCGTCGCCAAGCACATCCGCAGCAATGTGCGCGAGCTCGAAGGCGCGCTCAAGCGCGTGCTCGCGTACTCGCGCTTCACCAACCAGCCGCTGACGCTCGACGCGGCCAAGGAAGCGCTCAAGGACATCCTCGCCGCCGGCAACCGGCTGATCTCGGTCGAGAACATCCAGAAGACCGTTGCCGACTTCTACAAGATCAAGGTCGCCGACATGCACAGCAAGAAGCGCACGCGCGACATCGCCCGGCCGCGGCAGATCGCGATGACGCTGACCAAGGAGCTGACGCAGATGAGCCTGCCGGCGATCGGCGACGCTTTCGGCGGCCGGGACCATACGACGGTGCTGCACGCCTGCCGCACCGTCGACGACCTGCGGCAGAAGGACCAGGAGCTCGGCCACCAGTACGGGGTATTGCTGCAGATGCTGCGCAGCTGATCGGTACGCCATTCGGCGGCTGCGCTCGACGAAGCCGGCGTCGGGCGGTGCTCGCAATCCTCATGGACTTTGTGTCCATTCCGGTTGCTGCGCTCCGTCCTCCTTGGCTTCGCCTTCGCTCGCCGGCCGACTGGCGCAACGATGCCGGCCATCAGAAGCCGCTGATTTAAGGTAAAATTCGGCGGTTACACCTCTAACAATTTTTCGCGGATGGGATGTCATGCAACTGTTGCAAGCTGAACGCGATGCGCTGCTCAAACCGCTCGCCACGGTCACCGGGATCGTCGAGCGCCGTCACACGCTGCCGATTCTGTCGAATGTGCTGATCCGCAAGGCCGGTGACACGCTGTCGTTCACCGGTACCGATCTGGAGATCCAGATCGAGAGCCGTCAGAGCGAAGGCTTTTCGGGCGACGACTTCGCGATCACCGTGTCGGCCAAGAAGTTCTCCGACATCCTGCGTGCGATTCCGGACAAGACCGTCGTCAGCCTCGAAGAGGCCGACGGCCGGCTGACGCTGAAGGCCGGCAAGAGCCGCTTCCAGCTGCAGACGCTGCCGGCGGGCGATTTCCCGACCCTGGCGGTTGACACCAACCTCAAGGCGACCTTGCGCATGCCGCAGGGCCAGCTGAAGGCGCTGCTCGGCCGCGTCCAGTACGCGATGGCGCACCAGGACATCCGCTACTACCTGAACGGCCTGTTCGTCGTCACCGAAGGCAGCCACCTCAAGCTCGTTGCGACCGACGGCCACCGCCTCGGCTTTGCCTCGACCGAGCTGGCCACGAGCTTCGACAAGAACGAAGTGATCCTGCCCAGAAAGACCATCCTCGAGCTGTACAAGCTCTTGGGTGACGTCGACGACGAAGTGGCGATCGACATCGCCGGCAACCAGGTCAAGTTCAGCTTCGGCACCATCGTCATCCATTCCAAGGTCGTCGACGGCAAGTTCCCCGACTACAACCGGGTGATTCCGCAGAACAACGACAAGCTGCTGACCATCGACCGCACCTCGCTGCTGTCGTCGCTGCAGCGCGCGGCGATCCTCTCGAACGAGAAGTTCCGTGGCGTCCGGCTGGTGCTGACCGAGGGCCTGCTGAAGATCCTCTGCAACAACAACGAGCAGGAAGAGGCGCAGGAAGAAGTCGAAGTCGCCTATCAGGGTGCGCCGCTGGATATCGGCTTCAACATCCAGTACCTGCTCGACGTGCTGACCAACCTGAGTGCCGAAACGCTGCACTTCAGCTTCGGTGACGTGAACTCGTCGGTGCTGGTGACGATTCCGGACAACGAGCACTTTAAATACATCGTCATGCCGATGCGTATTTAAGGTGGCCGCATAAGAATGACCCTGCTTGCTCACTCCTTGTCGCGCGGTACTCGCCCTCCTCACGGACATCCGGTCCGTTCCGGTGGCTGCGTTCCGGGCTTCGCGATTGAGCCGCGCACGGCCACTTTTCTGCTCCATTTCAGCGCCTGACAAGCCGCGCTGAACCAGGCCGGGGGCAACCTTGGCCTTTTTGCATTTTCAGAGACACGACATGAGCGACCTTTCGAACGAGCAGAACGGCCAGGACTACGGCGCGGACAGCATCCGCATCCTCAAGGGGCTGGAGGCCGTGCGCAAGCGCCCGGGCATGTACATCGGCGACACCCAGGACGGCACCGGCCTGCACCACATGGTGTTCGAAGTGCTCGACAACGCGATCGACGAGGCGCTGGCCGGCCACTGCGACACGATCCGGGTCGTCATCCATGCCGACAACTCGGTTTCGGTCGAGGACAACGGCCGCGGCATTCCGACCGCGATCAAGGAAGACGACGAGTTCAAGCGCTCGGCCGCCGAAATCGTCATGACCGAGCTGCACGCCGGCGGCAAGTTCGACCAGAACAGCTACAAGGTCTCCGGCGGCCTGCACGGCGTCGGCGTCTCGGTCGTCAACGCCTTGAGCGACTGGCTGCGCCTGACCATCCGCCGCGACGGCCACGCCCATAGCATGGAGTTCCGCCGTGGCGAGCGCGTCGATCCGCTCAAGATCATCGGCACCACCGACAAGCGCGGCACCGAGGTGCACTTCCTCGCGTCGGAAGAAACCTTCGGCGTGGTCGAATTCCACTTCGAAATCCTCGCCAAGCGGATTCGCGAGCTGTCCTTCCTCAACAACGGCGTCAACATCACGCTGATCGACCGCCGTCAGGGCAAGGAAGAGAACTTCAACTACACCGGCGGTGTCAGCGGCTTCGTCGAGTACATGAACCGCAACAAGTCGGTGCTGCATCCGCACATCTTCCACGCCATCGGTGAGAAGGACGGCATGACCGTCGAAGTGGCGATGCAGTGGAACGACACCTATCAGGAATCGGTGCAGTGCTTCACCAACAACATTCCGCAGCGTGACGGCGGCAGCCACCTGACCGCGCTGCGCCAGGTGATGACGCGCACGCTGAACCAGTACATCGAGCAGGGCGATTTCGCCAAGAAGGCCAAGGTCGAGACCAGCGGCGACGACATGCGCGAAGGCCTGACCTGCGTGCTGAGCGTGAAGATGCCCGACCCGAAGTTCTCCAGTCAGACCAAGGACAAGCTGGTGTCGAGCGAGATCGGCCCGGTCGTGTCCGAAGTCATCAGCCAGGCACTGGCCGACTTCATGCTCGAGAATCCGAACGATGCCAAGATCATCTGCGGCAAGATCGTCGAAGCCGCGCGCGCGCGCGACGCTGCGCGCAAGGCGCGCGAACTGACCCGCCGCAAGGGCATCCTCGACGGCATCGGCCTGCCGGGCAAGCTGGCCGACTGCCAGGAACGCGATCCGGCGCTGTCCGAACTCTATCTGGTCGAGGGTGACTCCGCCGGCGGCTCCGCCAAGCAGGGCCGCGACCGCAAGTTCCAGGCCATCCTGCCGCTGAAGGGCAAGATCCTCAACGTCGAGCGCGCGCGCTTCGACAAGATGCTGTCGAGCCAGGAAGTCGGCACGCTGATCACCGCACTGGGCTGCGGCATCGGCAAGGACGAGTTCAACATCGACAAGCTGCGCTACCACCGCATCATCATCATGACCGACGCCGACGTCGACGGCTCGCACATCCGCACCCTGCTCTTGACCTTCTTCTACCGCCAGCTGCCCGAGCTGGTCGAGCGCGGCTACATCTACATCGCCCAGCCGCCGCTGTTCAAGCTCAAGCACGGCAAGAGCGAGACCTATCTGAAGGACGAGGCCGAGCTGAAGCAGCACCTGCTGCGCGCCGCGCTCAAGGACGCCGAACTGCTGCCGGGCGAAGGCCGCCCGGGCATCGGCGGTGACGCACTGGAAACGCTGGCCAAGCAGTACTTCGTCACTGAAGCGGTGATCGAGCGCGAAAGCCGCTTCCTCGACCCGAGCATCCTGCAGGCGCTGCTGGCGATCGAACCGATCACGCTGGGTTCGGAAGCCGAAGCGCAGGACGGCGCCGCCCGCCTCACCGCGGCGGTCAACCACCCGGCGTTCACCATCGAAGCCGACGCGCTCGAGGAAGGCTGGCAGCTGAAGATCGAACGCAAGCTGCACGGCGTGATCACCATGCAGTACATCGACGACGACTTCATCCAGAGCGGCGACTACGCCCAGCTGAAGAAGACCGCGCTCGCCCTCGCCGGCCTGCTCGGCCCGGACGCGCAGGTACGCCGTGGCGACAACCGCCAGAAGGCGCCGACGTTCAAGGATGCGCTCGACTGGCTGATCGGCGAAGTGCGCCGCAACGTCTCGATCCAGCGCTACAAAGGCCTCGGCGAAATGAACCCCGAGCAGCTGTGGGAAACCACCATGGACGTCAACGTCCGCCGCCTGCTCAAGGTCAGCGTCGACGATGCGATCACCGCCGACGAGATCTTCACCACGCTGATGGGCGACCAGGTTGAACCGCGCCGGCACTTTATCGAGCAGAATGCGCTGGTGGCGCGGAATATTGATATCTGATATTGTAGGATCCCATCGAAATCTAGATTTTTCCCAAATTTCTAGATTTTTGAGATGTCTTGAGTCGTGTAAGCATGGCTCAGAAAAGCCCCTGTAGGGGCTTTTCTTTTGGCTCTAATTCAGCCTTCAGCATAGGCCGACGTCGATATTTGGCCTTCCAGCAGGCATATCTCACCACTGTACCAAATTCAATGGTCTACAGTGATATCTGGTACTAGAAGTGTAATCTCGACGGAGCATTTTTCCATTTCCGTATTTTCACCAGCTTGAAGCAACTTCAATTTTAACTCCCCTCCTGCTTCATTCATCACCTTCTTTTCGCCTAGAGTAAATTGCTTGGTTTCTTGTAGTGCTTGCATGCAATTTTTTATTTTTTCTGGAATTACCTCTTCACCATAGTTTTCGCGAATGGTTTTCAGTGCCCAATCTTTAAACTCATCGGATAAGACAACCGATTTTCCTACGTCTCGCTTTCCTGTGGGTTTCTTTACTTCGGAGTAGGTAAGTAGCGCGGAAATAAAAAAATCTTTGGGGGAGTTACGTTCTTGCGAAAACTGCTTGGCGTCTTTCCAACGAAGCTTTGCCTGTAGTGCAATTGCTGGAGGTGGATCTATTTGTGTTCCAACTCTGCCTAAGGTACGCAAAACTTCTTCCTTCACTTCTTGAGCAAAAATTTCATTCATAAGAGCAATGCGTTTATATTTCTTGCTCTGTAACTCTTGAATTGTATGCGTGACAATATCATCTGCTTGCCAAGTCAACATCGTATAGATCGTGCCTTTCTTATTGTCACTGCACAAAAGATGGCGGATACCGCCATTATGTTTCCCATATAGCTTTTGCTCTGCAAGATCCTTGTAACTATTATAGTTTGTTGCATTGGCACCAACACACAGAACAGATTTGGTTAACTCGCACCTTTGCAGATCACATGCGGGGGTAATAATTAGAAAATACTTCTCATTTTCTATATCAGTCAATACCTCACCAAACCGAATGGATGCATCAGATTTAATGGGGGGGGCAAAAACGACCTCTGCGAACATACTTGATAGAGATCTACCCTGTTGTATTTGTCCTGAAAATCCTATGGATTCAGTTTTTAGGCAATTCTGCAGCGTGCTCGGGAGAGCAATTCGGCGTGTTTTTGCTGCCAGTGCCTCTGAGAAAAGCCACGTCAAATATTCCGGAATTGGCTCCTCCTCTGCATCCAAGCGAGCCAGATCTAGCAACCGCAGATCGTGAACTTCAAGATCATCGCACTGGTCTTTGAATTCCTCGATTGCCCCTTCCGCTGCTTCAACCAAGTTTTCAATGACAGCTTCTAAAGCCTTATTTGCAACATACGCAGTAGTCTTTCTTGAAATCCGATGGTCCAGCACCTCTATTGAAATGTCGTGTTTCCGCAGGACATCAAAAAAAGAAGTTCTAGATCTAACTATGCCCCGAACTTTCTGCTGAATTTCTAATTCAGCACGAGAGGACATGATAAAAAGCAATTTTACTTGTTTTAATGCTTCGGCATGCTTCGTAATTCTTTTGAATGCATCCTCATCTCTTTCGTCATCTCCCAAATAGAAATCGACAAATGCTATATCCGCAGAAGAGAGTGATGGAAGGGCGCTTTCCATGTCGGAAAAGACCCTGACATTATCAGAACCACACAGGATTTTTAGTTTGTCGGCTACTAATTGCGGAGTGCTTTTTTGTCCTTGAAGATTTAGGATGGCTTTTCCAAAAAGCAAGCCTAAATTTGCCAAAGGATGTGCGTTGGTAGTATGTGCGGCCCAAAGTTTTACTATTACAGCGTGATCACTGGTTGCTTCTGTGAGAAGCTCGTCCAGGCCGGGGCCTTGGCCGTTATGTAATATCATTCTTAATGCATTTTGAGCTTCGTCGCTATCTGCAATATGCTCCACCCAATTACTTTTATCTTCCAAATCTAGAGCGCCGGGCACCGGAGGACCAAAAGCATCATCGACAACAACAGCATTCCCAAGCACAAATGTCATCTCTTCTTTCCTGTCACCATCTGCGTTTTTAAGCCTCTGCGAATGAAATGCTAAATGTTCTATACATTCCATCGGCATCTGGGCCAATCAGTTGTAGCGTGGCATTATTTTCTTCTGCAAGTTTTCGTGCAATAAACAACCCTAGGCCACGCCCATCCCGTGGGGGTTTTGAGGTTACAAACTGGTCGAAAATTTCGTCAGCCCTATCTTCTGAAATTCCCGGGCCATTATCAGAGAGGCGTATTTCTCGTTCAATGCGATCCAGCTGAATGGAAATTTCCCCCTGTTTTGATTTGTCAAATCGATTCGATAGCCAGTAAAATGAATTACTTAGTAAGTTGTCAAGAATTTGCAGTAGTTGACCCTTTTCAATTTTTTCACGCCACTCTGATTTTCCACTTGAAACCTCGTTAACATGGAGCGAAATTTCATGCCTTTCAGCTTTTGTTTGATGGAATTCAGCAAGAATCATTACAACATCTTTAATGTTTTCGAGTTGGCGAATTTGGCGCCCTGGAATACTTAACTCATCAAGGATACGGACACGTTTTTCAAGCGTTTTGAGTTGAGCCTGTACTACATCTGGAGAGAGATTTCCGGCTGCTACAGCCTTCAGGGTATCTTGGGTAATTCTCGAAAGTTCGTGAGCGATAAATTCCAACATCAAACCGACCCCGGCGAGATGGATATACCCTTCCATGTCTTTTTCAAAGTTGCGAATACGTAGTTTTGCGCGTTCCCACGCCTCGCTCACTTCTTCAAGGTGATGCATTACTTTTGCCACATTTTGGCTTTCGCTCGGGGTACTCTCACTGATTTTTTGAAGAGTAGCAACAGCGACCTCTTTGGAAGTAGAAATGCGCTTCTCTACGTCCTCAGCCACCTGTTCTATTGGAGAGTCACACTCGCGTTCGACTTCTTCCAAGAATGGTCTGCAGTATCCGATAATGACATATCGAAGTAGCCGCCGAAGGGCCTCCTTATCAAGCGTATCGCGAAAACCCTCGCGATTTGTCTGATCTTGTAGCAAGGGATTAGCAATTGAAGACAAACGAAGGTAGCCAGCGATTTGAGCGCGATTTAATTTAAAAGCCCCGGATGCTAAAGCTTTTTTGTCTAGTGCAAGCCAATCATCGGATCTTTCTCCGTATGGATACACTCGGTACCCATCGCGATATACCAAAAGACCGCCACCCCACTGATTAAGGAATACCTCAATGAGGTTGGTATACAGTTCTGAATCGCGCTTTCTAATTCTACCGCGATTAAACCAATAGAACTTCATCTCCCATGGGCCGAGATGGTTTAGTGCATGTGCAACAATTTCCGCATCTACCAATAAAGGCTTTTGCCCATTTTTCTTCTTCGCACTTACCTCTTCTCTGACGCACGACCTAAGATGGTCGCTTTTTATTGTGACTGTCTTTTCCCGGTGATGCTCTAAATAATTAACGCTAATGGTAAGTTCGGGCTCGTTGTTGTTGGTGTACCGTAACTTTGCATCGACTATCGCATCACAGTATTTGAGAGGCTCGCGGTCAAGAATCGGTACTGTAACAGGGTTACCCTGATATCGAACCTTAATGAACTTATTGGCTGTCAGGCTTTGAAATGGATCCGCAATTTTGGCCAAATCTTCTTTGGCGATTCTTTGAATTTTTTCTAAAGACCAGTCACCTTTCAGATCTCTAATGAAAATTTCTGTTCCAGAACGAGATACTTCGTCAACTTCACAGGGATAACTGAATGGCTTGAAGTCGAGAATTGGGTCGTTTGCGTTAAGCGTTGGGTCTTGGGCTGCTGGCCGCCAATCCATTCGAAGGCGATGCCATTCTTTGTCATGGGTTTGTTTTGTTTTGAGAGTGATATAATGCCCAAGACGCATAGCTGAAAGACGACCGATGCCTTTTTCGCCCAGGGGAATCTTAGTATTAGTGTGTGTGTACTGAAGCCTAGAGCTATTACCTACAGTAGCTTTAATCAGCTTCTTTTTTTGCTCCAGACGAGTTGGGGTGCCGACAGTTAGGTAGTCTCCAGACAGTAATTTCAAAGACATCCCGCTGCCAGTATCTATTATCGCTATTCGGCTAGATTGAAGATATGCAACCTCTAAGTTTTCACGTATTTCGTAGAGCGTTTTTGGTTTTCCATAGTGCTTTTCAAAGCGCTCCTTCGACCAATCCGTAGCTTTTGAATCCCAGTAAGCTGAAATTGACTCATTGAACTCGTCGATATCGAATTCAGCTTCTGCACCCATGGATTCATAGCTTTCTACTAAGCCCTTGAGCTGCATATAAGCGGAATACTGCATTCCTATGCAGATATCTATCAAAACGGATGGGGACTCCGCATCTAGCGAATTTTTAACAAGTTCGTAGAGTGCGATAGCATCTGAGCTAATCAGCTCCTCCCCAAGTTCTAAGAGTACGCGTGCTTTGAATTCAAATGCCATATGTGTTTAGCTTTTTATGGTTATAACTGACAGACCAAGCAACCTTGGTCGTCATCCTCATCTGCTACTTCTCCAGATTCCGCTTGAGAAAACACTTCCATCAAAGTTGCATTCTCTTTTCGTGCAATCCGTCGTTCAAAACGAATGATGTGCTCTCGCTTGATCTGCTCCACCCGCTCTGGCTTCTCAAGCTCCGCCAGACTTTCCCCTTGGCTCCACGTGAAGAAATTGCCGGTTTTCTCGTAGGGACGCTCGTATTCCTTCGCCTTTTCATAGAGATCTGGGTACGTCTCCTTCAAGCGGACCCATTCGATTTTCTGCTGGTAGAAGCAGAAGTAGCATCCAGAACGGGTTCGGCCCCACTTGGTATAGGGCGGCATACCGACACCGGACACCTGCAAGATTTCTTCGATGTCCCGCAGGATCAAACCATCCTCTCGGAAGGGGTAGACTGGGGTGATATTTGGCTTGTGGCTGATATAACCGCTCCGGTTTTCTTCGGCCCGCAGCCCAACATAGTTGATGACCTCATCATCGCCGCAATAGTCCTCAAAGGGCTTGAGCTTCAGCATCCGCGTACACCAGCGGCGATGGTTCGAGGGAATCATGCCGCCGTACATTTCATACCAGTGGTCAAAACCAATGTCGGCGTTCAGCCGCACGACCTCTTTACCAAGATAGTTCGAGATACGTTCCAGATACTCGTAGGTCTCAGGAAGCTCCTTCCTCGTGTCGCTGAAGATGTACTCCATCTCAGGAACACGGTCGCGCATGTAGAGAGCTAACGCGGCGCTGTCCTTGCCACCCGACAGGCTCAAAATATGCCTAACCCGCTTTTCGCTCACCTGCGGCATCCTTTTCATTTCCTACAGCTTGTTGCAACTCGGTCAGCGCTTGTGCGAGTGCGGCAATCGCTTGGCCTCGGTTTCCGGCTGCTTCCTGCATGACTGAAGCAGCAACCGATTTCGCCATCTGCTTGGCCTCGTCGCTCGCCGCCACGAATACAGAGGTTTCTTCCCCGCTGGGCAAGGTCATGGTGACCTCAAGGAAGCGCTCCCCTGCTCGCTTATTTGTACCGCTCTGGCGCACCAGCTTTATCCAGCGCTTGTAATGGCCACACAGTTCCAGCAGTGATTGCTTGAACCGTGGGAGTGTCTCATCACGCCAAGTGTCCAGTGGGCGCTCCACCAAGAGGCCAGCCACCGAGTCCAACCACTTCTCATCGGTGAGTGTAAGGTTCGTGCAGCGTAGTATAAAGCTTTTCAGCTTTGCTTCGGCCAAGTCAGTAACTGCTTCAGCGCAGTCGTGTTGCAATTGTGCTCGGATTTGTTTGAGCCCACCCGACAGGGAAAATCCTTCCGTGAGCGCCCGGATCACATCATCCTGTAAACGACGTTGCGTCAGACTGATTTCAACAAGCACGTCGGTCAGCCATTTTTCAAATGAGATATCTTTCGTCTTGGATGGGCCAAAGTGTTCAGGCAACTCGACAGTAAGTAGTCTGATCGGGTCAGTTGCTCGTAGCACAGACGTACGCACTAGCTTGGCATCTGGGGAGATAGCTACAGTACCAGCCGAATATTCACTTAGCCTGGATACCCAGCGGATCATCGTACGGGCGATTTCGATGTAGCTTAGCGCTCCATAGGGCTCAAACCCGACCGCTGCCAGTGCATTCCGATAATCATGGAGAAGCGCTGTACTTTCGTTACCAACTGGCAATTCACGCAGCTCAAATTGCTTGGGGTTACGAAACATTCGGGCCAAATGCTCCGCAGTCAATTCCAGTACAAACGTGTTGCGCTCGAAGACCGCGCACGAACGGCGGCGGGTCAACAGGTACATTACAATCCAGACCCCTGCAGGGCCAGCCCGTAAGCCTAATGGAGGCTGCGCCAATGCTGTCAGCACCTGCTGAAAATTCGGGCGCTCGCTGCTAGACAGCACATCACCGATAGCTATCCACACCTGCCGGATATCAGTCTTGGCACCCGCCTTGGGCTCGTGTACCTGCCAGGCACCATCCTTCGCCTCCGTAAGTAACCCGGTGTTCAACAGCAATGTCGACGCTATCAAACGCTCCGGTGGGAACTCGTTATCTTTAAAGAGGGGAGCATCAAAATTTCCAGCTATTAACTTTTCGAACAGCTTTTGTCGACCAAGCACAATCGCAGGGGATGGATTGTCTTTATTGATGAGCTCGTTGACGATTTTCGGCGAACGAGGGAATACCTGATCAAACAACCAGGATGCCACCCGGCTCAAGTTCATGCGCTCGCCGTCAGGAACCAACTTGCCGCAATGGTGAAAGCCAGGACCGGATTGACCCACCGGAAACAATAGTTCGGAAAGTACTTTTTGCTGTACCTTCTCGCGGGAGGCTCCAAGACGAACGTCAACGTAACGGTTGGTCCAAGGGTCAAGACGGCGCGTATTTACCAGTTCTTGTACCAAACACCATGTTGAGTATTCGACCAATGCTTGTTTGGCATCCTTAGACAGGGGCAGCAAGCAAGTCAGCACCAAGGGATCGGAAACTTGTGCCACTTTCTGGGCAACCAAGGGCTGCTGTGCAGAGACAGCTTGGTCGGCCAAAATGACGTGTAGTTCTCCATCCGGCCTAAGCTCATTTTCCAAAGGCTGCTTGCGCTGAGGCCATGCATCTGGCGTTGCAATCACAGCTGACAGCGTCCGGATGACCCCGGTTTTATCGTAGTGTCTGCTCGCAATCACGGGATGGCTTGAAGTCAGGCGGTGCAGCCCAAGAACCAATAGTTCAGCCTCTGGCTTATCAGCTGCCTGCTCATACACAGCCTCGATATTGACCGCTTCGGAAACGGCTAGCGCGTATTCGTTAGTTTTGCGCCGATGCAGTAGCAACTCTCGGTCTACCAAGCGCTCAAGTGCTTGCCCAATTACTGAAGCATCGAAAGCATAGCCAAGTGCGAACTGAAGCAATGGCAGAGAAATAGGCTGCCTTAGCGTTGACTGGGCCAACTCGAGGACAGCAATCGTTTTGAACACAGCCATGTCAGCCGCGTGCGTGCTCTCCACCTGATCTGCAACAGTGCGGGCGAATGTCCAGCGGCGCTCCATGGCCAGATCGCGGAAGCGCAGCGAATGGCCACTGGCGAGGAACTCGAACACCTCAGGCAATCCCAACCATGAAGAGGCGTCGACCAAACTGCTAGATGCGAACCCACGTAGGCCAAATGGCTCGTGTCCACGCAAGAAGGCGTGGAAAGAGCGCTCGCTTTGGCCATAGCGTTTTGACACAACAGCCATAGCTGCTACCGTCAGCGGATGGAGCGGGTAGAGGCAATACGGTTTAGCGAGAATTTCCGCGTCCGTTTTACTGTTGAAACGCAGAAGTTGCTTCTGCTGTGCTTGCTCATACAGTGCTACAGCGCGCTCGCGAATGGCAGTATGTTCGAGAATAGTTGGCTTTACACCAAGTGCATGAGCAGCAAACAACGCATAACGTTCGATAGGTTCGTCGAAAGCAATTTCCTCGAACCGCGCCGCCACCTTATGCCACTCATCTTCCAATGATCGCCCAACCCCACGAGCATACTCACTGAAATGCTGGTGCAGCATCGTGATGACAGCCAATGTATCGTCCTCTGGCCGGCAGGCTAGCTCAGCTACACGCTGTAACGCCATCAAGTCGCCTTCTTCCGGACGTAGAGCCGCGTGTTCGACAAATTTGCCCAGCTCATCGATAAGCAACAACACGCCGGTGTAGCCTTGGCTAAGCGCTGCACCTATAAAGTCCTGCAGCAGAGCTGTAACATTGGCGCTAAAACTCAAACCGTCATATTGGCCTGCAGCAAGATCGATCCTTTTGCGCAGCGTGGTTACCGGTCGTGTCTTGCTCCAGCGCTCGCTCACTTTGAGTATCTCTCTCGCAAGTGCTTCGCCAATGGAAGATCGCGACCCCACTATTGCCAATGGCAGACGATTAGACTCGGCATCGAAATGTAGCGCTGTAATAGGTGCAACCCGAGCCAAGCGCGGCAGGATGGAATCATGCACACCTGCTTGCATGAGGTGCGCAATCAGCAGGCCAAGGGCTGACTTACCGCTGCCATATGGCCCGACAATTTTCCAAGCGCGCTGTGGACGTTTTTGCGCGAACGTTTCGCCAACGAGCTCTAGGACCGAGATCGCTGCCGGCGTGATCAAGTAGCTATCAAGAGCCCGCGGATCGGTAAGATCACGATCCAATGCGATCGACCGCATAAAACGGCCATCAAGCTCAAGGTGATCAATCAACTCAGACATGTGCGCTTACCTCCGCGCGTTGCTTCTGTGGGAAAAGGTACGCAGTAGGTACCCGATTCAGGTCGAGAATGATGGTTTGTGTATCAGCGGTATCAATAAACCGAAGCGCTCCCGTCAGCGTATGCTGCGCAGCCTCGTCAAGGAACAGGCGAAGCTGGAGCTCATCTAGGCGAAACACGGTGCCAGGGCTGAATTGCCCATTCAAGCACGCCTGCATGGAAACGCTTCTAGTGCCTTCGCCAGCTTGCCGAGACAGAAAGTCCACTAGAGCAAAAGCAAACGCACGGGCGCTGAGGCCCACCGGAGGATGCTGAGCTACAACAAACTGGGTACGCGTTGAATCGTCCCTAACGGTTTGAAGCAAACCCAAATTTTGAAGCGGGCTCCATGAAGTATCGTCACCGCTCTTCTCGTCTTGGTAATAGGTTTGGCAAAGAATATTGGCGTGCACTTCCAAAGTACTCAATACCAAGCTACGACTCAGAAACTGCCCCCGCTCCTTCAATCGTTCAACCAACAGTTGTTTGTCGAACCGACTTAGCGCATTGCTGCCAAAGACCAGACCCCAGGCGGCAAGGTTGCCACGGGTGCACAGCCACCAATGCAGTAACCACAAGGACTCTTGGTTTTCCAAGTAGGGGTCGAGGCCTTCCGGGCCTAGCAGAAGACGCCCCAACGGGCCGGGCTCTAAACCCCCTTGCTCACCCGCTCCAACGACGCCCATCGACTCCCCCCAGAACAGGATCGAGCGCACCATGTTGCGGCCTATCCCCAGGACTTGCGTTGCTTTTTCGTCTTCTTTGAGAACACGCGCGTCCGCGAGAACGGCGTTGTACAGTTTGGGAAGCCAGCCGTACCGGCAGATAAAGGACTCGTGCCCAGAAAAACGTTCGGCACGTTCGTGTTGTGTGCTCATCGAATGCCCCTTGTGTGCGTGGCCCGTGTAGATGGAGTTGAGTCCGGGGCCGTTGGAGCTTCTGCTCGCTGCAAGATAATGTGCTTGGTTTCTGTGTCAAAGTAGAGATCGACTGCGTCGCCCTCTCGGAGGCCTGCGTTGCGCAATAGTGCTTCGTTCAACACAACGCGCCCCAATTTTTGTATTTTTTTGGTATCAAGCAAGACTTTTTTAGACATTTCTATGCCTATCTCATACCTTCGGATAATCTAAAATTTTACCTCCTCTAGGAGCGCACCAGAAGGGAAAACCCACACTTATTGCGACTCAACGGCCACAAAACCACAATCATTCACATGTGATCTGCATAACGTCACCATGAGCACACCACAAGACGACTCCGAAGCGGCCAAACATCGGTATGCGCTAGCGCTTGAAGCGCAAAAATGGGACTACCGAAAACAGGAACTGCAGTATCTTGAGGCCGGACAGCACATTCGCTCTCTAAATGTTGGGTTTCGTCTGATTGGCTTCCAAAGCGCAGCTGGCCACTCTTCCAGGCACGCGCGCTTTTGCGTACCTTGATCACTCAGTCTGTCAATGCGAGCCAGCCATGAGCCACCGCCTGCACAGCAATGCCCGCACCACACCGCTCACCCGCGAGGAAATCCGCCACTCCAGCCTCTCGCAGCGCGAGCTGATGCTGCGCTACAGCGTCGGCAAGGACACCATCCGCAAATGGCAAACGCGCGACGAATTCACCGATCGGTCGCACCGCCCGCATACCCTGCACACTACCTTGTCCCAGACGCAGGAAGCGCTGGTGCTGATTCTGCGCACCACCTTGCTGCTGCCGCTCGATGACCTGGCCGCGGTGGCCCAGCGTTTCATCAACCCGAACGCCACCCGATCCGGCATCAACCGGCTGCTGGTGCGCGAAGGCGTCGGCAACCTCAAGACACTGCAGGCGCAACTGCAGCCGGAAGAACCCGCCGCGCCCTCCAAGGGCTTCAAGGACTACGCACCGGGCTACTTCCATTTGGACATCAAGTACTTGCCGCAGATGCCCGACGAAACCTCGCGCAGCTACCTGTTCGTCGCGATCGACCGGGCCACCCGCTGGGTGTTCCTGCACATCTACCCGGATCAGTCCGAAGCCAGCAGCGTCGACTTCCTGCAGCGCCTGTACAAGGCGGCGCCGATGAAAATCGAGAAACTGCTGACCGACAATGGCAGCCAATTCACCGATCGCTTCACCAGCAAAGCCAAGACCCCGAGCGGACGGCACGTGTTTGATCGCCGTTGTGCAGCCTTGGGGATCGAGCATCGGCTGATCCCGCCGCGCACGCCGCAAATGAATGGCATGGTCGAGCGTTTCAACGGCCGGATCAGCGAGCTGGTGAAGCAGACCCGCTTTGCCAGTGCAGCGGAATTGGCGCAGACGTTGGACGATTACCGGAACGCCTACAACCATCACATCCCGCAAAAAGCGCTGGGCTTCCGGTCACCGATCGAGTCGCTGAAAATGTGGCAAACAGAGCGACCGGAATTGTTCAAGAAAAAAATCTACAAACAAGCGGAACCCGACATCTAAACCAGCTGATGTGGCAGATCCCGGGCATGTCCATCGCAATCACAGGAGGACTCTGGTATGGGGCCTCACTGGCCGATGCTGAAATTACACGCGCCTTGATCTTGTCTTTTGCTGCCTTGGTTAGTGCGCTGACCGTGATTGTCCTCTGGCGCTTGCGATCAATCATTGGGCGTAACCTTGCGGCGCAACGGGCCTTCCAAGGCGCAGCCGACACCTCAAGCAGGTGGAACAAGACCGTCATTAGCTGTTGGACAGTAGCACTGGCGTCTGCTGTGATACTGAGCGTGCTTGGAGCTTTCAATCCAGGCAAAGTAGGCAAAGGAACCAAGCCTGAAGACGCTCCACCGCCCGCGCTTACCTCTCCGACAGCATCTCTTACGCAGAATTCACGCTGCAGCAAGTCGACAAGTACGGCAAAAGGATCATCATGTCCTTAATGCCTTGGCATGCATACGACACATCTAGCCATGGCTACTTCGAAAGCTATGAAAAACTGCAATTTGCGCGGACGCACCGCGCCTTCTTACGATATTTGCCCCTGCCCGGAGGAAAATGCTTGGATGTTGGTGCAGGCTCAGGACGAGATGCTGCTGCTTTGGCAAGACGCGGGTACCAAGTAACGGCCGTTGAACCCAGCATCGGTTTACGCACCTTAGCGATGCGGGCCCATCCCGACCCCCGGATTCATTGGATCGACGACAGTCTGCCCGAACTGAATGTCGTTATGGGATTGGGTGAGAGGTACGACTTCATCTTGCTCAGTGCAGTGTGGATGCACATTCCTTCTCCACAAAGAAAGCTCGCACTGAGGCGGCTGATCCAATTGCTCTCCGATGGCGGGCGGCTTGCCATGACACTTCGACTGGGTGAGCCCAGCCCTGAACGGGTAATGCATACAGTATCGGTGGAAGAGATCTTGACACTAGCCAATGAGCTGGGGCTAACCATCATATATAAAAGCCGCATCAATAAAGACTCCTTAAAGCGAAATTCCGTTGCATGGAGAAAAATTGTCCTTTCGACCTCCCTCCGCGTTTGAGTCGTACTTAGCTTTAGAGTCTAGTTCCTTCCATCAAGGACCCAACCGCTCAAGTTGTCGGCGGTACGACATTGGATGCCGAGCAAGTAATCCGCGCAGGCATCTTGGCCTGCTTGTTCATTTTTCCCTGCGGTTCTCGTCAGGTTTTGGTTCCGATTCAATTCCTAAAAAGCGATGAAAATCGCATAGTGTTATTCCTGCTGCCTTGAACGGAGGCTCATCACCGAACTTCGTTTTTTCTTCCAAACCCAAGTTGTGGCGGTAGAGAAATAGGCATATCGCTGTTAACCGGACTGATGCTGTCGCTTTGGAGGTGGCCGGCGGTACATCTTTCAACACGTTACTACAAGCAAGATACAGGCGTTGTGCTGCGCCTGATGGCCCTTGTGGGCGACGCAAAGAGGTGATGTTTCGCTCCATCGGAAAGAACAGCGGATATTTCCTTCGTAGTTTAGCCGCTAATAAATCTGTATTGCCATACAAAACGATGTTGCCGGAGTGGTTTTTTATTTTTATGTATTTATTTATATGGTGCGATATTTTATCAGCGAATTGCATTGCTCTTAATTTGTCATCGTTTTTGTCAATGGAAAAAGGAAAGGCAAATCCACTATTCAAATCGACAATTACAGCGATGAGCAAAAAAGCGTTGCTTCTGCCGGGAGTAAAAATCTCGAGAATCAGCTTCTCGGGGTGGGCGGCGAGAAGGGGGGCATCCAAAATTCCTGGCTCGAACTCTGCCAAGGCTTCGGCCTGCTCCGGCGAAAGCGTCAAGATTTCGTTTTCCTGAAGACGATGCAACAACCAACGGATTCTGTCTTGCCGGGTCGTCAGGCCTGCGTCATTGAGGATTTTTTGTGCGGTTGGACCGGAGCACGGTGGTGACAAAACTTTCCCGATGCGAGCGCAGCCCCACGTTGGATGCGTCTCTACGATTTTGAGGATCGAAGGTGTCCGGGAGTCCGGCGTTTCGATGTCACCGGGTTGCTTGAAATAGCCTTCAACGACGTCGTCCACCCACCTGTAATACGTTGCCCGCGAGATTCCGAGGCGCTCGCATGCGGTCTCGATACCGGTGGTGCCGCAAGCGAGCAAGAACCGTTTCAAGTCATTCACATCACTAAAATGCATTTCGCTACCAAAAAATAATCTCACAGATATTTATAGATTACGTGGTTTTTGGTGGCCGACAAGGCTATTCGACAAAACTTGCAAAGTGCCTTGCTCTGTTTCTTCGTTGATGGGAGCGGTTTAACGCGACTTCTTGTCTCAGGACGCCTAATGGTTCGAGAAAAAGAGAGTGCTTGGATTGGATGGAAGTGCCAGAAGCGATTCAATCCTCGATTCTCGGTGCAAGCTGCATGTATTGCGCCGTTTTGAGGAGTGATTAGAATTGAATTTTGGATTAAGCGTTGTGAGACGAAGTGGGGCTGGAACCCAGCCCTAGCCTGCTCGTTGGCACGAGTATCCCAAACTTCCCTCAGAGGAGAGAAAAACCGAACAGATAGAAATGCAAAGGGCCAACCCCAAAAGGCCGGCCCCGGTGCAAACAGCAACAACAACTGCTCTAGACAAGCTGAATTCTCTGTCGCTGCTCCTGCCCCGGTCAAGGCTTCTTCCCCTAAAGCTCGTCAAAAACGGTCAGCGTTCCGCTGAACGGCGGTTTCGTTCGCTCTAATTTTGGCGTTCTTCAAACTGATGCATGGTGGTGCAGGGGCTCGCTTTGCCTGCGCTACCGGGAGCAAGGCAATGAGAGTGCGTAAAGTCGTGACGCGCCGCGGGCGAAACATCCGCGGCTATTTTCCTTCGGTCAAACTGGGCCGGATGGTGGCCTGGGAGTCGTTACTGGAGCGGGATGCCATCCTGCTGGCAGAGCTTTCTCCGGGCGTGATTCACTATCAAGAGCAGCCCGAGGTCATCTCGTACTGGGATGGCCATCGGCAGCGCGACTATGTGCCAGACCTAGCCATCACGCTGTCGGATGAGAAGGTGATTCACATCGAGGTCAAACCCAGCAGCGAGCTGGCCAAGCCCAGCCTGCGGTCCAAGTACGGTGCGATCGCCGCGCACTATCAGAGAACAGGAACCCGTTTCCGGATTCTCACCGAGCTCGAAATCCGCCGAGAGCCGCGCTTCGGGAATCTGCAGATGCTGGCTGTGTATGCCCGGCACGGTTTGTGGCAGTGCCCGGATCATTCAGAGCTTGTCCGGCTGCTCAATGATCGTGCTTCGTTGGTATTGGCCGAGTGGGACGATCTGCTGGGCAGGAGCACGACTTTTCGGCTGATCGCGGCAGGCCTGCTCACCTGCAACCTGGAACAACCGTTCTCGCCTGAGTCCGTCGTGGCCCTGGCCCAAGGAGGCTGCCATGCAACGGTTCTCCTTTAAACGCGGGCTGCGTTTTCTTGAGGGGCAGTTGGGGTGGGAGCTTCAGCGTCGTCTCGCCACCGGCAAGATCCAGTTCATCTCCGACGATGGCGAGATCCTGAATCTTACCAACGAGGAACTGTTGGCGCGCTGGCAATCTCAAGCGTGGTTGATCGACGAGCACTCGCTAGCTGACCTCGGAGGCGCAATCTATCTGGTGACGCCACGTGATCTGGGTACTTACCCGGCGGCGCAGCAGTTGATCGCGAAGCGACGCCTGCACTATCTGCATTGCGTTCAGCCAGAGTCGCGACCGTACAACCCCAAGGCATGGGCCACCCTGATCAAGGTTGCTGCTGACAGCCTTGGTGATACCCATCCGCCGTGCTCATCCTCCGTCGCCGAGTGGTGGCGGCGGTACCGCAGTACCAAGGACATCCTGACGCTGATTCCTCACAATCGGGCCTCGTCCGCTCATCTCCGTAAGCCTGAATACCGAATTTTCGAGGAGGTACTGGCATCGTCCTACCTCACCAAGGAAAAACCGCCGAAGCTGGCTGTGGTCGAGGCGGTTTATCGACATATTGATGCCGTCAACAATGGCCGGCCGGCCGAGGCAAGATTGAAGCGGCCCGCCCGTTCGACCATTTATCGATGGTTCGACAACCTGCAGCAAGACTTGGTTGATCTGGCTCGCGAGGGAGCGGAAGCCGCCCGCATGAAATACCGTGCTGCAATCGATACCGTGAAAGCCAAGTCGATTCTCGAACGCATTGAGATCGACCACACGCCGATTGATCTAATCGTGATTGATGGTGCAACGGGGTTGACGCTCGGCCGCCCATGGCTGACCTCCGCCATTGATCACTACTCGCGGATGGTCGTCGGCTTCTACCTGAGCCTGAATCCACCTTCCGGCTACAGCGTTCTGCAATGCCTCCGTTTCGCGATCCTGCCCAAGCAGGAGATGCTGGCCCGCTACCCGGACATCAGGCAGCCCTGGCCGGCCTGCGGCATTCCGTTACTGATTGCGGTCGACAACGGTCCGGATTTGCATGCGGATGCCGTGGCGCGTGCAGCACTGGAACTGGGAATCAATTTGCTGTTTTGCGGTAGCAAATGCCCCTTCCAGAAAGGTGCGATCGAGCGGTTCTTCCGCACGCAGAACACTGGATTCGTTCATCAGACCCCTGGAACCACCTTCTCCAATACGGCTGATCGTGGCGACTACGTTTCTGAGAATGAAGCTGTGGTCGATATGGAAAGCATGACTCATATCGTTACCAAGTGGCTCGTTGACGTTTACAACGTTACCCCCCATCGAGGAGCTGGTGGCCGGCCGCTGGATTTGTGGAACGAATCCGCGAAGCAAAAGATCGTCGAACTGCCGGTCAATCCGCAAGAGCTCGACATCGTGATGGGCATGGCCGCGACGCGGACGCTGTTTCACTACGGTATCGAGCTGGAAGGGTTGCACTACAACAACGATCTGGTTCAGCAAATCCGCCGACGCTACGGCAACAACCCCAAGGTCGACATTCGCTACTTTCATGACGACGTCGGCTACATCCAGGTGCTTGATCCGGATGACAAGGTCTATCTGCGTGTTCCGGCCAAGGCGCTCGATTACGCCAATGGGCTGTCCCGGGACATGCATCGCGCAATCCGCGAGCATGCGCGCCAAAAGTTTGGCGAGCACGTGCTATCCCCGCAGCTATTGCAGGCCAAACAAGAGGTGCGGGACCTCATTCAGCAGAGTGTTACGGCCAAGAAGATGGGCCACCGCAAGGTGGCAGCGCGCAAGCTGCAACCGGATAGTGGCTCCATTCTGAGCGGCAAGGATCCATTGGCTGCAGCCCTTCGGCCGATCAAGCCTGCGAAGGTACAGCCCCCCGAGGACCTACCGTCGGGACTGGACGACGAGCTGCCGGATTTCGGCGGTGACGAACGAGGGAGGAAATGATTATGGATCCCTTCGACATGATGCGGCGCTTTGCCCCCAAGACAAATCATGAGCTGCCTGAGGGACTAGGCTACAAGTTGCTGATTCAGCCCATCCTCCATCAGCGTTTCCAGAGCGCGATGTTCCAGATCGCCGAACAGCATCATCGGCGGCGCCAATACGGACAGGCCGATGGCTTGCTGATCACCGGGCTTTCGGGGGCTGGAAAAAGCACGATCATTCATACCTACTGCAATGAATTTCCGCGTACGTATGAGGCGCAACGCACGGTGATTCCAGTGTTGTTGGTTCCGGTGCCTTCATCGCCAACATCACGCAGCCTTGCTGCCGCAATACTCGAGGCGATGGGGGATCGCAAATCGCATGTTGGCACTGGCCCGGAAAAAACCACCAGGCTGCGCGAGTTGTTCCAACGTTGCGGCGTCGAAATGCTGTTCCTCGACGAGTTCCAACACTTACTGTTTGCCCCCAACGCGAATGCATACCGTGATGTGATCGACTGGCTCAAAAACTTGCTGGAGGGAACGCATACCGGTCTGGTCGGTTGCGGCCTGCCTATCGCAGAACAGGCCGTCAAAAGTAATGAGCAGCTGACTCGGCGGTTTTCGCCTGTGTTCTCGATTAAACCCTTCAGTCAGGATGTAGAGGACGACTTCAAAGAATACCGAGGCATCCTGAAGGTGCTGGAGACTTGCCTTCCCTTGCCATCTGAGGTGCCGCTATTTGAGGCCAACTTGGCCCGGCGTATGCATGTCGCCAGTTACGGCCTCCTGGATTACACGATAAAAATTCTGGAGGGGGCCGTTTCCGCAGCTGGCCGTGCGGGGATCAAGAGCATCGCGCTGGATGTTCTGGCTGCAGGGTTTCGCGAGCGCGTGTGGCGGGACGTGCCGGATCGGCTGAATCCCTTCCATCCGGAGTCGCCGTTACGGCCGCTGGACCAGTATGGCGAGGTGTTTTTCCAGCACACGCAGCTGGATACCACTGGTTCGCCGGTTGCCGCCAAGCTTGGTCTACGGTCGAAGCGAGGGACGTGATGCAAGCATCTTATGTTGTGCCGCATATCCCTGATTTACTGCTGCGACCGCATCCTGCCCGTGGTGAAGGCCCGCAGGGCTACCTGCTGAGACTGGCGGCGGCCAATCTGCTGACGCAGCAGGATCTGAAGCAGATGGGATTGTCGTTTCATCCCGATGCGCTGCGGCAGTTCCAGCTTCTGCCCGATGCGGCGCTGTTTCCGGAGCTGCATGCACATGTGGCGCGGATGGCCTCGCTGCAGGCAGCCTCTCCTCAGGTCTGGAACCAGCAGCAAGCACGGTATTGCCCGTGCTGCCTGGCCGACGAGCCGACCTGGCAAGCTGGCTGGGAACTGCTGTTCTTCGATGTTTGCCCCAAGCACTGGGTCTGGCTGGTCGACCGGTGCAGCAGTTGTGGCCAGTCGCTCTCCTGGCATCGCGACGAGATACTGCGTTGCCAGTGCGGTGCCGACCTACGGCAGGAGCGAACGGAGCGCGCGCCCTGGCATATGGGATTGCTGAGCGCGGCGATGCAACAGCTACTGAATGGCCAAGCCGTGGAGGCTCGGCCTTACAGCTATCCGCTCGCCGGGATGAAGCTGGATCAGCTACTTCGTTTGATCCGCTACGTGGGCGCCTACCTCGACCCGGATGCCGGTCCCAAGCCCCTGAAAATCCGCCACGCCGGCGGTATCGAAGTGTCGTGGCCGATCACCTCGCTGGCCGCAGAGATTCTGTTCGACTGGCCGCGGAGTTTTCATCTCGCATTGGGCCAGCTGCAAGGTGTCCACAGTGAGCAAAAAGCCGGGCTGAACGTGGTATTCCAGAATGCCTACGCCTATTTGTATCAGGGCGGCTTGCGCGAGGCGGTCTTCAGCCCGGTGCGCGACGCCTTCGAGTCATGGCTGACCGAGCACTGGAAGGGCGGGTTGGCTCGGCGCAATCGGCGGCTGGCCGTCGAGCTGTTGAGCGACGTCCAGTGGATTCCGGGCAAAGCCGCCGCGGACCGGTTGGGGATTTCAATGGCGCGCCTGCGTCACCTGATCCGGGAGGGATTGCTGGAGGGCCAGGAGTCGGTGAGCACGAAGGGGCGGCATTTCCTCATGGTCCGCAAGGACCAACTCGATGTCGTCGAAAACGAACTGGCCGGCGAAATTACTTTGAAGAAGGCGATCGAGATCTTCGGACTCAACAAAGCCAGGCTACAGCGCATCCTGTGCTTGTTGTTTCCGTCTGCCCGGCGCGTAAACGATCAACCCTATCTGCCCTGGTGCATTTCCAGCAGCGAAGTCTATGCCTTGGCCGAGCTGGGCGAGGACCTACCCAAGCTGGGGCAGCTGGACGATCACCACATCACCTTCGCACAGGTCCTGAAATACTGGCAGTGGAACGCCGACGAGGTTGTGTCACTCGTCGAGGCAGTCAAAGCCGGGGACACGGTGATCGAAGGACTTTGGCCCCAGGCCAAGGGGATCGGTCGTTGGGTGTTCCATCGTCAGCGGCTACAAGCTTGGCATCAAACGCTGGAATCAGGCCGTGCCAACTGGATCAGTGTTCCCGAGCTCGCAAAGGTCTTGGGCGTGAAGCAGCAGGTGGCCTACTGGCTTACGCAGAACGAGTACATCCGTGCGCACAAGCTGGGGACCAACAAGGATATTGGCTCCAGGATCCGGAAGGTGGATGTGGACCGTTTCCTGCTCACGCACATATTCGGTACCGAGGTCGCCGACCGGGTCGGTCGTACCTCACGCAAGGTGATGCGCATGCTGGCCGACCAAAACATCTATTCCTTGCATGGTCCCAGTATCGAAGCATGCAGGCAGCTCGTATATAGGAGAACACCGGAACTGGATCGATTCATCGAGCGCCACGGTGCAGGCATTGATCCGACACGCTGGCGAGAGTCCGTTCGCAAGCGCCAGAACGCTTGGGACCAAATCGTCCGCGAGCAAGAGCAGCCGTTTCCGGAGGGGGATTTCAGGTTGGAGCCGCCTTGAAGTACCGATTGGGCTGAATGGAGACAACGAGTCTGCGGTGCTCAACGCTCGAACGAGGGTGACAGGCCGAACTGATGACCGAAAAGCGACTCGTTTTCGGTAAGGGATTATGTTACGATTTTTCGTATCATACGATTGGTCGTAACATATGAGAGAAGAAGCCCTTCGTGCTGACCGTTTGCGTCTGTTGACCCTCTTATTGCTGTGGGAAGGATTTCTCGGCAATGCGCGCCTGCGCGAAGTGGCTGGGCTAAGCAAGGTTCGGGCTAGCGAGTGGATCAAGGATTTTCGATTTGAGCGGCCCGGTTGGACCCTCTGGGATAGTCGTCAGCGCGTGCACCTTGTGACACCTGTTGCCTATCAGGCGACAGCGGGGGAAATGGAGGCGTTCGGTATCGGCCGTTACATTGCACTTGCCGGCTCGCCGGCTGATGAGTCAATCGTGAATGGATTGCCGACCTTTGGCCGCCCATCTCCTGAGGTGTTCGCCGCGCTCCGCCAAGCGATTAAATGCCGAGGTGAAGTTCTGCTCACCTACTTGTCCCTTAGCAATCCAGCTCCTCATGCTCGCCGCCTCTTTCCGCAGGCTTTAGTGTTTACTGGCCAGCGCTGGCATGTTCGCGGCTACTGCGTTGATCATCAGGACTATCGCGACTTCAACCTCGGCCGCATTGTTACAGCCAAGGCCTCAATGGAGTCAGCGTCACCAGTGGTGAACGACGCCGCATGGGACACCTTAGTACCGATCAGATTGGAAGCACATCCTGATCTTTCACATGAACAGTCGCTCGTTATTCGCCACGAGTATTTTGCCGGTACGGCCAGCCGAACCGATCACTGCCGGGCCGCACTCCTGAAGTATGTGGTTAATGCCATGTGCATTGCTGTTGACCCGGCACATGAGCAACCGCCGAAGTACCTTTTGCATCTGCAGAATCGCGAGGAGTTGGCGCCATGGCTATTTCCCTGAACGGACGTTCCACGGCATCGCTGTTCTCCCGTCTGCCAACTCGGTTCTTTGCTCCGCTGGCTTCAGTCTCGCGTGAGCGGTATTGGACCGTCCTCGTTGAGTTGCTGGATCGTCGGTTCGGCCCAGATGCGCCAATGCCTCCGGTGCAGGGTTATCCGGTGCGGGTGATTCAAGACGACATCGCCGCAATGCTCGAGGGCATGGACTACTGGGATGAGGACGCCGAAAGCGAAGACGCCAGGCCAATCAACGACCGAGCTCGTTCGGTACTGAACCGGCTGGTTGACTGCGGGTGGCTGCGGCACGAGCAGATCGGTCTCGTATTCACCATCAGCATGCCACGCGACGCGCTCGAATTTTTTACGCTGCTGCTGGACTTTGCCAGTAACCGTACGTTGTTTGCTGGCGGCAAGGTCAAGACGATTCGGCTCGCGCTCGACAACGTGATGGCCGAGCCGAAAGGGGATTTGCTGCATGAAGCGGCCAGCATGACTCGCAGCTTGCTGGAGTACATCCGCAACATCTGTGCGGACGTTCGCGATCTGTCACGGGATCTGCAGTCGCAGGACAGTACCGCCGCCTATGCGCAACTGTTCTTTACCGACCTCGTTGTCGGCAAATTCATTGGCGACTACGGTGTGCTGCGAACCCATGACCACCCGCTGGCCGAGCGCGCAGCGATCGTGCGAATTGCCGAGGAGTTGGCGTCGCGGCGCGACCTGTATGACCGGTTGTTGCCATGGTACGTCGAGCACGAAGGCAAGGGAGAGGTCGCGCGCGGCGAACGGGCACTGCAGCGAGACCTGACCCGTCTGATGGATATGGCGCACGTCGACGACTATCTCGATCGCCTCGATACTGAACTGAACGCGGCAATACGGCGCGCGAACACCTATCTGGCGTATGCCGTGCGTGTGCATCAACACAATGAAGCCGTGATCGATGCGGCGCTTACCAGGCTGCTCGCCGGTGGCGGCGCACCGGCCCCGTTTGGCGAAGGGTCGCTCATGGGGCCGGGCCGTTTGGCCGAGCCGCGCAGGCAGACGGCGCCACGGGCACCAAACAAGATCCGTACCACGACGATGCGTCCGGAAGAGCGAGCCCGGCTCAACCTGAACCGGGCGGCCCAGGCGCGGCGCAGCATGACGGATCTGGCGTTTGCGACGCTGGTTCGACAAAAGCTCGGCGACGCCGTGTCCATCGACGATACGGCATTCAATGGCCCGGACATCCGTGAAACCTTGGCCTTGCAGAGGTTGCAGCGCTTGGCAAGCCTCGCACATTCCGACTCGCTGGCGTTTCGGCTGCAGGCGCGTAGTCAGGCGCGGGGCTTTGCGCTCATCTGCATCGATAACCGCGAATCCGAGCATGCGCTTCAGAGCGGCGCGCGATTCCGGATCGAGCAACCTAAACGAGGCAAATCCAATGTTTAACCAGTGGCAGCAACTTGCGGAGGCATCGGGCTGCTTCGATGCCGTGGATTTCGAACGGGCGGCCTACCGGCTGATGACCGATCAGGTCATTTACCGCGATGACCATGGCTGCCAACAACTGTACTTCCTGATTGAACGGTATGAAAAAGCGTTGCAAAAGGTGCTGGAACCGTTTGGCGTCAAGTTGCGCGTCAATCCCGAGCACAACTATGCGGTCGCGTTGCCGACCCATGAACGGCAGACACCCGTACCGAGCAAGCTGACAGTGCTGGCGCTCGTGTTGCTTAAGCTCTATCACCTCGGCGCACAGCACAACGGGTTCAATGATCAGGCTGAAATCGAGTGTGACCTGCCAAGCCTTCAGCAACTCTATGTCGAAGTGACGGCCGGTGAGTTGCCGCGTGTCGCTGAACTCGACGACATGCTGCGCCATTTCAAGCGTTGGGGCATTGCCCGGCGCGTGGCCGTGACCTCGGATGTCGGTGATGCCGGTGCACAGCCTTTTGTCATCATGATTCGTCCGGCCATTCTGGACGTACTCGGTGAAGGTGCGCTGGCACGACTGGCCGGCTGGCAAGCGGGGCGCGGCGAATCGGTAACCGGCGATAACACCGCGGCTGGTGCCGACAACGACAACATGGAACCGACCGATGAAGCAGCTTGAACGTGTATTGCTGGTGCAGTTTTTTCTGTTCGAAAAACAAGAATTCGAGCTCGGCAAGTTTGTCGGCATCTTCGGGGCCAACGGTAGTGGCAAAAGCTCGCTGATGGACGCCATCCAGATTGCGATGCATGGTGCCGACTCCAATCGCATCCGCTTCAATGCGCAGGCGGGCGAGGGAAAAACCTCGGATCGCACCATCAACACCTACTGCCTGGGCCGGTTGGGCGAGGATGAGTACGCCCGTGACGAGGCCCTGACCTATATCACGCTGGTCTGGCGCGACGAGCAAACGGGCGAGGCGACCAGCACCGGGGTGTGTGTACGGGCGTCGCGTGAGCGTGACAAGCACGACGTGCTGGGTCGTTACGTATTGCCCGGCAAGGCCCTGACGCTCGCCGATCACATCACCTTGGTGAACGGGGACGAAATGCCGACGCCGTATGCCGATTTCCGCGATCGGCTTACAACGGAAGCAGTCCGGCTCGGCCACCAGGAGGTTTTGTTCGATTCAGCGACCCGCTACGTCCAGGCCATGTTGTACGCGCTCCGCCCGGCCAGTGCGGTGATTCATCCGGATGCGTTTCAGAAAGCCCTGTCGCTGGGCCTCAACATGCGCTTTGACAAGTCGGTCGATCGCATCGTGCGCGAGGACATGCTGGTCGCAAAACCCACCAAAATCGAAAAATTCCGCGAGCTGGTCCACACCATGGGCAAGCTGCGCCAACTGATCAAGAGCATTGAAACCAAGATCGAGGATGGTAAAGGCGTTGAGCAGAGCTTTGCCGCGCTCGACAAGGTCGAACAACAACGGGCCGCGTACGGCACCCTGCTGGCTGACATCGACGAGCAGATCGCCGATGAAGCGCTGCAGGCCGCAGAAGTGGCGGAAACAACGTTGCGCGGTGAACTGGTGGCCAACCAGGCTGAACTTAAGGGCACCATTGAGGCGCGTAACGAGGCGGATTTGAATTGGCAAACAGCGACGGCGAGGCTCAATGCGGACGTCTCTCGCCAGCAGCGCATTGTCCTGCAAGGCAAACTCGAACAGCAGAACGCTCATACCGTCAAAACCCACAACGCCTTCGTGTCTGGACTCAACGCCATCCAGACCAGACTGGAGTCATTGCGCACCCAGTTCGGCAACGATATCGGCGATCAAATTGATCAGGCCGATCTGGCGATGAATCCGCTGCTCGCTCACCCTCTTGATACGCCTGCAGAAGGGCTAACGTGCGCGGTGGAAACGGCACAGCAGGTGTTGGCCCAGGGGTACCGGCTGGCGACGGAGCGCAACGTGCAGCTTGCCAACCGCCTTCACGAGATCGAGGCGGAGCAGGCCGCAGTCGAACGCGGTCTCGAACGTGTCCGGACCGGCAAGCGCCCGCTCGATCAGCGCGCAGATAGCTTGCGCCTCGCGCTGGCGGATGCGGGCATCAACGCGGTTCCCGTCTGCGATCTGATCCAGATTGCAGACCCTGAGTGGCAACCGGCGATCGAATCCTATCTGGGCAGCAACATCGATGCTTTGCTGGTCGAGGGGGATTCCACTACCGAGGAAGCCGCGTTTAGGGTTACCCGCAACCAAAAAGGGTTGTTCGGTACCAAGGTTGTGCTGGCCAGCCAGCAACGCGCGCCCAAGACGCCGGGCGCCGACTGGGTTGCGACGATGGTCGCGGGGCAACACCAGGCGGCTAGGTGGTTCATTCAGGGCCTGCTCGGGGAGCTGGTGCAGGCGGACGGTGAAGCCGATGCGCTAGGAAAGCCGCGTGCATTGACCCGGGATTTCATGCTCAAGACCCATGGCGTGTTCGAGCGGCTCAGGCCCCTGGCGGCTCATCAATTGCGCATCGGTTATGCCGACGTGGCGGCCGAGAAGTGCCGGCTGGAAACCGATCGCGACGCGTTGAAGGACGAGAAGCGCCGCGCTGAAGCGCAACAGAAAGAGTTGACCGTGTTGCTGGGCTTGATCGCGACGATCGCCACCACGACCACGCTGCCGGACGATGTCGCCACGGCGCGCAGTGAGGTGGTACTTGCTAATGCCGCCGTGGCTACGCTCAAGGCGGATCTGGCCAGGATGTCGAACGCTGAGGAGGAAACGCTGCAGGCCGATGTCAAAGCTGCATTCGATCTGCTTGAGCAACACCGGAGTAAGGAAACGACCCTGATCTCGACCATCGGCGGGTTAGTACGCGATGTGGATCATGCAGAGGGCGCAACCAAAGCAGCCACGATGCAGGCCACAGCATGTCGTGCTGCGGCGAAGGCGTTGACCGAACGGGGGGATTCTCACCCGAATGGGCAGCAACACAATGGGATCGGATGCTTGAGCTTTATGCGACCGATTTTGCGGCCATGCGCGCCCACTGCAACCAGCGAGGTCATGATCTCAAGGTCGCGGGTGATAAGGCGAAGAATTCGGCTAACAATGCGTTTCACGCATTCGTTACCAAACATGGCGAAAATGTCTCGGCCAACGCGGTGGACTGGCACGCCCAACGGGCATGGCTGAATGAGACGGTCGATAAACTCAGTGATTCGCAGCTCTCTCAGTACCGGGAGCAGATGGACCAGGCCTACGAGAAAGCCCAGGAAACGTTCCGAATCAACGTCGCGATGGAGTTGCGCAACAACATCTCGGAACTCGACAAGCGCATCAACAGTTTGAATGCCGTTCTGCGCACCTGCCCGACCTTCAGCAATGGTGAACGCTATCAGTTCAAGCGAACGATCCGTCCCGTGCACAAGCCGCTATTTGAGTTTCTGGAGCGAATCGAACAATTCGGCCCGGGGCAGGATTTACTGGGGGGCGCTGGCGATATGCCCGACACGTTCCATGCGCTGCTCGACGAGGCCAGCGACACCACCGGTAAAAAGAGCCCGCTCGAAGACTACCGCGAGTTCTATGACTTCGATATCGAAATCCTGCGCGAAGATCCGGAAACGGGGGAGCGTAAGCGGATTGGACTGTTGAGCAAACGCGCCGGCTCCGGATCGGGCGGCGAGCACAGGGCACCGCTGTATGTGATCGCCGGTGCGGCCATGGCCAGTGCCGCACACCTTGGTGGCAAGGGGCGTGATGGCTTGGGTCTACTATTGCTGGACGAGGTCTTTGACAAGATGGACATCGTCAATACCGTTGCCACCATGCGCTACTTCAACGACCTCGGCCTGCAGGTGATCATGGCGGGACCGGGGGACAAGATCGGCATTCTGAATGCGTTCATGCATCGCTACTACAGCATCGACCGCGACATTTTGCATCTCGAGGCGCACGGTCATTCGCTGACCGAAGAGATGCGGCGTGATTCCCGCGCGGATCTGCTGGCCTTCGATGACAACCAGGAGATGCTGCAGGCCGAAATCGCCCGCCTGACTACCGCCGAGGCTGTTGCATGATTCCGCTCAGCAGCCAGATCCTCGCCAAGTTGCTTGAACGCGAAGAAAAAGCGCGTGCTGGCGTACGGTCGGCGCCGGTCGCGCTGACGAACAAGGACCTTGCCGACTACCGCAATGGTCGGGTGTTGCTGCAAGCCGTTCAGTTCGAGCACGATCTGACTGTTTTGCAGCAAGCGGACGTGATCGCGATGGAACGTGATCGCGGCGGTCTGATCTGCCGGATCACGGTTAGGGATTACGTTGCATTGGCAGCCGCGCTCGGCCTGCCAACCCGCAGTGCATTGCTGGACGAGGCGACCAGCGTGCTTGGTCCGTTCCTTGCGGCACACCCGGTGATTGGTGCAGTGCTGGCGCGCTGGCGGGGGCTAGGCAAAGTCCGGGGCACCGACGTTGGCGACGTACTCGACTGGCAATCGGCGTGTTTGGCGCTCACCGAGGTGCAACTGGCCGGTGATGTGCTTCGCGATGTGCCGATCCGGGCGTTGAGCACCAAGCTGTACAAGGATTCCAAGCGACTTGAGCGACTCGCGCCACTGTTGGACGTACTGCTTCAAGGTGATGTCGATGCAGAAGCCCGTTACCCCGATCTGGTCTGGCAGGAGCTGGGGCTGATACGGGATGCACAACCCGCCCGGTTGGCAGGCAGGGTCACCGTACGACGGCTGCGAAATTCGGGTGTACTGGACAGCCCGTATGGCGCCTTCGATCCAGAGTCAGTGCGTGAGCTCGTCGACGTTCCCAGTGGTGTATTGACCATCGAGAATCAGGCCAATTTTCATGCGGCCGCCCGAGCTGGTGCTGATGAGCCGGTCCTGTTGATGTACACGGCAGGCATGCCAGGGCCCGCATGGTTGGCCATGTATGAGCGCCTGCTTGGGAGCATTCCGGTCGGCGTGCCCATCAGGCATTGGGGAGATGTGGATGAAGGCGGATTCCGTATTGCCAGTTACTTGGCGGCTGCCGCTGAACGTGCCGGGCATTGTCTGGAGCCGGAGTTAATGCACCCGGATCAGGTGCCTGAAGAAATGCGTCGCCCTGCATCTGCCGGCACGTTGGCGCGGATGGCAAAGTATGCGGAAATGGTGGGGTGGTTCGCAATTGCACAACGCGTGCAGAGTGCGGGATTCACCATGGAGCAGGAGGCAATGCTGTGGCGAAGCGATGAGACTATGAGCAGTGTCGCTGCTGCTTGAAGCGGGTTACATGCCCTGAGCATGCAGGGTAGAGTATCCCGACAGATCATTGCTCAGAGTGAAATTCTGGATTTGACCACCACCCTGCCTGCGTAATTGTTGACCAAAGGCGTAAGTAAGCGTCCGCGTGTAAGCGGCGAAATGCGCAGGTGAGGATTATCTATAAATTTGGGATGTTTTTGCCGATCTTGTCCGATTTTCGGCTAGTAAGTCCTTGATTTATAGGACCTCCACTCTAAGGGTGAACGGGATCCTACAGTTCATTACTCGGTAATGCTCATGAAGCCAGAAGCTGAAGTCAGAAAAATAATTGACCAGAAGCTTGAAAAGTTCGGCTGGATCGCTCATGGCATGGAACTGCTCAATTTTTCTGTGAGAGTGATGGTACGCGAATACATCACAAACACCGATCCGGCTGCCTACTTGCTGTTCGTCAACGGTAATACGGTCGAGGCAATCGCGGCCAAGAAAGACAATGCCACCGAACCCCCCTCTTTCACCGGAAGCAAAACCGAGCACTGCGCCAATGCCGTGCCCAAATGATGCAAGGACAACATGCCATTGCGCTTTTTGAAGTCGTGAGGTCGTAAGACGAAGGAGGTTGCATGAGTCTGCAATGGAGTGAGGGTGGCTTGGCTGGGCTCGCTGAGGCGTGCGATCTGGAATGCAAGTCTGCGCAAGGACGTGGTGGCCGCGGCGAGTTACCCGAAGATTTTTGGAAAACCTATAGTGCGATGGCCAATACCGATGGTGGCATTATTTTGCTCGGTGTGCAGGAAAAGCCGCGTGGTACGTTTAAGGCAATCGGGTTGGCCGACGTTGAACGGGTGCGTAAGGCGCTGTGGGATAACCTGCATAATCGTAAGCAGATCAGCGCCAATCTGCTGAGCGAGGCCAATGTCCAGCCAATCCTGATCTCAGGCAAGACCGTGCTGCAAGTTCACGTGCCGCGTGCGCCGCGACAAAGCCGTCCCGTGCACTTGGGTACCAATCCGTTTGGTGGTACTTGGTTGCGCCGGTACGAAGGTGACTACGCGGCAGACGATGAAACGGTGCGACGTTTGATGGCCGAGCGGGTCGAGGATTCGCGCGACGAGCGCGTATTGAAGCATTTCGATTTCAATGACTTAGACATGGATACGGTGGCGGCTTACCGCAATCGCTTTGCGGCGGTAAAGCCGGGCCATGTGTGGAGCGATTTGCCGTTGCCGGAGTTTCTGGAGCGGATCGGCGCTTGGGGCAGGAACCGCGACGATGGTTATAGCGGCTTGCGGCTGGCCGGCCTGCTGATGTTCGGCCGCGCTGAGGTAATCCGCGATGCAGCGCCGCATTACATGGTCGACTATCAGGAACGGCCAGAAGCCAAGACCGAGAAACGCTGGGTTGACCGACTGGTGCCCGATGGCACATGGTCGGGCAATGTGTATGACTTTTTTCGCCGGGTCTATCAGAAGCTCACCGCTGATCTGAAAGTGCCGTTTCAGTTGCAGGATGGTCAGCGTGTTGACGATACGCCGGTGCACGAAGCTCTGCGCGAAGCGCTGGCCAATACGCTGATTCACGCCGATTACTCGGGTCGGGTGTCCATTCTGGTCGTCAAGCGGCCGGACATGTTCGGCTTTCGCAACCCGGGGCGCATGCGCATTCCTCCTGAGCTGGCGATTCAAGGCGGCAATAGCGATTGCCGCAACCGCCGCTTGCAGACCATGTTCCAGCTGGTTGGTTATGGCGACCATGCCGGATCGGGCTTGCCGAAGATATACAGCAACTGGGCAGGCCAACACTGGCGCAGCCCGGTGCTCTACGAGCAGCCGGAGCCGGAACAAACGCTGATGGAACTGCGTATGAGTAGCTTGGTGCCAGAACAGGCGGTGAGCGATCTGGAAGCACAGTTCGGTGAGCGTTTCCGCGTGCAGCCCGAGTTGGCAAGGCTGGCCCTGATTACCGCGCAGGTGGAAGGCATGGTCAGCCACGACCGCCTGAAGCAGATTTCCACCGATCATCCCGCAGATATCACCAAGATGCTGAGTGGGCTGGTACGCGATGGGTTGTTGCTGTCCGAGGGCTCCGGTCGGGGCATGGTGTATTTCTTGCCAGGGCAACTGCGAACCATGGCAACGGTCTTTGAACAGGCTGACCAAGCGTCGACAGAAGGTGTCATACCACCGGAGCTAAAAGTCATACCACCGGAGCTAGTCGCAATAACTCCGGAGTTATCGAGTGAAACACCGGAGCTTGGCCACCATGCCGGTGTCTCCTATCTCGATTGGGAGACGATTCCGGCCGACGTACAGACCCAACTGCTTGAATTGGCCAAGCCAGTATCTGAACAGGGGCGCGTGGCTCCTGAGATATTGCGCAACACCATCCTTACGTTATGCACTGCGCGCTATCTGGGCTTGCGTGTGCTGGCAAAGGCGCTGGATCGCGATCCAGACGATCTACGCAAACGCACGCTGGCAGGCATGGTCAAGAGTGGCGCACTGCGCACTGCATATCAATCGCTGCGGGACCCGCGACAAGCGTATACCGCCGAACCTATTGACGACATCGCGTTGCTGTAACAAAAAAGCCCTCCGCAATGGAGGGCTTTTTTCTGGCAAAAACCACAACCGGCTCAGTGATGATGCCCGTGCTCGCCATGCACATGCTGGTGGGCGATTTCCTCGGCGCTGGCTTCGCGCACGTTCAGCACCTTGATGCCGAAACGCATGGCCTTGCCGCACAGCGGGTGGTTGCCGTCGAGCAGTACGACCGGGCCTTTGATCTTGGTGACGAAGTAGTAGCGCGGCTCGCCGTCCGGGCCGGGGCGCTGGAGCTGGCCGCCGACCTTGATGCCGGGCGGGAAGTCGGCCTTGGGCATGCTGGTGACCAGCGCTTCGTCGCGCTCGCCGAACGCATCTTCGGCGGCCAGCGCCACCGTAGTCTGGAAACCGGCTTCCTGGCCTTCCAGTGCGGCTTCCAGCTTGGGGAACAGGTTGTCGTAGCCGCCGTGCAGGTAGGCCATCGCTTGCTTGCCGTCGTCGTAGACGAGGCCGTCGGTGCCGGTGACTTTCAGGCTCAGGGTGACGGCGGTGTTCTTGGTGATCTTCATGAGGCGTACGGGCTGAGTGGAAGGCCGAAAGGGTCGCGCTTCTGCCCGGGGGTGTCAACCCGGAGCGACGGGCCGCGCTGGCGGTCATTGCGGGCTTGTGACCCGCAATGACCTGCGCTGCGTTAGCGGGCTGCGGCCCTGGCGCGCGCCGCGTGCAGTTTGCGGTAGCTGTCGATCAGCCGCTGGTGCCGGTCCAGCCCTTCCAGCTTCATGCTCGTCGGCGTCAGGCCGTAGAAGCGCACGCTGCCGTTGACCGACCCGAGCACCGCGTCCATGCGCTCGTTGCCGAACATCCGGCGGAAGTTGGCTTCGTAGTCGGCCAGTTCCATCTCGTCGTCGAGCAGCACTTCGAGCACCACGTTCAGCGCCTGATAGAACAGCCCGCGTTCGAGCGTGTTGTCGTTGTACTGCAGGAAGGCGCCGACCAGATCGTGCGCTTCGGCAAACTGCTGCAGCGCCAGATGAATCTGCAGCTTCAGTTCCAGAATCGTGAGCTGGCCCCAGACGGTGTTTTCGTCGAATTCGATGCCGATCACCGTGCCGATGTCGGTGTATTCGTCGGTGTCGCATTGCTCCAGCTTGTCCAGCAAGGCCGCCAGCGCGGCGTCGTCCAGCGTGTGCAGGTTCAGGATGTCGGCGCGCAGCGGCAGCGCCTTGTTGGTGTTGTCCCAGACCAGATCGTCGACCGGATAGATTTCCGAATAACCCGGCACCAGGATGCGGCAGGCGGTGGCGCCCAGCTGGTCGTACACCGCCGTGTAGACCTCCTTGCCGAGGTCTTCGAGGATGCCGAGCAGCGTTGCGGCTTCGTCGGCGTTGGAGTTCTCGCCGTGGCCGGAGAAATCCCATTCGACGAAGTCGTACTGCGATCTGGCGCTGAAGAAGCGCCACGACACGATGCCGCTGGAATCGATGAAGTGCTCGACGAAGTTGTGCGGCTCGGTCACCGCGTGGCTTTCGAAAGTCGGCCGCGGCAGGTCGTTCAGGCCTTCGAAGCTGCGGCCCTGCAGCAGTTCGGTCAGGCTGCGTTCGAGTGCGACCTCAAGGCTCGGGTGCGCGCCGAACGAGGCGAACACGCCGCCAGTGCGCGGGTTCATCAAGGTCACGCACATCACCGGGTACACGCCGCCCAGCGATGCATCCTTCACCAGTACCGGAAAGCCCTGTTCTTCCAGCCCCTGAATGCCGGCGACGATGCCGGGGTATTTGGCGAGCACGTCGGCCGGCACGTCGGGCAGGGTGATTTCGCCTTCGAGAATCTCGCGCTTGACCGCCCGCTCGAAGATTTCCGACAGGCACTGCACCTGCGCCTCGGCCAGCGTGTTGCCGGCGCTCATGCCGTTGCTGACGAACAGGTTTTCGACCAGATTGGACGGGAAATACACGACCTCGCCATCCGACTGGCGCACGTAGGGCAGCGAACAGATGCCGCGCGCGGTGTTGCCCGAGTTGGTGTCGTACAGGTGCGAGCCCTGCAGCTCGCCATCGGGGTCGTAGATGTCGCGGCAGTAGTCGTCGAGGATTTCCACCGGCAGCGCGTCATCCGGGCCGGGCTGGAACCAGCGCTCGTCCGGGTAATGCACGAACGGCGCGTTGGCGATGTCCTCGCCCCAGAAGCTGCCGGCGTAGAAATGGTTGTTGCTGATGCGCTCGATGTACTCGCCCAAGGCCGACGCCAGCGCGCTTTCCTTGGTCGACCCCTTGCCGTTGGTAAAGCACATCGGCGAGTGCGCGTCGCGGATGTGCAGCGACCAGACATTGGGGACGATATTGCGCCACGAGGCGATCTCGATCTTGATGCCCAGATTGGCCAGCACGCCCGACATATTGGCGATGGTCTGCTCGAGCGGCAGATCCTTGCCGGTGATGTAGGTGCTCGCCTCGGTGTCCGGATTCAGCGTCAGCAGCGCCTGGGCGTCGGCGTCGAGATTGGCGACCTCCTCGATCACGAACTCGGGGCCGGCCTGCACGACCTTTTTTACCGTGCAGCGCTCGATCGAGCGCAGGATGCCCTGGCGGTCCTTGGCGGAGATGTCTTCCGGCAGCTCGACCTGGATCTTGAAGATCTGCTGGTAGCGGTTTTCCGGGTCGACGATGTTGTTCTGCGACAGCCGGATGTTCTCGGTCGGAATGTTGCGGGTATTGCAGTACAGCTTCACGAAGTAGGCCGCGCACAAGGCCGACGACGCCAGGAAGTAGTCGAACGGCCCCGGCGCCGAGCCGTCGCCCTTGTAGCGGATCGGCTGGTCGGCGATCACCGTGAAGTCGTCGAACTTGGCTTCCAAACGAAGCTTGTCGAGAAAGTTGACCTTGATTTCCATGCAAAAACCCCAGAATGGCGCACTCAATTTGGCCGCCATTATCCGGGTTTTCCCGGTCGTAACCCGGTGTATTTCGGCACGGCCTGCGCCGCGATCCGCTCGGGCGACGTTCGGCCGGTACGCCCAGGGTGCGGCCGTGTCAGCAGCCGGGCAAGCGATTGCCTGACGATGTCGGCCGAGATCTCCACCGCCGGGACCGTACCGCGGTTTTCGAGCCGGTGCGTGGTGTGCCTGTCCTCGGGCCAGCCCACGCGCGGCGCAACAGACCGGCCGGGGCGCCGGGCGCGATGCGGGCGACGCGGGAACAACCGTTGGCGCTGCGGTCATACAGGCCGGGCGGATTGATCAACCGCAATGCGGTGTTCATGGTGTCGTTCCCTGTGTCGGCGTTCATCGGATCGGCAGCGCGATCGGGCGGATCGGCGCGGCATCGGCGCCACGGAATTTCAGCGAGGCACCGACAAAGGCGAACTGGTAGACCTTGTCGCGCGACAGCGCTTCCAGATTGACCAGTTCGATGATCGGCGCGCCCTGTTGCGCCAGCAGATAGGTGTGCAGCGGCAGGTAGTTCTCCGGCACCTCGGTCGGGAAGGTCTCGAAGCTGAGGTTGTCGGCGCCGACAACCATGGCGCCGCCGTCCTCGATCAGGAATTTCGCTGCATCCAGCCCGAGGCCCGGCGGCTTGGCCATATAGGCCTGGGCATTGTCGTAATTGCGCATCCGGCCGGTGCGGATCAGCACCACATCGCCCTGCTGCAGGCTGACCGCCTGTTTTTTCAGCGCCTCGACCAGATCCTTGCGCGTGACGCGGTAGTTGTCCGGCAGCATCGCGATGCCCTTGGCGGCCGGCACGTCGATCAGCACGCCTCGGGCGACGATGGGGGGCAGCTTCTCGGCGCCGGTGACGTTCCAGCCGCGATCGCCGAGGTGGTCGCTCGCCTTGTAGCCGTTCCAGATCTTGCCGTTCAGGCCGAAGTGGTTCAGCGCGTCGATATGCGTGCCCATGTGCGCATACATCGACACCGCCGAGCCGCTGTAGCTCACATGGCGGTTCATCGGCTCGCCGACCTTCATCGGATCGGCGATCACGTTGCCGTGCGGCGTATGCGTCATCCACATCTGGTACGGCGGGTCGCCGGCTTCCTGCCAGCTGGGCATGCCGACGAAATAGTCGACCGCGAGGTCGTAAACCTGCTCGCCGGATACGCGCGCCATGATGGCGGCGCGCGAGGCGGGCGTGATCAGGTTGAGGCGGCCGATTTCATCGTTGGCGCCCCAGGGGCTGATGCCGACTTCCTGCGCCGCGTGGGCGACGCCGATCAGCCCGAACATCAGCGCGGCGAGCTGGCGGGCGGCATGGCGTGGCGGGGTCGACTTGAACATGGCAGTACTCCTGCAGGGTGGGGTCTTCCGCTCGGGAAGGCATGCGCCCATGGTATTGCCAGCCAGATCGGAGATAATCTCGGCAATTCTTGAAACATATTCAACCAACAGGAAAATATATGGATTTGCTTGCGGCCATGCGCACGTTTCGCCGGGTGGTCGAGCTGGACGGATTCAGCAAGGCCGCCGTCGATCTCGGCCAGTCCGCCGCCGCCGTCAGCAAGCAGGTGCGCCAGCTGGAGTCACGCCTCGGTACGCTGCTGATCCTGCGCACGACGCGGCGGATGAGCCTGTCCGAAGCCGGCATCGCCTATTTCGCCGAATGTTGCCGGCTGCTCGACGAGTTCGACGCGCTGGAGCACGCCACCGCCGCCGGCGCGGATGCCGTCGGCGGCCGGCTGCGGGTGAATGCGCCGCTGTCGTTCGGGCTCAAGGTGCTCTCGCCGCTGCTGGCGCAGTTCATGACGCGGCATCCGCAGCTGAAGATCGACCTGACGCTGGAGGACCGCCTGCTCGACGTGATCGGCGAGGGCTTCGACGTCTCGCTACGCATCCGCTCGAGCCTGGCCGATTCCTCGCTGGTCGCCCGCCGGCTGGGCGAGGTCGGGCAGATCATCTGCGCCGCGCCGGCGTATCTGGCGGCGCGCGGCACGCCGCGCAGCGTCGCCGAATTGCGCGATCACGACTGCCTGGCCTACCGGCTGGCCGAGCACCCGGGCAGCTGGCGGCTGGAAGGGCCGGACGGCAGCGCCAGCATGGCATTCCCGGCGCGCCTTGCCGTCGACAACAGCCTGATGCTCGCCGACATGCTGCAGGCCGGGCTCGGCATCGGTGCGCTGCCGTCCTTCATCGCCTTGCCGCTGCTGGCGAGCGGCGAACTGCAGCGGGTGCTGCCGGAGCACGCGATGGCCCGGCGCGGCATCTATGCGCTGTATGCCAGCAACCGGCATCTGCAGCAGAAAATCAGGGTCTTCGTCGATTTCCTGGCCGCGGCGCTGCAGCCGGCTTGAGCGTGGCCGGCAGCGGTACCGGCCACGCCTTTTGAAGGCGGCAAGTCCGCCGGGCAAAGCAAAACGGGCGCCGCGGCGCCCATTTTTTTCAAATCGGATACTCACGGAAGCTCAGGTCTTGCCGGCGGCCTCGCGCAGCTTGTCCTTCTTGCTCTTGCGTTTGCCCTTGATGCCGCCGGTGCCGTCCGGGTCGGAGACGCTGGCGGGCGCGGTATCAAGCGGTTCGAAACCGGCAATCCGTTCGCGCGGTACGCGCTGCTGCTGGCGTTTTTCGATCAGCCGGAAGTGCGCTTCGGTCGCGGCGCTGACGAAGCTGATTGCGACGCCCGCTTCGCCGGCGCGGCCGGTGCGGCCGATCCGGTGCACGTAGTCGGTCGGCGAGCGCGGCAGGTCGTAGTTCACCACGACCGGCAGTTGGGCGATGTCGATGCCGCGTGCGGCGACGTCGGTGGCGACGACGACCTGCCAGCGCGCGGCCTTGAAGTCGGCGAGTACCTGCTCGCGCCGGCCCTGGCTGAGTTCGCCGTGGAACGGCGCCGCGTCGATGCCGGCGCGGTAGAGCTTGTCGGCGAGGTTGTCGGCGGCATTCTTGCTGGCGACGAACACCAGCACCTGCCGCCAGCCGTTCTCAAGAATCAGCTGGCGCAGCAGCGCCGTACGGCGCGTCGGGTCGACCTCGATCGCGCGCTGGGCGATTTGCGCGGCGCGGGCGGCTTCGGGTTCGATGTCGATCCGTGCCGGATCGTGCAGCAGCGCGTCGGTCAGCTTTTGCACCGCGGGCGGGAAGGTCGCCGAAAAGCATAGGTTCTGCCGCGTTGCGGGCAGCAGCGCGAGGATGCGGTCGAGCTCGTCGGCAAAGCCGAGGTCGAGCAGCCGGTCGGCCTCGTCGAGCACCAGCGTCGCGACGTCGGCGAGCTTCAGCGCGTTGTGGTCGACCAGGTCGAGCAGCCGCCCCGGCGTGGCGACGACGATGTCGGCGCCGCCGCGCAGCCGCAGCATCTGCGGGTTGATCGATACGCCGCCGACGGCGACGACGATCTTCAAAGGCTCGGCGATGTGTTCGCAGATGTCCCGCAGCGTGGCACCGACCTGCGCGGCGAGTTCGCGCGTCGGCACCAGCACCAGCGCGCGCAGCCGGCGCGGCTTCTCGCCCGCGCGGGCCGCTTGCTGCACGCGCTGCAGCAGCGGCAGCGCGAACGCGGCGGTCTTGCCCGAACCGGTCTGCGCCTGCGCCCGCACGTCGCGTCCCTGCAGGACCAGCGGAATGGCCGCGGTCTGGATCGGCGTCGGCGCGAGGAAGCCGTGCTCGCGGGCGGCATGGACTAGGGCCGGCGAGAGGCCGAGGCGGGTGAAGGGCATGGCGGTATCCGGTGGGGCTGCGAGCGCGGAGTCTAGCGCGTTGTGGCCGGCGCCGTACGCCCCGGGGCGGCGTTTTCGGCGTCACGCCGGCGTGAAAAGTCGCCAGCGCCTGCCTGCATCGTCGTCGCGATCGCCGCCGGCCGCAAGAAACGGCTGGCGGCGCGGCGGCCGATCGCTGATGCTGTCGACATCCGGCCGCCGCCGGCGCGCATGGCGCGTACAGCCGCCGGCCGGCGATCACGGAGTCCCCGATGCCCCCCGTCTTGCTGATGCTGTTGCTGGCCGCGCTGTGGGGCGCGTCCTTCCTGTTCATGCGCGTAGCCGCACCCGCGCTCGGCGCGGTGTGGCTGATCGGCTTGCGCGTCGTCGTTGCCGCGCTGTTCCTGCTCGTGGCGGCGCTGGCGACGCGGCGGGCGCTGCAGCGTCCCAATGTCCGCCACTACCTGGTGCTCGGACTGTTCAACACCGGCCTGCCTTTCCTGTGCTACGGCTTTGCCGCGCTGAGCCTGCCGGCCTCGCTGATGGCCATCCTCAACGCCACCGCGCCGATCTGGGGCGTGCTGGTCGGCTGGCTCTGGCTCGGCCAGCGGCCCGGCGCAACGGTGTTTGCCGGGCTGGCGCTCGGCGTTGCCGGTGTCGCGGTGCTGGTCGGCGGTGGCCGTTTCGATGCTGCGGCACAGCCCGCGGTCGTCGCCTGCCTGACGGCGACATTGGGCTACGCGATCGCCAGCCATTACAGCAAGCGCCACGCGCAGGGCCTGACCGCGTTCGAGGCCGCACACGGCAGCATGTGGGGCGCGGCGCTGTGGCTGGTGCCGCCCTTGTTTGCGGCACCGGTCCCGGCCGCACCGGTGCCACAGGTCTGGCTGGCGGTGCTGGCGCTCGGCATCGCCTGTACCGGCGCCGCCTATCTGCTGTACTTCCGGCTGATCGCGCTGATCGGCGCGGCGCAGGCGCTCACGGTGACGTTCTTGATTCCGGTGTTCGGCGTGCTCTGGGGCGCGCTGTTCCTCGGCGAGCGGCTGGGGCCGGGCGCGTTCGGCGGGGCCTTGCTGGTACTCGCCGGCACCGCGCTGGTCACCGGCTTCGTGCCGGCGCGGCTGAAACGCAGCCGGATGCCGCCCGGCTGATGGGCGCCGCCAGCCAGGCGCAGCGGTGCTGCGTGCGAACGCGCCGTCCCACAGCGACGCTATTGCAATACGGCCAGCAGGGCTTGTCGGCGGTTTTCTAGAGCCGGCGACCGACGATGACGAGATCGCGCTCGATCCCGTCGAGCAGCGCCACGCCGGGCAGCCGGCCCCAGGTGGCGAAGCCGAAGCGCTCGAACAGCGCCAGGCTCGGCGCGTTGTGGCCGAAGATGAAGCCGAGCAGCGTGTCGACGCCGATCGCCGGCGCATGCGCGATCGCGGCGGTCAGCAGATGGTTGCCAAGTCCCCGGCCGCGCTGGGCTTCGTCGACGTAGATGCTCAGCTCACAGGTCTTGTCGTACGCCGGGCGGCCGTAAAACGACGAAAAGCTCAGCCAGCCGGCGATCCGGCCGTCGACCTCGACGACCCACAGCGGCCGGCGGCCGGCCGTGTGCTCGAAGAACCACGCTTCGCGGCTGGCAACGCTGACCGGCTCGAGATCGGCGGTGACCAGGCGCGACGGCACGGTGCTGTTGTAGATCGCGACGATCTGCTCGAGGTCGGCACGGGTGGCAAGGCGGTGCTGGTAAGTCATGGCGGGTCTCATGGTGGATCAGCCGACGTCGAGCTCGCGGATGCGCGCGCGCATCGCCCACACCAGCAGCACGCCCGGCACGCCGACGGCGACCGAGAACACGAAGAAATCGGCCCAGCCGAGCTGGGTGACGAGGTAGCCGGCCGCCGGGCCGACGTAAACGCGACCGAACGCCGCCAGTGCCGACAGCAGCGCGTACTGGGTGGCGGTAAAGCGCGGGTTGCACAGGCTCATCAGCAGGGCGACCGCCGCCGTGGTGCCCATGCCGCCGGCGAGGTTCTCGCAGGCGATCGCCGCGAACAGCAGCGTCGGGTCCGGGACGCCGCCGGTGGCGATCAGCCAGTAGCCGAGATTGGTCAGCGCCTGGGCGATGCCGAACACCAGCAAGGACCGGTACAGGCCGAGCTTGACCATCAGCGTTGCGCCGACGAAGCCGCCGACGATGGTCGCGATCAGCCCGAACACCTTGTTGGCCTCGCCGATCAGCGTCTTGCTGTAGCCCATGTCGAGCAGGAACTTGGTCGACAGCGAGCCGGCGAACGCATCGCCGAGCTTGTACGCGATCACCAGCGCCAGCAAGAGCCAGGCGCCGCGGCGCGAGAAGAACTCCTTCCACGGCTCGACCACGGCCTCCTGCAGCGTTTTCGGCGCGCGCGCCTCGGTCTGCGGTTCGGGCGAGATGAAAGTAAACACCGCCAGCGCTGCGACGATCGCCGCCATCACCCAGTAGGTCTGCTGCCAGTTGAAGACGGTATCGGCAAGGATCAGCGCGCCGGCGCCCGACGTCAGCATCGCCATCCGGTAGCCGAACACGCCGACCGCCGCCGCCGCGCCGCGTTCCTCGTGGTGGGCGAGTTCGGTACGGTAGGCATCGATCGCGATGTCCTGTGTCGCCGAGAAGAACGCGACCAGCAGCGCCAGCACCGCGTAGGTCATCAGGTGCTCGGCCGGGTTCAGCCCGCCCATCGTCGCGATCGCCGCGGCGAGCAGCAGCTGCATCGCCATCATCCAGCCACGACGCCGCCCCGGCGGGATCGGAAAGCGGTCGAGCAGCGGCGACCAGAGGAATTTCCACGTGTACGGCTGGCCGACGAGGGTGAACCAGCCGATGGTCTTGACGTCGAGCCCGGCGTCCGACAGCACCGCCTGTAGGGTCGAGCCGGTCAGCGCCAGCGGCAGGCCCGAGGCAAAGCCGATGAACATCGCCGCAGCGATGCGGCGGTTGGTGAAGACGGCGAAGTAGTCGCGGAAGGCCATGGGAAACCGGAGGGATGGGCTGGTTGGCGGCTATCTTACGCTGCCCAGCCCAAGCCGCCTAAGGCGGCGCGGTGTGCCGGGGGCGCGGCAGCGGGCAGTGCGCGGCGAATAGATTCCTGCTGGCAAGGCGCGCGAAACGTCCCACGGGGACTTCCTTCGGTCGCAACAGTACAAGCGAGTACGGCAAGTGAGCGCAACGCCGCCAGCAGGGATTTATTCGTTGCGCTTCAGAACGAGTAGTCGTAGTCGATGATCAGCGGCGCATGGTCCGAGAACTTGACGTCCTTGTAGACGAAGCCCGATTTCGCGGTGGCGGCCAGTCCCGGCGTGGCGACGTGGTAGTCGATGCGCCAGCCGACGTCCTTGGCGTAGGCCTGGCCGCGGTTGCTCCACCAGGTGTAGCCGGCCACATCGGGGTAGAGCGTGCGCCAGACGTCGACAAGCTTGAGTTCGGAAAACACTTCGCCGATCCACTTGCGCTCCTCGGGCAGGAAGCCCGAGTTCTTCAGGTTGCCCTTCCAGTTCTTCAGGTCGATTTCGTTGTGGGCGATGTTCCAGTCGCCGAGCACGACGACGTCGCGGCCGGATGCGGCCAGCTCGGCCAGGTGCGGCCAGAACCTGGCCATGAAGTCGAACTTCACCTGCTGGCGCTCTTCCGAACTCGAACCCGACGGCAGGTAGAGCGAGATCACCGACAGATTGCCCCAGCGCGCCTCGATATAGCGGCCCTCGGCGTCGAATTCGGCAATGCCGAGACCTTCGATCAGTTCGTCCGGTTCGCGGCGGCAGTACAGGCCGACGCCGCTGTAACCTTTCTTCTCGGCGTAGTGGAAGAAGCCGCGGTAGCCGTCGGGCGCGCGCATCGCGTCGGACAGGTCGGACCCCTGGGCCTTGAGTTCCTGCAGCGCGACGACGTCGGCGCCCGATTCGCGCGTCAGCCAGTCGAGAAAGCCCTTGTTGCAGGCCGAGCGGATGCCGTTGAGGTTGGCGCTGACGATACGCATTGCTGCTCCTTGAACTGCGCATTCGGGCCGGCTTGACCCGCGTGATATGCTGTTTTTCGTCACATGGCACCGAAAATGGTCAGCCTTTAGCTTACGTTGGGCTGAATTTTCGCTGCCGTATTACCATTGAAACAGGAGTAAAGCCATGTCCGACTTCCGCCGGGAATTCATCGAATTCGCCGTGGCACAGAACGTGCTTTTGTTTGGCGAGTTTATCACCAAAGCCGGGCGTACCTCGCCGTACTTCTTCAACGCGGGGCTGTTCAGCGATGGCGCTTCGGTCGGCGAGCTGGCGCGCTGCTATGCGCAGGCCGCGCTGGCTTCGAAGGTCGAGTTCGACGTGCTGTTCGGGCCGGCCTACAAGGGCATCGTGCTGGCGGCGGCAACGGCGGTGAAGCTGGCCGAGGCCGGCCACAACGTGCCGTTCGCGTTCAACCGCAAGGAAGCCAAGGATCACGGCGAAGGCGGCGTGCTGGTCGGTGCGCCGCTGAAAGGCAAGGTGCTGATTATCGACGACGTGATCTCGGCCGGCACCAGCGTGCGCGAATCGGTCAACCTGATCCGCGCCCACGGTGCGGAACCGGCCGGCGTGCTGATCGCGCTGGACCGGATGGAACGTGGCCAGGGCGCGCTGTCGGCGGTGCAGGAAGTCGAGCAGCAGTTCGGCATTCCGGTGGTCCCGATCGCGACGCTGAACGATCTGGTCGGGTATCTGGAAAACGGTGAAGGCATGGCCGACAAGCTGGCCAGGGTTCGCGAATACCGCGCCCAGTACGGCATTTCATAAGCCGGGGGCGTACAAGAGGGGGATGCAATGCGTGGGGTGGTTCTGGGTGTGATGCTGGTGGCATTGGCGGCGCAGGCGGCGCCGCTGTACCGCTGGGTTGACGACAACGGCAACGTGCAGTTCAGCGACAAGCCCCCTGCCAATGCGCCCAAGGGCGGCGTCGCCGAACTCGACAAGCGCGGCGTGGTCAAGAAAGGGCCCGAGAAGGCGCTGAGTGACGACGAGCGCGCGCGCCAGCAACTGGAAGCCCAGATGCGCAAGGATGCGCAGCGGCGCGACAAGGCGCTGCTGCAGTCGTTCTCCAGACCCGAGGAAATCGACCTGCTGCGCGACCGGCAGGTCGATGCGCTGCAGGGCGCGATCCAGACCAACAAGGTCCGCCGCCAGAGCACCGAACAGCGGCTGGCGCGGCAGCAGCAGCAGCAGCAGCGGCTGCTCAAGGCGAAGAAGGCCGTGCCGGCCGACCTCGACGCCGAAATCGCCGTCAGCCAGAAAGAGCTGACGGATATTGATGCGGATACCAACACCAAGCTGACAGAGATTGAAGGCGTCAAGCGCCGGGCCGATTCGGACAAGAAACGCCTGCAGGAGCTGCGCAGCGCCTCGCGTTGACCCAGGACAGCGGGGATGAGCGCGCGGCTTGACTTTGGCGCTGTCGCCGGCAAACTTCCGCCCAGGAACGGGACAGGGAGCAGGGCATGGACAGCGCAGCACCGGTAGCAGTACTGGGCATCGACATCGGCGGTACCGGCATCAAGGGCGCACCGGTCAACGTGGCGACCGGCGAGCTGCTCGCCGAGCGCCACAAGATCGACACGCCGCAGCCGTCGACGCCCGAAGCGGTCGGTGCGGTGGTGCGCCAGCTGGTCGAGCATTTCGGCTGGACCGGCCCGGTCGGCTGTACCTTTCCGGCCATCGTCCACAACGGTGTGACGCTGTCGGCGGCCAATGTCGACAAGACCTGGCTCAACGCCCCGGCCGAGCGCATCCTCGCCGACGCGACCGGCCTGCCGCTGACGCTGGTCAACGATGCCGATGCCGCCGGCCTCGCCGAGGTGCAGTTCGGCGCCGCCCACGGCCGCGGCGGCAAGGTCGTCGTCATCACGCTCGGCACCGGCATCGGCTCGGCGCTGATCGTCGACGGCCGGCTGATCCGCAACACCGAGTTCGGCCACCTGATCTTCCCGAAGGACGCGATCGCCGAAAAATACTGTTCGGCCAGGGTCAAGGAAGACCTCGACCTCAAGTGGAAGGACTACACGCCGCGGCTCAACGAGTACCTGTGCCATCTGGACCTGCTGCTGTCGCCGGATCTGGTGATCATCGGCGGCGGCATCAGCCGCAAGGCGGACAAGTTCATCCCCGACCTGACCGGGCTGCGCTACGAGGTCGTGCCGGCCGCGCTGCAGAACAACGCCGGCATCGTCGGCGCGGCGGTCGAGGCGGCGCGCTGCGCGGCACCGGCGGATCGCGCTGCTGCACGCGCCGCTCGAGATGAACTTTGCCGCGCAGCGCCGGCTCGGCTTCCTGCTCGGCCTCAATGCCGCCGGGGTCGAGGCGCGGCCCGACTACCTCGTCTGCGGCGGGCTCAACCCGTCCGCTGCCGCTGCGGCGACGCGTGCCTTGCTGGCGCAACCCGAACCGCCGACGGCGATCGTCGTCGACAACAACGTTTCGGCGCCGGGCGTGATGAACGCGCTGCGCGAGGCCGGCCTCGTGCCGGGGCGCGACATCTCGGTCATCGTCTTCGGTGGCCTGCCGGCGCATTACCCCGACGTCGTCAGCGCGGTGCTGCAGCCCGAGCCGCGCGAGGCCGGCCGCACGCTGGCCGAGCTGATGCTCGCAAGGCTGAACGGCCGTCCGGCGGCCGAGCTGACCCGGCTGTGGAAACCGGTGTTCGTCGCCGGCGACACCGACGCACCGCTGCCGGGCTGACCGCCGTTCGTCGGCAGGCCGGACGCTGCCGCCGGCGTCCGGCGCCCTCCTTTCCCGCCCGCTTTTGCATCGCCATGCCGTTTCCCGCCACTGGCCCGGCCGTCGCCGATGCCCCCGCCGCTGCGGTTTTCCGCGATGTGGGTGTCATGTTCCGCCGTGCCTGGGCGGTGCCGGATCACGCTCTTCAAACCGTTTTGGATTTGTTGCAACATAGGGGTTTCGATGTAGTGTGATTGTTCACATTACGAAATTATTATCGCCTCGCCAACAAGCCAAACCGGTTTGATTCAAGTTTCAATCCGGTTTGAGCTGCGGTATGGCGCGGCGATAGCGGTCTTCTCGTAGTGAACTACGAACTTTCGTCGCCAATGACTACAACATGAACGCGCGGCCCGGTCACCGGGCCACAGGAGTGGATGATGGCTCAGCGACGAATTCTCTCGTACCTGATCGCGGCGTGTGCCGCAGGCCTTGCGGCCGCAGCGCAGGCCGACGGCCTGCCGATCGATTTTCACGGCTATGCCCGCAGCGGAATCGGCAGCGCCGTCAATGGCGGCGGTTCGATGACCTGTTTCGCGCTGGCCGGCGCCGGTTCGAAGTACCGGCTCGGCAACGAGTGCGAAACCTATGCCGAGCTGGCGTTCGGCGGCACCGCGTACGAGAAGAAGGAAACCGGCACCAAGTTCCGCATCGAATCGATGCTCGCCGTCTCGGCCAAGCAGTTCCAGGACTGGGAAAGCGACGCCAACGACGCGGCCGAGTTCGCCTTCCGCCAGATGTACGTGACCGCCGAAGGCGTCGGCCTTGGCGACACCAAGGTCTGGGCCGGCAAGCGCTACTACGACCGCCACGACGTCCACATGATCGACTACTACTTCTGGGACAACTCGGGCCCGGGCGCCGGGATCGAGAACATCGACGTCGGCATCGGCAAGCTCGCCTACGCCTGGCGGCAGAACACCGTCGAGACCTCGGACACCAGCGTGCAGAACCTCGACCGCAAGATCGGCGTGTCGGGCCACGATTTCCGCCTCTCCGGCATCAAGGTCAACGAGGGCGGCGAGCTGACCCTCAGCGTCGATTTCCGCTTCGCCAACAAGGCCGACCAGGACAACGGCACGGCGACCGACGGCCAGGCGTTCAACATCATGCATACACAGGCCGACGTGTTCGGCGGCTTCAACCAGGCGGCGTTCCAGTTCCAGCGCGGCGACATTGCCGACTCGTACGGCTATCCGAACGTCACCGCCGACAAGAACGACAAGACCTACCGTTTCGTCGAGCAGATGGTCTGGCAGCCGAAGAACTCGAACTGGTCGGGCCAGCTCGTCGCGCTGTGGGAAAAGAAGGACAAGGTGCAGGCAGGCGCGGGCCAGACGTGGATCTCGCTCGGCGCGCGGCCGGTCTATGCGTTCACCGAGCACCTCGCCGGCGCGCTCGAGGTCGGCTATGACCAGGTCAAGCCCGAGGACGGCGATACCCGCTACCTCGCCAAGGCGACCGCGGCCTTCCTGATCCAGCCGCAACCGGGTTACTGGAGCCGGCCGCAGCTGCGCCTGTTCGCGACCTACGCCAAGTGGAACGATGCCGCGCAGGCCGCCGCCGGCAACAGCGTCAACAACCCGCTGTCGTTCAACGGCCCGTTCGGCGACCGCCTCGACGGCCTGACCGTGGGCGCCCAGGCCGAAGCCTGGTGGTAATCGCGACTTACAAAACCCTGCTGGCTGCGTTGTGCTCGCTTGCCGTACCAATTTGTACTGTCTGCGCTTCGCACGCCTTGCCAGCACCGTTTCACTGGGTTTTGTAAGCCGCTCCAGCCGTTGCACCGTTCCGACCGGCATCGGTGCAGCGTTCTCTCTCTAGTCAGCAGTGATGGGTATCGCAATGAAACAAGCTTGGTGGCGTGGCGGGGTGATCTACCAGATCTATCCGCGCAGTTTTGCAGACAGCAACGGCGACGGCGTCGGCGATCTGCCCGGCATCATCGACCGGCTGCCCTACGTCGCCAGCCTCGGCGTCGATGCGATCTGGATTTCGCCGTTCTTCAAGTCGCCGATGAAGGATTTCGGCTACGACGTCGCCGATTTCCGCCAGGTCGATCCGCTGTTCGGCTCGCTCGCCGATTTCGATGCGCTGGTCGCCCGTGCCCATGCGCTCGGCCTCAGGGTCATCATCGACCAGGTGCTGTCGCACACTTCGGACGAACACGCGTGGTTTGCCGAGAGCCGCCAGAGCCGCGCCAGCGCCAAGGCCGACTGGTACGTCTGGGCCGATCCGCAGCCGGACGGCACCGCACCGAACAACTGGCTGTCGGTGTTCGGCGGCCCGGCGTGGCAGTGGGATACCCGCCGCTGCCAGTACTACCTGCACAACTTCCTCGCCAGCCAGCCCGACCTGAACTTCCATTGCCCCGAGGTGCAGGACGCGGTGCTCGCCGACATCCGCTTCTGGCTCGAACGCGGCGTCGACGGCTTCCGCTTCGATGCGTGCAACTTCCATTTCCACGACCGCCTGCTGCGCAACAACCCGCCGGCGGCCAGCCGCGACACCAAGACCGTCAGCGCCGACAACCCCTACGGCTACCAGTCGCACCGTTTCGACAAGTCGCAGCCCGAGAACCTCGCCTTCCTGCGCCGCGTGCGCGCGCTGCTCGACGAATACGGCGCGATGAGCGTCGGCGAAGTCGGCGACGACCACAGCCTGCAGCTGATGGCCGCGTACACCGCCGGCGACGACAAGCTGAACATGGCGTACAGCTTCAACCTGCTGACCGCCGAGTTCTCGGCCGGCTACATCCGCCGCCAGGTCGAGGAGCTCGAAGCCGCGATCGTCGATGGCGGCGGCTGGGGCTGCTGGACCGTCGGCAACCACGATTCGATCCGCGTGCTGACCCGCTGGGGCCGCAACACCGGCAACCCGCGCTTCGCCAAGACCATGCTCGCGATGCTCCTGAGCCTGCGCGGCGCCGCCTGCCTGTATCAGGGCGAGGAGCTGGGCCTGCCCGAAGCCGAGCTGCGCTTCGACGAGCTGCAGGACCCGTACGGCATTGCGATGTGGCCCGAATTCAAGGGCCGCGACGGCTGCCGTACGCCGATGCCGTGGCGGCACGACGCGCCGAACGCCGGCTTTACCGCCGACGCGCCGTGGCTGCCGGTACCCGACGTGCACGCGGCTCGCGCCGTCGACGTCCAGGACGGCGACACGGCCTCGACGCTGGCGTTCTTCCGCAGCTTCATTCCGTGGCGCCGCGAGTGCGCCGAGCTGGTCGGCGGCGACATCGCCTTTATCGACGCCGCCGAGCCGGTGCTGGCGTTCACCCGCAGCGATGTCGCCGGCACCGTCGTCTGCGTGTTCAACCTGGCCGATGCGCCGGCGACGTTCGCGCTGCCGTTCGACGCGATGCCGCTCGCCGGCCACGGCCTCGACGGCGCGGTGCAGGACGGCCGGACGCTGAAACTCGACGGCTTCGGCGGCTGGTTCGGCGTCGTGACGAAGGAGCGCTGACATGGCCACGGTGACGCTGAAGCAGATCAGGAAACAGTTCGGCGAGGTGACGACGCTGCACGGCATCGACCTCGACATCGTCGACGGCGAGTTCGTCGTCTTCGTCGGCCCGTCGGGCTGCGGCAAGTCGACGCTGCTGCGCACGATCGCCGGGCTCGAGGACATCAGCGCCGGCGAGCTGGCGATCGACGGCGTGCGCGTCAACGATCTGCCGCCGGTCAAGCGCAGCATTTCGATGGTGTTCCAGAGCTACGCGCTGTATCCGCACATGTCCGTATTCGAGAACATGGCGTTCGGCCTCAAACTCGCCGGCATGAGCAAGACCGAGTACACGCCGCCGGTGCTGCGCGTCGCCAGGGTGCTGCAGATCGAGCACCTGCTCGAACGCAAGCCGGCCGCGCTGTCGGGCGGCCAGCGCCAGCGCGTCGCGATCGGCCGTGCCATCGTCCAGAAGCCCAAGGTCTTCCTGTTCGACGAGCCGCTGTCCAACCTCGACGCCGCGCTGCGCGTGCAGATGCGCATCGAGATCGCCCGGCTGCACCGCGAACTGGGCGCGACGATGATCTACGTGACCCACGACCAGGTCGAGGCGATGACGCTGGCCGACCGCATCGTCGTGCTGCGCGCCGGCCGCATCGAGCAGGTCGGCACGCCGATCGCGCTGTACCACGAACCGGCCAACCTGTTCGTCGCCGGTTTCCTCGGCTCGCCGCAGATGAACTTCGTCACCGGCAGCATCGTCCGCTGCGACGCGGGCGGCGCCGACGTGGCACTGCCCGACGCGCAGCAGGTCCGCGTTGCCGTCGATTGCGCCGGCGCGCAGCCCGGCGACAAGGTGACGCTGGGCGTACGCCCCGAGCATCTGGCGCTGGTGGCCGACGGCAATGCGATTGCCGCGGCGGCGATCGCGATCGAACACCTCGGCGACGCGTCGGTGCTCTACCTGCAGGCTCCGGGCACCGGCGAGACGCTGTCGGCGCGGCTGCCGGCGCTGACCCGGATCGCCGAGGGCGAAGTGTGCAGGCTCGGTTTCCAGCCCGAGCACGGTTATCTGTTCCGCGCGGATGGCACAGCTTTCCGCCGTTTGAATCCCCTGGCCGGCAGCCACTGACAGACCGCGTACGGCTGGCACCGCGGCCCGCAAGCCGCCCTCGCCAGCACCGCTTAGTCAGTGGCTCCCGGGCCGAATCCATCGCCTGTTAATAGGCTGTATTAGAGAGGAGTTAGCAGATGAACATTTTGGGTCGATTCGTGCTGTCGTCGCTCACCGTTGCGGTCGCCGGGGCGCTCTGTGCGCCGGCCGCCGTCGCCGCCGAGCCGGGCAAGCTGCTGATCTGGATCAACGGCGACAAGGGCTACAAGGGGCTCGCCAAGGTCGGCGAGGGGTTCACCAGAGCCACCGGCGTGCAGGTCGTCGTCGAACGGCCGGAAGACGCCGCCAACAAGTTCCAGCAGGCCGCGGCCGCCGGCAAGGGCCCGGACATCTGGATCTGGGCGCACGACCGCCTCGGCGAGTGGAAGACCGCCGGCCTGCTGTCGCCGGTGACGCCGGGCAAGAAGGTCAGGGGCGAGATCGACGATCTGGGCTGGAAGGCGTTCACCTCGGGCGGCAAGACCTGGGGTTATCCGATCTCGATCGAGTCGGTCGCGCTGATCTACAACAAGGCGCTGGTGCCGGTGCCGCCGAAATCGTTCGACGAGGTGATCGCCATTGACAAGAAGCTGGCCGCGCAGGGCAAGAAGGCCATCCTCTGGGACTTCACCAACACCTACTTCACCTGGCCGCTGCTCGGCGCCGGCGGCGCCTATCCGTTCAAGCAGCGCGCCGACGGCACGTATGACCCGGCCAATACCGGCGTCAACAACGCCGGCGCCGTTGCCGGGGTCGACACGCTGATGAAGCTGATCAACGGCGGCGTGATGCCCAAGAGCGCGTCGTACGCCGACATGGACGCCGGCGTGAACCAGGGCAAGGTCGCGATGATGATCACCGGCCCATGGGCGTGGGACAACCTGAAGAAGAGCAAGATCAACTTCGGCGTTGCGCCGATTCCGGCGGTGAACGGCAAGCCCGGCGCGCCCTTCGTCGGCGTGATGGGCGCGATGATCAGCCAGGCCAGCCCGAACAAGGAGCTGGCGGTCGAGTTCATCGAGAACCACATGCTGACGCTCAAGGGACTGAAGACCGTCAACGCCGACGTGCCGCTCGGCGTGCCGGCCAACAAGGCGTTCTACAACGAACTGAAGGCCGATCCGAACATCCAGGCGACGATGGCCAGCGCCAAGAACGGCGGGCCGATGCCGAACAACCCGGAAATGGGCAAGTTCTGGTCGACGATGGAAAGCACGCTGAAGAACGTCACCCAGGGCCGCCAGGGCGTCAAGGCCGGGCTCGACGCCGCGGCGGCGCGGATCACCGCGAAGTAACACCGCGGCCGGGTGGCCGTGAACCGGGTTCCACGAGAGAGCGGATCCCCCGGTGCGTCGTGAGCACGTGCGCACCGGGGTGCATTCGCATAGGAAAGATGTAGACATGCAACGATCGAATTTGCGCCTGGGCTGGATGGTTTTCGGCGCGCTGGCCTTCCTCATCGGCCTCTATCTGGTGTTCCTGATCCAGCGCGCCGGCCACCCGATGCTGGCGCTGGGCAGCGCGGGCCTGCTCGGCGTCACCACCTGGGTGTTCACGTCCGAGCGCGCCTACGCGTGGCGCTACCTGTATCCGGGCGTCGCCGCGGTGCTGGTGTTCGTGCTGTTTCCGGCGCTGTACACGGTCGGCATCGGCTTCACCAACTACAGCTCGACCAACCTCTTGAGCTACGAGCGGGCGACCGCCTATTTCCTCGACCAGAAGTACGCCGGCAGCGGCGAGCAACTGGGCCTGTCGCTATACCCGGTCGATGCCCGCTTCATCCTGAGGGTCGAGAACGAGGCCGGCCAGGCCTGGCAGACCGAGCCGCTGTCGCTGCGCGATGCGGGTGCGCGTACCGTCGCGCTGCAGCCGGCCGCACGGCCGCCGGCCGGCGACAAGGCGCCGCTGAAGGACGTGATCGCGCATCAGGCGGCGCTGAAGACGCTGGCGCTGATCCTGCCCGCCAGCCGCGACGAATATCGGCTTTCCGGGCTGAGCAAGGTCGCCGCGATGGCGCCGCTGTATGCGCGGAACGCCGACGGTTCGCTGACCAGCCGCCAGGACGGCAGCGTGCTCAGGCCCGATTTCGACACCGGCTTCTATACCAGTGCCGGCGGCGAGCGCGTCGCGCCGGGCTTCAAGGTCGGCATCGGCTTCGGCAACTTCGAGCGCCTGTTCACCAGCCACGAGTTCCAGGGCCCGCTGGTCAAGATCTTCGTCTGGACCGTGGTGTTCGCCTTCCTGACCGTGGTGTTCACCTTCGTCGTCGGCTTCGTGCTTGCCTCGCTGCTCAACTGGGAAGGGCTGCGCTTTCGCGGTGTCTACCGCATCCTGCTGTTCCTGCCTTACGCGGTGCCGGGCTTCATCTCGATCCTGATCTTCCGCGGCCTGTTCAACGAGAACTTCGGCGAGATCAACCTGATCCTGAACGGCCTGTTCGGCATCAAGCCGAGCTGGTTCTCCGACCCGCTGCTCGCCAAGACCATGCTGCTGCTGGTCAACACCTGGCTCGGCTATCCGTACACGATGCTGCTGTGCATGGGCATGATCAAGTCGATCCCGGCCGACCTGTACGAGGTGTCGGCGATCAACGGCGGCGGCATGTGGACCAACCTGACGAAGATCACGCTGCCGCTGATCATGAAGCCGATCATGCCGCTGCTGATCGCGTCGTTCGCGTTCAACTTCAACAACTTCGTGCTGATCTCGCTCTTGACCGGCGGCCTGCCCGACTTCACCGACAGCATGGTGCCGGCCGGCGCGACCGACATCCTCGTCTCCTACACCTACCGGATCGCCTTCCAGGATTCGGGGCAGAACTTCGGTCTGGCGGCGGCGATCTCGACGGTGATCTTCGCCCTGGTGGCGGTGCTGTCGGTCGTCAACCTCAAACTCACGCGCGTCAACGCGTCCGCCAAATAAGGAGCGCAGCATGGCCATGGTGCTCGACAAAACCCACCGGCTCAAAGTGATCGCCGCGCACGCCGGGCTGATCGGCTTTCTGGCGCTGACCCTGTTTCCTTTCCTGATGATCGTGTCGATCTCGCTGCGGCCGGGCAATTTCGCCGCCGGCAGCCTGATTCCGGACCAGATCAGCTTCGAGCACTGGAAGCTCGCGCTCGGCATCGGTTACACCGACGCGAGCGGCCGCTGGGTCGCGCCGCCGTTCCCGGTGCTGCGCTGGCTGTGGAACTCGATCAAGATCGCGACGATCAGCGCCGCGGTGATCCTGCTGCTGTCGACGACGTGCGCGTACGCGTTCGCGCGGCTGCGCTTTGCCGGCCGCAGGCTCGGGCTCAACATCCTCTTCCTGATGCAGATGTTCCCGGCCGTGCTGTCGCTGATCGCGATCTACGCAGTGTTCGATGCGATCGGCAGCTACGTGCCGTGGCTCGGCATCGACAGCCACGGTAGCCTGGTCCTCGCCTATGCCGGCGGTCTGGCGCTGCACATCTGGACGATCAAGGGTTACTTCGACACGATTCCGGTCGAAATCGAGGAAGCGGCGCGCGTCGACGGCGCCAGCCACTTCCAGGCCTTCCGCTACGTACTGCTGCCGATGGCGGTACCCATCCTCGTCGTCGTGTTCCTGCTCGCCTTCATCGGCGCGATCATCGAATACCCGGTCGCCTCGGTGCTGCTGCACCAGGAGCAGAACCTGACGCTGGCGGTCGGCTCCAAGCTCTTCCTCTATACGCAGAACTACCTGTGGGGCGACTTCGCCGCCGCGGCGATCCTGTCCGGGCTGCCGATCACGGCGGTGTTCCTCCTGGCGCAGCGCTACATGATCAGTGGGCTGACCGCCGGCGGCGTCAAAGGCTAAAAACCCGGTGCATTCGGCGGTTGCGGCTGCGCAGCTTGTCCTCGTCCGCTGCTCGGAATCCTCATGGACATGGAGTCCATTCCGGTTCCTGCGCTACGGGCGAGAACAATCTGCTTTGCCTCGCTCGCCGACTGCACCGGGTTTGGCTTGCGATGCGCGTACTCCGTCGCAAGCCGTTTCCGATTCAGGTCGCACACGCTGTCTGACGCGGTTGTCCGGCGGCTCATCGCCGCGCCGCACCCCGAAGCGGTGCTCTTCCCCTGCAGACCCGTTTTTCCCAGGACTCACTCATGGTTAATGCATCCAATCCCTCCGCCGTGCTCGGCATCGACATTGGCGGCACCGGCAGCAAGGGCGCGCCGGTCGACGTGGCCACCGGCCGCTTGCTGGCCGGGCGGCACGTGCTGGCGACGCCGCAACCGGCGACGCCGGCGGCGGTCGCTGAGACCTTGCGGCAGATGGTCGCGCACTTCGGCTGGGCCGGCCCGGTCGGCTGTACCTTACCGGCCATCGTCCATGACGGCGTGACCTTGTCGGCGGCGAATGTCGATCCGTCCTGGGTCGGCGCGCCGGCGCAGCGGCTGCTGGCCGAGGCGGTCGGGCTGCCGCTGGTGCTGTTCAACGACGCCGACGCCGCCGGTTCGGCCGAGGCGCGCTTCGGTGCGGCGCACGGGCGCGGCGGCAAGGTGCTGGTGATCACGCTCGGTACCGGCATCGGCTCGGCGCTGATCGTCGACGGCCGGCTCGTTGCAAATACCGAGCTGGGCCACTTGCGCCATCCGGGCACCGAGTCGGCCGAGAAGTCGTGCTCTGCCAGGGTCAAGACCGACCAGAACCTCGGCTGGGACGAATACATCGCGCGGCTGAACGGCTATCTGCAGTATGTCGAACTGCTGCTGTCGCCGGACCTGATCATCATCGGCGGCGGCATCAGCCGCGACCACGCCGACTTTCTGCCGCGGCTGCAGTTGCGCTGCCAGGTGTTGCCGGCGCAATTGCAGAACGACGCCGGCATCGTTGGCGCGGCGATCGAGGCGGCGCAGGCGCTGGTCAACCCGGCCGACGTCGGTTGCGAGCACCGCTCAGCACGGTGAAGCGCAGGAACCGGAGTTTATTGATTGCCGGGATTCCGATCACGGCAGTTCTTGGCGAGCAGCCCTAGAACGCCGCGATGCAGGGCTCAGCGCATGCGCCGCGATCAGCGGTGCGCAGCACGACGACGGTCGGGTTTTAGAACGCTTCGTTGATCTGGAAATACACGCCGGCGGTGTCGCGGCCGACGCCGAGGTCGAGCCGGACGTTGACGCGCGGCTTGAACTCGAAGCGGTAGCCGATGCCGACGGTCGGCAGCCACGGCGCGTCCTTGCCGAGCCCGCTGACCGAGTCGGCGAGCGTGCCGGCGCCGCCCCAGAACACCACGCCGTGACGGCCGGTGATGTGGTGGCGGTATTCGAGCTGCGCCGAGACGACGTTCTTGTCGCGGTACTGGCCGAGGAAGTAGCCGCGCATCCGGTTGCCATTGCCGAGCTGCGACATCATCGTCCACGGCACGTCGCCCCAGGCCAGATGGCTGTAGACGTCGAGCGCCAGCACGTCGCGCTCGCCGACCGGGTGGTAGTAGTCGTAGATCGTTTCCAGCGTCTGGAAACGGTTGTCGCTGCCGAGCCCCGGCGCGTAGAACGCCGCGTTGAGCTGCAGCGCCTGGCCGTACTTCGGGTTGGGAATGAAGTCGCGGCTGTCGTAGTAGAAGTGCGCGGTGATCCCCGATGCCAGCACCGACGGGCCGTCCTTGTCCGAGTCGATCGCGCTGCCGGCTTCGACCTCGTTCGCGTGCGTCTGCGTCAGGCTCCAGCCGGCGCCGACATAGGTGTTCGGCGCGATCCGGCGCAGGATCTTCGGCGCCAGCGAGAATTCTTCCTTGGTGTAGTCGTGCTTGTTGGCGTCGTCGCTGCCGGCATCGTAGCCGACGCCCCAGTACGCGGTCGGCAGGTTGACGATCATCCCGGTCGCCTGGAAGCGCCAGTCGTCGTTGCCGAAGAAGGTGTTGTTGTCGAAGCCCAGCCCCATTGCACCGACCGAACTGACGAAGCCCTTGAGCGTCAGCGTCGACAGCTGGGTCCCGGCCTCGGTGCCGGGCGGCTTGTACAGCCCGACCGCGGCCATGCCGATGCCGACGCCCATCTCCGGGTTGTAGAACGGCCCGGGCAGCACGCCCCAGTCGATCCCCTTGCTCAGGTCGACTTCCTTCGATGCGCCGAGCTTGGTCAGCGTGCGGTCGAGCCAGCCCGCTTCGTCGGCGTGGGCAAGGCCGGCAAGCAGCGTGGCGGTCAGGGCGAGTGCGCGGTAGTTCATCGGGTCAGAAGCGGTAGAAGGCGCTGAGAATGTAGCCCTGTCGCGCGCCGAAGGCGAGTTCGGCCAAGAGGCTGATATTGCGGTTGACCGCCCAGTGGACGCCGGCCAGTCCGTTCCACGGATTGGCGATCTTCTCGTCGATGCTGAAGTTGACCTTGGTGTCCTCGCCGAGATCGGTTTCCGACGTCGGCAGCGTCGCCGAGCCGGTGATCGTCACCGTGGTGTGCAGGTAGGTCGCGCCGACGTAGGTCATCGCCGCGCCGTACTCGCCGAGCTGCCAGTTGACGCCGACGCGCGGCGCGATGTTCAGGCTCTTGGCGTCGGTGTCGGACATCGAGACGTCCGACACCGTGTAGGTGATCGGCAGCGAGAAGAACAGCCGGTCGAGGTTGCCGACCAGGGTGACGCCGAAACCGTACGAATAACCGTCGTAGTTGGCGCGCGCGGTGGCGTCGAGCGTCTTGCCGCACCAGTCGGGCTTGCGGCGGCCCGAGCAGCGGTCGAGCCCGGTGATGAACTGTACCGCGTCGTCGGCCTTGATCGACAGGCCGATGTCGCCGCCGCCCTTGATGTGGCCGGCAATGCCGTAGACGTTCATGAACGGGAACAGCCACGCGCCGACCTGGACCTGCTCGGAGTGGTTCTCGAGTGTGCTTTTCGGGAAGGCGACGAAGCCGGCCGAACGCAGCGGCTTGTCGTTGAGCGACACCTTCAGGTTGCTCAGCAGCATGTTCTGTTCGGTGTAGTAGTACGAGAAGCCGACGTCGTACGGGTTCGGCAGCGCGATGCCGCGGTCGACGACGCGCTGGGCGAAGAACGGCAGCGCCCGGTCCCACTTTTTCGGCGGCGTTGCGCCGTCCTCCGGTGGCAGCGGCGTGACGTTGCCCTCGTAACCCAGGTTCGGCAATTCGACGGCCGATGAGGGCTCGGCCGCCAGAGCCGACTGCATTGCACACAGCAACAGGATCGACAGCAGTTTTCTCATTGTGATGCACATGTCGCCGGTGGGCGCGGGAAGCGCGATGGCAGCGATGTTAGCCTGCTGCCATCCGCTTGTCTGCCGGGGATGTCAGCGGCCCAGCATGCGGCGGGTTGCGGAGGCGTCGGCGATCTCGCGCAGCGGCCCGCCGAGTTCGCGCACCTTGGCGCGCAGCGCCGCCGGCGGCAGGCTCAACACCAGCCCCTCGGCGCTGGCCGTGTCGCCACCGGCGCGGTACAGGGCCTCGAAGGCCTCGGCGGCAGCGGGCAGATCGCCAAGGCCGTACAGATTCCACGCCGCCAGTGGCGCACACTGCTCGGCCGGCACGCCGAGCGCCCGTGCCTGCGCCAGCGCGGCCTGACTGTCTTGATAGCGTTTGTCGGCGCTGGCGTCGCGCGCGCGCGCGAACGCCAGCTGGCCGAGCAGGGTGTCGCTGCGCGGGTCGGCAGCCAGCGCCGGCTCGGCCAGCAGGGCGACGACCGCATCGTTGCGCCCCTGCCGCTGCGCGACCGATGCGAGCCCGTACAGCGATTCGCTGCTCGCGTCGCCGGAGGCGATCGCCTGCGTAAACCAGAGCTGTGCCGCGGCATCGTTGCCGGCGTTGAACGCGGCCCAGCCGGCGCGTACGGCGCCGGCCGGATCGCTGCGCTGGTGGATTTCATTGGCGAGCCCCGCCGGCACGTCGCCGCTGGTCCATGCGGCGAGCCGGCGCTGGTAGCGCAGCGTGGCGAATTCGGCGTCGCTGGCCGGATCGCGCAGCCCCTTGCTCGCCTCGACTTCGATCAGCGAATCGACGTCGGCCGCATCGAGCTGCGTCTGCGCTTTCTGCAGGCTGGCAATGCGCACGTGCGCCGGCTGGCAGCCGGGGAACAGCTGCCGGTAGAGCGCGAGCGTGCCCGCGGTATCGCCGCGCGCCGCGCGTGACTCGGCCAGCCGCCACAGCACGTCGGGCCGTTCGCAGCCGGCCAGCGCCGGCCTTGCCGCGACCAGCCGTTCGAGCGCGGCCGGGTCGTCGAGCGCTGCCTGCAGCGCCGCCTGATCGCCGAGCCGCTGCCGCTCGTTGCGCAGCGCCTGCGAAGGCTGCCCGTCCTGCCGGATACGGGCGTCGAACTCGTCGAGCCGGCCGGCGTGCAGCAGCGCCCACAGCGGCCGCTCGTCGCGGCCGCGCGCCGGCACGGCCGGCCTGGCTTCCGGCGCCGCTGCCGCCGTGGCAGGAACGACCGGCGCCCTGCGCAGCGCGGCCTGCTCGGTGTATTCGATGTCGGCGCCGTTGCCGCGCTGGCGTACGCTGGCGTTCTGCGGCTTCTGCTGCCGGTGGAGCAGGTTGGCCTGGGCGATGCTGTTGCCCGACTGCGACTGCGACTGCGACTGCGACTGCGACTGCGACTGCGACTGCGACTGCGGGGCGACCGCGGCTTCGGGGCGGTAGACGGCCACCCGGACGAAGGCCTGCGGGTAGCGTGCGCGCAGCCCGGCCAGCGCCCGGCCGGCCTCGGCCGGGTCGGACCAGTAGCCGGCGCGCAGCACGTAATAGTCGCCGCGGCGCTCGACCCGCGTGTGCGGCACGCCGGTCAGCGCCGCCTGAGCCACCAGCAGCGATTCGGGCCGGGTGGACGACAGCAGCTGGACCGCGTAATAGTCGCGGCCCTGCCGTGGTGCGTCGGCGTGGACGGCGGTGGCGCCCAGCGCCGCCAGCAGCGGAATCAGTCGTTTCAACGGCGCATCTCCCTTGCGGCCTGCCGGCTGAGCAGATCGAGCACGGCCGGATAGTAATCGCGGTTGCTGCCGTCGCCGAACCGGTGCTTGCGGACCAGTGCCTCGATCGCGTGGATGCCGGCTTGCGCGTCGTCCGGGTCGACCGTGTTGCCGTCGAAATCGGTCCACGCCGGCAGATGGTCCGGGTGGGCGTCCCAGAACGCGATGAACGGCTGCATCCGCTCGGGCGTATCGAGGCCGGCCCACGCCAGATAAAGCGGGACCCGCAAGGCATTGTAGCCATACTGACGCGACATCGCCGGCGCCGGCGGGTCGCCGGCCAGCAGCCAGTCCGGCGGCAGTTGCCACTGGCCGAAGCGGCCGGCGGCGAGCAGCGCCAGCCCGCTCCGGCGCAGTGCGGCCCAGACCGGCGAGCGGTCGGTGCGGGTGAATTCGGCAAAGGCCGGGAACAGCCAGTACGACGGGTTGACGATGACGCCCTCGGGCTTCTCGAAACCCTGTGCGGCCGGCAGCAGCAGCGGGCCGAAGCGCGACGGCCTGATCAGCCTGCTGCGCACGTCGGCGAGGATCTTCAGCGCGTCGGCGCGGTAGGCCGGCTGTTTCCAGCGCTGCGCGCCGCGCAGCAGCGCCCAGGCGATCAGCAGGTCGCCGTCGCTGGCGTTGTTGCGGTCGCCGACCTTGCCGCCGTCGGTGTCGGGTTTCCACTGCCATGAAAACAGTGCGTCGCCGCGCGTCTGCAGCCGCGTTTGCGTCCATTGCCAGACGCGGCCGAAGGTGGCACGGTCGTCATGGGCGACGGCGAGCAGCAGCGTGTAGCCCTGGCCCTCGCTGTGGCTGATGCCGCCGTTGCCGGTGTCGACCACCCGGCCGTCGTCGGCGACGAAGCGGGTGACGAAATCGTCCCAGCGCGCATCGCCGGCATGGGCGGCGAGCGGCAGCAGCAGGCTCAGCGCGAGCAGCCAGCGACGGATCACTGCTCTTCCTCGACGCCGGCGTGGTGACGCAGGTGGAAGCGGCGCAGCAGCTTGACGGTGACCAGCGCGAGCAGGCCGACCAGCACCAGCGTCAGCGCCAGCCAGACCAGCGGATGCTGCGAGAACGCGTAGCCGATCCGCCCGGTCACGCCGATGCCGCCGACGTCGTACTGCGCGCCGACGCGCTGGCTGACGATGCCGGGCTCGCCGATGCGCAGCAGGCTGACATCGTCGCCGAGCCGGTCCCAGTTCGCCGGCTCGATCAGCTCGGCGCTGCCGCGCGCCAGCTCGGCCGGGCTGCCGGCGACGAAGACCGTCGCGGTGCGGTCGCCGTCGAGCGGCGAGCGGTACTGCATCGCCAGCAGCTGGCCGGCGAGCATGGCGTCGGCCTTGATGCCGGTGCTGGCGACGGTCGCCGCATGCGCATCGCGGCCGCCGGTCCAGCGCGCCCACTGCCGGCTCCACCAGCCCTCGCCCTGCGCGGTATCGACAACCGGCTGGGTGAACTGCATCGGCCGGCCCGGATGCCACGGTGCACCTTCGAGCAGCGCGGCCGGCGGCCGGGTGCCGACGACCAGCAGGTGGCGGTCGGCCGGCGGCGTGTCGAAACCGATATGGGCGGCCGGCAGCGGCAGGCCGTGCTTCTGCGCCAGCTTGCCGAGCAGCGTCCACGCCGCGGCGATGCTGTCGCTGCTGCGTTCGGTGACCTGCACGCCGAGGTCGGCGCCGTCCGGCTGCACCGCGTACGGGAACGCCGTGCTCGCCAGCCGGCTCAGGTCCGGCAGCCGGGCAAAGTGCGAGACCGCTGGCAGGGTCAGCGTGCTGTCGTCGAAGATCGTCAGTTGCAGGTTCTCGGTCTGCAGCAGCTGGCAGCTGCCGCTGACCAGCGGCGTCATCCGCGGCTGGAAGGCGATCGTGTTGTCGCCGGGGCGGAAGGCGCGCAGCGGGATTTCCAGCCGGTAGCGCTCGACCGTGCCGCCCTTGTCCTGGTCGAGCGGGATCACCTGGACGAACTGGCCGTTGACGAAGACGTTGAGCACCGAGTCGGCGCGCAGCTTGGCGCCGACCGCGTAGTTGAGCGCAACGCCGACGGTGCTGTTTTCCGGGCCGTAGAGGTCCGGCGGCAGCCGTAGCGTCGCCTCGATCGCTTCCGGATACAGCCCCCTGGCGTTGCGGGTGGCAAAGCCGAGGTCGCGCAGCGTGTAGCTGCCCGGCTTGGCGATCTGGCCGGCGTATGGTGCGAGCCTGGGCAGCGAGAGTTCGGTGACCGCGAGTTCGGCCTGGCGCGGCAGCTGCCGCCCGGCGACGGCGGCGACGGCCTTGCCGACCTCGGCGGCATCGCGGCCGGTGGCGATCAGCAGCACGCGTCGCGAATCGCCCGGCCGCGGGTAGACGCCGAGAAAGCCCGATTTCACCTTCGCGGCCAGCGCCGGGTCCAGATACGGTTTCAGCTGCGCCAGCGTGCCGACCAGCATCGCGTCGCCATCGCCGAGGACCGCCGGATCGAGCCCCGGCACGGCGCCGTCACCGCGACCGGCCGCGACCGAGCGGTGCTGCACCGCCAGCGGCTGGTAACGCAGCCGCAGCGCGGCGCCCTGCGTCAGTTGCGCGCCCCAGCCGAGCTCGTTGGCACCGGGCTGTGCGGCGGTGACGATGGCGAGCTTGCGGTCGTGCCACTGCGCCGGGTCGAACACCGCGGCCAGCCGGTCGAGCGTCGGCGCCTGCGCCTGCAGCTCGGTGTCGATGCGCAGCGTCGACTGCTGGACGTCGATCTCGCTCCACAGCTCCGGTGCGGCCGGGTCTTCGCACTGCAGCGTGTAGTGCTGCGCGGCGGCAAAGGTCAGCCGGTTGTAGCCGGGTTTGAGCTGCGCCAGCGGCAGGCGGATGTCGGCGGCGATTTCGGGCTGCTTCGGCGACAGCGGCAGCTGCGCGATCACCCGGTCGTTGAGCTGGACGACGAGCTGCGATCGCTCGCCGAGCAGCGCGGTCGAATTGGTCGCGACCAGATGCAGCGTCGCGCTCTTGACGGTTTCGCGCGCCCCCAGCGGCAGCACCAGCGTCTGCTGCCCGGCCGCGCCGCTGAGGCGCAGCGGCCGGGTGCTGCCGCTGAGTTCGGCCAGCGGTACATCGCGGCCCTGCCGGCCGGCACTGGCGAAAGCGCCGTTCGAAGCGACCAGCAGCGCCAGCCACAGCCAAATCATCTTTTTCATCATCCTGCCCATGCCCACTGCCAGATCCGTTGACCCTGCCGCCGGATGGCGCCGGTGGCGAGGGGAAGCCGGCACCACAGCGCGGTACCGGCGGTTTGCAAAATCGAGAGGTAATGCGAGAACGCGTAGCGCACGCCGAGCTGCGTCAGCAGCATCAGGCTGGCGAGGATGCCGATCTTGCGCGCGCGCTGCCGGCGGTAGTCCTGCCAGCGCTGGCTGTCGCCGTGGACCAGCGCGACGACGTCGGCGACCTGCGCCACCGCGACGTCGGCGAACTCGATGCCGAGCGTGTGCTGGCGGTCGTCGAGCGGCCGGGCGTTGTGGATGCGCGCCGACAGGTGGGTGTAGCGCCGCAGCGCCGGGTTGTAGATCGCGATCACCGCGCGGTCGCTGCCCCCGTGCTCGCCGCCCCCACGTGCGCCGCCAAAGCCGGCCGGCAGCAGCGCGCTCTGCACCAGCAGCCGGGCGCCGCTGGCCGAGAGGTCGTCGACGCGGCAGGGCAGGTGCACGCCGCTGCCGAACAGGATCAGCTCGGCGTCGAGGTCGGCCGGCATCCGCGGGTTGGCGCGGCGCTGGCGCCGCTCGAACAGCGCGCCGATCGCCGCGTTCAGCAGCAGCAGGTTCAGCGTGTTCCACGCCAGCGTCACCAGCACGATGTCGCGTTCGAGCGGAAAGCTGATGAAGCGCCAGACGCCGACGCCCATGCCGACCACCACCGCAAGGTAGACGAGGTAGAACGGCGTCGACAGCTGCGAAACGAAATCCTCGTCGAGCTGCTCGCCCTTGGGTGTGACGTTGAACGTCGGCGCGCGCGGGTTGCGGAACACCTTGAAGATCGCCGGCAGCGAGAACATCGACTGCAGGAGCTCGTACAGCTCGGACACGAAGGCCCAGCGCACCTTGCCGAACAGGTAGTCCGACACCAGCATCACGCCGATCACGTGCGGCAGCGCGTAGGCGAGGAAGTCGCCGAGCGTCGCCTTGTAGATATGCAGGCCGAACAGCAGGAAGGCCAGCGGCGCGAGCAGGAACATCAGCCGCGCGTAGCCGAAGAACCAGAAGAAAGAGCTGGAGAAATAGCACAGCCGCTGCCACAGCTTCAGCCCCGGTACGCGCAGCGGGTTCTTCAACAGGAAGATCTGCACCATGCCCTGCGCCCAGCGCACCCGCTGGGTGATGAAGCCGGTGAAGGTTTCCGGCTGCAGTCCCGAGATCAGCGGCGTGCCGAGGTAGACGCTCTTGTAGCCGCGCGCGTGCAGCTCGAGCGCGGTTTCGGCGTCCTCGGTGATCGACGTGCCGGCGATGCCGCCGACCTCCTCGAGGCAGCGCCGGCGCAGCACCGCGGCCGAGCCGCAGAAGAACGCCGAGTTCCAGAAATCCAGACCGTGCTGGATCACCGAATAGAACATCTCGTTCTCGGACGGAATCCGCCCGAAGATGCGCAGGTTCTTTTCGATCGGGTCCGGATTGATGAAGAAGTGCGGTGTCTGCACCAGGAAGAGCTTCTCGTCGCGCAGGAAGAAGCCGACGGTCTGCTCGAGGAAATCGACCGTCGGCACGTGGTCGGCGTCGAGGATGACGATCAGCTCGCCGTGCGACTCCTTCAGCGCGGCGTTGATGTTGCCGGCCTTGGCGTGCTCGTTGCGCGCCCGCGAGATGTAGTGGGCGCCGTGGCGCTGGCACAGCTTGCGCAGCCACTTGTGGCGGGCGATCGCGTCGAGCGCCTTGGCCTGGTCGGCCTGGCCGCGCTTCTGCACGGTGCCGCCGTCGTCGAGCAGGTAGACCCTGAGCTTGGCCGCCGGGTAGCGGATGTTCATCGCCGCGCGGATCGTCACCTCGAGCAGCTCGGGCGACTCGTTGTAGGTCGGAATGTAGACGTCGACGGTCGGCAGCAGCGCCGGGTCGTCGGGCAGCGGAACCGGCCTGCGCCTGAGCGGTCGGATGTTGACGAAGATGCCCAGCAGCGCGACGACGATGCCGTACAGCTCGGCCACGTAGAGCAGCAGCGCCACCGTGGTGTCGAGCACGCCGTCGAGGACCAGCGTGTTCGTCGTGCGCCAGTACACGTAGCGCAGCGTCAGGAAGGCGGCGAGGAACAGGAAGAACGCACGGTAGCGTTCCGGGTGGCCGAGACGCCGCAGGCCGAGCAGCAGCACGACGATCGCCACGGCCAGCCACAGCTGCGCGCGGGCGTCGACATTGGCCGCCACCAGCACGCCGCCGAGCGCGCACAGCCCGGCCCAGATCCACAGCAGGCCGCGGTTGCCGAGCGGGTCGAGCATCGCATGGATGTGTTTTGTAAGTATTCTCATTACATAAACTTCTGATGTACATGCTGTTCGGGTAATCTGGCGGCGATGATAAATCAAAACCCTGATTTGTTGTGGTTTTCGATATTTACACTTACAAATAATCTTTCTTTTTTCTTTCTGTTTGCGCGACCGGGGTGGCCGGATGGTACCGGCGGCGGCGCAGGCCGCGCTGCCGGGCGGGTCTGCCCTAAGTGACTGTTATCGCGTAGAATATTGCCCCCATACCCCTGTCAGCGAGCCTTCCCCATGCTTTATCCCACCCGTTACGACGTCATCGTCGTCGGCGGCGGCCACGCCGGCACCGAGGCCGCGCTTGCCAGCGCGCGCATGGGACGCAAGACGCTGCTGCTGACGCACAACATCGAAACGCTGGGACAGATGAGCTGCAACCCGTCGATCGGCGGCATCGGCAAGGGGCATCTGGTCCGGGAGGTCGACGCGCTCGGCGGCGCAATGGCGCTGGCGACCGACCTCTCCGGCATCCAGTTCAAGACCCTGAACGCCAGCAAGGGCCCGGCGGTACGGGCAACGCGCGCGCAGGCCGACCGCGTCCGCTACAAGGCGGCGATCCGCCACGTGCTGGAAAACCAGCCCAACCTCGACCTGTTCCAGCAGGAAGTGTCCGACCTGCTGCTCGACGGCGACCGCGTCGTCGGCGCGGTCACGCAGATCGGCATCCGTTTCGAGGCCGGCGCCGTGGTGCTGACCGCCGGTACCTTCCTCGGCGGCAAGATACACGTCGGGCTCGAGAACCACGTCGGCGGCCGCGCCGGCGATCCGGCGTCGATTTCGCTGGCGGCGCGCCTGCGCGAGCTGCAGTTGCCGGTTGGCCGGCTCAAGACCGGCACGCCGCCGCGCATCGATGGCCGCACCATCGATTTCTCCAGGCTCGAAATCCAGCCCGGCGATACGCCCGAGCCGGTGTTTTCAAGCAGGGGCAACCTGGCCATGCATCCGCGGCAGCTGCCGTGCTGGATCGCGCATACCAATCTGAAGACGCACGACATCCTGCGCAGCGGCTTCGACCGCAGCCCGATGTTCACCGGCAAGATCGAAGGCGTCGGCCCGCGTTACTGTCCGTCGGTCGAGGACAAGATCAACCGCTTTGCCGACAAGGACAGCCATCAGGTCTTCCTCGAGCCCGAAGGCCTCGATACCCACGAGTACTATCCGGGCGGCTTTTCGACCAGCCTGCCGTTCGACATCCAGATCGCCGCGCTGCAGTCGATGGCCGGGCTCGAGAACGCCCGCATCCTGCGTCCCGGCTACGCGATCGAGTACGACTATTTCGACCCGCGCGCGCTGAAGCAGTCGTTCGAGTCGAAGGCGATCGCCGGGCTGTTTTTCGCCGGCCAGATCAACGGCACCACCGGCTACGAAGAGGCCGCGGCGCAGGGCCTGTTCGCCGGGCTGAACGCCGCGCTGTACGCGAGCGGCGAGGCTGCCTGGACGCCGGGACGCGATCAGGCCTACCTCGGCGTGCTGGTCGACGACCTGACCACGCTCGGCGTTACCGAGCCGTACCGGATGTTCACCAGCCGCGCCGAATTCCGGCTGCAGCTGCGCGAAGACAACGCCGACCTGCGCCTCACCGAAACGGGCCGCAAGCTGGGCCTGGTCGGCGACGAACAATGGGCGCTGTTCTGCGCCAAGCGCGACGCGGTCGAGGCCGAGCTGCAGCGGCTGCGCTCGACCTGGGTCAACCCGCGCATCCTCGACGCCGCCGAGGCCGAACGCGTGCTCGGCAAGGCGATCGAGCGCGAATACAGCCTCGCCGACCTCTTGCGCCGGCCCGAAGTCGGCTATGAAAGCCTGATGAGCCTCGAATGCGCACGGCCCAGGGACGGCATGCTGGTCACCGATCCGCTGGTTGCCGAACAGGTCGAAATCCAGGTCAAGTACCAGGGCTATATCGAGAGGCAGCAGCATGAAGTCGCCAAACGCGATACCCTCGACGACGTGAAGCTGCCGGCCGATCTCGACTATTCCGCCGTGTCCGGGCTGTCGAAGGAAGTGCAGCAGAAGCTCACCCAGCACCGCCCGGAAACGCTCGGCCAGGCCGGCCGCATTTCCGGCATTACCCCGGCAGCGATCGCGCTGCTGCTCGTACACCTGAAGAAGCTCGCCGGTCGTGCGGGCCAAGCCGCCTGAGAACAAGAATGATCGAAGCCCAAGCTCCCCAACTGGCCGGTACGCTGTCGGCCGGCCTCGCGCAACTCGGCCTGTCGCTGGACGATGCCCAGCGCGCGCTGCTGCTCGACTACGTTGCCCTGCTCGACAAGTGGAACAAGACCTACAGCCTGACGGCGATCCGCGAGCCCGAACGGATGGTGCCGCACCACCTGCTCGATTCGCTGGCGCCGCTGGCGCATTTCCGGGCCGGCACCAATGCGCGCATCCTCGACGTCGGCTCGGGCTTCGGCACGCCGGGGATTCCGCTCGCGATCGCCCGGCCGGACTGGCAGCTGTTCCTGCTCGACTCGAACCACAAGAAGACGACCTTCCTGCGCCAGGCCATCGTTGACCTCAGGCTCGCCAATGTCACCGTCGTCACCGAACGCGTCGAGGCTTTCCGCCCCGAGGCGCCGTTCGACGTGATCACCAGCCGGGCATTCTCGGATCTGGCAGAGTTCGTCAAGCTCACCCGCCACCTGCTGCGCGACGGCGGCGAATGGGCGGCGCTCAAGGGCGTGTACCCGCACGAGGAAATCGCCCTGCTGCCGGCCGGCGTCAAGACCGCCGGCGTCGATACGCTGAACGTGCCGGGCATCGATGCCGAACGGCATCTGGTGCATCTGGTCGTCGGTGACAACTGAATCGGTATGAGGCAAAGCGCATGAAGGTACTGGCGATCGCGAACCAGAAGGGCGGTGTCGGCAAGACGACGACGTCGGTCAATCTGGCCGCCAGCCTCGCCCATCTCGGCAAGCGCGTGCTGCTGGTCGACCTCGACCCGCAGGCGAACGCGACGATGGGCGCCGGCATCGACAAGGCCAGACTCAAGCACACGATCTATACCCTGCTGATCGGCGAATCGACGGTGCGCGACACGATCGCGCAGTCCGAATCCGGCCGGTTCGACGTGCTGCCGGCCAACCGCGAGCTCGCCGGCGCCGAGGTCGAACTCGTCGACGCCGAGCACCGCGAGACCCGGCTCAAGTCCGCACTGGCCGAGCTTGTCGACGACTACGACTTCGTCATCCTCGACTGCCCGCCGGCGCTGAACCTGCTGACCCTGAACGGCATGGTCGCCTGCGATTCGGTGATGATCCCGATGCAGTGCGAGTACTACGCGCTCGAAGGGCTCTCGGACCTCGTCAGCACGCTCAAGCGCATCAAGCAGAACCTCAACCGCAGGATCGAGATCGAGGGGCTGCTGCGGACGATGTACGACCCGCGCTCGACGCTGGCGCAGCAGGTCTCCGACCAGCTGGTCAAGCATTTCACCAGCAAGCTCTACCACACAGTGATTCCGCGCAATATCCGCCTGGCCGAAGCGCCGAGCTACGGCCGGCCCATCCTCGCCTACGACAAGTCGAGCAAGGGCGCGCAGGCTTATTTGCAATTGGCCGAGGAATTGCTCGCGCGGCATAATGCCCTCGATCCGGCGCCCGTCCTCTAGGGCGCCTTCATATGCCGACGGGACGTGATGGTCAGTAAAAAACTCAAGGGCCTTGGTCGGGGTCTCGACGCGCTGATGGGCGACGCGGCCGCCAATGAAACACTGGCGACGCTGCCGCTCGACAGCCTGCAGCCGGGCCGCTACCAGCCGCGCAAAATCATCGACGACGACGCGTTGCGGGAACTGGCGGACTCGATCCGTGCCCAAGGGCTGATGCAACCGGTGCTGGTACGGCCGGTCGACGGTGACGCGCTGGCCGAGCCGCGCTACGAAATCATCGCCGGCGAACGCCGCTGGCGTGCATGCCGGCTCGCCGGCCTGTCCGAGATCAGCGCGCTGGTCCGCGAGGTCGGCGACGACACCGCGGCGGCAATGGCGCTGATCGAGAACATTCAGCGCGAAGACCTGAATCCGCTTGAAGAAGCGCAGGGGCTGGCGCGGCTGATCGACGAATTCGGCATGACGCACGAAGCGGCGGCCGAAGCGGTCGGCAAGTCGCGTGCAACGGTGAGCAATCTGCTGCGGCTGCTGCAACTGGCCGAGCCGGTGCAGAGGCTGCTGCTCGACGGCGCGATCGACATGGGTCACGCCCGCGCGCTGTTGCCGCTGGAAACGCTGGCCCAGCTCGACGCGGCGCAGACCGTCGCGCTCAAGGGCCTGTCGGTGCGCGAAACCGAAGCGCTGGTGAAGCGCCTGGTCGACGGCGTACCGGCCAAACCGCAGCATCGTCCCGACCCGGACGTCGCACGGCTCGAGGAAGAGATCGCCGGCAAGCTCGGCGCCAAGGTGTCGATCCGCCAGGGCAGGAAGGGCGCCGGGCGGATCAGCATCGCCTATGCCAGCCTCGACGAACTCGACCGGCTGCTGCAGCGGTTCTGAATCGGTCGCACCAAAGTTGTGCGCCGCAACTCTGCTCTAGATCAAGAACGGGCAGGGGGGGAGGGGGGAATATCTAGTCGACTACATATCGATTTAAGTAGTTGACTACATGTGCGTGCAAAAACGCCTTCGTCGTCAATGGGTAAAATTGACGTGTATCAACGCAGCTCCGTATAATCGCGGGGCTTTGCTGGCGGTGAATATGGTCGCGCAGGCACAAATCAAGGGCGTGATCCGCCTCAAACTGGGGATCACGCTGGTAGTGATGCTGCTGTCCTACCTCTTATGGGGGCGCAGCGCGGGAATTGCAAGTGGTTTGGGGGGCGCGATCGCGCTGGCTGGCTCGATGTTGTATGCACGCATCGCCTACCAGATGACGTACGGCCCGCCGGCCGCGCTGATGCGGCTGCATTTCGCCGCGGAGGCGGCGAAGATGGCGTGGACCATCATCGCGTTTGCCGCGGTATTCGTTTTCTACCGGCAGGTTGCCTGGATGTGGTTGTTTATCGGTTACATCGCCGCAACGAGCGCCTACTGGTTCGGGCTTTTGATTCAATTTAACGGCAAAAAATAACCATGGCTGCAGAACACCACGCTCCTCCGGCGAACGCCACCGAGTACATCCAGCATCACCTCACGTTCAACCAGACCGCCAGCGGCTTCCACCTGGATACCTTCTGGATCTCGCTGTTCCTCGGCTTCCTCTTCGTCGGCATCTTCGCCTTCGTTGCACGCCGTGCCACCAGCGGCGTGCCGGGCAAGCTGCAGAATTTCGTCGAGCTGATCGTCGAAATGGTCGACTCGCAGATCAAGGATGCCTTCCACGCCAAGAGCAAGGTCATCGGCCCGCTGTCGCTGACGATCTTCTGCTGGGTGTTCCTGATGAACGCGATGGACTTCCTGCCGGTCGACCTGCTGCCGTGGATCGCCAACCACGTCTTCGGCATCTATTACCTGCGCGCCGTGCCGACCGCCGACGTCAACCTGACGTTCGCCATGTCGATCTCGGTGATGTTCCTGATCATCGGTTTCTCGATCAAGGCCAAGGGTTTCGGCGGCTGGATCAAGGAAATCTTCACCGCACCGTTCCACGCTTCGGGCCCGGTGGGCACCGTCCTGCTGGCACCGGCCAACTTCGTCATGCAGATGGTCGAACTGTTCGCCAAGCCGATTTCGCTGTCGCTGCGTCTGTTCGGCAACATGTATGCCGGCGAGCTGATCTTCATCCTGATCGCACTGCTGCCGTTCTGGATCCAGTGGGTGCTCGGCGCACCGTGGGCGATCTTCCACATCCTGATCGTGACGCTGCAGGCCTTCGTGTTCATGATGCTGACCATCGTTTACCTGAGCCTCGCCGTCGAGGATCACTAAGAATCGGGCCGGGCAGGCATTGCCTGTCCGGCACGTGTTTTTCTCCATCCCCAACCTCAACCATCCTTCTTGGAGTTAATAAAAATGGCTGTTGCTGAAATCGCTTCCGTACAAAGCTTCACCGTGATCGCTGCCGCGATCATCATCGGTCTGGCTGCCATCGGTACCGCTCTGGGCTTCGCTATCCTCGGCGGCAAGTTCCTCGAGTCGTCGGCTCGCCAACCGGAAATGATCCCGGTTCTGCAAACCAAGCTGTTCATCATCGCCGGTCTGCTGGACGCGATCTCGATGATCGGCGTTGGTGTTGCCATGCTCTACACCTTCAACAACCCGTTCCTCGGTGCGGTTCTGGCAGCGGCTCAGTAATTCTCTAAGCCCCCGCTTTAACCTTTAACCTGGAGGACGTTCAGCGTGGATATCAATATGTCCCTGCTGGGTCAGATGATCACTTTTGCGATCCTGATCCTGTTCACGATGAAGTTCGTATGGCCTCCGCTGACCCGGATGATGGACGAACGCGCGACGCGCATCGCCGACGGCCTGGCCGCCGCCGATCGCGCCAAGCAAGACTTGGCCAATGCCGAAAAGTCGTCGGCCGACAAGCTGCGCGAAGCCAAACAGCAAGCCGCTGAAATCATCGCCCAAGCCGAGAAGCGCGCTGCGCAGCTCGTCGACGAGGCGAAGGATGCAGCCAAGCTCGAAGGCGATCGCCTGGTCAAGGGCGCGCAGGCGGACATCGAACAGCAGGTTCAACAAGCCAAGGAAGTGCTGCGTCAGCAGGTCGCCGACCTCGCCGTCGCCGGTGCGCAGAAGATTCTCAAGTCCGAGATCGACGCGACCAAGCACGCCGCGCTGTTGAACACTCTCAAAGCGGAACTGTAAGACAGCCATGGCAGAACTCATCACCGTCGCTCGACCCTATGCCGAAGCCGTGTTTCGCATCGCGAAAGACGCCGGTACGCTGGGCCAGTGGTCGGACGTGCTCGGCAAGCTGTCCCTGATTGCTCAGGATCCGCTCGCCGACGACGTCGTGGCCAACCCCAAGTATTCCGCTGCTCAGGTTCAGCAGTTGCTCGCCGGGCTTTTGGGCGGGAACGTCGGCGATGAGGTGAACAACTTCATTGCCGTCGTACTGGAAAACCGCCGCTTCACCGCGCTGCCGCAGATTTCGTCGCTGTTCGAAACCTACAAGGCCGCCGAAGAAGGTGAGGTCGAGGCCGACATCGTTTCGGCCTTTCCGCTCGATGATGCGCAAGTGGCCGAGCTCAAGAACGCGCTGGCAAACCATCTGCAACGCAAGGTGGCTGCACAGGTCAGCGTCAATCCCGACTTGATCGGCGGCGTCAAAGTGACGGTCGGCGATGTGGTGATTGATGCGTCCGTGGCCGGCAAGCTCTCTGCCCTTGCGACGAGCCTGAAGAGTTAGGAGATTTTTAATGCAACTCAATCCGTCTGAAATCAGTGAACTGATTAAAGCCCGGATCCAGAATCTGGCCGAAGGCGCCGAAGCCCGTACCACCGGTACGGTCGTTTCGGTCACCGACGGTATCGTTCGCGTGCACGGCCTCTCCGAGGTGATGCAGGGCGAGATGCTGGAATTCCCGGGCAATACCTTTGGCCTCGCGCTCAACCTCGAGCGTGACTCGGTCGGCGCCGTGGTGCTGGGTGAATACACCCACATCAAGGAAGGCGACGAGGTCAAGTGTACCGGTCGTATTCTCGAAGTACCGGTCGGCCGCGAACTGATCGGCCGCGTGGTGAACTCGCTCGGCCAGCCGATCGACGGCAAGGGCCCGCTGGGCACCACGCTGACCAGCCCGATCGAAAAGATCGCGCCGGGCGTGATCGCGCGTCAATCGGTCGACCAGCCGCTGCAAACCGGCCTGAAGGCCATCGACACCATGGTGCCGATCGGTCGTGGCCAGCGCGAGCTGATCATTGGCGACCGCCAGACCGGCAAGACCGCGGTGGCGCTGGATGCGATCATCAACCAGAAGGGTACTGGCGTCACCTGCGTGTACGTCGCCATCGGCCAGAAGGCATCGTCGATCGCCAACGTGGTGCGCAAGCTCGAAGAGCACGGCGCCCTTGCCCACACCATCGTCGTCGCCGCTGCGGCGTCCGAATCGGCTGCGCTGCAGTACATCGCCGCCTACTCGGGTTGCACGATGGGCGAGTACTTCCGCGACCTCGGCGAAGATGCGCTGATCGTGTACGACGACCTGTCGAAGCAGGCCGTGGCCTACCGTCAGATCTCGCTGCTGCTGCGCCGTCCGCCGGGCCGTGAAGCCTACCCGGGCGACGTGTTCTATCTCCACTCGCGTCTGCTGGAGCGTGCTGCTCGGATCAACGAGCACGAAGTCGAGAAGCTCACCAATGGTGCCGTGAAGGGCAAGACCGGTTCGCTGACCGCGCTGCCGATCATCGAAACCCAGGCAGGCGACGTGTCGGCCTTCGTTCCGACCAACGTGATCTCGATCACCGACGGCCAGATCTTCCTGGAAACCGACCTGTTCAACGCCGGTATCCGTCCTGCGATGAACGCCGGTATCTCGGTGTCGCGCGTCGGCGGTGCAGCGCAGACCAAGGTCATCAAGAAGCTCGGCGGCGGCGTGCGTCTGGCACTGGCCCAGTACCGTGAACTGGCTGCGTTCGCGCAGTTCGCTTCCGATCTGGACGAAGCCACCCGCAAGCAGCTCGAACGCGGCAAGCTCGTGACCGAACTGATGAAGCAGGCGCAGTACAGCCCGCTCAAGGTGGCCGAGCTCGGCGTGACCCTGCTCCTGATCAACAAGGGTGTGTACGACGACGTCAAGGTCGAACGTGCGCTCGCTTTCGAAGCGGCTTTCCTGTCGTACCTGAAGGCCAACGCTGCCGAGGCACTCGCACGCGTCGAAGAGAAGGGCAACCTTTCCGAAGACGACGAGGCGACCATCCTCAAGGCTGCGGCAAGCTTCAAGTCCGGCAACGCCTTCTGATTCGAAACTGATTAGAGAGGAATCGAATCATGGCAGGCGGTAAAGAGATCCGGACCAAGATCAAGAGCGTCAAGAACACGCAGAAGATCACCCGCGCCATGGAAATGGTGGCGACGTCCAAGATGCGCCGTGCGCAGGAGCGCATGCGTGGTGCCCGGCCTTACGGTGAAAAAATCCGCAAGGTCACGGCCCACCTGAGCGCTGCGCTGGTGGACTACGCGCATCCTTTCCTTCAGTCGCGCGACACCGTCAAGCGGGTTGGTTTCATCGTCGTCACGTCGGACAAGGGTCTGTGCGGTGGTCTGAACACCAACGCACTGCGCCTGACGCTGAATGCGATGAAGGAATTGCACCAGAACGGTGTGGAAATCGCCGTCACCGCCATTGGCAACAAGGGCTTCGGCTTCATGAACCGCAACGGCGCGAAAGTGATTTCGCACGTTGTGGGTCTGGGCGACACGCCGCACGTCGAGCAGCTGATCGGACCGATCAAGGTCATGGTCGACGCTTACGTCGCCGGCGAAGTGGACGAGGTTCGCCTCGTCTACACCAAGTTCGTCAACACCATGAGGCAGGAGCCGACTGTCGAGCAGCTGCTGCCGCTGTCCGGCGAGGCCATCGGCCAGCCGGACCACGGCTACAACTGGGAATACCTGTACGAGCCGGATGCCAAGACCGTCATCGACGATCTGATGATCCGCTACCTCGAAGCGCTGGTTTACCAGGCCGTAGCGGAAAACATGGCGTCCGAGAATGCAGCCCGGATGGTGGCGATGAAGGCAGCGACCGACAACGCCGACAAGGTGATCGGCAATCTGCAACTGCTGTACAACAAGACGCGTCAAGCCGCGATTACGAAAGAACTTTCGGAAATCTGCGCCGGCGCTGCAGCGGTTTAACAGATCGCCAACCCGAATTTACTGATTAGGAACCCTAAGATGAGCCAAGGGAAAATCGTACAAATCATTGGCCCGGTGGTCGACGTGGAGTTTCCGCGCGACAACCTGCCCAAGGTGTATGACGCGCTCAAGCTCGCCGACCAGGATCTGACGCTGGAAGTCCAGCAGCAGCTTGGTGACGGCGTCGTGCGCGCGATCGCCATGGGTACGACCGATGGCCTGAAGCGCGGCCTGCTGGTGGACAACACCCACGCACCGATCTCGGTGCCGGTGGGCAACGCCACGCTGGGTCGCATCATGGACGTGCTGGGCAACCCGATCGACGAAGCTGGCCCGGTGCAGACCGAAGTCCGCCGCGCGATCCACCAGCCGGCACCGAAGTTCGACGAGTTGAACCAGTCGATCGACCTGCTGGAAACCGGCATCAAGGTCATCGACCTCGTTTGCCCGTTCGCCAAGGGCGGCAAGGTCGGCCTGTTCGGCGGCGCCGGCGTCGGCAAGACCGTCAACATGATGGAACTGATCAACAACATCGCCAAGGCACACTCGGGTCTGTCCGTGTTTGCCGGCGTGGGCGAGCGTACCCGCGAGGGCAACGACTTCTACCACGAAATGAAGGACTCCAACGTCCTCGACAAGGTGGCGATGGTGTACGGCCAGATGAACGAGCCGCCGGGCAACCGTCTGCGCGTGGCCCTGACCGGCCTGTCGATCGCCGAACACTTCCGTGACGAAGGTCGCGACATCCTGTTCTTCGTCGACAACATCTACCGCTACACGCTGGCCGGTACCGAAGTGTCGGCGCTGCTGGGTCGTATGCCGTCGGCGGTGGGTTACCAGCCGACGCTGGCCGAGGAAATGGGCGCCCTGCAAGAGCGCATCACCTCGACCAAGAGCGGTTCGATCACGTCGATCCAGGCCGTTTACGTCCCTGCGGACGACTTGACCGACCCGTCGCCGGCCACCACCTTCGCCCACCTGGACGCAACCGTCGTTCTGTCGCGTGACATCGCCGCACTGGGTATCTACCCGGCGGTCGACCCGCTCGACTCGACCTCGCGCCAGCTCGACCCGCAAGTCGTCGGCGACGAGCACTACCAAGTCGCGCGCGGCGTGCAGCAGACGCTGCAGAAGTACAAGGAACTGCAGGACATCATCGCGATTCTGGGTATGGACGAGCTGTCGCCTGAAGACAAGCTGGCCGTGGCCCGTGCGCGCAAGATCCAGCGCTTCCTGTCGCAGCCGTTCCACGTGGCCGAAGTGTTCACCGGCTCGCCGGGCAAGTACGTGCCGCTGAAGGAAACCCTCAAGGGCTTCAAGGGCATTCTCAACGGCGATTACGATCACCTTCCGGAGCAGGCCTTCTACATGGTCGGCGGCATCGAAGAAGCGATCGAAAAAGCCAAGACCTTGCAATAAGGGGATAGCCGATGGCCATGACCATGCACGTGGACGTGGTGAGCGCCGAGGAACTGATCTACTCCGGTACCGCCGAGTTCGTCTCGGCGCCTGCCGACAAGGGCGAGATCGGTATCCTGCCGCGGCACGCGCCGCTGCTCACCCGGGTGCGCCCCGGTGCGCTGCGCATCAAGCCGGCCAACTCGAACGATCCGGACGTCGTCCTGTTCGTGTCGGGCGGCCTGCTTGAAGTGCAACCGCACGTGGTGACGGTGCTGGCCGATACCGCGATTCGCGGTACCGACATCGACGAAGCCAAGGCACTCGATGCCAAGCGCCGTGCCGAGGAAGCCCTCAAGGGCAAGACCGGCTCGGTCGACTTCGCGATGGCGCAAGCCGAACTGCTCGAAGCGGTCGCGAAGCTCGCGGTCGTCGAGAAGCTCAAGAAGCGCGGCCACTAAGCGTCCCTGACGCCCCAAAAGAACCCCGGTCATCGACCGGGGTTTTTCTTTGCCGCCGCTGCGGGGCGGACCCGATACCGCGCGGTCACGCGGCGGCGCTACAATGCAGCCATTCTTTCTTGCCGATTCAGGATCGTCATGACCCATCCGCTCAACGTCGTCGTGCTCGCTGCCGGTCAGGGCAAGCGCATGTATTCGAAACTGCCCAAGGTGCTGCACCAGATTGCCGGCAAGCCGCTGGTCGGCCATGTGCTCGATACCGCGCGACAGCTGCTGCCGGCCAGACTGGTCGTCGTCCACGGCCACGGCGGCGAGCTCGTCCAGCGCGCCTTCGAAGGCCAGGCCGATCTGGCATGGGCGCACCAGGCGCAGCAGCTCGGCACCGGTCATGCACTGGCGCAGGCGCTGCCGCAGCTCGAAGGCGGCGTGACCTTGATGCTGTACGGCGACGTGCCGCTGACCCGCGTGGCGACGCTGCAGGCGCTGCTCGCCGCGGTCGACGGTGGCAAGCTCGGCATCCTGACCGACATCCTCGACGATGCGAGTGGCTACGGCCGCATCGTCCGCAACGCCGCCGGCGAAGTGCAGGCCATCGTCGAACAGAAGGATGCGACGCCGGCGCAGGCGGCGATCCGCGAAATGAACACCGGCATCCTTGCGCTGCCGACCGGCCGGCTGGCCGGCTGGCTGGCCGAGCTGAAGAACGACAACGCCCAGGGCGAGTACTACGCGACCGACCTGATCGCGCTGGCGGTGCGTGACGGCGTGCCGGTCGCGACGGTGCAGCCGCAGGACCACTGGGAGGCCGAGGGCATCAACAACAAGGTGCAGCTCGCCGCGCTCGAACGGATCTTCCAGCAGCAGCAGGCGCACGCCCTGCTGACCGCCGGCATCACGCTGCGCGACCCGGCGCGCTTCGAGTTGCGCGGCACGCTCGAGCACGGCATGGACGTGGTCGTCGACGTCAACTGCGTGTTCGAAGGCAAGATCGTGCTCGGCCACGACGTCAGCATCGGCGCCAACTGCGTGCTGAAGAACGTCACCATTGCCGACGGCGCGGTGATCCACCCGTTCTGCCATCTCGAGGACGCGGTGATCGGCGCCGGCAGCCTGATCGGCCCGTATGCGCGGCTGCGCCCCGGGGCCGAGCTGGCCGAGAACGTCCACGTCGGCAACTTTGTCGAGGTGAAGAAATCGGTGATCGGCGTCGGCTCCAAGGTCAACCACCTGAGCTACATCGGTGACACGACGATCGGCCGCGACGTCAACGTCGGCGCCGGCACGATCACCGCCAATTACGACGGGGTGAACAAGTTCCGCACGGTGATCGAGGACGAGGCGCGCATCGGTTCGAACAACGTGCTGGTCGCGCCGGTGACCATCGGCGCGCGCGCAACGACCGGCGCCGGCTCGGTCATCGGCAAGAACGCGCCGGCCGGCGAGCTGACCGTTGCCCGCGCCAGGCAGGTGACGATTCCGGGCTGGCAGCGTCCGGAAAAGCCGAAGAAGTAATCAGTCGGCATCCTCGGCCGCCTTGTGGTGGCGCGGCGGGATCGGCTCGGCGTAAAGGTTGGGCCGGATCGGCACGCCGCGTGCCTCGGCGACCGCTTCGGTCAGCTCGGCGCCGAGCAGCAGGATCAGCGCCGAGTAGTAGACCCACACCAGCAGCACGACGACGCTGCCGGCCGGGCCGTAGGCGCCGCCGACGTCGCTGTTGGCGATGTACAGCCCGATGGCGACCTTGCCGAGCAGGAACAGCGCGTCGGTCAGCGTGGCGCCGACCAGCGCGTCGCGCCACGCGATCTGCGCGTCGGGCAGTATCTTGAAGATCGCCGCGAACACGAAGATGAACACCGCGGTCGAGATGCCCGCTTCGATCCCCTGCCACAGCAGCGTGCTGCCGGGGACGAAGAGGCGGATCGCCGTGCTCGCGCTGAACGAGATCACCAGCAGGAAGGCGACCGCGAGCAGCAGGCCGAGCGCGTTCAGCCGCGAGCGCAACCAGCCGAGCACCGCGGCGCCGGGCTTGGCCCGCAGCCCCCAGACCCGGTTCAGCGCGCCCTGCAACTGGGTGAACACCGCCGAGGCGCCGACCAGCGTGATGCCGAGGCCGATCAGTCCGGCAAGGTTGCCGACGTCGGGCCGGCTACTGGCGTTGCGGATGACGATGGCCACCGCATCGGCCGCCTTGGGCCCGACCATCTCGTTGAGGCCCTCGACCAACCGGCCCTGGTAGTCGGCGCTGAGCGAGGCGACGACCCACAGCAGCAGCACCAGCAGCGGCGCGAACGACAGCGCCGAGTAGAACGCCAGCGCGGCGGCGCGCGTCATCAGCTCGTCGTCGAAGAAACCGTCGACGGTCTTCTCGATCACGCGTCTGACGAGCAGGTACAAGGCGTGAATCCGTGCCCACATTCGGCAGTACTCCGGTCGATTGCAGTTACCAGCTTAAGCGCCGGTCCGGTTGAAATCGAGTGGGCCGCTGTCGCCGGGGAGTGCGCGGCTCCCGGCGTGTCCCGCGGCACCAGGGCGTCGTGCTGCGGGCCTCCGCTTTTCGTGCGGCGCCGGCCTGGCCGCTGCGGCCGAATACCGTCGGGATTGACGGCCGGGAATGCTACAATCGGCGTTTTTCCCGCCCCGCGCCCCGTGCGCAGGGGCCTGATCGATCAAGGATTTTTCCCGATGAGCCTCAAATGCGGCATCGTCGGCCTGCCCAACGTCGGCAAGTCGACGCTCTTCAATGCTTTGACCCGCGCCGGTATCGAAGCCGCCAACTACCCGTTCTGCACGATCGAGCCCAACGTCGGCATCGTCGAAGTGCCGGACCCGCGCCTGGGTGACCTCGCCGGCATCATCAATCCGCAGAAGATCGTCCCGGCCATCGTCGAGTTCGTCGACATCGCCGGTCTGGTTGCCGGTGCGTCGAAGGGCGAAGGCCTCGGCAACCAGTTCCTCGCCAACATCCGCGAGACCGACGCCATCGTCAACGTCGTGCGCTGCTTCGAGAACGACAACGTCGTCCACGTCGCTGGCCGCGTCGACCCGATCGACGACATCATCGTCATCGGCACCGAGCTGGCGCTCGCCGACCTCGCGACGGTCGAGAAGTCGATCCAGCGCGACGGCAAGAAGGCCAAGAGCGGCGACAAGGACGCGATCGCGCTGGTCAAGGTGCTCGAGAAGCTGGTGCCGCACCTGAACGAAGGCAAGCCGGCACGCTCGGCCGGGCTGTCCGATGACGAGAAGCTGATCATCAAGTCGCTGTGCCTCTTGACGATCAAGCCGGCGATGTACGTCGCCAACGTCGCCGAAGACGGTTTCGACAACAACCCGCTGCTCGACAAGGTCCGTGCCCACGCCGAGCTTGAGGGCGCGCCGGTGGTGGCCGTCTGCGCCGCGATCGAGTCCGAGATCGCCGAACTCGACGACGCCGACAAGGCCGAATTCCTCGCCGAACTCGGCCAGCAGGAACCGGGGCTGAACCGGCTGATCCGCGCTGCCTACCAGTTGCTCGGGCTGCAGACCTACTTCACCGCCGGGGTGAAGGAAGTTCGCGCCTGGACGATCCACATCGGCGACACCGCACCGCAGGCCGCCGGCGTGATCCACACCGACTTCGAACGCGGCTTCATCCGCGCGCAGACGATCTCGTTCGCCGACTTCATCCAGTACAAGGGCGAACAGGGCGCGAAGGAAGCCGGCAAGATGCGAGCCGAAGGCAAGGACTACGTCGTCAAGGACGGCGACGTGCTGAACTTCCTGTTCAACGTCTGAGCGTTCGCAACAGGATTAAAAAAAGGAGCCGCTGGCTCCTTTTTTGTTTTCGGCCCGTTCAGGCCGATGCAGCGGTCAGCGCCTCGACCTCGTCCCAGGTCGCCGCGTACGCACCGGCATGGCTGGCGGCCAGTGCGGCGGCGGCGGCGGCGTGGCGCAGGTGGGTGGCGATTTGCGCGTCGGGCGCGTGCAGCACGCTCGCCATCCAGCCGCCCATGCTGGCATCGCCGCAGCCGACGGTGTCGATCACGTCGACCCTGAACACCGGCTGGTCGATCACCGCATCGCCATGCAGCCAGCGCATGCCGTCGGCGCCGCGGGTCAGCAGGATTTCGGCCTGCGGTGCGATCGCGCGCAGGCTGGCGAGCCCGCTGTCCGGGGCCTGGCCCGGGAACAGCAGGCCGAGGTCTTCGTCGGAGACCTTGATGTAGCTCGCCAGCGCCGCGAGCGTGCGGAAGGTATCGGCGTAATGCGGTGCCTGCATCGGCTCGCGCCAGTTCGGGTCGAAGGCGATGCGCTTGCCGGCCGCCGCGGCGGCCTTCGCCACGTCGACCAGCCGTTCGGCCAGCGGCTGGCGCGCGAGGCTGATGCAGCCGAACTGGACGATTTCGGCGGCGGCCAGCCAGCCTTCGGGCAGTTGTGCCGGGTCGAAGGCGAGGTCCGATTCGCCGACGAAGAAGTACCGCGGCGGCCGCGTCGACGGCACCATCGCCAGCAGCGGCGCAGCATCGGTGCGCTGGATGAAGCGAGCGTCGAGCCCGGCTGCGTGCGACAGGCGGGCGAGTTCGTCGCCGAACACGTCGCGGCTCAGCGCGCCGCCGTAGCCGGTGGCGATGCCGAGGCGGCTGGCGACGCGGGCGACGTTCCAGCAGGCGCCGCCGGGCTGGGCGAGCCAGCGCTCGTCGTCCTGGCGGATGAAGTCGGTCAGGGCTTCGCCGAACACGACGAAACGGGGCAGGGCGGACATCGGCGGGCTCCCGGAAGATGATGCGGCCATGCTGCCAGAGCGCCGCGGCTGCGGGTAGTAGGACGAACGCCTGCCCTGCGCAACGTCAAGCGCTGCGGATGTGACCTTTGCCGCATCGTTGCGGCTATCGATTTGCCATAATGGCACCCTGATTCTTGACCCTTGGAGAAAGCCTGATGCGCAAGTCCCTGATTATCGCCCCGCTGATGGGCGCGCTGTTGCTGTCCGCCTGCGCAACCAACGATCTCGGCGACAAGCGTGACCTGAGCAACACCGAGATGGGCGCGATCATCGGTACGCTGGGTGGCGCGGCGATCGGCGCGGCGGTCAATCACAACAACCGCGGCAAGGGTGCGCTGATCGGTGCGGTCGGTGGCGGCCTGGCCGGCGGCGGCATCGGCTACTACATGGACACCCAGGCCAAGGACCTGCAGAAGCAGCTGGCGCCGGAAATCCAGAAGGGCGAGATCACCGTGCAGAAGCAGTCCGACAACACGCTGCTGGTCAGCATGACGTCGAACACCGGCTTCGACAGCAGTTCGGCCGTGATCAAGCCGGGCTACACGCCGACGCTCGACAAGATCGCCAAGGTCGTCAACCAGTACGGCAAGACGTCGATCACCGTCGTCGGCCATACCGACAGCAGCGGCAAGGCCGACAAGAACATGGTGCTGTCGCAGCAGCGTGCGCAGGCCGTGACCGATTACTTCATCGGCCGCAACGTCAATCCGGTCCGCCTGCAGGCGATCGGCAAGGGCATCACCGAGCCGCGCGCCGACAACGCCACGCCGGCCGGCCGTGCGCTCAACCGTCGCGTCGAATTGTGGATCGTGCCGGTTCGCGCCGACTGATCGCAGCGGAGCAGGCCGGAAAAAAAAGCGCGGCGATGCCGCGCTTTTTTCATGCCGGCGTGCCGGGGCCGCCGGCTGTCATCACCCGTCAACACAGGTATGATGGAATGTTTCGCCCCATTGGAGAACGCCCCCATGAGCCGCATGGTCCACTGTGTCAAACTCGGTCGCGATGCCGAGGGTCTCGACTTCCCGCCGTTGCCCGGTGAAATCGGCAAGAAACTGTACGACAACGTCTCGAAGGAAGCGTGGGCGGCGTGGGTGAAGCACCAGACGATGCTGATCAACGAGAACCGCCTCAACCTCGCCGATCCGAAGGCACGCCAGTACCTGCAGCAGCAGCTGCAGAACTACTTCTTCGGTGCCGGTGCCGACGAAGTCGCCGGTTTCGTGCCGCCGAGCGCGTAGTTCCGCAGGCCGCCCGGTGCGGCCTGTTTCCATTCTCCGGCCGCAGAAGCGGCGCGATCGACGAAGTGAGCCCATGATCTACAAGCCCGCCGACAATCAGTTGATGCTCAACCGCGAGCTCGGTCTCCTCGAGTTCAACCGCCGCGTATTCGCGCAGGCCGAGGATGTCAGCAACCCCTTGCTCGAGCGCTTGAAGTTCCTGTGCATCGTCTCGAGCAACCTCGACGAATTCTTCGAGGTCCGCGTCGCCTGGCTGAAGGAAAACATCCGCCAGTATCCGACCCGGCTGCTGCCCGAAGGGCTGACGCCGCAGCAGGCGTTCGAGCTCCTGGCGCGCGAGGCGCACGACGTCGTCGAGCGCCAGTACCGGCTGTTCCGCGAAGTGATGCTGCCGGCGCTGGCCGAGGAGGGCATCCACTTCCTGCGCCGCAGCCTGTGGAACGAGGCGCAGCGCGCCTGGGTCAAGGACTACTTCTTCCGCGAGCTGATGCCGGTGCTGACGCCGATCGGGCTCGATCCGTCGCACCCGTTTCCGCGCATCCTCAACAAGTCGCTGAACTTCATCATCGAGCTCGAAGGCCGTGACGCCTTCGGCCGCAACGCCGAAATGGCCATCGTCCAGGCGCCGCGCATCCTGCCGCGCTTCGTGAAGATGCCCAGGGAGGTCAGCGGCGTCGAGCACGGCTTCGTCTTCCTGTCGTCGATCCTGCATGCCCATGTCGACGAGCTGTTCGTCGGCATGAACGCGCTCGGCTGCTACCAGTTCCGCGTCACGCGCGATTCGGACCTCAGCGTCGACGACGACGACATCAAGGACCTGCGCGCGGCACTCGAGGGCGAGCTCTCGCAGCGGCCGTTCGGCGACGCGGTGCGGCTCGAAGTCGCCGACAACTGCCCGAAGCATCTGCAGGATTTCCTGCGCCAGCAGTTCGGCCTCGCCGAGATCGACGTCTACCGCGTCGGCGGCCCGGTGAACCTGGTGCGGCTGATGCAGGTGCCCGACCAGGTCGACCGGCCGGACCTCAAGTTCGAACCGTTCATGCCGGGGCTGCCGGCCGAGTTGCGCAAGCAGCCCGACATTTTCGCGGCGATCCGCCACGGCGACATCCTGCTGCACCATCCTTTCCAGAGTTTCACGCCGGTCATCGATTACCTGCAGCAGGCGTCGACCGATCCGAACGTCGTCGCGATCAAGATGACGATCTACCGGACCGGCAGCGAGTCGGCGCTGATGGACGCGCTGGTCGAAGCGGCGGCGCGTGGCAAGGAGGTCACCGTCGTCGTCGAGCTGATGGCGCGCTTCGACGAAGAAGCGAACATCAACTGGGCGGCCAAGCTCGAACGCGCCGGCGCCCACGTCGTCTACGGCGTCTACGGCTACAAGACGCATGCAAAAATGCTGCTGGTCGTCCGGCGCGAGGACGGCAAGCTGCGCCGCTATGTCCACGTCGGTACCGGCAACTACCACCCGCGCACGTCCAAGCTCTATACCGACTTCGGCCTGCTGACCGCCAACGACGAGATCACCAGCGACGTCAACGACATCTTCATGCAGCTGACCGGCCTTGGCCTTGCCGGCGACCACTTGCGGCTGTGGCAGGCGCCGTTCACGCTGCAGCCGAACATCCTCAAGGCGCTCGACCGCGAGATTCTCGCCGCCCGCGCCGGCCGCAAGGCGGTGGTGATCGCCAAGATGAACGCGTTGCTCGAACCGACGGTGATCGAGAAACTCTACGAGGCGAGCCAGGCCGGCGTGACGATCCACCTGATCGTGCGCGGCGTCTGCGCGCTGCGGCCGGGCATGCCGGGGCTGTCGGAGAACATCAAGGTACGCTCGATCATCGGTCGCTTCCTCGAGCACCACCGGGTGTTCTACTTCTATAACGACGGTGCCGAGGACGTTTACCTGTCGAGCGCCGACTGGATGGGCCGCAACCTGTTCCGCCGGATCGAGATCGCCTTTCCGGTGCTCTCGCCCAAGGTCAAGCGCCGGGTGATCCGCGAAAGCCTGCGCCCCTATCTGGTCGACAATGCGCAGGCGTGGGAAATGCTCGCCGACGGCCGCTACCGGCGCAAGAGCGCGCGTGGCGGCAAGCGCCGCAACGCGCAGCTGAGCCTGCTGGCCGAGCTCGGCGCCAAACAGCGGACCTGAGCAGGCTGGGGGAAACCGACGATGGAACAGCTGATCCTGTGGCGCCATGCCGAGGCCGAAGACGGCGGCGACGATCTGGCGCGGACGCTGACGCCCAAGGGCCGCAAGCAGGCGCAGAAGGTCGCCGCCTGGCTGAAACCCTATCTGGCCGGCCAGCGCGTCCGCGTGATCGCCAGCGCGGCCCGGCGGGCGCAGGAAACCGCCCGGACGCTCGGCGTCGAGATCGAAACCAGCGCGCTGCTCGATCCGGCCGACGGCCAGACCGGCCATTACCTCGAGGCCGCCGGCTGGCCGCAGGGGCCCGATCCGGTCGTCGTGCTGGTCGGCCACCAGCCGGTGCTCGGTCGCGTCGCCGCACTGCTGCTGACCGGCCGCGAGCAGGACATGCTGCTGAAAAAGGGCGGTGTGGTGTGGATCGAGCTGCGCCGGCGCGGCGGCAACAACGAGTACACGCTGCGCGCGGCGATCAGCCCCGAGCTGCTCGGCTGACGAACGTCAGAACTTGCTCCGGCTGCCGGCATCTCACCGCTGAGTAGTCCCGATCGAGAGTGAGTGCCGGCGATGAAACCACCACAAAGTCCGGGGCAGGGTGAACCTGCCCGTAGTGCACGCAAGAGTGACTTCCTGACCCGGCATCGCGACGATGCGGCGTTTTCGTGGATCTGCTGCGCGCCAGCGCAACCGCAAACGGCGCCGGGCAACGGGAAGTCGGTCAAACGTGGCCAGCCGGGCTGAGGTCCGGCATGCAAAAAAGCCCTCCATGCGGAGGGCTTCGTTTTTTCGGGCGCTGCCGACGGCTCAGTGGCCCACCGCCAGCGCCAGGCTGGAGCGGTAGTGGCGGTTGGCCTCTTCGGGGCGTTCCAGTCTTTCGAGCAGCGCGGCCAGCTCGGCGTGCGCCAGCGGGCCCGGCGATACGGCGATGCTCGCCTCGAAATAGGTCTGCGCCTTGCCCCACAGCGCCCGCGCCGTGCACAGCCGGCCGAGCGTGAGCAGCAGTTTCGGGTCGTTCGGATGGCTCTTGAGCCAGGTTTCGGCCTGCTGCAGCTGCGCGATCAGCGCATCGCCCTCGAGACCGAGCGTGCCGTAGCGCTCGGCCAGCTCGCTCGACCACTGCTGCGCCAGCGCGGCTTCGATCGCGTCGCGGGCCGCGGCCGGTTCGCCCTGCGTGGCATAGGCGTCGGCGAGCGCGGCGACGAGTTTCGGCGCGGTGCGGTCGGCCACGGGCAGCTTCTGCCACCAGTCCCTGAGTTCGCGCGGCGTCTTCGGCTGCCGGTGCAGCACGTTCCGGTACGCCTGCAGCCGGATCGCCTGCGCCTGGCTGGCGTCGAGCGCGTCGCTCCGGGCGAGCTGGTCGACCAGCCGGACGATGGCGTCGGCGTTGTCCTCGCGCTGCCGCAGCTTGAGTTCGAGCTTGAGCATCGCGGTCAGTTTCGGCGAGATCATCCGCGCCTCGGCCAGCGCCGTTTCGGCGTCCTGGTTGCGGCGCTCGTCGAGATAGAGCTCGGCCATCGTCATCGCCAGCGCCAGATGGCGCGGCCCGAGCCGTTCGCGCAGCTTGGCGAAATACTGGTCGCGCTTGACGAAGTCGCGCATCAGGTGCGCCGCGCGTGCGGCGAGCAGGCCGTTGACGGCGAAGGCGGCGCTGTCGTGGCTGGCGGCAAGGGCTTCGCCGGCCAGCCGTTCGGCGCGCTGGTAGCGCCCCTCGAAGAAGGCGATCCGCGCATCGCGCTCGAGCTGGACCGACGCATCGCGCGCCTTGCGCAGCCGGAACGCCTTGACCCGCCCGGGCAGGCCGCCGAGTTCGGCGATCACCCGGGTCAGCAGGTACAGCACCGCGACCAGCGCGATGATGCCGACGATGAAGACGTTGAGCGAGATTTCGACCCGCCACGGCGGAACGAACAGCAGCGCGTAGCCGGTGTTGAACTGGGCGAACAGCGTCAGCCCGACCGCGAGCGCGAACAGCACGATCAACCACAGGAGTGCTCTCACGGCTTGGTCCTCTCGGTGGCGAGCCGGCCCTGGCGCACGGCGGTTAGGCTGGCGGACAGGTCGGGCAGCTTCAGCGCCAGCGTTTCGCGCGACAGCGCGTCGAGCGCGGCGGTCGCGTTGCGCGTTGCCGCGGAACTGGTGTCGAAGTACTGCTTCAGGTAGTCGCTCGCGGCCTTCAGGTCGGCGCGGAACGCGACCTCGTTGCGCATCAGCAGCGCGGTGCGTGCATCGAGCAGGCGCAGCTTGATGTTCTCGCGCAGGAAGAACGCCTCGTTCGGCGTCAGCAGCATCGCGTCGGGCTTGTCGATCCGGCGGATCTGGATCAGATGGCGGAATTCGTGCCACAGCTCGTTGCCGAAGCGCTGCAGCGCGTTGGCCGGCGCCGATGCATCGGCCTTGGGCTTGGGATCGCGGTGGCCGTCGATCGCCAGCGGCAGCCGGTCGATGCCGGCGACCAGCGTGTCGAGCCGCGCGGCGATGCCGACGACGTCGAGATAGGGCTGGGTCTTCAGCTGGTCGATGTCGTGGCTGATGCTCTTGCGCAGGCCGATCAGCTCGGGCCGGTTCAGCACGGCGAGCTTCTGGTCGATCGCGCCCAGCGCGACCAGCGCGGCGTCGACATTGCCGGCGAGCTGCAGCTGCTGGCTGGCGAAGGCGAGCGTCTGTTCGGTTTCGGCCAGCACCCGCTGCGTCTCGTTGCGCGTCAGCGCCTCGTACATCGACGACAGCGCGGCCTGCTGGCTCTGGGTTTCGTTCTGCCTTGCCGACACCAGCGCGAGCTCGCGCTCGAGCGCCTGGCTGCGCAGCTGGGCCTGCGCTTCGCGCTCCTGCGCGCCGCGCAGCTGGCGCTGGCCCTGCGCGAGTTCGCGGTTGACCTCGGTGCGCAGCGTTTCCATCGCCTGCTGCTGGCTGTACCAGACGCCGCCGGCAGCGGCGAGCGCGAGCACGGCGACGATCAGCGCCGGCGAGACAGCGGGCAGGCGGCGGCGCGGTGACGTCAGCGCCGAAGGAAGGTCTTGTTCTTGGTTCATGGCTGCAGGTCCGCGAAATGATGGCAGAGCGAGGCAAGGGTTGCGGCGTCGCCGCCGGCGCAGTGCACGACGCGCGTCGCGCCGTGCTCGTGCAGCGCGGCGACGATGCGCGGGTGCGGCGCAAAGTACAGCAGCGATTGTAGCCGCTCGCGCGCGGCGCCTCCAGCCAGCGCGTACAGCTTGGCCGCGGCTTCCGAGCTGCTGACCAGCACCGCGTCGACGCCGGCGTCGAGCAGGCGGGCCAGACCGGCGTCGTCGAGGTCCGGTGCGGTGCGGCGGTAGGCCGCGACGACGGTCAGCGCCGCGCCCCTTTGCACCAGCGCGTCGGGCAGGATCTCGCGGCCGCCGTCGCCGCGGACGAGCAGCACGCGCCGGCCGGCGAGCCGCTGCATGCCGGCCTCTTGCAGCAGGCCTTCGCTGTCGTGCTGCGCCGGCGGCGAGATCACCGTCGTCGCGCCGAGTTCGCGCGCGCGCGCGGCGCTGCCGGGGCCGACCACGGCGACCGGAATGCCGGCCGGCCAGCCGCGGCCGAGCTGCGCGAAGGCGAGGTCGAGCGCGGTCGGGCTGACGAAGACCACCAGGTCGAAGGTTTCGAGCGCGGCCAGCGCGGCCTCGAACGGCGCCGGATCGGCGGGCGGGACGATCTCGAGCAGCGGCTGCCGGATCGCGGTGCCACCCTGCGCTTCGATCAGCGCCGCCAGCGTGCCGGCCTGCGCCCGCGGCCGGGTGACCCAGATGCGCCGGCCGGCCAGCGGCCCGGTGGCGGCGTGCTTAATGGTCGAGGGCCTTGAGGATGTCGCCGGCGCCCTCGCACATCAGCAGGTCGGCGACCTGGCGGCCGAGGCCGTCGGCGGCGGCTTGCGTGCCGTTGGATTCGGCGTAGACGCTGTGGCTGCCGTCGGGCATCGCCACCAGGCCGCGCAGCCGCAGGAAGCCGCCGTCGTCCTCGGCAAAGGCCGCCAGCGGCAGCTGGCAAGAGCCGTTCAGCCGGCGCGAGAGCGTGCGCTCGGCGGTGACGCAGGCGGCGGTCGCTTCATGGTTCAGCGGCGTGAGCAGCGCCTTCAGGTCGTCGCGGTCGGCGCGGATCTCGATGCCGAGCGCACCCTGGCCCGGCGCCGGCAGGCTGATGTCGGCGCTCAGTTCGGTGCGGATCCGGTCGGCGAAACCGAGGCGCTTGAGCCCGGCGGCGGCGAGGATCAGCGCATCGAACTCGCCGGCGTCGAGCTTGGCGAGCCGGGTACCGACATTGCCGCGCACCGGCCTGAACACGAGCTGCGGGTAGCGGGCGCGCAGCTGCGCTTCGCGGCGCAGGCTGGCGGTACCGACGACGGCGCCTTCGGGCATGGCGTCGAGACTGGCGTAGCGGGTCGAGACGAAGGCGTCGCGCGGGTCTTCGCGCTCGGTGATCGCGGCAATGGCAAAGCCTTCGGGCAGCACCATCGGCACGTCCTTCATCGAATGCACGGCGAGATCGGCGCGGCCGTCGGCCAGCGCTTCCTCGAGTTCCTTGACGAACAGGCCCTTGCCGCCGACCTTGTTCAGCGTCTTGTCGAGGATCTGGTCGCCCTTGGTCGTCATGCCCAGGAGGTCGATCTCGGTACCCGGCAGCAGCGCGGCCAGCCGGGCCTGGATGTGCCGCGCCTGCCACAGGGCGAGCGGGCTTTCACGGGTGGCGATGACGAGGCGGGTGGGGGTGGACACGGCGGTGCTCACAGTGGAATCGATACGCCGATTCTACCACCGGCCCCGGTGCGCATCGTCGGCCCGCCCGATGCAGCCGCTTTAGAATTGATTCTAAATTTCGGGCCGGGAGGCCTGAAGCCGCCGCCCCGGACCGAGCCGTAGCGAAGCTCAGCCGGCCGGGGCGGCGATCGCGCGCGCGATCGGCCTCGAGAGCACCAGCGATGTCGTCAGGTTGCCGAAGGCGGCCAGCGTGTCGACGACGACTTCGAGTGCCTCGGGCCGGGCAATCGCGCAGCGCAGCATCAGGCAGTCCTCGCCGGTGATGCGGAAGGCCTCGAGCACTTCGGGCATCGCCTCGCACTGCGCCAGCAGTTGCGGCAGCCGCGCGTGGTCGCTGCGGACGCGGATCAGCGCCAGCAGGCCGTAACCGGCCTTCTGCAGGTTCAGCCGTGCGCCGTAGCCCTCGATCACGCCGGCGTCCTCGAGCTTGCGGATGCGCTCGCTCACCGCCGGTTGCGACAGGCCGATGCGCTTGCCGAGCGCCGACAGGCTCTGGCGCGCGTCGCGCTGCAGCGCGTCGAGGATCTTCCAGTCCTTGCTGTCGAGTGGAAGCGATGGATTCATGGTGTGTCCCGCAAAAAAGCGATGGTTCAAAGGAAAACCGGGCCGATTTCGAATGGCCGTGCATTCAGCGCCGCCGGCCGCGGAAATATCCTTTTGTCATCGTGAACGAAGGCAGCGGGGCGGACAAGATGGACTGGCAGAAACTGGGTTCAGGCTGGCCGGCGCGGCGCGGCCCGCACGGCGACGATGGCCGTATCGGGGCAGCGGGGGCGATGGGCAGGCTGTGGGCGAACTGGCAGCGGCGGCGCAGGCTGGCAAGGCAGCTGGCCGAGCTGCGCGGGATGTCGGCCTACCAGCTGGGTGACCTCGGCGTCAGCGGCGGCGACCTCGCCGCGATCGCCGCCGGCACCTTCGAGGCGCCGGTGTCGCGGGCGAAAAAAAACCCGGCAGACATCGCCGGGGGAAAGGAGGTATCCGGGTGAATCAGGCGCGGTCGAGGCCGAGCGCCGGTGCGACCGGCGGCGCTTCGGCGTCGCTGCGTTCGCCGCCGAGCACGCGGTTCAGCTGCGCGGTGTCGAGTTCGTTCTCCCAGCGCGAGACGACGACGGTGGCGACGGCGTTGCCGATGAAGTTGGTCAGCGCGCGGGCTTCGCTCATGAAGCGGTCGATGCCGAGGATCAGCGCCATGCCGGCGATCGGGATGCTCGGCACCACCGCCAGCGTCGACGCCAGCGTGATGAAGCCGGCACCGGTGACGCCGCTGGCGCCCTTGGAGGTCAGCATCGCCACGGCCAGGATCATCAGCTGCTGGCTCAAGGTCAGGTCGGTATTGGTCGCCTGGGCGATGAACAGCGCCGCCATCGTCATGTAGATGTTGGTGCCGTCGAGGTTGAACGAGTAGCCGGTCGGCACGACAAGGCCGACGACCGACTTCGAGCAGCCGAGCTTGGTGAGCTTGTCCATCAGCCGCGGCAGCGCGCTTTCGGACGAACTGGTGCCGAGCACGATCAGCAGTTCTTCGCGGATGTAGGCGATCAGCCTGAGCACCGAGAAGCCGCAGGCTCGGGCGATGCCGCCGAGCACCAGCAGCACGAACAGTCCGCAGGTCAGGTAGAACGCGCCCATCAGCTTGGCCATCGGGATCAGCGACGCGACGCCGTACTTGCCGATCGTGAACGCCATTGCGCCGAAGGCGCCGACCGGGGCGAGCTTCATGATCATGTTGACGACCGAGAACAGCACCTGCGAGATCTTGTCGTTCAGCTCCAGCAGCTGCTGGCCGCGCTCGCCGATGCGCGACAGGCCGAAGCCGAACAGGATCGCCAGCATCAGCACCTGCAGGATGTTGCCCTCGGCGAAGGCGCCGGCAACGGTGCTCGGGATGATGTGCATGATGAAGTCGACCGTGCTGCTGCCGTGTGCCTTGGCGGCGTAGCCGGCAACCGCGCTCTGGTCGAGGTGGGCGACGTCGGCGTTGAAGCCGGCGCCCGGCTGCAGCAGGTGCGAGACGATCAGGCCGATGACCAGCGCGAACGTCGATACCACTTCGAAGTACAGCAGCGCCTTGCCGCCGACGCGGCCGACCTTCTTCATGTCCTGCATGCCGGCGATGCCGTGGACGACGGTGACGAAGATCACCGGGGCGATGATCATTTTCACCAGCTTGATGAAGCCGTCGCCGAGCGGCTTGAGCGCCGCGCCGAGGCCGGGATCGAAATAGCCGAGCAGCACGCCGGCGACGATGGCGGCCAGCACCTGCACGTAGAGCACCTTGTAGAAAGGCTGTTTCATGGTAACGACTCCTGGGACGGTTGATCGCCGGTTGGTGGCGCCGCGTAGTCGGAAAACGCGGGCTACGGCCTGGGTCGTTACTGTGCAAACGGCGTGCCAGCCGCCGATTGTGGTTTAATTCATTGATATGAAACGATTTGTCCGGATTGTGGCGAATTTGGCAGCGTGTGGAATTCCGCCATCGGCATGCCGGAGTGTGTGGAAAGCCGCTCACCGGTTTGGTAGTCGTGGTTCGGGCAATCCGTTATTGCACCGGCAGAATCAGCCCTTGCGGAAGGCGTCCGGGTCGATGCCGTGGCGGGCGAGCTTGTCGTACAGCGTCTTGCGCGGCAGGCCGAGCAGCTCGGCGGCGCGGGTGACCTGGCCGCCGGTGTCGCGCAGCGCGCCCTCGATGATCCGCCGTTCGGCACGGTCGACCTGTGCGCTCAGCGATGCCGGCGCGATGTCGTCGGCGACTTTCGGCGTGCCTTCGGGCAGGCCGAGGCAGAAGCGCTCGGCGACGTTCTTCAGCTCGCGCACATTGCCGGGCCAGTCGTACGCCTGCCAGCGCGCCAGATCGCCGGCGCTCCACGCCGGCACGGGCCGGCCGAAGCGGGCCGCCGCCTCGAACAGGAAATGCCCCATCAGCAGCGCGATGTCGTCGCGGCGCTCGCGCAGCGGCGGCAGGTCGAGCGTGACGACGTTGAGCCGGTGGTAGAGGTCGGCGCGGAAGCGGCCGGCGTCGCTTTCCGTTTTGAGGTCGGCCTTGCTCGCCGCGACGATGCGCACGTCGACGGCAATCGCCGCGTTGCCGCCGAGGCGCTCGACCTTGCGGTCCTGGATCACCCGCAGGAGCTTCACCTGCAGCGCCAGCGGCATGCTCTCGATTTCGTCGAGGAACAGCGTGCCGCCGTCGGCGTACTCGATCTTGCCGATCCGCCGCCTGGCCGCGCCGGTGTAGGCGCCGGCCTCGGCGCCGAAGACCTCGGCCTCGAAGACGTTCTCGGGCAGCGCGCCGCAGTTGAGCGCCACGAAAGCACCCTTGCGGCCGCTGGCGACGTGCAGCGCCCGAGCGACCACTTCCTTGCCACAGCCGGTCTCGCCGTTGACGAGCACGTCGATGCCGACCGGCGCGACCGCCGAGATCGTCTGCCGCAAGGCCTGGATCGCCGGGTTCTGGCCGATCAGCAACTGTTCGAGCGGTTCGCCGAGCCGGGCGCGCAGCCGCTGGTTGTCCCACGCCAGCCGGCGCTTTTCCAGTGCGCGCCGCACCTGCTCGACCAGCCGCTCGGACGTGAACGGCTTCTCGATGAAATCGTAGGCGCCGTCGCGCATCGCGCCGACCGCCATCGTCACGTCGCCGTGGCCGGTGACGAGGATCACCGGCAGCGCGCGTTCGAGCGCCAGCAGCTCGCGCAGCAGCGCCAGCCCGTCGCGGCCCGGCAGCCGGACGTCGCTGACGACGACGGCCGGGCGCTCGCCTTCGGCGATGGCGTCGAGCAGCGATTCGGCGTCCGGATGGCCGCGCACGGCGAAACCGGCGAGCCTGAGTGCCTGCTCGCTGCCGCGGCGGACGATGGGGTCGTCTTCGACGAGATGGATGGATTGCGGAAAGTCGTCGGTCATGGCGTGGGCAGGGTCAGGGTGAAGATCGCGCCGCCGTCGGGTGCGTTGGCGGCGGCGAGGCTGCCGGAGAAACTCTGCACGATGGTGTGCGAAATCGCCAGCCCGAGGCCAAGCCCCTTGCCGACCGGCTTGGTGGTGTAGAAGGGCTCGAACAGCCGTGCCAGCGCCTCGGGGGCGACGCCGGCGCCGTGATCGCGGATCCGCAGCCTGACCGTGCCGTCGCCGCTGCCGGCGTCGACCGCGAGTGCGGGGGCGGCCTGTCCTTCCATCGCGTCGAGGCCGTTGCGCAGCAGGTTGACCAGCACCTGTTCGAGCTGCAGCGCGTCGGCACGGACGGTTTCGTTGCCGACATCGACGTCGATCCGTGCATTCAGCTCGCGCCGGCGCGGTTCGACCAGCATCAGCGCATTGGCGAGCGCGTCGGCCAGCCGCACCGGTTCGAGCCGGGCCGGCTCCTTGCGCGCGAAGGTCTTGAGCTGGCCGACGATGCGGCCCATCCGCTGCGCCAGCTGGCTGATCAGCCCGAGGTTCTCGCGCGCCTCGGCCGTTTCGTTCAGCTCGAGCAGCCTGGCGGCGTTGTCCGACAAGGTCGTCAGCGCCGCGAGCGGCTGGTTCAGCTCGTGGGTGACGCCGGCGGCCATCTGCCCGAGCACGGCGAGCTTGGCGGTCTGCACCGCGTTGTCGCGCGCGCGGCGCAGCAGCGCTTCGGTGCGTTCCAGCTCGTGGATGCGCTCGGTCAGCGCCTCGTTGGTGATCACCAGATGCTCGGTCTGCTCGGCGATGCGCGCTTCGAGCGCGGCGTGCGCGGCGCGCTGCGCCTTCAGCGACTCGCGCCGCTCCTCGATCCGCCGGCGGCGCTGCTGCGCGAACAGCCACAGCGCGGTGACGAAGGCGAGGCCGAAGCCGAGCGCCGCCGCCTGCGACAGCGCCGCGCGGCGCACCTCGACGGTATTCGACAGCAGCAGCAGGTGCCAGCCGAGCGGGCCGACCCCGGCGGTGCGCACCATGTACTCGCGCCCGTGCTCGGGGCCGGCGATGCGCAGCCGCTGCGGCCGTTCCGCGCTGCCGTCGAGCGCCTGGCTGGCCGACAGCGGCTGCAGCGCCTGTTGCGGGTACTGGCGCGTGCGTGCGAGCCGGTCGCGCGCGGCGACTGATAGCGGGCTGAGCGTGTGGTAGCGCCATGCCGGGATCGCCGACAGGAACACCACGCCGACGTCGTCGGCGACCAGCAAGGGGTCGGCGCCGCCGGGCAGGGTCACCTCGTATTGCGCAAGGCTGACCTTGACGACGACGACCCCGGCGATGCGGCCGTCGCGTTTCAAAGGTGCCGACAGGTAGTAGCCCGGCGCCAGGCTGGTGGTGCCGAACGCGTACATCCGGCCGGGGCGGTCCTGCATCGCTTCGCGGAAATACGGCCGGTAGTCGAAGCGCCGGCCGACGAAGCTCTGCCTGTCCTGCCAGTTGCTCGCCGCCAGCGTCGTGCCGTCGGTGGCGATCAGGTAGGCGGTGGTGACCTGCGCGCGCTCGCTGAACGCTGCGAGGTAGCGGTTGGCGGCGGCGATGCGCGCCGGGTCGGCGGGCGACGCCAGCGCGTCGGCCAGCGTCGTTTCGAGCGTCAGCAGCTGCGGCAGCCGCGCGTACTTGTCGAGCAGGCTGTCGAGGCTGCGTGCGTAGAAGTCGAGCCGCTTGCGTGCCTCGGCATCCTGCGCCGCCAGACCGCGATCGAGCAGCCAGACGTAGGCGGCGGCCGCGACCAGCGCGGCCGGGATCAGCGTCAGCACGACCCAGAGCAGCCTGCGCGCCGGTTTGAGCCGGTTCATCTGGCGACGGCGCGGAACTGCACGACGTTGCCTTCCGGGTCGATGCCGTCGCAGACGGTGAAATCGCCGAAGCGCCATTCGGTGTCGGGCAGCAGGCCGCCAAGGCAGGCGGCGACGGTGCGCGCGTTGACGAGGCTGGCCACGAAGAACACCGGCTTGATCGCGGTGTTCTCGCGCGGACGCGGCGGCGTATCGACGACGATCGTCGCGGCAATCTGCTCGGGCACGCGCTGGATCACCAGCTCGTAGCCGGGCGTGTTCAGCACGATGTAGTGCGCTTCGGCATGGCCGATGTCCATGTCGAGCACGCCGGCGTAGAACGCCGCGACGCGTTCGATGTCGACGGCGTACAGCACGGTGCCGGCTCTGAGTTTGCTCATGATTCGGACCTCCTGACGCCAAGCCTATGCCAATTCGCCGGCGCAGACCATGCGTCAAAGCCCTGAAATGGCTGTGGCATGATGGCGCGCGATCAATGACCTTTCTTCAGGAAGAACCCATGGTTTTTGCCGCTCGTTCGAGCATCATGCTGGCGATACTGCTGCTGCAAGGCTGCGCGGTCGAATTGTTCAAGGACCCGAATGCGCACACCGTTGCGGTGGCGGATGCCATTACTTATGCCATTGCCGACCACAACGGCAGTGCCGCGTCGTTTCGCGAGGCCGAACGTGAGCGAATCCCGGTGTCACACCAATACGGGGGACTGTGTTCGGCCGGCGAGCTCGCAAGCTTTACGCCGCGCGACCTGCAGTTGCTGTGCCGCCCGGCCTACTCGGGCGGCGGCTCCCGGTGCCGGAATGCGCAGGGTTGCGTGGCACTTCAGCTCGATCCGTCGGTGTGGTCGGATCCGGAAATGCGCGGTGTCGTGACGCGTGCGCTGCGCGACCCGTGCCGCTTCATTCCTCCGTCCGGCATCCGCGACGAGTATTGGGCCGGGTTCTTCAATTTGCAGAACCTAAACCGGGCAATGCTCAACTGCGATTCGGGCCGGCTACCGTATCGCAAGGTCGTCATCCAGTCCGGGGCCGACGAGCATACGGTCGAGATCGACTGACCCAACTCCGGCAAACGGGGGCGGATCAGCATGTGGTGCAGCGGATCAGTGCGCCTCGTCCCAGTTGTCGCCGACGCCGACCTCGGCGACCAGCGGCACCGCCAGTTCGGCGACCTGCGCCATCTTCTTCGGCAGCTCGACCCGGACCAGTTCGACCTCGTCGGCCGGCGCTTCGAGCACCAGTTCGTCGTGGACCTGCAGTACGAGCTTGCTCTTGAGCTTCGCGTCGCGCAGCCAGGCGTCGACGGCGATCATCGCCCGCTTGATCAGGTCGGCGGCGGTGCCCTGCATCGGTGCGTTGATCGCGGCGCGTTCGGCGCCAGCGCGGCGGCCGGCGTTGCTCGACTTGATCTCGGGCAGCCACAGCCGGCGGCCGAACACCGTTTCGACATAGCCCTGCTCGCGCGCCTGCACCCGGGTGCGCTCCATGTAGGCGGCGACGCCGGGGAACTGGGCGAAGTAGCGGTCGATGAAGGTCTTGGCGGCGCTGCGGTCGATCTCCAGCGCGGCGGCGAGGCCGAAGGCGCTCATGCCGTAGATCAGCCCGAAGTTGATCGTCTTGGCGTAGCGGCGCTGTTCGCTGCTGACTTCGAGCGGCGAGACGCCGAATACTTCGGACGCGGTCGCGCGGTGGATGTCCTGGCCTTCGGCAAAGGCCTTGAGCAGCGCCTTGTCGCCCGAGAGGTGCGCCATGATGCGCAGCTCGATCTGCGAGTAGTCGGCCGACACCAGCTTGCAGCCCGGCGGCGCGACGAAGGCTTCGCGGATCTTGCGGCCTTCGGCGGTGCGGATCGGGATGTTCTGCAAATTCGGGTCGTTCGACGACAGCCGGCCGGTTGCGGCGACGGCCTGGCTGAAGTTGGTGTGCACGCGGGAGGTAGCAGGGTTGACCATCGTCGGCAGCTTGTCGGTGTACGTCGACTTGAGCTTGGACAGGCTGCGGTTCTCGAGCAGCACCTTCGGCAGGGGGAAGTCCTTGGCCAGCTCGGTCAGCACGTCCTCGTCGGTTGACGGCGCGCCCTTGGGCGTCTTCTTGATCACCGGCAGGCCGAGCTTTTCGAAGAAGATTTCGCCGATCTGTTTCGGCGAGCCGAGGTTGAACGGCTGGCCGGCGAGCTCGTACGCCTGCTGTTCGAGCTCGATCAGCTTCAGGCCGATCGCGTGGCTCTGGCGGTTGAGCCGGTCGGCGTCGACCAGCATGCCGTTGCGCTCCATCGTGAACAGCACGCCGCGCACCGGCATTTCCAGCTCGCGGTACAGCTTCTCGAGCTGCGGCTGCTGCGCCAGCTTGGCGCTCAGCGATTGAGCCAGCCGCAAGGTGATGTCGGCGTCTTCGGCGGCGTAGGCGGTCGCGGTATCGACGCCGACTTCGTCGAAGCCGATCTGCTTGGCACCCTTGCCGGCGACGTCCTCGTACTTGATCGTCGTCTCGCCGAGCTCGCGCATCGCCAGATCGTCCATATTGTGACGCTCGTGGCTGGCGAGCACGTAGGACATCAGCAAGGTGTCGTCGGCAATGCCGGCCAGCGCGATGCCGTGGTTGGCGAACACGTGCTGGTCGTACTTGAGGTTCTGGCCGAGCTTTTTGTGATCGGCCGATTCGAGCCACGGACGCAGCTTTTCCAGCGTGGCGTCGAAAGGCAGCTGCTCGGGCGCTTCGGTGCCGCGGTGCGCCAGCGGCAGATAGGCGGCCTCGCCCGGCGTGACCGAGAACGAGATGCCGACGATCTTTGCGCGCATCGGGTCGAGGCTGGTGGTTTCGGTATCGACCGCGACGACGTCGGCGGCCAGCAGCTTCGCCAGCCACGTGTCGAGCTGGGCGTCGGTCAGGATGGCTTCGTAGTGTCGCTCGACGGCCGGCGCGGCCGGCTGCGCGGCGGGCGTGCCGGCGGCTTCGGCGCCCGGCGTCGCCGGGCTGGACTGGGTTGCCAGCGGCTTGCCGAACAGGTCGCCGGCCGGTGCGGGCGCCGGTGCGGCAAGCTTGGCGTCGGCCTCGCGCAGCCAGGTGCGGAAGTTGTAGCGCTCGAACATCGTCTTGAGCGTGTTCCAGTCCTCGGTGCCGGGGGCGAGGTCGGCGATGCCGTTGGGCAACTCGGTGGCGAGGTCGACGTCGGTCTTGATGGTGACGAGTTCCTTTGCCTTCGGCAGCCAGTCCAGGCTGTCGCGCAGGTTCTGGCCGACGACGCCCTTGATCGCTTCGGCGTTGGCGATGATCGCGTCGAGGTTATCGTACTCGGCCAGCCACTTGGCGGCGGTCTTGTCTCCGCATTTGGGCACGCCGGGGACGTTGTCGACGGCATCGCCCTTCAGTGTCAGGAAGTCGACGATCTGGTCGGGCCGGACGCCGAACTTGGCGAACACGCCGGCTTCGTCGAGCACTTCGTCGGTCATCGAATTCTCGATCCGCACGTGGCCGTCGACCAGCTGGGCCATGTCCTTGTCGCCGGTCGACATGATCGCCGTCATGCCCTGCGCGGCGGCCTGCCGCGCCAGCGTGCCGATCACGTCGTCGGCCTCGACGCCGTCGACGATCAGCATCGGCACGCCGAACGCCGCAACCGCCTCGTGGATCGGCGCAATCTGCACGCGCAGCTCGTCCGGCATGCTCGGCCGGTTGGCCTTGTACTCGGGGTAGAGGTCGTCGCGGAAGGTCTTGCCCTTGGCGTCGAACACGCAGGCGATGTAGTCGGCCGGCGTGGTTTGCCGCAGCTTCTTGAGCATATTGATGAAGCCGTACAGCGCATTGGTCGGCGTGCCGTCGGGCGCCGAGAGTTCGCGGATCGCGTGGAAGGCGCGGTAGAGGTAGGACGAACCGTCGATCAGGAGCAGGGTGGGCATGGCGTATCCGCAGGCCGCCGCCCGGCATGGGCGCGGCTATATTTTGTAAACAGGTTCTCAGCAGGAGGTGCGTGCGATGAATCTCAAGGACAAGCTGCCGCATGTCGTCGACTCGCAGATCGACGCCGAGCTTCAGGGCACGCGTGCCCGGGAGGCGTGGCGGGTATTCGGGATCATGGCCGAATTCGTCGAAGCGACCGAGCGCCTGCAACGGATCCAGCCGGCGGTGTCGATCTTCGGCTCGGCACGCATCGGGCGCGACCACGCCTATTATAAGCGCACCGAGGAGATTGCCCGGCGGCTGTCGGATGCCGGCTTCGCGGTGATCTCGGGCGGCGGGCCGGGGCTGATGGAGGCGGCGAACAAGGGCGCCTACGACGGCGCGAGCCCGTCGGTCGGGCTCAACATCCAGCTGCAGCACGAGCAGAGCAACAACCCGTATCAGGACGTCAGCCAGAGTTTCCGCCACTTCTTCGCGCGCAAGGTGATGTTCGTCAAGCACGCCAGCGCCTACGTGGTGATGCCGGGGGGCTTCGGCACGCTCGACGAGCTGACCGAGGCGCTGACGCTGATCCAGACCGGCAAGTCGCGCAAGATGCCGATCATCCTCGTCGGCAGCGACTTCTGGTCAGGGCTGATCGACTGGTTCCGCGTGCGCCTGGTTGCCGACGGCATGATCAATGCCGCCGATCTGGACCTGGTGCAGCTGATCGACGATCCGGCGGCGATCGTCGAGGCGATCTTCCGCTTCTTCGAGACGCGCGGCTTCGAGATGTCGCCCGCAGAGCGCGAAATGCAGTTCAGCCTGTGAGCCGGGGCGGTGCTTTCGGTAGAATGCCCGGAAGAACACGGCCCGCCGGGCCGGGGGGAGCCCTGATGAAATCCATGCTGACCAGCCTGATGCTGCTCGCCAGCGGCGCAACGATGGCCGAGCTGCCGCCGATCGATCCGCCGCCGCCGCCGCCGCAATCGGTACCGGCCGAACAACTGCCGCCGGTGACCAAACCCAAGGCCAACAAGGCGGTCGGCGAGCCCGAAGTGCGCATCATCGAGAAGGCCGACGCGACGATCGCCGAGTACCGGATGAACGGCAGGCTCTACATGATGAAGGTCACGCCCAAGGTCGGCGCGCCGTACGTCCTCTATGACCACGAAGGCAACGGCCAGTTCGACCGGATCGACGGCGCCGATTCGGGCGGTGCGCGCCTGTCGGTGCCGCAGTGGACGCTGTTCTCGTGGTAAGCATGCCGGCCGCCGCTCGTCGGCAGCGGCCCGCTTGCGTACACTCCGCCCCTCACCCGTCCGCGCCGTACTGAATCCACATGTCCGTCTTCACTACCGTCACGCCCGATGAAATGGGCGCCTTCCTCAAGCGCTACGCCATCGGCGGTCTGGTCGAGCTCAAGGGCATCGCGGCCGGCATCACCAATACCAATTACTTCGTCACGACCACGCACGGCCGCTACGTGCTGACCCTGTTCGAGACGCTGCGGGCCGACGAGCTGCCTTACTACGTCAATCTGCTCGCGCATCTGGCGCAGCACGGCATCGCCGTCGCCGGGCCGATCGCCAACCACGACAATGCCTTCGTCGATACGCTGAACGGCAAGCCGACGCTGCTGGTCAACTGCCTGCCCGGCGCCGTGATCGATACGCCGAATGCCGCACAGTGCCGCGAGGTCGGCGAGATGCTGGCGCAGATGCATCTGGCCGCGCGGCATTACCGCGGCCACATGGCCAACCCGCGCGGCGCGGCGTGGCGCGAGTCGGTCGCGGCCGAGGTGTATCCGTTCATGCCGGCCGACGATGCGGCCGAACTCGCGGCCGAGGTCGCGTCGCTGGCAGCGCAGGACTTCGCCGCCTTGCCGGCCGGCGTCATCCACGCCGACCTGTTCCGCGACAACGCGCTGATCGACGGCGACCGCGTCGGCGGCTTCATCGACTTCTACTACGCCTGCAACGACACGCTGGCCTATGACGTCGCGATCACGCTCAACGACTGGTGCGTGCGGAACGACGGCGACATCGACGCCGACCGTGCCCGCGCGCTGCTCGCCGGCTATCAGGGCGTCCGGGCTTTCGAGCCGGCCGAGCTTGCCGCGTGGCCGCAACTGCTGCGCGCCGCGGCGGTGCGCTTCTGGGTGTCGCGGCTGTACGATTTCCACAAGCCGGCTGCCGGCGAGATGACCTTCGCCAAGGACCCGGGCCACTTCCAGCGCGTGCTGCGGCAGCACGTCGCGCGCACGGATTTCTGGCTTTAAAATCAATGTAACGATGATTCTGGATCGCCGGCTGCTGCCGGCGATCTCGTTTGGAGACGACGATGTCGTTCATGACCGAACTCGCCGCGCTGCTCGACCCGGCCGGCATCCTCACCGGCGCACAGATCGACGGCTATCTGCTCGACAACCGCCGCCGCTACCACGGCGCCGCGCAGGCGGTGGTGCGGCCGCGCTCGACCGCGGAAGTCGCCGCGGTGATGAAGCTGGCGCACGCGCACGGCGTGCCGGTGGTGCCGCAGGGCGGCAATACCGGCAACTGCGGTGCGGCGACGCCGGACGACAGCGGCACGGCGATCGTGCTGTCGCTCGAACGGATGAACCGCATCCGCGAGGTCGACGCCGACAACAACACGATCACCGTCGATGCCGGCACCGTCGTCGCCGACGTGCAGGCCGCCGCGCGTGCCGCCGGCAGGCTGTTTGCCGCCGACTGGGGCGCGGTCGGCTCGGCGCGGATCGGGGGTGCGCTGGGGACCAATGCCGGCGGCGTCAACGTGCTCCACTACGGCAATATGCGCGAGCTGACGCTGGGGCTCGAGGTCGTGCTGGCCGACGGCACCGTCTGGGACGGGCTGCGGGGCCTGCGCAAGGACAACACCGGTTACGATTTGAAGCAGCTGTTCATCGGCTCGGAAGGCACGCTCGGCGTGATCACCGCTGCGGTGCTCAAGCTGTCGCCGCTGCTGTCGGCGCAGGCGACCGCGCTGGTCGCGCTCGAGACGCCGGACGCCGCGGTGACCCTGCTGCGCGGACTGCAGGACCGGGTCGGCGAACGGGTGACGTCGTTCGAGCTGGTGTCGCGCCGCTGTTGGGAACTGCTCGCCGAACACTGCCCCGAACTGCCGCAGCCCTTCGATGCACCGCCGGCGTGGACCGTGCTGGTCGAGCTGTCCGACGGCGGCAGCCCGGCGGCGCTGACCGAGCGGCTGGCCGAGGCGCTGTTCGACCTCGGCCACGAGGAGGTGCTGCTGGCGCAGAGCGTGACCGAGGCGCAGGACTTCTGGCGCCTGCGCGAACACATCCCCGAGTCGCAGCGTCGCCGCGGTGTGAGCATCAAGCACGACATCGCCGTGCCGGTCTCGCACATCCCGGCCTTCATGACCGAGGCGGAAACAGCGCTCAAGGCCGCATTTCCCGACCTCGACCTTGTCGCTTTCGGCCACGTCGGCGACGGCAACCTGCACTACAACGTCTTCCTCGGCGACCTGTCGAAAGCCGTCTACGAGCGCGAGCCGGCGGTCAACGCCGTCGTCTATGCGGTGGTCGCCAAGCATCAGGGCACGATCAGCGCCGAGCACGGCGTCGGCCAGCTCAAGCGCGACCAGCTGCCGCTGTACCGCAGCGGGATCGAGCTGGACCTGATGCGGCGAATCAAGGCCGCGCTCGATCCGCAAGGGATCATGAATCCGGGCAAGGTGCTCTAAACCTGTCCCATTCGGCGGCTGCGCCTGCGCATCTCGCTTTCGTCCGATGCTCCGAACCCCGCAAGGGGGCTACCTTCGGGTCGTCCTCATGGACTTAATGTCCATTCCGGTTTCTGCGCTTCGGGCGTAAGCGATCTGCTTTGGCTCGCGCGCCGACTGGAACAGGTTTGATTGCTGTCAGCGGTTCTGAGTCGCCCACTGATGCCAAACGTCGAACGCTTGCGGGTGGCGGGCGGCGACGGCCGAGCGGGTCCACGGGTCGCAGTCCCAGTAGCTGCGGCCCTTGAGCGTGCCGAGCACGCAGCCGGCCTCCTCGGCGATCAGCGCGCCGGCGGCGTAGTCCCACAGCCTTTGCGCGCCGTGCAGCATCAGGTCGAAACGGCCGGCGGCGAGGTAGCACCAGTCGAGCGTCGCGGCGCCGTAGTTGCGCTGGCTGGTGAACGGCGCGACGGTGACGATGCGCACCGGCAGGTGGCCGCCGAGGTATTTCGGTTCGACCGCGGCGATCGAATCGGATATCCGCACCGGTTCGGCCGGGGCTTCGAGCCGTTCGCCGTTCAGCCAGGCACCGGCACCGCGCCGGGCGGTGAAGCATTCGTCGAGCACCGGCGCGTAGATCGCGCCGTATTCGGAACGGCCGTGCCGCCATAACGCGATCGACACGGTGAAATAGGGCAGGCCGTGGGCGAAGTTGCTGGTGCCGTCGATCGGGTCGACGATCCACAGCCCGTCCGGATTGGCGTCGAGCAGCGCCTTCTGGTCGGCCGCGCACATTTCCTCGCCGAGCACCGGGTAGGGGGCGATCTCGGGCAGCGCCCGCATCAGCCAGGCCTGGCTGGCGAGGTCGGCCTCGGTGAGCAGCGTGCCGTCGTGCTTGCGGCGCGCGGTGACCTGGCGGAAACGCGGCATGATCTCGCTGGCCGAGACGTCGCGGGCGCAGTCGGACATTCGGGCAAGCAGGTCGGTATCGGACACGGCGGACTCCTTGATTCAAACACCAGTTTGCCTGCCGCCGGCCGTTGCCGGCAATCCCCGGTCCCGTCACCCCGGGCGAACTGGCAGACAGCCAAAAAAAACAGCCCGCACGGGGCGGGCTGCTTGATGTGGTCGACCGGGGCGACGGCCCCGGCGTCGAACGGGTCTCAGTACGGCCAGACCCAGTTCTTCACTTCCGGCATGTCGTCACCGTGCTCGGCGATGTACTGACCGTGCTCGACCAGCTTGTCGGCAAACTTCTGCCGCACGTGGGCGCCGATCTTGGACAGCTTCGGCACGCGGTCGATCACGTCGATCGCCAGGTTGAAGCGGTCGAGCTGGTTGACGACGACCATGTCGAACGGCGTCGAGGTCGAACCTTCTTCCTTGTAGCCGCGCGCATGGATGTTGCTGTGGCCGTTGCGGCGGTAGCACAGGCGGTGGATCAGCCACGGGTAGCCGTGGAAGGCGAACATGATCGGCTTGTCGGCGGTGAAGATCGAATCGAACTCGCGGTTCGACAGGCCGTGCGGGTGCTCTTCCTTCGGCTGCAGCGTCATCAGGTCGACGACGTTGACGAAGCGGATCTTCAGGTCCGGGAAGTGCTGGCGCAGCAGGTCGGTTGCGGCCAGTGCTTCCATGGTCGGGATTTCACCGGCGCAGGCCATCACCACGTCCGGCTCGCCGCCGTCGTCGTTCGACGCCCAGTCCCAGATGCCCAGGCCCTTGGTGCAGTGCTTGATCGCCTGATCCATGGTCAGGTACTGCAGCGCGGGCTGCTTGCCGGCCACGACGACGTTCACGTAGTGGCGCGAACGCAGGCAGTGGTCGGTCACCGACAGCAGGGTGTTCGCGTCAGGCGGCAGGTAGACGCGGATCACTTCGGCACGCTTGTTGACGACGTGGTCGATAAAGCCCGGATCCTGGTGCGAGAAGCCGTTGTGGTCCTGACGCCAGACGTGGCTGGTCAGCAGGTAGTTCAGCGACGGCAGCGGCTTGCGCCAGTTGATGTGGCGGGTGGTCTTCAGCCACTTGGCGTGCTGGTTGAACATCGAGTCGACGACGTGGATGAACGCTTCGTAGCAGCTGAAGAAGCCGTGGCGACCGGTGAGGTTGTAGCCTTCGAGCCAGCCCTGGCAGGTGTGCTCGGAGAGGATTTCCATCACGCGACCGTCTTGCGACAGCGTGTCGTTGTGTTCGTCTTCCGGCAGGTAGTCGGCGAACCAGGTCTTGCCGGTTTCCTCGAACACGTTGTTCCAGCGGTTCGACGCGGTTTCGTCCGGGCCGACGATGCGGAAGTTGCGCTGCTCTTCGTTTTCCTTCATCACGTCGCGCAGCAGCTTGCCCATTTCACGGGTGGCTTCGGCGTTGACGGTGCCCGGCTTGTCGAACTTGACTTCGTAGTTGCGGAAGTCCGGCATGCGCAGGTCTTTCGAAGCCTGGCCGTGGACGACCGGGTTCGAGCCCATGCGGTGCTGCGCCTTCGGTGCAAGCTCGGTGAGTTCGGCCTTGACCGAGCCGTCGGCGTTGAACAGCGTTTCCGGCTCGTACGACTTGAGCCAGTTTTCCAGGTTGTGGACGTTTTCGGCGTCGATGTCCGAGAACGGCACCTGGTGGCTGCGCCAGTAGTCCTCGACCTTCTTGCCCTTGATTTCCTTCGGACCGGTCCAGCCCTTCGGCGTGCGCATCACGATCATCGGCCATTGCGGGCGGGTGATCGGCTTGCCGGCGGCGATCTCGGCCTTGGCGGCTTCGCGGATTGCGTTCAGCTCGTCCAGGCAGGCGTCCATCGTCGCAGCCATCTTCTGATGGATGTCGTGGAAGGTCGCGTGCTTGTCGTTGAAGGTTTCGTGCTTCAGTTCGACGAAATGCGGCTTGTAGCCATAGCCTTCGAACAGCTTGGTGATTTCTTCCTTCGACAGACGCGCCAGCACGGTCGGGTTGGCGATCTTGTAGCCGTTCAGGTGCAGGATCGGCAGCACGAAACCGTCGTTGACCGGGTGCAGGTACTTGTTCGAGTGCCAGCTGGCCGCGAGCGGGCCGGTTTCGGCTTCGCCGTCGCCGACCACGGCGATCACGACCTGGTCCGGATGGTCGAACGCCGCGCCGTAGGCGTGCGAGACCGAGTAACCGAGTTCACCGCCTTCGTGCATCGAGCCCGGGGTTTCCGGGGCGACGTGCGACGGAATGCCGCGCGGGAACGAGAACTGCTTGAAGAGACGCTGCATGCCGCCTTCGGTGCGGTCGATGCTCGGATAGAACTCTTCGTAGCTGCCTTCCAGCCAGGTGTTGGCCACCAGACCCGGGCCGCCATGGCCAGGACCGGTGATGTAGATCATGTTCAGTTCGCGCTCTTTGATGAGGCGGTTGGCGTGAACGTAGATGAAGTTCAGGCCCGGCGTCGTGCCCCAGTGGCCGAGCAGGCGGGGCTTGATGTGCTTGCGCTCCAGCGGCTCCTTCAGCAGGGGGTTGTCGAGCAGATAGATCTGGCCGACCGACAGGTAGTTTGCGGCCTGCCAGTAGCGGTGCATCTTGTCGAGGAGGTCTTGGGAAAGCGGTTGTTGAGCCACGTGTTCACCTCATTGCTGATAGAAATGGAGCGTCGGCACACCGGATGCCGACGGTTGCTAACGAGTATATGCGGTCCGGCTGACGGGCCTATGACCAAGGTCAAAGGCGGGCGGTGTCAATACGGCGCTACCCGTGCGTGGAGCAACAAGCTTCTACCGTTTGTCGTGTAATGACAAGTGGGAATAATTCTAAGTTCAACGGAATGTCGGAGACAGTGACAAAAAGCCCGCCAGCAAGGCTGGCGGGCTTTTCCGGGGCGGCGACCGCGGCCGGCGCTCAGTAGTGGAAGAACACCAGCGAGGTGATCACGAAGCACGGCAGCAGGATCACGACCGACCAGAGCATGTAGCCGAAGAAGCTCGGCATCTTCACGCCGCGGTCCTCGGCGACGGCCTTGACCATGAAGTTCGGCGCATTGCCGATATAGGTCATCGCGCCCATGAACACCGCGCCGGCCGAGATTGCCAGCAGGGTCGACGCCATCGGCCCCATCATGTGCGCCGCGTCGCCGTGGGCGAGGTTGAAGAACACCAGATACGTCGGCGCGTTGTCGAGGAAGCTCGACAGGATGCCGGTCATCCAGAAGTACATCGAGTCGATCGGCGCACCGCCCGAATCGCTGACCAGCCGGACCAGCGACGCGAGCTGGCCGGCCTCGCCGGCGCGCAGGATCGCGATCGCCGGCGCCATCGCCAGGAAGATGCCGATGAACAGCTTGGCGACTTCGAGGATCGGGTCCCAGTTGAAGTCGTTGCCGGCACGGATCTGCTTGGGGGTGAACTTCAGCGACACCAGCGCGATGACGATCAGCAGCACGTCGCGGACGATGTCCTGCAGGCCGACTTCGGTGCCGAGCACGTGGAAGTCGATGCCCGGCTTCCACACGCCCGACATCACCACCGCGGCGACGACGGCGGCAATCAGCAGGAAGTTGAACTTGCCGTAGAGCTTGATGCCGGAGTCCGGCGTCGGATCGACCGCCTTGACCTCGTCTTCCTTGCTGTAGAAATGGCGGTCGATGAAGTAGAACAGCGTCAGCAGGATCGCCGAATTGAGCGCCACCAGCGGCAGCATGTGCTCGAGCGTCCAGAAGAAACTGATGCCCTTGAGGAAGCCGAGGAACAGCGGCGGATCGCCGATCGGCGTCAGCCCGCCGCCGATGTTGGCGACGAGGAAGATGAAGAACACCACGACGTGGACATTGTGCTTGCGGTTGTCGTTGGCCTTCAGCAGCGGACGGATCAGCAGCATCGCCGCGCCGGTCGTCCCCATGATCGACGCGCACACGGTGCCGAGCGCGAGGATCGCGGTGTTGACCTTGGGCGAGCCGTGCAGATTGCCCCAGACGAGGATGCCGCCCGAGACCGTGTACAGCGCGAACAGCAGCAGGATGAAGGGGATGTATTCGTCGATCAGCGCGTGCGCGACGACGCCGGTGGCGGCACCGCCGCCGAAGGTCAGCGCGAACGGCACCAGGAAGGCCAGCGCCCAGAATGCCGAGATCTTGCCGAAATGCGAGTGCCAGAAGTGCGGCGCCAGCAGCGGGAACAGCGCGATCGACAGCAGGATGCCGACAAAGGGCAGCATCCAGGCGAGGCTGAGCTGGGCGCCATCGACGTCGGCGGCGTGGGCCAGCGCCGGCAGCGCGGCGAGCAGCAGGGGAAGGAGTCGTTTCATGTCGTCCGGGTCGGTCGGTGCGGCCGCGGGCCGCGTTACTGGGTGTGCTTCTGGATGAACTCGATCTTGTAGCCGTCCGGATCCTCGACGAAGGCGATGACCGTCGTGCCGTGTTTCATCGGGCCCGGTTCGCGTACGACCTTGCCGCCCCTGGCGCGCACGGCCTCACAGGTCGCAACGATGTCGTCGGTTTCGATCGCGATATGGCCGTAGGCGTTGCCGGGCTCGTAGGCCGCGGTATCCCAGTTGTGGGTCAGCTCGAGCACGGCGGTATCGGCCTCGTTGCCATAGCCGACGAAGGCCAGCGTGAAGCGGCCTTCCGGGTAATCCTGACGGCGCAGCAGGCGCATGCCGAGCACTTCGGTATAGAAGGCCAGCGCGCGGTCGAGATCGCCGACGCGCAGCATGGTGTGAAGAAGGCGCACGGTGGGTTCTCCTCGGATAGGGGCGGATTGGAAGCGTAAAAGTTTAGCCCGATGTGAGTATTGCCATACAGCGGCATATTGCCGCGGCATTTTTGTCGTGGCCCGGCCGATTCCTGACGGATCAGGGTTGACAGGGAACGTGGTCCGCCATTAAGATGCGCGTCTTGTTTTGGAAGGGTCGTTAGCTCAGTTGGTAGAGCAGCGGACTTTTAATCCGTTGGTCGCAGGTTCGAGTCCCGCACGACCCACCATCCAGAACTTGACAAGCTGGCAATTGCTTCTATATAGTTGCCGCTCTCGGGCTGTTAGCTCAGTTGGTAGAGCAGCGGACTCTTAATCCGTAGGTCGAGTGTTCGAGCCACTCACAGCCCACCAGTTTCACCAGAAAAGCCAGTCGAAAGACTGGCTTTTTTGCGTTTGGCCACCGCAAGGCAGGTGGCAGCGGGAAAGGAAATGCAAGGACTGCAGCACTGGACACTCAAACTGGCGCGACTGGCGGGGCCGTACGCGCTGCTGCTGGCCGGCCGGCTGCTGATCGACACCGACTGGGCGCCGTCGCGGCTGCTGTTTTCGCTGCTCGTCTACCTGGTCTTCGCGATCATCCTCAACCGCTGGGCCTCGGTCGGCGCCGCGCTCGGCCTCGAGGGCTTTCTGACCCATGCCAGCTGGGCCAAGGAGGCGCTGACCGGCGAGACGCTGGTCGCGCGCGATGTGCTCGAGGTCTCGCAGGGGGCATCGCTGGCGAGCTATCTCGGCTGGGAAATGATCGCGTTCGCGGCCCTGTTCGTCGTCGCGCTGGGCGTCGGCCTGTGGAAGCGGCCGCGGTTCTCGTGGTGGCGGCTGGCGGCCGGGCTGGTCCTGCCGGCGATGCTCGGCCTGCGGCTGGGCGACGCCGGCGCCGCGTCCAAGGCGGTCAGCACCACGCTGGCCGAGGTGTTCCGCGCACCGTACCTGTCGTACAACTTCAACGAGAACGCCAAGCAGAACGGCATCATCGCGCATCTGTACTACACCGCCGAGAGCATCAAGCTGCCGCGGCGCGGGCCGCACGCGTTCTACGACAACCCGCCGGCCGTGCTCGACCCGGCGCCCGAACCCGATGTCGCGCTGATCCTGTGCGAGGCGTGCTTCACCACCGCCGACGACCGCTTCCGCACGCCGATCGCCGAACTGACGACGCAGGGCTTCGTCCAGTCGACCGCGATCAGCCCGGTCTACGGCGGCGGCACGTCGGAGGCCGAGTTCGAGCTGCTCGCCGGGCTGTCGTCGCAGGTGCTGCCCGGTGTCGACTACCAGAACTTCGGCCCAGACTACCGCGACGGCGCCGAATCGCTGGTGTCGCACTTCAATGCCGCCGGTTATTTCACCGCCGGCATCCACAATTTCTACGGCTCGTTCTGGAAGCGCGACACCGTCTACAAGCGTTTCGGCTTCGACGAACAGCATTTCGTCGAGACGATGGACTGGCACACGCGGACCTGGCCGTCCGACGCGCTCTTGTACCGGCGTGCGCTCGACGTCTACGCGGCCCGCCCGGCGAAGCAGAAGCAGTTCCTGTTCCTGGTGACGGTGATGACGCACGGCGCCTACCGCAGCAGCGACGACGGCGAGACCGACTACCGCAAGCGGCTCGGCGCGGCCGTCGCCGAGATGCAGAAATTTGTCGCCGAGCTGGAAAAACGCGCGAAGAAGCGCAAGCGGCCGCTGACGGTCATCGTCGTCGGCGACCACAAGCCGTCGCTGACCGCGGTCTTCCACCGCAAGGGCGTGTTCGACGCGAGCTATTTCCGGACCACCGGTGCGAGCAATGGCGACTTCCGTTTCGCCTACAAGCTGAGCCCGATGCAGTACCGCGTTCGCGGCGAGGTGCCGGTGTTCATCAAGACCAGCGGCAAGGGCAATGCCGATCCGGCCGCGATGGCCGGGCGCGTCGCCGAGCGGCCGATGTTCTGCTTGTCGAGCGAGGTTGCGCGCTTGGCGAGTGGCAACGACCGCTTCTGGCCGGCGCTGGCCGGGATTTGCGAGCGCAGCCCGGACGCGCTGTCGAAGCACGGCAGGGTGTGGCAGACGGTGTTTCCGTTGCCTTTGTATGCGGAGCGGTTGTTCTAGGCGTTTGTGGCGTTTTCGGAGGTGCTGTGTTTAGCGCCGTCGGCGCGGTGTGAAAGGCGTTGATTGCCGGTTCCGCCCGGCGGACGTGATACTTTCTTTTGCTTCGCCAAAAGAAAGTATCCAAAGAAAAGGCGCCCCCGCATCCGCGCCCCTTCGGGGTACCCTGCGATGCTCGCAAAGCACGGCGGCTGCGCAACTCGGCCTGCGGCCTCAAACAGTGCTCGCCGAAACCCCGTGCTCCGCTGTGCTTCTCGGCGCTTCTGAGGGGCCCGGGTGGTATGCAACAGGCAGTGAACAAACACGTGGCAAACCAATTGCGGTGAAAAGTGCGCCGCCTTTCATCCCGTTCGCCAGCGCCGAGGAGTGGAGCGAGACGAGCGGTTTGATCGCTTGGCTCGCGACCGATCGAGGGCAGCCCGGAGGGCCGCAGGGCGCGGGTCGCCTTTGGGGTGAAGGGGGCTTTGGCGAGACAAAGCTCCCTTCCCGTACGCGCGGCGGAACGCGCATCAAAACGCTTTTACCCGCGCCGTAGGCGCTAAACGCCCACTTGTGAGTCCGCCGGGCGGAACCGGCAGTCAACGCCTTTAACACCGCGCCGAAGGCGCTGATCGCCAGTCTTCAATGCACGGATCAGCCAAGCGCCAGCCTCTTAACCCAGTGCCACCAGCCTCTCGACACTCGGCGCAAAGAACGCGCCGCCGCTGACGGCGCGGGTGTAGTTGAGCAGGTGGTCGACGCGGCCGTCGCTGGTCGGCGAGATCATCCGCGCGAGCATCTTCTCGAAGATCGTCGGCGTGTGGCAGTAGCTGGCGAAGTACAGCCCGCGCTCGCCGCCCGGCGTGCCGTAGGGCAGCGAGTGGCGCAGGATCGCCAGCTCCTCGCCGTCTTCCTCGATCACCACGCGGCTGATGTGCGCGGTCGCCGGTTTTTCGTCGTCGTCGAGCTCCTCGTCGGCGTCCTTGGTGCGGCCCATCACCGCTTCCTGCTGCTTCACCGGCAGCTTCTGCCACGAGTCGAGCCGGTGGACGTAGCGCTGCGTATGGATATAGCTGCCGCCGGCCCAGTCGCCGTCGGCGACCAGCGCGACGGCGGGGCGTTCGTCGGCGTCCGGGTTTTCGGTGCCGTCGACGAAGCCGGTCAGGTCGCGCCCCTCGTGACGGCGGAAGGCGGCGACATTCTCGACCGGTTCGAGCCAGCCCGACAGCGCGTCGACACAGGCGTCGGCGAGGTCGAACAGCCGGTCCTGGTGTTCGCCGCGCAGGTGGATCAGCACGTCGGCGTCGCTGGCCGGTGCGGCGTGGACGGCGCCGGGAATGCGCGGAAACGCGCGCAGTTCGGCCGGGCGCGGGCCTTCGAACACGTCGCCGAACGCTTCGGCGCCGATCGCGACGACGCCGAGGCAGCCCTGTGCCGCCAGCCGCGCCGGCAGACCCGCCAGGCATTCGCGGCTCCTGGCGTCGATGCGCCGGCCGAGGCGGCGGCGCAGCAGGACGAAATAGGCGTGCGAGGAAGCGAGCGGCAGGATGCCCGATTGCGGTGTGGTCATGCTTGTCCTTGTGCAAAGTCCCAGATGGCGGGCAGCCATTCGGGGTAGTTCCGGAAGCCATGGTCGCCGCCGTCGATGACGGTTTGACGGCAACCGGCGTATTTGTCGACCGCTTCACGATAGTCGAGGACTTCGTCGCCGGTCTGCGCCAGCAGCCAGTAGCGGCGCGGATCGCTGACCTCGCGCTCGAGCGATTTCAGCGCCGGTGCGAACGAGGCGTCGATCACATGATATTCGCCGGTCTGGTAGTTGCGCTGCGGGCCGAGATGGTGCTTGAGCAGCGCGTACGGCCGGACCGCCGGGTTGATCAGGATCGCACGGCTGCCGTACTCCTCGGCGGCCCAGGTCGCGAAATAGCCGCCGAGCGAACTGCCGATCAGGCAGAACGGTTCGCCGTGCAGCCGCTCGATGGCGCCCTCGAGCGCCGCGCACGCCGCCAGCGGGTCCATCGGCAGCTGCGGGCAGTGGAAGTAATCGGCGAGGCGCTGTTCGGCCATCCACACGGCGGTGTCCTGCGCCTTCAGCGAGAAGGGGCTGGACAGGAAGCCGTGCAGGTAGACGAGGTGGACGGTCATCAGGGCAGCAGCAGCGTCGAGCCGGTGGTGCGGCGCGCTTCGAGCTCGCGGTGCGCCAGCGCCGCCTCAGACAGCGCGAAACGCTGGCCGATCTCGGCGGCGACGAAGCCGCGCGCGACTGCAGTGAAATAGTCCTCGGCGGTATCGAGCAGCTCGTCGCGCGTTGCCGTGTAGTGGCCCAGCGACGGCCGGGTCAGGAACAGCGAGCCTTTCTGCGCCAGCAGGTTGGGCGAGAACGGCGGCACCGCGCCCGAGGCATTGCCGAACGACACCAGCATGCCGCGCGGTGCGAGGCTGTCGAGCGAGCCATCGAAGGTTTCCTTGCCGACGCCGTCGTAGACGACAGGCACGCCGGCCCCGGCGGTGATCTCGCGCACGCGGGCGGCGAAGTCGTCGACGCGGTAGTCGATCACGTGGTCGCACCAGTGACTCGCCCGTGCGCATTTGTCGACGCCGCCGGCGGTGCCGATCACCGTGGCGCCGAGCGCGCGCGCCCACTGGCAGGCGATCTGGCCGACACCGCCGGCGGCGGCGTGGATCAGCACCGTCATGCCGGCCTTGACCGGAAAGGTGCGCTTGAGCAGGTACTGCGCGGTCATGCCGCGCAACAGCGTGCCGGCGGCGATGTCGTCGCTGATCGTGTCGGGCACCGGCACCAGCCGGGCGGCCGGGACGATCCGGTGCTGCGCATACGCGCCCGGTGCGCCGCCGGCATAGGCGACGCGGTCACCCTTGCGGAATTCCTTCACGCCGTCGCCGACGGCTTCGACCACGCCGCAGGCTTCCTGGCCGAGGCCGCTCGGCATCGGCAGCGGGTAGAGGCCGCTGCGGTGGTAGGTGTCGATGAAATTGACGCCGATCGCGGTCTGGCGGACCAGCACTTCGCCGGCGCCGGGGGCGGCCAGCGTGATCGTTTCCAGCTGCAGCACGTCGGGATCGCCGTGCCGGTGAATGCGGATGACTTGCGTGTCCATGGGGTATCCAGCGTGTAGTCCAGAACGGCCGATTACATTCTAGCGAGGTCGCGCCGCGCGCGTCCGGCATTAGTCACAGAGCATACGCCGAAGCGGCGGCCGTATCGGCCATCCCGGCGTCATCGGCAAGCCGGGCCGGGGTGGTTCTTGATGTGGGTCAAGGGCTGCCGACTTGGGGCGGCGGCATCGGGTTGAACACAATATATTGTGTCCATTCGCAGCATATGCACCATATGTTGATAAATTGTTGATAAAAAGTTGATAAGCCCGATGACTCCCACTCCCCAGTACGTGATCAAGCGCGATGGCCGCATCGTCGCTTTCGACGCCGAGAAGATCGGCCGCGCCATCGCCGCCGCCGGCCGCGCCAGCGGCGAGTTCGACACCGACTGGGCGCATGCGCTCGCGGTGACGGTGCTCAATCATCTGTCCGCCGACACGACGCCGTCGATCGAGGCGATCCAGGATGCGGTCGAGGAAACGCTGCTCGGCGCCGGCCACCTGAAGACCGCGCGCGCCTACATCGCCTACCGCGAGGCGCATTCGCGGCTGCGTGCCGACACCCGCACCGTCGTCGACGTCGGCGCCAGCATCAACGAGTACCTCGACCGCTCGGACTGGCGCGTCAACGCCAATGCCAACCAGGGCTACAGCCTCGGCGGGCTGATCCTCAACACCAGCGGCAAGGTGATCGCCAACTACTGGCTCAACCACGTCTACCCGCCCGAAGTCGGCGAGGCGCACCGCTCGGGCGCGATCCACGTCCACGACCTCGACATGCTCGCCGGCTACTGCGCCGGCTGGTCGCTGCGCGTGCTGCTGACCGAAGGGCTGAACGGCGTACCGGGCAAGGTCGAGGCGACGCCGCCCAAGCACATGAGCAGCGCGGTCGGCCAGATCGTCAACTTCCTCGGCACCTTGCAGAACGAGTGGGCCGGCGCGCAGGCGTTCTCGTCGTTCGATACCTATATGGCGCCATTCGTCCGCGTCGACGGCCTGTCGTATGTGGAGGTCAAACAGCATATCCAGGAGCTGATCTACAACCTCAACGTGCCGAGCCGCTGGGGCACGCAGACGCCGTTCACCAACCTGACCTTCGACTGGGTGTGCCCGGACGACCTGAGGGAACAGATCCCCTACATCGGCGGCAAGGAAATGCCGTTCGCCTACGGCGACCTGCAGGCCGAGATGGAGATGATCAACCGCGCCTACATCGAAGTGATGATGGAGGGCGACGCCAAGGGCCGCGCGTTCACGTTCCCGATCCCGACGTACAACATCACGCCGGATTTCGACTGGGATCACCCGAACACCGAGCTGCTGTTCGAGATGACCGCCAAGTACGGCCTGCCGTACTTCCAGAACTTCCTCAATTCCGAGCTGCAGCCGAACATGGTCCGCTCGATGTGCTGCCGGCTGCAGCTCGACCTGCGCGAGCTGCTGAAGCGCGGCAACGGCCTGTTCGGTTCGGCCGAGCAGACCGGCTCGCTCGGCGTGGTGACGATCAACTGCGCGCGGCTGGGCTTTGAATTCCGCGGTGACGAGGCCGGGCTGTTCGCCCGCATCGACGCGCTGATGGAGATCGGCAAGACCTCGCTCGAACTCAAGCGCAAGGTGATTCAGCGGCTGATCGACAACGGCCTGTATCCGTACACCAAGCGCTACCTCGGCACCTTGCGCAACCACTTCAGCACGCTGGGGGTCAACGGCATCAACGAGATGATCCGCAACTTCAGCGGCGACGCGTTCGACATCACCGACCCGCGTGGCCACGCGATGGCGCTGAGGCTGCTCGACCACATCCGCGCGCGGATGACCGAATTCCAGGAGGAAACCGGCCACCTGTACAACCTCGAGGCGACGCCGGCCGAAGGCACGACCTACCGCTTCGCCCGTGAGGACAGGAAGCGCTATCCGGACATCATCCAGGCCGGCACCGCCGCGCAGCCGTACTACACCAACTCGAGCCAGCTGCCGGTCGGCTTCACCGACGACCCGTTCGAAGCGCTGTCGCGCCAGGACGAGCTGCAGCGCAAGTACACCGGCGGCACCGTGCTGCACCTGTACATGAACGAGGCGGTATCCAGCGCCGCGGCGTGCAAGGCGCTGGTGAAGAAATCGCTGTCGAGCTTCCGCCTGCCCTACCTGACCGTGACGCCGACGTTCTCGGTCTGCCCGACCCACGGCTACCTCGCCGGGCACCACGAGTTCTGCCCGAAGTGCGACGCCGACCTGCTGGCCAAGAAGCAGGCGGCCTGCTGCAAGTAAACCACCCCCAAGCCCTGCTGGCTGCGTTGTACTCGCTTGCCGTACGGATTTGTACTGTCTGCGCTTCGTACGCCTTGCCAGCACCGCTTCGCTGGGCTTGTGCGTGGTTTACATATGAAAACGGCCAGCCAGCATGGCTGGCCATCGTTGACCAAAAAAGGAGAACACCATGACCGACCTCTCGATCCAGACCCAGCTCGCCACCGCCGACGTGCAACTGCGCGACGAAGAACGCACCCGCTGCGAAGTGTGGACCCGCGTGATGGGCTATCACCGCCCGGTGACCAGCTTCAATACCGGCAAGCAGGGCGAGTTTGCCGAGCGCACCTTCTTCAACGAGCCGGGCCGTGATTGATCTAACCCGGCGCGCTTCAACGAACCGGGGCGTGATTGATCCGGCCGAGCCTGCTTCAACGAAGCGGGCCGTGGCTGAAGCCGCAACGGTCGCGCATCACAGCCGCGACCTGCCGAACCCGCCGAAGATCGGCGGGTTCGTGCCGTTTTCGAGCTGCGACTATCCGGGCGAGCTGGCCTGCGTGGTCTTCCTCGCCGGCTGCCCGTGGCGCTGCCACTACTGCCACAACCCGCACCTGCAGGCGCGCAAGCAGGTGCCCGGCGTACCGGTCTGGGCCGAGATCCTCGTCTGGCTCGAACAACGTCGCGGCCTGCTCGACGCGGTGGTGTTCTGCGGCGGCGAGCCGCTCGCCGAGAAGCACCTGCCGGCGATGCTGCGCGACGTGCAGGCGATGGGCTTCAAGGCCGCGCTGCACACCGGCGGCGCCTACCCGGCACGGCTGGCGCACTGCCTGCCCTATCTTGATTGGGTCGGTTTCGACGTCAAGACGGGCTTTGCCGATTATCTGCAGGTGACCCTCGTCCCACGCAGTGGCGACCCGGCGCGGACGTCGCTGCAGCAGCTGATCGAGTCGGGCGTCGCGTACGAGTGCCGGACGACGATCCACCCGCAGCTGCACGACGACGCGGCCTTGCTGGCGCTGACCGACACGCTGGCCGGACTTGGGGTACGGGATTACGCCTTGCAGCGCTACCGGCCGCAGGGGGTCGAATCGGCGCTGCTGGGGAGCAACCCCTTGCCGGCGGGGTATCCGGCGGCGGAGACGGTGGCGGAGATTGCAGGGAAGTTTGCGCGGTTTTGCGTGCGGAACGATTAGCACTGCTAGGGTTAAGCGCCTTCGGCGCGGTGTGAAAGGCGTTGATTGCCGGTTCCGCCCGGCGGACGTGATACTTTCTTTTGCTTCGCCAAAAGAAAGTATCCAAAGAAAAGGCGCCCCCGCATCCGCGCCCGCTTCGCGGGTTCCCTGCGCTGCTCGCCGAACGCGGCGGGAATCGCAAACTCGCTGCGCTCAGACAGCGATCCCCGAAGGCCCCGCATTCGGCTGTGCTGCTCGGCGCTACTGAGGGGGTCCTCACGGTATGCAACCGGTCAAAGAACGGAATGACGTAACCAGTTGATTGCGGTGGTTGGCTGTTAACCTGATTCATCAGGTCTTCAAGGTGTCGCGGACCAAGCGCCGTAGCTCGAAAATAGCGGCCTTTTACCTTGAACCAAACCACCATGCGATAGCCAAACGGTACGGGATCAGCATGCCGCCCCGATCCCCTCAGTAGCGCCGAGCAGCGCAAGTCGGCACGGGGCTGTCGGGGATCGCTGTTTGAGCGCAGCGAGTTTGCGATTCCCGCCGTGGCGACTGAGCAGCACAGGGCACCCCGAAGGGGCGCGGATGTGGGGTCGCCTTTTCTTTGGATACTTTCTTTTGGCGAAGCAAAAGAAAGTATCACGTCTGCCGGGCGGAACCGGCAGTCAACGCCTTTCACACCGCGCCGAAGGCGCTAAACGCCAAGCCTTGCTCTGCAAGCAGCTTGTCGCTACCCCCCGCACCCCGTCTCCGCACAATACGCCGCCAGCGCCGCATGCCGCGACGGGTAGAAGCGTATGCCGGTGCTCTCGACCGCGATGCCGCGCTGGCGCAGCCATTCGAGCATCTGCGCCGTCCGCCCCGCCAGTGCCAGCACGATGCCGCGCTCGGCCAGCTGTTTCTGCAGCTCGCGCACCGCCATCGCGCCGGTCAGGTCGACGTCGCCGATCGACACCGCGTCGATCACCACCCAGCGCGGCTGCTGCTCGTGCACCAGCGCCTGCAGCCGCTGGCGGAAGTAGTCGGCGTTGAAGAAGGTCAGCGGCGATTCGAAGCGGTAGATCAGCAGCCCGGGCACCGGCTTTGCATCCGGGTAGTGGGCCAGCTCGTAGAAGCCGTCGTGACCGCCGATCCGGCCGAACAGCTGGTCGCTCGGCCGGGCGATCTGGGCGAGGAAGCGCAGCAGCGCCAGCCCCACCGCCATCAGGATGCCCGGCATGACGCCGATGATGACGACGCCGAGCAGCGTCGCCAGCGCGATGTTGAACTCGGCGCGGCTGTAGCGGCGCAGCGCGATCAGCCCGCGCAGGTCCATCAGTCCGATTGCCGACGCGATCAGGATCGCGCCGAGCGCGGCGATCGGCAGCACGGCGAGCGGCTTGGTCAGCACCAGCAGCACCAGCAGCAGCGCGCCGGCGCCGACGATCGACACCATCCGCGTCTGGCCGCCCGCGGCGTCGTTGACCGCGGTGCGCGAATCGGCGCCGCTGATGGCGAAGCCCTGGCTCAGCGCCGAGGCGACGTCGGCGGCGCCGAGTGCGAGGAATTCGCGGTTGGCGTCGATGTCGTAGCCGTTCTTGGCGGCAAAGCTGCGGCCGGTGAGCATGGCGCTGCTGAACGAGATCAGCGCCAGCGCTGCGGCGGCTGGCACCAGCGTGCCGAGTGCCTCGTGCGGCAGCGACGGCCAGACCAGCCGCGGCAGCCCCGACGGCAGCGGGCCGACCACGGCGATGCCGTACTGCGACAGCGTGAACAGGCCCGATGCCAGCGTTGCGCCGGCCATTGCCACCAGCGCTGCCGGCCCGCGCGGCACCCGGTACTTGACGGCGAAGTAGGCGGCAATCGTCGCCAGCGACAGCGCGAGCGTCGGCCAGTGGACGCGGCCGAGCTGCTCGAGCAGCGACAGCAGCTGGCCGATCACGTCCTTGCCGGCCAGTGTCAGCCCGGAAATCTTGCCGAGCTGGCCGATGACGATGTTGATCGCCACGCCGTTGAGCAGGCCGGCGAGGATGGGTCTGGAGAGGAAGTCGGCCAGAAAGCCGAGCCGGAAGCGGCTGGCGAGCATGCAGAACAGCCCGGCCATCAGGGTCAGGCTGACTGCCAGCCCCATGTACTGCTCGCTGCCGGGGACGGCCAGCGGCGTCAGCGTTGCGGCGATCATCGCGCACGTTGCGGCATCGGGGCCGACGACGAGCTGGCGCGACGAGCCCATCAGCGCGTAGACGATCATCGGCAGGATGGTGCTGTACAGCCCGACGATGGGGCTGAAGCCGGCGAGCTGTGCGTAGGCGACGCCGACCGGCAGCGCGACCGCGGCGACCGACAGCCCGGCCTGGACGTCGGCGCGCCAGTGCCGGCGCGGGTAGTTCATCAGCTCGGGCAGGCCCGGCATCACGCGGGACAGAACGGTACTCAGGATCATTGCAGGCGCATCGGGCGGGGGACAAACCATCATACCTGCTGCCGGCGCTTGTCCGTGCCGGCGGGATCGGCTAACAAACAGGAGATAGTCCACGGCTATTCATAGTGAATAAATATTTAATTTCAGTATGTAATTGCGTTTGACAATAATCAGAGCCACGCCACCGCTGGGAGTGCACGATGAAGCAACTGATCGACTGGGCCGACATCTGGGCCCATTACAGCGGCTGGTACTGAACGTACCGGCGGCTTGCCAGTCCCAGCTACGGCCGGTCCGCAGGCGTCAGCCGATGCCGGCGGCCCTGTTCGACCCGGCACCTGCCATCCATCCGCATCGCCCGACCGCCGGCAGGCCGACAGTTCAAACCGCGAGCGCCTCATCCACGCCAGGGCCCTTACCTGGCGGCGTTCATTTCCGTCAGTGCAATCGTTGGAGGAATACGATGAACAGCAGCGTCAACACCCAAGGCAAGTGTCCGGTCATGCACGGCGCGCAGACCAAGCTGGTTAGCGCCGGCCCGTCCAACCGCGACTGGTGGCCCAACCAGCTCAACCTGGGCATCCTGCACCAGAATTCGTCGCTGTCCGACCCGATGGACCCGGCGTTCAACTACGCCGAAGCCTTCAGGCAGCTCGACTACCAGGCGCTGAAGCAGGATCTGGTGGCGCTGATGACCGACTCGCAGGACTGGTGGCCGGCCGACTACGGCCACTACGGCGGGCTGATGGTCCGGATGGCGTGGCACGCCGCCGGGACCTACCGCGTCGGCGACGGCCGCGGCGGTGCCGGCAGCGGCATGCAGCGCTTCGCGCCGCTGAACAGCTGGCCGGACAACGTCAACCTCGACAAGGCGCGCCGGCTGCTGTGGCCGGTCAAGCAGAAGTACGGCAGGCAGATTTCGTGGGCCGACCTGATGGTGCTCGCCGGCAACGTCGCGCTCGAGTCGATGGGCTTCAAGACCTTCGGCTTCGGCGGCGGGCGTCCGGACGTGTGGGAGCCGGACGAGAGCACCTACTGGGGCGCCGAGAAGACCTGGCTCGACGACAAGCGCTATTCCGGCGACCGTGATCTGGAAAACCCGCTCGCCGCCGTGCAGATGGGGCTGATCTACGTGAACCCGGAAGGCCCGAACGGCAATCCGGACCCGGTTGCCGCGGCGAGGGACATCCGCGAAAGCTTCGGCCGGATGGCGATGGGCGACGAGGAAACCGTCGCGCTGATCGCCGGCGGCCATACCTTCGGCAAGACCCACGGCGCCGGCCCGGCGTCGCACGTCGGCGCCGAGCCCGAAGCTGCCGGCCTCGAGGCGCAGGGGCTGGGCTGGCACAGCAGCTTCGGCAGCGGCAAGGGCGCCGATGCGATCGGCAGCGGTCTGGAAGTCGTCTGGACCACGACGCCGACCAAGTGGAGCAACAACTTCTTCTGGAACCTGTTCGGCTACGAATGGGAGCTGACCAAGAGCCCGGCCGGTGCGCACCAGTGGACCGCCAAGGGCGCCGGCGCAACGATTCCGGACCCGTTCGACCCGGCCAAGAAACGCGTGCCGACCATGCTGACCACCGACCTGTCGCTGCGCTTCGATCCGGCCTACGAGAAGATCTCCCGCCGCTTCATGGAGCACCCGGACGAGTTTGCCGACGCCTTTGCCCGCGCCTGGTTCAAGCTCACCCACCGCGACATGGGGCCGCGTGCGCGCTACCTCGGCCCGGAAGTGCCGGCCGAAGCGCTGATCTGGCAGGACCCGATCCCGGCGGTCGACCACCCGCTGGTCGACGAATCGGACGTTGCCGCACTCAAGGCCAAGGTGCTGGCGTCGGGGCTGACCGTGCCGCAGCTCGTGTCGACCGCCTGGGCATCGGCGTCGACCTTCCGCGGCTCGGACAAGCGCGGCGGTGCCAACGGCGCCCGCATCCGGCTGGCGCCGCAGAAGGACTGGGACGTCAACCAGCCGGCGCAGCTGGCGGCGGTGCTCAAGACGCTCGAAGGCATCCAGCAGGCATTCAACCAGTCCGGTGGCAAGAAGGTCTCGCTGGCCGACCTGATCGTGCTCGCCGGCTGTGCCGGCGTCGAACAGGCGGCGAAGAACGCCGGCCATGCGGTGATGGTGCCGTTCTCGCCGGGCCGCATGGATGCCTCGCAGGAGCAGACCGACGTCGTTTCGTTCGCGCCGCTCGAGCCGGTGGCTGACGGCTTCCGCAACTATCTCAAGGCGCAATACGGCGTGCCGGCCGAGGAACTGCTGGTCGACAGGGCGCAGCTGCTGACGCTGACCGCGCCCGAGATGACCGTGCTCGTCGGCGGCCTGCGCGTGCTGGGTGCCAGCGACAGCCAGCACGGCGTATTCACCGAACGGGCCGGCACCCTGAGCAACGACTTCTTCGTCAACCTGCTCGACATGGGCACGGTGTGGCAGCCGGTGTCCGATGCCGCCGACGTGTTCAAGGGAAGTGACCGCAAGACCGGCGCTTTGAGATGGACCGCGACGCGCGTCGACCTGGTGTTCGGTTCCAACTCGCAGCTGCGGGCGCTGGCCGAGGTCTACGCGTCGAGCGACGCGCAGGAGAAGTTTGTCCGCGACTTCGTCGCCGCCTGGACCAAGGTGATGAACGCCGACCGCTTCGACCTCGCCTGATACCGCTGCGCCGAAACGCAAGCCACTCCGGAAACCGGCCGCAAGGCCGGTTTTCCTTTGGCGGGCCGGCGTGAATCGTGCCATCTCATGCCCCTGTCCTGAACGCCTTGATGCAGATCAAGGTCGGCGGGGAGGCTGCACGTCAGACTTGCTGCACTCATAAAGGGGCATTGCCCCAACGAACTGAAACAGGATACCGGCATGCTTGCACATCATTTCAAACCGCTGATCATCAAGGGCAAATCGCTCTTGCCCATCGTCCAGGGCGGCATGGGCGTCGGCGTCTCGGCGCACAAGCTCGCCGGCGCGGTCGCCTGCGAGGGCGGCGTCGGCACGATCGCCTCGGTCGACCTGCGTCACCACCACCCGGACCTGCTGGCGCAAAGCGAAGCCACCAAGGACCAGGCCACGCTCGACGCGCTGAACCTGACCGCGCTTGACCGCGAAATCCGCATGGCCAAGGACACCGCACAGGGCCGCGGCATGATCGCCGTCAACGTGATGAAGGCCGTCGACATCCACGCGCAGTACGTGCGCCAGGCGTGCGAATCCGGCGCCGACGCCATCGTCATGGGCGCCGGCCTGCCGCTCGACCTGCCCGAGATGACCGCCGACCACCCGAACGTGGCGCTGATCCCGATCCTGTCCGACAGCCGCGGCATCGCCGTCGTGCTCAAGCGCTGGATGAAGAAGGGCAAGCTGCCCGACGCCATCGTCATCGAACACCCGGCGCACGCCGGCGGCCACCTCGGCGCCGCGACGATCGAGGGCGTCCACGACGAGAAGTTCGAGTTCGAACGCGTGCTCGCCGAGACGCACGAACTGTTCGCCAAGCTCGAAATCGACCCGATCCCGCTGATCGTCGCCGGCGGCATCAACAGCCACGAGAAGGTTGCGCACCTGCTCGGCTGCGGCGCCAACGCCGTCCAGCTCGGCACCGCTTTCGCCGTCGCCGAGGAAGGCGACGCGCACATCAATTTCAAGCACGTGCTCGCCGGTGCGCAGAAGACCGACGTTGTCGAATTCATGTCGGTTGCCGGCCTGCCGGCCCGCGCGGTGAAGACACCGTGGCTCGCCAAATACCTGAAGATGGAAGCCAAGGCCCAGGCCAACGCCAAGGCCGACCCGCGCCGCTGCACCCAGTCGCTGAACTGCCTGTCGGTCTGCGGCTTCCGCGACGGCCTCGCCAAGATCGGCCAGTTCTGCATCGACCTCAAGCTCGCGGCCGCCGTGCGCGGCGAGGTCAACCAGGGCCTGTTCTTCCGCGGCTCGGAAAACCTGCCCTTCGGCAGCGCCATCCGCCCGGTCAAGGAACTGATGGACTACCTGCTGACCGGCCACAGGCCGGCCGGGCTCAGCGCCTGAGCGTCCTGCCCGACGAGGTAAAAGCACAAAGCCCGCGAATGCGGGCTTTGTTGTTGGCGCCGACTGCGACGCCGGACGTCAGTAAGGTGACGATTTTTGTCACTTTTACTTTGCTGCCGAACGGCAGAAAAGCAAAAGGCCCGCATCGCTGCGGGCCTTTTCTGTACCTGGTGCCGTTGAAGTGAATCGAACACTCGACCTACTGATTACGAATCAGTTGCTCTACCGACTGAGCTACAACGGCAACGGGCCGGATTATACGGAAAACCGGCCCCGAGACCAAGGCCCGCGCGCAGAAATGTGCAAAGTGCACGCCGCTGGCACAGCACTTGCTTATGTACTGGCACGCGCCAAGTGGCTGCGTGAAGTGGCCACCCAGGCTATCCCTTCAAAGAAGTTGGAGAAGAGCAAATGAAAAAGATGCAACAGGGCTTCACCCTGATCGAACTGATGATCGTTGTTGCGATCATCGGTATTCTGGCTGCGGTGGCGATTCCGTCGTATCAGAACTATACCCGCAAAGCCGCGTTTACTGAAATCATTCAAGCTGCTGCACCGTACAAATTGGCGATTGCTGAATGCTATGCGACGCAGGGTGACTTGACTCAATGTACTGCTGGTGCAGGTGGCGTTCCCGCAAATATTACTGGTGGCACGGGTGTTGTGGGCAAAGTTGAGGTTGCTGCCGCAGCCGGTGCAGACGGTACGGTAAAGGTTACCGTCATCCCGCAAGCTAAGAAAGGTTTGGCTACCGGCGATACATACATCTTGGCCGGTGATGCTGTTGCGGTAACGGGCGCTGGTGGCGAGAAGAACCTGGTTTGGGATGTAGACTCCACGTCGGGTTGTATTGCCAAGGGCTACTGCAAGCGCAGCGCAGCTACCTCGGTCTCTGCTTCGGCCTCGCCGTAATCTAGACGCGTTCATTCAAAAGCCCTCCTGCTCAGGAGGGCTTTTTTTGTATCTTGGAGAGTGACTTGAATCGAGTGACGGCCTTTCGATATGCCGGCATTGCCGTTGCTGGTATGTTTGTCGCAGTCAACGTCGCGACTTATTGTTTGTCAGACATATCATATAGCGAATTTCCACTATGGACGATCTCTCTGTTCGTTCTTCTCTTTGTGATTTCAGTGATTGGTCAATGGAAGTACATTGCATGGGTTCTGGCGCCGGCTGCATTGCTCGCACCATTTGAGGCATTTTATTTGTGGTACTATCGAAGACCCAGTTCTTCACATTTGTACGGCATTCTGGCCGAAAGCAATTTTGCGGAAATCGTAGAGTTCCTCTCCCCGTGGGGAAGTCTGTTTTGCCTGTCTGTTTTCACATGTGGCGCGTTCGGGGTGATCTGGTTATGCCAATGGGCGGGGACATGGCGTGTGGCACGCAAGAGGTTGCGGTTGGCCTTGTTTCTGCTAAGTGCCAGTGCGTTGGTCGGCGTGACATTGGCACATGAAATAACAATGCTTCCTCAAGAACTAGGACTGTCGTCGGATGCACTGTCCGACAAAATGTCAAATGATGTGTTTGTTGATGTAAAAAAGACTTACTTCCCGGGTATTTACCTGAGACTCTGGGGCTATGTCGATGAACGACGAAACATGCAGCTGGTGATGCATGAAAAAGCGGGCTTCAAGTTCAATGCTAGATACGTCGGGTCAGAAAAGCAGATTGTTGTATTGATCATTGGCGAGTCGAGCAGAAAAGATCGCTGGTCATTATACGGATACCAACGAGAAACAAATCCGGAGCTGGCCAAAATCAAGAATTTGGTAGTTCTTCGTGACATGGTGACACCGTGGGATTCGACACGAATGTCGGTGCCCGTGATGATTTCAAGAAAGCCGGCATTGTCCTCCAGCATGGTTTTCCCTGAGAAGAGCGTCGTTTCCTTGTTTGGAGAGGCGGGGTTTCACACCTATTGGATCTCTAACCAGCAAACGTATGGTCGTTATGACTCTCCAATTACGCAGTTCGCAGGAGAAGCCAACGAACGCTTCTATTTGAATCCGGCTGAATACAGTGGTCCGGGCAGCATGGACGGTGTGCTGGTAAAAAAATTGGAGGAGATATTGGCACGGAAGCAGCAGCGAGTTTTTGTGGTGCTGCATATGTTGGGGAGTCACTGGAACTATAAACATCGCTATCCGAGTGAGTATGATGTTTTTCGACCTTCTCTCAACGATGTTGGCGACGTTGCACTGCAAAGCGCTTCTTCTCGGCAAGAGGTTAGCAATAGCTTTGACAATACTATTCTATATACTGACCGAGTTTTGTCAGATGTGGCAAAGCTGCTTTCTGCACAAAAAAACCCTGCCTTTTTTTGGTACGCATCAGATCATGGTGAAGATTTGCAACAAACAGATTGTGCTTTGCGTGGTCATGGAAACTCAACTCGCGGCAGTTTAGAGGTTCCCTCTATCATTTATTACAATCAGGCTTTTTACGATATCAGTGTTGGCGATGTAAATCTGTTGCAGAGTAATGCAAGTAAAAAAATATCAACCCAGTCTGTATTTTATGGCTTGTCGTGGTTGGCTGGCGTCCGTGCTGCAAGCCTGAGTAGTGACAAGGCGTTGTCGGAGATGGGTTTCAAAGAAGAAAAACGTATGGTAAATGGGAAGCGAGCGGTGTCTTATGACGAAGCCGTGTCCAATTTACAGTGCCAGCCTCTCTAGGTATCAAAGTCCGGAGATTGAAATGAAAACGACTCGCGTAGCCATTCCGATGTCCGTCATATCTGCATTCATGTTGTCAGGTATTTCAGGCTTGATGTATCAGGTTTGTTGGCAACGGTTGCTGTTTACCAATTTTGGTGTTGATGTTCACTCAGTTACGGTTCTGGTCTCGGCATTCATGGCCGGATTGGGCATTGGTGGCTGGGCTGGTGGCCGAATTGCCGATAAAGCCGGGCGTTGGTGCCTTCACGTATTTGTCGGCGTAGAGTTGGCATTGTGTTTGCTGGGCCTGATTAGTCATCGTGCCATTCTTTGGGTTGGTGAAGTCACGCCTCTCGATAGTATGTGGTTGCCTGGGATGGTGAACTTTATTCTACTACTACCGCCGACATTTCTTATGGGAATGACATTGCCACTATTAACTACGTACTTTGCAAAAAACAAGAGTGAAGTCGGGTCGGCGATTGGTGGGCTTTATACGATAAATACCGTAGGTGCGGCAGCGGGCGTTGTCTTTGCCGGGTTTATTGCGTTCAATTTCATGACAATTGCCGATGTAATCCGAGTGGCTGCCTTAGGCAATTTCATAGTTGCAATTGGGATGGTGATTTATCTGAGCAAGGAGAAGGCGTGATGCCTGTATTTCTGGCCTTCTGGAGTGGGTTTACCAGCCTGAGTTTGGAAATTGTTTGGTCCAAACTTGTCGGGTTCAGATTGTTCTCGTTGCCGCAAGCATTCAGTATCGTCCTGCTATCTTATCTGCTTGGGATTGCTGCAGGCTCTTGGATTGGAAGAAGGTGCTGTTCAGGTAATTCTGATCTGATGCTGGTTTCGGCAAAATTTCTGGTCATGGCTGGCGTCATTGATATTTTGACGCCTTTTTTTTACCCGATCTCGGTCGAGTTGTGGCCGGTTTTGCCAACGACCATGGTGTTGATATTTGTTGGAGCAATGCTCAAAGGCGTTGTTTTTCCGATTGCGCATCATCTCGGAAGCATGAATGCCGAAAAAACCAGTCTGGGGCGGTCCATCTCTAACGTCTATTTTGCAAATGTGCTAGGTGCGACATTTGGTCCCGTGTTTGTGGGGTTTTTTTTGTTGGATTTTGTAGGGATACAAAAAGCATTCGTGCTGCTTGGTGGTAGCCTGGTCTTGCTGGGTGTGTATATTTTTTATCGGCAGAAAGCATATATAAATTCCATCGGTGCTTGTGCTGCTTTGCTCGTGCTTCTTTTCTGGGGGGGGTATCACCGTCAGTCTTGCTGCCTTCTTTAATCAGAAACGAGCATGGTGCACAGGAGCCGCTAGTCCATCTCATCGAAAATCGTTATGGCATCATATATACGCTTGGAAATCTTGGCGCTGGAGATGTTATCTTCGGTGGTAATGTGTACGATGGCAGAATCAATACGGATGTTGCTCTGAATAGCAATAAAATTGATCGAGCGTACGTTAGTTATCTCTTAAGACCAGAAGCAAGCAATATACTCGTCATAGGCCTAAGTGGCGGGGCGTGGGTAGAGGCTGTTCGTCATTTTCCACATGTGAAAAAAATTGATGTTGTCGAGCTCAACCCCGGCTATGCGGAACTAATTAAAAGGTATGCATCGGTAGCAGGGTTGCTAGTTGATGAAAAAGTGAACTTGTATTTTGCCGATGGCAGAAAATGGCTTCATGCCTCGAATGAACAGTATGACATCATATTAATGAATACTAGTTTCCATTGGCGAGCCTATTCGAGCAATTTACTGGGGATGGGCTTTGCTGAAATTGTCAGGGCTCATCTAAAGAAGGACGGGGTTTTTGCGTTCAACAGTACCTGGTCACCGGATTCAATCGCGACCGCCTCCAGTACATTCAAATATACATTCCAGTATCGGAACTTTATTTTTGCTAGTGACAGCTCTCTGGAGATACCGATTGCTACAGCGACGATGGAGGCTCTTCTTGGAAAAATTGACTGGACGACGAGCGGTAATTTTCGTGAGGAAGTTGATTATTCCAAGACCCTCGCAAAGATTATTTCGAGCGAGCCGATACTGAATGTTACGGATGTTGAGCAGAAAAGCGGGCGTCGCTTGCGTGTCATTACCGAAGAAAACATGCTGACGGAATTCAAATACGGTAGATCGCTACTAAGCGTTGAATAAAGAAACGGGCCATCGGCCCGTTTCTTTATTTTTCATGATGTCTCGCTGTTATGTCCAACGTTTCCCAATGCGGAAAATACTTCCGCACCAGCGCATTCAACTCCACCTCAAACGCCCGCAACCTCGTCAGCTCATCCGCATCACTGCTCACACCCTGCGATTCGGCTGCCGCGACGATCATTCCCGCACCGGCGGTCGCGTTGGAAAGCCGATCAATCACGATGAACGAACCGGTGCCGCGGCAGGCGGTGTAGGGGTCGAAGACGACCGGGGCGCTGGTTTCGAGGGTGACAAGGGCGATTTCGTTCAGTTGCAGTGAATCGACCGACACTTTGGCGAGCGTGTTGACGTCGATCCGGTGCTCGATTCGGCTGACGCGGCCGTAGACGCTCTTGCCGGCGAGCTTGAACTGGTATTCCTTGCCGACCAGCAGCGGCGCTTCGTTCATCCACACGACATGGGCACTGAACGCCGAGGCAACTTGCGGTTGTGCATCCTGCGCGCGCACCAGCAGATCGCCGCGGCTTACGTCGATTTCGTCTTCGAGCGTCAGCGTGATCGCCTGGCCGGCGAAGGCCGCGGGCTGTTCGCCCTCGTAGGTGACGATGGCCTTGACCTTGCTCGACTTGCCCGACGGCAGTGCGACGACTTCGTCGCCGGGGACGACGTGACCGGCGGCGATGGTGCCGCAGAAGCCGCGGAAGTCGAGGTTGGGGCGGTTGACGTACTGCACCGGCAGCCGGAACGCGTCGAGCTTGGCGTTCTTGCTGACCTGCACGCTTTCCAGCAGGCCCATCAGCGTCGCGCCGTCGTACCACGGCGCGCGGGTCGAGGCGTTGACGACGTTGTCGCCCTTGAGCGCCGAGATCGGCACGAAGCGGATGTCGTCGATCGCCAGCTCTTCGGCGAACTTGAGGTACTCCATCTTGATCTCGTTGAAGCGTGCCTCGCTGAAATCGACCAGGTCCATCTTGTTGACCGCGACGATGACATGCTTGATGCCGAGCAGCGAGACGATGAAGCTGTGGCGCCGCGTCTGCGTCTGCACGCCGTAGCGGGCGTCGATCAGGATGATGGCCAAGTTGCTGGTCGATGCGCCGGTTGCCATATTGCGGGTGTACTGCTCGTGGCCCGGGCAGTCGGCGATGATGAATTTGCGCTTCTCGGTGCTGAAATAGCGGTAGGCGACGTCGATGGTGATGCCCTGCTCGCGCTCGGCCTGCAGGCCGTCGACCAGCAGCGCGAGGTCAAACTCTTCGTCGGTGGTGTTGTACTTCTGGCTGTCTTTCTTGATCGCGGCCAGGTGGTCTTCGAAGATCAGCTTCGAATCGTGCAGCAGCCGGCCGATTAGCGTCGATTTGCCGTCGTCGACGTTGCCGCAGGTGATGAAGCGCAGCAGGTCCTTGTTCTCGTGCTGCTTGAGGTAAGCGAGGATGTCGCTGGCGATCAGGTCGGATTGGTGGGACATGGTCGGTTCCGTAATTCCGTGTATTCGAGCCAAACTTGTTTAGCCACGCCGCGAGCGGCGTCAGGCCAAGGAGTCAGCACCGCAGCCACCGGAACGTACAAACGGTACGTGAGGATGGCGAGGAGCGCGCGACGCCGGCATGGCGCCGCGCAGCAAGTGGATGGGCAAGTTTTAGAAGTAGCCTTCCATTTTTTTCTTCTCCATCGACCCGGCGCTGTCGTGGTCGATGGTGCGGCCCTGACGCTCGGAGGTGGTGGTCAGCAGCATCTCCTGGATGATTTCCGGCAGGGTCTGCGCCTTCGAGATCACCGCGCCGGTCAGCGGGTAACAGCCCAGCGTGCGGAAGCGCACCCATTCCTTGCGGATCGTCGCCTTCTGTTCCGGCGTCAGGTACTGCAGGATGCGGTCGTCGTCGATCATCACCAGCGTGCCGTTGTAGTCGACGACTTCGCGTTCGGCCGAGTAGTACAGCGGCACGATCTCGATGTTCTCGAGATAGATGTATTGCCAGATGTCGAGCTCGGTCCAGTTCGAGATCGGGAATACCCGGATCGATTCGCCCTTGTCGATGCGCGAGTTGTAGATGTTCCACAGCTCGGGGCGCTGGTTCTTCGGGTCCCAGCGGTGATTCTTGTCGCGGAAGCTGTAGACGCGCTCCTTGGCGCGGCTCTTTTCCTCGTCGCGGCGCGCGCCACCGAAGGCGGCGTCGAAACCGTACTTGTTCAGCGCCTGCTTCAGCCCCTCGGTCTTCATCACGTCGGTATGCTTGGCGGAGCCGGCGGTGAACGGGTTGATGCCGGCCTTCACGCCTTCCTCGTTCACGTGGGTGATCAGGTTCCAGCCCTCGGCCTTCTGCTTGTCGCGCAGCTTGTACATGTCCTGGAACTTCCAGGTCGTGTCGACGTGCATCAGCGGAAACGGTGGCTTGCCCGGCGCGAACGCCTTCTTGGCCAGGTGCAGCATCACCGCCGAATCCTTGCCGATCGAGTACAGCATCACCGGGTTGTCGAACTCGGCCGCGACCTCGCGGATGATGTGGATCGACTCGGCTTCGAGCTGCTTGAGGTGAGTCAGCCTCGCTTCACTTACAAGGTTCATGGTGCTCCACGGCGGGCCCGCAACGGGCCGGGACAATACGGAATAAGGCCGAATCTACCGTAATAAAACCAGCGCAGAAAGATTCGCTGGTTATAAGGATATGGGAAGCGTTCTCCATGCAAAGCGGCCCCCCAAACGCTGCCGGCTGCGTTGTACTCGCTGGCCGTACCACGTGTCCCGTTGCGAGCCTGGGGCGTCCCTGCGGGGCGTTTCGTACGCCTTGCCAGCCGCTCTTTCGTCCGGACGGCAGGCAGCAAAAAGCCCGGCTGGGCCGGGCTTTCGGGGGTGGATCGCGGTGGCGATCAGACCGCGGTCCAGCTCTTGCCGAGCGGGTTGAAGGTCGGCTTCTGGCCGCCCCACAGCTGTTCCAGATTGTAGTAGTCGCGTACCGCCGGCAGCATCACGTGGACGACGAGTTCGCCGGCGTCGACCAGCACCCAGTCGCCGCTTTCTTCGCCTTCGGTGCCGACGATGTCGTAGCCCTTGGCCTTGAGTTCGACGGCGACGTTGTTGGCGAGTGCGCGCACCTGGCGGTTGGAGTCGCCCGAGCAGACGACCATGCAGTCGAACAGGTCGGTCAGTTCGGTGGTATCGAGGGCGAGGATGTCCTTGCCCTTGATGTCTTCGAGCGCCGCAACGGCCACGTCGCGCATCGCTTGGGTCAGTTCGTTCATGCTTTTCCTAGGAAGTAGTCCGGTAGAGGCCGCTGGCGGCGAGTTCGGCGTGGATCGGCGTCAGCGCCGACACATCGTCGCCGCGCGCGAGTCTGTCGCGCAGTTCGGTTGACGAAATCGTCGTCAGCGGGCTCGGTAATCGGCTGATTTTACCGCGAGCCAGCGCTTCGGGTGCGGCTGTTACCAGCCGTTTGGCATATTCACGGCCGATTTCGCCGGACAACCGGTCGAATTCGAAGCCCGGCCGGGCCGCAACGACCAGGTGGCCAAGCTCGAGCAGTTCGCGCCAGCGGTGCCAGCCCGGCAGGCCGGCGAGCGAGTCGGCGCCGATCAGCCACACCAGCAGCGCGTCGGGCTGCTCGGCCTGCAGCTCGGCCAGCGTGTCGACGGTATAGCTGTAGCCGGTGCGCCGCACTTCGCGGTCGTCGGCGACGAGGCCCGGTTCAGCGGTGATCGCCAGCCGCACCCAGTCCAGCCGTTGTTGCGGCGACACGCGCAGTTCGGCGCGGTGCGGCGGCAGGCCGGTCGGGACCAGCCGGACTTCGGGCAGCGCGAAGGCGTCACGCAGGCAGCGCGCGAACGCGAGGTGGCCGTTGTGGATCGGGTCGAAGCTGCCGCCGTAGATGCCGAGGGTCTTCATCATTTTCCCAAAAAAACGGCCCGCCATACGGCGGGCCGATGCGTATCTCACGGGGTGAGGACCTATCCCAGTAGGCGAGCGAGCCAAGGCAGTTTGATCTCGCCCGGAGCGCAGAAACCGGAATGGACATGTGGTCCATGAGGATTTCGAGCACCGGACGGGGTCAAAATGCGAAGGCGCGGTCGCCTAATGGGATGGGTTCAGACGCGAACTTCGCCGTCGCCGAACACGATCCACTTCTCGCTGGTCAGCCCTTCGAGGCCGACCGGGCCGCGGGCGTGGATCTTGTCGGTCGAGATGCCGATCTCGGCGCCAAGGCCGTACTCGAAGCCGTCGGCGAAACGCGTCGATGCATTGACCATCACCGACGCCGAGTCGACTTCACGCAGGAAGCGCCGCGATTTGGTGTAGTTCTCGGTGACGATCGCGTCGGTATGGTGCGAGCCGTAGCTGTTGATGTGGTCGATCGCCTCGTCCATGTCGGCAACGACCCTGATCGCCAGGATCGGCGCCAGGTACTCGGTCGCCCAGTCATCAATGGTCGCGGCGACAATGCCCGGCAGGATGTCGCGCGTCGCGGCGCAGCCGCGCAGCTCGACGCCCTTGGCGCGGTAGATCTCGGCCAGAGGCGGCAGGATCAGCTCGGCGACGGTGGCGTTGACCAGCAGCGTTTCCATCGTGTTGCAGGTGCCGTAGCGGTGCGTCTTGGCGTTGTCGGCAATGCGGAGCGCCTTTTCCGGATCGGCCTCGTCGTCGATGTAGACGTGGCAGATGCCGTCGAGATGCTTGATCACCGGCACGCGCGCATCGGCGGCGATCCGCGCGATCAGCCCCTTGCCGCCGCGCGGCACGATCACGTCGACGAACTCGGTCATCGTGATCAGCTCGCCGACCGCGGCGCGATCGGGCGTCTCGACGATCTGCACCGCTGCGGCCGGCAGGCCGGCGGTTTCAAGGCCTTCCTTGACCAGCCTGGCGATCGCCTGATTGCAGTGGAAGGCCTCGCGGCCGCCGCGCAGGATCGTCGCGTTGCCGGACTTGATGCACAGGCCGGCGGCGTCGGCGGTGACGTTCGGGCGGGCTTCGTAGATGATGCCGATCACGCCGAGCGGCACGCGCATCTTGCCGACCTGGATGCCGGAGGGCCGGTACTTGAAGTCGCCCATATTGCCGATCGGATCGGGCAGTGCGGCGATCTGGCGCAGGCCTTCGGCCATGGTCGCGATGGTCTTGTCGCTCAGCTGCAGCCGGTCGAGCAGTGCGGCGTCGAGGCCGTCGGCACGCGCCTGGTCCATGTCCCGGGCATTGGCGGCCAGCAGCGCTGCGGCCTCACGGACGACGGCGTCGGCAATCGCTTCGAGCGCACGGTTCTTGGCGCCGGTACTGGCCTTGGCCATTTCACGGCTGGCGGCGCGGGCCTTGCGGCCGACGTCGTGCATGTATTGCTTGATATCCATCGCGGCATACTCCAATCGGCAAAGCGGCTGTGCGAATCCGAGGCGGCGTCACGCGGTGCTCGGCAACACCCCAAGGGTGCTTCCTACCGGGGCGCCCTCATGGACATACAGTCCATTCCGGCTGCTCCGCTCCGGGTTCCTTGCCTCGAATCCGCTCGCTCGCTTTGAATTTTCCCTGAGCCGATTGTACCGAAAACGCCGGTGAGCCAATACAAGCCCGGCCCAGTCGGCGAGCGAGCCAAAGCAGGCCGGCCTCGCCCGAAGCGCAGGAGCCGGAATGGACGTGTGGTCCATGAGGAGGGTCCGAAGCTAGCCCCTTGCGGGGGCGGAGCATCGGACGGGACCAAAAAATGCGCAGGCGCAGCCGCCGAATGAGTCGGGCTAGGGGCGTTCGGGCAGTTGCAGGACGGTCACCGCGACGTTGTCGGCCTTCTTGCGGTTGAACCAGTCCGGGGCCGAGCTCTGCACCGCAACCAGTTGCGGGCCGTCGGCGGTGTCGATGAACAGCGGCGAGCCCGAATCGCCCGAGAGCGTATCGCAACGGTGGTAGAGCGTGCTGTTGCTGCGGAAGCGGGTGATCGTGCAGCCGCGGTGCGCGGTGAGGATGTCGTCGTGGTCCTCGGCAAAGCCGGCCTGCGTGGCGCGATAGCCGGCGTCCTTCAGCGCTGCGGTCAGCGCCTGGCGATCGCCCCTGAACAGCGGAAGCGGCGCCGGTGCGGTGCCGTCGGCGCGCTCGAGCTTGAGCCAGGCGATGTCGTAGCGCGCGGCCGATGGCTGGATGTAGACGTCCTCGCCCTTGTAGACGAGGCCGGCGCGGAATTTCGGGTGGAACACCTGGCCGACGACGCGGTAGCGCGCCTGGTAGCGACCCTTGTGGAAGCCGGCCTTGAACCACTGGCCGGCGTCGATCTTGCCCTTGTCCATCAGAAAGCAGTGCGCGGCGGTTACGGCGAGGTCGGGGGCGACCAGGGTCGCGGTGCAGGTGCTCTCGGCGCGGGTTTCGAGTCGGCCGATCGCCGCGTACGGTGGCGCGTACGGTGCGGTGATGGCGATGCGGTCATCGCGGCCGAAAAAAAGCGCTTTCTGTTCGCGGGTCAGGTCGGCGTGGACGGGCAGGCTCAGCGCGAGCACAAGCAGGGAAACGAGGTGACGCAAGTTCGGTGGTCCTGAAATGCAAAAACGGGGACAGTGTCCCCGTTTTTTCGTACTTGGGCGAGCCAGTGATTACTTGGCAGCCGATGCAGCCGAAGCAGCCTTCTTGGCTTGAGCCTTTTGAGCGGCCGAAGCGGTCGAAGCAGCCTTCTTGGCCTGGGCCTTTTGTGCAGCCGAAGCGGTCGAAGCAGCCTTCTTGGCCTGGGCCTTTTGTGCAGCCGAAGCGGTCGAAGCAGCCTTCTTGGCTTGAGCCTTTTGTGCAGCCGAAGCGGTCGAAGCAGCCTTCTTGGCTTGGGCCTTTTGTGCAGCCGAAGCGGTCGATGCGGCCTTCTTCGATTGAGCCTTTTGTGCGGCCGAAGCGGTCGAAGCAGCCTTCTTCGATTGGGCCTTTTGTGCAGCCGAAGCGGTCGAAGCAGCCTTCTTGGCCTGGGCCTTCTGTGCAGCCGAAGCGGTCGAAGCAGCCTTCTTGGCCTGGGCCTTCTGTGCAGCCGAAGCAGCCGACGCGCCCTTCTTGTGTGCGTGCTTTTCAACCTTCACAGCCTTGACGCTGGAAGCCGGCGAAGCTTCGGCAGCGATGCCGGCAGCAGCAGCGGTAGCGAACACACCAGCAACGAGAACGGCGAGCAGTTTTTTCATGATGTCTGTTTCCAAGTAAGAAGAACACGTCTTGTGTTGGGGGCGATTATGCGAACCCTGCCTTACAGGGTCGATGCGCGCTTGGTAGCGACGTGTAACGCCGTGTACGCCGGGCCATGCCGGCAATTGCTGCGAAAAGGGGACGTGCAGGGCTGAGGCGGGGTTTAGAGCTTGCCGGCGTCGCGCAGCGTCGTCGGCCACGACAGCACCAGCCGTGCGCCGCCGATCGGTGCGTCGGCGATGCTCAGGTCGCCGCCGTGGCCGCGCATGATCATCGCGACGATCGCCAGACCGAGGCCGAAGCCGCCGCTGTCGCGGTTGCGGCTGCCTTCGAGCCGCTCGAAGGCCCTGACCAGGCGCTTCCTTGCTTCTTCGGGAATGCCCGGGCCGTCGTCGTCGACGATCAGCCGGGCGGTGCCGTCGGCCCAGGCCAGGGTCACCTCGACCCGACCGCCACCGTAGCGCCGGGCGTTGCTGACGAGGTTGCCGAGCGCGCGCGACAGGTAGTAGCTGTCGGCGGCGAGCCAAGGTGCCCTGACCGGTGTCGCGTTGGTCAGCGGGATCGCGTTGCCGGCAACGCTGAGCTCGTCAAGCTGGCGCGACAGCCAAGGCAGGATCTCCAGCGGCAGCAGCTCCATCGTCAGCTTGCTTGCCTCGAGGCTGCGCAGCGTCAGCCATTCCTCGATCAGCGTGTCGATATTGTCGAGGTCGCGCTCCATGCCGGCGGCGACGTCGGGCGTGCCGGCGCCGGCCTTCAGCGCTTCGAGCCGGTAGCGCAGCCGTGCCAGCGGCGTGCGCAGGTCGTGCGAGATCGCGTCGATCATTGCCTGCCGGCCGGCCGACAGCTCCTCGACATCGTGCGCCATCCGGTTGAACGTTGCACCGAGCGGCGCCAGCGGTGAGGCCTCGTCGAGCGAGACGCGGACGCTGAAATCGCCGGTGCCGACCTTGCGGCTCTGGCGGATCATCGCCAGCAGGTCGCGCCAGAACGGCCGCAGCCACAGCCAGGTCGGCAGCCCGAGCGCCAGGCACATCAGCGCCAGCGCGACGACGTCGGGCCACGAGACATTGTCGAGCCGCTCGAGGTAGGACACCGGGCCGAGCACGACCATCAGGTCGGTTTTCGGAATCCGGTGCAGGTAGAGGCCGGCGTCGGCGATCAGGATGATGTCGCCCGACGCGAGCGCGACGCGGTTGTCCGGGCTCAGCACGTAGGCGTCGAGCGCCTCGACCTGCACCGGCACCGGCAGCTTGCCGCGCAGCCGGCTGATCTCGTCGTGCCACAGCGACTGCGGCAGGTCGCCGAGTTCTTCCTCGATGATGGTGATCGTCGACTGGAAGATGTCGGTCAGGTAGCGCTGGTTGGTGCGCTCGAGCATGTGCTTGTAGAACGACCCGACCAGCAGCGCCGCGCCGAGGAAGCAGATGACGACGGTCAGGTAGAACCGCAGGAACAGCTTACGCATCGCTTCATTCCACCGTGCATTCGGCCGCAGTCAGCGCGCCTCGCCGTCGTGCTGACTTCGCTGCGCGTTCACGGCCGGATACGCGGCGGAATGCCGTCTGTTCATCAGGGTGAACAGATCTGCCGCGCAGAACCGCATCGGAGCGAGTTGTCAGGCGGGTGTGCGTCGGGCGCAGCGAACCGGTAGCTGGCGCGAAGGCTGCACCGCAGCCACCGGAATGGGCTGTTTGCCCATGAGGATGGCGAGGAGCACCCGACAAAGCCAGGTGCCGGTGCAGCAAGCCGGGCACTACTCTTGCCACCAGATGTCGGTGGCGAAGAGGTAGCCCTTATGGCGGATCGTCTTGATCTTGCGCGGCTCGTGCGGGTCGTCGTCGAGCTTCTTCCGGAGCCGCGAGATCGCGACGTCGATGCTGCGGTCGAGCCCGTCGTAGTCGATGCCGCGAAGCTTTTTCAGCAGGTGGTCGCGCGACAGGATGTCGCCGGCGTGGCTGGCGAGTTCCCACAGCAGGTCGAAGTCGCCGGTCGACAGCCCGAGCGGTTCGCCCTGGTAGTTGGCGCTGCGGTTGCGCGAATCGACGGTGAGTTTGCCGAAGTTCAGCGTGCTGCGCTCGCCGGCGGCGGCCGGTGCGGCGGTCAGCGTCGCACTTGTCGGCGTGGTGCGCAGGTGGGCGCGGATCCGTGCGAGCAGCACCGCCGGCGGCGTGGTCTTGACCACGTAGTCGGACGCGCCGATCTCGAAGCCGAGGATCTGGTTCATGTCGCTGTTGAGCGAGGTCAGGATCACCACCGGACCGGTGTAGAACTCGCGCAGCTCGCGGCAGATCGTCAGCCCGTCCTTGCCGGGCAGCATCACGTCGAGCAGCACCAGCGCCGGCGGGTTGGCGCGGACGCGCTCGATCACGTCGTTGCCGTCGGCAACGTGGTCGACGTCGAATTCGAACGAGCGCAGAAAGCCACCGATCAGCCCGGCGAGCTCGGGGTCGTCTTCGACGAAGAGGATGGTCTGGGTCATGCGGAATCCTTGCACCCGCCAGGTACGGCGGTGTGCGTCGAGTTTACCGCAGCATGAAGGTTTCGTACTCGAGCCGGTCGAGCTTGCGGTTGAGCAAAAGCAAACCGACGGTGACGCAGAGCAGCAGCGCCAGCGCGAAGCCGTAGCCGTACCAGCTCGAGCCGAGTTCGATCGACAGCCAGGACAGCAGCGCGTTGGCGACGACGAACAGCGCGGTCAGCCCCAGCACGATGCGGCGCGCGTCGAGGTAGAAGAACACGTTGAGCACCGCGAGCAGCGCAACCTGCAGCCCGGCGGCGAACACGTCGACATAGAGCAGCGGCAGGTACAGCGGCGACAGGCCGAGCCAGGCGAAGATGTCGCCGGCGAGCATGTAGGTGACCAGCATCGCCAGCCCCTGGATCTTGGCGATCTCGGCCAGCCCCTGGCGGATCGAGAACACCATCTCGTTGCGGTAGGTCTCCAGCTGGTCGAGCGAACCGCCCTCGCGCACCGCGTCGTAGAAGCGGTTGTAGTAGTCGACGAAGTCGGTCTCGATCCGCACCAGAAAGACCGCCATGCCCGGAATGATCGACAGGTAGGCGATGAAGATCGGGAAGTCGTAGATCGGCGATGCGCGCAGCGGCCCGATCACCGCCTGGCTGGTGCTCGGTGCGAACCAGAAAATGAACTTGTCGATCCAGATGCCGAGGTTGTAGAAGAGGCCGGTGAACACCAGCGTCGGGTACATCCGGCCGCGGCGCAGGAAAGCGAGCGAGATCAGCCGCCCGGACGGATAGTGCTGCCAGACGAGGAACCACAGCCCGCCGGCGAGCAGCGTATGGCCGACGACGAAACCGCCGAGCAGCCCTTCGAGCCCCCAGGGCCGCAGCCACAGCGCGACGAGCACGGTGGTGCCGTAGCCGAGCGCGAACAGCAGCACGATGGCCAGATAGCGCTTCATCCCCGAGAGGAAGACCGCGGCGATCCAGATCAGGCACAGCAGCACGAAGCCGTTGAGCATCAGCAGCCGGTAGCCGAGCGGCGCGCTGGCGAAGGCGGTGAAGCACAGCAACAGCGCGAGCACGCCGGCAACGGCCAGCGTGACGAACTGTGCGCCGACGAAGCTCGGCAGTACGTGGTGGTCGAGCTTCTGGTACAGCCGGTCGGCGATGTAGCGGGTGAACGCCAGCTGCAGCGGGCCGGTGACGATCAGGCTGGCGGCCAGCAGCCAGGTGACCGAGACCTGGAACTGCTCGATCGCGATCTTCGGCACGACGACCGACAGGCTCATCAGGCCGATCAGCTGGACGCCGATGATCGACAGGATCCACGGCCCGGCGCTGATCAGCCCGGCGTAGGCGTAGGCCTGCAGCTGGCCGAGGTAGCTTTCGCGCCGCAGCAGCTTGCGCAACTCGAAACCGATGCCGGCCATCAGGCGGTCTCCACGGCGAAGGCGGGGGCGTACAGCTCGCGGTAACTGGCGAACATCCGGGTCTGCGTGTAATAGCGTTCGACCCGGGCGATGCCGGCGGCCTGCGCCGCGTGCCAGTGGTCCGGTTCGAGCAGCTCGAGCGCGGCGGCGGCGAGCGCCTGCGGGTCGGCGACGCCGACGACCCGGCCCGAGGCGCCGAGCGCCTCGTCGTCGTCGCCGTGGCCGTAGACGAGCTGCCGGCACGAGCCGACATCGGTCGACACGGCCGGCACGCCGGCGGCATAGCCTTCGAGCAGTACCAGCGGCAGCGCTTCGGAAATCGAGCTGAGCACGACGACGCCGACCTTCGGCAGCAGGGCGTCGATGCGCTGGAAGCCGAGGAAGCGCACCTTGTCGGCGAGGCCGAGGCTGGTCGCGAGCTCGCGGCATTCCTGCGCGTACTCGGGTGCCTCGTCTTCGGGGCCGGCGATCCACGCCTCGGCGTCGGGCCGGCGGTTGACGACGGTGCGCATCGCGCGGATGAAGGTCTTGACGTCCTTGATCGGCACGACCCGGCCGATCAGGCACAGCACCGGCGGGATCGCGTCGCCGCGCTGCGCGCGCAGCGGCGCCAGCCGGTCGAGGTCGATGCCGTTCGGCACCGAGCGGGTCCGGGCGGCGTCGGCGCCGTCGCGCACCTGCCGCTGGCGGTTGGCCTCGTACAGCGCGACGATCTCGTCGGCGGCGTGGTAGCACTGCCGGCCGATCTGCTCGAAAAAGCGGATCCACAGCTCGCGGAAATAGCCGATCCGGCTCGCCTCGCGTTCGAACACATTGCGGTTGTCGCGGATCCAGTCGCTCTGGTACAGGTCGATCTTGCGCTCCTTGGTGTAGATGCCGTGCTCGGACAGCAGCAGCGGCTTGCCGGTCCGGCGCTTGAGCAGCGCGCCGAGAAAGCCCGCGTAGCCGGTCGAGACCGTGTGGTAGAGCCTGGCCGGCGGCAGCCGCCGGGCGAGGTCGGCGAGCAGCCAGACCGGTGCGTGCATTGCGCGGACGGTCCAGAAATAGTCGACGAAGGACGGGTCGGTCGAGCGCTGCCGGTACTGCTCGCAGATGAATTCCCACGCGACCTCGCTGTAGAGGAAGTCGTGCCGGGCCATTGCCCCGTCGAACAGCCGTTCGAGCATTTTCCCGAGCGCTTCGGGCGAGGTGTCGATGTCGTTCGGGCTGTGGAAGTGCGCATGCGCCCTGGCGACGATGTCGAGCTCGGCCGCGTCGCCGCGGCGCGCCCGCGGTTTCTCGTTGTGCTGCGTGTCGTGCAGGTAGCTGCAGCTCAGCCAGGCGACGTTGCCGGGCAGCGGGTACTTCATCTCGCCGTAGTCCTGCCGGCGGCTGCCGAGGAAGACGAGGCCGAAGGTGAGTTCGGGAAAGCCGCGGATGATCTGGTTGACCCAGCTCGAGACGCCGCCGCTGACATAGGGAAACGTGCCCTCGAGCAGCAGGCAGACGTCGACCGGCCGGGTCGGGTGGTCGGTGATCATCGGCGGCTCCAGTAACGGACGACCGGCTGCAGCGTGTCGTTGACGTGCAGCGGGTTCAGGCTCGGGAACAGCGCGCGCATCGCGGCGAAGTCGCGGCGCGCGTAGGCCAGCTCGGCCAGGTAGGGAATCAGTTTCACGTGCGGATAACCGAGGATGCTCGCGGTTTCGAAGGCCTCGCGCGCCTGCGGCAGGTCGCCGTTGTCGAGGGCGAACTTGCCGCGCAGCATCCACAGCTCGGCGGCGCGCGGCTGGATGTTCAGCGCCTCGGCCAGATAGCGCTCGACCTCGCCGCTGGCGAAGGCGCGGACGTCGCCCTGCGCGAGGTCGTGGTAGATCAGTTCCCAGTACAGGAAGGCGAGGTTGCGCGCCGCGTCGAGGCGGCCGTCGCGGTAGTGTCCGAGCGCGGCGTTGATCTGGCCGTCGAGGCGTTTGGCCTCGCGCTCGAGCATGCCGTAGGCGAGCAGGCGCAGATCCTCCTCGGGGTCGTCGAGCAGGTCGCGCAGCAGCTCGCTGGCGTGGCGGCTCGGCATCGACTTGAGCGTGAGCAGTGCCGACAGCCTGGCGTCGGCCGGCGCCTGCGGGTCGGCGAGACGCATCCGCACGCCGCCCATGCCGTAGTTGATCGTTGCGCGCTTGCGGCTGCTGCTGAATACCGGTGCCGGCAACACCCGGAACGGCGGCGGCGCGACGGTACGGCGGCCGCGGATGCCGAGCCATGCGGCCAGGCTCAGCGCCGGTATGCCGATGCCGGGCAGGAACAGCGCCGCCAGTGCGAGCAGTGCCAGCGTCAGCCGCCGGGGCCGGCGCAGCCCGGCGGGCATCAGCCACCATGCCAGGGCGATCTCGGCCAGCGCGATCGCCGCGTGCGGCACGGCGACGGCGGTACTGGCATCGCCGATACCGGTGATCAGCAGCGCCAGATCGAGCGCCGGCAGGACCAGCCAGAGTAGCAGGCAGGCGGCGACCTTCACGCGGTGGCCCTCGTGCCTTCGTGCAGCAGGCCCTGCAGCTGGATCCATGCATCGGGCTTGGACAGCGAGACGCAGTGATGGCTGTAGCCGGCCTGCACCAGCGACTTGCCGAAGCGCTCGCGGACCAGCGCTTCGATCCGGTTGACGTAGCCGTCGACGACGGCGAGCGTCGACAGCGGCATCAGCGTGATCAGCGCCCGGGTCGGCCGGTCGTCGATCGCCCACTGCTGGTCGAGGCCGCGCTGGCTGCGCCTGACTTCGTTGAAAATGTCCTGCTGCTGCGAACCGGGCGCGAAGAACTGCACGACGATGGTGCTGGTCAGCCCGCTCTCGCGGCGGACGCGCTGCAGGTTGAAGAGTTCGTAGGCGAAGTCGGGCGGGCAGTCGGGCAGGGCCTCGAGCAGCGGCGCGGCCAGCTCGCGCACCGAGACCTGCTCGGCGTAGTACGCCGACAGCACCGAGATCATCTGCAGGGTGTCGTCGTTGAGCGCGAAAAACGGCATGCGCTTGATCGCCAGCACGCCGATCTGCACGCCGATGCTGTTGCGCAGCGGCACCGCGACCAGCAGCCCGGTCTCGACATCATGCAGGCCGTCGGTCTGCACGTGGCAGAGCGTGCGGTGGCGGATCGCGTAATCGAGCAGCGCATCGTCGCTGCGGTAGTTCGGGTCGTTGCCGATCACCGCGACCGGTTCGGCGACGAGCTCGCCGTTGCGCCACTCGAACAGCGCCGCGGCCTCAAGCTGGCAGAACTGCGCCATGAAATCGAGGAAGGATTGCGCAACCGGCAGGCCGCCGCCTTCGTCGCTCGCATCGAGCAGGCCGCGCAGCCGCGCCAGCGCGTCGCGCAGCGTCACCGGCCGGCTGATCAGGTTCTGCTCGAGCCGCTCGTGCGACAGCCGCAGCAGGTGGTGCTGGCGCGCGAGCCGGTCCAGCCGTTCGTCGATGTAGCCGTTGAGCTCCTCGACCCGGCGCACCCGGGTCCGCCAGACGCCGCTGTACTCGCCGGCGATCATCACCATGATTAGCCCGCCGATGAAATAGGCCGGCGGGATCGGCTGGCCGCGCATCAGCAGCGGCCACGTCAGCAGCAGCAGCGCCGACGCCGCGAGCCCGGGCAGCATGCCGTAGCGCAGCGCGACCAGCAGCGGCACCAGCCACAGCCACGGGAACGGCGAGGTGACGCCGTAGGGATCGTGCGGCGCGTATGCATGGCCGATCGCGAGGCCGATCGCCGGCATCGCCAGCGTTTCGGCCCACTGCCACCAGGGCCGACGTGCCTGGGCGGTGTGGATGCGCCAGTGCCACTTAGCGGTTTTCAGCACCCGAGTTCTCCGACAGCGGCAGGCCGTTGACGATGTCGCGCATCAGCTTCTGGGCGACGGCGGCGAGGCTCTCGCGCGAGAAGCCGCTCTTGCCGCCGACGCCGCTCCAGACGACCTGGCCGGTCTGCAGGTCCCAGACGGTCAGGCTCAGCCCGACCGCCGGCTCGCCGTCGACGCCGACCTTGTAGCGCCATTCGTCGACGCTGCCGCCGATCGCGTAGCGCAGCTGCTCCTTGCGCGCCCAGTCGCGTGCGGCTTCGAGCGCGGCGCGCTCGTCCGGCGCCAGCAGCGTCTCCTTCGACAGCCCGGCCGGGTAGACGCGCAGGTCGGCGATGCCGCGCTGGTGCAACAGCGGCTGCAGGATGGCCTCGGCGCGCAGGCCGGCCAGCGGCGTCTCGGTGTGGTTGACGATGGGCAGCATCGCCCATTGCGCCTTCGCCGGCAGCGGCGCGGATTTCGAGACGTCGACCACGGCGCAGGCGGTCAGCCCGAGCACGAGGCACAGCGCGGCCAGCCGGCCGATCAGCGAGGTAAGGGGTCTGTGCATGATGATCCTCTTCGTTGGTTTAGATTCGTCGTGCCGCATCGCTGGAGCGGCTGGCAAAGCTGGCTGCGTCGTATTGCCGTACATCTTGTTGCGACCGCAGGGCGCCCCGCGGGACTTTCGTACGCCTTGCCGGCACCGTTGCACCGGGTTGGCGCCCGGCAGGCCGTGCCCCTGGGTCAGCCGCCGCCCTTAGAACAGCCATTGGTAGTACATGCCGAGGTCCAGGCTCGCGTCGCCGCGATCCGTATTGCTGCGCTGGACGTAGAGCGTCATCCGGTCGCCGCCGAACACGCTGCCGCCGACGCCGAACAGCCCGCCGTACTCGGTGCCGCTGACCGAGTGGTAGCCGACCGACAGCAGCCCGTACGGATTCCAGCTGCGGCGCGGCCAGGCCGCGGTGTCGATGTCGTAGCCGAGGGCGAGCGTCGTGCGCTGGAAGTCCTCGGGCAGCAGCGCCCGGGCGCTGACGGTCTCGGCGGCAAAGTCGGCCGGCAGCTGCACGCCGGTGTCGCGCGCGCCGGTCCGCATCGTCTGCGACATCAGCTCGGCCGACAGCAGCCCGGCGAAGCGCCAGCTGAGGCTGGCGAGCAGCTCCTGCTTGTCGCCGAGCCGGGTGCCGTCCTGCAGCGCATAGCGGGCGAGGTTGACCCGCAGCTGCGCCGACAGGTCGCTGCGCAGCCGGTAGCGGGCACCGAGAGACAGCCGGTCCTGCCGGCCGAACAGCGTCAGCCCGACGGTGTCGTCGGTCGGCTCGTGCAGCGCGGCCTCGAGCAGCCAGTCGATGCCGCCGGCGCGGTCGGCCCAGTGCAGCATCGCGCCGGTGTCGTCGCCCCAGGCGCGGCGCTGCAGCAGCGAGACCGACCAGCGCGCGTCGCCGGCGTTGCGCTCGGCACCGACTTCGGACACCGTCAGCACCAGCAGGCCGTTGTTCTGCCGGTAGCCGGTCGGCGAATAGGTGTACGGCGTGTCGGACAGCTGCATCGACAGGCGCAGCGTCGGCGTCAGCGCGACCTCGAGGCCGACGACGGTGCGCGTGCCCTTGAGCGTGTCCTGCAGCAGCCGGTCGACCTGCACGGTGGCCCGGTTCGGCCGGTCGAGCAGCAGTTCGGTCTCGAGCGCCAGCTGCAGCGCGTCGTTGTCCGGCGCGCCGTCGGCGGCCGCATGCGCCAGCGACTTGGCCAGCGGCGCCTGGCCGGCAGTCTGCGCGAGCAGCGCGGCGTCGGCCGGCTGGGTCGCCACGCCGTCGCGTTCGAGCAGTTGCGCGATCGCCGCCTCGTCGCCGCGGACCACCGCGCTGATCCGCGCCAGATAATGCGGATCGCGCAGCTGCTTCGCGTAGCGCCGCCAGTACCAGTAGCGGGCGCGGGCGTTGTCGTCGCGCCCGGTCAGCCAGGAGTAGACCAGCTCGTCGACCGCGGCGTTGTCCGGGCTGCCGGGCGCCTGCGCACTCAGCGCGGCGAACAGCTGGCGCTCGGCCGTGTCGAGCCGCTCGAACATCAGCGCCAGCCGCAACCGTGCCTGCAGGGTATCGAGCTTGCCGTCGGGCTGTCTGGGCCGGTTCTGCCACGCGTGCCGGCGGATCCGCCATGCCAGATCGGGGTTGCCGGCCTGCTCGGTCAGGTCGGCGTAGTTGAGCAGCCAGACGAAATCGCCGCCGCGTTCGGCCAGCAAGCGCCGTTGCCAGGTCAGCGCCTGCCGGACCCGGCCGAGCGACTGCCAGCCGGCGGCGACGGCCTCGGCGAGCGCCGGGTCGGCGGCGGCCGGTGCCTCCAGCCGCGGCAGCAGTCCGGACAGCGTCTGGGCGTCGGCCTGCTGGACCAGCAGCCAGATGAGGCCGACGCGGGCGGCGCTCAGCCCGGGATCCAGCGCCAGCGCGGCGGTATAGTCGTCACGCGCGGCCGCCAGCGCATGGGTCTGCTGGTGGTGGCGTGCGCGTAGCAGCAGGAAATCGGTGTCGCCGGTGAGCCGCTGTCGCTGCGCGGCACTCAGAGCGGTCAGCCGTTGCCGGACGGCGGCCTGATCGCCGCGGTCGAGGTCGGCGGCCAGCAGCTGGTTCAGGTAGCGGGGTTCGCCAAAGCGCAGCCACGCGGCCTCGGCAACGGCGCGACGGCCGGCGGTGTCGCCGGGCGGCAGCAGTGCCAGCAGCCGGTTGGCGTCGACGTTCTGCCACTGGGGCATGCCGGGCAGGTGCCGGTACGCTTCGCGGGCGACGTCGTCGTGCTGCAGCTGCCAGGCCAGGTCGCCGAGCAGCCGCCAGTAGTCGCCGTCGGCATCGCTCGCGGCCGGCCGGGCGTCGGCGAGTGCACGATACGCACCGTCGAGGTCGCCGCGGCCGTAACGCAGCGCAGCCAGCGTCCGGGCCCAGCCGACGCGCTGGCCGAAGGTCGTCAGCAGCCGCTGGTAGGTGGCGATCGCGCCGGCGTCGTCGCCGCTGCGCTGGCGCAGCAGTGCGGCGCGCTCGAGCAGGCCGGGATCGGGGCGGGTTCGGAAATGCGTTTCGAGGAAACGGATGCCGGCTTCGGGGCGGCCCAGCCGCTCGTACAGTGCGGTCAGTTGGTCGAGCTCGGTTGTCGAGAGCGGATGCCGGCGTGCCTCGCGCTCCCTGGCGAGCAGCAGCGCCTCATCGTCGAGCAGTCCCGGTGCGAGCCGCAGTATCGCCAGCCAGGCGTCCGGGTCGTCGCTGCGCTCGGCCAGCTTGCGCCAGGCGGTCAGCGCGATCTGCGGCTGGCCGTTCCATTCGGCGACCTGTGCATAGCGCTTGAGCCAGCCGTCGTCGCCGGGGACGGCCTTGAGCGCGGCGGTGGCGACCGCGAGCGCGTCGTCGAGCTTGCGGTTGCCGACGAAGACCTCGAAAGCGAGCCGGAACGATTCGTCGTCGAAGGCGGCATCCGGTGCCGCAGCGGTGCGCATCGGCGCGGCGTCGCGCCATGCCGGGGCATCGGCGGCGGCCAGCCGGAAGCGCTGGCTGTCGAGCCAGGCCATCCGGACCAGCCGGCGCACGTAGCGTTCCGCCGCATCGCCGTTGCCGGCGGCACGGGCCAGCCGGGTCAGCGCCAGCAGCACGTCGCGGTCGTCGAGCAGCCCGGCGCCGTGGGTGTCGGCCGCGACGAGCGCTTCCTTGAGCAGATTGCCCGACTGCAGCGTGGCGATGCCGGCAAGGAAGAAGCGCTTGCGGTTGTCGGCCGAGCGGCTGGCGGCCTGCGCGGCGAAATAGCGCGCCGCCGCTTCGCGGTAGCGGCCGTGGGCAAGGGCGAAGTCGCCGGCGGCGGCCTGCCAGTGCGGCGCGCGGCCCGGCTCGTGCTCGGCGAGCAGCAGGTACAGCGCCGGCAGCCGTTCGGGCGCATGGACCTTGAGCCGCGCGATCAGCCAGTCGGCCTCGCTGCCGGGCTGCGGCGCGGCCGCCATGTCGCCGAGCAGTTGCCGCAGCCTCGCCTGATTGGCGTCACGCGCCGGCCCCGGTGGCTGGGTGACGGCGCGGGCTTCGGCGATCTCGATGCGCAGGCGCCGGCTTTGCTGTTTCAGCTTGGGGTCGGCGTGCGTGTCCCAGGCCGCGAGCAGGGCTTCGGCATCGCTGTAGCGCTGTTGCTGGAGATAGCCGTTGACCAGCGCCCGACGGACCTGGTCGTCGTCCGGGTGGGCCTGCAGCAGCGCGCGCAGGTAGTCGACCGCAACGGCGTCGTTGTCGCGGGCGCCGGCCAGCCGGCTCAGCGCCGAGTCGTTGGTGTGCAGCACGTAGAGGGTGCCCGCCGTCACCGCGATCAGCGCGGCGATGGTCCACGGCGAGATCAGCCGCGCCCTCGCGGCCGGCTCAGCTGCAGCGGACGTCGATCTGGGCGGCATGGCGGTTCAGCGTGTAGCGTTGCACGGCGGCCTCGCGCTTCGGTGCAACGACGTGGTTGTCGGCGCGTACCGTGCAGCGCGCGGCATTGGCCAGCGCGAACGTCAGCGGCCGGGTCGAGTCGAGCGTGAAATCGAGCCGGCCCGGCTGCGCCCGCCAGCGCCCGAGCACGCCGCTGGCGTCGACGAGATAGGGCGTCGCCGGCGGCGCGGGCCGCAGCGCGAGGTAGGCGTCGTCGTCGGCCAGGTGGACATAGCGTTCGTCGCCGTGGTCGGCGAAGCCGGCAATGTTGCGGCTGGCGGCGAGGTCCGGATAGCCGAGGCCGGCCGGAATGCGGACGGTGCGCAGCGCGCCGGCGTGGATCGCGTAGCCGCCGTCGTCGCGGGCGACCGTCGCCGAGAAGAACGCCTGCGCCCGCTCGATGTACTGCGACGAAAACAGCGGGTTGATCGGCCGGGCGATCGCCCAGGCGAGCGCCTGGTGCACCGCGTCGAGCGAGGCGCGCTTGCTCGCGGCATAGAAGTGCAGGTAGACGTTGATCGGCTTGAACCGGCGTGCGCCGTCGGTCATCTCGAAGGTTTCGATCACCTGGCGGTAGCCGTAGAACGGGCCGGTCCAGTTGTTCGTGTAGACGTTCTCGTTCTGGTTCGGCGCGAAGATCTGCAGCTCGCCGCCGAAGGGGAGGCCGACGGGGGCGACGGCGGTCAGCGACGGCAGGTGCCGGGAGATCAGCGTGTCGCCGCCGTTCATGTTGAGCACGCCGGCCTTGCGGGTCATCGCGACGGCGTCGGGCATCGGCTTGCAGTCGCCGGTCCACAGGAAGACCTTGACCCGCTTGCCCGGGGGCGCGAGCCGGGTGTTGATGTAGTCGATCGAGCCGGCGATCTCGCGGTTCAGGTCGAAGTCGTAGCCGGGAATCTCGAGGTGGTAGTCGTCGGCGTTGTCGGTGTTGACCTTGCCCCACTGGAACGGGTGCGAAAACGAGTGGCTGGCGATCTCGACATTCGGCAGCGCAAAGATCCGCCGGGCGACGGCCTCGGCTTCCGGCGCGTCCTTCGGGTACAGCCCATGGGGGCCGACCTCGCCTTCGATCACCGATACCGTCGCCGGCAGGCCGTATTTCTTCAGCACCTCGTTCAGCATCACCTCGCCGGCGAAGCGGCGCCCCGGCAGCTCGGCGCGCGAGACGAAACCGTCGCCGTCGAGGTGCATCAGGAACACGCGGCGGCCGTTTTCGGTCGTGACGTCGGCGACCGGCGCCGGCGGCAGCCGCAGCGCGCGCTGCAGGAAGGCGACCGGGTCGAGCTGCCAGCGGTTGCTCAGGTCGGGCATCTCGCTGCGCAGGTAGGGGTCGAGCGCGTAACCGCCCCACGGCATGATCGCCGCGGCGTCGAAGCGCCGGCCGGCTGCGTCGGTGACGGCCAGCAGCGGCTCGCCCTGCTGGGCGGTCAGGCCGCGAAAGCCGTCGCGCTGCACGCGCGGCTTGATTTCGAAACCGTACAGCGGCGACTGAACGACGATCTGCCGCGCCGGCGACTCGGGCTTGCCGTCGTCGGCGAGTGCCAGCCGCCGTGCCCAGTCGCCCCGGACGTCGACGCCGAGCCCGGCGAACGTCACCCACGGCAGGCCGTCGTCGAGCGCCTGCTTCAGCCAGCCCTGCGCCGCCGGCGACAGCGTGACGCCGTCGAGCCAGCTGACGATGCCGGCATAGCGGCCGGCGAGCGTGCCGGCCGGCAGCGGGCCGTGCAGGTCGACGAACTCCGGCGTCAGGCCGAGGTAGTTGAGCGGCGTCATCAGCATCAGCAGGTCCGAGCGCATCGGCGTCGGGAACTGCCGGCCGTCGTAGAGGAAGAGCACCTTGCGCGGCAGGACTTCGCGCAGGCCGACGCCCATCGTGGTCAGTTGCGGGTCGGTGACCCACGGAATGAAGCCGTCCTTGCGGATCTGCCCGGCGACGCGCCGCGCCTCGGCCCGCTTGTTCGGCGCGACGTAGTCGATCGCGATCACCGGCAGCTTGTAGTCGTCGACGATGGGCTTGAGCTGCTGCCTGAGCCAGGCGCGGTCGGCGTCGCTGACGCTGCGGTAGCGCTTGCTGCCCTGATCCCAGCCCTGGTACAGCGATTCGAACGCGACGCCGGCGAGCGCATCGTGGATCTGCGGCATGACCTCGAAGCCGCGGTTGGCGATCAGCCGGATCTCCGGATAACGCGCCTTGATCGCCCGGATGACCCGGACGAGGCCGTCGGCCTGCGCCTGCCGGGCCGCGGGGGTCTTGGCCAGCCCGACCCAGGAGTCGAGCGTATCGAGGAAAAGCCCGCGGTAACCCTGCTGCCACAGCGGCGTGACCATCCGCTCGACGACGAAGGCCGGCCATTCCGGCTGGCTCTGGTCGACGATGACGCCGCCCCAGGCCGGGTTCCTGCCGAGAATCCAGCCCTGCGGCAGCGCTTTGGCGTAGCTGCGGTCGGCGCTGACTTCGCCGATGCTGACGTAGGCAAACCAGCGGGTGTGGCCGCGGACGGGCGGGGAGGGGAGCTTGGCCGGTTCGACCACGGCCCAGTCGAAGGTCGACAGCGCCTCGAGCGGCGGCTGGTCGCCGTAGTAGAAGGCGACGCTCGGCAGCGCAGCGTGCGCGAGCGGCGGTCCCAGCATCAGGGCCAGGAGCAGGAGGGCGCAGCGGACGGCGGATCGCATAGGCACCGGAGGTCGCGGGTTATTGTAAGAATTTCAACCATTTTGATCGATGGCTGGCGGGGTGGATATACCCAGTTCCCACAATAAACCTAGGCCGGTGCGGCGAATAAATACAACCCTGGACAGTTTCGCCGTCCAGAGTTGTAAATCCTACTTGCCGCTGATCTCGATGATGCGCAGGCTGTCGGCGCCGTTGACGCCGCCGCGTTGCGAGCCGAAGGTCAGCGCGACGCGGTCGCGCGGGCCGACCAGGTTGGCCTTGAGCAGCGCGAGCTGCGCATGCTCGAGCTGCGCCTCGCGATCCTGGCCGACCGCAGCCGGGATCAGCATCGGCTGGACGTGACGGAACAGCGCGAGCTTGCGGTAGGTCTCGAGTTCGAGCGTGAACGCGTAGATCGGGATGTGGTTGTTGTAACGCGACAGCCACAGCGCCGAGGTGCCCGAGTGGGTCAGCGCGACGATGGCCTTCAGCGGCAGGTGGCGGCTTGCGTACAGCGCGGCCATCGCCACGGTCTGGTCGACGCGGTCGAACTGTGCCGCGCCGCGGACTTCGCTGTCGACGCGGCATTCGCCCGAGCGCTCGGCTTCGATGCAGGTGCGCACCATCGCCTCGACCGCCTCTACCGGGTACTTGCCCGCCGCCGATTCGGCCGACAGCATCACCGCGTCGGTGCCGTCGAGCACCGCGTTGGCGCAGTCGGACACTTCGGCGCGCGTCGGCACCGGGCTGGAGATCATCGATTCCATCATCTGCGTCGCGGTGATCGTCAGCTTGCGCATGGCGCGGGCGCGCTTGATCATCATCTTCTGCAGCGCCGGCACCGTGGCGTCGCCGACTTCGACCGCGAGGTCGCCACGGGCGACCATGATGCCGTCGCTGGCGTCGAGGATTTCGTCGAGGTTGGTGATCGCCTCGGTGCGCTCGATCTTGGCGATCAGGCTGCCGCTGCCGCCGGCGGCGCGCAGCAGCGTGCGCGCCATGTACATGTCGGCGGCGCTTTTCGGGAACGACACCGCGATGTAGTCGGCCTTGAGTGCCGCGGCGGTCTTGATGTCTTCCATGTCCTTGGCGGTCAGCGCCGGCGCGGTCAGCCCGCCGCCCTTGCGGTTGATGCCCTTGTTGTTCGACAGCGTGCCGCCGACCAGCACCGTGGTGTAGACCTCGGCACCGCGTACCTCGTCGACTTCGAGCTGGATCTTGCCGTCGTCGAGCAGCAGGATCGCGCCTGCTTCGACGTCGTTCGGCAGCTCCTTGTAATCGAGGCCGACGCGTTCCTGGTTACCGAGTTCGCACGCGGCGTCGAGAATGAACTTGCCGCCCTTCTTCAGTTCGATCTTGTTCTTCTCGAACTTGCCGACGCGGATCTTCGGCCCCTGCAGGTCGGCGAGCACCGCGACGGCGACGCCGAGCTTGTCGGCGATCGCACGGACGGTGCTGGCGCGGTCGGTGTGGTCCTGGGCGGTGCCGTGGGAGAAGTTGAGTCGGACGGTGTTGACGCCGGCCCGGATCAGCTGTTCGAGGACGGCCGGGTCGTTCGAGGCAGGGCCGAGGGTGGCGACGATCTTGGTACCGCGGGGCATGGGTTTACTCCTAGTCATCATCGGGCAATCGGGCCGAGCGCAAGCCTCTGTACGGGCGCGCTATCGGCCAGACTGCCGCAAGGCTACCAGTGTCGCGCCGGTCGCGCTTTGATCTGACAGGGGCTTCCGGCATTTCGGTCCGCCGCTTTGCGATCCGCATCAGGCCGGGGGCAAATCGCCGGGGCAGCTTGTGCGTTTCACCGATGCTTTTTGCCGCTGTCAGTTGTAAGCTGTACTAAAACTCGGCTTTCTATTTTTCCGGCGGAACGGCCGGCCGGGCTGCAAGCACGGCGGCGATGCCGCAGAAAGGCAAACGATGAAACCATTCAAGCAGCAGGCACTGAGCCTGGCCGTTGCCGGTACGGTGCTCCTTGCACCGGCGTTCGCCGGCCCGGTGGCCGACCAGTTCAAGCGCTGGCACGACGAACCGGTCGTAACGCGCAGGGTGGCACTCAGCGATCTCGGGATCACGACCCCGCTGATCCTCAGCGGTGACAGCCAGCGCGATCTTTACCTGCCGGTCCCGGTGTCGCTGCCGATCCGCGATGCGGCGCTGCAGTTCAACGGCAGTTACCTGCGCGGCAACGGCGGCCGCTCGCTGATGCTGCTGAGCGTCGACGGCGAGCCGGTCGTTTCGAACCGTATTACCGACGACCGTGGCGATGCCGCGCAGCGGCTGGCCGTCAACGGCGATCCGCGCAAAAGCGGCTTCCTGCGTTTCGGTATTGGGTGGTCGTCGGTGATTTCCGACGACGAGTGCGCCGACCAGCGTGCGCCGGGCAATGTGCTGCGCGTGCTGCCGGATTCGACGCTGAGCTACAGCTTCGATCCGCGTGGCATCCGCGACCTTGCCACCGCGTGGACCGCGCTGCCGCTGGCGCCGACGCTGCTGGTGAGCCAGCGGGCGCTGCAGGTGCCGGCGTTCGATGCGGCCTGGCGGCTCGGGCTGGCGCTCGAGCAGGCCGGCAAGCGCGTGCAGATCAAGGTGCTGCCGGCGGTCGGCGATCAGGTCGATCTGCGCGGCTTGGCGGTGCCCGAAAGCCTGCGCGGCATTCCGGCGTTTGCGGCGCTGGCGGGCGGCGACCCGGCCCACCGGATCGGCAGCGAGGCCGAACTCGGTGCGCTGCTGGCGCTGGGCCAGAACGGCCCGCTCGGCGCCGATGTGGTCATCCGCGACGACGTGCTGGTACGCCGGCTGCAGACCGCGTTCGACGCACTCGGTACCCAGGTCCAGGCTGCCGCGCCCGATGCAGCCGGAGCCTACACGGCGTGGCGCAGTACGGCATGGCTCGGCACGGCGGTGCTCGACGGCGGCGGCATCCGGCTCGCAACGCTCGGCAGCGGCATGGTGATTGCGGTTGATGCCGCTGCGGGCGTCCAGGCGGCGAACCTGTTCACGTCACAGTGGCGCAGCGTCGCACTCGGCAAGGCGCTGACCGTCCAGGTTGCCTCCGGGCCGGCGCAGGGCGAGTCCACGATCCTGCTGAACCGCTTCGGCACGATGGCCGGAACGCTCGACGTGCTCGGCCGCAGCGACCGCAGCGTCAGCTTCGACCTCGGTGCGGTTGCCGGCAGCAAGCGGCAGCCGGTCGAGTTCGGCTTCAACATCGTCGCCGCGCCGAACGTCGCCGGCGAGGCGCCGGTCGCGTCGGTCTTTCTCAACGACTTCCTGATCGGTTCGGCCCGGCTGAACGCCGACGGCAAGCCGCAGTGGGTGCGCGCAGCGATTCCGCGCCACGTGCTGGCGGCAAGAAACGAGGTCAAGATCAGCTTCCTGCGCCAGCCGACCCGCTTGCGCTGCCACGACCAGGCGACCAGCTATCCGGTCAGCATCCTGCCCGGCAGCTATGTGCGGCTGGACAAGGGGACGCCGTCGGCCGACTTCATCGGCGTTGCCGCCGGCTTTGGCGAAAAGCACGACGTGATCGTGCCGGCCGCCTGGCTCGGCGATGCGCCAACCCGGCTGCGGCAGTTGATCCGCGTTGCCGGCGCCGCCGGCATTTCGGTCGCCGACGCCCGGCTGCAGGTTGTCGGCGCCGGCAAGGCGTCGAGCATAGCCGCGCCTTTCCTTGCACTCGACGTCCCGGTGGGCGACGCCGTCACGGCGGTCAGCAGCGGGCGCCTCGTCATCAACGGCAAGCAGCCCTTGCTCGACCTGTCGACGCTCAACCATGTCGCCGTCGCCGAAGTGGTCAAGGCATCCGGACAACTGGGCATCGCCTACCGGACCGTCGGCGCGCAGGCGCCCTTGCTCGACCGGCCTTTCCGGCTGGCCCGCGGCGACGTCGCGGTGCTCGGCGACGATGGCGTGGTGCTGCAGGTCGACAGCAGGGCGCCGGCCGAGCTCGAGGCGACGAAGGCCGGACCGACCGCGCTGTGGCACGATCTGCCGGCCTTGTGGAAGGGCGTCATCGGCGGCGCGGCCTTGCTGCTGCTCGTGGCGATGTTCCGCCGGCTGCTCCGCAAGAAGCCCAAGGGCTGATCAGCGCTGCGAATCGAGCACCTCGTGGTTCGTGACGACGTCCTGTGCCTTCCGGTAGCTCTCGATCAGCAGCGCGTAGGGCGGGAACACCACGCTGTACGCCGCGGCCCAGTCGGGCGCGTCGGCGCGGTTCCACGTCTGCTGGATTTCGGAGCAGACCGCCGCGGTGTCCAGCGGCACGACGCCGGCCTGGACGATGCGCGCCAGCGTGATTTCCTGCGCCATCTTCGAATACGTGCCCGATGCGTCGATGACGGCAAAGACCTGGTAGCCCTCGTGCACCGCGGCGATGCTCGGGAAGGCCATGCAGACGCTGGTGATCGTGCCGGCGATGATCAGCTGTTTTTTGCCGGTCGCCTTCACCGCGGCGACGAACTCCGGATTGTCCCAGGCGTTGATCTCGCCCTTGCGCGCGACGTACTGCGCGTGCGGCGCGAACTGGTGGACCTCGGGAATCAGCGGGCCGTTCGGACCCTGCGGCACCGATGCGGTGGTGATCACCGGCATCTTCGCCAGCGTGGCGACCTTGGCCAGCGTGGTGACGTTGGCGCGCAGTTCCGGCATCGGCATGTCCTTGACCGTCTGGAACAGGCCGCTCTGGTGGTCGATCAGCAGCATGACGGCGTCGGCCGGGTTGATGACGGGCTTCTGGCCGTTGAAGTTGGCTGGTGTGCTCATGGTGTGCTCCTGGTGGTGGCCCTTGTCGGGCGGAACCGCCGGCCGGTGGCCGGCGGGGTTAGCGGTGCATCTGGCCGAAGCGGCCGCTGTTGAAGTCGGCGATGGCCTTGGCGATTTCGGCATCGCTGTTCATCACGAACGGGCCGTGGCCGACGATCGGCTCGTCGATCGCTTCGCCGCTGAGCAGCAGCAGCGTCGCGTCGCTGTTGGCTTCGATGGTGAGACTGCGGCCGGCCGGGTCGAGTTGTGCCATCTGCGCATCGCGCAGCACGGTGTCGCCGTTGAGCTGAACGGTGCCGTGCAGGACGACCAGCGCGGTATGCCAGCCTTCGGGCACGTCGAGTTCGGCGTGCCTGCCCTGTTGCAGCCGCACGTCCCAGACATGCATCGGCGTGAACGTCCGCGCCGGGCCCTTGCGGCCGGCGAATTCACCGGCGATCACGCGGACCCGGCCGGCGTCGTCCGGCAGCGTGACGGCCGGAATGCTGGCGTCGGTGATCGCCTGATAGCCCGGTGCGGTCAGCTTGTCGCGGGCGGGCAGGTTGACCCATAGCTGGACCATCTCGAGCGCGCCGCCGCTGCGGGTGAATGCCTCGGAGTGGAACTCCTCGTGCAGGATGCCGGACCCGGCGGTCATCCACTGCACGTCGCCGGGGCCGATCACGCCGCCCTGGCCGGTCGAATCGCGGTGGGCCACCTCGCCCTTGTAGACGATGGTGACCGTCTCGAAGCCGCGGTGCGGGTGCTGGCCGACGCCGCGCGGCCGGGTGCCGGGCGGGAAGTCGGCCGGACCGGCGTAGTCGAGCAGCAGGAAGGGGCTGAGCGACGCGCCGTGGCTCTGGTACGAGAACAGCGAGCGCACCGGAAAGCCGTCGCCGACCCAATGGCCGCGCGGGGCGCTGTACACACCGAGTATCCGTTTCATGGTCGTCTCCTTGTGACGAGCGTGTCGTCGATGGGGAGAGTATGGAATCGGGACGACATGCCCGGTAGACTGTAATTTCGGGTGTCAGTGTCCTGTTTATGGAACGATGAAGTGGCGAGCATGCACGATCTGAACGACCTGTATTACTACGTGCAGGTGGTCGAGCACGGCGGCTTCGCGCCGGCCGGCCGGGCGCTCGGCATGCCGAAATCCCGGCTCAGCCGCCGTGTCGCCGAGCTGGAAGGCCGGCTCGGCGTGCGGCTGATCCAGCGCTCGACCCGGCATTTCTCGGTCACCGACATCGGCCAGACCTACTACGAGCACTGCAAGGCGATGCTGGTCGAGGCCGAGGCGGCGCAGGCGGCGATCGACGTCAACCGGGCCGAGCCGCGCGGCGTCGTCCGCATCACCTGCCCGGTGGCGCTGCTGCAGGCGTATGTCGGCTGCATGCTCGCCGACTTCATGGCCGGGAACCCGCAGGTGACGCTGCACCTGGAGGCGACCAACCGGCGTGTCGACCCGGTCGGCGAGGCGATCGACATCGCGATCCGGGTCCGGCCGCCGCCACTCGAGGACAGCGAACTGGTGATGCGGGTGCTGGCCGAGCGCCGCCAGTGCCTGGTCGCCAGTCCGGTACTGATCGACCGTTTCGGTGTCCCGCGCGCGCCGGCCGAACTGGCCGACTGGCCGAGCCTCGCACTCGGCCTGCCGCCGCAGCAGCACGCATGGCGGTTGTTCGGTCCGGACGGTGCGCAGCTCGTCCTGAACCATCGCCCGCGCTTCGTCACCGGCGACATGATCGCGCTGCGCACGGCGGCCGTCGCCGGCGTCGGCGTGGTTCAGCTGCCGGAGATGATGGTCGTCGACCAGCTGGCCGACGGTACGCTGCAGGCGCTGCTGCCGGCATGGGCGCCACGGCGGGAAATCATCCACGCGGTGTTTCCGTCCCGCCGCGGGCAGCTGCCCGCGGTGCGGGCGCTGATCGCCTACCTCGCCGCCCGTTTCGAGGCGCTCGGCGAGGCGCGTTAGGGGACTGCGTACGGGCGAAAAAAAACCAACCGCGAGGGTTGGTTTTTTTTAACTGGTGGACCGAATGAGGATCGAACTCACGACCTCCGCATTGCGAACGCGGCGCTCTCCCAGCTGAGCTATCGGCCCGACACTGGCTAGATTAGCCAAGCCCGCCCGCCAGCGTCAAGCCGGCAGGCAGACGGCATCAGGACAGCTGGCCGTGGCAGTGCTTGAACTTCTTGCCCGAGCCGCAGGGGCACGGATCGTTGCGGTTGACACCGGCATACTTGACGTCGGCCGGCGCCTGCGCGCTCAGCGCGGCGATCGCCGCCTTGATCTGGTCTTCGTCGCCGCTGGCGAGCAGTGCCTCGATGTCGGCGTGCTGGAACTGCAGTGCCGATTCCGGCAGCGCCTGCGGTGCAACCGCGTCGACGTCGGCCTGGCTGCGGACCTGGACGTTCATGACGATCTGCACGACATCGCGCTTGATCCGCGCCAGCAGGTCCGAGAACAGCTCGAACGCCTCGCGCTTGTATTCCTGTTTCGGGTTCTTCTGCGCATAGCCGCGCAGGTGGATGCCCTGGCGCAGGTGGTCGAGCCCCGACAGGTGCTCGCGCCAGTTCTGGTCGAGATGCTGCAGCAGCACCGAACGTTCGAACTGGCGGAAGGTGTCGGCGCCGGCTTCGGCAACCTTGGCATCGTAGGCATTGCGGGCGAGTTCCTGCACGCGCGCCTTGACGCCGACATCGTCGAGGGTGCTGTCGGCCTTGAGCCATTCGGCGACCGGCGCCGACAGGCTGTACTCGCCCAGTGCCTTCTCGAGCCCGGCGATGTCCCATTGCTCTTCCATCGCCTGATGCGGGATGTACTGGGCGACGAGGTCTTCGAAGAAGCCGTCGCGCATCGCGGCGATCGTCGCCGAAATGTCGTCCGATTCGAGCAGTTCGTTGCGCTGTGCGTAGATCGCCTTGCGCTGTTCGTTCGAGACGTCGTCGTACTCGAGCAGCTGCTTGCGGATGTCGTAGTTGCGGCCTTCGACCTTGCGTTGCGCCGATTCGATCGCGCGAGAGACGATGCCGGCCTCGATCGGCTCGCCTTCGGGCAGCTTCAGCCGCTCCATCACCATGGCGACACGGTCGCCGGCGAAGATGCGCAGCAACGGGTCTTCCAGCGACAGGTAGAAACGGCTCGAGCCCGCATCGCCCTGACGGCCGGCACGGCCGCGCAGCTGGTTGTCGATCCGGCGCGATTCGTGGCGTTCGGAGCCGATGATGTGCAGCCCGCCGGCGGCGAGCACCGCGTCGTGGCGGACTTGCCAGTCGGCCTTGATCGCGGCGATCTTTTCGGCCTTGGCAGCGGCGTCGAGCGATTCGTCATGCTCGATGTCCTTGATCTCGCGCTCGATATTGCCGCCGAGCACGATGTCGGTACCGCGGCCGGCCATATTGGTCGCGATCGTCACGACGCCGGCGGCACCGGCCTGGGCGACGATGTCGGCTTCGCGGGCGTGCTGCTTGGCGTTGAGGACGTTGTGGGCGATGCCGTCCTGCTTGAGGATGTTCGACAGCAGCTCGGACTGTTCGATCGACGTCGTGCCGACCAGCGCCGGCTGGCCGCGCGACACGCAGTCCTTGATGTCGGCGATGATCGCCGCGTGCTTCTCGTCGGCGGTCTTGTAGACCTGGTCGTGGCGGTCGTCGCGGACCATCGGCTTGTTGGTCGGGATGATCACGGTCTCGAGGCCGTAGATCTGCTGGAACTCGTACGCCTCGGTGTCGGCGGTACCGGTCATGCCCGAGAGCTTCTCGTACATGCGGAAGTAGTTCTGCAGCGTGATCGTCGCCAGCGTCTGGTTTTCCTGCTGGATCTCGACGCCTTCCTTGGCCTCGACGGCCTGGTGCAGGCCTTCGGACCAGCGGCGGCCCGACATCAGCCGGCCGGTGAATTCGTCGACGATGACGATCTCGCCGTCGAGCACGACGTAGTGCTGGTCGAGGTGGAACAGCGTGTATGCGCGCAGTGCCGCGTACAGGTGGTGCATCAGGCTGATGTGCTGCGCCGCGTACAGGCTGTCGCCTTCGGGCAGCAGGCCCATTTCGGTGAGGATCTGTTCGACCTTCTCGTGGCCGGCTTCGGACAGCAGCACCGAGTTGGCCTTCTCGTCGACCCAGTAATCGCCCTCTTCGGCTTCTTCGCTGGCCTGCTTGACGAGCTTGGGCGGCACGGTGTTCATCGCCAGGTACAGGTCGGTGCTATCGTCGGCTGGGCCCGAGATGATCAGCGGCGTGCGTGCTTCGTCGATCAGGATCGAGTCGACTTCGTCGACGATCGCATACGACAGCTTGCGCTGCACGCGCTCGCCCGGCGAGAACACCATGTTGTCGCGCAGGTAGTCGAAGCCGAACTCGTTGTTGGTGCCGTAGGTGATGTCGCAGGCGTAGGCCTGCTGCTTGGCGTCGTGCGGCATCTGGCCGAGGTTGACGCCGCAGGAGAGGCCGAGGAAGTTGTACAGCTGGCCCATGATGCCGGCGTCGCGCTGGGCCAGGTAGTCGTTGACCGTGATCACGTGCACGCCCTGGCCGGTGATCGCGTTCAGGTAGGCCGGCAGCGTGGCGACCAGGGTCTTGCCTTCACCGGTACGCATTTCGGAAATCTTGCCCTGGTGCAGCGTCAGGCCGCCGATCAGCTGCACGTCGAAGTGGCGCATGCCGAGCGAACGCTTGGCGCCTTCGCGGCAAACGGCGAACGCCTCGGGCAGCAGCGCGTCGAGCTTCTCGCCGTTCTGGTAGCGTTGCTTGAATTCCTCGGTCTTGGCCCGGAGCGCGTCGTCCGACAGCGCCTGGATTTGCGGTTCGAGCGCGTTGATCTGCTTGACGATGGCGCCGTACTGTTTCAACAGGCGATCGTTGCGGCTACCGAAGACTTTTTTCAACAATGTGGAGATCATTTTCCTGCTACCAGCTGACCCGCTGCGAGCCTTGCGGCGCACGCGGGCGTGATTTCATTACGAGAACGGCGGACAGGTTACCCCATCCGCCGTCGGCGTCGTTCAAGGCATCGCCCAATTGTGGGGACGATGTCGCAGTTTATCCATCCCTAGTCGCTCGATACGGTACTACTTGCGATTGCATCTTGCGCATTGCTGACAAAACGCAAGGGATTCTGCGCGATCTGCTTGTAGCGGATCTCGAAGTGCAGATGGGGACCGGTGGAACGGCCGGTGCTGCCCAGGAGGGCGATCGTCTGCCCGGCCGAAACCTGTTCGCCGGGCTTCACCAGCAGTCGGCTTGCATGCGCGTAGCGACTGGACAGGTCGTAGCCGTGATCAAGCTCGACCATATTACCATACTGGGGGTGGGCGGCCGCATAGCGGACCGTGCCGGCCGCCGCCGCCCGGATGGGCGTGCCGATCGGGCCGACGAAGTCGATGCCTTCGTGGAAAGTCTGCCTGCCGTTGAACGGATCGAGCCGCCAGCCGAAGCTCGACGACTGCAGGCCGCTGTGCATCGGCGCGCGCGTCGGCAGATTGTCGCCCAGCGGCGCGGCCAGCCGCAGTTGCGCGAGCGAGAACTGGTCGAGGTAGGCGTCGGCGCGGGTATCGCTGTCGCCGAGCAGCCAGGTGAGCTCGCCGGCGTCGAGCGCGGCGCCCGGCCGAGCGAGGCCGCCGCGCGGCGCCGGCTTGTCCGACAGGAAGGGGGCGACGTCGATGCCGGTCCGGCTGCCGAGCTGCTTGGCGAGGCCGTCGAGCCGGGTCAGCTTGGCCTGCAACTCGCCCAGCCTGACCGCCAGCGCGTCGACGTCGGGCCGAACCGGCTTGGCCAGCGGCCAGCGCGGCTCGCTGTGCTGGCCGCCGGCGAGCGAGGCGATTCCGGCGCCGCCGGCCAGGCCCAGCACCAGCACCGCGAGCAATACCGTCGCCAGTGCCGTCGGTCCGAGTGAAATCGCCCTCGCGAAGCGGCTGGAAACCAGAATAATATTCATGTGTCCCCTTGTTAATCCGGAATGTCCATGTCCTTGTTCGGCCATGCTGGCTTCATCGGCAGCGACCGCGAGCTGCTGCGGCTCTCGGCGCGGGTCAGCGAACTCAACCACCTGCTCGACGCGGTCAGGCGCAATGTGCCGCCCGAGCTGGCGTCGTCGTGCGTCTCGGTTGCGTGGGGACCCGGTGAAACCCTGCTTGTCGGGGTCCGCTCGTCCGCGGCCGCTGCGCGCCTGCGGGTGGCGGCGCCGCAGCTGCGTGACGCGCTGAGCGTGGCGGGATGGCACGCTAGCGCAATCCGCCCACGGGTGCAAGTGGCACTGCAGCAGGAAAAATCCAGAATCAACAAGGACTTGCGCTTGTCCGACACCGCTTGTTCGGCCTTCGAGCAACTGGCCGAATCGCTCGAGGCTGGGCCGCTCAAGGATGCGGTGACGGCGCTGGTGGCGCACCAGCACCGGCGGCAGGGACGCTGACGGCGCCGTCCGTCTCCGCTCGCCGGCGGCATGCCTGCCGGGAATCGCGGGCAAAAAAACGGGCGCCTTGGTCGCGGCGCCCGATATCAGGGAGGAGATGAGCAAAATGCGCGTCGTCGCTAGACGTCCATCGCATAGGAAGTCTGAGTGCGATGACGGCGGCAAGTTCCCGGGCCGTCTGTAAAAATTTTTCCCACCCCGATGGGTGGTGTGTCGTTCACGCCACGTTAAAGCAGCGGCCGCTATAATGCGCGCTCTTGTCGACCTGCACACAAGGGCATTGCCACCGTATGGATATCGTTCTGCTGCTCAAATCGCTGATCATGGGCGCCGTCGAAGGGATCACCGAGTTCCTGCCGATCTCGAGTACCGGCCACCTGATCCTGACCGGCGACCTGCTGAACTTTCTGCCCAAGGCCAAGAGCGATGTCTACGACATCTTCATCCAGCTGGGTGCGATGCTGGCCGTGGTGTGGGAATACCGGGCCAAGATCGGCGAGACGCTCACCGGGGCGGTGCGCCCCGGCTCGGCGCGCAACCTGCTGCTCGCGGTGGTGATCGGTTTCATTCCGGCCGCGATCATCGGGCTGCTGCTCAACAGCAAGATCAAGGATTACCTGTTCGCGCCGATCCCGGTCGCGACGGCCTTCATCGTCGGCGGGCTGATCATCCTGTGGGCCGAAAAACGCCAGCACACGGTGCGGGTGCAGACGGTGGACGACCTCAGCCTGAAAGACGCGCTGATGGTCGGGCTGGCGCAGTGTTTTGCGCTGATTCCGGGAACCAGCCGGTCGGGCGCGACGATCATCGGCGGGCTGTTTCTCGGCCTGTCGCGCAAGGCGGCGACCGAGTTCTCGTTCTTCCTCGGCATTCCGACGCTCGGTGCGGCGTCGATCTACAGCCTGCTCAAGTTCCGCCATGCGCTGGATACGGCCGACTTCGGCGTGTTTGCCGTCGGCTTCGCTGCGTCGTTCGTGTTTGCGTTCATCGCGGTGCGGGCGCTGCTGCGCTTCATCTCGTCGCACACCTTCATTCCGTTCGCGTGGTACCGGATCGCCTTCGGCCTGCTGGTGCTGCTGACGTGGTATACCGGCGTCGTCGACTGGTCGATCTGACCAGCTGCCGTGACAAGCGCCCGACCGGGCGCTTTTTTCATGCCGTCAGCCACTGCAGCAAACGGTCGGCGAGCAGCGCACCGAACAGCCAGCTCAGGTAGGCGATCGAGAAGCGGAACAGGCCGCGCGCCTGCGCGTCGCTTTCCGCCTCGTCGCTGCGGTAAAGCCGCCAGGTGCGACGAATGAAGCTGGCATTGAGCCAGAGCGCGGCGGCGAGGTAGAACCAGCCGGAGAGCCGGATCGCGAACGGCAGCAGCGCGACCGCGGCGAGCATCAGCGCATACAGCAGGATCGCCAGCCGGGTGAACGCCGGACCGTGGGTGACCGGCAGCATCGGCAGGCCGGCGCGTGCATAGTCGTCGCGCCGGTACAGCGCCAGCGCCCAGAAGTGCGGTGGCGTCCAGGTGTAGATGATCAGGAACAGCACGGCGGCCTCGGCCGGAATCGTGCCGCTGACCGCGGCCCAGCCCAGTACCGGTGGCATGGCGCCTGCGGCGCCGCCGATGACGATGTTCTGCGGCGTTGCCGGCTTGAGCCAGCGGGTATAGACGACGGCGTAGCCGAAGAACGTCGCCAGCGTCAGCGCGGTGGTCAGGGCGTTGGCGAACAGCAGCAGCAGCCAGAGCCCGGCGACGGTCAGTGCGACCGCATAGCCGGCCGCTTCGACGTGGCCGATACGGCCGCGCACCAGCGGCCTGGCCGCGGTGCGACGCATGACCGCGTCGCGATCGCGTTCGAACAGGCAGTTGGCGGCGGCGGCGCCCATCGCGACGAAGCCGATCCCGGACAGTGCCAGCAGCAGCCGGGGCCAGTCGGCCGCAGCCGGGGCGGCGAGCAGGCAGCCGACCGCCGCGCAGAAGACGATCAGTGCGACGACGCGCGGTTTGCCGAGCTGCCAGAAATCAGCGAACGATGGAAAGATGAGCGAGCGGCTCAGCATGACGGGCCTCCTGACGGCAGCGGACGACGAGGGTGGTGAGGGCGATCAGCAGCAGTGCGGCACCGCCGTTGTGGGCGACGGCCAGCGGCAGCGGCAGGGCCAGCACGACGTTGGCGACGCCGAGTGCGAGCTGGCCAAGCAATACCAGCAGCAGCAAGGCGGCGTGCATCCGGCTGACCCGCCAGCTTTGCCACGCCGTCCAGGTGACGGCGACGGTCAGCAGCAGCGCGCCGAGCCGGTGCAGCCAGTGGATCGCGGCGAGATGGGACAGCGTCAGCGGTGTGCCGTCGGCGCTCAGCCCGAGCGCGCGGTCCGGCCGCAGTGCCTCGGCAAGGCCGGAAGGCGGTGCAAGGCTGCCCTGGCACGCGGGGAAGCCGTTGCAGGCGAGCCCGGCGTAGTTGGTCGATACCCAGCCGCCGAGCGCGATCTGGACGACGCAAAGCACCAGCGCCAGCATGGCCAGCCGGCGCAGGCCGTCCGTGGGCGTGAGCGCAGGCATGCCGCGTGCGGCCAGCGCGGTCAGCAGCGCGATCAGGGCCATGCCGCCGAGCAGGTGGGCGGTGACGACGGCGGGCATCAGCTTCAGCGTCACCGTCCACATGCCGAGCAGCGCCTGGAAGACCAGCACGGCCAGCGGGGCGATGATCAGGGCCGCCGGCAAGGCATGGCGCGCGCGCTGGCGCCACAGCACGGCACAGGTCGCCAGCATCAGCAGGCCGTAGCCGCCGACGGCGTAGCGGTGGATCATTTCCTTCCAGCCCTTGCCGGGGTCGACGTCGCCGCCGAAACGGCTTTCGGCATGGGCGATCTCGTGCGCCGCTTCGGGCGGCGTGATCCGGCCGTAGCAACCGGGCCAGTCCGGGCAGCCGAGGCCGGCGTCGTGCAGCCTGACCCAGGCGCCGAGCATTACCAGCACCAGTGTCCATGCCAGGGTGAGCAGCAACAGCCAGCGGGCGGTGTTCAGCCTTGCCATGACCTCGCCTCCCCGAGCCCGCGGTTCTGCTTGAGCAGCTTGCCGATTTCCTGCAGCGCCCGTCTGCGCCCGGCATCGTCGGCGAGCTGTTCGGGCCGGTAGCGGACGACGGCATTGCCGTTGGGATCGATCAGGTACAGCCCCGGTGCAGCGAGCTGCGGGTGGGCGGTCAGCACGGTGGCCGACGGGCAGGGCGCGGTGGTTGCCGGGGTCAGACGCCTCGCGGCCTCGCCCTGTGCTTTTTGCAGCTGGCCGGCCGAGAACAGCAGCAGCTGCGTGCGCTCGCCACAGCCGTCGGCACCGACCGCGGCGAGCCGCCATTGTGCGGCCTTGGCTGCGGCGGGTCTGGCGATCAGCTCGCCGAAGCTCTGCCCGCCGGCTGGCCGCCAGTGATCGTAGGCGAGCTGGGCCGAGACAACGGGCAGTGCCGCCATGGTGAACAGCGCGATCAGGACGCCTCGGCCCTTGTTTCGATGCTTCATCGTGCCCCCTTGCGAAAGCGCCACCACAGGATTGCACCGGCCAGCGTCATGCCCCACCAGCTCGCCATATAGGCGAAATGACGCTCGGCATTGAGGAAGGGGCGCGGGATGTCGATAGCCAGCGCAGATTCGAGTGCATAGGCATAGCCGGCCGGCTTCGGCGTATGTGCCCAGCTGGCGAACGCGCCGGCATCGACGTGCTGGAACCGGCTGCCTTCCGGCGGCGTCGGCCCGAGCGTGATGAAGCGCGGCCACGCCGCCATTTCGACCATGGGTGCCGCCGTCGGCACGGCGGCAGGCGGGTGGCCGTCGGCGAGCCAGCCGCGGTTGACCAGCAGCAGGCGGCCGTCGCGCAGCCGGAACGGGGTGACGATCTCGGCGCCGGGCCGGCCCTGCCGTGGCCGCGGTGCGACGCTGAAGCCCAGGCTCGGCAGCCACTGTCCGTCGGGCCGAAACCGTGCGCCCTCGACCGGCAGTGAGCCGCCTCGCCAGATCTTGACCGCCTGCGCCCGTTCGGCCGCTTCGGCCCGATCCAGCTTGTCCAGCCCGCGCCGGCACTGCCAGGCGCCGAGTACCAGCGTCAGCAACACCAGTGCGGCAAGGCCGGCCAGCGCCGGCCGCCGTGTGCTAACGTCAGGCTGTAACGTGACAGGTGCAGGGGCGTTCATGAAACTCGTTGCCATCGTGTTGTTGCTCGTCATCCTGCTGGTGCTCGGGCGGGCCATGCTCCAGCTCGTTCGCGGCCCGGCCGGTTCGCCGAAACTGGTGCGCTCGCTGACGTGGCGGGTGGCGCTGTCGGTCGGGCTGTTCGTGCTGCTGCTGATCGGCTACTACCTTGGCTGGTGGCGGCCGAACGGGGGCTAGAGCCAGTAGACGAAGACGAACAGCAGCAGCCAGACCACGTCGACGAAGTGCCAGTACCACGCGGCGGCTTCGAAACCGAAATGGTGGCGGACGCTGAAGTGGCCGCGCAGTACGCGGACCAGCATCGCTGCCAGCATGATCGTGCCGACGAGCACGTGCATGCCGTGGAAGCCGGTCAGCATGTAGAAGGTTGCACCGTACGCGCCCGATGCGAGCGTCAGCCCCATGTCTTCCCACGCGTGGTGATACTCGTAAGCCTGGAAGCCGAGAAAGATCACGCCGAGCAGCACGGTGATGCCCAGGCCGATCTTGAGGTGGCCGCGCTGTCCTTCGACCATGCCCCAGTGCGCCCAGGTCAGGGTGACACCCGAAGTCAGCAGGATGGCGGTGTTCAGTGCCGGAATGCCGACCGCGGCCATCGGCTGATAGGGCGCCGCGAGTTTCGGCGCGGTCGCCGCAGGCCAGTCGGCGGCAAAGCCCGGCCACAGCAGCTCGTGCGTGCTGGAAAAATGACCGAGCTCGGGAACCGAGATCACCCGGGCATAGAACAGCGCACCGAAGAACACGGCGAAGAACATCACTTCGGAAAAGATGAACCAGCTCATTCCCCAGCGGAACGAATGGTCGACCTGCATGCCGTAGACGTGGGCCTGCGATTCGCGGATCACGTCGCCGAACCAGCCGAACAGCATCCAGACGAGTACCAGCGTGCCGGCGAGCAGCGCCCAGTTGCCGCCGGGCACCCTGTTGATCCAGAACGCGGCGCCGAGTGCCATCAGGAACAGCGCCAGCGAGCCGACGATGGGCCAGCGGGACGGTGCCGGTACGAAATAGTGTGCGTCGTGCACGCCGTTTTCGACATTCATTCTCCACCTCCTTGGGCTGCCACCAGCACGCGGACCAGTAGCAGGATCATCAGGATCAGCACCAGCGCGACGATCAGTGCGGCGGCAATGACCGTACCCGGCTTGAGCCTGGCCGATTCGGCGCCCTTGCGTCCGCGGACACCGAAGAAGCCGGCCAGCACCGCCTTGATCGCCGCCTTCATGTCGGCTGCAGGGTGTAGGACAGCGTGGCGGCACCGAGCTCGTCGGGCAGTTCCTTCGCGACCAGCAGCACAACGGTGACGTCACGGGTTTCGCGTGCGGCGAGCTTGAGCGCATCGAAACAGAAGCATTCGAGCTTCTGCAGCAGCCCGGCTGCGCGCACAGGCGCAAAGCTCGGAATCGCGCGTATCGTCAGCGGCGCGTCACCGGTGTTGGAAATGCGGAAGCGCGCCTTGATGAGGCCGCCGGGCTTGGCCGCGACGACGCGGTCGATCGCTTCGATTTCGACCGGCAGGCCGGCGGCGACGTTGGTGTCGAACTCCAGCCTGAGCGCGGTGGCCGTCGCAGTTGCGAATTCCGGGCGGGCGCGGTCGAGCCCGAGCGCACGGCACAGCGTGTCGTAGAACGGGACCATGGCGTAGCCGAAGCCGAACATTGCCGCGGCGGCCAGGCCGAGCCGGATGGCGATGCGACGGTTGCCCTGCGCGGCGGTTGTCATCCCGCTACCCCGTGCAGGAATTGCCGGGCGATGACGGCGAGAAAGAAGCCGAGTGCGATCAGCGCGAGCAGCAGTGCGGTGCGGGTGTTCCTATTCATGGTCGTGCTCCAGCGACTGCGCGCGCAGGCCCTTTTTCACCAGCGCTTCGTCGGGCGGCGTTGCCCAGGTGTGGTGCGGCGCAGGCGAAGCGACGTCCCATTCGAGCGTGTGGCCGCCTTCCCATGGCCGGGCCGGTGCGCGGCCGACGCCGCCACGGATGGTATGGATCACGTTGTAGAGGAACAGCAACTGGCCGAGGCCGAAACAGAAGGCGCCGACGCTGGCGATGCCGTTGAAATCGGTGAACTGCAGCGGATAGTCGGGAATCCGCCGCGGCATGCCGGCCAGGCCGAGGAAGTGCATCGGGAAGAAGGTGACGTTGAACCAGACCATCGACCACCAGAAATGCAGCTTGCCGAGCCTTTCGCTGTACATGTAGCCGGTCCATTTCGGCAGCCAGTAGTAGGTGGCGCCGAACAGGCTGAACAGCGCGCCGGCGACGAGCACATAGTGGAAATGGGCGACGACGTAGTAGGTGTCGGTCATCTGGGTGTCGATCGGCGCGATCGATAGCACGAGGCCGGAGAAGCCGCCGACGGTAAACAGACAGACAAAACCGATCGCGAACAGCATCGGCGTCTCGAAGCTCATTTCGCCTTCCCACATCGTCGCGATCCAGTTGAACACCTTCACGCCGGTCGGCACCGCGATCAGCATGGTCATGAACATGAAGAACAGCTGTGCCGTCGCCGGCATGCCGACCGCGAACATGTGGTGCGCCCAGACCATGAAGGACAGGATCGCGATCGAACCGACCGCGTAGACCATCGATACATAGCCGAACAGCGGCTTGCGCGCGAAGGTCGGCAGGATCTGGCTGACGATGCCGAATGCCGGCAGCGCCATGATGTAGACCTCGGGGTGGCCGAAGAACCAGAAGATATGCTGGAACAGCACCGGGTCGCCGCCGCCGGCTGCCTTGAAGAAATGCGTGCCGAAATGGCGGTCGGTCAGCAGCATCGTCACTGCACCGGCGAGCACCGGTGCGACGGCAATCAGCAGGTAGGCGGTGACGAGCGAGGTCCACGCGAACATCGGCATCTTCAGCATCGTCATTCCCGGCGCGCGCATGTTCAGCACCGTGGTGACGATGTTGATCGAGCCCATGATCGACGACAGGCCGAGCAGGTGGATGGCGAAGATCGCCAGATCCATGCCCATGCCGGCCTGGATCGACAGCGGCGGGTAGAGCGTCCAGCCGCCGGCAGCGGCGCCGCCAGGGACGAACAGCGAGATCAGCAGCAGCAGCGCCGCCGGTGGCAGCAGCCAGAAGCTCCAGTTGTTCATCCGCGCGAACGCCATGTCCGGCGCGCCGATCATCAGCGGCAGCATCCAGTTCGCCAGACCGGTGAATGCCGGCATGATCGCGCCGAACACCATGATGATGCCGTGCAGCGTGGTCAGCTGGTTGAAGAACTCCGGGTGCCAGAACTGCATGCCTGGCTGGAACAGCTCGGCGCGGATGCCCAGCGCCATGGTGCCGCCGACCATGAACATCGCAAAGGCGAACCACAGGTACAGCGTGCCGATGTCCTTGTGGTTGGTCGCGTACAGCCAGCGCCGCCAGCCGCTGGCTTCCGCGTGGGCTTGGTGGTCCGCGTGCTGCAGGTGCAGGGTTTCGGTCGAGGCGGTCATTGTTTTCTCCATGCGGCGCCTTTCTACTTGCGGGCGAGCTTCACGTCCTTGGGTTGCAGCATGTCGCCGGTCTTGTTGCCGAAGGCATTGCGCTGGAAGGTGATGACGGCGGCGATTTCGGTATCGGAGAGCGCGGCCCACGACGGCATCGCGTTCTTGCCGGTCAGCACCAGATGGACGTGGCCACCGATCGGCCCGTTGGCGACCCTGGAGCCGGCGATGGCCGGGAAAGCCCCGCTGCCCATGCCGTTGGCCTGGTGACAGGACTGGCAGTTGGCCTCGTAGACCTTTTGACCACGGGTGACGAGGTCGTCGCGAGTCCAGACCTTGCTCGGATCGTCGGCCATTGCCTTGGCGGCCGCCTGCTTCTGCGACACGTAGTCCTTGAACTGTGCCGCACTGACGACCTTGACGACGATGGGCATGAAGCCGTGGTCCTGGCCGCAAAGTTCGGAGCACTGGCCGCGGAACGTGCCTTCGCGCTCGGCCTTGAACCAGGTGTCGCGGATGAAGCCGGGAATCGCGTCCTGCTTGACGCCGAAGGCCGGCATTGCCCACGAGTGGATCACGTCGTTGCTGGTGGTGAGGATGCGCACCTTCTGGCCGACCGGTACCACGAGCGGTTCGTCGACTTCGAGCAGGTAGTGCTGGCCCTTCTCGCTATTGCCGCGGTAGTTGTCGATCTGGCCGCGCGGCGTTGTCAGCTTGCTCTTGTAGCCGAAGCCGTAGTCGACGTAGTCGTAGCCCCAAAACCACTGGTAGCCGGTGGCCTTGACCGTGAGCGTGGCGCCGCGGCTGTCCTTTTGCGCCAGCACGACCTTGGCCGCAGGCCAGGCCATCACCGCGAGGATCAGCGCCGGGATCACGGTCCAGAGCACTTCGACGGTGGTGTTCTCGTGGAAGGGGCGGGCCTTGTGGCCGAGCGATTTGCGGTGGCGGAACACCGCATAGAACATCACGCCGAACACCGCGATGAAGATCACGATGATGATCACCATGATCCAGGTATGCAGGTCGGAAATGTCCTGGGCGATGAGGGTTTGCGGTGTCTGGAATCCGGTGCGGCTGTCCGCCGCAGCGGTATGCCATGCCAGCAGCAGACAGGCCGGCGCAGCCGGTATGCGTGATACACGCATGGGTACCTCCGTGGCGGGTGTCACGCCGTTTGCAAGCCAGGGGCTCGCCGGCGTATCGGTTTGCTTTCAACGTAGCAAAGAAAAACGCCGGCACAAGCAGGACGTGCCGCCGGTATCGGCCACCACCGACCATTCATCGGTCGGGCTACCGTAGCCGGCTTGCTATCGACTACATCAAGAAATACCGATGGAGGACTGCACAACGCAGCAAGGAGGCCCATCATGGATCTGCATCTGAGCGGTCTGGACGACCATTTCACGCTGCCGCGGACACGCAAGGTCAATGCGTTGCGGGCATTTTCGTGGCTGTCCCGCGGCTGGCAGGATCTGGCCGCGCACCCGGCGCCCAGTCTTGCGCACGGTGCGTTGATCACGCTGCTGGGCTGGCTCGTGCTGTCGCTGGCGTCGCAGAACACCCACCTGTTCACGGCGTCGATCACCGGCTTTCTGCTGCTGGCGCCGCTGGGGGCCGCCGGGATTTACGAGCTCACCAGCGAGCGCGAGGACGGCCGGACGACGTCGTTCGTGCAGTCGATCCGCGACCTGATGAAGAACGTCAGCCAGCTCGCGTATTTCGGCGTCGTGCTGTTCATGATCGCGCTCGCGTGGGAGCGCCTGTCGGCGATCCTGTTCGCGCTGTTCTACGGCGGCGAGGCGGTCACGCTGAGCACCTTCTTTTCGTCCCTGATCGGCGAGTACGCGGGCTTCACGATCGCATGGCTGATCGGCGGCTTCCTGCTGGCCTGCCTCGTGTTTGCGCTGACGGCGGTGTCGATCCCGATGCTGGCCGACCGCGAGGTCGATACGGTGACGGCGATGATGACCAGTCTGCGTGCCGTTGCCGAGAACCTGCCGGCGATGATCGTCTGGGCGGCACTGATCGTGCTGCTGACGGCGGTCGGCTTCGCGACTTTCCTGCTGGGCTTCGTGGTGCTCTTCCCGCTGCTCGGCCATGCGACCTGGATCGCCTACAAGGATCTGGTCGAATAGTGACGGGCGGTGTGCGATGCGCCTGCGTGTGGGCGCGTTGCTCGCCTAGATGCCGAGCCGGTCGCGTAGGTCGTAGTACCAGCCGCCGAGCGCGGTGAACGGCACCCGCAGCAGGCGTCCGCCGGGGAAAGGCAGGTGCGGCAGCCGGGCGAAGGCGTCAAAGCGCTCGGCCTGCCCCTGCAGCACCTCGGCGAGCAATCGCCCGGCCAGATGGGTGAAGGTGATGCCGTGGCCGCTGCAGCCCTGCGAGTAGTAGATGTTGTGGTCGAGCCGGCCCATCTGCGGCATGCGTGACAGCGTGAGCAGGAAGTTGCCGGTCCACGCGTAGTCGATCCGGACATTGGCGAGTTGCGGAAAGGTCTTCAGCAGCCTGGGGACGATGATCGCCTCGACACGGGCCGGGTCGCGGGCGCCGTAGACGACGCCGCCGCCGAACAGCAGCCGTTTGTCGGCGCTGAGCCGGTAGTAATCGAGCAGGTAGTTGCAGTCCTCGATGCAGTAGTCGTGCGGCAGCAGCGTGTCGGCGAGCGCGCCGAGCGGCTCGGTTGCGACGATCTGGCTGCCGCAGGGCATTGACCTGGCCGCGAGTTCGGGCACCAGAGCGCCAAGGTAGGCATTGCCGGCGACGATGACGAAGCTGGCCGTGACTGCACCGCCCGGCGTGTGCACCACGGGCCGGAAGCTGCGTTCGATCCGGATCGCCGGCGAGGCTTCGAAAATGCGCCCGCCGAGCGATTCGAACGCGGCCGCTTCGCCGAGGGCGAGGTTCAGCGGGTGGATGTGGCCGCCGCCGAGGTCGAGCAGCGCGCCGTGGTAGCGGTCGCTTGCGACGATGCCGCGGGTTTCGGCCCGGTCGAGCAACTGCAGCCGCGTGTAGCCATGGCGCTCCCACAGCGCTTTCTGCCTTTGCAGATGGCCGAACTGCCTTGCGGTGATGGCCGCGAACACGCCGCCGGCCTTGAGATCGCAGTCGATCGCGTATGACGCGACACGCTCGCGGATGATGCGCGCGCCCTCGAACGCCATGTCGCCGAGCGCGCGTGCGGTATCCGTGCCGTAGCGTGCCTCGATCACGTCGATGTCGCGCGAGTACGAGTTGACGATCTGGCCGCCGTTGCGGCCGGACGCGCCCCAGCCGACCCGCTCGGCCTCGATGATGGCGACGCTGAAGCCGGCCTCGGCCAGATGCAGTCCGGCCGAGAGGCCGGTGTAGCCGGCGCCGACGATGCAGACGTCGACGTCGAGCCGGTCGGCCAGTGCCGGCCGCAATGGCTGCGGACGGGCGGTGGCGGCGTAGTACGACGGTGCGTGCGGCATTGCGGCTCCGTTCAGCGGTCGAGTCCGGCGATGCACAGGTACTTGAGTTCGAGGTAATCGTCGAGGCCGTATTTCGACCCTTCGCGCCCCATGCCCGATTGCTTGACGCCGCCGAACGGCGCGACCTCGGACGAGATCAGCCCGGTGTTGACGCCGACCATCCCGTACTCGAGTGCTTCGGCGACGCGCCAGATCCGGCCGATGTCGCGGCTGTAGAAGTAGCTGGCGAGGCCGAACTCGGTGTCGTTGGCGAGCGCGATCAGCTCGTTCTCGGTGTCGAAGCGGAACAGCGGCGCCAGCGGGCCAAAGGTTTCCTCGCGCGCGACCAGCATCGCCGCGCTGGCGTGCCTGACGATGGTCGGCTCGAAGAAGCTGCCGCCGAGCGTATGACGACGGCCGCCGAGCACGACTTCGCCGCCGTGGGCGATCGCGTCGGCGATATGGGCCTCGACCTTGCGCACTGCGGCCTCGTCGATCAGCGGTCCCTGCGTTACGCCGGCGTCCATGCCGTTACCGACCTTCAGTTGTGCAACCTTGGCGGCGAGTTTTTCCGCAAATGCGTCGTAGACGCCGGCCTGCACATAGATGCGGTTGGCACAGACGCAGGTCTGGCCGCTGTTGCGGTACTTCGACGCCATCGCGCCGTCGACCGCGGCGTCGAGGTCGGCGTCGTCGAAGACGATGAACGGTGCGTTGCCGCCGAGCTCCATCGAGACCTTCTTCACCGTGCCGGCGCACTGCGCGAGCAGCCGTTTGCCGGTTTCGGTCGAACCGGTGAACGACAGCTTGGCGACCTGCGGGTTGCCGGTCAGCTCCAAGCCGATGTCGGCCGCCGCGCCGGTGATGACGCTGAACAGCCCCGGCGGAACGCCGGCGTCTTCGCCGAGTGCGGCTAGCGCCAGCGCCGACAGCGGCGTCTGCGACGCCGGCTTCACGATCATCGCGCAGCCGGCGGCCAGCGCCGGGGCGACCTTGCGGGCGATCATCGCGTTCGGGAAGTTCCACGGCGTGATCGCCGCGGTGACGCCGACCGGCTGCCTGAGCACGACGATGCGCCTGTCCGCGCCGTGGGCTGGAATCGTGTCGCCGTAGACGCGGCGTGCTTCTTCGGCAAACCATTCGAGGTAGCTCGCGCCGTAGGCGATCTCGCCGCGCGCCTCGGCGAGCGGCTTGCCCTGCTCGGCGGTGAGGATGGCCGCGAGGTCGTCCTGCCGGGCGAGCAGCAGCCCGGCCCAGCGGCGCAGCACCGTCGCGCGCTCCCTGGCGCTGCGCTGCTGCCAGTCGCGCATCGCGATTTTGGCGGCGGCGATCGCGCGGCGGGTCTCGACGGCACCGAGCTTCGGCACTGTGGCGATCGTCTCGCCGGTTGCCGGGTTGCGCACGGCGATCGTCTCGCCGCTGTCGGCGGCTATCCATTCGCCGGCGACCAGGGCCTGCTGGCGCAGCAGCGCCGGGTTCGTCAGTTGCAGCATGGTGGGGTCCTGTGGCGTGTATGCGCCGATTTTACCGGCCGTGCGCCGCGGTTTCGCGCAACGCCGTTCCGAGCATATCGAGCGCTTCGCCGAGCACGGCGTCTGCGATCGTCAGCGGGCAGAGGAAACGGATCACGTTGCCATGGCTGCCGCAGCCCAGCAGGATCAGGCCGAGATCGAGCGCCCTGTTCCTCGCCTCGGTAACGAAGCCGGGCGACGGCCGGCCGTTCTCGAAAAATTCGGCGGCGACCATCGCACCGATGCCGCGGACCTCGGCAATCTGCGGGACGTCGGCGCGCAATGTGGCCAGCCTGGCCTTGATCGCATCGCCGATCACGATGGCGCGTTCGCACAGCCGCTCGTCGTCGATCACGTCGAGCACGGCCAGCGCGGCGGCGACGCCGAGCGGATTGCCGCCGTAGGTGCCGCCGAGTCCGCCCGGTGCCGGCGCGTCCATGATCCCGGCGCGGCCGCAGACGCCGGCGAGCGGAAAGCCGCCGGCGAGCGACTTGGCCACCGTGATCAGGTCGGCCTCGACGTCGTGGTGTTCCATCGCGAACAGCCTGCCGGTGCGGCCGAAGCCGGTCTGGATCTCGTCGGCGATCAGCACGATGCCGTGCTCGTCGCAGATCGTCCGCAGCGCGCGCAGGAACTCGGGCGGCGCCGGATAGAAACCGCCTTCGCCCTGCACCGGCTCGACGATGATCGCCGCGACGCGGGTCGGCTCGATCGACGTCCTGAACAGGCTGTCGATGCCGGCGATCGCATCGTCGCTCGATACGCCGTGCAGGGGATTCGGGAACGGCGCGTGGTAGATGTCGGCCGGGAAGGGGCCGAAGCCGAGCTTGTACGGCGCGACCTTGCCGGTCAGCGCCAGCGCCAGCAGCGTGCGGCCATGAAAGCCGCCGGCGAACGCGATTACGCCGGGGCGGCCGGTATGGGCACGGGCGAGCTTGACGGCGTTCTCGACCGCCTCGGCGCCGGTGGTGACGAAAAAGCTTTTGACCGGCGCGGTGATCGGCGCCCGGGCATTGAGCTTTTCGGCCAGTTCGACGTAGCCCGGGTACGGCATCACCTGGTAGCAACTGTGCGAACAGCGTTCGAGCTGCGCGGCGACCGCCGCCTGCACCTTCGGATGCAGGTGGCCGGTATTGAGCACGCCGATGCCGCCGGCGAAGTCGATGTAACGGCGCCCCTCGACATCCCAGACCTCGGCGTTGCGCGCGTGCGCGACGAAGACCGTGGTGTTCAGGCCGACGCCGCGCGGCGTGGCGGCCAGCCGGCGTTCGTTCCAGCCTGCATTCGATTCGGACATGCTTCCTCCTGTTGCCCGAGGCAACGCTGATGTGTCGAGTCGTCCGCCTAGACGAACAGCAGCAGGTGGCGACGCTCCCACGGACTGATGACGCGCGCGTATTCGAGGTACTCGGCCTGCTTGACCGCGCAGTAGGCCTTGATGAACGACTCGCCGAGCACGGCGGCGATCGCCGGGTCGGCGCCGAGCGCGTCGATGGCCTCGTCGAGGCCGTGCGGAAACGCGAACGGCAGGCCGTAGGCGTTGCCGGCCAGCGGTGGCGTCGGCGCGAGCCGTTCGGCGATGCCGAGGTAGGCCGCCGCCAGCGTCCCGGCAAGCACGAGGTAGGGGTTGCAGTCGACGCCGGGCAGCCGGTTCTCGATCCGCCGCGCGTCCGGCGACGAGTGCGGCACGCGGATGCCGCAGGTGCGGTTGTCGAAGCCCCACTGGACATTGATCGGCGCGGCGGTGTGCCGCACCAGCCGGCGATAGCTGTTCACATACGGCGCGAACAGCGCGATCAGCTTGGGGAAGTATTTCTGCATTCCGCCGATGCACTGGTGGAACAGCTCGCTCGGCGTGCCGTCGTCGTTCGAGAACACGTTGGCGCCAGTCGCACGGTCGATCACGCTCATGTGCACGTGCATCGCCGAGCCGGGCTCGCTCTCCATCGGCTTGGCCATGAAGGTCGCGTACATATTGTGGCGGATCGCCGCCTCGCGCACGGTGCGCTTGAACAGGAAGACCTGGTCGGCGAGGTCGAGCGCCTCGCCGTGCAGGAAGTTGATTTCCATCTGGCAGGCACCGACCTCGTGGATCAGCGTGTCGATCTGCAGGTGCTGCGCGTCGCAGTAGTCGTAGACGTCCTCGAACAGGTCGTCGTACTCGTTGACCGCGTCGATCGAGTACGCCTTGCGGCCGGTTTCGGGCCGGCCGGTGCGACCGACCGGGGGCTGCAGCGGCAGGTCCGGGTCGCGGTTGACGTCGACGATGTAGAACTCCATTTCCGGCGCGACCACCGGCTGCCAGCCGCGTGCCTCGTAGAGCTGCAGCACCCGGCGCAGCACGTGGCGCGGCGACATCTCGACCGGCCTTCCGTCGTGGTAGTAGCAGTCGTGGATCACCTGGGCGACCGGATCCTTGGCCCACGGCACCAGCCGGATGCTGTCCGGGTCGGGCAGCAGCACCATGTCCGGGTCGGTATCCGGCACGATGTCCTCGGCGTACTCGCCGGTCACCGTCTGCACCAGCACCACCTGCGGCAGCCGCATGCCTTCGTCCTCGCTGAACTTCTCGCGCGGCACGATCTTGCCGCGGGCAATGCCGGTGAAGTCCGGCGTGATGCACTCGACCTCGGTGATCCGGTTTTCGCGCAGCCAGTCGCTCAGTGCACTCATGCCTGCCTCCCGTGTGCTGCCGCCCGTTCGGCGCAGGCCGCGCCGAATGCGCCGAACAGCGCGCTCGACAGCGGGTTGTCGCGAAAGCGCCATTCGGGATGCCACTGCACCGCCAGCGCAAAGCCGGCGCCGTCGACGCGGAAGGCCTCGACCAGCCCGTCGGGCGCATGCGCCTCGGCGACCAGCCGGGCGCCGAGCGTCGCGATCCCCTGCTGGTGCAGCGAGTTGACCCGCAGCGTGCGCTCGCCGAGCAGCGCGTGCAGGCGGCCGCCTTCGACCAGCGTGACCTCGTGCGCCGGCGCGTACATCTCGTCGCGGCTGCCCTTGGGTTCGCGGTGGTCGAGCATCTCCGGCACCGCGTGCACCGCCGTGTGCAGGCTGCCGCCGAAGGCGACGTTGACCTCCTGGAAGCCGCGGCAGATGCCCAGGAGCGGCACGCCGGCATCGACGGCGGCGCGGATCAGCGGCAGCGTCGTCGCGTCGCGCCGCGCGTCGTTGAAATCGCCGGCGACCGGCGTGCCGCCGTAGTGTTGCGGTTCGATGTTCGACGGGCTGCCGCTGAGCAGCAGTCCGTCGATCCGCGCCAGCACCTCGTCGGGCGCAACGGCGTCGCCGAATGCCGGAATCAGGAGTGGCAGCCCGCCGGTGCCGCAGGCGGCTTCGACGTATTTTTCGGCGACCAGATGAAAGAACTGCGTGCCGTTCAGCCACCAGCGGCAGCAGGGAATGCCAATCACGGGTAAGGCCATGATGTATCGGGCCGGACGCGGCATCCGGCTCGCCTCGATGGGATCGAAAGGGCGCGGTGCGAAGCACCCCGCAATCCCAGTCTAGGAAACGTATAAAGATATTGGACAAGCGCCGCTTCGGCCCATCTGGCCACGACAGGTGCGCGAGGCCGTGCGGATGGCGGTTCCCGCCCGGCTTGCATCGGAGTCGGGCGACGGCTTGGCCGCGATGTGGCCGGCAGTACCGGCGCCGTGTCGTGCGACTCCCCCGCCGGCCGGTGCGTCCGCAATCCCGCCGGCAAGACCGCCGAAGCCGTCGGTGCCGACCGTTATTCAACCCCGGGAGACGTTCATGGACACCGACTGGCGGGCCCGCGCCGCGGCGCTGACGATCGAAGGCCGCGCGTTCATCGACGGCCGCTACGTCGACGCCGCGCGCAGCTTCGACACGATCAACCCGGCGACCCGGCAACGGCTTGCGCGCATTGCCGACTGCGGTGAGGCCGAGATCGACGCCGCGGTCGCCGCGGCGCGGCGTGCTTTCGACGGCTGGGCCGCGCGATCGCCCGCCGCGCGCAAGAACGTGCTGCTGCGCTTTGCCGCACTGCTGCGCGAACATGCCGACGAGCTGGCGCTGCTCGAGAGCCTCGACACCGGCAAGCCGGTCCGCCATGCGCTCGGCGTCGATCTCGCGGCGGCGGCGTATGCGCTGCAGTGGTGCGCCGAGGCGATCGACAAGGTCGGCGGCGAGGTCGCGCCGGTCGACCCCAAGCTGCTCGGGCTGGTCACGCGCGAGCCGGTCGGCGTTGTTGCGGCTGTGGTGCCGTGGAACTTCCCCCTGCTGATGGCGAGCTGGAAGTTCGCCCCGGCGCTGGCGGCCGGCAACGCGGTCGTGCTCAAGCCGTCGGAGAAATCGCCGCTGACCGCGATCCGCATCGCCGCGCTGGCGCAAGCTGCCGGCGTGCCCGACGGGGTGTTCAACGTCGTTCCCGGCGGCGGCGACGCCGGCCGGCTGCTGGCGCTGCACGGGGACGTCGACTGCATCAGCTTCACCGGCTCGACCGCGACCGGCCGGCAGATCATGCAGTGCGCGGCACAGTCGAACCTCAAGCGTGTCTGGCTCGAACTCGGCGGCAAGTCGCCGAACATCGTCCTCGCCGATTGCCCGGACCTGCACGCCGCGGCGCGCGCCGCGGCCGACGGCGTGTTCTTCAACCAGGGCGAAATGTGCTCGGCCGGCTCGCGCGTGCTGGTCCAGCGCGAAATCTACCCGGCCTTCGTCGACGCGCTGATCGTGGCCAGCCGCGCTTACCGGCCGGGCGACCCGCTCGAACCGGCGACGCAGATGGGCGCCATCGTCGACGAGAGCCAGTACCGGCGCGTGCTCGGCTTCATCGACGCCGCCCGCGCCGAATCAACGCTGCTTGCCGGCGGCAACGCCGTGCTGGCGGAGACCGGCTATTTCATCGAACCGACGATCTTCGCCTGCGAGCCGGCGCACCGGATCGCGCGTGACGAGGTCTTCGGCCCGGTGTGCTCGGTCATCGTCTTCGACACGCTCGACGAAGCGATCGCGATCGCCAACGACAGCGACTACGGGCTGGCGGCCGCGGTGTGGACGCGCGACCTGAGCACCGCCCACTTGGCGGCAAGGCGGCTGCGCGCCGGCACGGTCTGGGTCAACTGCTATGAGGAGGGGGGCGACCAGAACCTGCCTTTCGGCGGCTACCGGCAGTCGGGCAACGGCCGCGACAAGTCCTTGCACGCGCTGGAGAAATACACCGAGCTCAAGTCGACGCTGATCAAGCTGCATGACTGAGCCGTGGGCATGGGCTGGAACATTTTTTGCTGAAGTCGTTGACAGTGACTCGGCGCTGAAATATACTGGCTTCTCTGTCGCGGGATGGAGCAGTTGGCAGCTCGTCGGGCTCATAACCCGAAGGTCACAGGTTCGAGTCCTGTTCCCGCAACCAGAATACTCGACAAAAAGCCCAAGCTTCTGCTTGGGCTTTTTGCTTTTCGGCGCTCGCCGGCGCAAGGCCGGCGGCATGCCGGGTGGTCAGTCGCGGCGCGGCAGCACCCAGTCCGGGCGCGGGAAGTGGCAGGTGTAGCCGTTCGGGAAGCGCTCGAGGTAGTCCTGGTGCTCGGGTTCGGCTTCCCAGAAGTCGCCGGCGGGGGCGACTTCGGTGACGACCTGGCCGGGCCACAGCCCCGATGCGTCGACGTCGGCGATTGTCGCCAGCGCCTCGCGTCGCTGGGCGTCGCTCCCGAAAAAGATCGCCGACCGGTACGAGCTGCCGCGATCGTTGCCCTGGCGGTCGGGCGTGCTCGGGTCGTGGATCTGGAAGAAGTACTCGAGCAGCCGGCGGTAGGTGATCTGCGCCGGGTCGAAGACGATTTCGATCGCTTCGGCGTGGCTGCCGTGGTGGCGGTAGGTGGCGTGGGCAACGTCGCCGCCGCTGTAGCCGACCCGGGTCGACAGCACGCCGGGCAGCTTGCGGATCAGGTCCTGCATGCCCCAGAAGCAGCCGCCGGCAAGAATCGCGCGTTCGCTCATTTCAGTCTTCCTCCACCTGGTCGAGATAGTCGCCGTAGCCCTGTGCGGCCATCGCGTCGCGCGGCACGAAGCGCAGCGACGCCGAGTTGATGCAGTAGCGCAGCCCGCCCGACTCGCGCGGGCCGTCGTCGAATACATGGCCCAGATGGCTGTCGCCGTGGGCCGAGCGGACCTCGGTGCGGATCATCCCGTGCGTGGTGTCGCGCAGCTCGGTGACATTGGCGATCGGCCGGCTGAAGCTCGGCCAGCCGCAGCCCGATTCGAACTTGTCGCTCGAGGCGAACAGCGGCTCGCCGGAAACCACGTCGACATAGATCCCTGCCGCATGGTTGTGCAGGTATTCGCCGGTGCCGGGCCGCTCGGTGCCGTTCTGCTGGGTGACGCGGAACTGCTCGGGCGTCAGTTGCGCCAGAGCTTCCGGGGTCTTGCGGTACATGGCCATCCTCCTTGCGTTGATGACGAGTATGTGGGGGCCGTGGCGGGTTCGACAATGCCCGCACCCGGCATAGTCGGCACAGACTGCAAAATATGACGGCTCACATCAGCTTGAACTGGTGCGCGTAGCTGCGCGACAGCGGCAGCACCGCGTCGTGCTGTTTCAGGTGCACCTGCTGCCGCCCCAAGAGGTCGCGCTGGATGTGGGCGACGGCGCCAAGGTTGACGATGATGCTGCGGTGGATCTGGGCGAAGCGCGCCGGGTTGAGCTGGAGCAGCAGGTCCTTGAGCGGGGTGCGGATCAGGTGCCGCTCGCTGCCGGTGACGACGTCGGTGTACTTCTGGCTGGCCTCGAAGTACAGCACCTCGTCGAGCGTGACCAGCCGGGTGGTGTCGCCGTGGCCGACGGTCAGCCAGGCCAGCACCGGCGAGGCGGCACGGGGCATCAAGGTCGCCAGCGCTGCGGCGAGGTCGGGCGGCGGCGCGGTCTGGCGCTGCAGCCGGCTCACGCATTGCGCCAGCCGCATATCACTGACCGGCTTGAGCAGATAGTCGATCGCCGCATGCTCGAACGCATGCATTGCGTATTCGTCGTAGGCGGTGACGAAGACGACGCGGGTGTCGCGTGCTGCCTGCGCCACCTGCAGGCCGGTGAGCCCGGGCATGCGGATGTCGAGAAACGCCAGGTCCGGCCGGCGGGCATTGAGCGCGGCGACGGCTTCGACGCCGTTGGCGGCGACGGCGACGATATCGAGCCCGGGCCACAGCGCCTTGAGCCGTTCGGCCAGGCTGGCGGCGAGCAGCGGTTCGTCGTCGGCGATCAGCGCGGTCGTCATGCTTGCGGCTCCCTTTGCAGCGGCAGGGTCAGTTCGGCGATCGCGCCGCGCGGCGGGTTCGGGTACAGCGCCAGCCGACCTTGTTCGCCGTAGAGGCTGGCGAGGCGCTGGCGCACGTTGGCAAGGCCGACACCGTCGCCGTTGGCCTCCAAGGTGAAACCCAGACCGGTGTCGGTCACGCTGAGCCGCAGCAGTCCGTCGGCGGTCGCCTCGGCGCGGACGACGATCTCGCCGCCGGTGATCGCGGCCTCGATGCCGTGTTCGAGCGCGTTCTCGACCAGCGGTTGCAGCAGCAGCGGCGGCAGCAGCGCATCGCGCAAGGCGGCGGGCACGTCGACGCGGTAACGCAACCGTGCCTGCAAGCGAATCGCCGCGATCGCCAGCAGTGGCTCGACGATTTGCAGCTCGTCGGCCAGGTGCGCACGAGGCCGGCGGGTGCGGCCGAGGCTGGCGCGCAGATAGCCGTTCAGGTGGTCGAGCATGGTCTGCGCCAGCGGCGGGTCGGCGACGATCAGGCTGCGGACGTTGGCCAGCGTGTTGAACAGGAAGTGCGGTTCGATCTGCGCCTGCAGCAGCGCCAGTTGCGCGGCGGTTTCGGCCTGGTGCGCGTCGGCGCTGCGGCGCTGTTCGGCGGCGAGCTCGGCGCGATCGCTGACGGAACGGACGTACAGCACGATCACCACGGTCGCGGTGCCGGCGAGCAGCAGGCAACTGACGATCAAACGCCAGTTGGCCAGCGGGTCGGCCAGCCGGCCGCTGATATCGGCGACGCCGAACAGTGCGGCCAGCATGAGGCCGCCCCAGATGCCGACGGGTACCGCGATCACGTGGCCGAGCAGCCTGGGCAGGCCCAGCCAGTTCAACAGCGCGTACTGCGCCCAGATCAGCACGCCGATGGCGTTGGCGATCACCACATTGTCGAACAGGCTGCCTGGGCCACCGAGTGTGGTCAGCAGCAGTGCGATGACCTGGTTGACGACGAACAACAGCGCCAGCTCGTTGCGCAGCGGCCGGTTGAGTTTGCAATGGCGGTGGAGGACGGACATGGGCTCAGAAATAATGGGTCAGCAGGGCTTGCCAGATCTGCCGCTGCGGCAGACCGCCGTAGTTGCTGCGGGCATCACCGGCATCGTACTGCCATTGCAGCGCGACGTCGGTGCTGTCGCCGCGCCAGCGTGTTTCCAGCCACGACAGCCGGCTGTCGTCGCTCAGGTCCTGGCGGACGAAGCCGCTCAGGTCGACGCGCGGCATCAGCACATCCTGCCACTGCGCGTACAGCATCGCGGCGTGGCGGGTGGTCAGGTTCTGGCGTTGCGCCGCCAGTTGCCGGTAGCCGAGGTAAGGGCCGATCGGGCCGGCGCGCAGCGCATCCCAACCGCCGGAGGCGAGCGCGGCGCCGTCGTACTGGTATTCGAGCGTCAGCGTCAGCCTGGTCGCCGCGGTCCACGTCAGGCCGGTGCTGAGCGCGTTGCGGAAGGCTGTGTCGTCGATGCCGAATGCGCGGCCGGCAACGCTGCGCTGGCGGCCGCCGGCCCATTCGGCGTAGACGATGGTCGCGTCGCCGAGCAGTACGCTCCAGTTGAGCCCGAGCTGCGTGGTGTCGCTTTCGTGGTAGAGCAGCCATTGCGGGTTGAGGTTGTCCCCGAAGGAATGACTGAGCGCCAGCAGCCAGCGGTCCTGCGGGTTGCTGGCACCCAGGTCGAGGCTGAACGCGTCATCGCTGGGTGTATCGGCGAGCTTGGGCGAGTACATCGCCGTCAGCGAGCCGCCATCCCACAGCGTCTGGCCGCGCAGCATGACGCTGCCGAGCCGGTTCTCGCGCAGGCTGGCCGGGTTGACCGAGGTGACCGAACGCAGCGCGCCGACCTTGAAGAAGTCGGTCGGGTTGTAGCCGAACCCGGCGCCGTAGCGGGTGTTGATCCGGCCCAGGTCGAGCAGCAGCTCGGTGCGCGGCTGCCAGCCCAGATACGCTTCCTTCAGCATGTTGACGCTGGTCTGGTGGCCGCCGCTGCTGCGCAGGTCGATCCGGTCGGCAAACACGAAGCGCCAGTCGTCGTGAAAGCGCCGGTCGATCCGGCCGTCGAGCGACAGCCTTGCCTCGGCGGGCTGCTCGCCCACGCGGTACTGCGCGTCGGCACCGGCCAGTTCGGCGAGAAAACGCCAGTCGCGCGCGGCCTCGACCTGGTCGGCGGTCTGGTCGGCCAGCTGCAGCGCCGCGTCGTCGTCGGCCGCGGCGGCGCCGGCGAGCAGCGCGCTCGCGGTCACGAGCAACGGTGCGAGGCATTTCATTGCGGCTTGAACCTCGGCAGGAAGTCGCGCTGCAGCCAGCTCTCGGGCACGTCGCGCCACGCGTAGCCGGAAAAGCGCATCACCGTCACCCAGTTCGGGTCGAGGCCGTCGATGATCACCGTCTCGGTCGGCCGGCTGGCGCCGAGCTGTGACTGGTAGCGGCGGTAGTAGGCGGTCTTGAGCAGGCCGCCGCTTTCGGCGAAGAAACGTGCCTTGATCGGCTGCTTGTTCGCCGTGTCGATCCACATCTCGATCCGGTGGTAGGTGACGTCGGGCGCTCTGGCCTTGAGCTCGAGCTTGTACGCGCGGCGCGGTTGCTTGTCGCCGTCGCTGACATCCTCCTCGGCGGCGACGCTGGCGCTGTAGTCACCGGCGAGGTTGACGGTGACGACGTCGCCGTTGGCTGCCTGACCGAGCAGCCGCTGCTGCGGCGAGATGCGGATCGCCGCCTTGCTGGCCGGATCGTAGAACCACAGGTCGTTGCCGCTCTTGAGCATCAGCTTGTCGGCGTCGCGCTTCGGCGCGATGAAGCGCAGCAGGCTGCGGAACTGGCCGCCGTTCGCGTCGGCACGCGAATACACGGCCAGCGTGCTGGTGTCGGTCTGCTTGCCGTTGCGGTACTCGACCAGCGTGGTCGTCAGCCCGAACGGCTTGTCCGGATTGCGCACCGCATCGCTGGCGGCGAGCAGCGCCTGCGCGTCGGGGGCGGCGTGGGCGGGGGGGCGAGCAGGCTAATGGTCAGGATGAGTGCGGATGTATTCACGATTGCCTCGACAACTGAGCGCCATTGGCGCTTTTTTTGGACGCCGGTTTCGCCCGGCGGACGAGATACTTTCTTTTGCTTCGCCAAAAGAAAGTATCCAAAGAAAAGGCGACCCTGCATCCGCACCCCTTCGGGGTACCCTCGCAACCCAGCCTGCCACGGCGGGAGTCGCAAACTCGCCCTGCGGGCTCAGACAGCGGCTCCCGCAACCCCGCGCCTGGCTGCGCTGCTCGGCGCTTCTGAAGGGAAACCCGCCGCGGTCCCTAGCCCACTCAAGCGGTGGCTCAAGGCGTGCAAAACCATGCCGGCTTGACCTTTGTTTACACATGGCGCAGTGCCTCGACGACTTCCAGTTTCGCCGCACGCCGTGCCGGCCACCACGCCGAGACCGCGGCGATCAGGCTCAGGCCGATCGCGGTCAGCACGATCATGCGCGGCTCGCCCCAGACGCGGACGGTCAGCGGCACCGGTTCGACATTGCCCGGCGGCAGCCAGGTCAGTCCGGCGTGGTTGATCAGCCAGGCCAGCGCCAGCGCGACCAGCACGCCGAGGCCGCTGCCGACGAGGCCGAGCAGCATGCCTTCGAGCACGAACAGGCGCCGCACCCCGCCGCGGCGCAGGCCGATGGCGCGCAAGGTGCCGATCTCGGTGGTGCGCTCGACCACCGCCATGCTCATGGTATTGCCGACGGTGAACAGCACGATCACGCCGATCAGAAGCGCGATGAAGCCGAAGATCGCGCCGAACATGCCGACGATCTGGCCGTAGCTCGGGTTCAGTGTCGCGAAGTCGAGCACCGCCAGCGGCTGGTCCGGTGCGACTTGGGCGAGGAGCGCGGCCAGCCTTTGCTGCGCGGCCGGCAGGTCGGCGCTGTGCCGGAGCTGGACGACGATGGCGGTGGCTTTCGGCGCGTCGGCACCGTAGATCAGCCGTTGTGCCGCGCCGAAATGCAGCTGCACGTACAGGTCGTCCAGCTCCTTCACGCCCTGCGCTTCGGCGGCGACGACGTCGAGCCGGGCGACGTTCGGCGCGCCGTGGGCGTTGGCGGCGAGCAGTTCGACCTGGTTGGCCGCGCGGGGCGATCCGGCGTCCGGCACCTCGGCGGTATCGGCGGCGAGCGCGGTGATGTCGGCCGGCGCGTCGGCGCCGTCCTGTTTCGCCGGTTGCGGCGACGGGCAGTGGGCGACCTTGAGCGGCCCGCACAGCTGCAGCACGCGGGCGACGCCGAGGCCGATGACCGCGGCCTGCTCGGGCGTGCCGGTGAGCTTGAGCATTTTCGGCGTCAGCACGAAGCCGTAGTCATTCCAGCGCCGCATCACGTTCTGGTCGTCGATGACGACGCCGTTGCCGATTACGGTGCGCGACACGCCGGCGGCGTAGTTGCCGGCGATGCCGCCGAGGCTCAGCGTCGGCGTCACCACGGTGACCAGCGGCGCCAGCTGTGGGTCGGCCTTGATCGCCGCGATCAGCCGGCTGTAGCCGGCGATGCCGTAGGCCGCCGGGTTGCCGGTGCCGAACAGGAAGTAGTCCTTGTGCTGTACCTGCAGGTGGCCGCTGCGCTGGACGAAGCCGGTCTGCAGGCCGAGGTCGATGTTGCGGGCATAGCCGCCGAACAGCAGGATGGCGATGGCGCCGACGATCATCGCGAACAGTGTGGTGATCGAGCGGCGGCGGTTGCGGGCCAGATTGCGTGCGGCCAGTTGCAATGTGTTCATTTCGGATCTCGTCGGCAATCAGAGGGCAAACAGGGTGTGGTGCAGCCAGCGGTCCGGTCCGAAGATCGCGAACAGCCCGGCGACGACGGTGCCGATATAGGCGCCGATCACGTAGCGGCGGTGCGCGGCGATGTGGCCGGCGCGGACCCGGACGATCGCGGCCCACAAGCACCACAGCACCCACAGCGACAGCAGGTGGATGGGGCCGAAGCCGACGACCCGGCCGGGTGCGGCGCCCAGACCGAACGACGACAGCGCAACGACCAGCATCGCCAGTACCCAGCTGCGTCCGAGCCAGCGGTGGCGGTCGCCGCCCTTGGGCAGCGCCAGCTGCATGCCGCCGGCGAGCATCGCCCAGCCGGCCGTGGCGAGATGGAGCCCGCCGATCGGAGTCAGGATCGTGCTCATGCCGCAGCCCCCTGCAGGTCGCGCTCGATCACGGTGATCGCGCCGTCGCGGATGTGCACGGCGTCGTCGGCCTGCGCCAGCACCTGCGGGTCGTGCGACGAGAACACGAAGCTCACCCGGTAGTCGCGCTGCATCTGCCGCATCAGCGTCAGGATCGCCGCGCCGGTGTGGCTGTCGAGGTTGGCGGTCGGCTCGTCGGCGAGCACCAGTTGCGGACTGGTCGCCAGCGCCCGGGCGATCGCGACACGCTGGCGCTGGCCGCCCGAGAGCTGGTTGGGCCGGTTGCCGGCCTTGTCGGCGAGGCCGACCGCGGCGAGCAGCTCATCGACCCGGCGGCGGCGTGTGTCGCTGGCAACGCCGGTCAGCAGCAGCGGGTACTCGACGTTCTCGAACGCCGTCAGCACCGGCAGCAGGTTGAAGTTCTGGAACACGAAGCCGAGCCGGCGGGCGCGGAAATCGGACAGCGCATCGTCGTCGAGTTGCGCCAGATCCTGTCCGTCGACGACGACCCGGCCGCTGTCGGGGCGGTCGATGCCGCCGATCAGGTTCAGCAGCGTGGTCTTGCCGCTGCCCGAGGGGCCGGACAATACGGTGAAACGGTTGGCGCGGATCTCGAGGTCGACGCCGGTCAGCGCCGGCACGTCGACCTGGCCGAGGCGGTACTGTTTGTCGACCTGGTGCAGGACGACGGGAAAGTCTGGCTGCATGGCAGTGCTCGCAACGGAAGAGGGGCGGCGAACACGATGCACGGCCTGCGTGCATCCTTGAGCCGAGTCGTGTTCACCGCCCTCAATCTAAACGCTGCGGCGCAACAGTACGCCGGCATGTGACGACGCGTTGTGGGCGACGATGAAACGCCGTTGGCGGCGACGAGTTGCACAGGGTCGTGCAGGCCCGATCGCTCAGCCGGCCTGCAGCGCCTCGCGGTCGAGCAACGCCTGCTTGCGCGCCAGCCCCCAGCGGTAGCCGCCGAGGCTGCCGTCGGTGCGCACGACGCGGTGGCACGGGATCGCCACGGCGAGCGGGTTCGCACCACAGGCATTGGCGACCGCGCGTACCGCCGCGGGGCTGCCGATGCGTTCGGCGATGTCGGCATAGGTCGCCGTATCGCCGGGCGGAATCGCCCGCAGCGCCTGCCATACGCGTTGCTGGAATGCGCTGCCGCGGATGTCGAGCGGCAGGCTGGCGCCGATTCCGGGCGCGTCGATCAGCCCGACGACCCGCGCCATCCAGTCCTCGAATTCGGCGTCGCCACCGACCAGCTCGGCCCTGGGGAACACGTCCTGCAGCCGCTGCAGCAACGCATCGGCGGCGTCGCCGAGTTCGATCCGGCAGATGCCGGATTGGGTTGCGGCGACCAGCAGCGCGCCGAGCGAGCACTGGCCGATGCCGAAGCGGATCGTCTCGCCGACGCCGCCGGCCCGGAAGCGCAGCGGCGCCATGCCGAGCGTGGCATCGGCACCGGCGTAGAAACGGCTGGTGGCGTTGAAACCGGCGTCGAATACCGCGTCGGTGACCGAATGCCCGGCCGCCAGCGCGTCCTGCACCCGGCGGGTCCGTTGCGCGCTGGCATAGGCCTTGGGCGTGACACCGGTCAGCGCCTTGAACTGGCGGTGGAAATGCCACGGACTCAGCCCGGCCGCCGCGGCGAGCTCGGCCAGCGGCGGCGGCGTCTCGGCGGCGTCGATCTGCCGGCAGGCGGCAGCGATCAGGGAAGCGATGGAGGCGGCTGCCTTGGCGGACATGAGGGGCTCCGGGGACGGATACGACGCTTATAGCATTGCGCGGCGAGTCGCGGCAGGCTTCCCGGTTCTTGCGGTGTTGGCGGGGCAGGAGAGGGAGATAGCTGAGAGCCGGCTTGGCGTTTAGCGCCTGCGGCGCGGGTAAAGGCGTTTTGATGCGCGTTCCGCCGCGCAGACGGGAAGGGAGCTTTGTCTCGCCAAAGCCCCCTTCACCCCAAAGGCGCCCCGCGCCTGCGGCCCTCCGGGCTGCCCTCGATCGGTCGCGAGCCAAGCCGTGAAACCGGCTCGTCTCGCTCCACTCCTCGGCGCTGGCGAACGGGATAAAAGGCAGCGCATTTCTCAGTGCCGGTTGCATACCGCCCCGATCCCCTCAGAAGCGCCGAGCAGCGCAAGTCGGCACGGGGCAGTCGGGGATCGCTGTTTGAGCGCAGCGAGTTTGCGATTCCCGCCGTGACGACTGAGCAGCACAGGGGACCCCGAAGGGGCGCGAATGTGGGGTCGCCTTTTCTTTGGATACTTTCTTTTGGCGAAGCAAAAGAAAGTATCACGTCCGCCGGGCGGAACCGGCAATCAATGCCTTTACCCGCGCCGAAGGCGCTAACACTCTCACTGCCGCTGCGCCCGACAGCGCAAGCAACGCCCAAAGAAAAACCCGTCCGAAGACGGGTTTGAATATAGAGCGGGTTTTTATTGCTGTTGTTCAGCGGCGCGCGGCGTCGGCCAGCCGGCGGGCGGCGTCGGCGGCGCTCATCCGGTCGTCCTTCCAGTACGCCTCGATCACGTCGAAGAAGCCAAGGCGGACGTCGTCCTGCATCGCCATATTGTGCGCCCACGACGGCACCAGCACGCCCGATTGCGCGGCGCTGGCGAAGTCGCGTGCCGACTGGCGCGAGTAGTCGTCGAAGCGGCCGAGGTCGACGTCGGTGCGTGCCGGGATGTTGCCCTTGTGGAAGTTGAACGCTTCCTGGCCTTCGCGGCTCATCAAGAGCGAGACGAAGTCGCGCTGCGCGGCCGCGCGGTGCGGGTCGGTCTGCTTGAACATCGTCAGCGTGTCGGCGGCGAAGCACCAGTCGCCGCTGCCCGTCGGCGCCGGCCAGCACAGGTAGTCGCTGCCCTGGACCTTGCCGCCCTGGGTGAACTCGCTCTTGGCCCAGTCGCCCATCAGCTGCATCGCGGCGCGGCCGTTCATCACGTCGGCGGTGGCGAGGTTCCAGTCGCGGCCGACCGAGTCGGGCGTGATGTAGGGCTTGAGGCGCTTGAGCGTTTCCAGCGCGGTGATCATCTGCGAGCCGGTCAGCGCGCTGGGGTCGAGCTTGCTGAACGCCGACAGGTAGAACGGCGTGCCGCCGGTGCCGAGCGCAACGGCTTCGAACACGGTGCCGACCTGCCAGCTCTGTTCCGAGTGCGCCAGTGCCGGGATGCCGGCGGCCTTGAGCTTGTCGGCCATCACGAAGAAGTCGTTCCACGTGCGCGGCGCGGAGAGGCCAAGGCGTTTGACGATGCTGGCGTTGACCCACAGCATATTGGTGCGGGCGACGCCGAGCGGCACCGCCACATAGCGGCCGTCGTGCTGGATCATCGCGTCGAATACCGCCGGCAAGGAACTCGACCAGCGCTCGTCGCGGGCGACGTCGCTCAGGTCGGCGCAGACGCCGTCGCGCGCCCAGTTCATGATCTTCACGCCGCCGATCGCCGCGGCGGTCGGTGCGTCGCCCTGCTGGATGCGGCGCTTGAGCGTCTCGGTCGGGTTGGCGCCGCCGCTGGCGTCCTTCCAGTGGTGGCCTTGCGCGTTGAGCAGCGCCTTGATCTCGGACACCGCGCGCGCTTCGCTCGATGCCATCCAGCCGTGCTGGACCTCGATGTCGGCGAGCTTGAAGCGGCCGACGATCTCGAGCACCCTGGCGGCGCGTTCGTCGAGCGCGGTCAGCGACTGGCTGGCGTTGTGCAGCGCCGAGTCGGTCGCCTGCGCCATGCTGTTGATCTGCTCGGCCGACTGCGCCATCGTCGTCGTTGCCGACGACTGCTCGCGCGTTGCGTCGGCGATCTCGCGCACCACGTCGACGACGTGGTTCATCCGTTCGGCGATCTGCAGCATGTGGGTACGGGCTTCGCCGGCGCGCTCGACGCTCTGGCCGACGCGCTGCGAGGTGTACGCCATATTGCTGACCGCGCTCTGGGTTTCCTTGCCGACGGTTTCGATGCGCTTGGCGATCTCGATCGTCGCCTGGCCGGTGCGCTCGGCGAGCTTGCGCACTTCGTCGGCGACGACGGCAAAACCGCGGCCCTGTTCGCCGGCGCGTGCCGCCTCGATCGCCGCGTTCAGCGCCAAGAGGTTGGTCTGGTCGGCGATGTCGCGGATCACGCCGATGATGCTGCCGATTTCCTGCGAGCTTTTCGACAGCCCGTTCATCGTCGTGCCGAGCGAGGCCATCGCATCTGCGACGTGGCCGACTTCCTCGGTGACGCGCTCGACCGCGTGGGCGCTGTCGGCCGACTGGCGGCTGGTGTCGGCAACGGTGGTGTCGACGTCGTTGGCGTGCTCGGCGATGTGGTTGATGCTGACGGTGATCTGCTCGACCGTCGCCGCCGACGACGCGGCGAAGTCGGACTGGGTCCGGGTGTCCTTGGCCATCTGGCCGGTCAGCGCGGTCAGCTCGTGCAGGCTGATCGCCAGCGCTTCCATTTCACGTTGCGCCTCGCGCAGCGCATGCTGCTGGCGGGTGACGAACTGGTTGAAGGCCGCGGCGATCTCGCCGGTATCGCCAGAGCTTTCGGGTGCCCGGACCGACAGGTCGCCGTCGCGGTTCAGCGCGTCGAGCGCATCGCGCAGGCCGGCGATCGGGTTCAGCATGCGCCGCGCCAGCCAGAAGGTGACGCCGCCGAGTGCGGCAAGTGCGACGACGGCGATCGTCCAGGCGATGCCGTCGGGCTGGCTGCCGCCGGCGATGCGCTGGTAGCCGAGCAGAATGCCGAAACCGGCGATTCCGATGGCGCTGGCGACGCCGGCAATGCGTTGGCACATCGACATGGTGTTTCCTCCCATCCATCCGCCTGTCGTTCGGCGAATATCAAATTCTGCTTATGCGGTTCATTCTAACCCCGGGTTTTGCCGCGACGCTTCGAGGATGTAAGCAATGTTGCACGAATGTGACCTTGATCCAAGTCAAACATCATAAAATCACCAGAATGGCGCGAATTTTGTAAGATTTTTGAAAAATTTCATGTCAAATCAATACGATGGGTAAGCCTTGCCATGGCCGCGCTGCGGCGGGCGACTTAGAATCGGCTGCCCGTCCACCAAGGAGGCCCGATGACCGGCCCGGTGATTGCTTCGCTGCTCGATACCGATCTGTACAAGTTCACGATGATGCAGGAGATCCTCCATCATCAGCCCGAGGCCCGCGCCGAATACGGCTTCAAGTGCCGCAACGTGCCCGATGTGCCGCTGGCGCGCTTCAAGGCCGAGATCGACGCCGAGCTCGACCACCTGTGCACGCTGCGTTTCGCCGAAGACGAGCTGGCCTTCCTCGGCGGGCTGCGTTTCATCAGGTCCGACTTCATCGACTTCCTGCGGCTCTTTCAGTTGCAGCGGCATTTCGTCACCGTGTCGGTGCCGGCCGACGAGCCGGACGGGCTGGCCATCTCGATCAGGGGACCGATGCTCCACTGCATGCTGTTCGAGATCTACTGTCTGGCGATCGTCAACGAGGTGTACTTCCGCCATGTCGACGAAACCGCGGCGCTGGCGGTCGGCCGCGAACGCCTTGCCGCCAAGGTGGCGCTGCTGCGCGACTTCGCCCGCCAGCCGGCGCAGCGCTTCGATTTCATCTTCTACGATTTCGGCACCCGAAGGCGCTTCTCGCGCGCCTGGCACGAGGAGGTCGTCGCGACGCTGGCGCGCGAGGCGAAGCCGTATTTCCGCGGCACCAGCAATGTGTTGCTGGCGATGCGCCACGGCCTCACGCCGATCGGCACGATGGCGCACGAGTACCTGCAGGCGTTTCAGTCCTTCGGCTCGCGGCTGCGCGACTTCCAGCGCAACGCGCTTGAGCACTGGGTGCGCGAATACCGCGGCGACCTCGGCATCGCGCTGACCGACGTCGTCGGCACCGACGCCTTCCTGCGCGATTTCGACCTGTATTTCTGCAAGCTGTTCGACGGACTGCGCCACGATTTGGGCGACCCGTACGCATGGGGCGAGAAGGCGATCGCCCACTACCGGACGATGAAGATCGACCCGTCGACCAAGCAGCTGGTATTCAGCGACGGGCTCGACCTGCCGCGCGCGTTCGCACTGTACCGGCACTTTGCCGGCCGCGCGCCGACGAGCTTCGGCATCGGCACCGACCTCTCCAACGACTGCGGCCACACACCACTGCAGATCGTCATCAAGCTGCTCTACTGCAACGGCCAGCCGGTCGCCAAGGTCAGCGACAGCCCGGGCAAGGGCATGTGCGAGGACGTGAATTTCCTCAACTACCTCGGCGACGTGTTCGACCTGCCGATGTCAACCGGATGCGTGCCCGGGCGTTGATACAGGAGAGCGCGGCATTGCCGCGTCGAGCAGCTTGCGGGCGACCTGAGGGTCGCCCCTTTTTTATGCCGTGCGCCTATGCAGCGAGCCGGCCGAGGCCGTGGCGGCCGAGCAGCATGGCTGTCTCGTGCAGCGGCAGGCCGACGACGCCGGTGAAGCTGCCCTCAAGCCGGGCGACAAACAGCCCGCCGAGGCCCTGGATGCCGTAGGCGCCGGCCTTGTCCATCGGCTCGCCGCTCGCCACATACGCGGCGATCTGTGCGTCGCTCAGCTGCATGAAGGTCACGCGGCTCACCGACACGACCACGTCGACGCCGGCTTCGGTGCGCAGGCCGACGCCGGTCAGCACGTCGTGGGTGGTGCCGGACAGTCGCTGGAGCATCCGTGTCGCGTCGGCCGCATCGGCGGGCTTGCCGAGAATGACGCTGCCGAGCGCAACGGTGGTGTCGGCGGCGAGCACCGGCAGCGCTGCGAGCCCCTGTCCGTGCATCGCCGCCCAGCCGGCCTCGGCCTTGGCGGCGGCGAGCCGTTTCACGTAATCCAGCGGGGTTTCGTTCCCGAGCGGCGTCTCGTCGATCTCGGCGACGATGCGCTCGAAGGCGACGCCGGTCTGGCCGAGGAGTTCACGGCGGCGCGGGCTGCCGGAGGCGAGGTAGAGGTCGGTCATGGTGTCCCTGGGTGAATACGGGTTGCGGGTGCAGGAGGCCAATCGGCCCGACGTGTCGCGGTCAATTCGCGCCGATGCCGGATCAATGGCAATCGCGCCATCTTACAAGAAAAGTATTGAAAGGAACAATTGCATATCTTACGAGTTGTTGTTTCATTTTTGCGAATATGCAAGAATGACCTGTCATAATGCGCAATCGCTTTTTTTTTGCCGTGTACTAGAGTGGTTTTGCTGGGGTTGATGTCAAATCGCTCAGCGAACGATTTGTTTGGTCAATTGTCGCTATTTTTAATCGGAGATGGTCATGGCTGGAAAAATCACCTTTTGGGAAGGGAATGGCGCAACGCAGAATCAGGTCGGCAATACGCTGAATGGTGGCGCAAACTACAACATCGACTGCAAGAACGGCGATCATGGCTTCAGCAATGACGAAGCGCGCTCGTTGAGGCTGGAAGGCATTCCCGGCATGACCCTGATCAAGGTCTACGACAGCCCGTCGGCCAGCGAAGGCGACGACTGGGCCAAAATCGTCATCAAGGGGCCGATTCCGGGGGCCGTCGTTGTCGGCAGCTTCAATAGCAGCGCCAATCTGGATGGCGGCAATGTGGTGGTGACCAGTTATTACAAGGATGGCCTGGATGGAAAGATATCGAAAATCCTGATCGATTATCTGGAATGACCGTTGCTGGAATGGCGCGTGAATGCGGCGATCTGAACAGGATTCGGATCGCCGTATAATTCCGCATTGCGGAACCGGTTTTTATTGCCCGCGCCGATATTGCGCCAATCGGTGTGCCAGCGTGCCGGTGTGCAATTCGAACAGATTGTTGTCGTAATCGTAGAAATACAGCGATTGTCCTTCTCCGTCGACGCGCGGCCGTGGCGGCCTGATTTCGACGCCGAGCGCGGCCAGCCGCGCTGCGTAGGCGGGCAGGTCGGCGTCGTCGAGCGCAAATGCAGCGTGGCGGTAGGAGCGTTCGACCGGTTCGCCTTCCATCAGCGCCAGCCACACGCCGCCGAGCACGAAGAACTTTTCGCGCGAGAGCGAAAACTGCCGGTCGTCGCTGTCGTAGACCTCGTCGGCGCCGAGTCCCTCGGTCAGCAGCCGTGCGCTGCGATCGAGGTCGCGGACGATGAAGGTCAGGTGGCTGATGCCGCGTATTGCCATTTCAGGTCGTCATTTCAGTAATACGGTTCGCCGATGCCTTCGGCGGCGAACGCGCGCTGCACCGCCGGCCGCGCCATGCCGCGGGCGAGGAAGGCGGCCAGATGCGGGCGGCTGCGCGCCGGCCGGTGCATGCCGCGCGTCCAGCGGCACAGCATCAGCAGGTAGGCGTCAGCGGCGCTGTAGTGCTCGCCGAGCAGCCACGAGCCGCCGTGACGGGCAAACTCGGCTTCGAGCAGGTCGAGCATCTCGTTGATCCGCACTTCGGCGTGGTGCCGGATGACGTCGGCCTGCGCCGCGTCATCGCACAGCCGTTCGGGGTAGAAATAGGTCAGCGTCTCGGCCTGCAGCGTGTTGGTCAGGTAGACCAGCCACTTGTAGAAGTGCGCCCGCTCCCTGCTGCCCACCGCCGGGGCGAGGCCGGCCTCCGGGTGCCGGTCGACCAGATGCAGGCAGATCGCCGCGGTTTCGAACAGCACCAGAGCGTCGTCGACCAGTACCGGAATCCGCCCGGTCGGGTTCAGCTTCAGGTAGTCGGCCGATTTGTGCGCGTTCTGCGTCCGGTCGACGAGGCGCAGCGTGTGCGCGGCACCCAGCTCCTCGAGGACGATGTGCGGCGCAAGGTTGGCGTTGCCGGGGTAGTAGTGCAGTTCGTACATGGTCACTCCCGATGGTAGGGGTGGTTGTGCAGGATCGAATACGCCCGGTACAGCTGTTCGGCCAGCAGCACCCGCACCATGCCGTGCGGCAAGGTCATCGCCGACAGCTGCAGTAACTGGTCGGCGCGCTGCTTGACGCTGGGGTCGAGGCCGTCGGTGCCGCCGATGATGAACACGGTATCGCGGCCGTCGACGTGCCAGGCCTTCATCTTTTCGGCGAGCGCCATCGTCGTCCAGTTGGCGCCGCGTTCGTCCATCGCCAGCACGCGCGCGCCCTGCGGGATCGCGGCGAGGATGCGTTCGGCTTCCTCCTGCATGACCTGCTGCGGCGTCTTGCTGCCGGCACGCTTGTCCGGCTTGAGCTCGACCAGCGTCAGCGCAAACTCGCGCGGCAGCCGTTTCTGGTATTCGGCGAATCCGTCCTCGATCCAGCCGGGCATCTTGTGGCCGACGGCGATGATGATGAGCTTCATGGCTGTGTTCCGCCGGTAAAATGGGCCGATTTTACGCGCTGCGAGTTCCCCCGTGTCCGATCAGTCCGCCGATCTGCCTTCCGGTCCAGCCTGTGCGCTGCCCGAGCTTGTCCCGCCCGATCCGTGGCAGCCGGCCGTGCTGCACGCGGCGGCGGATTTCGTCGTTGCCTACAAGCCGCCGAACCTGTCGTTCCACCGCGAGCGCGACACGCCCGGCCTGGTCGAGCGCATCCGCGAGCTTTACGGCGCGCCGTTGTGGCCGGTGCACCGGCTCGATGCGATCACCTCGGGGCTGATCGTGCTGGCGACGTCAAACGACGCCGCCAGCGCATTCGGCGAACGCTTTGCCGCGCGCGAGATGGACAAGGTGTATCTGGCGCTGTCCGACCGCAAGCCGGCGAAGAAGCAGGGCATGATCAGCGGCGGCATGGCGGCCGGGCGCGGCGGCAACTGGCGGCTGACGCGCGAGGATGCGCTGTTCGCGAAAACGCGCTTCGTCAGCGCCAGTGTCTCGCCGGGGTTGCGGCTGTATGCACTCAAACCGTATACCGGCCGCACCCACCAGCTGCGGGTGGCGATGAAAAGCATCTCGGCGCCGATCGTCGGCGACACGCGCTACGGCGGCAGCGAGGCCGATCGCGGCTACCTGCACGCGACGCTGCTGGCGTTCGACTGGATTGACGGCGCGCATGCGTTCTACTGCCCGCCCTGTGCCGGCAGCCTGTTCGTGACCGACGCCTGCCGCATTGCACAAGCGTCGCTGGGCAACTTACAAACGGTCTGGTCCGGCTAGGCCGGTTGTCAGCGACGAGCGTTCCGTCGCCATCCGGGGCATATCCTCGCCGGCATGCCGCCGTCCGAGCGGCCCCCGAAGAAAAGGATGGAGACGATGCAATACCACCGCATTGCGGCCGCGCTCGCGGTCGCCGTCACGGCGCATGCCTACGCCGCCTACCCGGCGTGGCAGGAAGGCCAGACTTACACCGCCGGCAGCTACGTGTCTTACAGCGGCAGCGATTACCAGGCACTGGTCACGCATACCGCCTACGTCGGCGCCAACTGGAACCCGGCCTCGACGCCGACGCTGTGGAAGAAGATCGGCAGCGGTACGCCGACCCCCACACCGACGCCGACGCCCGCACCGACGCCCGCACCGACGCCCGCACCGACGCCCGCACCGACTCCGGCGCCGACCCCCGCGCCGACCCCCGCGCCGACCCCCGCGCCGACCCCCGCGCCGACTCCGGCGCCGACCCCTGCGCCAACCCCTGCGCCAACCCCTGCGCCGTCCGGCTGCACCGCCGCGGCGTGGTCGTCGAGCACCGCGTACAACGGTGGCGCGACGGTCAGCTACAACGGCCGCAACTATCAGGCCAAGTGGTGGACGCAGAACAACGTGCCGTCGAGCAGCACCGGTGAAGGCCAGCCGTGGAACGATCTGGGCGCCTGCTCCGGCACGCCGACGCCGACGCCGACCCCGACTCCGACTCCGACTCCGACTCCGACGCCGACGCCGACGCCGACCCCGACCCCGACCCCGACGCCCGCACCGGCGTCGTACAAGCCGCAGGTGAGCTTCATCGCCGCGCCGGCCGGCTACCCGACCGATGCGCAGTTCACCGCCGCCGAGAACGCGTTGGCATCGCAGGCCGGTACCGACGCCGGCGCCATCGCCCGCATCCGTGCCGCGCTGCGCGTGCTGCCCGATACCGAAGTCGAAGCCGTGGTGCCGGGGCGCGCCGCCAATCCGGACAACGTGAAGCGCGTCGAGCGCGTGCTCGGCGAAGCGAAGTTCGATTCGTTCTTCCCGGTGCGCAACATCGGCTACACCTACGTGAACTTCCTGCGCGGCGTGGCCAAGTTCCCGGCGTATTGCGACAACTACGGTGACGGCCGCGATGCCGATGCGATCTGCCGCAAGCTGCTGGCGACCTCGTTCGCCCACTTCGTCCAGGAAACCGGTGCCAACTGGCCGGCGCTGACCCCGGCGACCGCGCGCAGCTATCCGGCGCAGAACAACCCGGTGCTGGCGACGATGCCGCAGAACGAGGCGATCCCGACGTACAAGCAGGCGCTGTGGTACCTGCGCGAGAACGGCTATGTTGAGGGCTCGGCCGTCGGGGCGTACCAGGACTGCTTCCGCGGTACCGGCAGCTCGATCTTCTCGGTCTTCTACCCGTGCAGCCAGAACGCCTCGGGCCAGACGATCGACTACTTCGGCCGCGGCTCCAAGCAGCTCTCGTGGAACTACAACTACGGTGCCTTTAGCAAGTCGCTGTACGGCGACGTCAACGTGCTGCTCGACAATCCAGGTCGCGTAGCGGACACCTGGCTGAACTTCGCCTCGGCGATCTGGTTCGCGGTCTACCCGCAATCGCCCAAGCCGCCGATGACCTGGGTCGTCGACGGCACCTGGGTGCCGAACGCGGTCGACCAGGCCAACAACATGAGCCCGGGCTTCGGCGCCACCGTGCACATCATCAACGGCGGCATCGAGTGCGGCGGCGGTACCGAGAAGTCGCAGGTGCTGAACCGGATCGCGGCGTACAAGGAATTTGCCCGCGAACTGGCCGTGCCGGTGCCGGCCAGCGAGGTCCTCGGTTGCGCCAGCATGAAGGGCTTCCAGCCGGGTTCGGCCGCTGCGACCAAGGCCTACCTCGACAAGAACTGGGGCTACAACGGCAGCAACCCGGGCGGCGTGTCGTGGGCGTGCCAGCTGGTCGACTACCAGATGCCGTTCTCGCTCGCCAATCCGGGTGACTACAAGCAGTGCGTCGACTACATGTTCCGCGGCCAGGTGAAGTACAACGGCCAGATCGTGATCGACAACACCAAGTAATCCGCACCTGCAGATGCAGCAGCGGCGACCTTCGGGTCGCCGTTTTTCATGGCGGTGGCGGGCCTGCCCGATGTAGTTTCGCTTACATCGGTGGCCGGTTGACCTGCATCAATCCGGCCGGGCTTTTGCCGGAGGACGCTGGACAGACCGGATCACGGAGGATCTGTCATGAAAGCGCTGGTTTTTGGCGGCCCCGGCAGGATTTCGCTGGAAGACCGTCCCGACCCCGTACTGCAGCAAGCGGACGATGCGATCGTCCGCATCACCAAGACCACCATCTGCGGCACCGACCTGCACATCATCAAGGGCGACGTGCCGAGCTGTACGCCGGGCCGCATCCTCGGCCATGAAGGCGTCGGCGTCGTCGAGTCCGTCGGCCCGGCCGTCAGCGCATTCAAGCCCGGCGACAAGGTGCTGATTTCGTGCATCACCGCCTGCGGCAAGTGCGAGTTCTGCAAGAAGGGCATGTATTCGCACTGCACGACCGGCGGCTGGATCCTCGGCAACGAGATCGACGGCACGCAGGCCGGGAAGGTGCGCATTCCGCACGCCGACACCAGCCTCTACCCGTTGCCGGCCGGTGTCGACGAGGAAGCGCTGGTCATGCTCAGCGACATCCTGCCCACCGGTTTCGAATGCGGCGTGCTCAACGGCCGGGTTGCCCCCGGCGACACCGTCGCCATCGTCGGCGCCGGCCCGGTGGGGCTGGCGGCGCTGCTGACCGCGCAGTTCTATTCGCCGGCACGGATCATCATGATCGATCTGGACGAGCACCGGCTGCAGGTGGCGCGGCAGTTCGGCGCCACCGACACGGTGGGCAGCGGCGACGCCGCCGGGGCCGTGATGGCGCTGACCGGCGGGCGCGGCGTCGATGTCGCGATCGAGGCGGTCGGCGTGCCGGCGACGTTCACGCTGTGCGAGGACATCATCGCCGCCGGCGGCAACATCGCCGTGCTCGGCGTGCATGGCGTCAAGGTCGAGCTGCACCTCGAGCGGCTGTGGAGCCACAACATCACCCTGCGCACCGGCCTGGTCGATGCGCGCACCACGCCGATGCTGCTCAAGACCGTGGTCGCCGGCAAGCTCGATCCGGGCCGGCTCGTCACCCACCGCTTTGCGCTCGGCGACATCCTCGCCGCCTACGACACCTTCGGCAATGCGGCCGGCAATGCAGCGCTGAAGGTGATCATCGAGGCCTGAGTCAGGCGGCAGCCGGTTCGCGCCGCGTCGCCAGCAGCCAGACGGCGACACCGGCGGCGCTGAACGCGGCGCCGAGCCCGCACACCAGCGGCCAGCCGCCGTGGCTGTAGGCCCACGCCGACAGCAGCGAGCCGCTGCCGCCGCCGATGAAGTAGCAGGTCATGTACGCCGAGGTCAGCCGGCTGCGCGCCTCGGGGCGCAGCCGGTAGATCGCGCTCTGGTTGCTGACGTGCACCGCCTGCACCGCGAGATCGAGCACGAGGATGCCGACGACGAAGGCCGCGATCGAGTATTCGGCAAAGGCGATCGGCAGCCACGACGCCAGCAGCAGCACGAGCCCCTGCAGCGTGGCGCGCTCGCCTTGGCCGCGGTCGGCCAGCCGTCCGGCGTAGCCCGCCGCCAGCGCGCCGGCCGCGCCGACGAGGCCGAACAGGCCGATGCCCACGTCCGAGTAGTGGTAGGGCGCGCTCGACAGCAGGAAGGCCATCGGCGTCCACAGCACGCTGAAAATCGCGAACGACAGCCCGCCGAGCAGTGCGCGCAGCCGCAGCACCGGTTCCTCGCGCAGCAGCGCGAACACCGACGCCAGCAGTTGCGGGTAGCGCAGCGTATTGGGCTCCCTGTGCGTCGGCAGCGCACGCCACAGCGCCAGCGCCGTCAGTACCAAGAGCGGCGCGGCCACCCAGTACACAGTGCGCCAGCTGCCGATGCCGGCGAGCACGCCGGCGACGGTGCGCGCCAGCAGGATGCCGAGCAGCAGCCCGCTCATGATCGTGCCGACGACGCGGCCGCGCTGTTCGGGCGCCGCCAGCGCCGCCGCGAACGGCAGCAGGACCTGCGCAACGACCGAGAACAGCGCCGTCAGCGCGGTGCCGAACAGCATCATGCCGATGTGCTGGGCGCTGGCGGTGATCAGCAGCCCGACCGCGCCGAGCAAAGTCATCGACACGATCAGTGCACGGCGTTCGAGCAGGTCGCCCAGCGGTACCAGCAGCACCAGGCCGATCGCATAACCGAGCTGCGCGGCGGTGACGATCAGCCCGGCGGTGCCGGTCGACACGCCGAAGGTTTCGGCCAGCGTGTGCAGCAGCGGCTGGGCGTAATAGTTGCTGGCGACGGCGAGGCCGGTGGCGAAGGCCATCAGCGCGACCAGTGCCGGCGTGAGTTTTGCGGTCGATGCGGACATTGCTTGCATCCTGAAACATTGAATTGGCAAGCAGTATCCCACTGGCAAGTTCGATCACGCCAATGTATTGTTTTGATCGGATTGATCATTTTTCACGATGCAATGAACCTGCGCCAGATCGAGTACGCCGTCGCGGTTGCCGATTGCGAGAACTTCACCCGCGCCGCCGAAACCTGCCACACGGTGCAGTCGGCGCTCAGCCACCAGATTTCCCGGCTCGAGGACGAGCTCGGCGCGCCGCTGTTCGAGCGCACCTCGCGCCGGGTGCGGCTGACGCCGGCCGGCCGCGCCTTCCTGCCGGCGGCGCGGCAGCTGCTGCACGACGCCCAGCGCGTCCGCGACGAGGTCGCCGCCGCCACCGGGCAGATCCGCGGCACGCTGTCGGTGTCGGTGATCTCGGCGCTGACCGCACCCGACACCGTCGCGCTGCTGGGCGAATTCCACCGCCGCCATCCGCAGGTCGACATCCGGCTCGGCTCGGGGATGAGCGAGGTGATGCTCGCCGACGTGCGCGAACACCGCGTCGACGTCGCCTTCGTCGGCCTGTGGCCCGGCGAGGACATCACCGGCCTCAACGCGCTGCTGCTGTGCGACGAGGCGCTGGTCGCGGTGCTGCCGCCGGCGCATCCGCTGGCCGGCGCGGCCGAACTGAGCCTGCAGTCGCTCGCCGCCGAGCGCTGGGTCGACTACACCGCCGGCTGCGCCGCGCGCCGCCAGACCGACGAAGCATTCGACCGCGCCGGCGTAGTCCGCAGCGTGCATTTCGAGATCGACCACGTCGGCCTGCTCGAGCGCATCGTCCGTCAGGGCCTCGCCGTCGGCATGATGCCGGCCGGATCGGTGACATCGCTGGACGGCATCGTCGCCGTACCGGTCAGCGACGCGCCGACGCGGTGCGTCTACTGCGTCTGGGCGCGCCGGCCGACCCCGGCGGCGCAGGCGTTTGTCGAACTGGTCGTCGACGCGGCCAAGGAGGCATGAGATGGCGACGACACTGATCCTCGGCGGCGCTCGTTCGGGCAAGAGCGCGCTGGCCGAGCGGCTGGCGCTGGCTTCCGGCCGCGACATTGCGGTGATCGTCACGGCGACGCGACATCCCGGTGACGCCGAGATGGCGGCAAGGATCGCCCATCACCGTGCACGCCGTCCGGCGGGCTGGACCACGGTCGAAGCGCCGCTGGCGCTGGCCGACGCGATCCGCCGCGAGGCGACGCCGGGCCGGCTGGTACTGGTCGACTGCCTGACGGTCTGGCTGGCGAACCTGCTGTTCAGCGATGGCGCCGAGCATCCGGAAACCGGCGTGATCGCGTTGCCGGCCCGGCTGGCTGTCGAGCGCGACGCCTTGCTGGCGGCGCTGGCCGAGGTGCCCGGCGACGTTGTGCTCGTCGCCAACGAGGTCGGCCTTGGCATCGTGCCGCTCGGCGCGATCAACCGCGCCTTCGTCGACGAGGCGGGCCGGCTGAATCAGGCGGTCGCGGCGCTGTGCGACAACGCAGCCTTCGTCGCCGCCGGCCTGCCGCTGATGCTCAAGGGTGCGCTGCCGCCGGCTTGAGGCCGGTGCGACGGTTCGATATCACGTCGCCGCCGGCCTGCCGCTGATGCTCAAGGGTGCGCTGCCGCCGGTTTGAGGCCGGTACGACGATCCGATGTCACGTCGCCGAGGGTCTGCTGCCGGTACTCAGGGGCGCGTTGCCGGCCTGAGTCAGCGGGCGGCGTAGGCGTTCGGCACCATGATTTCCATCATCGTGTCCGGATACGCCGGCGGGGTGAAACCGTACTTTTCGTACAGCCCGTGCGCGCTGCTGGTGAACAGCATGAAGCGGCGCAGGCCCTGCAGGCGCGGATGCGCGATCACCGCGTCCATCAGCCGCCGGCTGTAACCGTTGCCGCGCTGCGGTTCGAGCACGAACACGTCGAGCAGGTAGGCGAAGGTCGCGTAATCGCTCACCACCCGGGCGTAGCCGACCTGCGCATCGCCGACGAACAGGCCAAAGTTCAGCGAGTTGGCGACCGATTCGCGCACCAGTTCGAGCGGTATCCCGCGCGCCCATTTCGACTCTTCGGCGAGGAAACGGTGGATGAGCGCGATGTCCTGTTCGGCAGGATCGGTACTGATGCGGACTGACGGCATGGGCGGCTGGCCTCGATTGCTGCGCTTACGATCGGATTTAAGTTGCAATAAACAATTACAAACCAGCCCGTCACATGGTTGCGCTAGTAAACTACTATCCAGGCTTGCGCATCAGATTCCAATCCAGCGGGGCGGTTGCTGCTGGCGGCAGCACGCTTCGCAGCACGGGCACAGATTAAATGGCAAAACCTTTTCCGGCCCGGCCGGCTCACCCGGAACGCATCTGCTGGGGCTGCGACAAATACTGCGCGACCTCGGCCATGCGCTGTGGCAACGGCTCGTCGCGGACACAGCACCCGATCGAAATTTTTGGCGACGACTGGCTTGACGATGCGCCGGACGAGCCAGGGACGGAATCGGCCAAGCGCGACTGAGTCTCGCCGATTCCATGCCGGCGCTCCGGGCGGCGGAGCTCAGTAATCCGGCTCGCCGTGGGCGCTGAGGATGTAGTCGTGGCGCGTCGGGTCGAGCTGCTGGGCGACGTAGGGCTGCAGCGCGGCGATGTGGCCTTCGTTGAGGATGTACGAGAGCTGCATGTGCGGGTCGGGCTTTTTCTGTTCCTTGGCGAACAGGCCGAGCAGGAAGGCGGTCGTGACGGTGTCGGCAACCGGCAGTTCGCCGACAAGCGCGCCGTCGAGGCCTTTTTCCCAGACTTCGATGATGCGGACGATTTTCATGGTGGTCTTCCTCGGGCTGGGGGGAGGGGATTATAACGCCAGGCTGCCGAACAGCGTCGCCAGTACGCCGGTCAGCAGCAGTGCGGTTTCGGTGATCTCGACGCCGGCGCCGAGGCAGTCGCCGCTGACGCCGCCGAGCCGGCGCTTGAGCCAGCGGCGGTAGGCCCAGACGATGAACGGCGCGGCGAGCAGCGCCGGCGCCAGCAGCAGCGACATCGTCACCAGCAGGCCGGTCCAGAACCACACGGCGTTGCTGCGATCCCAGCCGAACTGTTCGGCCATGCCCGGCGCCAGCGGCGGCAGCGTCTGCCAGCGGAACACGCCCCAGCGCGCCCAGGCCGGGGCAAGGACCAGCAGCCACCAGTGGCCAAGCCGGCAGACCAGCATCAGCAGCACCAGCTTGGCGGCGCACTGCAGCACCAGCACCAGCACGCCGAAGCTGCCGACATGCGGGTCCTTGACGACCGCGAGGAAGCGTTCCCGGTCGCGGTGCGCGGCGCCGAGGCCGTCGGCGAGGTCGGCGAGGCCGTCGAGATGCAGCCCGCCGGTGATCCATGCCCAGCCGGCCAGCCCGACCAGCGCGGCCAGCCACGGCTGCAGCGGCGCGAGCAGTGCGACCGGTATCGTCAGCAGCACGCCGATCAGGAGGCCGACCGCCGGGAACCAGCCGACGGCGCCGGCGAGCAGCTCGGGCTTGAAGTCGCGGACCTGCGGCGTCGGCAGCCGGGTGAGGAACTGCACCGCGAGCACCGGGCTGCGCCAGTCGAAGCTCAGCATGGCGCCTCCAGCTCCATCGCAAGCAGCACCGGCGGGTAGTCGGGCGTCCACCAGACGCTGACATGGGCGGCGTGGCCGGGCCAGAACTGGCCGTGGCGTGTTGGCGGCAGGCCGAGCCAGCGCAGCAGCAGCGCCTTGATCACGCCGCCGTGGGTGACGAGCAGGTGGTGGCCGTCGTTGGCACCGGCCAGCCAGCGGCGCAGGCCGGCGTCGATCCGGGCGGTGAACGTTGCCCAGTCCTCGCCGCCGGGCAGTGCCGCGGTCGGGTCGGCCTGCCAGCGTTGGTAGGTCATCGCGTCGGCATCGGTCAGGCCGGCGACGGCATGGCCGTTGAGCGCGCCGCAATCGAGTTCGGCAAATGCCATATCGACGTGGCACTGCAGTGCGCGCTGCCTTGCGGTGTCGGCGGCGAAGTCATGGCAGCGCGCGAGGCCGGACGTCGCGACCGCGCGGATCGGGTCGGCGGCATCAAGCCCGTCCCGGCGCTGCCGCAACTGCTGCCAGCCGAGCGGCGACAGCGGCGCATCGTGCCGGCCGATCAGCCCGGCGGGCGTTGTTTCGCCATGACGCAGCAGGGTCAGCCTGTGGCCGCTCATTGGCCGTCGCTGACGCCGGCGCTGGCGAAGGTCGCCATGTCGCGGTGCAGCGCCAGCGCGCTCTGCAGCAACGGCAGCACCAGCGCCGCGCCGCTGGCCTCGCCGAGCCGCAGCCCAAGGTCGACCAGCGGTTCGAGCCGCAGTGCCGCCAGTAGCGCGCGGTGGCCGCGCTCGTGCGAGCAGTGGCTGGCGAGCAGCCAGTCGCCGACGGCCGGGTCGTCGCGCACGGCGACCAGCGCGGCGGCGGTGCTGATGAAGCCGTCGAGCAGCACCGGCACGCCGGCGTGGGCGGCGGCACTGTAGAAGCCGGCGAGCGCGGCGATCTCGAGTCCGCCGACCTCGGCCAGCCATTCGCGCGCATTGCCCGCGCCGGCGGCCCGGGCGCGTTCGACCGCGTCGGCGACGACGGCGACCTTGTGGAGACGACGCGCGTCGTCGATGCCGGTGCCGTTGCCGACCGCGTCGTCGGCGCTGATGCCCGCGAGCGCGACGGCCAGGCAGGCCGCGGCGGTGGTGTTGGCGATGCCCATCTCGCCGCCGACCAGCAGGTTCTTGCCGCGGCCGATGGCCTCGAGCGCCGATTCGCGGCCGATGTTCCACGCCAGCGTCGCTTCGGCGACGCTCATCGCCGCCTCGCGGCGCAGGTTGTGCGTGCCGCGCGCGACCGGCGTGCGGAACAGCGGCGCGACCGTCTGCGCCGGGTAGGGGTAATCGTGGGCGACGCCGACGTCGATGATGCTCAGCGCGGCGCCGGCTTCGCGCGCCAGCACGTTGATCGCGGCGCCGCCGGTGACGAAGTTCGCGACCATCTGCCCGGTGACTTCCATCGGAAACGCCGATACCCCTTCGGCGGCGACGCCGTGGTCGGCGGCGAAGACGACAATGGCCGGCTGCAGCCTGAGCGGCACGACATTGCCCTGGCGCGCGGCGAACCAGACCGCCAGCGCCTCGAGCCGGCCAAGGCTGCCCGGTGGCTTCGTCAGCGTGTTCTGGTGCGCGAGCGCGGCGGCGGCGATGGCGGGATCGATCTTGGACATGGCGGTGGGCGTGGGAAACGGTTTAAACCGACAGGCTAGCACGCGGCGGTCAGGCGCGGCCGGCCACGCCGATCGCTTCCTCGAGCCGGGCCCGCGCTTCGGCCAGATCGGCCGGATCGCGCGAGCGTGCCGCGTCGGCCAGCGCGTCGTAGGCGGCGTCCCACAGCTCGTACAGCGGGCCGTCGCTGTTCTCGCGCTTGATCAGCGTGTAGTCGAGCGCGGCCTCGATCGAGTCGAGGTGCTTGTGCAGGCCGCCGGTTTCGAAGGTTTCGATCGTCGGGCCGATGGGGGTGACGCTCATGGTGGGCTCCCGTGTCCGGATACACCAGTCTAGTCCGGCCGGGGCATGCCGGGTGCATGGTACAATCCGCGCGCTTTCGCAAGGTGCCCCCTCGGGGGTGAAACGGGAATCAGGTGAGGAGTCGTCTCCAAGGCCTGAGCTGCCCCCGCAACGGTAAGCCGCAATGAACGCGCCCATCACGCCACTGTCGAGTCGACGGGAAGGCGGGCGCCGGAGCGGCGAGCCCGGAGACCGGCCTGCGGATTCGACGAAACGGAGGGCCCGGGGTGCGGCCGTCAGGATTCGCGGCGCCGTGGCGCCGCGTTGCATTGCGCGTCTTCCGTTGTTTTGCCCAAGCCTTGAGGCGGCGCCAGCCGCCATCGCGTTCGCGTGGGGCGAATGCTACGGAGTGATGTGATGTTGCAAGCCAGATTGCGGTGCCTGCCGCTGTTCCTGTCCGCCGGTTTTGCCTGTGCCGCGGATGTTCCCAGTTTCGATGCCGACCCGGTGATCGTCACCGCGACCCGCGTCGCCTCGCCGCGCTCGTCGCTGTCGAGCGACACCACGGTGATCAACGCCCGCGAGCTGCAGCAAGCCGGCAACAAGACGCTCGGCGAAGTGCTGTCGCGCGTGCCGGGCGTCGAATTCGCCCGCACCGGCGGCCTTGGCCAGCCGGCCAGCCTCTACCTGCGCGGCGCCAATGCCAACCAGACGCTGGTGCTGCTCGACGGCCAGCGCCTCGCGCCCGGTGCCGACGGCTCGAGCGCCTTCGACACGATCCCGGTGTCGATGATCGACCGGATCGAAATCGTCCGCGGTTCGGCGTCGGGCCTGTACGGCGCCGACGCGGTCGGCGGCGTGGTGCAGATCTTCACCAAGAGCGGCAAGGGTGCGCCTGCCGGCAGCGTCAGCGTCGACGCCGGCAGCGACCGGACCTTCGGCGGCAGCGCCAATGTCGGCGGTACCGTCGGCGACACGCGCTTCTCGGTGTCGGTCGATGCGCACAACAGCGACGGCTTCAACCTGACCAAGCCGAAGAGCATCTATTACGAAGCCGACCGCGACGCCTGGCGTCAGCGCAGCGCCAATGCCAACCTGAGCCATTTCTTCGGCGACAACGTCGAGGTCGGCGTGCGCGGCACCTATGTCGACACCCAGGCCGACTACGACGGCGGCGCCTACGACCAGGACCCGCTCAGCCACCGGACCCAGTCGGCCGGGGCAGCGTACGCCAACGTCAAGGTCAACGACTGGTGGCAGAGCAACTTCCTCGCCGGCGTCGGCCGTGACCGCTATGTGACCGACAGCAGCTATCCAAGCAATACCGCGACGACGCAGCAGCAGTTCCAGTGGACCAACATCCTCAAGAGCGGCGTCGGCCAGTGGCTGATCGGCGCCGAGTACCTGCGCGAATCGCTCGACAGCACCACCGAGTACGACCAGACCACGCGCTACAACAGCTCGGTGCAGGCCGGCTGGCAGAACGACTTCGGCCCGCACCACCTGCAGGGCAACGTGCGTTACGACGACAACAGCCAGTTCGGCGGCAAGACCACCGGCGGCGTCGGCTACGCATGGCGCTTCGTCGAGGGCTGGCAGCTGTTCGCCAACGCCGGCACCAGCTTCCACGTGCCGTCGTTCGTCGACCTGTACTACCCGTCGTGGCCGGGCTTTGCGCCGGCGTCGAACCCCAACCTCAAGCCCGAGGAAGGCCGTTCGGTCGACGGCGGCCTGCGCTGGCAGAGCGGCAACTGGCGCGCCGACGCGACGGCGTTCTACAACCGCATCGACAACCTGATCACGCTCGACGCCAACTACACGCCGCAGAACGTCAATGCCGCACGCATCCGCGGCCTGACGCTGAACGGCAACGGCGCGCTCGGCGCGTTCGAGCTTGGCGCCAACGTCACCTGGCAGGACCCGGAGAACGAGGACACCGGCAAGCAGCTGGCGCGGCGCGCCAAGGTCTACGGCGGTGCGACGGTTGCGCAGACGATCGGCGACTGGCGCTGGAACGCCAGCTGGCAGGCGGCCGGCAAGCGCTACGACGACCAGGCCAACACCAAGCCGCTGGCCGGTTACGGCAAGCTCGACCTCGGCCTCGAGTACCAGATCGCCAGGCAGTGGCGCGCCAGCGCGCAGCTGCTGAACGCGTTCGACCGCGATTACGAGCTGGCGCAGTACTACAGCACCGGCGGGCGGATGTGGTTCGTCAAACTGAGCTACAGCGGCCAGTAAGCGGGGCCGCGCGTCCGATCGCAGGGCCGGCGTCACGCCGGCCTTTTTTCATGCGCGCCGCCGTGCTCAATGGCCGGTGTCCTGCTGCCGTTGCGCGGCGGCCCGCGCCTCGTCGGCGGCGATCAGCAGGTCGTCGGCGGTGTCGGCCTCGCTTTCCAGTGCCGCGGCGCCGATCGCCACCGTCACCGGCACCACGCGGCCGTCCTTGAGCGTGACCGAGCTCGACGCGATCGCCGCCTCGAGCCGCGCCGCGGCGACCTGCGCATCGGCCAGCGTCGCGTCGGGCAGCAGGATGGCGAACTCCTTGTGCGAGAAGCGGCCGATCAGGTCGAAGTCGCGCACGCAGCCGAGGCAGGCGGCGGCAATGTGGCGCAGCAGCCGGTCGCCGGCGTCGTAGCCGTAGTGCTGGTTGAACCAGCGCAGCCGCTCGGGTTCGACCAGCAGCGCCGACAGCGGGTAACCGGCGCGCTGGCAGCGGTTGACCTCGCGCGCCGCGGCGTCGAGGAAGCGGGCGCGGTCGGGCAACTGGCTCAGCGTGTCGACCCCGCCGTTGGCCGGCGGCGCGTCGGGCGCGCTGCGTGCGCCGGCGCGCTGCCATGCGAGCAGCAGCATCAGTGCGACAAACCAGCCCAGCGCGGCGGTCCCCCAGGCGATGGCGATCCAGCTTTCGGTCATGGCGGTGCTCCCGCAGGCGTTTGGAACAAGTGTAGACCGGGTGCAGGCTTACGCCGCAGCCTCTACAATGCCGGCCATGTCGAAATTGCTGCTCGTGCGCCTGTCTTCGATGGGCGACATCATCCACACGCTGCCGGCGCTGACCGATCTGGCGCGCGCCCGGCCAGGCATCCGGCTGGACTGGGTCGTCGAGGAGGGGTTTGCCGCGCTGCCGCGGCTGCATCCGTCCGTCGACCGGGTGATCCCGTTCGCGCTGCGCCGCTGGCGCCGCATGCCGCTGGCGCCGGAGACGCGCGCCGAGGTTGCCGCATTGCGGCAGGCGCTCGCCGCACCGCAATACGGGCGCGTCGTCGACGCGCAGGGGCTGATCAAGAGCGCGATGGTCGCGCGGCAGGCCGGCGCGCCGGTCGCCGGCTACGACTGGGCCAGCGCGCGCGAGCCGCTCGCCTCGCTGGCCTATGCCGACGCGTATCCGGTGCCGCGGGCGTTGCACGCGGTCGAGCGCACCCGGCGGCTGTTTGCCGCCGCTTTCGATTACCGTATCGACACGCCGCCCGATTACGGGCTGGCCGTGCCGGCGCTCGCGCAGCCGTGGCGTCCGGACGGCGCGTATGCGGTGCTGCTGACGGCGACCAGCCGCGCCGACAAGGAATGGATGGAGGCGAACTGGATCGCGCTCGGGACCAGACTCGCCGCCGAGGGGCTGGCGTGCGTGCTGCCCTGGGGCAGCGATGCCGAGCGCGAACGCGCCGAGCGGCTGGCCGCGGCGATGCCGAATGCGCTCGTCGCGCCGAAGCTGGACCTGGGCAGTGCGGCCCGGCTGCTTGCCGATGCGCGCGTCGTCGTCGGCGTCGACACCGGGCTCGCGCATCTGGCCGCGGCGGTCGCGACGCCGGTCGTGGCGATCTTCTGCGCGTCGGACCCGGCGCTGACCGGCGTGCTCGCCGGCAGCTACGCGGTCAACCTCGGCCGGCGCGGTGCGGCGCCCGATGTCGACACCGTCTGGGCGGCGACCACGCAAGGGCTGGCGGCGCGATGAGCCGCTGGCTGTACTCGCTGCTGGTCTGGCTGGCGACACCGCTGATCCGCGCCTACCTGCGCCGGCGGGCGAAAAAACAGCCGGCCTACCTCGAACACTGGGGCGAGCGCTGGGCGCGCTACGGCGGTCCGGCGCCGCAGCCGTACGACTGCTGGCTGCACGCGGTCTCGGTCGGCGAAATGCGCGCCGCCGCGCCGCTGGTCCGGGCGCTGCACCGGCGCGGCGCACGGCTGCTGCTGACCTGCATGACGCCGACCGGCCGCGAGACGGCAACCGAACTCTACGGCGGCCTGGGCGACGGGACCGACATCGTCTACCTGCCCTACGACTCGCCGGCGGCGGTGCGGCGCTTTCTGGCGCGGTTTTCGCCGCGCTGCGGCCTGCTGCTCGAAACCGAACTGTGGCCGAACCTGATCCACGCCTGCGCGGACGCCGGCGTGCCGCTGCTGCTCGTCAACGCGCGGCTGTCGGCCAAATCGGCCGCCGGTTACGCGCGGGTGCGCCGGCTGGTCGCCCCGGCCCTGGCGCGACTGGCCGCGGTGCTGGCGCAGGGCGCCGACGATGCCGAACGGCTGGCGCTGCTCGGCGCCCGCCACGTCAAGGTCTGCGGCAACCTCAAGTACGACAGCACGCCCGACGCCGCGGTGGCCGAACGCGGCCGCGGCTGGCGGGCGCATCTCGGCCGCCGGCCGGTGCTGCTGGTCGCGTCGAGCCGCGACGGCGAAGAGGCGCTGCTGCTCGATCACATCGACGCGCTGCCGCCGGACACGCTGCTGATCATCGTGCCGCGGCACCCGCAGCGCTTCGACGACGTCGCCGCGCTGGTCGAGGCGTGCGGGCTGGGCCTTCTGCGCCGGCGCGACTGGCACGATGCGCCGGTGCCGGCGACGACCCGGGTGCTGCTCGGCGACAGCATGGGCGAGCTCGCCGCCTGGTATGCGTGCGCCGATGTCGCGCTGATCGGCGGCTCCATCCTGCCGTTCGGCAGCCAGAACCTGATCGAGGCATGCGCGCTCGGCTGCCCGGTGCTGCTCGGCCCGTCGACGTTCAACTTTGCCGATGCCGCGCGCGAGGCGATCGCGGCCGGCGCCGCGTGGCAGGGGCCGGATGCGCCGGCGCTGCTGCGCGAAGCGGCGCTGCTGCTCGGCGATGCGGCGCGGCGGCAACAGATGGGCGAGGCCGGGCGCGTGTTCTCGGCGACGCACCGCGGTGCGACAGGTAGAGTATTGGCGGAACTCGACCGCTGCCTGCCGCCCGGCCGGTAATCGGGTGTTGTCTGCATTGTGTTGGCGTCGGTGTTCAGCAAGGATGAAAGCTGGCCTTCGGTAAAAACGAATCTGGCTTTCCATAATCTGACCATTTCATGAGACCGGAGACGATGCAGTCGTTCTTTGCCCCGCTGAATCGTCGGGAATGGCGGACGGTGTCGCTGCTGGGTCTGGTGCTGTGCATCGGCGCGCTGGTGCTGCTCGCCTGGGAGAGCTGGGGCGATTATGCGCAGAGCCGGCGCGACACCGAGACCCGCGCCCACAGCGCCGCCGGCATCCTCGAGTCGCACTTCGGCGTCATGCTGCAGCAGAGCAAGGCCAGCATCGACAGCGTGGCCGAACGGCTGCTGTGGGAAGGACGGCATCGCGAGATCGGCGCGGCCGACTACCTCGAAGCGCTGCGCGCGTCGATCAGCGTCGATCCGCAGTCGAACGCGCTGTTCGTCATCATCGACGGCGACGTCTGGATGGTCGACAACCGCGCCCGGATGGAGGGCAGCCTGCCGCTGCAGGCACGCTTGCGCAGCACGCTCGCCGAATCGGCCGGCCACGCGTTCGCGGCGCCGATCCTGCGTCATGGCGAATGGCAGGTGCCGCTGGCCTACCGCTACACGCTGAACAAGAACCGCGAGATGATCGTCGGCGCGCTGGTGCCGTATACGCACCTGCAGCGCATCTTCGCGTGGATGAACAAGGGCAGCGGCGCGATCGGCATCCTGCGCAACGACGGCCTGCCGCTGATGTGCGCGCCGGACACCCGGCTGCACGGCAGCACGACGAAGCTGGCGCTGTCGGCGTCGGCCGTGGCCGAGGCCGCGCAGGATCTGTGCCTGCCGCCGGGGCAGCGCGGCCCGGACATCGTCTACGCGACCGCGGCGTCGGAACAGTTTCCGTTTTTCGTCTATTTCGGCATTCCCAAGCTCAGCTACGAGCGGCCGTGGGTCGAGCGCCTCGGCTGGCGGCTGGCGTCCTTCCTCGTCTACGGCCTGGTCATCGGCCTGTGCGTCGCCGCGCTGCGGCGGCTGGTCCGGCGGCTGATCGACGACAAGCGCTTCTACCGCGAACTGTTCGACACCGTGAACGACGGCCTGCTGATCGTCGAGAACGGCAGGATCAGCAGCGCCAATCCGGCGGCCTGCGCGCTGCTCGGCGTCCACGACGAGGCGCAGCTGGCCGGCCGATCGCCGGTGTCGCTGCTCGACCTCGACGTGACCGCCGACGAGCGCAAGGTGATCGAGGCCGAGATCAATGCGATGCGCAACGGCGGGCGGGGCCGCTTCGACGGCCGTCTGCGGCTGGCCAGCACCGGCGAGGTGTTCGACGCCGAGGTGCGCGGCGCCTCGCTGCCGCATGGCGCGGCACAGCTGCTGGCGATCCGCGACGTCTCCGAGGAGCGCCGGTATCTGGCGCAGCAGGAGTTCCTCGCCAGCCACGATACGCTGACCGAGCTGCCGAACCGCTATGCGCTGATGCGGCGCATCGACGCGCGCATCGCCTCGGCGCCGGCGGTGTCGCTGGCGGTGTGCGTGCTCGACCTGAACCGCTTCAAGGAAATCAACGACACGCTCGGCCACAGCGTCGGCGACCAGGTGCTGCAGGCGATGGGCGAGCGGCTGGCGCAGTGGGCGAAGGGGCGTGACGCCGACGTCGCCCGGCTCGGCGGCGACGAACTCGCGCTGCTGGTGCCCGGGATGGAACGCTGCCTCAATGTCGTCGCCGAACTGTGTGCCGGGTTGACGACCCGCGTCGGGCTGCCGCTTCCGGTGGCCGGGATGACGCTCGAGCTGTCGGCGAGCATCGGCGTGGCGTTCTACCCCGAGCACGGCAGTGAGGCGAACGAGCTGATGCGTTGCGCCGAGGTGGCGATGTACGACGCCAAGACCCGCCGGGTGCCGCACCGCGTCTACGACGCCGATCTCGACGACTACAGCCGCGAGCGGCTGGCGCTGTACAGCGAGCTTTCGCACGCGATCCGCGACGGCGGGCTGGCGCTGCACTACCAGCCCAAGCAGAGCCTGCACGACGGCAGCATCGTCGGGGTCGAGGCGCTGCTGCGCTGGCCGCATCCGCAGCGCGGGATGATCGCGCCGGGCGCCTTCGTGCCGCTGGCCGAGAACACCGAACTGATCCGGCCGCTGACCGCATGGGTGATCGACGCGGCATTGCGGCAGCTGGCCGAATGGCGCCGGCAGGATCTTCACCTGCGCTGCGCGATCAACCTGTCGGCGCGCAACCTGCTCGATCCGGGGCTGGTCGAGTCGATCGAGGCGGCGCTGCTGCGCCACGGCGTGCCGGCCGAGTCGCTCGAGTTCGAGGTGACCGAATCGGCGCTGATGGAAGATCCGCACGCGGCGCTCGAATGCCTGCTGCGCATCCACGCGCTCGGCGCACGGCTGGCGATCGACGACTACGGCACCGGCTACTCGTCGCTCGCCTACCTGAAGCGCCTGCCGGTGCAGACGCTGAAGATCGACCGGACCTTCGTCTCGCAGCTCGCGGTCAGCCAGCCCGACGCGATCATCGTCGGCTCGACGATCACGCTCGCGCACAACTTCGGCCTGACCGTCGTCGCCGAGGGGGTCGAGCAGGCGGCCGACCACGATGCGCTGGTCCGGCTCGGCTGCGACGTGATCCAGGGCTATCTGCTCGCCCGGCCGATGCCGGCCGACGCGCTGGCGAGCTGGATGCTCGAGCGCACCGGGCTGACACGCTGACGCGGTCTGGTTTTCAGGGTTATAAAACCCGGACCACATAGTCTTTTTGTGCATTAAGCGGCGCTGTTACGGTGCGTCCCTGCCTACAACGACAGGGATGACCCATGAACCCGTTCCAACTTCGCCGCTGGCGCCGGCTCGGCAGCGCCAGCCTGATCGCACTGAGCCTCGGCGCTTGCGGCGGTGGCGGCGACGATGCCGCCGTTACGCCGACCCCCGTCCCGACGCCCGCGCCGACGCCGGCCCCGCAGGCCGATGCCCGGCCGAACATCATCGTGATCCTCGCCGACGACCTCGGCTACTCGGACCTCGGCGCCTTCGGCGGCGAGATCAGCACGCCCAACCTCGACGCGCTGGCCGGCGAGGGGCGGCTGCTCACCGACTTCCACTCCGCCGCGACATGCTCGCCGACGCGCTCGATGCTGATGTCGGGCACGACGCATCATCTGGCCGGTCTGGGGACGATGGCCGAAGCGCTGGCACCCCACCAGCAGGGCAAGCCCGGCTACGAGGGCTATCTGAACGACAACTCGCTGTCGGTCGCATCCCTGCTCAAGGATGCCGGCTACCACACCTACATGGCCGGCAAGTGGCATCTGGGGCTGGACGAGGCCCACAGCGCCAGGGCGCGCGGCTTCGAATCGTCGTACACGCTGCTGCAGGGCGGCGGAAGCCACTTTGCCGCGGTGGCCGGCAAGGCGCAGACCTACGATGCGGTGACCTACCGCGAAAACGGCGCCCTCGTGCAGGTGCCGGATAACTTCTTCTCGACCAATTTCTACACCGACAAGCTGATCTCCTACATCGACCAGAACAAGGCCGATGGCAAACCGTTCTTCGCCTACGCCGCCTACACCGCGCCGCACTGGCCCTTGCAGGCGCCCGCCGACTTCATCGACCGTTACAAGGGCCGCTACGACGCCGGCTACGATGCGATCAGGCTGGCGCGGATTGCCAAGCAGAAGTCGCTGGGCATCATTCCGGCCGATTTCGAGGCCAATGCGCCGCTGCCGGCAACGGCCGCCAACCCGCTGTGGAGCCAGCTCAGCGCCGAGCAAAAGCAATCGGAAGCACGCAAGATGGAAGTGTATGCGGCCATGGTCGAGAATCTGGACTGGAACATCGGCCGGCTGATTGCCTACCTGAAACAGACCGGCAAATATGACAATACCTTCATCTTCTTCATGTCCGACAACGGGGCCGAAGGCAGCAACGGCATCTTCGCCAACAACGCCAGCACCGACAACAGTCTGGGCAACTACGGCAAGGTTCTGTCGAACATCCAGTACGGCAAACGCTGGGCCGAAGTCAGTGCCGCGCCGTTCCGCTTGTGGAAAGGCGTGAGTGCCGAAGGCGGCATATCCGTGCCGGCGATCGTGCGCCTGCCCAGCCAGACCGGTCCGCAGCGGGCATTCACGCGTGTCGGCACGGTGCGCGATATTGCGCCGACCTTGCTGGAGCTGGCACAGGTCAAGGATCCGGGCACGAGCTACCAGGGCAGAACGGTGAACCCGATCACCGGCCGTTCCTTGCTGCCGGCGCTGAAAAACCAGGTTGCGGACGTTCATCCCGCCGACGAGATCATTGCCGATGAACTGTTCGGCAGCGCCTACGTGCGCCGCGACAACTGGAAGCTGCTGTGGGTTGAAAAACCGCAGGGACCGGGTGCCTGGCAGCTTTACGATCTGGGACGGGACAGAGCGGAGATCCACGATCTTTCCGCCAGCCGGCCGGACATCGTCGGCGCGCTCAAGGACGGCTGGAAAGACTATGTGGGCAAGAACGGCGTGATCGTCGCGCCGACCAGCGGCCTGCGGGTGCAGTGATGCCGGCGAGCCTGCAGCGCTATCCGGGCAAGCTCGCGTTCGCCGTGCTGGCCATTGTCGCCGGCGCGGCCGGCGCCGCGGACTGCCGGCGCGCGAGCGGGCTGCCCGAGGGCTGGGGCCGCGATGCGCATGCCGGGATGGTGCGCATCGCCGGCGGCAGCTTCACGCCGGGCAGCACCGCCGGCTATGCCGACGAGCGTCCGGCCGGTGCGGTGCGCGTCAAGCCGTTCTGGATCGACCGGACCGAAGTCACCAACGCGCAGTTCGCCGCGTTTGCCAGGGCGACCGGCTACGTGACCGACGCCGAGCGCGCCGGCGCGGCGGCGGTGTTCAAGGTGCCGCCAGAGGCCGAGCTCAACGCCAGACCGTATGCATGGTGGGTCTACACCAAAGGTGCGGACTGGCGCCACCCGGAAGGGCCGGGCAGCACGATCGGCGGGCGCGAGAATCAGCCGGTGGTCCAGGTGACGCAGGCCGATGCCTTCGCCTACGCCCGCTGGCTGGGCCGGACGCTGCCGACCGAGGCGCAGTGGGAATACGCGGCCAGGGCCGGCCGCAGCGACGCCGCGCTCGACCGGGCGCCGCGCGACAAGGCCGGCAAGCCCGGGGCGAACTTCTGGCAGGGCGTGTTTCCCAGCCTCAATACCCGCGAGGACGGCCATCTCGGCCGCGCGCCGGTGGCCTGCTTTCCGGCCAACGGCTTCGGTCTCCACGACATGATCGGCAACGTCTGGGAATGGACGCGCGACGCGTACACCGGACCGCGCCAGCCGCACGGCAACGGCGATCCGTTCGCCAGCGTCGGCACCATGCCGCTGCAGCCCGGTACGCCGGCGCTGATCAAGGGCGGTTCCTTCCTGTGCGCGGCGAACTTCTGCGTCCGCTACCGTGCCGCGGCGCGGCACCCGCAGGAAGCCAACCTGCCGACCGCGCACGTCGGCTTTCGCACCGTCTCCGCCGACTGAGCTGTGCCATCATCGGGGCATGGATGCCCCGATGGTCACGCTCACCTTCATCGTTCCCGACCGGCCGCCGCTCGTCGTCGAAGCGCCGGCCGGCGGCCGGCTGATCGACACCGTCCGTGAACTCACGCGCGCCGGCGCGCTGCCGCTGGCGTGGCGCTGCGCGCAGGGCACCTGCGGCGCCTGCCTGGTCCGGCTCGGACACGCCGGCAGCGGCGGTTGCGTGACGCTGACCGGCATGGAGCGGAACGTGCTGGTCCGCCGCGGCGAGCTGCCCAAGGGGGCGCCGCACGAGCAGCCGGATACCGCCGGGACGCCGCGGCTGGCGTGCCATGTCAATGTCTTACACGACATGACTTTATATATCTAAACACGATAATTTGGAAAAACAATATTATTTCTGGCGATGAAACATCGCTGGCAGACTGGCTTCCGTTCACTCTTATTCCAAACAAACGGGAGCCGCTCATGTCTTATCGCCTGAAACTTACTGGTCTTGCCCTCGCCCTTGCCGTCAGCGCGCCGAGCTGGGCCGCGTCGGTCGAACTGCTCAACGTCTCCTACGATCCGACCCGCGAGCTCTACCAGGACTACAACAAGGCGTTCGCCAAGTACTGGAAGGCGAAGACCGGCGACGACGTGACGATCAAGCAGTCGCACGGCGGCTCTGGCAAGCAGGCGCGCTCGGTGCTCGACGGCCTCGACGCCGACGTGGTGACGCTGGCGCTGGCGTACGACATCGACGAACTCGGCACCAAGGGCAAGCTGCTCAAGCCGGACTGGCAGAAGAAGCTGCCGGACAACGCCAGCCCGTACACGTCGACCATCGTCTTCCTCGTCCGCAAGGGCAACCCCAAACAGATCAAGGACTGGGCCGATCTGGTCCGCAACGACGTCAAGGTGATCACGCCGAACCCGAAGACCTCGGGCGGCGCGCGCTGGAACTTCCTCGCCGCATGGGGCTGGGCGAAGAAGACCTACGGCTCGGACGAGAAGGCGCGCGACTACGTGCAGAAGCTGTTCCAGAACGTGCCGGTGCTCGATACCGGTGCCCGCGGCTCGACGCTGACCTTCACGCAGCGCGGTCAGGGCGACGTGCTGCTGGCGTGGGAGAACGAGGCGGTGCTCGCGGTCAAGGAACTCGGCCCGGACAAGTTCGACATCGTCGCGCCGAGCCTGTCGATCAAGGCCGAGCCGCCGGTCGCCGTCGTCGACAAGACCGTCGACAAGAAGGGCACCCGCAAGGTGGCCGAAGGCTACCTGCAGTACCTGTACAGCAAGGAAGGGCAGGAAATCGCCGCGCAGAACTACTACCGGCCGTTCGACAAGGACGTTGCCGCCAAGTACGCCAAGCAGTTTCCGAGCGTGAAGCTGTTCGACATCGACGACACCTTCGGCGGCTGGACCAAGACGCAGAAGGTCTATTTCGACGACGGCGGCGTGTTCGACCAGATCCAGGCCGCCATCGCCGCCAAGCGCTGAGCCTGTCCCATCAGGTGGCTGCGCCTGCGCATTTTGCCCCCGTCCGATGCTCGGCATCCTCATGGACCCCATGTCCATTGCGGTTCCTGCGCTTCGGGCGGTGCCAAACTGCTTTGGCTCGCTCACCTACTGGAACAGGCGTCAGGTAGTCCTGTTTGATCCGGGCTCCCCCGGCGCCCGTGCCTCACCCTGAACGGAGAACGATCATGAGCTTGCGTCTTGGCGATACCGCCCCCGATTTCACCCAGCAATCCACCGAAGGCGACATCCGCTTTCACGACTGGGCCGGCGACCAGTGGGTCGTGCTGTTCTCGCACCCGGCCGATTTCACCCCGGTGTGCACCACCGAGCTGGGCAAGACCGCCAGGCTCAGGGACGAATTCGCCCGCCGCAACGTCAAGGCGCTGGCGATCAGCGTCGATCCGCTCGAATCGCACCTGAAGTGGATCGCCGACATCAACGACACCCAGCAGACGACGGTGAACTTCCCCATCCTTGCCGACGCCGACCGCAAGGTGTCCGAGCTGTACGACCTGATCCACCCGAACGCGTCGACCACCGCGACGGTGCGCTCGGTGTTCGTCATCGACCCGGCGAAGAAGATACGCCTGACGCTGACCTACCCGGCCAGCACCGGCCGCAACTTCACCGAAATCCTCCGCGTGATCGACTCGCTGCAACTGACCGAATACCACAAGGTCGCGACCCCGGCCGACTGGCAGCAGGGCGACGACGTGGTGATCGTGCCCTCCTTGCAGGACGAGGCCGAGATCGCCCGGCGATTTCCGAAGGGCTATGTCGCCGTACGGCCGTATCTGCGGCTGACGCCGCAACCGGCGTGACGAACAAAACCCTGCTGGCGGCGTTGCACTCACTCGCCGTACTGAACGTACTGTCTTCGTTTCGTGCGCCTTGCCAGCACCGCTACGCTGGGTTTTGTCCGTCACACCCGCTTCCAGCTGTTTGAACCGTTTCTTGTCTCCTCTTCAGTGCCGGCTTTGCCGGCCTCTTTTTTCTGCAAAGTGATGCGATGAATTCTCCGCTCGAGTCCTGGTTCAAGCGTCTGCCCGTGCCGGCCAGCGTCCGCGAGGACTGGCCCGGCGCCAGCTTCGGCATCGAGGCGGCACGCGGTGTCGTCGTCCGGGCGCTCGGGCTGTCGCTCTCGAGCATGTTCCAGCCCATCCACGCGCCGGACGGCAGGGTGGTCGGCGAGGAGGCGCTGCTGCGCGCCGCGGTGCGCCACAAGCCGCTGCCGCCGCTGACGGCGTTCGAGCATGCCGAGGCGCAGGGCAAGCTGGTCGCCTTCGACCGGCTGTGCCGGACGCTGCACCTGCTCAACGACGCCAGCCACGCCGACCGCGCGGCGACGCTGTACCTGAACGTCCACCCGAAGCTGCTGACCGAGGTCAGCGACCGCCACGGCGCGGTGTTCCAGGACATCCTCGAAAGCCTGTCGTCGACGCCGTCGCGCATCGTGCTCGAGATCGGCGAGGACGAGATCGCCGAGGCCGACATCAACCGGGCCCGTGCCGCGCTGCAGAGCTACCGCTCGCGCGGCTACCGGATCGCCATCGACGATTTCGGCCGCCGCCACGCCAACCTCGACCGGCTGTGGCAGCTCGAGCCCGACGTGATCAAGCTCGACCGGCTGCTGATCTCCGAGGCCGAAACCTCGCCGCGGCTGCGCCGCGCCCTGCCCAAGCTCGTTGAACTGCTGCACGAACTCGGCGGCCAGGTCGTCGTCGAGGGCATCGAAACCGACACCCAGAAGCAGATCGCCATCGATGCCGGCGCCGACGCGCTACAGGGCTTTCTGCTCGCCGAACCCCGCTGGAGGGGCTGATATGGACCAGATTGCAGGCTGGCTGGCCGCCGGCAACAGCATCGTCGTCGTTCCCGGCTGGCGCGATTCGGGCCCGGCGCACTGGCAGAGCCGCTGGTGCAGGCAGTATCCGGCGATGGCCCGCGTCGTCCAGCACGACTGGGACGTCCCGAGCGCGCGCGACTGGGTCGACGGGCTCGAGACGACCGTCGCACGGGCGCCGGGGCAGGTGATCATCGTCGCGCACAGCCTCGGCTGCGTCACGCTCGGCCACTGGGCGGTGCTGTCGCGGCACGCGGCACGCGTCGCCAGTGCGCTGCTGGTCGCGCCGGCCGACGTCGCCCGCGAGGAGGCGCCGGCATCGTTCGCGACCTTCCTGCCGCTGCCGGCGGCGAAGCTGCCCTTCGTCAGCGCCGTCGTCGCCAGCGACAACGACCCGGTCTGCAGCGCGGCCCGGTCGATGACGCTGGCGCGCGACTGGGGCAGCCGCTGCGTGCTGCTGTCGGGCCTCGGCCACATCAACGCCGACTCCGGCCTCGACGACTGGCCGCTGGGGCTCAAGCTGCTGGGCCAGCTGATCCCGGCTGCCGTGCCGCAGCGGCTGGCGGCGTGATGCTGCTTACCCGAGGCCGGCCCAGGCCGCTTTCAGCGTCATGACCGCCTCGGTGATCTGTGCTTCGGGAATGCCGGCAAAGCCGAGAATCAGCCCGTAGCGCCCCGGTGCGCCGGCAGCGCTGTCCGGCAGCCACAGCGTGCTGAGCGCCGCAATCTCGATGCCGGCGGCGTGTGCGGCGCCGATCAGTGCCTGCTCGCGCGCCAGGCTGGGCAGCCGGATCGTCACATGCAGGCCGGAGGCGACTTCGGGCATGGTGCCGATATGCGCCAGATGCGTCTGCCAGGCCGCGCGCAGCGCATCGCGGCGGGCGCGGCCGGCACGGCGCATCCGGCGGATATGCTGCTGGAAATACCCCCCGAGATGAAGCCGGCCATGACGGCCTGGTCGTTCATCGGCGGCTGCCTTGCCGACATCGTGCGCAGCAGCGTCAGGTGCTCGACCAGTTGCGGCGGTACGACCATGTAGCCCAGACGCAGCCCCGGATACATGACCTTGGAAAACGACCCCACATAGATGACGCGGTTGCCGCGGTCGAGTGCGGCCAGCGGCGTGAGCGGCGTGCCGCTGTAGCGGTATTCGCCGTCGTAATCGTCCTCGATGATCCATGCATGCCGCGATTCGGCCCAGCGCAGCAGCGCCAGCCGCCGCGCCGGCGACAGCGTTGCGCCGGTCGGATACTGGCACGAGGGGCTCACATAGGCCATGCGCGCGCCGGGCACGCCGGCCAGCCGGGCGGTGTCCAGCCCCTCGGCGTCGACGCCGATGCCGTGCATCCGGACTCCGAGGTAGGCAAACGCGCCGGCGGCGGCCCAGTAGCAGGGATTCTCGATCACGACCTCGTCGCCGCTGCGCAACAGCAGCGCCACGCAGAGGATGATGGCCTGCTGCGCGCCGAGCGTGACCAGCACCTGTGACGGATCGCACTGCAGGCCGCGGGCCTGGTGCAGGTAGCGCGCGATCAGTTCGCGCAGTTCCGGGTCGCCGGCCGGATCGCCGTAGCCCATCCGTGCGACCGGGCGTTGGCGCCAGAAGCGCGCCTGCAGCCGCGACCACTGCCCGAACGGGAACAGGTCGATCGCCGGCACGCCGATCCGGAATGCGCGCGGCGGTCCGTCGTGTACCAGATGCTGGTCGAACTGCTGCACGACGGGCTGGCGCAGACCAATGTGGACCTGCGGGGTCGTGACGGCCTCCGGTTCGTCCCGTCCGGGCGGGTGCCGGTCGAGTGTGGCGATGTAGGTGCCGTCGCCGGTGTGCGTTTCGACGAAGCCTTCGGCAAAAAGACGCTCGTAAACATTCACGACGGTATTGCGCGAAACGCCGAGCAGCGCGGCCAGTTCGCGCGAAGCGGGGAGCTTGCAGCCGCTGCTCCCGGGGGTGTCGATGATCAGTGAACGCAAGGCGGCGTATAGCTGTCTGGCGCGCGGCTGCCCCGGCTCGAGGACGATGCCGGTCAGCTCGAACGGTAATGACGGTTTCAAATTGGCACCATGATTTCTGCTCGTATTGGCTCTTATTCAAGTCCAATACTGGGCATAGGATGCAAGCCATGCAAGCCTGGCCCGCAACAGGGGCCGGGCGTTGAACATGCAAAGGAGACCATCATGTCAGCAGGCCAGACCGTCATCTATGGCGCCAGCAAGATCATCACCATGTGCCCGTCGCAACCCGAGGCCAGCCACGTCGCGGTCAGGGACGGCCGCATTCTCGGCGTCGGCACGCTCGAAGAGCTGCAGGGCTGGGGCGAGCACACCGTCGACAACCGTTTTGCCGGCAAGGTCATCATGCCGGGGCTGATCGAGGCGCATTCGCACGCGACCGGCGGCGGCATGTGGCAGTTTCCCTATGTCGGCTACTACGACCGCCCCGACTACACCGGCAAGGTCTGGCAGGGCTGCCGATCGTTCGACGAGGTTGTCGCGGTGCTGCAGGAGATCGACCGCAATATGGAAGACCCGGACGCGCCGCTGATCGCCTGGGGCGTCGACCCGATCTATTTCGGCAGCGAAAAGCTCGGCCGCGAGCACCTCGACCGCGTGTCGACGACGCGCCCGGTGGCGGTGATCCACATGAGCATCCACCTGATGGGCGCCAACACCGCAGCGCTGAACGATTGCGGCATCTTCGACGACAGCACGGTCGAGGGCGTGGTCAAGAACGACGACGGTACGCTGCACGGCGAACTGGTCGAGTTCGCCGCGATGGGGCCGATCCTCGACAAGTACGGATTCTGGGACGAACTGACCACCGAAACGGCGATCCGCAACTTCGGCCAGGAAGCGTTCCGTGCCGGCTGCACCACCGCCGCCGACATGGGGCTGACCGATTTCAGTAACCCGGAGCTGACCGCCAACTACATCCGCACTACCGGCGAGGACGGTTTCCCGATCCGGCTGATCGTCGCCTACGGCCCGCCCTTCGTGAAGAAGCCCTTTGTCGAAGCGGTCGAATTCGCGCCCGAAGTGATGAAGCACGGCCACGACAAGATGCTGTTCGGCCCGATGAAGATCTTCCTCGACGGTTCGATCCAGGGCGGTTCGGGGCGCATGCTGTCGCCGGGCTATTACCAGACCGGTCACAACGGCGCATGGAACGCCACGCCGGCGCAGGTCGACGAGCAGGTGTTCGAGATCATGAAGCGCGGCTACCAGGTGCACTGCCACTGCAACGGCGACGAGGCCTCCGAGGCCTTCATCAGCGCGGTCGGGAAGACGCTGAACCGGATTCCGGCCGTCGACCACCGCGCCACCATGCAGCACGGCCAGATGCTGCGCGAGGACCAGTTCAAGCGGATGAAGACGCTGGGCATGTGCGTCAACCTGTTCAGCAACCACATCTACTACTGGGGCGACCAGCACTACGCCAAGACCATGGGGCCGGAGCGCGCCAACCGCATGGACGCCTGCGGCAGTGCGCTGCGCCATGGCGTGCCGTTCGCCTTCCACAGCGACTGCGGCATCACGCCGATCAATCCGCTGTTCACCGGCTGGTGCGCGGTCAACCGCGTCACCGCGACGGGCCGGGTGCTCGGCGAGCGCGAGCGGATTTCGGTGCAGGACGCGCTGTACACGATGACGGTCGGCGCCGCGTACTCGATGAAGCTCGATCACCTGATCGGCAGCATCGAATGCGGCAAGTTCGCCGACTTCACCGTGCTTGAAGAAGACCCGCTGGCCGCGGACCCGATGCACCTCAAGGACATCAGGGTCTGGGGAACGGTGCTGGGCGGGCGGGTCCAGCCGATCGCCGGCTGAGCGTCCAGCCGCCGCGCCACACCCGCCGGGGCTGGCGTGGCGGCGTTACCGATAGAGAGGTTTCATCATGGCTACGACAATGACGAGCGCGCCGATGGCGCGCGACACCGCGCCGCCCGGCGCGGCGGTATCCGGGCTGGCCAAGTGGCTGCCCCTGCTGGTGCTGTGCCTGGCCCAGCTTTCCACATCCGGCGACAACGCCACGCTGAGCATTGCGACCGGCGCGCTGGTCAAGGACCTGAATGCGTCGATGGATCTGGTCAGCATCGCCAACGCGATGTACTCGCTCGCGGCCGGTTCGCTGATGGTCGCCGCCGGCATGATCGGCCTGATCATCGGCTGGAAAAAAACCTTCCGCATCGGCTGTGCGCTGCTGTTCTGTGCCGAGCTGACGGCGTTCTTCTCGCCGAACATGGAGGTGTTCACCTACGGTGCGCGGCTGCTGTCGGGGATCGGCGGCAGCTTCATGATTCCGTCGGTGCTCGGGCTGGTCGCCAGCAACTACAAGGGCCGTGACCAGGCGGTGGCCTTCGGTGCCATCGGCGCCGCCAGCGGCGTGTCGTTCGCCGCGGGCCCGATCATCTGCGGCCTGCTGGTCGACCATCTGGGCTGGCGCTACGCCTTTGGCGCGATCGCCTGCCTGGCCGTGGTGATCTTCGCCGGCTCGTTCATCGTCCCGACCCCGGCCAGGCCGGAGCGCAAGGTCGCCTTCGACCTGCCGGGCGTGCTGCTGACGGTGATCGGCCTGTTCAGCCTGATCCTCGGTTTCCTCAAGGTGTCGAGCTGGGGGCTGTTCACGCCGTTCAACGCACCGTTCACGATCGCGGGCCTGAGCCCGGCACCCTTCCTCGTGCTGTTCGGCCTGGTCGTGCTGGCGCTGATGCTCAAGTGGGAACGTCACCGCGAAGCGGCCGTCGGCAGTGCGCTGATCCCGCTGTCCTTCCTCGCCACGCCGCAGGTGCGCAACGGCCTGTACCTGACCGCCTTCATCTTCCTCGCCTACGGTTCGGGCATTTTCGTCACGGTCAGCTTCGTCCAGGTCGTCGCCGGCCTGAGCGCGATCCAGACCGGCCTGATGATCCTGCCGTTCGCGCTCGGCGTCGTCGTCTGCTCGCTGGGACTGCCGGTGGTCTGGAAGAACGCCAACCCGCAACGGATGTGCCGCAGCGCACTGGTCATTGGTACCGTCGGCTCGGTCGCCTGCATTTTCGGCTTCGGACCGTCGAGCTATACCGCCATCGTGCCGTTCGGCATGTGCCTGATCGGCGTCAGCATGGGCATCGTGTCGGCATACTCGAGCTACATCGTCACCAGCGCGCTGCCGCCGCGCGATGCGCAGCAGTCGGGCGGCGTGCAGGCCACTTCGCGCAACGTCGGCCAGGCCATCGGCGTCGCCGTCTGCGGCATGGTGATGCTGACGGCGATCACCATGAGCGTACAGAGCGCGGCCCGCGACGATGCCCATCTGAGTACCGATACCCGGGCCAGGGTCGCCAACATCACCGTGATCCCGTATCTGAGCGACGCGAAGTTCGCCAGCCTGATGCTCGACCACGGGATTGCCCGCCGTGACGTGCCGGAACTGACCGATGTGTACAAAACCGCCAGGCTGAACGCGACCCGTGCGGGTATGGTGGCAACGGCGGTGATGACCGTGCTGTTCCTGTTCGGCACCCGCAACCTGCCGTCGAAGCCCAAGGCCGAACCGGGCCAGCCGGCGGTGGACGAGTGGCGCAAGGCGAATCATGCTTCCGCGTAAATCAGACCCGGCAGGGCGGGCCGGACCGCCGCCCCGGCCGGACCCGGCCTGAGACGCCACGCACGCGCCCGTTCGACGGAGCGCGTGCGTTGTCGCATCCGGCCGTCGTGCAAGGGGACTAACCATGAGCCACGAACCGCTTTCCGCCCCGTCGGGGCGTTTTGCCGTCTGGTTGCCGCTGTTGATCCTGTGCCTCGCACAGTTTCTCGCCTCGGCCGACAACGTAACGCTGAGCATCGCCACCGGCGTGCTGATGCGGGACCTGGGGGCGTCGCTGGCGCTGGTCAGCAAGGCCAATACGATGTACCCGCTGGTGGCCGGTACCTTCATGGTGGCCGGCGGCATGCTCGGCATCATGCTGGGTTGGAAGCGCACCTTCCGGATCGGTGCGCTGATCTACCTCGTCGCCGAGCTCTGTGCGGCGCTGGCGCCGTCGATGGGCTTCTTTGCCTTCGTCGCCCGCACGCTCGCCGGCATCGGCGGCAGCTTCATGATTCCGGCGGTATTCGGGCTGATCACCAGCATCTACGCCGGCCGCCGTCAGGCCGTCGCCTTCGGTGCGCTCGGGGCGGCCAGCGGCGTGTCGTTCGCGCTCGGCCCCATCGTCTGCGGCCTGCTGCTCGAAGGGGTAGGCTGGCGCTGGGCGTTCGGCATCCTCGCCGGGGTCATCGTGCTGATCCTGCTGTGTACGCCGCTGATCCCGACGCCGCCGAGGCAGGACCGCGGCATGCGTTTCGACCTGCCCGGCTTCGTGCTCTCGACCCTTGGCCTCTTCCTTGTCGTCTTCGGCCTGCTGCAGGTGTCGGCCTGGGGGGTGCTCACGCCGTTCGCCCCGCCATTCACCATTCTGGGCTGCAGCCCGGCGCTGTTCCTCGTCGCGGCCGGGCTGGCCGTGCTGGCGCTGATGCTGCGCTGGGAGCGCCATCGCGAGGCGAGCACCGGCAGCGCGCTGATTCCGCGCATCTTCCTGCAGGCGCCGCAGGTGCGCGCCGGCCTGTACCTGACTGCCTATATCTTCTTTGCCTACAGTTCGGGCATTTTCGTCGTCGTCAGCTTCGTGCAGATCGTCACCGGGCTCGATGCGATCCACACCGGCCTCCTGATCGTGCCGTTCGCGATCTGCCTGTCCGCCTGCTCGCTCGGCCTGCCGGTGCTGATCACGCAGCGCAACCAGCGCCGGCAATGCCGGGCCGGCCTGCTGCTCGGCATTGCCGGCGCGGTCGTCACCGCCGCCGGGATCCGGGGCGAGGGCTTCAGCACGGCCATTGTCGTTGCCGGGCTGTGCCTGATCGGTGCCAGCATGGGGACGATTGCCGCCAATGCACCGTTCCTGGTGACCAGCGCGCTGCCCGAGCGTGATGCGCAGCAGTCCGGCGGCGTGCAGGCTGCCGCACGCGACATCGGCCAGGCACTGGGCGTGGCGATGGTCAGCATGGTCATGCTGACCGCGGTCACCGTGGGCATGAAACGGGTCACCGGCGAAGACATGGCGCTGAGTACGCAGGCCCGCGCTGTCGTCACCCGGCTCGCCGTCATTCCCTTTACCAACGACGGCGGCTTCCGCACGCTGATGGCCGGCGCCGGCGTGCCGTCGGCCGACCTGCCCTCGCTGGCCCGTCACTACCGGGCCTCGCGCGTCCGCGGGGCACAGGCCGGCATTCTGGCGATGGCGCTGATGACGCTGCTGTTCCTGCTCGCGACGCGGCGCATCCCCGGCGGGGCGCATAAGCGCGGCTAGCCCGATCCCCCCGGCGGCGTCGGGCTGCCCGGCCGCTGCGGCCTGCGTTTCGCAGGCCCGGCGCCGTTGTACCGGACGTCGTCAGCCGCGACGCAGGCGCAGCGGTCGCTCAGGCGCGCAGCGTGGCGTTGAGCCGCTGCACCGCGGCGTCGAGCGTTTCGACCGCGCCGGCGATCGCGGCGCCTGCGTCGCGGCTGGTTTCGAGGTCGGTGCGCAGCGCGGCAAGGTCGCCGGCCAGCGCGCCGACCCGTTCGGCCTGCAGCGTCTGCACCTGTGCGACGTCGCCGGTCAGCGTGGCGAGTGCACCGGCGCTGCGGCTCAGCGCCTGCATCTCGCGCTCGGCGTCGACGGCGCGTCCGCGACTTTCGTCCAGCCTTTGCGTGCCGCTGCGCATCGCCGCGACCGCGTCGTCGGTGATCGTGACGATCGCGGCGATCTGCCGGCCGATGTCGAGGGTGGCGCCGCCGGTGCGTTCGGCGAGTTTGCGCACCTCGTCGGCGACGACGGCAAAGCCGCGCCCCGACTCGCCGGCGCGGGCGGCTTCGATGGCCGCGTTCAGCGCCAGCAGGTTGGTCTGGTCGGCAATGTCGCGGATCACCGCGATGATCTGGCCGATCTCGCCGCTGCGCGCGCCGAGCGTTTCGATCGCCTGCGCCGAGCGGGCGACGACGCCGGCGGCGTCGTTGAGCCGTGCCAGCGCATCGCCGACCGCGGCGCTGCCGGCCTGCGCCTGCGCGCCCGCACGGTCGGCCTCGCTCGCGGCGTCCTGCGAGCGTGCGGCGGCGTCCTGCGCCAGACGGCTGATGTCGTCGACCAGCTCGGCCATCCTGACGCCCTGACCGGCCTGGTGCGCCATGGTGTTGCGGATCGCCTGGCTGCGGCTGCTGATCGCTGCGGATTCGTTCGATGCCGCCTGCACCGCCTGTATCGCTTCGGCGAGCATCGTTGCCAGAGCGGCGCGGCCGAGTTCGGTTTCGCGCTGCGCCGCCCCGATCTGCGCCAGGCTCTGCGCCTTGGTCGATTCGAACATCCACGCGATCGCCGCCAGCACCACGGTTAGGCCGATCAGCGAGCGCGCCTGCAGCCCGGCGTGCACGCTGTCGGGCAACGGGCTGGCGGGCAGCGCCCAGCCCTGCGCGTGCGCGGCGGCGAACGCGCCGATGCCGGCGAGCGTGGCGCCGCTCCATGCAAGGCCGGTGACGCGGCCGCCGACGAAGGTCGCCGCGACCGGCACCAGCAGGAACCACGGTACCGACGACGACGCGATGCCGCCGTTGACCCAGCACATCCACACGACCATGCCGAAGAACACCGCGATCACCGCCTCGCGCACCAGCGCCAGCGGGGTGCCGAGCTTCATCAGCAACGCCACGCTGCACATCAGCGCCCCGGCGGTGAGGATGCCGGCCCCCATGGCCGGATGGCCGATGCGGAAGTAGTGGATCGAGAACACCGGCACGACCAGTGCGGCGAGCACGGCCATGCCGGCGACGTTGCGTGCGCGGCTCCATGCCAGCGCCGACTGCCGCAGCGTGTCAGGAATGAACCATTCGAACAGCCTGCCGAACCCTGCGCCCATTGCCCGTTCTCCCCGTGGAATCGCCCGAGTGTAGGCGAGCGGGCGTGCCGGACCATCAGGGCTGGACCTGACAACGCAGTTGGACCGGCCCATCCCAAGGGCATTTCGCTTACATCCTGACGGCGGTGTTGTTTTCCGGTTATCAGCGGCGAACCAAATGGTATTTTTGGTTATAAGTTGGTCAAGTTAAATTCCATCTGGTTAATAAGGCGATCACGCCAGAGGAAATCGCGATGTCGACCATCGTCACTTTGTCAGGCAGCCCGAGTGCGAAATCGTGCTCGCACGGTCTGCTGGTCCGGGCGTCCCGGCTGCTCGAATCGTACGGCATCACCATCCGGCCGTTCACGCTCGGCGACTTCGACGCCGAGGCGCTGCTGTACGGCAAGTTCGACGACCCGGCCGTCGTCGCCTTCCAGCGGGCCGTCGCCGACGCCGACGGGCTGATCGTCGCCACGCCGGTCTACAAGGCCGCGTACAGCGGCGCGCTCAAGCTCTTGCTCGACCTGCTGCCCGAGCGCGCGCTGCACCGTCACGCGGTGCTGCCGCTGGCCACCGGCGGCAGCCCGGCGCACATGCTCGCCGTCGACTACGCGCTGCAGCCGGTGCTGACCTCGCTGAAGGCGCGCCACATCGTCGGCGGCATCTACGTGGCCGAGCGCGAGCTGAGCTGGCGCGACGACGGTTACCTCGAACTCGACGCCGAGATCGAGCAGCGGCTGACGCAGGCCGTGTCGCGGCTGCTGGCCCACCTGCCCGACCCCGGCCAGGTGCTGCTGCACCCGGACCAGTTGAACCAGCAGATCCGCGAAGCACGCATCAGCGTCTGAGCGCAAACGGCAAGGCCGACTGTGCCCGCTCGCCGTACCAGGCCGTACCGCCGCGACCGAAGGAAGCCGGCACCCCGATACCAACAAGGAGAACACCATGAAACGCCTGCTCGTTACCGCCGTCGCCGCATTCGCCGCCGCGGCCCTGTCGACCACCGCGCTGGCCGAGACGCTGCGCATCGGCTACCAGAAAGCGGCCAGCCTCTTCGTGCTGCAGAAAAGCCAGGGCACGCTGGAGAAGAAGCTCGCGCCGCTCGGCGCGACGGTGAAATGGGTCGAGTTTCCGGCCGGCCCGCAACTGCTCGAAGGGCTGAACGTCGGCGCGATCGACGTCGGCTATGTCGGCGAAGCGCCGCCGATCTTCGCGCAGGCCGCCGGTGCGCGCTTCGTCTACATCGGCAACGACCCGGCCGCGCCGGCGGCCGAGGCCATCGTCGTGCCCAAGGGCTCGGCGATCAAGTCGGTGGCCGAACTGAAGGGCAAGAAGGTCGCGCTCAACAAGGGCTCCAACGTCCACTACCTGCTGGTCAAGGCGCTGGAAAAGAACGGCCTGAAGTACGGCGACATCCAGCCGGTGTTCCTGCCGCCGGCCGACGCCCGCGCGGCGTTCGAGCGCGGCTCGGTCGACGCCTGGGTGATCTGGGACCCGTTCCTCGCTGCGGCGGAAAAGCAGATCGGCGCCCGCGTGCTCGCCGACGGCCGCGATACCGTCAACAACTTCGCCTTCTACCTGGCCGAGCGCGGCTTTGCCGAGAAGCACCCGCAGATCATCAAGGCGCTGTTCGACGATACGCTCGTGCAGGGCCGCTGGCTGCAGGACAACCGCGGCCAGGCCGCGGCAATCATCGCGCCGCAGCAGGGACTGCCGGCCGACGTGGTCGAACTGGCGCTGTCGCGCTACCGCTACGGCGTGACGCCGCTGACCGCGCAGGTCGCCGCCGAGCAGCAGAAGCTCGCCGATGTGTTCTACGAACTCAAGCTGATTCCTAAGCCGATCAGGGTCCGGGACGCGCTGGTCTCGCAGCGGTGACCGCCATGCTGAACAAACTCGTTTCGCTCGCACTTGCCGGGCTGGTTGCCGCCGGCAGCTTGCAGGCCGCCGAGCTGCACATCGGCTACCAGAAAAGCTCGCTGAATCTCATCGTGCTGAAAAGCCGCGGCACGCTGGAAAAGCAGCTCGCCACCCAGGGCCATACGGTCAAGTGGACCGAGTTCCAGGCCGGGCCGCAGCTCTTGGAAGCGCTGAACGTCGGCAGCGTCGACTTCGGCATGACCGGTGACACGCCGCCGGTGTTTGCCCAGGCCGGCGGTACCCGGCTTGTCTATGTCGGCTTCGAGCCGCCGAAGCCGCAGGCGTCGGCGCTGCTGGTCCCGGCCGATTCGCCGATCCGCTCGCTGGCCGAGCTGAAGGGCAAGCGCATCGCGCTGCAGAAGGGCTCGAGCGCGCACTGGCTGCTGATTCGCGCCGTCGACAAGGCCGGGCTGCGTTGGGACGACATCCAGCCGGTGTGGCTGACGCCGTCCGACGCCCGCGCCGCGTTCGAGTCCGGCAAGGTCGACGCCTGGGCGATCTGGGATCCGTATTACGCCGCCGCCGAAAAGGCGCTCAGGCCGCGGGTGCTGACGACCGGCGCCGGCCTCGTCGCCAACCAGAGCTTCTACCTCGCATCCAAAACCTTTGCCGAGCGGCAGGGCAAGTTGCTGCAGACGGTGTTCGACGCACTGTCGGACAACGATGACTTCCTCGAGCAAAAGCCGAAGGAAACCGCGCAGATCCTCGCCAGGGCCGTCGGCCTTGACGCGGCGACCTTCGACACCGTGGTCCAGCGCCGGCCGAGCTTCAGGGTGACCTGGCTCAACCCGCAGGTCGTCGCCGAGCAGCAGCGCATTGCCGACCGCTTCGCCGATCTGAAGCTGATTCCCAAGTCGGTCACCGTCAAAGACATCGTACTTGCGCCGCAGTGAGCGGCGCAGCTGGAGAACGCATCATGAAGTTGTTCTGGTTCCTGCCGACCCACGGCGACAGCCGTTACCTCGGCACCACGATCGGTGCCCGCACCGTCGACCACGCCTACCTGAAGCAGATCGCCCAGGCCGCCGACCAGCTCGGTTTCGAAGGCGTGCTGATCCCGACCGGCCGCTCTTGCGAGGATTCGTGGGTCGTCGCCTCGTCCTTGGCGCCGCTGACCGAGCGGCTCAAGTTCCTCGTCGCGATCCGTCCCGGCATCATTTCGCCGACGGTATCGGCACGGATGGCGGCAACGCTGGACCGGATCAGCAACGGCCGGCTGCTGATCAACGTCGTCACCGGTGGTGATCCGGATGAACAACGCGGCGACGGCAGCTTCCTGACCCACGCCGAGCGCTACGAGGTCACCGACGAGTTCCTGAACATCTGGCGCGGCGTTGCCGCCGGTGAAACGGTCAACTTCAGCGGCAAGCATCTGACCGTCGAGAACGCCAGGACGCTGTTCCCGCCGGTACAGAAGCCGCACCCGCCGCTGTTCTTCGGCGGCTCGAGCGAGCCGGCGATCGATCTCGCTGCCGAACACGTCGACGTCTACCTGACCTGGGGCGAACCGCCCGAGGCGGTGGCCGAGAAGGTCGCTCAGGTCCGTGCCGCCGCCGAGGCGAAGGGACGGACCGTGCGTTTCGGCATCCGCCTGCACGTGATCGTGCGCGAAACCAGCGCGGAGGCCTGGCAGGCCGCCGACAAGCTGATCTCGCACGTCACCGACGAGACCATCGCCGCGGCACAGCAGGCGTTCGCGCGCTTCGATTCGGTCGGCCAGCGCCGGATGGCCGAGCTGCACGGCGGCCGGCGCGACAATCTGGAGATTGCGCCGAACCTGTGGGCCGGCGTCGGTCTGGTGCGCGGCGGGGCAGGTACCGCGCTGGTCGGCAGCCCCGACGAAGTCGCCGCGCGGATCAGGGAATACGCCGACCTCGGCATCGAGCACTTCATCTTCTCGGGCTACCCGCATCTCGAAGAGGCGTACCGCGTCGCCGAGCTGCTGTTCCCGCTGCTGCCGCTCGATCACGCCAAGCCGGCCGGCAGGGTCAACCTGAGCGGGCCGTTCGGCGAGGTGATCGCCAACGACATCGTGCCGCCGGCGCCGCGCCTCGTGGCGCAGAGCTGAGGAGCAAGGCGATGAGCGTAACGACGACTTTCGCGCGCCGTCTGGCGCCGTGGGCGGTGCCGGCGCTGCTGCTGCTGGCGTGGCAGTGGTTCGCCACCCACGGCGTGCTGACCAGCCGCATCCTGCCGGCGCCGAGCGCGGTGTTCGACGCTGCGGTCCGGCTGGCCGAATCCGGCGAGCTGTGGGCGCACCTGAAGGTGAGCTTCTGGCGCGCCGCGGCCGGCTTCGGCATCGGCGGCGGCCTCGGGCTCGTGCTCGGGCTGATCACCGGTTTGTCCAAACGCGGCGAGCTGCTGCTCGACACCACGGTGCAGATGATCCGCAACATCCCGCCGCTGGCGCTGATCCCGCTGGTGATCCTGTGGTTCGGCATCGACGAGGCCGCCAAGCTGTTCCTCGTCGCGTTCGGCACGCTGTTCCCGGTCTACATCAACACCTATCACGGCATCCGCTCGGTCGACACCGGCCTGGTCGAAATGGCGAAAAGCTACGGCCTGCGCGGCTGGCCGCTGTTCCGCGACGTGATCCTGCCCGGCGCGCTGCCGAGCATCCTCGTCGGCGTGCGTTTCGCATTGGGTTTCGCGTGGATATTGCTGATCGTCGCCGAAACGATTTCGGCGAGCTCGGGCGTCGGCTATCTGGCGATGAACGCGCGCGAGTTCCTGCAGACCGATGTGGTGGTGCTGGCGATCCTCTTGTATGCGGTGCTCGGCAAGGGCAGCGACGTCGCGGCGCGGGGGCTGGAGCGGGTGTGGTTGAGGTGGCATCCGGCGTATCAGTGAGGTTGGCGGAGCGTTGGGGCAATGCGGTTCAGCGCCTTCGGCGCGGGTAAAAGCGTTTATATGCGCGTTCCGCCGCGCGAACGGGAAGGGGGCTTTGTCTCGCCAAAGCCCCCTTCACCCCAAAGGCGCCCCGCGCCTGCGGCCCTCCGGGCTGCCCTCGATCGGTCGCGAGCCAAGCCATGAAACCGGCTCGTCTCGCTCCACTCCTCGGCGCTGGCGAACGGGATGAAAAGCGGCGCACTTTTCATCGTAACGGGTTGTTCGTGTGTTGATTCACTATCGATCGCATACCGCCCCGATCCCCTCAGAAGCGCCGAGCAGCACAGCCGAACGCGGGGTTTCGGGGCCTGGCTGTCTGAGCCCGAAGGGCGAGTTCAGGACCCCGCCGCGTTCGGCGCGCAGCGCAGGGAACCCGCGAAGCGGGCGCGGATGCGGGGTCGCCTTTTCTTTGGATACTTTCTTTTGGCGAAGCAAAAGAAAGTATCACGTCCGCCGGGCGGAACCGGCATCAATGCCTTTACCCGCGCCGCAGGCGCTTAAAAAGTGAAGCGCTCAACAAATCCAGCAATCGCCGGCAAACCGGCACAGGAGCATCCGATGACCTCTCCCCACCTCGACCCCGCCCTCGGCGTCGCGCTGGCCATCCGCGGCCTCACGCGCCGCTACGGCGAACAGACCGTGCTCGACCACCTCGACCTCGACATCCGCGCCGGCGAATTCGTTGCCGTCGTCGGCCGCTCCGGTTGCGGCAAGTCGACCTTGCTGCGGCTGCTGGCCGGGCTCGATGCGCCGACGTCGGGCGACGTGCGTGCCGACGGCAGTCCGCTCGATACCGGCCATTTCGATACCCGGCTGATGTTCCAGGACGCGCGGCTGCTGCCGTGGAAAACCGTGCTCGCCAACGTCGGCCTCGGCCTCAAGGGCGACTGGCAGCCGAAAGCGCATGCAGCGCTGGCCGAGGTCGGTCTGGCCGAGCACGCCGGCAAATGGCCGAGCCAGCTCTCGGGCGGCCAGCGGCAGCGCGTCGCGCTGGCGCGGGCGCTGATCCACGAACCGCAGCTGCTGCTGCTCGACGAGCCGCTCGGCGCGCTCGACGCGCTGACCCGGATCGAGATGCAGCAGCTGATCGAGCGGCTGTGGCGCCAGCACGGCTTCACCGTGCTGCTGGTGACGCACGACGTCGAAGAGGCGGTGGCGATCGCCGACCGGGTGCTGCTGGTCGAGCAGGGCCGGGTCGGCCTCGATCTGCACGTGCCACTGGCACGGCCGCGCCGTCGCGGCGACGTGCAGTTCGCCTTGCTGCAGGAGCGCCTGCTGGCACGCGTGCTGCAACAGCCCGACGCGGCACAGCCCGAACCACTGCCGCCGATTGCACCGAGCGCCTTGCGCTGGGCGCTGTAATCCTGACGTTGTTTTGTTGTTGTTTGGAATAACAAACAAAAATCAAATTACTTTGGGTGATATAAGGCGCGCGTTAATCTGGCGCTGCCAACCCAACAGGAGAACACCATGAGCATCCAGTCGATCAATGTCCGCAACCAGTTCCGCGGCACCGTGAAGGAAATCATCGAAGGCCCGGTGCTGTCGGAGGTCGATGTCGCGACGCCGGCCGGCATCGTCACCTCGGTGATCACCACCCGCTCGGTCAAGGAGCTCAAGCTCGCGCCGGGCAGCGAGGTCATTGCCTTCGTCAAGGCGACCGAAGTGTCGATCGCCACGCTGTAAGCACCGGACAGGCACGGCCGTGCGCCACATCGCCGGCCGTTCAAAAAAATACAGGGAGATCCAATGAAACGTACCGTTCTATCCGTCCTGCTCGCCACCACTTTCCTCGGCGCCGCTGCGGCGCAGGCCGAAGTCACCGTCTACGGCTCGATCCGCGAATCGCTCGAATACGACCAGCTCAAGGATGCCGGCGGCAAGGACTACCGCGGCGAAGTCCAGCTGATCGACCAGTCGTCGCGCTTCGGCTTCAAGGGCTCGGACAAGCTCGATATCGGCGGCAAGGTGATCTGGCAGATCGAATCCGCGATCAAGACCTCCGGCAACGGCGGCACCGGCAACACCACCTGGGGCGGCCGCAACACCTTCGGCGGCTGGCAAGGCGACTGGGGTACCCTGCGCTTCGGCAACTACGACAGCGCCTACAAGACCCTGCTGACTTCGTCGGACCTGTCGAGCCTGTTCGACAACTACGCCGACACCGCCGACTACAAGGGCAAGGGCGCCGTGTATGCCCAGCTCAACAGCCGTCTGCAGAACTCGGTCAGCTACGATTCGCCGAAGTTCGGCGGCTTCCAGATCCGCGGTTCGTGGGGCCTCGACCAGAACGCCCAGACCAGCACCAATGCGCCGGTCTACACCGCAGCGGCACTGTACAGCGGCTACGGCTTCGTCGGCGGCCTCGGCGGCTTCTACGCGAAGGACCGTACCTTCTCGCAAGCCACCGGCGTCAGCAACGCCGACAACAGCATCACCGCAACCACCGACGGCGCCGCGACCTGGGCGACCAACCTGGCGCTCGGCTACAAGTTCGACTTCGGCCTGCAACTGGGCGCGGGCTGGGAACACGTCGACAGCGACGACGGCAAGACCGGCACCGACTGGGAAAACTACGCCGTGGTCGGCAACTACAAGTTCGGCCAGTTCGAAGTCCAGGGCGTCTATGCCTGGTCGGACGAGCTGCTGGGCCAGGCCGACAACAGCGGCGCCCAGGCTTCGCTGGGCCTCGTCTACTACGCGACCAAGCAGACCCGGTTCTACACCTACCTTGTGAACATCGACAACGATGCCAAGGGCAAGTTCAAGAACAACTCGGGCTCGCTGACGCCGGACTTCGTCGACCAGGACGGCTACGCGTTCTCGGTGGGCTTCCGCACCGACTTCTAAGCACGACGGTCTTACTGGACTTCAAACCGGGCACCGCCCGGTTTTTTCATGCGCGCGACAGTGCCAGCCGCAAGGCAAGCACGTGGCTGCGCGTCTCGAGTCCGGCAAGACGGGCCTGTCTGGCCGGCGACCAGCGCGGTTCGGCGGCGATGCCGTCGCCGAGCGCGTCGAGTTCGTGCAGCCGTGCCAGCGCCGTGGCGAAGTCGCCGCCGTTCCGGGCCAGCGCGACCAGCCGGTGCAGCAACTGCCGGTGCAGCGCGATCAGGCCGGCGCGCTGCGCCAGCGTGCGTCCGGCGAGGTAGTGGACACTGGCAACGCCGGGGCGACCGGCGGCTTCGCAGGCCTGGCCCAGCGCCAGACAGGCATGCGCCTCGCCCCAGACGCTGAGATTGTCGGCGTGCGCCCGGTGCGCCGCGCTCAACGCCGCCAGCGCGCCGTCGACATCGTTGCGGGCAAGGCAGACGAGGCCACGGTAGTAGTGGACTTCGGCGGCCCAGACCTTGTTGCTCACCTTGGTCTGCAGCAGCGCGTCGGCCTCGGCCAGCACGGCTTCGGCGCGCTCGTAACGCTGCAGCCGGTAGGCATCGCCGGCGACATTGATCAGCGCCTCGCAGCACAGCCGGTCGTGGCCGATCGGCCGCGCCAGCGTCAGCGCGAGCTCATGGTGGCGCAGCGCGGCTTCGCCGTCGCCGAGCGCCACATAGGCCTGGCCGACGCCGAGGCAGATGCGGGCGCAGTGGTCGCGGTCGCCGTTGTCGTGCGCGAGCGCCAGGCATTGCGACCAGGTGTCGAGCGCCGCGGCGATATCGCCGCCGGCGTAGCGGGCCCGGCCGAGCTCGATCAGTGCCTCGCTGCGCGCACGCGCGTGCCCGGCATCGCGGAAGCACTCGGCCGCGTCGCGGAACGCCTGCTGCGCGGTGCGCAGCCGGCCGACGTGCTGCCAGGCGTGGCCCAGCGTCACCAGCGCCAGCCCCTCGAGCCGGATGTCGCTGCACTCGCGCGCCCGCGCCAGCAGCGCCTCGACCTCGACCGGCGGCGGCGGCGAGCCGTTTTCGGCCGCGGCGGCGACCGGCTCGAGTTCGGCCAGCAGCGCGGCGCGCGGGTTCATACCGGCGCCTCCTCGGCCAGGCTGACGCGGTTGCCGCCGCTGCGCCGGGCCAGATAGCGGGCCAGATCGGCGCGGAACAGCAGTACTTCGGCGGTGTCGCCGGGCTGGCAGCCGGCACAGCCGATGCTGACGCTGACCGCGAGTGTCGGGTGCAGCGCGGTCCAGTCATGGCGCTCGACCTGCTGGCGCAACTGCTCGGCCAGCCGTTCGGCGCCGGCGGTGTCATAGCCGGGCAGCGCCAGCAGGAATTCGTCGTCGCCGGCGCGGGCGAGCAGCTCGCCGTCGCGCCGCTCGGTGCGCAACAGCGTTTCGACGGCGGCGAGGATCCCGTCGCCGACCGGGCCGGCGCGCTGGGCACGCAGCTCGGCGTAGCGGTCGACGGCGATCTGCAGCAGCGCAAGCGGCCGCTGGGCGGCGATCAGCGCCGGCAGCCGGGCGTCGAATGCGGCGCGGTCGAGGCAGGCGTCGTCGTCGTCGGGCCGGCCGCGCAGCTGCGACAGTTCGATTTCGGATACCAGCAGCTCGAGCCTGAGTGCAACGGCGTTCAACCGCCGGTTCGGCTGCGCCGGCGCGGGCGGCAGCGGCGCGAGTGCCGCGTCGAGGTGCTCGACCGCGCGGGCCAGGTCGCCGCCGGCCTCGAACAGCGCGGCAAGCTGACGGTGCAGCGTGCGGTCGAGCGGCTGCCGTGCCAGCGCGGTCGCCAGTTCGCCGGCGCGCGTACGCGCGGCCGCATCGCCGCTCAGCTCGACCAGCTGGAGCCGGCAGCGCAGCTCGCCGATGCGTGCGCCATCGTCGCGGTAACCCTGGGCGGCCCTGGCGTAATGCGCGGCGGCAGCGGCGCGGCGTTCCGCGGCGAGCTGCAGCCGGGCGATCTGCTCGTTCAGCCTGGCCTCGCCGGATGCGGCATCGGGGAGCGCGGCCAGCGCCTGGTCGAGCGCCAGGGTCGCCGACGGCGACTCGCCCAGCGCATACAGGTCGGCGGCGATGCCCAGCGCGGCATGGGCGCGCAAGGTCGCGTCGCCCGTCACGCGGGCCAGTTGGTCCGCGTGCTGGTCGAGCCGCAGCGCCAGTGCGGCGTCGCCGTGTTCGCGCCCGGCGGCCGCGAGTTCGAGCCAGAGCGCCACGGCGACCCTGGCCTGGGCCGGCTCCAGGTCGATCGCGGCAACCCCGGCCTGGCCTGGCGCGAGTGCCGCATCGAGCGCATCGAGCCAGGCGTCGAGCGCCGCGGCCGGCCGCGCCTCGAGCATCAGGCTCCGGCCAAGCCAGAGCCCGACCTCGGCGCAGCCCGGCAGTGCGCGCAAGGCATCGCTGGCCGGCGTCTCGCGCGCAAGCGCGCGCTGCGCTTCGCGAAGCGCTTGCCGGTCGGCGGCGGTATATGGGGCGGGGGACATGGCGGAGGGGGAAACCGGAACGAATGAGCCATCCTGCCAATCCAGCTTGCGAAGATCAAGTAATGTAACGAAAGGAATTGAAAGCTGTTGGGCCTGTGCCATGCCGGCCGGCTGGCGGTGGCACCTGGACCGGGCGGGAAAGCTGAACTTTCCTTATTCCAAATCCATCGTTATGGGTTAACGGATCATTCTTTGGCGCTATATGAGCGTCGGGCATAATCGCCCGATCGACTTTTTGTCCCGACGGATCCGACCATGCGCAAACTCCTCCCCGCCCTGCTGCTTTCCGTGTTCGCAAGCGCCCCGGCGCTGGCCGACGTGACCTTGCTGAACGTGTCGTACGATGTGATGCGCGACTTCTACAAGGATTACAACCCGGTCTTCGCCAAGTACTACCAGGCGAAATTCAACGACAAGGTGACGATCCAGCAATCGCACGGCGGCTCGAGCAAGCAGGCGCGCTCGGTCATCGACGGCCTCGAGGCCGATGTGGTGACGATGAACCAGAGCACCGACATCGACGCGATCGTCGACAAGGGCCGGCAGATCAACGCCGGCTGGGAGAAGAAGTACCCGAACGAGGCAGCGCCGTTCAGCTCGCTGCAGGTACTGATCGTCCGCAAGGGCAATCCCAAGGGCATCAAGGACTGGAACGACCTGGTCAAGCCGGGCGTGCAGGTGATCGTGCCGAACCCGAAGACCTCGGGCAACGGCCGCTACACCTTCCTTGCCGCCTGGGGCTATGCGACCAAGCAGCCGGGCGGCAACGACGCCAAGGCGCGCGAGTTCGTCACCGGCGTGTTCAGGAATGTGCCGGTCCTCGACGCCGGTGGCCGCGCGGCGACGACGACCTTCATGCAGCGCAATATCGGCGACGTGCTGGTGACGTTCGAGAACGAAGCCGAAATGATCGCCCGCGAATTCGGTCGTGGCGGTTTCGAAGTCATCTACCCGAGCGTCTCGATCGACGCCGACCTGCCGGTTGCGGTGGTCGACAAGGTCGTCGACAAGAAGGGCACGCGCAAGGCGGCCGAGGCCTACCTGCAGTACCTGTGGAGCCCGGAAGGCCAGGAAGTCGCCGCGCAGAACTACCTGCGTCCGCGTGACAAGGCCGTTGCCGCCAAGCACGCCAAGCAGTTCCCGGCGGTGAAGCTGTTCGGCATCGACGAGTTCGGCGGCTGGAAGGTGGCGCAGAAGAAGTACTTCGATGACGGCGGCATCTACGACCAGGTCGCGGCGACGATCGCCAGCAAGGGCCGCTGATAAAACCCTGCTGGCCGCGTTGTGCTCGCTTGCCGTACTACATCGTACTGTCTTCGCTCGCACGCCTTGCCAGCACCGCTCCGCTGGGTTTTCTCAGCGGCTTTAGCGGTAGCGCATCGGACCTGACTGCCACAAGCCAATAATTCAAAAAGGGAAAGGCATGGCCTTCAAACAACACAGCGTGCTGCCGGGCTTCAAGCTCTCGCTCGGCTACACGCTGCTCTATCTCTCGCTGATCGTGCTGCTGCCACTGGCGGCACTGATCATCAAGACTTCCGACCTCGACTGGGCTGCGTTCTGGCAGGTTGTGACCGAGCCGCGCGTCGTCGCCTCGTACAAGGTGACCTTCGGCGCGTCGCTGATCGCCGCGCTGATCAATCTGGTGTTCGGCCTGCTGATCGCCTGGGTGCTGGTGCGCTACCCGTTTCCGGGCAAGCGTTTTGTCGACGCGCTGGTCGACCTGCCATTCGCACTGCCGACGGCCGTTGCCGGTATCGCGCTGGCAACGATCTACGCGCCGAACGGCTGGATCGGCCAGTGGTTCGAGCCGATGGGGCTGAAGATCGCCTTCACGCCGCTCGGCATCGTGCTGGCGCTGACCTTCATCACGCTGCCCTTCGTCGTGCGCACGGTGCAGCCGGTGCTGCAGGACCTGGAAAAGGAACTCGAGGAAGCGGCCGCCAGCCTTGGCGCGACGCGTGGCCAGGTGTTCCGCAAGGTGATCCTGCCGACGATCCTGCCGGCGCTGCTGACCGGTTTCGCGCTGGCGTTCGCCCGCGCGATCGGCGAGTTCGGTTCGGTGATCTTCATCGCCGGCAACATGCCCTACGTGTCCGAAATCACCCCGCTGATGATCATTTCCAAGCTCGAACAGTACGACTACCTCGGCGCGACGGCGATCGCCTGCGTGATGCTGGCGGTGTCGTTCGTGCTGCTGCTGGTGATCAACGGTCTGCAGTGGTGGACCGCCAAACGACTCGGACGGAGGAAGTGAAGATGCCCGGGTCAATCAAATCCGCTGCCGGCTGCAATCGGACCGGCAACCATCGATTCGGACGGAGGAAATAAGCATGGCGGGTGGAGTCAACAACGCGCCGCGTTCGATCGTGACGACCGAAACGCGCCCGGTCCGCATCCTGCTGACCGGCATTGCCCTGGCCTTCATCGGCATCTTCCTGGTCGTGCCGCTGGTGTCGGTCTTCGTCGAGGCATTCCGCCAGGGCTGGCAGCTGTACCTCGCGGCGCTGGTCGAGCCCGATGCGGTGTCGGCGATCAAGCTGACCTTGATCACCGCGGCGATCGCCGTGCCGCTGAACCTGATCTTCGGCCTGACGGCGGCATGGTCGATCGCCAAGTTCGAGTTCCGCGGCAAGAGCTTCCTGATCACCCTGATCGACCTGCCGTTCGCAGTGTCGCCGGTCGTCGCCGGCCTGATCTACGTGCTGCTGTTCGGCGCGCAGGGCTGGTGGGGGCCGTGGCTGGCGGAGCACGACATCAAGATCATCTTTGCCGTGCCGGGCATCGTGCTGGCGACCGTGTTCGTCACCTTCCCCTTCGTCGCGCGCGAGCTGATTCCGCTGATGGAAGCGCAGGGCAGCGACGAGGAGCAGGCGGCGATGGTGCTCGGTGCCAGCGGCTGGCAGATGTTCTGGCGCGTGACGCTGCCGAACATCAAGTGGGGCCTGCTGTACGGCGTGATCCTCGCCAATGCGCGGGCAATGGGCGAGTTCGGCGCGGTGTCGGTCGTCTCGGGGCACGTGCGCGGCCAGACCAACACGATCCCGCTGCACGTCGAGATCCTTTACAACGAATACAACTTCGTCGCCGCCTTTGCCTGCGCCTCGCTGCTGGCCCTGCTGGCGCTGGTGACGCTGGCCGCCAAGTCGTGGGTCGAGTGGCGCACCGAGCGTCTCGCCGCCGAAGACCGCCGCCACGCGACCGAAGAATAGGAAACGAAACCATGAGCATTGCAATCAACGGCATTTCCAAGCGCTTCGGTGATTTCGTCGCGCTCGACAACCTGCAGCTCGACATCGCCTCGGGCGAACTGCTGGCGCTGCTCGGCCCGTCGGGCTGCGGCAAGACCACGCTGCTGCGCATCATCGCCGGTCTGGAAACGCCGGATCAGGGTCAGATCCTGTTCCACGGCGAGGACGCGACCGATACCCACGTGCGCGAGCGCCAGGTCGGTTTCGTGTTCCAGCACTACGCGCTGTTCCGCCACATGACGGTGTTCGAGAACGTCGCCTTCGGCCTGCGCGTGCGGCCGAAAAAGACCCGGCCGAGCGAGTCCGAGATCAAGCGCAAGGTGCATGAGCTGCTGAGCCTGGTGCAGCTCGACTGGCTGGCCGACCGCTATCCGGCGCAGCTGTCGGGCGGCCAGCGGCAGCGGATCGCGCTGGCGCGGGCACTGGCGGTCGAACCCAAGGTGCTGCTGCTCGACGAGCCGTTCGGCGCGCTCGACACCAAGGTGCGCAAGGAGCTGCGCCGCTGGCTGCGCCGGCTGCACGACGAGATGCACATCACCAGCGTCTTCGTCACCCACGACCAGGAAGAAGCGCTCGAAGTCGCCGACCGCGTCGTCGTGATGAACAAGGGCAGGATCGAGCAGATCGGCACGCCGGAGCAGGTGTACGATGCGCCGGCGACGCCCTTCGTCTACCAGTTCCTCGGCGACGTGAACCTGTTCCACTCGCGGGTGCACGACGGCTGGGCCGAAGTCGGCGCGGCACGCTTTGCCGCCGAAGCCGGCGACAGCGACAAGGCGGTCGTTTACGTGCGCCCGCACGAGATCGAGCTGTCGCGCGTCGCCACCGACAAGGCGATTGCCGGCGTCATCAGCCACTCGCGCCTTCTGGGCGCCACGGTGCGGCTCGAGGTCGATGTCAAGGATGCCGAGGTGGTCGAGGTCGAGCTGACGCGCGAGCGTTATCAGGAAGGCGGCTGGCAGGTCGGCGAGGCGGTGTGGCTCAATCCGCGCGAGGCGCGCGTCTACCCGGCCGGTTGATCCGGAAGCCGGGCCGAGACGGCGGACCAGGGTCCGCCGTCGTCGTTTCCGGACGCAAAAAACCCCACCGTGAGGTGGGGCCAAGGCCCGAAAGACCGAAGGGCGAACGGTCTGCCGGGCGGCGGCTCCGCTTACTTGGCGGCCGATGCGGCGGAGGCGTGCTTCTTCGCCTGTGCCTTCTGTGCGGCCGACGCCGCCGACGCGTGGTGTTTCTTGGCCTGCGCCTTTTGCACGGCCGATGCGGGCGATGCCTTCTTCTTGGTGGTTTTCTTGCTGGTCTTCTTGACCTGCTTGGCGTGGGCGGCCGAAGCACCCTGCGCCGAAACGGCTTCGGCGAAGGCCGGGGTGGCGAAGACGAGGCCGGCGGTGGCGGCGAGGGTCACGAGCGATGCGGTCAGCTTGTTCATGGTGGGGATCTCCTTGGGTTCCGCCGCGGTCGGTGCGGCGACGGAGTCAGCATCTCACCCCGGGCGCAGCCGGTCTGTGAGCCTTGTGCGGTGCTGTGTGTCGATGTGTTGGCGCGGTCAACCGATTCGGGCGGCGGGCGTTTGCCGCCGCTTCGGCCGTGATTTGCGGCAGGGCGGCGCAGCGGCTGTCATCTCGCGCGACTATGATGCAAGGATGACCTGGCCGCATCGGGCGGCCTCGTGAACGTGGGGAGAATGGCATGGGACTTCTGGATCAACTGACCGGCGCACTCGGTGGCGGCAATCAGGAGGAAGGCGCGGGCGGGCTGCTCGGTGCGCTCGGCCCCTTGCTCGAACAGCAGGGCGGCATTTCCGGGCTGGTGGAGAAATTCCAGCAGGGCGGCCTGGCCGAGGTTGCGCAGTCGTGGATCTCGACCGGCCAGAACCTGCCGGTTTCGGCCGAGCAGATCCAGTCGGTGCTCGGCAGCGACGCCGTCTCGCAGATCGCGTCCAAGCTTGGCATCGACCCGCAGCAGGCCGCCGGCCAGCTGTCCGAAGCACTGCCGCAACTCGTCGACCAGCTCACGCCGAACGGCGAGGTGCCGCAGGGCGGCGACCTGCTGGCGCAAGGGCTCAACCTGCTCAAGGGCAAGCTCTTCGGCTAGAACCCGGGCCATTGGGCGGCTGCGCCGTTGCATTTTGCTGCCGTCCGATGCTCGGAACCCTGCAAGGAGGCGACCTTCGGGGCGTCCTCATCGACTGCCTGTCCATGCCGGTTCCTGTGCGTCGGGCGGAACCCAACCGCGTGGGCCCGCTCGCCCACCGGCCCAATCGGTGTATTTGCAAAAGACGCCTCTGGGCGTCTTTTTTCCTGGGGACGTTCAGCGCCCGTCGATCAGGTTGCCGCGTTCGTCGTATGGCAGTTGCCGCAGTGTGGCGGCCGCCTGCACCTCGTCGACGCGCGACGGCCGCAGCGATTGGGTGAAGTACAGCGGCCGCTGCTTGGTTTCGTTGAAGATCCGCCCGAGGTACTCGCCGAGCACGCCGGTGAAGAACAGCTGCACGCCGCCGAGGAACAGGATGGTCACCATGATCGTCGGGTAGCCGTGGACCGGGTCGCCCCAGATCAGCGTCTTGGTGATGATCCAGATGCCGTAGGCGAAGGCGAACATCGCCGTTGTCAGTCCGAGGTAGGTCGCAATCTTGAGCGGGCCGATCGAGAACGCGGTGATGCCCTCGAGCGCGAAGTTCCACAGCTTCCAGTAGTTGAACTTCGAGGTGCCGGCGGCGCGCGGATCGCGGCGGTACTCGATCGCGCGGGTCTTGAAGCCGACCCAGGCGAACAGCCCCTTCATGAAGCGGTGCTGTTCCCTGAGCTGCAGCAGCGCGTCGACGGCACGCCGGCTCATCAGCCGGAAATCGCCGGTGTCGCGCGGGATGTGCACGCGCCCGGACATCCTGTTCATGGTCCGGTAGAACGCCGCGGCGGTTGCCTTCTTGACCCAGCTTTCGCCGTCGCGGACCGTCCGTCTGGCGTAGACGACGTCGTAGCCGGTCTCCCATTCGCGCAGCATGTCGCGGATCAGCTCGGGCGGGTCCTGCAGGTCGGCGTCGATGATCACCATCGCGTCGCCGCGGGCGTGGTCGAGCCCGGCGGTCATCGCGATCTCCTTGCCGAAGTTGCGCGACAGGTCGATGCTGGCGACGCGTGGGTCGCTATCGCACAGCCGCTCGATGATCGCCTGCGTGCGGTCGCGGCTGCCGTCGTTGACGAAGACCATCTCGCAGCGGTAGCGGGGCAGCGTGTCGAACAGCGCGCTCATCCGCGCATGGAACTGTTCGAGTACCGCCTCCTCGTTGTAGGCGGGGACGATGACCGAAATCAGTGGCAGAACTGCGTCAGTTTTCATGTCGGTGCTCCCGGAACGCCCAGAACCGGCTGCCGCCGAAGTTCCAGACAAGGCCGATGCCGGTGGTGATGACCTGGGCGACGAAGTACTGCCAGCCCAGCGTATGAACGAGAAGCGTCATCAGTGCGGCGTTGAGACACCAGCCGACACCGACGATGGTGAAGTACTTGCTTGCTGCCTCGGCATGCGACTTGCCGCTCCTGAACGTGTACCTGTAGTTCAGCGCGTAGTTGGCCAGGCTGCCGAGGATGTAGCCAATGCTCGACGCCACCGCCGCCTTGATGCCGAGCTGCTCGACGCCGAACCACAGCGTCGCGTACTGGATGCCGGTGCCGACAAGGCCGACGGCGGCGAAGTGCAGGAACTGGTGGTGGAGCTTTTTCATCGGTCTGGCTCGGATCGGGTACTCAGCGGCGGACCCACAAGCCGGCCGGTGCCTGTCCGGCGGCGCTGGTCGGCTGCCAGACGTAGCCGGCGGCAATCGCCTGCTGCAGCTGCGACCAGGCCTGCGGGTTCTGCGCATCGCGCGGATTCCACACGATATACCGGACATTCTTCGCCGTCAGCCAGGCCAGCGGGTCGGCCAGCGTCGCAGCGTAGAAGCCGCGGATCGCGTCGCGGGTGATCCAGACTTCGGGGGTGTTGCCGTGCCAGGTGATCAGGTGCGACGGCCAGCCGAGCAGCGACGGTTTGGCGGTGAAGGCGGCGACGATATTGCTGTCGGTGTACGCATCGCCATAGACGTTCTCGAGCACGATGCCGTCGGGCTGGCGCGCCAGCGCCGCCATCAGGTCGCGCATGGCCGGGTCCTGCGTGTAGACGGCGGTGGCGTCGAGCCGGCCGCGGTCCGTCGGGCTGGCGTTGGCAAGGTAGCGGACATTGTCCCAGGCGTAGGTCAGCGTGATCAGCGCCAACGCCGCGGCGACGATCACCCTGACCCAGCGGCGCGGCTGGCCGAGCAGCAGCGCGCCGAGCAGCGCGAGTCCGCCGGTCCAGATCCAGCCCCACCACTTCATCACCGTGTTGGTGCGCTCGAAACGCCCGCCGGACGGATCGTCGACGAAGACGAACTCCGCCAGCAGCAGCAGTGCGCCGAAAGCCAGCGCCGCGTAGAGCGTGAAGCCGCGCGTGCGCCATTGCGTGGCACCGGCGACGAAGGCGAGCACGATCAGCAGCAGCAGTGGCCATTGCAGGGTCAGGTACTGCAGCAGCGGTGCGTGGTCCATTGCCGCGACCAGCCGGATCGGCGTAGCCAGCGACTTGGTCGCGAATCCGGCAAGGAAAGGGTAGAGCAGCAGGAAGGCCGCGGTACCGCCGGCGACCAGCGCCGGCCAGTCGGTGCCGGGTGCGGTGGCCGCATCGGCCGGGGCATCGGCATCGGCTTGCGGGCGGCGCTGCCGCCACGCGGCCCAGCCGGGACCATGACGCCACGCGGCCCAGCCGGCAATGAGCAGCGCCTGCAGCGGGAAGACCCAGGTGTTGGTGGCGATCGTCACCGGCACGGTCAGGCCGATCAGCGCGGTGTTGACCCGGCGCGAGCCGCTGCCGGTCTCGACCATCGCCATCAGCGCCAGCGCCAGCAACAAGAGGAAAAAGCCGCCGAGCGGCGGATGGTAGTCGCCGACGAAGTACTGGTAGCCGAAGTTCTCGAGCGGCAGTTCGCGCGCTTCGAAGCGCGATTCGCGCGGGTAGAGCGAGTGGCCGAGTTCGGTATCGAGGCGCTGGTCGTAGAGGCCGACGAAGCGCGCGCTCGCCCACATCCGGTCGTTGACCTCGGCGTTCGGGTTGTTGACGTCGCCCTGGCGCACCAGATGCACGACGGGGCTGGCACCGGTGGCGCCGAGCAGCAGCGTGACGACGAGCAGGATTTTCAGCCCGCGCGTGGCGATGAAGCGGCTGGCGATGTCCCACGCCAGTGCCGCGCTCATCGCCATCAGCAGCGGCATCGCCAGGTTGTAGGTGAGACCCGGCCTGATTGCGAACAGCCGGCCCATCAGTGCCGCGCCGTAGTGCTGGAACGCGTAGTAGAAGTCGAACACCCGCGGCGTGAACCAGTGGTCGGGCGGCGGCAGCGTCGCGCCGGGCAGGTAGTTGCCGATGAAGAACAGGTCGGTGACGCGTTCGCTGGTCGGGTAGATCGACGGGTAGAACCACTTCCACATCAGCCCGTAGCCGACGAAGGCCCAGAACAGCAGCTCGCTGCGCATGAAGCCGGCGGTTTTGAGCCTGTCCTTGTCCCACCACAGTGCCAGGAGCGCGATCGCGGTCGTGAACGGCCACAGTCCGGCCAGGCGGCCCCAGCCGTGGAAGTGTTCGAGGAAGAAGCAGGCCAGCGTGATGCCGAGGACGCCGGCGGCGCGGGCGACGTGGAACGACGGGATCAGCCGCGAAACCACGGCCGAGACGGCGGCGAAGTGGACGAGGATCAGCGCCAGCGTCAGCGCGTAATAGATCAGGGTCATTGCGTTACGGTCCTTTGGGGCGTACGGACGAACACGCCGTACTCGTCGGCGCCGGCCTGCCAGAGCGGCTGCCATTGGTAATCGGGGGCGAGGGCCGCCTTGAGCCGGGCCAGTGCGGCCGTGCCGCGCCCGGTGTCGAAGCGGCTCCAGACGACGTAGTCGACGTGCTGGCCGAGCAGCCATGCCCGGGCCGCCGGATGCGTGCCGGCGTAGATCGCGCGCACCGCATCGCTGCGCTCGGCGATGTAGGCCGGATTGCCGCGCCATTGCGCGACATGCGTCGGCCAGCCGAGGGCCGACGGCTTGCCGGCGAACAGCGCGAACGCGCCGCTCGGGCTGTAGGCCGTGCGGTCTGCACTTTCGAGCACCAGCCCCTGCGGCTGCGCCCTGAGCCAGCCGAGAATGGCCCTGTTGGCGTCATCCGCCTTGAGCCAGGCGTCGCCGGCAAGCTGGCCTTGGTGCGGCCGCGGGTTGTGCCACCAGAACTGCAGCTGCGGCAGCACGAAGGACAGCGACGCCGCCAGCGGCACGACCGTGGCGATCCGGCGCCAGCGTGCCGCACTGCCGAGGTTGATCGCCGCCAGCCAGACGACGGCGCCCGGCCACAGCCACGACCACCACTTGAGCACGGTATTGAAGCGCTGCAGCCGCTCGCCCAGCGGATCGTCGACGGTGACGAGCTCGGACAGCGCCAGCATCGCCAGCACGCCGATCGTGCTCCACCACGCCAGCCGCGCGCGCGGCCCCTGCGTCAGCGCCAGCGCGGCGAGCAGCAGCACCGGCCACCACAGCAGCAGCCATTCGCCCGGCGGCGAATACTCGAACGGCGCGGTCAGCACGATCGGCGTGCGCAGTCCGGCCAGTGCGAAATAGCTCAGGAAGGGGTAGAGCAGCGCCAGCGCGGCGGCGGCACCCGCGGCGGCCGGCAGTACCGGACAGGCGAGCTTGCCGCGCCAGCGGTACAACAGCCAGCCGGCGACGAGCAGCGCCATCGGCGGCAGTACCCACGCGTTGGCGGCGATGCTCAGCGCGACGCTGGCGCCGATTGCCGCGGCCGCAACGCCGGTACCGGCGGGTTCGTCGCCGCCCTCGTCCGTGGCGGGCCGTTCGATCCGCGCGATGAGCCCGAGCACGAACAGCAAGAGCACGAAGCCGGCGAGCGGCGGATGCACGTCGCCGAGGTAGAGCAGGTAGGACGGCGTTTCGAGCGCCAGCTCCATCGCCGGTGGCGCATCGGGCGGGAACAGCTTCTGGCCCGGCACCGAGTTCGACAGCCGGTCGTACAGGCCGATGAAGCGCGTGTTCGCCCACAGCCGGGCGACCGACGCCGACTGCGCCGCCGCCGGCGTGGCATCGGCGGCGACGTAGAGGACGTTGAGCAGCGGCGCGACGCCGGTGCCGCCGGCGATGACGGTTGCGACGATCAGGCCGCGCACGGCGTTCGATGCGACGAAACGCCGCGCGATGCTCCACGCGAGGCTGCCGATCAGGCCGAACAGCAGCGCGCTGCCGAGATTCATCGCGTGGCCGGCGGAGAGGTTGAGCCAGCGCCCCATCAGCGCGACCGCATAGTGCAGGAAGGCGTAATAGCAGTCGAAGACCGCGCCGGGCAGCCAGCGGTCCGGCGGCGGCAGCACGGTCCCGCCAAGGTAGTTGCTGATGAAGTACAGGTCGGTCAGGTGCTCGCTGGTCGCGTCGATGTCCGGCCAGCCCCAGCGCCATGCCAGCGCGACGAGGAAAGGCACGGCGAACGGCAGCTGGGCCAGCCAGAAGCCGCGTTCGCGCGCCGGGCGCCAGACCAGCGCGACCGACACCGCGGTCGACACAGGCCACAGCCACGCCAGCCGGCCGAGGCCGATGAAGTGTTCGGTGAAGAACAGCACGAGGCACAGCGCCAGAACGCCGCCGGCGCGCGCGAGCTGCACGTCGGGCAGCCAGCGGTGCACGAGGCGCGCCAACCCGGCCAGATTGACGAGCAGCAGCGCGAGCGTCAGTGCAAGGTAGATCAGACTCATCTCTTCCATCCCCGGCGCGGGTCATGGCCCGGCCTGTTTGTCGCGGCTAACAAAACCCTGCTGGCTGCGTTGCGCTCACTTGCCGTACCAGTTTTGTACTGCTGCGACCGACAGGAAGTCCCCGTGGGACGTTTCGCACGCCTTGCCAGCACCGTTGTACCGGGTTTTGTTATCCGCTTCTTATTTGGTAGCGGTTGTTGCTGCCGCTACGCTGGAAGCGAGCTTACAATCAATCGCGCGGCCGCAACAGCCCGCCGCCCGGCAGTACCGCTTGCCCGCGACAGGCGGCTGCGGTTCAATCGCGGCCATGCCGATTTCCTGCCGTCCCGCCTGCGCTGCCTGCTGCATTGCACCGTCGATCACCAGCCCGATTCCGGGCATGCCCGGCGGCAAGCCGGCCGGCGTGCCGTGCGTGCAGCTGACCGACGACCTGCGCTGCGCGATCTTCGCCGACCCGGCAAGGCCGGCGGTATGCGGCGGCCTGCAGGCCGAGGCGGCAATGTGCGGCGCCGACCGGCACCACGCGCTGGCGTGGCTGACCGAGCTCGAGCGCGCGACCGCACCCTGATCGGCCGGGGGAGCCCGGCGCGGTGCCGGGCTTCGGGGGCGTGGTTCAGAAGCTGAATTCGGCGCTGGCCCTGATCGTGCGCGGCGCACCCTGCGTCAGGATGAAGCCGTAGCTCGTCAGCCAGTACGCTTCGTTGGTGACGTTGTCGACGTTGAGCCTCAGCGTCACGTCCTGGCCGCCGACGCGGGTTGCGTAGCGGGCACCGAGATCGAACAGCGTATAGCTGCCGGCGAAGTGCGCGTTGCTGGCCTCGAGCGGCCGCTCGCCGACGTATTGCGCGCCGCCGCTCAGCACCAGCCCGCCGGTGCCCGGCACGGCGTATTCGACGTAGGCATTGGCCTGCGCCTTCGGCGCGCCGTAGGGACGCTTGCCGTCGACGCTGGCATCGCCCGATTCGTTCCGGCCGGCCAGCCACATCGCGCTGCCGAGCAGCGTCCAGTCGCGGCCCAGCGCGGTCTTGCCCGACAGTTCGAGCCCCTGGCTGATTTCGGTGCCGTCCTGCACGTAGACGTTGCCGCTGTTGACGTACTCGAGCCCGCGCTCGAGCCGGAACAGCGCGGCGCTGGCGCTCCAGCCGGCGTTGTCGGTCTTCACGCCGACCTCGTACTGGCGGCTCTTGATCGGGGCCATCACCGTATTGGCGTTGGCGGCCGCCTTCGGTGCGGAGCCGCCCTGCTGCAGCGCCTCGACGTAGCTGCCGTACAGCGAGACGTTCTGCACCGGCTTGTAGATCAGGGCGACGGTCGGCGTCGTCGGCGAGCGGTCGTAGCTGCCGGTCTGCGTGCCGCTGGCGGCGTCGAACGAGCGCTGCTCGTAGTCGGTGTAGCGCAGCCCGACGAGCAGCGACCACTGCTCGTCGAACGTGATGGTGTCGCTGGCGAACAGCGATTGCTGCGTCGTGTCCGACGACTTGCCGAGGTTTTTGTCCATCGCCAGGTCCGGGTTGGCGAAGTCGCCCGGATTGCCGAGGTTGCCGGTGCCGAGGACCGCCTGGTTCCAGCCCGACACCGGCATCTTTTCCGTCAGCAGCTGCCAGCCGGTGCCGAGCACGACCTCGTGCCCGATGCTGCCGGTGTTGAAGCGGCCGGTCGCCATCGCCTGCAGCGTCTGGTACTCGTAGCGCGTGTAGGCGACGTACTGCAGCTCGCCGTAGCCGCCCCGGTTGTCGAGCAGCACGATCGCGCTGTCGGCGTTCTCGCGGTTCTGCTGCGAGTAGCGGTAGCCGGCCTTGAAGTCCCAGCTGTCGTTGATCGCCCACTTCAGCTCGGTGCCGGCGATCTTGTACTCGGTTTCGTAGTAGGTGAACGGCGAGGCGAGCCGGTCGCGGCCGTCGATCGGCGCCGGGATGCCGACCGAACCGGGCGGCGCCATGCCATAGGCGTCGCCGAGCACGACGCCGTAGTAGGCGCCGTCGACGTGGCGCTTCTGGTACAGAGCGTCGGCCGAGACCAGCAGGTCCGGCGTCAGCCGCGCGTCGACATAGACCGATGCCGAATCGCGCTTGATGTTGCCGCCGTCGACGTAGGTGTCGCCCTGTTCGTGGACGGCGTTGACGCGCACGCCGAACATCTGGTCGGTGCCGAAGCGGCCGCCGACGTCGGCGCCGAGCTTGCCGACGCCGTCCGACGCGTAGCCGGCGGTGACGCTGCCGGCGAAGTCGTTGCCGGGACGCTTGTTGACGAAGTTGGCGATGCCGCCGGGGCTGCCGAAGCCGTACATGAAGCCCGACAGCCCCTTGAGCAGCTCGACCTGCTGGTAGTGCTCGAGCGGCAGGTCGCTGGCCCAGTTCGGCACCGCGTAGCCGTCGATCTTGAAGCCGTTCAGCAGGTCGAGCTGCTGGCCGCGGATGCTGATGCCCGACGATTCGCCGACGTAACCGTTGGCGATCGGCGTCACCGCGGCGTCGGTCTTGAAGAGGTCGTTGATCGTCGTTGCCTGCGTGTTCTCGATGTAGTGGTCGGTGACGACATTGAGCGAGAACGGCGTGTCGAGCACGCTGCGGCTGCCGAGCGCGCCGCTCGTGGCCTGGTTGCTGCGGTAGGCGTCGAGCGCGGCGGCGCCGTCGCTGCCGGCGTGGACTTCGACCTTGTCGAGTGTGGTTTCGTCGGCGGCGTGGACGACGGAAAAGGCGAGGCCTAACGCGACCACAAGCGGGCGCATCACTGGGTGGTGCATGGAAACTCCGGGAGGGTGACCGGCTGGCGGCGGCTTGCCGGTGGGGGACTGGGAAAGGTCAGGCGGTCTGGACGGCCGTTGCCGGCCGCGCGGGCGGCGGCAGCGTCCAGACGCTGTTCGCGTCGCCGGTGGTGGCGCGGCGGTGCGTTGCGACGGCCAGCCGCAGGAAGCCGAGGCCCAGTGCCAGCGCAACCGCATCGACGCCGAAGACGATCCATTCGCCGCGCCACGGCGTCGCCAGCAGGTGGTCGCCGGTCAGCACGGCGTTGGCAAGCGGGATCGCCAGCGTGACGAGGCCGGCGGCGGTCAGCAGCTCGATCGCGGCGCGCGCGGGCGGCCGGCAGAACGCCCACGCCAGCGCGGCGAAGAAGGCGCCGAAGCAGGCGGCCTGTTCGGCCGTCGTTGCGCTGATGCCGGCGGACTGCGCGGCGAGCGTCGCGACGAAGGCCGCCGAGATGCCGATGCACGTGCCGATGCACACGCCGACGGTGGCCTGCGCCATGATCCGCGTCCGGCGCGGCTGGTCGGCGTGGCGGCGCTTGCGGCGCGCCTCGATCCACAGCAGGTTGCCCGAATAGAACAGGAAGGCGCCGGCGAGCCCGAGCAGGAAATACAGCCCCTTGACCAGCGCCCCGCCGTAGTTGCCGAAGTGCAGGCCGTACACGACCGACAGGCCGCCGTGGTTGGCGTCGCGCCGGTCGGCAAGCTGGACGTTGAGCACCCGGCCGCTGACCGCGTCGAGCGCCAGCCCGCCGTAGGTGCCGAGCGACTGCGGCATCCGGCCGCGGACCTCGACGACGGCGCTGGCGTCGCCGTAGTTCAGGTAGCGCAGCGCGTCGGGCGCGAAACCCGGCGCGGCGGCGCGGGCCCGGGAGAGCAGCTCGGCCGGCGGCAGCATCGCGCCGGGCCGGCCTGCGGCCGGACGGGCAACCGCGGCCATCGTCGCCGCCGGGACTTCGGCGGCGAGCTTGCCGTCGAAGGCGGCGAAATCGAACGCGGCGAGCACGACCCCGAACAGGCAGAAGATCGCCCCGGTAACTGCGAAGACCAGATGGAAGGGCAGGCTGAGCACGCCGATGACGTTGTGCGCGTCCTGCCAGAAACGCTTTAGGTTCTTGCCCGGCCGCAGCGCGAACAGGTCCTTCTTCAGCAGCGGCAGGTGGACGATCAGCCCCGACACCAGCGCCAGCCCGTAGAGCACGCTGATGATGCCCATCAGGTAGAGGCCGGCCTCGGGAATGCCGAGCGAATAGTGGATGCGGTTGACGAGGTCCGAGAGCCCGGCGCCGTGGTCGACGAGCACGGCCGGGCCGACCGGCGCGTGCCGCCATTCGCCGTCGAACCACCACGCGGAGAGTTGCGGCGAGTGCGAGCCGGGCAGCACCAGCGTCATTTCGGCCCTTGCCGCCGGATGCGCGGCGACGAAGGCGTCGATGGCCGCTGCGGCCTGCGACAGCGCGCTGGCCGGCGCGGTGCGCGCGGCCGGCGACTGCCAGGTGTGCAGCTCCTCGTGGAAGACCGTGATCGCACCGGCGTAGAAGGCGACGAACAGCGCAAAGCCGGCGATCAGGCCGGTCCAGGTGTGCAGCGCCTGGTAGACGCGCAGCGTGGCGGACTTGAACATTCAGTTCGCTCCGTGCCGGACGGCCCACAGCAGGGCGGCGGCGGCGGCGTTGGCCAGCAGCAGCCAGCCGCAGGTGGACCTGACCGAGCGGGTGTTCGCGCTGGCGGCGATCACGCCGACCCAGGCCGGAAAGAACGGCAGCAGCATGACGACGATCGCCGCGCGCCACGGGCCGGGCAGCGCCACCGCGACGGCGGCGAGCACGAAGATGCACAGCGGCAGGCCGAGCACGGTGCCGGCAAGGCAGCGCCAGAGCATCACCGTGCCGCTCCGCGCCAGGCGACGACGTAGGGCAGCGCGACGGTGCCGAGCATCAGCGCGGCGAGCATCGCCATCAGCCCGGCGGCCGTGCCGAGCGCGGCGACCCAGGCGACGGCCGCGGCCGCGGCCAGCGGCAGCAGCACGATGCGCCGGCGCCGCAACGGCACGGCGAGCAGCCGCTGCTGCGGCGAGGTCAGGTAGCTGGCGGCAGCGAGCAGCAGCGTCAGCAGGCAGGCGAGGGCGGACATGGAGACACGTTCTTCGGCAATTGGTTCACGTAAAAGATAACACGAATGATTCTCGTTTATCTATCGGGTCATCCGCCGATGGCGCGATAAATAATTCTCTCCGGCGCCGACGCATCGCGGCCCGCCGGCGCAGGCACGCCCGCAGGCCGCGCCGGCACAAGGTGTCCGGCCGATGCCAACAATTCACGCTTGATCTGGATCAAGGGCTTTCCGCGCTGCCGCGCTGCGCCTGCCATGAGGGGCATATCGTTGCGATAAGAAAACTTTATCGCCGAAGAGAATTTCTCATCATGAAACTCACCCTCGACCTCGAACAGCTCGCCGACTTCCTCGGCCAGGCGCTCGGCCGGCATACCGAAGTGGTGATCCACGACCTGACCGATCTGGCGCATTCGCTCGCGGTGATTCGCAACGGCCACGTCACGCGGCGCGAAGTCGGCGCACCGGCGACCGACCTGACGCTGCGCATGGCGCGCGACTGCCTGCAATCGCGCGGCGCACCGTTCCGGACCAACTACACCGGCAAGACCGTCGACGGCCGCCGGCTGCGCTCGTCGTCGCTGGTGATCCGGGACGATGCCGGCAAGCCGGTGGCGATGATCTGCCTCAACAGCGACGACAGCCACTTCCACGCCGCGATCGACGCTGTCCGCACCTTGCTGCCGGTCTGCGACGACGACAGGGGCGAGGAGCTGTTCTCCAACTCGATCGAGCATGTCGGCGAACAACTGCTGGCCGACGTGCTCGCGAGCTATCCCGTCGCGCCCGGGAAGATGAGCGCCGACGAGAAAAAGGAGGTCGTGCAAAGGCTAGACCAGAGCGGCGTGTTCCTGGTGAAGGGCTTCATCGCCCGCGCCGCCAGCCAGCTGGGGATTTCGGAACCGACCCTATACCGCTACCTGAAAGCCTGATCAGGTCGCGACACCACCACAACAGGCAGAGTCGAATTTCAAACCAAGAGGTAAGCCAAATGGACACAACACTCGATCGGGATGTGGTCGCGCCGCCGACCACCCGTGCCGGCAAGGCCGGCATGAGCGAGCGGCAATGGCAGGACGCCACGCGCTTCGACAGCACCGACTGGGGCTGGGTGATCATGAGCATCGGCATGGCGATCGGTGCCGGCATCGTCTTCCTGCCGGTGCAGGTCGGGCTGATGGGCCTGTGGGTGTTCCTGCTGTCGTCGATCGTCGGCTATCCGGCGATGTATTTGTTCCAGCGGCTGTTCATCAACACGCTGGCGGCGTCGAAGGAGTGCACCGACTACCCGGGCGTGATCGCCGGCTACCTCGGCAAGAACTGGGGCATGGCGCTCGGCGTGCTGTATTTCGTGATGCTGGTGATCTGGGTCTTCGTCTATTCGACCGCGATCACCAACGACAGCGCGTCGTTCATCCAGAGCTTCGGGCTGACCAAGGATCTCCTGTCGCACCACTGGTGGTACGGACTGCTGCTGATCATCGGCCTCGTTGCACTGGCTTCGCGCGGCGAAAAGCTGCTGTTCAAGGTCGCGACCGGCATGGTGCTGACCAAGCTTTGCGTCGTGGCCTTCCTCGGCCTGTCGATGGTGCCGCACTGGCATGCCTCGAACGTCGGCACGCTGCCGGCAACCGGCGAGCTGATCAAGCAGGCGGTGGTGATGCTGCCGTTCACGCTGACGTCGATCCTGTTCATCCAGAGCCTGTCGCCGATGGTGATCTCGTACCGCGCCAAGGAGCAGTCGATCGAGGTCGCCCGTTTCAAGGCGATGCGCGCGATGAACATCGCCTTCGGCATCCTCTTCGTCGTGGTGTTCTTCTATGCGGTGTCGTTCACGCTGGCGATGGGCCACGAGGACGCGGTGCGCGCTTCGCAGCAGAACATCTCGGCGCTGGCGATGGTTGCGCAGACGATGACCGGCCACGACGCCGGCAGCTCGGTCGTCAAGATCATGACGCTGGTGCTGAACATCTTCGCCGTGATGACGGCCTTCTTCGGCGTCTTCCTCGGTTTCCGCGAAGCCTGCCAGGGCATCGCGATGAACGTGCTGCGCCGCGTGGTGCCGGAAGACCGCATCAACACCGGCCTCGTCGCCAAGGGCATCCTGGTGTTCGCGGTGCTGGTGTCCTGGGGCGCGATCGTCCTGAACGCACCGGTGCTGAGCTTCACGTCGATCTGCAGCCCGATCTTCGGCCTCGTCGGCTGCCTGATTCCGGCCTACCTCGTCTACAAGGTGCCGATGCTGCACAAGTACAAGGGCGTCGCGCTCTACCTGATCATCGCCACCGGCATCCTGCTGTGCGTGTCGCCTTTCCTCGCCTTCTCGTGAGTTTCCCCGATTGCCTGCGAACACCGATCAATCACACTCGAACGAGATACGGAGAACCATCATGAAAACGCAACTGTGGCCCGAATTCATCAAGGCCGTGAAACAGGACGTCGCCCCGGCGCTGGGCTGTACCGAACCGATCTCGCTGGCGCTGGCCTGTGCGATCGCCGCCCGCGAGCTCGGCGCCGTGCCCGAACGCATCATCGCGAAAGTGTCGCCGAACCTGATGAAGAACGGCATGGGCGTCACCGTGCCGGGCACCGGCACCGTCGGCCTGCCGATCGCCGCCGCGGTCGGCGCGCTCGGCGGCAATCCGGACGGCAGGCTCGAAGTGCTCAAGGGGCTGTCGGCCGACACCGTTGCCGCCGGCAAGGCGATGCTGGCGGCGCACCGGGTCGAGGTCGGCATCGCCGACGTGAGCAACATCCTCTATGCCGAAGCGCGGCTCGAGGCCGACGGCCACTGGGTCCGCGTGTGCATTGCCGACGCCCACACCCAGGTCGTGCGGATCGAAAAGGACGGCGAGACGCTGTTCGAGGCCGAGTCTGCCGGCGGCGGCGGCGAGGACGGCTACTCGCTGGCCGGCGCGACCGCCCGCGACGTCTACGATTTCGCGACGATGGCGCCGTACGAGGACATCGCCTTCATCCTCGACGCCGCAAGGCTCAACGACGCGCTGTCCCGCGAGGGCATGGGCGGCGAATACGGCCTGCACATCGGCGCCACCCTGCAGCGCCAGATCCACAAGGGCCTGCTGTCCGACGATCTGCTGAGCCGGATCCTGATCCGCTCGACCGCGGCGTCGGACGCCCGCATGGGCGGCGCCACGCTGCCGGCGATGAGCAACTCGGGCTCGGGCAACCAGGGCATCGCCGCGACGATGCCGGTGGTGGTCGTGGCCGAGCACGTCAAGGCCGACGACGAAACGCTGGCGCGCGCGCTGATGCTGTCGCACCTGATGGCGGTGTACGTGCACGGCAAGCTGCCCAAGCTGTCGGCGCTGTGCGCGGTGACGACCGCCTCGATGGGCGCCGCCGCCGGCATCGCCTGGCTGCTGCGCGGCGGTTACGACGCGGTCGCGATGGCGATCTGCAGCATGGTCGGCGACATCGCCGGGATCATCTGCGACGGCGCGTCGAACAGCTGCGCGATGAAGGTCTCGACCTCGGGCACCGCGGCGTACAAGGCGGTGCTGATGGCGCTCGACGACACCCGCGTGACCGGTTTCGAGGGCATCGTCGCGCACGAGGTCGACGCGTCGATCGACAACCTGTGCGCGCTCGCCAGCGGCAGCATGGTGCAGACCGACCGGCAGATCATCGACATCATGGTCCAGAAAAACTGCTGACCCGGTGCCGCGCAGCCGGCCCGCCCGTGCGGCGGGCCGGCATCCTTCCCGAACATCCCTTCCAAGGAGCAAACCGATGAATACCCTGAACTCCCCCCAGGCACCGGCCGCCATCGGCCCCTATGTACAGGCCAAGCAGTTCGGCGATCTGGTGTTCCTGTCCGGCCAGTTGCCGATCGACGCCGCCACCGGCGAGATGCCGGCCAGCGCCGGCGCGCAGGCGACACAGTCGCTGGCCAATGTGGCGCACATCCTTGCCACCGTCGGCCTCTCCGCCGCCGATGTGGTCAAGACCACGGTGTTCGTCAAGGACCTGAACGACTTCGCCGAGATCAACGAAGCCTATGCGGCGTTTTTCGCCGGTACCGGCACTTTCCCGGCGCGCAGCTGCATCGAAGTGGCGCGGATTCCGAAGGATGCGCTGGTCGAAATCGAGGTGATCGCGGGTGTCCGCCGTGATTGAGGCCGAGGCCGGCCCCGGAGAAAAGGATGGCGCCGCCATCCTTTTTTACGTCTTCTGCATCACCGTGGCGAACAGCAGCGACGCCAGCCAACCGTCGAGCCAGGCGATCAGCCGCGGGTAGGGCGACGCGTAGAACCATGCGCGGTCGACATGGGCGAACTGGCGCACGAACGGGAGCAGCGCCGCATCGGCCAGCCCCGCTTGCGCACCGCCCAGATGCGCCCGCTGCGTCAGCAGCGCTTCGAGCCGGGCGAGGAAGCGCTCGCCGCGCTGCCGGTAATGGCTGGCCGGGTGCTCGGGAAAACGCTCGGCATACTTGTAGCGGTCAAGGTCCTGCTTGAAGCCGCCGTCATTGTCGGCGATCAGCGCCAGCGCGTCGGCCCGGCCGGCCAGCCAGTGCAGCGGATCGTTGATCGCCAGCGCCCACAGCATGATGTCGAGGCTTTGTTCGATCACCCGGCCGTCGGGCAGGCACAGCACCGGCACGGTGCCCTTGGGCGAGGCGGCGAGCAGCGCCGCCGGCTTGTCGCGCAAGACCACTTCGTACTGTTCGACGTCGACGCCACTGGCGGAAATGGCGAGTCGTGCGCGCATCGCGTACGGGCAGCGGCGGAAGGTATAGAGCAGTGGTTTCATTGGCTGGTGGCCGGCTGGGCGGGTGTTTCGGCAGCGGCGCGCTGATGGCGGTGCGCGTGGATGAACTCGCCGACCGGCATCGGCCGGCCGAAATAGTAGCCCTGCAGGTAGCGGACATTCAGCGCCTGCAGGTAATCGCGCTGTGCCGCCGTTTCTACGCCCTCGGCGACCAGATCGATGTCGAGCTTGGTCGCCAGCGCCGCCAGCGTGTCGATCAGGTGCGCCGACAGCGTATCGGCGCCGATGCGCTTGACGAAGCTCTGGTCGATCTTCAGCGCGTCGACGGCGAAGCGCTGCAGGTAGTTGAGGCTGGCATGGCCGATGCCGAAGTCGTCGATCGCGACCTTGACGCCGATCGCGTCGAGCTGCTGGAACAGCAGGTCGGTGTCGTCGGTCGGCTCGATCAGTTCGCGCTCGGTCAGTTCGAGCCACAGCTCGACGCTGTCCGGCGGAAACGCGGCGAGGAAGTCGCGGCAATCGTCGAGCAGCCGCGGTTCGCGACAGTGGGCGGCGCTGATATTGAAGCCGATGTGAAAGCGCGGCGGCAGTTCGGCCACATGCGGCGCCAGCGCGGCGGCAACCTGGCGCATCAGCTCACGCGTCATCGGCAGGATCTGGCCGGTTTGCTCAGCCATCGGGATGAACAGGTCGGGGCGGATCAGCCCCTCGCCGGGCAGGTGCCAGCGTGCCAGTACCTCGACGCCCGCCCAGACGCCGTCGTCGGCGTTGACGATCGGTTGCACGAAGGGCTCGAACTGGCCGGCGTCGAGCGCGCGCTGCAGCACGGCGCGCGGCGAGCTCGGCCGGCCGAGCAGCCGGTAGCACAGCAGGCCGCCGAAAAGCCCGACGCCGGCGGTCAGTACCAGCAGCGCCAGATTGTATTCGAGCATGTAGGTCCAGACCGCGCCGTCGGGCGAACCGGCGACCACCGAATACGGGAAGTGGGCCGAGGTACGCGTTGCGGTCGCATGCGGCAGCGGCGGCAGCGGGCCGTCACCGACCCGGCCCTGGCTGTCCATGTGGCTGGCGCCGACCCGGAAGTAAAGCTCGCTGCCCTGCGCCGTCAGTTGCAGCGCGGTCTGCAGGTAACGGCCGTCGACCACCGACAGTATTGCCGCATCGCCGACCGGGCGCCGGACGATCAGCACCGGCACGTCCGGCGTCGTGATGTTGCCCGGCCTGAGCCGCAATCGCCCGTCGGTGTACGCAGCCGCGTCGATCGTTTCGGTGACGGCGCCGAGCAGCGAGGTGCAGTAGAGCTGGCCGCGCAGCGACAGGTTGACCGAACGGACATAGGGGACGGTGGCGACCTGCCGCTGCAGCACGCGTTCGGTACCGATATCGCACGGGCGGCCGGCGTAGAGCTCGACCGCCTTGCCGGCCATTTCTCCGTTGGTGATCATCCGGTCGAGTTTGATGATCGCGTTGTCCGCAACCGCGTCGGCCCGCTGTTGCAGCAGCCAGCGCGCCTGCAGGGCGCCGACGCCGACGCCGAGCAAGGGCAGCGCCAGCGCGACAAGCAGGGACAGTGCCAGCCGCGGCCAGTAGCGTGCAGCACGTGGCTGGGCCGGCGACGGCAGGCCGGTCGCCGGGGCGCCGCGGAGCAGCAGCAGGGCAAGTCGTTTCGGCATGGAAATCCGGGTCAGGGTTGGGGGCGGGATACTTGTTGCCAAGGGCGACCGGGCCGGAAGGCTGCTTAATTCTAGGATGCGGGCGTGTCCTGCCACTGGCAGCATTTGGACTTGCGCTACTCACTTTGTACCGCTTTCTCGCTGCAGGCGCCGGTTTTGTAGGGGTAAATAAGAATGATTATTGATCATTGTCTGGATTAGAATGCCGCCCATCTGATCCGGAGCCCCTGCTGATGTCCTCCCTTCGTCCCCTGTTCGCTTCGCTCGCGCTCGGCGCGGCGCTTTACCTGCCCGCCGCGCTGGCCGCCGACGTGTCCCAGCGCGCGGTGCTCGAGCAGTACGCGGTGATCGCCTCGGCGAGCTACCAGGACAGCCTGGCCGGCGCCAGGGCCTTGCAGGCCGCGATCAACGAATTCGTCGCCGCGCCGAGCGAAGCCGGGCTGGCCGGGGCGCGCCGGGCGTGGATCGCCGCGCGCGAAAGCTACGGCCAGAGCGAGGCGTTCCGCTTCTACGGCGGCCCGATCGACGACGAGAACGGCCCGGAAGGCCGCATCAACGCCTGGCCGCTCGACGAGGCCTACATCGACTATGTGAAGGGCAAGCCCAAGGCCGGCATCGTCAACAACCCCAAGGCCGTGATCAGCGCCAGAAATCTGGCCAGGCTGAACGAGCGCGGCGGCGAGGAGAACGTCGCCACCGGCTGGCATGCGATCGAATTCCTGCTGTGGGGCCAGGACTTCCGCGCCGACGGCGCCGGCGATCGCCCGTACACCGACTACACCAGCGCGGCCAACGCCGAACGCCGCAAGCTGTACCTGCAGACCGTCGCGCAGATGCTCGTCGACGATCTGGCCGCCGTCGCGCAGCAGTGGCAGCCCGACGCGCAGAACTACCGCGCGCGCTTCGTCGCCGGCGGCGACGCCAGCGTCAAGAAGATGCTCACCGGCATCGGCACGCTGAGCCGCGGCGAGCTGGCCGGCGAGCGCATCGAGGTCGCGCTCGACACGCAGAACCAGGAAGACGAGCACTCGTGCTTCGCCGACAACACCCACCGTGACATCGTCAACAACGCCCGCGGCATCCGGAACGTCTGGGAAGGCCGCTACGTGGCGGCGGACGGCAAGGTGATCGAGGGCGCGAGCCTGAAGCAGCTCGTCGCGCAGAAGAACGCCCAGGTCGCCGACGCCGTCAGCGCCGACATGGCGCAGTCGGTGAAGCTGGCAGAGGCGATCCAGCCGCCGTTCGATCGCGAGATCGTCGGCAAGAAGGACGCGCCGGGCCGCAAGCGCGTCGTCGCGGTCGTCGACAGTCTGAAAAAGCAGGCCAAGGGTCTGGTCGAGGCGGCCAGGGCGCTCGGCATCAAGCGGCTGAACACCTCGGTCTGAGCCTGGGAGCGGCTGGCCCTGCTGGTCGTGCTTGCCGTTGTGACCGAAGGAAGTCCCCGTGGGACGCTTCGCACGCCAGCACCGTTGCAGTGGGTTTGCGTAGCCGCTCTTTAAGTACAGCCGTTTCCCGCCCGGCGCGTCCGGGCGTTTGTCATTAGAAAGCGATATGAACAAAGCATGGATACTGGGCGTCGCCGTTGCGAGCGGCGTCACGCTGGCGGCGTACGAGACGGTGTTCGAGGCCGGCGAAGACCTGCCCGGCGGCGTCGCCGCGACGATCGACGATCACGGCAAGAACGCGTTCTCGCTGCCGGCACCGGGCCTGAGCGAGGCGCAGAAGACCGATTTCGTCGTCGGCAATTCGTTCTTCAAGAAGGCCTGGGTCGAGGCGCCGTCGTCGACGACGGCGCGCGACGGGCTGGGGCCGCACTTCATCGCCCGCTCGTGCGGCGCCTGCCACGCGCTCGACGGCCGCGGCGCGCCGCCCGACTTCGACCGCGACATCCAGGCCGAGCAGCCGATGGCGTTGCTGATCCGGCTGTCGGTGCCGGGCACCGACGCGCACGGCGGCCCGAAGCCCGAACCGGTCTACGGCGGCCAGTTCAACAACGATGCGGTGGGCGGCGTGAAGCCCGAAGGGCAGGTGCAGATCCGCTACACCGGGGTGGGCGGGCGCTTTGCCGACGGCACGCCGTACACGCTGCAAAAGCCCGACTACACGCTGACCGGACTCGGCTACGGCCCGCTGCACAAGGACACGATGCTGTCGCCGCGGATCGCGCCGCAGATGATCGGCCTCGGCCTGCTCGAAGCGGTCAGGGTCGACGACGTGCTCGCCAACGCCCGGCGCCAGGCGGCCGAAGGCCGGGGCATCCGTGGCGAGCCGAACTGGGTCTGGGACGCGTTCGCCGGCAAGACCGTGCTCGGCCGTTACGGCTGGAAGGCCAACGTCGGCAGCGTCGCGCACCAGAGCGCCGGCGCCTTCATCGGCGACATCGGCATCACCTCGAAACGCTTTGCGCACGAAGAATGCACGGCCGCCCAGACCGACTGCCGCAGGGCGCCGTCGGGCGGCAGGCCGGAAATCGACGACCGGAAGCTCGCGCAGGTGGTGCTCTACAGCCAGACGCTGGCAGTGCCGAGCCGGCGCGATCCGCAGGACAGCGCGGTGCTGCGCGGCAAGCAGGTGTTCCGCGACGCCAACTGCGTCAGTTGCCACACGCCGAGCTACACGACCGGCCGGCACCCGACGGTTCCGCAGCTCTCGGGCCAGAAGATCTGGCCGTACACCGACCTGCTGCTGCACGACATGGGCGACGGCCTTGCCGACGGCCGGCCCGACTACAAGGCCGGCGGCCGGCAGTGGAAGACGCCGCCGCTGTGGGGGCTGGGACTGGTGCCGACCGTCAACGGTCACAGCCGCTACCTGCACGACGGCCGTGCCCGCGACCTGATGGAAGCGGTGCTCTGGCACGGCGGCGAGGCCGCGGCGAGCCGCGATCACGTGCTGAAACTGAACCGGCAGGACCGCGACAATCTGGTCGCCTTCCTGCAATCGCTGTGATGCCTTCGAGGAATGCCATGCGCCGAATCCTGATCGCGGGCTGCCTGAGCCTGTGCGCCGGGCTGGCCCACGCCGAAGCCGCCGTTCCCGACGCTGCGTTCGCGACCGGCTGGCTCGACAACGCCTACCTGGGGCGCTACCGCAGCGTCGTTGCCGCGAGCGAACGCCTCGACGCCAGCGTCACCGCGCTGTGCGCCGGGCCCGACGCGCGCCGGCTCGATGCCGCGCGCAAGGACTGGATGACGGCAGCGCTGGCGTGGCGGACGATGGACGGCGCGGCGCTCGGGCCGATGGTGCTCGAGCGCACCGGCCGCCGCGCCGATTTCCGCCCGACCCGGACCGCCGAAATCGAGGCGCGCATCGCCGCCGGCGACGGTGTCGATCCGCTCAACGTCGCCGCGCGCGGCCTGCCGGCGGCCGAATACCTGCTGTGGGGCGACCGCGCACCGCAGGCGCAACTGGCCCGGCTGAAGACGCCGGCGCGCTGCGCCTACCTCGCCGGTACGACGACGCAGCTCGTCGCCGACCTGCGCGCGGTCGACTGGCCGCTGTACCGCGGACAGCTGAACGGCGCCGAGGCGTATTTCCGCCGGCAGATGCTGCCCGAGGCGGTCGGGCTGATGCTGGCCGGGCTCGAGGGCACGATCCGGCTGCTGCCGCGCGTCGCCGACGCCGAACGCGACGCGTACGCGCAGTGGCGCAGCGACAGCACGCGCGCCGCACTCGGCGCCCAGCTCGACGGCTTCGCGACCGGCTACTTCGGCGCCGACGGCAAGGGCGGGCTGGCCGCGCTGGTGCGCGAACAGGGCCACGACGAGGTCAACGACACGGTGGCCCGCGCGCTCGCCGCCAGCCGTGCCGCGTGGCGGAAACTGCCGCAGCGGCTCGACGGCGGTTCGGCGGCGCCGGCGCGCAAGGCGTTCACGAACGCGGTCGCGGCGCTCAAGCGCAGCGTCGAGGGCGACGTCGCCGACGCGCTCGACCTCTCGCTCGGCTTCAACGACAGCGACGGCGACTGATGCTGTCGCGCCGCGCCTTCCTGACCGCGCTCGGCGCGCTGGCGCTGCCGCTGCCGGCGCTCGCGTCCGGCCCGGCCCGCACGCTGCTGGCCGCGGCGGCCGACGACGGCGGGCCGTTCTTCGGCGCAACCGGCGGGCCGCTCCTCGGCGCCGCCGGCGGGCTGCTCCCCAGCGCCGCCGGCGGCAAGGCGGTGCCGTTGGCGGGGCGCGGCCACGGCATCGTGCCCGTGCCGGGAACGACGCAGGCCATCGTCGTCGCGCGCCGCGCCGGCTACTGGCTGGCGCGGATCGACTGGGCCGCCGGCGCCCTGCTGCGCGAGGCCGAGGCCGCGCCCGAGCGGCACTTCTTCGGCCATGCGCTGTTGAGCCCGGACGGCACGACGCTGTATACGACCGAGAACGACATCGCCAGCGGCCGCGGCGTCATCGGCGTCTGGGACGCGGCCAGCCTGCGGCGGCGTGGCGAGTTCGGCAGCCACGGCATCGGCCCGCACGAGCTGGTCTGGCTGGTGCCGGGCCGGCGGCTGGCCGTCGCCAACGGCGGCATCCTCACCCTGCCCGAGAGCGGCCGGATCAAGCTCAATCTGGCGCAGATGGCGCCGTCGCTGGCGGTGGTCGACGTCGCCGACGGCCGCCTGGTCGCCGAGCATGTACTGCCGGACCGCACGCTGAGCCTGCGGCATCTGGCCATCGCCGCCGACGGCACGCTCGGCATCGCCATCCAGGCCGAGTCGCCCGACGGCCGGCCGGTCGACGACGCACCGCTGCTGGCGGTGCTGCGCGATGGCGCGCTGACGCTGGCGGCGACCGCGCCGGGGCTCGGCGGCTACGCGGCGAGCATCGCCGCGCACGGCAATGTGTTCGCGCTGACGGCGACGCGCGGCAATGCGCTGGCGCTGTGGGGCAGCGACGGCACGCCGCTGGCGGCGATCGCGCACCCGAAGCCGGCCGGCGTCGCCAGCGACGGCACGCGGCTGTGGGTCAGCAACGAGACCGGGATGATCGCCGAGGCCGACCTGAAGCGGCGCGTGCTCACGCCGCTGCTGACGCGTGCCGGCACCAGGTGGGACAACCACCTGGTCCTCGCCTGAATCGCGCGCGTTCGCCGCTGAAACATTGAGGATGATAACAATTCTCGTTAATATGGCGGACTGAATGCCCGGACTGGCGTCTGCGGCCGAACGAATCGCACAAGGAAACGAGATGGAAACCAATCCCTACGGCATCGCCGCGCTCTGGGCGCAGGGCGATTTCGTCACCCGCAGCGTCGCGATCCTGCTGCTCGTGATGTCGATCGCATCGTGGTGCGTGATCGTGCTCAAGGCGGCACGGCTGGTGAAGCTCAAGCGCCAGGCGAGTGCGGCCAGCAACGATTTCTGGCACCAGCGCGACTTCGCCGCCGGCCTGACCGTACTCGGCGAAACCCGCGCGGCAAACCCGTTCCGCCATCTGGCCGAGGAGGGCGCCGACGCCGTTGCCCACCACGCGCACAACAAGAACGACCTGCACGGCGCGCTGAACGTCAGCGACTGGGTCACGAGCAACCTGCGCCGCGCGATCGACGATGCGCAGCAGTCGATGCAGTCCGGGCTGTCGATCCTCGCGTCGGTCGGTTCGACCGCGCCGTTCGTGGGCCTGTTCGGTACCGTCTGGGGCATCTACCACGCGCTGGTCGGCATCGGCGTATCGGGTCAGGCGACGATCGACAAGGTCGCGGGTCCGGTCGGCGAGGCGCTGATCATGACGGCGTTCGGCCTTGCCGTGGCGATCCCGGCGGTGCTCGGCTACAACGCGCTGGTGCGCGGCAACAAGGCGGTGGCGATGCAGCTGTCGCGCTTCGCCCATGACCTGCACGCCTACTTCGTCACCGGTTCGCGCGTCGGCAGCACGGCCGCGTCGCCGGCGCCGGCGCTGAATGTCGTCAACGGGAGCAAGTGATGTCGTTCGGCAGCCTTGACGACAACGATGACGTGATGAGCGAAATCAACATGACGCCGCTGGTCGACGTCATGCTGGTGCTGCTGATCATCTTCATCATCACCGTGCCGGTGATCAACCATGCGGTGAAGATGGACCTGCCGCGCGCGGCCAACCAGCCGCAGCAGGTCAAGCCCGAGAACATCGCGCTGTCGATCGACGCGACCGGCGCGCGCTTCTGGCAGGGCGAGCAGATCGACGAGGCGGCGCTCGAGGAGCGGCTCAAGACCGCGGCCGAGAAGAAGCCGCAGCCCGAGCTGCACCTGACCGCCGACCGCAACGTCCGCTACGAGGTCGTCGCGCAGACGATGGCCGCGGCGCAGCGCAGCGGGCTCGAGCGCATCGGCTTCGTCACCGACCCGAAGGCGCAGTAAGCGCCCATCCCGTTAGGCGACTGCGGCTGCGCATTTTGGCCCCGTCCGGTGCTTCTCACACCCCGAGGGTGCTTCCTTCGGTCGTCCTCATGGACCACGTGTCCATTCCGGTTTCTGCGCTCCGGGCGGGACCAAACTGCTTTGGCTCGCTCGCCTACCGGAACAGGCTCTTAACCCGCTTCTGCTCACCGCGACGCCCGCTTCAGGCGGGCGTCGGCGTTTTTTTCAAGCCCAAGCGTTTACGCTGCGTATCCGCCTGTCATCGGGCATGCTCGGCAGACTGGCAGGAAGCGACCTGGAGAAAACGATGTGGGACGACATTGCCGCGGCGATCCGCGCCGCCGGTGGCGGCTCGGGCGAGCCCGGCGCCGTCCGGCCGGTCGGCGGCGGCGACATCAATGCCGCGTACCGGTTCGAGCTCGGCGGACGCAGCTACTTCGTCAAGTGCAACCGAAAGGCCGCACTGGCGATGTTCGACGCCGAGGCCGCCGCACTGGCGCAAATGGGCGCGCGGATCCGCGTGCCGCAGGCGCTGTGCACCGGTACGAGCGGCGAGTGGTCCTTCCTGGTGCTCGAATGGCTGGACCTCGAACGCCGCGGCGACGACGCCCGGCTCGGCGAGGCGCTGGCCGGCGTGCACCGGCTGACGATGCCGCGCTACGGCTGGGACATCGACAACGCCATCGGCCGCAGCGCGCAGGCCAACGGCTGGCTGGCCGACTGGGCGGACTTCTGGGCCCGGCGCCGGCTGGCGCCGCAGCTCGGGCTGGCGGCCGGCAATGGTGCGCATTTCCGCGACGGCGAGACGCTGCTCGCGCTGCTGCCGGCGCTGTTCGACGGTTACGCGCCGGTGGCGTCGCTGCTGCACGGCGACCTGTGGTCGGGCAACGCGGCCTTTCTGGCCGACGGCACGCCGCTGCTGTTCGACCCGGCCAGCTATTTCGGCGACCGCGAGACCGACCTGGCGATGACCGAGCTGTTCGGCGGCTTCTCGCCGCGCTTTTACGACGCCTACCGCGCAGCCTGGCCGCTCGACCCCGGCTACCCGGTCCGGCGCACGCTGTACCAGCTCTACCATGTGCTCAACCACTACAACCTGTTCGGCGGGCACTATCGTCATGAGGCCGAGTCCATGATGGGACGCCTGCTCGCCCAGCTGCGCTGACGGCTGCCGCCGCTGCGATAAAATCGACAAAACACCACTGGAAACCGAATGGAAGCCACACTGCGATCGATGGTCAGCGCGCCGACCGACCGCGCGTTCGACCTGTTTCGCGAGCTCGTCGACACGATGCGCCCGCGTGACCATGCCGACGCCGTTGCCGCGAACAACGCGGTACAGGCACTGGCCTACCTGCTCGAACAGTACCCCGACTTCCGCGCCGCGCTGCGCCGCCACCTGCTGCACCTGCTGTCGACGCGCAAGCAGGTCCAGCTCTACACCGACACCGGCATCCTCTCGAACGAGACCTTCTACACCGCGCTGACCCGCCGCATCGGCTACCGCGTGCTGCCGCCGGTGTTCAACCGCTATTCGCTCAAGGACGTGTTCGGCGCGCTGTTCCACAAGAAGACCGACTACGTCTGGCTCGAGTCGATCAGCCGCGATGCGTGGCTGGCGCTCGGCCGGGCGATGCATTTTCACGACGAGACCGACCAGGGCAGCATCAACAAGACGCGGATCCAGGTGCTCGAGGCGATCCAGGTGCTGTCGTGCCGGCTCTCGGCCATCGGCCTCGAGCCCGATCTGGTGCGCAACAATCCGGACATCGAGCGCTTCGAGTCGCCGTTCGTGCGCCAGAACGTCGAAACGCTCGCCTACATCGAGCACTACCGCCGGACGATGATCGACGAGGCGCTGCCCGACGAGGACGTCCGGCCCATCCTCGTGCTGCTCGACCAGTGCGAGGAGTGGCTGACCCGGGCGAAGAAGAGCGCGGCCAAGAACGGCATCTCGGTCGGGCTGACCTACCATCTGGTGCGGATCTACCAGCACATCGAGCGCATGCGCATGCTGCTGATGCTGATCGACCCGGTGCCCAACCCCGAAAAAGCCGAGCTGGTCATCGACGGCCTCGTCGCGCTGGTGCGTGCCGAGAACCGCAAGTACCGGATCCGCGACGTGTTCGCCGAGAACACCTCGCTGCTCGCGCTGCAGGTCACCGAGCATGCCAGCCATACCGGCGAGCACTACATCGCCGAAACGCGCAGCGAATGGCTGGGGATGTTCAGGTCGGCCGCCGGCGCCGGCGTCATCGTCGGCTTCATGGCGCTGCTCAAGCTGCTGACCGCCAAGGCGCACATTCCGCTGCTGCTCGAGGCGATCCTGTTCGGCCTGAACTACGCGCTCGGCTTCATGCTGATCCACATGCTGCATTTCACCATCGCGACCAAGCAGCCGGCGATGACGGCGGCGAAGATCGCCGCGACCATCCACGCCGGCAGCAAGCGCGGCAAGCAGCGCGTCGATCTCGACGAACTGGCCGGGCTGATCGTCAAGGTGGTGCGGACCCAGTTCATCGCCATCGTCGGCAACGTTGCGCTGGCGATGCCGGTGGCGCTGCTGATCGCGATGAGCTGGAACTGGTATTTCGGCGTGCCGCCGGTCGACACCGCCAAGGCCGACCACCTGCTGCACGACCTGTCGCCGATCGCCAGCCTGGCGCTGTTCCATGCGGCGATCGCCGGTTGCTGCCTGTTCCTCGCCGGGCTGATTTCGGGCTACTACGACAACAAGGCGATCTACAACCGCATTCCCGACCGGATCGCGGCGCTGCCGTGGCTGAACTGGCTGGCCGGCGAAAGCCGCGCCAGGCGGCTGGCCAAGTACATCGAGAACAACCTCGGCGCGCTGGCCGGCAACTTCTACTTCGGCATGATGCTCGGCATGATCGGCACCGTCGGCTTCCTCCTGGGGCTGCCGATCGACATCCGCCACATCACCTTCTCGTCGGCCTACCTGTCGTTCGCCGCGGTGGCGTACAACTTCCAGCTCGACTGGCACGTCGTCGCGATGTCGGTGCTCGGCATCGCGCTGATCGGCATGACCAACCTCGCGGTCAGCTTCGGCTTGGCGCTGTGGGTCGCGCTGCGCTCGCGCAAGCTGACCTTCCAGGCGACCAAGCCGCTGCTCGGCGAGCTGGCGCGCCGCTTCGTCCGCAAGCCGGGCGAGTTCTTCTTCCCGGCGCGGGTACCCAGGCCCGCCATGCCCGAACCGCAGCTCGCGCTGCCCGATCATCAGGAGACCGTACGTGAGTGGGTTCGATTGCGTCGTCAACGCGCTGGTTGAGACCGGCTGGCATGTGCAGCCGGGCTTTCTGACCCCGGCCGAGGTCGCCGCGCTGGTCGCGGCGTCGAAAACGCGGCGCGGCGACTTCGCCCGCGCCGGCGTCGGCCGCGCCGGCGGCCACGCGGTCAACGGCGAGATCCGCGGCGACGAGGTGCTGTGGCTCGATGATGCTGGAGAGGCTGACGCGGGGGACCCGGCTGCGGCGGTCGCGCTCGACCGGCTCGAGGCGCTGCGCGGCGAGCTGAACGCCGCGCTCTACCTCGGCCTGGCCGAACTCGAATGCCATCTGGCGGTCTACCCGGAAGGACGCTTCTACAAGCGGCATCTGGACCAGCACCGCGGCGAGGACACCCGCGTCGTCACCATCGTGCTCTACCTGAACCCCGAGTGGGGCGAGGCGGACGGCGGCGAGCTGCGACTCTACCTCGACGACGGTACACATAGCGATGTGGCGCCGCACGGCGGCACGCTGGCGGTATTCATGTCCAACCGCTTCGAGCACGAGGTGTTGCCGGCGCGGCGCGAGCGCTGGTCGCTGACCGGCTGGTTCCGCCGGCGCGCGCTGTGACGTGCTGCACAGCGGCGGCGATATGCGGCGATTAAAATATGGGCAGTTCAAACCATCAGGAGGCAGGATCATGACGACCCGCCGCATTCTCGGCGCGACCACCTTGCTTGCCGCAGCACTGTTCGCGAGCGGCTGCGCCAACACCTCGTCGAACGTCTACAACCGCGACCAGATGATGCAGGCCGCTACGGTGCAGTCGGGCGCGATCGAGAACATCCGCTCGGTGAAGATGCAGGATTCGACCGGTGTCGGCACCGTTGCCGGCGGGGCGATCGGCGGCATCGCCGCCGGCAGCAATATCGGCGGCGGCAACGGCCAGATCGTTGCCGGCATTGTCGGCGCCATCGTCGGCGGCCTTGCCGGCAACGCGATCGAGAAGGGCGTGACCCAGCAGGACGCCTACGAGGTGACGGTCCGGCTCGACAACGGCCAGCGCATGGTCATCGTGCAGAAGGCCGACGCGCCGCTGGCGGTCGGCCAGCGCGTCGACGTGCTGACCGACAACAAGAGCACCCGCGTCGTGCCGGCCGGCAACGGCATCGTGCCGCAGGCAGCACCCCAAACCGCGCCGATCTGATGTGTCGCAGCAACGGCGTCAAAAACGGCCTCGCGGGGCCGTTTTTTTTTGCGCCGAGGCTAGACCCGCCCGGCAAGCCCCTGCCAGGTTTTGCCGGTTTCGTTCGGCCGCGCGCGGCCTTCGTCCGGTGCGCCGCCCTGTTCGAGTACCGGATAGGCGATCGCGCACACGTGCGAGTGGATCCGCCGCAGGTCGCGCAGCACGTCCAGATGCAGCGAGCTCGACGCGATGCTCTCGGGCACGCCGTCGCGCAGCCGCGCCAGATGGGTGTCGGCGGCGTGGCGGCCCAGCTCGCGGATCGTGGCTTTGCCCGCCAGCAGCGCCTGCGCGGTGCGCACGTCGGCCGAAATGAACACCGACTGGGCGCGGTGGAAGTTTTCCAGCACTTCATGGTGAAGCCGGGTCAGCTCGGCGGCGCCGTCGTGCGAGAAGCTCAGCTGGTTGCGGATTTTCTTGCCGGCCAGCTCCATCAGGTTCTTGTCGATGATGTCGCCGATGTGCTCCATGTTGATGACGAAGCCGATGATCGCCATCGCCCGCGCCGCGTCCTGCGGCGACAGACTCTCGCGGGTGATCTCGGTCACGTAGAGCTTGATCGCCTCGTGCAGCCGGTCGACGGCATTGTCGCGGCGGGTGATGTCCAGAATGCGCTGCCGGTCGTCACCGAGCAGCGCCGGCATGCTGGTCCGCAGCATGTCCTCGACGATGTCGCCCATGTGCAGCGCCTCGCGCGTTGCGCAGGTCAGCGCCAGCGACGGCGTGGCGATCGCCGACGGATCGAGGTAGCGCGGCGCATCGGGCTGGTCGGCGGCGTCGCGGTGATCGGGGAAAAGGCGTTCGAGCAGCCGCGACACCGGCCCCAGCAGGCCGATGAAGGCAAGCGCGATGCCGAGGTTGAGCAGCGTGTGGAAATCGGCGACCAGCGCCGCCGGGTCGGGCCACAGCCGGGCCAGCCCCTGGGCGAGCGGGGTGACGGCGAGCAGCAGCACGAGGCAGCTCCCGCCGCGCAGCAGCAGGTTGCCGGCCGGCAGCCGCCGGCGCAGCGGCTCGTTGCCCCTGATGCCTTCGAACCACGGGTTGAGCGCGCTGCCGATGTTGGCGCCGAGCACCATCGCCAGCGCGGTGCCGGCCGGAATCGCGTGCGAGCCGGCGAGCGACATCACCAGCAGCACGGTTGGAATGCTCGAATGCGCCAGCCAGGTCAGCAGTGCGGCGATCATCGCGCTCGGCAGCGGCTGGTCGGCCAGCACGTCGAGGATCGCCCGCATCGCCGGCGCGGCCTCGGCCGGCTGCATCGCCTCGACCAAGAGCCGCAGCGCCAGCAGCATCAGGCCGATGCCGATGAAGGCGCGGCCGACGTCGCGCGTCTGCGAACCCTTGCCGCGCTCGAACATGAACAGCCCGGCGATCAGGCACAGCGGCGACACCCAGCCCAGATGCAGCGAGAACGCCTGGACGACCAGCGTTGCGCCGAGGTTGGCGCCAAGCATGATCGCCAGCCCGGCGACCGGCGTCAGCACGCGGCGCGCGGCGAACGAGGTCGCGAGCAGGCCGGTGGCGGTGCTGCTCTGCAGGACGGTGCTGATCGCCATCCCTGCCAGCAGCGCACGCCAGCGGCTGCCGAGGCTGCGGCCCATCAGCTGCCGCAGCGATGCGCCGAGCGCGCGCATGAAGCCGGTTTCGACCATGTGCAGCCCCCAGGTCAGCAGGGCGACACCACCGGCTAGATGAAGCAGAACGGTCATCATGCTCGTTCTCCCCTGCCGCGGGCCAAGCAGCCCCGGCATTGCAACCCGGCCTTTGTCCTGCCCGGCCGGTGTTGCCGTTATTGTGCGGCCGACTCGATCCGCGGGCCTGCGTGGGGATGCGCCTTGCCGGCACGATGGCACCGGGTTTGCGCTGCGCAGATGCCGCCGCGGGGATCGGCCGCTGTTGCACTTTCATACAGTCTTGACCATCGGCGCCGGCTTGGCTGGCCCGGTCCGCCAAATCGGCCAGACGGACGTCGGCGGCTGCGGCGCCGGTGCAACACGTGTACCCGGAGAACGGGGCTCAGGCGGGGTGGCGGGACAGCCCGAACGGCTGCTTCCAGCGCTCGCTCAGCAGCACGCCGGCCAGCGTCAGCAGGCCGCCGACGAGGTGATACCACGCCAGCCTTTCGTGCAGGACCGGCGTCGCGGCGATCAGCGCGGTGAACACCGGCGACAGGTTGAACAGCAAGGTGGTGCGGCTGGGCCCGGCCTTGGCGACGCCGTGCATCCACAGCAGCGGCGCGAGCATCGACGCGAACAGCCCGGCGTACAGCACCAGCGGGATGTTGCTGGCCGAGAGCCCGACCTTGGGCGAGGCGAGGTAGAGCGGCAACAGCAGCAGCACGGCGACCAGCACCTGCAGGTACAGCAGCAGCAAGGAAGGCAGCCGGATCTGCCACTTCTTCAGCAGCACGCTGTAGAGCGCGTACGCCAAGGTCGCGATCAGCATCAGCGCATCGCCGCTGCCGACGCCGTGCTGCAGCAGCGCCGCGACGCTGCCGCCCGAGACGACGATCAGCACGCCGGCGAACGACACGACCGAACCGGTGATCGCGCCCAGCGTCAGCCGCTGGCCGAGCAGGGCGATCGCCAGCGCCAGCGCCATCATCGGCATCAGCGACAGGATGATGCCCATGTTCGTCGCCGAGGTGCTGTGCGCGGCGTAGTAGGCGAGGCTCTGGTAGACGACCATGCCCAAGAGCCCGAGCACGACGATGCGCCCGGCCTGCGCCCGCACCGCGGCCCGGTGCTGCCAGAGCGGCCGCAGCATGAACGGCGTGAACAGCAGCGCCGCCAGCAGCCAGCGGTAGAAGCCGATTTCGGCCGGCATGATCGCGCCGGCGGCGAGCTTGTTGACGACGGTGTTGGCGGCCCAGATCAGCACGGCCAGAATCGGAAACAGCAGCGGCATGGTGCGCTCCTTCGGAATATGGCAGCGATTGTCCGCCTGTCTTGTTGTCTGGATATACTTGAAACCAGACAAACCGTTCGCCGATCCGGACATCATGGCCTATTCACCGCACCGCGACTTCGACCGGCTGCCCTATCCGGTGTGCTTCCGCTTCGACGCCTTCAGTGCCGGCACCGAATGCGAGCTGCACCGGCACCCGTGGGGCCAGCTCAACTACGCCGAGCACGGCGTGATGCAGATCGACGTCGACGGCCAGCGCTTCCTGTCGCCGCCGCGGTATGCGGTGTGGCTGCCCCCCGGCGTCGTCCACGGCAGCTACAACCACCAGCCGGTGCTGTACCGGGCGCTCGACCTCGATCCGGACCTGTGCACGGCCTTGCCGGACCGGCCGTGCATGCTGGCGATCGACAGCGTGCTGCGGGCGATACTGGTCGATTTCGCCGAACGCGGCGTCGCCGTGCCCGAGCACGACGCCGACCGCCGGCTGGCGCAGGTCGTCGTCGACCGGCTCGGCCGCGCGCAGGCCGAACCGCGCTACCTGCCGCTGGCGCAGACGCCGGCCTTGCAGCAGGTGCTCGACGCGCTGCAGCGCGATCCCGGCGACAACCGCACGCTGGCCGACTGGGCCGCGACGGTGCACCAGACCGAACGCACGCTGGCGCGCCATTGCCGGCGCGAGCTGGGGATGAGCCTGGGCGAGTGGCGGCAGCGGCTGCGCTTTTTGCGCGCGATCGAGCGGCTCGAGGCCGGCCGCAGCGTGCAGGCGATTGCGCTCGATCTCGGTTACAGCACGAGTTCGGCGTTCATTGCGATGTTCCAGCGGCAGGCGGGGGTGACGCCGGAGCAGTATCGGCGGGAGATGGGGGCGAAGGTTTAGCGGCGGCGTTCGGGAAGCGGTTTTGCAAGGGGTGTTTGGGTTCAGCGCCTTCGGCGCAGCTAAAAGCATTTAGATGCGCGTTCCGCCGCGCAGACGGGAAGGGGACTTTGTCTCGCCAAAGCCCCCTTCACCCCAAAGGCGCCCCGCGCCCTGCGGCCCTCCGGGCTTCCCTCGATCGGTCGCGAGCCAAGCGATAAAACCGCTTGTCTCACTCCACTCCTCGGCGCTGGCGAACGGGAATGAAAGGCGGCGCACTTTTCACAGCAACTGGTTTGCCACGTGTTTGTTCACAGCCCGTTGCATACCGCCCCGATCCCCTCAGTAGCGCCGAGCAGCGCAAGTCGGCACGGAGCTGTCGGGGATCGCTGTTTGAGCGTAGCGAGTTTGCGATTCCCGCCGTGGCGACTGAGCAGCGCAGGGAACCCGCGAAGCGGGCGCGGATGCGGGTCACGCCAAAGCTTAGCGGCTTTGCCGCTTAGCGACGCGCGATGCAGCGCACGCCTTTTCTTTGGATACTTTCTTTTGGCGAAGCAAAAGAAAGTATCACGTCCGCCGGGCGGAACCGGCATCAATGCCTTTACCCCCGCGCCGCAGGCGCTAAACCTCTAACCTTCTTCACACCCCGCAACGAAAAACGGCCCATCCGGGCCGCTTCTCTCAACGCGAACCTGCAGCCCTCAAAACCCCAGCCGCTGACAAACCGTACTCACCGCCCCTGCCGCATTCAGCGTATAGAAATGCAGCCCCGGCGCACCCTGCGACAGCACCCGGTCCGACAGCTCGGTGACGAAATCGAGGCCGAAGGCGCGGATCGATGCCGAGTCGTCGCCGAACGACGCCAGCCGCAGCTTGAGCCAGCGCGGGATCTCGGCGCCGCACATGTCGGAGAAACGCGAGAGCTGGCTGAAGTTCTGGATCGGCATGATGCCCGGCACGATCGGGATGCTGACGCCGCGGCCCTGCACCTCGTCGACGAAGCGGAAGTAGGCGTCGGCGTTGAAGAAGTACTGAGTGATTGCCGCGTCGGCGCCGGCGTGGACCTTGCCGACGAAGGCGCGCAGGTCGGCCTCGGCGCTCTGCGCCTGCGGGTGGTACTCGGGATAGGCGGCGACTTCGATATGGAACCAGTCGCCGTGCTGTTCGCGGATGAACGCGACGAGTTCGTTGGCGTAGCGGAATTCGCCGACGTCGACCATGCCCGACGGGATGTCGCCGCGCAGCGCGACGATGCGGCGGATGCCGTGCTCGCGGTAGCTTTGCAGCAGCTCGGCGATGGTCGCGCGGGTCGAGCCGATGCACGACAGGTGCGGCGCCGCCTGATGGCCTTCGGACTGGATCTCGAATACCGCGTTGCGCGTGCCGTCCTGCGTCGTGCCGCCGGCGCCGAAGGTCACCGAGAAGAACTCGGGCTTGAACTGGGCGAGCTGGCGGCGCGTGTTGCGCAGTTTCTCGACGCCTTCGGGCGTCTTGGACGGGAAGAATTCGAAGCTGATCGGCGGGCGGGTCATGGCGGCTGTTCGGTGGAAAATCCGGGTAATCTTACCACCGCACCGCCGCCCGGTAGCGTCAGCGCGCCCGCAATCGCTTCATGTCGGCGTGAGTTTGCCGCGCGGTGGCGCCAACGGCCCGGCCTCGGGCGTGCCGCCGACCACGTCGCTGCGCTGCGGCGTGCGTTTCGGCTGTACGCGCAGCCGTGCGCGCCGACGCGCACAGCACCAGGGGATCGGACGTTTCATAGCCACGCTCCAAGCAGCGGTGAGATCAACACCATGGCAATACCGGCCATGGTCATGGTGAGGCTGGCGACGACGCCTTCCTCGTTGCCGATTTCGCGCGCCTTGGCGGTGCCGGCACCATGGCTGGCGGCGCCGAACATCGCGCCGCGCGCCATGCGCGAGCGCAGCGGCAGCACCCGCATCACCGTTTCGCCGATCACCATGCCGAACACGCCGGTGACGACGACGAACAGCGAGGTCAGCTCGCGCGAACCGCCGAAGGCATCGGTGGCAACGACGGCGAACGGCGTCGAGACCGAGCGCGACAGCAGGCTGTGCGTCAGTTCGTCCGGCAGCCGGAACAGTTGCGACAGCAGCCACGACGAACCGATGCCGAGCACCACGCCGGCCACCACGCCGACGCTGAGCGTGAGCGGATTGCGGCGGATGATCTCGCGCTGGTCGTAGATCGGTACGGCAAATGCAATGGTGGTTGGTCCAAGCAACCAAACCAGCCAGTGCGCGTCGGCATTGTAGACCTGGTAGGGCAGATCGATCGCCAGCACGATTGCCATCAGCAGCAGCGGCGTCAGCACGATGGGGGCAAACCAGATGCGGCGGTGCCGGTGGTACAGCCACTTGCTGGCGTAGTACACCGCAATGGTGACGATCAGGCTGAGCGGGGCGAGCAGGGCGGTGTTCATTGCAGCGCACCGGCCAGTTGGCGGCGTTGCGATTTGGCGCGGATGCGGCGGCGGTGTTCCCAGCGGAACACGACATCGACGACCAGCGCGGTGCCGGCCATGACGATCAGCGTGCCGAGCACGATCACCGCGATCAGTTGCAGGCCTTCGGCCTTGAACAGCGCGCCGAACTGCACCACGGCAATGCACGGCGGAATGAAGAACAGCAGCATTTCCGCCAGCAGCCATTCGGCGCCGCGGCGGATCGCGTCGGTATGCAGGACGCCGCACAGCAGCAGCGCCAGCACCACGCCAAGGCCGATCACGCTGCCCGGAATCGGCGAATGCACGGCGCGGGCAAACCAGTCGGTGGCGAACCAGACGGCAAAGATCAGCAGCAATTGGGTGACCAGCCTGAAGAAACCGGTCACGCGGGCGGTAGCCATGATGGCCTCCTGAAGGATACAGCCCGAAGTGTATGCCGCCGCTTTGATTACAAAGATGAATTATCATTATGAAATGAATGCCGATTTGGAATGGTGAGGGCGTCGATGGAATTGCGGACCCTGCGCGCGTTTGCCGAAGTCGCCCGCTGCGGCAGCTTCACGCTCGCCGCCGAGCGGCTGTTCGTCACCCAGCCGACGGTGAGCAAGCTCGTGCGCCAGCTCGAGGACGAACTGGGGCAGCAGCTGTTCGTGCGCGAAGGCAAGCGTCCGCGGCTGACCGACGCCGGCAGCGTGGTGCTGGTGCATGCCGAGCGGATGCTCGCCGACGCCGGCCAGCTGCACGCCGAGCTGGCCGGCCTCTCCGGGCTGGCGCGCGGCGAGCTGCGCATCGGCGTGCCCTCGCTCGGCGGCCGGGTGTTCGTGGCGCTGATCAGCGAGTTCAAGCGTCATTACCCGGGCGTCGAGCTCAAGCTGTTCGAGGACGGCGCGATCGCGATCGAGGCCGCATTGCTCGCCGGCGAGCTCGAACTTGGCGGCCTGCTGCACCCGGTCGACGATCCGCGCTACCAGACGCTGACCCTGGTGCGCGACCGGCTGGCCCTGATCGCGCCCGAGCGCTCGGCCTGGGCGCACCGGCCGCGGATTGCGCTGGCCGAACTGGCCGACGAGCCGTTCATCCTGTTCACGCCGGGTTTCGCGCTCAACGACCGGATCGTCTCGGCGTGCGGCGAGGCGGGCTTTGCGCCGCAGGTCACCGGCCGCAGCGGCCAGCCCGGGCTGATCCAGGCGATGGTGCGCGGCGGCATCGGCGTGGCGCTGCTGCCGACGTCGGAAATCGCCGCGTCGGCGCGCGACGGGCTGGCGGTGTGCGAACTCGAGGCCGAGATCCCGTGGGAAATTGCACTGGCGTGGCCGCGCGACGCCTACCTCTCGCACGCCGCGCGCGCGTGGCTGGCGCTGGCGCAGGCGCGTTACGGCTGACCGGCGCCGACCGGATCGCCGGCGAGCCACGCCCGCCGCGCGAAGCCCTGACCGGCCGCTGCGCCGGCACCCGTAGGCCACATCCTGTCGCTGGGCGTGCGCATCGTCCCGTCCGTTGCCGGGATCGGCCGGCGGGCGGGGCTGGCACCGCATCCGGGCAGCCCGTTGCGCGACCATTTCATCGCGCTGCTGCGCTGGCCGCCGGCCTGCCTATACTGCAAGGCATCAGCGACTCCGCGGAGCCGATCATGTCACAGTCGGAAGGCCACTCCCGCCGTATGCATGCCGGCGCCCCGGCGGCGCCGCGTTTCGTCGGCGCCGGGCTGCGCAGCGACGAAATCGCCGACCATGCCCAGCTGGCGCTGCAGCGCCTGCCGACGCTGGCGACGCTGATGGCGCGCTCGGTCGACCCGCTCGGCTACCGGCACGGCCTGCAGGCGCTGGCGCTGCCGCAGCCGCTGTCGCGCCGGCTCGGCCGGCTCGCCGCCGAGCACCCGGACCTGTACCAGCACCATCTGGTCGTCGCGATCGTCGCCGATTTCCTCGCCGCCGGGCTGCAGTTTGCCGATACAGACCGGCAGGCGCTGCTGCTGGCGGCGCTGTTCCACGACGCAGGGCTGGCCGATCTCGACGCAATGGCGCAGGTCGGCGACTACAGCAAGGCGCCGCTGAACCTGATCGACGCGCATCCGGCGATGGCGGCCAGGCTGCTGCGCGACTGTCCCGACGTGCCCGAGGCCACGGTGATCGCGGTGCTGCAGCACCACGAGCGCCCCGACGGCAGCGGCTACCCGTCGCGGCTGGCGCACGATGCGCTGCAGCCGCTGGGACAGTTGCTGGCGATCGCCGAGGCAGCGGGGTCGGTGCTGCCGCATCGCCGGCCGCTGGCGCTGCTGATCTGGCTGCGGCTGGTGCGGCCGGGTTTCCGCACCGACGCGATCGACCTGCTGGTGCGCGGGCTGCACGGCATCGTGCTGCCCGGTTACAGCCGGCCTTCCGAATCGCGCTTGCTGATCCTGTCCGAGCAGCTCGGCGGGCAGGCGGCGCTGTTCGACGACTGGCTGGCCCAGCGCGAGCATCTGCGCGCGCTGGCCTTGCCGGATTTCGTCATCGAGCGGCTCGACCGGATCTACGGGATGCTCGCGCAACTGGGCATCGACCCGCAACGGATCGAACTGGCGCTCGACAGCGTCGCCGACGACGAACTGGTGACGCAGGAGCTGCTGGCGCTGGTGCAGGAGATCGACTGGCAGCTCGGCGACCTCTTGCGCGACATCGAGCGCCAGACCTCGCCGCAGTCGAACTGGCCGGGCTGGCGACTCGAACTCGAGGCGCTGGTCCAGCGCCTGCGCGCCGCACGCGGCGAACGCGGCTAGCGCGGCCCGAAACGCCGCCGGCCGCCGCGCCTGGGCGTGTCGGGCTGCCGGCGATGCTGCTGGTTCTGCTGCTGCAGCATCAGGTCGATCTTCTCCGACGTCGTTTTCATCAGCGACTGCGCGAGTTCCTCGTGCGGGAAGGTATCGGCCATCCGGTAGCCGAGCCAGGCGTAGGCGGCGTACAGCTTGCAGCTGTCTTCGAGGTACTGCAGCGCATTGCGCCCGCCGATGCCCTCGATCCGCAGCAGCGGCGACGGCTTGCCGTCGGCACGGTCGCGTGCCCAGTCCTGCAGCGCGTTCTCCAGCATCGGAATCTTGGTCGACACCGGACACAGGCTGAAGGTGTAGCGGTCTTCGAGCGACAGCTTCAGCGTATCGAGCCAGCGCGCCTTTTCCATCTGGTCGCTGAGGTTGGCCGGCACGAAGAACTCGTCGTGGACGTTGATGTGCTTGGTGAACAGCTCGAGCAGCGCGAACAGCTTGGTCTGGCCGGTGGCCTTGGAAATCTGCTGCAGGTAGTCGAGGTTGGGTGCGACGAAGAAGCCGGTCGCCGGCAGCGGCTCGATCTTCTCGCGCAGCAGCTCGGAGATGACCTTGTGGGTGCGGGCGTCGAAACCGGCGACAAAGCCGGCCTCGTGCGCGCCGAAGCGGCCGGCGCGGCCGGCGATCTGCTTGGCCAGCGCCGCGGTGATCGTGCCTTCGCTGTAGCCGTCCCACTTGTTCGACGTGGTGAAGATCACCCGGCGCGCCGGCGTGTTCAGCCCCATGCCGATCGCGTCGGTGCCGACGACGATCTTGGTGTCGCCGGAGACGAAGCGCTCGGCCTGCGCCTGCCGCACTTCGGGCGAGAGGTTGCCGTAGATCGCCGAGACGGCGAAGCCTTCGGCAATCGCCTGGTCGCGCCAGTTGAGCACCTCGCGGCGCGAGAACGCGATCAGCACGTCGCCGGGCTTGAGGTTCTTCAGCGAACCGAGCGGCTGCGGGTCCATCTTCAGCGGCGACTTGCGCTCGAGCTTGCGTACTTCGAGCGTGCCGCCGATGCGGTGGACCAGCGACTCGATCGCCTGCTGCGCTTCGAGCGCGCCGAGCAGATAAACGGTGTTGGCCGGCACGCCGCACACGGCAGCGGTCCACGCCGCGCCGCGGTCCGGGTCGTCGAGCAGCTGGATCTCGTCGATCACGGCGACGTCGATCGGCCTGTTCGGGTTGAACATCTCGACGGTGCTGGCGACGTGGGTCGCGCCGGGGTGCAGCTTGCGCTGCTCGCCGGTGATCAGGCTGGTGGCGACGCCGGCGTCGAGCAGGCGCTGGTAGTTTTCCAGCGCCAGCAGCCGCAGCGGCGCGAGATAGGCGCCGGACCTGGCCTGCGCCAGATGTTCCATCGCCGCGTGCGTCTTGCCCGAGTTGGTCGGGCCGAGCACGGCGATGAAGTGCCGCGGCATCGCCTGCGCGGTGGTGAACGATTCCGGGTACAGCGAGAGGTTGATCGCGTCGCGCGTCTTTTCCGCCTGGTGGCTCGCGACGCGGGTGCCGCGCTGCGCCTCGATCCGCGCCAGCGCGACCTTGCAGCGGTCGCTGGCGCGCTCGTACTTGGCCTGCAGCGCGTTCAGCGCGCCGGTCGGATCGAGCTCGCACTCGGTCGCGATGTCGATGACCGCGTCGGCGCACTCGACCAGTGCGGCTTCCAGCGTGTGCAGCGCGGCCTTGTTCCAGCGCTCCTGCAGCAGTGCGAGCTTGGCCGTCGCCGTCAGCTTGCGCCACTTGGCGGTCTTGCCGAGGAAGCCGGCGTCGGGCACCAGATGGTAGGGAACGGTGCGATCGCCGACGACGATCTCGCCGTGCACCGAGACGGCATAGCTGCCGTCGGTGGTCACCAGGGTGGCGCGACAGGTGTGCAGGTAGTCGGCGAGGGCGTTGCCGGCTTCTTCGGCTGGCTCGGGTATGTCGGTCATTGTCGGTTTGCGATTTCTTTTGATGCGTCGAAGTATATCCTGCCGTCAGCTACGCAGTTTCTCTATATATGGGGTAAAACCCATTTTTTTGGCGATTTTTTCGTACAGGAACGCCGCCGTGGCCAGGCATGCGGCAGCAGTGATCAGGAATAGTGTGATGGCGATGATTTCAGAGGTGAGTGCCAATGAATGGCTGGGCGTTGGCAGGCGTGCTGAGAATGGATTTTCCATGAAATAAAACAAGCCAAGGGCAATAATGGTCAGTATGAGGATGTGTGTCGCTATTAGTGTAGCGCGTTTTTTGAAGAAAAGGCGCGGCCCGTAGTTGACGATGGCCCGGTTGATATTGATCTTGTCGTCAAATTCGAGCACGAAGGCGTCATGCTTTTTATCGGATAGTATTGATCTTTCGGAGAAAAACGAAACGGGTTTTTCTTTTTCGAAAATCGCCGCTTTGATACAAATCAGGCTCCCGGCAGAAGATGCGTAGACGGCCGAAGAGGCGATGGGCCAGATGATTTGCGTGTCACCGATGACATACTTTCTGACGCTGCTGCTGCCACCGGTGCTGGGGTTGACGATGCGCCCATTCATTTCCTCAAGTCTGCCGCTTATCTCGTAAACGCCGTCTTTGAGCCGGTATTTTCTTTTCTTGTATGTTCTCCAGCTAACTTGGCCGAGCAGGAAAAAGCCAATCGAAAATATGACCGATATAATGAATTTCCCCGGCTCTGATGCCTGCCCGTCGTAAATGAACGCCACGAGGAGTGTGATGCCAAACATCATGATCACGACGCCAAACCCGAGGCCGAAGGGGCGCTCGATTCTCCGTCCAAGGCTGGCGTATTTGATGTACTGCATCTCTGCCGGGGTCATTCCCCTGACGTGACGGATCGTGACTGGCGTGATTTCATTCGCTTTGCCGGTATTTTCTTTTTTGCTCATGCGCGATCCTTGATGAATTTACTTCGGAAGTATGATTCTCATCAGGCCATGGACCACCTTTCTTGAAACTTGGTAGATGTTTTGCAGCGCCTTGGGGGGACGTCGGGGTCTTCTGGCGAGGCGTATCTTGGATCGGTTATATACAAATATGTTTCCATTGGGTCATTGGCGGTTTCGTAAAATATGCCGGACTCGTCGCGCCAGCACTCTTTAGATATTCTTTGGGTGCATGTGTCCAGCTGTTTGGATATGTCAATTTTGTTTCTTTTTAAATGCCGGCTTGAGAATCGAAGGTTGGACTGAAAAATTATGGATTTGTACGTCCCAATCCATATTGCTTCTGCGTGGGGTGCCTTGATCTGAATAGATGAAAACTTAGACTGTTCAAACAACCAGCCGTTTTCGTGAGGAAGCCTTGAATAACCAGAAGGGCCACGGTTCTCAATGTGTTGTGGAATTGATTGGCCAGTAGGAGGTCGTCCATTCATCTGGATGAAATCGCACGTGGCGAGTGCCGGGTTGATTAAGTAGAGCGAGAAAATATACAGGAAAAGGTATCTGATATTTGAGGGCATATTGTCGGGCACTACGGGTAGGGGCGGATTCAACGCTGAAGTGCACTTCTCATCAAATCATGGACACGGGATACGCCGGCTGATAGTTCAAATTTCTGCAGTGGCGCGGTGTAACCGAAATGTCGCGGGCGGCTTGCCGCCCGCCCGGGCTTACTGGAACGCCACCTCGGCAAAGCTGCGCAGCTTGCGGCTGTGCAACTGGTCGACGCCCTGGTCGCGCAAGAGCTCCATTGCGCGGATGCCGATGCGCAGGTGCTGGTCGACGCGTTCGCGGTAGAAGTGGTTGGCCATGCCCGGCAGCTTGATCTCGCCGTGCAGCGGCTTGTCCGATACGCACAGCAGGGTGCCGTAGGGGACGCGGAAGCGGAAGCCGTTGGCGGCGATCGTCGCGCTTTCCATGTCGAGCGCAACGGCGCGGCTCTGGCTGAAACGGCGCTGCGGCGCGTTGTCGGGCAGCAGCTCCCAATTGCGATTGTCGGTGCTGGCGACGGTGCCGGTGCGCATCACGCGCTTGAGCTCCGAGCCCTTGATCTGCGTGACGTCGGACACCGCCGCCTGCAGCGCGAGCTGGATTTCGGCCAGCGCCGGAATCGGCACCCACAGCGGCAGGTCCTGGTCGAGCACGTGGTCCTCGCGCACGTAGCCGTGCGCCAGCACGTAGTCGCCGAGCTGCTGGGTCTGCCGCAGGCCGGCGCAGTGGCCGAGCATCACCCATGCGTGCGGCCGCAGCACGGCGATGTGGTCGGTTGCGGTCTTGGCATTGGCGGGGCCAACGCCGATGTTGACCATGGTGATGCCGCTGTGGTCGGCGCGGATCAGGTGGTAGGCCGGCATCTGCGGTAGCCGCGGTGGCGCCATGCCGAGCGCGTCGGCGGCTTCCGGCGCCAGGCCGGCACGGCGGGTGATGACGTTGCCGGGCTCGACGAAGGCGACGTATTCGCTGTGCGGATCGCTCATCGCCTCGAGGCCGAGACGGATGAATTCGTCGATGTAGAACTGGTAGTTGGTGAACAGCACGAAGTTCTGGAAATGCTCAGGCTGGGTGCCCGAATAGTGGCGCAGCCGGTGCAGCGAGTAGTCGACGCGCGGCGCGGTGAACAGCGACAGCGGCTGCGGCTCGCCGGCGGCCGGCTCGTAGGTGCCGTTGGCGATGCCGTCGTCCATCGCCGACAGGTCGGGCAGGTCGAACACGTCGCGCATCAGCTGGCGGCGCTCGAGCGTCAGGCTGCCCTCGATATGGTCGTTCTCGGCAAACGAGAAGTGCACCGGGATCGGCTGGTTGCTGACGCCGATCTCGAGCTCGACACCGTGGTTCTGCAGCAGCAGCGCGAACTGCTCGCGGTAGTAGCGTTCGAACAGGTCGGGCCGGGTCAGCGTGGTTTCGTAACGCCCCGGGCCGGCGACGAAGCCGAAGGCCAGATGAATGCCGTCGACCGAGCGCAGCCCGTCCAGTGGCTGCAGTCGCGACACGGTATCGGTCTGCAGCCGCACGTAGGGATAGCACGCGCGGACACGACCGGGCAGCGTTTTGCCGGCGACGAAACGTGCCATTGCGTCGCGCAGGTGGGCAAGGCTGGATTCGTAGACGAGGCGGACCTGTGCCAGTGCGGCGTCGGCGTCGGTGTGGCGGGTCGGGGCGATGAACTCGGGCTGGTGGAACATGGGTTGTCGTCCGGTGCGGGGCGTATGGAATCGGAATGCGTCTCTACCCCGATTCTGGCACGGCTGCGTCGCGTTCGTGTGACGCGGACGCAGAAAAGGACCGAAGCCCCTTGGAGCCGCTAACGCTGCTGGTGTACCCGCTTGCCGTTGTACTGTTGCGACCGCAGGGAGTCCCTGTGGGACGTGTTCGTACGCCTTGCCAGCACCGCTGCGATTGTTGGCGGCTCTTGGCAAGTGCTGTCGGACGGCACAAATCAGTCTCAGTCGCTGAGCGAGCCAAAGCAGGTCGCGCTCGCCCGGAGCACAGAAACCGGAATGGACATTCGGTCCATGAGGATTTCGAGCACCGGACGGGCGCGAGATGCGCAGGCGCAGCCAGCGAATGATTAGTAGCGGTAGTGGGCCGGCTTGAACGGGCCGTCCTTCGGCACGTTGATGTACGCGGCCTGCTCGTCGGTCAGCGTGGTCAGCTTGGCGCCGATGCGGCCCAGATGCAGGCGGGCGACCATTTCGTCGAGGTGCTTGGGCAGCACGTAGACGCCGACCGGGTACTGCTCGCGCTTGGTGAACAGTTCGATCTGCGCCAGCACCTGGTTGGCGAAGGAGTTGCTCATCACGAAGCTCGGGTGGCCGGTGGCGCAGCCGAGGTTCACGAGGCGACCTTCGGCCAGGAGGATGATGCGCTTGCCGTCTTCGAACTCGATGTGGTCGACCTGCGGCTTGATGTTGTCCCAGTTGTACCGGCGCAGCGACGCGACTTCGATTTCCGAATCGAAGTGGCCGATGTTGCAGACGATGGCGTTGTGCTTCATCGCCTTCATGTGGCCGTGGGTGATCACGCCGACGTTGCCGGTGGTGGTGACGAAGATGTCGCCCTGCGACGCGACTTCGTCCATCAGCACGACGCGGTAACCTTCCATCGCCGCCTGCAGCGCGCAGATCGGGTCGACTTCGGTGACCCACACGGTCGCGCCGAGGCCGCGCAGCGATTGCGCGCAGCCCTTGCCCACGTCGCCGTAGCCCAGAACGACGGCGACCTTGCCGGCGATCATCACGTCGGTGGCGCGCTTGATGCCGTCGACCAGCGATTCGCGACAGCCATACAGGTTGTCGAACTTGGACTTGGTGACCGAGTCGTTGACGTTGATCGCCGGGAAGGCGAGCTGGCCCTTCTCGTGCATCTGGTAGAGGCGATGGACGCCGGTGGTGGTTTCCTCGGTCACGCCCTGGATGTGGGCCAGGCGGGTCGAGTACCACTTCGGGTCCTTGGCGATTTGCGCGCGGATCGCCGCGTACAGCACGGTTTCCTCTTCGTTGGTCGGATCGGCGACCAGCGACAGATCGGTTTCGGCACGTGCGCCCAGATGCAGCAGCAGCGTGGCGTCGCCGCCGTCGTCGAGGATCATGTTGGCGTATTCGCCGTTACCGAAGTCGAAGATCCGGTGGGTGAAGTCCCAGTATTCTTCGAGCGATTCGCCCTTGTACGCGAACACCGGCGTGCCGGCGGCGGCGAGGGCGGCGGCGGCGTGGTCCTGGGTCGAGAAGATGTTGCACGACACCCAGCGCACCTGCGCGCCGAGCGCCTGCAGCGCTTCGATCAGCACACCGGTCTGGATCGTCATGTGGATGCTGCCGGCGATGCGCGCGCCCTTCAGCGGTTGCGCGGCGCCGAACTGTTCGCGCACGGCCATCAGGCCCGGCATTTCGGTTTCGGCGATGTTCAGTTCCTTGCGGCCCCAGGCGGCAAGGGAGAGATCGGCAACGTGAAAATCGGTGAATTCGGCCACGGTAGAGTCCTTCGTGTGGCCGGGAGGGATGCGGCTCACCCGCTATCCCCGTGCCCGGCACGGGTTGGTCAGGTGAGCGCCGTTGGATTCGTTCCGAGCCTGGCCCCGAACCCGTACATCAAGCGGCTGCGCCTGTGCGTTTTGCTTCCGTCCGATGCTCGGAACCCCGCAAGGGGGCTACCTTCGGGTCGTCCTCATGGACGTCCATTCCGTTTCCTGTGCTTCGGGCGGCAACAAGCCGCTTTGGCTCGCTCGCTTGCTGGATCGGGTTCCGTAGAGGGTCGCAGCGCTCCTCGGAAGGGCTTGAATTCTATCGGCTTTTGAGCGCTTCGTCAGCCATCGCCGTTCGGCGAGGCGGCTGTTGCGCCCGGCGGCAGCCGCGTGACCAGCACCTGGTCGATCCGGTAGTGGTCGATGTCGACCACCTCGAAACGGTAGCCGCGGCAGTCGATCGCCTCGGCCTTCTTGGGGATCTTCTTCAGCAGGTACATCAGGAGGCCGGCGACGGTTTCGTAGTTTTCCTCGTCGGGCAGGTCGTCGATCTCGAGCACCGCCTTGAGGTCGGCGACCGGCGTGACGCCGTCGACCAGCCACGAGCTGTCGTCGCGGCGGACGATCTGGTCCTGCTGCGAGAGGTCGGTCACGCTGCCGATCAGGTGGCGGATCACGTCGTTGAGCGTGAAGATGCCAACGACCAGCGCGTATTCGTTGATCACGACGGCGAAGTCTTCGTGGGTTTCCTTGAAGCGGTCGAGCGCTTCGGACAGCGAGATCGTGTCCGGCACCAGCAGCACGTTCTTGACCGCCACCTGGCGCAGCCCCGCCTGCAGCGCCTCGGGCTGGCCCTTGAGCACGTGCTGCAGCAGGTCCTTGGCGTCGACGTAGGCATAGACGCTGTCGATGCCGTCGCGGCACAGCAGGAACTTGGCGTGCGGCTCGTCGGTGATCTTCTGGCGGATCACGTCGTTGCTGTCGGTGTCGGTGAAATAGATCACCTGCTCGCGCGCGGTCATCACCGAGGTGACGAAGCGCTCGCCGAGCTCGAACATGTTCTCGATGAACAGGTGCTCCTTGCGCTGCAGGGTGCCGGCCTCGGCGCCGGCGTCGACCAGCGCGACGATTTCGTCCGAGGTAATCGACTCGACCCGCTGCGTCGGCACCTTGAAGATGCGGAAGATCAGGTTGGCGATGCCGTCGAACAGCCAGACCAGCGGGCGCAGCAGCGTGGTGCAGGCCATCATCGGCCGGACGATGCGCACAGCCATCTGCTCGGGCTGGAGCATGCCCAGGCGCTTGGGAATCAGGTCGGCAAACTGGATGAACAGGCCGGTGGTGATCAGGAAGGACAGCAGGAAGGACAGCGTCGTCGCCAGCTGCAGCTCGAGCCCGAACCGTGCGAACAGCTCGCTCAGGTAGGGCGTGAACGTCGCATCGCCGACGATGCCGCCAAGGATGGCGACGGCATTGACGCCGACCTGGACCACGGTGAAGAAGTCGCCGGGCTTCTCCTGCAGCGCGATCACCAGCGGCGCGCTGGCCTCGCCCTCGTCGGCCATCATCTGCAGCCGGAACTTGCGCGACGCGGCGAGCGCGATTTCGGAGATCGAGAAAAAGGCGCTGAAGCACACCAGCGCAAGCAGGGTGAAGAGGCCGGTTGTCAGGCTCATCGGAAGATCCTTGGGAAAGCGCCGGCCGGAAGACCGGTAGCGGCATTGTGACCGCTAGCCCGGCTACCTTGCCAGCTTTCCTTGTCATTCCGGCGAGACCTTCCGCTCAACCAGCGCTTGGTAATTTGTATGTAATGCCTTGCCACGGGCGGTCTATGTTTAGAGTTCACCCACCAAGGCAAGGAGGCTGGATCATGAAGTGCAAATGGTTGTTCCCCGTGGCGCTCGTCGGCGCATTGGCCGCTCAGCCGGTCTTCGCCGAAGCCGTCAGCGACCAGGCCAAGCCCGAGGCGCAGGCAACGCCGGCGGCAGAGCAACGGGCCAAGATCCGCCAGATGGCCAGTGACACGCTCGCCGACGTCTACAAGGCCCACCCCGACGCCGAAGCGACGATCGCCAAGTCGGCCGGTTACGCGGTGTTCGATACCGGCGGCGCGATGATCCTGTTCGCAGGTGCCGGCGGCGGCAGCGGCGTGGCGGTGAGTCTGCCGTCGAAGAAGGAAACCTTCATGGGTGTCGCGCAGGCCAAGGCCGGTCTTGGGCTTGGCATCAAGAACTCGCGGCTGGTGCTGGTATTTACCAGCCCGAAGTCGTTCAACAAATTCGTCACTTCGGGCTGGGCGTTCGGCGGTGATGCGACGGCCGCGGCCAAGGCCAGCGACAAGGGCGTCGGCCTCACTGGTGCGACGATGATCACCAAGGGCGTTTACGCCTATCAGTTCACCGAGTCCGGCTTGACCGCCGAAGCGACGGTCGGCGGCAGCAAGTATTTCGTCGACAAGAAGCTGAACTCGGGCAAATAGGCCGGATAGGCATTGATACCGCCGGCTGGCGTTAATTTGCCCGGTCGGCGGGCTATGATATCGCGATAAAATGGTTGCATAAATCAACTTTATAAGGTGATTGCATGCGCCGTTTTTATACCGTTGCACTTTGTGGCTTGCTGCTGGCCGGCCAGGCCAGCGCGGGCTTGTTCGGTGACGACAAAAGCCCCGCGACGCAGCGCAGCGAACTCAAGCAAATGGCGTCGGAAACACTGACGCAGCTTTACAAGACCTATCCGAAATCGAAATCGGCGATCTCGCACAGCGCCGGCTACGCGGTGTTCGACAACTTCAGCGCCAAGCTCATGCTCGCCGGCGGCAACAGCGGTCATGGCATCGCGGTCAATCGCAGCAACAGCCACGTCACCTATATGGACATGCTCGGGGCACAGGCCGGGCTGGGGCTGGGCGCCAAGAGCTACCGGCAGGTCTTCATCTTCAAGAACAAGAGCGCGCTGAACGAATTCATCCGCTCGGGCTGGCAGTTCGGCGCGCAGGCCAACGCCTCGGCCAAGGCCGACGACCAGGGCGGCGATGCCGCGGGTGCGACCAGCGTGGCGCCGGGCGTGTGGATGTACCAGATGACCGAAACCGGGCTGGCCGCCGAGGCGACGCTGACCGGTTCGAAATTCTCGGTCAACGATGAACTGAACTGAGCCCGGTCGGCTCAACGGTGACTCAGTAGCGCGGACACGCCGGGTCGACGTCGTTGGCCCAGGCGGCCATGCCGCCGTCGAGATTGATCAGCGTGGTGAAGCCGTTGCGTTCGAGAAAACCGGCGACCTGGTAGCTGCGCATGCCGTGGTGGCAGATCACCACGGTCGGCGCGTCCGGATCGAGTTCGAGCTGGCGCGACGGGATTTCGCCCATCGGGATGTGGGTGATGCCGGCCAGCGCGCAGACGCCGACCTCCCAGCCTTCGCGCACGTCGAGCAGCACCGGTCTGGCGCGGCTGTCGTCGGCAAGCCATTCGGCGAGCTGGGTCGGGGAGAGGTGTTGCATGGTCTGGCCCTGGAACGGTGTCGATGGCGGCGATTGTGCCATATGACATGGGGCAACAATCCCGCATTGACGGCTGGTCGCGCCGGCGCTGCGTCAACGATAATGCCGGCATGAATTTCAGCCCCGATCCGCACAGCCTCGACGCCGCCGGCCGTGCCGCCAGACGCAGCACGCTCGTCAGCGTCGTCGTCAATATCGGCCTGACGGCGGTACAGATCGTCGTCGGCGTGCTGGCGCATTCGCAAGCGCTGATCGCCGACGGCATTCACTCGCTGTCGGACCTCGTTTCCGACTTCGTCGTGCTGTTCGCCAACCGCTACAGCGGCAAGGCGCCCGACGCCGATCACCAGTATGGCCACCAGCGTTACGAGAACGCCGCGTCCTTCGTCATCGGCGTGATCCTGCTCGCGGTCGGCGTCGGCATGCTGTGGTCGGCGTTGCAGAAGCTGCAGACGCCGGCACTGATTCCGCAGGTGCATCTGGTTGCGCTCTGGGTCGCGCTCGGCGCACTGGCGGCCAAGGAGCTGCTGTTCCGCTACATGCTGGCCGTCGCGCAGCGGCTGCGTTCGAGCCTGCTGGCCGCCAACGCCTGGCATGCGCGCTCGGACGCCGCGTCGTCGCTGGTTGTCGCGATCGGCATCGTCGGCAACCTCGCCGGCCTGACGCTGCTCGACCCGATCGCCGCACTGATCGTTGGCATCATGGTCGGCCGGATGGGCTGGACGTTCGCGTGGCGGTCGCTGCACGAGCTGATGGACCATGCCGCCGACGCCGACGACATCGAGCGCATCCGCACCATCGTCGCCGCGACGCCCGGCGTGCTCGGCGTGCACGACCTGCGAACGCGCAAGATGGGCGACATGATCCTGGTCGACGTGCACCTCGAGATCGACGGCGGCCTCACCGTCAAGGCCGGCCACACGATCGCCGTCGCTGCGCGCGAGCGGGTGATGGCGGCACTGCCGGTGCTCGACGTGATGACCCACGTCGATCCGGCGGGCGAACCCGACGAGCAATGAAAAACGGGGCCGATGGCCCCGTTTGCTTGCCTGCGGCTGGATTACAGCCCGGCGTCGGCGCGCAGCGCCTCGGCCTTGTCGGTGCGTTCCCAGGTGAAGTCCGGCTCTTCGCGGCCGAAGTGGCCGTAGGCGGCGGTGCGGGTGTAGACCGGGCGCAGCAGGTCGAGCATCTGCACGATGCCCTTCGGGCGCAGGTCGAAGTGGCGCTCGATCAGCTTGACGATCTGCTCGTTCGACAGTTTGGACGTGCCCCAGGTGTCGACCATGATCGACACGGGCTTCGACACGCCGATCGCGTAGCTCACCTGCACCATGCACTGCTTGGCGATGCCGGCGGCGACGATGTTCTTCGCCACGTAGCGGCCGGCGTAGGCGGCCGAGCGGTCGACCTTGGACGGGTCCTTGCCCGAGAACGCGCCTCCGCCGTGCGGCGCTGCGCCGCCGTAGGTGTCGACGATGATCTTGCGGCCGGTCAGGCCGCAGTCGCCCATCGGGCCGCCGATGACGAAACGGCCGGTCGGATTGACGAGGTACTTCGGGTTCTGCAGCCACTCGGACGGCATCACCGGCTTGATGATCTCCTCGATCACCGCTTCGGACAGCTGCGCGTGCGAGACGTCCGGGTGGTGCTGGGTCGACAGCACGATGGTGTCGACGCCGATGACGGCACCGGTGTCGGCGTCGTACTTCAGCGTGACCTGGCTCTTGGCGTCCGGACGCAGCCACGGCAGGCGGCCGTCCTTGCGCAGTTCGGACTGGCGCTGCACCAGACGGTGTGCGTAGTAGATCGACGCCGGCATCAGCTGCGAGGTTTCGTCGCAGGCGTAGCCGAACATCAGGCCCTGGTCGCCGGCGCCCTGGTCGAGATCGAGGCCAGCGCCTTCGTCGACGCCCTGGGCGATGTCCGGGCTCTGCTTGTCGTAGGCGACGAGCACGGCGCAGGTCTTGTAGTCGAAACCGATGTCGCTGTGGTCGTAGCCGATGCGCTTGATCGTGTCGCGCGCGATCTGGATGTAGTCGATATTGGCGGTGGTGGTGATCTCGCCGGCGAGCACGACGAGGCCGGTGTTGACCAGCGTTTCGGCGGCGACGCGGGCGTGCTTGTCCTGGGTCAGGATCGCGTCGAGGATCGAATCGGAGATCTGGTCGGCGACCTTGTCGGGATGGCCTTCAGAGACCGACTCGGATGTAAACAGGAATTCTTTCATGGGGCTCGGGGCTCCTAAGTCATGTCGGGCGCGCGGCAAAGCCGATAAAATCGTCGCCGCAGATCATCAATGGACATTACATGCTGCTGAAATTGCTTCGCCCGCTTGCCTGGCTGCCGCTGTGGTTTTTTCACGGTGTCGGCACCGTGGCGGGCTGGCTTGTCTGGGCGGTGGATCCGACCTACCGGCAAAGGCTGGCAGAGAACCTGCGTCAGTCGAAACTTGCGAAAAATGACGCCGATTATAGCCGATTGCTCCGCTCAAGTATTGTGCAGCACGGCAAGGCCGGCGCCGAGATGCTGGTGCACTGGCTGCGCCCGGCCGAGCAGGTTGCGCAACTCGTGGTCGAGCGCCGCGGCTGGGAGCACGTCGACGCGGCGCTGGCGAGCCCGAAACCGGTCCTGTTCGTCTCGCCCCACCTCGGCGCGATCGAGGCCTGCGGCGTGCATCTGGCGATGCGGATTCCGCGCCAGCTCGCCGCGCTGTACCGGCCGCCGAAGATCAAGGCGCTCGAACCGCTGATGCTGGCGTCGCGCGACCGCGAGAACGGCCTTGCCGCGCCGGCCAACGCCAAGGGCGTGCGGCTCCTGCTGAAAACGCTCAAGGCCGGCCAGACCGCCTACATGCTGCCCGACCAGGCACCTGGTGCCGGCGACGGCGTGTGGGCGCCGTTTTTCGGCCAGCCAGCATACACGATGACCCTGCTGCCGAAGTTGGCGCGCCAGTTCGACGCGACGGTGCTGATGTGCTTCGCCGAGCGCTTGTCGTGGGGACGCGGCTACCGGCTGCACGTCGAGCCGCTGCCGCCGCTGACCGGCGACGCCGTCGCCGATGCGACCATCGTCAACGCGGCGATCGAGGCGCTGGTCGCCCGCGCGCCGGCGCAGTACCTGTGGAGCTACAACCGCTACAAGCGGCCGGCCGGTGCGCCGGTGCCGGACGAGGAGCAAGCATGAGCGAGCCGACGACCTGGCAGACGCTGTCGCTGCCGGCCAAGCTGCTGGCCGTGCCTTTCTGGCTGCTGCGCTGGCTGCCGATGCCGCTGCTGCGCGCCAAGGGAGCGGTGCTCGGCAGCTTGCTGTACTGGCTGATGCCAAGGCGCCGCAAGGTCGGGCTGACCAATCTGCGGCTGTGTTTTCCCGACTGGCCCGAGGCGCGGCGGCGCGCCACGCTGCGCGCGCACTACCGCGTGTTTTGCACCTGCCTGCTTGTATACGGCAAGCTCTGGTTCGGCCCGGAAAAACTCGTCCGGCAACTGGTCCGGCGCGAAGGCTACGAGCACTACCTCGCGGTCAAGGACCGGCCGGTGATCCTGCTGGCGCCGCACTTTCTCGGCCTCGACTACGGCGGCATCACCCACACCGCCGACCACTGGGGTGCGAGCGTCTACACGTCGACGCATGAAAACCCTTTCGACCAGTTGCTGCACTTCGGCCGGTCGCGTTTCGGCGCACCGCTGCTGATCCGCCGTACCGACGGCATCCGGCCCATCGTCAAGGCGCTGAAGCAGGGCGCGCCGCTGTACTACCTGCCGGATCAGGACCTCGGGCGCAAGGAGTCGATCTTCGTGCCGTTCTTCGGCATCCAGACCGCCACCGTACCGGCGCTGGCGCGGCTGGCGCAGCTCGGCCGTGCGGTGGTGGTGCCGATGGTGACGACGCTCGAGGGCAATCATTTCGTCACCCGCTACTACCCGGTCTGGGATCATTTCCCGAGCGACGACGTCGAGGCCGACACGCTGCGGATGAACGCCTTCATCGAAGACCGCATCCGCGACTTCCCGGCGCAGTACTTCTGGCTGCACCGGCGTTTCAAGACCCGGCCGCGCGGCGAGCCCGACCTGTACGGCCGCAAGGGCCCGCAGGACTGAGCAGGCGAGCAGAATCCTGCTGGCCGTGTTGCCGTACGCCTTGGTGCGACCGCCGGGATTCCCCCGGGGGAGGTGTTCGCACGCCGTGCCTGCATGCCGCGCCCCTGGGGTATTTGTCCTGGGTGCCGGCCCCGTTGCCGAGCGGTGTGACTGAGCCGCGACGGTATGCGGCGCCACCGTTTGTCGCGCCGACGAACGCGCTATGCTGTCTCCCTTGCCCAGAGGAGAGACAGCATGACAAAAGCAAACAGGACTGCACTGGTGATCGGCGGCGGCGCGCCGAACATGCCGCTGATGGCCGGTGCGCTGTGCGCAATGCTGCGGCAGCGGGTGACCTTCGACGTGATCTCGACCTCGGGCGCCGGCGCACTCGTCGGCCTGCTGTACGCGGCGCCCAAGGGCAAGACGCCGATCGCCGCGCTCACCGGCATGGTCGACATGGGCATTTCCGATACCCTGTACCGCGCGTTTCCGGTCAACTACAAGGTGTTCAACAAGCCCGGCCAGCTCGCCGAGCTGTTCCGCGACGGGCTGAAGGCATCGCCGTACGCGCAACTGGTCGAGCAAATGGCCGACGTCAGCCCGGCGTTCCGGCTCTGGAGCGACTGGCAGCAACTGCTGTGGGCGACGGCGACGCCGACCGATCTGGGCGCCGAGAGCCTCGGTCTGTGTGCGCACGTGCCGTTCATCGAGGACGTCGTCGACTTCGACCGGCTGCGCACGTTCGACAGGCCGGTCTACCTGAACGCGTACAACGTCGACCGGCACGAGATGGCGCAGTGGCGCGGCCAGGATCTCGACGTGCGGCATTTCCGCGCCGCACTGTCGTTTCCCTTCCTGTATCCGCCGACCGAGATCGACGGCGAGCGCTACATCGAGGGTGCGGCGCTCGACACGCTGAACTTCAAGGCGCTGATCGGCGACGATGCGAGCGAGCCCGATGTCGATACGATCGTCGTGTTCGACGTACTCGGTGCCGACCGGCTGCTGCGCGCGCCGCGCGACCTGTACGACGCGTGGGTGATGTCGATCATCACGCCGCTGACCGAAATCGCCCGCGACGACCTCAAACTGTTCGAACTGGCACACAACCGCAATCCGGACGGTAGCGAAAAGCGCGCGCTGCTCAAGGTGCCGCTGCTGTCGCCCGACCTGCCCGACGAGCGCTGGGCGGCGATGTTCGACTGGACGTACTCGAACATGCATACGCTGTTCCGGATCGGCTTCGACGCCGGGCTCGGCTTCTGCCGCGACCATGCCGAACGGCTCGGCATCGAGTACGACGCCACGGTGGCGTCACTGCCGGACGACTGGGTGCTCGCCGACGTCGAGGGCAACGGCCAGCGGGTGACGCGGCATATCAACCAGCGCACGGCGCGTGCTTGAATCATTGCGCAAAAGCCTATGCCAGTAGGCGGGCGAGCCAAAGTGGATCGGGCCCACCCGAAGCACAGAACCCGGAATGGACATATGGTCCATGAGGAGTTCGAGCATCGGATGGGCCCGATCCGCGCAGGCGTAGCCGTCTAACGGCGTAGGCTTCAGCTGCCTGCGATGAAGGTGCGTACTCCCGAACCGATGAACTGGATGCCGACGCAGATCAGCACGAAGCCCATCAGCCGGGTCATGATCTCCTGGCCGGGGCGGCCCAGCCGCTCGGAAATCATCGTCGACGAGCGCAGCGTCATCCACATCACCAGGCTCGAGATGCCGATCGCCGCCAGCGTCAGCGCGAAGGTCACCGCCTTGCCGGTCAGCGTCGGCTTTTCGACGATCTCGGTCGAGAGGCCGATGACGACGGCGATCGTCCCCGGCCCGGCGATCGCCGGCATCGCCAGCGGGAAGAAGGCGTAGTCGCTGCGGTCGCGCCTGCCGGCCCCTTTCGGCGCCATGCCCGGATCCTGGAGGTGGTAGAGCATCCGGTAACCGAGCAGGCCGATGACGATGCCGCCGGCGACGCGCAGCGCGCCGTAGGAGATGCCGAAGACCGAAAGAATGACGTTGCCGGCGATCAGGCACACCGTCATGATCAGGAAGGCGATCCAGCTGGCGCGCACCGCCTGGCGCTGGCGGCGCGGTTCGCTCATGTTCTGCGTCAGCGAAATGAACATCGGGATCTTCGACAGCGGGTTGGTCATCGTGACCAGGCTGATCAGGGCGCCGAAAAAGAACTGCCAGTGCAACAGCATGATGGGCTCGCGGAGGCGTGGGCTGACTGCATGATAGGGCGGCCGCCGCCGGCGGGCAGCTGCGGGAAACGACCTATTGCTTTGCGTCAATTCCGCGCTGGCCGCTCGAGGCCGGCAGCAGGCGGCGCCCGGCGCGCCGCCGGGCACCGGGTGGCGTCAGCTCAGGCGTCCAGCTGTACGGCGAGCGCGCGCAGCTCGTCCGAGTCGCTGGTATCGCACATCGCCTCGATCAGCGGCGTCAGCGTGGCGACGTCGGTGCCGAGTACCTGCTGCTTCACCTTCAGCAACTGCGCCGGCAGCATCGAGAAACGCCGCAGCCCGAGGCCGAGCAGCAGCCTGGTGAGCGCCGGGTCGCCGGCCATTTCGCCGCACATCGACACCGGTTTGCCGACGGCGTTGGCGGTGTCGATGATCAGCGACAGCAGCTTGACCACGGCCGGGTGCAGCGGGTCGTACAGGTGCGAGACCGTGTCGTCGTTGCGGTCGACCGCGAGCGAATACTGGATCAGGTCGTTGGTGCCGATCGAAATGAAGTCGAGGTGCTTGAGCAGGCCGCGTACCGTCAGCGCCGCCGCGGGTACTTCGATCATGCCGCCGAGTTCGATATCGCTGTCGAAGGCGATGCCTTCGGCACGCAACTGCGCCTTCACTTCCTCGAGGTGACGCCGCGTCTGCCTGACCTCGGCGATCGTCGAGATCATCGGGATCAAGAGCTTGATCTTGCCGAATGCCGATGCCCGCAAGAGCGCGTGCAGCTGGGTGCGGAACATCGACGGCTCGGCCATGCACAGCCGGATGCCGGTGAGGCCCAGCGCCGGGTTCGGCGCGTCGGTGTCTTCCTGCCAGGTGGCGATCTTGTCCTTGCCGAGGTCGACGGTGCGGATGATCACCGGCATGCCGGCCATGTTCTGCGCCACGGCCTTGTAGGCTTCGAACTGTTCCTCCTCGCTCGGCAGCTCTTCTTCCTTGAGGAAGAGGAATTCGGAGCGGAACAGGCCGATGCCGGTCGCGCCGTTGGCCAGCGCCAGCGTGGTGTCTTCGGGCAGCTCGATATTGGCGAACAGCTCGACCTCGATGCCGTCGCGCGTCACCGGCCGGCTTTCGCGGATGTCCTGCAGCGCCGACTGCTTCTGCAGCCATTCGTGCTGGCGGGTCCGGTACTCGGTGAGGATCAGTTCGTCCGGGTCGACGATGACGAAGCCGTTGACGCCGTCGACGATGACCATCTCGCCTTCACGGATCAGCCCGCGCGCGTGCTTGAGCGCGAGCACCGACGGCAGGTCTAGGCTGCGGGCGAGGATGGCGGTGTGCGAGGTCGGGCCGCCGACGTCGGTGACGAAGGCGACGTAGCTCGTGTCCTTGAACAGCACCATGTCGGCCGGACTGAGGTCGTGCGCGACCAGGATGCTGTCGCGCGCCTGCGATGCCGGCAGGTGCGCGACCGGATCATGGCCGGCGAGCGCCTTGAAGATGCGCTCGGCAACCTGGATCACGTCGCTGCGCCGCTCGCGCAGGTATTCCTCTTCGATCTCGTCGAACTGCGCCAGCAGGGTGTCGAGCTGCTGCTTCAGCGCCCACTCGGCGTTGCAGCGCTGCGTCTCGATCAGCTCGCGCGGTTCTTTCGACAGCGTGTGGTCGTTCAGCAGCATCAGGTGCAGCGACAGGAAGGCGCCGAGCTCGGTCGGTGCATTCTCGGGGATGCTGCCCCAGAGCATTTCCAGTTCTTTGCGCGTGACGCGGATTGCATCGTCGAAACGGGTCAGCTCGGCCGGCACCTGCGCGTCGTCGAGCAGGTACTGGGCAATCTCGATGTCGGTGTGCGACATCAGGTGGGCGTGACCGATGGCGATGCCGCCGCCGATGCCGATGCCGTGTAGCGTGAGGCTCATGCTCGTCTCCAGCTGGCGGTTTATTCGCCCTCGCCGAACTTGTCGGCGATCAGTTCGGTCAGTGCGGTCATGGCTTCGGCCTCATCGGGGCCATTGCTGGTTTCCAGCGTCACGGTGCTGCCCTTGGCGGCGGCGAGCATCATCACGCCCATGATCGACTTGGCGTTGACGCGACGGGCATTGCGGGTGATCCAGACTTCGCATTGAAAACGGCTGGCAAGCTGGGTGAGCTTGCTCGACGCACGGGCGTGCAGCCCGAGCTTGTTGACGATAAGCACGTCCTGAACCGGCATGTTTTTGTGGTCTCCGTGGGGGTCAGTGCGATTCGGGCAACATGTAGAGCACGCCTTCGAGCCCGCCGGTGATCGCCTTGCTGACGACGACCTCGAGCGGCTGATGGCAGTAGGTGAGCGCGCGGACCAGCATCGGCAGATTGACGCCGGCGACGGCCTCGACGCGGCCCGGAATGATCAGCCGGTTGGCGACGTTCGACGGCGTGCCGCCGTAGATGTCGGTCAGCAGCAGTACGCCGGCGCCGTCGTCGAGCTGCTCGATGATCTCGCGCGCGCGCAGCACGACGGTGTCCGGGTCGTCGGCCTTGCTGACCGCAAGCTGCGCCAGGTTCGGCAGTGGCCGTCCCATGATGTGCTGGGCGCAGGCGTACAGGGCGTCGCCGAGCGTCACGTGGGTCACGATGATGATGCCGATCATGCGGAGCTGCTTCCTTTCTGGGCTTTGGGCCGGGCAATCCCATGTTATATCGCAAATCACCCCGGTCCGGCGACCCGTGGCCGTAGGCAAAAACGGCGATGTCGCATGCGTGGCGTCTTTTTCGGGGATCGCCTAGCTGTGAAGAGTCAAGACGTTGTTTTTCGTTGCTGAGAGACGGGACATGGGCACGTGGCAGCCGATGCCGTGATGCGGACGGTGCCAGTTGTAATAATGATTCCAATACCTCAGGACTGCGCCGCGCTCATCCGAGTGTTGATAGGTTTGGCCGTAGGCCCATTCGCGCAGCGCGGACTGGATGAAGCGCTCGGCCTTGCCGTTGGTTTGCGGTCGGTAGGCGCGGGTGAACCTCTGCTTAATGCCCAGTTCAACGCAAACGCGGCCGAAGTCATGGGAGCGGAAGGCGGGCCCGTTATCGGTGATCAGGCGCTGGAGCGGTACGCCCAGCGTTTTGAAGTAGTCGTTGGCCGCACGCAGGAAGTCGATGGCGCTGGCGCGGCGCTCGTCGGGGTAGAGTCGGGTGAAGGCGATGCGACTATGGTCGTCGATCGCCACGAACAGATATTCCCAGCCGCTGTTTCGGCTGTTCTGGCGACGATCGCCGGTGATGCGATGGCCGACCTGCTCGAAGCGGGCGAGCTTCTTGATGTCGACGTGCAGCAGTTCGCCGGGCATTTCGCGCTCGTAGCGCTGCACAGGCTCTGCGGGCTGCAGGTCGCTTAACCGCGATAGCCCTGCGTGTCGCAGCACGCGACTGACGGTTGCTTTGGACACGCCGATATAGCTTGCGATGCGAGCCTGCAGGAACAGCTTGCGACGCAATTCGATGATCGTCAGGGCAACGCTGGGCGCAATGGCACGTGGCGAGCGCTCGGGACGCGAGGATTTGTCGAGCAAGGCAGCCGCGCCGCCGACCAGATAGCGGCCCAGCCACTTGCGGGTGGTGACCGCGCTTACGCCATGGCGTGCCGCCGCCGCCGCGGTCGACAAACCATGCTCGGTGATGTCCTGAACCATTTCCAGGCGACGCAGATACGTCAGTCGGGCATTCTTATGTGTGTTCATCCGGTGTCTTGTTCTGTGACTGGGGGTTTGGCGATTTCCAGTCTCGCAGAACTTCTCCGGGTGAACACCCGAAACAACCTATTGAACCTTCACACCTAGCGCAGCCAGTACAGGTGCGGCGGCTGAACCAGCCAGGTCAGCCGCGGCTGCAGCGTCGGCGTCACGTAGACGCTGCCGTCGTTCGCGACGACCAGTACGTCGTTGACGCCGAAGCGCTGCGCGTAGTGGCGGGCGCTGCCGATGCCGCCGATGAAGACCGGCTTGGTCGCGACGTCCGAGATCGCGCCGGCCTCGCGCGACGCCGGTGCCAGCACCGTCGCGGCCTGCATCGTCTGCGCCGGCGATCCGCTTCGCGGGTCGATCAGATGGCTGTAGCGGCGGCCGTCCTTGACGAAGTAGCGCTGGTAGTCGCCCGAGGTGCCGATCGCCTCGCCGTCGCGCAGCGCCAGCGTCGCCATTGCCCGCGGCTGGCGCGGATGCTGCAGGCCGATCGTCCACGGCGCGTCGCCCTTCTTGCCGAGCGCGAGCACGTTGCCGCCGATGTTGAGCAGGGCGTTGTAGACGCGGTTCTTGCGCAGGTACGCCGCTTCGCGGTCGAGCGCCCAGCCCTTGGCGAAGCCGCCGAGGTCGAGCGCCACGCCGGGATTGCGGCTGCTGACCCTGCCGCCGTCGCCGAATTCGACGTCGGCAAGCGAGGGCTTGCGTTCGAGCAGCAGTGCGAGCGTGACCGGATCGGGCGTCACCGGCGAAAAGCTGTCGCGGTGGAAGCCCCAGGCGGTGACGAGGCCGCCGATCGCCGGGTTGAACAGCCCGTCCGAGCGCGCCTCGTAATCCTTGGCCTGCTTGAGCAGCGCGATCAGCTCGGCGTCGGCCTCGCCCGGTTCGCCACGGCCGAAGCGGGCGTTGAGCCGGGTGAGTTCCGACGGCTGCCACGCGTGCAGCTTGGCGTTGAGCCGGTCGAGGTCGGCAAGGACGGCTGCGGCATGCGTCGCCGCCTTGTCGTGTGACAGGCCCCAGATCGAGATTTCGACCCGGGTGCCGAACACATAGCCTTCCTGCGTGTACAAAGGGTCTTTGCCACAGCCGCCGAGCAGCAGCGTTGCTGCCAGCAGGGCCAGCGCACCGGAACGGCGCATCAGCCCCGGCAGTATCAAGCCGATACCCGCCGTTCGAGCGCGTCGATGAACAGCGCGCCGACGTCGATGCCGCTCTGGTCGCTGATCTCGCGGAAGCAGGTCGGGCTGGTGACGTTGATTTCGGTCACGTGCTTGCCGATCACGTCGAGGCCGACGAGCAGCAGGCCCTGCGCCGCGAGCTTGGGACCGAGTGCTTCGGCAATTTCGCGGTCGTGGCCCGAGAGCGGCCGGGCGACGCCGGTGCCGCCGACGGCGAGGTTGCCGCGGGTTTCGCCGTCCTTGGGAATCCGTGCCAGGCACCAGTCGACCGGCTTGCCGTCGATCAGGAGGATGCGCTTGTCGCCGTCCTTGATCGCCGGCAGGTAGCGCTGCGCCATGATGGTGCGGCGGCCGTTGTCGGTCAGCGTTTCGATGATGCTGCCGATGTTCGGGTCCTCGCGGCGCAGCCGGAAGATGCCCATGCCGCCCATGCCGTCGAGCGGCTTGAGGATGATGTCGTGCTGGTCGGCCAGAAACGCGCGCAAATCGTCGTCGCGCTGGGTGACCAGCGTGTCGATGGTGAACTCGGGGTGCTTGAGGATCGCCAGCTTCTCGTTGTAGTCGCGCAACGCCTGGCCCGGATTGAACACGCGCGCGCCCTGTGCCTCGGCCAGGCTCAGCAGGTGGGTGTTGTACAGGTACTGCTGGTCGAACGGCGGATCCTTGCGCATGATCACCGCGTCGAAACCGCTCAGCCTCAGCGTCGCCGGCTCGCCCGAGACGAACCAGTGCTTGTATTCCTGCGTTGCCGAGAACACGAAGGGCCGCGCGGTGATCTCGACGTGGCCGCGGTGGACGCGCAGGTCGTCGGCGAGCGCGGTGTGGATCTCGAAGCCGCGCCTGGCCGCCTCGCGCAGCATCACGTAGGTCGAATCCTTGTGGATCTTGAACCCGGCGAGCGGATCGGCAATGACGAGCAGGCGCATGACGGAGTCCTTTTACGCGGCGACGGCGACTTTGGGGGCCGTGGTTTCCAGTTCGTGGGCGGCGGCGAGCAGGGCCAGCCGGGCGACGACGCCGTAGGCGTAGAAGCGGTTGGCGGTGCAGTCGGGCGAGCCGTCGCAGTCGGGCGTCGACAGCGGTTCGGCGAACGCCAGCGGCACGAAGTGCGCGCCCGGCGCGTTCAGGTTCTCGTCGATGCCGCGCTCGGTATGCACGCGGTAGAAGCCGCCGATGACGAAGCGGTCGAGCATGTAGACGACCGGCTCGGCGATCGCATCGTCGATCTGCTCGAAGGTCGGCACGCCTTCCTGGACGATGACGTCGTGGACCTGCAGGCCTTCCTTGATCACCGACATCTTGTTGCGCGCCTTGCGGTTGAGCCCGAGCAGCTCCTCGCCCGATTTCACGCTCATGATGCCCATGCCGTAGGTGCCGGCGTCGGCCTTGACGATGACGAACGGCGTCTGGGTGATGCCGTGCTCGGCATACTTGGCGCGGATCTTCGCCAGCATCTCGTCGACGGCCGCCGCGAGCCGGTCCTCGCCTTCGCGGGCCTGGAAGTCGAGCCCGCCCACGCGGGTGAAGTAGGGGTTGATCACCCACGGGTCGATGCCGATCAGCCTGGCGAATTCGCCGACGACGCGGTCGTACTCGGCAAAGTGCGCGGTCTTGCGGCGCGTGTACCAGCCGGCATGCAGCGGGGGCAGCAGGGTCTGTTCGATGCCCTGCAGGATCGCCGGGACACCGGCCGACAGGTCGTTGTTGAGCAGCACGACACAGGGGTCGAAGTCGGCGAGGCCGATCCGGTCGCCCTTGCGCACCAGCGGCTCGAGCACGATGCCGCTGCCGTTGGCGAGCTCGAACACGGTCGGCTCGGTCACTTCGGGGTTGAGCGTGCCGATGCGCACCTTCAGCCCGGCCTGGCGCAGGATCTTGGCCAGCGCGGCGACGTTCTGCAGGTAGAACTGGTTGCGGGTGTGGTTTTCCGGGACCAGCAGCAGGCGCTTGGCGTCGGGGCAGAAGCTCTCGAGCGCGCTCATCGCCGCCTGCACCGCCAGCGGGTGGAATTCGGGGTTCAGGTTGTTGAAGCCGCCCGGGAACAGGTTCATGTCGACCGGCGCGAGCTTGTAGCCGGCGTTGCGCAGGTCGACCGAGCCGTAGAACGGCGGCGTGTATTCCTGCCACTGGTTGCGGAACCAGTGCTCGATTTCGGCCTGGGATTCGAGGATGCGGCGCTCGAGTTCCTGAAGCGGGCCGCTTAGCGCGGTCGTGAGATGCGGGACGCTCATGGCGCAGTCCTGTCTTGCGAAGTCAGAGGCCAGCATATGGGGGCAAGGGGCGCGAAATCAACCTCGGCGATTTCCCTTGCCTGCCGCGTAAAAGCGCCATGCCGACGATTCCAGTGTAGCGGTACGGCGCCGGCGCGGCCGGCCCGCCTGCGCCGGCCGCGGGCGGGCGGCGGGTACGTTTGAAGCGGCTGGCAAAAGCCGGTGCCGCCGGGTAGGCGTGGGCGAAGTCCCGCCGGTCACAACGGTATTCAAGCGGCCAGGGAAGCGGGCACGGCCACCAGGGCCGCTGTGCTCAGAGCCAGCCCTTGCGCTTGAAGAACCAGTACGGCGCGATGCCCGAGAGGATCATCAGTCCGATCGCGAACGGGTAGCCGAGCGCCCAGTTCAGCTCGGGCATCGTCTGGAAGTTCATCCCGTAGGTGCTGGCGATCACCGTCGGCGGCAGGAACACGACGGCGGCGATCGAGAAGATCTTGATGATCTTGCTCTGCGCCAGGTTGATCAGCCCCATCACCGCGTCCATCAGGAAGTTGATCTTGTCGAACAGGAAGGCGGTGTGGTTGTTCAGCGATTCGAGGTCGCGGAGGATCTCGCGCAGGTCGGTTTCCTGCTCGTGGTTGAGCGAGCGGCTCCTGAGCAGGAAGGACAGCGAGCGGCGCGTGTCCATCAGGTCGAGCCGCACCTTGCCGTTGATGTCTTCCTGCTGGGCGATGTCGGACACCGTTTCGGCCATGCCCTCGTCGTTGAGCGCGTCGCTGCCCTTGAGCACGCGGGCGCTGACGCTCTCCAGCCGGGTGTAGACGCCCTCGAGCACGTCGGCGTCGTACTCGACCGCAACCGCATAAATGCCGAGCAGCACGTCCTCGGCGTTCTCGACGAAGCCGGGCTGGACGCGTGCGCGCAGCCGAAACAGCCGGAACACGGCGAGCTCTTCCTGGCGCATCGTCAGCAGCCGGCCGCGGTTGAGCAGGAAGGAGACGGTGACGTTGGCCGCGCCTTCGCTGTCCTGGTGCAGGAAGTAGGAATTGAGATGCAGCCCGGCATGGTCGACATAGCAGCGCGCCGATTCCTCGATGTCCTCGAGGTCTTCGTCCTCGGGCAGCTCGTAGCGGAATACCGATTCGACCAGGTCGCGCTCGGCGTCGCTCGGGTCGACGAGGTCGACCCAGAACACTTCGGGACGGGCGAGGTCGGCCGCGGATTCGATCGGAACCTGGATCAGGCGGCCTTGCGACAGTACGAAAGCAGACAGCACGGCTGATCCCCCGGTTGATCGACAAGCCGCGCGATTATAAGCGCAGTCCTCCGTCGCTGTTCAGGCTCTTTTCACGCCCGCGCCGCGTGCAGCGCGCCTTGCCGGCGGGCTGTCATGACGATCTGCTACACTCGGCGCGCGCAAGTCGGGGTGCTGTCTCATGAGTAACGTTAGCCGAAAGACACAGGAAAATTTCAAGGAAACGCTGCAGCAGATCGAACGGCTGCTGCAACGGCACCGGCTGATCGAGGGCATGGTCCACAAGCAGGCGATGGCCAAGCACGACCTGGTCGAGCAACTGGTGCACAAGCAGAACCTGGCCGAGCTGTCGCTCAAGCTCGACCGGCTGCACCCGGCCGACATCGCGCAGGTCCTCGAGGCGCTGCCGCGGCCCGACCGGCTCACCGTTTGGGAGCTGGTGCGCGCCGAGCGCGACGGCGAAATCCTGCTCGAAGTTTCCGACGCGGTGCGCGAATCGCTGCTCGCGCGGATGGACAGCGACGAGATCGTCGCCGCCGCCGGCACGCTCGACGCCGACGACCTGGCCGACCTGGCGCCCGACCTGCCCGAGCACGTGCTGTCGGAGGTCATGGGCGCGCTCGAGCCGGCCGAGCGTGCGCAGGTGCAGAGCGCGCTGTCGTACCGCGACGACGAGGTCGGCTCGGTGATGGACTTCGACATGGTGACGATCCGCGCCGACATCACCTTGGCGACGGTGCTGCGCTACCTGCGGCGTTTTGCCGCGCTGCCCGAGAACACCGACAAGCTCTTCGTCGTCGACCGCGACCGCACGCTGGTCGGGGTGCTGTCGCTCGAAAAGCTGCTGCTCAACCCGCCGCGGCAGCAGGTCGGCGCGGTGATGGCGCGCGATGTCGTCACCTTCAGCCCGGACAACCGCGTCGACGATGCGGTCAACGCCTTCGACCGCTACGACCTCGTATCGGCGCCGGTCGTCGATGCCAACCGCCGGGTGATCGCGCGGCTGACCGTCGACGACATGTTCGACGTTGCACGCGAGGATTCCGAAACGCTGTCGTTCGCCGGCCTCAAGGACGAGGACCTGTTCTCGAGCATCTGGAAATCGACGCAGAACCGCTGGCCGTGGCTGGCGGTGAACATCTGCACGGCCTTCCTCGCCAGCCGGGTGATCGGCGCGTTCGAGGACACGATCGCCCACCTCGTGGCGCTGGCGACCCTGATGCCCATCGTCTCGGGCATTGGCGGCAATACCGGCACGCAGACGATCACGCTGATCATCCGCGGCTTGGCGCTCGGCCATATCACCCCGGGCAATTCGACCCGGCTGATCGTCAAGGAGCTCGGCATCGCCCTGCTCAACGGCACGGTCTGGGGCGGGGTGCTCGGGCTGATCGCCTACGCGCTGTACGGCCAGTGGGCGCTGGGCGCGGTGATGATGGCGGCGATGGTGCTCAACCTGCAGGTCGCCGCGCTGGTCGGCATCCTCGTGCCGATCACGATGCAGAAGCTCGGCCGTGATCCGGCCTACGGTTCGAGCGTGCTGCTGACGGCGATGACCGACAGCATGGGCTTCTTCATCTTCCTCGGGCTGGCGACGGTCTTCCTCACCTGATCGCCCGGGCGGCGCTGCCGGTAAAAAGTCCGGGAACGCCGGGGCGGGGCGCGGGGTCACCCTGTGGGTGAACGACCGAGGGAGGAGGCATGGCCGACAACGCCGTCTGGCAATGGATGCAGGCGATCTACCGCAACGATGCGTGGATCTACGAGGTTTTCGCCGTGGTGCTGGCCACGGTGTCCGTCAATGCGCTGGTCCGGCTCGGGCTGACCCGGCTGGTCACGCGGCTGGCGCAGCGCACGCAGACCTACTGGGACGATGCGCTGGTCGGCGCCGCGCGCCGGCCGCTGGCGTGGCTGGTGTGGGTGCTCGGGCTGTCGGTCGCCGCCGGGCTGGCCGAACCGCACGCGGTATCCGAGGTGTTCGCTTACGTGCCGCCGCTGCGTGCGCTGGCGGTGATCGTGCTGTTCGCGTGGTTCCTGATCGGCTTCATCGACCGCGTCGCGCGCGCGGTGACGGCTTCGCGGCCGAACGTCGACCCGACCACGGCGCTGGCGGTCAGCCGCCTGCTGCGCGTCTCGGTCATCGTCACCGCAGTGCTGGTTGCGCTGCAGTCGCTCGGCTTCTCGATCTCCGGCGTGCTCGCTTTCGGCGGCGTCGGCGGCATTGCGGTCGGTTTCGCCGCCAAGGACCTGCTGGCCAATTTCTTCGGCGGCGTGATGATCCATCTGGACCGGCCGTTCGGCATCGGCGACTGGATCCGCTCGCCCGACCGCGACATCGAAGGCGTGGTCGAGGAGATCGGCTGGCGGCTGACGACGATCCGCACCTTTGACAAGCGGCCGCTGTACGTGCCCAATTCGGCCTTCACGACCATCACCGTCGAGAACCCGTCGCGCATGAGCCACCGCCGCATCCGTGAAACGATCGGCCTGCGCTACGACGATATCGACGTGCTGCCGGCGCTGCTCGACGACGTGCGCGCGCTGCTGATCGCGCATCCGGACATCGACGACAGCCAGACGCTGATGGTCAATTTCGATACTTTCGGCGAATCGTCGCTGCAGTTCTTCGTCTACTGTTTCACGCACACGACCAACTGGGTCGAGTTCCATCGCATCAAGCAGGCGGTGCTGGTCGAGATCATGGCCATCGTCGCCCGTCACGGTGCGCGCGTGGCGCAGCCGACGCGGCGCCTGCAGCTCGACGCCGCCGCTGCGGCCCCTGTCCATGACCACGCCCCGACAACTGCTTGCTGATGCCCGACTCGATGCCGTCGACGCCCGCGTGCTGCTGCAGCACGCGCTGCAGGTCAGCCGCGCCTGGCTGATCGGCCACGCCGACGACGTGCTGCCGCCGGCGCAGGCCGCCGCGTTCGAGGCGCTGGCGGCTCGCCGCCGCGCCGGCGAGCCGGTCGCCTATCTGGTCGGCACGCGCGAGTTCTACGGCCGCGATTTCGCCGTCAGCCCGGCGGTGCTGATCCCGCGCCCCGAAACCGAGCTGCTGGTCGAGCTGGCGCTGGCCCGCGCCGGGCAGGGCGCGCGCGTCGTCGACCTCGGCACCGGTTCGGGCTGCATTCCGGTGACGCTCAAGCTCGAGCGGCCCGATCTGGCCGTCAGCGCGGTCGACATCAGTGCCGATGCGCTGGCGGTGGCGCGCGGCAATGCGGCCGCGCTCGGCGCCGACGTCGTCTTCCGCCAGTCCGACTGGTACGCGGCGCTGGCCGGCGAGACGTTCGATCTCGTCGTCTCGAACCCGCCGTACATCGTCGCCGGCGATGCGCACCTGAGCCGGGGCGACCTGCGCTTCGAGCCGCAGGGCGCGCTGACCGATTTTGCCGACGGCCTCGAACACATCCGCCGCATTGTCGAAGGCGCGGGCGGGCCTCTGGCGCCGCGCGGCTGGCTGCTGTTCGAGCACGGTTTCGACCAGGGTGAGGCGAGCCGTGCCTTGCTCGCCGCTGCCGGTTTTCTTGATGTGCAGACGTGGCCTGATCTGGCCGGGCTCGACCGCGTCAGCGGCGGCCGTCTTGCCTGAGCGCGAGCCGAGACCGTAAAATATCCGAGTAAATCAATCGACCTTTGTCGCCCCCGACTGGTCGGTCCCAACGTCGACCCCAACGAGACAGCCATGAGCGCACAAGACACCATCCGCCAGACCATCACCGCCAACCCGGTCGTGCTCTACATGAAGGGCACGCCGCAATTCCCGATGTGCGGCTTCTCCGCCGGCGCCGTGCAGATCCTCAAGAACTGCGGCGTGCCGTTCGCCGCCGTCAACGTGCTCGAGGACCCGGAAGTCCGCCAGGGCATCAAGGAATTCGCCAACTGGCCGACGATTCCGCAGCTCTACATCAAGGGCGAATTCGTCGGCGGCTCGGACATCATGAAAGAGCTGTTCGCATCGGGCGAACTGCAGAAGATGCTCGAAGGCATCGAAGGCTGAGCCGGGCACCGGCCGAAAAAAACCCGCCGGTCCGGCGGGTTTTTTCATGCGCGGACGAGACGGGTTCAGCCGTTGTCGACCGCCCACGGCTTGCCGGCTTCCTGCTTGTAGCCGGAGCCGCGGTGTGCGGCGATCCAGTCGGCCGCCGACGCGAGCTGGGTGTCGCTGAGCCTGATCGCGGCGTCCTGCAGCATCGTTTTGCGGACCAGTTGCTGGCGCGCGATGTTCAGCCCGCCGACGGCGAGCACGGTGGCGATGGCGATCCCGATCAGCGGGGCAAGCGTCGTGCCGAGGCGGCGTGCGGTCGTGTTCATGCCGGCGATGATCGCGCTTCGGCCGGCGGAAAGCCCGGCAGTTTGCACGCCGGCACCGCGTGAACAATGACGCTGGCCTGGCGCGGCCAGCAAACCCCGGTGCAACGTGCCGGCACGGCGTACGAACACGTCCCACAGGGACTCCCTGCGGTCGCAACAGTACAAGAAGTACGGCAGGTGAGTACAACGACGCCAGCTGTCAGCCGCGCTGATCAGTGCGGCAGCCGGTCGCCGAAATTGACCAGCGCCACGCCGACGACGACCAGCAGCGCGCCGAGCATCCGCCAGCCGCCGATGTCGCGCAGCGGCATGCCGAGGATGCCGAAGCGGTCGAACAGCAGCGATGCGCAGACCTGGCCGGCAATGATCAGCGAGATCATCGCCGCGACGCCGATCCGCGGCGCGATCAGGGTCGAGCCGAAAACGAAGAAGGCGCCGAGCACGCCGCCGGATAGCTGCCACGCGCTGGCGTGGGACAGGTTGGCGAGCCCCGCCCAGCGCTGGCCGGTGGCGATTGCGGCGATTGCGAGCACGAGCGTACCGACGGCGAACGACACCAGCGCCGCCAGCACCGTGCTGCCGCCGATCAGCAGCCTGACGTGATTGTTGACCGCTGCCTGCAGCGGGATGACAAGACCTATCGCGGTCGCGAGCAGGAAATACACCAGTTGCATGATGGCCCTCCTTTCCCATACTTTATGGAGCACCCCGCACTGCGGGCGCCATTGATTTTCATCCGCTCAGTAATGGTTTGGGCCAATTCGTTCAGGAGGGCAACAATGTCGGGCAAGTACGAACTCAAGCAGGCCAAGGACGGCCAGTACATGTTCAACCTCAAGGCTGCCAACGGTCAGGTGATCCTGACCAGCGAGCTGTACAAGACCAAGGCGTCGGCCGAGAACGGCATCGAGTCGGTCAGGACCAACTCGCCGCTCGAAGAGCGCTACGAGCGCCGCGAGAACAAGAACGGCGAGCCGTATTTCGTCCTCAAGGCCGCCAACCACCAGGAAATCGGCCGCAGCGAGTACTACAGCAGCAAGGCGGCCATGGAGAACGGCATCGAGTCGGTGAAGAAGAACGGCCCGGATTCGCCGGTCGTCGAAGCCTGAGTCTGATCGGCATGAAAAAAGCGCCGCATTGCGGCGCTTTTTTCATTGCGGCAGCGCGCCGGCCGCCTCGGCGACGGCATCCGGCGGCGGACAGGGATCGCGGAACGTGAACGCGTACGGGGTCGGACCATGCTGGCGCAGGTGGGCCAGCCGCTGTGCCGCTTCCTCGCTGGTCGGCACGTGGCCGGCCGGTACCCACCACAACACCATGTAGGCATCGCGCATCTTGTCGAACCATTCGCGGCGGCGCTTGAAGATCTGCGCGTGGTCCGAACGGTAGACATAGTCGTGCAGCGCATCGACGCCGTCCCACACCGACATGTTGACGAGGACGTCGTCGCCGAACGGCCGGATCGCGGTGGCGTCGCCGGCTTCGTCCTGCAGCCGCCAGACGAAGCCCGGTGCGGCTTCGGCCAGCGCGTTGATCCGGTCCAGCTCGGCGACGAAGCCGGCGAGCTGCGGCGAGTCGAGCGGGGCCAGCAGGGTGGCGATGTTCAGTTGGGCAAGCTGGTACGTCGGCACGAGGACTCCTGCATCGGGTTGAAAAAGTTGCGTGAAATGGGGTGAAAAACCTATCCGCCAGCCCGTGCGGCCTGCAATGCGGCGATGTCGATCCGGGTCATCGTCATCAGCGCCTGCATCGCCCGGCCGGCCGCGGTCTGATCGTCGCCGCCGAGCAGTGCGGCCAGGTCGCGCGGCACCACCTGCCAGCTCACGCCGAAGCGGTCGGTGAGCCAGCCGCACTGCTGGTACTGGCCGCGCTCGCCGAGCGCTTCCCAGTAGCGGTCGATGCCGGCCTGATCGTCGCAGTGGACGACGAAGGACGTCGCCGGCGAGAAGCGGTACTGCGGCCCGCCGTTGAGTGCGGTGAAGCGCAGGCCGTCGAGGTCGAAGCCGACGGTCAGCGCCGTCCCTTTCGGAAACGGCATGCCGTCGCCGTAGCGCAGCGTGTCGGTGATGCGCGAGTTCGGGAAGACCGACACGTAGAACGTTGCGGCCTCCTCGGCGTTGCCGTCGAACCAGAGGAAGGGCGTGATCGTTTGCATCGTGCGTCTCCGTATGGCGCGGCCGCGACGGCCGCGTTACCCGGCATAGCGCACGACGGCCGCGCCGTAGCGCCGGCCCGATGACCGGTCAGCGCTGGCGTACCGTGCCGGCGTCCTGGCCGAACAGCACCTTCTTCTCGTCGTCGCTCATCGGCTTGCCCGGGTTGATCTCGTCGGCCCGGGCGTAGGCGCGCTGCACGGCCGGCCGGGCGGCGATCGCGTCGAACCAGCGCTTGAGATGAGGGAAGTCGGCCAGATCCTGGCCCTGGCGCTCGTACGGCACGACCCATGGATAGGCGGCGATGTCGGCGATGCTGTACTCGTCGCCGGCCAGATACGCCGATTCGCCGAGGCGCTTGTCCATCACCGCGTACAGCCTTGCGGTTTCCTTCACGTAGCGCTCGATCGCGTACGGCAGCTTTTCCGGCGCGTACTGGCTGAAGTGGTGGTTCTGCCCGGCCATCGGGCCGAGGCCGCCCATCTGCCAGAACAGCCATTGCAGCGCCGCGTTTCGGCCGCGCAGGTCCTGCGGAATCAGCCGGCCGGTCTTGTCGGCCAGGTACAGCAGGATCGCGCCCGATTCGAACAGCGGCACCGGCGCGCCGCCGTCGGCCGGGTTCCGGTCGACGATGGCCGGGATCCGGTTGTTCGGGGCGATCTTCAGGAAAGCCGGGTCGAACTGCTCGCCCTTGCCGATGTTGACCGGGTGGATTGTGTAATCGAGGCCGGTTTCCTCGAGAAAGATGCTGACCTTGTGGCCGTTCGGCGTGGTCCAGTAGTACAGGTCGATCATGGTGCGCTCCTGCCGCCCCGGCGGGGACGGGCTGTTACACTGCGGTGGGGATGCCAACCGGGATGAAATGATGCCGTTCACGCTGGATAACAAGCTGGTCGTGGCGATTTCTTCGCGCGCGCTGCTCGACTTCGAGGACGAGAACCGCGTGTTCGAATCGGGCGATGCCGCCGCCTACATGGCACTGCAGCTCGAGCGGCTCGAAACCGCCGCGCACGCCGGTGTGGCGCTGCCGCTGGTGAAGAAGCTGCTGGCGTTCAACGCCGGCGGCGAACATCGGGTCGAAGTGGTGATCCTGTCGCGCAACGATCCGGTCAGCGGGCTGCGGGTGTTCCACTCGGCCGGCGCGCACGGCCTCAGGCTCGAGCGTGGCGTGTTCACCCAGGGGCGCGAGCCTTACCGCTACCTTGGCCCGCTCAAGGCCAACCTGTTCCTGTCGGCCAATGCCGACGACGTCCGCGCGGCGCTCGACGCCGGCTTTCCGGCTGCGCACGTCTACCCGGATTCGGTACGCGCGGCCGAGCATCCCGACGAAATCCGCATCGCCTTCGACGGCGACGCGGTGCTGTTCTCCGACGAGGCCGAGCGCATCTACCAGGGCGCCGGGCTGCCGGCTTTCCACGCGCACGAAGCCGCGCACTCGCGCGAACCGTTGCCGGCCGGGCCGTTCAAATCGTTCCTCGAGGCGCTGCACCGCTTGCAGTCGGCCGCCGCGCCGATGAAGATCCGCACCGCGCTGGTCACCGCGCGCAGCGCGCCGGCGCACGAACGCGCGATCCGCACGCTGATGGACTGGCACATCCACGTCGACGAGGCGATGTTCCTCGGCGGGCTCGAGAAGGGGCCTTTCCTCGCCGCGTTCGAGCCGGACTTCTTCTTCGACGACCAGACCGGCCATTGCCGCTCGGCCGCGCTGGCCGGGCCCACCGGGCAGGTGCTCGCCGGCATCGCAAATCCGGTGCATTAGGCGGCTGCGCCTGCGCATCTCGCGCCCGTCCGGTGCTCCGAACCCCGCAAGGGGGCTACCTTCGGGGCGCACCGCCCGGGTGCTTCCTTCGGGGCGTCCTCATGTACCTGAACGTACATTCCGGTTTCTGCGCTCCGGGCGAGCGCGACCTGCTTTGGCTCGCTCGCCTACTAACACCGTCCACACTCTTGCGCGGCCTCGTTTTGGGTATGCGCATCGCGGGCGGCGGCAATCTGCCGCAGCGCGGCCGCGGGGCGATGGCATAAGCTCAGGGTCTGACCCCCACGGAGCCCAGTCATGCACCATGCCCGCCTCAAACCGTTTCCGCAGGACTTTCTCTGGGGCGCCGCGTCGGCGGCGTATCAGGTCGAGGGTGCATGGGATGCCGACGGCAAGGGGCCGTCGGTCTGGGACGTTTTTACCAAGGAGCCCGGCCGCACCTTCAAGGGCAGCAACGGCGACGTCGCGGTCGACCATTACCACCGCTTCAGGGAAGACGTCGCGCTGATGGCCGAGCAGGGGCTGACCGCCTACCGTTTCTCGGTCAGCTGGCCGCGCATCTTCCCGCAGGGCCGCGGCACGCCGAACGAGGCCGGGCTGGCATTCTACGATGCGCTGATCGACGAACTGATCGCCCACGGCATCGCGCCGGTGCTGACGCTCTACCACTGGGACCTGCCGCAGGCGTTGCAGGACGAATACGGCGGCTGGGAATCGCGGGCCATCGTCGACGACTTCACCGCCTACTGCGTGACGCTGTACCGGCGCTACGGCCACAAGGTGAAGTACTGGGTATCGCTGAACGAGCAGAACTACAACCTGAGCAATGCCTACCTGCTCGGCACCCACCCGCCGGCGGTGCAGGACCGCAAGCGTTTCTACGCCGCCAACCACCACGCCTTCCTTGCCAACGCCAGCGCGATCGCCGCATTCCGCGAGCACGTGCCGGGCGGCCTGATCGGCCCGAGCTTCGCCTACTCGCCGGCTTACCCGGCGTCGAGCAGCCCGGCCGACATGCTGGCGTTCGAAAACGCCGAGGAGTTCACCAACCACTGGTGGCTGGATACCTACTGCCTTGGCCGCTACCCGCTCGCTGCGCTGAACTATCTGCACGAGACCGGCGAAGCGCCGGACATCCAGCCCGGCGATCTCGAGCTGCTGGCGCGCGGCAAGCCCGACTTCGTCGGCGTGAACTACTACTACACGCTCAGCTATACCGACAACCCGCTGGGCGGCGTGACCCTGCAGCGCATCAACACCACCGGCCAGAAGGGCACGACGCCGTCGTCGGGCGTGCCGGGGCTGTACAAGACCGCGCCGAATCCGCACCTGCAGACATCGAACTGGGACTGGGCGATCGACCCGACCGGGCTGCGCATCGCGCTGCGCCGCATCGCCAGCCGCTACCGGCTGCCGATGATGATCACCGAGAACGGCCTCGGCGAATTCGACGTGCTCGGCGACGACGATACCGTCCGCGACGACTACCGGATCGCCTACCTGCAAGGCCATATCGAAGCGTGCCGCGAGGCGATCAGCGACGGCATCGCGCTGATCGGCTACTGCCCGTGGTCGTTCACCGACATCCTCTCGTGGCTCAACGGCTACCAGAAGCGCTACGGCTTCGTTTACGTCGACCGCGACGAAACCGACGCCCGTGCGCTGCGCCGGGTGCGCAAGGACAGCTTCTACTGGTACCGCGACCTGATCGCGAACAACGGCGAGGCATCGTGAACGGTGTACCTGTCTTGCTTACACCGCATTTTTGCCCGGATTGCTAGGGTTATATGTGATTGACTTACGGCTGTGATAGATTGTTCGGGTTGCAGTTTCCCGAAAAACAAGACATATGCCCCCGCTCCGAACCGACCGGCCCAGGCGCAAGGCCCGCGCCGGCTTCACGCTGATCGAGGTGATGATCACCATCGCGATCATCGGCATCCTCGCCAGCATCGCCCTCCCGGCGTACAGCAACTACGTCAACCGCGCCAAGGCCAGGACGGCCGGGGCTGATTTGGTCAGCCTGTCGCTGGCAGTGGAAAACATCTATCAGAAACAGCTGGCCTACCCGACCAAGGCGACGGCCGCCGTTGCGACGACGGTCGCGACGACCTGGACGCCGGCCGCGCAGTCGACCGATTTCGACTACACCTACCTCTCCGCCGCGGGCGCCAACTACACCCTGACCGCGACCGGCAAGGGGGGCATGAACGGCTGCACCCTGACGCTGAACAGCGCCGGCGCCCGCACGCCTTCGGAGGCCAATCCGACTGGCGGTGGTGCGGCCTGCGGTGGCCTGACCAAATGGTAGATGGCCGCGGCTTCACGCTGATCGAGCTGATGATCACCATCGCGATCCTGGCGTTGCTGCTCGCGGTCGGCGTGCCGTTCACCCAGCGCTGGGGCCAGAGCGCGCGGGTGCAGCAGGTCGAAAGCACATTGAAACAGGGCTTTGCCCACGCCAAGGCCGTAGCGCTGCGTAACCCGACCGGCGCCACAACCGGCAGCGCCGCCGTGTTGCGGCTGGAGGGGGACGATCTGGTGGTGTGCGAGGGCGCGGTGACGTGCACGACGGCCAATGCCGTGTGGCGCGGCAGCAAGCCCACGAGCACGACGATCAGCCTGAACGGGCTTGCAACCACAGGCGGCCTGGGTTTTTCCAACCAGGGCATGGCGACTGCATCCAGCTACACAGTGAGCGACGGCGATGAAACATCAGATGAAATATCAGATAACGGTGACGAAACGCAGAAAACGTTGCATTGAGCAGTACGGACACCAACGTGGTGAAGCGATGCTCGAGGCATTGATCGGCATCCTCCTGATGGCCGCGATCGGCCTTGGATTGACCTATGCGGCATCGCGTGCGGCGGTGGCGCAGCGGTATACCAATACCCAGAACATCGTGGTTTCTGCCATTCGGGAACAGCTTGTTTCAATGGCGAACTTGAGTGCAAAGTGCGGGAATACGATTCAGGTTTCAGTTGCTGCCAATAAAAATATAAATTTCACGGTTAATTGTGATCCGGTATCTATTGCCGGAAAAACAATTAAAGTACTTAGCAGTATAGAAAATGTACCCGATGACGATTCACGCGAGTTGCTGGGAGGCGATGGAAAGATCGTCATCAGTGCAACGGAGTGAATCCATAATGCGCAATTTCTCGCAACAGCGCGGTATTTCGATCATCAGTATGATGGTCGGCTTGACGATTTCAATGATTGTCGTCTTGGCGATGATGTCGCTATACAAAACCACCGTGAAAACCACGCTGGAAAGCAAATCTTCCGCAGTGAAGGATGGTAGCCGTATTTCGGCCTTTCTGACCGTCGAGTCAGCGCTTCAAAGCGCCGGTTACGGGGTCGAGTATGCCGACGCAGCCGCCCTCGCTGGCGCTTTGTTTGCATTCCAAAAGGACGGGGACGATGATTTCGCCGCGTTCGATCCGACCTTGATCGGCACGAAAAGCAATGCGGCTTTGGTTTGGTCATGGAGCAGCGTATCCAACGGTGTTGCACCGACGGCGGCTGATCGGTGCGCAATTTTGTTTGCCCCGGCGCGCGGCGGACTGCAGTACGTCGCCTCTGCGAACTGCCCAACACCGGGGGCGCCGACTGCCGGCGGCGTTGAAGATGCAGTGGCTAATCATGCGGTCTGGATTGTTGGCCCGGCATCGCCTCAGGTCACGATCAATGTGACTCCAGATGCCGGTTGCGAGCCGTTTGGTATTACTACTGCGCCAGCAGGAACAGTCGGAGGCAAGTTCAAGGTGGTGCTGAATACAACGAACAGCAATGGCATTGCTGTAACCAGCACAACTTGTCTTGCCAATCTTCATTTGGCCGCCGCGTGAGGCTAACTATGATGCATTCGCTTCAAATTCGTCCTACGGCGCAGCGTGGTATCGCGACCGTTCTGATCCTGCTGTTGACCGGATTGTCGCTGACCGCTGCGGTGCTCGGTACCGTGTATTACGTCCGTGGCACGCAGGAGCAGGGTGTATCGGCACATGCAGCAACGCAGGCGCAATTGAAGGCTTGGACCGGTGTTGAGGCAATTCAGCTGTATCTGACGACATTGAGCTCGGATGAAGTAAGGGAGCTGACTGCGGGCAGTTTAAATTCAGCCCTTCAAACGGCATTGGGTGGTCGTACCGATATTGAGGTCAAAGCAGTTGTATGGCAAGACTCGGCAAAGCAGCTGGTGGTCGATGTAAAGGGTAAAACAGCTGAAGGCACGCGTGCCCAATCGACGTCGACGGTCCAGGTCGTTTATGCAGTGGCAGCGGGAACAGGCGGCGCTCAGCAATGCAGCAACGTACCCAAGGCGGCACTGGTATTCAACGGATCGGTTGATTACAGCGGCGGCAGCATGGAAATCGTCACGTCGGAGAGCAAGCTCGACAGCATTGCCGTGAATGGACTGCTTACGATTGGCAGCGGCTCATCGGCCAAAGTTTCCGGGTGCACCAAGGATGATGTGAATCTGAGTGGCGGCGGCGTCGCCGATGGGGCCGAGCTGTATTCGGAGGGCAGTATTTCGATTGCAAGCATGACGCCGCCGGTGAGGGCCGACCTCTGGGGCAAGAGCGTCAGCCTGTCACAGGATCAAGGAACGTATACGGGAATCCGGGCCGGGGCGTTCAACGCGGCACTGACTGCTGGCTCGGTTACCGGAACGACCGTCGTCGGCGGGATCAAGCAGGCCGATGGCACGATCATTCCACCCACTACGGGGCTGATCGTTATCACGCTGTCCGACGGATCCAAGTTCCTGCTGAATCTGAAAAATACTTCGGTCAACAACGGGACGATCACGCAGGACGGCAGTGCGGAGCGACTGTCCGGCTCGGGAACGCTACCTACCACGTTTCGCCTAAGCTACAGCTCTCTGTACGGCGGCGGTATTACGCTCAAGCAGTCCAAGGTGGACCTGCTCTGGGGCGGCGACGTGGCGATTACCGGCTGGGACGGAACCTACACAACGCTCAAGGCGTACGGCGACGTCAACATGTACCACAGCACGATGGGCACGATTACCGGCGGTGGCAATTTCTACATGACCAACAATGGCAACCCGACGATCTCCGATAGCGGCGTGATTGCTGGGAAAAGCTATGCGGCAGGGGTGCTGAAGACCTTTCCCAAGTTGCAGACCGATGTCGCAGGGACCTCACCGGGGCTGCCGGGTGTGCCGTACTGTGATGCCAGAGTCGATACGATCAACGTGGCGGGTATGCAGGATCAGGCGAACTACGTGTTCTATTTCGACCAGGCCTCGGGCGATCCGATGCTCAAAATCCAGAACGTCAATCGTTCATCCGACAAAAGCGCTGTTGGCTCTGGACCGTACAATCTGAAGAACGATTCGTTCTCGATCGCCGGCGTGTCGTACAAGAGCCTGATGTTGTGCAACAACGGCAACGATGGCTGTGGCAAGTCTGCGACCAGAGCGGCGGGCTGGGACCTGACCGGAATGAAGAAATTTCCGGCCGGGGTATTCTGGTTTGAAGGCAAGGTGACGCTGAATGGCGTCGACATCGGCAAGACGATCTCGACTGGCGAACGAGGCAATGCCGGCACGAAGAACGCGTTGATCGGCACCATTATGTCGACCGACAAAGTGACGCTTGGCAGCAATTCGGCGGCACTGGCTGCACCGAACTTCGTCGCGCCGAGTGACGTTTGCGACGGAACCTTCTACCCGGCGAATCTGTGTGACAAGACCGCCACGCCTTCCAAATTCCAAACGTGGAAGGACTCGGGAGGCAATTCACATACGGGGATGCCGATTGGCAATATGGCGATTCTGACCGATGGTGCGCTTGATACTTCGGGCTGGTACATCAAGGGCAACGTGATTCTCGGCAAGGATTTGTTGACCTCGGGCGCAGTGACCACCGTGGTCGGTGCGATGACTGTTGGTGCCAATCAGGTCAGCAGGACGACAATCAGCCAGGGCGGCATCAAGATTGTCCGGACCGGCGTCGACGCCGATCAGGACTATGTTCCGGGCAAGAACTGCAACAATACGCCTGCAGCAGGAACGACTGCCCGCGTCCTCTGGAGCCGCTACCTCTAAGCCGCATCGCGCATCCATCGGCCAGCCCTCATCGGCTGGCCGATTTTTTTTGGTGCGTGTCCGTGGGACAATCACGTTTTACGCGTCGCCCCGGCCTTGTATGACTGCATCAGAACACACGCTCCGCAACCTCATCGTCCACCATCTGGTCAAGGCGCCGCACGGCGATGCGACCATGGTGCTGCGCGATGCCGAAATCGCGCCTTCCCCCGCTGCCCAGCAACTGGTCGACCAGCTGGTCGATCGTTACAGCGAGCGCAGCGGCAAGGGCTACGGCCGCTTCGAGGACGACGAGGACGGCTTTCCGGTGCAGCGCTTGTTGCGCCAGCACGTGGTCGACGGGGCGGTCGATTTCGTCACCTTGTCGAAGTTGCTGATGCAGCAGCTGCTGGCGCGGATCGAGGCCGAGCCGCTGGCGGCCGGCGGCTACGTGGTGATCGCGCGGCTCGAGCATGCCGGCAGCGATTACCTGTTCATCGCGCTGGCCAGCGAAGCCATCGGTACCGCGATCGGTGACGGTCTGAGTATCGTCGACAGCCCCTATCTCGACCTGACGGCGCTGCGCGTCGCCGGCCGGATCGACCTCTCGGCATGGCTGCGCGGCGTCGAGCGTTGCATTAGCTTCCTCAAGGGCCGTGGCGACGTCGCCAACTACTTCAAGCTTTTCCTCGGCTGCAACGACGTGGTGATTGCGCTGAAGGAGACGCAGAAGCTGGTGCAAGGACTGACGCAGTTCGCCGAGCGCGAGCAGTTGCCGGCGCCGCAGCGCGATGCGCTGTTCGAGCGCGCCCACGGCATGCTCGACGAAGCCGGCGATGCGGGCGCGCCGCTGAGCCTCGACCAGCTGGTCGAGCAGGCGTGGCCCGACGCGCCGGGGCTGTTGCGCGAGGCGCTGAATGACGACGAGAGCAGGATCGCCAGCGACTTCGTCCCGGACCGCCGCGCGATTCGGCCGCTGACGCATTTCAAGGCCAAGGCCGACCACTGGAAGATCGAGTTCGACCGCAACAGCCTGCGCAGCGGCCAGGTAATCTACGATCGCGACAACGGCACGCTGATTTTGACCGAGATCCCCGAAGGGTTGCGGCGGGCGCTGCTCGGTGATCGCTAGGGCGCGCTGATCGCTGGGTGGCGGCCCGCCGGCGTTGAGCGGTGAGCTGGGCTGACGTCGGTGTTTAGCGCCTTCGGCGCGTTGTGAGAGACGTTGACAGCCGGTTTCGCCCGGCGGACGTGATACTTTCTTTTGCTTCGCCAAAAGAAAGTACCCAAAGAAAAGGCGTGCGCTGCATCGCGCGTCGCTAGGCGGCAAAGCCGCCAAGCTTTGGCGTGACCCGCATCCGCGCCCCGCTAAAGCGGGGTTCCCTGTGCTGCTCAGTCGCCACGGCGGGAATCGCAAACTCGCTGCGCTCAAACAGTGCTCGCCGAAGTCCCCGTGCCGACTTGCGCTGCTCGGCGCTACTGAGGGGGATCGGGGCGGTATGCAACGGGCGGCGAACAGGACTTAGTCAACCCGCTGCGGTGAAAAGCGCGCCGCCTTTCATCCCGTTCCAAGCCGCCGAGCAAAAGCCAAGCGGTGCGGGGTTTCGGCGAGCACTGTTTGAGCGAGCGTAGCTCGCGAGTTGCGCAGCCGCCGGACCGATTGGCTGGCGCGAGGGGAGCCCGAAGGGCCGGTTTGGCCGGGTCGCCTTTCTTTGGATACTTTCTTTGGCGAAGCAAAGAAAGTATCACGTCCGCCGGGCGGAACCGGCAATCAACGCCTTCAAACCGCGCCGAAGGCGCTAAGAAAACCTTTGATTGATAGTGCTGGCGGCTTTGCGCGGTGCGAGCGCCCCGGAAGGCGTCAAGCCGGCCGGGTCTTGTGGAAGGTGATCGGCGCCACCGGCACGCTGCTCGGCGGGGCCGACTTGAAGATGTGCGGCTTCATCTTGCCAATCACGTGCATCTCGCACGGCTTGCAGTCGAACTTGAGCGTATAGGTCTCGCTGCCGGACTTCAGCGTCATCGGTTCGGCCCGGATCTGGCCCTTGACGCCGATCACGCCCTTGGCCTGCTTCGGGCACAGGTTGTAGCTGAACCGCAGGCAGTGCTTGGTGATCATCACGCTGACTTCGCCCGGTTCCTCGTGCGCCTCGTACGCGGCGGCGATCAACTGCACGCCGTGCTTCGTGTAGAACGCGCGCGCGGCGTCGTTGTAGACGTTGGCCAGATAGCTCAGCGACGTTTCCGGGTAGGTGACCGGCGGAGAAACCGGAGCCTTGCGCTCGGGGCGTGGCCACGCGGCCACGCGCGCGGCTTCGAGCTGTTCGATCGCGTCGCGGCGCAGCGCGTTGATCGCGCCGTTCGGCACGAACCACGGCTGTGCCAGCTGCAGCGTGACGTCGTGGGCGCTGAACATCGTGTTGCCGAGCTTGGCGAGGCTGTCCTTCAGCCCGGCTTCCGCCTTGGCGGCGTCCCTGGCCGGCTCGAGCGCCAGCGTGGTACAGGCGGTGGCGCTGATGCCGTCCTCGTCGGTCACGGTCAGTGCCAACCCGTCGGCGGTGTCGGACAAACTCAGCCACGCACCGATGCTGCGGTCGGACGACTTCTGCGCCAGTACCTTTTCCCAGCCGTGATCGCGGTTGCGGTGGATGCGGCTGCCGACCTTCAGTCCCTTGAGCCCGGCCATCGCCTCGTTCGGGAACACGCGCCAGATCGTGCCGCCGTCGTCGCCGGCACCGACCTTTTCGGCGGTATTTGCCTGCACGCCGAACACCTCGCGCTTCTGCATGTAGTTGAGCCCGTCGCCGTTGGACAGCGGCGCATTGGCTTCGATCTCGAAAGACTTCGGCCCGATCTTGGTCACGGTGCCGAGTTCGACGCCGACGTACTTCGGCGAATCGAACGCACCGATATCGCCGTCCTCGCGGCCGTTGACGAAGTAGTCGGTGTGGCCGCGGTGGAAGTTCTTGTCGACGTCGGGCGCAAAGTACAGCTCGGTGCTGCCGCTGGACGCGCGGATCAGCTCCGGCCGGCGCTCGAGGATCTCGTCGAGCAGCACGCGGTAGTGGCCGGTGATGTTCTTCACATAGCCCATGTCCTTGTAGCGGCCCTCGATCTTGAAGCTGCGCACGCCGGCGTCGATCAGCGCCTCGAGGTTGGCGCTCTGGTCGTTGTCCTTCATCGACAGCAGATGCTTGTCGAACGCGACCACGCGGCCTTGGCTGTCGGACAGCGTGTACGGCAGCCGGCACGCCTGCGAGCAGTCGCCGCGGTTGGCGCTGCGGCCGGTATCGGCGTGGCTGATGTTGCACTGACCCGAATAGGCGACGCACAGCGCGCCGTGGATGAAGAACTCGATCGTCGTGTCGAGCGGCAGCTGCTCGCGCACGCGGGCGATCTGCTGCAGCGTCAGCTCGCGCGCGAGCACCACCTGCGAGAAACCGGCGTCGGCGAGGAAACGCGCCTTCTCCGGCGTGCGGATGTCGCACTGGGTCGACGCATGCAGCTGGATCGGCGGGATGTCGAGCTCGAGCAGGCCCATGTCCTGGACGATCAGTGCATCGACGCCGGCGTCGTACAACTGGCGCACCAGCTTGCGCGCCGGCTCCAGCTCGGCGTCGTGCAGGATGGTGTTGAGCGTGACGAAGATCCGGCTGTGGTAACGATGCGCGAACTTTACCAGCTCGGCGATCTCGCTGACGTCGTTACAGGCATTGTGCCGCGCGCCGAAGCCCGGCCCGCCGATATACACCGCATCCGCCCCGTGCAGGATCGCCTCGCGACCGATTTCAATGGTCTTGGCGGGGGCGAGGAGTTCGAGGTGGTTCAGCGGCAGGCTCATGGATTTTTGGCAGAGATGGAATTCAGTCAATTGTAACGTCATCGAGCCCTGGCTTGCTCTGACGTAGGCACATGTCATTCTGGCGTCCGGCAATCGTCAGTGAGGCTATGACTGGCGGGAAGATTGCTGCCTGGAAGCCGCTGGTGGAAAATGTTGTAAGCTTGCATATTACAAAAATCCCACTATTTGCCTTGATATTTTCTTACGTGTATTATTAGTAAATAAATAAAATGCTGACGGCATGTCATTTAAGAAATGGTACAAAATCCCAGAACAAATTTGACAAATTTCTTGCTTTTTCTTTCTTTTTTAGTAATTTACCTGCCGGCCGCACTTGCAGCGCCACAGGTGGCGGGGGGCGTTGCGCCGCTGGGTACCGCTGAATTGCCGAGCATCGTGCAAACTTCGTCGTCAGTTCGGGCTGCACCGTTGCAGATGGCTGCGCCGGCGGTAACGGACAGCAAGAAGTCGTCGTTCGTCGCTTTTGCAAATGTGGCGAACGCGGCCTTCAATCTGCCCAATGACGTGTCGCTTGATGTATTCGGACATGATTTGTTTGCGAATATGTCGTCAGCATATTTGCCTTTGCAGAATGCACAGGTGAACGGTGATTATATCGTCGGTCCTGGCGATGAAATCCAGATTCGCGGCTGGGGTATGGTGGATATCGATCTCAACGTGGTGGTTGATCGAAATGGCGCCATTTATTTGCCCCGTGTCGGCAATGTCCAGGTGGCTGGGATCAAATACCGGGATTTGCAGTCGTCGCTGAAAAAGGCAATCAATCGGGTATTCACCAATTTTGACCTGACGGCAGCCATTGCGCAGCCACGAAGCGTGCAGGTTTACGTGGTCGGTATGGCGCGCGCGCCGGGGTCGTACAGCTTTTCGGCAATGAGCACCTTGCTGAACGCCGTATTCGCTGCGGGTGGCCCTTCACAAAACGGCTCGATGCGCGAAATCAAGTTGAAACGGGCCGGCAAGATCATCGGGCGCTTCGACCTGTACGATCTACTCGTCAACGGACAGCGCGACAACGATCAGCAGTTGCAGGATGGCGATGTGATCCTGATGTCGCCCGCCAAGGCGATGGTGGCGGTCAGCGGTAATGTCAAACGGCCGGCCATTTACGAAATGAAGAGTGGCGAGACGCTGGCCGATTTGCTGGCGTGGGCGGGCGGAACCGACAGCGCGGCCGAGGGGCTGCCGGTCATTGTCGAGAAGCAGCTCGAGCGTCAGTTCAAGCCGGTGGCGACCGTCGATCGGGCGCACGGCGGTGATGGCTTTGCCGCGATCAAGCTGCATCCTTCCGATATCTACCGCCTGGTGGTCCCGCAAGCCTTTGCGGTGGCACCACGCATCGGTAGCGAGTACGTGCGGCTGGGCGGTGAAGTCGCTCACCCGGGCGTATACCAGCTGCAATCCGGCGAAACCCTGCGGCAATTGGTGGCGCGGGCTGGGGGCGTCACGGAGAGCGGCTATCTGTTCGCCGCAGAATTGACGCGCGAGTCGGTCCGGCAACAACAGCAACAGCGGCTCGAGGAAGTGCTCGATCGCTTCGAGCAGGAATCGCAAAACGCGGCCAATGCGCGTCTGACCACGCTCAGCAATACCGACAACGTTCAGGCGATCAATCAGCAAGCCGAGCGCAATCGCAAGCAGATCGAGAAAATGCGCGGCTTGAAAGCATCTGGTCGCATCGTGCTCAACCTGCCCGGACCGCAAAGCACGGTTGCCGACTTGCCCGAGATTCCGCTGCAAAACGGAGACAGTTTTGCCATACCGCGTTTCCCAGGCACGGTTTACGTTCTCGGCGCGGTTCAGAGCCAGAACGCTTTTGTCTATCGCAAAGATCGCTCGGTTGCCGACTATGTCAAGTTGGCTGGCGGCCCGACCCGGTATGCTGACGACAGCTATACCTATCTGATTCGCGCCGATGGCAGTGTAGAAAGCCGCCAGCAAAGCTGGTTCAGCTCGGTGGATGGCCTGAAGGTTTATCCGGGCGATACCGTGGCGTTGCCGATACGTGCCGATTACAGCTCCTGGACGCAGGAGCTTAAAGAATGGGCGCAGATATTCTACCAGTTCGGACTTGGCGCGGCCGGCATCAAGGTGCTGACGGATTGATTGCCTGACGACGCCGATACAATTTCTTGATTTCATGGTAGTCCAATGTCGCAATTAGTTGATTTACCTGCCAGAGAACGGGAACGTCTGGCGCCGCAGGGATCCGAGATCGATCTGATCGACCTGTTAACCTTGCTGGCCAAGGCACGGCGCACGCTGGTCCTGCTGCCGCTGCTGTTTGGTGTGATCGGAGTGGCGTACGCACTGCTTGCGACGCCGATGTATCAGGCGGCCACGACATTCATGCCCCCCAAGGAGCAGGGTGGAGGAAGTGCGCTGCTGGCACAGCTGGGGGTGGGGGGCGGGGGTTTGGGCGGGCTGGCGGCGGGTGCTGCCGGGCTGAAAGACCCGAACGCGATCTATATAGGCATGCTCGAAAGCCGCCGAGTGCGTGAGGCGCTGCTGCAGCAGTTCAAGCTGCAGCAGCAGTACAAGACGCGTTTTCGCGACGATGGGCTTGAAGTACTGAAGCAGCGTACGCGGATCGCCAGTGGCAAGGACGGGTTGATCAGCGTTTCCGTTCAGGATGAATCGGCAACGCAGGCGGCGGCAATGGCGAACGCCTATGTTGTCGAGCTGCGCAAGCTGATGACGCAGCTGGCGGTGACCGAGGCGGCACAGCGGCGGCAGTTCTTCGAATCCGAATTCAATTCGGTGCAGAGGAAGCTGATCGATGCCGAGGTCGGATTGAAGCAGCTGCAGGAGCGTTCCGGCATCGTCAAGCTTGACGAGCAAAGTCGCGCTACCGTCGATACGCTGGCCGACCTGAAGGCCCAGGTGGCCGCGCGCGAGGTGCAACTGGCCGCGATGCGCAATTACGCGACCGGCGAGAACCCGCAGGTGCGGCAGCTGGAGGCCGAAATCACCGGCCTGCGTGCCCAGCTCGCCAACTACACGCGCGGGCGGGATGACGATGGTGTGCTGATTGCCAAGTCCAGGGTGCCGGCCGCAGCGCTAGACTATGTCCGCAGCCTGCGCGAGGTGAAGTATTACGAGGCGCTGTTCGAGGCGCTAGCCAGGCAGGTCGAGATGGCCAAGCTCGACGAGGCCAAGCAGAGCAATCTGCAGGTCGTGGACACCGCGACCGTGCCACAGAAGCGCGCCAGCCCCAAGCGTGCACTGATCGTCCTACTCGCGGTCGTGCTCGGTGGTTTCGTCGCCGTACTTTGGGCGGTGGCGAGCGGACTGTGGCGCCAGCGCGGCAGCGACCCGTTGACGCGGCAACGACTGCGTGCGCTCGGTGATGCTTGGCGAGGCCGCACTGCCGGCTAAGCGGCCGGTTCTGCTCGGAGAGGCCGCCGCCGTATACTTGGGTATTGATCGGGTAGACGGGCTTGAGCGGTGATTTTGGTAACGGGCGGCGCCGGCTTCATCGGCGCAAATTTCGTGCTCGACTGGCTGGCACACAACGACGAAGGCATCGTCAATGTCGACAAGCTCGGCTACGCCGCCAACCGGCAGAGTCTGGCCACGCTTGATGGCGATCCGCGCCATGTCTTCGTGCATGGCGATATTGCCGATCGTGTTCTGGTTTCGGCGCTGTTGCACGAGTACCGGCCGCGGGCGGTCATCCATCTTGCTGCCGAATCGCACGTCGATCGCTCAATCGACGACCCGTCGCCGTTTATCGATAACAATATCGTCGGGACTTTCGCGCTGCTCGAAAGCGTGCGGGCTTACTGGCAGGGCTTGCCGGTGGACCAGCAAGCCGCGTTCCGCTGGCTGCAGGTTTCGACCGACGAGGTCTACGGCTCGCTCGACGCCGGCGCGCCGGCGTTTACCGAGGCGCACCGCTGTGAGCCCAATAGCCCCTACGCGGCGAGCAAGGCGGCGGCCGACCATCTGGTTCGCGCCTGGCACCACACTTATGGCCTGCCGGCGCTGACCACACGCTGCTCGAACAACTACGGCCCTTGCCAGTTTCCCGAGAAGTTCATCCCGTTGCTGATTCTGAACGCCCTGTCGGGCAAGCCCTTGCCGGTGTACGGCGACGGCCTGCAGGTGCGCGACTGGCTTTACGTCGGCGACCATTGCCGCGCGATCCGCATGGTGCTCGAAGCGGGTGAGGTCGGTGCGACGTACAATGTCGGTGGCTGCGACGAGAAGACCAATCTCGCCGTCGTCGAGGCAGTGTGCGTGCTGCTCGATGAGCTGCTGCCCCGCGCCGGCGGAGGCAGCTATCGAGAGCAGATCGAGCATGTCGCCGACCGTCCCGGGCACGACCGCCGCTACGCGATCGACGCCGGGCTGCTCTGCGATCGGCTGGGCTGGGCGCCGCAAGTGTCGTTCGATTCGGGGCTGCGCAAAACGGTCGAATGGTATCTGACCAATCCGGTGTGGGTTTCGCAGGCGACGTCGGGCGCTTACGCGAACTGGGTGGCACGACAATACGGGAGCGGCGGATGATGCGCATCGTTCTGTTCGGCGCTGGCGGCCAGCTTGGCCACGCCTTGCGCTTGGTGTTGGCCCCGCTGGGCGAGCTGCACGCGCTCGACCGTGACGGCTGCGACGTTGCCGACGCGGCAGCCGTTCGCCGCGTGCTGGCGCGATTGCGCCCCGACGTGATCGTCAACGCCGCGGCGTATACCGCGGTCGACCGGGCCGAGCACGACGAGGCGCAGGCGTTCGCCGTCAACGCCGCGGCGCCGGCGGCGATGGCCGCTTGGGCCGCGGGGACGCAGGCGCTGCTGCTGCACTATTCGAGCGATTATGTGTTCGACGGCCGGCAAGCGTCGCCTTACGCCGAGACCGACGCTGCGCGGCCGCTGTCGGTCTACGGCCGCAGTAAGCTGGCCGGTGATCTGGCGATTACCGCCAGCGGCTGCCGGCATTTAGTGCTGCGCTCGGGCTGGATCTACTCGGCGCACGGCGTCAACTTTGTCACGACGATCTTGCGGCTCGGCCGCGAGCGCGACGTGCTGCGCGTCGTCGACGACCAGATCGGCACGCCGACCTCGGCGCGGCTGATCGCCGCGGTGTCGGCCGAGCTGCTGCGCCGTCATCAAGTCGGGCCGGCGCCGCTCGGCGTTTACCACGTGTCCGCCGGCGGCGGCACCAGCTGGTTCGGCTTCGCGCGGGAAATCCTTGCGCAAGCCGAGCGCCTTGTGCCCGGAGCCGGCTGGGCGCGCGTCGAGGCGATCGCGTCGTCGGCGTATCCACAAGCCGCACAGCGGCCTGCTGATTCGCGGCTCGATACCGCGCGTTTTCGCGCAGCGTTCGGTACCGACCTGCCGTGCTGGCAAGCCGACGTCGGCGCTTGCGTCGCTCAGGTGCTCGCATGAAACGCAAGGGCATCCTCCTCGCCGGGGGCGCCGGCACGCGGCTGTACCCGGCGACGCTGGCGGTGAGCAAGCAACTGTTGCCGATCTACGACAAACCGATGGTCTATTACCCGCTGGCGACGCTGATGCTCGCCGGGATTCGCGACATCCTGATCATTTCGACGCCGCAGGACACGCCGCGGTTTGCCCAACTGCTTGGTGACGGCCGGCGCTGGGGGATTTCGCTGCAGTATGCGGTGCAAGCGAGGCCGGAAGGGCTGGCGCAGGCGCTGCTGATCGCCGACGACTTCCTCGCCGGCGCGCCGTGCGCGCTGGCGCTCGGCGACAACCTGTTCTACGGCCACGATCTGGCGCCGCTGCTGCGCGATGCCGCGGGGCGGCGGCAAGGCGCGACGGTGTTAGCGTACCGCGTCAACGACCCGCAGCGTTACGGCGTCGTCGAGTTCGACGCTAGCGGCAGGGCACTGAACATCGAGGAAAAGCCGGCGCAGCCAAAGTCGTCATACGCGGTCAGTGGTCTGTATTTCTACGACGCGCAAGCGGTCGGCTTCGCCAGATCGCTGCAACCGTCGGCGCGCGGCGAGCTCGAAATCACCGACGTCAACGCCGCCTACCTCGCACGCGGCGCGCTCGACGTCCGGGTGCTCGGGCGCGGCTTCGCCTGGCTCGACACCGGCACGCCGGCGGCGATGCTCGAAGCCAGCCAGTTCATCCAGACGATCGAATCCCGCCAGGGACTCAAGGTCTGCTGCCCCGAGGAGATCGCCTACCGGCAGCGCTGGATCGACGCCGCCGCGCTCCAGAGTCTGGCCGATGCGAACGGTGACAACGACTACGGCCGCTATCTGCGTGCGGTGCTCGACGAGGCGGTGTTCTGATGCGTTTGATCGACCTGCCGATCGAAGGGCCGAAGTGGCTGCTGCCGACGGTGCATGCCGACGCCCGAGGTTATTTCTACGAGAGCTTCAACGAGCGCGACTTCGCCCGCGCGCTCGGCGCGCCGGCCCGCTTCGTTCAGGACAACCATTCGCTGTCGCTGCGCGGCACGCTGCGCGGGCTGCACTACCAGCAGACTCGGCCGCAGGGAAAACTCGTCCGGGTGATCCGGGGCGCGGCGTTCGACGTCGTCGTCGACCTGCGCGCCGGGTCGGCGAGCTACGGTCGGCACATTGGGGTGACGCTGAGCGCCGACGACAAACGCCAGCTGTGGATTCCGCCCGGCTTTGCCCATGGCTTTCTGGCGCTCGCCGACGAGGTCGAGCTGCTGTACAAGGTCACCGAGTATCGCGATGCCGCTGACGAGCGGGCGATACGCTGGAGCGACCCGCAGCTTGCGATCGCCTGGCCCTTGTCTGGCGAGCCGCTGCTGTCGGACAAGGACAGGCATGCACCGTCGTTTTTGGAGGCGCAGCCGATCGGCGTCTGAACGAAAAAACGGGCCCAAGGGCCCGTTTTTGCTTGCGCGATCAGGTTTTGATAGGGCGATCACGCCTTGTGGTACACCTCGGCACCGGTCTTCACGAACTCGATAGCCTTGACTTCCATCCCCTTGGCCAGTGCCTCCGCCTCGGCGATGCCCTGCTTTTCGGCAAAATCGCGCACGTCCTGGGTGATCTTCATCGAGCAGAAGTGCGGGCCGCACATCGAGCAGAAGTGCGCGACCTTGGCGCCCTGTTGCGGCAGCGTTTCGTCATGGAATTCGCGCGCGCGGTCCGGGTCGAGGCCGAGGTTGAACTGGTCTTCCCAGCGGAACTCGAAGCGAGCCTTCGACAGCGCGTTGTCGCGGATCTGCGCACCGGGGTGGCCCTTGGCGAGGTCGGCGGCGTGCGCGGCGAGCTTGTAGGTGATGATGCCTTCCTTCACATCATCCTTGTTCGGCAGGCCGAGGTGCTCCTTCGGCGTCACGTAGCAGAGCATCGCGGTACCGTACCAGCCGATCTGCGCGGCGCCGATCGCGCTGGTGATGTGGTCGTAGCCGGGGGCGATGTCGGTCGTCAGCGGGCCAAGGGTGTAGAACGGCGCTTCGTCGCACCATTCCAGCTGCAGGTCCATGTTTTCCTTGATCAGCTGCATCGGCACGTGGCCCGGGCCTTCGATCATCACCTGCACGTCGTGCTTCCAGGCGATCTGGGTCAGCTCGCCCAGCGTCTTCAGCTCGCCGAGCTGCGCCTCGTCGTTGGCGTCCCAGACCGAGCCGGGGCGCAGGCCGTCGCCGAGGCTGAAGCTCACGTCGTAGGCCTTCATGATTTCGCAGATTTCCTCGAAATGCGTGTAGAGGAAGTTCTCCTTGTGGTGCGCCAGACACCACTTGGCCATGATCGAGCCGCCACGCGAGACGATGCCGGTCATCCGGTTCGCGGTCAGCGGCACGTAGCGCAGCAGCACGCCGGCGTGGATGGTGAAGTAGTCGACGCCCTGTTCGGCCTGCTCGATCAGCGTGTCGCGGAACAGCTCCCACGTCAGGTCCTCGGCGCGGCCGTCAACCTTCTCCAGCGCCTGATAGATCGGCACCGTGCCGATCGGCACCGGGCTGTTGCGCAGGATCCACTCGCGCGTCTCGTGGATGTTCTTGCCGGTGCTCAGGTCCATGATCGTGTCGGCGCCCCAGCGGATGCCCCAGGTCATCTTGTCGACTTCCTCGTTGATCGAGCTGGTCACCGCGCTGTTGCCGATATTGCCGTTGATCTTCACCAAGAAGTTGCGGCCGATGATCATCGGCTCGACTTCGGGGTGATTGATGTTGGCCGGGATGATCGCGCGGCCGCGGGCGACTTCGTCGCGAACGAACTCGGGCGTGATCGTCGCCGGTATTGCTGCGCCGAAGCTCTGGCCCGGATGCTGGCGCAGCATCATCGCCGCCATCTTCTCGCCCTTGGCGCCGAGCGCCTTCAGGCTGGCCATGTATTCGTCACGCTTAAGATTTTCGCGGATGGCGACGTATTCCATTTCCGGGGTGACGATGCCGCGGCGCGCGTAGTGCATCTGGCTGACGTTGGCACCGGCCCTGGCCTTGCGCGGCTTGCGGGTCAGCTCGAAACGCAGCGGATCGAGGCTGGCATCGGCTTCGCGCATCCGGCCATATTCACTGGTCATGCCGTCCAGCTGTTCGGTATCGTTGCGCTCGGCAATCCACGCCGCGCGCAGCGGGGCCAAGCCCTTGCGCACGTCGATCGTCGCCTGCGGATCGGTGTAGGGCCCCGAGCAGTCATAGACGTAGATCGGCGGATTCTGCTCGCCGCCGAAGCTCGTCGGCGTGTCGGTCTGGGTGATTTCGCGCATCGGCACGCGGATGTCGGGCCGGCTGCCTTCGACGTAGACCTTGCGCGAGTTCGGCAAAGGCTGGATCGCCGCGCTGTCGACGTGGGCGTCGCTGGCGAGGAATTCGACGGACTTGTTCATGGACTGCCTCCTGCAAAGACGTAGAGGCGCAGGAGAACGGACTGACGGACGGCACGAGCGCACCGACCGATTCGCTTCCCTACGCCGGTGTGAACCGGATCAGGTGCTGAGGGACTCTCTCATTCGCCCGTGTTGGATGGGCGAAACCCCTAGCGAACTACGGCTGTGACCGTACCGAGATTGTGGGATAATTACAAGTTATTCAGAAATGTATACAGCCCGGACCAGGGCCCGACTTGAGGTGAAGCAAACATGGATTGGGAACGCGCCCGCTACTTCCTCGTAGAACAACAGATCCGCCCGTGGCACGTGCTCGATCCGAAGGTGCTCGACCGTGTGATGGCGGTAAAGCGCGAAGACTTCGTCCCGCAGGACAAGCGCGCACTGGCCTTCGTCGACACCGAACTGCCGCTGCCCTGTGGCGGCCAGATGCTCGCCCCGAAGATCGAGGCACGCTTCGCCCAAGAGGCGCTGCTGAAGCCGACCGACAAGGTGCTGGTGATCGGCGCCGCGAGCGGGGCTTATCTGATCGGGCTGGTCGCGGGGCTGTGCGCGCAGGTGTACGGGATTGACGATTCGGCCGACAAGGTTGCCTTCGCTCAACAAGGCGTGCAGTGGGCAGGCGTCAAGAATGCGCGGATCGAGCAGGTGAGTGATCTGCTTAACTACACGGGGCAAGCGCCTTACGATGCGATCATCGTCTGCGGTTCATTCGACGTCTTGCCTGCCGCGCTGAAAAACATGCTGAGCGGCAATGGCCGGATCATCGCCGTGACTGGCGAAGAGCCGATCATGCAGGCCGTGCGCGCGGTCGTCGGTGGCTCCAACCCACTGTTTGAATACACGCTGCCACGGCTCCTGCCGGTGCGCCCGGCATTCGCTCTCTGACGCCGCGGCTCCCACTTTAGCCCGGCAGTTCAGGTCGCCAGGTCGTGTTACGGCATGGCGCTCATATAAATGATTTCATCGTCAATGAACGAGCAATGACCGAAAGCATACAAGCCACTCCGTCGACGCCAGCGCAGGGCATCTCGCTGCTGGATATTCTGCTTATTATCTCCAAATACAAACGGCTCCTGATCCTGGCTCCGCTGATTGCTGGCGCACTCGCGTTGGCAGTCACGCTGGCCATGCCTAATAGATATACCTCGATGCTGAAAATAGCTCCGTCAAAAAACGCAGCGGTCTACGCGTGGCTACTGAACGACGAGTCGCTGATCAATCCGGTTTCCCAATCGCTCCAGCTCAAAACGCGTTACGGCAGTAGTGGTAACGACAGCACGTTGAAGGCGATCAAGCGGCACGTTAAAATTAAATCAAATGCCAAGGAAGGCTCGTTGGAGGTCGAAGCGACCGACACCGATCCGGCCTTTGCCGCCAAACTGGCCAATGCCTTTGGCCAAGGGCTTACCCGACAGCTGTTTGAACAGCGCCTGCTGGATTCTTCAAAAGCCCGGTACGATCTGGAATTACGCCGTGATATGGCGGTTGACAACAAGGCCAAGGCCGGGAAACTGCTGACTGAGCCGGGAGTCAAGGAAATCATCGACCGAGTACCGCCCGCCGAGCGATACGGCATCGTCAGTCTTGCCGGAATCCAGGCCGAGGCGACTCTGCAGCAACAGGGCATTTCCGATTTGGCGCAAAGCCAGATCGTCAAAATGCAGGACCAACTTTCCAGCATGCAGCGCTTGCTCATGGAAAACATGAAACGCAACAGCGCTGATCTTGGTAAATGGATCACCGCCGTAACTGCCTTGCAAGACGAGGCCTATTGGGGGGCGATGAAGGACAGGCTCGACCGCCGTGTCGATTTGGCTAAAGCACAAGAAAGCGATGAATTGAAAATTAGTTGGGCAAAAATACCGGATGAAAAATCCAGTCCGAAGTTAATGCTCATCTTGGCTCTGGCTGTAGCTATTGCCTTTGTTCTTGCTCTTATTTATGTAGTGCTAATCGAGGCAATTGATGATAGTCAAAAGCAAAAGCCTGAGTTGTGGGGAAGGTTGAGAGGGTTTTGGCAAAGATAGGAGCTAGTCTTATAGGTCATTGTTTGTGAAACAGGTGAGCGAAAGTGTGTTTTAAATCTAACGGAGTTGATTTTGGTATGTTGTGGAGGTGCTGACGTCGAAAGAATGGTCTGAAGTCGCACGAATAGATGGTAGATATTGTGATGAGATACGATTTCATTTTCTCACGAGTGTTGGAATTCATTTGGTTTTTTCTTGCAAATCAATTGATGAGGGTGGTGGTTATCTTCTCTTCGATTTACTTTGCACCTATGATCGCCAAAGAAAACGTGACGCATTTCACCGTTTTCGTTAGCGCTTATAACCTGCTCTACGCCCTTTCTCAAGGGGTGATTTATTCAGCGATGATTCGTTATATGGTGTATAAGAATACGCCAAATGTTACTCGAGGGTTGCTTTTTGTTCTAAACGTGACTCTTGGGGTGCTGGTTTTAATGTCAGTTCCCCTTTATTTTTTTGATGAATTTGGCGCCTTGTTATTGGTCTTTTCTGCCTTGTTCTTTCGTAATTTATATTGCGCCAGTTGGGAAGTGATCAAGCAAAATTATCGTTTTGTTGCGATAACTAATTTTGTTGCGCTTTCTGTGGTACTGGTTTTCGCTTCCTTATGGGGATTGATGTCCAGTACCTCGTTGTTATCCGCATTTGTTTTTGGCGAGATGATAGTCTTCCTGATCTATTGTGCCGGGGGGCGGCACCCAATTCTGGAGGGGTATGAGTGCCTAGCCGATTTTTGGATGGCTAGTAAAGACTACTTGTTTCCGGCATTGATGAACTATGCAATTCCAGCATTGACGTTATTTATCCTAAATAATTTGTTGACTTCTCGTGGCTATCATGAGGAATCATTGGCGCTCCTACTTGTTGTTCAATTGAGCGCAGCTTCACAATTTTTGTTGTCTGTTCTGGTGAAAATGCGGCTTAACGAGGCGCTAGGTATAGGCCCTGGGCATTATTTTCGACAATCTATTCAATTTTTCTTTATTGCAACAATTTCTTTTATTGTTGTGCTTGCTGTAATGCTGCTCCTAGGTAGGCACTATCAACCATATGTTATCGTTTGTGCATTTTTTATAGCAATTTTCATGGCACTTTCTTCTCCAGTGGCTAACTATCTTTGTGCTAGCGGGCAACAGAAGGTGGGTAATTTTTTTAATTGCTGCTGGTTGTTGGTTCTTGTTGTGTTGATGCTGGTTTTTTTGGGGTTCACTGGTGTTGTTTATGCGTACGTCATTTCGTATGCAGTGATGTATGTTATTCAAATTGTCTGGGTTGCGTATGATTCCTAAAATAATTCATTTTTGCTGGTTTGGCCGTGGAAAAAAGAGCGAGCTAATTGAACGTTGCATGCGTTCGTGGAAAAGATATCTTCCTGACTATGAATTTATGGAGTGGAATGAGGATAGCTTTGATATTAGCCAGAACCGATATGTGGCTCAGGCATATGAGCAAAAGAAATGGGCATTTGTTACTGACTATGTGAGGCTTTGGGCTATCGAAAAATTTGGTGGAATCTATCTTGATACTGATGTAGAGGTGTTTCAGTCCTTGGATGAGTTTTTGGTGCACTCGGGGTTTACTGGTTTTGAACTCTACAATGGGAAGTTAGCTCCTATTACTGCAGTAATAGCTGCAGAAAATGGACATCCGATTATTTTGGACCTTCTTTCCGATTACGAAAGCAAGTTATTCATCGGTGACGATGGTGAGCTTGATTTAGCTACAAATGTAGAGTTAATAAAAAAGAAATTCTTCCATGACTATGGAGTCATCAATAACAATAAGCATCAGGTGATTGATGGTGGGTTCCATATTTATCCAGACTTCTATTTTTGTAATAAATCCAACAAGCGGTCTTATACAATGCATCATTTTGGAGGTAGTTGGCTTTCGCCTCGCAAACGGTTAAAAACAAAACTGGCTAGAGCGCTTTTCAAATTGATTGGCGGATAAAGAAAATAATGAAATTTTCAGTTTTAATGTCAGTGTACAAGGCTGAAGAGGCAGATTTTCTTGATATGGCTCTAGCTAGCGTGGCCGCAAATACGTTGCGCCCTAGTGAAATCGTGTTGGTGGAAGACGGGCCGATCCCTGGTGCACTAATTGATGTAATTGAAAAATATCGAAATGCCTTGAACATTAAGAGCGTGGTGTTATCTAGAAATGAGGGGTTGGGAAGTGCGCTGCAGAAAGGAGTAATTAGCTGTGAACATGAGTTGATCGCCCGCTTTGATTCGGATGACGTCTGTTGTACAGAAAGGTTTCAGCGGCAAATTGAACAGTTTGAGCGAGACCCCTGCTTGGATATTTGCGGGTCGTTTATTGATGAATACGATGAACTGCTCGAAAATAAGATGGCTACTCGATTTTTACCGGAGCACCATGCTGAAATAGAAAAATTTGCTAAATGTAGAAACCCTTTTAACCATATGACTGTCATGTTTCGACGGGCGATGATTCTCAAGGCGGGGAATTACCGTAAATTTCATCTGTATGAAGACTATGATCTTTGGGCTAGGGCTTTGCAGATGGGAGCTAAAACATACAATATTCAACAGAGCTTGGTAAAGGCCCGTGCCGGCCGCGCCATGACTGATAGGCGCGGTGGTATAAGATATGCGATTTCTGAGTATAAAGCACAACGTGGGTTTCTTCGTTCTGGATTTATTAGTCAATCGAGGTTTTTAAGAAACATTATGTTACGGATACCTGTCCGTTTGATTCCCGCCAGTTTTCGCTATGGTATTTACATAAAGATTAGAAAAAATGGATAGGGCGGGCTTGGTTGTATTTGGCCTTAATTTATTCTGTTTGACGACTCTATTTTTTTATCATGGGCTTAGGATAAAACCGGGCATAATTTCTTTTGTGTTTTTCATTGCAGGTCTTGGATTTCTTGCAGGTTCGCGTGCATGGGACTTAGATTATGCAAACTATAGAGGTTTTTTCCTAAGCACCCCTTCTCCTTCTGAAGTTGCTGCTTGGGGCGACCTTTTATCCGGGCACGGAGACATTTTATTTGGATTTTTTATGTCAGTTTCGAAGGGACTGACTGATGATTTTGAAGTTTTTGTGTACTTCGTTGCGTTTTCCTCAGTAGCAATTAATCTTCTGTGTTTTTATCGTTTTTCTCCGCTTCCATTGTTGTCGCTGTATCTATATGTATCCTATTACTTTTTTGTGAAAGATATGGGGTTAATGCGTGCGGGGTTGGCTAGTGCTATTTTGCTTTACGGTCTTTGCTCTTTGAACAAGATAAGGTACGTCTTCGTGGCTGCAGGTGTGCATATTGGCGCCATGTGTGGTATTTTGGCTATTCTTTTCAAAGAAAATAGCCTGTTAAGGCGTTATCCACTTTACGTCCTGCTCGGGTGCGCTTGCTTTTCATTCTTGATTACGCCGGATCATTTTTCCAGTTTTTGGGGTAGGATATCAAATTATGTTGGGACTGAGTTCTCTTCCTCGATAGGGTTGTTCAGTCCTGTAGTATTGAAGAATATTTTTTTCTGGCTTTTGTTTTTGAAAATGTTGGATCGCGAAGATGCGCAGTTGGTCAATATTTACGGCTTTGTAGTCTGTTGGTCGGTTCTTTTTAGTAATTTTGCTATTTTGTCTAGCCGTGTTTCTAACTTCATTCTACCGTTGGAGTTTATTCTTCTGCCGCGACTTGTGAATCGACACCGTGGTTTTTTTTCGATGGCGATTCTGTATGGATTTGGTATGGCGATCGCTAATATCATGGTGTATCGCTATTTTCCTGATCCGATGATGTTTATTTTTGACTGATTTTTCAATTTAAAATTGCATGGGTTCTATGAAAATACTAATTGTGTTTGGAACGCGGCCAGAGGCTATCAAGCTGGCTCCTATTATTGGTGAAATAAGAGGGGATGCTCGTTTCGAACTCAAGGTTTGTGTGACCGGCCAACATCGAAAAATGCTTGACGGTGTTTTATCTATCTTCAATATTGTTCCAGATTACGATTTTAATTTGATGCGATCTGGCCAAGATTTGACTGATATTACTATAGGCGTGTTGCAGCACATGCGTGACCTGCTCAAACGCTGGCGGCCAGACATGATTTTTGTTCATGGTGATACAACTACTGCGATGGCAGCTGGCCTTGCTGCATTCTACGAAAAGATTCCTGTTGGTCACGTTGAGGCAGGCCTAAGGACTGGAGATGTCTATTCGCCGTGGCCTGAAGAAATGAATAGAAAAATTCTTGGCGCAATTAGTACTGTGCATTTTGCGCCGACCGATGCTTCGCGAAGTAACTTATTACGCGAAGGGATTGATGAAGGCACGATCTCTGTAACTGGTAATACGGTGATTGATGCATTGCTGTCAGCAAATGAACGTCTTGCTGGCGATAAAGAACTTTCCGAAGGAATGGACGAATTATTTCCGTATATTGATCCGAAAAAGAAACTTATTTTAGTTACCGGTCATCGACGTGAGAATTTTGGTGAAGGTTTTGAAAATCTTTGCTTGGCGATTCATGAGATTGCAGGTCGTAAGGACGTACAGATTGTTTATCCCGTACATCTGAACCCACGTGTACAAGAACCGGTTCATCGTACTCTCGGTGGTTTGAATAACGTGTATCTAATTGATCCTCAGGATTATCTTCCGTTTGTATATCTAATGGGACGGAGCTACCTAATTCTAACAGACAGTGGCGGAATTCAGGAGGAGGCTCCTTCTCTTGGTAAACCTGTGTTAGTTACTCGCAGTACTACGGAACGGCCTGAAGCAGTAAAAGCCGGTACTGTAAAATTAGTTGGAACCGATAGAGAGATAATTGTCAAGGAAGTGTCACGGTTGCTTGATGATCAGGAAGAATACTCGAAAATGGCAAAGGCGCATAACCCTTATGGCGACGGCTTAGCGTCGCAACGTATTGGCCGGTATTTGCTGGATATACAAAGTAACTAAACTATTTTTTGGATGGTATTGAGTTGTATTCATTATATTTTGGCCTAAAGATATGCAAATCTTTATTTTAACGTTCGTATTTTCTTGGTTTTCAACCTTGATGGTGTTGCGTTACCAGCACTTGCATGAACGCTTTACGGCGGATCATGATTTTGGTGGGGTGCAGAAATTCCATACGACGGCCGTACCGAGAGTTGGGGGGGTGAGTGTCATGGCAGCAATGCTTGTCTGCTTGCTTTGGCTCGCTTATAAGGCGCCAAACGAGTTCAAGGCGTTTGGGTTGCTGCTGGTCGCGGCTTCACCTGCCTTTATCGGCGGGCTGGTTGAGGATTGCACCAAGCGAGTTGGTGTGCTGGCGCGTTTGGTTTTGACGATGCTGGCCGCGGCCCTGGGGTTCTGGTTGCTCAAGGCGGGCATTAACCGACTGGATATTCCGTTGCTGGATAGTGCGATGAGCTTTTGGGTCGTTGCTTTGATTTTCACCATGGTCGCGGTCGGTGGCGTGGTGAATGCTGTCAATATCATCGATGGTTACAACGGCTTGGCAAGCATGGTGTCGATCATGATGTTGGCGGCGTTGGGCTATGTGGGCTTCCAGCTTGGCGATCCGCTGATCTGGAAGGCGGCGCTGGCGATGATGGGCGGGATTCTCGGTTTTTTTGTCTGGAACTATCCGCGCGGCTTGATTTTCCTTGGCGACGGTGGCGCTTATCTAATCGGTTTCATGATCGCCGAGCTGTCCGTGTTGCTGGTTGCCCGCCATCCGCAAGTTTCACCGTGGTTTCCGCTGCTGGTCGTGATGTACCCGGTATTCGAGACGTTGTTCTCCATCTACAGAAAGAAGTTTTTGAGAGGGATGTCACCGGGAATGCCAGATGGTGTGCACTTGCATATGTTGATTTATAAGCGACTTGTTCGCTGGGCCGTGGGCAGCAAGCATGCGGGAGAGAAGACCACCCGCAATGCGATGACGTCACCGTATCTATGGTTGCTGTGCTCGTTCGCCGTTCTGCCCGCGGTGCTGTTCTGGGATAACCGCTTGATGTTGCAGATTTTCGTCGTGGTCTTTGCCGTCTTGTATATTGTGCTTTACCGACGTCTGGTCAAGTTCAACGCGCCGCGCTGGTTGCTGGTGCGCAAAATCTCGGACAAGAAATAAAAAAAAGCGGCCAAGGCCGCTTTTCTTTTGCAAAGGTCAAACCAGCACTACATCAAACTGCTCCTGCGAATATGCTGTTTCGACCTGCAGGTAAATCGGCTTCTTGATGAAGTCGGCCAGCATTGCCAGGTTGGTCGATTCTTCATCGAGAAAGCGGTCGATGACCGTTTGTGAGGCCAAGATTCGGTATTCGCGCGCGGCAAACTGCCGCTCTTCGCGCAGGATTTCGCGCAGGATTTCGTAGCAGACCGATTCGGCAGTCTTGATTTCACCGCGCCCTTGGCAGGTCGGGCAGGGTTCGCACAGCACGTGGGCTAGCGATTCGCGAGTGCGTTTGCGGGTGATTTCGATCAGGCCGAGGCTGGTGAAGGTCGAGACGGTGATCTTGGTGCGGTCGCGTGCCAGCGCTTTCTTCAGTTCGTCGAGCACTGCGGTCTGGTGCGCTTCGTTGTCCATGTCGATGAAGTCGACGATGATGATGCCACCGAGGTTGCGCAGTCGCAGTTGCCGGGCGATGACGTGGGTGGCTTCGAGGTTGGTCTTGAAGATCGTGTCGTCGAAGTTGCGCGTGCCGACGAAGCCGCCGGTGTTGACGTCGATCGTCGTCATCGCCTCGGTCTGGTCGATGATCAGGTAGCCGCCGAACTTGAGGTTGACGCGCCGGCTCAGTGCGCGCTCGATCTCGGCCTCAATGCCGTAGAGTTCGAACAGCGGCCGCTCGCCGCTGTAATGCTGTACCCGCGGTGCGACGTCGGCGACGAAGCGGCCGGCGAACTCGGCCATCTTGACGAAGTTTTCGCGACTGTCGACCAGCACCGCCTCGGTATCGGCGTTGACCATGTCACGCAGCGCGCGCAGTTGCAGCGACAGGTCCTGGAACAGCAGCGACTTGGCCGGCAGCCGCTGCGATTTCTGCAGGATGTCGGCCCAGATCAGGTCGAGGTAGTCGATGTCGGCCTTGAGTTCGTCGTCGGTCGCGTGGTCGGCGCTGGTACGGATGATGTAGCCGTGGTGGTCCTGCGGCAGCAGCCGGCCGAGCCGTTCGCGCAACTGCTCGCGCTCGTCGCCGTTCTCGATTCGCTGGCTGATGCCGATATGGTGTTCCTGCGGCAGGAAGACGAGAAAGCGGCCGGCGATGCTGATCTGTGTCGACAGCCGCGCGCCCTTGGTGCCGATCGGGTCCTTGATCACCTGCACCATCAAGGGCTGGCCTTCGTGGACCAGCTTTTCGATCCGGAACGTTTCATTCGGATTCTGCCGCTGCTCGATCACGTCGGCGATGTGCAGGAAGGCCGCACGCTCGAGGCCGATCTCGACGAAGGCCGACTGCATGCCCGGCAGCACCCGTTTGACCATCCCCAGATAGATGTTGCCGACGAGGCCGAGGTGCGCGCTGCGCTCGATGTGGATGTCCTGGACGATGCCGTCCTCGATCGTGGCGACGCGCGTTTCCTGCGGGGTGACGTTGACGAGGATTTCTTCTTTCATCGAAGGCGTGCGGGGCTGAAACTGGGCCGTCGAGCTTAACAGAAAGCCCGTTGCTACGGCGCTTGGCGGCTGCGCCCCATGATCGTCAGGCCGAGCCGTTGCAGCTCGTCCCAGGCATCGCCATCGCCGATGCCCTTGACCAGCCGGTCGATGCGGGCGGCGTGCGCCAGACCGTCGCGCAGGGCCGAGCCGCCGACGCGCGACAGCGCGCCGTCGATCAGTCTTTGTTTGTTTCCCCAGACCCGGTTTTCCTTCATCAACTGCGGCATCGGCACGCCGCGGGCCCGGCCCTGGCCGATGCGGTACAGCGCGCGGATCTCCTCGGAGAGCGCCCACAGCACCAGGTGCGGCGCCTCGCCTTCGGCCTTGAGGCCGTCGAGCATCCGGCAGAAGCGCGTCGCGTCGCCGCCGAGCAGCGCCTCGCCGAGCTGGAACACGTCGTAGCGGGCGACGTCGGCAATCGTCTGCGTCAGCATCGCCAGGGTGATTTCGCCCTGCGGATACAGCAGGCCGAGCTTGAGGATTTCCTGGTGCGCGGCAAACAGGTTGCCCTCGACCCGGTCGGCGAGGAAGTCGATCGCGTCCGCCGGCAGGGTCTGGCGCTGGGCGGCAAAGCGCTCGCGCATCCAGCCCGGCAGCGCGGCGCGGTCGATCGCCTTGGCTTCGACGACCTCGCCGTGCGTCGCCAGTGCCTGGAACCACTTCGCGTTCTGCGCGGTGCGGTCGAGCTTCGGGCATTGGACCAGCGTGACCGTGTCGGGCGGCAGGTCGGCGCAATAGGCCTCGATCGCCTTGCCGCCTTCGACGCCGGGCTTGCCGGTCGGGATGCGCAGCTCGATCAGCTTCCTGTCGGCGAACAGCGAGAACGAGTTGCCGAGCAAGGCCAGCCGGCTCCACGAGAAGCCGGCTTCGACGGTGAGCACTTCGCGCTCGGCGTGGCCGGCGTTGCGCGCGGCGTCGCGGATCGCCTGCGCGGCCTCCTGCGCGAGGAAGGCCTCGTCGCCGTGGATCGTGTACAGCGGCGCCAGCTTGCTGGCGAGCTGGCGTGCGAGCTGCTCGCTGCGCATTACTGCAGCGACTTGAGCATCTGCTCGGTGGGTGACAGCTTCGGCGGCGGCGGGTTGGCCTTGAGCTTGTCGGCGTTGCGCGCCGCCGCGGCGATCCGGCGCAGGATGTTCTGGCTGGCGTCGCGCTGCATGCCTTCGACCAGTTGTGCCTTCTCGGCGTCCTCGCCGAGCGGGTTGTTCTCGTCGTAGGTGTAGTCGCGGAACAGCTGGACCTTGCCGTCGTCGATCAGATAGCCGTCGCCGAGGCGGACGCGGAAAGCGACGGTGTAATAGACGCGGTATTCGCTGACGCGGCCCGAGCTGTTGACGGTCAGCACCTTCTGGTTGTCGCCTTCGCTGATCACGTCGATCTGCGGCGTGTCCTTGCCCGGCTTGTCGAGCAGCTTCACGTCGGGCAGCACCGACAGGTACTCGCGCAATGCGCTGGCCGTGCCGCCGCCGCCGGTGACGGTCGCCGTCGTGTAGGCGAAGGCGCCGCCGGTGCCCTGGCCGCGCAGGTGGAAGCCGCAGGCGGTGAGCAGCAGGGTGGCGACGATCAGCAGGTAACGCATTGCATACTCCAGTGAACGAGCCGGGTTGTCGCCCGGCCCGCGGTCAGGCGACGATGTTGACGAGTCGGCCCGGAACGATGATGACCTTCTTCGGCGCGCCGTCGACGAACTTCTGCACGCCGTCGAGCGCCAGCGCGGCGGCTTCGATTGCATCCCTGGCCGCGTCCTTGGCGACGAGGATCTCGCCGCGCAGCTTGCCGTTGACCTGGACCATCAGCTTGATCTCGTCCTGCGTCAGCGCGTCGGCGGCCGGCTCCGGCCAGCCGGCGTCGGCGATCTCGTCGCCATAGCCGAGTTCGCGCCACAACTGGTGGGCGATGTGCGGTGCTGCCGGGTAGATCGCGCGCAGCAGGATGCCGAACGATTCGCGCAGCACGGCCGTGTTGTCACCCTTGTACGCTTCGAGCGCGTTCAACAGCTTCATCACGCCGGAAACGACGGTGTTGTACTGCAGCCGTTCGAAGTCGGCGTCGATCTGCTTGAGCGTGCTGTGGATCTCGAAGCGCAGCGCCTTGTCTTCTTTGGTGAGCTCGCCGTTGATGTCGCCAGCGGCGCGGATCGTCTCAAGATGCTTGTAGCCGAACGCCCACAGCCGGCGCAGGTAGCGGTAGGCGCCCTCGACGCCGCTGTCCGACCATGCCGCGCTCTGGTCGGGCGGGCCGGCGAACATCGTGAACAGGCGCGCCGTATCGGCGCCGTACTGCTCGATGATGTCCTTCGGCTCGACGACGTTGTTCTTCGACTTCGACATCTTCTCGATGCCGCCCATCACCACCGGCTGCCCGTCCTCCCTGGCGATCGCCGAGACCGGCCGGCCCTTGTCGTCGTGCTGGACGTCGACTTCGGCCGGGTAGAACCAGCGTTTCTTGCCGTGCTCGTCTTCGCGGTAGTAGCAGTCGCGCAGCAGCATGCCCTGGGTGAACAGGTTCTTGAACGGCTCGCCAAACGTGATCAGGCCTTCGTCGCGCATCGCCTTGGTCCAGAAGCGCGCGTACAGCAGATGCAATACCGCGTGCTCGATGCCGCCGATGTACTGGTCCATACCGCCGCCGGCAGCCGAACCCGCCCCCATCCAGTACCTGGTGCCGTCGCCGACCATCGCCTCGCCGTTCTTCGGATCGCAATAGCGCATGAAGTACCAGCTCGAATCGACGAAGGTGTCCATCGTGTCGGTTTCGCGCTGCGCCGCTTCGCCGCACTTCGGGCAGGCGACGTTGAGGAAGTCCTCGCGGTGCTTGAGCGGGTTGCCCGAGCCGTCCGGGATGCAGTCGGTCGGCAGCACCACCGGCAGGTCCTCGTACGGCACCGGCACGTCGCCGCAGCACGGGCAGTGGATGATCGGAATCGGCGTGCCCCAGTAGCGCTGGCGCGAAATACCCCAGTCGCGCAGGCGCCAGGTGGTTTTCTTCTCGCCGGCATCCTTGGCCGCCAGGTCGGCGGCAACGGCGTCGACCGCCGCCTTGTAGCCGAGACCGTCGTACTTGCCGGAATTGATCATCACGCCGCGAGCCTTGTCGCCGTACCACTCGGCCCAGGTGTCGGCCGAATAGCTTTCGCCGTCGACGGCGACAACCTGCCTGATCGGCAGGCCGTACTTGTGGGCGAAGGCAAAGTCGCGCTCGTCGTGGCCCGGCACCGCCATCACCGCGCCGTCGCCGTAGCCCATCAGCACGTAGTTGCCGATCCAGACTTCGAGTTGCGCGCCGGTCAGCGGGTGGGTGACGAACAACCCGGTCGACACGCCCTTCTTGTCCTGCGCGGCGAGTTCGGCTTCGGACACGCCGCCCTTTTCGCATTCCTTGATGAAGGCGAGCAGCTCGGGATTCAGCTCGGCCGCGCGCGTCGCCAGCGGGTGCTCGGCGGCGACGGCGCAGAAGGTCACGCCCATGATGGTGTCGGCGCGGGTGGTGAACACCCAGAGCTTGCCGTCATTGATCAGTTGGCCGTCGGCATCCCTGACGTCGTGGTTGAAGGCGAAGCGCACGCCCTCGGACTTGCCGATCCAGTTGCGCTGCATCGCGCGCACCATGTCGGGCCAGCCTGTAAGCTGATCGATGTCGTCGAGCAGCTCGTCGGCGTACTGGGTGATGCCGAAGTAGTAGCCGGGGATCTCGCGCTTTTCGACCACCGCGCCAGAGCGCCAGCCGCGGCCGTCAACAACCTGCTCGTTGGCCAGCACGGTCTGGTCGACCGGGTCCCAGTTGACGACCTGGGTCTTCTTGTACGCGACGCCCTTCTCGAGCATCTTCAGGAAGAACCACTGGTTCCACTTGTAGTAGTCCGGATCGCAGGTGGCGATCTCGCGCGACCAGTCGAACGCCAGGCCCAGCGGCTGCATCTGCGATTTCATGTCGGCGATGTTGGCGTAGGTCCACTCGGCCGGCGATTTCTTGTACGCAATCGCCGCGTTCTCGGCCGGCAGGCCGAAGGCGTCCCAGCCCATCGGCATCAGCACGTTGAAGCCGCGCATCCGCAGCTGGCGCGCCAGCATGTCGTTGATCGTGTAGTTGCGCACATGACCCATGTGCAGCTTGCCCGACGGGTAGGGCAGCATCGAGCACGCGTAGTACTTGGGTTTGCTCGCGTCTTCCACTGCCTGGAAGACCTTGTTGTTTTCCCATTGCGCCTGGGCGTCGGCCTCGATCTGGGCCGGGGTGTAGTGCTCGTGCATGCCGGATACTCGGAAGGACGAATAAATAAACCGCAGATTATAAGCCATGCGGGGCCCGCCGTCGGCGCGCCGGTCGACGCTGCGAAAATTTCACGCAGAAGGATGCGGTCTTGCCAGACCGTCCGGCAGCCGGGGATGGCGCAGATCGGGGGCGGCAGACTAGTTTGCCGGTAGAGGGAGTCACGCAGCGACCCATCACGCCGCGGCATGCCGCGAGTATCCACGAGAATGTGCAGGCCGCGGTTCCAGGTGGGCGTCGACGATGTCGCGCAACGTGGCGGGCCGGTGTGTGCCGGTGCTGGCGATTTTGCTGATGCTGCAGGGCGGCTCGGCATGTGCGTTCGAGTTTGCCGACCCGGACCCCTGGCACGGTTCGGACAAGGTCGCGCATTTTTCGGTATCGGTGGCACTCGGCGCCGGCGGCAGGGAGGTGGCCAGTGATTCGGCGCATCCGCAGCTGTATGGCGTCATTCTGGCGGTGGTGCCCGGGGTCGCGAAGGAAGTACTCGATGGCATCCGGCAGGACAACGACTTCTCATACAAAGACCTGCTGTTCGATCTGGTTGGCGCGATATCCGGCGCCTATCTGGGCAATACGATCATGCTGAGGTCGTCCCACGACGGTCAGCCGGTGTTCGGCCTGCAGTACGGCGGGCAGTTCTGAGGCTGGTGCCCGGGCGCTTGAGTACATAAATAGAACGAACGTACACTGATGTGCATGATGCTTTTCGAGGGCGTGGCTGTGTCGGGCGCAAGCAAGATCATCCATATCGATTGCGACTGCTTCTATGCCGCGGTCGAGATGCGTGACCGGCCGGCGTTGCGCGACGTGCCGCTGGCCATCGGCGGCGCGGCCGAGCGTCGCGGCGTGATCGCGACGTGCAACTACCCGGCGCGGCGATTCGGCGTGCGCTCGGCGATGTCGACGCGCAACGCCCTGCAACGCTGTCCGCAGTTGGTGCTGCTGCCGCCAGATTTCTCCCGTTACCGCGCTGCGTCGAAGGCGATCCATGCCATCTTCCGCGACTACACCGACCGGATCGAGCCGCTGTCGCTCGACGAGGCGTACCTCGACGTGACCGGGCTGCCGCATTGCCGCGGCAGCGCGACGCTGATGGCGCAGGAGATCCGCGACCGGATCAGGGCCGAGGTCGGCATTACCGCCAGCGCCGGCATTGCGCCGAACAAGCTGCTCGCCAAAATCGCCAGCGACTGGAACAAGCCGGACGGCCAGTTCGTGATCACGCCCGACGACATCGGCGGGTTCATCCACGAACTGCCCGTCGCCAAGCTGTGGGGTGTCGGCAAGGCAACCGCGGCGCGGCTGGCGGAGCTGGGGGTGCGGAGCTGCGTGGAGCTGCAGGCCTGGCCGCTCGAACGCCTGGTCCGGCACTTCGGCAAGATGGGGGCGTCGCTGTACCGGCAGTGCCGCGGCATCGATACGCGTGAGGTCGTCGGCGAGCGGCCGCGCAAGTCGCTGTCGGTCGAGCAGACCTACGCGCAGGACCTCGCCGATCTCGACGCCTGTCTGGCAGCGCTGCCGGCGCTGGTCGACGATTTCGCCGGGCGCTACGCCCGCGCCGGTGCTGCCGGGCCGGCGGTGCGCGCAACGCCCGTGGTCAAGATCAAGTTCCACGACTTCAGCCAGACGACGGTCGAAGGGCCGGGCGAACCGGCGCTGGCGACCTTTGCCGCGCTGCTGCGGCGAGGCTGGGCGCGCGGCGCCAGGCCTGTGCGCCTGCTCGGCGTCGGCGTGCGCCTTGCCGACGCGCCGGCTGCGGCCGAACAGGCGGAGCTGTGGGGCTGACGGCGGGATGATTCAGTGCAGTTGCGGCCGGGGCCGGAACTGCAGCACCGTCGCACCGGGCCGGGCCGGCCGTTCGCCGTGGTGCAGCACGTAGTTCATCGTCAGGAAGGAGGCCCACATCATTTCATGGGCGATGACGGTGGCGTGCAGCGGGTTCCGGGCACGGCGGCGATGCAGCTCGATCCGGTTCAGCAGTGCCTCGATCCGCAGTCGCCGCGGCGTCTCGACGTCGTCGAGCGCCTGGTGCAGCAGCGTGCTGCGCAGCGCCTCGAAGGCGCCGGGGTCCTGGCGGTACAGCGTTGCCAGCGTATCGAAATCGGGTAGGTCGACGTGCGCCATGATGCACCTCCGGGCCGGGGCGGCCGGTTATGTGGCGGTGCGAGGCGACTCTGTCGGGTCGGCTCAGGTGTCCGGTTCTGTTCGCGGGCCACTGATCGTTTTCAGTGTAAGCGGCAAAACGGCACCGTGCGTCGGCTAGGGAGGGGCTGCAGGAGGGCGGAAAAACAAAAAGCCGCACAGTGTGCGGCTTTTTGCGAGATTCTGGTCGGGGTGAGAGGATTCGAACCTCCGGCCTCTACGTCCCGAACGTAGCGCTCTACCAGGCTAAGCTACACCCCGATCTCGAAAGAGAGCGCCATTATGGTAAGCCCTTATGGGGCTGTCAAGCGCTTTCGTGAAAAACGTCAGCTATTCCGTGCGACGGCAAGCTCCGCCAGCGTTTCGAGTGCGCGGCGGTCATCGTTGCCGGGCAGGTCGGCGAGCAGGGCGCGTGCCAGGCCCGCTTCGCGCAGGGCGATGTCGCGGGCGTAGTCGAGCGCACCGGTCGCGTGCACGGCGGCAAGCACCTGCGGCAGCAGCGAGCGGTCGGCCTGCGTCAGCGCTTGGCGCACCGCGTCGGCGTGCTCGGGCGAGCCGTGGCGCATCGCGTGGATCAGCGGCAGTGTCGCCTTGCCTTCGGCGAGGTCGTCGCCGAGGCTCTTGCCGATCTCGTCCTGTTTGCCCGAGTAGTCGAGCACGTCGTCGATGATCTGGAACGCCGTGCCGAGGTGCATGCCGTAACGGGCCAGCCGGTCTTCGGTCGCGGCATCGGCGCCGGTCAGGATGGCGCCGAGCCGGGCGGCGGCTTCGAACAGCTTGGCGGTCTTGTACTGGATCACGCGGACGTAGCCTGCCTCGTCGAGGTCGACGTTGCCGATGTTCATCAGTTGCAGCACCTCGCCCTCGGCGATGATGTTGGTCGCGTCGGCGAGCGTTTCCATCACCCGCATCGAGCCGCAGCCGACCATCATCTGGAACGCTCGGCTGTAGAGGAAGTCGCCGACCAGCACCGACGCGGCATTGCCGAACAGCGCATTGGCGGTGTCGCGGCCGCGGCGCAGCGCCGATTCGTCGACGACGTCATCGTGCAGCAGGGTGGCGGTATGGATGAACTCGATCACTGCGGCGAGTTCGCGGTGGTGTTCGCCGGTATAGCCGAGGGTGCGCGCCGACAGCAGCACGATCATCGGCCGCAGGCGCTTGCCGCCCGAGGCGACGATGTATTCGGCGACCTGGCTGACCAGGGCGACGTCGGAATGGAGCCGTTGCCGGATAAGCTGGTCGACCGCGTGCATTTCTGCACCGATGACCGATTGTACGAACGCGAGCGACACGCTGGTCTCGTCCTGCCGTCTTATTCACTGAGCCCGCGATCTTAGCACGAAAGGCGAAAGCTGCCGCCCGGTTCGCGCTAAGTGTTTGACTCTCAAGCAAGTTGCCGCTATGATCCCGGGTTCCCCGTAGTGGATGGGGAGCGTCTTGCCTCCGGGCGGGGCGTTTTATCGAGCACAAACTCTCTGGAGCTTGTTATGTCTTACGCAGTCGTAAAAACCGGTGGCAAGCAGTACAAAGTTGCTATCGGCGAAAAACTTAAAGTAGAACAGATCACTGCAGACATCGACAGCCAAATCGTACTGAATGAAGTATTGATGGTGGCAAACGGTGAAGCAGTGACGATTGGCGCGCCCCTGGTGGCCGGCGCCACCGTCAAGGCAACGGTCATTTCGCAGGGTCGCCACGACAAGGTTCGCATCTTCAAGATGCGCCGTCGTAAGCACTACCAGAAGCGTCAGGGCCACCGCCAGAACTACACCGAAATCCGCATCGATTCGATCGACGCGTAATCAGGAGCTGATTAACCATGGCACACAAAAAAGCTGGCGGTAGTTCCCGTAACGGCCGCGACTCACAGGCCAAGCGCCTTGGCATCAAAGTGTATGGCGGCGAGCTGATTCCGGCCGGTTCGATCATCGTGCGTCAGCGCGGTACCGAATTCCACCCGGGTGAAAACGTCGGCATCGGCAAGGATCACACCCTGTTCGCCCTCGTTGACGGTTACGTCAAGTACGCGATCAAGGGCGCCGCAAAGCGTCGCACCGTGACCGTACTGCCGTACACCGGCGAAGAAGCGTAAGCTTCGCTATTCGCGGTCACAAAGCCCTATCCTGCGGGATAGGGCTTTTTTCGCTTCTGGACAGGGCATCATGAAATTCATTGACGAAGCAAGAATCGAAGTCATCGCCGGCAAGGGCGGCAAGGGCTCGGCGAGCATGCGCCGGGAGAAATTCATTCCGCGCGGCGGCCCCGACGGCGGCGACGGCGGCAAGGGTGGCACGATCTGGGCCGTTGCCGATCAGAACATCAATACGCTGGTCGACTACCGCTTCGTCAAGAAGTACAAGGCGCAGGACGGCGAGTCCGGCCGCGGCGCCGATTGCTATGGTGCGGCCGGTGACGACGTCACGCTGCGCTTTCCGGTCGGCACGCTGATCGTCGACTCGGAGACCGGTGAAACCGTCGCCGACCTGACCCACGACGGCGAGCGGATCTGCCTCGCCAAGGGCGGCAAGGGCGGCTGGGGCAACATCCATTTCAAGAGCTCGATCAACCGCGCGCCGCGCCAGACCACGTCGGGCGAAGAAGGCGAGCGGCGCGAGCTCAAGCTCGAGCTGAAGGTGCTCGCCGACGTCGGCCTGCTGGGCATGCCCAATGCCGGCAAGTCGACCTTCATCGCCAGCGTTTCGGCGGCGCGGCCGAAGATTGCCGATTACCCGTTCACGACGCTGCACCCGAACCTCGGCGTTGTCCGGATCGACGAGAACCGCAGCTTCGTCATTGCCGACATCCCGGGGCTGATCGAAGGCGCGGCCGAGGGCGCGGGCCTGGGGCACCGCTTCCTCAAGCATCTGGCGCGCACGCGCGTGCTGCTGCATCTGGTCGATCTGGCGCCGTTCGACGAGAACGTCGACCCGGTTGCCGAGGCCAAGGCCATTGTCGAGGAGCTGCGCAAGTATGACGAAGCGCTCTACAACAAGCCGCGCTGGCTGGTGCTGAACAAGCTCGACATGGTGCCGGAAGACGAGCGTGAACAGCGCGTTGCCGACTTCCTTGCCGCCTATGGCTGGACGCCGCCCGAGAACGAGTACGTGTTCGATCCGCAGGCGCTGCGTGTGTTCACGATCTCCGGCCTGACCGGCGAGAACACCCGCGAACTGACCTACGCGATCATGGATTACCTCGACGCGGTGCGCCCGAGCGAGGCGCCGCTCGAGCCGACGCCCGAGCCGGTGCTGACCGAGTCCGAAGCCGGCGCGCTCGACGCCTTCGACGGCGACGAGGACTGATCCACCCGCCATGCGGTTGGCGTACCTGATCCTTGCCCATGCCGCGCCGGCACAGCTGGCGCGGCTGATCGGCCGGCTGGCGGCGCCGGGCGTGCGCGTCTACGTCCATGTCGACGCCAATACGCCGGCCGACGTGTTCGCCGAGATGCAGGCGCTGGCGCCGGCCGGCACCGTGTTCATCGCCCGCCGGCCCTGCCGCTGGGGCGGTTTCTCGCTGGTCGACGCGACGCTGGACCTGATGCGCGCGGCGCGTGCCGACGGCTGCGACTGGCTGGTACTGCTGTCCGGCGCCGATTACCCGATCAAGCCGCACGCCGACATCGTTGCCCGGCTTGAACAAGGCGATGTCGCCGGCTACCTCGACCTGCGATCCGAAGCCGAATTCGACGTCTGCTACCGCTGGCAGGCATGGCATCCGGAGTCGTTGAATGGCCGTCCGGCAGGACGGGCGCTGCAGAAGCTGCAGCGCGGCCTGCGCAGGCTGGGAGTCCGCCGCCGGCTGCCGGCGCCGCTGGCCGCGGTCTGGGCCGGTTCGCAATGGTGGTGCCTGCGCCACGACGCGGCCGACGCCGTGCTGAATTACTGTCATGAGTACCCTCGAACGGTCGCCTTCTTCCGCTGTACCCTCGTGCCCGACGAAATGTTCGTCCAGACCGTGCTGATGCACACCGGGCTGGCCGGCCGGCTGGTCCGCGATCCGCTGCGGCATCTGGTCTGGGCGCCCGGCGCATGGTCGCCGGCGACGCTGACCGAAAGCGACCTGCCGGCGCTGCTGGCCAGCGATGCGCTGTTCGCGCGCAAGTTCGCCGGCGACGGCGTGCTCACCACCCAACTCGACGCCGCGCTGAACGCGCGCGCCACGACGATCTAGAACCGATGGAATCGACGCTCGACGACTTCTTTGCGCCCGGCTACGTGCCCGCCGACCTCGGCCCGCTGGCCGGGCTGATGCGCGCCCGGCCGGTGCTGAACGCCTTCATCACGCTGTTCCGCGGCGGCGAGGACGAGGTGCTGGTGCGGCTTCTGGTGCTGCGCGAGATCGGCGCCCGCGCCAATGCGCCGCGCTGGTCGCCGCAGGAACTGCAATCGCACTTTGCCTACCTGAACCCGGTCAAGCTCGAGACCGTGCTCGCGCGGCTGCGGCAGAACGGCCTCCTGGTGTGGGACAGCGATGCGCAGCTGTACGCGCTGTCCGAACCGGGCCGGATCGCGCTCGCGGCGGTGACGACGCTGACGCAGTTCGCCGGCGACGATGCCGAGCTCGGCTACCTGACCGGCCAGGTCGCGGCCGGCCAGGCCGTCGGCGAGGTGTCGTCCGAGGCGCTGCAGCACCTGCTGGCGCGGCTGAACGAGCTGTACGCCGACTTCGAGGCCGCGCTCGAATCGCAATCGGAGTTCCGCATCCGCAGCGCGCGCGACAAGCTCGACAGCGTCTGGCGCTGGGTCGAAAAGGGCACCGAGGTGATGCGCGAGCTGCTCGCCGACGACACGCTCGATCTGGCCGCGCTCAACCTCGCCCAGGCCATCGCCTACGCGCAGAGCCGGATGCTGCGGCTGACCGGCGTGTTCCAGCGCCGGCTGTCCGAACTCGCCGCGCAGCGCGTCCACCTCGGCGAATCCGGGCTGACCTCGACCAACGTCGCCGACTGGCTGCGCAGCCAGGACCAGGCTGCACTGGCGTCGCTGGCCGGCGGGCTGCTGGCCTTCCATCCCGAGCCGCTGTTCGCGACCAGCGACGAGCTGCTCGACGTCGCCGAGTTCGAGCTGACCGGCCGCGTGCGCACCGAGCACGTGGTCAGCGAACTGCCGTCGTCGAGCGCCGCGCCGCTGGTCGGCGAGCTCGAAGCCGAGCGGCTGCTCGCCGCCGAGGCGCTGTACGAGGAGCTGTCGGTGCTGGCCGGCCAGACGCTGCCGGCGTCGCTGACCGAGTCGGTCGTCGCCGACAGTTATCAGGAAACCGCCTACCGGCTCTCGTTGCTGGCGCTGCTCGGCGACGCCGATGCCGCGCTCGAGCAGAGCGTCGTCGCCGACCTCGTCAAGCTGCCGCTCCGGCTCGAGACCGAACACGGTGTCGAAGAACTCGATCACGCCGAAGTGGCCACCATTACCCGCGGCCGGCTCACGCCGCTGCGCAGCGAATAGACCCCATGGATCAAGCCCTCAATATCCTGACCGCGCGCCTGCTGGCGCACCGTTTCATTCCACGCCGCGACCCGCTGGCGCGCCGCGCCCTCGTCGACGAAGCCTTCCGCGAAAGCCTCGAGCGCCGGCTTGGCGACGTCGGCCTGCGGCTGCTGGAGAACCCGTACGCCGAACACGTTGCCGTCGCGCTCCGGCCCGAGATGGAAGACTGGGTGTTCGGCGAAGGCGAGAACTGGCTGTCGAACAATATGGGCCTGCCGCGCGACGCGATCGCGCTGCTCGTCGTCGTCTGGGCGCTGATCATCCTGCCCAAGCGCGAGCGGCAGATCTCGCGCGCCGAGGAGATCGGTGATACCCAGGTCGACATGTTCGGTGCCGAGAAGCCGATCGCCCACGGCGACGACGTCTCGGTCGGCGTGCCCGAGGACGCGGTCTACGCCGACTTCGGCCGCCAGCTCGGCGGCAAGATGCGCTTCGCGACCAACCTCGGCCAGCTCGCCAAGCTCGGCTTCGTCGTCCGCCGCAACCGGATGATCCAGGAAGGCCCGCTGCTCGACCTGATGATCGACTACGCCAAGCTCGCGCCGCGCATCATCAACGGCGCGCTCGCCGACGTGCTCAAGCTGTCGGGGACGCGCATTGCCGTCGACGAGCCGGCGAGCGATGCGGACGACGCTGACGAGGCCGGCGGCGAATGAACGTCTCGCTGCGCGAACCGGTCGCGGCGGATGCGCCGTTTTGGGCGAACCTGCGCGCAGAACCGTCGGCGCGGGCGGTGATGCCGCTCGCGGCGCTGAGCGAGCCGCAGCTGATCGCAAGGCTCGTTGCCGCGTCCGGGCCGCTGCTGCTCGACGACGAGGAAGAATCGCTGCGCATCGTCTGTGCGGACGGTGAGCCGGTCGGTCTGGTCGGTGCGCGCCAGCGCTCTGCAATGATGCAAAGTGCCGAACTGTCGGTCCAGATCGCGGCGCCGCACCGCCGTCGCGGTCTGGCCATGGCCGCATTGCAGGTCTGGACCGGCCAGCTGTTCGATGCAGGCTACCGGCGCCTCTGGGCAACGGTGTCGGCCGACAATGCGGCATCGCGCGCCCTGTGGTCGCGGCTGGGCTTCACGCAGGAAGGCGTGTTGCGGGAACACTATCTGATCGAAGGCCGGGCGGTCGATCAGTTGATCTATGGCCTGCTGCGCAGCGAGCGGAAGACGCCGCCGCAGCCGGCCGTTGTGTGCAAGGAAAACTGATGTTTCAGATTCGCGAACTCGAAATGGTCCACTGGGACTTCTGGCAGGCGATCAAGGTGCCGCTCGATGCGCAGATCGTCACCGTCGTCGGGCCGAACGGCTCGGGCAAGACCACGCTGCTCGACGCGCTGCGCACCATGCTGGCGCTGAAGTGTTCGGGCCGGCGCGACTACAAGCGCTACGTGCGCAACAACAAGGAAAACGTCGCCTGGCTGCGCGGCGTGGTCAGCAATCCGCGCCGCGATTCGGGGCTGTTCCCGACGCTGTTCTTTCCGGCCACGAGCGACGAGATCACGCTCTTCTGCCGGATCAGGAAGCAGGGCGGCGACTGGGTGCGCCAGTACGCGATCGCCGAAGGGCGGATCGAGCTGCAGCCGGGCACCGAGTCGCTGCTGAACTGGATCGGCGTCAACGAATACCGCCGCCGGCTCGAAGCCGCAGGGCTGACGCCGGCGATTGCCGAGGTGCTGGCGCTCGAGCAGGGCGATACCGACAAGCTGTGCGAATACAGCCCGAAGTCGCTGCTCGATCTGGTGTTCCAGGTCTTCGGTGACAAGCAGGTGCTCGACCACTATCACGAGGCCAAGCTGCGTCTGTCCGAGGCCGAAGACGAGCTCGGCAAGATGGAGCAGCAGGCGAGCCAGCTGGGGCTCGACGTCGAGCGGCTGAAACTGCGCGCCAACAATCACCTCGAATGGCGCACGATGCAGGACAACGCGATCCGGCTCGAGAGCCGGGTGATGCCGGCGCTGCGCTACGTCGAGCAGTGGGGCGCCCTGCGCGGCAACGTCGACGACTGGCGCGGTGCCCGGCGGGTGCTGCACGAGCGCCGGCAGGCGCTGGCTGCGCTCGATGTCGGCTATCGCGAACTGGAAACCAGTCTGGCCGGCTCGCGCGACGGCGAACGCGCGGCGCAGGCCGAGAACGACGCCGCCTACGCCGAGTTCCAGGCCGCCCGCGACGCCGCGCGCGATACCGAAAAGCTGCTGCAGGAAGCCGACCGGCTGCGCCGTCTGGCCGAAGCCGAGGACGGCGCCGATGCGGTGGCGCTGAACGACCGGCTCACCGGGCTCAAGGACGACGAGGCGGTGCTGCGCCAGTCGCTGCGCCAGGCCCGCGCCGAGCGCGACGAGCTCAACGATACCCAGTCGGCGCTGCAGTCGGGCCGCGCGCCCATGCTGCCTGATTTCGTCCGCAATATGCGTGCTGCGCTCGACGAGGCCGGCATCGGCCACCAGTTGTTGACCGAGATCGTCGAAGTGCGCGATCCGGCATGGCAGGAAGCGGTCGAGGCGCTGCTCGCGCCGTCGCGCCACATCATCCTGCTCAACAAGGCCGGTGATAGGCAGCGGGCGTGGGAGCTGGGCCAGAAGCTGCGCTACCGCCACTTCATCGTGCCCGATCGCGAGCCGGTGCCGCGTGCGCGGCCGAACAGCATGCTCGAGGTCGTCGACTTCAACGCCGACGTGCCCGACTGGCTCGCCAACCTGCTCAACCGGACCCAGCGCGCCAACTCGGTCGCGCACGGCCAGACGCTCGACGGCGACTGGATCACCCGCGACGCGTTCCACAAGGAGCGCCGCGGTGCGCGCGACATCAGCGTGCGCAGCGGCGACTACGCCTTCGGCGAAGGCGCGCGCCAGTCGCGCCGCAACGAGACCGGTCGCCGGCTGCGCGAACTGAACGAGCAGATGCTCGCCGACGAAGGCAAGCTGGTGGTGCTGACCCGGCAGATCACCGAGATCCAGCAGGCACTGATGGGCATGCAGGCCGTGGTCCAGCTGGCGGCGCGTCAGGACGAATTTGCTGCCGCGGCGGCACGCTTCCACGACGAACAGACGCGGCTGCAGGACGCCGGCGCCCGGCTCGCCGCGGCGCAGTCGGCGTGGCAGGGGTTGCGCGACGGCCGCGAGGAATCGCGCGTCAGCTTCGAGACGCAGCGCCGCCAGCGCGAGGCGCTCGAGGCGCAGATTGCCGAACTGTCAGCGCAACTGGCGCGGCAGCGCGACGAGATCAGGCGGCAGATCCGCAGCCTGCGCGCCGCGCGCACGCAACTGCCGGCCGAATACGTCGCCGCCGAGCACCTGCGCCGGCTGGCCGCGCAGTACGACTCGGTGCGCGACGTGCAGCGCGAGATCGACCGTATCCGCTTCGCGCTCGACAATCAGGACTGGGAAACCGACGACACCGTGCTGGCGCGCCGCGACAAGCTCGCCGCCGACTATGCCGGCATCGAGCGCGATACCGACCAGCACCGCCGCGATGTTGCCCGCACCCGCGAACTGACCGACGACGCGCGCGCTGCCTACATCAACAAGCTGCGCGCGACGGTGCGGGCCTACGGTCGCAACGTGAAGCGCCTCGGCGAGCTGGCCGGCATCGATGTCGAACTCGACACGCCGCATCTGGAAAACGACGACACCGTGCTGGCGCAGGCCGGCCTGACCGCGCGCTTCAACTTCGACCAGAAGGGCATGATGGGGCTGAACGACGGTGAAGCGTCGGGCGGCCAGCAGGTGATGAAGTCGCTGATCCTCTTGATCGGGCTGATGATGGACGACGCGAACACCTCGGGCTTCGTGTTCATCGACGAGCCGTTCGCGCATCTGGACATCTTCAACATCGACCGCGTCGGCGGCTTCCTCAAGGCGACGCAGGCGCAGTACCTGATCACCACGCCGCTGACGCACAATACCAATGTCTACGGCCCGTCCGAACTGACGCTGACGACACGCAAGAAGCAGCCGGGCCAGACGTGGGCGCCGCTGATCATGCAGACCCGCCGTCGGGTCGGCGAACGCGAAACCGCTACCGGAGTCTGATCGTGCAACTGTTCCAATTCTTTGCCTCCTGCCCCCGCGGACTGGAAAACGTGCTCGCGCTCGAGCTGACCGGGCTCGGCGCGAGCGCGGTCGCGTCGGTCGACGGCGGCGTGTCGTTCAGCGGCAGCTGGCTGCTGCTGATGAAGGCGAACCTGCACTCGCGCATCGCCAGCCGCATCCTGTGGAAGCTCGAAGAGCGTCCGTACGTGCGCGAGGACGACCTCTACCGGCTGGCGCTGAAGATCGACTGGCCGGCGCTGTTCGCCGTCGACAACACGATCAAGGTCGGCGTCACCGCGGTCAAAAGCCCGCTGCGCAGCACCAACTTGGCCGCGCTCAAGGTCAAGGACGCGATCTGCGACCGCTTCCGTCAGGTCGGCGGCACGCGGCCGTCGGTCGACACGCAGGAGCCGGACATGCGCATCCAGCTGTTCCTGACCGACCGGATGGCGACGGTCTATCTGGATACCTCGGGCGAAGCGCTGTTCAAGCGTGGCTACCGTGTCGAGGCCGTCGATGCGCCGCTGCGCGAGAATCTCGCCGCCGGCATCCTCGCACTGTCGGGCTGGCAGGGCGACCAGCCACTGTATGACCCGATGTGCGGTTCGGGGACTTTCCTGATCGAGGCGGCGCTGAAGGCGCGCAATATCGCACCGGGTAGCCGCCGCACCTTCGCGTTCCAGTACCTGCGTCAGCACGACGAAAAGGCGTGGCAGGCGCTGCGTACCGAGGCCAGGAACGCCGAACTGGGCGATCTGCCGCTGCAGATCAGCGGCAGCGACGTATCGTCGACGGCGCTGACGCATGCACACGCCAACCTGGTTGCCGCAAAGCTCGACGGCGTGATCAGCCTCAAGCAGCTGAACATGCTCGACGCCAAGGCACCGGCGTTGGAGGGCGTGCTGCTGACCAACCCGCCTTATGGCATCCGTCTCGACGAGCAGGACAAGCTGCTCGCTGCCTATCCGGAGTGGGGCAACGTACTGAAGCAGCGGTTCACCGGCTGGCGGGCCTACTTCTTCACCGCCGATCCGGCGCTGGCCAAGGCGATCCGCCTCAAGCCGTCGAAAAAGACGCCGCTGTTCAACGGCGCACTCGAATGCCGGCTGCTCGAGTTCAAGATGATCGCCGGCGGCAATCGCGGCCACGACTGACGCGTATATATACATGCGAACTGACAACGCCACCTCCGGGTGGCGTTGTCGCATCCGGAGGGCGGGGTTGTATATATACGGTGATGAACAACGGGCGGCCCTGGCCGCCCGTTGTGCTTTTGGGCGCGGTGAAGCGGGAACTGCCGGTGTTTGACGGGCCGGATTGGTCGGTCCGGCGGGCCCGAAACTGACGGATTTCATGCATTTGGCATGGATTTGTCAGCTTTGCCGCAGGGCAGGGCGGGTTGATGCGAATGCGTCGGATTCCGGTGCGCTGAAATTTCGCTGTCCGATCAGGGGTTTATCGGTTGTGCTGCGAAATTGTTGCGGCGGGGTGTTGACGGAAGACGGGGAAGTGCTTAAAGTTGCGTTCTCTGCTGATGACGCAGCGAAAGAAACGAAGCGAAACCCGCCGAGTTTACCGAGCGAAGCGTCCTGAAGCAAGCGATCTTTAACAAATTACAGCCGATGAGTGTGAGTGCTTGATGAGTGCATCAAGTGCTTGCACTTAAATGATAGAAAGCAGTCTGGCCGCTTCGGTGGTCGGGCGAGTTTTTTTGAGTTAACGCAAGTGCGCAACTATTCAGTGATTAAACGAAAGAGTTTGATCCTGGCTCAGATTGAACGCTGGCGGCATGCTTTACACATGCAAGTCGAACGGGGTTGAGGAGCTTGCTCTTCAATCTAGTGGCGAACGGGTGAGTAATACATCGGAACGTGCCCAGTAATGGGGGATAACCTGCCGAAAGGCAAGCTAATACCGCATACGCCCTGAGGGGGAAAGTGGGGGATCGCAAGACCTCACGTTATTGGAGCGGCCGATGGCTGATTAGCTAGTTGGTGAGGTAAAGGCTCACCAAGGCGACGATCAGTAGCGGGTCTGAGAGGACGACCCGCCACACTGGGACTGAGACACGGCCCAGACTCCTACGGGAGGCAGCAGTGGGGAATCTTGGACAATGGGCGAAAGCCTGATCCAGCAATGCCGCGTGGGTGAAGAAGGCCTTCGGGTTGTAAAGCCCTTTTGTCAGGGAGGAAATTCTGGCCCCTAATACGGGTCGGGGATGACAGTACCTGAAGAATAAGGACCGGCTAACTACGTGCCAGCAGCCGCGGTAATACGTAGGGTCCAAGCGTTAATCGGAATTACTGGGCGTAAAGCGTCCGCAGGTGGCTTGTTAAGAGCGATGTGAAAGCCCCGGGCTCAACCTGGGAACTGCATTGCTGACTGGCTCGCTAGAGTACGGCAGAGGGGGGTGGAATTCCGCGTGTAGCAGTGAAATGCGTAGAGATGCGGAGGAACACCGATGGCGAAGGCAACCCCCTGGGCTGATACTGACACTCATGGACGAAAGCGTGGGGAGCAAACAGGATTAGATACCCTGGTAGTCCACGCCCTAAACGATGTCTACTAGTTGTTGGGCTTTTCGGAGCTTAGTAACGCAGCTAACGCGGGAAGTAGACCGCCTGGGGAGTACGGCCGCAAGGTTAAAACTCAAAGGAATTGACGGGGGCCCGCACAAGCGGTGGATGATGTGGATTAATTCGATGCAACGCGAAAAACCTTACCTGGTCTTGACATGTCTGGAATCCCGAAGAGATTTGGGAGTGCCGTAAGGAGCCAGAACACAGGTGCTGCATGGCTGTCGTCAGCTCGTGTCGTGAGATGTTGGGTTAAGTCCCGCAACGAGCGCAACCCTTGCCATTAGTTGCTACCATTCAGTTGAGCACTTTAATGGGACTGCCGGTGACAAACCGGAGGAAGGTGGGGATGACGTCAAGTCCTCATGGCCCTTATGACCAGGGCTTCACACGTCATACAATGGTTGGTCACAGAGGGTCGCGAAGCCGCGAGGTGGAGCCAATCCCATAAAACCAATCGTAGTCCGGATCGCAGTCTGCAACTCGACTGCGTGAAGTCGGAATCGCTAGTAATCGCGGATCAGCATGTCGCGGTGAATACGTTCCCGGGCCTTGTACACACCGCCCGTCACACCATGGGAGTGGGTTTTACCAGAAGTAGCTAGGCTAACCTTCGGGAGGCCGGTTACCACGGTAGGATTCATGACTGGGGTGAAGTCGTAACAAGGTAGCCGTAGGGGAACCTGCGGCTGGATCACCTCCTTTAAAGATAATGCCTCATTAAGCATTCACACTCATCGGCTGTAGGTTAGAGATACGGAGAACTGGGTCAGTAGCTCAGTCGGTTAGAGCACCGTCTTGATAAGGCGGGGGTCGCTGGTTCGATTCCAGCTTGACCCACCATTTGCTTTGCGGATGGACAAACAGTTTGATCCGATGGGGGCATAGCTCAGTTGGGAGAGCATCTGCTTTGCAAGCAGAGGGTCGTCGGTTCGATCCCGTCTGCCTCCACACCTTGCGGTGAGCCATCACCGTGTTGGTTTAGATCCGGAAGGACTCAGAATCAAGTGCATTCAATCGAGAGATTGCGTGGATTTCATTCTGACTGCTTCAGTTGGACGAGATTTATTCTCTGTATCGCTCTTTAACAAGATAGAAGAAGCAAGACTCAAATTTATTCAGTAATGAATGGGTTTGATTGCATCGAGTTTTGAATTCGAGAGAATTCGAAGTCGCAAACACAGCTTGTAGCCGCAAACCACGTGTTTGAGGTTATAGGATCAAGCGACTAAGTGCATCTGGTGGATGCCTTGGCGATCACAGGCGATGAAGGACGCGGCAGCCTGCGAAAAGCTGCGGGGAGCTGGCAAACAAGCTTTGATCCGCAGATATCCGAATGGGGAAACCCGGCCCTTTTGGGTCATCCATGACTGAATACATAGGTCATGTGAGGCGAACCCGGCGAACTGAAACATCTAAGTAGCCGGAGGAAAAGAAATCAACCGAGATTCCCAAAGTAGTGGCGAGCGAAATGGGAAGAGCCTGTACGTGATAGCGGTAGTCTTAGTAAAACGGCATGGAAAGGCCGGCGATAGTGGGTGATAGCCCCGTATACGAAAAGACCATCGTGGTACTAAGCGTACGACAAGTAAGGCGGGACACGAGAAATCCTGTCCGAAGATGGGGGGACCATCCTCCAAGGCTAAATACTCGTGATCGACCGATAGTGAACCAGTACCGTGAGGGAAAGGCGAAAAGAACCCCGGGAGGGGAGTGAAATAGAACCTGAAACCGGATGCATACAAACAGTGGGAGCCCCCTCGTGGGGTGACTGCGTACCTTTTGTATAATGGGTCAGCGACTTACGTTCAGTAGCGAGCTTAACCGAATAGGGGAGGCGTAGGGAAACCGAGTCCGAATAGGGCGATCAGTTGCTGGGCGTAGACCCGAAACCAGGTGATCTATCCATGGCCAGGATGAAGGTGCGGTAACACGCACTGGAGGTCCGAACCCACTAATGTTGCAAAATTAGGGGATGAGCTGTGGATAGGGGTGAAAGGCTAAACAAACCTGGAAATAGCTGGTTCTCCCCGAAAACTATTTAGGTAGTGCCTCAAGTATCACTAACGGGGGTAAAGCACTGTTATGGCTAGGGGGTCATCGCGACTTACCAAACCATGGCAAACTCTGAATACCGTTAAGTGCGAGCTTGGGAGACAGACATCGGGTGCTAACGTCCGGTGTCAAGAGGGAAACAACCCAGACCGCCGTCTAAGGTCCCAAATGATCAATTAAGTGGAAAACGAGGTGGGAAGGCATAGACAGCCAGGATGTTGGCTTAGAAGCAGCCATCATTTAAAGAAAGCGTAATAGCTCACTGGTCGAGTCGTCCTGCGCGGAAGATGTAACGGGGCTCAAATTGATAACCGAAGACGCGGATATGTACTCTGTACATATGGTAGGGGAGCGTTCCGTAAGCCTGTGAAGGTGACTTGTAAAGGTTGCTGGAGGTATCGGAAGTGCGAATGCTGACATGAGTAGCGTTAAAACGGGTGAAAAGCCCGTTCGCCGAAAGCCCAAGGTTTCCTACGCAACGTTAATCGGCGTAGGGTGAGTCGGCCCCTAAGGCGAGGCTGAAAAGCGTAGTCGATGGGAAACAGGTTAATATTCCTGTACCGATTCTGAGTGCGATGTGGGGACGGAGAAAGGTAGGTCAGCCATCTGTTGGAATAGGTGGTTTAAGCGTGTAGGTGGGGGATTTAGGCAAATCCGGATCCCTGTTAACACTGAGGCGTGACGACGAGGGCCCATTGGGCCTGAAGTGATTGATCCTATGCTTCCAGGAAAAGCCACTAAGCTTCAGCTCAGAATTGACCGTACCGCAAACCGACACTGGTGGGCAGGATGAGAATTCTAAGGCGCTTGAGAGAACTCAGGAGAAGGAACTCGGCAAATTGACACCGTAACTTCGGGAGAAGGTGTGCCTCTGTAGGGTGAAGCGACTTGCTCGTGGAGCTCGAAGAGGTTGCAGTGAAAAGGTGGCTGCGACTGTTTATCAAAAACACAGCACTCTGCTAACACGAAAGTGGACGTATAGGGTGTGACGCCTGCCCGGTGCCGGAAGGTTAATTGATGGGGTGCAAGCTCTTGATCGAAGCCCCGGTAAACGGCGGCCGTAACTATAACGGTCCTAAGGTAGCGAAATTCCTTGTCGGGTAAGTTCCGACCCGCACGAATGGCGTAACGATGGCCACACTGTCTCCTCCTGAGACTCAGCGAAGTTGAAGTGTTTGTGAAGATGCAATCTCCCCGCTGCTAGACGGAAAGACCCCGTGAACCTTTACTGTAGCTTTGCATTGGACTTTGAAGTGGTTTGTGTAGGATAGGTGGGAGGCTTTGAAGCAGAGACGCTAGTTTCTGTGGAGCCGTCCTTGAAATACCACCCTGACCCCTTTGAGGTTCTAACCTTGGTCCGTCATCCGGATCGGGGACCGTGCATGGTAGGCAGTTTGACTGGGGCGGTCTCCTCCCAAAGTGTAACGGAGGAGCTCGAAGGTTACCTAGGTACGGTCGGACATCGTACTGATAGTGTAATGGCACAAGGTAGCTTGACTGCGAGACTGACACGTCGAGCAGGTGCGAAAGCAGGACATAGTGATCCGGTGGTTCTGTATGGAAGGGCCATCGCTCAACGGATAAAAGGTACTCCGGGGATAACAGGCTGATTCCGCCCAAGAGTTCACATCGACGGCGGAGTTTGGCACCTCGATGTCGGCTCATCACATCCTGGGGCTGTAGCCGGTCCCAAGGGTATGGCTGTTCGCCATTTAAAGTGGTACGTGAGCTGGGTTCAAAACGTCGTGAGACAGTTTGGTCCCTATCTGCAGTGGGCGTTGGAAATTTGAGGGGGGCTGCTCCTAGTACGAGAGGACCGGAGTGGACGCATCTCTGGTGTACCGGTTATCACGCCAGTGGTATCGCCGGGTAGCTAAATGCGGAAGAGATAAGCGCTGAAAGCATCTAAGCGCGAAACTTGCCTCAAGATGAGATTTCCCTGGGAACTTGATTCCCCTGAAGGGTCGTGGAAGACCACCACGTTGATAGGTCGGGTGTGGAAGCGCAGTAATGCGTTAAGCTAACCGATACTAATTGCCCGTGCGGCTTGATCCTATAACCTGAACCGCGTGGTTCGGGTGTGTTGCGACAAGCTCGACACAATCAAACCGAGCCTTTGCTTCTTCTATCGAATTCAGAGATATGACTAGTAGTAAACAGTCGTAACTCAACCAGTTACGTCTGGCGACCATAGCGAGTTGGTCCCACGCCTTCCCATCCCGAACAGGACCGTGAAACGACTCAGCGCCGATGATAGTGCGGGTTCCCGTGTGAAAGTAGGTCATCGCCAGACTCCCCATAGAAAACCCCCCATCAGCAAAGCTGGTGGGGGGTTTTGCTTTATGGACGATCGAGCCCGAGGAACTCGCCAAGCCTGGCCGGATCACACCAGCTGCAGGCCGCGTTGCAGCAGCCCTTGGCGCAGGAAGGTGAATGCGGTGCTGACGTCCGGCTCTTCTCCGCTGACGCTGAAATCGATGTGCGGCGCCGGATAGCGCGCGTTGCCGTAGGACGGCAGGCTACTGAAGTGGACGCCGGGCCAGCGCAGGACCAGCGCCTGCATCAGTCCGATTAGTTCACCTTCCCGCGCGTCGACCGCGATCAGTGAATGGCGGATTTCGGCGGCGACGGCCGGGTAGTATTGATCGAGCAGCCAGTCGCACATCGGCCAGGCCATTTCGGGGAAGCCCGGCAGCAGGTGGATCTGCTCGCAACGGCAGCCGGCGACCTGATTGACCGGATTCGGAATCAGGCTGGCACCGGCCGGGAAGTCGGCCATGTGGATCCGGTACGGGTAGGCTTCGTCGCCAAAGCGGGCCTCGATCAGGCGAGCGGCTTCGGCATGGCGTTGCAGCGGGACGTCGAGTGCGCGTGCCAGTGCCAGCCGCGTATGGTCGTCCGGTGTCGCCCCGATGCCGCCGCAACTGATTAGCGGCAGGCTGTCATTGCGTTGCTGGCGAAAGGCCACTTCGAGCCGATCGGGCTCGTCGGGCAGGTAGTAAACGCCGGCCAGATGGTGGCCGCGCTCGCCAAGGCGGGCCTGGATCGCGCCAAAGTGCCGGTCCTGGCGCCGGCCGGAGAGGATTTCGTCGCCGATGATGAAAAGTTCGAATTCCATATGACACTCTGATGACTTGGCTGCAAACGCTTGCCGCTCGCGATGGCAGCAGGTCTAATTAGGGGTTTTATCTTGTTTAGTTTGCCGCGCCCCGGCGCAGGAGTCGATTCCGATGCTTTACCCGCAATTGTTCGCCGACCTTGAAAAAGCCCGTTGGGATATGGCCGACGATATCCAATGGGATGCGTTTGACGCCAGCCTGTTGTCCGACGAACAGGCGATGACTATCAAGATGAACGCGATCACCGAGTGGTCGGCCCTGCCGGCGACCGAGATGTTCCTGCGTGACAATCAGGATGACAGCGACTTTTCGGCCTTCATGTCGATCTGGTTCTACGAGGAGCAGAAGCATTCGCTGGTGCTGATGGAATACCTGCGCCGTTTCCGCCCGGATCTGGTGCCGACCGAGGAGGAGCTGCACGAGATCCGCTTCACCTTCGACCCGGCACCGGCGCTGGAAACGCTGATGCTGCATTTCTGCGGCGAAGTGCGCCTGACGCAGTGGTACCGTCGCGCATCCGACTGGCATACCGAGCCGGTGATCAAGCAGATCTACAAGACGCTGTCGACCGACGAAGCGCGCCATGGTGGTGCCTATCTCAAGTACATGAAGCGCGCGATCGACAAGAACGGCGATGAAGCCCGGGTGGCCTTCGCCAAGATCGGTTTCCTGATGGCCTCGAGCGCCCGTTCGGGCAAGCCGATGCACCCGACCAATCTGCATGTCAGCAAGGAACACTTTCCGCGCGACACCATCCAGAGCCGCCTGCCGGATCCGGAATGGCTCGAACGCTGGCTCGACGAGCAGATTCAGTTCGACAAGGAGTGCGAAGGCCGTGTGATCGGCGGGATCCTGCGCAATCTGTCCAGCCTGTTCGGCGAAAAGTTCGAGACACCGGCGGAACTGAACCGCTACCGCAAGCAGCTGCTGGCCGGACAGGGCGAATGACGATGCTGCCGGTGCCTTTCGAGCAGAAGCTCTGCCCGCCCGAGCGGTTGGCAGGGCGTCTGGCGACGCTGCCGCGGCCGCTGGTCTTCACCAACGGCTGCTTCGACATCCTGCATCGCGGTCATGTGACTTATTTGGCGCAGGCCCGTTCGCTGGGTGCCGGTATGATAGTTGCACTAAACACCGATGTGTCGGTGCGACGGCAGGGCAAGGGCGACGATAGGCCGATCAATACGCTCGAGCAGCGTGCGGCGGTGATCGCGGCGCTCGAAAGCGTGAGCCTCGTGACCTGGTTCGATGCCGATACGCCGTACGAGCTGATCCTCGCCGCCCGCCCCGACATCCTCGTCAAGGGTGGCGACTGGGCGGTCGACAAGATCGTCGGTGCCAAGGAGGTCTTTGCTTGGGGCGGCGCGGTGCATTCGATCCCGTTCCTGCACCAGACCTCGACGACACGTACGTTGGAGAAGATTCGCAGTGCAACTTCCTGACCGGCAGAACCTTGTCGTCGACCTGCTGGCCGACGTTGGCCGTTCCGGCTGGCTGAGCCCGCACCTGCTGTCGCAGGCGGCGGTGCTGCTGGTCGTCCTGTTGCTGGCTTGGTGCGGCAATACCTACCTCAAGCCCAGGCTGGGGCTGGAGAACAGCCGCTGGCGCGCCGGCGGCGAGGGGCTGCTGCGCATCTTCTTTCCGCTCAATGCGCTGGTCCTGCTGTTCGTCGGCGGCTATCTGCTGCGGCTTGCCTACCCCGAGCGCCATTCGCTGCTGGCGATCGCGTCGGTGCTGCTGCTGGCAATGGTCAATATCCGTGTGCTGGTCTACATGCTCAGGCATGTCTTCAACGGGGCGCAGTGGGTCAGGCGGGGCGAGCGTTACATCGCCGCGGGCATCTGGGTGCTGTACGTGTTGCACGTCGTCGGCATTCTGCCCGAGGTGGCAGAGGCGCTCGATGCGATCAGCTTCACCATGGGCAAGGGCAGGATTTCCGTTCTGCTGGTACTGCAGGGGCTGCTCTCGGTTGCGGCGACGCTGCTGATCGCCCTGTGGATCGCCCGGATGATCGAACGGCGGCTGATGCGCGCCGAGCTGATCGACATGAACGTCCGCGTCGTGCTGGTCAAGCTGCTGCAGACCGGGCTCGTTGTACTGGCCGTGATCATCGCACTGCCGCTGGTCGGCATCGACCTGACCGTGTTGTCGGTATTCGGCGGCGCGCTCGGCGTCGGCCTCGGTTTCGGCCTGCAGAAAATCGCGTCGAACTATGTCTCGGGCTTCATCATCCTGATCGACCGTTCGATCAAGATCGGCGACCTCGTCAATGTCGACAACCGGCTGGGTGTCATCACCAGCATCACCTCGCGCTATGTCGTGCTCAAAAGCGCCGACGGCACCGAGGCCCTGATTCCGAACGACACGCTGGTGACGTCGACCGTCGTCAACCAGTCGTACCGGGAGAAGCAGGTCTGGACCAAGGTGCCGGTTTCGGTTGCGTACGAGAGCGATCTCGATCTGGTCATGCAGCTGCTCGTCGACATCGCCGGCAAGCACCCGCGGATCATGAGCGATCCGCCGCCGCGCGCCTACGTCGAACTCTTCGGTGCCAGCGGCGTCGACATGTCGGTCGGCTTCTGGCTCAAGGACCCGGAAAACGGCCAGCTCAGCCTGCGCTCGGAAATCAACCAGCAGATCTGGGTCGCATTCCGCGAGCACGGGATCTCGATCCCGTTCAACCGGCTCGACGTGGTGCATTTCCGTCCCAACCAGCGCCAGGCCGGGGACGGCAACCTGCAGGGCCTGCTCCAGCCGGAGTGAAAACTGCCTAGCGCTGTTCGGTATGAACGGTCAAGCGTTCAGATGAAAAATTGAGTAAGATCAAGCCTTCGCCCGTGCGTTTACGTCGCGCGGGCGTTTTTACTTGACTGGAGAATCGACGACCATGACCTGGCTGAACGGCCTGATCGACCTGCCCTGGTGGGGCTATATCGTGGTGATGCTGGTGTTTACCCACATCACCATCGCATCGGTGACGATCTATCTGCACCGCCATCAGGCGCACCGCGCGATCGACCTGGGACCGGTTCCCAGCCACTTCTTCCGTTTCTGGCTGTGGCTGACCACCGGCATGGTCACCAAGCAGTGGGCGGCGATCCACCGCAAGCACCACGCGAAGTGCGAGACCGCCGAAGACCCGCACAGCCCGCAGGTGCTCGGGATCAAGAAGGTGTTCTTCGAGGGCGCCGAGCTGTACCGCGCCGCGTGCAAGGTCGACGAGACCATGGAGAAGTTCGGCCACGGCACGCCGGACGACTGGCTCGAACGCAACCTCTACAGCAAGCACAGCGCGATGGGCCCGACGACGATGATGATCGTCAATCTGGCGCTGTTCGGCGTCAACGGCATCTGGATCTGGGCGCTGCAGATGGTGTGGATCCCGTTCTGGGCCGCCGGCGTCATCAACGGCCTGGGCCACTACGTCGGTTACCGCAACTTCGAATGCGAGGACGCGTCGACCAACCTCGTGCCGTGGGGGATCATCGTCGGCGGCGAAGAGCTGCACAACAACCATCACACCTTCGGCACGTCGGCCAAGTTCTCGTACAAGTGGTTCGAGTTCGACATCGGCTGGGGTTACATCCGTGCGATGGAAATGCTGCGCATGGCCAAGGTCCGCCGCGTCGCGCCGAAGATGAAGACCGTCGGCGCGCGGCCGGAGCTCGACGAGCAGGCGCTCAGCGCCATCGTCGCCAACCGTTACGCGATTGCCGCGCACTACGCGCGCACGTTCAAGGAGACCGTTGCCGACGAGTTCGACAAGCTGCGCGCGCATGCGCATCTGCCGCAGGTCGACCTCAAGCAGATGAAGGTCTGGCTGAAGCAGGACGCCAAGGACACAGCCGAGAGCGACAAGCCCAAGCTCGATGCGATCCTTGCGCACAGCAAGGTGCTCGATCAGGTCTACCAGATGCGCCAGGAGCTGACCCGCCTGTGGGAGCGCTCGGCGCTGTCGCGACCGGAGCTCGTCAAGCACCTGCAGGACTGGTGCGCGCGTGCCGAGGCCAGCGGCATCAAGGCGCTGCAGGATTTCTCGCTGCGCCTGCGTACCGTTGCCGTGGTCTGACCCCGGCGGCGTCAAGCGAACAAAGGCGGGCCAGATGGCCCGCCTTTTGTTTTATGCTGGGGTAAAACCCACCGAGGAACCGCCATGTCCAGCATCCAGCGTTATCACATCGGCCCGCGATTGGCCGAGATTGTCGTTCACAACAACACCGTCTATCTGGCCGGCCAGATTGCCGATACGCTAGACAAGGATGCCCGTGGCCAGACCGACGAGGTGCTGGCGTGTATCGACCGGCTGCTCGCCGAGGTCGGTTCGGACAAGCAGAAGATCCTCTCGGTGACGATCTATCTGGCCGACATGGCCGACTACGACGACATGAACGATGCATGGTCGGCGTGGGTGCCGCAGGGGCATACGCCGGCGCGGGCAACGGTTGAGGCCCGTCTCGCCGATCCGCGCTACAAGGTTGAAATGTCGGTGATCGCTGCGCTTTGATACGGTGCAGCCGGTCCCGCAACGGAGGACTCATGGCTGCACCCATACTGCTGGCGTACATCGCCGGCTGGCAGGACTTTTCCGACATGCCGCTCGAGCGCGATGCCGGGCGGTTGACGCACATCTGCTATGCGTTCGCGAACATTCGCGACGGCGATGTCGTGCTGTTCACCAACAGCGACGATGCCGGCGGCCAGCCGCGTGCCGAATCGCGCATTGCCGATCTCGTTGCGCTGCGTGCCCGCCATCCGCACCTGAAGCTGCTGATCTCGATCGGCGGCTGGAATGCCGACGGTTTCTCCGATGCGGCGCTGACCGATGCGAGCCGCGCGGCGTTTGCCGCTTCGGCGATCGGCTTCATGCAGCGCTACGGCTTCGACGGTATCGACCTCGACTGGGAATACCCGACGCACGACATGGCCGACATCAAGGCGCGCCCCGAGGACAAGCCCAATTTCACGCTGATGCTCGCCGAGCTGCGTCGCCGGCTCGATGCGCTGTCGGACCGGGAGGGCCGCAAGGCGGGTGAGCGCTACCTGCTGACGATCGCCGCCGGCGCCGGCCAGTACTATCTCGACGGGGTCGAGATGGCCGATGTCGCCGCCCAGTGCGACTTCGTCAATCTGATGACCTACGACTTCTACAACGGCTGGGCGACGCGCGCCGGCCACCATACCAATCTCTACAACACGCCGGTCGACCCGGACGGCGACAGCTGCGCCAGATCGGTCGCGCTGTTCGCCGCCGCCGGCCTGCCGCGCGACAAGCTGGTGCTCGGCTGCGCGTTCTACGGCCGCAGCCTCAAGGGCGTCGGCGCCGCCGGCCTCGGTGCGCCGGGGACACCCAAGAGCAACGGTTTCGATTCGTTCACGCTGATCACCGAACTGCTGGCGTCCGGCCGGGCGGTGCGCCACTGGGATGCCGATGCCCAGGCGCCGTGGCTGCTAGTCGACGGCGATACCTTCATCTCGTACGACGATGCCGAGTCGATCCGCGCCAAGACCGGTTTCATCCGCCGCGAGGGGCTGGCCGGCGGCTTCTTCTGGGAGTACACCGAGGATCGCACCGATACGCTGCTGACCACGCTGTGGCAGGGCCTGGCCGACTGAGCGTGGCTAACAAAACCCTGCCGGCGTCGTTGTACTCGCTTGCCGTACTTCTTGTACTGCCCGCGTTTCGTACGCCTTGCCAGCACCGTTGCTCCGGGTTTTGTTAGCCGCTCCAATCCGGGCAAAGAAAAACCGCCTTCGGGCGGTTTTTCTTTTGGTGCGTTTACATCCGGCTGTACTGCGGGCCGCCGCCGCCTTCGGGCGTGACCCAGACGATGTTCTGCGTCGGGTCCTTGATGTCGCAGGTCTTGCAGTGGACGCAGTTGCTGGCGTTGATCTGCATCCGCGGGCCGTTGTGGTCCTCGACGATTTCGTAGACGCCGGCCGGGCAGTAGCGCGATTCGGGGCTGGCGTACCTGGCGAGGTTGATGTCGATCGCCTTGGCCGGATCGGTCAGCCGCAGGTGGGCCGGCTGGTCTTCGGTGTGCTGGACACCGGAGAAGGTCAGCGACGTCAGCTTGTCGAAGCTCAGCACGCCATCGGGCTTCGGATAGATGATCGGGCTGAACTCGTTGGCCGGCCTGAGCTTGGCGTGATCGCTGCCGGCGTGTTTCAGCGTCCATGGCAGCCGGATGCCGAACTGGCGCAGGGTCAGCTCGGCACCGGTACAGGCGACGCCGAGCAGCGTGCCGAAGCGCGACAGCATCGGCTTGGCGTTGCGGACGACGTCGAGCTCTTTCCAGGTCCACGACTGCTTCAATGCCGCAGGGTAGGCGGCGAGCTCGTCGTGGCCGCGGCCGGCGGCGATCGCTTCGGCGACGGCGTCGGCGGCGATCATGCCCGAGTTGAGCGCGTTGTGGATGCCCTTGATCCGCGGCAGGTTGATGAAGCCGGCCGAATCGCCGATCAGCGCGCCGCCCGGAAAGGTGAGCTTGGGCAGCGACTGCAGCCCGCCCTCGGCGATGGCGCGCGCACCGTATTCGAGCCGCTCGCCGCCGTCGAGATGGGCGCGGATTGCCGGGTGGATCTTGAAGCGCTGGAATTCCTCGTACGGGTTGAGGTACGGATTGGCGTAGTCGAGGTGGACGACGAAGCCGACCGCGATCAGCCCGTCGGCCTGATGGTAGAGGAAGCCGCCGCCACCGGTGCTGTTGTCGAGCGGCCAGCCGAGCGAATGCACGACCAGACCGGGCTGGTGCCGCGCCGGTGCGGCCCGCCACAGCTCCTTGAGGCCGATGCCGAACTTCTGCACGTCGCTGTCGGCGCGCAGCTTGAACTGCACCTCGGCCTTGCGCGTCAGCGAGCCGCGCGCGCCTTCGCCCAGCAGCGTGTAGCGCGCCTTGATCAGCATACCGGGCGCGTAGTCGGGACCGGCCTGGCCGTTGCGCCTGATGCCGAAATCGCCGGTGATCACGCCATTGAGCGCGCCGTTTTCGGCCAGCGACAGCTCGGCGCCGGCAAAGCCCGGGTAGATTTCGACGCCGAGCGCCTCGGCCTGCGTCGCCAGCCAGCGTGCCAGCTCGCCGAGGCTGAGGATTTCACAGCCGTCGTTCTTGAGGACTTTCGGCAGCAGCGCGTGCGGCAGCGTTTCGGCCTCGGACTGCTTGAGCCAGAGCATCTCCTCGTGCTGGACCGGCACGCGCAGCTTCAGCGGTGCGCGGCGCCAGTCGGGCAGCAGCTCGTCGAGCGCGCGCGGGTCGATCACCGCACCCGACAGCAGGTGGGCGCCGACCTCCGGGCCTTTTTCGAGCACGCAAACGCTCACGTCGGGCGAGCGTTGCTTCAGTCGGATCGCCGCGGCCAGACCGGCCGGGCCGGCGCCGACGATGACAACGTCGTATTCCATTTCGTCGCGTTGCATTAATTACTCGTTCGCATATCTAAATAACGGATATAAAATATAGAAACAATCCGATTAACTGATATTTTAATGCCGAATAAAATGTCGGGCAAACCGAAGGAGTGCCCATGAAGATTCTCGTCGCCGTCAAACGCGTCGTCGACCACAACGTCCCCGTACGCGCCAAGCCGGACGGCAGCGATGTGGAGCTCGACGGCGTTCGCATGAACATCAATCCTTTCGACGAAATTGCCGTCGAGGAAGCGCTGCGCCTGAAGGAAAAGGGCGTCGCGACCGAGATCGTCGCCGTCAGCCTCGGCAGCGCCGCCAGCCCGGAAGCGCTGCGCCACGCGCTGGCGATGGGCGTCGACCGCGCACTGACCGTCGAAACCGGCGGCGCCTTCCTGCAGCCGCTGGCCGTTGCCAAGCTCTTGAAGGCCGTGGTCGAACGCGAACAGCCGGGCCTCGTGCTCGTCGGCAAGCAGGCGATCGACAATGACGCCGGCCAAGCCGGCCAGATGCTCGCCGCGATGCTCGACTGGCCGCAGGCGACCTTCGCGTCCGAACTGCAGATCGAAGGTTCTGAGGCCGTCGTCACCCGCGAAGTCGACGGTGGCGTCGAAACCATCGCGCTGGCGCTGCCGGCCGTGGTCACCTGCGACCTGCGCCTGAACGCGCCGCGCTTCGTCAAGCTGCCGAACCTGATGATGGCGAAGAAGAAGCCGATCGAGGTGCTCGACGCGGCCGAAACCGGCGTCGACTTCACGCCGCGCGTCAAGCGCCTGAAGGTTGCCGCGCCGGAACAACGCAAGGCCGGCATCAAGGTCGCCAGCGTCGCCGAGCTGGTCGAAAAACTGCGCGCGTCGGGGGTGCTGTAAATGAGCGTACTGATTCTGGCCGATCACGACGGCCGCCAACTCAAGGCCGCGACCCGTCGCGCCGTCGGCGCCGCCCAAGCCTGGAATGCGCCGATCCACGTGCTGGTCGTCGGTGACGATACCGCCGCCGTGGCCGCCGACGCGGCCCAGCTCGAAGGCGTGGCCCGCGTGCTGCGCGTCGATGCACCGCATCTGGCGCATCCGCTGGCGGCCGATGTCGCCAACATCGTCAGGTCGCTGGCCGGTGACTTCCAGGTCATCCTCGCCGCGCACTCGACGCAGGCCAAGGACGCGCTGCCGCGCGTCGCCGGCCTGCTCGACGTGGCGATGATCGCCGACGCCGTCGCGATCACCGCGCCGGCGACCTATGTGCGGCCGATCTACGCCGGCAACCTGCTGGCGACGGTCGAGAGCAGCGATCCGGTCCAGGTCGTCACGGTCCGCGCGACCAGCTTCCCGGCCGCCGGTACGGCTGCTGCGCCGGCCGCGATCGAGTCGCTGCCGGCCCCTGCCGCCGATACCCGCGTGCGCTGGGTGTCGGAAGCCAAGAACACGTCCGATCGCCCCGAGCTGGCGTCGGCGCGCGTCGTCGTCTCCGGTGGCCGTTCGTTCGGCGAACGCTTCGAGGAACTGCTCGGCCCGCTGGCCGACAAGCTCGGTGGCGCCATCGGCGCGACCCGTGCGGCCGTCGACGCCGGCTTCGCGCCGAACGAGCAGCAGGTCGGCCAGACCGGCACCGTCGTTGCGCCGGAGCTGTACATCGCCGCCGGAATTTCCGGCGCGCAGCAGCATCTGGCCGGCATGAAGGACAGCCAGGTCATCGTCGCGATCAACCACGATCCGGACGCCGCGATCTTCCAGGTCGCCGACTTCGGCCTCGTTGCCGACCTGTTCGACGCCGTTCCGCAACTTACCAAAGCACTGGAAAAATAATAAATGAGCACCTACGCCACTGAAAAAGTCCTCTCGGTCCACCACTGGAACGACACGCTGTTCAGCTTCAAGACGACGCGCGATCCGGGCCTGAAGTTCGAGAACGGCCAGTTCGTGATGATCGGCCTCGAGATCAACGGCAAGAAGGTGATGCGCGCGTACTCGATCGCCAGCGCCAACTACGAAGAGCATCTCGAGTTCTTCAGCATCAAGGTGCCGAACGGCCCGCTGACGTCCGAGCTGCAGAAGATCAAGGTCGGCGACGATCTGCTCGTCAGCCGCAAGCCGACCGGCACGCTGGTGCTGTCGGACCTCAAGCCGGGCAAGACGCTGTACTACCTCAGCACCGGCACCGGCCTGGCGCCGTTCATGTCGCTGATCCAGGACCCGGAAGCGTACGAGCAGTACGACAAGATCGTGCTGTTCCACGGCGTGCGTACCGTGTCGGAGCTGGCCTACGCCGATTTCATCCAGAACGAGTTGCCGAACAACGAGTTCTTCGGCGAGGAAGTGCGCAACAAGCTGATCTACTACCCGAGCGTCACGCGCGAGCCGTTCCGCAACCAGGGCCGCCTGACCGACTTGGTCGAATCGGGCAAGCTGTTCGAGGACATCGGCCTGCCGCCGTTCAACCCGGAAACCGACCGCGCGATGCTGTGCGGCAGCCCGGCGATGCTTGAAGACACCTGCCGCCTGCTCGACGAGCGTGGCTTCCAGGTCAGCAAGCGGATCGGCCAGCCGGGGGATTACGTGATCGAGCGGGCTTTCGTCGAGAAGTAAGCGGTTGATGCGTGGCGATTCGTCGCTGCAGCAAAGAAAAACGGCCTTTCGGGGCCGTTTTGTGTTTTTGGGGTGTTGCTGCGTTTAGCGCCTGCGGCGCGTATTAAAGCGTTTACATGCGCGTTCCGCCGCGCGAACGGGTTACTTTCTTTGCTTCGCCAAAGAAAGTAACCAAAGAAAGGCGACCCGCGCCTGCGGCCCTCCGGGCTTCCCTCGATCGGTCGCAAGCCAAGCCATGAAACCGGCTCGTCTTGCTCCACTCCTCGGCGCTGGCGAACGGGATTGAAAAGCAGCTCTTTTCAAGCGTGGTGGATCACCGACGTTGTTTTCACCCTCGGCAAATGGCAAACCATCCGGCCTCCTCAGGAGCGCCGAGCAGCGCAAGTCGGCACGGAGCTGTCGGGGATCGCTGTTTGAGCGCAGCGAGTTTGCGATTCCCGCCGTGGCGACTGAGCAGCACAGGGCACCCCGAAGGGGCGCGGATGCGGGGTCGCCTTTTCTTTGGATACTTTCTTTGGCGAAGCAAAAGAAAGTATCACGTCTGCCGGGCGGAACCGGCAGTCAATGCTTTTACATGGCGCCGTAGGCGCTGCACGCCGAAGTTGACTACCGGTCGCCGCGACATGCTGCACGCGCGACGGATTGGCGTCACTACGCCTCACCCCAAATGCGTATGCCGATGCACCGGCCTCGGCTCCGCATCCATCTCGCTCAGACCCTGCACGATCCCGCAGGCATCGACCGGGAACTCGCCGTTGCAGCGGTGGCGCAGCTCGGTCAGCTGTTTTTCCAGCTCGGCCAGCTCGGCAATGCGCGCCTGCACGTGGCCGAGGTGGTCGTCGACGAGGTCGTTGACCGCGCCGCAGCCGGCGGCCGGGTCGTCGACGAAGCCGAGCAGGGTGCGGATTTCGTCCTGCGTCATGTCGAGCGCCCGGCAGTTGCGGATGAAGCGCAAGCGTTCGACGTGGGCCGGACCGTAGCTGCGGTAGTTGCTGGCGGTACGTTCGGCTGCGGGCAGCAGGCCTTCCTTTTCGTAGTAGCGCACGGTCTCGACGCTGCATTGCGCCGACTGCGCGAGTTCGCCGATTTTCATCGCTTGACCTTGTAGTGGCTTCAGGGTGTGTACTCCGTTTATACCGCAAACGGAGGTCATCATGTCCAGCTGCTGCGACCATGATCACGAACACAAGCCGACGGCCGGCCAGGCCCCGTCGCCGCGCTACCGCAAGGTGGCCGAGCATCACCACGACCACGACCACGACCACGACCACGACCACGACCACGACCACGACCACGGTACGGCGTGCTGCGCGCCGGCCGCGGTGCTGCAGCCGCTGGCGGCCAGCACCGACGGTGCCGATGGTGTGACCACGCAGATCCGCATCGGCGAGATGGACTGCCCGACCGAGGAAGCGCTGATCCGCAAAAAGCTCGGCCAGATGGCCGAGGTGCGCCGGCTCGAGTTCAACCTGATGCAGCGGGTGCTGACCGTCGTCCACGCGCCGGACGCGCTCGACGCGGTGCTGAACGCGATCCGTTCGCTGGGCTTCACCCCCGAGCTGCCCGAAGCCGGCGTTGCACCGGCCCCGGCGGTCGCAAAACCGTGGTGGCCGCTGGTGCTGGCCGGCGTGCTGGCGGTCGGTGCCGAGGCGATCGAATGGGCCGGGCTGCCGACGTGGATCGCAGCACTGCTGGCAATCGCCGCGGTGCTGGCCTGCGGGCTGACGACGTACAAGAAGGGCTGGGTCGCGATCCGCAACGGCAACCTCAACATCAATGCACTGATGAGCATTGCCGTCACCGGTGCGCTGCTGATCGGCCAGTGGCCGGAGGCGGCGATGGTGATGGTGCTGTTCACGCTCGCCGAGCTGATCGAGGCCAAGTCGCTCGATCGCGCCCGCAACGCCATCGCAGGGCTGATGGACCTTGCGCCGGAGCGCGCGACGGTGAGGCAGGGCGACGGCAGCTGGGTCGAAGTCGATGCGAAGGCGGTTTCGGTCGGCGACGTCGTCCGGGTCAAGCCGGGCGAGCGCGTCGCGCTCGACGGCGAGATCGTCGCCGGCAGCTCGAGCATCAACCAGGCGCCGATCACCGGCGAAAGCCTGCCGGTCGAGAAGGGCGAGGGCGACCCGGTGTTTGCCGGCACGATCAACGAATCCGGCTCGTTCGACTACCGCGTCACCGCCGCCGCGGCCAACACCACGCTGGCGCGGATCATCCACGCGGTCGAGGAGGCGCAGGGTGCCAAGGCGCCGACGCAGCGCTTCGTCGACCAGTTTGCCCGCATCTACACGCCGATCGTGTTCGTCGTCGCGCTGCTGGTCGCGGTCGTGCCGCCGCTGCTGCTTGGTGGCGAATGGCTGGCCTGGATCTACAAGGCGCTGGTGCTGCTGGTGATCGCCTGCCCGTGCGCGCTGGTGATCTCGACGCCGGTGACCATCGTCAGCGGCCTGGCCGCGGCGGCGCGGCGCGGCATCCTGATCAAGGGCGGCGTTTACCTCGAGGAAGGCCGCAAGCTGAAAACGCTGGCGCTCGACAAGACCGGCACGCTGACGCACGGCAAGCCCGAACAGACCGATGCCGAGGCGTGGAATGGTAGTGACTTAGGCACGGCAACGGCGCTGGCGGCGAGTCTGGCCGCCCGTTCGGACCATCCGGTGTCGCTGGCCATTGCCCGTGCCGCCGCCGGTGTCGTGCACGCGGAGGTCGACGGATTCGAAGCGCTGCTCGGCCGCGGTGTGCGCGGCAACATTGGCGGCAAGGCGTACTGGCTTGGCAACCACCGGATGGTGCACGAGCAGGGGCGCTGCTCGCCCGAACTCGAGGCACGGCTCGATGTGCTCGAACGGCAGGGCAGGACCGTGGTGATGCTGGTCGACGCCGAGCAAGTGCTGGCGCTGTTCGCCGTCGCCGATACCGTCAAGGACAGCAGCCGCCAGGCGGTGGCCGAGCTGCATGCGCTCGGCGTGAAGACGGTGATGCTGACCGGTGACAACCCGCACACGGCCGAGGCGATCGCCGCGCAGGTCGGCGTGACCGAAGCGCGCGGCGACCAGCTGCCGCAGGACAAGCTCGCGGCGGTGGAACAATTCGGCCGCGACGGCGTCACAGGCATGGTTGGCGACGGCATCAACGATGCGCCGGCGCTGGCGCGGGCCGACATCGGCTTCGCCATGGGCGCCATGGGCACCGATACCGCGATCGAAACCGCCGACGTCGCGCTGATGGACGACGACCTGCGCAAGCTGCCGGCCTTCGTGAAGTTATCGCGTGCGACGCATGCGGTGCTGGTGCAGAACATCGCGCTGGCGCTCGGCATCAAGGCGGTGTTTCTGGCGCTGACGCTGGCCGGACTCGGCACGATGTGGATGGCGGTGTTCGCCGACGTCGGTGCCAGCCTGCTGGTGGTCGGCAACGGCCTGCGCTTGTTGCGTCGCTAAGTTTCATTAAACCCAGACCATCACAGTTGGCGGTCGAGCCAAAGCAGTTTGTTGCCGCCCGAAGCACAGGAACCGGAATGGACATGAAGTCCATGAGGATTCCGAGCACCGGACGGTGACAAAATGCGCAGGCGCAGCCGCCAAATGAGATGGGCTTCAAGGAGAACACCATGCAATGCCCGACTTGTGTTGACGAACGTCTGGTGATGACCGAACGCCAGGGCGTCGAAATCGATTACTGCCCGCGCTGCCGCGGCGTCTGGCTCGACCGTGGCGAGCTCGACAAGATCATCGAGCGCGCCCAGGTCCAGGACGCGCCGCCCGCCCGTGAGGCGCCGCGCAGCGAACCCCGGCCGCAGGAAGTCCGCTACGACAACCGGCCACCGCACTACGATCAGAAGCCGCATTACGACCACAAGCCGTACAAGAAGCGCAAGTCGATCTGGGAGGAGCTGTTTGACTGAGCACGGTGCCCAGAATGGCAGCGTGCCCGATGCTTTTGACGCATTGGAGCCTGCCTTGTCACTGTCGGCATTGGGTCGGACGCCTGCAATGGACGTCCGGCCTGTGGCCGATGGCGAGGATGTGTGGCTCTTCGAAATACACCGCACCGTTTTCAGGTCGCACATCGAACAGATCTGGGGCTGGGACGAAGTCTGGCAGCAAGGCAATTTCGCGAGCGAGCTGGCATCGTCGAAGACCTCGGTCATCCGGATCGACACCGGGATCGCGGGTTATGTGCAGGTCTGCGATGAAGACTTGCGGATCTACATCCGGAACATTGCGCTCCTGCCCGAGTTTCGGCGCAAGGGCGTCGGCACCCGCCTGATCAAGGCGCTTCAAGCCGCTGCCGCCGCTCGAGGCGTGCCTTTGGCCTTGGGCGTCTTCCGGACCAATGCCGCCGCACGGCAGTTGTACGAGCGCCTTGGCTTTGTGAATACGTCCGAGACCACGACCCACATAGAGATGGTCTGGCTTCCCGCCTGAAGGTCAGGTTGCCGAGGCGCTCGGACGCTCGCGTCGGGTGGTTGCTGTCAGCGGTACTCGATCGCCCGGCCGCTGGCGTCACGCAGGACGATCTCGTCGCTGCGCGTCGCGCCGGCGGTCACTTCGCGGCACAGCGCGATGAAGGCCTGCATCCCCGGGGTGTGGAACTTCTGCTTGTGCCAGACGATGTGGAACTGCCGCTGCAGGTCCAGATCGTCGACCTCGATCGGCACGAGGCTGCCGCGGCGGAACGCTTCCTTCAGCGCCAGCCGCGAAATACAGGACACGCCCATACCGGCCTCGACGGCACGCTTGATCGCCTCGGTGTGTTCCAGTTCGAGCCGCACGTCCATTTGCGACCGCACCTGACGGAAGGCGTTCTCGAACGCCTGCCGCGTGCCCGAGCCCGGTTCGCGGACGATCCACGGCTGGCGGGCCAGCATGTCGATCGTCACGTGTTGCTCGCGTGTCAGCGGGTGGTCCGGCGCGGCGAAGACGACGAGTTCGTCGGCGATCCACGGTTCGGCGCTGAGGTCCGGGTTCGGGTTGTCGCCCTCGATCAGGCCGAAGTCGAGTTCGAAATGCGCGACCTGCCGCAGCACCTGCTCGGTGTTGTGCACGTCGAGCTGCACCCGGCAGCCCGGATAGCGGCGCATGAATTCGCCGACGAGCAGCGTCGCCAGATAGTTGCCGATCGTCAGCGTCGCGCCGAAGCGGAAGCCGTTGAGCCCGGCGTTGCCGGCGAGCAGGCTTTCGATTTCGCCGGCGCGGTCGAGGAGTTCGATCGCGCGCGGCAACAGCGCCCGGCCCGCTTCGTTCAACTGCAGCCGCTTGCCGTGCCGGTCGAACAGCCGCACGTCGAACTGCTTTTCCAGCTCGGCCAGCGCGGTGCTGGTCGCCGACTGCGACAGGTTCAGCGCCTCGGTCGCGCGCGACACGCTCTCGAAGCGGCCGACGGCGACGAAGACTTCGAGCTGTCTGAGCGTGTATCTCATCCGCCATACTCGGGTGCGATGGTTTCGGCGTAGTCGTATAGCGCCGCGAGGATGGCTTCGCCGCGCTCGTCGGCGGCCTCGGCCAGCGTGTCGATGCGTGCGCAGTAATCCTCGAGCGTCAGGTAGCCGTCGCGGCCTTCGAACAGCCGCTCGCCGCACAGCTGCTGCCAGCGCTCGGCTTCGGCTTCGGAGAGGCTGGCGGGGAAGTTGCGTGCGCGGTAGCGGAACAGCAGCTCGTCGAGCCGGCGGTCGTCGAAGCTGCTGCGGGCCGCGGCAAGCGCGTTGCCGTCGAGGCCGCGCAGCGTTTCCAGCGTGCGCCGGTCGTTGTTCGACAGAAAACCGCCGTACAGGTCCTGATCGACGTCGGTGATGGGCGGCAGGTCGCGTTTGAACACCTGTGCCCACGGCAACGCCGGCGCGTCGCGCAGCAGCGCGGCGTGGCGCTCGACGATGTCGAAATCGACACCCCAGCGTTCGGCCTGCGCCGGCTGCAGCGTTTTCAGGTTGCCGATGACGATCGGCGACTTGTTGATGTGGATGGTCTTGACCGGCAGCCGGCTCACGCCTTCGGGCAGCGCGTCGGCGCGGCTGAACATCCGCGTGCGGATCGTCTCGGCGTCGAGCGAGAACAGCTCGCGCGGATCGTGCGCCAGATCCCAGACGATCAGCTCGTTCTTGTTGGTCGGGTGCGTCGCCAGCGGCCACACGGCGGCGATGCAGCCGCGATCGGTGCCGAACATGCCGGAAACGTGCAGAAAGGGCTTGGGCTCGGCGCCGATCTGCGCGAGCACGGCGTCCTTCTTGCGCAGGCTCAGGCAGAAGTCGAACAGCTTGGGCTGGCGCGCGCGGATCAGCCGCGCCAGCGCGATCGTCGCGCGCACGTCGGATACCGCGTCGTGCGCGGCTTCGTGGACGAGGCCGTTGGCGCGCGACAGATCCTCGAGCTTGAAGCTCGGCCGGCCGTCGTCGTGGTTCGGCCAGTTGATGCCGTCGGGGCGCAGCGCCCATGTCGTGCGCACCGTGTCGAGCAGGTCCCAGCGGCCGCAGTCGTTCTGCCATTCGCGCGCGTACGGGTCGTACAGATTGCGCCAGAACAGGAAGCGGGTGACTTCGTCGTCGAAACGGATCGTGTTGTAGCCGACGCCGATCGTGCCCGGCCGCGCCAGCTCGGCCTCGATGCCGGCGGCGAAATCGCGCTCGCTTACGCCGCGTTCGAGGCACTGCTGCGGGGTGATGCCGGTCAGCAGACAGGATTCGGGATCGGGCAGCCAGTCCGGCGTCGGCCGGCAGAACAGCTCGACCGGCTCGGCGATCTCGTTCAGTTCGAGGTCGGTGCGGATGCCGGCGAACTGCGCCGGACGGTCGCGGCGCGGCACCACGCCGAAGGTTTCATAGTCGTGCCAGAAGAAGCTCGTGCTCATTGCGGGGCTTGTGAAGGATACGGTTGGGATTCGTCCCAGCTTGCCTGCCATGCGGCGGTGTAGCGCGCGGCGAGGGTCGGGACGTCGACCAGCCGCAGTGCATTTTCGGCGTTGTTGCGCGTGGCGGCCTGGGTGTAGTTGAACGAGCCGGTTTCGACGGTGTTGTCGTCGGCGACGATGAACTTGTGATGGTGGATTGCGAAGCGCCCGTTCAGCCGGACCGGGATGCCGGCGCCGGCCAGTGCATGAAGCCGGGACTCGGCCTGCCGGGCTTCGCGTGCATCGGCGACGACACGGACGTCGACGCCGCGGCGGTGGGCGGCGATCAGCGCGTCGGCCAGCCCGCGGTGGGTGAACATGTACGCGGCGACGCGCAGGCTGTGCTGTGCGCCGTTGATCGTGTCGAAAACGATGCACTCGGCGCAGCTGCCCGGCGAGAAGCCGACTTCGTAGCGGGCGTTGCTGCCCAGCGCGCTGCCGGCGGACGGCGGCTGCAGCGCACAGCCGCCGAGCAGGGCGGCGGCCAGCGGAACGATCAGGATTGAGCGGCGCACGATGATCCGGAACGGGATTGGAAAACGCCCATGATCGGCGACACGCGGGGCGACGGCAACCGTCAAATCAACGCGGCCCCGCCGGAAAGGCAGGGGCCGGGCGTGCGCCTGGACTGGCGGCGGCGGGCCTACGGTGCCGACGGCTGGCCGAACCCGTAGCCGGGCGCCGCGTCCCGCGGCTCGGGGCGGGGATGGTGCTGGACATGCCTGAGCCTGGCGATCAGCACGTGCGGGCTGTGGCCGTCGTCGGGGTAGACGCTGCAATGGATGCTGGTATCGAGCGCGACCAGCCTGTCGCCGATCTGCAGCGGCGTATCGAAGATCGCCTGCAGCTGCCTTTGCAGCGCTTCGGGCTCGACCAGATGCTGCGACAGCACGCCGAACGCATGCTGCCCCCAGCGGACCAGCAGGTCGTCCTGTGGCAAGGTCCGCTGGATGCGCTTGGCGACGGCGACGATCAGCGGCGTCTCGTTGTGCCGGCCGTACTGCGCCAGCAGCGCCTCGGTGCCGTTGAGTTCGATCACCGCCAGCGCAAAGCGTCGCTGGATCGCACCCTGGCCCGTGGTCAGCTGCGACAGCGTGTCCTTGAGCAGGCTGCGGTTGGGCAGGCCGGTGTCGCCGTCGACATAGGTGAGCCGGTACAGCCGCTGGGCATCCTCCTCGCGTTGCCGCGCCTCCTTGGCGCGGACGGCGGCCGCCGCGTCGGCGCGCGAGAGCATCAGCGTGCCGAAGAGGATCACCGCCGTCACCGCGGCCAGCGGCAGCCCGCCCCAGTTGCCGCTGAGGCCGCTGGCGGTGGTGCAGACGGTCTGCGAGGCGAACTGCGCTGCGGCCATGCCGGTGTAATGCATGCCGACGACGGCGACGCCCATGACCAGCGCCGCGATCAGCCGCGGCCGGCTGAACTGCTGCGAACTGAGTTCGCGCAGCCGGAAGGCGATGATGAGCGCGACCGCCGACGCCGACACGGCGATCAGCGCCGACGCGAGCACCAGGCCGACGTTGTAGTCGATGCCCGGCGATACCTGCATCGCGGCCATGCCGGTGTAATGCATCGTGCAGATGCCGATGCCCATCAGCATTGCGCCGCCGGCGATGGTCCGGTAGCCGAGACGGTCGCGGCTGGCGACGCGCAGCGCGAGCATCGACACCGCGATCGCCGCGAGCCAGGACAGCGCGGTCAGCCCGACGTTGTAGGTGACGGCGATCGGCAGCTCGAACGCCATCATGCCGGTGAAGTGCATCGCCCAGATGCCGGTACCCATCGCGACCGAGCCGCCGGCCAGCCACTGGTACGAACGCGCGCCGCTCGACGCCGAGATCCGCCCGGCCAGGTCGAGCGCGGTATACGACGCCAGCGCGGCGACGAGGTAGGAGACGATGACGAGCAGGAGGTCGTAGCTTCCGTTCACGGCGCAACTCCTTTGCAAACATTAGTAATTACTTATATTTTTGGGGTGATATTTATTCAAGCAGAGAAAGACTGATGTCGATAATCGGTAAGCAGATGGCGCCGGAACCGTGATGGCCGCTATGCGCCGGTGACCGTGCGTCCGCCCGTCGGCACGGCGGCGTTTGCCTGCCGGCAGGGCGTGCCGCACAATCGTCGCCGAAGCGGCGGATGGTCCGCCGCACTCACTCCCGCGAGCGCACCCATGTTTGCCCATGTCGATTCCTATCCCGGTGACCCGATTCTTTCGCTGATGGAGGCATTCCAGCGCGATCCGCGGCCACGCAAGGTCAATCTGGGCATCGGCATCTATTACGGCAACGATGGCGCGATTCCGCTGCTCGCGTCGGTGACCCGCGCCCAGGCCGAGCTGGCCCGGCCGGTGGCGATGCCCTACCTGCCGATGGAAGGCGACGCGGGCTTTCGCGCCCAGGTGCAGCGGCTGCTGTTCGGTGCCGACAGCGCGGTGCTGGCGGCGGGCCGCGTCGCGACGATCCAGACCCTGGGCGGCTCGGGGGCGCTGAAGGTCGGCGCCGACCTGCTCAAGCGCTACTTTCCGGACAGCGAGGCCTGGGTCAGCAGCCCGACCTGGGACAACCACCGGGCGATCTTCGAAGGCGCCGGCATCAAGGTCCACGACTACCCGTACTTCGATGCGGCGACCGGCGGCGTCGCCTTCGCGGCGATGTGCGACACGCTGCGCGCGCTGCCGGCGCAGAGCATCGTCGTGCTGCATCCGTGCTGCCACAATCCGACCGGTGTCGATCTGGACAAGGACCAGTGGCAGACGGTGATCGCCATCGTCGCCGAGCGCGGGCTGATCGCCTTCCTCGACATTGCCTACCAGGGCTTCGGCGACGGCCTTGCCGACGATGCCCACGTGATCCGCAGCATGGCCGACGCCGGGCTCAACTTCTTCGTCGCCAACTCGTTCTCGAAGAACCTCGCGCTGTACGGCGAGCGTTGCGGCGGCCTGTCGGTCGTCTGCGAGAGCGACGATGCCGCGGCGCGGGTGCTGAGCCAGCTGAAGCTGACCGTGCGGCGCAATTACTCGAGCCCGCCGACCTACGGCGCGCGGATTGCCGCCCGCGTGCTCGGCGACGACGCACTGTTCGACCTCTGGGCCGGCGAGGTCGCGACGATGCGCGAGCGGATCAAGGCGATGCGGCAGGCACTGTTCGCGCGGCTGTCGGCACGCTTCCCCGATCGCGACTTCGGCTACCTCGTCACCCAGCGCGGCATGTTCAGCTACACCGGGCTCAGCCCGGCGCAGGTGGGGCGGCTGATCGACGAGTTCGGCGTCTACCTGGTCCAGTCGGGGCGGATGTGCGTGGCGGGACTCAACGACGGCAACGTCGACTACGTCGCCGACGCGATCGCCGCCGTACTGGCGGACTGACGCCTCAGATTCCGTTCAGCAGCGCGCGGATCGGGGCGATCAGCTCGCTCGCGCACAGGCCGAGGCCGTTCGGGTGGCGTTCGCGCCATTCGTCCGCGGCCCGGCCGTGAACATAGGCGCCGAGCCGCGCTGCGGCGATCGGCGCCAGCCCCTGCACCCAGAGCGCGGCGATCAGCCCGGCAAGCAGGTCGCCCTGGCCGGCGGCGCCGAGCGCGCCGTTGCCGCTCGCGTTGATGCTGGTGCTCTCGCCATCGGCGCAGACCGTTCCCGAACCCTTGAGCAGCACGGTGCAGCCTAGCTGCACGACCAGCCGGTGCGCGGCCTCCAGCCGGTCACGCTGGACCTCGGCCGTCGTCACGCCGAGCAGGCGCGCCGCTTCGGCCGGATGCGGGGTGATCAGGCTCGGTGCGCCGCGCCCGCGCAGCTTGCCTTGCAGCGGCCCGGATGCGGCGATCAGGTTCAGTGCATCGGCGTCGAGCACGAGCGGCAGGTCGGCATCGAGCAGCGCCGCGAGCAGCGCTGCGGCGTCGCGGCTCTGGCCCAGACCGGGGCCGACCGCGACGACGTCGACCGCCTGCGAGAGCAGTTCGCCGGCCGGTCTCAGCATCAGCTCGGGCTGGAGCGGGTCGACGCTCAGTGCCGGGTCGAGCAGGCCGACGAAGACCTTGCCGGCGCCGGCCCTGGCGGCCATCCGGCCGGCGAGCAGTGCAGCCCCGGCCATGCCGGCGGCGCCGCCGACGATGGCCAGCGTGCCGTGGCTGCCCTTGTGGCTGGCATGGCGGCGGCGCAGCGACGGTTGCGACGGCGGTGCATCAACCAGCACGGCGTCGGCGGCCGGGGCGATGCCGGGCAGCAGTTCGAGCAGGTGGACCTTGCCGCAATGGTCGCGGCCGTCGGCGGTGTAGTAGCCGGGCTTGCGGGCCAGCATCGCCAGCGTGTGGTCGGCGTGCAGCGCATACGGGCGCGCGACGCCGCGATCGGCATCGAGACCGCTCGGCGCGTCGATCGCGACGATGACCTTGCCGAGCGCGTCGATCGCGCGCAGCCCGGCAACGAGGTCGGGGGCGAGGTCGCGGCTCAGGCCGAGGCCGAACAGCCCGTCGACGATGACGTCGCAGTCGGCCAGCCCGGCCGGTGGCGCCGGGCCGGCATCGGGCCCGTATGGCATCCAGATGCAGACCGTCTGTCCGGCATCGCGCAGGTGGCCGGCACAGTGCAGGGCGTCGGCGCCGTTGTTGCCCGGGCCGGCCAGCAGGCCGAAACGCCGGCCGCGGTACTGCGCCAGCAGCCAGTCGGCGATCGCCCGGCCCGCCAGTTCGATCAGTGGCGGACGATGCTGCGCGTGGGTTTGTTCCAGCCGCCGCAGCGTGCCGGACAGGTAGAGCGGGGTCATCGGATCGCGGCGAGCAGCTCGGCGTCGGCGATCAATTGCTGCAGCTGTTCGACCCGGATCCGCTCTTCGCCGCGCGCCCGCTCGTCGTTCCTTGGCCGGACCGACAGGCGGACCACGACGTGATCGTGCTCGAACTGCAGCGTCGGGTAATCGTCGTGGCGCGGGCCGGCGTCGGCATGACGATAGTCGATGCCGCGGTTGAGCAGGAAAAGCTCGACGCCCTTGGGGTCGTCGACATAGCCGATCAGGTTGATGTCCGAGTGCGGCCCCGCGACGCCCGACAGCACCGAGCCGGTCAGGTAGGGCGAGAACGGCGCCAGGAGCCGCATCACCGTCACCGCGGTCTTGCGCAGCGCCTGCAGGTGGCCGGCGTGCTGCGGCTGGTAGATCGCGCGGTAGCTGGCCAGCGCGGCTTCGATTTCCTGGTTCGACGGCAGCAGCGAGTGGTCGTCGAGCCCCAGTTGCCGCGCCGCCTTCTTCTTGGCCAGCGCGAAATCGTCCAGGTGATCTTCGGCGATCAGCTTGGCCGCGCGGTGGGCGATCTGCGCCCGGTGCGCGGCGGCATGACGTTCGGACAAGACGTTCTTTGCCATGGCAAGCCTCCTGGAACGGTGTCGCTGGAACGGGATTGCTGGAACGCGTTTGTTAGAACAGCAGGTCCTTGATCTCGTCGATCGGCTGGGCTGCAGCGCCACCGTCTCCACCGCCCAACCCGAGTTCCGGATTGGTCTGCGTGTACTCGTTGTAGAAGTACTCGGTCTGCGGGCCGCGGCTGGTGTCGATCGTCTGGGTGACGATGCCCTCGGGTACCGGATAATCGTACACCGGCACGTCGCGCAGCGCCTTGCTCATGAAGTTGATCCAGATCGGCAGCGCCAGCCGGCCGCCGTACTCGCCGCGGCCGAGCGTCTTGGGCTGGTCGAAGCCGACCCAGGTGATCGCGACCAGGTTCGGCTGGTAGCCGGCGAACCACGCGTCGCGCATGTCGTTGGTCGTCCCGGTCTTGCCGTACAGGTCGGGCCGGCCGAGCGCCTTGTTGGCGCGTGCCGCGGTGCCGTAGCGGATCACGTCGTGCAGCATGCTGCTCATGACGAAGGCATTGCGCGCGTCGAGCGTGCGCTTGGCGTTCTGGCCGGCGACTTCGGGCTGGGTCTGTGCCAGCACGCGGCCGCGGCTGTCCTCGATCCGGTCGACGAAGTACGAATGCACGCGGTAGCCGGTGTTGGCGAACACCGAATAACCCTCGGCCATCTGCAGCGGCGTGACGCTGCCGGCGCCGAGCGCCATCGTCAGGTAGGCCGGGTGGTCCTTCGGATTGAGGCCGAAGCGCGGCAGGAACTGCTGCGCGTACTGGGCGCCGACCGATTGCAGGATGCGGATCGACACGAGGTTGCGCGACAGCGTCAGCGCATTGCGCACCGTCATCATTCCCATGTACTTGCCGTCGTCGTTCTGCGGCTCCCACTTCTGGCCGCCGACCTGTTCGGGGTTGATCACCAGCGGTGCATCGTTGATCAGCGTCGCCGGCGTCACGCCGCGCTCGAGCGCGGCCGAATAGATGAAGGGCTTGAAGCTCGAACCCGGCTGGCGCATCGCCTGGGTCACATGGTTGAAGTGGCTGCGATTGAAGTCGAAGCCGCCGACGAGCGAACGGATCGCGCCGTTCTGCGGGTCCATCGCGACGAAGGCGCCCTCGACCTGCGGCAACTGGCTGATCTGCCAGCCCTTCGGCCCTTGCTTGACGCGGACGATCGCACCGGGGCGGATCCGTGCCGCCGGGGTGTTCTTGCTCGAGATCGCCGAACGGACGAAGGCCAGCCCGTCGCCGCCGATCTGCAGCTTTTCGCCGCCCTTGAGGAAAACGGTGACCGACTGCGGCGTCGCCGCGAGCACCACGGCAGCGCGCAGTTCGTCGTAATCGGACGTGTCGGACAGCGCGTCGTCGAGCGCCTCCTCGTCGCCGCTGGCCAGCAGTGCCGCATCGACGAAACCTTCCGGGCCGCGATAGCCGTGGCGGGCGTCGTAGCCGAACAGGCCTTCGCGCAAGGCCTGATAGCCGTCGTTCTGCTGCCGGCTGTCGAGCGTCGTGTAGACCGAAAAGCCCTGGGTGTACGCATCGTCCTTGTAGCGCTCGACCATCATCTGCCGGGCCATCTCGGCAATGTACTCGGCGTGCACCGCGTACTGCAGGCTGCCGCGCCGGAGTTCGAGCGGCGCCTGCTGCGCCTCCTGGTACTGCTGGTCGGTGATGAAGCGCAGTTCGTGCATTCTGCGCAACACATACTGCTGGCGCAGCGCCGCGCGTTTCGGGTTGACGACCGGGTTGTACGCCGACGGCGCCTTGGGCAGTCCGGCGAGCATCGCGTACTGGGCGATGCTGAGCGATTTCAAATCCTTGCCGAAATAAGTCTGGGCCGCCGTGGTGAAGCCGTAAGCTCGCTGTCCGAGATAAATCTGATTGATGTAAAGCTCGAGAATCTGGTCTTTGGACAGATTGTGTTCGATCTTGAACGACAACAAGGCTTCGTTGAATTTGCGGGTGAAAGTTTTCTCGTTCGACAGATAGAAGTTGCGCGCGACCTGCATCGTGATCGTGCTGGCGCCTGACTGCGAGTGCCCGGACACGATGTTGCCGACCATGGCGCGTGCGACGCCGATGTAGTCGATGCCGCCATGCTGGTAAAAGCGCTCGTCCTCGGCCGCCAGCAAGGCCTGTTTCATCAGTTGCGGCACCTGGTCGATCGGCGTGAACGCGCGGCGCTCTTCGCCGAATTCGCCAATGAGCACGCGATCTGCGGTATAAACCCGCAGCGGGATTTTCGGGCGATAGTCGGTCAGCGCATTGAGCGCCGGCAGTCGCGGGTAGGTGATCACCACGGCAAAAAAGACAAGGCCGGCCGTCACCAGAACCAAACCGATTAGGGCGCCGAGGGCGATCAGCAGAATTCGTTTTGTCATTGTCGTTTAATCGAAGAATTGACCCGGATTAATCTACGCTAAGGCGGCATTGTTGCAAAAATAAAGCGTCGTCTCACGGTAACTTTACAGTCGTCAGAATCGGCTGATAGCATCAATCCGCTAAATTATAACAATTACGCTAATTTCCTATTTTAAAAGGAAAAACACGTGTTATCTCTCGACTTTCTCAAGCCAAAGGCGCCGCCGCTGATCGGGGTGGACATCAGCTCGTCGGCCGTGAAGATGGTCGAACTCGGGATGGTGGGGCGCAACTACAGCCTCGAGCGCTACGTGATCGAGCCCCTGCCCAAGGATGCGGTCAGCGACGGCAACATCGCCAACATGGATGTGGTCGGCGAGGCGGTACGCCGCGCATGGCGTCATCTGGATTCCCGTATCAAGAATGTCGCGATCGCCCTGCCGGCGGCGTCGGTGATCAGCAAAAAAATCCTCGTTCCTGCCGGTCTGTCCGAGCGCGAGCTCGAAACCCAGGTCGAAATGGAGGCGAATCAGTATATTCCGTTCTCGCTCGACGAGGTGAACCTCGACTTCCAGGTGCTCGGGCCGTCGGCCGCGGTGCCGGAAGAGGAAGAGGTGCTGATCGCCGCGGCGAAGAAGGAAAAGGTCGACGAGCGCGTCGCCGTGATCGAGGCTGCCGCGCTCAAGGCGAGCGTGGTCGATGTCGAGTCGTACGCGACCCAGGCCGCGTTCGAGCTGATGCGGCCGCAACTGCCCGGCCAGGGCGAGAACCAGATTGTCGCCGTCGTCGACATCGGCTCGACGGCGATGCACGTCAACATCTTCAAGGACGGCCAGTCGATCTACAGCCGCGACCAGGCCTACGCCGGCAATCAGCTGACGCAGGAAATCCAGCGCAAGTTCGGTCTGTCGGCCGAAGAGGCCGAGCAAGCGAAGAAGTCGGGCGGCCTGCCCGACAACTACGAGCCCGAAGTGCTGCAGCCCTTTATCGATACGCTGGCGCTGGAAATCTCGCGCTCGCTGCAGTTCTTCTATACGTCGAGCAATTACAACTCGGTCGACCACATCCTGCTCGCCGGCGGCTGCAGCGCGATCCACGGTCTCGATGAGGCGGTGTCGAACCGCGCCCAGGTGCCGAGCACGATGCGGGCGAATCCATTTTTCGGCATGGCGACCGGCAAGATCCGCGGCAAGCAGATCCAGCTCGACGCGCCGTCGCTGCTGATCGCCTGCGGACTGGCGATGCGGAGGTTTGACCCGTCATGATCCGGATTAACCTGCTTCCCCACCGCGAGCAAAAGCGGCTGGCACGGCAGCGCCGTTACCTCGGCATGCTGGGGGCGAGTTTTCTCGCCGCTGTCGGCGTCGTCATCGCCGGCTACCTGTTCTACAACGCCCGCATCGAAACGCAGGAAGAGCGTAACCGCTTCATCACCGAAGAGAATGCCAAGCTCGACCGCGAGATCGCCGAGATCGAGAAGCTCAAGAGCGAGCGCCAGGCGCTGCTCGATCGCAAGACGGTCGTCGAGCGGCTGCAGTCGAACCGCGCCGAAACCGTCCACGTGATGGACCAGCTGGCGCGGCAGACGCCCGAAGGGATCTACCTGAAGGACGTGAAGCAGAGCGGCGACACGCTGGTGCTGCTCGGTTATGCGCAATCGAACGCCCGGGTTTCGACGCTGATGCGCAACCTCAACGATTCGGAGACGTTCGAGCAGCCCTTGCTGATCGAAGTGAAGTCGGCGCAGGTCGGCAACCAGCGTCTGTCCGAGTTCACGCTCAACATCAAGATCACCCGCAGTGGCGGTGACGAGCCGGCCGCGTCGAAGCCGGCCGCCGCGCCGCGTGCGTAAGGGGGCCGCATGACGCTGGACGAAATCCGCAATCTGGACCCGAAGAATGTCGGCGACTGGCCGGTCGGCGCGCAGCTGGGGCTGCTGGCGATCGTCTTTGCCGTCGTCATCGGTGTCGGCTACCTCTACGTCTGGAGCGACCAGATGCAGGTGCTCGACGAGGGGCGCGCCAGGGAAGAGCAACTGAAGACCGAGTTCCTCGACAAGAAGAAGAAGGCGGTCAATCTCGAAGCCTATCGGCAGCAGCTGCTGGAAATCCAGCAGTCGTTCGGCGCGCTGCTCAAGCAGTTGCCGAACAAGTCGGAAATGGAAACGCTGCTGACCGAGGTCAACCAGGCCGGCGTCGGCCGCGGCCTGCAGTTCGAGCTGTTCAAGCCCGGCGCCGAAATCAAGACTGCCGAGTTCGCCGAACTGCCGATCGACATCCGCATCGTCGGCAGCTATCACGATCTGTCCGCCTTCGTCAGCGACGTCGCACAGCTGTCGCGCATCGTCACGCTGAGCAATATCCAGCTGAACAGCGGCAAGGATCCCGAACTGCTGGTGATGCAGGCGGTCGCGAAGACCTACCGTTCGCTCGACGATGCCGAGTTGCAGGCGATTCGCCAGGCCGAAGCCGATGCGAAGAAGAAGAAGCGTTAGGAGCACGTGATGAAAAGAACAATCGTGCTGATGCTGGCGGCGCTCGGGCTGACCGGCTGCTTCGGGGAAGAGAACGGCGACCTCAAGGCGTGGATGAAGGAGCAGTCCGACGGATTGCGCGGCCGGGTCGAGCCCTTGCCCGAGGTCAAGCCGTACCAGCCCTTCACCTACGACGCGTTTTCGCTGGTCGATCCGTTCCGCGCCGCCAAGATGGAAGTCGCCAAGCGCTCGAGCAATTCCGCGCTGGCGCCGAACATGAACCGGCCGCGCGAGGTGCTGGAAAACTACGATCTCGAAAAGCTGCGCATGGTCGGGACGCTGCAGCAGGGCAAGGTGATCCAGGCGCTGATCCGGGCACCGGACGGCAACCTGTACCGGGTCAAGCAGGGAAGCTATCTGGGACAGAACTTCGGGATGGTCACCGGGATTTCCGAGAGCGAGGTCAAGCTCAAGGAAATCGTCGAGGATAGCGGGGGAGATTGGGTCGAGCGGGAAACCGCGCTGGCCCTGGATGACGCGGAGCAGAAAAAATGAAGAAATACACGATGCTGCAGCGGGTATGGGCGCTGTGCTGCGCGCTCGCGGCAACGGTGGCATTCGCCGCCGACAACAACATCACCAATGTCGAGGTCAGCAACCTCTCGGCCGAAAAGCAGGTGATCAAGCTGACCTTCAGCGGCCCGGCGCCGACGCCGACCAGCTTCTCGGTCAACACGCCGCCGCGTATCGCGCTGGATTTCGCCAACACCGGCAACCAGTTCGACAAGAGCACGATCCAGGTCAACGGCAGCGCGCTGCGGCTGATCAATATCGCCGAGGGCAACGGCCGGACCCGGCTGGTGCTGAACCTGCAGAAGCAGGCGTCATATCAGACCGAAGCCAGCGGCAATACCCTGCTGGTGACCGTCGATGGCGCACAGGGTGGCGCGGTCGCCAAGCAGAAGGCGACGCAATTCGCACCGGCCAAGGCCAGCAGTGGCGGCGACAGCATCCAGAATGTCGACTTCCGCCGCGGCAGCACCGGCGAGGGCAAGGTCGTCGTCGACCTGTCGAGCCCGAACGTCGGCATCGACATCCGCCAGCAGGGCCAGACGCTGGTCGTCGAGTTCAACAAGGCCGCGCTGCCGAAGAACCTCGAGCGCAGCATGGACGTCGCCGACTTCGGTACGCCGGTGCAGAAGGTCGATGTCTACACCCAGGGCAACCAGACCAAGATGGTCATCCAGCCCAAGGGCGTGTGGGAGTATTCGGCCTACCAGACCGAGAACCGCTTTACCGTCGAGGTCCGCGACACGAGCAACAGCAACAAGCTCGCCAACCTCAAGCCCAACTACAAGGGCGAGAAGCTGTCGCTGAATTTCCAGAGCGTCGAAATCCGCACGGTGCTGCAGGTGATCGCCGAATTCACCGGCCTGAACATCATCACCAGCGACACGGTCAGCGGCAACCTGACGCTGCGGCTGAAGGACGTTCCGTGGGACCAGGCGCTCGACATCATCCTGCAGGCCAAGGGGCTCGACCAGCGCCGCAGCGGCAACGTGCTGTGGATTGCACCGCGCGACGAACTGGCGGCGAAGGAAAAGCAGGAGCTTGAATCGAAGAAGCAGATCGCCGAGCTCGAGCCGACCCGCACCGAATACTTCAGCCTCAAGTACCACAAGGCCGAGGCGTTCGAGAAGATCCTCAAGGACGACAAGCAGAAGATCCTGTCGCCGCGCGGCAGCGCCGTGATCGATCCGCGCACCAACACGCTGATCATCCAGGACATTCCGTCCAAGCTCGACCAGATCCGCGAGCTGATCGGCAAGATCGACATCGCGGTCCGGCAGGTGATGATCGAGGCGCGCATCGTCGAAGCGTCGGACGGCTTCAGCCGCAACCTCGGCGTGAAGTTCCACGGCATCGGCTGGAAGGGTGACGTGATCGGCGGCGGGGCACTGACGACCAAGGAAGTCAAGGATTCGGATGGCGCGGTGATTCCCGCCATTGCCGGCAACGTCCCGTCGGTCAACCTGCCGGCGGCGGCGATCAACGGCTTCAGCGCCGGTTCGATCGCGATGCTGATCGCCGGCAACGACGGCCTGCTCGGGCTCGAACTGTCGGCGCTCGAAGCCGACGGCAAGGGCAAGATCATCTCCAGCCCGCGTCTGGTGACGGCCGATCAGGTCGAGGCGGTGATCGAGGACGGTCAGGAGATCCCGTATACCGAAACGGCGCCGAACGGTGCGACCTCGGTGTCGTTCAAGAAGGCGACGCTGTCGCTGAAGGTCACGCCGCAGATCACCCCGGACGGTAACGTGATCATGGACGTCAAGGTCAACAAGGACAGCCGCGGTCAGGACACGATCGCCGGTCCGGCAATCGACACCAAGCAGGTGCAGACCAAGGTGCTGGTCGAGAACGGCGGTACTGTCGTCATCGGCGGGATCTATACGCAGGAAACCGGCAAGGACGTGACCAAGGTGCCGCTGCTTGGCGACATCCCGGGCCTGGGCTACCTGTTCCGCAATACCGCAACCAAGGACCTGAAGCGCGAACTGCTGATCTTCATCACGCCGAAGGTCATCGATTCGAACCTGTCGTTGCGCTGAGGCGCACTACCCGCCGCAGCCGTGGGCTTGCGGCGGGGGTTTCGGTACAATGCCTGGCATGAAACTGCCAGGCAATTTTTTTCTGGTCGGCCTGATGGGCGCCGGCAAAACGACGGTGGGGCGCACGCTGGCGCGGGCGACCGACAAGACGTTTTACGATTCCGACCACGAGATCACCGCGCGCAGCGGTGCGCGCATCCCGGTGATTTTCGAGCTCGAGGGCGAGGACGGTTTCCGCAAGCGCGAGGCGGCGGTGATCGCCGAACTGACCACCTTGCAGGGCATCGTGCTCGCGACCGGCGGCGGTGCGGTACTCAACCCGGACAACCGCGACTGCCTGCGCCGCAACGGTTTTGTCATCTATCTGCGCGCCAGCGTCGACGATCTGTTCGCGCGCACTTCGCACGACAAGAACCGGCCGCTGCTGCAGACCGAAAACCCCAAGCAGAAGCTGCAGGAGCTGTTCGAGATCCGCGATCCGATCTACCGCGAGCTCGCCGACCTCGTCATCGATACCAGCAACCAGACCGTCCAATCGCTGACGCAGCGCCTGCTGCGCGAACTGGAAAAAAAGCTCAATGCGTAACGTCAGAGTCGAACTCGCCCACGCGCCCTACGACATCCGCATCGGCCGCGAGCTGCTCGCCGACGTTGCCGCCATCGTCGAACAACTGCCGCAAAAACGCGTGGCCATCGTCAGCAACGAAACGGTTGCACCGCTGTATCTGCCGAAGCTGCAGGCGGCACTCGAGGCGGCCGGCGTTCAGGTCCATACGATCGTGCTGCCCGACGGCGAGCGCTTCAAGACCTGGGAAACGCTGAACCTGATTTTCGACGGCCTGCTGTCGGCGCGCTGCGAGCGCAAGACCACCCTGATCGCACTCGGTGGCGGCGTGATCGGCGACATGACCGGTTTTGCCGCCGCGGTCTACCAGCGCGGCGTGCCCTTCATCCAGATTCCGACGACCCTGCTGGCGCAGGTCGACTCGTCGGTCGGCGGCAAGACCGCGATCAACCATCCGCTCGGCAAGAACATGATCGGCGCGTTCTACCAGCCGCGGCTGGTGCTGGCCGATCTGGCGACGCTCGACACGCTGCCGCCGCGCGAGTTTTCGGCCGGCATGGCCGAGGTGATCAAGTACGGCCTGATCGACGATCTGGCGTTCTTCGAATGGCTCGAGGCCAATATCGATGCGGTGATGGCGCGCGATGTCGATGCGCTGGGTTATCTGGTCGAGCGCTGCTGCCAGAACAAGGCCCGCATCGTCGCTGCCGACGAACGCGAAAACGGCCAGCGTGCGCTGCTGAATCTCGGCCACACCTTCGGTCATGCGATCGAAGCGGGGCTTGGCTATGGTGTCTGGCTGCACGGCGAAGCGGTCGCCGCCGGCATGGTGCTGGCGGCGCTGGCGTCGCGCGAGCTTGGCCAGATCAATGACGGCGAACTGGCGCGGATCAAGACGCTGATCGAAAAGGCCGGCCTGCCGGTGGTGTCGCCGGCACTCGGTGCCGAGCGCTATCTCGAGCTGATGGCGCAGGACAAGAAGGTCGACGCCGGCAAGATCAAGTTCATCCTGCTCGAAAGGCTCGGCCAGTCCTACATCGGCGAGCTGTCGACCGGGACGATCAAGCAGGCGCTGGCGGCCGGCTGCGCCGCCTGAGGTGCCCGTTGCCCGATCGGACAGGCCCCGCTCGGCGGGGCTTGTTCATTTCTGCTCGTCCAGCGTGTCGATGTAATCGGCGAGCGTCGCCGTTAGCGGCTGGCGCATTGCGGCAACCGTCGGCACCAGCCCGGCTTCGACGTCGGCGCTCAGCGGCGTGACGACCTGTTCGTAGATCTCCAGCAGGGTGATCCGTTCGATCGCGACGGCGATCAGCCATTCGCCGTCGCGGCTCGCCTCGACCCAGTTGCGCAGCGACATGCGTTCGAGCAGCGCCTGCGTCGCATCGAGCCCCAGGCCGACACGCCGGCGCAGCACGTCGATGTGCAGCACCTCGCCGTTGCCGTGCGCCTGCGCCAGCGTCAGCAGGATGCGCACCGCCTGTTCGAAGCGCGTGCCGTGGTGCCGGCCCCAGCGCCAGCCGTCGCCGTGCCAGTACGACAGCGATGCCGACAGGACCGCACCGCCGAGCACGATCACCCAGCACAGGTAGAGCCAGAGCAGGAAGATCGGGAACGCCGCAAACGCGCCGTAGAGCAGCTTGTACGCGCCGAACTGCTGGATGTAGAGGCCGAACAGCTTTTTCATCAGCTCGAGCAGCACCGTTGTCACCGCGGCGGCAGTCAGCGCATGCGCATGCGGTACGTAGCAGTTCGGCACGGCCATGTAGAGCAGTGCCAGCGAGACGAAGGTCAGCGCGACCGGTGCAATCGCGAACAGCGAGGTCGTGCCGAGCCCATGCGAAATCCACGACGTCAGCGACAGGCTGACCCCGAGCACCAGCGGCCCCAGGGTCAGCGCCGCCCAGTAGATCAGCGTGCGCGACAGCAGCCGGCGCGGTTTCTGCACGCCCCAGATCTGGTTCAGCGTTTTTTCGATCGTGAACACCAGCAGCAGCGCGGTGATCGCCAGCGCGACCATCCCGAGCGCCGTGAGCTTTTCGGCATTGTCGGAAAACTGCCGCATATAGGTGCCGACGATGCGGCCGCCGGTATCGGGTACCAGATTCGAGAGGATGAAGGCCCGGAATCGCCCGCTGTAGGCGCTGAACATCGGGAAGGCCGAGAACAGCGTCAGCGCGATCGTGAACAGCGGCACGATCGCCAGCATCGTCGTATACGCGAGGCTGCCGGCGGTCTGCATGCAGCGGTCGGCGACGAGGCGCTGGGCAACGAAGCGGGCAAAACCCGACAAGCGTCGCCAGTCGGTCAGTTCATTCAGGCGCGGAAAAGGTCGACGCATCGATCGGAGTCAGGGTTTCAATCGCTTTATAATACCGCACCCCCCAATCCGGAGCCGCCATGCGCGACGTGCTTGTCCTTTATTACTCGACCCATGGTGCGACGCGCCAGTTGGCCCAACTGATCGCGCGCGGCATCGAATCGGTGCCCGGTGCACGGGCGCGCGTGCGCACGGTGCCGAAGGTGTCGACCGTATGCGAAGCGGTCGAGACGGCGATTCCGGACCACGGCGCACCCTACGTCGAGCTCAAGGACCTGCACGAATGCATCGGCGTGGCGCTCGGCAGCCCGACGCGTTTCGGCAACATGGCCGCGCCGCTCAAGTACTTTCTCGACGGCACGATCAACGACTGGCTGGCCGGCACGCTCGCCGGCAAGCCGGCAAGCGTGTTCACCAGTACCGGTTCGATGCACGGCGGCAACGAGACGACGCTGCTGTCGATGATGCTGCCGCTGCTGCATCACGGCATGGTCATCGTCGGCACGCCGTACACCGAGCCGGCGCTGACGACGACGAGCTCGGGCGGCACGCCGTACGGCCCGAGCCATATCGCCGGCCCCGAAAGCCGCGCGCCGGTTTCGGAGGCCGAGAAGCGGCTGGCGATCGCCCAGGGCAAGCGTCTGGCCGAGATCGCGCTGAAACTGGCGGTGCCGCAATGAGCCCGCAAGCACGTCGCGATCTCGCACGTATGGTTGCCGTCGGCAGCGTGATCGCGCTGATCGCGCTGTGTCTGGCCTGGGAGCTGGTGCTGGCGCCGCTGCGTTCCGGCGGCTCGACACTGGCGCTGAAGGCGCTGCCGCTGTTGCTGCCGCTGCGCGGGCTGATCCACGGCCGGCGCTATACCTACCAGTGGACGTCGATGTTCATCCTGCTGTGGTGGGCCGAGGGGCTGATGCGGGTGTGGAGCGATGCCGGGCTGTCGCGCTGGCTGGCGGGGGGAGAGGTGCTGCTGGCGACGGTGTGTTTCGTCGCTGTGTCGTGCTACGCCAAGTGGACGCGGCCGAGCCTGCTGGCTGCGGAAAACGGCTAAGCAAGTCCTGTTGGCCGCGCTCGCTGCCTACTTGCCTGTGCTGTTGCGACCGTAGGAAGCCCCTGCAGGACGCTTCGGACCCCAAGGGGGCCTTGCCGGCACGGTTTCGCTTTCTTGCCGTTTTGGGAGATAAGAAAAGAAGCGGCCGGGCGCCTCGTCAAACGGCAAGCTTGTGGCTTGCGCTTGCGGGCGGATCGGGCTTCGTGGTGGGAAGCCCGCCGGACTCGCCTCGTGGGCAAGCCGGTTTCCGGCGCAGTATTTGGCCTGTTTCTTATTGCATGTCCGAACCGGCTTCACAGCCGTCCCAGCGTGGCGCCGGTCCGGAATGAGGGTTACACCGGTTGCGGATGGGTCCGTTCGGTCTTGCTGGCCAGCTTGTTGGCCGCCGAGATGTATGCCTTGGCGCTGGCAACGAGGATGTCGGTATCGGCGCCCTGACCGTTGACGATGCGGCCGTCGCGGCTCAGGCGCACGGTCACCTCGCCCTGGCTGTCGGTGCCCTGGGTAATGGCGTTGACCGAGTACAGCTGCAGTTCGGCGCCGGTGCCCACCAGCGATTCGATCGCCTTGAACACCGCATCGACCGGACCGTCGCCTTCGGCGTCGGCGCGGCGTTCCTGACCGGCTTCGGTCATCACCAGATTCGCCACCGGCGTCTCGCCGGTTTCCGACACGACCTTCAGCGACGTCAGCCGGTAGGTCTCCTGCTCGATCGAAATCAGCTCGTCCGACACCAGTGCGTGCAGGTCTTCGTCGAAGATCTCGCGCTTCTTGTCGGCCAGCACCTTGAAGCGGGCGAAGGCGGCGTTCAGCGCTTCCTCGCTGTCGAGCACGATGCCGAGCTCGCCCAACTTGGTCTTGAAGGCGTTGCGGCCCGAGAGCTTGCCCAGCGTCAGCCGGTTGGTCGCCCAGCCGACCGATTCGGCGCTCATGATCTCGTAGGTTTCGCGGTGCTTGAGCACGCCGTCCTGATGGATGCCCGATTCGTGCGAGAACGCGTTGGCGCCGACGATGGCCTTGTTCGGCTGCACCGGGTAGCCGGTCACGGTCGAGACGAGCTTGCTGGTCGGGACGATCTGCGTGGCGTCGACGCGGGTTTCGACGCCGAAGATGTCGTGGCGCGTCTTCACCGCCATGACGATTTCTTCGAGGCTGGCGTTGCCGGCGCGCTCGCCGAGGCCGTTGATCGTGCACTCGACCTGGCGTGCGCCGCCCATCACCGCGGCGAGCGAGTTGGCGACGGCCATGCCGAGGTCGTCGTGGCAGTGCGCTGACCAGATCACGCTGTCGCCGCCCGGCGTCTTGGCGATCAGCTCGCGGAAGAAACGCTCGGTCAGCTGCGGCACGGCGTAGCCGACGGTGTCGGGGACGTTGATCGTTCTGGCGCCGGCCTTGATCACTTCGCCGAAAATGCGCGCGAGGAAGTCGATGTCCGAGCGCAGTGCGTCCTCGGCCGAGAATTCGATGTCGGCGGTGTATTCGCCGGCGATCTTCACCGCCTTGACCGCTGCGGCGACGACCTCGTCCGGGCTCATCCGCAGCTTCTTCTCCATATGGATCGGGCTGGTCGCGATGAAGGTATGGATGCGGCCCTTGGCGGCGGGGCGGATGGCTTCGCCGGCGGCGCGCACATCACGCTCGTTCGCGCGGGCCAGCGAACAGACGGTCGACTCCTTCACGGCCTCGGCAATCGCACGGATCGATTCGGCGTCGCCGGGGCTGGCGGCGGCGAAGCCGGCCTCGATGATGTCGACACCGAGTTTTTCCAGCTGGCGGGCGACGCGGATCTTTTCTTCCCGCGTCATCGACGCGCCGGGCGACTGCTCGCCGTCGCGCAAGGTCGTGTCGAAAATGTACAAGCGCTCGCCCATTGCCGGTTCTCCCCAAGTGATCGACGCCGGCTGCGTGCCGGCCAGATAAGACTGGATATTGAATTGGTGCCCGCGGCTGGCCGCGATTTGCGCGAGCTTGTTGAGCTGGGAGAGCGGCAGCGTGCCGCGTTCGCGCCACTTGTAGATCGCTGCGCGTGACACCGGGTCGTCCGGAAAGGCGGTATTGAGCGCCTCCGCCAGCGGACCGGGGCCGCCGAATTCGGCGATTAGACGTTCGATGTCCAATTGCACGCTGTTCTCCTCAGGTTCGAGTTGCCAAATTACGATTTATTTGACGTTGTGTCAAACAATTTCCGGGGTTGGGCAAAAGAAAAGCGCCCAGAAGGGCGCTCTCCAGAAGTGTGTTGGACATTGTGTCTATTGTGGCGCTTGCAGCTTGTTCCGCCGCAGCAACTGCCACAGCCAGTACAGGTAACCGGAGACGCCATAGCCGACAAAGAACAGGAACAGTGCCAGCGCAGGCTTGGCGGCGAGCACGATCAGCACCAGCACCATGATCAGCATCGCGTAGAACGGCACCGTCTTGCGGACGTTGAATTCCTTGAAGCTCCAGAACCGCACGTTCACGACCATCGACAGCCCTGCGAACAGGGTGAACGCCATGGCGACCAGCGGCAGCAGATGGGTCAAGGGCTCGATCTCGTCGGCGAACTCGTGCACGTTCCAGACCAGGCCGGCGACGATGCCGGCGGCGGCCGGGCTGGCGAGCCCCTGGAACCAGCGCTTGTCGACGACACCGATATTGACGTTGAAGCGCGCCAGCCGCAGCGCCGCGCACGCGCAGTAGACGAAGGCGATGATCCAGCCGGTCTTGCCGTAGTCCTTGAGCATCCATTCATAGGCGACCAGCGCCGGCGCAACGCCGAAACTGACCATGTCCGAGAGGCTGTCGAGCTGGGCGCCGAACTCCGATTGCGTGTGCGTCAGCCGGGCAACGCGGCCGTCGAGGCCGTCGAGGATCATCGCGACGAAAATCGCCACCGCGGCATGCTCGAAGCGGTTGTTCATGGCCTGGACGATGGCGTAGAAACCGGCGAACAGCGCACCCAGCGTGAACAGGTTGGGCAGCAGGTAAATGCTCTGGCGGCGCAGGTTCATCGGGCTCTTGGTGTTCAAGGTCATGGTGTTCTCGGTTCGTGGCGGGGGGCCGCCGGTGAAGGGTGCAACAGGCAGAGTTTAATACGGTCGCGCTCCTCGGGCGAGGGCGCAGGCGGTTCGGCACTTGCGTTACAATCGCCGGTTTGACGAGAACCGGAGCGCCGCGTGCCCGAACGCCTGAAAGTCCTGCTGCAGTATGCCGTGCCCAAGCTGGCGCTGACCGTATTTGCCGGCTGGGTGGCGCAGCCTGCACGTGGCAAGGTGACGACGTGGATCGTCCGCCGCTTCGTCGCCAAGTATGGTGTGAACATGGCCGAGGCGGCCAATCCGGACATCGCGAGCTACGCCAGTTTCAACGATTTCTTCACCCGCGCGCTCAAGCCCGGCGCCCGCCCGCTGGCGAGCTCGCCGCTGGTCTGCCCGGTTGACGGTGCGATCAGCCAGTGCGGTGCGATCGCGCACGATCAGATCTTCCAGGCCAAGGGCCACCGCTATTCGACGACGGCCCTGGTCGGTGGCGATGCCGAACTGGCCAGCCGTTACGACAACGGCAGTTTTGCGACGATTTACCTGAGCCCGAAGGATTACCACCGCATCCACATGCCGTGCGACGGCCGGCTGCTGCAGATGATCTACGTGCCGGGCGAACTGTTCTCGGTCAACCCGGCGACCGCACGCCATGTGCCGGGGCTGTTTGCCCGCAACGAGCGCGTGGTTTGCGAGTTCGAAGGCGAGCACGGCCCGTTCGTACTGGTGCTGGTCGGTGCGACCATCGTCGGCAGCATGGCGACCGTCTGGCATGGTGTCGTCAACCCGCCGCGCGAGAAGACCGTGCGCCACTGGGACTACCGCGACCAGCAGATCACGCTGAAGCAAGGCGAGGAAATGGGCCGCTTCCTGCTCGGCTCGACCGTCGTGCTGCTGTTCCCGCAACCGGCACCGCGGTTTGCGCCGGGCTGGACGCCGGCCGCGGCAGTTCGTCTCGGCGAGGCGATGGCCGGTTACGGCGACTGAATGTCGCGCGGCCGCGTGTCCGGCCGGAGATGAATGCCAGACAACCCCGCAATCGCGGGGTTTTTTGTTGCCTTAACTCAGTTCTGAGACGCATTTGGCCGGTCAGGCTCAGTGGTTCAGGGCGGCCGCCTTCTTGCGAACCGCGGCCAGCCTCGTTCTCGCCGGTTCCGGCGGTATCCGCAGACGCCGGATCGGCGCGTTTTGGTGGCTGCCCGCGGTTTATCGTCAAAACATGTCTCACTTCTGATTCGTTCGGCGATTTTCGCTGCGGGTTTGAAATTGTGTTTGTGATTTAAATCAATGGGTTGAATCTCATTGGCACGGCGCCTGCATTGGAGTCGGCAAGCAAAAAGTACCGGAGCCGAACATGTGGCAAGCCAACTTCAAGTCTGTGCAACTCACCGCCGCGCTGTATGCAGCGTTACTGGCCGGTGGCTCGCAGCTTGCTCATGCCGAATCCGATGGCAGCGAGATTGTCATCACACGCAATGTGGCACCCCGTACGGCGTTCCGCCCCGACAGCCCGAAGTCGCCGAAAACCGTTGAAGTGCAGGTATCGCCGGCGGACCGGGTGACATCGCAAGTGGCGCGGACCTCGGCGATCGGCAGTGCGGACGATGCGCTGATGGGCAATATGCGCGCCGATCAGGCTCTGGACCGCGGCATGGCGAATGCGCCGCTGGGCAGTGGTGTCGCCCTGGGGGGCGCAGCGGCTGGCGGTGCGTCGGTTGGCGGCACGGGACGCTCGGCCGGCGGCGGCGGCATGGGGGCTGCGCTGGGTGTTGGCGGCACGGTCATCAACGCCATGTCGCCACTGCTGCCGCGCTGAGGAGTCTCAAGAATGAAACGACTTTTGCTGCCGTCGCTGATTGGCTGCCTTTGGGCCGGAACGTCCTGGTCCTTGGATACCGCAATCATCAGCAATTCGGGTATGGCGAGCCAGGGCGTGCTGTCGGTCAACGTGAGCGCCGGCAACGAAAATGCCGCGGCCAATATGCGGGCGATTGCGGTCAGTCCGGACGGTTCGGTGGCCGCGATGGCACACGGCTCGGTGGTGCAACGCGGCAAGGTGGGCCCGGCCAACGGCGCGGCGGTGGCGAGCATCGAAGGGCCTTCATTTGCCGGATTCCGGGGCGTGCTGGGCGTCAATCAGCAGGCTGGCCACGGCAATGTCAGCGCCAATCAGCTGGCCATTGCGCAAGGCATCGGCGGTGTCGCACACACCGGCTTCTCGGCCCTGACGATTCGTGCCGCCGATGACAGCCTGCTGGCGGGCAGTACCGCAGGTGTCGTCGAGCAGCTGGTGGGCGAGATCATCCCGACCCAGCAGACGAATATCGATCCCGCGGCCTTTTCGGGCGGCCGGGGGGTGTTCCAGATCAACCAGGTGGCGGGTAACGGCAATATCACGACCAATGCGTTGGCGGTGCAGTTCTCGCGGCCACCCGGTTCTTAACGGCCTGTAGACAGGTCGCTCGTGTAGTCCCTAGGCAGTTGTTTTGTTTTGTCCATGCAGCACTTTCTTAAGCATTGAGGAGAAGCAAAATGAAAACCCTGAAACTCACCGCAGTCGCCGCCGTTTTCGCCAGCATGTCGGGCGTTGCCTTTGCCGAGGCGGATGACCTCGATCTCGAGGCAGCCCTCAAGCTGTCGGTGATCGTCGATACCGCCGTGATCAGTAACGAACTGAGCTACACCAAGACCATGGTGGACAACGCGTCCAGCAACGTCGATGTGAACGCGCTCGTGTTGGGCGGCGCGCTGGTGCTGGGCTCCACGGCGGCCGATGCGACGGTGTTCACCGCACAAAAGAGCATCGACAACAACAGCCTGATCGTCGGCACCTCGGCTGCCGGGATCAACCTGTCCGGTATCGGTGTCGTCGGCAACCTGGGCATGAACTCGGCTGCCGGCAACGGCAACCAGCAGGCCAACTCGCTGGCTCTGGCCAGCACGACTTCGGCGCCGGTCATCGGCGGCCTGTTCGGGATCCCGGGGCTCTTTGGGACGGTTGCAGTTGGCGTCTCGACTGCTGTGGCCAACTACGAGCAAAACAGCGAGCTGAACGATTCCTTCGTGTTCAGCATCGTGCCGATCCTGCCGAGCACTGCCGCAGGCGTTAACGGCAGCCTTCTTGGCGTGGCTGGCAACATCGGCGCGAACGTGGCTGCAGGTGTCGGCAACCAGCAAGCCAATATCGCCTCGATCGCTGCGGTCAACCACGGCGCGCTGGCGGTGGCAACCGCCGGTGGCCTGCAGATCAGCGACCACAACGATACCGTCCAGGGCTTCTTCCTCGACAACCTTGCCGGCATCAACGCTTCTGTGATTGGCGCCGTCGGCAACATCGGGGTGAACTCGGCAGCCGGTATCGGCAACCAGCAAGCCAACAGCCTCGCGATCGCCGCGGCGTTCTAACCAACGACGCAGGAGGTGTGGATGCGAAGGGGCAACCCTTCGCATCCTGCTCATCATGAAACCGATCCTGACTCTTCTGCTGCTGGCGCTGGCGATTCCCGCCGGTGCCGCCGATATGCCGGTACCGGGTTTCACTGGTGCGATCCGGCCGCAACTCAAGGTAAAAAGCCTGCGCGAGGCGCGCTTTGCCAATGTCATTGAACAAAAAACCGATTTCAGCTGCGGTGCCGCCACCCTGGCGACGATCCTGCGCTACGCCTACGGGCTCGATGCGCCTGAAGAGGTCGTACTCAAGGGCATGATGGGCGAAGCAGACCAGGAGACCGTCCGCAAGCTCGGCTTCTCGATGCTCGACATGAAGCGCTATGTCGAAGCGCTGGGTTTCCGCAGCAAAGGATACAAATTGCCGCTGGAAGCGTTGCCGGCGCTGAAGATCCCGGCAATCACGCTGCTCGATACCAATGGCTACAAGCATTTCGTCGTGGTCCGCAAGGCCACGGCAGATACCGTCTACGTTGCTGATCCGTCGGTCGGGAACCGGGCGATCAGCATGGAAGAGTTCGCGTCGCAGTGGAGCGGCGTGCTGCTGGCGGTCGTGGGCCAGGGCTACCGCGTGGACAACCCGCTGGTCCGTGTCGCACCGGCGCTGTCGGCCCGGTCCGGGATCAATGCGGCGCAACCCGTTCCAACCGCCGAACTGATCGAGTACGGCTTCCTGCACAGCGATTTTTTCTGATTGCGATCGGAGAGCGAGGGGAATATGAACAAGCAATACTGGTTGGGTGTTGCGGCGGCGACGGTCATCGCACCCGCATTGGCCGTGCAGCCGACGACGAGTCCGCTGATGCTTTCCACGCTGGACGACCAGGCCCTGTCCCAGTTGCGCGGCCGTTATCTCAGCGCCGGCGAAGTCCTGCATTTCGGCGTGCAGCTGGCCTCGGTCTGGACCCGGCCGGATGGCGCCAAGGTGGGCGGTGCCGTCACGCTGAATATCGGTGCGGACCGGAGTGCAACCATCAGCCGTTACCAGTTGAACGATGCGTCGGGCGGCGTGGTCAGCAGTCTCCCCGGCGGCCAGGCAATCGACGTAAAGGGCGTAGCCCAGCTGAACCAGGTTGCCGGCAGCGGCAATGTGGCCCATAACGTGGCGCAGATTCAACTGACCGAAGGTGATCTCAAGGCCACACCGTCGATGGCCGAGGGCTGGCGGCTGGTCCCCACGCTCGTTCCGGAAAATGGTGACGCGCTGGCACTGACGGTCAATGGCGGCCTTGCCGGGGTTGCATCGCAGTCGATCGGCGGTGGCAAGCTGTCGCAGATGGCGAAGGTCAACGGTGATGGCTTCAAGGTCAGCAATGCAATGCAGATCGTGATCGGACTCAAGCCCGGTGCGATCGGACGCGCTGCGGTGGAGAACTGGATTCCGTCGCTGACGCAGGGGCTGCGCTGACCGGCAGGTGCCTCACGACGAGGCATCGTCACCGCTGGAACCGGCATTCTCGGCCGCGGTGCCCAGCGCTTCGCCGCCCTCCAGCGTCACGCCCAGGTGGCGCTGCATCAGCCGGTAAAAGGTCGCGCGCGAAACCCCCAGCTCCTGCGCGGCCTTGACGTTGCTGCCGTTGTGCAGCGCCAGCGCCATCCTGACCGCATCGCGCTCGGCCTCCTTGCGGGCCTTTTCCAGCGTCCGGCTTTCGAACGGTGCCCCCGGATTGAGCCCCATGTCCTGCGGTTTGATATGCCGGCCGCTGGCCATGACCAGACCCTGGCAGATGCGGTTGGTCAGCTCGCGAACATTGCCGGGCCATGAATAACCCACCATGGCACGACCGGTCTCGGTCGACAGCCGCTTGCGCGGCACGCCGAGGCGCCCGGCGTGAAAATCGAGCAGGTAATGGGCAATCGGCAGGATGTCGCTATGCCGTTCGCGCAGTGGCGGCAGGTGCAGGCGGCAGACGTTGAGCCGGTAGAACAGGTCTTCACGGAAACGACTCAGGGCAATCGCCTTGGGCAGGTCGACGTGGGTGGCCGAAATGACGCGCGCGTTGACGCGAATCGAAGTGTTGCCGCCAACCCGGTCGATGATCCCTTCCTGCAAAAAGCGCAGCAGGTTGATCTGGGTATCGAAGGTCATGTCGCCGATTTCGTCGAGAAACAGCGTGCCCTTGTCGGCGGCCTCGATCCGTCCGATGCGTTTTTCCGACGCGCCGGTGAAGGCGCCACGTTCGTGGCCGAACAGTTCGGACTGCACCAGGTTGGCCGGCAGGCTGCCGCAGTTGACGGCGATGAACGGTGCGTCGGCGCGCGGCGATTGCTGATGCAGCGCGCGGGCGATCAGTTCCTTGCCGGTGCCCGATTCGCCGCTGATCAGCACGTTGACGTCGGTCGGCGCAATCTTGCGGATATCGCGGCGGATGCGCTGGATGCTCGGATGCTCGCCGATGATCTCGCTCTGGTATTCGTTGTCGCTGGTCTGTTGCGTGCGGTGCAGCGTCACCATGCCGTGCGCGCGGCCGAGCGTGACGATCAGTACACCGGGATTGACCGGCAGGCTGTGGTAGTCGTAACAGAATTCGTCGATGAACCGGGCCACCGCAGGGCTGCCGACCAGACGCTGTTCGACCAGCAGGATCCAGGCGAGATCGTGCTTGGCGAACTGCGACGCCAGCTTGCCCAGCTTGGGCAGCAATGCTTCATCGGCGTAAATCAGCCCGACCGTGGCGTTGCCGACATGGCGCACGCCGGTCAGCCGCTGTGCGTCGGGGATGTGCATCATCTGCCAGCCCGACGCGCTGAGAACGGAATGCCACGGCTCCTTGACGTTGCCGCCAACCTGAAAAAGAAACTTGTCCGCAATGCTCATGCTCTATCTCCGCCCTCGATCCGGCGTATCGGATCTCAGAAGTTGTAGGGCATCTTGAGAGAAATGGCGTAGTTCGCCGCTTCAGGGGTAAGGCCTATCGCAAGGTTGGGGATGATGGATAGGTTCTTGCTGACGGCGTAGGTCATGCCGACGTTGAAGGTGGCGACATTGGCGTCGCTGCCGGTGACGTCGGACCAGGGCCCGCCCTCGCCGCGAACCCGGCTCTTGCGGACGAGCTGCTGCGAATACGACAGGCCGAGGCTGAGCTTTTCGTTCAGCGCGAAAGCCGTACCCGCGCCGAACTGCAGGCTGCTGCCTTGCTGGACGTCGCCGGGCTGGATGGTGTCGGCATTGGAGCTGATGTCGTCGTAGCTGTTCTTGAAATAATAGGTGTAGCCGATATTGCCGAAGATCACCGCCGGGTCGACCGTTTTCACCAGCGCGAGGCCGGTCGTGACCCCCCAGGCGCCGTTGCCGGTCGGCAGCTCGGTCGGGATCATCAGGTTGCCCTGGCTGTCGTCGACTTCCCGGAGCTTGATGCCGTAGGGCTCCTTGCCGGTCGGTGTGCGCACGTTCACGCTGACCGTCGTGTCCGGTATGTCGGTGGTTTCCTGCAGCAGCTTGTAGGCGACGCCGACGGTGACGTCGCCGAGCTTGGGCGAACGCGATACCGTGCCTTCCGAGAGCGATGTGCTGGCGCCGCCGGCACCGCCCGAGAAGTAATTGGCATGTCTGGCAACGATCGGCGCGCTGATCTCGAACTGCCAGCGCGGTGTCGGCGAATAGCGGCCGGTCAGGTCCAGCGTGTAGGTGTCCTGCTTGGTGCGGTCGAGATTGATATTGCCGAGGAAGATCGAGTCGAGCGCCAGAAAGCCGTTGAGCTTGAGCTCGCGGGTATCGTAGTGCGAGTAGGTCAGCCCGGCTTCGAACGAGTAACGGCTGCTCGAGAAGCCGCTGGCTGCCTGATAGATGTCTTCGACGCTCTTGGGCGCGTCGCCGGAGGTCTTGGTTTCCGGCTCGGCAGCCGGTGGCAGCGGCGGCAGCAACGGGCGGGGCGGGGCGACTGCAGCCTGCGGGGCCTGGTTGCTGGCGACGACGGTGGGCGCTGCCGCATTGCGGGTGACCTGCGCCGCAGCCGGCGCGGCGACGAGTGCGAACTTGCTGTTGAGCTCGCTGACCGTCTTCTGCAGTGACTGGATCTGCGCCTCGAGCGCGGCCAGCTTGGCGGCCTGCTGCTGGTTGGCTTGCCTGAGCTGTTCGATCTGCGTCTTGGGCTTGGGCTTGGCGGGCGGTGTCGTGGCAAAAGCGAACTGGCACGAGAGTGCCATGACCGTGAGCGGGACGGTGCAGATGCGTGGGTCCATGTACGTTCCTGAGCGGGGTTTCGACTGACCGGGACACGTCTGCATCCGTTAGCACCGGGCTTGTTGCGCTCAGTGGCTGGATGATGCATTTGATTGCATGAAATTGGCTGGTCCCTTTCGTTTCTCTATAGCAGTACTTTCCCAATAGAAAAACCATTGATTCTTTCTGTGGATGTAAAAAAGCCGCTCGTGAGCGGCTTTTGAGGGGCAATGTGCGTTTAGCGAGGGTGCAGCAGCGAGCGCCGGCGGGCGTAGGCGAAGTACACGACAAAGCCGATGCTCAGCCAGACGCCGAACGCCATCCAGGTGATGGATTGCAGATGCAGCATCAGGAAGACGCAGAAGCCGACCGCCAGCAGCGGTACGACCGGCACGCCCGGGCAGCGGAACGCGCGGTGCAGGTCCGGCTTGGTCTTGCGCAGTACCAGCACGGCGATCGAGATCAGCGAGAATGCCGCGAGCGTGCCGATATTGATCAGCTCGGCGAGCACGTTCAGCGGTACCAGCGCGGCGAACAGCGAAAACACGATGCCGATGACCCAGGTGGTGACGAACGGCGTCGAAAAGCGCGGGTGGACCTTTGACAGTACCGGCGGCAGCAGGCCGTCGCGGCTCATGGCGAAGATCACCCGGCTCTGGCCGTAGGCCATCACCAGAATCACCGTGGTCATGCCGAGGATGGCGCCGAGGTCGATGAAGCCGGCAACCCAGTTCTGCCCGGCGTACTGCAGCGCCAGCGATACCGGGTGGTCGATGCCGGCGAACTTCGGGTAGGGCACGATGCCGGTCATGATTGCCGAAACGATCACGTACAGGACGGTGCAGACGGCCAGCGAACCGATGATGCCGATCGGCAGGTCGCGTTTCGGATTCTTCACCTCCTCGGCGGCCGAGGTGACCGCGTCGAAGCCGATGAAGGCGAAGAACACCAGCGCCGCGGCGCTGAACACGCCGGAGAAGCCGAACGGCATGAACGGCGCCCAGTTCGCCGGCTTGACGTAGCCGGCGCCGACGACGATGAACAGCAGCACGATGCCGACCTTGATCGCCACCATCAGGTTGTTCAGCTTGGCAAAGCCCTGCACGCCGACCGACAGCAGCGCGGTGATCGCCAGCATGATGGCGAAGGCAGGTAGGTTGAACAGCGTGGTTTCGCCCGGGACTGCGCCCGGCGCGGCGGTCAGCAGCGTCGGCAGATGCAGGCCGAAACCGCCGATCAGCGACTGGAAGTAGCCCGACCAGCCGACCGAGACCGCCGATGCGGCCAGGCCGTATTCGAGCATCAGGTCCCAGCCGATCATCCAGGCGACGATTTCGCCGAGCGTGGCGTACGAATAGGTGTAGACCGAGCCCGAGACCGGGATGGCCGAGGCGAATTCGGCGTAGCACAGTGCGGCAAAGCCGCAGGCCATCGCCGCGACGACGAAGGACAGGGTCAGCGCCGGGCCGGCGGTCAGTGCTCCGGTGCCGGTGAGCACGAAGATGCCGGTGCCGATGATGGCGCCGATACCCATCAGGACGAGGTCGAGCGGGCCGAGCACGCGCTTGAGGCCGCCGGTGCTGCCGGCGGTGGATGCGATCAGTGCATCGATGTTTTTTGTACGGAAAAGACTCATGACGGGGCGACTTCTGCAAGGGCGACGGCCGCGGGCCGTGGCCCGGTGGACGGGATCACTTGGCAGAAACCCGATAGGGTCAGCTGGACCGGGGGGCGATGCTCCGCCGGGTAGGCGGGCGCAGCGGGACGGTCCGGGGAGGGATCGGCGGACTCTATGCCCGTGCCAGCAGCCCCGACATTGGTGATTTCCCGAGGGTGTTATGCCCGTTTCATTGCCGAACTGTTATGGTCGGCTTGTCGTCAGTTTGGTGAAGCGTTTGCCATGTTGCTCGCTCGATCTGGTAATGGATGACCACTTCATGATGCCGACCGCAAACGACAGCATGGGATTCGCCGACGCGGTCCATGCCGAGTTTCCGCTGCACGCGGCCGGACGCCGGATTGCGCTCCAGATGGCGCCCGACGAGCTGGTTGATCGGCAGACTGGCGAAGGCGAAATCGCACAGGGCGAGTGCGGCCTCGGTCGCATAGCCCCGACCCCAGAACGGCAGACCCAGCCAGAAACCGAGCTCGGGGACGCTATCGAGGCTTTGCAAGCCGATGGCGCCGAGCAGCAGCCCGTCGTCGCGCCGGCGGATGGCCAGCGGCAGCGCAAGCCCGGCGCGCCAGAACGTCGGATGCTGGGCGATCCATGCTGCGGCGGCACCGTCCGGGTAGGGATGCGGGATCGAGGCGGTGGTATCGGCGACCTCGAACATGCCGGCGAGCGACTGTACCCGCGACGCATCCTCGGGATTGAACGCGCCGAGCGACAGGCGCGGGGTGTCGAGCTGCGGATACATGCGGGGGCTCCGGACATAAAAAACCGGCCAGCGAATGCTGGCCGTTTCGGGTGATGCGTCGAATCCGGATCAGTTCTTCGACTGGTCGACGATCTTGTTGGCCTGGATCCACGGCATCATCGCGCGCAGCTTGGCGCCGACGACTTCGATGCCGTGCGCCGCGTTGTTGCGACGGGCAGCGGTCATCGACGCGTAGTTGGTCTGGCCTTCCAGGATGAACTGCTTGGCGTACTCGCCGGTCTGGATGTTCTTCAGCGCCTGGCGCATGGCCTTGCGCGATTCTTCGTTGATCACCTTCGGGCCGGTCACGTACTCGCCATACTCGGCGTTGTTCGAGATCGAGTAGTTCATGTTGGCGATGCCGCCTTCGAACATCAGGTCGACGATCAGCTTCAGCTCGTGCAGGCACTCGAAGTAGGCCATTTCCGGCTCGTAGCCGGCTTCGACCAGGGTTTCGTAACCCATCTTCACCAGCTCGACGGCGCCACCGCACAGCACGGCCTGTTCGCCGAACAGGTCGGTTTCGGTCTCGTCCTTGAAGGTGGTTTCGATGATGCCGGTCCGGCCGCCGCCCACGCCCGAAGCGTACGACAGGGCGGTCTGCTTGGCCTTGCCCGATGCGTCCTGGAAGATCGCGACCAGGTCGGGTACGCCGCCGCCACGGACGAACTCGGAGCGCACGGTGTGGCCCGGGGCCTTCGGTGCAACCATGATCACGTCCAGATCCTTGCGCGGCACGACCTGGTTGTAGTGGATCGCGAAGCCGTGTGCGAACGCCAGCGTGGCGCCCTGCTTGATGTTCGGCTCGATCTCGTTCTTGTACAGCTGCGACTGGAATTCGTCCGGGGTCAGGATCATCACCACGTCGGCGCCGGCAACGGCGGTCTTCACGTCGGTGACCTTCAGGCCGTGGGCTTCGGCTTTCTTGACGGTGGCCGAACCAGCGCGCAGGCCGACGGTGACGTCGACGCCCGAATCCTTCAGGTTGCAGGCGTGGGCGTGGCCTTGCGAGCCGTAGCCGATGATCGCGACCTTCTTGCCGCGGATGATCGAGATGTCACAATCTTTGTCGTAGAAAACGTTCAGTGCCATGAGATTAACTCCTATTGAAATGGGGGCGGGCAAGGCACGCAGTCCGGACCGCGTGCGCTGGCCGGTGTTCAGACTTTCAGAATGCGTTCACCGCGACCGATGCCCGAGGCACCGGTACGCACGGTTTCGAGGATCACCGCCGGGTCGATCGCCTTGATGAAGGCGTCGAGCTTGTCGCCGGCACCGGTCAGTTCGATCGTGTAGCTCTTTTCGGTGACGTCGATGATGCGGCCGCGGAAGATTTCCGCCATCCGCTTCATCTCGTCGCGGTCCTTGCCGGTCGCGCGCACCTTGATCAGCATCAGCTCGCGCTCGATGTGCTCGGCCTCGTTCAGGTCGATCACCTTGACCACTTCGATCAGCTTGTTGAGCTGCTTGGTGATCTGCTCGATCACGTCATCGGAACCGTGGGTGACGATCGTCATGCGCGAGAGCGTCGCGTCTTCGGTGGTTTGCACCGTCAGCGAGTCGATGTTGTAGCCGCGCGCCGAAAACAGCCCGGTGACGCGCGACAGCGCGCCGGCTTCGTTCTCGATCAGGATGGAAAGAATGTGTCGCATGTTCGTTCCTCCTTAGGCGAGATTGCCGTAATCACGGTTGTTGTCGAACGGCACCTGCTGCATGCCGCGCATGTGCGGTGGCAGGTCCATCTGGTTCAGGCCCTTGCCGTTCTGGATCATCGGGAACACGTTCTCGGTCTGGTCGGTGCGGAAGTCGATGAACACCAGCCGTTCCTTCAGCGACGGGCCGAAGGCTTCCTTCAGCACCGGCTCGACGTCGGCCGGGTTCTCGACCTTGAAGCCGACGTGGCCGTAGGCCTCGGCAACCTTGACGAAATCGGGCAGCGCGTCCATGTACGACTCGGAGTAGCGCGTGCCGTAGAAGAACTCCTGCCACTGGCGGACCATGCCGAGGTAGCGGTTGTTCAGGCTCAGCACCTTCACCGGCGTGTGGTACTGCTTGCAGGTCGACAGCTCCTGGATGTTCATCTGGATCGAGCCTTCGCCGGTGACGCAGGCGACCTGCGCATCCGGGTTGGCGAGCTGCGCGCCCATCGCGGCCGGCAGGCCGAAGCCCATGGTGCCGAGGCCGCCAGAGTTGATCCACTGCTTGGGCCGGCGGAACTTGTAGTACTGCGCCGCCCACATCTGGTGCTGGCCGACGTCGGAGGTGACGATGGCTTCGCCATTGGTCACGTTCCACAGCGTTTCGATCACGTGCTGCGGCTTGATCACCTCGGTCGACGGCGTGTACAGCAGGCTGTTCGGCTTGCGCCATTCGTCGATTTGCTTCCACCAGCCGGCGAGGGCGTCGGCGCCCGGCTTGAGGCCGGTTTCCTTCAGCACCGTGATCAGGTCGGTCAGCACGTGCTTGACGTCGCCGACGATGGGCACGTCGACCTTGACGCGCTTGGCGATCGAGCTCGGGTCGACGTCGATGTGGACGATCTTCTTCGGGTTCGACAGGAACTGGCTCGGCACCGAGATCACGCGGTCGTCGAAGCGTGCGCCGATCGCGATCAGTACGTCGCAGTACTGCATTGCCAGGTTGGCTTCGTAGGTGCCGTGCATGCCGAGCATGCCGACGAAGTTCGGATCGGTACCGTCGAGCGCACCGAGGCCCATCAGCGTGTTGGTGCACGGCACGTTCAGGTGCTTGACCAGTTCGGTGACGAGGTCACCGGCACCGCCCTGAACGGCGCCGCCGCCGACGTAGATGAACGGGCGCTTGGCCTCGCTCAGCAACTGGGCGGCCTTCTTGATCTGGCCCGGATGGCCCTTGGTCGGCGGGTTGTAGCTGCGGATCGACACCGACTTCGGGTACTCGAACACGCACTTGGCCTGCGTCACGTCCTTGGGAATGTCGATGACGACCGGGCCCGGGCGACCGGTGGCGGCGATGTAGAACGCTTTCTTGAAGGTGGCGGCGAGATCGCGCACGTCCTTCACGAGGAAGTTGTGTTTCACGATCGGGCGCGAACAGCCGACCATGTCGACTTCCTGGAACGCGTCCGAACCGATCACCGGCGTGCCGACCTGGCCGGACAGCACGACCATCGGGATCGAGTCCATGTAGGCGGTGGCGATGCCGGTGATGGCATTGGTGGCACCGGGGCCGGAAGTGACGAGCGCCACGCCGACCTTGTCGCTCGAGCGCGAGTAGGCGTCGGCGGCGTGCACCGCGGCCTGCTCGTGCCGGACGAGCACGTGCTTGAATTGTTCTTGCTTGAATATTGCGTCGTAGATTTCCAGAACCGCGCCGCCCGGATAGCCGAAGACGAATTCAACGCCTTCTTCCTGCAGACAGCGGGTGACGATCTCAGCGCCTGAGATTTCCATGGGATCACCCTCACAACGAAGTGAAATGTTTTAGATAGCTCCTGCCATCCAGGGTTGAACTTGCTGACACGCTTAGTCTTCGGACCGGGTGAATCGCTTGCTGGCGTGCAAGCGGTTCTGGGACGGCGCAGGTATGCGTCGTACCGTGGTCCTCGACAATCGGCCATGCCGCAAATCCGAGTTCTTTTACCGGGCGGGCCGCCTTCGATCGGGCTTGTGGCCCGAGTTGGGGACGACTGCGGTGTGTTGCGCGGGCGGTGCCATTCGGTGCGTCGATTGCCGCTTCGGCGAACGACGCTGATCTGGATTGGGTGAACGTGTGACGTTAGCGGATCGATCTTGCCTTGGCAAGTTTTTCTGGCCTCGTCAACTGTGCTTTGCTAGCATCGCCGCTGATTTTCAACCCGGTATCGAGGAGAGGGCTCTGGCGACGCAGGCTGAACTCGCCACCTTCCTGGCCGAGGTCGAAAAACGCGCCTTCAGGCAGGCGATGTTCGCGACGCAGAACGAGGATGTCGCGCTCGATCTGGTGCAGGACGCGATGCTGCGGCTGACCGAGCGCTACGCCGGCAAGCCGCCGGCCGAACTGCCGCTGCTGTTCCAGCGCATCCTGCAGAACGCGATCCGCGACCATTACCGGCGGCAGAAGACCCGCAGCTGGTGGACGGTGCTGCTGTCGAGCTTCCAGTCCGACGACGCGGATGCCGACGCGAACGATCCGCTCGACTGGCTGCCGAATCAGCCGACCTCGCCAAGCCCTGAAACGATCCACGATCAGGCGCGGGTGATGGCGCTGATCGAGGAAGGGATCGCCAAGCTGCCGCCGCGTCAACGCGAAGCGTTTCTGCTGCGTTACTGGGAAGAGTTCGACGTGGCCGAGACCGCCGCCGTGATGGGCTGCTCGGACGGCAGCGTCAAGACCCACTGCTCGCGTGCGACGCACGCGCTCGCCGCCTGGCTGGGCCAGCACGGCGTGCAGTGGCAGGCCGATTGAATGGAGGGTGCCCTCATGTCTGTCAGTCCTTCCAACAAGCGTGGCGATGCATCGCTGCTCCGGCAGCTCGCCGATGCGCCGGTGTCGCCGAAAGCGGCGCAACGCCTGGCCGAAGCCCGCCGGAATGCGCTGGCACATGCCCGCCACGGTACGCTGCGCGGCCGGATCACGTCGGCGGGTGCCTGGCTGGCCGGACACGGCCATGCGCGGACGGTGATTGCTGCCGGCGCACTGGGCGCGGCGCTGCTGGCCGGTTCGGGCTGGTACTGGCATCAGCGCGAAGCCGAATATGCGTTCGACAAACAACTGATGACCGACGAGATTCCGCTGGACATGCTCGTCAACGGAAACTTCGATACATGGCACGCCAAATCGCGCTGAGTCTGCTGCTGATTCTGACGGCATTGCCAGCCTGGGCGGCACCGAGCTGGCAGAGCCTGCCGCCGCAGTCGCAATCGCTGCTGGTGCCGTATGCCCAGGAATGGGCGAGCATGCCGGCTCATCGGCGCGACCGGCTGGCCAAGCTGGCCGAGCAGTACCCGGCGCTGCCGCCCGAACAGCAGGCGCGCCTGCGGGCCCGCCTGGGCGAATGGGCCAGACTGACCCCCGAACAGCGCGCCAAGGCGCGTGACAACTATCGCAAATGGCAAAGCCTGCCGCCGGCCGAGCGTGAACGGCTGGTTCAGGCACGCCGTTCCGCCAGCGCCGTGGCCTCGGCGCCAGCCTCCCTTCGACGCGGACACTGATCTTGAGCCTTTCTTCCCTGCAGACCGATGCCTTGCCGCTGGCAGGCTGGTGGCGACGCTGCTTCGCCTGGTGGTACGAGCTGTTGCTGTTGATCCCGGTCGTCCTGCTGGTGCAGGTGCTGTATCAGCTCGGATTCCAGCTGCTGACCGGCGCGCCGGTGACGGCGGTTTCGGCCAGTGCCGGCTTGCGGGCGCTGAATTTTGCGGTGCTGGTGACTGCGGTGTTCGGCTATTTCACGCTGTGCTGGCGCCGCGGCGGCCAGACGCTGGCGATGAAAACCTGGCGCTTGCGGCTCGATGGCGCAGCGGGTGGGCGGGCGCCGTGGCCGGCACTGGTCATGCGTTTTGTCGCTGCGGCCATCTGCTACCTGCCGTGTGCGCCGCTGTGGGCGCTGGCCTGGCACGATCGCGCCTGGCTGCCCTGGGCGTGGATGAGCTGCGCCTGGCTGATGGCGCCGTTCGTCTGGGCGTGGTTCGATCGCGACGGCCTGCTGCTGCAGGACCGCGTTGCCGGGACCCGCATCGTCCGCATCCCGCCACGCGCCCGAACCGCTTAATCTGGTGCTTGCACAGGAATGTCGATGTCGCTCGGAGCCAGGGTGTATCAATCTTGAAACATCCTGGCCCGGTGCTGCCGAATCCGGCGCGGTGCAAGGCCGGGCCTGGGTTTCGAGCCTGGGGCGCGTGCGGCGCCGGCGATGCACTGTTTCACGGCTGAGACAGCGCCATTAGCGAAAATCCGGCCGTGGTGCCGGTGGGTTTTACGAAAAACCCTGTTGATACAATGCATTAGGCGACATTTTCTAAGCTGGCATGGCTGTTGCAATGTCAAGACTGCGTCCGCTGGATTGGGCGCGCTCTTCCCGTAAGGGATCACTTGTCTGAGGAGATAATGTGATGAAGAAGCTAGCAATCATCGCCGGTCTGACCATGGCGTTCGGTACGTCTGCGGCTTGGGCCGTTATCGACAACAACTCGAACAACACGGCACAGGTGCCGGTGTTCGACAGTGCGGCGGCGGATGACGGTAGCGTGGCGATCTCGAACGATTCGCACGATCGCACCAACACCAATTCGAACAACAAGACCTACACGAAGACCGATTCGCACGACAAGACGTCTACGTCTACCAAGACCTACACCAAGACCTACACCAAGACATCGACCGACATCGATATCGACACTAGGACCAAGACCAACAGCGACAACTCGGCCAACAGCTCGGCCAAGAACGGCAGCGTGTCGGCAACCACCGGCGGCACCGCTGCGTCGTGGAAGGACGTCGGCAATACGTCGAACAAGGCGTACAACTCGTTCAACACGACCACGACCACCACGACCACCAACATCAACAAGAACCGGATCGATGCCGACCAGGGCGGTCTGGCGCTGGCCTTCCCGTTGATGGGCTCGAGCAACAGGAGCGGTGGCGGTGATGCCAACAGCAACGCAAACGGCGGCAGCGGCGGCAACGGTGGTGCAGGCGTGGGTGTCGGTCTTGGTGCACTGTTCGGCGCAGGGGTTGGCCTCGGTACCGGTGGCGCCGGTGGCAACGGTGCCGGCGCCGGCAGCGGCGCCGATGGCGGTGCGGGCACCGGCGTGTCGTTCGTGTCGCTGACCTCGGGTGCGGCGTCGATTGCCGGTGTGACGGTCAACGGTGTCGGTGCCTTGCAGAACAACGCCGGTCTGGGTTCGCTGCAACAGCAACAAAACAATGTGCAGATCAACGCCAGCATCCTGCCGTAAACGGGGATTGCTGAGTTGAGACGGGCTGACCGGGATTCGCAGTCGGGATCCCGGTTGCCCCAACCTGACTGCGCATCGGCATGCGTCGATGCGGCGGGCAATGCGGACGGGAGGGGTCAATGCTCAGAATTGCATTCGGTCTTGCGCTGGTTTCGGCATGGGCATTTGCCGAACAGCCGGTGGCCATGATCGAAAACAACCGGATCGACATCGATACGAATGCGATCAATGTCAATCAGCTCGGTACCGTCAGTGCATCGACCGGACTCCTCGGGCCTAGCCCGGTTGTGCCGGTGATGTCGTCCGGCAATACCGAGATCAACAACGTCAATATCAACGGCTTTGGCGTGGTGTCGGCCAATACCGGCAATAACGCGCTGATCCAGCAATCGATCAGTGTCGGGGCCAATGTGCAATCGCTGCGCTAGCGGCGGGCCGGATGGCATACTCGCGGTCGGATTATTGTGCGGTAGTGCAGAAGGTGCTGCCAGTGCAGAGCGGGGGGTGTGATGAAAGCAACGAAGGCAATCATGGTGACGCTGGTGTGGGGTATCGCCGGTGTCGTGCACGCCGTCGACCTGCCGGAGATCGGCGATCGTCTGGTGCTGCCGGCGGCTTCGGCGGCGGTGGATGACTTGTCCGCGCAGCAGGGAACCGCGGGGGTCGCCAGCACCAAGATCAAGGAAACCATGACGACCGCGAATATCGCGGCGCAGACCGGCAGCGTGATCAGCGCACTCGAGCATGTCGCGTCCGGTGCGAACACGATCGGCGCCGGCGCACTGGCCGGGATGAACGGCATCGGCACCATCATCCAGAACACCGGCAATTCGGTGATGATCCAGAACTCGACGATTTTGAATGTCGCCGTGCAGTAGCGCCGTGTACGGGAGGATGCATGCGTAATCAGGGGATGAAAATTGCCGCCATCGTGCTGTCCATGGTTGGCAACGCGGCTTGGAGCGCGCCGATCTCAGTGGCCACCGGGCCGTTCAACAGCTATCAGATCAATGTGACGACCTTCAAGGAAAAGGCCTTCACCAATACCGTTCGGCAAAAATACGACTTCAGCTGCGGTTCGGCCGCATTGGCGACCTTGCTGAATTATCACTATACGCATTCGACCGACGAGGCTCAGGTCTTCAAGGGCATGTATGCACATGGCAATCAGGGGTTGATCCAGAAGTACGGGTTTTCAATGGCCGATATGAAAACCTACGTGGAAAGCCTGGGTTTCGAGGCCAACGGCTTCAAGATTTCGTTGAACGATCTGGCGGATATTGGCGTGCCGGCGATCGTGGTGCTGGACTTGGGCGGCTATCGCCATTTTGTCGTGGTGAAGGGTATTTCGGATCAGTGGGTTCTGGTCGGAGATCCGGCGGTCGGGATCAAGTCGTATACCCGCCCGGCCTTCGAAAAGATGTGGGGGCAGGTCGCTTTCCTGATTCTCACCCACAAGAGCACCGGGCAAAAAGGCTTCAACAGCTCGGCCGATTGGGGGGGGGTGACCAAGGCGCCGGTGGCGTCCGGCGTCTTTGCCCCGAATCTGGCCAATTTCAGTGTGAATCTACCGGGGCCCAACGACTTCCGCTTCTAGACCGCGGGGATCGGGGATCTGTTGATTGAGGGCACAGCGGGGTGACTTATGAAACGCGTAGCGACCCGGGTCCATCTGACGACACTCTGCATCCTGGCCCTGACGACGCATTGCGCATGGGCAGACGTGCCGCCGGAGGCCGTTGAGGCTGGGGAAGTGCCGATTGCGCAAGCGATGCCGGGGGTATTGAACGAAAGTGCCCTGCCGGCATCTGCTCCTGACGGAGACCGGATCATTCTTGCCGAGGCCGGGCGGATCGATCATGCCGGTTTGACCGAGATCCGTGCTGGCGCCGATCTGGGCGGTGCGCTGTCGGTATCGTTTGCCATCGAGCGCAAGGTGTCGATCGACGGGCAAATCCTTGCGGCAACGGCTTTCAAGTGGAGCAACCAGCCCGCCGCCAATGGGGTCTCGGCATCGGTCGCAAGTTCGCTGGGGGCCGCTGCGCAGGCCGGCGCACTGGTGTCCGGGGCGGTTGGAGGGGGCGGAACTCAGGTCACGCTGATCAGCATTCCCAATAATGTGCTGCCGGTCCAGGTTATCCAGAACAATGTCGATAATCGCGTCATTCAGGCAAGCACGGTATTGAATGTATCAAGCAGTTCGTTTTCGCAGGCGTTGAATAATCGGGTGCTGGACTCCCTGAGAAACAGTGTCGTGCAGGGGATTCGGTAGGCAGGTCGTTTGGACGACGCAATGAATGACAATCGGGGGCTTGGCCCCCGATTTCGTTGGGCTTAAAGCTCGGCGGTCAGAAGGTGACCGGCAGTCGAAGGGTCATTTGCACATCGGGGGAGTAGTCGGTCGTGCCGATGCCCAGACTCAGATTCGCCGTAGTACTGGCGTTGATCCTGTAGGACAGGCCGAGTTGCAGTATCCCGACCTGCACAAAGGTTGAACCCTCCGGAATCGAGCCATTGATCTTGGTCTTGGTGATGATGCTGTGGTCGTATGACAAGCTGAACGAGCTGCGCTCATTGATACCGAAACCCATGCCGATGGCAATCTGATAGACGTCGCCAGGATCGACTTCACCAACATGTTCTTCCTTGACCGTGAACTGGTTGGGGACAAGGGCCGTCGTATCCGGCACGCGATAAGCAATCGTTTTGTCGACATCTTTCTTGATATTCCACATATAACTCAGGCTGCCGAAAAACACGGCCGGGTCGGAAGGTACGATCGCGGAAAGCGTCCCTTGCAGCCCCCAAAATCCGGAGCCGGTCGGCAACTCGGTCGCCAAGCCGGTTTTGATGTCGTACGGAACGTCGAAGGAGCCGGTGCCGGTGTCCGATTTGGCACGAATTGCCGCGACATAATAGGGATTTCCGGCTGGCGGTTGATTGAGCTGGTAACGCAATGCGAGTTCTACGTCGCTAATCCCTTGGCCGGTGGTGTTGAATACGGTCGGATCGATCGAGCCGTTCAGGAACGGACGATCCTGCGCTTCGTCCCTTGAGTAGATGTAGGGTATGCGAAGTTCGACTTCCGTCCGCTCGGTAATGCCGTAGCGGGCGGCAATGGCCGCAGTCAGGGTGGAGCGGTTCTCCTGGCGGATATCGATCAGGCCGACCGTCACAGCCGGAATGACCGTGTAACCAACCAGCGCCACCCGGCTGCCATTGGTGTACGAGTACTGGAGCGACGGGTCCAGCACTAGGGTGCCCTTGGGCGTCAGGACACCAGGGGCGAGAATGTCGGCCGCTTCCTGCAAGGTCATCGTCGGTTGTGATGACTTGAGCGTAGGGGGCTCCTCGCTAGGGGGCGCGGCGGTAGGGTCCGCCTGTGCCTGTTGGGGGGACGCTGCAACGGCTTCCGGCGGCTCGGACGGCGTTTCGGCCTGTGCCTGCTGGGGGACCGCGGCTTCGGCGACCGTGGCGGCAGGGGCTGCGTCGACGACGGGGACGGCCTCGATGACCGGTGCGGCCGCAAGCGGCGTTGATGTTACCGTGGCTTCGGGTTCCGGCTCGGCGGCGTAAGTGGCGCCCGCCAGGCTGACGGCGAGTCCGGCCAGCGCAAAGGGGTTGAGTCGATGACGCATCGTATTCTCCTCTCCAAAGGATCGAAGCGGTCAGACCCGGCCCCCGCAAGTCGGGAGCATTGCTGGCCGGCTTACTGTTTGAGTTCTAACTTGTTGATCAAACGGTAAAGCGTCGAGCGCGACAGCCCCAGCTGTCGGGCGGTTTCGGTGATGTTCTGTTTGTTGATCAGCAGTGCGTGCTCGATCAGGTCGCGCTCGGCCTGGTCGCGCGCCTGCCCGAGCGAGGCGCCGTTTGCGGCATCGCAAGCCGGGGCGTCGAGCAGCAGGTCTTCGGCCGAGATCAGCCGGTGCTCGCTCATGACCATGGCGCGGCGCACCCGGTTGATCAGTTCGCGGACATTGCCGGGCCAGCCGTAGCGCGACATCGCCTGCTTGGCGCGCAGGCTGAAGCCCTGGACATGGGCGTTCTTTTCGCTCGAGAACACCTCGAAGCACCAGTCGGCGAGCAGGTCGACATCGTCGAGGCGTTCGCGCAGCGGCGGCACGGTGACGCGCAGCACGTTGAGCCGGTAGAACAGGTCTTCGCGGAAGCTGCGTGCCGCCACGGCAAGTTCGAGGTTGACGTGGGTCGCGGCGATCACGCGGACGTCGACGTCGATCGGCGTGTGCCCGCCGACCCGCTCGATGCAGTGCTCCTGCAGAAAACGCAGCAGCATTACCTGCGACTCGAACGGCAGGTCGCCGATTTCGTCGAGGAAGACGCTGCCGCCGTTGGCCGACTCGATCAGGCCGATCTTGCGCTGGTTGGCACCAGTGAACGCGCCTTTCTCGTAGCCGAACAGCTCGGACTGGATCAGGTTGACCGGGATCGCGCCGCAATTGACGGCGATATACGGCTGCTGCGCCCGCGCCGAATGGCGGTGGATCGCCCGGGCGACAAGCTCCTTGCCGGTGCCGCTTTCGCCCTGGATCAGTACCGGTGCATCGCTGTTGCTGATCTTTTCCAGATTGCCGTACAGCCGCTGCATCGACGCGGACCCGCCGACCATGCCGAACTGCCCCGGCCGGGCCGTACCGCGGCAGCGTTCGCGCATCTGCGCGCGGCCCCAGGCGTGGCCGAGCGTCACCGCCAGCCTGTCGAGGTCGGCCGGCAGGGTGTGGTAGTCGAAGCAGGTGCCGGCGATGAAGCGGCCGACGTCGGCAGCGTCGAGCACGTCCGGCGGTGCGGCGACGATCCATTCGATCTGCGGGTGACTGGCGGTGAGGGTTTCGAGCTGGTCGAACGCGACCGGCACTTCGGGCTCCAGATGGATCACGCCGACCTGGATGTTGTGAGTGTGGATCTGCTGGTGGGCGCTGGCGGGGCTTGTCGCAATGGTCCATTGCCAGCCGGGGATGAGGTCGGGCAGCGGTGCCGGATTCGAACGGTCCGGCTCGCTGCTGTAGAGCAGCAGGGCACGCGAATTCACCGTGATCTCCCTATCCTGCAACGCATACGCAGTATGTAAAGTACGGTGCTGCCGGCGCGGGGCAAGGCGTGCCGCAATGCCGGAAAGGCGGCATGGCGATGCGCCGTCATTCCCGGCCAGGACTGCGATGCGACTTCAGGTGCTTATTGCCAACTGGATGTTCCCAAGAATGGGTGAGCAGTCCTGCTAAATCAAGGAAATGGCAGGTGGCGGGCGGGCATTTCCACGATGGCGCGACGAGCGGCAAGCAGGCGGGAGGCAGCCTGCCGCACGTCAGCCGGTTTGTGAAATACCCCCGGCCAGAGCGCGGCGGGGTGGCTACAAAGTACGTCCGTTGAGTAAGTAAAATTCTTTCTTTAATTGAAAGAACTTTGTCGCCGCTCGCAACGAATGCCCGTCCACACCAGCGCCAGCAAGCTCAGTAGCCAGGTCAGCAGGATCGGTGTGTTGTGCCAGCGCCCGTAAGGCGTCAGCCCGGTCCGGTTGACAGCCTGTCCTTCCAGCACCGCACGCTGCCGTTGCGGCAAGCGCGCCTGTACCCGGCCCCGGTGGTCGACGATTGCGGTGGCACCGGTATTGGTCGAGCGCAGCATGTAGCGGCCGGTCTCGAGCGCCCGGGCCTGCGACATCTGCAGCTGCTGTTCGGCGGCCCACGATCCGTCGAACCAGGCGAGGTTGCTGAAGTTCACCAGCATCGTTGCTTCCGGCAAGGCCTGGAGGATGTCGGTAGCGAATACGTCCTCGTAGCAGATGTTCGCCGCCAGCCGGGTCGGGCCGATGACGAACGGCGGCTGCTTGAACGCGCCGCGCGAGAAACCCGAGAGCGGCATGTCGAGGAAGCGGTACATCCAGCCGAACAGCCACGGCACCGGCACGAATTCGCCGAACGGCACCAGATGCTGCTTCTTGTACACCGGCTGGCGCGGGTCGGTCAGTACCATCGCGCCGTTGTAGTACTCGTCGGCCCCCTTGCCCTGCAGCGGCACGCCAAGCACCAAGGCGCGTTCGCCGACTGCCGACCGCAGCGTGTCGAGATACCAGTCGGGCACGTCGGTGAGAAAGGCCGGAATCGCCGTTTCCGGCAGCACGACAAGCTCGCCCCTGGCCTGCCGGGCTTGCTGCAGGTTGACGCGCAGGTTGTCGAGGTAATGGGCGCTGTTCCACTTCATGTCTTGCGCGATATTGCTTTGCGCCAGACTCACGCTGACGGGCTTGCCGACCGGCGTCGTCCACTCGACCTGCAGCAGGCCCCAGCCGGCGAGCCAGAGCGCCGCGACGCCGGCCCAGCGGCGCGGGTCGCGCCAGCGCGCCAGCACGATGCCGACGCCGAGCAGCAGCAGCCAGCCGACGCCCATGCTGCCGACGATCGGCGCGTAGCCGGCCAGCGGCCACGACGGAATCTGCGAGGTACCGGTTTCGGCCCATGGAAAACCGGTGAACAGCGTGCCGCGCAGCCACTCGCTCGCGCAGAACAGCGTCGGCAGCAGCAGCGGCAGGCGCAGCGGTTCGGGGCAGGGCAGGCGCCGGCCGAGCCCGGCGGCCAGCGCCGGGAACAGCGCCAGATAGGCGCCGAACAGCAAGGTGCAGCCGGCGGCCATCCAGCCGGGCATGCCGCCGAAGGTATGCAGGCTGATGTAGACCCAGTAGACGTTGGCGACGAAGTAGCCGAGCCCCCAGGCGTAGCCGGCCAGCATCGCGGCACGGACCGACGGCGCGCGGCCGACGCCCCACAGCCAGCCGGCCAGCGACAGCGGCATCAGCACGCCGAGATAGAGCGGCGCGAACGAAAACACACTGGCCGCCCCGCAGGCGGCCAGTGCAAGCAGACCGGCGAGTCTGTTCTTGAACATCAGCTGGATTCTTCCTCGGTCAGCACCGCGCGCTTCTCGATCAGTACCGAGTGGACGCGGCGGCTGTCGGCGCGGACGATCTGGAAGCGGAAGCCGTCGAATTCGACCGCTTCGCCACGCTTGGGCACATGGCCGAAATGGTGGGTGACGAGGCCGGCGACGGTATCGAACTCGGCGTCGGAGAAGCGGCTGCCGATTTCCTCGTTGAGATCGGCGATCTCGGTCAGCCCCTTGACGCGCCAGTAGCCGCGGCGGTCGACGACGATGTTGTCCTCGGTTTCGTCGTAGTCGTACTCGTCCTCGATGTCGCCGACGATCTGCTCCATCACGTCCTCGATCGTCACGAGGCCGGCGACGCCGCCGTATTCGTCGACGACGATGGCCATGTGGTTGCGGTTGTTGCGGAAATCCTTGAGCAGCACGTTGAGCCGCTTGGCCTCGGGGATGAACACCGCCGGGCGCAGCATGTCGCGAACGTCGAAGTCCTTGTCGCCGGCGTAGTAGCGCAGCAGGTCCTTGGCCAGCAGGATGCCGAGCACGTGGTCCTTGTTGCCGTCGATGACCGGGAAGCGCGAGTGCGCGGTCTCGATGACGAAGGGAATGAAGGCGGACGGCGGCTGGCTGATGTCGATCACGTCCATCTGGCTGCGCGGCACCATCACGTCGCGCACCTGCATGTCGCCGACGTTGAGCACGCCCTCGATCATGCCGAGCGCATCGGCGTCGAGCAGGTGGCGCTCGAAGGCCGAATGGAGAATTTCTACGAGTTCGCCGCGGTTTTCAGGCTCCCGCAGCAGGAAATGCGTCAGTCGTTCCAGCCACGACGGTTTGGGACTGGGGGACGAGGGATCGTCCATGCTTGCTGCTACTCCGTGTCGGTGCGATACGGGTCATCATACCCGAGCGTTGTGACGATTTGCGTCTCGAGCGCCTCCATTTCGTCGGCTTCGGCATCGACGATATGGTCGTAGCCCTGCAGGTGCAGCGTGCCGTGGACGATCAGGTGGCAGTAGTGCGCATCCAGCGTCTTGCCTTGATCAAAGGCTTCGCGCTCGACCACCGGCGCGCACAGCACCAGATCGCCGAAGAGCGGCAGGCCTTCGATCGCCGGCATGTCGTCGTCGAAGGTGAAGGTCAGCACATTGGTCGCGTAGTCCTTGCCGCGGTAGTCGCGGTTCAGCTGCCGCCCTTCGTCGGCATCGACGATGCGCACGGTGAGTTCGGCGGCTTTCACGCCGGGCCGCAGTGCCGCTTCGATCCAGCCCTTCAGCTGCGCCTTGCCGGGCAGACCGGCGGCGTCGGTGGCAAGCTGCAGCGCGAGTTTCAGCCGGCGGCTCATTCCTTGGCCTCCGGCGTGCGGCGGCTGCGCTGACCGGGTTCCTCGGCGGCGGCGCGGGTCTTGGCGGCGCGCTCGTAGGCGTCGACGATCTTCTGTACCAGCGGATGGCGGACGACGTCGGCGCTGGTGAAGTGATGGATGCCGATGCCGCGCACGCCCTTGAGGACGTCCTGCGCGTCGACGAGGCCGGACTTCTGGTTCTTCGGCAGGTCGGTCTGCGTCGGGTCGCCGGTGATCACCGCCTTCGAACCGAAGCCGATCCGGGTCAGGAACATCTTCATCTGTTCGGGCGAGCTGTTCTGCGCTTCGTCGAGGATCACGAACGAATGGTTGAGCGTGCGGCCGCGCATGAACGCCAGCGGGGCGATCTCGATCACGCCCTTCTCGAACATCCGCGTGACCTTGTCGAAACCCATCAGGTCGTAGAGTGCGTCGTACAGCGGCCGCAGATACGGGTCGACCTTCTGCACCAGATCGCCTGGCAGGAAACCGAGCTTCTCGCCGGCCTCGACCGCCGGCCGCACCAGCACCAGCCGCTTGACCGCGTCGCGCTCGAGCGCGTCGACGGCGCTGGCGACGGCGAGATAGGTCTTGCCGGTGCCGGCCGGGCCGATGCCGAAGGTGATGTCGTGTTCCTGGATCGCCTTCAGGTAGGCGTTCTGCCCCGGCGTGCGGCCCTTGAGGTCGGTGCGGCGGGTCTTCAGCTGCGGCGCGTCCGGGTCGGCCGGCAGGTCGGACGGCGTGCGGCTCATTTCGATCAGCCCGAGCTGCACCGTGTCGATGTCGAGCGCTTCGGTGGCCTGGAAGTAGAAGTACTCGAGCGCGTCGAGCGCGGTACGCACCTGCGGCGCTTCGCCCGAGACGCGGAAGTGCGCGTCGCGGCGGACGATGTTGACGTCGAGTGCGGTCTCGATCTGCTTGAGGTTCTCGTCGAGCACGCCGCACAGGTTGGCGAGGCGTGCATTGTCGACGGGCTGGAAGGAAATCTTGTCGGTATGCAAAACGGGATCCTGTTGATTCAATGCCGGCGGCGGCTGACGCGCGGTGCGGCAGCCTCGGCCCGCGCCAGCCAGAACGCCCGCAGCACCGGAACGATGTCCGGCAGCGCCGCGGCCAGTTCGTGCTCGAATTCGGCGAGGTTGTCGCCATCGGCTTCCATCGCCTCGCGCGCCTCGTCGTCGGCGCAGTCGAAGATCGGTGCCAGCAGCTGGGCGATTTCGTCATCGTCCATCGCCGGCTGCCACGCCTTCGGCGCCATCGCCGTGCCGAGCATGAAGCCGTAGCACCACTGCTGGGCGATGTCGGTGCCGGCCTCCTCGTCGACATAGACGAGTGGCGTGAATGCGGCGGGTTCGCCGACGAGTTCATCGCCGAGCTGGTTGTAGAAGCGCAGGATCAGGTCTTCGATCCGCTGTTGCGCCGCCGGCGACGCGAAGCGCGGCGTCTGGCCGGCCTCGCCCCAGACCTGCGCCAGCCATGCGGCCGGCTCCGGTTCGGCCGGGCCGACGCGGATCGCGGTAAGAAAGCCGTGCAGCATCGACAGGTCCATGCACTCGTCGCCTGTGGCGTCGGATTCGAGGAAGGCGGCGAGCTCGTCGAGTTCGGCGTCGGACAGCGGCGGTTCGGGTTTGAATTTCATGCGGGGCGGGGCTCGCTAAGAGGGAGGGTCATTGCCGGCTTGTTCGACCGGCAAGGTCTCGCAAAGTTTGAAGGCAATGGTAAAGCAACGACGCCGGCACGGGCGGCAGGCCAGAACGGTTGATCGAGTGCGCGGTTGCCGGTCATCGCCACCTGGCCGGCAGCACCGTCACCGGCAAGATGAACAGGGGGCGCCTGACGAGCGCATCGTGCGCAGCCGGACAAGCTGGACGATACGCCATCCGGGATGCCGTCTGCAGCATAGCCCGTGCCGACGCTGACTTCGATCAGACCACCGCGTCCTCGTGCGTGACGATCTCGCCCTTGAGGCTGTGCGAGAACGACTTGGTCACGTAGACCTCGGCAAACTGGCCGATCAGCCGCGGCTGGCCGACGAAGTTGACGATGCGGTTGTTGTCGGTGCGGCCGGCCAGTTCGTTCGGATCCTTCTTCGAAATCCCTTCGACCAGCACGCGCTGCACGGTGCCGACCATCGCCTGGTTCACTTCCTGTGCCAGCTCCTCGATCCGCGCCTGCAGGCGCATCAGGCGGCGGGTCTTCACGTCCTGTGGCACGTCGTCGGGCAGGTCGGCGGCTGGCGTGCCCGGGCGCATGCTGTAGATGAAGCTGAAGCTGGCGTCGAAGCGCACGTCCTCGATCAGCTTCATCGTGCGTTCGAAATCGTCGTCGGTCTCGCCGGGGAAGCCGACGATGAAGTCGCTCGACAGGCAGATGCCCGGCCGTGCTTCGCGCAGTTTGCGCACCAGGCTCTTGTATTCGAGCGTGGTGTAGCCGCGCTTCATGTTCACCAGCGTGCGGTCCGAACCGGCCTGTACCGGCAGGTGCAGGTGCGATACCAGCTTGGGCAGCGTGCGGTAGCAGTCGACGATGCGCTGGGTCATCTCGCGCGGGTGGCTGGTCGTGTAGCGGATGCGCTCGATGCCCGGTACTTCGTGCACGTATTCAAGCAGGGTGGCGAAATCGGCGATCTCGTTCTCGGTGCCGTCGAGGCCACTGTCAAGAATGGCGCCGCGGTAGGCGTTGACGTTCTGGCCCAGCAGGGTCACTTCCTTGACGCCCTGCTGCGCCAGCCCGGCGACTTCGGCGAGCACGTCCTCGAACGGCCGGCTGACTTCCTGGCCGCGCGTGTACGGCACGATGCAGAACGAACAGAACTTCGAACAGCCTTCCATGATCGACACGAAGGCCGTGGCGCCGTCGACGCGCGCGGGCGGCAGGTGGTCGAACTTTTCGATCTCGGGGAAGCTGATGTCGACCTGGCTGGTGCCGGTCGCGCGCTTCTGCGCGATCAGCTCGGGCAACCGGTGCAGCGTCTGCGGGCCGAACACCACGTCGACGTACGGGGCGCGCTTGACGATTTCCTCGCCTTCCTGCGACGCGACACAGCCGCCGACGCCGATGACGAGGTTCGGGTTCCTGAGCTTGAGTTCCTTGACGCGGCCGAGGTCGGAGAACACCTTTTCCTGCGCCTTTTCGCGCACGCTACAGGTGTTGAACAGGATGACGTCGGCGTCTTCCGGGCTGTCGGTCTTGATCAGGCCGTCGGTGGCGTTCAGCAGGTCGACCATCTTGTCCGAGTCGTACTCGTTCATCTGGCAGCCGAAGGTCTTGATGAATACTTTCTTGCTCATTCTGGCGTTCTTAACTGGGGTTCGGATGCGGTAACGAAGCCGGGCTTCACGTAGCGCTGCTTGAGGTTGGCGTACTCCTCGTCGCCGAGGAACCAGATGCGCCAGGCGAAGCCGGTGCTGCGCTCGATCTGGTACCAGATCTTGGCATCCTTGGGCATCCGCACGATCTGCTGCGGCGTCAGCAAGGCCCCGGCGGCGTTGTAGATGCGCAGGCCCGGCGCGGCACGATAGACCTCGCCGTCGATCTTGACGCTCTGCATCGGCGAATAGGCTTCGAGCTCGCCGAGCTTGCCGCTGGGCGGCAGGATGCGCTGGGCGAAGGCCGAACCGGCAACGGCGACGAGCAGCAGGGCAGCGAGGCGCATGGGGCAACCGAACGGGATTAAACCGGTTATGGTATCAAGTAAGTGCTTGATCCGAAAGCAGGTCGGGGCGTGGCGGCGCCGCGGGCCGGGCAGGTCCGCCCGGCGGGAATGTCAGTCGTGCTCGACGACCCGGACCTTGCAGGTGAATACCGATTCGTCGTCGGTGTAGTGCTCGTCGACGAAGGCGAGCGTGTAGTCCAGATCGGTCAGCTCGTCCTCGAGCGACGCCGCGTCCTGCGACGACGTCAGCTCGAGTTCGACCGTGATCTGGACCTTGAGCCGGTGACGCGGCTCGTGCCCGGGGAAGGACAGCACGTCACTCATTGCTGGCTCCGGCTGCGGCTATCTGAAAATGCCGACCAGCTTGAGCACCCAGATCAGCACCACGGCGCCGAGAATGCCGAACGCCAGCCCGGCCAGCGAGAAACCGCCGGCCGACTGGGCCGAGCCGATGCCGAGCAGGTCGCCGAAGACCCAGCGCCCCAGCGCCGAGCCGACGATGCCGACGATGATGTTGGCGATCGCGCCCTGCTGCGAATCGGTGCCCATGACCTTGCTGGCCAGCCAGCCGATCAGCGCGCCGACGATGATTGCAATGATCCAACCCATAATGACCTTCCGGAAGTGATGGCGGTGCTTTCAGCGTAGACCGTTGTCGGCCTGCAACCAAACGGAAGCGCCGGGCCGTCCCGGATCAGAACGTCAGCGTAATGCCGCCGTACGCGCCGTTGGCCAGCTCGGCCGACGGCCGGCCGTCCTTCGAGTCGATGTTGACGTACTTGTAGCCGACGTCGGCGCCGAGGTTCTTGGTGATCTTGAAGCGCACGCCGGCCTTGGCTTCGGTATACGACTCGACGCCGCTGGACAGCGAGTCCGGCGAATAGTAGCCCTCGCCGTAGACGACGAAACGCTCGCCGAGCGGCATGGTGATGCCGCCGCCGAGGGCGCCGGCATAGCCGGTGGTCGCATCCTTCGGATCGAGATACATCACCTTGCCGCCGAGGGTCAGCAGCGCCCGGCCCAGCGGCACGCCGACGCCAAGGCCGATCCCGGCCGCATCGCCCTTGTCGTCGTTGTGGGTCCAGTCCGCCGTGAGGCCCAGTCCGCCCGTGGTGATGTCGGCCGACATGGCCACGTAGTTTTCGCTGGCGATTGCCGACAGGCCGGCCGCCGAGGCGCCGGCGCTGAGGAGAATGGCGCCGATGGCGGTGGCGAAAAATGCGTTCTTCATGCGTGGTGCTCCCGGCTGGCCGACAAATTGGGCGGTCAGTGTAGCGAGCAGGTCAGCGCGCGCCGGCGGCAGGATTTACGCTTGGCAAAAATGTACATAAGTTGATGAAGGCAACTTGTTTGCCGGCGGCGTCCGGCATGCCCGAACGGACGCCGTTCCTTGGCTGGGCGCCATGCCTGGCCGCTCGGGCGGCGACCGTGCGCCGAGAACGGCGGACGCGGGGCGCAATCTACTGCCCGCCGGCGCGCTGCAGCATCGGATACGTGAACAGGAAAAAGTGCGTCGCGTTCAGGCCAAAATGGGCGAGTACCGCCGCCTGCAGCCCGCCGAACCGGTAAGCCAGTCCGTATCCGACCCCCGCGATGCTCGCCAGTGCGACCCATTGCCAGCCGCCTGCAATATGCGCCAGACCGAACAGGGCCGCTGCCGCACCGATCGCAAGCACCTCTCCGCAAGGCTGCGACTTGAGTAGCCGGCTCATGCCGCCCTGCAGGTAGCCGCGAAACAGGGCTTCCTCGGCAAAGGTCACCAGCAGCAGGTTGTTCAGCAGCCAGAGCCAGCTGGCGGCCGGCCATTTGGGCGCCCACGCGACGATCCCGAGCGCTGTTGCCGCGGCAAGGCAGGTCGCGGTCGTCACCAGCCAGGCGCCGGTACCGGCGAGCAGTGATGTCCGCAACCCGTACCGGGGGCGAACCCAGGGCAAGACCAGCAACAGCCAGAAGCCGATCAGCGGCTTGTCGAGGTTGAGGTGCATCGTGAACGGCACGGCGCCCGGGCCGAACTGCGCGGGACCGATGACCCGCGGATTATGAAAGCCGGGAAGCCAGTGCAGGCTCAGCCCGACGGCGAGCGCAATGAACAGCAGGTGCCCGATGCGCCGGACATGCGGCTTGCGGTCCGGCTGGACGGCATGGGCGGCCAGTACGAGCAGCGCGAGGGGAATCGCGGCCGGAAGGCCAAGCTGCCCGTTTGCCAGCGCTGCGGCGTAACCCAGGGCGAGCAGCCCCAGGCTCAGCCGGCGGACGGCAGGGAAGTACGTTGTCGGCGCGGCAAGAAAAATGGCCACCCACGGTAGTGCAATCATGGCGGTTGAACCGGTGTCGGGCGAGCAGAACGCAAAAAAGCCGCTGATTCCGAACTTTCATTCAAAATCAACGGCTTCTTTGCAGCGCTTTCGCGCATGTCTGGTGGCTATGGCGGGACTCGAACCTGCGACCCCAGCATTATGAGTGCTGTGCTCTAACCGACTGAGCTACATAGCCAAGAGGACGGCATATTGTCGGGATTTGGCCTGGCTGTCAAGCGCTATAGCTTGTGCGAGTCGTCCCGACCGCCGAAGCCCGGCAGCAGGGCGGGCAGTTCGATGGCCTTGCTGAAGGCGATGGCCTTGAACAGGTCGCCCATTTCGGCCGGGCTGGTGAGTTTTTGCACCGCAGCGACCTGGGCCAGATAGCCGGGATGGCCGGTGCCGAGTGCGGCGAGCTTGTCCAGCAGGCCGGCATCGAGCAGGTACTGCGCCTGCGGCGCGTAGCCTTCGAGCGCCAGGCCGGCGGCATCGGCCTCGCGGTAGACCGCCGAGAAATCGACGTGGCAGGTCAGGTCGGTCAGGCCGGGCCGGAAGAACGGGTCGTGCACGGTGTGGTGGCGGTAGTGGCCGATCAGCGTGCCCATATGCCGTTCCGGATGGTAGTACTCGGCGTGGGCGAAGCCGTAGTCGAGCCACAGCGCCGCGCCGCGCGTCAGCATGCCGGCAACGCTGGCGACATAGGCATGCATGTCGGGCTGGACTTCGGTGGTGTAGCCCTTGGGCAGCGCCAGCGCGGCGGCGAGGTCGTACAGCGGGCCCGCGGCCAGCGGCCGGTCCTGCCAGCCAAAGGCGCCATCGCGCCAGACGACGCCGCGCTCGTGCAAGCGGCCATCGTCATCGCGGTGGACGAGGGCGCACGGCATCGCGTCGAGCACCTCGTTGCCGACGACGAAGCCGCTGAACGTCTCGGGCAGCGCGTCGAGCCAGTCGACGCGGCCGAGCAGGTGCGGCGCGGCGGCGGCGATCGTTGCGCGCTGGCGTTCGCGCAGTTCGCCCGACAGGTCGACGATGCAGTAGCGTGCCGGCAGCCGGCCGAGGCGTTCGAGGCCGAGCAGCAGTTGCGCGGCGAGCCTGCCGGTGCCGGCGCCGAATTCCATGACCTCGCCATCGGGGCCGAGTGCGGCGAGCACCGCAGCGGCGGTGTCGGCGATGCAGGCGCCGAACAGCGGCGACAGCTCGGGGGCCGTGGTGAAATCGCCCTCGGCGCCGAACTTGGCTGCGCCGCCCGAGTAGTAGCCAAGGCCGGGGCTGTACAGTGCCAGCCGCATGTAGTCGGCGAACGGCAGCCATCCGCCGGCCTCCAGAATGGACTGGCGGATGCGTTCGACCAGCGCGGCGCTGGCGCTAACGGCATCCGCGCTCGGCGCGGGCAGTTGCGGTGTATTCATGACGACAGCAGAATTCCGGCAGGACAAACGATGATTGTAATGGCTGTGGCGGCGTCTCGTCGCCGTGCCCGGGGAGAGGCAATGAGTCAGGACAGGGTGGCGCTGGTCACCGGTGCGGCGAAGCGGGTCGGTGCCGGGCTGGTGCGCTATCTGCATGCACGCGGCTGGCGCGTGGTGATCCACTACCGTAGCAACGGCGATGCGGCACGGGCGCTGGCGGCCGGGCTGAATGCCGTCAGGCCGGGTTCGGCGGTGGTCGCCGGTCTGGACCTGCTCGATACGGGCCGGCTGCCCGAACTCGTCGACGCGGCGCTGAACGCCTTCGGCCGGCTCGATGCGCTGGTCAACAATGCGTCGGCGTTCTACCCGACGCCGGTCGGCGAATTCACCGAGGCGGCGTGGGACGAGCTCGTCGGCTCCAACCTGAAGGCGCCGCTGTTCCTCGCCCAGGCCGCCGCAAAGGCGCTTGCCGCAAGCGGGGGCAGCATCGTCAGCATTGCCGACATCCATGCCGACCGGCCCTACCCGGGGCTGATGCTGTACACGGTCGCCAAGGCCGGGCTGGTCGCAATGACCAGGGGGCTGGCGCGCGAGCTGGCGCCTGCGGTGCGCGTCAACGCGGTCGCGCCGGGCGCCAACCTCTGGCCCGACGACGGCGGGGTGTTCGACGCGGCCGAGCGCGAGCGCATCCTCGCGACGATTCCGCTTGGCCGTACCGGCACGCCCGACGATCTGGCGCAGGCGATCGCCTTCCTGCTCGATGCGCCCTACCTGACCGGCGTGGTGCTGCCGGTCGACGGCGGACGCAGCGTGGTGCTGTAAGACCGGCGTCGAATGCGCTAAAATCACCGCCAATTCAATCATCTACGACGGGGCGCGGCGCGCCCCGTCGGCATTCGGATCATGACCCAGCACACCAGCACCGAGGCCACCGCGGTGGCCGACGCCGACAAGAAGGCCCAGCTCAACGTCAACAAGCTGACCAAGTGGCTGCGCCACGCCGTCGGCGACGCGATCAACGACTTCAACATGATCGAGCCCGGCGACAGGATCATGGTGTGCCTGTCCGGCGGCAAGGACAGCTACACGATGCTCGACATCCTGCTCGGGCTGCAGAAATCGGCTCCGATCGACTTCTCGATCGTTGCGGTCAACCTCGACCAGAAGCAGCCGGGCTTTCCCGAGCACGTGCTGCCCGACTACCTGAAAAGCATCGGCGTCGATTACCGGATCATCGAGGAAGACACGTACAGCATCGTCAAGAAGCTGGTGCCCGAGGGCAAGACGACGTGCAGCCTGTGCTCGCGGCTGCGTCGCGGCATCCTCTACCGCGTGGCCGACGAACTCGGCGCGACCAAGATCGCGCTCGGCCACCATCGCGAGGACATTCTCGAAACGCTGTTCCTGAACATGTTCTACGGCGGCAAGCTCAAGGCGATGCCGCCCAAGCTCGTGTCCGACGACGGCAAGCACGTGGTGATCCGGCCGCTGGCGTACTGCCGCGAGAAGGACATCGTCCGCTATTCGGAAGCCAAGGGCTTCCCGATCATTCCGTGCAACCTCTGCGGCAGCCAGCCGAACCTGCAGCGGGCGGTCGTCGGCGAGATGATCGCCGACTGGGACAAGCGCTTCCCGGGCCGGATCGAGTCGATGTTCCGCGCCTTGCAGAACGTCGTGCCGAGCCATCTGGCCGACAACAAGCTCTACGACTTCGCCGGCGCCCGCGCCGACGGCGTCGCCCGTGCCGACGGCGACAAGGCCTTCGACCGCGAAACCTTCAGCGAACCGAACACGATCAACATCCTCGCCAGCAAGCCGGCGGACGCCGGCGGCTGCGGGGACGACTGATGCTGTTCCGCTCGAAGCGTTTTTCCAGCCGGCCCGACGACGACCTGGTGATCGACATTTCCGAAGAGTTCGGCATCCGCAAGCTGCACTTCGGCCATGACGACACCCAGAGCGCGATGCGCATCAACGATCCGCTCGAGCTCGTGCTGGCGTATTCGCGCTGCGTGTTCGGCGTGCTGCTGTTCGTGCCGCCGCCCAGGACGGTGCTACTGATCGGGCTGGGGGGCGGTTCGATTGCCAAGTGGGTGCATGCGAAGCTGCCGGGGACCCGGCTCACCTGTGTCGAACTGCATCGGCAGGTGATCAATGTCGCGCGCTCGATGTTCGCGCTGCCCGACGACGACGAACGCCTCGAGGTGATCGCCGGCGACGGTGCCGCGCATCTGGTGGCGACGGCCGAAGCGAGTTGCGACTTCATCGTCATGGACGCGTATTCGGCGACCGGCATCGCGCCGCCGCTGGCGACGACCGAGTTCTTCGAAGCCTGCCGCGACCGGCTGACCGACAACGGCGTGCTGGCGGTCAACCTGTGGGGCTCAGACAAGCGCTTTACCCAATACTGCGAACGGCTGTCGCAGGTCTTCGACGGCCGCCTCGTGCTGCTGCCGGCCAGGCAGAAGGGCAACGTGATCGCCTTCGGCTTCCGGAAGGCGCAGGGCGAGCCGCGCTGGGACCTGCTGGCCAGGCGCGCGGCCGAACTGACCGCGCAGTACGGGCTCGAATTCGACGAGTTCGTCGCCGATCTGGCGCGGATGAATCCGCACAACGACCGCAAGCTTTTCGTCTGAAACCGTCGCGACGGACTTGCGGCGGCGAGCAGGCGCAGACTTTGCTTGTCATACGCGCCTCCGGCCGCACGATGGGCGTTCCCAAGCTGCGCCGGATGTGGAAAAATCGGTGGTAACTGAAGTTTAAAAGGTAAGACTATGCTCGACCGTGACGGCTACCGCCCGAACGTCGGCATCATCATCGTCAACCGTCAAAACCAGGTGTTCTGGGGCAAGCGCGTGCGCGAACATTCCTGGCAGTTCCCGCAGGGCGGGATCAAGCAGGGCGAATCGCCCGAAGACGCCATGTTCCGCGAACTGATGGAGGAAACGGGCCTTGCGCCCGAGCATGTGCAGATCCTCGGCCGCACCCGCGACTGGTTGAAATACGATGTGCCGACCCACTGGGTTCGACGCGAATGGCGTGGAACCTACAAGGGCCAGAAGCAGATCTGGTTCCTGCTGCGGCTGGTGGGCCGCGATTCCGACGTGTGCCTGCGCAAGACCACGCATCCGGAGTTCGATGCCTGGCGCTGGAGCGACTACTGGTCGCCGCTGGAGGCCGTGATCGATTTCAAGCGCGGTGTCTACGAGGCCGCGCTGTCCGAACTGGTCCGCTTCATCGGCAGCGAAGCGGCCCGGCGGGCGTCGCACTGACGATGGCTTGCCGATCCTGCCGGCCGACGCCGCGGACCGCATGAGCGGCCGCGGCGTTTTTCCGTCCGAGGCGCACTGGCGCTCGCTGTCGCTGTTCAACGCCTTCCGGCTGATGGCTGCCCTCGGCCTGTTCGCCAGCATCGGCTGGCGCGCAAGGCTGGCGCAGGCCGACAGCAACAGCTACGACGCCTTCGTCATCCTGGCGCTGGCCGATGCGGCGCTGTCGGTGCTGTTCGCCATCGGCATCCACCGGCGCAGGCCGGCGTTCCAGACCCAGCTGTCGATCCAGGCGGTCACCGACATCGTCTTCCTTGTGACGCTGATGCACCTGATGGGCGGGATCAAGAGCGGCCTCGGCATTCTGCTGCTGCCGTATCTGGCCGCGGCCGGGCTGATCTCGCGCGGCCGGATGACGCTGTTCCACGCCGCCGTCGCCAGCCTGGCGCTGCTCGGCGAGCAGCTGTGGCAGGTGGTCGCCGGCCAGGCCGGTGCCGACGAGTTCCTCGTGCCGGCGATGCTGTGCACGGCGTGCTTCGCCTTCGCGTGGCTGGCGCACCGTCTGGCCGGATTCGCCCGCGAAAGCGAGGCGCTGGCCGAGCAGCGCGGCATCGACCTGGAAAACCTCGGCCAGCTCAACGCCCGCATCCTGCAGGACGTGTCCGACGGCGTGATCGTCGTCGACGGGCACGACCAGCTGCGCCAGTTCAACGCCCAGGCGCAGCGGCTGCTCGACGTGCCGCTGCTGGCGGGCCAGTCGCTGAGCGCGCTGCCGGTGCTGGCGCAGTCGCTGGCGACGTGGCGGCGCGATGTGTCGCAGCCGGCGGGCCTGCTGCAGCTCGACGGCGCATACAAGACATTGCGGCCGCGTTTCGTGCCGCTGGGGCCCGATCCGGACGGCAACGTGCTCGTCTACCTCGAGGACATGGACCGGTTGCGGCGCGAGGCCCAGCAGCTCAAGCTCGCCGCGCTCGGCCGGCTGACGGCGAACCTGGCGCACGAGATCCGCAATCCGCTCGGTGCGATCAGCCACGCCGGCCAGTTGCTGAAGGAGGAGGCCGGCGACAACCTGCTGATGCAGAAGCTGACGCGGATCATCGGCGACAATGCCCGGCGGCTCGAGCGGATGGTCAAGGAGGTGCTCGAACTGAACCGGCGCGACCGCGTCGACATGCGGCCGGTTGCGCTCGGACCGTGGCTGGCGGCCTTTGTCGACGAGTTCCGCCAGACCGAACGGATCGGCGGTGCCATCGTCGTCGTCTGCCCCGACGACGCGGGCATCCGCTTCGATCCGGGCCACCTGCACCAGGTCGTGTGGAACCTGTTGCGCAACGGCTGGCGCTACTGCCGCAAGACGCCGGACAGCCTGATCGTGACCGTGGTCAACGACGACGGCCGCTGGCAGCTCAACGTCGACAACGACGGCCCGCCGGTCGCGCGCGATGCGCTGACGCAACTGTTCGAGCCGTTTTTCACCACCGAATCCAAGGGCACCGGTCTCGGGCTGTATATTGCCCGCGAGATCTGCGCCGCCAACGCCGCACGGCTCGAGTATGTGCCGCTGCCGCCGGACTCCGGCGTGCGCTTTCGTATTGTGTTCGGAATGAATGATGGCCAGGAAACCGCGTAACCAACGCAGGGTGCTCGTCGTCGACGACGAAGTCGACCTCGCCGACCTGCTCGAACTGACCCTCGTCAAGCTGGGGCTCGACGTCGACAAGGCCAACAACGTCGCCGAGGCGCGGGCGCTGCTCGACACGCGCAACTACGATCTGCTGCTGACCGACATGCGCATGCCCGACGGCGAAGGGATCGAGCTGATCCGCCACGTCCAGTCGGCACGGCTCGACGTGCCGGCGGCGGTGATCACCGCCTACGGCAGCACCGACAACGCCGTCGCCGCGCTCAAGGCCGGTGCGTTCGACTATCTGGCCAAGCCGGTGTCGCTCGAGCAGCTGCGCACGCTGGTCAAGTCGGCGCTGCAGCTCGACGACGAGGCCGCACCGGTCCCTGCCGGCGAATCGCCGCTGCTTGGCGACTCGCCGGCGATCCGCCAGGTCCACGAGCTCGTCGCCAAGCTCGCCAGAAGCCAGGCGCCGGTCTACGTGACCGGCGAGTCGGGCAGCGGCAAGGAGCGCGCGGCGCGGCTGATCCATGCCCGCTCAAGCCGCGCCGACAAGCCTTTCGTCGCGGTCAACTGCGGCGCGATTCCGGAAAACCTCGTCGAAAGCGAGTTCTTTGGCTACCGCAAGGGCGCGTTCACCGGCGCCGACAGCGACCGCGACGGCTTCTTCCAGGCCGCCAGCGGCGGCACGCTGTTCCTCGACGAGGTCGCCGACCTGCCGCTGGCGATGCAGGTCAAGCTGCTGCGGGTGATCCAGGAGCGCAAGGTCCGCAAGGTCGGCAGCACGACCGAGGAGCCGGTCGACGTGCGGCTGATCTCGGCGACCCACCAGAATCTCGCCGATTGTGTCGATGCCGGCCGCTTCCGGCTCGACCTGTATTACCGGCTCAACGTGATCGAGCTGAAGATGCCGCCGCTGCGCGAGATGGGCGACGACATCGTCCTGCTGGCCCGGCACATCGTCGCCCGGCTTGCCGACTGCAACGGCATCGACGTGCCGGTGTTCGCGCCGGAGGCGCTGGCCGCGCTGGCGCGCTACCATTTTCCGGGCAATGTGCGCGAGCTCGAGAACATGCTCGAGCGCGCGCTGGCGCTGTCCGACGGCGAAACCGTAACGCCGTGCGACCTGCAGCTCGACCGCGAGGATCTCGAGCCCGGACATGCCGACGGCGGCGGCCTGCAGGACTACCTCGACCGGGTCGAGAAGCAGGCGATCCTCGAGGCGATCGACAAGACCGGCGGCAACCGGACCCAGGCCGCCAAGACGCTCGGCGTGACCTTCCGCAGCCTGCGCTACCGGATGGACCGGCTCGGCATTGCCGGCCGGGGCGACACATGAAATGGCAGGTCGACGACGCCGGCTGGTGCGACGCGGCGACCGTCGTGGCTAGCCCGAACTGCGACGCGCGGCCCGATGGCGCGGAGATCAGCCTGCTCGTCGTCCACAACATCAGCCTGCCGGCCGGCCGCTTCGGCGGGGACGACGTGTTGCGGCTGTTCACCAACCGGGTCGACCCGCAGGCCGCGCCCGGATACGACGTGCTGGCGCGGCTACGGGTGTCGGCGCATTTCTTCATCCGCCGCGACGGTACGGTGATGCAGTTCGTGCCGACGACGGCGCGTGCCTGGCATGCCGGCGCGTCGAGCTGGCGCGGCCGGCCCGGCTGCAACGACGTGTCGATCGGCATCGAACTCGAAGGCAGCGACCTCGTGCCGTACGAGGACATCCAGTACGATGCGCTGATCCGGCTGGCCGAGGCGCTGGCGGTGCGCCATCCTGTCAGGGAGCTCGTCGGCCATTGCGATATCGCGCCGCTGCGCAAGACCGACCCGGGGCCACATTTTCACTGGCAGCGAATCCATGCGGCCTTGCCACAGCTCAAGGCTGATCCGCTTGCCGCTTAAGCCGGCGGCGCTATAATCGGCGACCAATTTGCAGGGGTGTTCCATGGGTAGTGCATCGCAGGGCAACGAGCAGTCGAAAACGAGCGGGCTGATGCTGGCCGCGCTCGGCGTGGTGTACGGCGACATCGGTACCAGCCCGCTCTACACCTTGCGCGAGGGGCTGAACGGCCATATCCCGCTGGCGATCAACCCGGAAAACGTCCTCGGCATGCTGTCGATGATCTTCTGGGGGCTGATGCTGGTCGTCTCGCTCAAGTACGTGATCATCATCCTGCGCGCCGACAACCGCGGCGAAGGCGGCATTCTCGCGCTGCTGGCGCTGGCGCTGCGCCAGTTGAAAACGGGCAGCCGCAAGGCCAAGGTGCTGACGGCACTGGGGATTTTCGGTGCGGCGCTGTTCTACGGCGACAGCATGATTACCCCGGCGATTTCGGTGCTTTCGGCCCTCGAAGGCATCGGCGTCGTTTCGCATACCTTCGATCCCTACATCATTCCGATCACCATCGGCGTGCTGGTCGGCCTGTTCGCGATGCAGCGCCACGGTACCGCCTCGGTCGGCAAGCTGTTCGGCCCGGTGATGCTGTTGTGGTTCACGGTCCTCGGCGTCCTCGGCGCCTGGCACGTGTTCCTGAACCCGACGGTATTGCATGCGCTGAACCCGTATTACGCGTTCCAGTTCATTGTGGATAACCCCACGCAGGCATTCTTCCTGCTCGGCGCAGTCGTGCTGGCGCTGACCGGGGCCGAAGCGCTTTACGCCGACATGGGCCATTTCGGCCGCCCCATCATCAGCCGCGCATGGTTCTCCTTCGTGCTGCCGGCGCTGACGCTCAACTATTTCGGCCAGGGCGCCTTGCTGCTCTCCGACCCGGCGACGATCAAGAACCCCTTCTTCCTGCTGGCGCCGAGCTGGGGGCTGGTGCCGCTGGTGGTGCTGGCGACCTTTGCCACGGTGATCGCCTCGCAGGCGGTGATTTCGGGCGCGTACTCGATGACCAACCAGGCGGTGCACCTCGGCTTCTGCCCGCGCATGGACATCCTGCACACGTCTGAAACCGAGAAAGGGCAGATCTACATGCCCGGGATCAACTGGTTCCTGCTGATCGCGGTGATCCTGCTGGTGCTGGGCTTCCGCTCCTCCGGCAGCCTGGCCTCGGCCTACGGCTTTGCGGTGACCTGCACGATGCTGATCACCACGATCCTGGCCTTTGCCGTCGTGGGCCACATCTTCGGCGGCTGGCGCAAGTGGGTGGCCATCGGCTCGCTGATGGTGCTGCTGGTCGTCGATACGCTGCTGTTCTCGGCCAATGCGCTGAAGGTCTTCGAGGGCGGCTGGTTCCCGCTGATGGTCGGTCTTGCCGCGTTCACGCTGATGATGACCTGGAAGCGCGGGCGCAAGCTGCTGTACGAGCGCCTGCTTGCCGGCGAGCTGCCCCTTGAGGGCTTCGTCGAAAGCCTCGAGGCATCGCCGCCGACCCGGGTTGAAGGAGTTGCGGTCTTCATGACCGCCAGCGCCGATTCGGTGCCGCATGCACTGCTGCACAACCTCAAGCACAACAAGGTGTTGCACGACCAGGTGGTGTTCCTGACCATCAAGACCGCCGACATCCCCTTTGTGACCAAGCGCGAACGCGTGATCGTGCGCAGGCTCGGCGAGAGCTTCTTCCAGATCATCGCCACCTACGGTTTCAAGGAGGAGCAGAGCGTGCCCGAGGTGCTGGCTCAGGTCGAATCGCTGCAGGCCGAACTGCGTTTCGATCCGATGCAGACCTCGTTCTTCCTGTCGCGCGAAACCATCGTCGAAGCGAAGTACCCGGCGATGAGCTTCTGGCGCCGCAAGATCTTCTCGCTGATGAACCGCAACGCCACCCGGGCGACGCAGTTCTTCAAGATTCCGCCGAACCGCGTGGTCGAAATGGGGACGCAGGTCGAGCTTTGATCTGCTCGTTCGACATGCAACGGCGACCTTCGGGTCGCCGTTGTCGTTTCAGCGCCGGTGCGACCAGCGCCCGGCCAGTGCGGCGAGGTGCGGGACCTGCCAGTCGGCCCAGACGCTGCGGCGCGTGCCCTTGCGGATCAGCACCGTCGCGATGCCGAGCCGGCGTGCCGGCTTCAGGTTGGCGGCGGTGTCTTCGACCAGCACGCAGCGTCGCGGGTCCAGCTGCCATTGCCGCAACAGCGTCCGGTAGGCGCGTGCTTGCGGTTTGGGCGCATAGCGGGCCGATTCGATCGAGAACACGCCGGCAAAATGATGCGAAATCCCCAGCGCCGCCAGCATCGCCTCGGCGTAGTCGTGCGGGCCGTTGGTGAACAGGTATTTGCGGCCGGGCAGGCGCGCCAGCGTGCGTGCCAGCCCCGGCATCGGATGGACGCTGCGGGTCAGCACGTCGAGCGGGTGGCTGTGGGCAAGGAAGTGCCGCGGGTCGACATGCGGGTGGTGGCGGATCAGTCCGAGCAGGGTCGCGCCGTAACGGTGCCAGTACGCGACGCGCAGCGTCGATGCGTCGGCGTCGGGCAACTGCAGCGCGTCGGCGATAAAGCCGGTCATCGCCGCGTCGATGGTCGGGAAGGCATGACGGCTGGCGTCGTGCAGCGTGTTGTCGAGGTCGAACAGCCAGATCGGTTGACGGGGTAGCGGCATCGGTGGGGCGCCCGGCTGCCGCCGGCCGCGATCAGCGGTGGATGTAATGGACCAGCTGGTCGATCGTGAACTGCTGGTCGGCGATGGTTTCGCGCACCAGGTCGCCGATCGACAGCACGCCGAGCACCTTGTCGTCCTCGATCACCGGCAGGTGGCGGATGCGTTTTTCGGTGACCAGCGCCATGCATTCGTCGACGGTCGCCTTCGGCGTGACGCAGATCAGCTTGCGCGTCATGATCTCGGACACCGGCGTACCGGCCGAGGTCTTGCCCATCAGTACGACCTTGCGCGCGTAGTCGCGCTCGGAAAACATGCCGACGAGGCTGTCGCCGTCCATGACCAGCAGTGCGCCGATGTTCATTTCGGCGAGCAACTGCAGTGCCTGGTAGACGGTAGCGTCCGGTGCAATCGACAGCGTGCCGGAAATCTTTTTCTCGGCGAGTAGGTGGCGGGCGTTTTTCATCGTGGCTCCTGGATTCGAGTCGACCGCTGTGCCGCGGTCAATTCCAATCTAGTCAGCCCCGGCCCACTTGCAAGCCGCGACCCCGGCGTACCGGGGCCGCACGATGCGCTCAGCTGGCACGGATCATCGTGCCGACGCCCTGGCTCGTCAGCACTTCGAGCAGCAGCGCGTGCTTCACGCGGCCGTCGATGATGTGCACCGAGTTGACGCCGTTCTTGGCGGCGTCGAGTGCCGACGAGATCTTCGGCAGCATGCCGCCCGAAATCGTGCCGTCGGCGAACAGCGCGTCGATCCTGGTTGCGGTCAGCCCGGTCAGCAACTGGCCCTGCTTGTCGAGCACGCCCGGGGTGTTGGTCATCAGGATCAGCTTTTCGGCCTTCAGCGTTTCGGCGAGCTTGCCGGCGACGAGGTCGGCGTTGATGTTGTAGCTCTCGCCGTTGCTGTCGACGCCGATCGGCGCGATCACCGGGATGAAGTCGGCCGCGTCGAGGTGCGAGACGATGGTTGCGTCGATGCTCTCGATTTCGCCGACCTGGCCGATGTCGATGGTTTCTTCGCCGGCGTCGTTCTTCAGGTAGAGCTTGTGCGCCTTGATGAAATGGCCGTCCTGGCCGGTCAGGCCGACGGCCTTGCCGCCGTGCTTGTTGATCAGCGAGACGATTTCCTTGTTCACGTGGCCGCCGAGCACCATTTCGACGACGTCCATCGTCTCGGCGTCGGTGACGCGCATGCCCTGGATGAATTCGCCCTTCTTGCCGATCCGGTCGAGCAGCTCGTTGATCTGCGGGCCGCCGCCGTGGACGACGACCGGGTTCATGCCGACGAGCTTGAGCAGCACGACGTCGGATGCGAAGCCTTCCTTCAGCTCCTCGTCGATCATGGCGTTGCCGCCGTACTTGATGACGATGGTCTTGTCGAAAAAGGCCTGGATGTAGGGGAGGGCTTCCGAGAGGATCTCGGCCTTTTCCAGCGGGGAAATCGTGGGCATGACGGCTCCTGGCAAGGGCGTGCGATAACGCCGCCGATTCTAGCAAAGATGCGGGGTTCGCCGGCGCCCTGTCTGCGCAACAACATGTACCGGCCGAGCATTGACCGTTACCCGGATGGCATTCGATAATTAAATGAATATTCATTTATTACAGGGTGAAGCCCGGGCCATGAACCTCTGCCCCAAGCGCTGGTCGCGCCGCAAGGAAGCCAGGCCGCACGAGATCCTCGAGGCCGCGCTCGAGCTCTTTGCCGAGAAGGGTTACGCGGCGACGCGGATCGACGAGATCGCCAAGCGCGCCGGCGTGACGCGCGGCACGCCCTATCTGTATTTCTCCGGCAAGGAAGACATCTTCAAGGCGCTGATCCGCGACCTGCTGCTGCCGGCGCTCGACGAGGCCGAGGCGATGCTCGACGGCTTCGAGGGCAGCGCGGCCGAGCGGCTGCGCCGCATCGTCCATGTCTGGTGGCAGAGCATGGGCGAGACACGGCTGTCGGCGCTGCCCAAGCTGATGGTTGCCGAGGCCGGCAATTTCCCCGAGGTCGCACAGCTCTACAACGACCAGTTCGTCGCGCGCGGTGAAGCGATATTCCGCCAGGTGATCGAGGCCGGCATCGCCGGCGGCGAGTTCCGCGCCATCGACGTCGAATACGCGCTGCACGTGCTGTGCGCGCCGGTGGTGATGGCGATGCTCTGGCGCTACATGCCCTGCGGCCACACCCAGCTCGATCCGGTCCGCTATCTCGACACCCTGCTCGACCTGATGCTGCGCGGTCTGCAGCGCCAGCCCGATTTCCCTTCCGAGGTCCGCAACGATGATTGAACGACTGACTGCCGCGCCCTGGGCACGGATGACCGTACTGACGCTCGCGCTGGCGCTGGCCGCATGCAAGGACGAGGCCAGGCCGCAGGAGGAAGTCCGGCCGGTGCGCGTCGTCACCGCCGGCGCCGACGCGGCGCTGCCCGGTGCCGAGCTGACCGGCACCGTGCGCGCCCACGTCGAGACGCCGCTGGGGTTCCGGATCGGCGGCAAGCTGGTCGAGCGTCGCGTCGACATCGGCGCGGTGGTGAAGAAGGGCGACGTGATCGCGCGGATCGATCCGCAGGACGCGGCGCTCAGTGCCGCTGCGGCCGATGCGCAGGCGGCGTCGGCGCGGGCACAGCTTGCCAAGGTGAAGATGGACTACGAGCGCAGCCTGGCGCTGTTCGCGCAGAAGTTCGTCAGCCAGGCCGAGGTCGATACGCGCAAGACCGCGCTCGACGCGGCGACCGAGACGCTGCGGCAGGCCGACGCGCAGAAGCAGCTGGCGCACAACCAGGCCGGTTACGCGACGCTGCTCGCCGACGCCGATGGCGCGGTGACCCGCGTCAGCGCCGAGCCGGGGCAGGTGGTGTCGGCCGGCACGCCGGTCGTGACGCTGGCGCGGGACGGCGTGCGCGAGGTCGGCCTCGACGTGCCGGAGAACCTGCACGGCAAGGTCAGGCTGGGCGACAAGGTGAAAATCAGGCTCTGGGCGCTGCCGGGCAAGGAATTCAACGGTCGCGTCAGCGAGATTTCGGCCGCCGCCGATCCCGCGTCGCGGACCTACGCCGCGCGCGTGGTGTTCGACGAGCACGTACCGCAACTGGGCCTCGGCATGACCGCGAGCGTGCGGCTGGCCGCGCCCGATACGGCGGTGCCCGGCGGCCAGGTCAGGCTGCCGCTGACCGCACTGTTCGGCGAAACCGGCAAGCAGCAGGTCTGGCGGCTCGATGCCAAGGCCGGTCGCGTCCATGCGCTGCCGGTCAGGGTGCTGACGGTCACCGATACCGCCGTGCTGGTGTCGGGCGTCAAGCCCGGCGAGGTCATCGTCACCGCCGGCGTGCACCTGCTGCGCGAAGGCCAGCCGGTGAAGCCGCTGGCGACCAGGCCCGCGATGCAGGGGGCCGGCACATGAACGAGCAGGATTTCGACCCGGCGACGCACGCCGGCCGCTTCAACCTGTCGGCGTGGGCGCTCACCCATCGGTCGCTGGTGCTCTACCTGATGATCGTGCTGTCGCTGGCCGGCGTGCTTGCGTACACCAAGCTCGGCCAGAAGGAAGACCCCGAGTTCACCTTTAAGGCGATGGTCGTCCGCGGCTTCTGGCCCGGCGCATCGGCCGGCGAGGTCGAGAAGCAGCTGACCGATCCGCTCGAGAAGGCGCTGCAGGGCATCGGCGCCGTCGATTACACCAAGAGCTATTCGCGCGCCGGCGAGACGCTGATCATCGTCAGCCTGCAGGAGGCGATACGCGGCAAGGCCGTCGACGACGCGTGGTACCAGGTCAGGAAGCGCATCGGCGACATCCAGCCGACGCTGCCGCAGGGCTCAATCGGGCCGTTCTTCAACGACGAGTTCGGCGAGACCTACGGCAATCTGTACGCGTTCACCAGCGACGGCTTTTCGATGCCGGAGCTGAAGGACTATGTCGAGGACGTGCGCACCGAGCTCTTGCGGGTCAAGGATGTCAACAAGGTCACGCTGATCGGCACGCAGGACCAGAAGATCTACGTCGAGTACTCGGCGGCCAAGCTTGCCGCGCTCGGCGTCTCGCCGTTCGCGGTCAACCAGGTGCTGGCGGCGACCAATGCGCTGACCCCGGCCGGCGTCGTCGAGGGCCGCGAGGAGCGCGTGTTCGTGCGCGTCACCGGCAACTACGACGCCGTCGCGCGGGTGCGCGACACGGTCGTCGACGTCCAGGGCAAGCGCTTCCGGCTCGGCGACATCGCCAGCGTCTACCGCGCGACGATCGACCCGCCGACGCTGAAGATGCGCTATCAGGGCCAGCCGGCGATCGGCCTCGGCGTGTCGATGCGGCACGGCGGCGACGTGCTGCGCATGGGCGAACAGATCGACGCGACGCTGGCGAAAGCCAAGGCCAGCCTGCCGGTCGGCATCGAGTTCCACGCGGTCTCGGACCAGCCGGCGGTGGTCAAGGGCGCGGTGAAGATCTTCATGAGCTCGCTCGGTGAGGCGGTGCTGATCGTGCTGGCGGTGAGCTTTCTGAGCCTGGGCTGGCGCACCGGCATCGTCGTCGCGCTGTCGATCCCGCTGGTGTTGGCGCTGACTTTTCTGGGCATGCTGATGGCCGGCATCGACCTGCAGCGGATCTCGCTCGGCGCGCTGGTGATCGCGCTCGGTCTGCTGGTCGACGACGCGATCATCGCGGTCGAGATGATGGCGCTCAAGCTCGAGCAGGGCTGGGACCGCTTCCGCGCGGCGACCTTCGCGTACACGAGCACGGCAATGCCGATGTTGACCGGCACGCTGATCACCGCCGCCGGTTTCCTGCCGGTTGGCCTCGCCAAGTCCAACGCCGGCGAATACACGTTCTCGATCTTTGCCGTCGTCGGCATCGCGCTGGTCCTGTCGTGGATCGTCGCCGTCGTGTTCACGCCGTATCTCGGCTACAAGCTGCTGCCCGAGACACCGAAGCACGAGGACCACGACGTCTATCAGGGCCGCTTCTACCGGACGTTCCGCGCGCTGGTCACTTGGTGCATTACCTGGCGCAAGACGACGATCGCTGCGACCGCCGCTGCCTTCGTCGCCGCGATCGTCGTGTTCGCCACGCTGATCCCGAAGCAGTTCTTCCCGGCGTCGAGCCGGCCCGAACTGATGGTCGACCTGTGGCTGCCGTACGCGGCGTCGTACCAGGCGACCGAAGCCGAGGCCAAGAAGCTCGAGGCGATCCTGATGAAGGATCCGGACGTCGAAAGCGTCACCACCTACGTCGGCGTCGGCTCGCCGCGCTACTACCTGCCGCTCGACGAACAGATGCCCAACCTGAACTTCGCCCAGCTGACGGTGATGACCAAGGGCGAGAAGGTGCGCGAGAACGTGTTCAAGCGCATCAACACGCTGTTCGCCGACGACTTCGCCCAGGTCCGCGGCCGGGTGACCCGGCTCGAGAACGGCCCGCCGGTCGGCTATCCGCTGCAGTTCCGCGTGTCCGGCGAGGATGTCGGCGAGCTGCGCCGGATCGGCGAGCAGGTGGCCAGGGCCATGCGCGCCAATCCGCATGCCCGCGAAGTGCACTTCGACTGGGGCGAGCAGGTCAAGGTGCTGCGCATCCACGCCGACCAGGACAAGCTGCGCGAAGTCGGGCTGACGACGCAGCAACTGGCGCAGTACCTGCAGCTGGCGGTATCCGGCGTCACCGCGACGCAGTACCGCGAAAACAACGAGCTGATCGACGTCGTCGCCCGGCTGGTGCCGAACGAGCGCACCTCGCTGACGGCGATCCGCGACCTGCCGGTCAAGCTTGCCTCGGGGCGCAGCGTGCCGCTGTCTCAGCTCGGCGACGTGGTGCTCGAGGCCGAGGAAAGCCTGATCTGGCGCCGCAACCGGGTGCCGACGCTGTCGGTGCGGGCCGACGTCAATGGCGCGCAGGCGCCGGACATCGCCAAGGCGGTGCAACCGAAGATCGATGCGATCGCGCTGCCGCCGGGCTACCACATCGAGGTCGGCGGCACGCTCGAGGCATCGAAGATCGGCGAGGATTCGATTGGCGCGGTGATGCCGCTGATGCTGATCGTGGTGATGACCTTGCTGATGATCCAGCTGCAGAGCATCCAGCGGATGATCATGGTGCTCTTGACTGCGCCGCTCGGGCTGATCGGCGTGGCGATCGCGCTGCTGCTGTTCCGCGCGCCGTATGGCTTTGTCGCGACCTTGGGCGTGATCGCGCTGTCTGGCATGATCATGCGCAATTCGGTGATCCTGATGGACCAGATCGAACAGGACATCCGCCACGGCCACCCGCCATGGACCGCGATCATCGAGTCGGCGGTCCGGCGTTTCCGCCCGATCATGCTGACCGCGGCGGCGGCGATCCTGGCGATGATCCCGCTGACGCGTGACACCTTCTGGGGGCCGATGGCGATCGCGATCATGGGCGGACTGTTCGTCGCGACGGTGCTGACGCTGCTGTTCCTGCCGGCACTGTACGCGGCATGGTTCCGGATCAAGCCCGTCCCGGGGGCGGCACAACAATGAGAACAACGATGAAACGAGCATGGATGGCTGCGGCGCTGATCGGCGCCGCGCCCATGGCCGGCGCAACCGACCTGATGGATGCCTGGCGCGCCGCGCGCGGCTACGACGCGGCGTTTGCCGCATCGCGGTCGGCGCTGACCGCCGGGCGGGAAAAAACCAACCAGGGCAATGCGCTGCTGCTGCCGCAGGTGACGCTGAGCGGCAATGCCGGCGCCGCGACTAGCGAATACCGCCCCGGCAATGCAACGCTGCTCAACCCGAGCTACGACAGCAGCGGTGGCCAGTACGGCCTCAAGGTCACCGCCGCGCAACCGATCTACCGCGCCGACGCCTTCGTCGGCAGCGACCAGCTGAAGAAGCAGGCCGATCAGGCCGAGGTTCAGTACCGCGCCGCCGAGCAGGAGCTGATCCTGCGCGTCGCCAAGGCCTACTTCGAGGTGATCGCCGCCGAAGAGGCGGTACGCTTCTCGGCCGCGCAGAAGGCCGCCGTCGGCCAGCAACTGGCGCAGGCAAAGAAATCGTTCGAGGTCGGCACCGCGACGATCACCGATACGCACGAGGCGCAGGCGCGCTACGACTCGATCGTCGCGACCGAGATCAACGCGCAGAACGACCTCGAGGTGAAGCGCAACGCCTTCACCCAGCTGACCAATCAGGATCCGACGGTGCTGGCGAAGATTTCGACCAAGCTGGAGCCGACGCCGCCGCAGCCGAACGTGATGGCCGAGTGGCTGACGCGTGCCGATAGCGGCAGCCTGGCGATCGCCGGGCAGAAGCTCGGCCTCGACATCGCCACGCGCCAGATCGACCGCTACCGGACGTCGACGGCGCCGACGCTCGATCTGGTCGCCAGCTATGGGTCGGACTGGAACGGCGACGGGCTGTCGCGGGGCGGCGGCACCGACCGGACGACCGGCGGACTGGTCGGCCTGCAACTGTCGATCCCGCTGTTCACCGGCGGCAACCGCAGCTCGCAGTACCGCGAAGCGATCGCGCTCGAGGACCAGCAGCGCCAGACACTCGAGGCGACGCGCCGCGATGCGGCGCAATCGACCAAGCAGGCCTTCCTCGGCGTGCAGAACGGCGCCGCACAGGTCAGGGCGCTCGAACAGGCCGAAGTGTCGGCGCGCTCGTCGCTCGAATCGACCAAGCTCGGCCGCGATGTCGGCGTCCGTACAACGGTCGACGTGCTCAATGCCGAACAGAATTATTACCAGACGCGTTTCAATCTGGTCGTCACGCGTTATCAGTATCTCTACGCGCGGCTGCAGCTCGCGGCGGCCGTCGGCGCGCTGGACGAGGCGCAATTGCAGGAAATCAACCGCTGGCTCGATTTGCAGGGTACCCGGCCGGGCGGATTGGTTCCCGGTCAATAAGCCTTTTCTTATTGACTGCGGTAATTGGAATTGCAATTGCAATTCGCTTGTATTGTGCGAAATGGCTGTGCATAATTCCTCGGGAAATATGACGTATCGTCATGACATCCCCTCAACTAGGAGCGACGAATGGAACTCTCCGGCTTCAGCCTGCCGCAACTGTACGAACTGCAAAAGAAGATCGCGGCCGAAATCGAAAACCGCAAGGTGACCGACAAGCACGATCTGCTGATCGAAATCCAGAACCTGGCTGCCGCCAAGGGTTTCTCGCTGAACGAAGTGCTCGGCGTCGAAGCCGCCAAGAAGCTCGGCAAGAAAGTCGCCGTGGCCGGCAAGCCGCAGTTTGCCAATCCGAACGATCCGAGCCAGACTTGGTCGGGCCGCGGCCGCAAGCCGCAATGGGCGATCGACTGGCTTGCCGCCGGCAAATCGCTCGACGACCTGCGCGTTTGATCGCGTCGGCGATGCACCGGAAAAAAGGCAGCCCTAGGCTGCCTTTTTTCATGCTTGTGGCATTCGAGCGTTGCCGGCAGAACCGGTACAATCGCCGTTTTGCACCGGTTGTTTCCTTAGGGCCTGTTCAATGTCTTTTCACGTCAGCGCCAGGCCGGAAAAAGGTCAGGCACAAGGCGTGTGACGCGGGCAGTAACCCGTTATTGGCAAGGAGTACAACGCAGTGCATGGCTTTTTTCCGGCCCGGCCCTTCGGGTTCGGGGCATTGCCGGCTGCGTGCGGCGTTGCGAGCCACTTGCGGTACCTGTACCGCGGCGTGGCTCGTGTCTTGCCCGCTGCCGGCACACTACCCCGAACGCTGACGCGAAAAGATATTGAATAGGCTCTTATGGCGCATCCTCTGACCGAATCCCTCAATCCCGAACAGGCCGCCGCGGTCGAGCTGCCGATGGCGCACGCGCTGATCCTCGCCGGCGCCGGCAGCGGCAAGACCCGGGTATTGACGACGCGCATCGCCTGGCTGCTGTCGACCGGCCAGCTCAGTCCGGCCGGCGTGCTGGCGGTGACGTTCACCAACAAGGCCGCCAAGGAAATGCTCGCGCGGCTGACGGCCATGCTGCCGCTGAACCCGCGCGGCCTGTGGATCGGCACCTTCCACGGCCTGTGCAACCGGATGCTGCGGCTGCATCACCGCGACGCCGGCCTGCCGGCGACGTTCGCGATCCTCGACTCGACCGACCAGCTCGCCGCGATCAAGCGCGTGCTCAAGGCGCTCAACGTCGACGACGAGCGCTATCCGCCCAAGACGGTGCAGAACTACATCAACGGCCAGAAGGAAAACGGCCTGCGCGCAGCGGCGGCGGAGGCGTGGGACGACTACGCGCGCACCTTGCGCGCGATCTATGCCGAGTACGAAGCGCAATGCCGGCGCGAGGGCGTGGTCGACTTCGCCGAATTGCTGCTGGCATGCTACGAGCTGCTCGATCGCAATGCCTCGTTGCGCGAGCATTACCGCTCGCGTTTCCGGCAGATACTGGTCGACGAATTCCAGGATACCAACCGGCTGCAATACGCGTGGCTCAAGCTCCTGGCCGGGCCCGATAACGCCATTTTCGCCGTCGGCGACGACGACCAGTCGATCTACGCGTTCCGCGGTGCCAATGTCGGCAATATGTTCGACTTTCAGAAGGATTACGCGGTCAGGCACGTGATCCGGCTCGAGCAGAATTACCGCTCGCACGGCAATATCCTCGATGCGGCCAATGCCGTGATCGCCAACAATCGCGAGCGCCTGGGCAAGACCTTATGGACCTCGGAAGCCGGCGGTGAGCCGATCCGGGTATTCGAGGCCGCGTCCGATTTCGAGGAAGCCGATTTCCTCGTCGACGAAATCGGCCAGTTGACGCGCGATGGCGTCGATGCCGACGAAATCGCCGTGCTGTATCGCTCGAATGCGCAATCGCGCGCGATCGAGCACGCGCTGGTTCAGGCCGGGATTCCGTATCGCGTCTATGGCGGGCTGCGTTTTTACGAGCGCCAGGAAATCAAGCATGCATTGGCCTATCTCAGGCTGATCGCCAATCCCGACGACGACAATGCACTGCTGCGCATCATCAATTTCCCGACCCGCGGCATCGGCAACCGGACGATCGAAACGCTGCAGGAAACCGCGCGCGTCACCGGGACCAGCCTGTGGCTGGCGGCGTGCTCGGGCGGCGCCGGCCGCAGCGCGGCGGCGGTCGGCCGCTTCGTCCAGCTCGTCGACGCGATGCGGCGCGACGGCGATGCGCTGGCGCTGCCCGAGCAGGTGTCGCTGGTGGTCGAGCAGTCCGGCCTCGGCGAGCACTACCGCAACGACAAGGACGGCGAGGAGCGGCTCGCCAACCTCGGCGAACTCGTCAGTGCCGCGGCGGCCTTCGTCACCGAGGACGAGAACGACCTGGCGGCCTTCCTCGCCAATGCCAGCCTCGAAGGCGGAGAGCGCGAGGCCGGCGCCGGCGAGGCAGCGGTCCAGCTGATGACGGTGCACTCGTCCAAGGGGCTTGAGTTCCACTCGGTGTTCCTGACCGGGATCGAGGAAGGGCTGTTTCCGCACGACAACTCGGCCAATGATCCCAAGGGGCTCGAGGAAGAGCGGCGGCTGATGTACGTCGCGATCACCCGGGCGCGTCGCCGGCTCTATCTGACGCTGGCACAGAGCCGCATGCTGCATGGCCAGACGCGCTACGCGGTCGCCAGCCGCTTTCTCAACGAGATCCCGCAGGACCTGCTGCGCTTCCTCAACCGCGGCTATGCGCCGCAGGCGGCGGTGGCCGCGCCGGTGCGCAAGAGCACGCCGGATCACGGGCTGGCGATCGGCATGAACGTCAGGCATCCGAAGTTCGGCATCGGTGTCGTGACCGACCACGAAGGCGGTGCGACCGGCAATGTCCAGGTCAGTTTCCGCGAGCACGGCGTCAAGTGGCTGGCCGTCGCGTATGCCAAACTGGAAGCCCTGACCGAGTGAGCCGCAGCCGATGAGCAGCCGAGCCCTGGTGATCGAGCCCGCGTCCGAAGTGCGGGCGATGCTGGCGCGCGGCCTGCAGGAGGCCGGTGCGGCCGAGATCGACTACGCAAGCCGGACCGGCGATGCGTTCGCCAAACTCAAGCAGGGCGCGTACGACGTCGTGCTGTGCGAGTACGACCTCGGCGACGGCTTCGACGGCCTGCACTTTTTCGAGGCCTGCCAGGCGCACCAGTTGCTGAAGCCGTCGTCGGTGTTCGTCATCGTCACCGGCGAGCGCAGGCTGGCGCAGGTGATGAGCGCGGCCGAGCTGGCGCCGGATGCCTATCTGCTCAAGCCGTTCTCGGGCAGCGACCTGCTCGAGCGGCTGAGCAGGGCGATCGCGCGCAAGCGCCAGCTGCGGGCGATCGACGATGCCAGCCGTGCCGGCGACTATCTGGCCGCGATCGCCGCGTGCAATGCCGAGCTGGCAACGGCGGCGCCGGCCGAACGCCCGGACCTGCTGCGCCACAAGGGCCGCCTGCTCGGCCTGCTCGGCGAGCACGTGCTGGCGCGCGATTTCTACCGCGAGCAGCTCGCCGACGGCGACTGGCCTTGGGCCCAGCTCGGGCTGGCGCGCTCGCTGTTCGCACTCAAGCAGTACGACGAGGCGCGGCTGTTGTTCGAGCGCGTCAAGATCGAGCACGAACTGGTGATCGAAGCCTACGACGGCCTTGCCCGTACGCTGGCGGCGCAGGGCGAGACCGAGGCGGCGCAGGCGGTGCTCGAGGATGCCGTTGCCCGTTCGCCGCTGGTCGCGCGCCGGCAGCGTGCGCGCGGGCGGCTGGCACAGCGCAACGGCGTGCTCGACGTCGCGCAGGCCGCGCTGAGCCAGGCGGTCCAGCTCAACCGCGGCTCGTTCTGGCGCGACCCGGCCTTGTACGGCGAACTGGCGCGCGTGCAGCTGGCGCAGGGCGATATCGGCGCGGCGCGGCGGACCGCGGCGCAGCTGATGCACGACTTCCGTGGCGACGATGTCGCGCAGGCGGTGGCCGAACTGATCGAGGGCGCGAGCTTTGTCAGCGCCGGCGACAAGGACAGGGCGCGCAAGCTGATCGCCGGCGCGGCGACGCGGCTCGCCGCGCGCGACGATGCACCGGCCGGCGCGCTGCTCGAGGCGGCGCAGGCGTGCATGGTGCTCGGCGACGGTGGCGACGCCGAGAAGCTGGTCCGGCGCGCCCTGAGCAACCGCCACGACGATGCAGAGATCATCGCCGGGGTCGAGGCGCTGTACACCGATCGGCCAGAGGCCGGCGCCAGGCTGATCCACGAAGCGGCGAGCGACATCGTCGAGCTGAACAACGAAGCGGTGCGCGCGGCGCAGGAGGGCGACTTCCGCGGCGCGGCCGAGCGTTTCATCGCCGCGCTCGACCGGCTGCCGGGCAATGTCGGCGTGCTGCTGAACGCGGCCAATTCGCTGCTGACCTGCGTCAACCGGGTCGGCTGGGACGCTGGCTACATGCAGATTGCCCAGACCTGCGTGCAGCGCGCGCTGCGGATCGAACCCGGCAACGGCCGGGCGCGACAGCTGCAGGACGTGTGGCTTCGCACGCAGCGCCGCTTCGGCATCGACGCCGCGCAGGGAAGCGAGCGCTAGGTGTGAAGAGTCAAGACGTTGTTTTTCGTTGCTGAGAGACGGGACATGGGCACGTGGCAGCCGATGCCGTGATGCGGACGGTGCCAGTTGTAATAATGATTCCAATACCTCAGGACTGCGCCGCGCTCATCCGAGTGTTGATAGGTTTGGCCGTAGGCCCATTCGCGCAGCGCGGACTGGATGAAGCGCTCGGCCTTGCCGTTGGTTTGCGGTCGGTAGGCGCGGGTGAACCTCTGCTTAATGCCCAGTTCAACGCAAACGCGGCCGAAGTCATGGGAGCGGAAGGCGGGCCCGTTATCGGTGATCAGGCGCTGGAGCGGTACGCCCAGCGTTTTGAAGTAGTCGTTGGCCGCACGCAGGAAGTCGATGGCGCTGGCGCGGCGCTCGTCGGGGTAGAGTCGGGTGAAGGCGATGCGACTATGGTCGTCGATCGCCACGAACAGATATTCCCAGCCGCTGTTTCGGCTGTTCTGGCGACGATCGCCGGTGATGCGATGGCCGACCTGCTCGAAGCGGGCGAGCTTCTTGATGTCGACGTGCAGCAGTTCGCCGGGCGTTTCGCGCTCGTAGCGCTGCACAGGCTCTGCGGGCTGCAGGTCGCTTAACCGCGATAGCCCTGCGTGTCGCAGCACGCGACTGACGGTTGCTTTGGACACGCCGATATAGCTTGCGATGCGAGCCTGCAGGAACAGCTTGCGACGCAATTCGATGATCGTCAGGGCAACGCTGGGCGCAATGGCACGTGGCGAGCGCTCGGGACGCGAGGATTTGTCGAGCAAGGCAGCCGCGCCGCCGACCAGATAGCGGCCCAGCCACTTGCGGGTGGTGACCGCGCTTACGCCATGGCGTGCCGCCGCCGCCGCGGTCGACAAACCATGCTCGGTGATGTCCTGAACCATTTCCAGGCGACGCAGATACGTCAGTCGGGCATTCTTATGTGTGTTCATCCGGTGTCTTGTTCTGTGACTGGGGGTTTGGCGATTTCCAGTCTCGCAGAACTTCTCCGGGTGAACACCCGAAACAACCTATTGAACCTTCACAGCTAGGTGCTTACAGCGATACGCTGCCGCTGCCGACGACCCAGAAACGGCCGCCGACGCTGATCGCGCGGTCGGTGCCGAGCTGCAGGTGCAGCACCGACAGCCGGGTATACGGCCGGTGTATTGTGTGGCCTTGTTCGACCTTGATCCGGTCGGGCAGTGCGCAGCCGCTGGCGAGCAGCCAGGCGCCGATGTTGGCGACGGCGCCGCCGGCGCCGAAATCCTCGTAGATGCTGAACGAATCGCTGCCGAAAAAACGCAGCATCGCGATCTCGCCGTCGCGGTGCCACAGTGCCAGCTGCGCAATCTGCTGGCCATTGCCGGCCAGTTGCGCGAGCAGCGCCGGGTGCGGCGCCGCCTGCAGCACCGCCTGGCGTGTCCGCACCGGCACGACGAGCTGCTCGAGCCCGGTATCGACAAAGAGCGGTGCGCCGGCGACGTCGCGCGCATCGATGCCGAGTGCGGTCGCCAGCTCCATCGTCCCGGCCCGCGCCGGCCGGGTCCGGTTGGCCCAGGCGCGGAACCAGCAGGCCTCGCCGTCATGCGAAAGCTGGATCGGCCCGTAGCGGCCCGGCAGCGTCGCCGGAAACGGCTCGCCGGCCTGTTGCAGTGCGGTTGCGGCAGCGAGCAGCGACAGCCCCGAAAAGGGCAGGGCGAACTGTGGCGAAACCGTGTGCATCGCATCGGCCGCACGGGTGACGAAACAGCTCTCCGGCGCGTTGAGCTGGTAGGCAAGCTGCTGCATCGTGGCGTCGTCGGGCAGTGCGTCGACGACGAACACCGCCAGCGGCGCGCCGGACGCGCGGCGCTCGGCAAAACCGTTGATCAGGAAAAACTCGTATTGCAAGGGCGGCGCTCCGATGGGCAAAGCGGTGGCGAAGGGCTTCAGTTGCGACGACTTGTTGCTACAATGGGGAACATTTTGCCTATAAATAGCCGCTGCCGAGCCGCCCATGTCCGTACTAGAACCGATTGCCGAAAAAGACCTGCCGCTTGCGCGTGATCTGGACCTTCTGTCCCGCGTGCTGGCCGATACCATCCGTGAACAAACCGGTGCCGCCGCCGCCGAGCAGATCAAAGCGATCCGCGAGCTGGCACTCAAATACGTACAGGGGCATGACCCGGCAGCCAGCCAGGCGCTGGCGCGAGCCCTGTCGGCGCTGGATCTGGCAGGCGCAATGACCTTGGTGCGAGGGTTCAGTTCTTTCTCGCACCTTTCGAATATAGCAGAGGATCTGCACCACAACCGGCGCCGTCGCGCGCACAAGATCCTCGGCTCCGCACCGCAGCGCGGCAGCATCGCCGCGGCGATCGAGCGCCTTGGCGCGCGTGGCGTCGAGCCGGCGGAAATCCTCTCGCTGCTGAACGAAACGCTGATCGTGCCGGTACTGACCGCGCACCCGACCGAGATCAAGCGCAAGACCATCCTCGACGGCCACCGCGCCGTCGGCGAACTGCTGGCCGAGCGCGACCGCAACCAGCTGACGCCGGAAGAGCTGCAGGCGAACCAGGAAGCGCTCGAGCGCGTGCTGATCACGCTGTGGCAGACGCGCGAGATCCGTACGGTCAAGCTGCGCGTGCAGGACGAGATCGAGAACGGCACGACCTACTTCCGCAATTCCTTCCTGCACGAAGTGCCGCGGCTGATGCTCGACCTCGAGGACAAGCTCGCGGCCTTGACCGGCAAGAAGGTCGAGCTGCCGAACTTTCTGCAGGTCGGCAGCTGGATCGGCGGTGACCGCGACGGCAACCCGTTCGTGACCGCCGAGGTGATGCGCTACGCGGTGTCGCGCCAGTCCGGTGTGGCGCTCGACTATTACTACCAGCAATGCCAGAAGCTCGAAGGCGAGCTGTCGATGTCGACCCGGCTGGTCCAGGTCGACCAGACCTTGCAACAGCTGGCCGAAAAGGCGACGCCGGAAGAGCGCGCACACAAGGGCGAAGAGCCGTACCGGCTGGCCGTCGCGCACATCGGCGCACGGATTTTCTCCACTGCAGTCAGGATCGGCACCTTCCACCAGACCCTGCACGACGTCGCACGCGCCGAGCCGTACAAGAGCGCGCAGGAACTCGCGGCCGATCTGGCCGTGGTCGCCAGCTCGCTCCGGGCGCACGGTGCCACCAAGCTCAGCCAGGGCCGCCTGCGCCGGCTGCAGCGCGCGGTCAGCGTGTTCGGCTTCCACCTCGCGCCGGTCGACATGCGCCAGAACTCGGGCATCCACGACAAGGTGATCGCCGAGCTGTTCGAAAAGGCAGGTCTCGAGGATTACCTGAAACTCGACGAGGCGAGCCGCCGCGTCGTGTTGCTGCGCGAACTGGCCAGCCCGCGCCCGCTGATCTGCCCCTACGTCGACTACAGCGCCGAAACGCAGAAAGAGATCGACATCTACCGTGCGGCCGAGGAAATCCAGTCGCGCTACGGCGAGGCGGTGCTGCCGAACTACATCATCTCGAACTGCGAGTCGGTGTCGGACATCCTCGAAGTCGCGGTGCTGCTGAACGAAGTCGGTCTGGTACAACTGGCGCCGACGACGGTCGCCAAGATCAACATCATCCCGCTGTTCGAAACCATCCCCGACCTGCGCGTCTGCGGCGAGATCATGACCGAGCTGTTCGCGATTCCGCAGTGGCGCCAGATGCTCGGCTGCCGCAACGGCGTGCAGGAAGTGATGCTTGGCTATTCGGATTCGAACAAGGACGGCGGCTACCTGACGTCGAACTGGGAGCTGTACAAGGCCGAACAGACCCTGGTCAAGGTGTTCGACGCGGCCGGCTTCAAGATGCGGCTGTTCCACGGCCGCGGCGGTACCGTCGGCCGTGGCGGCGGCCCGGCGCACGACGCGATCCTGGCGCAGCCGGCCGGTTCGGTCGCGGGCCAGATCCGCATCACCGAGCAGGGCGAAGTGATCGCCGCCAAGTATGCCGACCGTGAAGTCGGTCGCCGCAATCTCGAGATCCTCGTGTCGGCGACGCTCGAGGCGAGCCTGCCCAAGCACAACGGCGAGCCGACCGACGATCCGGCCTCGCTGGCGCTGATGGACGACCTGTCGGCGCGCGCCTACCGCGCCTACCGAGACCTGGTGTTCGCAACGCCCGATTTCGTTACCTACTTCCGCGAAGCGACGCCGATCGGCGAAATCCCGAGCCTGAACATCGGCTCGCGTCCGGCCGCGCGCAAGGCGACCAATTCGATCGGCGACCTGCGGGCGATTCCGTGGGTATTCTCGTGGTCGCAGTGCCGGCTGATGCTGCCGGGCTGGTACGGCTTCGGCACCGCGGTGACCGAGTACCTCGACGGCGCCGGCGACGAAGGGCTGGAAACGTTGCGCCGGCTGTACCGCGACTGGCCGTTCTTCACGTCGACGATCTCGAACATGGAGATGGTGCTGGCGAAGTCGGACATCGCGATTGCTGCGCGTTACTCGGAGCTCGTCAACGACCAGGATCTGGCACGGCGCATCTTCGGCCGGATCAAGGCCGAATGGCAGCGTGCGGTCGACGTCGTCAAGGCGATCACCGGGCATGAAGCGCTGCTGGCCGACAACCCGATGCTGTCGCGCAGCCTCGACAACCGGCTGCCTTACCTCGACCCGCTCAACCACCTGCAGGTCGAGCTGCTCAAGCGCCTGCGTGCGGGCGACGAAAGCGAAGAGGTCCAGCACGCGGTCCATCTGACGATCAACGGCATCGCCGCCGGCCTGCGCAACAGCGGCTGACCCCGGATCGGCCCGACGAACCGCCATGCCACGGCTTGCGCTCCCGACCGCATTGCTGTGCCTGGCGGTTTTTTCATGCCCGCCAGCCTTTGCCGCCAAGGGCGCGGCGCTGCCGTCGCATTTCGGCGACCGGCTCGAAGCGGCGCTGTCGTGCCGCGGCGAGTGGTCGACCGAATACTGGCAGGGCTATTTCCGCCGCCACCTCGGCAAGCCCTTGCGCAGCTGGGGCGGGGCCGACTGGTTCGATGCACAGAATGCCGACCTGGCCGGTGTGTTTGCCAGGGAAGTGTTCACCAATCCGCCGCAAAGCGGTGCGCTGATCGTCGGCGCCTTGATCGCCCAGCCGGTCGACGCGGTCCGCACCAGGCTCGAAGAGCGGCTTGGCATGCGCTTTACGCCGTTGCCGGGGCCGTATCCGCGCTACCTCTCGGCAACCGGCAGCGTGCTGGTCGGTCTCGCCAATCGCCAGACCAAGTGGTACTGCGCACGCTGGGATCTGGGCAACCGCTTCTAGCACGCCGGCGGTTCAAGTCCTGGTCGATGCCAGTGTTTATGCAAATGCAATACCAGTCTCGGCGTTTTTGCCGTCAGAAAATTCCTGCTCGTTTCGCATGCACCGGTAACCACCGGTTCGGATTATTACGCCTTCCGTTTTTATTTGTACGGTTATGGAAAGCTAAAAATCCTTGCCCTGCTTCCGGGCCGTTGCCGTGATGCCGGTACGTGGCGAAAACCATGCGACAGGGTATGTAGTTTGCTGGCATCAAACTACTTTCTGTATTCGCTCCGCTACTACATCAGGGCTTGATGATGTTGCTTCGCAATATCAAGCGATGACGTCCCGTTCGGCGTTTTTTGCGCCGATTCTCCCTATTTTTCCGCATTGCAACATTGTCGATTGCCGTTCTCCGGGTAGTGGCCGCCCGCATCGCGGGAATGACGTTTATCCGCCCGATAAACGGCCCCCGGCTCCCGTATTGACTTTAATTCGGCGCTATCCGCTAATGAACCTCGTCGCAAGCGACTACACCTGAAGGTGAGCACTTGCAGCTTGGGGATGTGGTCTTGTCTGTCAATAAACTGACGCGATGTTGCCGGACTGCATGACCAGTGGAAGCGCGTGAATAACGCCAAATAAAGAGGATGGAGACGCTACGTATGTCGCAATTCAATCGTTTTGCCCTTGCTGCCATTCCGGCCGCGATGATTGCCGCCCACGCCTATGCCGCATATCCGGCCTGGCAGGAAGGCAATACCTACAACGCTGGCACCTATGTGTCGTACGCTGGCAATGACTACCAGGCGCTGGTCACCCATACCGCCTATGTCGGCACCAACTGGAACCCGGCCGCGAGCCCGACGCTGTGGAAGCTGATCGGCGCCAGCAGCGGTACGCCGACGCCTGCCCCGACCCCCGCACCTACGCCGGCACCGACCCCCGCACCGACCCCCGCACCGACCCCGGCGCCCACGCCAGCGCCGACGCCTGCTCCGACCCCGTCGGGTAGCTGCACCGCAGCCGCCTGGAACGCGTCGACCGCATACAGCGGCGGTGCGACCGTGAGCTACAACGGCCGCAACTATCAGGCCAAGTGGTGGACGCAAGGCAACGTGCCGTCGAGCAGCACCGGTGAAGGCCAGCCGTGGACCGACCTCGGTGCCTGCAGCGGTACGCCGACCCCGGCACCGACGCCTGCTCCGACCCCGGCACCGACGCCTGCTCCGACCCCGGCACCGACGCCTGCTCCGACGCCGGCACCGACGCCGGCACCGACGCCCGCTCCGACCCCGGCACCGACGCCTGCTCCGACCCCGGCACCGACGCCCGCTCCGACGCCTGCTCCGACCCCGACACCGACGCCTGCTCCGACCCCGGCTCCGACCCCGGCTCCGACGCCGAGCGGCAGCAAGCAAGTGGGTTCGTACTTCGCCGAGTGGTCGATCTACGGTCGTGCTTTCTTCGTGAAGAACGTTCAGACCAGTGGCCAGGCCGCCAAGCTGACCTTCCTGAACTACTCGTTCGCCAACGTCTTCAAGCAGGCCGACGGCACTTACAAGTGCGATGCCAGCATCACCCGCTCGGAAGCCGGCAACGGCGACGGCGGCGATTCGTGGGCTGCGTACAACAAGGGCTTCTCGGCTGCTGAATCGGTCGACGGCGTTGCCGATGCCTGGGGTACCGACGGTACGGGCAGCCTGAAGGGCAACTTCAACCAGTTGAAGAAGCTGAAGGCCAAGAACCCGCAGCTGAAGACGCTGATTTCGCTCGGCGGCTGGACCTGGTCGAAGTGGTTCTCGGCTGCTGCGGCAACCGACGCTGGCCGCAAGGCACTGGTGTCGTCGTGCATCGACCAGTACATCAAGGGCAACCTGAAGTACGACGCGGGCTCGAACTCGGGTGGCGCGGGCACCGGTGCAGGCGTGTTCGACGGCATCGACATCGACTGGGAATTCCCGGGTGTCCAGGGCTACGGCTACAACACCGTATCCGATGCCGACAAGCAGAACTTCAACTTGCTGCTGAAGGAGTTCCGCGAACAGCTCGACGCCTACGGCACGACGACCGGCAAGCGCTATCTGCTGACCGTGGCCATCGGCGCGGGTAGCGACAAGATCGCGATGACCGAACCGGCCGAGTACAGCAAGTACCTCGATTGGATCAACATCATGTCGTACGACTACAACGGCGCATGGGCGGCACAGGGTCCGACCGACTTCCAGGCCCACCTGTACGCTGATCCGAACAGCCCGAACTACCTCGATCCGAAGACCGGCAAGCCGGGCCTGGGTTCGACGTACAACACCGACAGCGCCGTCAACGCGATGCTGGCTGCGGGCGCACCGGCTGCCAAGCTCCACCTCGGCATCCCGTTCTACGGTCGCGGCTGGACCGGCGTGAAGGCGGGTCCAAACGGTGACGGTCTGTACCAGACGGCAACCGGCGCTGCGAAGGGTACGTACGAAAACGGCATCGAGGACTACAAGGTACTGAAGAACGCCGCGGGTACGCTGCGCTACCACCCGGTGACCAAGCAGTCGTACAAGTACGACGGCACCAACTGGTGGAGCTACGATACCCCGACCGACATCCAGAACAAGATCGACTATGCCAAGGCCAAGGGTCTGGGCGGTGTCTTCGCCTGGGAATCGGACGGCGATACCGCGGACGGCGAACTGACCGCCGCCATGGCCAAGATGAACCAGTAAGTCCGAGCGCCCACTCGCATGAGTAGGTGATCCCTGGGCCCTCCCGTTTGCGCGGGGGGGCCTTTTCACAGGCACCGATACAGGGTGCCGATCAAGAAAAAGTGAGGAGTTGTCGATGTTCAATCGCTTTGCACTCGCGGCCATTCCGGCTGCGCTCTTCGCCGTCCATGCGTACGCGGCTTATCCGGCCTGGCAGGAAGGCCAGACCTATTCCGCCGGTACCTATGTGTCGTACAGCGGCAATGACTATCAGGCGCTGGTGACGCATACCGCCTACGTCGGCGCCAACTGGAACCCGGCCGCCAGCCCGACGCTGTGGAAGCTGATCGGCGCGAGCACCGGTACGCCGAGCCCAGCACCCACTCCGGCGCCGACACCGGCTCCGACCCCCGCGCCGACGCCTGCTCCCACGCCGGTTCCGACTCCGGCCCCGACTCCGGCCCCGACGCCGTCGGGCTGCACCGCGGCCGCGTGGTCGTCGACGACCGCGTACAACGGCGGGGCAACCGTCAGCTACAACGGCCGCACCTACTCGGCCAAGTGGTGGACGCAGGGCGACGTGCCGTCGAACAACGTCGGTGACGGCAAGCCGTGGAACGACCTTGGTGCTTGCGGCCCGGTAACTCCGACGCCGACTCCGACTCCGACTCCGACCCCGACTCCGACTCCGACTCCGACTCCGACGCCGACGCCGACCCCGACGCCGACGCCGACGCCGACCCCGACTCCGACCCCGACCCCGACCCCGACCCCGACTCCGACCCCGACCCCGACCCCGACTCCGACGCCGACGCCGACGCCGACCCCGACCCCGACCCCGACCCCGACCCCGACCCCGGACGGCCTGCCCAAGCACGCGCTGATCGGCTACTGGCACAACTTCACCAATGGCGCAGGCCCGGCCATCCGCATCAAGGATGTGTCGGACGACTGGGACGTGATCATGCTGTCGTTCGGCGAGGATGCGGGCAACGGCGCGGTGACGTTCACGCTTGATGCAAACGCCGGCACCGAGGCGGAGTTCATCGCCGACATCGCCGCCAAGCGCGCCAAGGGCAAGAAGGTCGTGCTGTCGCTCGGTGGCCAGGAAGGCCGGATGACGCTGAACACGCGCGAGAACGTGACCAACTTCGTCAACAGCCTGTACGCGCTGATCAACAAGTACGGCCTCGACGGTATCGACCTCGACCTCGAAAGCGGTGCCGGCGTCGTGCTCGGTACACCGATCATCGACAACCTGATCACGGCGATGAAGGAACTGAAGGCCAAGGTCGGCCCGACCTTCTACCTGTCGATGGCGCCGGAGCACCCGTATGTCCAGGGCGGCTACGTTGCCTACTCGGGCATCTGGGGCGCTTACCTGCCGATCATCGACGGTCTGCGCAACGACCTGAACATGATCCACGTCCAGTACTACAACAACGGTGGCCTGTGGACGCCGTACGGCCAGCTCAACGAAGGCACGGTCGACGGTCTCGTCGGTGGCTCGCTGATGCTGATCGAAGGCTTCAAGACCGTCGGTGGCGCCGGCTGGGAGTTCAAGGGGCTGCGTCCTGACCAGGTCGCCTTCGGCGTGCCGAGCGGCCGCAGCTCGGCCAATACCGGCTTCATCACGACCGATGTCATCAACAAGTCGATGAACTGCCTGACCAAGCTGGTCGATTGCGGCACCGTCAAGCCCAAGCAGGCATATCCGACCGCGCGCGGCGTGATGACCTGGTCGATCAACTGGGACAAGCACGACGGCTACAACTTCTCGGCGCCGGTGAAGGCGCACCTGAAGACGCTGCCGTAAGCACCGCTGATCCCGCCAAGGCAAACCGGCACGGGCAACCGTGCCGGTTTTTTATTGACCTGGATCGCCCAAGGCAAACGGCGATGGCCGATAATTGCCGCTTTGCCGCAGCGTTATCCCGCCATGATTGCAAGCAATGTCGACCTGAGCCGCCGCAACACGCTCGGGCTTGCCGCCCAAGCCAGCCGCTACGTCGCGGTGCGCGATCCCGCCGAACTCGCCGCGCTGTGCGCCGACGCCGGACTGGCCGCCTTGCCGTGGCACGTGCTCGGCGGCGGCAGCAATCTCGTGCTGCCCGACGTCGTCGACGGGCTGGTACTGCAGGTCGCGATCACCGGGCGGCGCGTGCTGCGCGAGGACGACGAGTCGGTGTGGATCGCCGCCGGCGGCGGCGAGGTCTGGCACGACTTCGTCATGTGGACGCTGGATCAGGGCTGGGGCGGGCTCGAGAACCTCGCGCTGATCCCGGGCACCGTCGGCGCTGCGCCGGTGCAGAACATCGGCGCCTATGGCGTCGAGGTCAAGGACACGCTGGCCGAGCTGACCGCGTACCGGCTCGACGACGGCAGCGCGCGGGTTTTCGACAATGCAGCCTGCCGTTTCGCCTATCGCGACAGCGTGTTCAAGCAGGAGGAGGCGGGCCGCTGGCTGATCGCCGAAGTCGTGTTCCGGCTGTCGAAATGTCCGCGGCTGCAGACCGGCTACGGCGATATCGAGGCCGAACTCGCCGCTGCCGGCCTGCCACGCACGCCGGCCGGCGTCGCGCAGGCGGTGATCAACGTCCGCCGGCGCAAGCTGCCCGACCCGGCGGTGATCGGCAACGCCGGCAGTTTCTTCAAGAATCCGATCGTGCCGGCTGCGCAGCGCGAGGCGCTGCTCGCCGCACATCCGAAGCTGGTGTCGTACCCGATGCCGGGTGGCGCGTACAAGCTCGCGGCCGGCTGGCTGATCGAGCAGGCCGGCTGGAAAGGCCGGCGGCTCGGTCCGGCCGGCATGTTCGAGCGGCAGGCGCTGGTGCTGGTCAACCATGGCGGCGCACGGCGCGCCGACATTGCCGCGCTGACCGCAGCGGTCCAGGCCGATGTGAAAGCGATGTTCGGCGTCGCGATCGAGCCCGAACCGGTCTGGTGGTGAGCGCGGCCAATACCCCAAGGGTACTTGCCTGCGGGGTGCACTGCTGGCGTGCCCGCTTGCCGAACCGATCGTGCCGTCTGCGTTTCGCACGCCTTGCCAGTGCCGTTTCGCCGGATTTTGATGGCCGCTCGGGCGATCAGCGCTCGGGCGTGACCGAACGCAGCGCGCCGCTGTCGTACCAGTAGTCGGCCGAGCGGATCCGCCCCGAGCGGCGGTCGAGCATGCACTGATAACGCAGATCGCGTTCGTCGTTGCGGTTGCGCGCCTCGCCGCTGCCGAACACGCGCAGCTCGTTGCCGTTGCGGTCGACCTGGGGCTGGCCGCGGAAGCGCAGCCTGCCGTCGCCGTAGTTGCGGCGGGCGAATTCGTCCTGGATGGCGCTCTGGCAGCGGCGGACCGCGTTGCGTTGATCGCCGTCGTCGTCATCGGACCAGCGATCGTCGCGCCAGCGGATGTCGACGACGTAGAGCGCGTTGCTCGAACGCGGGTCGAACAGCTCGATCTGCGCCGGCCGGCGGCCGCTGGGCGGATCGGCGCGGGTCAGATGGCCGCGGCCGCTGCGCAGTTCGACGCGGAAGTCCTTCGGATTGGCGGGCAGCGGGCCCGAGCAGCGGACCTGGCCGAGCGGGAAGTGCTCGCCGCCGAGTGTGCGGACACGGACATCGTTGCCGCGCAGCTCGAGCACGACGCGGTCGTCGACGCGCTGGCGGATCTCGCAGTGGCCGTCGCCACGACCGCCGCTGCTCCAGTAGCGGGAGCCGCTGTCGTCATCGGCGGCGGCGAACGGGCTGGCGATCAGTCCCAGCAGGGCCACCGGGGCGAGCCATCGTTTCATGGGTGTTTCTCCACATCATCACATCGGCCGAGCTTAAGCGGCCCGGCCCGGCGACGACAAGAGAAGCCCTTCACACCGCGGCCAGCGCCGCGAGCAGCTTGCCGTGGATGCCGCCGAAGCCGCCGTTGCTCATCACCAGCACCTGATCGCCGGGCCGGGCCAGCTTTACGACCGCGGCAACGAGTGCGTCGAGGTCGGTGAAGGTCTGCGCCTTGTTGCCGAGTGGCGTCAGCGCCTCGGCCGGATCCCAGCCGAGGCTGGCGTTGTAGCAGAACACCGCGTCGGCGCCGGCGAGCGAGCCGGGCAGGGCGGCCTTCATCGTGCCGAGCTTCATCGTGTTCGAGCGCGGTTCGAGCACGGCGAGAATCCGGGCGTTGCCGACCTTGTGGCGCAGCCCGGCAACCGTGGTGGCGATCGCGGTCGGGTGGTGGGCGAAATCGTCGTAGACGGTGACGCCGCCGGCCTCGCCCTTGATCTCCATCCGGCGCTTGACGTTGGCAAAGCGGCCGAGCGCGGCGATCGCCGCCTCGGGCGTGACGCCGACGTGACGCGCCGCGGCGATCGCCGCCAGCGCGTTCAGCGCGTTGTGCTCGCCGAGCAGCGACCAGACCAGCCGGCCTTGCGGCTTGCCGTCCAGCAGCACGTCGAAACCGTCGGCGTGGACGGTGCCGATCGCCCAGCCGGCCTCGGTGCCGAAGCGCTCGGCCGGCGTCCAGCAGCCACGCTCGACGACACGCTCAAGGCTGGCTTCGCGGCCATTGACGACGAGCCGGCCGCTGGCCGGAATGGTACGCACCAGATGGTGGAATTGCGTCTCGATCGCCGCCAGATCGGCGAAGATGTCGGCATGATCGAATTCGAGGTTGTTGAGGATCGCCGTACGCGGCCGGTAGTGGACGAACTTGCTGCGCTTGTCGAAAAACGCCGTGTCATATTCGTCTGCTTCAATGACGAAGAACGGCGAGGTGCTCGCCGGATCCTGCGCCGGCGTGCCCGGCAGCCGGGCCGAGATGCCGAAGTTCTCCGGCACGCCGCCGACGAGGAAGCCCGGCGCCAGGCCGGCGTCCTCGAGTATCCACGTCAGCATGCCGCTGGTCGTCGTCTTGCCGTGGGTACCGGCGACAGCGAGCACCCACTTGCCGGCCAGGATGTGGTCGCGCAGCCATTCCGGGCCGCTGGTGTACGGCAGGCCGGCGTCGAGGATCGCTTCCATCAGCGGATTGCCGCGCTTGACGACGTTGCCGACGACGTAGAGGTCGGCGCCCAGTTGCAGCTGGGCGGCATCCCAGCCCTCGATCAGTTCGATGCCGAGTGCGGAAAGCTGGTCCGACATCGGCGGGTAGACGCCGGCGTCGCAGCCGGTGACGGTGTGGCCGGCGGCACGGGCGAGCGCCGCGACGCCGCCCATGAAGGTGCCGCAGATACCCAGAATGTGAATATGCATGAAAGACCTTTCGGGTATTGACTGATGGTGTGCGTTACGTTAATTGCGTACAATCCTGTCGCCTACTTGACCAAAAAAAGCCAAATAGAACATGAGCATAACCTCGCCGGACAGCCCGGTCGAAGTCGCCCGGATTGCACTGAAACGCTTGGCCGAGCGCGGACTGCCGCCGACGCCGGACAACTATGCGCAATTCTACAACGCGATCGTCACGATCAAGTCACCGCAGGCCAAGCCGCAGGAAGAATTGCAGCAGGCGTGGCAGGTGCTGTGCCAGGTGGACGAAGCGGTCGGCGAGGCCAGCGAGGCGATGCAGCAGCTGATCGAGACGCTCGACAGCGAGCGCGGTGCGATGCTCGCCAGCCTCGGCCGGCTCCGGTACGCGCGCGATGCGCATGCCGAGCAGCGCGCCAGCGTCGAGGAAACGCACAGCACGCTTGCCGACCTGCTCGACAGCGTGATTTCGTCGACAAACTCGATCCACTCGACCGTCTCGGCGTCGCACAGCGATCTGCAACAGATCCGCGATTCGGTGCGGCACATCGAGGAGGATCTCGCGTTCAACCGCAAGATGCTCGAACAGGACGCGCTGACCGGCACGTTCAACCGCCAGGGGCTCGACCATCATCTGGCGCGCGAGGTCAGGCGCGCACAGCGGCAGGGCGGCAAGCTGACCGCGGTGATCTTCGATCTCGACGACTTCAAGCGGATCAACGATGCCTACGGCCACCTGATCGGCGATCAGGTGCTGGTGCACGTCGCCAATCTGACCCGTGTGGTATTGCGTGAAAGCGACCTGCTGGTCCGCTACGGTGGCGAGGAGTTCCTGCTGCTGCTGGTCGATACCGACGTCAACGGCGCGAGCTACGTGATCGACCGCCTGCGCGCGGTTGCCGCGCGGACGCCGTTCGTCCACAAGGGGCAGCGCGTCGAAGTGAGCTTTTCGACCGGCATCGCCCAGCTTGCCGCGGACGAGAACGGTCGCGCCCTGCTGCTGCGCGCCGACGAGGCGCTGTACCGCGCCAAGAATGCCGGCAAGAGCCGGACCGAGTTTGCGCCGGCCTGACGGCAGGCGTTCAGAGCAGGGTACGTGCGCCGTTGCCGAACACCAGCACGGCGAAGTAGAGGTATAGCGCCGCCGACACGAGGTGGCAGCCCTGGATGAAGCGCGGCCCGAGCGTGCGGCCGCCGTGGTGCGCCATGGCGACGATGAAGCTGCTCCACGCCAGTCCGCCGGCGAAGAAGCCGGCGAGGAAGCGTGCCGCCGAGCCTGCGCTGCCGTCGGTCGCATTGGCGATCAGCGCGCCGCCGACGGCGGCAAACCACAGAATCGACGACGGCGACGCCAGCGCCAGGACCAGGCCGCGGTTGAACAGCTGGCGCGACGGCGGCCGTGCGGCCCTGGCGGTATCGTGCGAGGGCAGCCTGGACGAGCGCCACGCCTCGCGCGCCATCCTGACGGCCAGCCACAGCATCAGTGTGCCGCCGACCAGCCAGGTGATCCATTGCACCGCCTCGAACTGCAGCAGGATGCTCATGCCGACGAGCGAGAGCGCCGCGTAGGCGAGGTCGCCGAAGCACGATCCCAGCCCGATCAGCAGGCCCGGGCGCATCCCGTGCTTGAGGCTGGTGTCGATCATGGCGACGTTGACGATGCCGATGTCGAGGCACAACGACAGCGAAAGCAGAAAACCGGTAATGAAGACGTCCATGGGGCCGAGTATATCGGCCCCGCCCGACGGACGGCTAGCCGCGCCAGAACGCCGGCGTGAACAGCACCAGTACCGAGAACACCTCGAGCCGGCCGAGCAGCATCGCCAGCGAGCACAGCCACAGCTGGATGTCGGTCAGCCCGCCGTAGTTCGACGCCGGGCCGACGACGCCGAGGCCGGGGCCGGCGTTGTTGAGGCAGGCGAGCGCCGCCGAGAGGCTGGAGACGAAATCGAGCCCGGTTGCCAGCAGCGCGAACGTCAGCACGACCAGGCTCATGAAGTACAGGAAGATGAAGCCGAGCACGGCGAAGATCACCGGGTCCGGCACGGCCATCCGGTTGACCCGCAGCGGCCGCACCGCGTTCGGGTGCAGCAGCGTGGTGAACTGGCGGCTCGCGCCGCGGACGAGGATCAGCGTGCGGATCATCTTGATCCCGCCGCCGGTCGATCCGGAGCACGCGGCGATGCCGGACAGGAACAGCATCCACAGCGGCACGAAGATCGGCCACTGGCCGTAGTCGGTGCTGGCGTAGCCGCTGCCGGTCGAGATCGACACCAGGTTGAACAGCACCATGCGCAGGCTGGTGAAATAGTCGCTGTAGGTCTGCTGCCAGACGAGGTAGCCGGCAAGGCCGAGCGTGCTGAAGCCGAGCAGCAGTACCATCGCCTTGAATTCCGAGTCGCGCCAGTAGCTCTTCAGGCTGCGGTTGGTCAGCGCCAGATAGTGGGTGGCGAAATTGGTCGCGGCGATCAGCATGAAGCCGATCAGGATCGCCTCGACCGCGACCGAGTTGAACTGGCCGACACTGCTGTCGTAGGTCGAGAAGCCGCCGAGGCTCATCGCCGACAAGGCGTGGCAGACCGCGTCGAACCAGCGCATTCCGCCGACATAGCGGAGCATCAGCGCACAGGCGAGCGTGAGCGCCGCGTAGATCAGCCACAGGTTGCGCGCGGTCTCGTGGATGCGCGGCGTCAGCTTGGCGTCCTTGATCGGCCCCGGCGTTTCGGCCTTGATCAGCTGCATGCCGCCGACGCCGAGCATCGGCAGGATCGCGACCGCGAGCACGATGATCCCGAGCCCGCCGAGCCAGTTGAGCTGGTGACGCCAGAAGTTGATCGATTCGGGCAGGTGCTCGAGCCCCGAGAGCGCCGTCGCGCCGGTCGTCGTCAGTGCCGAGATCGCCTCGAAGTAGGCAACCGAGAAGCGCAGGTCCGGCATGTGGAACATCAGCGGCACCATCGCGACCAGCGGCAGCAGCGTCCACAGCCCGACGACGAGGACGAAGCCGTCGCGGATCTTGAGCTCGCGGCGGAAACGCCGGGTCAGCACGATCGTGATCAGGCTCAGCGTCGCCAGGCCGGCGAGCGCGTCGATGAAGTGCCACAGCGCCGAGTCGCCGAAATACAGCGAGATGCAGATCGGCACGACCATCGTCAGCGAAAAGATCAGCGCGACGCGGGCGAGCACGTTGGCCACCGGCAGGATGCGCAGCGCGACCGAGACGCCGGCCGGCAGCGCCATCAGCGCCGGACCGCGGGCGCGCTTCACAGGAACCCCAGCTTGACGGCGAACAGCTGCTCGACCTCGCGGATGCCGCGCTTCTTGTCGACGAAGACGATCACGTGGTCCTCGTCCTCGATCACCGTGTCGTGGTGGGCCATCAGCACCTCGTCGCCGCGGATCAGCGCGGCGATGAACAGCCCCGCCGGCAGGTTCAATTCTTCGATGCGCCGGCCGACGACGCGCGAGGTCGAACGCTTGCCGTGGGCGATCATTTCCAGCGCCTCGGCCGCGCCGCGGCGCAGGCTGTGCACGGCGACGATGTCGCCGCGGCGCACGCGCGCCAGCAGCGAGCCGATCGTCGCCTGCGCCGGCGATAGCGCGACGTCGATGCGGCTGCCCTGCAGCAGGCCGACATAGCGCGAACGGTTGATGATGGCGATGACCTTGCGCGCACCCATCTGCTTGGCCAGCAGGCCCGACATGATGTTGTCCTCGTCGTCGCTGGTCAGCGCCAGATAGAGGTCGGTGCGCTCGATCTGCTCGGCGTCGAACAGCGTTTCGTCGGTCGCGTCGCCGGCGAGCACCAGCGTTTTCGGCAGCGCTTCGGCCAGCCAGGCGGCACGCTCGCGGTTCGATTCGATCAGCTTGACCTGGTAGTCGTCCTGCAGCGCCTGCGCCAGCCTGAAGCCGACGTTGCCGCCGCCGGCGATGATGATCCGGCGGATCTTGCGCTCCTCGCCGTGCAGTTCGCGGATCACCGCCCGCATGTGCTTGCTCGCCGCGAGCACGAAGACCTCGTCGCCGACCTCGAGCACGCTGTCGCCGTCGGGGCGGATGTAGCGGTTGCGGCGGTAGATGCCGACAACGCGGCTGTCGACGTTCGGCAGCAGCCGGCACAGGCTGGCCAGCGTCTTGCCGGTCATGTGCGCGTCGGCCTCGACGCGGACGACGACCATCTGCGCGCGGCCGTCGGCGAAGTCGAGCACCTGCAGCGCCTCGGGCGTTTCGACCAGACTGACCAGATAGTCGGTGACGATCTGTGCCGGCGTGATCACGTGGTCGATGGCGAAGTTGCCTTCGTTGAACAGTTCGGGCCGGGCGAGGATGTCCGGATTGCGCACGCGACCGATGCGCTTGGGCACGTTGAAGAGCTCGTGGGCGATCTTGCACGCGACCATGTTCACTTCGTCGCTCGGCGTCACCGCCAGCAGCAGGTCGCAATCGCGCGCGCCGGCGGCTTCGAGCACCGCCGGGCTGGCCGCGTTGCCGACCATCGCGCGCAGGTCGAGCCGGTCCTGCAGCCCCTTGAGGTTGGCGGGGTTATCGTCGACGAGGGTGACGTGGTAGTGCTCCTGCACCAGTTGCTCGGCAACCGAGGCGCCGACGCGGCCGGCGCCGAGGATAAGGATGTTCGACACGGTAAGTTCCTGGTGACCCGAAATGCCGAACGCAGCCGTGAGCGGGCTGCGTTCGTCTGGTGCGCGTACTGCGGTGGCCGCCTAGCTGTCGCTGGCGGGCCGGTTTTTCTTCGGCATCTGGATGCCGAGCGACTTGAGCTTGCGGTACAGGTGGGTCCGCTCTAGGCCGATCTTCTCGGCAACGCGGCTCATATTGCCGCCCGACAGCTCGATATGGCGCTCGAGATAGTACTTCTCGAACTGGTCGCGCGCCTCGCGCAGCGGCAGCGCGAGGTCGAGCATCGGCAGCGGCGGCGGTGCGGCCTGCGGCAGCGCGACGATGCTCTCGCCGCCCGGCGCGAACTGCGACAGGATGCGCGATACCGGCGTGAGGTCGATCTCGCCGTCGCGGCAGGTCAGCGCCAGGCTCTTGACGACGTTGGCGAGCTCGTCGAGATTGCCCGGCCAGTCCTGCTGCGCCAGCAGCTGCAGCGCGGCCTGGCTGAAGCGGCGCGGGCCGAGCTTGTTGGCGGCGACGGTTTCGGCGAGCAGCGTCTCGGCCAGCCGGGCGATGTCCTCGCGGTGGTCCTTGAGGCGCGGCACCGGTACGATCAGCTGCGACAGCGCGTTCAGCAGTTCCGGATCGAGCTGGCCGGCGAGCTGGTCGAGCGGCTTGCTCGACGCCGACACCAGCCGGACCTTCTGTTTGTCGATCTTGCCGAGCAGCGTGCGCAGGCCGGCCTGGGCGCGGCGGTCGAGATAGGCGATGTCGCGCAGGAACAGCGTGCCGCCGGCGGCCTTGTTGGCGAGTTCGAGCGGTGCGACCGCGATGTCCTCGTTCGACAGCGGCGCGACGAAGGGCTGGTTCGGTACGGCGAGGTAGCGGGCGCAGATTTCGAAGCCGACGCCGGGGGCGCCGACCAGCAGGACCGGCGAGCCCTGGCCGCGCGCGGTGTCGAGTACGCGGTTGAGTTCGCGCACGACCTCGGCGTCACCGAGGCGCGCCAGCGTCGGCAGCGGCTTGGCGGCCTCGACCGGCTGCGACAGCGCGCGCTTGACCGTTGCCAGCAGCTTTTGCAGGCCGATCGGTTTTTCGAGGAAGTCGAGCGCGCCGATCCGGGTTGCTTCGACGGCGGTGTCGATCGTCGCATGGCCCGACATCATCACGACCGGCATCGTCAGCTGGCCGTTGCGCGCCCACTCCTTCAAGAGCGTCACGCCGTCGGTGTCCGGCATCCAGATATCGAGCAGCACCAGCCGCGGCTGCGCCTGGTTGCGGAGCTTGCGTGCGGCTTCGGCGTTTTCCGCCACGGCGACGCTATAGCCTTCGTCCTGCAGAATCTCGGAGAGGAGTTCGCGAATGCCGACTTCGTCGTCGACGACCAAAATATCCTGACTACCCACTTGTTTCCTCCGTGAGCGGCAGTTCGATCTTGACGAACGCGCCGCCGCTGTCGCGGTTTCCGGCCGTGATCCGGCCGTGATGCTCTTCGATGAGCTTCTTGACGATGGCCAATCCGAGCCCCGTGCCCTTTTGCTTGGTGGTCACGTAGGGCTCGAAAATCCGCGGCAGCAAATCGCCGGGGAAGCCTGAACCGCTGTCTTCTACTGTTAACCGTACAAATTTATCGGCTTTTTCGGTTTTGACGCAAATCCGCCGGGTTTCGCTGGTCTCGATCGCATCCTGCGCGTTTTGCAGCAGGTTGTGGATGACCTGGCGCAACTGCGTCGCATCGCCCATGACGACCATCGGCTCGTGGGCATTGTCGATGCGGGTGACCGGCGCTGCCTCGTACAGTACCAGCACTTCGGCCAAGAGCTGCTGCAAGTCCAGATTTTTTTTCTTGCCGGTCGGCTTGCGCGCGTAGTCGCGGAACGCGTCGACCATCTGCTTCAGTGCGGCGACCTGCTTGACGATGGTCTGCGTATTCTTCGACAGCAGCTCGGCGCCGGCGGTGTCGAGCTTGTCGGCAAGCTTGAACTCCATCCGCTCGGCGGCGAGCTGGATCGGCGTCAGCGGGTTCTTGATCTCGTGCGCAAGCCTGCGCGCGACTTCGCCCCAGGCGGCGTCGCGCTGCGCCGACAGCAGGTCGGTGACGTCGTCGAACACGACCAGATAGCCGCTGTCCTCGTCGCCGAGCATCAGATGCGTGCCGCGGACGTTGAGCACGCGCTTCTGCTCGGCGATCTCGACCTGGCGCTGCCAGTGTTCCTCGTCGCTGGCGAAGCCGTGGGCGACCTCGTTGCAGAACCCCGCCAGTGCCGGATAGCAGTCGGGCCAGTCGGACAGCGGCGTCTGGCCGACGCGCGCCGGGTCGACGCCGAGGATGCGCAGCGCGCTCTGGTTGTTCGACGCCAGCTGCCAGTCGCGGTCGAACGAGAGCACGCCGGCCGACAGCGAGCCGAGTATCCCTTCGAGGTAGACCTTGCCGGCCGCCTGCGCCGCCTCCTGCTTCTCGAGCGTGTTGCGCGCCTCGGCGAGCTGCCGGGTCATCCGGTTGAACGACTGGGTGAGAATACCGAGCTCGTCGCGGCTGATCACCGGCTGGCGCCGGCTCAGGTCGCCCGAGGCAACCGCGCGCGTCGCCTCGGCCAGCACCGACAGCGGCGCCGAAAGCTTGTCGGACAGGTACATCGCCAGCGCCAGCGCGCCGAGCAGCGCCATCAGCAACGCCAGCGTCAGCGTCAGGCTGAAGATCAGCTTGAGCCCCTGCCTTGCCTGCGACAACTGCTTGTAGTCGGCACGCACCGTTTCGACCAGCTCGGCATCGTCGGCGAGCTGCTTGGGTACCGGCTGCATCAGCTGCAGGACGCGCGTCCGTTCGCCGAAACCGGCGCCGTGCATCGCGACCAGCGTGCGCATCATCAAACCCTGGTCGGCGGTCGATTCGATCTGCCGGACCGGCTCGCGCAGTGCGCGTTTGAGCAGCGAACGTTCGGGCAGATTGGGGAACAGCCCGGCGTTCTCGTTGCCGATGTGCGCGATCGTGTTGCCCTGTTCGTCGAACAGCGAGATTTCCTGCACGCCGATCTGCTCGCGCAGCCGGGTCAGTCTGGAAAACAGTTCCGAGCCGGTTTCGTCGTGGACGTCGAGCGAGATCACCCGCGCCTTGCGGACGAGGTCGGTCAGTTGGTAGTCGATCGCGTTGTGGCCGAGGTTGAGGCCGCGGTCGAGCGCGTTGTCGACGCGGACGTTGAACCAGTTCTCGATCGAGCGGTTGAGGAACTGCACCGACAGCGTGTAGACCAGCGTGCCCGGCAGCACCGCAACCAGCGAAAACGACAGCACCAGCCGCAAGGTCAGCCGGGAACCGAAGACCTTGGCGCGGACGCGCTTGATCAGTTGCCACAGCCGCGCGCCGACGACGGCGATCAGCCCGAACAGCAGGATGCCGTTCAGCGTCAGCAGTTCGGTGTAGTACTGCGAAAACGCCGAAGTGTTGCCGGACGCGGTCGCGAGCAGGAAGACCAGGATCGTCGCGACCGACGCGAGGATCAGCAGCAGCCGCCTCATTCGCGCGCCTCGTCGCGGCCGGGGGCGATGTCGACCCACGGTGATTCGAGCTTCCAGTCGCCCTGGCCGAGCGTCGAGAGCTGGAAGGGCTTGGGCATCTGCGACAGGTCGAGCCGCAGCCGCACCCTGCCGGCAAAATCGCTCTTGTCGTCGGCGATGGCCGAGCCGGCCAGCACGCCCCAGTCGCGAACGACGCCCAGCGCCGACAGTGCGTCGTCGAGGGAGGCAAAGCTGCGGTAGAAGCTGCCGAGATGCAGCCGGTACTGGCGGGAAATCGCGTGGTACGACAGCCGGTAGCCGAGTTCGGCGGTCGGCGAGAACCAGTCGGCGACCTGGCGGTACAGTGCGTAGCCGCGCGGCCGGGTCAGCTGGAATTCATAGACGAAGGGCAGCGAGACGCCGTTGGCCAGCGCGTTCTCGAGCGTCGGATTGAGCGAAACCGCGAAGCGCGCCGACAGCTCGATCCGGCTGTTGCCGTAGCTCGCACCGGCCGACTGCGCGCGGATGCCGCTGCCCTCGCCGAGCACGGTACCGGCGGCGAGCCAGAGCAGCAGCGCGACAACAGCGTTAAGGACGTTTGCGGAAAAGCGCGTAGTAGAAGCCATCGTGCTCGGAGGTCGGCAACAGCTGGCCGTCGGCGGGAAGGCCTTCGCTCAGCGGCAATCGCTCGGCGTCCGGATGGCGAGCGGCAAAGGCCTCGGCCTGTATGCTGTTCTCGGCCGGGAAAATCGAGCAAGTAGCATAGAGCAGTTTGCCGCCGGGGGCCAAGAGCGGCCACAGCGCATCGAGCATCTGCCGCTGTTGTTGCGAAAAAGTGACGAAGTCGTTGTAACGGCGCAACCACTTGATGTCGGGGTGGCGGCGGGCGACGCCGGTCGCCGAGCACGGTACGTCGGCGAGGATGCGGTCGAACGGTTTTCCGTCCCACCAGATCTTCGGTACCGCGGCGTCGCCGGCCTTGAGCGTGGCCTTCAGGCCGAGCCGCTCGAGGTTGTCGGCGACGCGTGCGAGCCGCTGGTTGTCGACGTCGATCGCCGTCAGCTCGAGCTCGGCGAGCTCGAGCAGATGGCCGGTCTTGCCGCCCGGCGCCGCGCACGCATCGAGCACGCGCATGCCGTCGCCGACGTCGAGCAGGCGGGCCGCATGCTGCGCGCCCCAGTCCTGCACCGAGACCTTGCCGTCGAAGAAACCCGGCAGCCTGTCGACGCCGACCGGATGGCGGACGAGGATGGCGCTGTCGTCGAGCGCACGGGCCTCGATGCCGGCGGCGGCCAGCTCGGCCAGATAGGCGTCGACGCTGCCCTGGCGGCGATTGACCCGCAAGGTCATCGGCGGATGCTGGTTGGACTGTTCCAGAACGCTGCGCCACGCGCCCGGGTAGGCCTTGCGCATCGCGGCAATCCACCAGTCGGGGTGAGACCAGTGGCCGGCATCGGTACGCCGGGCGTCCTTGATCAGCTCGTCGCGGCGCCGCAGGAAGTTGCGCAGGATCGCGTTGACGAGACCCTTGCCCTGGCCGGTACCGGTGTGCGCGGCGACTTTCACCGCGTGGTCGACGACGGTATACGGCGCGGCGCGGGTGAAGTGTAGCTGGTAGATGCCGACGAGCAGCAGGGCGCGCAGTTCGGCCTCGTGGACCGGCTTGGACAGCAGCGTGTCGAGCATCGTGTTGAGCAGGCCAAGCTGGCGCAAGGAGCCATAGCAGACGTCCTGGATTGCGCCGCGCTGTTGCGGCTTGAGCTCGGGCTCGGTACGCCAGACGTCGGCGAGCGCGTCGGTCAGCGTCTTGCCGCCGAGTACGGCGGCGAGGGTATGGGTCGCGTGTTTCTGGGTGGCGTACATGGTGCGCTCAGTAGGGCAGTTGCCCGCGCGCCATCGCCGTCAGGCGGGCGACGCGGTCGGCGGTATGCGGGTGGGTGCGGAACAGCTTGTCGATGCCGCCGCCGGAGAGCGGGTTCATGATCATCATCTGGGCGGTTTCCGGGTGCGCCTCGGCGGTGTGCATCGGAATGCCGCGCGCGTACGCCTCGATTTTCTGCAGCGCATCGGCGAGCGCCTGCGGGTCGCCGCTGATGCGCGCGCCGCCGGCGTCGGCGGCAAATTCGCGCGAGCGTGAGATCGCCATCTGGATCAGGCTGGCGGCGATCGGGGCAAGGATGGCGAGCAGGATGCCGACGATCGGGTTCATCGGCCGGCCGTCTTCGTCGCGGCCGCCGAAGAACATCACGAAGTTCGCCAGCGCCGAGATCGCGCCGGCCATCGTCGCCGAAATCGTCGAGATCAGGATGTCGCGGTGCTGGACGTGCGCCAGTTCGTGCGCCATCACGCCGCGCAGCTCGCGGTACGTCAGCACGCGCATGATGCCGGTGGTCGCGGCGACCGCGGCGTTCTCGGGGTTGCGGCCGGTCGCGAAGGCGTTCGGCTGGTCCTCGTCGATCACGTAGACCTTGGGCATCGGCAGGCCGGCGCGCTGCGCCAGTTCCTGCACCATGCCGTAGAGTTCGGGCGCGGTCCGGGCGTCGACCTGATGGGCGTTGTACATCCTCAGCACCATCTTGTCGGAGTTCCAGTACGCGAACACGTTCATCGCGCCACCGAACAGCAGCGCCAGCAGCATGCCGGTCTGCCCGCCGATGAGGCCGCCGATGAAAACGAACAGCGCCATGATGGCGGCCATCAGAATGGTCGTCTTGAGCCAGTTATTCATATGGGTCTCGCAAGGTGTTGGGCGTGAAAAGAGCGGCCACGGTTCGTCGATGACCGGCCAGCGAACCCTTGAACCCGTTTCGCACGGCTGTTGCTTCTTGCGGTCAATCGGGAGCGAATCGCGCCGCCCTAGGGGTATAGATTCGCGCCGCAGCGAAAAATTCAACCGCCCAGACGAACGCCCGCGTTCAGCGCCGTGCCGGCGAGGAAGGCGCCGGCGTCGAGCCGCTTGCCGCCGGCCTTCTGCAGCTCGGTGATCGTCAGTGCGCCGTCGCCGCAGGCGACGACGATGCCGTCGCGGCTGCTGGCGAGCACGTCGCCCGGCGCGCCCCGGCCGTCGACCGGGTGCGCGCGCCAGAGCTTGATCGCCGCGCCATCCAGCGTCGTCTGGGCCGACGGGAAGGGGTTGAACGCACGGATCATCCGGTCGAGCTCGGCCGCCGGGCGCGTCCAGTCGAGGCGCGACTCGTCCTTGCTGAGCTTTTCGGCATAGGTCACGCCATCCGGCGGCTGAACCCGGCGCCCGGCCTGCAGTGCAGGCAGGTCGGCCAGCGCGGCGACGATCGCATCGGCGCCCTGCGTGGCGAGCTTGTCGTGCAGGGTCTGGGCGTTGTCGTCGGCGGCGATCGGCGTCACGTGGATGCTGAGCATGTCGCCGGTATCGAGCCCGGCGTCCATCTGCATGATCGTGATGCCGGTCTCGGCGTCACCGGCGAGAATCGCACGCTGGATCGGCGCTGCGCCGCGCCAGCGCGGCAGCAGCGAGGCATGGATGTTGAGACAGCCCAGCCGCGGCAGGTCGAGCACCGCCTGCGGCAGGATGATCCCGTAGGCGGCGACGACCATCACGTCGACGTCGAGACCGTGCAGCGGCGCCTGCTGCTCGGGCGTGCGCAGTCTTTCCGGCTGGTAGACGGGCAGCCCGTGTTCGAGCGCGGCCTGTTTGACCGGCGACGGCGTCAGCTTCATGCCGCGCCCGGACGGCCGGTCGGGCTGGGTCAGCACCATCGCCACGTCGTGGCCGGCGGCAATCAGTGTGCGCAGGGCGCTGGCGGCAAACTCGGGCGTGCCGGCGAAAGCGATTTTCATTCGGACCGTTTTCTACAGCGTCTTGCGCTGGTTCTTTTTCAGTTTCTGGAGGATGCGGCCGAGCTTCAGCCGCGACAGTCTTTCGACGAAGACCTTGCCGTTCAGGTGGTCGAGCTCGTGCTGGACGCAGATCGCCAGCAGGCCGTCGGCGTCGAACTCGAACGCCTTGCCGTGGGCATCCTGCGCGCGCACCTTGATGCGCTCGGCGCGCTCGACTTCCTCGTAGATGCCGGGCACCGACAGGCAGCCTTCCTCGTAGGTGGTCTTGCCGTCCATCTCGACGATCTCGGGATTGATCAGCACCCGCAGCTCGTCCCTGGTTTCGGACAGGTCGATCACGACGACGCGCTGGTGCACGTCGACCTGGGTCGCGGCGAGGCCGATGCCGGGCGCCTCGTACATCGTCTGGGCCATGTCGGCGACAAACTGTTGCAAATGTTCGTCAAAAACCGTCACCGGCTTGGCGACCGTATGCAGGCGTTCATCCGGGTAGTGCAGAATATTCAGAATGGCCATGATTGCTTGCTGCTGGATAAGTAATACGCGGCGGGCCTGGCCTCTTGCTGATACATAAGCATCCCGCTCGGGATGCAAACCAACACAGAGATGAGCGCCACCATGCGTAAAACGATTATATCGCTTCTTCTGGCCTTGGGCGTCGGCGCCGCACAGGCCGATACCCTGGCGCTGCAGGGCAACGCGCCGGAGCGCTATGTCGTGGTCAAGGGCGATACGCTGTGGGGCATTTCCGGGCACTTCCTCAAACAGCCGTGGCGCTGGCCGGAAATCTGGCAGTTGAACAGGGACGAGATCAAGAACCCGCACTGGATCTACCCGGGAGACGTCGTCGTCCTCGACCGTTCCGGCGACACGCCGCGCCTGAAGCTGCTGAAGAGCGACAAGGTCGCCAACCGCGGCGTCGCCAGGCTGTCGCCGCGCGTCCGCTCGACGCCGATCGACGAGAACGGCGCTGCACCGAGCATTCCGTATGCGGCGATCGAGCCTTTCCTCAATAAGCCGCTGGTGATCGATCCGGCCAGCTTCAAGGCTGCGCCGCGTGTCGCCGCCGGCCCGGACTCGCGCGTGTTCTTCGCCGCCGGTGATCGCATCTACGCGGTCGACCTCGAGGGCGAAGCCGGCGATACCTGGCAGGCGTTCCGCCCCGGCCAGAAGCTGGTCGACCCGGATGATCCGGACGGCAAGCGCGTGATCGGCTATCAGGTCGACTACCTCGGCGACGTCCGTATGGAGAAGAGCGGTGACGTTGCGACCTTGCGCGTCGTCAGCGCCCGGGAGGAAATCGGCGTCGGCAGCCGGCTGATCCGCGCGACCGATGCGCCGTTCATCAACTATGCGCCGCACGCGCCGGCACAGCAGGTCAACGGCCGGGTGATCTCGGCCTATGGCGGCGTTGCCGAAGCGGGCCAGTACACGACGATCGTGATCAATCGCGGCAGCGAGGCCGGTGTCGATATCGGTACCGTGCTCAACAGCTACAAGCGCGAGCGGGCGATCAAGAAGGAAAGCGGCAAAGAGCCCACGCGTTATACGCCGGCGGAGAAGAGCAGCAACGTCTTCGTCTATCGCGTGTTCCCCAAGTTCAGCTACGGCCTGCTGCTCGACAGCACGCTGCCGGTCAACGTCGGCGACGACGTCAAGTCGCCGAGCTGAATGCCGCAATGAATCGACGGCCGCGCATTGCGCGGCCGTTTGCTTTCGGGTGAGTCAGGGAGTCCGCATGGCCGATGCCGATCTTGTCGACTGGCTGCGTTTTACCGCCGTACCCGGCGTCGGTACGCGGCGGCAGCTTGCGCTGCTGCGTGCGTTCGGCGATCCGGCCGGCGCGCTGGCCGCGCCCGACGAGCGCTTGCGCGAGCACCTGCCGGCCGGATTGCTGCCGGGCTGGCGCGCGGCGCTGGCCGCACCGTGCCCGGCGGTCGAGGCGACGCTGGCGTGGCTGGATACGCCGGGGACGGCGGTGGTGACGCTCGGCGACCCGGCCTACCCGACAAGGCTGCTCGATCTGCCCGATCCGCCACCGCTGCTCTATCTGCAGGGCCGAACCGGGCTGCTCGAATCGACGATGCTCGGTGTCGTCGGCAGCCGCGGCGCCACGCCGCAGGGGCTGGAGAACGCCCGGGTGTTTTCCGCGGCGCTGTCCGGCAGCGGCCTGACCATCGTCAGCGGTCTCGCCGCCGGGATCGACGCCGCTGCGCACCTCGGCGGTCTGGAAGGGCTGGGCAGCACGATCGCCGTCGTCGGCACCGGGCTCGATCGGGTCTATCCGGCGAGCAACCGGGCGCTGGCGCACCGGGTCGCCATCGACGGCCTGCTGGTGTCGGAGTTTGCGCTCGGCACACCGCCGAAGGCCGAACATTTTCCACGCCGCAACCGGCTGATCGCGGCGCTGTCGCACGGCGTGCTCGTCGTCGAGGCGGCGCTCGGCAGCGGCTCGCTGATCACCGCCGGGCAGGCGGTCGAACTCGGCCGCGAGGTGTTCGCGATCCCGGGGTCGATCCACTCGCCGCAGGCGCGCGGCTGTCACCGGCTGATCAAGGACGGCGCCAGGCTGGTCGAGTCGGCCGACGACGTGCTGGGCGAAATCGACTGGCAGGTCCGGCTGGCGCCGCCGCAACGTCCGCCCGTGCAGGCGGAGCCGGCATCGGCCGACGACGAGACGGTGCTCGGAGCGCTCGGTCACGATCCGGCCGACGTCGATACGCTGGTGGTACGAAGCGGCTTGACGGTCGAGCGGCTGTGCGCGATTCTGCTCGGCTTGGAATTGACCGGCCGTGTCGCGACCTTGCCGGGCGGCCGCTACCAGCGGCTGGCTTGAATCGCGCGGCAACGGCCCCAGATGGATTGCATGCTCGACGTTCTCGCCTACCTCTTTCAGCAGTACTACGACGCCGACGGCGAACCGGACATGTCGCAGCTGGCGCGCCGGCTGTCCGGCGCCGGCTTCGACGACGACGAAATCCGCGAAGCGCTCGCCTGGCTGTCCGAGCTGTCGCAGCTCGACGCCGGCGCCTATGCCGCACTGTCGATCGACGGGCCGCGGATGCTGCATCCGAGCGAAGCCGGCAAGCTCAGCGACGACGCCATCGTCTACTGGCACACGCTCGAGGCATCGAAGGTGTTGTCGCCGGAGGAGCGCGAGCTGGTGCTCGACCGCGTGCTGCGCGACGACGCTGGCGAAGTCGAGGCCGACCGGCTCAAGCTGATCGTGCTGATGGTCGTCTGGCGCAAACGCGACGAACTGTCTAACCTCCTGATCGAGGAGATCCTCTTCGGTCGCGACGGCGCGACGCTGCACTAAGCCTCGCTTGCCACCCCGGCACACCGGGTCTAATATCCGCCACTTTTTTGAGCATCGGCCGCCATGCCCGCCAATCTGTTGATCGTCGAGTCGCCTTCGAAGGCGAAGACGCTGCAAAAGTATCTCGGCAAGGATTTCCAGATCCTCGCTTCCTACGGTCACGTCCGCGGCCTGGTGCGCAAGGACGGCTCGGTCGACACCGAACACGACTTCAAGATGAAGTATCAGGTGATCGACAAGAACAAGAAGCACGTCGACGCGATCTGTGCGGCGGTGAAGGAGGCGGACAACGTCTACCTTGCATCCGACCCGGACCGCGAAGGCGAGGCGATCTCCTGGCACATCATGGAGATCCTCAAGGGCAAGAAGCTCCTGGACCCGGCCAAGACGTTCAAGCGCGTCGTGTTCCACGAAATCACCGAGTCGGCGGTCAAGGCCGCGATCGAGCAGCCGCGCGACATCGACAGCAACCTCGTCAACGCGCAGCAGGCACGCAGCGCGCTCGACTACCTGGTCGGCTTCAACCTGTCGCCGCTGTTGTGGCGCAAGGTCCGCTCGGGCCTGTCGGCCGGCCGCGTCCAGAGTCCGGCGCTGCGGCTGATCTGCGAGCGCGAGATCGAGATCCGCGCGTTCACCGCGCAGGAATACTGGACGATCCACCTTGACAGCCACAAGGGCCGGCAGAAGTTCGGCGCGCGGTTGTCGCAGTGGCAGGGCAAGAAGCTCGAACAGTTCGACATTCCCGACGAAGCGACGCAGGCCGACATCCTCAAGGCGCTGAGCGGTGCCGAGGCGCGTGTCGCCAAGGTCGAGAAGAAGAAGAAGTCGCGCAGCCCGGCTGCGCCGTTCACGACCTCGACGCTGCAGCAGGAAGGCGTGCGCAAGCTCGGCATGACGACCGACCGCGTCATGCGGACCGCGCAGCAGCTCTATGAAGGGATCAATCTCGGCGGCGAGACCGTCGGTCTGATCACCTATATGCGTACCGACGCAGTGGCGCTGTCGAACGAGGCACTGGCGGACATCCGCGGCTATATCGGCGACAACTTCGACAAGGACTACCTGCCGAAGGACGCCGTCGTCTACAAGAATAAGTCCAAGAACGCGCAGGAAGCGCACGAGGCGGTGCGGCCGACGTCGATCGCGCGCACGCCCGACTCGGTCAAGGCCTTCCTCAGCGCCGACCAGTTCAAGCTCTACCAGATGATCTGGAAGCGCACGCTAGCGTGCCAGATGACCCCGGCCAAGTTCGACACAGTCGGTGTCGACATCGAAGTCGGCACGCAGGCGGTGTTCCGCGCATCGGGCCAGACGTTGGTGTTCCCGGGCTTCATCGCCGTGTATCAGGAAGACCAGGACGACGTCGAGGACGACGAGGACGAAGCCCGCCTGCCGGTGCTCGAAGAGGGCGAGGCACTGCCGGTCGACAAGCTCGCCGGCGAGCAGCACTTCACCCAGCCGCCGCCGCGCTACTCCGAAGCGTCGCTGGTGAAAGCACTCGAGGAATTCGGCATCGGCCGGCCGTCGACGTACGCGTCGATCATCAAGACGCTGAAGGACCGCGAATACGTCGACCTCGACAGGAAGCGCTTCATCCCGACCGACACCGGCGAGGTGGTCAACAAGTTCCTGACCGACCACTTCACCCAGTACGTCGACTACAACTTCACCGCCAAGCTCGAAGACCAGCTCGACGAGATCTCCAACGGTTCGCGCGAATGGGTGCCGGTGCTCGACGATTTCTGGAAGCGTTTCCACGATACGGTGGTCGAGAAGCAGGGGCTGAGCCGCAAGGAAGTCACGCAGGAAGAACTCGACGAGGACTGCCCGAAGTGCGGCAACAAGCTGGCGATCCGCCTCGGCAAGCGCGGCCGTTTCATCGGCTGCACCACGTATCCGGAGTGCGACTACACCCGCAATCTGGGTGACGACGCCGATGCGGCGCCGGTCGAGCCCGAGGTCGTTCCCGACCGGACCTGCCCGAAATGCGACAGCCCGCTGCACATCAAGATGGGCCGCTACGGCAAGTTCATCGGCTGCTCGGCGTACCCCAAGTGCAAGCACATCGAACCGCTCGAGCCGCCGAAGGACACCGGCGTCGAGTGCCCGCAGTGCCACAAGGGCACGCTGAAGGAAAAGAAGAGCCGTTACGGCAAGCTGTTCTACTCGTGCAGCACCTATCCGGACTGCAACTACGCGACGTGGGATCCGCCGATCGCCGAAGCCTGCCCGCAATGCCAGTGGCCGGTGCTGACGATCAAGACGACCAAGCGGCGCGGCGTCGAGAAGAAGTGCCCGCAGAAGGAGTGCGGCTGGTCCGAAGTGATCGAGCCGCCGGCACCGAAGGAATGATGACCGAACCAGCACCCGGCCCAGGCCGGGTGTTTTTTGGCTGCGGAATCCACCATGCCCCATTCTGACCGGCCCGCCGACCTCGCGGCCGACCCTTTCGTCCGCCAGCACGCCTATTTCGACGCGTTCGACCGTGTCGTCGCGCAGTTCGCCGGTTACGAGCCGCCGGACGGCGGGGCGCTGGCCGAGGCGCTGGCCGACGCCAGCCGCGCCGATCTCGTCTGCCTGTACCGCTGCGACGAGTTCAACGCCTGGCTCGATGCGGCCTGGATGGCGCCGCAGGCGAATCTTTTCGTCGAGCCGCTGCGCCGGCTGTCGCTCGGTGACTATCCGCTGTTCGCCGATACGCTCGCCGTCGGCATGTTGCTGCAACGCTCCTTGTCGGCGCTGCCCCTGCCCGAGCAGCTGCTGCTCGGCGGCATCGGCGCCCGTCATGTCGTCACCTTGCCCTTGCTCGATCGCGGCCTGCCGTTCGGCATGCTGGCGTTTTTCGACACTCGCGACGACAGGGCGCGCTGCGCCGATGAACTGCGGCTGCTGACGATGCTCGGCCGGCAACTGGCGCAAGGACTGGTCCGCTGCGAGGTCGACGCCGAACTGCGCGCCGAACGCGACCGGCTGCAGGCGCTGGTCGGTGCGACCGACGACATGGTGTTCGAGCTGTCTGCCCAGGGACTGATCGTTCAGGCCTGGTCGAGCCATGCGGTGCTGCCGCATCCGGCGGCGCTCGAAGGGCGCCCGTATGCGCACGTGCTGCCGCCGGCGCTGGCCGGGGCACTGGCGGCGCGGCTGCCGGCCGCGCTCGCCGGTGAGGCTGCGACAATCGAATGCCGGCTCGACGACAGCGATTCGCCGATCTGGCTCGAGGGGCGCTTGCGTCCGCTCGGTGACGGCGACGTCGTCGTCCTGTTGCGCGATGTCAGCGCCGACAGGCAAAGCGCGCTGCGCCAGCAGGCGCTGGGGCAGACGCTTCAGCTGCTCGACGAAGCCGTCGTCGACCTGTCGGCCGACGGGCGGCTGCTCCGTTTCAGCGCGGCGTGGGTCCGCCTGCGCGGACTCGATCCGCGGGTGCAGGGTGACGATCTCGGCGTACCTTTCCTGCACTGGGTCCACGAGGGCGACCTCGGCGCGGTCCGAACCGGCATGGCGCGTCTGGCCAGCGAACCGCGGACCCTGCGTTTCCGGCTCTATCGCGAGAGCGGCGAGCTGGTCTGGGTCGAGGCCTGCCTGATGCCGCTGGTCGCCGAGCACGGTGCGACGATGCGCGCGGTGCTGCGCGACGTCACCGAGGTCAAGCTGAACGAGCAGCACATCAGCCAGATGGCGCTGTACGACGGGCTGACACGCTTGCCGAACCGGCTGATGCTCGACGATGCGCTGGCGCGGGCCGTCACGCGGGCGCGCGAGGCGCACGGCAAGGTCGGCCTCGGTTTTGTCGACCTTGATCACTTCAAGCAGATCAACGATGCCTTCGGCCACCGGATCGGCGACGAACTGCTCGCCAAGCTGGCGGCACGGTTCTCGGCCGTACTGCGCGACGGTGACCTGCTGGCACGCTGGGGCGGCGACGAGTTCGTCGTACTGATGCCCGACGTCGGTGCGCCGTCGCAGCTCCGGGCGATGGCCGAGCGTTTGCGCGAGGCGGCACGCGAGGTCGTCGTGCTCGACGGGCAGGAAGCGCATCCATCGATCAGCATCGGCTTCGCGGTGTTTCCCGATAACGCCGAATCGGGTGAGGAGCTGCTGTCGGCGGCCGACCACGCGATGCACCATGCCAAGCAGGCGGGGCGCAACAACGTCTGCCTGTACGGCGACGTGCTGCGGCCAAAATCACTCGGGCGCGAGCACGTGGCGATCCAGTCCCGGCTGTCGGCGGCGATCCGCGGCGAGCGGCTCGGCGTGTTCTATCAGCCGGTGGTGTCGGCCCGCAACGGCGATGTGATCGCGATCGAGGCGCTGGCGCGCTGGCAGGACGACAAGAACGGCTGGATCAGCCCCGAGCTGTTCATTCCGATGGCCGAGAAGGCCGGGCTGATCCAGGAGCTGTCCGAACGGGTGATGCAGCTTGCGTTTCCGCAGCTGCGGGCCTGGCGCGACGCCGGGCTGACGCAGAAGCTGATGCTGAACATTTCGCGCAGCCAGCTGTTCTCGCCGACCTTCGTGTCGCTGCTGGTCGACCGGCTGGTGGCGAACCGCTTGCGGCCCAGCGACGTCATCATCGAGATTACCGAATCGGTGGCGCTCAACGACCACGCGAAGCAGCTCAAGCACCTGCGCCAGCTCGCGCATGCGGGCTTCCAGATCGCCATCGACGACTTCGGCACCGGCTACTCGTCGCTGGCGCAGTTGCACGAGATGCAGGCGCAGTGGCTCAAGGTCGACCTCTCGTTCACGCGGCGCCTGCATACCGAGGCGGGGCGGCGGGTGATGCAGGCGATCGTCCAGCTCGGCCGCGGCCTGGGTTTCGACCTGGTCGTCGAGGGGGTCGAGAGCCTGGAAACCGCACGCTATCTGCAAGGGCTCGGCGTCGACTATCTGCAGGGTTTCCATTTCAGCGAGCCGGTGGCGGCCGGTGTCGCCGAGTTGTGGATGCGCCTGGGCCTGGGCAACAAGGTCTGAAAAAAAAACCGGGCATCGCCCGGTTTTTTTTCATCGCTGGATCAGCCTGCCATCGAGCCAGGGCCTGCGAGCTTGTGCAGCATCTCGTTCTGCGCCCGGCCGTTCGTCATCGTGTGTTGCACCGACTGGCCGTCGTGCTGGCAGTAGGCCGGGTGAAGCTCGATGTTCTGCCGCGGCGGGATGGCCTCGGCGCTGGCGAACGATGCTGCAGCGAGCAGGGTAGCAACGAGGGCGAGCTTGGACGATGTACGCATGATGAGAACTCCTTTGTGCCGCCGACAGCCGGCGAATCAGTGCATTCATCATATGACCGATAAATTGTGCGTTAAAGCAACTATTAACAATTTGATTATTTGGTGAGGAAAAAGGCCGCATCCTGCGGCCTTGGTGCGAGGCGGACTGCGCTCAGTGCTGCAGGATCTTCGACAGGAAGGTCTGCGCGCGTTCGCTGCGCGGGCTGCCGAAGAACTCGTCCTTGTTCGCGTCCTCGACGATCGCGCCCTGGTCCATGAAGATCACCCGGTTGGCAACTTTGCGCGCAAAGCCCATTTCATGGGTCACGCACATCATCGTCATGCCTTCGTGGGCCAGCTGCACCATCACGTCGAGCACTTCGTTGATCATTTCCGGGTCGAGCGCCGACGTCGGTTCGTCGAACAGCATCGCGATCGGGTCCATCGCCAGTGCGCGGGCGATGGCGACGCGCTGCTGCTGGCCGCCCGAGAGCTGGCCCGGGAACTTGGCGGCATGCGCCGACAGGCCGACGCGGTCGAGCAGGGCCAGGCCCTTCTTCTTCGCCTCGTCCTCCTTGCGGCCGAGTACCTTGATCTGCGCCAGTGCGAGGTTGTCGGTGATCGACAGGTGGGGGAACAGTTCGAAGTGCTGGAACACCATGCCGACGCGCGAGCGCAGCTTGGGCAGGTCGGTCTTGGGCGAGCCGACCGAGATGCCGTCGACGATGATGTCGCCGGACTGAAACGGTTCGAGGCCATTGACGCACTTGATCAGCGTCGACTTGCCCGAGCCCGACGGGCCGCAGACGACGACCACTTCGCCTTTCTGTACTTCGGTCGTGCAGTCGGTCAGGACCTGGAAGTCACCGTACCACTTGCTGACGTTCTTGAGCGAAATCATACGGTCAACCTCTTTTGCAGGCGCTTCACCAGGGTGGAGGCGCCAAAACTGATGATGAAATAAACCAGGCCGGCAAAGATCAGGAACTGGTGCAGCTCGCCGACGATGTCACCGGCCGAACGGGCGCTGTTCAGGAAGTCCATCAGGCCGACCGCGTAGACGAGCGAGGTGTCCTGGAACAGGATGATCGACTGCTGCAGCAGCAGCGGCGTCATCTTGCGGAAGGCCTGCGGCAGGATCACCAGTCGCATCGTCTGGCCGTAGGTCATCCCCAGTGCATACGCGGCGTTGACCTGGCCCTTGGAGGTCGACTGGATGCCGGCGCGGACGATTTCGCAATAATAAGCGGCTTCGAACATCATGAACGCAACCAGACACGAGTAGAACGCGCCGATCGGTTCGTTGGTGCCGGTGAGCCAGCCGATGATGAAGGGCACCACGAAGTAGAACCAGGTGATGACCAGCAGCAGCGGAATCGAGCGGAAGTAGTTGACGTAGAAGCCGGCGAGGCTCGACAGCAGCTTGTTGTGCGACAGCCGTGCCAGCGCCAGCAGGGTACCGAGCGCGATGCCGCCGATGATGGCGAGCACCAGCAGCTTCAGCGTCAGCATCATCCCCGACACCAGGCCGGGCATGGCCGTGAGCAGCGAAGTGAAATCCATCTTACTTGCCTCCCAGCGCGATCAGTCCCGGCACGCGCACGCGCTTTTCAACCCAGCGCATGAACAGCATCAGGCCCATATTGAGCACGAAGTAGATGATCGTCGCCAGCGTGAACGCCTCGAACAGGTTGGCGGTGAATTCGGCGGTCTGCTTGGTCTGCGCCAGCAGTTCCATCAGGCCGATCAGCGAAGCGACCGACGAGTTCTTGAAAATGTTCAGGAATTCGCTGGTCAGCGGCGGAATGATGATCCGGAACGCTTGCGGCAGCAGCACTTCCTTGTAGATCTGCGGTACGCGCAGGCCCAGTGCGTAGGCGGCGTTGGTCTGCCCCTTCGGCAGCGCCTGGATGCCGGTACGCACCTGTTCACAGACGCGCGCGGCGGTAAACAGGCCAAGACAGAGCACCACGCTGATGAAGGCGCTGGTTGCCGGGTGCAGGTCCTGCTTGAACCAGGTCTGCAGTCCTTCGGGCAGCAGGTCGGGCACGATGAAGTACCAGACGAACAGCTGCACCAGCAGCGGGATGTTACGGAAAATCTCGACGTAGACCGCCGCGATCTTGGGCAGGACCTTGCCCGGCAGCGTGCGCATCACGCCAAGTACGGTTCCCAGCAGCAGTGCGATCACCCAGCCGGCCAGCGACAGTGCGATCGTCCATCCGAGGCCCTTGATGAACCAGTCCAGATAGATTTCGCTGCCAATGCCGGTGGAGTGGAAAAATACGCCCCAGTCCCAGTTGTAATGCATCTTGGGGTTCCCCCTATCAAACAAGAAGCCGGCCGCAACGGACGGCCTGCTCGATTCAATCGGACAGGCCGCGTGTTGCCACGGCCGGCTTCGTTCCGGTACGACTCGCCTTACATCTGCTCGGCGGACTTGTCGGTCGGCTTGGCGATCAGTTCCTTGAGCTCGTCGCTCATCGGGAAGTTCAGGTTCAGGCCCTTGGGCGGGACCGGGCTCTGGAACCAGCGCTTGTAGATGGTGTTGATTTCGCCGGACTTGTACGTGTTGCTCAGCGCGGTGTCGACCAGCTTCTTGAACTGGGCGTCGTCCTTGCGCAGCATGCAGCCGTAGACTTCGTACGATTGCGGCTTGCCGACGATGGTCCAGTCGTTCGGTGCCTTGGCCTTGGCCATTTCACCGGCCAGCAGCGCGTCGTCCATCATGAAGGCGACGGCGCGGCCCGATTCGAGCATCAGGAACGATTCGCCATGGTCCTTGGCGCTGATGATGTTCATGCCGAGCTTCTTCTCGTCGTTCATCTTCTTGATGAGCCGCTCGGACGTGGTGCCGGCGGTGGTGACGACGTTCTTGCCGGAGAGGTCGGCGAAGTCCTTGATGCCCGAGGTCTTCTTCACCAGGAGGCGGGTACCGATTTCGAAGATGCCGACCGAGAAGGCGACCTGCTTCTGGCGTTCGAGGTTGTTGGTCGTCGAGCCGCACTCGACGTCAACCGTGCCGTTCTGGACCAGCGGAATCCGCGTCTGCGAGGTGACGAGGTTGTAGCGCACCACCAGGCTCGGCATGTTCAGTTCTTTCTTGACCGCAGCGACGATCTTCGCCGACAGGTCCATCGAGTAACCGACCGGCTTCTGGCTCGCGTCGAGATAGGAGAACGGGATCGACGAGTCGCGGTGGCCGACGGTGATGGTGCCGGTTTCCTTGATCTTTTTCAGCGTACCGGTCAGCTCTTCGGCCTGCGCGGTGGCAGCGAAGAGGGCGGACACGGCCAAACACAACGGCAGCAGTTTCTTCATGTGGGAACTCTCCATAACGTGTTTTTTCACACAAACCGAGTATAGGTGCCGCGCGGTATTGCTGCGCTTGGTGAAAACCCTAGCTTACAAGCACGGGCCGGCGCTCATGGCGTGGCATGAAAAAAGCCGCCTGAAGGCGGCTTTTTGCGGAAGTTAGCCATGCATCGGCGACAATATCTGTCGCAGAAACTGCCTGGCCCGATCGGTGCTCGGTGCGCTGAAGAACGCTTCCGGTGTCGTGTCCTCGAGGATTTCGCCCTCGGCGAGGAAGAGCACCCGGTCGGCGACCTCGCGCGCGAAGCCCATTTCGTGGGTGACGACCATCATCGTCATGCCCGATTCGGCAAGCTGCTGCATCACCGCCAGCACCTCGCCGATCATTTCCGGGTCGAGTGCCGACGTCGGTTCGTCGAACAGCATCACCTTGGGCTGCATCGCCAGCCCGCGGGCAATCGCGACGCGCTGCTGCTGTCCGCCCGACAGGTTGGCCGGGTAGGCGTCCTTCTTGTTGTCGAGGCCGACGCGAACCAGCAGCTCCATCGCCAGCTTTTCGGCCGCGTCGCGGCTCATCTTCTTGACCTGGATCGGCGCGAGCGTGATGTTGTCGATCACCGACAGATGCGGGTACAGGTTGAAGTGCTGGAACACGAAGCCGACTTCGGCGCGCAGCGTGTTGATGTCGGTCTTCGGATTGTTGACGATGATACCGCCGACAGTGATCTCGCCGTCGTTGATCGGTTCGAGCTGGTTGATCGTGCGGATCAGCGTCGACTTGCCCGAGCCGGACGGGCCGCAAACGACGACGACCTCACCCTGTTTGACCTCGAGGTTGATGTTCTTGAGCACATGGTGGTCGCGGCCGTACCACTTGTTGACGCTGGAAAATCGGATCATGGGAAGGCTGTCTGTCATGGGTTCAGTCGTTCGATTGTGAGTCCGGGCCTGCGGGCCGGGCAAGGGTATTGCGCGGGCCTGCCGATCAGTGGGCGGCGAGCAGGTTGGCGAGCGCGACGTACTGGCCGACGGTGACGTTCTCGGGGCGATCGCCCGGTGCAATGCCGGCGGCGGCGAGCTGGGCGTCGTCGGCGATGCCCTTGAGGTTGTTGCGTATCGTCTTGCGGCGCTGGGCGAATGACGTGGTGACGAGTTTTTCCAGCGCACCGAGGTCGCCAACCGGCCATGGGTTGACGTCCCACGGCATCATCCGGACCACGCTGGAATCGACCTTGGGCGGCGGGTAGAACGCGGTCGGCGGGACGTCGAGCACCTTGTCCATATTGAAACGGACCTGCAGCATCACCGAGAGCCGGCCGTAATCGGCGGTACCCGGTTCGGCGACCATCCGGTCGACGACTTCCTTCTGCAGCATGAAGTGCATGTCGGAAATCGCTGCGCCGAAGCTGGCGAGGTGAAACAGCAGCGGCGTCGAGATGTTGTACGGCAGGTTGCCGGCGAGGCGGATCGTGCCACCGGGGTTGATCTCGGCGGCGAGCGCGGCGAAATCGAACTTCAGTGCGTCGGCGTTGTGGATCACCAACTGCTCGGCCGAGAACCGGCCGGAGAGGTGGCTGACGATATCGCGGTCGATCTCGACGACGTGCAGCTTGCCGGCGCGCTGCATCAGCGGTTCGGTCAGCGCGGCGAGGCCGGGGCCGATCTCGACGACCACGTCGCCGGGACGCGGGTCGATCGCGGCGATGATGCCGTGGATGACGCCCTGGTCCTGCAGGAAATTCTGGCCGAAGCGTTTGCGTGGAATATGTGACATGGGGAAAGCCTGAAAAAGCCGCGGATCAGTCGCGGTGGCGCGCCAGCTCGGCGGCGAGGTCGATCGCCGCCTTGAGGCTGCCCGGGTCGGCGCGGCCGGTACCGGCGAGGTCGAGCGCGGTGCCGTGGTCGACCGAGGTGCGGATGACGGGCAGGCCTAGCGTGATATTGATGCCTTCGCCAAAGCTTGCGTACTTGAGAACCGGCAATCCCTGGTCGTGGTACATCGCCAGCACGGCGTCGCCCTGTTCGAGCTGCTTGCGGTTGAAGAGGGTGTCGGCCGGCAGCGGGCCGATCAGCGCCATGCCCTCGGCGCGCAGTGCGTCGAGGGTCGGGATGATCACGTCGAGCTCCTCGCGGCCGAGGTGACCCGATTCGCCGGCGTGCGGATTGAGCCCGGCGACGAGGATGCGCGGGGTCGTGATTCCGAACTTGCTCCGGAGATCGGCGTGCAGGATGCGCAGCGTTCGGCTCAGCGTGTCAACGGTGATCGCCGCAGGCACATCCTTGAGCGGCAGGTGCGTCGTCGCCAGGGCGACGCGCAGGCCGCCGCCGGTCAGCATCATCACGACCCGGCCGGTGCCGGTGCGCTCGGCCAGGTATTCGGTATGGCCGTAGAAGAACTTGCCACTGATGCCTTCGTTGATCACGCCCTTGTGCAGCGGCGCGGTGACGATGGCGTCGAACTCGCCGGCTTGCGCGCCGTCGATCGCCCGGTCGAGCAGGTCGAGCACGTAGCGGGCATTGGCCGGATCGAGCACCCCGGCGGTGCACGGCGCGGCCAGCGGCAGGTGCAGCAGCGATACCGGCGCATCGCCACCGGGGACATAGTCGGGCCAGTCGGTGCCGGCACCGACCGCTGCGGCACGCCCGGTCAGCAACTGCCGGTCGCCGAGCAGCACCAGCCGTACGCCGTCGCTGCGGCCGGCGATCGCCGCGGCGAGCTCGGGGCCGATGCCGGCGGGTTCGCCGGTCGTCAGCGCCAGCACCGGGGTGCGGTGCATCACTCGTCCTTCAGCCGGATGTCGACGTAGGCGCGGTCGCGTTGCTGGCGCAGCCAGTCCTCGTACTGTTCTTCGGCCTTGCGCTGCTTGAGTTCCTGACGCACGCGGAAGCGTTCGCGCTCCTGGGTCACGTCCTGCTGGCGGCGCTCGAGCACCTGGATCAGGTGGTAGCCGAACGGGCTGTGGACCGGCTGGCTAATCTGGTTCGGTTGCAGCGCGTTCATCGCCTGCTCGAAATCCGGCACCGTTTCACCGGGGTTGACCCAGCCGAGATCGCCGCCCTTGCTGGCGCTGGTGTCGTCGGAATAGGCGCGGGCCATGTCCTCGAACTTGGCGCCACCGTTGACGATGCGGTCGCGCAGCTGCACCAGCCTCTGCCGGGCATCGGTGTCGGAAACGAGTTCGTTGGTCTTGATCAGGATGTGGCGTGCGCGCGTCTGCGTGACGATTTCCTTCGGGTTCTGCTCGCGCTTGTCGACGAGCTTCATGATGTGGAAGCCGGCCGGACTGCGGATGATGTCGGTGCTGTCGCCCGGCTGCAGCTTGTCGAGCAGGTCGGTGAACGCCTGCGGCAGGCTGCCGGCCGGCCGCCAGCCGAGCTGGCCGCCGCTGGTTGCGTCGGGGGCGGTCGAGAATTTGGCGGCGACGGCCGAGAAGTCGGCGCCCGACGAGACTTCCTGCTTGGCGGCCTGCGCGCGCAGGCGGCGCTGCTGGATCTGGTCCGGCGACGCGTTTTCCGGTACCGAAATCAGGATGTGCTGCAGCTTGTACTCGACCTTGGTCTTGCCGGCGTTGAGCTTGAGGTAGTCATCGACCTCGCTGTCGGTGACGATGATCTTCGAGTCGATCTCGCGCTCCTTGAGCCGGCTGATCATCATTTCGCGGCGGATGTCCTCGCGGAAATTCTTCCAGCTCATTCCCTGCTTTTCCAGCGTGGCGCGAAACTGCGGCAGGCTCATCTTGTTCTGCTCGGCAATCCGGCCGATCGCCCGGTCCAGCGCCGCGTCATCGGCCTTCATCCCCATCGCGCCGGCGTACTGGACCTGGATCAGGTCGGTGATCATCCGCTCGAGCACCTGCTGCTTGAGCACGTCCTCGGGCGGCGGCTGGATCTTCTGGTTGGCGAGGTTCTGTCTGACCGAGGTGATCCGGTCGTTCAGTTCGTCCTGGGTGATCACGCCGCGGTTCACCACTGCGATCACGCGGTCGACGGTTTCGATCGCCGCGTTCGCCAGCGGCGCAAGCAGCGTCGACAGCATCACGGCAAGGCAGGTCAGGAAACGGAGCTTCATCATGGCATTCACTTCAAGGTATCGAATGTACTGGAGTAACCGGGGATCGAATCGCGCAGCGTGCTGACCGGATTGCTGCCGAGGCCAAGGCCGCCGAGTTCGAGCACGGCAAAGTAGGTGTTGTTGTAGTCGCCGTCGCTGGTGATGTAACGCTGTGCGGCAAAGCGCACGGCCCAGCAGCCGGCGTTGTACTCGAGGCCGGCGAGCGCCTCGAAGGTCTGGTCGTCGTGCAGCGAGTAGGTATAGCGGCCGACGCCGTACCAGCCGCGGCCAAGCGGCCACTGGCCGGACACGTCGACCTGTTCGATGATGCCGTCGGTCGTGTAGTCGCCGTTGATGTCGGTCGAGATCGGCGCATTGGTATTGCGCGTATAGCGCAGGTTGATCACCCGCGCGGCGTCCGGCGCCCATTGCAGCGAGACGTCGGCACGGTTGGTCTTGCCGTTGACGCCGTCGTACTGCAGCGTGTAGTCGTACTTGAGCTTTTTCCACAGCTGGCCGCCGACCGACAGCAGCAGGTCGGTCTTGGTCGCGTCGGACGGCACCGAATTGTCGAGCGTGACCCGCGGTGTCGTGAAGTAGTAGCGCTGGCCGATCGTCGCGCGGAACAGCTCCGAGCCGTCCTCGGCGTCGAGGATGCGGCTGGTCAGCGCCGCGGTGACCTCGTTGGCATCGTTGATCCGGTCGTGGCCGACGAATTTGTTTTCCGAGAACAACTGCGTCAGCGACAGGTCGGTCAGGCTCGAATCGAAGTTCGGCAGTTGCGACTGGTCCTTGTACGGCACGTAGACGTAGAACAGCCGTGGTTCCAGCGTCTGGATGTACTCGCTGCCGCGCCAGTCGGCGTCGCGCTCGAAAAACAGGCCCGAATCGATGCTGGTGATCGGCAGCACCCGGCTCTCGGTCCGGTCGTTCTGGCCGTTGGCGTCCTTGAGCTGGTAGTAGGTCGCGTCGAGCGAAATCTTCGGGACGAAGAAGCTGTACGCCGTATTGAACGGCATCCTCACCGTCGGGGTGATCCAGGTCCGCGTGCCGTTGACCTTGGTCGGGTGGTAGAAGTCGGCGAACTCGGCGGCGACCGAGGTCTGCACGCCCTTGATCCAGTTCGGTGTCGCGTTGAAGTTGAGCACCGGCATCCGGTCGTAGGGGATGTCGACCGCGTTGGTGTCGCTCTGCAGCGTCTGGTAGCGCTGCCACAGGAAGGACGCGTTCCAGCCGTCGCCGGCGTAGTTGAGCCCGGCCTCGCGCGGCAGGTTGGTCTGCTGGGCGATCGCGTCGCGGCTGCCGAAGTCGTCGAAGTAGTCGTCGTCCGACACCTTCTGGACGTTGATGTGCCCGGACAGCTGACTCGTGAACTGCTGGTTGTGCAGCCAGACGAAGGACGAGCGGTTGGTGTCGGTTTCCTTATCGTTGATGTACGAGCCGCTGATCTGTCCCGAGTAGTTCGGCTGCAGGTAGCGGAACTCGCCGCCCATCATCAGCCCGCGCTGGGTCATGTAGTGCGGGTACAGCGTCGCGTCGTAGTTCGGCGCGATGTTCCAGTAGAACGGCGTCAGGAGGTCGATGCCGCTGCGGCTGTCGAAGCTCACCGTCGGCGTCAGCATGCCGGTCTGCCGGCTGCCGGTCAGCGGGAAGTTCATCCACGGCGAGTACAGGATCGGTACGCCCTTGAACTGGATCCAGCCGTTCTGGGCGACGCCCATATTGTCGATGTAGTCGAGGTCGAGCTTCGACGCGTGGATGTACCAGTCGTCGTTGCCGACCGGACACGACGTGAAGCGGCCCGAGTCGATACGGTAGAGCTTCTCGCCGCCGAACAGCAGCTTGACGCCGTCGGCGCGACCCAGCCCCTGGCCGACGACATAATCGGGGTCGGACAGCTCGCCGGTCGATGCGTCGAGGTAGTAGTCGAGCCCCCTGCCGGTCAGCACGTCGCCTTCCTTTTCCATCCGCACGTCGTCGCCGGCGCGCAGGTGTTTCCGGCTTTCGTCGTAGGTCGCCCAGTCGGAATACAGCGTCGAGTTTTCCTGCTGGATGACGACGTTGCCCTCGGCCTTGAGCGTCTTGGCGCCGTCGGCCTGGTTCTGCGCGTCGACACGGTCGGCTTCGACGTACATCGGTGCGTCGCTGGCGGATTCGGCCGCGCAGGCGAGGGCCGACGACAGCGCGAGCAGCAGGGCGGAATAACGGAACGGCGGCGGCGGGATACGGGTCATGCGGCCGGGGGAAGCTCTTGATAGAATCGCTGGATTCTACCCGGTTTTTTGCTGATTTCATGAACGTTTCCGATTCCCTTTCCGCTTGGCTGGCCGCCGAGACCGGCACGCCGCCCGCATCGCTGACCCCGGGCGGCTCCGACGCCAGCGTCCGGCATTACTGGCGCGCGCACTGGTCCGACCGCAGCCTGATCGTGATGCAGGCCGACCCGGCCGCTTTCGATGTGCAGCCGTTTCTGGCCCGCCAGCGCGAGCTCGCCGCGGCCGGAATCCGCGTGCCGGCGGTGCTCGGGCGGAATCCGGACGCCGGCTTCGTGCTGCTCGAGGATCTCGGCGACGATCTGCTGACGCCACGGCTCGCCGGCGAGGACCAGGCCCGGGCGTGGTACCTGCGCGCGATCGACCTTCTGGTGGCGATGCAGGCCAAGCTCGCCAGCGATCACCTGCCGGCTTTCGACACCGCCTTCATGCAGCGCGAGATGGAGATCGGCCGCGAGTGGTACTTCGGCACCCATCTCGGCGTCGCCTTCGACGACGACGCGCTTGCGGGCTGGCAGCGCAGCTGCGCGCTGATCGCCGCGTTCAACGCCAGCCAGCCGGCGGGCTTCATGCACCGCGACTACCATTCGCGCAACCTGATGATCAAGAATGACGAACTCGCCGTGATCGACTTCCAGGACGCCGTGCGCGGGCCGCTCGGCTACGACGTCGTCTCGCTGCTGCGCGACGCCTATGTCGACTGGGAAGAGGCGTTCGTGCTCGATCTGGCGATCCGCTACTGGGAAAGGGCGCGCGCGGCCGGCCTGCCGGTGCAGGCCGACTTCGCCGAGTTCTACAAGGCTTTCGAATGGCTGGGGCTGCAGCGCCACCTGAAGGTGCTCGGCCTGTTCGCGCGACTGCATCACCGCGACGGCAAGAGCCGTTACCTCGCCGACATCCCGCGGGTACTCCACTACGTCAACAAGGTGTGCGAACGCTATGTCGAACTCGGCAGCCTGAAACGGCTGCTGGTCAAGGCGCACGGCAACCAGGTCGACGTCGGCTTCACCTTCTGAGCGCGACGATGAAAGCGATGATCCTTGCCGCCGGCCGTGGCGAACGCATGCGGCCGCTGACCGACAGCTGCCCCAAGCCCCTGCTCGACGTCGGCGGCACGCCGCTGATCGGCTGGCATCTGCGTCGCCTGGCCGCCGCCGGCGTCACCGAGGTGGTGATCAACCACGCCTGGCTTGGCGCGATGATCGAAAACGCGCTCGGCGACGGTTCGGCCTACGGCGTGCGCATCGCCTATTCACCCGAGACGGTGGCGCTGGAAACCGCCGGCGGCATTGCCCAGGCACTGCCGCTGCTCGGCGACGCGCCGTTCCTGCTGCTGAGTGGCGACATCTATACCGGCTACCCGCTGCAGCGGCTGGTCAGCACCGCGATGCAACTTCCGCCGGCGCGGCTGGCGCACCTGGTGATGGTCGACAACCCGCCCTACCATCCGGACGGCGACTTCGGCCTCGTCGACGGGCTGATCGCGCCCGATGGGGCGCCGAAGCTGTGCTACGGCAATCTGGCGGTGATCCGCCCGGCGCTGCTGGCGGGCATCGTCGCCGGCGACGTTGCCAGGCTCGGGCCGATTCTGGTGCGGGAGGCGCGCGCCGGCCGGGTCGGCGGCGAGCATTTCGACGGTGCATGGTTCAACGTCGGCACGCCGGCCGATCTGCAGGACGTGCGCCAGGCGGCGCAGCCGGCCTGACCACGATCAAGGCAGCCGCGGTGCGGCATTGAGTTCTGCTGCACTGCAACGTAAGCTGGGAGCATCCTAGTCCCGACGGGGAGGCCGAAATGGCCGACAGACGCTTCTTCCATGAGCAGGCCGACCGTTTCGCATCGCTGCAGCACGCGCTGCGCCAGGCGTTCGATCCGTTCGGACTGATCTCGACGTCCGCCAAGGCGCAACTGGCGTGGCTGCAGCACCCGGGCGAACTCGCCGACACGCTGGTCGACTGGTCGTCCGACGCCTGGCAATGGCAGCAGCACACGCTGAGCCGCTGCGTCGGCGCGCCGGACATCGACCTGTTCCCGTCGCACCCGGACGATACCCGCTTCGCCGACCCGGTCTGGTCCGATTCGCCGTACTGGGATTCGATCAAGGAATGGTATCTGTTCAACACCCGCTGGCTGCAGGACGTGCTGTACGCGACGCCGGGCCTGAGCGAGGCCGAGTGCAACCGCAGCGCCTTCTGGCTGCGGCAGTGGCTGAATGCCGTTGCACCGACCAACCTGCTGTGGCTCAACCCGCTGGCGCTGACCAAGGCCGTGCTCACCGGCGGCGACAGCCTGTGGCAGGGCTACAAGAACTTCGCCCGCGACGTCGGCCGTGGCGACATCCCGATGACCGACATGGACGCGTTCACCGTCGGCGAGAACCTGGCGACGACGCCGGGGACCGTGGTCCACCGCGGCCGGCTGCTCGAGGTCATCCATTACGCGCCGACGACGCCGACCGTGCACGCGGTGCCGATCGTCCTCGTCGCGCCGTGGATCAACAAATACTATGTGCTCGATCTCGACGCCAAGAAGAGTCTGGTCCGCCATCTGGTCGACCAGGGCTTCCAGGTCTTCGTCACCAGCTGGAAGAACCCCGGCACCGCAGAGCGCGACGTCGGCTTCGACGACTACCTGAGCGACGGCATCGCGACCATCGTCGACGTGGCAAAGTCGGTCTCCGGCAGCGACCGGGTCCACCTGACCGGCTACTGCATCGGCGGGACGCTGGCGGCGATCTATCTGGCGTGGCTGGCGCGACGCGGCGAGGCCGAACAGGTTGCCAGCGCGACCCTGCTGACCGCGCTGACCGATTTCTCGCACCCCGGCGACATCGACGTCTTCCTCGACGACGAGGGGCTGGCCTTCGTCGAGCGGGTGATCGCGCGCAAGGGCTACCTCGACGGCAAGGAGATGGCGTCGAGCTTCCGGATGCTGCGGCCGAACAGCCTGATCTGGAACTACTGGGTCAGCGGCTACCTGCTCGGCGAGGCGCCGACGGCGTTCGACGTGCTGTACTGGAATATGGACACGACGCGGATGCCGCAGAAGATGCACTGCTACTACCTGCGCGAGTTCTACGTCAAAAACAGGCTGGTCGAGCCCGATGCGCTGACGATCGCCGGCGAGCCGATCGACCTGAGCCGGATCGAGACGCCGCTGTTCATGGTCGGCACGCAGGAAGACCACATCGCGCCGTGGCAGCAGACCTGGGCGTTGACCGGAAAGGCCCGCGGCCCGGTCACGTACACCTTGTCGAGTTCGGGCCACATCCTCGGCATCATCAATCCGCCGCGGCCCGACTCTAAGCGCAGCTACTGGCAGGGCGAGGCCCGGCGCGGCGAAGATGCCGACACGTGGCTGGCGCGGCAGAGCAAGGCGGCCGGCTCGTGGTGGCCGAGCTGGGTCGAGTGGCTGGCACCGCAATCGGGCAAGCGGATCAAGCCCCCGGCGGCCGGGCCCGATCTGGGCCCCGCGCCGGGACGCTATGTGCTCGAGTGATCAGAGCGTGCGCTTGTCGACGACCTTGAGATCGTCGTCGAGCGTATAGACGATCGGTTCGCCGTTCGGAATTTCGACGCCGACGATGTCGTCGTCGGAAATGCCTTCGAGGTGCTTGATCAGCCCGCGCAGCGAGTTGCCGTGCGCCGAAATCAGCACCGTCTTGCCGCTCCTGAGCGCCGGCGCGATCGCGTCAAACCAGTACGGCATCACCCGGGTGATCGTGTCCTTCAGCGACTCGGTCAGCGGCAGCGCCTCGACCGGGATCGCCGCGAACTTCGGATCGCCGCGGCCAACGCGCGGGTCGTCGGCGGCCAGTGCCGGCGGCGGCACGTCGAAGCTGCGGCGCCAGATCTTCACCTGCGCGTCGCCGTGCCTGGCGGCGGTCTCGGCCTTGTTGAGTCCGGTCAGTCCACCGTAGTGGCGCTCGTTCAGCCGCCAGTCCTTCTCGGTCGGCAGCCACATCCGGTCCATTTCGTCGAGCGCCAGCCACAGCGTGCGGATCGCCCGCTTGAGCACCGAAGTGTAGGCGAGGTCGGGGTGGATGCCGGCAGCCCTGAGCTTGCGGCCGGCGTCGCGCGCCTGCTCGGCGCCGAGTTCGGTCAGGTCGACATCGTGCCAGCCGGTAAAGCGGTTTTCCTTGTTCCAGGTCGACTCGCCGTGGCGAATCAGGATCAGCGTGGACATGGCGGCTCCAGTTTGGGGTCAGACGATCAGCGCCAGCAGTGCGCCGAGCCAGATCAGTCCGCCGAGCGTGTAGCGCACGCAACGCCGCAGCGGACAGTGGTGGGCGAGCTTCATGATGGGCTCCGTGGCGGATGGGTTCAATTCAATTATTGAGAATCATTCTCTTTTGTTGAAGTGAAAAATGCCTCTCTTCACCATAGCCCGCCGCTATGGGCTTATCGTAAGCAACGTCATGCGGGCCGCTTTGCTTTCGCGCAACGCAGAGGCCCGGCCCTTGCGGTAAAACCTAATCCGATTCCGGTTGTCCCGGCGCATATGCGTCGGGGATAATGCTGCGAACCGCTGTATGCCGTTTTCCCTTTGAACCGAACTGTTTGCGGAGGATGTTCCCCATGGCCAACCGCGCCGAACTTGCCAATGCCATTCGCGCCCTCGCGATGGATGCCGTGCAGAAAGCCAATTCCGGTCACCCCGGCATGCCGATGGGCATGGCCGAAATCGCGCTGGCACTGTGGGGCGAAGGCGAAATGCGCTTCAATCCGCAGAACCCGGACTGGGCCAACCGCGATCGTTTCATCCTCTCCAACGGCCACGGCTCGATGCTGCAGTACGCGCTGCTGCACCTGACCGGCTTTGAGGTGTCGATCGACGACCTGAAGAACTTCCGCCAGCTGCACAGCAAGACCCCGGGCCACCCGGAGTACGGTTACACCGTCGGCGTCGAAACCACGACCGGTCCGCTGGGCCAGGGCATTACCAACGCCGTCGGCTTCGCGCTTGCCGAAAAGCTGCTGGCGCGCGAGTTCAACAAGCCGGGCTTCGACATCGTCGACCACCACACCTACTGCTTCCTCGGCGACGGCTGCCTGATGGAAGGCATCAGCCATGAAGCCGCCGCACTCGCCGGCACCTGGGGCCTGGGCAAGCTGGTCGCATTCTGGGACGACAACGGCATCTCGATCGACGGCCACGTCGAAGGCTGGTTCACCGACGACACCCCGGGCCGTTTCGAAGCCTACGGCTGGCACGTGATCCGCCCGATCGACGGTCACGACGTCGACGCGGTGAAGAAGGCGATCGCCGAAGCCAAGGCCGTCACCGACAAGCCGTCGCTGATCTGCTGCAAGACCATCATCGGCAAGGGCAGCCCGAACAAGGCCAACAGCCACGACTCGCACGGCGCGCCGCTGGGCGATGCCGAAATCAAGGCAACCCGCGACAGCATCGGCTGGCTGTACGAACCGTTCGAGATCCCGGCCTCGGTTTACGCCGGCTGGGACAAGAAGGAAGCCGGCGCCAAGTGGGAAGGCGAGTGGGATCGCGTGTTCAAGGAATACGCCGAAGTCCACCCGGACCTCGCTGCCGAGTTCAAGCGCCGCAACGCGGGCGAGCTGCCGGCGAACTGGAACAAGGTCGTCGCCGATGCGATTCTTGACGCCAACACCAAGGCCGAGACCATCGCCACCCGCAAGGCCAGCCAGAACGCGCTGTCGGCCTATGTGCCGAACGTGCCGGAAATGCTCGGCGGCTCGGCCGACCTGACCGGTTCGAACCTGACCAACTGGAAGGGCAGCACCCCGCTCAAGCGCGAAGGCAACGAACTCGTCGGCGACCACATCAGCTACGGCGTGCGCGAATTCGGCATGAGCGCGATCATGAACGGCATCCAGCTGCACGGTGGCTGGCGTCCGTACGGCGCGACCTTCCTGATGTTCAGCGAATACGCGCGCAATGCGCTGCGCATGGCTGCGCTGATGAAGATCCCGACGCTGTTCGTGTTCACCCACGACTCGATCGGTCTCGGCGAGGACGGCCCGACCCACCAGGCCGTCGAGCAGACCGCGACGCTGCGCCTGATCCCGAACATGAATGTCTGGCGCCCGGCCGATACCGTCGAAACGCTGGTGGCCTGGGCCGACGCGATCGAGCAGAAGCAAACGCCGTCGACGCTGATCTTCACCCGCCAGAACCTGCAGTTCCAGGCGCGGACCGAAGCGCAGATCGCCGACATCAAGAAGGGCGGTTACGTGCTGCGCGATGCGGCCAATCCGAAGGTCGTGCTGATCGCGACCGGCTCGGAGCTGGACCTGATCGTCAAGGCGGCCGAAAAGCTCGCTGCCGAGGGCATTGCCGCCCGCGTCGTGTCGATGCCGTCGACCAATGTGTTCGACAAGCAGGACAAGGCCTACCAGGCCTCGGTGCTGCCGGCCGGCGTACCGCGTCTGGCGGTCGAAGCCGGCGTCACCGACGGCTGGCGCAAGTATGTCGGCCTTGAAGGCGACGTGATCGGTCTGGACCGCTTCGGCGAATCGGCTCCGGCCGGCGAGCTGTTCAAGCTGTTCGGCTTCACCGTCGACAACGTCGTCGCGCGTGCCAAGGCGCTGGTGAAATAAGCGCGGCTTTCACTGCGTCGAACAACGGGCCCTGTGGGGCCCGTTTTTTGTTGGCTACCGTTCACGCGTGCCCGGCGGCGCTTGTAGGGGCTGGGGCGCCCACCTAGAATCGCCCGGTCACATCGACCCGTGCAACCGTGCTGCTGAACCGACTCCTCCGTCTTGGCCGTGTGCCGGCGCTGATCGCGCTGGTGTTGCAGCTCGCGCTGCCGTTCGTGCACGCACGGGCGATGGCGAGCGGCGCGGTCACGGTGGCGCTGTGCGCGCCGGGCGGCGAGATCCGCCAGGTCGTGATCGCCGGCAAGGACCAGCCGGTCAAGTCGGCGACGGCCTGTCCGGTCTGCGCGGTCATGGCGGCGCAGGCGCTGCCGCCGCCGGTGCCGATGTTCACCCTGCCGCTGGTCGCACTGATTTCGGTCACGCCGGCGCTGGTCGCGACGCTGTGGCCGGCACCGGCGCGCCGCGTCTGGGCGCATGCACCGCGTGCTCCGCCATCCCTGCTCTGATTCGTTTCCCCTACACCTAGAACAACGAATCGCCGGCCCGCCGTTGCGCGCGGCCGGCTGCCGCGCGCACGCGCGGCGCTGGAGCCTGCATGAAACAGCCACACACACTGGCGCGCCGCTGTGCGCTTGCCGTCGCGGTTGCGTCGGCGTTCGCCTATGCCAACGACACCCCGCTGCTCGACGAGGTCGTCGTCTCGGGGTCGCGCGAAGCGGCGCCGCTGAAGGAAACCGCCGCCGCGATCGGCAAGGTCGACGCGAAAGCCATTGCCGACGCCAAGCCGACGTCGATCAGTCAGGTCCTCGACACCGTGCCCGGTGTGCTGATGCCCGATCTGGGCAACGAGCAGCACAGCATGGCGATCCGCCAGCCGATCTCGACCCGGCCGCTGTACCAGTATCTCGAGGACGGGATTCCGATCCGACCGGTCGGCGTGTTCAATCACAACGCCACCTACGAGATCAACCTCGACGGCGAGGACAGCATCGAGGTAATGCGCGGACCGGCGTCGAGCCTGTACGGCAGCAACGCCGTCGGCGGTGCGGTCAATTTCATCAGCCGTGCGCCGAGCAGCACCCTTGGCGGCGACATCGCATTGCGCGGCTCGAACCAGGGCTACAGCCGTGTCGATGCCGAAGTCACCGGCGGCAACGACGTGCTCGCCAGCCGTTTGAGCGGCTACCGCAGCTGGCAGCGCGACGGCTGGCAGGACTACAGCGATGCCGACAAGACCTCGCTGACCTTGCGCAGCGACCTGACGGTTTCCGACGTCGCGTATCTGAAAACGCTGTTCAGCTACAACAAGCTCGACACCGACATGCCGGGCAGCCTGAACCCGAGCGACTACAACAGCCGCCCCGGTTACAGCTACCAGAGCTTCACCTACCGCAACGTCGAAGCAATGCGGGCGTATGCGCAGCTGATCGGCAACTGGAACGAGGGCGGCGAGACGACGACCAGCGTCTACTGGCGGCACAACAACACCGACCAGTTGCCGAGCTATCTGATCTTCAACACCGGCCCGGCCAGCGCATCGGGGCGGACGACCGAGAACTTCTTCAGCTCGGTCGGCGTAGACGCCCGCCACCGGCAGGACTGGGGGCCACTGCGGCTGATCGGCGGCGCGACGATCGAGGAAAGTCCGAACGATCAGGGCGAGTGGAATCTTGCGGTGCAGCGCGATCCGGCCTCGGGCCGCTACCTGAGCTACCGGGAGACGACACGGCGCCGTGATTACCACGTCGACCTGAGCAACGCCGCCGTGTACGGCGAAGCGCAATGGGCGATCAGCAGTGCGTGGCGTGCGACGGCCGGCTTGCGCTGGGATCGTGTCGGCTACGACTACAGCAACAACCTGAGCCCGAGTGCGACCACCGGCGCACCGAGCCAGGAGCAGACCTTCTCGCACACCTCGCCCAAGCTCGGGCTGACGTGGCAGACGAGCGAGACCGTCAGCGCCTACGCCAGTTACAGCCAGGGCTTCACCCCGCCCGAGGTCGGCCAGCTGTTCTCGTCGCTGGCGGTGCCGGACCTGAAGCCGGCGACGTACGACAACGTCGAGATCGGCGTGCGCGCACAGCTGCCTTACAAGACGGCGCTCGAGCTGGCGCTGTACCAGCTTGACGGCGATGACGAGATCGTCAACTTCAGCAGCCAGCCCGGCCGGTCCGAGCCGCGCAACGCCGGCAGCACGCGGCATCGCGGCATCGAGCTTGGCCTGTCCGGCGCGGTGGCTCCTGCCTGGCAATGGCGGCTGTCCGGCAGCTATGCCAAGCACAGCTACCGCGACTATCAGGCGACGCCACAGCTCAACTTCGCCGGCAAGACGATGGCGCAGGCGCCCGAGTGGTTCGGCAATGCATCGCTGGCGTGGTTGCCGGCCGAAAAGGCCCGGCTCGCGCTCGAGGCGCAGTACGTCGGCCCGTACTGGATGAACGATGCCAACACCGTCCGCTACGACGGCCATGCCTTGCTGAACCTGCGCGCCAACTGGGGCTTTGCCCGCGGCTGGGAAGCCTGGGCGAGCGTGCTCAACCTGACCGACCGGCGCTATGCCGAATCGGCGTCGTCGACGTACAGCGGCGTCGGTGTCTACAGTCCGGACGCGCAGGACACGTACACGCCGGGCGCGCCGCGCACCGCGCTGGTCGGTGTGCGCTATGCCTTCGGCGGCGAGGTGGCCCAATGAACGGCGGCTTGAGCGACGGTTTCTTCCGCTACCTGCGCCGGCGCCGGCCGAAGCCGGTGCCGCCGCCGCAGCGGCAAACGGGTTTCGTCGCGCAGCAGACGCTCAGGACCGGGCGGCTCGTTGCCGCGCTGACCCGCTGGCACCGGCTGCTGGCGCTGCCGGCCGGTGTCGCCGTGCTGCTGTGGGGGCTGACCGGGGTGATGCATCCGGTCATGTCGGCGCTGTCGCCGCAAGCGCAGCGCCCGGCCGTTGCCGCGCCGCTGCCGGCCGGGTTCGTACCGGTGAAGCCGGTGCTGAACGGCGCGGTGCGCGAGCTGAGGCTGACGCATTTCGCCGGTCGTCCGGCGTGGCAGTGGCTGCCGGCGGGCGGCGGCGAGCGCTACTGGGCCGATGCGCTGACCGGCCGCGAGATCGCCGGCGCCGACCGGACCGAGGCCGAGCGGCTGGCGCGTGCCTTTGCCGGCGATGCCGGCAGCCCGGTGGCGCGGATCACGCCGATCACCGCCTTCGGCGGCGATTACCCGGCGATGAACAAGATCCTGCCGGTCTGGCGGATCGAATTCGAGCGTGACGACGGCCTGACCGCCTTTGTCGATACCGGCGAGGGCCGGCTGTCGACGCTGACCGACGACCGCAAGCGTGCACTGATGGGCGCCTTCGTGCTGCTGCACAGCTGGGCGTGGGCGAACGAACCGTTGCGGTTGGCGGGGATCTCGGTGCTGCTCGGCTGCGCCCTGCTGACGGTGGTCGGCGGGCTGGCGCTGTGGCTCGTCCGGCAACGCGCCGCCACGCTTAGGCCGGGGCAGCCGCGCCTGCGGCGCTGGCACCGCGGCCTTGGCATCGGTGTCGGCGTCGCCGGCGCGATGCTGATCGTCAGCGGGCTGGTTCACCTGTATTTCGCCCGTGCGCAAGTACCGGCGGCACCGGCACCGTTGCTGGGCGCCGTACCGCCGCTGGCAACGGTACCCGACGGGGCGTTGCGATTGAGCGCGGTCCGCGTCGGCGATCATTCCGCCTGGCTGATCGCCGCGGCGGCACCGGCGGCCGGCGGTGAGCACCAGCATCACCACGCCGCGCCCGCCGGCGGACTGCCGCGCTACTGGGACGGCAGCGCCGAGCTTGATCTGGCGCAGCCGCACGCCCTGTCGCTGGCGCAAAGCGCTGGTGCGCCGGCGGGTGCGGCGGCTACCATTTCGCTGGTGACGCAGTTCGGCGGCGAATACGGCTTCTTCCAGAAGCGGCTGCCGGTCTACCGCGTCGACTACGCCACGCCGGGCAGACCGGCGTATTACGTCGAACCGGCGACCGGCGCGTTCTCGGCCCGCATCGACGACAGCGACAGACTGGAAGGATACGTGTTCGCCTACCTGCACAAATGGCACTGGCTCGACGGCCTCGGCAAGATGCCGCGCGACGTGCTGCTCGCCGGCTTTGCCGCCGCCAACGTCGTCGCGGCCATGCTCGGCCTGACGCTGTGGTGGCGCCGCCGCGGCAGGCGCTAGGGTGCAGCTGCGCTACGCCGTGCTGTTGTCGCTGGCCGGGCACGGCGGTGTCGTTGCGTTTGGCGCCGGCTGGCTGGCGCCATCGCAACGGTTCGAGCCGGCGATGCCGATGACGGTGGTGTTGCAGGTCGGGCCGGCGGTGGCGACGACCGCGCAGCCCGCACCCCCGCCGACCGCGAAGCACGGGGCGCCGGTGGCTGCAGCGAAGGCGAAGTCACCGGCGCCGCAACGCACACCCGTACTGGCCGTCAAGCCATCGGCCTTGCCCCGCGCGGCAGTCGTCGTGCCGACCGAAACACCGGTCGCGGCGGAAGTGGTGGCGCCGAGCAGCCCGGCACAGGCGACCGAAACGGCAGCTGCCGGTGGGGCGGGGGCGGTGAATCCGGCCGGCGGCGACCGGGCGGGAGATGCGGAAATCGCGCCGAGCTGGCCCGGCTATCTCGCCAATCCCAAGCCGGAGATGCCGCTGGCGTCGCGCCAGCGCGGCGAGGCAGGCCGGGTCGTGCTGCGGGTACGTGTCGCGAAGGACGGCAGGCCGCAGGCGGTGACGGTGCAGCAGTCGAGCGGCTTTGCCCGGCTCGACGAGGCGGCGCGCAAGACGGTCGCCGAGCGCTGGCGCTTTGTCGCCGCCCGGCGCGGCGAGACGCCGATCGATGCCGATGTGAACGTGCCGATCGTGTTCAGGCTAGAGTGACCGGCCGGGTGATCAGTCGAGCAGGTGCTTGCGCCGCAGCTCGTCGCGGACCAGCTCGCTGATCTTCGGCGAGAGCTGCGCCTCGAGTTCGGCAGCGATGTCGTGGCCGAGTCGTTGCAGCAGGTCGTCATAGACCTTGCTCATCACCGTCGCCATCTGCTGCTTGACCCGCTGCTCGACCTCGAGCGCGATGTCGATCGCCAGATGTGCGCCGACGGCGGCGGTGATTTCCGACACGGTGCTGGCGTCGACCGGCGGTGGCGTCGGTTGCGGCGGCGTCGCAAGGGCGGGGGCGCCGGCCGGCAAGGGCAGGCCCGCCGGTGCCGTGGACGGTGCCGGCGGCTCGGCGTCGAGCGCATCGAGATCGATGATCCAGATGTCCTCGGCGGCCGCTTCGGTGGCGCAAGGCACGTCCGGCCCCGGCGACCAGACGGCGTGCGTGAAGGCCGAGTGCGGTTCGGAAACCGGCACGACCTCGGCCTGTACGACCGGCGCAGGCTCGGCGATCGCCGCCGCCGTTTCGAGTTCGATCTCGACGTTGTGCCAGTGCAGTTCGTGGACGATGTCGCTTGCGCCGGTCGCGGCTTCGGCGACCATCGTTGCCTCAGCCTCAGCCTCAGCCTCAGCCTCAGCCTCAGCCTCAGCCTCAGCCTCAGCCTCAGCCTCAGCCTCAGCCTCAGCCTCAGCCTCAGCCTCAGCCTCAGCCTCAGCCTCAGCCTCAGCCTCAGCCTCAGCCTCAGCCTCAGCCTCAGCCTCAGCCTCAGCCTCAGCCTCAGCCTCAGCCTCAGCCTCAGCCTCAGCCTCCGCGGCGGCCGGTTCGCCGAGCGGGGCGTCGACGTTTGCGAGTTCGCTCACCAGCGGGGCGGCTTCGAAGTGCAACGGTTCTGCGCTGTCGCCGTCCCAGCCGAGGTCGACGGGCGCGGTGATCGTGTCTGCAGGGGCGGCCTCGGGCAATGGTGGCAGCCAGTCCTCGTCGACCGTTTCCGGGTACGGCGAGACCAGCGCGTCGAGGTCGAGCAGCGGCAGGTCGAGGAATTCGCCGGGGCGGGGCTGGCCGGTGCCGGCTCGGGTGTCGCAACGACCGCGGGCTCGGGCGGGGCGGGCGGCGGCGTATAGAATTCTTCAGGATCGAACATCAGCACCGGCTCGGGCACGACCGCTTCGTCGGTCAGGACCGGAATGTCGTCGTCGGCGTCGGCGGGGACAACGGCTTCGGTGGTCAGCACCGGGATGTCGTCGTCGCGTACCGGTTCGCCGCGATGCCGCGCAAGCAGCGCGTCCATCTTGTCGAACAGCGGGCTGACGCTGTCGTTTTCGCTCATGGCCGGGCCTGCAGTTCGAGGAGGTCGATGCCTTCGGGAGTGATACCGTGTGCCAGATAGGCACGCCAGCGTGCACGTGCCGCGCTGCGGGCATCGTCGGACTGGTCGACGATCTCGATCACGCGCGCGTAGCGCTCGAGCCCGCCCGGTACGCCGTCGGTCCAGTTGAACAGCGCGTCGCGCGCCGGCATCAGCTCGACGCGGTGATCGACGACGATGGGCGTGCGCGCGGCATCGCCGTGGTCGGCGGCGCAGTGGGGCAGGAAACCGGTCTGCGGCAGTTCCCACAGCAGCCGGTCGAGCGCGTACGCGGCCGATTCACTGCCCGCGAGCACGCTGATCGACAGCTTCTGCGCCAACGCCTTGCCGACGAGCTGGCACAGCGCCTGCTCGCGGTTGCGGACGTTGAAGTAGAAGGTCACCTGGGTCACTTACTTCTTGGCCTTCTTGTCGGCGCGCTGGCGCAGGAACTCGACCAGCAGCGGCACCGGCCGGCCGGTTGCGCCCTTGGCGGCGCCGGATTTCCACGCGGTGCCGGCGATGTCGAGGTGGGCCCAGCGGTAGTCCCGGGTGAAGCGCGACAGGAAGGCCGCCGCGGTGATCGAGCCGGCCGGCCGGCCGCCGATGTTGGCCATGTCGGCGAAATTGGACTTCAGCTGTTCCTGGTATTCGTCCCATACCGGCAGGCGCCAGGCCTTGTCGCCGGTCTGCTGGCCGGCGCTGTAGAGCGCGTCGGCGAGCGCATCGTCGTTGGCGAACAGCCCGGTGGTCTGGTGGCCGAGCGCGATGATGCACGCGCCGGTCAGCGTGGCGATGTCGACGACGACGTCCGGTTCGAACTTGGCGACGTAACTCAGCGCATCGCACAGGATCAGCCGGCCCTCGGCGTCGGTATTGAGGATCTCGATCGTCTGGCCCGACATCGAGCGGACGATGTCGCCGGGCTTGACCGCATTGCCGGCCGGCATGTTTTCGCAGGTCGGGATCACGCCGACGACGTTGACCGGCAGCGCCAGCTCGCACACCGCGCGCAGCGTGCCGAGCACGGTGGCGGCGCCGCACATGTCGTACTTCATCTCGTCCATGCCTTCGCCGGGCTTGAGCGAGATGCCGCCCGAATCGAAGGTGATGCCCTTGCCGACCAGCACCGCCGGTTTCGGTGCCTTCTTGCCGTCGCCGGCGCCGTGGTATTCGAGCACGATCAGCTTCGGCGGCTGGGTCGAGCCCTTGGCGACCGACAGCAGCGAGCCCATGCCGAGCGCGTCCATGTCGGCTTCTTCGAGCACCGTCAGCTTCAGGTGGAAACGCTCGGCCAGCTGCGCGGCCTCTTCGGCGAGGCGCGTCGGCGTGCAGACGTTGCCGGGCAGGTTGCCGAGGTCGCGAGTCAGGTTCATGCCGTGGCCGACGGCCAGCCCGCGTGCGAGACCTTCCTCGACGGCTTTCTGCTCGGCCTTCTTCGCCAGCAGCAGCGCGACGCTGGTCAGCGCCGGCGCCGGTTCCGGCTCGGACTTGAACTGGGTGAAACGGTAGGATTCGAACGTGATCGCCTGCGCCATCGCTGCGGCGACGTCTTCGCTGTCGACGCCCTTGAGCGCCGGCAGCGCGACCGCGACGCTGGCCGACCTGCCCTGGATCAGCGCGCGTGCCAGCGACTCGAAGGCCTTGCGCAGCGTCGCGAGATCATGATCCTTGCCGAGTTGCAACAGCACCACTTTCTGCGGCGCGCCGTCGATCGGCAGGAGCCCCGCCAGCACGCTGCCGGCCTTGTCGCCGAACTCGGCGCTGGCGGCGAGCGTACCGAGCCAGCCGCCGGCGCGCTCGTCCAGTCTGGCCAGCGCGGCGGGCAGCCTGGCCCCGGCCAGCGGCAGCACCAGGCAGTCGGCGGCGGCTTTCTCGGGGGCGGTAAGATTGATGCTAAACTCCATGGCGGATCTCCATCGGTGTCGTTCGGCTGCGTCAAGGCAGGCGGTGCGTGTCGGCTCGCCCTCGCGGGCATGACCGTTGGGCGACGCGCAAGTGAATTGCAGCACTGGCGCCAGCGGCAGGATCCGTCCGATTATTTCCCAGCCCCCCCTCATAAGTCAAAAACGCGGATGCTGTTCAGACGAAGCCTGATTCACGAGATGTCCTGGGTCGCGATCGCCGTTTTCTCGGTGTTGCTGCTCGTCGTCATGACCACCCAGATCGTCAAGCTGCTCGGTCAGGCGACACTCGGCGTGCTCGGCAGTGGCGCCGTCTGGGTGCTGATGGGCTTCACCTCGCTGCGCTACCTGCCGATGCTGATGTCGCTGATGCTGTTCATCGCGATCCTGATGACGATGACGCGGCTGTGGAAGGACAACGAAATGGTCGTCTGGTTTGCCAGCGGCCGCTCGATCAGGAGCTTCATCAAGCCGGTGCTCGAATTCGCCGTGCCCATCGTGCTGCTGATCGCCGCGCTGTCGCTGTTCGCCTGGCCGTGGGCGCAACGCGAGAGCCGCGACTTCCGCGAGAAGTCGGCGCAGCGGCAGGAGGTCTCGCAGGTGGCGCCGGGCGTGTTCCGCGAATCGAGCGAGGCCGACCGGATCTACTTCGTCGAGCAGTTCGTCGCCGACACCGGCCAGGGGCGCAACGTGTTCGCGCAACTGCGCGGCAAGGACGGCAAGATTTCGGTCGTCGTCGCCAGCGAAGGCGGGCTGTTCCTCGACCAGCACGGCGAGCGCTGGCTGTGGCTCGGCAAGGGCCACGCCTATACCGGCGTACCGGGCACGGCCGCGTACGAGACGACCGAGTTCGAACGCGCGCAGGTCAAGGTCGAGACCAGCGACAAGCCGGTTTCGAGTCCGAGCACCCAGGCCAAAACGACGCACGAGCTGTGGGGGAGCGGCAACCTCGAGGAGCAGGGCGAACTCGCTTGGCGGATCGCCTTGCCGATCTCGGCGCTGATCATGGCGCTGTGCGCGATTCCGCTGGCGTTCTTCAATCCGCGCGGCGGCCGGGCGCTCAACCTGCTCGGGGCGATCTTCCTCTACTTCCTGTATTACAACTTCATCAACATCGGCCAGGCGTGGATCGCCGACGGCAAGCTCCCGGTCGCGGTTGGCATGTGGCCGATCCATGCGGTGGCGGTGCTGATGACGGTGGTGCTCTACCGCTGGCGGGGGCGTGCGCGATGATGAAGCTGCTGTCGCGCTACCTGCTCAAGGAAATCACGCTGTTCGTGCTGTTCACGCTGATCGGCCTGCTGTCGCTGTACATGTTCTTCGACGTGATCGCGCAGTTCTCGCAGCTCGGCAAGGGCGGCTACAGGGTCATCGATGCGCTGATCTACGTCGCGCTGCAGGTGCCCGGCAATGCCTACGAGCTGATGCCGATCGCGGTGCTGATCGGCAGCATCTTTGCGCTCTCCAGCCTCAACGGCAATTCCGAGCTGACGGTGATGCGCGCGGCCGGCGTTTCGGTGAAGCGACTGCTGCTGTGGCTGGTCGGGATCGGCGTTGCCTACAGCGGTTTCACCGTGTTGATGGGCGAGTATGTCGCGCCGGTGACGATGCGCATGGCGAGCCAGTACCGGCTGGCGGCGACCAAGCAGATGATCGCCGGCGACTTCCGTTCGGGCGTCTGGGTCAAGGACGGCCGGCAGATCGTCAATATCGCCGAGATGCTGCCGGACCTGAGCGTGCAGCGCGTGCGCATCTATGACTTCACGCCGCAGCGCACGCTCGAGCGGATCATCGACGGCGTGCAGGGCCGCTATCAGGGCAACGGCGTCTGGCGGCTCGAACCGGCGCTGCAGACGAGCTTCCTGCCGGACTCGAAGGGTGTCGCGCTCAAGCGCGAACAGGTGGTCGACTGGTCGACGCAGATCACCCCGGACATGCTCGCGGTGCTGCTGGTCGAGCCGGCGCAGATGTCGGCACGGGCGCTGCTGCGCTACATCGACCACCTCGAGCTCAATGGCCAGAAAACCCAGCGCTACCAGCTGGCGCTGTGGGGCAAGCTGTTCTACCCGCTGGCCTGTCTGTCGATGGTCGTGATCGCCCTGCCGTTCTCGCAGACGCAGCGTCGCAGTGCCAACGTCGGCGTGAAACTTTTCATCGGCATTCTGACCGGGGTCACCTTCCACTTCTTCAACCGGCTGGTCGTCTATCTCGGCGAGCTGCAGAACTGGCCGGCGCCGGCGGTGGTGTCGATTCCGACGCTGACCTTCATGGCCGTCGCGCTCTGCCTGCTGTGGCGTCAGGAAAAACGGTAGTCGCAAACTTCGGAGCGTTGCATGCACGTGCTTTTGACCGGTGGTGCCGGCTATATCGGCTCGCACACCTATGTCGAACTGGTCGCCGCCGGCTTCAAGCCGGTGATCCTCGACAACTTTCATAACGCCAAGCCGGCGGTACTCGAGCGTCTGGCGACGATTACCGGTACGGCGATCGAATGGATCAACGCCGACGTGCGCGACCGCGCCGCGCTCGACGAGGTGTTCAAGCGCTTCCCGATCGAGGCCGTCGTCCACTTCGCCGGCCTCAAGGCCGTCGGCGAGTCGGTCGAGAAGCCGCTCGAGTACTACGACAACAACGTCGTCGGCACCCTGCGCCTGCTCGAGGCAATGCGCGCCGCGAATGTGAAGAAGCTGGTGTTCTCGAGCTCGGCAACCGTCTACGGCGATCCGCACACGGTGCCGATCCGCGAGGATTTCCCGCTGTCGGCGACCAACCCGTACGGCCGCTCGAAGCTGATGGTCGAGGACATCCTGCGCGACCTCTTCAAGTCCGACGCGAGCTGGGACCTGGCCTTGCTGCGCTACTTCAACCCGGTCGGCGCGCATGCGTCGGGGCTGATCGGCGAGGATCCGCAGGGCATTCCGAACAACCTGATGCCCTTTGTCGCGCAGGTGGCCGTCGGCAAGCGCGAGCAGCTGTCGGTGTTCGGCAGCGACTATCCGACGCCCGACGGCACCGGCGTGCGCGACTTCATCCACGTCGTCGATCTGGCGCGCGGCCACGTCAAGGCCTTGCAGAAGCTTGCGGCCGAGCCGGGGCTCGTGACCGTCAACCTCGGTACCGGGGTCGGTTACTCGGTGCTCGACATGGTCAAGGCCTTCGAGGCCGCGTCGGGCAAGCCGGTACCTTACCAACTGGTGGCGCGCCGGCCCGGCGATATCGCCGCCTGCTACGCCGATCCGGCTTCGGCGCGCGAGCAACTGGGCTGGGTGGCCGAGAAGACGCTGCAGGACATGTGCAACGACGGCTGGCGCTGGCAAAGCCGGAACCCGAACGGCTACGGCGACTAAACCTGCCCGACTGGACGACTGCGCCTGCGCCTGCGCATTTTGACGCCGTCCGGTGCTCGAAATCCTCATGGACTCAATGTCCATTCCGGTTTCTGCGCTCCGGGCTGCGCCAAACTGCTTTGGCTCGCTCGCCCATTCAAGCAGGTTAAGGTCGGTGGGGCGGTGTTATTTCCGCCGGCCGCCGCCGTGCTGCGGCTAGAATGACAACCACACAGACTCCGCCCGCGCCCCGCGCGGGCTTTTCGCTTGCATGGCACTCGACGCCCGCCTGAAAGGCAACATCTTCGCGCTCTACCTGGTCCAGGGACTCAACTACCTGGTCTCGCTGGTCACGTTCCCGTTTCTGGCGCGCACGCTCGGTGCCGACGGCTTCGGCGTGCAGTCGTACGCGTTCGCCGTCGTCCAGTATGGCGTGCTGCTGACCGACTTCGGCTTCAACCTGTCGGCGACGCGCGAAGTCGCGATCGCCCGCGGCGACGCTGCGGCGATCGCGCGGGTGTTCTGGCGCACCAATGTCGCCAAGGCCATGCTGATGTGCGTGTCCTGCCTGTCGCTGGCCGTGGCGATCGGCACGGTGCCCGAGTGGCGCGAGCATGCGCCGGTGTTCTGGCTGTCGCTGCTCTACGTGGTGTCGAGCGTGTTCTTCCCGATCTGGTACTTCCAGGGGCTGGAGCTGATGCGCGCGGCGTCCTTGCTGACGGTGGCCGGTCGCGTCGTCGTGCTCGGCGCCTTGTTGCTGATGGTGCGCGGACCCGGCGACGTCGCGATCGCCGTGGTGCTGCAGGCGCTGCCGGCCTTCGTTGCCGGCGCCTACTGGTGGGCCACCGGCCACGGCGCGCCGCGGCCCGCGTGGGTTGCGCCGACGAAGTCGGACATCGGCGCCTCGCTCAGGGCCGGCTGGCCGCTGTTCCTCTCGGCCTTGTCGACCAACCTCTACACGACCAGCACTGCGGTGCTGCTCGGCTGGTTTGCCAGCCCGGCGCAGGTCGGTTACTTCGCCGCGGCCAACAAGCTCACCTACACGGTGCAGGGGCTGATCGGCCCGCTGGTACAGGCGACGTATCCGCGCATCGCCCAGCTTGCCGCAACCGACAAGCCGGCCGCGGTCGCGCTGATCGGCAAGGCGTTCCGGATGCAGGGGCTCGCCGGGCTCGGGCTGACCCTGGTGCTGATGCTGGGGGCGCCGTGGATCGTGCCGCTGCTGCTCGGCAAGGGCATGCTCGGCAGCGTCGACACGCTGGTCTGGCTGGCGCCCATCGTGCTGCTTGGCGCGCTGTCCTACGTCTACGGTCTGCAAAGCCTGCTGCCGTTCGGTGACGAGCGCTACTACAGCAAGGTGCTGGTCGCCGCCGGCGTGCTCAACGTCGGCCTGCTGCTGCTGTTGCTGCCGGGACGGGGGGCGATCGCGGCCGCGCAGATCGTTGTCGCGGTCGAGGTCTTCATCCTCGCGGCGTTCTGGTGGCGCGCGCGCGTCCACCTGAGGAAAAACGCCTGATGCCGGCGATCTCCATCATCCTGCCTTGTTACAACGCCGCCGCGCTGCTGCCCGAAACGCTGGCGTCGCTTTCCGGCCAGACCCTGGCCGATTTCGAATGCATCGCGATCGACGACGGCTCGACCGATGCGACCCGCGCGGTGCTGGATGCGCATGCCGCGCAAGACCTGCGCTTCGTCGTCGTCAGCCGCGAGAACCGCGGGCTGATCGCGACCTTGAACGAGGCGATCGGTCTGGCACGCGGCGAGTGGATCGCGCGGATGGACGCCGACGACATCGCCCATCCCGAGCGGCTGGCGAAGCAGCTGGCGCGACTCGGCGAAACCGGCGCCGACGTCTGCGGCGTCGGCGTCCGTTTCTTCGGCGAGCAACTGGGTGGGAAGGGGGGCCTGTGGCTGCCGCCCGAGTCGGACGCCGCGATCAAGGCCGCGCTGCTGTTCAACCCGCCGTTCGCGCATCCGGGCGTGATGGCGCGGGCGTCGCTGTTTGCCGCGCACCGCTACGATCCGGCCGCGCAGCATGCCGAGGACTACGCACTGTGGTGCGCGTTCGCCAAGGCCGGGGCGACGTTTACCGCGGTCGCCGAGCCCTTGCTCGATTACCGTGTCCATCCGGGCCAGATCACCCAGACGCGCCGCGCCGAAATGGCCGCGACCGGTGCGGCCGTCCGTGCCGACTATGCGCGCCATGCGCTGCCGCCCGAGTGGCCGGACGCCGACAAGGCCGGTTTCGCCGTGCTTGCCGGCCTCGACCGCGCGCTCGACCGCAGCGACTGGTTCACCTTCACCGCCTGGCTGGTGACGCTGGCGCAACGCGATCCGGCGACGCGGCCGGCGTTCTGCACCGTCTGGCTCGACGCACTGATCCGCACCCACGGCGTCGACTGGCGCTGCAAGAAGCGCTTTTCGCTGCTGTCGCAGCAACTGCCGCCCCCCGACGAGGAGCGCGGCAAGTGGCAGCGCCAGCGCGCGCGCGTGCTCGCCGGCGATGCGGTCTACGGGCTGATCAAAAAGCTGCGGGGGCGGGGATGAAACTGCGGGCGCTGTTATGAGATTGCTTCTGGTCGTCCGCGATCTGGGCCTTGGCGGGGTCGAGCGCTGCGTCGTGCTCGTCGGCGCCTGGCTCGCCGCGCGCGGAGTTGCCGTGACCGTGGCGATGATGGGCGGCAACCGCAATCTCTGGGGCGAGCGCACCGCAACACTGGACATCGTCGACCTGTCCGGCGTCTGGCATCCGAAAAAGCCGTGGACCTGGCTCGCCGGCTGGCGCGCGCTGCGCGGTCTGGCGAAACGGCACGATACGGTGATCGCCGCAACCTTCCTGATGCCGCTGTACATCAGCTGGGCGGCGACGCGGGGCCTGTCCAAACGTGTGCTCGGCTGGGTTCACGGGCCGCTGTCCGACGTCGACGCACGTGCGCGGATGAACCCGGTCCACCGTCGTGCCTGCCAGTTCATCTATCGCAGGCTGGCCGAACTGGTCTTCGTGTCGGCGCATGCACGCGACTCGATGGCGAGATGGCTCGGACGCGATGCAAGGCCGGGGCAGGGGGGAGCGTGGCGGGTGATCGCCAATTTCGTCGAAGCACAGCCGCCGCGGCCGGCGGGGTCGCCGCACGTGCCGGCCCGGCTGCTGTTCGTCGGCCGTGTCGCCGAGGAAAAACAGCCGGCGCTGTGGCTGGACGCGCTGGCGGCGCTCGACAGGCTCGGCCATCCGGCGATGCTGACCGTCGTCGGCGACGGCCCGCTGCTGCCCTGGCTCGAGGACGAAGCGGCGCGGCGCGGTCTTGCCGGCCGGCTGATCATCGCCGGGCGGCAGGACGATGTCGGCCCGTATCTGGCGGGCGCCGACTGGCTGCTGCTGACGTCGCTGTTCGAGGGCTGCCCGCTGGTCGTGCTCGAAGCGATGCAGGCCGGCCTGCCGGTGGTATCGACGCGGGCCGGTGGCGTTTACGAGCTGTTTGCCGAGCGCGAGGCCGATTTCGTCACCACCGGGCCGACCGGCGAGGCGCTGGCCGCGCTGATCGTTGCGCAAACGCCGCGGCACGCCGAGCTGGCCGCGTGGCTGCGGCAGCGCGCCGACGTCTACAGCCCCGACGCGCTCGGCGCGCGCTGGCTGCAACTTCTGGAAGAACGCCAATGAACCCTTCGGTGAAGCCCGCGATGAACCGGATCGCGCTGCTGATTCCGCACTACAACAACCCGCTCGGCCTGCTCGCGTCGCTGGGTTCGGTCGGCGTCACCGAGGCGGTCGATGCGGTCGTCGTCGACGACGGCAGCACCCGCGCGACGATCGACGAAGCGGCGTGCCGGATGGCGTTCGGGGCGCGCGGCGACGTGGTCTTCCTCTACCTGCCGCAGAACCGCGGCATCGAGCACGCGCTCAACACCGGGCTGCAGCATATCGTCGATGCCGGCTACGCGTTCGCCGCCCGGCTCGATTGCGACGATCTGGCCATGCCCGGGCGTTTCGCCACGCAGGCCGCCTACCTCGACGCGCATCCCGACGTGATGCTGCTCGGCAGCGCGGTGACGTTCTTCGACGCCACCGGCGACCGCTTCACCGTGCACCAGCCGCAGACGCACGAGGCCATCGTGTTGCAGATGCACGACGACAATGCCTTCACGCACCCGACGGTGATGTTCCGCACGAGCGCGGTGCGCGAGATCGGCCTGTACCCGACCGATTGCCATGCCGCCGAGGATTTCGCCTACTTCTGGCGCTTCGTCGCACGCTACCGCACCGCCAACCTCGGCGAGGTGCTGACCAGAAGCGAGTACAACGACGCCGGCATTTCGATGAGCAAGCGGCGGGTGCAGCAGGCGGCGCGGCTCAGGCTCCTGTGGCGGCATTTCGACTGGACGCCGCGCTCGGCAGCGAAAATGGCCAAGGCCATGACTTCGCTCATTCTCCCTTTAGCCGCAGCCCGTACAATCAAACGCATCATTGGGCGCAAGAACTGGTCATGAACAAGCGCTACTGCGAAGCCCGATCACCGCGTCGTGTCCTCGCTCCTTCCTTGTCGTACCGTGCGTACGATCTCCTCACTCGCTCCGGGACGCCTTGTGCTCGGGCTTCTCGCTACGCGCGGGATACCGTATGAACCGGCTGATCTGCCTGATCCCGCATTACAACAACCCGCAGGCGCTGGCCGCCTCGCTGGCGTCGATCGGCGCCTTGGAGGCATGCGACGTGCTCGTCGTCGACGACGGCAGCACGCGCGCGCGCATCGACGAGGCGGCGTGCCGCGCCGCGCTCAAGGCGCAGGGCACGCTGCGCTTTCTGAACCTGCCGCAGAACCGCGGCATCGAGCACGCGCTGAACGCCGGACTCGAATGGATCCGTGCGCGCGGCTATGAGCTCGTCGCACGGCTCGATTGCGGCGACCTGAACGTGCCGGACCGCTTTGCGCGGCAGACGGCCTATCTCGATGCCCATCCCGAGGTGATGTTGCTGGGCGGTGCCGCCGAGTTCGTCGACATGGACGGCAAGCCGCTGTACGTGATGCGCCACCCGTCGGCGCACGCCGAGATCGTCCGGACGATGCGCGCCAACTCGGCCTTCATCCATCCGGCGGTGATGTATCGCGTCGCCGCGCTGGCCGAGACCGGGCTGTATCCGCTCGATACCCCGGCCGCCGAGGACTACGCGCTGTTCTGGCAGTTCGTCGCGCGGTTCCGGACCGCCAACCTGCCCGACGTGCTGATCCGCTACGAGCTCGATCCGGGCAGCATTTCCCACGCCAAGCGCGGCAGGCAGCTCAAGAGCCGGCTGCTGGTGCAGCGCCGCCATTCGGACGGCAGCCTCGCGGCGCTGAAGGGGATCGCGCGCACCCATGCGCTGCTGCTCGCGCCGGCCGGGCTGATCGCCGGCATCAAGCGCAGGCTGCGCGGAGGCCGCGCATGAGCCGCATCGTCCACGTGGTCGAGTCGTTCGGCGGCGGCACGCTGTCCATGGTGTGCGCGTTTGCCAGCCGCCAGGCGCAGGATGGCCATGCGGTGACGGTGATCCACAGCGTGCGCGAGGAAACGCCGGACAACTGGCCGGCGCTGTTCGACGCGCGCGTCCGCTTCATCCGGCTGCCGATGCAGCGCTCCATCCACCCGGTCAACGACTGGCGCGCCGGCAGGGCGCTGGCACGCTGGCTGCGCGAGCTGGCGCCCGACGTCGTCCACCTGCATTCGAGCAAGGCCGGCGCACTGGGCCGGATCGCCAGCCTCTTCGTGCGCGGGCCGCGCTATTTCTTTTCGCCGCACGGGCTGTCCTTTCTGCAGCGTGCCGAGGGGCGGCTGAAGAACACCGTGTTCCTGACGCTGGAAAAGCTGCTCGCGCATACCTCGGTGACGGCGATCGCCTGCTCGCATTCGGAGGCCGGCGAGATCCGCCGCCACCTGACACCGCGCGTTGCGGTCGTCGAGAACGCCGTCGATGTCGCGGCGATTCCGCCGGCTGCCGGCAACGACGGCGTCGTGCGCATCGGCACCGTCGGCCGGGTCGCGCTGGCACGCAACCCCGAGCTGTTTGCCGAGGTCGCCGCGCGGCTTGGACAACGCGGCGTCGAGTTCGTCTGGATCGGCGGCGGCGAGGCGGGCGGCGAAGCGGCGCTCAAGGCCGCCGGCGTCGCCGTGCTCGGCTGGCTGCCGCGCGCACAGGCGCTCGAGGCGCTCTCGACGCTCGACATCTATATCCAGACCAGCCGCTGGGAAGGTCTGCCGGTCGCGGTGATCGAGGCGATGGCCGCCGGCCTGCCGGTGGTCGCGACCGATGTCGTCGGCAACCGCGACCTGGTGCGCAACGGCGACAACGGTTATCTGGTCGGCGATGCCGCCGGCTTTGCCGAGCGGCTTGCGCCGCTGATTGCCGACGCGCCCGGGCGGCGCACGATGGGCGCGCGTGCGCGCAGCTTCGTCGCCGCCCACTATTCGCTCGATACGATGATGAACACGCTCTACGACGTTTACGGAATTCCCGCCCATGGTTGATCGCATCGACAAGCACCGACAGCCCGAACGCGCCAAGCCCTGGCTCGCCCTCGCCGACTTTGCCGCGCTCGCGATCGGCTTCGCCGTCGCGATCGGCCTGCTGTACGTGTTCCGCTACCACCGGATCGGCAGCGGCCTGTCGCTGTGGTGGACCTGGGAGGGCCAGCAGCAGGGCGTGGCCTTCCTGCTGCTCGCCTGCCTGTCGGTCGCCAACTTCTGGTGGCGCGGCCATTACAGCCTGCGCCTGCCGTTCTGGGACGAGCTGCTCGAAACCTGCCGCTGGCTGCTGCTCGCGGCGCTGCTCAACGGCATGCTGGTGCTGCTCGGCAAGTTCACCGTCTCGCGCTTCCTCTGGCCGGTGTCGTGGGGGCTGGCGCTGGTGCTGCTGCCGTGGTTCCGGGCGCTGATGCGTGCATGGCTGCTCAAGCGCGGCGTCTGGCAACTGCCGACGGTGATCATCGGCGCCGGCCGCAATGCGGTCGAGGCGTTCCGGGCGATGATGAGCGAGAAGCAGCTCGGCTTCCGTGTCAAGGCGCTGGTGTCGGTCGACTGCGATGCACCCGACGAGATCGCCATCGACGAGCGTCACGTGCTGCGCGTGGTCAAGCTCGACGCGGCCGACCTGATTCCGTGGCTCGAGCAGGAGGGCAGGCCGCACGTGGCGATCGCCGTCGACACCGACGAGCTGCGCGCGCTCGAAGGGCCGATCGAACAGCTGAGCCTGCGCTACAAGCATCTGCACATCATTCCGCCGGTGGCGGGGCTGCCGCTGTTCGGCGTCGTGCCGCACCACTTCTTCAGCCACGAAGTGCTGCTGCTGCGCGTCAGCAACAACCTGATGGTCTGGCCGCTGATGCTGCTCAAGCGCGCGTTCGACCTCGTCGGCGCGTCGGTCGGCCTCTTGCTGCTGTCGCCGCTGTTCGCGTACGCGGCGATCCAGATCAAGCGCCAGGGCGGTCCCGGCGCGGTGTTCTTCGGCCACGTGCGGATCGGCATGAACGGCGTGCCGTTCAAGTGCTGGAAATTCCGCACCATGGTGCACAACAGCCAGGAAGTGCTCGACAGGCTGCTGGCGACCAGCGCCGAGGCGCGGGCCGAGTGGGAACTGGATTTCAAGTTGAAGAACGATCCGCGCATCACCCCGATCGGCGGCTTTCTCCGCAAGACCAGCCTCGACGAGATTCCGCAGCTGTGGAACGTGATCAAGGGCGAGATGAGCCTCGTCGGGCCGCGGCCGGTGATCGAGGCCGAGCTCGAGCGCTACGGCGACAAGGTCGATTTCTACCTCGAGGCGCGTCCGGGGCTGACCGGGCTGTGGCAGGTCTCGGGCCGCAACGACACGACCTACGCCGAGCGCGTGTCGCTCGATGCGTGGTATGTAAAGAACTGGAACCTGTGGTATGACGTCGCGATCATCTGCAAGACGATCAAGACGGTGGCGACCGGCCGCGGCGCCTATTGAGAAGCTAGCGCATTAGGCGGCTACGCCATCGCATTTTGTCCCCGTCCGATGCTCGGAACCCCGCAAGGGGGCTACCTTCGGGTCGTCCTCATGGACGCCATGGTGATGAAGGTTCCTGTGCTTCGGGCGTGAACAAACTGCTTCGGCTCGTTCGCCTGCTACGCCAGCTTCATGCAATTGATTGCAACATGCCTGATCCCAACAAGGAGACTTTCGAGCGCATGGATACCCCCGCCTTCGTGCAATGGTGTCGCCAGGCGGCACCGTACATCCACGCATTCCGCGGCCGCACCTTCGTGATCGCGCTCGGCGGCGAGGTCGTCCGCGACGGGCGGTTCTCGACGCTGACCTACGACATCAACCTGCTCGCCAGCCTCGGCGTGAGGCTGGTCGTCGTCCACGGTGCGCGGCCGCAGATCGACGCGCGGGTGCAGGAAAAGGGGCTGGCGCTCGACTACCACAAGGGCGTGCGCGTCACCGACAGCGTGACGCTCGAATGCGCGATGCAGGCGATCGGCCAGGTCCGCGTCGAGATCGAGTCGATGCTGTCGATGGCGATGGCCAATTCGCCGATGGCCAATGCCGACATCCGCGTCTCGGCCGGCAACTTCATCACCGCGCAGCCGATGGGCGTGCGCGACGGCGTCGACCTGCAGTACACCGGCGAGGTCCGCAAGGTCGACACCACCGCGCTCAACTACCGGCTCGACGACGGCGAGCTGGTGCTGCTGTCGACGCTCGGCTACTCGCCGACCGGCGAGATCTTCAACCTGACGCTCGAGGACGTCGCGACCAGCGCGGCGGTCGCGCTCAAGGCCGACAAGCTGCTGTTCCTGTTCGGCCACGACGGCGTCGTCGATGTCGACGGCGAACTGCTGCACGAGCTGACCGCGCTCGAGGCCGACCAGTTCCTCGCCGCGCATCCCGAGGCCAACGAGGACATCCGGCTCTACCTGCCGTGCGCGGCACGCGCGGTCCGGCGTGGCGTCAAGCGGGCGCACCTGATCAACCATTCGCTCGACGGCGCGCTGCTGATGGAGCTGTTCACCCACGACGGCGTCGGCACCATGGTGTCGCGCGAGTCGCTGGAAACGCTGCGCGAGGCGACGATCGACGACGTCGGCGGCATGCTGCTGCTGATCGAGCCGCTCGAGGACGCCGGCGTGCTGGTGTTCCGCGGCCGCGAGCTGATCGAGCGCGAGATCCACCGCTATTCGGTGCTCGAGCACGACGGCAAGATCATCGGCTGCGTCGCGATCCACCCATTCGCCGACAGCCGGATGGCCGAAATGGCCTGCCTGGTGATCCACCCGGACTACCGCGACGAGGATCGCGGCGAACAGCTGCTGCACCACGTCGAGCAGCGCGCGCGCTCGCTCGGCATGACGCGGCTGTTCGCGCTGACCACGCGCACCAGCCACTGGTTCGTCGAACGCGGATTTGCACAGGCGTCGATCGACGATTTACCGATCGAGAAGATGCGGCTTTACAATTACCAGCGCCGCTCGAAGGTATTCATCAAGTCGCTCAAGGGTTGAGGGCCGGCCCGGGCGTTTCGGTTCTCAGGAAAACAATGCGGCTCTCCGTTCCGGCTTATCTGCGCACCCTGCGTGGTCGGGTGTTGCTCGCCTGCCTCTGTATCCAGCTCGTCGTGCTGGCGCTGGTGATCGCCAACACCTCGCGGATCTGGCACGACACGATGCGGCAGACGCTCGACATCCGCATCAACGCGCTGTCGCAGCTGTTCAACGCGTCGCTGGCGCCGGCGCTGGCGCGCAACCCGGGCGATGCCGTCGCCTTGCTCGATGCGCTGCAGTCGGTCGACGGCATCGACTATCTGGTGCTGCAGCGAAGCGACGGCACGCCGATCGCGGCGCGGGGCTGGCCGGTCGCGCAGCCGCTGCCGGCCGTCGACCGGCTCGACCGGGCGCACCCGCTGGGCGATCGGGTGCATGCATCGGCGCGGATCTACCTCGGTACGCAAACACTCGGCGAGCTGCGATTCGGGGTATCAACGCGCCCCTGGGCCCTGTCGATCGGCGCGCTGAGCGTGCAGAACGGCCTGATTCTCGCGCTGGGGCTGGTGAGCACGCTGGCGTTGATGGCCTGGCTGACCATATGGCTGACGCGGGCGCTGAACCGGCTGATCGACAGCGCGGCCGATCCCCATCACTTCGTGCCGCTGCAGGCGCCGCCGGGCAGTACTGAATTCGCGCTGCTGACGCAGCGCTTCAACGACATGGGCGAGGCGATTCGCGACCGCCTGCACGAGCTGGCCGACGCACGGCAGCGCGGTGAAGCGAACCTGGCGCTGGCCGACACCGAGCGTGCGCGACTGACGGCGCTGCTGTCGGCGATGCGCTTCGGCGTGCTGTTCGTCGACAACGACAACCGCGTCGTCTTCCACAACCCGGCGTTCGGCGCACTGTGGGGGATCGCCGACGACGGGCTGACAGGCCGGCCGGTCGGCGAGGTTTTGCTGCAGGCCGCCAATCGCCCGCCACAGGTCGATCCGGTCGCCCGCTACGGCATCCGGCCCGAGCTGCACCACGGCGACCTCGGCGAGCTGACGATGCGCGACGGCCGCATCATCACCCAGCAATGCCACCGCGTTGCCGAGCGCGACGGCAGCATCGGCGGCTGGATGTGGCTGTACGAGGACGTCACCCAGGCCAGGCAACTAGCCGAACGGATGGTCAACCTCGCCGAGCGCGATGCGCTGACCGGCCTCTACAACCGCCACCGCTTCCAGGAAGAGCTCGAGCGCATGGTCGCCGACGCCGAGCGCCGTCGCGGCACGACGGCGCTGCTGTTCTTCGACCTCGACGAGTTCAAGTACGTCAACGACACCTTCGGCCATGCCGCCGGCGATGAACTGCTGAAACTGATCGCCCGCGAGGTCGGCACCCAGGTCCGGCGGCACGAGGTGCTGGCGCGGCTCGGCGGCGACGAGTTTGCCGTGCTGCTGCCCGACTGCACCGAGTACGAGGTCGGCAAGCTCGCCGGCCGGCTGGTCGGCCGGGTCGGGCAGATCCAGTTCACCGTCGGCAGCCACGTGCTGCGGCCGTCGATGTCGATCGGCGTCGCGATCTACCCGCAGCACGCGGCCAGCGCCGCCGAACTCGTCGTCCATGCCGACGCGGCGATGTACCAGGCCAAGGCGGCCGGCAAGTCGACGTGGCGCTCGTACCGCGCCGAATCCGACCCGGCGCGCACCGCGTTCAGCCGGCTGTCGTGGAAGGAGCGCATCATCAGCGCGCTCGAGAACGACGGCTTCGAATTGCACTTCCAGGGCATCTACCGGACCCGCGGGCGCGATCTCGTGCACCTCGAGGCGCTGGTGCGGATGCGGGATGCCGATGGCACGCTGATCATGCCCGGCGCCTTCATCCCGCACGCCGAGAAGACCGGCAAGATCGTCGACATCGACCGCTGGGTGATCAAGCGCACGATCGAGCTGCTCGCCGCCCGGCCGGGCATGCCGTCGATCGCGATCAACGTCTCCGGCCGCTCGTTCGACGAGCCCGAACTCCCCGAATTCATCGGCCGGCTGCTGCGCCTGCACTGCGTCGATCCGACCCGGCTGCTGGTCGAACTGACCGAAACCGCTGCGGTGTCCGACCTCGGCGAGGCGCAACGCTTCATCGACGCGCTGCGTGCGACCGGCTGCACCGTCTGTCTCGACGATTTCGGCAACGGCTTCGCGTCGTTCGCCTACCTGAAGCAGCTCAAGGCCGATATCCTGAAGATCGACGGGCTGTTCATCCGCGACCTGCCGGGCGATGCCGACAGCCAGGTGTTCGTGCGCGGAATGGTCGCGATGGCGCACGACATGGGCAAGACGACGATCGCCGAGTTCGTCGAGAACGAAACCATTTACCGGATGCTGCTCGAAATGGGCGTCGACCTGGTGCAGGGCTATTACCTCGACCTGCCCAACCGCGAGCATCCGGGGCTGTGGCGCGGCCTCGAGCGCAGCAAGGAGAACGATGATGTTCCGCAATCCGAATGACGACGAAGTCCGCAGCTTTCTCGCCGGCGTCAGGCGCATCGCCGTTGTCGGCCTGTCGCCGAAGCAGGACCGGCCGAGCTTTCGGGTCTCGTACTACCTGCAGGCCGAAGGGTTCACCATCGTGCCGGTACGGCCCGGCGTCAACGACGTGCTCGGCGAAACCGCCTACCCGACGCTGGCCGACGTGCCCGGCAGCGTCGACCTCGTCGACGTGTTCCGCCGCGCCGAGGAAGTCGGCGCCGTCGTCGACGCGGCGATCGCCAACGGCGCGCGCGGCGTATGGATCCAGTCGGGTATCATCAACGAAGAGGCAGCTGCGCGCGCACGCGACGCCGGGCTGTTCGTCGTGATGGACCGCTGCCTGATGGTCGAGCACGCCCGGCTGCTCGGCTGAATCCACCCCAGAGATACCATGACGCAACTCCGCTTCACCAAAATGCAGGGTCTCGGCAACGACTTCGTCGTGGTCGACGGCGTGCGCCAGAACGTCGACCTCGACGCCGCAACGCTGCGCCGGCTCGGCGATCGCCACTTCGGCGTCGGTTTCGACCAGCTCTTGCTGGTCGAGGCGCCGACGCAGCCCGGCATCGATTTTTGCTACCGGATCTTCAACGCCGACGGCAGCGAGGTAGAGCAGTGCGGCAACGGCGCGCGCTGCTTTGCCCGCTTCGTCGTCGACCAGGGGCTGACCGACAAGCGCGAGATCGCCGTCGAAACCGCGCGCGGCGTGATCTACCCGCGGCTCGAAGCCGGTGGCGACGTCACCGTCGACATGGGCGCGCCGCGCTTCAGTCCGGCCGAGATACCGTTTGAAGCCGATGCTGACGCGGTGATCCACACGCTCGAGGTTGCCGGCGAAATCGTCGACGTCACCGTCGTGTCGATGGGCAATCCGCACGCGGTGCAGCTTGTCGACGACGTCAACGGCGGTGCGGTCGAGCGGCTCGGCGCCGCGATCGAGAACCATCCGCGCTTTCCGGCCCGCGTCAACGCCGGCTTCATGCAGGTGCTTGCCCGCGACGAGATCGCGCTGCGCGTCCACGAACGCGGCGCCGGCGAGACGCTGGCCTGCGGCACCGGCGCGTGCGCGGCGGTCGTCGCCGGCATCCGTCGCGGCCTGCTCGACACGCGCGTGCTGGTGCATACGCGCGGCGGCGACCTGACGATTGCATGGGCCGGTGAGGGCCGGCCGGTGCTGATGACCGGCCCGGCCGTGACCGTGTTCGACGGCGTGATCAACCTTTAGAACCGCTATCCTGCTGGTGGCGTTGCGCTCGCGTGCTGCCCGCATTTCGCCTTGCCAGTACCGTTACATTGCGCCCGACAGGAAGTGCCCTCGGGGCATACGCCGCTCTTAACCGCTTACCGATACGAGGACTTCCGATGCAACCGCACGAGATCGTCGCCTGGCTGCAGGTCAATCCGGCGTTTTTCGATGAATTTGCCGACGAAATCGCGCAAATCTACGTGCCGCACCACCACCACGGCCAGGCCGTGTCGCTGGCGGAACGGCAGCTGGAAACGCTGCGCGACCGGACGCGCAAGCTCGAGTCGCGCATGGGCGCGCTGCTGCAGTTCGGCGAGGAGAACGACGTCACAAGCGAGCGGCTGCACCGGCTGACGCTGGCGCTGCTGCAGGCTGGCACGCTTGCCGACACGATCGGTGCGCTGCGGGCTTCGCTTGCCGACGAATTCGGCCTGGCCGACGTGGCGCTGCGCTTGTGGGGCATCGCTGCCGACGACGAGCTGCCCGAGCTGGCGCCGGCCGGCGAGGCGGCGCAGCACTTGTCCGAGCAACTGGTGTCGCCGTATTGCGGTGCGCATCTGAGCGACGAGGTGCGGGCGTGGTTCGGCGAGCGCGGTGCCGGGCTGGCGTCGTTCGGGCTGTTCGCGTTGCGGGCGGACGGGCGGACCATCGGCGTGATGGCGCTGGCGAGCGACGATGCCGGCCGTTTTTACCCGGACATGGGGACGCTCTACCTCGGCCGCCTGGCCGAGCTGGCCGCCGCCGCACTGGTCCGGCATGCACCGCTGAATGTCGAAGCCGGCGCCTGAGTCGCGGCACCAAGGCGACTTCGACCATTTCGATACCGCGCTGGCCGCCGAGGCCGCCGGTACGCTGACGCGCTCGGCCTACCGGCGCGACCTTGCCGTGCTCGGCGAACTCGCCGGCGAGTCCGACCTGCGCACGCTGAATGCCAAGGCCGGGCGCGGTTTCGTCCGCATTCTCGTCAGCCGGCAGCTGTCCAGCCGCAGCATCGCGCGGATGCTGTCGGCGTGGCGGACGTTCTACCGGGTGATGATGCGCGACCGCGGCTGGCCGGCCAATCCGTTCGCAACGGTGCGCGCGCCCAAGGCCGGCAAGCCGCTGCCGGCGGCGTTCGATGCCGGCGAGGTCAACACGCTGATCGACGGCATCGACGACGCGGCGCCGCTCGACTGCCGCGACCGGGCGATCGTCGAGCTGCTGTACTCGTCGGGGCTGCGCGTGGCCGAGCTGGCATCGCTGCCCATGAACGCGATCGACTACGTCGCCGGCTTCGTCCGCGTGTTCGGCAAGGGCGGCAAGATCCGCGAGGTGCCGGTCGGTGCGGTCGCGATCGAGGCAATCCGTCGCTGGCTGCTGCTCAGGCCGCAACTGGCCGCCGCCGGTGTCGAGACGCTGTTCGTCAGCGCCCGCGGCACGGCGATGACGACGCGCGCGGTCGAATACCGGCTGCGCCACTGGCAGTTGAAGCTCGGCCTGACCGAACGGCTCTATCCGCACAAGCTGCGCCACAGCGTCGCCAGCCACCTGCTGCAGGGCAGCCACGACCTGCGCGCGGTGCAGGAATTCCTCGGCCACGCCAACCTGACGACGACGCAGGTCTATACCCACCTCGATTTCGTCCACCTGCAGGAAAGCTACAAGCTGGCGCACCCGCGCGCGCGCCGCGCCGAGGACGACGAAGACGGGTCCTAGCCCGGCTGGTACTCGAACAGGTCGTAGCCCATCTGCTGCTCGACCAGCTTGGTCGCGCGCAGCCGAAGCGTGCCGTCCGGCGTATCGACGGCAAGCTCGCGCAGCGGCGCGTACGTGCCTTTCGATGCGGCGAGCTGCGCGGCCTGCTTGAGTACGGCGATTTCGGGAATCAGCAGCGCCGGCAGCGCCGCGGCGTCGTGCGGGCCGGCGGCGCGGACCATGGCTGGCGTCGGCTGCGCACTCATCACCTGCAGCCCCATGTCGACGCGGCCGTCGTCGTGCTGCTGCAGCCAGCGTACCGACGCGACCATCCACTGCGCGTCGCCGAGTACCCGCAGCGCGACGATTTCGCCGGGGCGCGCCAGTTCCGGCGCCAGGGTGGCGTCGCCGCGCACCGCGTAGCCGCCGGGGCTCTCGTTGATCACCTGCCACTGGCTCCGTGGCGGTTCGGCTGCACCGGCCCAGCCGGCACCGGTGCTGTGCACGCTGGCGGCCAGGCCGAGGCAGAGCTCGATCCGCGCATCGGTCTGGATGCGCTGGAACAGCCGTTTTGGCGCAATGCTCCACTGCCGGTTGACGCGGCGCAGCAGCTCCATCCACATCCTGACCTTGGCGCGGTCGTGCGCCAGCGGCGCCTTGGCTTCGAGCGCGTGCAGCGCGCGGTGCAGCTTCTTGCCGAGCTCGATCGTGTCGACCAGCAGCGCGGCGTTGCCGACGCCGTCGGTGTTGCGTGCGCCGACGTAGCGCGGCGGCTCGTCGCGGTCGAGCCGGATCAGGAAGAAGCCGGCGGCGGCGGCGAGTTTGGACGGCGACTGGAAGTGGATCAGCGGCGCGTAGCTTTCGACCAGCTCGATCACCTTGTCGAGCTCGTCCTGCGCGTAGCGCAGCGGGTCGGCCAGTGTCAGCAGCAGCATGCGCTTGTAGCTGAGGTTGCCGGCCGGCATGCCTTCGTCCCTGCCGTCGTCGAGCAGCTTGTTCTCGCCCGCGTAGCGGAACAGCCGGTGTGTCTCGAGCCAGAAACCGCCCGGCACCGACATATGGATGCGGCTGCACAGCAGCAGCAGCCGGTAGTGCGCATGCAGCGCCTGCTGGATCGCCAGCACGGCGGTGCGGTTGCCGCCGAACAGGCTGCGTTTTTCCAGCCGGTCGATCAGCGTGCGCTTGTAGCCGAGCGCGAGCTCCTGCCACAGCGTGCGGGCCAGTTGCGCCGCCTGCCGGGCGCGTTCGCCGAGCGGCAGCCCCGGCACGCGGTACAGCGTCTCGAAGCCGCCGGCGAGCAGGTCGAGCGTCGTCCGGTACTGTTCGAGCAGCGCATAGCGCTCGTCCGGCGCGATCCGGACGCGGTTGCAGCTGGCGAGCGCGTCGAGCACCTGCCGGCCGGCGTCGAGCACCTGCGACATCGGCAAGCGGATCAGCCAGTCGCGAAGGCTGGCCGGGTTGCGCTCGACGATGGCGTCGAGGCGGGGGTCGAAGTCGGGGAGGGCGAGCGTCAGCATGGTCAGGCGAGTGGCAGATCCTGGGTATGGCCGGCGGTGGCGAGTGCGGCGTCGAGCGCCGCCAGCGCGCCGTCGGTGAGCAGCCGGGCTTCATCGTCGCTTAGCACATAGGGCGGCATGAAGTAGACGGTGTCGCCGATCGGCCTGACCAGCAGGCCCTGCTCGAGTGCGGCGGCGAAGTAGCGCTGGGCGAAACCGTCGCCGGCGCCCCGGACGTCGAATGCCCAGATCATGCCGGTGCGGCGGAAGTGGACGACGTTCGGATGCGCGCGCAGCGGGTCGAACAGCGGATCCCAGCGTTCGGCCCTGGCGCGGTTGGCATTGATGACGTCGTCGGATTCGAAGATGTCGAGTACCGCGTTGGCGGCGGCGCAGGCGAGCGGGTTGCCGGTGTACGAGTGCGAGTGCAGGAAGCCGCGCGAGACGTCGTCGTGGTAGAAGGCGCGGTAGAGCGCGTCGCTGGACAGCACGCACGCCAGCGGCAGGAAACCGCCGGTAATGCCCTTGGACAGGCAGATCAGGTCCGGCTGGATGCCGGCGCCCTGGCTGGCGAACATCGTGCCGCTGCGGCCGAAGCCGACGGCGATCTCGTCGGCGATCAGCAATACCTGGTGACGATCGCACGCGGCGCGCACCAGTTGCAGGTAGCGCGGCGAATGCATCGCCATGCCGGCGGCGCCCTGGACCAGCGGCTCGATGATCAGCGCGGCGATCTCGCCGTGATGGCGCGCCAGCAGGTGATCGAGCCGGCTGGCGGCGCGGTCGGCAACGTCGTCGGCGGATTCGCCGGGCAGCGCGCGGCGCGGATCGGGGCTGGGGGCGACGAAGTGCTGGCCGATCAGCGGCGCGTACGCATCGCGGAACACCGGCACGTCGGTGACTGCCAGCGCGCCGGCGGTCTCGCCGTGGTAGCTGCCTTCGAGGTAGACGAAGCGGTGCTTGGCCGGATGGCCGACGTTGCGCCAGTAGTGCGCGGCCATTTTCAGTGCGATCTCGACCGCCGATGCGCCGTCGGAGCCGTAGAACGCGTGGCCGAGGCCGGTCAGCGCACCGAGGCGCTCGGACAGCCTGACCACCGGTTCGTGGGTGAAGCCGGCGAGCATCACGTGCTCGAGCTCGTCGAGCTGGGCCTTGATCGCCGCCTTGATGCGCGGCTCGCCATGGCCGAACAGGTTGACCCACCAGCTCGACACCGCGTCGAGGTAGCGACGGCCGTCGGCATCGACCAGCCACGCGCCGTCGCCGCGCGTGATCGGAATCAGCGGCAGCGCCTCATGGCGCTTCATCTGGGTGCACGGGTGCCACACGGCAGCAAGGCTGCGGGCGAGCAGGTCGGAGTTGGCCATGGGAAAACTTGCGGATTCGGCCTCCCATTGTAGCCGCAACGCCGGGCCGGAAGGGGCGTGCCTGCTGTCGCTGTGGCCTTCTTGCGTCGTCATCGTTCGGTGGTCCGAAGCGATCTATTTCTTACGGGGGCCGACCGTTTCGACCGTTCGGACGGACGGTGGCCGGTTTTCTTGCGCCGTCGCTGTCATATCGACCGTCGCTGTCCGACTCTGGTGGGTGAGGGCCGGTTTGCGGCTCCCATCCATCGACTTGTTTGGAGATCACCATGGAAAAGAAGCAACTGCTGCTCGCATCGGCGTTCGCCGCCGTGCTCGGGGCAACGCTGTCGGCGCCGGCGCTCGCCGCCGAGAAGGAGAAGTGTTACGGCGTCGCCAAGGCGGGGCAGAACGATTGCAAGGGCAACAATCATTCGTGTGCCGGTCAGGCGAGCAAGGACATGGATGCCGGTGAATGGAAGTACGTCCCGGCGGGGACCTGCGCCAAGCTGGGCGGCTCGATGAAGCCCATGTAAAGCCGGGCGGCGGGCCGCGCGTGCGGCCCGCCACGCAAAGACGATGAACCCGTTCCTTCAGATTCCCTCGCCTTCTTGCGCCGGCCTCGGCCTGCGTTCGCCGCACGTCGCCGACGTGCTGGCGCAGCGCCCCGACGTCGGCTGGTGGGAAGTGCACAGCGAAAACTATTTCGGCGGCGGCCGGGCCGTCGCCCAGCTCGAGGCGGTGCGCGCCGACTATCCGGTCAGCCTGCACGGCGTGGGCCTCGGTCTCGGCAGCGCCGCGCCGCTCGACCCGGTGCATCTGGCGCAGCTCAAGGCGCTGGTCGGGCGGATCGAGCCGGTGCTGGTTTCCGAGCACCTGTGCTGGAACCGCGTGCCCGGGCGCTTTTTCAACGACCTGCTGCCGGTGCCGCGGATCGCCGGGGCGCTCGAGCTGCTGGCCGAGCGCATCGACGCGGTCCAGACCGCGCTGGGCCGGCGCATCCTGATCGAGAACGTCTCGCGCTATGTCGCCTTCGACGGCGAAAGCTGCGGCGAGGCCGAGCTGCTCGCGGCGCTGGTCGTGCGCACCGGCTGCGGCGTGCTGCTCGACGTCAACAACCTGTACGTGAATGCGCTCAACCTCGGCGCCGATCCGCTCGCCGAAATCGCCGCCCTGCCTTCGGATTGCGTCGGTGAAATCCATGTCGCCGGCTTCGAGGTCTGCGACGGTGTGGCGATCGACACCCACGGCGCGGCGGTCTGCGACGCGGTGTGGGCCCTGCTCGACGCGGCGCTGGCGCGCTTCGGGCCGCAGCCGGTGCTGCTCGAGCGCGACAGCCGGCTGCCGCCGCTGGCCGAACTGCTGGCCGAATACCGGCGGCTGGTGCTGCGTGTCGATGCCGCGTGCGAGGCGCCGGCATGCTGAGTTACGCCGATACGCTTGCCGCCTTTGCCGCGGCGCTGGCCGACGATGCGGATGCACCGCCGTGCATCGCCGCCGCGACGCGGGCCAACCTGGCCGTCTACCGCAACAACGTCCGGCTGAACCGGATCGACGCGCTCGAGTCCGCCTTCCCGACCGTGTCGGCGCTGGTCGGCCGCGACTGGTTCCGCGCGATGGCGCGTGCCTACGTGATCGCGGTGCCGGCCGCGTCGGCAAACCTGCACGACGACGGCGCGGCGCTGGCCGGTTTTCTCGACGGCTTCGCGCCGGCGCGGGCGCTGCCGTATCTGGCCGATGTTGCCCGGCTCGACTGGGCGCGCCACCGCGCCTGGTATGCGCCCGATGCCGCGCCGCTCGATCCGGCGCGGCTGGCGGCGCTCGATACCGATCGCTTCGCCCGGTGCACGCTGGTTTTCGATCCGGCGCTGTCGCTGGTCGCCTCGGCACGCTGGCCGATCGCCGACATCGCGGCCATGCATGATGGCGGCGCGCCGGCCGACCTCGGCGCCGGTGGCCAGGCGGTGCTGGTCTGGCGCGACGGCTGGCGCCGCATCGACGGCGATGCGGCCGGCTGGCTGGCGGTGCTGCAGGCAGGGGCCAGCGTCGGCGAGGCGCTGGCCGGAGCCCAAGGCGAGCCGGAGCCGCAGCTGGCGTGGCTGTTCGGGCAGGGACTGATTTGCGATTTCAAGGAGATGGCCTGATGGACTGGCTGGGCAAGCTTGGGCGTTGTTACTGCCGGAGCGAGGTACTGATCGCGAGGCTGGCACCGCTGTTCGCGCTGGCGGCGCGGTTCTATGTCGCGAAGGCGTTCTTCCTGTCCGGGCTGACCAAGCTCCGCGACTGGGACACGACGCTGCTGCTGTTCACCGAGGAGTACCAGGTGCCGCTGCTGGCGCCGGCGGTTGCCGCACCGCTGGCGACCGCCGGCGAACTCGTACTGCCGGTGCTGCTGGTGCTCGGGCTGTTCGGCCGCTTCGCCGCGGCCGGGCTGTTCGTCGTCAACGCGATGGCGGTGATATCGTATCCGGGGCTGGAGGCGGTCGCGCTCAAGGACCACGTGCTGTGGGGCGTGCTGCTCGGCTACCTGCTGATCCACGGCTGCGGCCCCTGGTCGCTCGACCGGTTCTGGCAGCGTGACCGGGCCTGAATCCGGTTCGATACGGGGCATGCTCTTGAATCAGTGCAGTGACTGGGCCGACCGCAGCTACCTTGCCGGTTTGCGGCGCGACCTGCTCCGCTTTGCACGGCTGCAGTTGCGCGACAACGCGGCGGCCGAGGATGCGGTGCAGGAGGCGCTGGCGGCTGCGTGGCTGCAGGCCGGCGAGTTTGCCGGCCAGTCGGCGCACAAGACCTGGGTGTTCGGCATCCTGCGGCACAAGATCATCGACGTGCTGCGGCAGCGGCGCAGGCTCGTGAACCTGGCCGATCTGGATGCCGACGACGCGGCACTCGACCTGCTGCTGTTCGATGCCGGCGGCCACTGGGACAAACCGCTCAGGCCGCAGGCGTGGCCCGATCCGCAGACCCTGCTGGCGCAGCGGCAGTTCTGGCGGCTGTTCGAGGCCTGCCTCGAGCATCTGCCCGAACAGTACGGCCGGGTCTTCATGGCGCGCGAGTTTCTCGGGCTGGAGATGGGCGAGCTCTGCGCCGAGTTCGACATCAGCGCCAACCACGGCAGCGTGCTGCTGTACCGGGCGCGGCTCAGGCTGCGTACCTGTCTGGCCGAAAAGGGCTTCTCGGGAGACGACGACCATGGCCAACTGTAAGACCGTCTCGAAGCTGCTGTCCGACGCGTTGGACCGGCCGCTGAGCCCGAACGAATGGCTGGCCGTGCACGCGCACCTGCCGTTGTGCGCCGGGTGCCGCAACTTCCGGCAGCAGTTGCGGGTGCTGCGACAGGCCGGCCACCGCTTGCGCGACGGCGACCTCCCCGACGACCCGCCCGCAGCCGACTGAATCGACGAGCGGGCGTCCGGTGCTCGCACGGTGCGGCTGCCTTCCGGCCTGCTCGAATGGCTGTTCGCCTTGCCGGTGCAGGGCTCGCGGGCTAAAAAGTGTCCACTGCGCCGCGGCGCTCACCTGGCAAGGAGTACATCATGCAAGTGCAAGCGTACCTGTTCTACAACGGCAACTGCGAGGAGGCGCTGGCGTTCTACCAGAAGGCGATCGGGGCCGAAGTGGGGTTCCTGATGCGCTACGGCGAGGCACCGCCCGAGGCGCAATGCGGCGGGACGGAGAGCGCCGCTGCATGGAAGGACAAGATCATGCACTGCAACTTCACCGTCGGCGAAACGCAGCTGATGGCGTCCGACGGCATGCCGGATTCGCCGCCGACGGCGATGAGCGGCTGTGCATTGTCGATCGCCGTCGACGGTGTCGAGAAGGGGCGCCAGCTGTTCGATGCGCTGGCCGATGGCGGCAGCGTGCAGATGCCGTATCAGCCGACGTTCTGGGCCAAGGGCTTCGGCATGCTGACCGACCGGTTCGGGATCGGCTGGATGATCAACTGCGAGCAGTAGCGACGGTCAGACGGCCTGTTGCTGGTACATCCGGGACAGCTCGTTCAGCAGCTGTTCCGGTGTCTCGCCGAGTTCGCGTGCCTTGGCGACAAGCCGCAGCTTGACCGCGCTCTTCAGCTGCACCAGCGCCAGATGGCGGGCGTGGGCAGCCTGTTGCGCGCGCTCTTCCGGCCTGATCGTGGCGGGAGAATTGGCAAACAGCAGCGATGGATGATCACCATCCTTGATGCCGTCGGGAAGTTTGAAATTCATAGAAGGCTATTGTAGTCGGCCTGTATGACCTTGGCGTGATATTTCTTACAAGTTTGCCGAAATTACGGCGAATTGATGAAAAACTGTAAGCAATTACGCCAGACGTCGTCAATGTGCAGACTACCGGCCGTCTTCCTGCCCCGATCCGGGCCGGCGGCTGCCCGGCCGTCACAGTTCCAGCGTAACCGGCCCGGCGGGGACCGCGCAGCAGATCAGCGCTTCGCCGCTGGCCGGCGCGTGGGCCGGCGGCGCCGGATAGCACACCGCGCCTTCGCCGATCCTGGTGCTGCAACTGCCGCACAGCCCGGAGCGGCAGCTGTACGCCGGGCTGAGTCCGCTGGCTTCGGCGAGTTCGAGCAGGGTCGTGCCCGGTTGCCACTCGGCGGTGATGCCGCTGCGGACGAAGCGGACCGGCTGCGGTGTGGCTAGCTGCGGTGTGGCCGGCAGCGGTACGGCCTCGAGCGGCTCGCCCTGGCCGAAGAATTCGTAGTGGATCCGGTCGCGCGCGACGCCGAGCCCACGCAGCGCCCAGTAGGCCTGGCGCATGAAGCCGTCCGGGCCGCACAGGTAGACGTCATAGTCGTCGAGCGGCAGCAGGCAGCGCAACAGGTCGGCGTCGACCCGGCCGGCGCTGTCGTAGTCGTGACCGGGCCGGTCGCTGTCAATCGGCTGCGAATAGCGGACGTGGACATGCAGCTTGTCGTGCACGGCCAGCCGGTCGCGCAGTAGCCGGCCGAATGCGTGTTCGCGGCCGTTGCGCGCCGCATGGATGAACCAGACCGGGCGTGGGCGGAAGCGTACCCCGTGCGCCGGTGCCAGCGTGTCGAGCATCGCCAGTATCGGCGTGATGCCGACGCCACCGCTCAGGAGCACGACCGGCCGGGTGCTTGCCGCATCGAGCACGAAGCGGCCGCGCGGTGCTTGCGCATCGAGCCTGTCGCCGGGTTGCAGCGCGTCGTGCAGGTGGTTCGACACCCGGCCGTCGCGCTTGACCGAAATCCGGTACGTCTCGCCGTCCGCCGCCTGCGACAGCGAATACGTCCGCGTCAGCGCCCCCAGCCCCGGTACGTCGACGCGGATCGGCAGGAACTGGCCGGGCAGGTGCGGCACCACGCCGAGGCCGTCTGCCGGTTGCAGGTAGAAGGAGGTGATCGTTTCGCTCTCTTGCTCGCGCCGCAGCACGCGCAGCGGCCGGTAGCGGTCGGCGAGCCCGGCGAGCGCCACCGCCTGGTCGACCGACTGCCAGTCGCCGGTGCCGGCGAGGATCGGCGATGTTTCCTGCAGCGCCCAGCGCAGCGGCAGCCGCCCGCGCAGCCGCAGCATCCGCTCGACCCGGAACCGCACCAGCCGCTCGGCGCCGGCGAATGCCTGCAGTTCGTCGCCGTCCCAGACGATCTCGCCGCGGCCGGCGACGAACAGCAGATCGCCGCTGGCGAAGTCCGGGAACAGCAGGCCGGCGCGCGGATTGGCGAGCAGGTTGCCGAGGGTGTTGAAGTGGAAGTTGCCGATGAAATCGGGCCAGACCAGCGTGTCGCCGTCGACGCGGACGAAGCCGGGCTTGCCGCCGCGGTGCGAGACGTCGGCGCCGTCGCGGCCGCTGGTTTCGCCGGCCTCGGCAAAGTGCGTCGCGATGAAGAAGGTGTCGGCGGCGCCGATCTGCGCAATCGCCGCCGGATCGAGCGCCGTTGCCGATTCGGGCGGCGGCACGGTGGCGTCGGGCTCGACCCGGCGGTAATCGCGCCGCTGGATGTACTGCGGGCAGTTGCCGAAGCTCTGTTCGACGGCGATGCTCAGGCCATCGCCCTCGATCAGCCGGCCGTTCATCCGGTTGCGCCGCCGCGTTTCCAGTTCGATCCCGAGCAGGCCGACCGCCGCACCGGGGTACAGCGCCGCCGCGAGCGGGTCGTCGGCGACCGGCCGTGCGGCGAGCCGCAGCGTGCGCGGATCGGGCGACCGGGCGAAGCCCGGTTCGCCGGCCAGCAGCGTCGCCCAGGGCTGGCCGTCCGCATCGACGGCGCCGACGACGATGAAAGGCAGCTGGGCGAAGAATTCGCGGTGCTGCTCGGGCATGTGGTCGCGCACGACCTGGCGGCCGATCGATTCGACCTTGTCGCGCACGCCGACGCGGCGCTGGACTTCCTGCTCGCCGGCATGGAAGGGGGAGGCCTCGTGGGGCCAGCCGGGCAGTGCCATCGTCGTCTCCTGTACGGGTTAAAAGCGGCTGATGCCCCAAGGGCACGTCCTGCCGGGCGCAAACCCGGCGCAGCAATGCTGGCAAGGCGTACGAAACGTCCCACGGGGTCGCAACAGTACCAAGTCGCCAGTGAGTGCAACGCCGCCAGCAGTGTCGGGCGCTCTAGGCCGTCGCGGCCGCGAGGCCGACCGGCGTCTGCTCCATCGGCACGAAGCCGGGCAGGGCCTCGATGCGCGCCAGCCAGCTGCGGATGCGCGGGTAGTCGGCCAGCGACACGTCGCCTTCCGGTGCGAGGGCGATGTAGCTGTAGCAGGCGACGTCGGCGAGCGTGGCGCCGGTGCCGGCCAGCCAGTCGTGTCCGGCGAGCTCGGCCTCGATCACCGCCAGCAAGGCGTGGCTGCGGGCGATCAGGGCCGGCGCGTCGAGCTTGGCGCCGAACACGTTGACCAGCCGCGCCATGGCGGGGCCGGCGGCGAGCGGGCCCGCTGCGACCGACAGCCAGCGCTGTACCTGCGCGGCGCCGAGCGGATCGGCCGGCAGCCAGTGGCCGTTGCCATAGCGTGCTGCCAGGTAGACGAGGATCGCGTTCGAGTCGGCCAGCACGGTGCCGTTGTCGTCGATGACCGGCACCTGGCCGAAGCGGTTGAGTTCGAGGAAGTCCGGCGTCTTGTGCGCGCCGGCCTTCAGGTCGACGTCGACCAGCGCATACGGCAGGCCGAGCAGGCCGAGAAAGAGTTCGACGCGGTGGCTGTGGCCGGACAGACGATGACGGTAGAGCCGGATCGGGTGTTGCGGTGCGTTCATGATGGCGTCCTCGGGTGGTGAGTGATATGCATTCTGGATAGATTCACTATTCGAATAAATGGTGATTCAATGATTTGACTACTCCGATTTGTGGAGTAGTTTTCCGGTGCCCCCCCAGGATGGAACGATGGACAAACTGCGTGCGATGCAAACTTTTGTCGCGATCGTCGAACACGGCAGCCTGACGCGCGCCGCCCGCGCGCTCGCGTCGTCGCTGCCGGCCGTCGTGCGCACGCTCGCGGCGCTCGAAGAGGCGCTCGGCGTGCGCCTGCTGAACCGGACCACGCGGCGGCTGTCGCTGACCGACGAAGGCCGCGCCTATCTGGACAGCTGCCGGCACATTCTCGGCGCGGTCGACGAGGCCGAGCAGCGGCTGTCGGACCGGCAGGACGAAGCCAGCGGCCGGCTCGTCGTCACCGCGTCGGTGCTATACGGCCAGATGTACGTCGCGCCGGCGGTCACGCGCTTCCTGCAGGCGCACCCGAAGGTCCAGTGCCGGCTGATCCTGCTCGACCGCGTCGTCAATCTGCTCGAAGAAGGCATCGACGTCGGCGTGCGCATCGGCGCGCTCGACGACTCGAGCCTGATCGCCCGGCAGGTCGGCGAGATCCATCGCGTCGTCGTGGCCAGCCCGGCGTATCTGGCGCGGCATGGCGTTCCGCAGCAGCTGCGCGAGCTGGCCGGGGCAAACTGCATCCGCTTCACCGGCAACGGCCGCGGCACCTGGCTGTTCCAGGAGCAGGGGCGCGAGATCAGCGTGGCGATCGCCGGCAATCTCGAATGCAACCACGGCCTGCCGGCCGTCGACGCCTGCGTCGCCGGCCTGGGCATCGGCCAGTTCCTGTCGTATCAGGTGGCCGACCATCTTGCCGCGGGGCGTCTGCGGGTGATCCTGCAGCCCTATCAGCGTCCGTCGCAACCGATCAGCCTCGTCTACCCGCACGCCGGCCTGCTGCCCAACCGGACCCGGCTCTTCGTCGCGTGGATGAAACAGGCGCTGGGCGGCGGCTGAACGCGGAGGATGCCGCCCGCGGTGGGCCGATGCCCCCGGCGGGTGACGGCCTCGACGGGCAGCCGGCGCGCCGTCCGGCCCGGCGCTTCGGGTGGCGGCGTCGGTTCAATGGCCGACGTCTAAACCCTGCAAAGATGCTATGGCGCGATTTGCGCGGGTTCGGGGAGGTTGCCGTGGCGGTCCTGCCTGTCTTGCTGCCGGCCGATGTCGAGCAGCCACCACGCTTCGATCGTCAGTGTGTAGAAGCATCGGGAACCGGCCTCGGTAAAGTCGGCCAGCGGCAGCATCCACTGTTTGCGGAGCTGTTCATCGGGAAAGCCGAGCCGGAAGTAGCGTTCGTGGGCAAGCTCGACGTCGCCGCCGGCGACGGCCCTGGCCTTGCCGCTGAACCGCAGCCCGTCGAGACCGGGCTCGAGCACTGGCGGCGCGAGGTCGACGCGAAAAATCGAGCCGGTGACGCGCGGGTTGTCCGCGATGTTGCGGGCATGCAGGGCGTCGCGCATCGAGTACCACAACAGCTGGACGGGGCGACCGGCCAGAAACACATAATTTGCCGTCAGATCCCAGGGGCGGCCGTCGGCGTCAGTCGTCGCCAGCGTGACCAGACGCGCGCCCTGCAGCAGCAGCGCGGCACGTTGCGAGAACGGGCGGAGGTCTTCAGCCATGCTGCCTCTCCATTGCACGGGGGGGCGGCATGCCAGTGCGCACACGCTCCCGATTCCGGTCTTGCCGCCTCTGCGCGCGAACACGACGCGACGGTCCGTTCCGGCTCCCGGTGTCTGGCTGCTGCATGCCGTCTTCCCTGCCACGGCGTGTACGGCAGTCGGGTTGGAACGGTTCAGTGCGCTCCGGCAGGTCGTGACGTTCCGGTGGCGTGTCCGGTGGCGGATGAAAGGCGGCCCGTTCGTTCAACGGCCACACCCGCATGTCTCCGATTGATTCTGACTTTTTCATGGCGTTAAATTTCTTTTCAAGAAAGATTTCACCTTGATTCTTGATCAGAACCCACCGGATTCAACTGTCAGTCTTGACAGCCGCCGGATGGAGAAGCGGCTTTATCCGCGAGTGCCGGCCAGGCCCGGAACGTCCTCCCGTCCGGGCCGGGAGGACGCCGGTTGATCTGTATCTCAGGCCTGTTGCCGGCTTACGCGATCCTCAATGCGCCCAGTGTCGTGCGGTCGAGTTCGATCCGGCTGGCAACGACCATGCGGCCGTCGATCCGCTCGGACGGCCCGACGCGGTGCGCCTTGACGCCGATGCGGCCGAACAGGCGCTCCATGCTGGCGTAGGTCACGCCGATCAGCTGGTGTGCGCCCTTTTCGTAAGCGACACGGACCGTTTCCGCCAACAGCCGGTGTATCGCCCACTCGAATTCGCCGGCACCCGCCCCGGCCGGCCGGTCCGCGGCCAGGCGGGACAGCTCCCAGACCTTGCTGGAGCAGGGAACGTGTGCGCTGCCGAGCAGCTGCGGAAAGTGGTCCTTCAGCAGGTAGGGGCCGGTCGTGCTCAGCAAGCGGGCACAGCCGACGACCTCGTCCTGTGCGCTGCGCAGGGTGATATAGAGTGTATCGGCACGATCGTACTGATCGCTCTCCAGCCCGTTGCTGACGCCGGGCAGCTCCCAGCCCAGCCGCTGCACGAAGACCTTGTGACGAAATCGCGCGATCTTCGTCCTCATGTCGCCGCTCAAGCAGCTTCCTTCGCAAAAATCCATCTGCATTTTTCAGCTCCTCTCGTTGAAAACGCCAACGTTGAATGGCGCGAAATGCGCACGAGGGAAACTGTCAAAACTGACAGGGGGCCGATGACCGCCGCTGTGACGGGGCCCGCGCCGGGGTGGCGATGCGAATGGCGTAATGTCAGTTTGATAATTACAAACAACTTTCTTTTGTATTTAACAGGAAATAATAATATTTATGGTGTAACTGGATTTGACGGTTATGCTGGCCGGAGAACATCCGGCGGGCTTGGCTTTGTGACGGAGGTACGGGGTGATCGATCGACTTGAGTCGTTCCATCAGGAGTGGAAGCACATCGATGACGAACACCGGCTTTTCGGGCAGGTTGCGTCGCTGGCCGGCGCGCTCGGCTTCGACTACTGCTGCTACGGCGTCAGCATGCAGCAGTCGGCCACCCAGTCGACGACCCGTGTTTTCGATACCTATCCCGATGGCTGGATGAACCACTACCGCGAGCACGGTCTGCTCGCCGTCGACCCTACCGTGCGGATGGGCAGGCAGACCGACGAGCTGATCGTCTGGCACGGCGATGCACTGCCGCCGGCACCGCAGTTCTGGCGGGAGGCCGGCGAATTCGGCCTCCTCCACGGCGTGGCCCAGTCCAGCTGGGGCGCGCATGGCGAATACGGCTTGCTCAGTCTCGGGCGGACGCAGGAGCCGATCTCGCTGCCGGAGGTCCACCGGCTGGAACTGAGCGTCCGCGTGCTGGCCAACTATACGCATGTGGCGATGGGGCGGATTCTGCGGACCAAGGTGCCCCAGCCGGCGATCGATACGCTGTCGCCGCGCGAGCGCGAAGTGCTGATGTGGACGGCCGAGGGCAAGACGGCCGACGAGATCGGCTCGATCCTGGGAATCTCGACCCGGACGGTCAATTATCACATCTACAACGCGCTGGAAAAGACCGGCAGCCGGAACAAGGTCCAGGCGGCGATCAAGCTGCTGCTCTTCGGCTGATCGCCGCGCTTGCGCGGCCCGGCCGGGGAGGGAGCCGCAGCCCGGCGAGGCGGAACAATTTTCGCCCGCCCGCCCTTGAAAACCGCCGATGCCGTCCCTATTATTGGCACTCATTAGCACCGAGTGCTAAGAGCGGCTGAACAAATCCGGCGCAGTACGGCAACGAGCCCAACGCTGTCGGCAGGATGATGTTCGCCACTCTGAATCCATGTTCCCGCGAACGTGATCGTGTTTCGTTCGCGTCATTCATCCTTCAGGAGAAATCAACGATGAAAATCCGTCCTTTGCATGACCGCGTCGTCATCAAGCGCGTCGAAGCCGAAGAAAAGACCGCTTCGGGCATCGTGCTGCCGGGCAACGCCGCCGAAAAGCCGGACATGGGCGAAGTCGTCGCCGTCGGCAACGGCAAGGTCCTGGAAAACGGTTCGGTTCGTCCGCTCGGCCTTGCCGTCGGCGACAAGGTGATCTTCGGCAAGTACAGCGGCCAGACCGTCAAGGTCGACGGCGAAGAACTGCTGGTGATGCGCGAAGAAGACGTGATGGGCGTCGTCGAGCACTGAGCTCCGGCCCGCGCGATTTAACTTTTACCTACAGAATTCAGGAGTATCTGGAAAATGGCTGCAAAAGAAGTCAAGTTTGGTGATTCCGCCCGTTCGAAGATGGTTGCCGGCGTCAATATCCTCGCCGACGCGGTCAAGGTGACCCTGGGCCCGAAGGGTCGCAATGTCGTGCTCGAGCGCTCGTTCGGCGCCCCGACGATCACTAAGGACGGCGTGTCGGTCGCCAAGGAAATCGAACTGAAGGACAAGTTCGAGAACATGGGCGCGCAGCTCGTCAAGGAAGTCGCTTCCAAGACCAGCGACATCGCCGGTGACGGCACCACTACCGCTACCGTGCTGGCCCAGGGCATCGTCAACGAAGGCCTGAAGTACGTCGCTGCCGGTTTCAACCCGACCGACCTGAAGCGCGGCATCGACAAGGCCGTGATCGCGCTGATCGCCGAGCTGAAGAAGATCGCCAAGCCGACGACCACCAGCAAGGAAATCGCCCAGGTCGGCTCGATCTCGGCCAACAGCGACGAAGTGATCGGCCAGAAGATCGCCGAAGCGATGGACAAGGTCGGCAAGGAAGGCGTGATCACCATCGAGGACGGTTCGGGTCTGGAAGACGAACTCGCGGTGGTCGAAGGCATGCAGTTCGACCGCGGCTACCTGTCGCCGTACTTCATCAACAATCCGGACAAGCAGATCGCGCTGCTGGAAAACCCGTTCGTGCTGCTGTTCGACAAGAAGATCAGCAACATCCGCGACCTGCTGCCGGTGCTCGAGCAAGTCGCCAAGGCCGGCCGTCCGCTGCTGATCATCGCCGAAGACGTCGATGGCGAAGCGCTGGCGACCCTGGTCGTCAACAACATCCGCGGCATCCTCAAGACCGTTGCCGTCAAGGCACCGGGCTTCGGTGACCGTCGCAAGGCCATGCTCGAAGACATCGCCATCCTCACCGGCGGTACCGTGATCGCCGAAGAAGTCGGCCTCTCGCTCGAGAAGGCCACGCTGGCCGAACTGGGCCAGGCCAAGCGCATCGAAGTGGCGAAGGAAAACACCACGATCATCGACGGTGCCGGTCAGGAAGACGCGATCAAGGCTCGCGTTGCGACCATCCGCGCGCAGATCGAAGAATCGTCGAGCGACTACGACCGCGAGAAGCTGCAGGAGCGCGTGGCCAAGCTGGCCGGCGGCGTTGCAGTGATCAAGGTTGGCGCTGCGACCGAAGTCGAAATGAAGGAAAAGAAGGCCCGCGTCGAAGATGCGCTGCACGCGACCCGCGCTGCGGTCGAGGAAGGCATCGTCGCCGGCGGTGGCGTTGCGCTGCTGCGCGCCCGTGCCAACATGGGTGAAATCAAGGGTGCCAACGCTGACCAGGACGCCGGCATCAAGATCGTGCTGAAGGCGATCGAAGCACCGCTGCGCCAGATCGTTGCCAACGCCGGCGACGAGCCGTCGGTCGTGGTCAACAAGGTTGTCGAAGGCACCGGTAACTACGGCTACAACGCCGCGACCGGCGAGTACGGCGATCTGGTCGAGATCGGCGTGCTGGACCCGGCCAAGGTGACCCGTTCGGCACTGCAGAACGCCGCTTCGGTGGCCGGCCTGCTGCTGACGACCGACGCAATGGTCGCCGAGCTGCCGAAGGACGACGCACCGGCGATGCCGGGCGGCGGCATGGGTGGCATGGGCGGCATGGACTTCTGAGTCCGGCCTGACCCTGCAGCAAACGAAACGCCACCTTCGGGTGGCGTTTTTTCGTTGGTCGGCCGGACTGGGCGCGGCGCGGCCGGTGGTCTAGCGTGAAACTGGCGCCGCAACAGACGGCAGCCTGGCGCCGGGGCGCCAATCCGGAGATGAGCGATGAGCACCTTGCTGGAGTCCCAACTGCGCGAATGCGTCGGGCCGTACGCGCAGGCCTACCCGGATCAGCTGATCCGGCTGTTTCCGCGCATTGCCGACCGGGTTGCCGGGCTGTGGGGCAAACCCGAGCTCGACGACTATTTCAATGCGCTGCTGATCGACGATCGCGGTGACCGGCGCGGTTTTCCGCTGCCGGTTGCCAGCGAGCTGATGGTGCTGTCGCGCGTCTACGATCTGGTCCGCAAGATTCCGCTGGCGCGGCCGCCGGACATCTGGGGGCTGGTCGCCCGGCTGTGAGCTAGCGCCGGGCCGCGGCAAGCCGCTGGATGCGGCGCTGGTCGGCTTCTTGCCAGCGCCGGGTTTCCGTCTCGCCATCGGGCACGTGGGCCGGAATCTCGAACGGGCGCCTGTCGTCGCCGAGCGCGACCATCGTGAAATAGCAGCTGTTGGTGTGCCGGACCGTCTGCGCGCGGATGTCCTCGGCGATCACGCTGATGCCGACCTCCATCGACGTCCGGCCGGTGTAGTTGACGCTGGCGAGAAAGGTGACGAGCTCGCCGACATGGACCGGCTGCTTGAAGGTCACCTGGTCGACCGACAGCGTCACGCAGTAGGCGCCGGCAAAGCGGCTGGCGCAGGCATACGCGGCCTCGTCCATCAGCTTGAGCAGCGCACCGCCGTGGACATTGCCGGAGAAGTTGGCCATGTCCGGCGTCATCAGCACGGTCATGGTCAGCTGGTGGCGGGGCAGGTCGGTCATCGGTCTATCCTCGTTGGGCATGGAAAAACGCCGGGCAAGCCCGGCGTTTTTTTGTGCTGCCGGACTGGGCCGCGAAGGCGCAGCCGGCTAATGGGGCGGCGATCAGACACCGGCCTGATGCGCCTGCTGATCTGCATGATAGCTCGACCGCACCATCGCGCCGACCGCGGCGTGCTTGAAGCCCAGCTCGTACGCCAGCGTTTCCCATGCCTTGAACTGGTCCGGGTGCACGTAGCGCAGCACCGGCAGGTGGCCGTTCGACGGCTGCAGGTACTGGCCGATGGTGATCATGTCGATGTCGTGCGCGCGCATGTCGTGCATGACCTGGACGACTTCCTCGTCGGTTTCGCCGAGGCCGACCATGATGCCGGACTTGGTTTTGACTTGAGGGTACATCGCCTTGCAGTCTTTCAGGAGCTTGAGCGAGTGCAGGTAGTCCGAACCCGGGCGCGCCTGCTTGTACAGCCGCGGTGCGGTTTCGAGGTTGTGGTTCATCACGTCCGGCAGCGCCTGGCCGAAGAGGTCGAGCGCCAGTTCGAGCCGGCCGCGGAAGTCCGGCACCAGCACTTCGATCTGCGTGTCCGGGCTTTGGGCGCGGGTCAGGCTGATGCAGTCGACGAAATGCTGGGCGCCGCCGTCGCGCAGGTCGTCGCGGTCGACCGAGGTGATCACCACGTACTTGAGCCTGAGCGCGGCGATGGTTTCGGCCAGATGGACCGGTTCGTTGGCGTCGAGCGGGTTCGGCCGGCCGTGGCCGACGTCGCAGAACGGGCAGCGGCGGGTGCAGATGTCGCCCATGATCATGAACGTCGCCGTACCCTTGCCGAAGCACTCGCCGATATTGGGACAGGACGCTTCTTCGCACACCGTGTGCAGTTTCTGCTCGCGCAAAATCTGCTTGATCTCGCCGAAGCGGCCGTTGAGGCTCGGTGCCTGCACGCGGATCCACTCGGGCTTCTTCAGCTTGGTTTCGAGCTGGACCACCTTGATCGGGATGCGGGCGGTCTTGGCTTCGCCCTTGAGTTTGGTACCGGCGGTAACGGGGGCGTTCTTGGTGTCTTGGGTCATGATCCGTGCCGATCAACCTTGCGGTGAACAGGGTTAATCAGTTGATTTGTTGCAGGATTTTGTCGGCCATTTTACCGGCTAACGTTGCCGGTGTCTCCGCAAAGCCGAAATCGTTCAGCTGGGCAACGCGCAGGCCTTCATAGCCGCAGGGGTTGATCATCGCGAACGGGCTCAGGTCCATGCCGACATTGAACGACAGGCCGTGGAAGCAGCAGCCGTTGCGGATGCGCAGGCCGAGCGCGGCGATCTTGGCTTCGCCGCCGCCCTCGACTCGGGCGTCCTGCACGTAAACGCCCGGTGCATCGACCTTGCCGTACGATTCGATGCCGTAGTCGGCGAGCAGCGCGATCACGCTGTTCTCGAGCCGGCGCACCAGCTCGCGCACGCCGAAACCGAGCCGTCGCAGGTCCAGCAGCGTGTACGCAATCAGCTGGCCGGGGCCGTGATAGGTGACCTGACCGCCGCGGTCGATCTTGACGACCGGAATATCGCCGCGCTGCAGGATGTGTTCGGGCTTGCCGGCCTGGCCGAGCGTGAACACCGGCGGGTGTTCGAGCAGCCAGATTTCGTCCGGCGTGGCCGCATCGCGGGCGTCGGTGAAGGCCTGCATCGCGTGCCACGTGGTCTCGTAATCGGCGAGGCCGAGCTGCCGGATCGCCGGCGGGACGAGCACCTCGCTCACAGCACCATCCGCACCAGCGGGTGCGCACGCAGTGCGGCGTCGAGCGCCCGCACCTGATCGGCGTTGTCGAAGGTGATCATCAGCGTTGCGGCAAAGTAGTTGCCGGCGCTGCTCGGGCGGATCGTCAGCACGTCGGCGGTGACGCCGGGGACGTGCTCGCACGACAGCGCGAACAGTACGGCGTGGAATTCGTCGTGGCTGACCTGCTTGTGGCTGATCGCCTTGATCGGCAGCCTGGCCGGGAAATCGACCAGTTCTTCGAGCGGCGGGGGCGGTGCATTCGTGTTCATTGGGTATCCTTGCCGGTGTGCATCACCCCGGCCTTGAACGCCTGGTAATGCCGGTACATGGCTTTGTAGATGGGGCCGGGCACGCCGTTTCCAACCGGGCGGCCGTCGAGCGTGACGATGGCGAGCACTTCCTTGCTGCTCGATGTCAGCCAGACTTCGTCGGCGCTGCGCAGTTCGGCCTCGCTGACCTCGCGCACCTGATGCGGCAGGCCGTGTTTGGCCGCGAGTTCGAGCACCAGGTCGTAGGTGATGCCGGTCAGCATCAGGTGCGACGGCGGCGGCGCCAGCAGTACGCCGTCCCGGACCACGAAGATGTTGCTGGCCGAGCCTTCGATCAGCAGCCCGTCGCGCAGCAGCACCGTCTCGGCGACGCCGGCGTCGACCGCGGTCTGCTTGGCGAGCACGTTGGCGAGCAGTGAAATCGCCTTCACGTTGCAGCGCAGCCAGCGCACGTCGGCCTGCGTGATCGCGGCGATGCCGTCGGCCACGTGGGCAGGCGCCGGCCTGGTCAGCGGGTCGGCGAGCAGGAACACCGTCGGTGTCGCATCGGCCGGGAAGGCGTGGTTGCGCGGGTAGGCGGCGCCGCGCGTTACCTGCAGATAGATCGACTGGTCGTCGAAGGGCTGGCGCGAGATCAGCGTTTCGACGATCTCGCGCCATTCGGCCTGCGTGTGCGGGTTGGCGATCTGCACGGCGGCGAGGCTGGCGGCGAGCCGGTCGAGATGCTGGCCGAGCCGGAACGGCTTGCGGCTGTAGACCGGAATCATCTCGTAGACGCCGTCGCCGAACAGGAAGCCGCGGTCGAGCACCGGCACGCTCAGATCGTCCAGCGGGGCGAAGCGGCCGTTCAGGTAGGCGGTGAGGTCGGGTACGTTCATGGCGACAGTTTACGCCTCGGCTCACTGTTGCGGATCAAGCCGGGCAGCGCTGAGAGCCGCAGCAGCTCGCGATCGACCGAAGCGCAGACTCCGGAATGGGCACATGGCCCATGAGGACGCCCCGAAGGAAGTGCCCTTGGGGCACGACCCGAAGGCAGCCCCCTTGCCGGGCACCGGACGGTCGCGAGATGCAAAGGCGCAGCAAGCTGCGGGGCTTAGTTGAAGAGCTGCTTGAACCAGAGGCGGATCGCATCCCACGCGCGGCCGAAGATGCCGGCCTCGGCGACCGGTTCGATCGCGACGACCGGGTAGTCGCCGAGTGTCTTGCCGTCGAGGCTGACCTTGACCGAGCCGATCGGCTGGCCCTTGGCGATCGGCGCGATCAGCGGCTGCTGGCTGGTGAAGTCGAGCTTGATCTTGGCGGCGTCGCCCTTCGGCACCGTCAGGTAGCGGTCCTCGAGGAAGCCGGCCTTGACCTCGTCGGTCTTGCCTTTCCACACCGGCACGGTGGCGATGCTCTGGCCGGCCGAGTAAACCTTCGGTGTATCGAAGAACTGCACGCCCCAGTTCAGCAGCTTGGACGATTCGGCCGCGCGCACCTGGTCGCCGGTGGTGCCGACGACGACCGAGATCACCCGGCGGCCGTCGCGCTTGCTCGACGCGACGAGGTTGTAGCCGGCCGACGCGGTGTGGCCCGTCTTCATGCCGTCGACGTTCGGATCGCGGTACAGCAGCAGGTTGCGGTTGCCCTGCTTGATGTTGTTGAAGGTGAATTCCTTCATCGAGTAGATCGGATAGAACTCGGGGAAGTCGTGGATGATCGCCGCGGCGATCTTGGCCAGGTCGGCCGTCGTCGTGTACAGGTTCGGATCGGTCAGGCCGGTCGAGTTCGAGAAGTGGCTGTTCTTCATGCCGAGGCGCTGCGCCTCGCGGTTCATCAGCTGGGCGAACACTTCCTCGTTGCCGGCAATGGCTTCGGCCAGCGTCACGCAGGCGTCGTTGCCGGACTGGACGATCATGCCCTTGATCAACTGGTCGACCGTGGCCGGCGTGCGCGGGTCGAGGAACATCGTCGAGCCGCCGCTGCCGCCACCGGCCTTCATGCCGGCGGCCGAGACGGTCAGTTGCTGGTCGAGCTTGAGCTTGCCTTCCTTGATCGCCTTGAACACGACATAGGCGGTCATCAGCTTGGTCAGCGACGCCGGCTCGATCCGGGTGTCGGCATCGCGCGCGGCCAGCGTGGCGCCGCTCTGGTAGTCGGAGAGGAAATAGGCCTTGGCGGCAATGTCCGGCGGCGGCGGCGTGAATGCCTGGGCGGTCATCGACACGAGCGGGGCGACGAGGGCGGCGAGGGCGAAGGTACGGCGGATAGTCATTGGTGGGGCAACGCTCTTGAAGAGGGGGCGGAACAGGAGCTTGGCGCGTCGGGCGGCAGCACCGTCTCCCCGCACCGGATGCGGGCAGACGGCTTCGCCTGCCGGGCCAAGCTCTGAACCGGCGATTATAGAACCGCCATCCGGGCCGGGTCTGCCGTGGCGGTCGTGCGAATTACCTTGCACCGACGGATGGCATGCGCTCGCCCCTTGCGGGGCTGGACCTTGGAGTGATCATTCGTCCGGCAGTTCAAACGTACCGTGGCCGATGCGCTTGACCCGGCCGCTGACGCGGATCGCGCCGGCTTCGGTCAGGTCGAGCTGCAGGTGCGCCAGCCGGTTGACGCCGTGGCCCTGCAGCATCGCCGACGTGAACGGCAGCGACTGCCCCTGGCCGAGCAGCCAGCCGCCGAGGTTGGCGCAGGCCGAGCCGGTGCCGAAGTCCTCGCCGATCTGCCCGGCCTGGACCCAGAAAAAGCGCGCAACGATGCCGGTATCCGACGGCGCCCACACCAGCGCCTGGGCGCGGCCGCGACCGTTGGCCGCCGCGGCGCCGAACAGCGTCACGTCGGGCTGGCAGGCGAACACGTCGTCGGCGCCGGCAACCGGGACGACCAGCTGCTCGGTACCGGTATCGACAAAGCGCGCGCGGCCGGCAAAGCGGTCGGCCGGCAGTCCGAGCGCGGCGGCCAGAATCGCGTCGTCCGGCGCATCGCGAAAGCGCGGCGGCTGCGCGGTCAGCGTCGCGAGGCCGTCGCGGATCGACACCGGGACGGTGCCGGCCGGGAAGTGCAGCGCGACTTCGCCGCCGAGGCCGCGCTCGGCGTCGAGCACCGCCGCCGTCCCCAGCGTCGGGTGGCCGGCGAAGGGCAGCTCGTAGCCGGGGGTGAAGATGCGCACGTCGGCGTCGGCATGGCCATCGGCGCACCGGCGGACGAAGGTCGTCTCGGACAGGTTGAGCTGCTGCGCGATCGCCTGCATCCGCGTGTCGGAAACGCCGTCTGCGTGTGGAAACACAGCCAGTGGATTGCCACTGAACGGATTGCCGTCCGGCGCGGTGAAGACGTTGACGACCTGGTAGTGCAGCGTGTGCATGACGGGCTCCGGCAGGATACGGGACCGTCATTCAAGCATGCTGCCGGCGGCGGCAACAGTGACAATCCGGCGCCCTTGTCGCCGCCACAGCCGGCAAGGGCGCGGCAGCGCTACGTTTTGCAACAGGCCGCCGCCGCGCACGGCTGTATAATGCAGCGTCAAGCAATCAAACTACTCCTGACCCGCGAATGATCCGCAAACTGATCGGAAAAGTGCTTCGCCGCCCCGGCAAGCGCGTCCTGCACGCCAAACACTACGGCATCCGCCGCGACCAGCTGCACTCGGGGGCGATCAAGGTCTGCGACCGCTTGCAGGCCGCAGGCTACGACGCCTACATCGTCGGTGGCGCCGTGCGCGACCTGATGCTCGGCAAGCATCCCAAGGATTTCGACGTCGCCACCAGCGCGACGCCCGAGCAGGTGCGCCACGTGTTCCACCGCTCGCGCATCATCGGCCGCCGCTTCAAGATCGTCCACGTACCGTTCTACGACCGCGACGGCGAGGAAATCATCGAGGTGACGACGTTCCGCAGCGCGTCGGAGGCGCCGACCGACGACGCCGGCCGCATCCTGCGCGACAACGTCTACGGCACGATCGAGGAAGATGCATCGCGCCGCGACTTCACCGTCAACGCGCTGTACTACGACCCGAACCGCGAAGAGATCCTCGACTTCCACCATGGCGTCGACGACCTTGAGCGCCGCCAGCTGGTGATGATCGGCGATCCGGCGCAGCGCTACCGCGAAGACCCGGTGCGGATGCTCCGTGCGGTGCGTCTTGCCGCCAAGCTGGAGCTGACGATCGCGCCGGCGACGAAGAAGCCGATCGCGACGCTGACCAGCCTGCTCGAGAACATTCCGAGCGCGCGGCTGTTCGACGAAACGATGAAGCTGCTGCTGTCGGGCAAGGCCTGGGCCTGTGTGTCGGCGCTGCGCGCAGAAGGGCTGCACCGGTCCTTGCTGCCGATCCTCGAGCGCCAGCTCGACGATCCGAACGCGGCGACCTTCGTCCAGCGTGCGCTCGAGAACACCGACGCGCGGCTGGCCGAGGACAAGCCGGTGTCGGCCGGCTTCCTGTTCGCGACGCTGCTGTGGCACGACGTCGAGACGCTGTGGAAGAAGAAGGAAGCCGCCGGCGAGCACACGACGCCGGCGCTGGTCGCGGCGATGAACGAGGTCGATGACCGGGTGAGCAAACGGCTGGCGATCCCGAACCGCTACAGCGCGGCGATGAAGGAAGTGTGGCTGATGCAGCCGCGCTTCGAGCAGCGCGTCGGCCAGCGGCCGTTCCGCCTGCTCGAGCAGCAGCGCTTCCGCGCCGCCTACGATTTCCTCGTGCTGCGCGCGCAGTGCGGCCTGGCCGACAAGGCACTCGCCGACTGGTGGCAGCAGTTCCAGTACTGCGACGACGCAACGCGCTCGGCGCTGATCGCCAATGTCGCCGGCAGCGACAAGGGCGGCGTGCAGCGCAAGCGCAAGCCGCGCCGCAAGAAGCCCGCCGCGGCCCAGGCCAGCGGCGCGTGATGGTCGACGCGCCCTCGGGCGTCACCGCATACATCGCGCTGGGCGCCAATCTCGGCGATCCGGCGCGGCAGCTCGACGCCGCCGTCGACGCACTGGCCGCGATGCCGGGCTCGACGCTGGTTGCGGTGTCCGACTACTACCGCAGCGCGCCGGTCGGTTACGCCGACCAGCCCGACTTCCACAACGCCGTCGCCCGGATCGAGACGACGCTGGCGGCGCCGGCGGTGCTCGACGCCTTGCTGGCGATCGAGGCCGGGCTGGGGCGGCATCGCAGTTTCCGCAATGCGCCGCGCACGCTCGACCTCGACCTGCTGCTCTACGGCGACGCGACGCTGCAGCTGCCGCAACTGAGCGTGCCGCATCCGCGCATGCACGAGCGCGCCTTCGTGCTGCTGCCGCTGCTCGAGATCGCCCCCGACGTCGTCATCCCCGGCTTCGGCCCGGCGAAGGACGGCTTGGCGGCGGTCGCCGGTCAGGCCATCGAACGGATGGCCGGCAGCGGCCGGCGGTTCTGAATCCGCACTGATCCAGGTCACACAGCGCCCTCGGCAACAATACGTATGGGCGCGGCGCCGTTGCTGGTGGAATAATGCCCCACGCGGCGGCGTTACCCCGCTGCCGTGCTGTCTGCCCAACAACCCACGGGATTACGCAATGAAGACCACGATTACCACGCTGCAGAAGATGAAGCAGGACGGCCAGAAGATCGTCATGCTCACGTGTTACGACGCCAGTTTCGCCACGCTGATGGACGAGGCCGGGGTCGACATCCTGCTGATTGGCGATTCGCTCGGCAACGTGATCCAGGGCCAGACCAGCACCTTGCCGGTGACGATGGACCAGATGGTCTACCACACCGCCTGTGTTGCCCGTGGCAACCGCGAGGCGCTGGTGCTGGCCGACCTGCCGTTCGGCGCTTACCAGCAAAGCCCGCAGCAGGCGTACGAGAACGCCGCGAAGCTGATGGCCGCCGGCGCCGAAATGGTCAAGATCGAGGGCGGCATGGTGATGGTCGAGACCGTCGCCTTCCTTGCCGCGCGCGGCATTCCGGTGTGTGCGCACATCGGCCTGCAGCCGCAGTCGGTCAACGTCTACGGCGGCTTCAAGATCCAGGGCAAGACCCAGCACGAGGCCGAGGTGCTCAAGCGCGATGCGCTGGCGCTGCAGGCGGCCGGCGCGGCAATGGTGCTGATGGAGATGGTCCCGGCCGAGCTGGCGAAAGCCGTGACCGAATCGCTGACGGTGCCGACCATCGGCATCGGTGCCGGCGTCGATGTCGACGGCCAGGTGCTGGTCGTCTACGACATGCTCGGCGTCTACCCGGGCAAGAAGGCGCGCTTCGTGAAGAACTTCATGCACGGCGTCTCCAGCATCCAGGGCGCGTTCGAGTCCTACGTGAACGAGGTGCGTGCCGCGACCTTCCCGGCCGCCGAACACAGCTACTGAGGCCGCGCGATGGCCGAACGTCTCGACGCGATTTTCGCGTTTGCCCTCGAACTGGAAAAGCTCAAGGGCATCCTGCGCCGGAACAAGCCGATCGGGCTGGACCGGCGCGAGAACACCGCCGAGCACAGCTGGCAGATCGCCATGCTGGCGCTGTCGCTGGCGCCCGAATCGGCGGTCCCGGTCGACATCGACCGGGTGCTGAAGATGCTGCTGGTCCACGACATCCCCGAAATCGACGCCGGCGACGTGATGGTCTACGACGCGGCGCAGCGCCGGGCCGCCGAGGCGCTGGAGCTGGCCGGCGCCGAGCGTCTGTTCGGCCTGCTGCCCGACGACACCGGCAGGGCGCTGTTCGCGCTGTGGCACGATTTCTCGCACGGCAGCGACGACGACGCGCGCTTCGCCCGTGCGATCGACCGGGTGATGCCGATGCTGCAGAACATCAACAACCGCGGCCAGAGCTGGCGCGAGCACGGCATCGGCGTATCGCAGGTGGTCGCGATGAACCAGCCCAAGGTCGAGCCGGTGCTGCCCGGCGTCTGGGCAAGGCTGCGCGCCGGCCTCGACGATGCCGTCGCCCGCGGCGATCTCAAGCCCTGACAAGGAGTGCTGCGATGTCCCCCAAGCCCGATCTGACGGCCTATCTGGCCGCCAGCGAAGTCGTCGATTTCGACCACCCGGATGTCGCCGCGCTGGCCGAATCGCTGGCCGCGCCGACGCAGCTCGACACGGCGCGCAACTGCTTCAACTGGGTGCGCGACCGGATCGAGCACTGCGTCGATTTCCAGCGCGAGGAAGTGCCGGTGTCGGCATCCGACACGCTGGCGACCGGCACCGGTTTCTGCCACGCCAAGAGCCACCTGCTGGTCGCGCTGTGGCGCGCCAACGGCCTGCCCGGCGGTTTCAGCTACCAGCGGCTGACCTGGGACGGCCCGAACCCGCCTCACTGCCTGCACGGCTTTGCCGCGGTCTGGCTCGACGGCCACGGCTGGTACCGCTGCGACGCGCGCGGCAACAGCAAGCCCGGCATCGACTGCCAGTTCACGCCCGGCGCCGAAAACCTCGCCTATCCGGTGCAATACCCCGGTGAATGCACGTATCAAGAAGTCTGGGCCGAACCGTGGCCCGAACTGGTCGAGCGGCTGTACGCCTGCGACAGCGTGTCGCAGTACCGCGCCGCGCCGATCGACGCAAATCCGCCTGTTGCCGAGTGAACGACATGAAAATCATCCACACGATCCAAGAACTGCGCGAATGGCGCAAAACCGCCGGCACCGTCGCCTTCGTGCCGACGATGGGCAACCTGCACGCCGGCCACATGGCGCTGGTGCGCGAAGCCCGCGAACGCGCACAGTCGGTGGTCGTCAGCATCTTCGTCAACCGGCTGCAGTTCGGCCAGGGCGAGGATTTCGACCGCTACCCGCGCACGCTGAGCCACGACGCATCGCTGATCGAACACGAGTGCCCGCACGCCGTGGTGTTCGCGCCGGACGAGAAGGAGCTGTATCCGCACGTGATCCAGCAGTACAAGGTCGAACCGCCGGCGCTGCAGGACGAATTGTGCGGCGCCTTCCGCCCCGGCCACTTCCGCGGTGTCGCGACCGTCGTCACCAAGCTGTTCAACATCGTCCAGCCCGACGTCGCCTGCTTCGGCAAGAAGGACTACCAGCAGCTCTTCATCCTCAAGCAGATGGTCGAAGAGCTGAACATGCCGATAGCCGTCGTACCGGTCGACACCGGCCGCGCCGGCGACGGGCTGGCGCTGTCGTCGCGCAACAGCTATCTGTCCGAGGCCGAGCGCATTGAGGCGCCGCGGCTGCACCACCACCTGACGCGGATGCACGACGCCATCGTCAAAGGCGAGCGCGACTTCGCCCGGCTGGCCGAGGAGACGATTGAAGACCTCGTCCGCCACGGTTGGGTCGTCGACTATGTTGAAACCCGCAACGCCAGAACGCTGAAACCGGCGGTCCACACCGACCACGCGCTGGTGATCCTGCTCGCAGCGCGGATCGGCACGACACGGCTGATCGACAACATCGAGATTCAGTGCTGAAGACCGGCACAGCGACGACTGCGGTCGTTGGTGGGTTGAAGTAAAAGAGGGCGCCTGTGGCGCCCTCTTTTACTGCGGATGGCGTAGCACGGTAAACCTGATAAAGTATTCCATTCAGCAGATGTAAACCTGTCATTTTGCAGACTGTAGTGCCAACGATCTCTTACCTGTGCAGGCGCGGTCGTGGTGTGTTCGCGGTGTTATCCGACATGTCCAAATATATGACCAGCCTCCCGACAAGGCGCATCCCAGCTGAAAACCGCAGAGCGATCGGCCCGCACAAAAAACAGGAATGCCGACTGTCGGCTGTGTTATCCGACAGTTGTCGCGATATTTTTTTATGCACCATGGTGCATACACATACGTTATGTGTCGGGTTCCGCTTGTTTGTAGATTTTTTTCTTGAACAATTCCGGTCGCTCTTGCTGCCACATTTTCAGCGATTCAACCGGTGACCGGAAGCCCAGCGCTTTTTGCGGGATGTGATGGTTGTAGGCGATCCGGTAGTCATTCAACGTGACGGCCAATTCCGCTGCACTGGCAAAGCGGGTCTGTTTCACCAGCTCGCTGATCCGGCCGTTGAAACGCTCGACCATGCCGTTCATTTGCGGCGTGCGCGGCGGGATCAACCGGTGCTCGATGCCGAGGGCTGCGCAACGGCGATCAAACACGTGTCGTCCGCTCGGGGTCCTGGTCTTGCTGGTGAAGCGGTCGGTGAACTGGCTGCCATTGTCGGTCAGCAGCTTCTCGATCTTCATCGGCGCCGCTTTGTACAGCCGCTGCAGGAAGTCGACGCTGCTGGCTTCGGACTGATCCGGGTAGATGTGCAGGAACACCCAGCGGGTGGCCCGATCGATCGCGACGAACAGGTAGCTGCGCGATGTTTCATCGGGCATCTGCGGTAAATACTTGATGTCCATGTGGACATAGCCCGGTGCGTAGTCCTTGAAGCCCTTGGAGGGCGCAGCGGGTTCTTCCGGCTGCAGTTGCGCCTGTAGTGCCTTGAGGTTGCCGACGCTTTCGCGCACCAGCAGCCGGTTGATGCCGGATCGGGTGGCGTTCGGGTTGATGAAACGCTGGGCCACCGCCACCAGATCGTCCAGCGGCAGCAGCAAGGTGGTGCGCAGGATCAGCACCAGCGCTTCCTGCGCTGGCGACAGTGTGGTGTGCAGGGTATGCGGCCGGTGCGACCGATCGGTGAATTCGTCGCGCGTTTGCCATTTGCGGATGGTGCCCTTGCCGACGCTGTAGCGCAGCATCAGCTCGCTTTGCGAGAGGCTGGAGTGGCGGATTTCCTCGCGGGTGAGCGGCGTGGTACGGGCGTTGCTGTGCAGGCGGTGGCTCATGGCTGGCTCGCATTGACAGACTGAGTGATCAAGGTACGCAAAAGCACGCGTGCCTGGAAGAGTGGCCAGCTGCGCTTTGGAAGCCAATCAGACGAAACCCAATAGTTATGCAAAGCGAGAAAAATATGCCACTAACATGGGTTGAGGTTGCTGATACAGCAATTAAAATTGGCCTTGGGACTTTAATTACAGCAGTTTCCGGCTATCTCGTTCTAAGAAAAACACAGCAAGCAGAGGTTCTCAAAGAAAGAAAAAATCGCTTTTACAAATTGCAAGAAAATAAAGCTGAAATATATGTCAACTTTTTATCTCAATCTCATAGCTTGGTTCAAGCATATCTATTATCTAGTTGTACCTGTAACACTGACGAGTATAAAAGTTATTTGAAAACATTCAGCGAATTGCAAATTAAATCACCTAATGAAATTAGGTCGTCAGCACACTCCTTGCTTGGTGCGGTTAATGAATTCATCTCAATTAATAAAAATGGTATTGAGGTTGAGCTAAGTAAGCGGTTAAGGTCAGCTGTGAATGAAAAAGCTGGGCAATTTCAGTGCGCAGCACAATTAGAGCTAGCTAAAGAGTTTAGTGCATAACAAAGCGGTCAAACACCGTTCCGCTTCGCTCCACTGGACAGAATTTAAGTCGCGGCTTTGTGGTTTTGCTGCGCAAAAGTATTCCACAAAATCACAACTTAAAAACTGCCGCTTAGCTCGGCGTTAGGCGGCAAAACTATTCCCTGTGCGCACTTACGGCGGAATTGACTATGGATATAGCAACGACCTTGAGCAGGAGAAGCCATCGGGGTCATTGCATACATTCTGGGCTTCCGGCCTTTGGGAACCGATCTGGATTACGCCCTGTGGACTGACCCGGGACAGTCCAATTCCCGCCAAGGCTACCCGTCTACCGCCTCGCCAGCGCCAGCATCCCGCCAACAGCAAAGAACGCCGTGCCACAAAAGCGGTTGAAACCGCGGATGCGCCCCGGGCGATGCAGCCAAGCGGCGAGGCGGGTGCCGCCGGCGGCGTAGGCGACCTGCCAGCCGGCTTCGATGACGAAGAAGGTCAGCAGCAGCAGCGCCCATTGCGGGCCCTGCGCCAGTTTCGGATCGACGAATTGCGGCAGGAAGGCGGCGGCGAACAGGATGGCCTTGGGGTTGGACAGCGCGACGGTCAGCCCGAGCCGGTAGCGCGCCCAGCTCGAGTCGCCGCGGATGTTCGGCTCTTCGAGCGCGTCGCCGGCGCGCCAGCACTGGATGCCGAGATAGACGAGGTAGGCGGCGCCGACGAGCTTGAGCAGCATGAACAGGGTTGCCGAGGCGGCGAGCACCGCGGCAAGGCCGAACGCCGACAGCGTGAACAGCAGTGCCAGCCCGGTCAGCGCGCCGGCCATCGTCGCCAGCGTTGGCTGCCAGCCGTAGCGGGTGCCGTGGCTGAGCATCAGCAGCATGTTCGGCCCCGGCGTGCCGGAAATGAAGAAGGTGGTGGCGACGAAGGCGAGCCAGAGTTCGACGTGCATGGCGGTGGGCGCTGGGCGTGAGGGAAGTATCCAGCCTAGGCGGCTGTGCCGCACCGTGACAGTCGCAATTCTCCCGATGCGGTCCGGTTACAGTTTGGTGCGCATCAAAAAGGGCAGCCCGCGGGCTGCCCGAGTGTTTGAGGCGACTTGGAGCGACGAATGCCCCAGGGGCACTGCCTGCCGGGCGCAAACCTGGTGAAACGGCGCCGGCAAGGTGCGCGAAACGTCCCACGGGGACTCCCTTCGGTCACAACGGTACAAGCAGTACGGCCACGCCGCCGGCAGCGGTAGTCGCGCTTAGTTCGTCAGCACCAGCACGCCGTCGGCCTCGACCAGCGCGCCTTTGGGCAGCGCGGCGGCCTGGATGGCGGCGCGGGCGGGGAAGGGGGCGACGAAGTAGTCGCCCATGATCTCGTTGAGCTTGGCGAAGTTGGCCAGATCGGTGACGAAGACGCCGAGCTTGACGATGTCGCCGAGGTCGCCGCCGGCCGCTTCGCACACGGCGCGCAGGTTCTTGAACACCTGATGGCATTGCGCCTCGAAACCGTCGACCAGCACGCCGCTCTGCGGGTCGAGGCCGATCTGCCCGGACAGGTAGACGGTGTCGCCGATCTGGACGGCCTGCGAATAGGTGCCGACGGCGGCCGGCGCGTTGTCGCTGTGGATGATGGTCTTGCTCATGACGGTGTCCCGGTGGCGTTGGAAAGGCGCTCATTGTAACGACGATTGCGGCCCCGGCACCGACATCCTGCCGGCCATCGGCCTGTCAGCGATCGATTTGGCATATCCCGCTTGCGCCGCAGGATGCGGCGGACTCTAAAGAGGAAAGATGCGCCGTCGGCGTGTCTTTGCTGACTTTTTGGAAGGAGTTCGTCATGCAGACGGTTCTTCACTATCGGGCCGCGCTTGTCGTTGCGGCCGTGGCACTGCTCGGTGGCTGTGCCAGCGATTCGGCGCTCAAGGCTGCGGTCGACAAGGCGCAGGCCACTGCCGACCAGGCGCTTGCCAAGGCCAATGCCAATGCCACCGCCATCAACAATGCGGCCGCGCTGGCGCAGCAGGCCAACCAGAAATCCGATCAGGCGCTGGCCGAGGCCAAGGCGGCAAGGCAGGAAGCGGCTGCGGCGAACGAGAAGGTCGACCGGGCGTTCAAGAAGTCGATGATGAAATGACGGGCCGCGCGGGGCGCCTTCGCGTCCCGCCGGTTCGGGCTGGGGTCGGCCGGTTCAGCGAATCTCGACGCGCATGCCGACGTCGGCCCATTCGCCGAATGCTGCCAGCGCGTCGTTGTCGAGCGCGACGCAGCCGTCGGTCCAGTTGTAGGTGCGGTGGATGTCCATATTGCCCTTGCCGACGCCGTGGATGCCGATCCAGCCGCCGAGCACGGTCCGCTGTGCGGCGCGCACGCCGGCGTCGTTCTGCATCGCGATCAGGTCGCGGGCCTTGCCCGAGAGCCGGCCGTCGCGGAACGCCTGCTCGGCCTGCGCGGTCTTAGGGTAATCCAGCTCGTAAAAGGTGACGAAGCGATGCGATTTGCGAATCGCCCGGATCCGGTAGTCGCCGCGGGGCGTGGTGTTGTCGCCGCGGTAATGGACGTCCGACACGCCGCCGCTGCCGATCGCGACATGATCGACGGTGAGCAGCGGCACGCCCGAGGTCGAATAGACGGTCAGCGTCTGTACGCTGGTGTCGACCAGCGCCCACGGCTCGGCGCGCACGGCTGCGGCGGCCAGCAGCAGTATCGGCAACAGATAGGGCAGAAGCAGGCGGGCAAGCATCATCGGACTCCGCGGCTGGCCGCGATGGTGGTCATGACGGCAGCCATGCTGGTTTCGACCGTCGCCGCAGCGGCAACGTTCACCTTGCCGAAGGATGGCAGCACGGTGGTCGGCGAGGTCAAGGTCGTCGTGCCGACGCCCGACAACACGCTGCTCGACCTGATGCGCCATTTCGACCTCGGCTACGCCGAGATCACCAGCGCCAACCCCAAGGTCTCGGTCTGGACGCCCGGCGCGCACACCCGCGTGGTGATTCCGACCCGCTTCATCCTGCCGCCCAAGCCGTGGCAGGGCATCGTCGTCAACATCCCGCAGCGGCGCATGTACTATTTTCCGCCGCCGAGAAAGGGCCAGCCGGCGCAGGTGATCACCTATCCGATCAGCATCGCCCGCGAGGGCTGGTCGACGCCGCTCGGCAGCAGCAAGGTGACCGCCAAGTACCGTGATCCGGGCTGGTTCGTCCCCAAGAGCATTCGCGACGAACACATGGCGGAGGAGGGCGTTGAGCTGCCCGAGTACTTTCCGCCGGGGCCGGACAACCCGATGGGCATACTGGCTATGCGCACCGGCTGGCCGGGCATCTTCCTGCATGCCACCAACCGTCCGTGGGGGCTGGGCATGCGCACCAGCCACGGCTGCATGCACCTGTATCCGGAGGACGCGGCCGAACTGTTCCCGCAGCTGAAGATCGGCACGCCGTTCCGGGTGATCAACCAGCCGGTGCTGGTCGGCGAGGCAGGCGGGCAGGTGTGGATGGCGAGCTATGAAGCGGTTGGCGAATATCCGGACCAGCCGCCGCCGGCAACGCTGGCCGCCAGTCTGCTCGATGCGCGCATCATGGACGCGGTGCTCGCCAGCCGGCCGCTGGACCAGGACCGGGTGCGCGCGCTGCTGGCCGAGCCCAATGCCGTGCCGCAGGCGCTGGACGCCGGCAGCCCGCCGACGGCCGAATTGCTGGGCGCGCTGCCGGCCGAGCCGTACGCGGTTGCACCGTACGGCATCGACGCCAACGACGCGTCGTTGCCCGAGCCGCGCCAGCGCAATGACGACGCGGCGTCGGCCGGGCCCTGAGCCGTGCTCAGCGGCCGAACTCGCCGGCGCGTTCGGGCTGGTAGACGACGTCGAGGATGGTCACGCTGGTCGTTCCGCCGCCCGGTGCCGGCCAGGTGATCTGCTGGCCGACCGACAGCCCGAGCAGGGCGCTGCCGACCGGCGCGGTGATAGAAATCTGCTCGGCCGCGCCGTTCAGGTCCTTCGGATAGCACAGCGTCAGCTCGAAAGGCTGGCCCGAACCGGCGATCTCGAAACGGACGCGCGAGCGCATCGTCACCACGTCGGCCGGCATGTCCTCCGGTTCGAGCAGGGTTGCCCGGTCGAGCTCGGCGCGCAGCGAAGCCGCGCCGGGAAAGGCGCTGGCAGGCAGCGTGTCGATCAGTTCGTACAGGCGGTCGGCATCGAGCGACGACACCGTGATCGGGGGCAATGCGGACATGGGAAAGCCTCATCGGGTTGCATGAAGCTCATTAGACCACATGCGCCGTGGATGTTCCCGCCCGGGCTTAAGGGCGCTGTCTGGCGAGGAAGGCTTAGTGCTGCATTCAGCAGGATCGGGCTCCGGGCGCTTCGTGCCCACGGGTGCGGGATAGCCGCAGCTGCCCGCGTTCGCCGATTTTGTTAACATCTGAATCGTCGCGACGTGGGTCGCGGCACAATGCGTCTTCAGGGCGGGGTGAAATTCCCCACCGGCGGTAGGGCTCCATTTAGAAGTAGGGGAGCCAAGCCCGCGAGCGCCTGCGCCAGCAGGGTCAGCAGATCCGGTCAGATTCCGGAGCCGACGGTTACAGTCCGGATGAGAGAAGACCAGGTGAGCCCGCATGCCGAACGGCAGGCGGGCGGCCGTCTCCGACCCGGTTCCGGGTTGGCCCTGAACGCTTTCGCCAATTCTGCGGAGCGTTTCCGAATGTCAAAATTCGACCAGTATTTTTCCTCTACCCATCCCCAGCAGCGACTCGAAGCCGCCGTCATCGCCACCGGCATCGGCCGGCCGGTCGTGCTGCTCGACGACGAAGACCGCGAGAACGAGGCCGACCTGATCGTTGCCGCCGAACGCATCGACGCCGGCAGCATGGCGCAGATGATCCGCGACGGCAGCGGCATCGTCTGCCTGTGCCTGAGCGACGCCGCGCTGAACCGGCTGCAGTTGCCGCAGATGGTCGCGCGCAATGGTAGCCGCAACAGCACGGCGTTCACCGTGTCGATCGAAGCGCGAGGCGGCGTCTCGACCGGCGTGTCGGCGGTCGACCGGGTGACGACGATCCGCGCGGCGCTGAGCCTTGATCCGGCGCAGCTCGTCAGCCCCGGCCACGTCTTCCCGCTGCGCGGCCGCCCCGGCGGCGTGATCGAACGGCGAGGGCATACCGAAGGCTCGATCGAGCTGGCGCAACTCGCCGGCCTGAGCGATGCGTCGGTGCTGTGCGAGCTGATGAACCCCGATGGCACGATGATGCGCGGCGACACGGTGATCGCCTACGCCGAGCAGCACGGCCTGCCGGTGCTGACGATCGAAGACCTCGTTTGGTATCGGCAGCAGGTGCGGCAGAGTGAGGAGGCGGTCGCCGCGTGATGAAAAACGGCAAGCCGTGGCTTGCCGTTTTTCATCAATGGACCGTGCTCAGTCTGGTAAAAAACGTTCGAGCAGCGTGTTCAAGAACCGCCGGCCCTGTTCGGTCGGCCTGACGTGTTCGAGGTCGCGTTCGAGCAGGCCCTCAGCACAGGCGCGGTCGATCTCGTGGATTACTTTGGTCAGTGGCAGGCCGGTGCGCTCGGTGAACAGGTTGAGTGCAAAGCCGTCGGTCAGCCGCAGCGCGTTGAGCATGAACTCGAACGGCAGTTGTTCGAGCGTGATCGCGTCCTCGGTCTGTACCGCGCTGCCGCCCGCCAGCTTCGCCAGGTATTCGGCCGGCTGCTTGTAGCGCATCTGCCGGATCACCCGGTCGGGAAAGCTGATCTTGGCGTGCGCGCCAGCGCCGATGCCGAGGTAGTCGCCGAAGCGCCAGTAGTTGAGGTTGTGCCTGGCCTGACGCTTGGGCCGGGCGAAGGCGCTGGTTTCGTAATGCTCGAAACCGGCGGTGGCAAGCCTTGCCTCGATCGCATCCTGCATGTCGGCGGCAAGGTCGTCGTCGGGTACGGCCGGCGGATAGCGGTGGAACAGCGTGTTCGGTTCCAGCGTCAGGTGGTAGGCACTGATGTGCGTTGGCCGTGCGGCGATCGCTGTCTCGATGTCGGCGAGCGCCTCGGCCAGCGTCTGCTGCGGCAGCGCGTACATCAGGTCGAGGTTGAAATTGTCGAAGTGGCGGTGGGCGATCTCGATGGCGCGCTGCGCGGCATCGCGGTCGTGGATGCGGCCGAGCGCCTTGAGCTTGGCGTCGTCGAAGCTCTGGATGCCGATCGACAGCCGGTTGATGCTCGCTTGCGCAAAGCCGGCGAACTTGTCGGCCTCGAAGGTGCCCGGATTGGCTTCCATGGTGATTTCGGCGTCGGGCAAGAGCTTGACCCGGGCACGGATCGCCGCGAGCAGCCGGTCCATCGACTCCGCAGAGAACAGGCTCGGCGTGCCGCCACCCATGAAGATCGACGTCACCGGCCGGCCCCAGACCAGCGGCAGACAGGATTCCAGATCGGCGATCAGCGCGTCGACGTACTGCGATTCGAGCGTCGCATCGAGCCGGCCGTCGTTGCCGCTGCCGCCAAACTTGAGTGCGTGCGAGTTGAAGTCACAGTACGGGCACTTCTTCACGCACCACGGGAAATGGATGTACAGCGCCAGCGGCGGCAGCGCGGTCAGCCCCCAGTTGCTGCGGGTCGTCGGCAAGGCGATTTTCGTCATCGGTGGATCAGTCGCGCCCGGCGTACGGGTTGTGCAGCGCATCGACGAGTTTGTGCAGCACGTCCTTCATTTGCGCTTCGGAGACTTCCATCAGGATGCCGTCCTCGAGTGCGTCCTGCATCAGCTGGGCGATTTCGTCGAGGTTCTCGTTCATGACCTTGACCTTCTCGGTGCACGACACGACCGAGCCGTCGTCGCGGTGCCAGATGGCGTAGCGGGCTTCGTTGCTGCACGCGCTCATAGCTGGGTTTCCTTGAGCTTGTCGACCAGTGCGCGCAGTGCGCGGCCGCGGTGCGAGATTGCGGCCTTCTCGTCGGCGCTGATTTCGGCAACGGTGCGGCCGTACTGCGGCAGCAGGAACAGCGGGTCGTAGCCGAAGCCGTTTGTGCCGCGCGGCGCGTCGATGATCGTGCCGGCACAGATGCCGTCGGCGATCAGCGGTTGCGGATCGTGCTCGCTGCGTACCAGCACCAGTGCGGCGTAGTAGTACGCGCTGCGGTCGGTCTGGCCGGCCAGTTCGGCCAGCAGCTTTTCGTTGTTGCGGGCGTCCGATTTCTGCTCGCCGGGGCCGCTTGCGAAGCGCGCCGAATACACGCCCGGCGCGCCGCCGAGCGCATGGACGCAGATGCCCGAGTCGTCGGCCAGCGCCGGCAGGCCGGTGATCCGGCTGGCATGGCGGGCTTTCTGCAGCGCGTTTTCGATGAAAGTGCCGAAGGGTTCGTCGCATTCGGGCACGTTCAGCTCGCCCTGCGGAATGATCTCGAGCCCGAGCGGGGCGAGCAGATGGCGGAATTCGCGGATTTTGCCGGCATTGTTGCTGGCAAGGACGATCTTTTGCATGGTCATGGCCGGATTCAATAGGTTTTCTTGGTCAGCGTGAGCAGGTCGTTGTCACGCTTCATCTGGAAGCGGTTGAGCGCCGAATTGCCGAGCAGGGCGATGTCGAGCGAGTTGCCGTTCTGCACCGACACGTCGACGTCGTAAAGCATCACGTTGCCGACCTGCACCTGCGGCACCTTGGTGATCCAGACGCTGATCTTGCCGTTGGCGGTGCTGGCCGTGCCCTCGCGCCCCTTGCGATAGTCGATCTTCATCTTGTCGGCGACGCTGCTGCTGAGCGAGATGAAGCTCGCGCCGGTATCGACGACGGCCTTCTGCACCACACCGTTGATGCGGACATCGGTGTAGAAGTGGCCGCCGCGGTCGGCACTGAGCACCAGGCTGGCGCCGCCGCCATCGCGCTGGCCGCCGCTGACCGTGTAGCCCTCGCCGAGCAGGATGCGCTTCTGCGCGCCGCCGGCCTCGATCGTCGCGGCGTCGCCGCTCAGTGCCAGCAGCTTGACGCTGCCGGCGCTCTGGCCGACCGCGACGGTGCGCTGGGCACCGTCGATGTTCAGGATGGCCTTGTTGCCAAGGACGGCCATCAGCGTGATGTTGGTGGCAAGGGCGGCGGGGGCGAACAGCGTGGCGGCGAGCGCGGCGGCAAGCTTCATGCGGGCGAGGGCTCCGGTGAGTGCATCTGCGCCAGCGCCGCCTCGATCAGCGGCCAGCCGGCATCCTTGAGCAGTTTGGCGTCCGACAGCGTTCTGCGCCAGCCGCGCGCACCGCGCTCGCCCTGATACAGGCCGAGCACGTGGCGGGTAAAGAAGCGCAATGGCGTGCCGGCCGCCAGTTCGGCCTCGACGAAGGGGCGCAGCGCGTGCATCACCGCCTCGCGGCTCGCCGGCCGGCCGTCGTGGCCGTAGTAGCGCGCGTCGACGTCGGCGAGCATCCACGGGTTGTGGTAGGCCTCGCGGCCGACCATCACGCCGTCGACGTGCTCGAGGTGGGCGGCGATGTCGCCGTGCGCGGCAATGCCGCCGTTGATGATGACTTCCAGTTGCGGGAAATCGCGCTTGAGCCGGTAGACGTAGTCGTACTTCAGCGGCGGAATGTCGCGGTTTTCCTTCGGGCTCAGCCCCTTGAGGATCGCATTGCGCGCGTGGACGATGAAGGTCGTCACCCCGGCGGCTTCATGGACGTGGCCGACGAAATCGCGCAGGAAACCGTAGTCCTCGACCGCGTCGATGCCGATCCGGTGCTTGACGGTGACGTCGATCGCGCAGGCATCGCGCATCGCCTTCAGGCAGTCCGACACCAGCCGCGGCTCGAGCATCAGGCAGGCGCCGAACGAGCCGGACTGGACGCGCTCGGACGGGCAGCCGACATTGAGGTTGACCTCGTCATAGCCCCAGTCCTCGGCGATCTTCGCGCAGCGGGCCAGGTCCGACGGATCGGAGCCGCCGAGCTGCAGCGCCAGCGGATTCTCGACCTCGTCGAAACGCAGGTGGCGCTGCTTGTCGCCGTGCAGGATCGCACCGGTGTTGACCATCTCGGTGTACAGCCACGCGTCGCGGCTCAGTTCGCGCGCGAAACGCCGGTAGAAGCGGTCGGTCCAGTCGAGCATCGGCGCAATGGCGAAGCGCCGCGACGGTTTTGCAGTGCTGTTCATGCGGCCAGCGCGGCCTTTTGCGCGGCAATCAGCTCGCGGATGCCGGCGTCGGCCAGGTCGAGCAGCGCGTCCATCTCGCCGCGCGAGAACGGCACGCCCTCGGCGGTGCCCTGGATCTCGATGAACCGGCCGTCGCCGGTCATCACGACGTTCATGTCGGTTTCGCAGTCCGAATCTTCCGGGTAGTCGAGGTCGAGCACCGGCGTGTCCTGGTAGACGCCGACCGAGACGGCGGCGACGTGCTGGCGGATCGGGCTGGCTTCGAGCTTGCCGGCGGCGATCAGGCCGTTGATGGCGTCGGAGAGCGCGACGAAGGCGCCGGTGATGCTGGCGGTGCGGGTGCCGCCGTCGGCCTGGATCACGTCGCAGTCGATGACGATCTGCCGCTCGCCGAGCGCCGCCATGTCGACGACGGCGCGCAAGGACCGGCCGATCAGCCGCTGGATTTCCTGCGTGCGTCCGCTTTGCTTGCCGGCCGCGGCTTCGCGTTTCATCCGGCTGTTGGTCGAGCGCGGCAGCATGCCGTACTCGGCGGTGACCCAGCCCTGGCCCTTGCCGCGCAGGAAGGGCGGCACGGATTCGTCGACGCTGGCGGTGCACAGCACCTTGGTGTCGCCGAACTCGACCAGCACGCTGCCTTCGGCATGGCGGGTGTAGTTGCGGGTGAGGCGGACGGGGCGCAGCGCGGAGGGAAGACGGCCGGACGGACGCATGGTGATCCTTGGTTCAATCGAATCAAGGGATTATACCGCCGGGCGCCGGCCGCGCACGCCCGCTTGCCGCGGGCCGGCTATTTCGAGTACTTGGCGATCGCCGCCTGGATTTCGGCGATGGCGTTCTCGATGTCGTCGTCGGTGAAGTCGCCGCCGTCCTTGGCCGTCAGCGGGTCGACGTGGGTCGCGATCGTGTGGACGTCGAGTTTCTGCGTCGAGACGAAGGCATCGCCGGAGATGTCGTTCTCGTCGGCGTCGTGCCAGTTGATCGCCAGCGCCGAGAGGTTGTCGCCGAACTTGCCGCCGCGCAGCTCGGCGCGGTCCATCAGCTGCGGCACGGCGAACAGCACCGGGAAGGCGCCGAGGAACTGGCCCAGTTCCTCGTTCTCGAGCGAGCCCCACAGCCCGTCCGAACACAAGAGCAGCGTGTCGCCGTCGGACAGCGCGACCTTGCCGCCAAGGTCGATCTCGGGCGGATAGACGCCGCCGAGACAGGAGTAGATCTTGTTCTTTTCCGGATGGACGCGCGCTTCGTCCTCGGTGATCCTGCCCTCGTCGAGCAGCCTTCTCACCTTGGAATGGTCGCGCGTCTGTGCCAGTACCTTGCTGCCGCGCAGCAGGTAGAACCGCGAGTCGCCGACGTGGGCCCAGTAGGCGATGCCGTCCTGGACGATGCAGGCGACGCAGGTCGTGCGCGGAATCTCGAGCATCTGCTGCCGTGCGGCGTAGTCGTAGATCGCCTCGTGGCAGCGCTGGAAGCTGTCGGCGAGGAACTGCAGCGGGTTGGCCAGCGCCGGCTGCGCCTTCTGCTCGAACTGGTCGGTCAGCAGCTCGACCGCCAGCTGGGCGGCGACCTCGCCGTGCAGGTGGCCGCCCATGCCGTCGGCGACGACCATCAGCAGCGCGTCGCGGCTGTACGAATAACCAACCCGGTCCTGGTTGCTCTTGCGCGCGCCGCGGCGCGAATCCTGGTAGACGGTGAATTTCATTCGACCCCCTGGTCAGGCTTGATGGTCAGTTTGCGCCAGGCGCGCTGGACGCTGCGGATCAGCCCCGGCTTTTTCGCCGGCGGCGATGCCGCTTCGATCAGCGCCTTCTGCAACTGCGGCACGCTCTGCGGCCTGGCGGTCGGGTCGAGCAGCAGGCAGCGGTGGATCAGGTCCAGCAGTTCGGGCGAATAGCGGTCGCCGTATTCGATGCGCAGGTCGACGAGCTTGTCGGCGCGCGATCGGGCGTCGGCCGGTTGCGGTGCGGTGCCCGCAAGGCAGGCGAACATCGACGCGCCGATGCCGTAGATGTCGGTCCACGGGCCGAGTTCGTTCTTCTTGTTGTACTGCTCGGGCGCGGCAAAGCCCGGCGTGTACATCGGCGTGAGCTTGGCGTGCTCCTGCGTCAGCGTCTGCCGTGCCGAACCGAAATCGAGCAGCACCGGCGAGCCGTCCTTGCGCACGTAGATGTTTGCCGGCTTGATGTCCAGATGCAGCAGCTTGTTCAGGTGGACTTCGCGCAGGCCGTTGAGCAGGTGGAAGAACACGTGGCGGATCAGCTTCTCGTCGACACCCTCGCGCTGGTGCTTGAGCTGGATTTCCTTCTGCAGCGTGCGGCCGCGCTCGTAGTCCATCACCATGTAGACGGTGTCGTTGCCGCGGAAGAAATTCAGCACGCGAACGACATTCGGGTGCTGGATCCGCGCCAGTGTCTTGCCTTCCTCGAAAAAGCACTTCAGGCCGTGGCGGAACATCGCCAGGTTTTCGTCGCAGGTCGCCTCGACCCGTTCGCCCTCGCGGCGCAAGGCCAGCGAGTTGGGTAGATATTCCTTGATCGCGACCGGATAATCGTTTTCGTCGTGCGCGAGGTAGACGATACTGAAGCCGCCAGCCGACAGGAGCTTGGCGATCGTATAGTTCTGTAGCTGGTAGCCGCGCGAAAGCGGCTGGTTACTCGGTGTCGCCATCCGTGATTCTTATACTTGCATATCGAGTCTGCGACGATTCTGAGTGCCACCCCGGCGAAAGTAAAGTTGCGCAGCGCACGTTGTTTCCCCGCTGCACCGCCCCCAAGGAGTTCCAATGATTTTCAGCATGACCGGTTATGCCAACGCCCAGCAGGAGCTGGCGCTCGGCACGCTCAGCGTCGAAGTACGCGCGGTCAACCACCGCTTTCTCGATCTGTCGCTGCGGCTCGGCGACGATCTGCGCGCATTCGAAGGCACGATCCGCGAGCGCATCGGCGCAGCGTTGTCGCGCGGCAAGGTCGAGTGCCGCGCCTACTTCAATGCCCAGGCTGCCGGTTCCGCCAAGCTGCAACTGAACAGCGCGCTGCTCGAGGAACTGGTTCGCGTCAGTGCCGAGGCCAGCGAGCTGATCGGCAGCGGCGAAAAACTCAAGCTCGGCGAGCTGCTGCGCTGGCCCGGCGTGCTGGCGCAGGAAGCGCCGCAGGACGAAGCGCTCGGCGAAACGCTGGCGGCGCTGCTCGATACTGCGCTGGTCGACCTCAAGGCCAGCCGCGCACGCGAAGGCGAGAAGCTCAAGGCGCACCTGCTCGAGCGCATCGACGGCATGGAGACGATCGTCGCCGAGGTCAAGCCGCGCATCCCGACACTGGTCGCCGAGTACGAGGCGAAACTCAAGGCGCGTTTCGTCGAGGCGATCGGTTCGGCGGATGACGACCGGATCCGTCAGGAAATCGTCGTGTTCGCGCAGAAGATCGACGTCGACGAAGAACTGTCGCGGCTCTCGGCGCACTTCTCCGAAATCCGCCGGATCCTGCAAAAGGGCGGCGCGGTCGGCAAGCGGCTCGATTTCCTGATGCAGGAACTCAACCGCGAGGCGAACACGCTCGGGTCGAAATCGGTATCGGCCGAAACCAGCCGCGCATCGATCGGGCTCAAGGTGCTGATCGAGCAGATGCGCGAGCAGATCCAGAACATCGAATAGCGGAACGGGCCGGCGTCAGTGCAGTGCGGCCGCGCCGCCCGGCACCCTTGCCACGAGGAAGATGCGCCGGAAGGGGAAAAGCGTTGCGCCGTTCCTTTCTGGCGGATACTGCTCGCGGATGTGCCGGATGTACTGCTCGAGAAAACGCTGCCGGCATGACGGGGACAGCCCGTTCAGCACGGGGCGCAGCGCCGAAACGCTGACCCAGTCGAAGACCGGATTGTCGCCATGGACGACCTGCAGGTGGCTGCTTTCCCAGATGTCGATCTCGGTCGCCAGCGGCGCCAGCAGGCGGTAGTAGTGGTCGACTGGCTGGACGTTTCGTTCGGCCATTGCAGTGCGCAGCGGATCGGGACCGAGCGGACGCCCGGCCGGACCGCCGGTTTCCAGCACGTCGAGGGCGATCTGGTACCACGGTGCATCCCGCCAGTCGGGCATGTGGAGGGCCAGGCATCCGCCGGGTCCGAGCTGCCGCAGCAGGTGGGGAAGCAGCAGCCGGTGTTCGCCGACAAAATGCATGACGGCGGCGGCAAAGATCAGGCCCGGGCGCCATGCCGGCTGCCAGTGCGCGACGTCGGCGCAGATCCAGCGGGCCGGAAGGCCGGTTCTGGCCGCCTCCTCGAGCATCTGCCGCGAGCTGTCGACGCCGACGAGGTCCGCGTCCGGCCATTTTTCCGCGAGCAACTGCGTGGCAAGGCCGGTGCCGCAGCCGAGGTCGACGATGGAAGTCGGCGACAATGCCGGCAGACGGTCCAGCAGTTCTTCGGAAGGGCGCCGGCGCAGGCCGGCGAACTGCAGATAGCGTTCCGGATCCCAACAGGTGTCGGATGCCGGTTCGACCTGATCGCGATGCATGATGCGTGCCTCCGTTGCGGTGGTGGCGGCCCGGCGCACGATGCTGCACCGGCCGTCGACGGCTCTCCCGGCGTGCACGGACGATCGGTCCCGTTCGGCGGGGGAATGTGATCGTGTTAGCGGTAAATCGCGCATTTCGCGCCTGACAGAATTGACAGGGCCGCGGACGTGGCCGCGCCGATGCGGTTCGCCGGATCAGGCGCGTCCGCCGGGCCGCTTCGGCATGGGGTGCGTCGTCAATCGATGCGGCGGCGGCGGCTTGTCCGTCGGTGCCGGCGGCCCGGCGCGGATTTCGGTCGCCGCGAACCGTGCAGACGCTTTTTCGATGCCGCCTGCCTATGCTACGCTGCCTGTAATTTTCTTACGGAATTGATCCGCGATGACCCAAGGCAACATTTTCGTCGTCACCGCGCCGTCGGGCGCCGGCAAGACCACGCTGGTTCTGGCGCTGCTCGCCGCCGACGCCAACGTCCAGCTGTCGATCTCGTTCACCTCGCGCGCGCCGCGCGCCGGCGAAGTCGACGGCAAGGACTACCGTTTCGTCGACCGCGCGACGTTCGAGGCGATGATCGCCCGCGGCGAGCTGCTCGAGTACGCCGAGGTCTACGGCAATTACTACGGTACGTCGAAGTCGTGGATCAGCGAGGCACGCCAGTCGGGCCGCGACATCCTGCTCGAGATCGACACCCAGGGCGCCGAACAGGTGCGCAAGCTGTACCCTGACGCGATCGGCCTCTTCGTGCTGCCGCCGTCGCTCGAGGTGCTCGAGCAGCGGCTGAAGAACCGCGGCAAGGACGCCGAGGACGTGATCGCCCGCCGCATGGCCGAGGCGCGCGCCGAGATCGGCCACGCCGGCGAGTTCGATTACCTGATCGTCAACGAGCACATCGACGAGGCGGTGCGCGACATCGTCGGCATCGTCCGCGCCGAGCGGCTGCGCCAGCCGCGCCAGGCCCGGAGGCACGCCGCGTTGCTCGCCAGCCTCAAGGGCTGATCGCCGCCCGGGGGCTCTGGTAGAATGGAGTCCATCTGTCGCCTTCACCGGCGATTTCACTGATTTGGAGTAATGACCATGGCCCGCGTGACCGTTGATGACTGCCTGCCGAACATCGAAAACCGTTTCGACCTGACCCTGGCCGCAGCCTATCGCGCCCGCCAGATCGCCAATGGCTCGACCCCGCAGGTCGACAATCCGGGCAAGGACAAGCCGACCGTGCTGGCACTGCGCGAAGTCGCGTCCGGCCTCGTCGGTCGCGACATCCTCAACCGCAACCGTATCTGACCGATTGCGGAGCCGGCCCGGCGTGTCCGGGCCGCGAACGACGATGAAACGACGGTGTCGCCACACTGACGACCCGGCCTGCCCGCGCTGGCAGGCAAAGGCGGGCACATGCCCGCGATAAGCCCGCACGAACTCCCCGAGCTCGCCACCCAGGCGCCGCATGTCCTTGATGCGGCCAACAGCTTCCTGTCCGACGACACCGGCTACCTGAAGCCGGAAGACCGCGACTTCCTCGCCCGCGCGTTCAAGTTCTCCGAGATCGCCCACCGCGGCCAGACGCGCCAGTCGGGCGAGCCGTACATCTCGCATCCGCTCGCCGTCGCGACGATCCTGACCGCGTGGCATCTCGATGCGCAGGCGCTGGCCGCCGCGCTGATGCACGACGTGGTCGAGGACACCGGCGTCTCCAAGCTCGAGATCACCGAGAAGTTCGGCCGCCACGTCGCCGATCTCGTCGACGGCATGAGCAAGATCGAGAAGCTCGAGTTCCAGAGCAAGGAAGAGGCGCAGGCCGAGAACTTCCGCAAGATGCTGCTGGCGATGGCGCGCGACCTGCGGGTGATCCTGATCAAGCTCGCCGACCGGCTGCACAATATGCGCACGATGGATGCGATGCGGCCGGACAAGCAGAAGCGCATCGCCCGCGAGACGATGGAAATCTATGCGCCGATCGCCAACCGGATCGGTCTGAACGCGGTCTATCAGGAACTCGACGACCTGTCGTTCAAGTACATGCATCCGCGGCGCTATGCGGTGCTCTCGAAGGCGCTGAAGGCCGCGCGCGGCAACCGCCGCGAGGTCGTCGGCAAGATCCTCGACGCGGTGCGCGCGCAGCTGATGGGCGCCGGGCTCGACGCGGCGGTGTCGGGGCGCGAGAAGAACCTCTTCAGCATCTACCGCAAGATGCAGGAAAAGTCGCTGTCGTTCTCGGAAGTGCTCGACATCTATGCCTTCCGCGTCATCGTCAAGGACGTGCCGACGTGTTATCTGGCGCTCGGCGCGCTGCACGGGCTGTTCAAGCCGATCGCCGGCAAGTTCAAGGACTACATCGCGATCCCGAAGTCCAACGGCTACCAGAGCCTGCACACGACGCTGTTCGGCCCCTACGGCACGCCGATCGAGATCCAGATCCGCACGTCCGAGATGCACCGGATCGCCGACGCCGGCGTCGCCAGCCACTGGATGTACAAGAGCGGCGACGAGTCGTTCTCGGACGTGCAGCAGAAGACGCACCAGTGGCTGCAGAGCCTGCTGGAGCTGCAGTCCGAATCGGGTGATGCGATCGAGTTCCTCGAGCACATCAAGGTCGACCTGTTCCCGGATCAGGTCTACGTGTTCACGCCCAAGGGCAAGATCCTGTCGATGCCGGCCGGCGCGACCTGCGTCGACTTCGCCTACGCGGTGCACTCGGACATCGGCGACCGCTGCATCGCCGCCAAGATCAACCACGAGCTGGTGCCCTTGCGCGCCAAGCTCAAGAACGGCGACCAGGTCGAGATCGTCACCGCCGCGCACGCCAAGCCGAACCCGAGCTGGCTGACCTTCGTCACCACCGGCAAGGCGCGCAGCCACATCCGCCACTTCCTCAAGAGCATGCGCTTCGAGGAATCGGTGACCCTGGGCGAGCGCCTGCTCGAGCAGGGCTTCTCGACCCTGCACCAGGCGCCGGTCGAGCTCGACGACGACGTCTGGGACCGCTACGTCAAGGAAAACAACGCCCGCGACAAGGACGAAGTGCTGGCCGACATCGGCCTCGGCAAGCGGCTGGCCGTCGTCGTCGTCAAGCGGCTGCTGCAACTGGCCGGACTGTGGCGCGAAGAGGGGGGCGGTGCGCGCCGGACCGCGGCGATGACGATCCGCGGCACCGAGGGCATGGCGGTGCAGTTCGGCCGCTGCTGCAACCCGATCCCGGGCGACCCGATCCTCGGCATCGTCAAGAAGGACCAGGGCCTGGTCATCCATACCCACGACTGTCCGCTGCTCGCCAAGGGCCACGTCGACGCCGAGAAGCTGATCGACGTCGAATGGGATCCGCAGGTCGAGCGCTTCTTCGACGTGCCGGTGCGCGTGCTCGCCGACAACCAGCGCGGCGTACTCGGGCAGATCGCCACGGCGATCGGCGATGCCGAGGCCAATATCGGCGCGGTGACGACGCAGGAAGCCGAGGGCGAGCGCTACATCCAGGTCCAGTTCACGCTGCAGGTGCACGACCGGGTGCATCTGGCGCGGGTGATGCGCCGGCTGCGCCAGTTGCCGGTGATCTACCGCTTGCAGCGGGTGCGCGCCTGAGTTCGGTCAAGGACTGGTCGGTGGGGCGTGATAAAATCGCCGCACTCCATTCCGAACCAAGGCCGCTGTCGTGATCCAGCTGTCCATCAATGGCGAAGCCAAGGCCTTCGCCGCGCCGCTGACCGTTTCCGAACTGATCGTCGCCCTCGAACTGAGCGGCAAGCGCGTCGCGATCGAGCGCAACGGCGAGATCGTGCCGCGCAGCACGCACGCCGTCACGCAGCTTGCCGATGGCGATGTGCTTGAGATGGTCGTTGCCGTCGGCGGCGGCTGATTTTCGCCCATCAAGCTACTGCGCGGACGCATGGCTGCGTCATGCGCGCTTCGCAATCCTCATGGGCCAAACGCCCATTCCGGTTGCTCCAGTGCTATTCCTTGCCCTGCGCCCGCTCGCGACGCTTGCCGGGGCGAAAATGCGCTTATGACGTTCCCTGAGAGGCCCTATGACCCAAGCTCAAGACCTGTTCCAGATTGCCGGCAAAACCTACAACTCGCGCCTGCTGGTCGGTACCGGCAAGTACAAGGACTTCGCCGAGACGCGTGCGGCGATCGACGCCTCGGGCGCCGAGATCGTCACCGTGGCGATCCGCCGGGTCAACATCGGCCAGAACGCCGGCGAGCCGAGCCTGCTCGACTACCTGCCCCCGTCCGAGTTCACCTACCTGCCGAACACCGCCGGCTGCTATTCGGCCGATGACGCGATCCGCACCTTGCGGCTGGCGCGCGAGCTGCTCGACGACCACAAGCTGGTGAAGCTCGAAGTCCTCGGCGATCCGAACACGCTGTACCCGAACGTGCGCGAAACGCTCACGGCCGCCGAGGTGCTGGTCAAGGAAGGCTTCGACGTGATGGTCTACACCTCGGACGACCCGATCATTGCCAGGGAGCTCGAGCAGATCGGCTGCTGCGCGATCATGCCGCTGGCGTCGTTGATCGGTTCGGGCATGGGCATCCTCAACCCGTGGAACCTGCGGCTGATCATCGAGCAGTCGAATGTGCCGGTGCTGGTCGACGCCGGTGTCGGTACCGCATCCGATGCAACGGTGGGCATGGAACTCGGTTGCGACGGCGTGCTGATGAATACCGCGATCGCCGCCGCCCGCGACCCGGTGCGGATGGCGCATGCGATGAAGCTGGCGGTCGACGCCGGCCGCGAGGCTTTCCTCGCCGGCAGGATGCCGAAGAAGCTCTACAGCGCCGACCCGTCGAGCCCGCTTTTCGGTATGATCAGCAGCAAGTAAGCAAATCACAAGAAGGCGGCCGAATGACCGCCTTTTTCATATCCGGGAGCCTTGATGACCACCGTCCGCTACGCCAGCCTCGACGACCTCGACGTTCTGGTGCCCTTGTTCGACGCCTACCGGCAGTTCTACAGGCAGACGAGCGATGTCGACGGCGCGCGTGCCTACCTGGGCGAGCGGCTGGCCCTGCGCGAATCGGTACTGCTGCTCGCCGAAGCCGGCGGTCATCCGGTCGGCTTCGTCCAGCTGTTCCCGCTGTTTTCCTCGGTCGGCATGCGTCGGGTCTGGCTGCTCAACGACCTGTTCGTCAGCGAGGCGGCACGCGGGCAGGGCGCGGCGCGGGCGCTGATGGGCAAGGCCCGCGAGCATGCGCAGGCCACTGGCGCGGCCAGCCTGCGGCTGTCGACGGCGCATGCCAATCAGGCGGCGCAGGCGCTGTACGAATCGCTCGGCTATCGGCGCGATACCGAGTTTCAGGGCTATGTACTGAAGCTGTAGCAAGCCGCTGTCTTTGGTCTTACACTCTGGCGCTTTTCGAGCCGGAGCGCACGATGACCTCAGACCAGAACGACAAGCCGTACGACGTGGTCGTCCGTTATGCCGGCCTTGACGACCTCGACCGGCTTGCGCCTTTGTTCGACGCCTACCGGGTGTTTTATGAACAGCCGAGCGACCCCGCCGTCGCCCGCGCCTTTCTGGCCGAGCGCCTGCGCCTGCGCGAATCGGTGCTGCTGCTCGCCGAAGTCGATGGCGCGGCTTGCGGCTTCATCCAGCTCTATCCCTATTTCAGCTCGATTGCCGCGACGCGGACGTGGAGCCTGATGGACCTCTACGTTGCCGAATCCGCGCGCGGCGCCGGCGTGGCGCGGTTGCTGATGGCCAAGGCCGCCGAGCACGCCCGCGCGACCGGGGCATCGCAGCTCGAACTGTCGACCGCGCACGGCAACAGCCGCGCGCAGGCGCTGTACGAATCGCTCGGTTACGAGCTCGATACCGTCTACCGCTACTACAGCCTGGCGCTGTAAGGCATGCCGTGCCGGCGATCGTGACGCTATAATCGCGCATCGTTGAAAAAAGCGCCGCCCTGCGGCGCTTTTGCTTGGAAAAGACCGAGATGGACAATCCCCACTACATGCGCCGTATCCGCAGCTTCGTGCTGCGTCAGGGCCACCTTTCCCTCGGGCAGGAACGCGCGATCGCCGATTTCGGCCCGACGTTCTGCATCCCGTACACGGCCGAAGCGCTTGATCTGACCGCGGCCTTCGGCCGGACCGCACCGCGCGTGCTCGAAATCGGCTTCGGCATGGGCCAGGCCACCGCCGAGATCGCCGCCGGCCGCCCGGATACCGATTTCCTCGGCGTCGAGGTGCACACGCCCGGCGTCGGCAGCCTGCTCAAGCTGGTCGGCGAGCAGGGCATCACCAACATCCGCATCGTCCAGCACGACGCGGTCGAGGTGATCGAGCACATGCTCACGCCGGGCTGCCTCGATGGCGTGCACATCTACTTTCCCGATCCGTGGCACAAGAAGCGCCACAACAAGCGCCGGCTGGTCCAGCCCGATTTCGTCAAACAGTTGGCGTCGCGCGTCAGGGTCGGCGGCTACCTGCATCTGGCGACCGACTGGGAAGACTACGCAGTGCAGATGCTCGAGGTGCTCTCCAATGAGCCGCTGCTCGAGAACACCTCCGACGGCTACGCGCCGCGCCCGGATTACCGGCCGCTGACCAAGTTCGAGAACCGCGGCATCAAGCTCGGCCACGGCGTCTGGGATCTGGTATTCCGCCGCAAGGCCGGCTGATCTAGACTCGCTGCATCTCCCGCCGGAAGCCCGCGCATGTCCCTAGCCCGATTCGTTGCCACGTTCGCCCTGCTGTCCGGCGCCGTGCAGGCGGCCGACGACGTCGTCGTCATGCCGCTGGACAGTTCGCAGCTGGGCCGGCAGACGGTCGATGTCGACCGGGCGCTGGCGGCGACGATGACACCGCACACCGAGCCGCTTCCGCTGCAATCCGACCCGCCGGCTCCGGCGGCCGGGGCTGCGGTTGCCGAACCGGCAGCTGCACAGGCCGTCGAGGCGCCGCCAGCTCCGCCGCCGCGCTTGTTCAAGCGCTCGGTCGTGGTCCTGCCTTTTGTCGTGCGCCAGCCCGGCCAGATCGCCGACCTGCCGCAGTTTCTCGAAGGCACGCAGGACATGCTGCGGCGCCGGCTCGACAGTGGCGGCAAGCTCAGCGCGAGGGTCGCGCCGGGCGAGGGCGCGTTCATGCTGCAGCCGGGCAATGTCGACGTGCAGTGGAAGCCCGAACGCGTCCGCGAACTGGCGCGACGTTACGGCAGCCAGTTCGTCGTCGGCGGCGTGCTCGACGATGCGTCGACGACCGGTACGCGCTTCATGCCGGCGATCGGCACGCAGGTCAAGCCCGGCGAGAGCAAGCTGTCGCTGAGTTTGCCGCTGGTCGATTTCTTCGGTTTCGGCCTCAAGCGCACGCCGTCGTCGCGGAATTTCGATGCAACGCTCTACCTGTTCGACGGTGTCTCGGGCGCCCTGCTCGGCCGTTATCCGCTGCAGGCCGACGCCAGCGGCGACGTGCTCGGCGATCCGCGCCAGGCGGTCGCCGGTGCCGGTTTTGTCAACGGCGATTACGGCCGGGTGGTCGCAAGCCAGCTGGACAGCGCGGCGGAGGTCATCGCCGAGAAAATCCGCTGCCAGCCGTTCTCGGCCCGGGTCGTCGGTCTGTCGCAGGGGCAGGTGGTGCTCGATGCCGGTACCGCCGCCGGGCTGCGGCCCGGCGATACGCTGCAGCTGTACCGGCTGCGCAGTTTTGCACTGCCCGTCGACAGCCTCAACGGCGATCCTGCACAAAGGCTGGGCATGATCGAAGACCGTGGCGGCGTGCTGACGGTCGAGCAGATCCAGCCGCTGATGTCGCTGGCGACGATGACCGGCCCGCAGCCCGAGGTTGGCGACTATGCGCGCTGGGATGGTGCGGGGCACTGAGAGCGGCTAACAAAACCCTGCTGGCGGCGTTGTACTCACTTGTCGTACTGCTCGTACTGTCTGCGTTTCGTACGCCTTGCCAGCACCGCTACGCTGGGTTTCGTTAGCCGCTCTAAGCGCGGCCACCTGCCGGTACACGCTGAGTTCTGCGCTTACTTGCAGGCGGTTTCCTGCAGCTGCGCGCCGCGGAGCTGGCCGCTGGCCTTCTGCAGCTTCTGCTGCTGTTCCGGCGTGACCCTGGCGGTGACGAAGCTCGTCGGCTTCAGCCCGTCGTCACGCTCGCGCACCACCGCCGAGCGCACGCCCCTGGCCTGCAGCTGCGCCAGCCTGCGTTCGCCCGCCTCGCGGCTCGAGAACACGCCGAGCGAGATTGCGTTCTGCCAGCGCTTGCCGTCGTTGACGACAAGGTAGTCGTCGACGCCGAGTTCGGCGAGCTGCTCGGCCTTCTTTTTCGCGGCGTCGAGGTCGGCCAGCGGCGGGATGTAGACCCAGACGCGGGCGTTCTCGCCGCTGCCGTGCTCCTGCGCGGCGATGCCGAGCGCCTTGAGCCTGCCGCGGGCGGTATCGACATCGGGCCCGGTGAGCCCGGCCCAGCGCAGGCAGATGCCGGCGGTCGTGGCCTGTGCCTGTGCCGGCGGCGTGGGGCTAGGCTTCGGAGTCGGAGTCGGAGTCGGAGTCGGAGTCGGAGTCGGAGTCGGAGTCGGAGTCGGAGTCGGAGTCGGAGTCGGGCTGGGCTTCGGCGTCGGTGGCGTCGGGTCGACCTTGGCCAGATTGACGAGGCTGACCTGGCTGGCGGCGATTTCGGGCGCGCGCGTTTCGCCGGCCGGTTGGTCGGCAACGAGGCGGGTGTAGCCGAAGAACAGCAGGTTGAGTGCGACGAGCGCGGCCAGAAACCATTTCATACGTGCGGCGATCCGTGGTCGGGGCGGGGAGCGGGTTGGGGGGCGAAGGCCAGCGCCGCCAGCCCGTGAAGCACGAGATTATCGACGAGCGTTGCCGGCGTGTTAAGCAACGGTGTCAGTTGTGATGCATCGCCGCCCGCCAGCAACAGCCGAGGTGTCTCGCCGCGCGCGTGCAGGCGCGCAACCATCGCGTCGACGCTGGCCGCCAGCGCGGTGCGGATGCCGGTTTCGATCGCATCTTCGGTCGACGTCGGGTAGTCGTGCAGATGGCCTTCGGCATCGGGCAGCCGGGCGGTGCCGGTGGCGAGCGAGCGCTTCATCAGCCGGTAGCCGGGCAGGATCATGCCGCCGAGAAAAATGCCGTCGGCGGTGAGCGCATCGACGGTCAGCGCGGTGCCGGCGCTGGCGATGACCAGCGCTTCGCCGGGATAGCGCGCGCGCGCGCCGAGCACGGCGGCCCAGCGGTCCGGGCCTTGCTGTTCGAGCCGGCGGTAGCGGTTTTCGACGCCGAGCGCATGCCGCGACGGTGCCAGCCAGTCGATTGCGCATGCCCAGTGCGCGCGGACGAAGGCGTCGATCCGTTCGCGCAAGGCCGGCGCGGCGACGCAGGCGCCGTGCACCGACATCGGCGCAGGCAGCGTCCGCCACGCGGCAAATGCGGTGTCGAGCGCATCGTGCGCGGCATCGCCGTGTTCGAGCCAGCCGCCGATGGTGTCGGCACTGGCCCACTTGAGCCGGGTATTGCCGAGGTCGAGAAAGAGCTTGCTCATGGTGTCGCGCGCCGAAGGCTCAGGTCGCCGGTGTGGACGACGAGTTCGCCGGCACCGGTCGCCAGCCGCAGCGAGCCGTCGTCGGCCAGCCCCGCCAGCACGCCGCTGCGGCGGCTGCCGTCGGGTGCGACCAGTTCGACCTGCTGGCCGTGCCAGGCGCTGAACGCTTCCCAGCGCGGCTTGAACGGTGCGAAACCGCTGGCGGTGAACGCGTTCAAGCCGGTCTCGAGCGCCGCCAGCAGTTGCGCCAGCAGCACGTTGCGGCCGGGAACGAGGCCGTGTTCGGCGAGCCCGGCGCACGTCTGGTCGGTGACCGCCGGTGCGATCAGGTTGAGGCCGATGCCGATGACGGCGTCGGTCGGGCCCATTGCATCGCCGCTGATCTCGATCAGGATGCCGCCGACCTTGGCGCCGTCGAGCAGCAGATCGTTCGGCCACTTGAGCTTGATGCCGGTGACGCCGGCGTCGTGCAGCGCTTCGGCGACGATGGCGCCGACGGCCAGCGACAGTCCGGACAGGCCGGCGGTGCCGCCTTCGAAGCGCCATGCGAGCGAGAACATCAGGCTGCCGCCGAGCCGGGCCAGCCAGCGGCGGCCAAGCCGGCCGCGACCGCCGTCCTGCCATTCGGCGGCCAGTGCCTTGCCGTGCTCCGGCGCGGCGAGCAGCCGGCGGTTGGTCGAATCGGTGCGCAGCAGGATGTCGACGCCGATGGCGCAGCCGGCCGGCAAGGCCGCGCGGATGCGCGCGGGATCGAGCCACTCGATCGGGTTCGCCAGCCGGTAGCCGGCGCCGGTGCGGCGGGTCAGCGTGACGCCGTAGTCCTCGGCATGGGCAAGCGCGGTCGAGACGCTGGCGCGCGACAGCTCGAGCGCCTTGGCGATGTCGGCGCCCGAGGTGAAGTGCTCGGCACCGAGGAACTGCAGACAGGTGAGGGTATCGGCCATGGCAGCGATTTTAGCAGCGATGCTGACGAGCTAGATCGCGGGACCCATCTCAGTCGTCGAGCGAGCCAAAGCAGTTTGGTCCCGCCCGAAGCACAGGAACCGGAATGGACATGTGGTCCATGAGGATTCCGAGCACCGGACGGGGGCAAAATGCGCAGGCGCAGCCGGCGAATGGGATGGGTTCTTACAGCGTTTCGATCGTGTGGTTCTGGTTCGTGTAGATGCACAGGTCGCCGGCGATCTCGAGCGCCTTCTTCACCACCACGTCGGCCGGCAGCTCGGTATTGAGGAACAGCGCACGCGCGGCCGATTCGGCGTAGGCGCCGCCCGAGCCGATCGCGGCGATGCCTTCCTCGGGCTCGAGCACGTCGCCGTTGCCGGTGATGACCAGCGTCTGGGTCTTGTCGGCGACGATCAGCATCGCCTCGAGCCGGCGCAGCATCCGGTCGGTGCGCCAGTCCTTGGCGAGCTCGACGGCGGCGCGGGTCAGTTGGCCCTGGTGCTTTTCGAGCTTGGCCTCGAAGCGCTCCATCAGCGTGAATGCGTCGGCGGTGCCGCCGGCGAAGCCGACGATGACGCGGTCGTTGTAGAGCTTGCGCACCTTGCGCGCGGTGCCCTTGATGACGATGTTGCCGAGCGTGACCTGGCCGTCGCCGCCGACCGCGACGTGTTCGCCGCGGCGGACCGATACGATCGTGGTGCCGTCGAATTGCTGCATGCTGTGTCCCGCCGGTGTAAGTGATTCAAAGCAAATGGGGCCCGAAGGGCCCCGGTTCAAGAGTCGCGCGGGCGTTACGATTGCCGGCTGACGCTGACCATGTCGGCGATGCCCATCAGCCGCATCAGCCCGTAGACCAGTTCGTTGACGCGGCCGAACGCGAGCGTGTGGCCGCTGCCGAGCAGCTCCATCGTCAGGTTCAGCAACTGGCCGGCGGTTTCGAAGTCGACCCGGGTAACGGCGGCGAAATCGAGCGTCGGTTTGCCGTGCTGGCGGGCGAACTCGCGGATCTGGCTCAGTGCCTGCGGCGCGCCGCCGGTCAGCTCGCCGCTGATGATCAGCCGGTCGGGCGAGGTCGGCGACGGTGTCGGTGCCTGCGCGGCCTGCAGCGGTGTTTTCGGTGCCGGCTGTTGCGGGGCCAGCCTGTCGTCCCACGACGGCGGCGAGACCTCGAAGGTGATCGCGTAGTCGATGGCGATGTTCTCGAAGCGTTCGGCGTCGCCGGTTGCCTGCATCAGTTCGATCAGCAGCAGCCAGTACGGCGCTTCGGCCGGCTGGCGGCGGCCGGTCTCGATCTTCGACGCCAGCAGCTCGGCCAGCGTACCGGCACCGAGTACCTGCAGGATCACGCCCTGCTTGCGCACGCGCGGCCACAGCAACAGCAGCTCGGCCGCGGCGAACGGATCGATCTCGCGGACCTTGGTGCAATCCATCCGCACGGTGTTGCCGCTGGTGCACGCGCCGATCAGCCGCTCGAGCTCCTGCTCGAAGCTGTTGGCGGCCAGCTTGGCCGGCAGCGCGACATAGCTGCCACCCTGCGCCGGTGCGCTGTCGCGGACGGTGGCCGTGCCGCCACGCCATGGCGGCGGCGAGATTTCGAACTCGAGCACGTAACCGAGCGCCAGCTCGTCGAAGGCCTTGCGATCGTCCACCTGCTGGTACAGCTCGAACAGCATCAGCCAGCTCTCGCTGCGGCGCTGTCCTGCGATCGTCGGCAGATGGCTCGCCAGCGCCCGGATCGCCAGCGCGTCCTGGCTGTTGGCGTGCAGCACCACGGCTTCTTCCTCGACCGGGCTCAGGTGCGATGCGGCCTCTTCGACCTCGATCGCCAGCTCGCTCAGATTGTAAGGCTCGGGCGACGGTGCGGCGGCGGGGGCCGGCGTTTCTGGCGGGCGGGTCGGCGCTTCGCTGCGTGGCTGCGTCGCCGGCCCGTTGCTGCCGGCGTCTTTCTTGCGGAATAGGGAAAACACCACGGCTCTGTTTCTTTGGCTCTGGAGTTCCTGATTCTATGCCGTTGACCGTCCGAGTCAAATGACGATGTCTTCCCGAGTGCGCCCGGATTTGCAATAGGAATATGCTGTTATGGTCGGTGATCGTTGCGGACTAGAATATCGGACATGGTACAAAGGATGGGGCAAGGCGCATGAAATCGGCGGCAGCACTCGGTCGGGTGCTCAATGGCAAACGCGTGCGCAGGGTGGCGCTGGTACTTCTGGTCGTCATCGCGCTGATCGGCGCGCTCGGTGCCGGCCTGCTGCCGTGGCTGGCCAAGCCGCGAATCGAGGCCGCGCTGTCGCAGGCGCTCGGCGGCCGGCAGGTGACGATCGGCGAACTGGCGGTCAATCCGTTCACGCTGACCGCGCGCATCGACGATTTTCGCGTGCTCGAAGCCGGCAAGCCGGTGCTGGCGTTCAAGCAGGTGAAAGCCAATGCGACGCTCAAGTCGCTCTACCGGCTGGCGCCGGTGCTCGAATCGCTCGAGATCGACCAGCCTTATTTCCGCCTTGTCCGGACGGGCGAGAACCGCTACAACATTTCCGACCTGATCGACAAGGCGCGCGCCGCGCCGCCGTCGACCGGCGAGCCGCAACGCTTCGCCGTCTACAACATCCGCGTCAGCGGCGGTCGCGTCGATTTCGACGACCGCTTGCTCAAGCAGCAGCACCGGGTCGATGCGATCGACCTCGGCGTGCCGTTCGTCTCGAACCTGCCGGTGTTCATCGATACCGACGTCGAACCGAAGCTGTCGCTCAAGCTCGATGGTGCACCGTTCGCGCTCAGCGGCACGACCAAGCCGTTCGAGGACCGGCGCGAGACGCATTTCGCACTGAACTGGAAAGACCTCGATCTGGCGCGCTTCTGGGAGTACGTGCCGCTCAAGCTCGACGGCCGGCTGAGTTCGGGCAAGCTCGACAGCGACCTGAAGCTCGTGTTCAGCCAGGGCAAGACGCAGACGCTACGGCTCGACGGCAAGCTCGCGCTCAATGCGCTGGCCTTCGTCGGCGGCAAGGACCAGCCGCTGCTGTCGGTTGCGTCGATCAAGGCCGAGGCAGGGCAGGTCGAGCCGCTGGCCGGCATCTACCGGCTGAAGTCGCTGAACATCGTGTCGCCGCAACTGGCGGCGAGCCGCGATGCCGCCGGCGTGCTGAACTGGCAGCGGCTGGTTCCGCCGGCACCGGCCACTGCCAAACCGGCGCCGACGGCATCGGCGGTTGCCCAAGAGAAGGCCGGCGAAGCGCTGCGCTACAGCATCGGCCGTTTCACGCTCGACGACGGCCGCATCGACTGGCGCGACGCGGCGGTCAGCCCGGCGGTGTCGACGACGCTGAGCGGGCTGAAGCTGCATGCCGACGGGCTGGGCAGCGATGCCAAGGCGCCGGCAAAAGTGGAGTTCTCGGCCGACGGCAGCCACGGCGAGAAGCTGGCGGCGACGTCGCAACTGACGCTGAAGCCGCTGGCGGCCACCGGTACCTTCACGGTCGAGGCGCTGCCCGTCGTCGACTACCTGCCTTACTACCGCAACTACACCTACGCCCAGCCCGAGGCCGGTACGCTCGGCGTTGCCGGCAACTACCAGTTTGCCGCCGGCGAGGCCGGGCCGCGCTTCCGGCTGGACGACGGCAAGCTGCACGTTGCAGGCGCCCGCTCGCTGCTCGACAAGCAGCGGGTGATCGACATCGACGCGCTCGACGTCGACGGCATCCGCTACGGCAACGACGACAACACGCTGCAGATCGCCCGCGTCGGCATCGACGGCGGGGCGATCAGGCTGGTGCGCCAGGCCGACGGCAAGCTCAACCTGCAGAACCTTGCCAGGACCGCCGAAGTCGCGACCGACAGGGGCGCATCGAAGCGCGCGGCCAAGGCCGAGAAGCCGATCCATGTCGTGGTCGACAAGATCGCACTGAACCGGCTCAGGCTCAGCTTCGAAGACCGCGCGCTCGAAAAGCCGGTGCCGCTGGTGTTCGACCGGATCGCGCTCGACGCCGGGCCGTTCGCCTGGCCCGACGTCGTGTCGACGCAGCTCAAGCTGTCGGCCCGCAACGGCAAGGGCAGCCTGGCGACGCAGGGCGCGCTCAAGCTGCTGCCGCTGTCGGGCAAGCTGAGGATCGACGCGCGCGGCCTTGATGCGTCGCCGACCCAGCCTTACTTCGCCCACTACCTGAACATCGACCTCGTCAGTGGCCGGATCTCGGCGAAGGGCGACCTCGATTTCGACACGGCCAGCGGCTTCAAGGGCCGCTACCGCGGCAATGCCGGCATCGCCCGCCTGCACGCGATCGACCGCAACAGCGGCGAAGACCTGCTGCGCTGGGGCAATCTGGCGCTGAACGGCATCGACACGCGCTTCGACCCGCTGAACATCGCGGTGCGCGACGTCAACCTCAGCGACTACTACGCGCGGCTGGTGCTGACCGAAAAGGGCCAGCTCAACCTCAAGGACATCGCCGCCGGCGACAGCACCGGGCCGGTGCCCGACGAAGTGGCCGTTGCGGCGAAGACGAGCGACAGCGAAACCAGAACCGTCGCCGGTGCGCGCGTGCGCGAGGCGTCGCTGCCGGCGGCCGCACCCAAGCCGGTGACACCGGTCCGCGTCGACAAGGTGACGCTGGCCAAGGGCCGGATCAACTACACCGACCTCTTCATCAAGCCGAACTACACCGCCAACCTGACCGACATGGGCGGCACGATCACCGGGCTGTCGTCGGTCGACGATACCCGCGCCAGGCTCGACCTCAAGGGCAGCGTCGACCGGATCGCGCCGGTAACGATCTCGGGCGAAATCAACCCGCTGGCGAAGAAGCGCTACATCGACATCAAGGCCGGCGTGAAGGGCTACGAGCTGGCGTCGGCGTCGACGTATTCGGCCAAGTACGCCGGCTACGGGATCGAGAAGGGCAAGCTGTCGATGGACGTGCACTACAAGATCGACGACAACAAGCTCAAGGCCGAGAACAAGCTGCTGCTCGACCAGCTCACGCTCGGCGACAAGGTCGACAGCCCGCAGGCGACCAAGCTGCCGGTGAAGTTCGCGCTCTCGCTGCTGACCGACCGGCGCGGCCAGATCAACGTCAACCTGCCGATTGCAGGCTCGCTCGACGACCCGGACTTCAGCGTCGGCGGGCTGATCGTCCAGGTGATCGTCAACCTGCTCGAAAAGGCCGTCACCGCGCCGTTCGACCTGATCGCATCGGCGATCGGCGGCGGGCCGAGCCTCTCTTACGTCGGCTTCGCGCCGGGGTCGGCGCGGCTCGAACCGGCGGCGCAGGACGGCATCAAGCAGCTGGCGCAGGCGCTGTCGGACCGGCCGGCGCTCAAGCTCGAGATCACCGGCTGGGTCGACCGCGACAAGGACATCCCGGGCCTGCGCGAGCGGATGATCCGGCAAAGGATGCGCGCGCTGAAGGCCAAGGATGCCTCGCAGGGCGGCGAGTCGGTCGACGACATCAAGATCAGCGATGCGGAGAAGCCCGAACTGCTCAAGCGCGTCTACAAGTCGGCCGACATCAAGAAACCGACCAATATGATCGGGCTGAGCAAATCGCTGCCGCCGGACGAGATGGAGAAGATCCTGCTGGCCGAGCTGCCGGTGTCCGATACCGATCTCGCCCAGCTCGCCGACCGGCGCGCGCGCGGCGTCAAGGATGCGCTGCTCGCCGCCGGGGTGTCCGAAGACCGGCTGTTCCTGACCCGCGCCAAGCTCGACGCGACCGCCAAGAGCGGCGACAAGGACCCGAGCACGCGGGTGCAGTTCAAGCTGCAATAGCGGCCGCCTTGATCGCGGACCGGTGCACGATGCGCCGGTTCGTGGCAGGGTAGCGGCTTTCGGAACGGAGACCGGCCATGACGCTACGCGACCGACTCTCGGCGCTGTCGATCTCGCAGGACGGGCGCTTCGCCAAACTGCTGATCGCGCTCCTGCTCGGTTACGGTCTGCCGACGCTGTTCGGCGCCCAGCCCTACATTGCCGAGACGATGGCGTCGTCGGCATGGCTGTCGCTCGGGCTCGGGCCGTCGATCGAAACGTCGAAGAAGTATTTTCTGCAACGATCGATGGCCAATCTGGTGCCGATCCCGATCGGCTTTGCGCTCTACCCGCTGGTGCCCGAGCCGATGGCGATCATCGTGCTCGTCGCCATCGTCATGTTCATGCTGGTCAAGCGCTTTCCGGATGCGTTCCGGCTCACCAGCATGGGCATCGCGATCTGCCTTGTCGCCGGTTTCGGCCGCGATCTGGCGGCGGCCGAAGGGCGGATGTTCGCGGTTGCGGTCGGCATGGCGATCGGGTTTGCCGTCGAGCTGCTGGTGCTGCCGCCCGATCAGGGCTACCGCTTCCACCAGCTGGCGCACCGCGGCAGCCGCCAGCTTGCCGCCTTGTTTGAGGCGGTGGTCGCGACGCGATCGCTCGCCAGCCTGACGCCGGCCTGCCTCGACCCGCTGACGCAGTCGCAGCTCGAAACCCGCGCGCAGCTGGCGAACTTCAAGGCCGACTACGGCCCGCACGGCCGCCGCCATCTGCGGCGCTACGGCGGCGAGGTGGCGCTGTTCGAGCACCGGCTCGCGCTGATCGACAGCGGTACCGGGTTGCTGCGCAAACTCGGCGACAGCCGCGAGCTGTTTGGCCTGCTCGAGCCGGCGTTTCGCGATCATGTGTTTGCGCATCTGGCGCAGATCAACGAAGTCCACCAGCAACTGGCGGCGTATTTCGAGCACCGCCGGGCCGAGCCGCCGGCGCACGCCTACCTCGATACGCCGTACACCCCGGCCGACAGCGCCAACCCGTTCAACATGGTGCTGCAGGGCGCGCTGATGGAACACCAGCGGCTGCTGGTGAACAGCGTCGCGGCGATCCGGGACGCATCAGCCGGCAACCCGCTCCGGTAGGCCGGCGAGCCAAGGCAGGCCGCTTTCGTCCGGCGCGCAGACACCGGAACGGACATGGTGGTCCATGAGGGTGCCCCGAAGGAAGCCCCTTTGGGGGCGAGGAGCACCGGACGAGAGCGGGATGCGCAGGCGCCGTGGCCAGATGGCGTGGGTTCTACAGCGTGAGCTGGATTCCCGGCAGCTCGGCCGCGCTGACCTCGCGGACGATGTCGACGAAATCGCGCAGGTAGGCGGCGCCGGCGCGATCAAACGGCATTGCCGCGTACAGCCTTGCCGTCAGCCCGCCCTCGGTGACCGGCTTGGCGACCACATAGCCGCGATCAAGGTAGTGCTGCACGCTCCAGCGCGGCAGCGCGGCGATGCCGCGGCGGCTGGCGACGAGCTGCAGCATCGCCACCGTCAGCTCGGTCGTGCGCCGCTTCGGGTTCACGCCGGCCGGCTTCAGCACCTGGCGGACCAGATCGAGCATCTCGTCCGGCACCGGGTAGGTGATCAGCGTCTCGTCGGCAAAATCCTCGGCCGACAGCCAGGGCTTGCCCGCGAGCGGGTGGTCGTTGGCGACGAGGGCGACCATGTCGTAGGCGAACAGCGGCGCGAAGTGGATGCGCGCTTCGGCGTCGATGTCGGAGACGATGGCCAGATCGGCGCGGTCGTCGAACAGCAGGCCGACCGGGTCGGCATGAAAACCCGAGACGATGTCGAGCTCGACCTCGGGCCAGCGGCCGCGGAAGGTATCCATGGCCGGCATCAGCCAGTCGAAACAGGTATGGCATTCGACCGCGATGCGCAGGCTGCCGGCCTCGCCCTCGCGCAGCTTGGCGATGTCGCGCTCGGTGCCGGCGATCTGCGGCAGCACCCCGTCGGCCAGCGCCACCAGCCGCTCGCCGGCCGGCGTGAGCTTGAGCGGCGCCGACTTGCGCGCGAACAGCGGCATTGCGTAGTGCTCTTCGAGCTGGCGCAACTGGTGCGACAGCGCCGACTGCGTCAGGTGCAGCCGCTCGGCCGCGCGCGTCAGGCTGCCGGTGTCGCGGATCGCCGCCAGGGTTTTCAGGTGGCGCAGTTCGAGGATCGATTGCATGAATGACGTTCACATTTTGTCTGAAAATAATGAGTTTGAATCATAGATGCCGCAACGCGCATCATGCAAGCGACTCATACAAAAGGATTGATGAAATGACTGTTGCTCATGTTCTGGGTTTCCCGCGCATCGGCGGATCACGCGAACTGAAGTTCGCCGTGGAAAGCTTCTGGCGCGGCGAATCGTCCGAGGCCGAACTCTCTGCCGTGGGCAGCACGCTGCGCCGCCGCCACTGGGACTGGCAGAAGGACGCCGGCCTCGACTTCGTTGCCGTCGGCGATTTCGCTTGGTACGACCAGATGCTCGGTACCGCCGCGCTGCTCGGCGCCTTGCCGGCGCGTTTCGGCTTCGACGCCAGGAACCTGAGCCTGAAACAGTATTTCGAACTGGCGCGCGGCAATGCCGAACAGCCGGCGATGGAAATGACCAAGTGGTTCGATACCAACTACCACTACATCGTGCCGGAACTCGACGCGGCAACGGCCTTCGACGGCGGTGTCGACTGGCTGTTCTATGAAATCGACGAAGCCCGCTCGCAGGGCCACAAGGTCAAGCCGGTGCTGGTCGGCCCGCTGACCTTCCTCTACCTGTCCAAGACCAAGACTGCCGGTTGGAACAAGCTCGAGCTGCTGAACAGGATCGTGCCGGCCTACCGCCGCATTCTGGAAAAGCTCGCCGCGCGCGGCGTCGAGTGGGTGCAGATCGACGAACCGGTCCTCGCGCTCGAGCTCGACGCGCAATGGCAGGCGGCCTTCGTCCCGGCTTACCGCGAACTCGCCGCGGCCGGTGTCAAGCTGCTGCTGGGCACGTATTTCGACAGCGTCGTCGAGCATGCCGCGCTGATCAATGCGCTGCCGGTGTCCGGCGTCCACCTCGATCTGGTCCGCGCACCGGCGCAGCTCGATGCGCTGCTGCCCGCCTGGCCGGCCGACCGTGTCCTCAGCGCCGGCGTGATCGACGGCCGCAACATCTGGGCCGCCGACCTGTCCGCCAAGCTCGCGCAGCTCGAAGCCGCCAAGGCCCAACTGGGCGACAAGCTCTGGGTCGCGGCTAGCTGCTCGCTGCTGCACAGCCCGGTCGATCTGGATTCGGAGGACCAGCTCGACGCCGAGCTGAAGTCGTGGCTGGCGTTCGCCAAGCAGAAGCTCGCCGAGGTGGCGCTGCTCAAGCAGGCGCTGGAAAACGGTCGCGAATCGGTTGCGGCGGCGCTGGCTGCCAGCGACGCGGTGGCGCAAAGCCGCGCGACGTCGACGCGCATCCACAACCGCGCCGTCGGTGCCCGTCTGGCCGCGCTGGTGAGCAGCGACGCCGAGCGCCACAGCCCGTATGCGCAGCGTGCGACCGCGCAGCGCGAATGGCTGAAGCTGCCGCTGCTGCCGACGACGACGATCGGCTCCTTCCCGCAAACGCAGGACATCCGTGCCGCACGTGCCGCGTTCAAGCGCGGTGCGCTGGCCGAGGCCGACTACGTTGCCGCGATGCAGGCCGAGATCCGCCTCGCGGTCGAAAAGCAGGAAGCGCTGGGCCTCGACGTGCCGGTGCACGGCGAAGCCGAACGCAACGACATGGTCGAGTACTTCGGCGAACAGCTGGCCGGTTTCGCCTTCACCCGCTTCGGCTGGGTGCAGAGCTACGGCAGCCGCTGCGTGAAGCCGCCGGTGATCTTCGGCGATGTTTCGCGCCCGAACCCGATGACCGTCGCGTGGAGCCGCTACGCGCAGTCGCTGACGGCCAAGCCGATGAAGGGCATGCTCACCGGCCCGGTGACGATCCTGCAGTGGTCGTTTGTCCGTGACGACCAGCCGCGCCGCGACACCGCGCTGCAGATCGCGCTGGCGATCCGCGACGAGGTCGTCGACCTCGAAGCCGCCGGCATCAAGGTGATCCAGATCGACGAGCCGGCGTTCCGCGAAGGCCTGCCGCTCAAGCGCAGCGACTGGGATGCGTACCTGGAATGGGCCGGCCGTGCGTTCCGGATCTCGGCATCGGGCGTCGTCGACAGCACGCAGATCCACACCCACATGTGCTACTCGGAGTTCAACGACATCCTGCCGGCGATCGCCGCGATGGACGCCGACGTGATCACCATCGAAACCAGCCGCTCGGACATGGAGTTGCTCGAAGCCTTCGGCGAGTTCGCCTACCCGAACGAGATCGGCCCGGGCGTCTACGACATCCACAGCCCGCGCGTGCCGCCGGTGGCCGAAATGCTGCGGCTGATCGCCAAGGCGCTCGACGTCGTCCCGGCCGACCGGCTGTGGATCAACCCGGACTGCGGCCTGAAGACCCGCGGCTGGCCGGAAACCGAAGCCGCGCTGGCGAACATGCTCGAAGCGACGGCCGAAGCCCGCAAGGCGATCGCCGAAGGCCGCAAGCTGGTGGTCGAAGCCGGCGCTTACCGCGAGCATGTGCACGGCGGCAGCTGCGGCTGCAACGGCTGATGTTCGCCGCGCAATGAAAAAAGCCGCCCTCGGGCGGCTTTTTTCATGCCGGTACCGGGGCGATCAGAAGCTCGCTGCCGCCTGCAGGTAGACCGTGCGCGGTTCGCCGACGTACTTGCCAGCGTTGTTGTCGTCGAACGAGCGGGTGTAGTAGCGGCGGTCGAACAGGTTCTTGATGCCGAAGCTCAGCTCGAGGTTGGCCAGCGCCGGGCCGAAATCGTAGCCGCCGCCGATGCCCCAGATCATGTAGCCCGGAATCCGGCCGTTGTTGCCGCGGGCGTTTTCCTGCTCGGTATTGGCGTTGTCGGCATACATGCCCGACTGCACCTGACCGTTGAAGCCGATCCGCCAGCCGCCGCGCTGGTAGTCGAGCCCGATCAGGCCCTTGTGCCTGGGCGAGAACGGCACCTGATTGCCGTAGTTGGCGCCGGCCTCGCGGATCGTCGCGTCGACATAGGCGTAGTTGGCGTGGCCGCTCAGGCCCTTCAGCCGTGCATCCAGTGCGGCCAGTTGGTAGCGCGCCGCCGTCTCGATGCCCTGATGCCGGGTCTTGCCGCGCGCGGTGACGCTGTCGGTGACCTGATTGCTCTCGTACTGGTTGTCGAAGTTGATCAGGAAGGCGCCGATCTCGGCCTGGACGATGCCGTCGTTGTAGCGCGTGCCCATTTCCCAGGTGCGGGCCTTCTCCGGCTCGACACTGCCGCTGGCGACTGCCTTGCCCATCTGGCTGTACTGCACGGTGCCGAACGAGCCTTCGGTATTGGCGTAGACGTTCCACGCTTCGTTGACGTGGTACAGCACGTTCAGCGCCGGCAGCGGCACGTTGTAGTTGCCGGCGTCGCGCTTGCCGGTCCGGACGTTGTCCTGGTGCGAGCGGATCATCTCGTAGCGGATGCCCGGCGTGATCGTCCAGTTGCCGACGTCGATGCGGTCGTCGAGGTAGAAGGCGTTTGCGGTGGTCGCGCCGCGGGTGTCACGGTCGACCGGGCTCGACGTGTCCGGCAGCGTGCCGCTGCTGGCGGGGCGCCAGTAGCGCAGCTCGTGGCTGGCTTCGCTGACGAAGCGGTAGCCGACGCCGATTTCGTGGCGGACGTCGCCCAGGCTGAACACTTGCGAATAGTGCGTTTCGACACCGCGGACCCAGTATTCGCGCGGCGACAGCGTCAGGTTCCTGCCCTGGTCGAGATAACCGCTGCGCAGCGTCGTGGTGTAGAAGCCGGTGGCGGTGAACTCGCGCGTCGTGTCGGGCTTGTAGGCGTAGCTGACGCTGGCGAGCGTGCGCCGGCCCCAGAAGCTGTCGTACGGCCGCGTCGACTGGAACGGGTCCTTGGCGTAATCGGCAGTGCTCAGTCCGCCCGGCATGTCGGCCCGGCCTTCGTAGTACTGCAGCGTGCCCGACAGCGTCTGCAACGGGTCGATCCGGTAGCTGCCCTTGAGCATCACGTCGTCGATGGTCGTGTCGCTGTGTTCGCGCCAGTCGCTGCCGCGCACGCCCGAATACAGCAGCGCGCCGCCCAGGCCCTGTTCGTTGGTGCCGCCGACCATCAGCGATGTCGTGGTTTTGGGCGAGTCGACGCTCGACGCCGGGCTGATCTCGCCGTGGACCTCGACGTGGGCGCCGAAGTCCTTCGGGATCGCGCGGGTGACGAAGTTGACGATGCCGCCGACGTTCTGCGGGCCGTAGCGCACGGCGCCGCCACCACGCACGACGTCGACCGCGTCCATATTGCCCAGCGACACCGGCGCGAACGACAGCTGCGGCTGGCCGTACGGGGCGAACGGCACCGGGATGCCGTCCATCAGCACCGTCGAGCGCGATGCCAGCCGCGGGTTGAGGCCGCGGATGCCGAAGTTCAGCGCCATGTCGTGGCTGCCGGTGCCGTTGTTCTCGGGGGCGACGACGCCGGGCGTGCGGTTCAGCGCTTCGCGCATCGTCGTTGCGCCGAGCGCGTCGAGTTCGTCGCGGCGGATCACGTCGCGCGCGCCGGCGTGCTCGAACACCGTCAGCGCATTGGCGTCGGCCAGCCAGTCGCCGACGACACTGACCGTCGCCAGCGTGGTCTCTGCCGGCGCGGTGCTGTCGGCGCTGGCGCTCGCGGCTTTCGCCCGCAATGTGTACACGCCCGGCGATGTCTGCGTGGCCACGAGACCGCTGCCGGTCAGCAGCTGTGCCAGCCCGGCGTCAATGCCGAAACTGCCTTTCAGCCCGGGCGAACTCATCCCCTTGGTCTGGGCCGCGTTGTACGACAGCGTGATGCCGGCCGCCGCGGCAAACTGGCCGAGCGCCGCGCCGAGCGTCCCGGCGGGTACCGCATACTGGCGTGCGGGCTCGGCGGGGGCGGCGACGGCAACGGGGCTGCCGAGCGCGAGGGCAAGCACCGCGCAGCGCACGGCGGTCAGCGCGCTGCGGGGGCGGGAAGGGGACGAAAACATCGGGGGACTCCGGGTCAAATGGAAGGCTTCACCCGGTAGGTCGAACGGGGACCGCGAAAGGGACAATGCATCGTTAAAAAAATCAGGCGGGCCCGACACGCACCCACCAGCGGCTGCGGTAGCCGATGCGGATCGGGAAGGTCTGCGCCAGCGCCGCGAGCGCAGCGTCGGTATCGGCCAGATCGAAAGCGCCGGACACGCGCAGGCCGGCGACGGCCGGATCGCACTGGACGACGCCTTGCCGGTAGCGCCCCAGCTCGGCGAGCACGTCGGAGAGCGGCCGGTCGTCGACGATCAGCCGGCCGTTGATCCACGCCGCCGGCGCCGGGCCGGCGGCTTCGAGCGGGCCGACGCCGCCGGCGGTAAAGCGCAGCGTCTGCCCGGCGCGCAGCATTGCGGCCGGGCCGGCCAGCGCCGCCGGGGTGATCTCGACCGTGTCGGCCAGCACGGTGACTTCGGTCGCGTCGTCGCCGGTCCGCACGGTGAATTCGGTGCCCAGCGCGCGGACCCGGCCGTGGTCGGTGTCGACGACGAAGGGGCGCGCGTCGCGGGCGGTGCGGATCAGGATTTCGCCGTCGCGCAGCCGGACCTGCCGCAGCGTGGCGTCGAAACGGACGTCGGCGGCGCTGGCGGTGTTCAGCCACAGCGTCGAGCCGTCGGCCAGCCGGACTTCGCGACGTTCGCCGGCGGCTGTGCGGTAGTCGGCCTGCCCCCACGGCAGCCAGTGCCGGCTGCCGAGGGCGATCACGCCACCGCCGAGGCCGAACACGACCAGCTTGAGCGCCCGCCGGCGCTGCATTGCCGGATCGTCCGGCGCGCGCTGCAGGGTGCCGGCCGCGATCTGCGTCGGCAACTGCTGCAGCCGGGCCTGCAGCTGCTCGACCCTTTGCCACGCGGCCCGGTGCGCCGGTGCGGCGGCGAGCCAGGCCTGCCAGTCGGCGGTGTCGGTAGCCGTTGCCTCGCCCGAGCAGAACTGCGCATACCAGGCGGCGGCCTGCCGCAGCGCGGCGCGATCGGGCTCAGTATTCATGCTGGAACAGCAGGCAGTGTTCGATGGCCTTGGCCATGTATTTCTTCACCGAACTGACCGACACCTCGAGCCGCGCCGCGATGTCGGCGTAGCTCAGCCCCTCGAGCTGCGACAGCAGGAAGGCCTGTCGTGCCCTGGGGTTGAGCCGGTCGAGCATCGCGTCGATTTCGACCAGCGTTTCGAGCAGCAAGGCCCGCTCCTCCGGCGACGGTGCCAGCGCTTCGGGCTGCTGTGCCAGTACGTCGAGATAGGCGCGTTCGAGCGCCTGCCGGCGGAAATGGTCGATCATCACCCGCCGGGCGATCGTGGTCAGGAAGCTGCGCGGCTCGATGATGCCGGCGCAGCGTTCCGGTGCGATCAGCAGGCGCAGGAAGGTATCGTGGGTCAGGTCGGCGGCTTCGACGCTGCAGCCGAGCTTGCGGCGCAACCAGCCGTGCAGGAAGCGGTGGTGGTCGCGGTAGAGCGGCCCCAGCGAGGGGCTGATGTCGGGCTGGGACACGGGGACTGGCACGGAGGCAATGACGGGCGGATTATAATTGATAATCGTTATCAATTAATACAACCGCCCGTCATGGCGCGTGCAAGCCGCGCCCCGTTCATCGTGCCGGGAAAACCGCGCGGATCAGCGTGCGTATCAATCGGCACCGCCGATCGACGCGGTTGCCGCTTATTGCGGCATCGCCGCCGCCGGCATGATCGCCCCCGGATGCCGGATCACCAGCCCGGCCAGCGCGTGGCCGGCGCGGGCCGCATCGGGCGGGGTGGCGCCTTTGACCCGTGCCGCGAGGTAGCCGGCGGCGAACGAGTCGCCGGCGGCGCAGGTGTCGACGACGTGCTCGACGGGCTGGGTCGCGACCGCGACCAGTTGTCCGCCGCTGGCGACGATGGCCGGCATCGCGCCGCGCTTGACGACGATTTCGGGGCAACCGGCGGCCAGCACGCGGGCGATCAGCGCATCGCTGTCGTCGCCGAAAACGCGGGTCTCGTCGTCCTCGGTGATCAGCGCAACGTCGGCGATCGCGTACAGCCGGCGGTATGCGGCGCGTGCGTCGGCCTCCGGCCACAGCTGCGGCCGGTAGTTGTTGTCGAACCAGACCTTGCCGCCGCTTGCCTTGAACGCCGCGAGCGCGTCGATCAGCCGCTCGCGCTCGGGCTGCGGAAACAGCGCCAGCGTGATTCCGGACAGGTAGATGGCGGTCAGTCCGTCGAATAGCCGGGCGAAATCGAGCCCGGCGGCAAACCAGTGCCGCGCCGCGCTGTCGCTGCGCCAGTAGTGGAAGCGCCGCTCGCCCGCATCGTCGGTCTCGACCAGATACAGCCCCGGCAGACGGCCGGGCAGCCGGGCGAGCCGGTCGGTGTCGATGCCTTCGGCCCGCCAGGCGGCGGCGAGCTGCTCGGACAGGCCGTCGTCGCCGAGCGCGCTCAGGTAGCGGACGTCGTGGGCGTCGCCGAGCAGCCGCGCCAGGTAGACGGCGGTATTGAGCGTGTCGCCGCCATAGCGGCGCTCGAGCGGCTGGCCGGACAGCTCGATCATCGCCTCGCCGAGGGCTCCGATGTTCATCGGCACCCCCTTACGGCTTCTTGTAGGCGACGCAGTCGACCTCGACCTTGCAGTCGACGACCATGCTCGACACCACGCAGGCGCGCGCCGGCGGGTTGGCGCCGAAGTATTCCATGAACACGCGGTTGAACGACATGAAGTCGCGCGGATCGTCGAGCCAGACGCCGCAGCGGACGACGTGCTCGGGGCCGTAGCCGGCCTCCTTGAGGATGGCGAGCACGTTCTGGATCGCCTGGTGCGACTGCGCGACGATGCCGCCGTCGATGATCTCGCCGTTCACCATCGGTACCTGGCCCGATACGAACAGCCAGCCGTCGGCGCCGGCCGCGCGTGCGAACGGCAGGTGCTGGCCGCCGGTGCCCTTGCCGCCTTCGACGCCGATGCGGGTGATGTCAGACATGTGAGTTCTCCTGTTGAGCATTGAATGTGGTGCGCACGTCGGTCTGACGCGGCAGGAAGCGGCCGGCACGCAGGCCGGTCGCGGTTTTGTCCCGGTACGACAGCACGCCGTTGACCCAGACGCCGCGGATGCCGTCGGCGGCCTGCTGCGGATCGCCGAAGCTCGCAACGTCGCGGATCCGGTCCGGATCGAACAGCACCAGGTCGGCGCAATGGCCGGCCCTGATCCGGCCGCGGTCGGTCAGGCCGAAGCGGTCGGCCGACAGGCCGGTCATCTTGCGCACCGCCTCGGCGAGCGGGAACAGCCCGACGTCGCGGCTGTAGTGGCCGAGCACGCGCGGAAAGGCGCCCCACAGCCGCGGGTGCGGCAGCGGATCGTTCGGCAGCCCGTCCGAGCCGACCATGGTCAGCGGGTGGGCGAGGATGTGGCGGACGTCGTTTTCGTCCATGCCGAAGTAGACTGCACCGGCCGGCTGCAGCCGGCGCGCGGCGTCGAGCATCGGCACGCCCCAGCCGGCGGCGATGTCGGCGAGCTTGCGGCCGGCCTCCTCGGGGTGCGGCGTGCTCCAGGTGATCAGGATGTCGAACTCGTCGGTGACCTGCTTGAGGTCGAGCGTCGACGAACTTGCCGAGTACGGGTAGCAGTCGCAGCCGACCGGATGACGTCCGGCCGCGTTTTCGAGACGGGGAATGACCTCTCGGCTGCGGCCCCAGTTGCCGGCGCCGGCGCATTTGAGGTGCGAGACGATCACCGGCGAGCGCGCATGCCGGCCGATCTCGAACGCCTCGTCGAGCGCATCGAGAATGCCGTCGAATTCGGTGCGCAAGTGCGTCGTGTAGACGCCGCCGTGGGCGTCGAGCACCTCGGCCAGCGCCTTGACTTCATCGGTGCTGCTCGAGAACGCCGACGCGTAGGCGAGGCCGGTCGACAGCCCGAGCGCGCCGCAGGACAGCGCGTCGTCGAGCTCGGCGCGCATCGCGGCGATCTCGGCGTCGCTCGCTTCGCGGTCGAGCCTGTCCATGTGGTTCTGCCGCAGCGCGGTGTGGCCGACCAGCGCGGCGACGTTGACCGCCGGCCGGGCCGTGTCGACGGCGTTGCGGTAATCGGCGAAGCGCGGGTAGACGAAGTGTCCGGCGTCGCCGAGCAGGTTCATCGGGTCGGGCGGCTCACCCCTGAGCCGTACCGGGCTGGCGCTGATGCCGCAATTGCCGACGACGACGGTCGTCACGCCCTGCGACAGCTTGGGCAGCATCGCCGGCTGGCGGATCACGTTGGTGTCGTCGTGGGTGTGGATGTCGATGAAGCCCGGCGCCAGCGCCAGACCGGCGGCGTCGATGTCCTCGCGCGCGCCGGCGTCGAACTCGCCGCCCTGCGGGACCACGGCGGCGATGCGGCCGTCCCGGACGGCGACGGCACCGGCGGTTTCGCCACCGTCGCCGTCGAGAATGCGGGCATTGCGGATGATCAGATCGTACATGGGGTCTCCAGGTTGGCACGTGGCCGCTGCCCCGGGGGCACTTCCTTGCGGGGCGAAAATGCAGCGCGCTGGCAAGGCGGCCGAGTGCGGGCAGCGGGTACGGCAGACAACAGGGCCAGCATGCCGGCCACGCTAATCGCCGAGCGGCATGCGCTGGTCGCCGCCGCCACGGTAATCGTCGAGCACGAACTTGAGCCGGCGCAGCATTTCCTTGCTGTGTTCCTTGTGCAGCAGCGCGAGCTCGGTGGCGAGCACGTCGATGACCAGCATCATTCCGTAGCGCGACGCCGACGGTTTGTAGATGAAATCGGTCTCGTCGACGTGAAACGGCAGCAGCACGTCGGCGCGTTCGGCCAGCGGCGAATCCGGCGCCGAAATCACGACCAGCCTGGCGCCGTACTGGCGGGCGATGTCGGCGATGTCGAGCAGTTCGGGCGTCACGCCGGACACAGACAGCACGAGCAGCACGTCGCGTTCGGACAGCGTCGCGGCGAACATGCGCAGCAGCACCGGGTCGTGGCAGGCAGCGACCGGGTAGCCGAGCCGCGCCAGCCGGAACTGCGTTTCGTCGCCGAGCATCGTCGACGCGCCGCCGAAACCGGCGACATAGGTCATCCGCGCCTTGTCGATCAGCTTCGCGGCGGCGCGGAACTGCGCCTCCGAGAAGTGCGCGAGGCTCTGGTGCAGCGCGTCCTCGACCTCGGCGCAGATCCGGTTGTAGAACACGTTGTCCTCGGCGGCATCGGCGAGAAAGCGCGCGCCGATCGCGCCGGCCTGCGCCAGCCGCAGCTTCAGGTCGCGGACGTCGTCGCAGCCGGCCACCTTGGCGAAGCGCGAGATCGTCGCGATGCTGACGCCGGCGCGTTCGGCCAGCGCGTTGATCGTCGCGCCGGCGGCGAAGGCCAGGTCGGCCAGCACGGCGTCGGCCACCTTCTGCTCGGTGGCCGAGAGCTGGTCGTAGCGGGCGCGGATCTGGAAAACGATGTCGGAAGTGCTCATGCGGTCCTTTTGAATGCGGTTGTCCGGGCTGCGGCAGGCCGGTCGCGGCTAGATCACCAGTGACAGCGCCAGCACCAGCACGAGGGCGACGACCGACACCAGCGTTTCCAGCACCGTCCAGGTCTTGAAGGTCTGGGCAACGGTCATGTTGAAGTATTCCTTGATCAGCCAGAAGCCGCCGTCGTTGACGTGCGAGAGGATCAGCGAGCCGGCGCCGGTGGCGAGCACCAGCAGCTCCGGATGCGGATAGCCCTGCGCCAGCGCGATCGGCGCGACGATGCCGGCGGCGGTGCTCATCGCCACGGTGGCCGAGCCGGTGGCAATGCGCATCAGCGCGGCCATGATCCAGCCCAGCAGCAGCGGCGAGATGTGCAGCACGTTCGACAGCGAGACGATCTCGTGCGCGACGCCCGAATCGACGAGGATGCGGTTCAGGCCGCCGCCGGCGCCGACCAAGAGCGTGATCCCGGCCGTCGGTGCCAGGCAGTCCTGGGTGAACTTGAGGATGGTCTCGCGCGAGAAGCCGCGTGCCAAGCCCAGCGTGAAGAAACTGACCAGCGTCGCGATCAGCAGGGCGACGACCGAGTTGCCGATGAAGTGCAGCAGGTCGTTGGCCAGCGTGCCCTTGCTGGCGAGCGCATCGGCCCAGCCGCCGACCAGCATCAGGAACACCGGCAGCAGGATGGTGAACAGCGTGATGCCGAAACCGGGCAGCTCGCGTTCGCCGTCCTGGTGGATGAACTGGTCCTCGAGCGGGTTGTGTGCCGGCAGCTGCACGCGCGGCGCGATGAACTTGGCGAACAGCGGGCCGGCGACGATGGCGGTCGGGATGCCGACGAGCAGCGCGTAGAAGATCGTCCGGCCGACGTTGGCCTGGTATTCGCCGACGGCGATCATCGCCGCCGGATGCGGCGGAATCAGGCCGTGGACGACCGACAGGCCGGCGACCATCGGCAGGCCGACCAGCAGCAGCGACGTACCGGTGCGGCGCGCGACGTTGAACGCGATCGGCACCAGCAGCACGAAGCCGACCTCGAAGAAGATCGGCAGGCCGACGAGGAAGGCGATGAACACCATCGCCCAGTGGACGTTGTGCTCGCCGAACCTGGCGATCAGCGTCCGGGCGATGCGCTCGGCGCCGCCCGATTCGGCCATCATCTTGCCGAGCATGGTGCCGAGCGCGACGATCAGCGCGATGTGGCCGAGCGTCTTGCCGACGCCGCCTTCGTACGAGGAAACGATGTCGCCGACCGGCATGCCGGCGACGAGGCCGAGGCCGAGCGAGATGACGGTCAGCGTGATGAACGGGTTGAGCTTGTAGCGCGCGATCAGGAGGATCAGCGCGATGATTGCGACGAGCGCGTAGAGCAGCAGCGAATTGCTGGCGAGCATGGTTAACGACTCCTGGACCTGTTGTAGTGATTACCGGCGCCGGTCACCGCCGGGGAAGGCGGTACCGAAGCCGTTTTCCATGCCCGGAGCCGCGCCCTCTCTGGGGCATTCGTGCATCGGGCCGGGGGCGCCGGTGTGGCTGGCCGGCGGGTGGAACGCTTGGAGCGGCTAATGCCCCAAGGGCACTTCCTGCCGGGCGCAAACCCGGTGCAACGGTGCTGGCAAGGCGCGCGAAACGCAGACGGTACAAGTGGTACGGCAAGTGAGCGCAACGCGGCCAGCAGGGTTTTGTTCGCCGTGCTTAGAAGAAGGTCTCGACCAGTTCGGTCACCGTGTAGGCCTCGTCGACGATCGCCAGCTGGCGCCATTTGTCGAAGGTCAGGCAGGGGTGCGAGATCTCGAAGGCGATCAGGTCGCCGACGGCGAGGTCGTCGCCGGGCAGCAGGCCGTCGAGATAGGCGTGCTGGTCCATCATGCCGCTGACTTCCCAGTGCGCCGGTACCGCGCGCGGTGCGGCCTCGCCGGGCCGGTGCTGCAGCGCAGCTTGCGGCAGGCCGGCGTCGAACGCCGCGTCGCGCTTGCCGAGCGCGATGATCGCGCGGCCCGGCTCGGGCATCGACTGCACATAGGCCCACAGCTGCAGCGCCGGCAGCAGGCTGGCGTTCATCTCGCGTGCGACCGGGTTGTCGGCGTCGATCCGCGCCTGCGAGGCCTTGTAGATGCCGACGTCGTGGGTCAGGTAGCAGCCGGGGCGCAGCACGATGTCGACCGGTCGCGACAGCGTCAGCCCGGTCCATTCGGACGCGACGATGTCGTACCACGCCGAGCCGGCGCCGGACAGGATGGCGCTGCCGGTCCCGATCAGCCCGTCGTCGCACAGCTGGCGCAGCCGCGACGCGGCGCGCTGCAGGAAGGCGCGGATCTCGGCCTCGGTCTTCAGCACGCCCTCGTACAGCTCGATGCCGGCAAGCTGCAGCGCCGGCCAGCGGGCGATCGCCGCGAGCACGTCGTCCTCGGCCTTGGCGTCGCGCGCGCCGGTGCGGCCGCCGCTCACGCCGAGTTCGAGCAGCACCTTCAGCGTCTGGCCGCGGACGGTGAAGTAGGCGCCGAGCGCATCGACGTTGGCGGCCGAGTCGACACAGCAGTAGAAATCGAAATCCGGGTCGGCCTGCAGCGCGGCGATGATCGCCATATTGCCGTGGCCGACCAGCTGGTTGGCGAGCAGCACGCGGCGTACGCCGTGGCGGTAGGCGGCGCGCGTCTGCGACGCGGTCGCCAGCGTGATCCCCCAGGCGCCGTGGTCGAGCTGGCGCTGGAACAGCGCCGGGCTCATCGTCGTCTTGCCGTGCGGCGCCAGCTTGACGCCGTAGCGGGCGATGAAGTCGCGCATCCAGACGAGGTTGTGCGCGATGCGCTCGCCGCGCAGCACCGCCACCGGCAGGCTCACGTCCTCGGCAAGGATGTTCCAGCCCAGCCCGGCGACATCGCCCAGCGTGTCGCCGGCGGCAAAGCTGCCCAGACCCTTGCCGGATGCTGCGATCGGGTGCGTCAAAAACGGATGCGCTGCCATTGCTGTCCCCTGTTCGTGAAATTTTTTCGAAGTTACTACGATTGTTTTGGCTTTATCAAGAAAATAATTTTCTTGATTGACCCGACGGAACCGGCGAGCGGCGCATGCCGAAGCCGCCATGCCGGACATGGCCGCACCGTGGGCAGACCGGAAGCGGAGGAGGAGGAATGTGGCAGGAAGGGGCGGCAAGGCACGTGGTGTCGCGTGCGGCGGCGGCCGGTGACGGCGTATTTCTGGCTATTTAGAAAGTTCGATGTAAATATTTAAGCGAAACGAATTTTCGCGAGCCAGGGATGAGTCGATCCCGAGCAGGCGATCCCGGGTCATCACGGAGCATCCAACCCCATGCAAGCCCCCTGTTTTCCCGCCGACGAGGCATCCAGGCTGGCCACGCTGCACAGCCTGCTGATCCTCGACTCCGAGCCCGAGGAGCGTTTCGACAACCTGACCCGCGCCGCCGCGAGCTTTTTCCGCGTCGCCATCGCCGTGATCAGCCTGATCGACGACAACCGCCAGTGGTTCAAGTCGGTGTGCGGCATCGACGCGACCGAAACCTCGCGCGACGTGTCGTTCTGCGGTCATACCATCCTGCAGCCGGAGCTGATGGTCATCGAGGATGCGCTGCTCGACCCGCGCTTCGCCGACAACCCGCTGGTGACCGATGCGCCGTACATCCGCTTCTATGCCGGCGTGCCGCTGAAGGCCGAGAACGGCGCGATGCTCGGCACCCTGTGCCTGATCGACCGCGCGCCGCGCACGCTCGAGCCGTTCGAGCGCGAGATGCTGGTCGACATGGGGCGGCTGGTCGAGATCGAGCTGCGCCGCCGGCCCCTGGCCTGACGGCCGGCCCGGCGCAGGCGGCTTCAGCGTGCGCCGTAGACCGCAGCGCTAACGCGCGCCATAAACCATCTTGCGGGCGAAACCGCGCCGCAGCGGGCCGATCTGGTCGAGCGCCAAGAGGCCGGCGCTGCGCACGTGCTTGAGCAGCGGGTTCGGTGATTCGAACCAGCCGATCAGTCCGTCGGTAAAGCGCGTAACCCGGCCGGCGTCCTTGCGGCGCAAGGCGGCGTAGCGCGCCAAGGTCGCCGCGTCGCCGAGCTGGGCGGGCGGCGTGACCGCCAGCAGCTCGGCCAGCGTCGCCGCGTCGCGCAGGCCGAGGTTCAGCCCCTGACCGGCGACCGGATGCAGCGTCTGCGCGGCATTGCCGATCATCACCACGCGGCGGCCGACGACCGAATCGAGCGTCTTCAGCGCCAGCGGCCAGCTCGCACGCGGGCCGACCTTCACAAAGCCGGCGATCCGGCCGGCAAAGCGCTGGCTGACCTCGGCGACGAATTCGGCGTCGGACAGCGCGAGCCTGGCTTCGGCGCCTTCGGGCGTCTGCGTCCACACCAGCGTGTAGTCGTCGCCGTTCGGCAGCAGCGCCATCGGGCCGTCGTCGGCAAAGCGCTCGAACGCGACGCCGCGGTGCGGCTCGGCCGGCGTGATCGTTGCCAGGATCGCGTGCTGGTCGTACGGCTTGACCGACTGCTCGACGTCGTCGAGCGCAGCCAGCAACTGGCCGCCCTCGGCAAGCACGACGAGGCCGGCGGTCAGCCGGTGGATGCCTTGCGGCGTCGCCAGACTCAGCCGCGCATAGCGGGCGAGCCGGTCGACGCCGGTGACGGTGGTGCCGAGCGCGACGGTGGCATGGTCGGCCTTGGGCCGCTTCAGTACCGGCCCGGCCTTGAGCCGCTCGAGCGCCAGCGCCGCCAGCCTGCTGTACGGCACGACATGGCCGAGCGCCGGCAGGCCGATTTCGGCCGCCGACAGTTCGGTGCGGCCGAGCGTACCGGCCTGCGAAACGTGGACCCGGGTGATCGCGGTGGCGCCGAGCTCGTCGTGCCACAGGCCGACGCGGGCCAGCGCCTCGGTGCTGGCGTGCGAGAGCGCCAGCGCGCGCGGGTCGGCCGGCGTGGTCACGCGCGCCTCGATCGCCAGCGCATCGATGCCGGCGTCGGCCAGCCGCAAGGCCAGCAGCGCGCCGACCGGGCCGCCGCCGACGATGGCGACGTCGACATGTTCGGGCAGGCGTTCGGTCATCATCGCTGTGCCATCCAGTCTTCGATCTCGGCGACCGTTCTCGGGCAGCCGTCGGTCAGCCATTCGAAGCCGGTCCCGGTGATGACGACGTTGTCCTCGATGCGGATGCCGATGTTCTCGAATTCGGCCGGCACATTGTCGGCCGGGCGGATGTAAAAGCCCGGCTCGATCGTGAACGCCATGCCGGCCTCGAGCGTGCGCCATGCGCCGTTCCGCATGTAGGCGCCGGCGTCGTGGACGTCGAGGCCGAGCCAGTGGCCGGTCCGGTGCATGTAGAACTGGCGGTAGCTGCCGGTTTCGAGCACTTCGGCTAGCGAGCCCTTCAGCAGTTTCAGGTCGAGCATGCCCTGCGCCAGCACGCGCGTTGCCGCGTCGTGCACCGCGCCCCAGCTGTTGCCGGGGCGTGCTTCGGCCTGCGCGGCTTCGTGCGCGGCCAGCGTGATCTCGTAGACGGCTTTCTGCGCCGGGCTGAAGCGGCCGTTGACCGGGAAGGTGCGGGTGATGTCGGACGCGTAGCCGCCGATTTCGCAGCCGGCGTCGATCAGCACCAGTGCGCCGTCGGCGATGCGGGCGTTGTTCTCGATGTAGTGCAGCACGCAGGCATTGGCGCCGCCGGCGACGATGCTCGTGTACGCCGGGAAGCGGCTGCCCTGGCGGTAGTAGTCGTGCAGCAGCTCGGCCTCGAGCTCGTACTCGAAACAGCCCGGTGTGGCGAAGCGCATCGCGCGCTTGTGCGCCTCGACGTTGATCCGGCCGGCGCGGCGCATGATGTCGAGCTCGTGCGCGTCCTTGAACAGACGCATCTCGTTGATCGCGTCGCGCACCTCGACGATCTCGCCCGGGGCGGCGACGCCGGCGCGGGTGAAGGCACGCACGCCGGCCAGCCAGCCGGACAGCCGCGCGTCCCAGTCCTTGTCCTGGCCGAGCGGAAAGTAGACGCGCGGCTGGTTCTTCATCAGCTCGACGAGGCGTTCGTCGAGCTCTTCGATCGGGTAGGCGGCATCGAAGCCGAAGGTGTCGGCCGCGGCGGCCGGGCCGTAGCGGTAGCCGTCCCAGATCTCGCGTTCGAGGTTCTTCTCGCGGCAGAACAGGATGGATTGCGGCGCGTCGCCGGTGACGGTGACGATGACGAGCACGGCTTCGGGCTCGGCAAAGCCGCTGAGGTAATAGAAGCCCGAGTCGAAACGGTAGGGGAAGGCGGTGTCGGCGTTGCGGTTCAGTTCCGGCGACGTCGGCAGGATCACGAGGCCGGGGGCGAGCTGGCTGGCCAGCGCGGCACGGCGTTGAGCGTAGGGCTGCATGGGGCGCGTCCTGTTGGTGTTGTCCGCCAATTATAAGGCCGGACGGCGTGGTGGGTGGGCGGCCAGTGGAACGCGCGGCGCCGTGCGAGGGCTTCGATTGGCCGGACGCAACCCTCCTTCCGGCATCAGAAGCCTGATGGTTTTGGTGGCTTTTAGTAAGCATGACGAATGAATAAGATTCAGAAATGCGACAAGCCCGTCAGGGAAAACGCCTACGGATTCGCCGGAAACCGGCGTTTAATTCATAATTAGTCACGTTTTTGTAAGTAAATAACCAAACATAGACAGAAAAATGAAAAAACAGATTTCCGTACTCTCTCTCGCCTTTTTCGGTTCAGCCATGGCGGCGCAGGCCGTCGAACGCGAAGGCGTTTACCTCGACATCGGTGAGAATGTCCTGACCAGGGATGTCGAGGCCTACAACACGCAATTCGGCGTCGGCTACAAGTTCGTCGACGACAACGGCATTTTCGATGTCCGTGGCAGCGGCCTGTACCAGAAGGGGTATGGTGACGAGGGCGACGACTACGATCACGGCACCGCTTTTGCACTTGAGGGCCTGTACAAGTCCCCGCTGCTGGCGAACGCGATCCGCGTGCTGGCCGGCGCCAGGTGGCAGACCGGCAAGGACGAATATACGGGCGTCAGCCTTGATGGCGGCGGCCAGGACAGCAGTTTCGCCGGCGACATCCGCACCAACGGCTATACGCTGTTCGGTGGTGCGCAATTCGACCTGAATCCGTCGCTGCGTTTGCAGGCGCTGGTCAGTTGGGGGCGCAACAAGGCGACGTATGACAAGGCCCTGATCGCCGGCCCGGATGCCGATTTCATCTTCAACGATGATCCGGAAGGCGACACCAAGACCACCGGCCTGTCGTTCCGGCTCGAATACGATCTCACGACCAACTGGACCGTGACCGCTGCAGCGGGCTTCTACCGCACGAGCTTCGACAACATCGATGCCGACCTGACGCCGGCGGCGGCCGAGTGGGTATTCGGCGACCCCAGCGCCACTCGCGTCTGGATGGAAGGCGGCGACGACATCAAGTACAGCGAGTACTCGATCGGCGCGCGCTACCAGTTCTGATCCCGGCGCGGCGCATACAAAAAAACCGGCAAAGCCGGTTTTTTTGCGTCAGGCGCCGGCCCGAAGGCCGTGCGCGCCGTCAACGCCCGGTCGCAGCGCGGAACCTCGGCGTATTCTCGACCCCGCCGGCGTACTTCTCGAGCTTGGCCCCGACATTGCGGTCGATGTAGTCGAGTCGCGCCTGCGGGCTCGGGTGGGTGCTGAACATCAGCTGGACGCTGCCGTCGGCCGGATTGATCTCGCCCAGCGTCTGCAGCACCGAGACCAGCGCGTACGGGTTGTAGCCGGCGCGGGCGGCCAGCACCATGCCGGTGACGTCGGCCTCGAACTCGTCGTCCTTGTCCAGACCGCGCACATACACTTCCGAGACGCCCGACAGCACATTGGCGCCGAGCTGGCGGCGCGCGTCGTCGGCCTTGTACTGGGCGACGCCCTGCAGCGCGTTGGCGACGGCCTCGCGGCCCTTGCCCGACTGCGTGGCGCGCGTCACGTGGTGGCGCAGCACGTGGGTGATCTCGTGACCGAGCACGCCGGCGAGTTCGGACTCGTTGCGCAGCCGGTCCATCAGCCCGCGGGTGATCAGCACCACGCCGCCCGGCGTCGCGAAACTGTTGACGTTGGGGCTGTCGATGACGCCGAAGCGCCAGTCGAGATTCGGCGCCTCGCTCTGGCTGGAGACCCAGCGGCCGACCTGGTTCACATAGGTCTGCAAGCCGGCGCTGTTGACCAGCGGCGCGGCGCCGAGCAAGTTGGCGGCCATGCCGTCGCCGAGGGTTTTCTCTTCCTTCGGCCCGATCGTCCGGTTGGCGTCGATGGTGTTCTGCACCGCGCCGACAACCGAATTGACGAGGTCCGGGTTCTCCATCGCCTTGCCGAGGAAGTCGGCCAGGCTCGATGCCAGTGCCGGCTGGGCCAGCGCGGCGGCGAGCGTCATTGCGGCGAGGCGGAATGTCTTGCTGCGTTGCATCACGGGCCTCTCCGGCGGTTTTGCGGATCGTTGCCGTTCCCCGACGACGTGTCGGACGGCGTCGCGCGCGATACGACATAAGGCACGCTGCGCGGCTTCAGGCCGTTGGCCGCCGCGCTGCCCGCGGCGCTCTGGCGCGTCGCATCGTAGCCGTCGAGCTTCTTCAGCTCGGCGTAGTTCGGCCTGGCGTTGCGGATCTGCTCGCTCGACAGCCCCTTGACGCCGGTGGTCACGGTGGTGCCGGACGAACCGGTCGCCAGCACGCTGCCGATTGATCCGATCCCGCCGCCATTACCCTTGCCGCTACCGGTGCGCACATTCAGCAGCTTGACCCAGCCGCCCTGGCTGCCCGATTTCACCTGCATCCACGCGCCCTGGCGCGCGACGATGTCGACCCGCGCGCCGGCGCTCAGCTTGCCGGCGCTGGCGGCGTCGCTGAACGGCTTCTGCTTCAGGTCGCTGGCGCGGACCAGCGTGCCGCTCTCGGCCCAGGCGAAGCTCGCCAGGCCCAGCAGCACTATCGCAAGCAACGATCTCATTGCTTCTCCTTGAAGGGTTGGTACAGCCGCACGGCTTCGGCGCGGCCCTTGACGTGATGCTCGCCGCAGTCGCCGAAGCCGAAGGCATCGCCGCAGGCGTCCCTGGTCGATTGCGACACGAGAATCCGCGCGATCCCTTTGGTTTGACCCTCGATCCGGCTGGCAAGGTTCACCGTATCGCCGATTGCCGTGTAATCGAGCCGATCATCGGCACCAATGAAGCCGACGACGGCGCGGCCGGTGTGGACACCGATGCCCACGTCGAAATCGCGGCCGAAATCGGCACCGGCCTGCGCCAGTTCGGCACGGAAGGCTTCGAGCTCGTTGCCCATCTCGATCGCGGCGGCGACGGCGTGGCGGGCGTGATCCGGGTCGTCGACCGGGGCGCCCCAGAACGCCATGATCGCGTCGCCGATGAATTTATCAAGCGTGCCGCCGTGGCGGAAGACGACGGCGACCTGCCGTGAAAAATAACGGTTTAGTAAAGCAACCACCTCTTCGGGCTGTCGCGTTTCGGACAGGCTGGTGAAGCCGCGGATGTCCGAGAACAGCACGGTGACGTCGCGCGCGGCCGGGGCACTGTCGATCACGCCGCCGGCGACCAGCTGGCCGACGACGCGCGGGTCGAGGAAGCGGCCGAACAGCCGCACCGTGGCTTCGCGCCGTGCGCGTTCCTTGACGTAGGCGACCAGCGCGGCGAGCGCGTAGTAGAGCCAGCCCCAGACCAGCGGCATCGCCAGCGGCGCGAACCACAGCCGCATCTGCGCCAGCCACATCGCCGCAGCGCCGGCGAGCGACGCGACGGCCATGGCGATGCCGAGCCAGAGCGTATTGATGCCCGACTGGAAGCCCAGCGTCAGCAGCGCCGCGATCGCCAGCGCCAGCACGGCAAACCACGGCCGTGGCGCTTCGCGCAGCCAGTCGCCGTGTGCGAGGTTGTCGATTGCCGTGGCCAGGATCTCGACACCGGGCCAGGTCTTGGCCAGCGGTGTCGGGCGCAGGTCCTGCAGCCCCGGCGCGGCGGTGCCGATCAGCACGATCTTGCCGGTGAATTCGTTCTTCGGCCGCTGCGGCGTTTCGCGACCGGCATCGGCGTAGATGTCGGCGTAGCTGACCGTTGCATGCCTTGGCGTCCAGTTCAGGCGCATCCGCCGGACCTCGGGCTGCGGCCAGTCGAAGTGCCGTGCCAGCGCGGTCGGCAGCGCCGGAATCCGCCAGCCGTCCCGCTCGGCGTAGCGCAGGTAGTGACGGCCGATGCCGTCGCGGTCGGCGTCGAAGTTGATCAGCCCGCCGCGCCAGCTTGCCGGCGCCAGCACCAGCGGCAGCAGCAGCGGCGCACGCGCGTCGGGAACGGCGTGGGGCAGGCGTTCGAGGCCGAGCGGGGCGGGCAGGTCGGCGAGTTTCGCGCCCTGGCCGTCGCCGAGCAGCACCGTCGGCACGAAGACGTCCGGGGTGGCGGCGATCGTGTCGCGCAGCAGTGCGTCGCTGTCGAGACGGAAGGTGTCCGCCTCGTTGAACAGCAGGTCGAAGACGATGGCCTTGGGATGCTGGGCGGCGATGGCCGAGACCAGCTCGGCGTGGATCGCCCGCGGCCACGGCCAGCTGCCGGCCTCATCGTTGAGCCGCTCGAGGCTGGTCTGGTCGATGTTGACGACGACGATGTCGTTCGACGGCGCGCGGGCGTTCACGGTGGCGCGCGTCAGTGCATCGCCGGCCTGCGCATCGACGCGCTCGAACAGTGCCCAGCGGTAGTCGGCGCCGACAGCCAGCGCGATGACGAGAAGCAGGATGAGGTAGGCGTAGCGGTTGAGTGGTTTCATGGGCGTGGCCGGATGACACGCTCACAGCATGGCGGTCGTCGCGGGGACAGACAAGCCTTCAGGTGTCGTCAATGGCCGGCGAGAGCCGCCGCGCCAGTGTCTGCTGCACGCGTGGCCAGTCCAGATCGGTGACCGCGAACAGCACGCTGTCGCGGACATGGCCGGTCCAGGTGGTGCGATCGCGGCGCAGCACGCCTTCGCGCACCGCCCCGAGCTTCGCGATGGCGGCCTGGCTGCGCAGGTTGCGGGCATCGGTCAGCAACTCGATCCGGCGTTGACCAGCGTCGAACGGACCGACGGGTGCAGAAAGGTGCCGCCGATTTCGACTCCGCGCTGCGCCGGCTTGAAATTGAGAAAGCTGCTGGTACCGACGATACGGCCACTGGCGCACTCGCGGACCGCATAGGCGATCCACCGGCCGGCGTCGACCTGCGCCATGATCGTCGTCCACCACGATTCGAAGTGAATACCCTGGCCGCTCATCGCGAACAGGTTCCAGCCGTCCGGATCGCAATCGAGCGCGATGCGAACGTCGTGTTTCAGTGCGCCGATGTATGGCTCGAGCCGGACGATGCGGCCGGCCAGCGATCCGCCGTCGACGGTGAAACCGGTCTGGTCCGTCACTTGCATCTCCCGTCGTCACGGTCGTGCTGGCGCAGTGGAAGGCAACAAAAAAGGGCCGGTGAGGCCCTTTCATGTTGCGGTCGCTGCGGACTCAGTCTTCCTCGTCCATCAGCGCGGTGGTGTACACCTCCTGCACGTCGTCGAGGCTTTCGAGCGCGTCGATCAGCTTCTGCATCTTGGCGATGTCGTCGCCGGAGAGCTCGGTTTCCGCTTGCGGCTTCATCGTCACTTCGCCCATTTCGGCCTTGAAACCGCCGGCTTCGAGCGTTTCCTTGATGCCGACGAATTCGTACGGCGGGGTGATGACTTCGATCGAGCCGTCGTCATTGGTGACGACGTCTTCGGCGCCGGCTTCGAGCGCGGCTTCCATCAGCGCGTCTTCGTCGGTGCCCGGCGCGAACACGAGGTAGCCACAGTGCTTGAACTGGAACGAAACGCAGCCGTCGGTGCCCATGTTGCCGCCGTACTTGCTGAATGCATGGCGCACGTCGGCAACGGTACGGGTGCGGTTGTCGGTGAGGCAGTCGACCATCACCGCCGCACCACCGATGCCGTAGCCTTCGTAGCGGGTTTCGAGGTAGTCGACGCCGTCGAGCGTGCCGGAGCCGCGCTTGATCGCGTTCTCGATATTGTCCTTGGGCATCGATTCGCCCTTGGCCTTGTCGATGGCCAGACGCAGGCGCGGATTCATGTTCGGATCGGCGCCGCCCATCTTGGCGGCGACGGTGATTTCCTTGATCAGCCGGGTGAAGACCTGACCGCGCTTGGCGTCCTGACGACCCTTGCGGTGTTGAATGTTCGCCCATTTGCTGTGGCCGGCCATGCTCGAATTCCTGCAGTAACGGTTTGAATGGGCGCGATTTTATCACAGCGCATTTCGCGGCTGTATGGCTGCTGGCGCGGTATTGACCTACAGCAGATGGACTGCGGCACCGAGGCCGTAGACCAGTGCGGCGCTGCCGAGCGTGACCAGCCCGGCGCGCCGGCCGAGCAGCACGGTATTGAGCCCGGCGCCGGCGAGCCCTGCCGCGATCAGCCCCCAGGGCGATGGCAGCAGCGACAGCAGCAGCGTAGCCGGCACGGCGCCGGCGAGCCAGGCGGCACCGCGCAGCAGCCCGCACTGGCGGCGCGTCGGCGCCGGCGGCATGAGTTGCGGCAAGCGCTGCACCAGCGCCGGCCATGCCGCATCGGGGTTGGCGCGCAGTGCGGCGACCAGCGTCAAGGCCTGCTCCGGCGGGCAGTCACTCGCCAGCAGCAGCCCGGTCAGGCCGGTGCATTCCTCCGGCCCCGGAAGCGCGGCGGCAAGCGGTGCACCGGGGGCCGCAGGGGGGGCCGGTTTCGTGCGCCAGGCCAGCCAGAGCGGGCCGAACAGGACCAGCAGCCAGCCGGCGAATGCCTGCGTGGCCGGCAGCAGCCCCAGCCCGGCAAGCAGCGCCGGCAGCACCGCCGCGTACAGTGCGGCGCCGGCGGCCTGATCGCGTGCCCGTTGCCATGCCGGGGCCAGCGTGGCTGCGTACAGCCGGGCGCCGGCCAAGTCCTCGAGCCATGGCCAGCACCACAACGGCCCGACGTGGCGCAACACGCCGGTAAGGCGACTTGCCGTTCCACCCCGGGTGGCGGCAATCTCGAGCCAGTACCACTGCCGCGGCGTGCCGGCTTCGAAATCGGACAGCGCCAGCGCGGCAGGATCATCGGCGTTCGGTAGAGGCGGGACGGAGGTCGGCGGCATATGGTGATTTTAAGCGCTGCGGGGCGGAAATCGTGCGACGCCGCACCGGCTTAAAGTGTCCGACAATGCATGCTATGCATGAGTAAAGCTGGTGCAAGTGCGCGACCAAAGCGCGGTCAACGGGAGTTCAATTGCAGCGCATCAAAGACAAGATACTGGCCAAGCCGCTCGAGCTCGGCGTGGTGCTGTTCCTGATCCTCGGCGTGGCCTGGATGGCCATTGCCGAACGCTGGAGCCAGGCGATCGTGGCGGCCGAGGCGTCGCGGCAGGTTGACCTGCTGATGAGTCAGAAACAGGTCGAGCTGACGCAGGTGGCGACCCGTTTCCACCGCCGGAGCGAGCTGCTCAAGGCCGTACCGCGCATCCTGGCCGAGCAGGAAAAGGTCCGCGCCGTTCTCATCGATCCGCAGTCCGAGCAGTTCCGGAGCAAGGCCGGCAGGGGGCTGGACCTGATGGTCGACAGCCTGCCCGTCGACAAGATACTGGTCGTCGACCGGGAGGGGCGCAAGCTGCTGTCGAGCGATTTCGACGAGACGATGCCGCTTCAGGGGCCGGTATTGCGCGGCCAGGCGTTCGACGATGCGCTGCATGGCCGCTACAGCATGCGCTTTGGCGTTGGTGCGCTGACCCGTCATCCCGGTTTCTATCTGTCGGCGCCGGTCCGCTCGGGCGACATGATCCTCGGTGTCGTGCTGGTCAAGATCGACCTGACTACCGCGGCCAAGGAAATCGTCGATCGCGATCTGGTGCTGGTCGACCAGAACGGCGTGATCGTGCTGTCGAGCCACCCTGCGCTGCAACTGATGACCTACCCGGGGGCGACGGTCGACCGGCTCGATCGGCAGACCAGAATGCTGCTGTACCGGCAGCAGCGCTTTGTCGCGCTGACGCTGCCGCGGGCGGACCCGGCGCTGCCGGCCAATGTGGTGCGCTTGCCGAACGACCCGGTACCGTACCTGCTGGTGGCAGGGAGGCCGGGCGACGTGCGGAATGATCTGCGGGCATACCTGCTGGTGCCGCTGACGATGCTGACCGAACTGGATGCCCGCCGGCGCGTGGTGCTGTGGCCGATGCTCAGCGCCGGTTTCTTCGGCCTGGCGATGCTGCTGGTGCTGCTGATCTATCTGGTGCGGACACGCTGGCTGCGCCAGCAACTGACCGTTGCCAACACCGAGCTGCGCCGCCAGGCCGAGACCGACGCGCTGACCGGCATCGCCAACCGGCGCCGGTTCGACCAGGTGCTCGCCGGCGAGCTGGCCCGTGCGCGCCGCTACGGCGAGCACGCCTGCGCGGCGATCATCGACATCGACTACTTCAAGCGCGTCAACGACGTGCACGGGCATCCGGCCGGCGATGCGGCGCTGGTCTATCTGGCCGACATGATTTCGCTGTCGATCCGCGATACCGACCTGTTCGCGCGGCTTGGCGGCGAGGAGTTCGGCCTGCTGCTGCCGCAAACCGGCATCGATGGCGCGCAACTGCTGCTCGAACGGCTGCGCGCCGCGATCGCGGCCGGGCAGTTCGTCCACGACGGCAAGGCGATCCCGCTGACGATCAGCATCGGTTACGCGGCGGCCCACCCCGACGAAGGCCCCGAGTCGCTGCTGCAGCGTGCCGATACCGCGCTGTATGCGGCCAAGCAGGGCGGGCGCAACCGTGTATGCATGGCGGCCGACCCGTGATGGCGTCGCTGCGCCGGCGTCTCCGCCAGCACCCGCTGCAGGCCGGGGCCGGCCTGCTGGTGTTGCTGGCGCTGTGCTGGCTGCCGCTGGCCTGGTGGCTGAGCGCGCGTGTCGTCGGCACCGAAGCCGAGCGCTTCGTCGCGCTGGTGCAGGCGCGCCGTCTGGCCGAGCTGCACCGGGTCGGCAGCAACCTCGCCAGCCGCTTCGACAATCTCAAGGCGACGCCCGACATCCTTGCGCATACGCTGGAGGTCCGCCGGGCACTGATCGCACCGGGTGCGGCGCACGATGAAAGCGCCAGCCGCTACCTGGCGATGTTTGCCGCCCGCTCGTTCGGCGACGTCATCTGGGTGCTCGATCGCGGCGGCCGGATCGTGCTGGCCAGCGACGCCGGCAAGCCCGGCAGCCTGCTCGGCGCATCGCTGCCGCAGCGGCCGTATTTCCTCGACGCGATCGGCGGCAAGCCGGGCATGCAGTTCAGCTACGGCACCCATACCGGCCTGCCGGGTTTCTACTTTTCCGCGCCGGTGCTGGTCGACGGCACGGTGCTCGGCGTCGTGGTCGTCAAGGTGAAGATCAGCACGCTCGACAAGATGATCGACGATTCGGACCTGCTGCTGTCGGATGCTTTTGGCGTGCTGGTGCTCGCCCGCAACCCCGGCTACCGGCTGCGGGTGCTGCCCGGCGCGTCCGCGCTGTCGCTGTCGCCGGCGGTGCTGCAGCGCCATTACCACCTGCCCAGGCTGGTGCCCCTGGTGCTGGCACCGGCGCGGTCGCCGCTGCCGGCCGGGCTGGTGCACGTCGACGGCGAGGCGGCGCCGTCGCTGCTGCTCGACAGTGCGATCCCGGGGCTGGACGGGCTGCGTCTGCACATGCTGGTGCCGCTGCGCTCGCTCGAACACCTGCCGGAGCGGCAGCGGCTGTATTTCGCGCTGATCGGCGGTTGCGGACTGCTGCTCGGCGCGCTCGGGCTGCTGGTGCTGATCTACCTGCTGCGAACCCGCCTGCTCAGCCGGCAACTGGCGCGGGCCAACCACGAGCTGCGCCAGCAGGCCGAGACCGACTTCCTCACGGGCTGCGCGAACCGGCGCAAGTTCGACCGGGTGCTGGCGGTCGAGCTGGCACGCGGCCGGCGTTACGGCGCGCCGCTGACGCTGGCGCTGATCGACATCGATTATTTCAAGCGCATCAACGACGTCCACGGGCATCCGGCCGGCGATGCGGCGCTCGTTGACCTCGTCGAGACGGTCAGGCAGGAAATCCGCGAGGCCGACCTGCTGGCGCGGGTCGGCGGCGAGGAGTTCGCCCTGTTGTTGCCGCAGACCGGCGAGGCCGGGGCACGCCGGCTGCTCGAGCGGTTGCGCGCATGCGTCGCCCGGCGCGGTTTTCATGTTGCGAACACGCCGATCGCGTTTACGATCAGTATCGGATTCGCGCTGGCGTGCGATGGCGACGATGGCAACAGGTTGCGGATTCGCGCCGACGCGGCGCTGTACGCGGCCAAGCAGGGTGGACGCAACCGGGTCGAATATGCAGGTGGGTAAATCGAAAATGCCGGGCAAGCTGGCTTCGCTGCCCCGGGCTTTCGCCAGGGCGGCCGGCCTCTATGTCGTGTTGCTGCTGTTCTGGGCGCCGGTCGCCTGGTGGCTGGGCACGGTGGTCGTACGTGCCGAGGCGGCGCAGACCGTCGCCGATGTCGCCGCGCGTCGCGCGGAGCGGCTGCGGCTGCTCGGCGGCGCCTTTGCCGACCGCTGGCAGGGGTTCAAGGCGCAACCCGAGATCGCCGCCGATGCGCCGGCGATTCGCCGTGCGCTGCTGACGCCGACCTCCGCCAATGTCGGCGAAGCCGACCGCTTCCTGGCCATGCTGTGCGAGCGGTCAATGTGTGACGCGATCTGGGTGCTGGCGCCGGACGGGAAGATCGTGCTCGCCAGTGACGTGGGCGAGCCGGATTCGCTGTTGGGGCGTTCGCTGGCCGGTCACGACTTCTTCGCCGAGACGCTCAAGGGGCACGGCGGGCGGTTTTTCGGCTACGGCACGCACACCGGCAAACCGGGCTTCTATTTCTCCGCGCCGATCCTGAACAGTGGCCACATCGCCGGTGTGGCGGTGGCCAAGATCCGGATCGAAACGCTTGATGCGCTGTTCGTCGATCCGGCGCTGATGGTGACCGACCAGTTCGGCGTGATCGTGATGGGGCGCGATCACGCACTGCTCTGGCACACGCTGCCGGGGGCCGGCATCGACAAGGCCGATCGCGCCGTCCGTGCCAGCCGTTACGGTGCGCTGCCGCTCAAACCGCTGCCGCTCGAGCCGGTGGATTCCCCGCTGCTGCCCGACGGGCTGTTCCTGCGCGCCGGCAGCAGCGTGCCGCAACTGTTCCTGAGCCAGGGTGACGCGGGATTCGACCAGCTGACGCTGCACATGCTGGTGCCGCTGCCCGAACTGAGCCGGCTGGCGACGCGGCAATGGCTCTACTTCACGCTGATCGGCGGCAGCGGTGCGCTGGCGCTGGCGCTGGTCATCGTACTGGCCACCTATCTGCGTCATGTCCGGCGGCTGGGCCGGCAACTGGCGCGGGCGAACCGCAAGCTGCAGCGGCAGGCCGACAGCGACTTCCTCACCGGCTGCGCCAACCGGCGCAAGTTCGAGCGGGTGCTCGGCGCCGAACTGGGGCGCGGCCACCGCTACGGCAATGCGCTGACCGTCGCGATCATCGACATCGATTTCTTCAAGCGGATCAACGACAGCTACGGCCATCCGGTCGGCGACGCGGGGCTGGTCTACCTGGTCAAAACGGTTGCGGCGGCGATCCGCGACGACGACCTGCTCGGGCGGATCGGCGGCGAGGAGTTCGCGCTGATGCTGCCGCAAACGGATGCGCATGGCGCCGAGCCGCTGCTGCAGCGCTTGCGTACCCGCTTCGAGCAGGGCGGTTTCGAGGCCGACGGCCAGACGATCGGGTTTACGGTCAGCATCGGATACGCGAGCGCGGTGGCCGGCGACGATATCGAGTCGCTGCTCAAGCGTGCCGACGAGGCGCTGTACGCGGCCAAGCAGGGCGGCCGCAACCGGGTCTGCTTCGGCGAGCCCGGCCCGGCGGCGGCTCAGCCGAGCGCGTAATCGAGCAGTACGCCGAGGAAAATCGCCGCGCCCATCCGGTTTGCATGCAGAAAGGCCCTGAAACACGCCTGCGGTTCGCGGTGGCGGATGCGCGGGTACTGGTCGAACAGCACCAGCAGCGCCGCCGCGCCGACTCCGGCCACATAGAGCGGGCCGCGGCCGGTATCGAGGCCGACGGCGAGCATGACCGCCAGAAAGGCGAAGTAGCACGCCATGACGATGGCGACGTCGAAGCGGCCGAAGGTGATGGCCGAGGTCCTGATGCCGATCTTCAGGTCGTCCGGCCGGTCGCACATCGCGTAGGCGGTGTCGTAGGCAACCGACCAGAACACGTTCGCCAGCAGCAGCCACCACGCAGCGGCCGGTACCGTACCGGTCACCGCGGCATAGGCCATCGGGATGCCGAAGCCGAAGGCCACGCCCAGATACGCCTGCGGAACCGCGAAGAACCGCTTGGTATACGGGTAGCTGGCGGCGAGAAAGGCCGCCGGCACGGCCAGCAGCAGCGCCAGCCGGTTCAGCGGCAGCGCGACCAGCAGCGCCGCCAGCGCCAGGCCGGCGGCGTACAGCAACGCCGCTTTTTCGCTGACCTTGCCGCTGGTCAGCGGCCGGGCCTTGGTACGGGCGACGTGTTTGTCGAAATCGCGGTCGGCGTAGTCGTTGATCACGCAGCCGCTCGAGCGCATCAGCACGGTGCCGGCAACGAAGATGGCCACGATGGCCCAGTCCGGCCGGCCGGCGCTGGCGAACCAGAGCGCCCACAGTGTCGGCCAGAGCAGCAGCATGATGCCGATCGGTTTGTCGAGGCGCGCCAGGCGCAGGTAGAGCGAGAGCGTGTTGTCCGGGTTCATCGTGCTGGGCATGCGGTTGGTGCCGTGCTGGCCGGAAAGGCCGGCGGCAGGAAGACTTCGGTCACGAGCAGACGGTCGTGGCCGGCGAAGAACAGCGAGCGGCGTGCCCACAATCGCGGCGGCAGGCCGGCGACGTGCTGCGCGGCCTTGCGCCACAGCGGGTGACGCACATCGACCTGCCGCCATGCCAGCGGCGAGCGGCGGATCGTCGGGGTCGCGAACAGGAAGGAGCCGAGCGAGGCATTGCCGAGCCGGCCGATGCGCCGGAAACCGCCACGCAGCGCCGCGTGCTGCAGCACGCTGTGTGCGAATACCAGCGGCGTCTCGCCGCTCATCAGCAGCACCTCGCGGGTTTCGACCTGCCGGCTGCGGCGCGCCAGCGCGATCGCCCGGCGTTCGTCATCGTGGACGGGTGCAGGCCCCTGTGCGCAGACCCGAACCGAAAACGCCGGAAAATGGGCGATCAGCCGGGCGGTCAGCGAGCCGCGCTCGGTCAGCCACGGCCTGAGCGGCGGCGGGGCGAGGCAGAGCGGCGTGTGCCAGGAGGCGGAACGGGGCATGCGCGCATTATGCCACGCGGCCCCGGCGGCACCGCCGCGGCGCGATCTGTAACGGTCGTTTCACCAGTGCACTGTTCCGGTGGCCGCGCGTGCCGCTCGCCTATCATCGGCCGATGACTTCTCCCTGTACTGAACGCGTCGACGGCATGCTTGCCGGCTGCCGCGACACGCTCGCCATGGTCGTCGGCATTGCGCCATTCGGCCTGATCTTCGGCACGCTGGCCGGCACCGCCGGCTTGTCGCCCTGGGCGGCGCTGGCGATGTCGCTGTTCGTCTACGCCGGCTCGGCGCAGTTCATCGCGGTGACGCTGCTCGCCGCCGGCGTCAGCGCGCCGGTGATCGTCGCGACGACCTTCGTCGTCAACCTGCGCCATGTGCTCTACAGCGCGACGATGGCGCCCTATGTCGGCGGGCTGCCGCGGCGCTGGCGCGCCGCGCTGGCCTTCCTGCTGACCGACGAGGCGTTCGCGGTGCTCTATAACCGCTTCAGCAGCGAGCGCGGCCGGGTCGACCGGCGCCGCTACTACCTCGGCGCCGGCCTGACGCTGTACACGAGCTGGGTCGGCTCGACCGCGGTCGGCGTTGCGCTCGGCAACGTGGTCCCCGAGCTGCAGCACTGGGGGCTGGAATTCGCGATGGTCGCCAGCTTCGTCGGCATCGTCGTGCCGCAGCTGAAGAACCGCGTGCAGGTCTGCGTGGCGCTGACCGCCGGCATCGTCGCGCTGCTGGCGCACGGCCTGCCTTACCAGCTCGGGCTGATGGTCGCGGCGCTGTCCGCCGTCGCCGTCGGCGTCGCGCTCGAGTCGCGGGGGCGGGCATGAGCACGCTGATCCTCTGCATGGCGCTAATCACCTACGTGATGCGCGCGTGTTTCTGGTTCGGCATCGGCGACGGCCTGCCCGACTGGCTCAGGCGGGCGCTGCACTACGTGCCGGTCGCGGTGCTGACGGCCATCGTCGTGCCGACGGTGCTGCTGAAGGACGGCGCGTTCTACCTCGACATCCACAACGCCCAGCTCGCCGGCGCGCTGGCGACCGGGCTGATCGTCTGGCGTTTCAACCACCTGCTTGCCGGCATCGGCGGCGGTCTGGCGGTGTTCGCGCTGTGGCGCGTGTTCAGCATGGCGGTTTTCGGCACGGGCTGAGCCGGCCGATTCCGTAGTTTCGCCACGGTGACTACCGGCCCGGCAGCGATGCCCGGCCGGTTTTCCTTTGGGCTTCAACGGTTTGGAAAGTAGGAAAACAACGGATTCTGGCTGGCACGGTGCTTGCATGTAGCGGCCTGCATGCCGCGCCATCCCGGCCGGATTCGCGTTGTCCAACCTCTGCAACTACGGAAGCCACGCTGATGAAACCGCTGTCCCTGCTGTTGTGCCTGTCCCTCGCCGCCACGTTCGCCCATGCCGCCGATGACGACGTGATCCGGCTCGGCAACCTCAAGTTCGCCCATTACGGCGCGGTGTCGTACATCAAGGAAATCGCGCCCAAGTGCGGGATCAAGGTCCAAGAGCGGATGTTCGCCAAGGGGCTCGATATCATGCCGGCGATCATCGCCGGCGAGATCGACATCGCCGCCAGCGCCGCCGACGCGGCGATCGCCGGCCGGGCCGGCGGCGTGCCGGTGTATGCGGTCGCCGGCTTTGCCCGGGGCGGGGTGCGCATCGTCGTCCAGCAGGGGTCGCCGATCAGGAACGTCGCCGACTTCAAGGGCAAAAAGGTCGGCGTCGCCCGCGGCGGCGCGCAGGAACTGCTGCTGCTGGCCGAGCTGGCCAAGGCCAACCTGAGCTGGTCCGAGAAGCCGGGCAAGGACGTGCTGATCGTCTACCTGCCGTTCGCCGACCTGAACCAGGCGCTGATGCAAAAGCAGATCGACGCGATGGCGCAGTCGGAGCCGCAGGCGTCGCAGGCGATCAACAAGGGCTTCGGCACCGAGCTGCTCAAGCCGTACGACACGCCGATGGGTGAGCCGATCCGCACGCTGGTGATGACCGAGAAGCTTTACAACGGCAACCGGCCGCTGGCGGAGAAGTTCATGCGCTGTTTCGTCCAGGCGACCAAGGCCTTCATCGACGATCCGAAGCTGGCCGAAAACTACGTGCGCAACAATATGTTCAAGGGCCAGATCACCGCCGACGACTATCAGGACGCGATCGCCAACTCGCCGTTCTATTACAACCTCAGCACCGAGCACATGCAGATCACCACCGACTTCATGGTCAAGTACGGCGTCGGCAAGATGGTCAAGCCGCCGGTCGCCAGGGAATGGGTCAGGCTCGATCTGCTCGATCAAGCCAAGACCGCGCTCAAGGTCAAATAAGGAGGCCGCATGAACCGTCTGCTGAAAACCGTACGCGGGCTGTGGGTGCCGCTGCTGGTCGTCGCGCTCTGGCAGGGCGCGGCGCAGGCCGGCTGGCTCAATCCGCAGATCCTGCCGTCGCCGTGGCAGGTGCTGGTGCGCTGGTACGCCTATCTGCTGCCACTCGAACCGTATGATCCGGCGCAGATGTCGCGGCTGGGCTGGCTGGTCTCGGGCGAACTGATCCACGATGCGCTCGGCAGCCTGTACCGGGTCGTCGTCGGCTTCCTGATCGGCGCCGGGCTGGCGCTGCCGCTCGGCCTCCTGATGGGCGCGAGCCAGCGCGTCTACGGCTGGTTCAACCCGCTGATGCAGGTGCTGCGGCCGATCCCGCCGATCGCCTACATCCCGCTGTCCATCCTGTGGTTCGGCCTCGGCAACGCGCCGGCGATCTTCCTGATCGCCATCGGCGCCTTCTTCCCGGTGCTGATGAACACCATCGCCGGCGTGCGCCATGTCGATTCGATCTACCTGCGCGCGGCGCGCAACCTCGGCGCCGGGCAGTGGACGATGTTCGCCAGGGTGATCCTGCCGGCGGCGACGCCGTACATCCTCTCGGGCGCGCGCATCGGCGTCGGCACGGCGTTCATCGTCGTCATCGTCTCGGAGATGATCGCCGTCAACAACGGCCTGGGGTTCCGGATCCTCGAGGCGCGCGAGTACTTCTGGTCCGACAAGATCATCGCCGGCATGTTCACGATCGGCCTGCTCGGGCTGGCGATCGATACGGCGATGAATACGCTGAACAACCATCTTCTGCGCTGGCATCGCGGCCTCGAACACTGATTCCCGCCCGCATCCGGCCGATGGCTTTGTCGTCGGCGCTTGCCGTACCACTTGTACTGTCTGCGCTCCGCCTTCGCGCCCTCGGCCGGATGTGAGCGGAAATAACAAAGGTTTGAATCATGACGACACAAATCCAGATCGATCACGTCCACAAGGTGTTCAAGACGCCGGGCGACGATGTGATCGCCTTGCAGGACATCCACCTCGACATTCCCGAAGGCGAGTTCGTCTGCCTGCTCGGGCCTTCGGGCTGCGGCAAGTCGACGCTGCTCAACGCCGTCGCCGGCTTTTCGCTGCCGAGCAGCGGCGAGATCCGCGTCGACGGCCGCGTCGTCACCGACACCGGGCCCGATCGCGGCATGGTGTTCCAGGAGTACGCGCTGTTCCCGTGGATGACCGTCGCGCAGAACATCGCCTTCGGGCTGAAGATCAAGGGCAGCAGCGCCGACGAGATCGAGGCCAAGGTCGCCGGCCTGCTCGAAACGCTGAAGCTGACCGAGTTCCGCGACCGTTACCCGAAGGACCTGTCGGGCGGGATGCGCCAGCGCGTGGCGATCGCGCGCGTGCTGGCACTCGACTCGCCGATCATGCTGATGGACGAACCGTTCGGCGCGCTCGACGCGCTGACACGACGCAGCCTGCAGGACGAGTTGCTGAAAATCTGGGCAACGTATAAAAAGACCATCCTGTTCGTCACCCACAGCATCGAGGAGTCGATCTATCTCGCCGACCGCATCATCGTGCTCACCTACCGCCCCGGCACCGTCAAGCGCGACGTGCTGGTCGAGCTGCCGCGCCCGCGCGACCCGAGCGCCGCGGCGTTCAACGCGCTCAAGCGCGAGCTGGCGGAACTGGTGATGGAAGAGCAGCAGCGCCACCAGCGGGCCGAACTGCTCGGCCTGACGACCGACTGATGTCGCGGCCGGCGCGCGTCCTGCTCTGGCTGGCTGCGCTGGCCGCCGCCGCCGGCCTGCTGTGGCTGCTGGCGGCGTGGGGCGAGCGCGCCGAGACCGAGCGCTTGCGCGAGGCCGGCCGGCACCGGCTCGACGTCTACGCCGGCAGCCTGCGCAACGCGGTCGACCGCTACGCCTACCTGCCGTTCGCGCTGTCGACGCATCCGGACCTGGCGGCGCTGCTGCGCGCACCGGACGATGCGGCGCTGCGCGACAAGGTCAACCGCTACCTGATCATCAACAAGGCCAGCGCGCAGGCGTCGGTGCTCTATCTGCTCGATGCGCAGGGCACGGCGATCGCCGCGAGCAACTGGGATACCCCGCAGAGCTACGTCGGCCGGAACTACAGCTTCCGGCCCTACTTCTTGCAGGCGCGCGAGGGCCACGGCGGGCGTTTCTACGGTGTCGGCTTCACCACCCGCCAGCCCGGCTACTTCCTGTCCTACCCGGTGTTCGACGGCCGCAAGGTGATCGGCGTCGTCGTCGCCAAGGTCAGCCTCGACGGCCTCGAACACAACTGGCGCCAGGGCGGCGAGCGCATGCTCGTCGCCGACCGCCACGGCGTCGCCTTCCTGTCGACCGACGCCGACTGGCTGTGGCACAGCCTGACGCCGCTGCCGGCCGAGACGCTGCGTTTCATCGAGGACACCCGCCAGTACGGCCGCGCCGATTTCCCGGTGCTGGCGCTGAAACAGCGCCAGCCGCTCGACGCCGACACCGAGCGCGCGACCGGGCCGCGCGGCAGCGAGGTGCTGGTGCAGACGCTGAACCTGCCCGATCTCGAGTGGCGCATCGTACTGTTCAGCGACCTTGCGCCGGTGCGGCAGGTCGTGCGCAACACCGTGACCGGCGGTGCGCTCGGCCTGCTGGCGCTGCTGTCGTGGCTGCTGTTCTGGCGCCAGCGGCGCCGGCGGATCCGCGACAACCTGCGCGCCAGCGCCGCGCTGCGGCAGGCGCACGACGAACTCGAACACAAGGTCGACGCGCGCACGCGCGATCTGGTCGACGCCAACGCTCAACTGCAGCGCGAGATCGCCGAGCGCATCCGCACCGAGACCAATCTGCGCGCGGCGCAGAACGAGCTGATCCAGGCCGGCAAGCTTGCGGTGCTCGGGCAGATGGCCGCCGGCGTCACGCACGAGCTGAACCAGCCGCTGACGGCGATGCGCTCGTTCGCGGAGAACGCGCTGGCACTGCTCGACCGCGGCGATACCGGCGAAGTGCGCCGCAACCTCGGCCTGATCGCCCAACTGACCGAGCGGATGGGCAAGATCACCGGCCAGCTGCGCGCGTTTGCGCGCAAGAGCGACGGCAAGGTCGAGCCGGTGCTGGTCCACGCGGCGATCGGCAACGCGCTGCTGCTGCTCGAGCAGCGGCTGCGGCAGCAGCAGGTCCGGCTCGACATCGACCAGCCCGACACCGGGCTGCGCGTCTCGGGCAACCCGGTCCGGCTCGAACAGGTGCTGATCAACCTGCTGCGCAACGCGCTCGACGCGGTCCGGACCTCGCCGCAGCCGGCGATCCGGATCGGCGTCGCCGCGTCGGGCGACCATGTCGGCATCACGGTCAGCGACAACGGCCCCGGCATCGCCGAGGCGCAACTGCCGGCGATCTTCGACCCGTTCTTTACGACCAAATCCGCCAGCGAGGGGCTGGGTCTCGGGCTGGCGATCTCGCTGTCCATCGTCCGCGATTTCGGCGGCCGGCTCACCGCCGGCAACCGGCCCGAGGGCGGCGCGTATTTCAAGGTCGAGCTGTCGGCCGTCGACTGGAGACCATGATGAAAGTGTTGCTGATCGACGACGAGGCGCTGATCCGCCAGGCGGCCGGGCAGACCCTGCAGCTGGCCGGCTTCGACGTCACGGCGTGCGCCGACGCCGAGTCGGCGCTGCCCAGGCTCAAGCCGGACTTTCCCGGCGTGATCGTCTGCGACGTCCGCCTGCCCGGTATCGACGGCCTGCAGCTGCTGGCGCGCAGCGTCGCGATCGACGCCGAGCTGCCGGTGGTGCTGGTCACCGGCCACGGCGACGTGGCGATGGCGGTGCAGGCGATGCGCGCCGGCGCGTACGACTTCATCGAAAAGCCGTTCGCGTCCGAACAGCTGGTCGAAGTCGTCCGCCGCGCGCTCGACAAGCGCACCCTGGTGCTCGAGAACCGCCAGCTGCGGCGCGAACTCGAACGCCGCAGCGGCATCGAGGCGACCTTGCTCGGCAAGGGGCCGGGCATCGAGCAGTTGCGGCGCAAGATCGCCGATCTGGCGACGACCGACGCCGACGTGATGCTGTTCGGCGAAACCGGCACCGGCAAGGAGCTGGTCGCGCGCAGCCTGCATCGCTACAGCGGCCGCGCCGACAAGCCCTTCGTCGCGCTCAACTGCGGCGCGCTGCCCGAGCAGCTGTTCGAGAGCGAGATCTTCGGCCACGAGGCCGGCGCGTTCACCGGCGCGACCAAGCGGCGGATCGGCAAGCTCGAGTACGCGAACGGCGGCACGCTCTTCCTCGACGAGATCGAAAGCATGCCGCTGGCGCTGCAGGTGAAACTGCTGCGCGTGCTGCAGGAGCGCGAGATCGAGCGCGTCGGCGGCAACGAGGTGATCCCGGTCGACTGCCGCATCGTCTCGGCGACCAAGTACGACCTGAAACAGCTGAGCGAGCAGGGCAGGTTCCGCCTCGACCTCTATTACCGGCTCAACGTCGTCACGCTGAACCTGCCGCCGCTGCGCGAGCGCTGCGAGGACATCCCGATGCTGTTCGAGCATTTCGTGCTGCAGGCGGCGCTGCGCTACCACCGGCCGGCGCCGATCGTCTCGCAGGGGCGGCTGCGCGAGCTGATGCTGCACGGCTGGGCCGGCAATGTGCGCGAGCTGCGCAATGTCGCCGACCGCTTCGTCCTCGGCCTGCTCGACGATGCACCGGCAAGCGAACAGCCGCTCGACCTGCCGGCGCTGGTCGAGCGTTTCGAGCGCAACCTGATCGACGATGCGATGCAGCGCGCCGGCGGCCAGGTCAGCGCCGCGAGCGTCGCGCTCGGCCTGCCGCGCAAGACGCTGTACGACAAGCTCAAGCGCTACGGCCTCGGTCGCGAGTCCGAGTAGCGCGGTACAATCGCGGCCCGACGTTCCGTGCTGACCGCCATGCCTTTCGACGCCCTCGAAGCCGATCTCGAAGCCCGCCGCGCCGCGGACCTGTACCGCCGGCGCCGCATTCTCGGCAGCCCGCAGGGCGCGATCGTCGACGTCGACGGCCGGCGGCTCGTCAATTTCTGCAGCAACGACTACCTCGGCCTCGCCAGCCACCCCGACATCATCGCCGCGGCGCAGGCCGGCGCGGCACGCTGGGGCGTCGGCAGTGGCGCGTCGCACCTCGTCTGCGGCCACAGCGCCGCGCACGAGGCGATGGAGGCGCGGCTTGCGGCCTTCGTCGGCAAGCCGGCGGCGCTGTCGCTGTCGACCGGCTACATGGCCAACCTCGCCGCGATCACCGCGCTGGTCGGCCGCGGCGACGCGATCTTTGCCGACAAGCTCAATCACGCGTCGCTGAATGACGCCTGCCAGCTCTCGCACGCCACGTTCAAGCGCTTTCCCCACAACGATCTCGAGCGGCTCGAACGGCTGCTGGCGACCACCGAGGCACGGCGCAGGCTGATCGTCGTCGATGCGGTGTTCAGCATGGACGGCGACAGCGCGCCGCTGGCGGAGATCGTGCGGCTGGCCGAGCGCTACGACGCGTGGGTCTACGCCGACGACGCACACGGCTTCGGCGTGCTCGGCGACGGCCACGGCAGCGCGGCCGGCATCGCCTCGCCGCGGCTGATCTACATGGCGACGCTCGGCAAGGCCGCCGGCGTCGCCGGCGCCTTCATCGCCGCCGAACCGGTGGTGATCGACTACCTGGTCAACGTCGCCCGGCCGTACATCTACACCACCGCCGCGCCGCCGCTGCTCGCCGAGGCGGTGCTCGCCAGCGTCGAGCTGATCGAGCGCGAGCACTGGCGCCGCGAGGCACTGGCGGCGCATATCGCCCGCCTGCGCGCGCTGTTGAGCGGACTGCTGCCGTCGCAAACGCCGATCCAGCCGCTCGTCGTCGCCGACAACGCCGCCGCACTGGCGCTGTCGCAACGGCTGCGCGACGACGGGCTGTGGGTGTCGGCGATCCGCCCGCCGACGGTGCCGACGCCGCGCCTGCGCATCTGCCTGTCGGCCGCGCACGAGGCCGGCGACATCACCCGCCTGGCGACGACGCTGGCTTCACTTCTGGACAAGCAATGAACCTGCATTTCGATACCGTGGGGCGCGGCGACGACGTCGTCTGGCTGCACGGCTGGGCGATGAACGGCGCCGTCTGGCGCGATGTCGCCGGTGCGCTCGCCGGCGACGCCTGCCATCACCTGGTCGACCTGCCCGGCCACGGCCGCAGCGCGACCGATACGCCGCTGTCGCTGGCCATGATGGTCGACGCGCTCGACGCCGCGTTTCCGTTCCCGGTCCACGTTGTCGGCTGGAGCCTCGGCGGCGCGGTCGCAACCGCATGGGCATTGCGCTCGCCGGACAAGCTGCGTTCGCTGTCGCTGGTCGCCTCGAGCCCGTGCTTCATGCAGCGGCCGGGCTGGGGGAGCGCGATGCCCGAAAAAACACTGGCGCAGTTTGCCGCCAGCCTCGGCGACGACTGGCGCGGCACGCTCAAGCGCTTCATCAGCCTGCAGGCGATGGGCGACGAATCGGCGCGGGTGGTCGCGCGCCGGCTCGGCGACGAGCTGTTCGAGCACGGCGAACCGTCGCTGACCGCGCTGGCCGAAGGCCTGGCCATGCTGCGCGACACCGACCTGCGCGACCGGGTCGGCGCGCTCGGCCTGCCGGTGCTGCTGCAGTTCGGCGACCGCGACACGCTGACGCCGCTGCCCGCCGGTGCCTGGCTGGCGCAGACCTTGCCGCAGGCCGAATTCGTCGTCCACCGCGGCGCCGCACACGTCCCCTTCGTCTCGCACCGCGACGCCTTCATCTCGGCACAGCGGCGGTTTCTGGCTGCAATCTGAAGGAGCAAAGAAGCGATCAGCAAGATCGGCGAGCGGCCGTCAGCGCGGGAAGGCCAGCGCGCAGGAACCGGAATGGACATGAAGTCCATGAGGATTCCGAGCACTGCCCGACCCGCGATCACGGCTGCGCAGCCATCTTGATGATTGCTTCTTAGGCCCAGCCCGAGGAGAGCCACTGTCCCCAGTCGAGCCGGTCCCGGTCGAGCGCCTGTTCGACCGCCTGCTCGTGGTCGTACGGTACCGCACGGTGGTCGATCAGCCAGCCGCGGTCGCTGGCCTCGATGCGTGCATAGCGCGCGAGCGGCGCGCCGGTCTGCATCGCGTGCGGCGGGTCGGCATCGCGGAACGCCGGCAGGCCGACGCTGCCCGGATTGACGATCATCCGGCCGTCCGGCAGCGTGACCACGCGCGGGATATGGCTGTGGCCGCAGGCCATGATCTCGGCGACGATGCCGGTCGCGTCGGCGTTGATGTCGCCGAGCGCGCGCAGCCCGTCGTCGAGGTCCTCGAGCCAGTAGCGTGTGTCGTCGCCGGGTTTGCCGTGACAGAGATAGATGAGATTGTCGACCAGCATGCTCGCCGGCCGTTTCTGCAGCCAGCGCCAGCCGGCATCGCCGAGTTCGTCGACGACGAAATCCATCGTCGCCGACGACGCGGCGGCGATGATCTCGCGATCCTGCTTGCCGTTGACGCCGAGCACGCGCCGCGTTTCGGACTCCGCCAGCAGCCGCTGCCAGGTGCCGCGCGGGTCGAGCGGACCGTACAGCGTGTCGCCGAGGTCGAGCAGCGTCGCGCCGGGCCAGTCGGCCAGGTCGGCGAGCACCGCATCGAGCGCGGCCAGGTTGCCGTGGATGTCCGAGAGCAGCGCGTAGCGCAGTTTCACCGCTGCGCTTCCATCTTCGGTGCGCGCTCCATCAGTGCGCTGACGATCTCGGGCACGCTGGCGCCGTCGAACAGCAGCCGGCAGACCGCGGCGGTGATCGGCATGTCGACGCCGAGCGTGCTGGCCTGACGGTTGACCTCGCGCGCGGTCGGCACGCCTTCGGCGACATGGCCGAGGCTGGCCAGCGCCTGATCGAGCGTCAGTCCTTCGGCGAGCTTGAGGCCGACGCGGCGGTTGCGGCTCAGGTCACCGGTCGCGGTCAGCAGCAGGTCGCCGATGCCGGCGAGCCCCATGAAGGTTTCGGCACGCGCACCGAGCGCGGCGCCGAAGCGGCTCATCTCGGCCAGACCGCGCGTCAGCAGCGCTGCCCGCGCGTTCAGGCCGTAGCCGAGCCCGTCACAGACGCCGGCGGCGATCGCCAGCACGTTCTTGACCGCCGCACCGATCTCGACGCCGATCAGGTCGTCGCTGGCATAGAGCCGCAGCACCGGGGTGTTCAGGGTTTCGACGATGCGCTGCGCGAATGCGGCATCGGTCGCGGCGATCGTCACCGCGCCGGGCAGGCCCTTGGCCACTTCCTGCGCGAAGCTCGGCCCGGACAGCATGCCGCGCGGCACCGCCGGGTCCATTTCCTCGTTGGCGACGTCGTGCGGAAACTTCATCGTCCCGGCTTCGAGCCCCTTGCACGCCCACAGCACCGGCGACGTCGAGCCGAGTTCGCGCAGCGCGCGCAGCGTGCCGCGCAGGCCCGACATCGGCGTGACGATCAGCACGCAATCGGCCGCGGCAACGGCATCGGCGAGCGAAGCGCTGACCGACAGCGCGGGCGGAAACGGTGCGTCGGCCAGATAGCGCGGATTGGCGCGCTCGGCGCGCATCGTCTCGACCTGTTCGGCATCCCGGCTCCACAGCGTCACGTCGCATTGGTCGGCAAAGCGGATCGCCAGCGCGGTGCCCCAGGCCCCGGCGCCGAGTACGGCGAGTTTCATCAGAGTCGTCCTCCACTGTATTCCGATATAGCCGATCGCCCGAAGCATGTCGGGCATGGCTACAAATGACAACGCGCCGTGGCGGGCCACGGCGCGTCTTGACCGACCCGCGCCTGAGGGCGGGGCGGGCGCACGTTTAGTGCGTGGTCTCGGTGGTACCGGCCTGCTGTTGCGCAGCCTGCTGCGCGCGCTGTTGCAGGTAGATCGCCTCGAAGTTGATCGGCTGCAGCAGCAGCGGCGGGAAGCCGGCGCGGGTGGTCAGGTCCGACACGGTCTCGCGCAGGTAGGGGAAGAGGATGCTCGGTGCGCCGATGCCCAGCAGCGGGTCCATCTCTTCGGCCGGCACGTGCTCGATCTGGAACAGGCCGGCCTGGGTGGCCTCGATCAGGAATACCGTGCGGTCTTCGACCTGGGCCTGGGCGGTCACGGTCAGGCTCACTTCATAGAAACCGTTGTCGAAGCCGCGGGCTTCGTTGCGGAACTGGATGTTGAATTCGGGTTGCAACTGCTCGAGGAAGGCTTGCGGCGCGTTCGGCGATTCGACCGAAACGTCCTTCACATAGATCTTCTGGATCGCGAATACCGGCTGGTTTTCCGCTGCTTGGTTTTCTTCGCTCATGATTCCTTCCTGGGTGTCACGGTGTGTGTTTGATTGCTTTGAACAGCGCGCGAAATCATCGCACGATTCCAGTGCTGCTGCCACTTGGCGCGGCGCAGCGGTTAATCTGCCTCAAGCAGCGGCATCAGCCCGCCGGCGCGATCGAGCGCGGCCAGATCGTCATAGCCGCCGACATGGGTTTCGCCGATGAAGATCTGCGGCACGGTGCGCCGGCCGGTTTTCTGCATCATCGTTTCGCGCTGGGCCGGGTCGAGATCGATCCGGACCTTTTCGATCGTCGCGACGCCGCGTGCGCTCAGCAGCCGCTCGGCCATCACGCAGTACGGGCAGACGCCCGTGCTGTACATCACCACTCTGGGCATGGTTGCTCGTTCCAATAAATCAGACATCTGTTTTCAGTAAGTGGGGGCGGCCGCTCCGGCTGCAAGTGCGCTCGGTCGTGATCGCATTGCGGCTTTTGCACATAGATACTCGCGCGAGCGATGACAACGGGCGGCCCTGGCCGCCCGTTGTTCTTTTGGGCGCGGTGAAGCCGGCACTGCCGATGCTGGACGAGCCGGTGGCGGCATTCCAGGCCGGCCGGCGAGGCCGAAACTGACGGATTTCATGCATTTGGCATGGGTTTGTCAGCTTTGCCGCAGGGCAGGGCGGGCTGGCGCGAATGCGTCGGATTCCGGGGTGCTGAAATTTCGCTGTCCGATCAGGGGTTTATCGGTTGTGCTGCGAAATTGTTGCGGCGGGGTGTTGACGGAAGACGGGGAAGTGCTTAAAGTTGCGTTCTCTGCTGATGACGCAGCGAAAGAAACGAAGCGAAACCCGCCGAGTTTACCGAGCGAAGCGTCCTGAAGCAAGCGATCTTTAACAAATTACAGCCGATGAGTGTGAGTGCTTGATGAGTGCATCAAGTACTTGCACTTAAATGATAGAAAGCAGTCTGGCCGCTTCGGTGGTCGGGCGAGTTTTTTTGAGTTAACGCAAGTGCGCAACTATTCAGTGATTAAACGAAAGAGTTTGATCCTGGCTCAGATTGAACGCTGGCGGCATGCTTTACACATGCAAGTCGAACGGGGTTGAGGAGCTTGCTCTTCAATCTAGTGGCGAACGGGTGAGTAATACATCGGAACGTGCCCAGTAATGGGGGATAACCTGCCGAAAGGCAAGCTAATACCGCATACGCCCTGAGGGGGAAAGTGGGGGATCGCAAGACCTCACGTTATTGGAGCGGCCGATGGCTGATTAGCTAGTTGGTGAGGTAAAGGCTCACCAAGGCGACGATCAGTAGCGGGTCTGAGAGGACGACCCGCCACACTGGGACTGAGACACGGCCCAGACTCCTACGGGAGGCAGCAGTGGGGAATCTTGGACAATGGGCGAAAGCCTGATCCAGCAATGCCGCGTGGGTGAAGAAGGCCTTCGGGTTGTAAAGCCCTTTTGTCAGGGAGGAAATTCTGGCCCCTAATACGGGTCGGGGATGACAGTACCTGAAGAATAAGGACCGGCTAACTACGTGCCAGCAGCCGCGGTAATACGTAGGGTCCAAGCGTTAATCGGAATTACTGGGCGTAAAGCGTCCGCAGGTGGCTTGTTAAGAGCGATGTGAAAGCCCCGGGCTCAACCTGGGAACTGCATTGCTGACTGGCTCGCTAGAGTACGGCAGAGGGGGGTGGAATTCCGCGTGTAGCAGTGAAATGCGTAGAGATGCGGAGGAACACCGATGGCGAAGGCAACCCCCTGGGCTGATACTGACACTCATGGACGAAAGCGTGGGGAGCAAACAGGATTAGATACCCTGGTAGTCCACGCCCTAAACGATGTCTACTAGTTGTTGGGCTTTTCGGAGCTTAGTAACGCAGCTAACGCGGGAAGTAGACCGCCTGGGGAGTACGGCCGCAAGGTTAAAACTCAAAGGAATTGACGGGGGCCCGCACAAGCGGTGGATGATGTGGATTAATTCGATGCAACGCGAAAAACCTTACCTGGTCTTGACATGTCTGGAATCCCGAAGAGATTTGGGAGTGCCGTAAGGAGCCAGAACACAGGTGCTGCATGGCTGTCGTCAGCTCGTGTCGTGAGATGTTGGGTTAAGTCCCGCAACGAGCGCAACCCTTGCCATTAGTTGCTACCATTCAGTTGAGCACTTTAATGGGACTGCCGGTGACAAACCGGAGGAAGGTGGGGATGACGTCAAGTCCTCATGGCCCTTATGACCAGGGCTTCACACGTCATACAATGGTTGGTCACAGAGGGTCGCGAAGCCGCGAGGTGGAGCCAATCCCATAAAACCAATCGTAGTCCGGATCGCAGTCTGCAACTCGACTGCGTGAAGTCGGAATCGCTAGTAATCGCGGATCAGCATGTCGCGGTGAATACGTTCCCGGGCCTTGTACACACCGCCCGTCACACCATGGGAGTGGGTTTTACCAGAAGTAGCTAGGCTAACCTTCGGGAGGCCGGTTACCACGGTAGGATTCATGACTGGGGTGAAGTCGTAACAAGGTAGCCGTAGGGGAACCTGCGGCTGGATCACCTCCTTTAAAGATAATGCCTCATTAAGCATTCACACTCATCGGCTGTAGGTTAGAGATACGGAGAACTGGGTCAGTAGCTCAGTCGGTTAGAGCACCGTCTTGATAAGGCGGGGGTCGCTGGTTCGATTCCAGCTTGACCCACCATTTGCTTTGCGGATGGACAAACAGTTTGATCCGATGGGGGCATAGCTCAGTTGGGAGAGCATCTGCTTTGCAAGCAGAGGGTCGTCGGTTCGATCCCGTCTGCCTCCACACCTTGCGGTGAGCCATCACCGTGTTGGTTTAGATCCGGAAGGACTCAGAATCAAGTGCATTCAATCGAGAGATTGCGTGGATTTCATTCTGACTGCTTCAGTTGGACGAGATTTATTCTCTGTATCGCTCTTTAACAAGATAGAAGAAGCAAGACTCAAATTTATTCAGTAATGAATGGGTTTGATTGCATCGAGTTTTGAATTCGAGAGAATTCGAAGTCGCAAACACAGCTTGTAGCCGCAAACCACGTGTTTGAGGTTATAGGATCAAGCGACTAAGTGCATCTGGTGGATGCCTTGGCGATCACAGGCGATGAAGGACGCGGCAGCCTGCGAAAAGCTGCGGGGAGCTGGCAAACAAGCTTTGATCCGCAGATATCCGAATGGGGAAACCCGGCCCTTTTGGGTCATCCATGACTGAATACATAGGTCATGTGAGGCGAACCCGGCGAACTGAAACATCTAAGTAGCCGGAGGAAAAGAAATCAACCGAGATTCCCAAAGTAGTGGCGAGCGAAATGGGAAGAGCCTGTACGTGATAGCGGTAGTCTTAGTAAAACGGCATGGAAAGGCCGGCGATAGTGGGTGATAGCCCCGTATACGAAAAGACCATCGTGGTACTAAGCGTACGACAAGTAAGGCGGGACACGAGAAATCCTGTCCGAAGATGGGGGGACCATCCTCCAAGGCTAAATACTCGTGATCGACCGATAGTGAACCAGTACCGTGAGGGAAAGGCGAAAAGAACCCCGGGAGGGGAGTGAAATAGAACCTGAAACCGGATGCATACAAACAGTGGGAGCCCCCTCGTGGGGTGACTGCGTACCTTTTGTATAATGGGTCAGCGACTTACGTTCAGTAGCGAGCTTAACCGAATAGGGGAGGCGTAGGGAAACCGAGTCCGAATAGGGCGATCAGTTGCTGGGCGTAGACCCGAAACCAGGTGATCTATCCATGGCCAGGATGAAGGTGCGGTAACACGCACTGGAGGTCCGAACCCACTAATGTTGCAAAATTAGGGGATGAGCTGTGGATAGGGGTGAAAGGCTAAACAAACCTGGAAATAGCTGGTTCTCCCCGAAAACTATTTAGGTAGTGCCTCAAGTATCACTAACGGGGGTAAAGCACTGTTATGGCTAGGGGGTCATCGCGACTTACCAAACCATGGCAAACTCTGAATACCGTTAAGTGCGAGCTTGGGAGACAGACATCGGGTGCTAACGTCCGGTGTCAAGAGGGAAACAACCCAGACCGCCGTCTAAGGTCCCAAATGATCAATTAAGTGGAAAACGAGGTGGGAAGGCATAGACAGCCAGGATGTTGGCTTAGAAGCAGCCATCATTTAAAGAAAGCGTAATAGCTCACTGGTCGAGTCGTCCTGCGCGGAAGATGTAACGGGGCTCAAATTGATAACCGAAGACGCGGATATGTACTCTGTACATATGGTAGGGGAGCGTTCCGTAAGCCTGTGAAGGTGACTTGTAAAGGTTGCTGGAGGTATCGGAAGTGCGAATGCTGACATGAGTAGCGTTAAAACGGGTGAAAAGCCCGTTCGCCGAAAGCCCAAGGTTTCCTACGCAACGTTAATCGGCGTAGGGTGAGTCGGCCCCTAAGGCGAGGCTGAAAAGCGTAGTCGATGGGAAACAGGTTAATATTCCTGTACCGATTCTGAGTGCGATGTGGGGACGGAGAAAGGTAGGTCAGCCATCTGTTGGAATAGGTGGTTTAAGCGTGTAGGTGGGGGATTTAGGCAAATCCGGATCCCTGTTAACACTGAGGCGTGACGACGAGGGCCCATTGGGCCTGAAGTGATTGATCCTATGCTTCCAGGAAAAGCCACTAAGCTTCAGCTCAGAATTGACCGTACCGCAAACCGACACTGGTGGGCAGGATGAGAATTCTAAGGCGCTTGAGAGAACTCAGGAGAAGGAACTCGGCAAATTGACACCGTAACTTCGGGAGAAGGTGTGCCTCTGTAGGGTGAAGCGACTTGCTCGTGGAGCTCGAAGAGGTTGCAGTGAAAAGGTGGCTGCGACTGTTTATCAAAAACACAGCACTCTGCTAACACGAAAGTGGACGTATAGGGTGTGACGCCTGCCCGGTGCCGGAAGGTTAATTGATGGGGTGCAAGCTCTTGATCGAAGCCCCGGTAAACGGCGGCCGTAACTATAACGGTCCTAAGGTAGCGAAATTCCTTGTCGGGTAAGTTCCGACCCGCACGAATGGCGTAACGATGGCCACACTGTCTCCTCCTGAGACTCAGCGAAGTTGAAGTGTTTGTGAAGATGCAATCTCCCCGCTGCTAGACGGAAAGACCCCGTGAACCTTTACTGTAGCTTTGCATTGGACTTTGAAGTGGTTTGTGTAGGATAGGTGGGAGGCTTTGAAGCAGAGACGCTAGTTTCTGTGGAGCCGTCCTTGAAATACCACCCTGACCCCTTTGAGGTTCTAACCTTGGTCCGTCATCCGGATCGGGGACCGTGCATGGTAGGCAGTTTGACTGGGGCGGTCTCCTCCCAAAGTGTAACGGAGGAGCTCGAAGGTTACCTAGGTACGGTCGGACATCGTACTGATAGTGTAATGGCACAAGGTAGCTTGACTGCGAGACTGACACGTCGAGCAGGTGCGAAAGCAGGACATAGTGATCCGGTGGTTCTGTATGGAAGGGCCATCGCTCAACGGATAAAAGGTACTCCGGGGATAACAGGCTGATTCCGCCCAAGAGTTCACATCGACGGCGGAGTTTGGCACCTCGATGTCGGCTCATCACATCCTGGGGCTGTAGCCGGTCCCAAGGGTATGGCTGTTCGCCATTTAAAGTGGTACGTGAGCTGGGTTCAAAACGTCGTGAGACAGTTTGGTCCCTATCTGCAGTGGGCGTTGGAAATTTGAGGGGGGCTGCTCCTAGTACGAGAGGACCGGAGTGGACGCATCTCTGGTGTACCGGTTATCACGCCAGTGGTATCGCCGGGTAGCTAAATGCGGAAGAGATAAGCGCTGAAAGCATCTAAGCGCGAAACTTGCCTCAAGATGAGATTTCCCTGGGAACTTGATTCCCCTGAAGGGTCGTGGAAGACCACCACGTTGATAGGTCGGGTGTGGAAGCGCAGTAATGCGTTAAGCTAACCGATACTAATTGCCCGTGCGGCTTGATCCTATAACCTGAACCGCGTGGTTCGGGTGTGTTGCGACAAGCTCGACACAATCAAACCGAGCCTTTGCTTCTTCTATCGAATTCAGAGATATGACTAGTAGTAAACAGTCGTAACTCAACCAGTTACGTCTGGCGACCATAGCGAGTTGGTCCCACGCCTTCCCATCCCGAACAGGACCGTGAAACGACTCAGCGCCGATGATAGTGCGGGTTCCCGTGTGAAAGTAGGTCATCGCCAGACTCCCCATAGAAACCCCCCCATCAGCGAAGCTGGTGGGGGGTTTTGCTTTAGGGGGCTGAAAACGGCAACACGGGCTCGTGTTATGGCGGAGCCGGTGACGTTGAGCGGTGAGGCTGGGTCTTGCCAGCTTCCCGGCGGTTCGAGGAAGGGGTACTGAATGGCGCAAGCTGGCCGACGAGGCGCCACTGGCCAAGGAGCGCGGAGAACGGGGTCGTCCAGCCGGTGGCCGAGGCCCCAGGCAGCGCCATGACGGTTACCGGGGGTCGTGGGTGGGTTGCAGTTTGCTTGGTGCTGATCTCGCCAATGCTTTCCCCGATGCGCTCGAGGGTGACCTGTGACGCTGCCCGGGGTGGAAAGGCGCGCAAGCCGATGCCTATTGTTACCCGGTGGGGCAAGTAGGTCGTCGCAGCGCAAGCCGCTACCGGGTGGGGCGAGTTCCACGAAAAGGGGCTGGCCGGGGACTCCTGCGATGGGCGGGTGATTGGTGATCCGGTATCGGTCGTCTGCCGGTGCTCAACCGCTGTGCAGTGGCAGGTTCAAGCCCGCCGGTGCCCCTGTGCTTGATGGCGACTACTGGGTGATACGGAGGGGGGAGTGCTGCCGTTTGCGGCGATAGGGCGTGCCCTGCGGCCGGCAACCGACCGGAGCTTGATGATCATCCTGTCCCGCTTGGGTTTTCACGCGGCGGGGCACGGTGCCGGCCGTTGTGGCGTCACCATGTCGTTTTCCGGTGGCGGAAAAGCAAAAAGCCCTTGATTGCTCAAGGGCTTTTTAACTTGGGGTGGCTGATGGGGCTCGAACCCACGACAACAGGAATCACAATCCTGGACTCTACCAACTGAGCTACAGCCACCACTGAAACTTGTACTGCCAACTGCCGGGAAAACCTGGCGCACCCGACAGGAATCGAACCTGTAACCTACGGCTTAGAAGGCCGTTGCTCTATCCGGTTGAGCTACGGGCGCCGTGTTGCCAGCGTTGATCGCTTGTCTGGTCGGGGCGGTGGGATTCGAACTCACGACCCCCTGGTCCCAAACCAGGTGCGCTACCAGACTGCGCTACGCCCCGAACAGAGGCCGGAATATAGCCCGGACGGGCCGGTTTCGTCAAGCCCCCCGTACCCGGAGATTGAGCGGAAAGGGTCAACAATGAGAGAATGCGCCGATTATTCAGTCAGTTGCTTCCGGAGTTGCCCGATGTCCGCCCAGATCCTCGATGGGAAAGCCATTTCTCAAGAACTCATCCGCGACGTGCGCGCGCGCGTGGACGCCCGTGTGGCGGCCGGCAAGCGTGCACCGGCGCTGGCGGTCGTGCTGGTGGGCAGCGACCCGGCAAGCCAGGTCTACGTGGGCAACAAGAAGCGCCAGTGCGAGAACGCCGGCATCACCTCGCTGGCGTACGATCTGCCGGCCGAGACGGGCGAGGCCGAGCTGCTGGCGCTGGTCGAGAAGCTCAACAAGGACGATGCGGTCGACGGCATCCTCGTGCAGCTGCCGCTGCCGGGGCACCTGAATGCCGACAAGATCATCGAGCTGATCGACCCGAGCAAGGACGTCGACGGCTTCCACCCGTACAACATCGGCCGGCTGGCGCTGAAGATGCCGCTGCTGCGGCCGTGCACGCCGCGCGGGGTGATGACGCTGCTGGAGAAGACCGGCATCGACATCGTCGGCAAGGATGCGGTGGTCGTCGGTGCGTCGAACATCGTCGGCCGCCCACAGGCGCTCGAGCTGCTGCTGGCGCGTGCGACGGTGACCGTCTGCCACAGCAAGACGAAAGACCTCGCCGACAAGGTGCGCGGTGCCGACATCGTCGTCGCCGGCGTCGGCATTCCCAACTTCGTCAAGGGCGAGTGGATCAAGGACGGCGCGATCGTCATCGACGTCGGCATCAACCGGCTCGAGAGCGGCAAGCTCTGCGGTGACGTCGAGTTCGACGTGGCCAAGGAAAAAGCCAGCTGGATCACGCCGGTGCCGGGCGGCGTCGGCCTGATGACGGTGGCCACGCTGATGCAGAACACGCTCGATGCGTGCGAGAAGCGGGGCGCCTGAGTTGAGCTATCCGCTGCTACGCCCGCTGCTGTTCGCGCTCGACGCCGAACGCGCCCACGGCCTGACGCTCGGGCTGATCGACACGCTGCACAGCTTCGGCTTCCTGCGCGCGTTCGCGCACCAGGCCGAGCCGTCGCCGGTGACGGTGATGGGGATCGAGTTTCCGAACCCGGTCGGCCTGGCCGCCGGGCTCGACAAGAACGGCGAGCACATCGATGCGCTTGCCGAGCTCGGTTTCGGTTTCATCGAAGTCGGTACCGTGACGCCGCGGCCGCAGCCGGGCAATCCGAAGCCGCGGCTGTTCCGGCTGCCCGAGGCCGAGGGCATCATCAACCGGATGGGTTTCAACAACGGCGGCGTCGACGCGCTGATCGAGAATGTCCAGCGCGCGCAGTACCGGGGCGTGCTGGGGATCAATATCGGCAAGAACGCCGATACGCCGATCGAGAAGGCGACCGGCGACTACCTGATCGGACTCGAGAAGGTCTACGAGTACGCGAGCTACGTGACGGTGAACATCAGCTCGCCGAACACCAAGAACCTGCGCCAGCTCCAGCAGTCGGACGAACTGGCACAACTGCTCGACGCGCTCAAGGCCAAGCAGCTGGCGCTGGCGAACCGCGACGGCCGCTATGTGCCGCTGGCGCTGAAGATCGCGCCGGACCTCGATGCCCATCAGGTCGAGGACATCGCCGAGCGGCTGGTGGGCAGCGGTATCGACGCGGTGATCGCGACCAATACCACGCTCGGCCGGACCGGGGTCGAGCACCTGAAGCACGGCAAGGAGGCCGGCGGCCTGTCGGGGGCGCCGGTGCGCTCGAAGTCGACGCACGTGATCCGCGATCTGGCCGAGGCGCTGCACGGCAAGCTGCCGATCATCGGTGCCGGCGGCATTCTGGCCGGCGAGCATGCGGTCGAGAAGGTCCGCGCTGGCGCAAGCCTGGTGCAGCTGTACAGCGGGCTGATCTACCGCGGCCCGCAGCTTGTGGCCGATTGCGTCGAGGCGATTGCCGCGCTGCGCGACTGAGCCGGGTGCAGCTTCGGCGGGCAGGGCGGCGTGAAGCCGCCCTTTTTGCTTGCGGGGCGCTACGATGTTGATCAAACCGGCTTGTTGCCCGAGGGGCGAGCCGGATAATACCGGGCTTCAATCCCGGGTTTTCTGGTGACGGCGGATGGAACTGAACCATTACCTGCTGGTGCTGGTCGGCGCGGTGCTCGTCAACAATGTGGTGTTGGTGCGCATCCTCGGCCTGTGCCCGTTCATGGGCGTGTCGAAAAAGCTCGAGGCGTCGATCGGCATGGGCCTGGCGACGGCCTTCGTGCTGACGCTCGCCTGCGGTACCTCGTGGCTGACCGACCAGCTGCTGATTGCATGGCAGCTCGAATACCTGCGCACGCTGGCCTTTATTGTCATCATCGCGGCGATCGTCCAGTTCACCGAGATGTTCATCCACAAGACCAGCCCGGCGCTGTACCAGACGCTGGGCATCTACCTGCCGCTGATTACGACCAACTGTGCGGTGCTCGGCGTGCCGCTGATCAATTCGCAGGCGAAGAACGGCTTTGTCGAATCGCTGGTGTTCGGCTTCGGCAGTGCGGTCGGCTTCTCGCTGATCCTGATCCTGTTCGCGGCGATCCGCGAGCGGCTCGAAGGTGCCGACATTCCGGCGCCGTTCAAGGGCTCGCCGATCGCCTTCATCACCGCCGGACTCATGAGCCTTGCGTTCATGGGCTTCTCAGGCCTGGTCAAGTGAGAGTGAGGCAATGAGTTTCTGGCTGGCCCTCGGGCTGATGATCGCGCTGGCGCTGCTGCTCGGCGCGATCCTCGGCGTCGCGGCAATCCGCTTCAAGGTCGACGAAGACCCGCTGGTCGACAAGATCGACGCCATCCTGCCGCAGACGCAGTGTGGCCAGTGCGGCTTTCCGGGCTGCAAGCCGTACGCGACCGCGATCGCCAACGACGAGGCCGAGATCAACCAGTGCCCGCCCGGCGGCGACGACGGCGTGCGCAAGCTGGCCGAGCTGCTTGGCAAGGAATACAAGCCGCTGAACGCCGAGAACGGGGTCGAAAAGCCGAAGTCGCTGGCGGTGATCGACGAAAACACCTGCATCGGCTGTACCTTGTGCATCCAGGCCTGTCCGGTCGACGCGATCGTCGGCGCGGCCAAGCAGCTGCATACGGTGATCGCGTCCGAGTGCACCGGCTGCGAGCTGTGCATCGCCCCGTGTCCGGTCGACTGCATCGAGATGCGTGACGTCGGCGAAGCCGCGGCGACGTGGCGTTGGCGCTATCCGGTGATCCAGCTCAGGAAGGTGGCGGCATGAGCGCGCGGACTCTCTACCGCTTCAACGGCGGCGTGCATCCGCCAGAGCACAAGAGCGAGTCGTCCGGCACCGCTATTGTTGCCGGACCGCTGCCGGCGCAACTCGTGCTGCCGTTGCGGCAGAGCATCGGCAACGCCGCCAAGCCGCTGGTCGCCGTCGGCGAGCGGGTGCTGAAAGGCCAGATGATCGCCGCGGCCGACGGCAGTGTCTCGGCGGCGCTGCACGCGCCGACGTCGGGCACCGTGCTTGCGATCGAGGAGCGGCTGGTTGCGCATCCGTCGGGGCTGACCGAGGCGAGTGTCGTCATCGACAGCGACGGGCTGGATGCGTGGTGCGAACGCACGCCGTTCGACTGGCGCGCCGCGCAGGCCGCCAGCGACGGCAGGGCGATCCGCGACTACCTGCGCGACATGGGCGTCGTCGGCCTTGGCGGCGCGGTGTTTCCGTCGCACCTGAAACTCGCCGGCCGCGACGTGCTCGACACGCTGATCATCAACGGCGCCGAGTGCGAACCGTATATCACCTGCGACGATCGGCTGATGCGCGAACGCGCCGCCGACATCGTCGCAGGCGTGGAGATCGTCCGGCAGCTGCTGAGTGCGCGCGAGGTGCTGATCGGCATCGAGGACAACAAGTCCGAGGCCGTTGCTGCCTTGCGCTGCGCGATTGCAGAGGCGGGCGCAGCGGTCGACGTCGTCGTCGTGCCGACCTTGTATCCGTCCGGCGGCGCCAAGCAGCTGATCAAGCTGCTGACGAATATCGAGGTGCCGAGCGGCGTCCGCTCGACCGATCTGGGCGTGCAGTGCTTCAACGTCGCGACGGTCTACACGATCTATCGCGCGCTCGAACACGCCGAGCCGGTGATCAGCCGCGTCGTCACGCTGACCGGCAATGTCGCGCGTCCCGGCAATGTCGAGGCGCTGATCGGCACGCCGCTGGCCGATCTGATGGCGTTCGCCGGCGAGCAGCCGGGCACGCGCGAGCATATCTACGGCGGACCGATGATGGGTTTTGCGCTGCCGGGTCTTGAGGCCGGGCTCACGAAGGCCGGCAACTGCATCATCGCGACGGCACCGGCCGACTTCCCGGACAAGGGCCGCGAGATGCCGTGCATCCGCTGCGGCGAGTGCGCCAGCGCCTGCCCGGCCGAGCTGCAGCCGATGGACCTGTACTGGTTTGCCCGCAGCCGCGAGTTCGGCCGCGCGCAGGAGCGCAATCTGTTCGACTGCATCGAGTGCGGCGCCTGCGCCTACGTCTGCCCGTCGAGCATCCGGCTGGTCGATTACTACCGCTTCGCCAAGTCCGAGATCTGGGCGGCCGAGGCGAACAAGAAGGCCGCCGACAAGGCGCGCGAGCGGCACGAATTCAAGCAATTCCGCGAGGAGCGGGAAAAGCGCGAGAAGGCCGAGCGCCTCGCGGCGCGGCAGGCCGCGGCTGCCAAGCCGGCCACCACAGCCGATGCCGTCAACCCGGCTGCGGCCGACAATGCGGAAGCCAAGGCCGCCAAGATCAGGGCGGCGATGGCGCGCGCGGCCGAACGCAAGGCCGCAGGCGGCGAGGCTGGCAGCGACGCGCAGGCCGCCGATGCGATGGACGCCGAAAAGCGCGCCAAGATCGCCGCGGCGATGGAAAAGGCGGCGGCACGCAAGGCGCACCTCGAATCGCTGCAGGCCGGCGAGGCACCCGCGGCGGAGGCGATTGACGAGGCCAAGGCCGAGAAGATTCGTGCTGCGATGGAAGCGGCTGCGCTGCGCAAGGCGGCGCGCGATGCGGCCAAAGTGGAGGCGGGCACCGAGCCAGTCGGGGACGCCGCAGCCATCGACGACGCCAAGGCGGCGAAGATCCGCGCCGCGATGGAAGCGGCCGCACAACGCAAGGCGCATCGCGAGTCGCTGCAGGCCGCAGCGCCGGTCGTTGACGCTGTTCCGGCCGCACCCGCACCCGCACTCGACCCGGAAAAGGCCGAGCGCATCCGCGCGGCGATGCAGAAGCGCGAGGAAGAAAAAGCCCGGCTGGCGGCGATGAGCCCCGAGGAGCGCGCTGCGCTCGACGCCGAGCGTCAGGCCCGGATCGACGCCGCCAAGGCGCGTGCCGCAGCGAAAGGTGGACAATGAGCATCCTGATCGTACCCGGCTACGGCGGTTCGGGCCCCGCGCACTGGCAGAGCCGCTGGCAGGCGCTGCATTCCGAATGCATGCGCGTCGAACAGGCCGACTGGGAGGCGCCCGATCTCGATGCCTGGATCGCGCAGCTCGACGCCGCCGTGCTCGCCGCCGGCCCCGATGTCAGGATCGCGGCACACAGCCTTGGCTGCCTGCTCGTCGCACACTGGGCGGCGCGCTCGCCAAGGCCGGTTGCCGGCGCGCTGCTCGTCGCCGTGCCTGATCCGGCGGGGGGCGAGTTTCCGCTTGCCGCGGCCGGTTTCGGCCCGGTGCCGACGGCGCGCCTGCCGTTTGCGGCGACGATGATCGCCAGCCGGAATGATCCGTACGCGGGCTGGGCGTTCAGCCGGCAGGTGGCGACGGACTGGGGCGTGCAACTGGTCGATGCCGGCGAACGCGGCCACCTGAACGCCGACTCCGGGCTTGCCGACTGGGCCGAGGGCTGGTGCCTGCTGCAGGGGCTCGGTCTTGCCGACGCGGTGATCGGCCCGGCGCAGCTGGCGCTGATGGCGCGCTACAACGCGCACATGAACGCCAAGCTGTACGCCGCGGCGGCGAGCCTGCCCGAAGCCGAGCTGATGCGCGATCGCGGCGCCTACTTCGGTTCGCTGTTCGCGACGCTGAACCACCTTGTCGTCGCCGACATCCTCTGGCTGAAGCGCTTCGCCGCGCATCCACGCGGCGGAGTGAATGGACAGACCTCCGCGCATCCACGCGGCGGATCGAATGGACTGACCTCCGTGCATCCACGCGGCGGATCGAATGGGCTGGCCACCGCGCATCCGGGCGAGCACACCAAGGCCCTGGCGCCGGTGGTGGCGCTGCCGATGCCGGCCGGGCTGGACGCGATCGTCTGCGCCGATCTTGCGTCGCTGGCTGCATTGCGCAGCGTGCTCGACCACGCGATCGGCAGCTGGATCGGCGGCCTGAGCCTAGCGCTGCTGGCCGAGACGCTGCACTACACCCGCGCCAATGGCGTTGCCTGCCAGAAGCGTCTGGGCGACGTGCTGCTGCATTTCTTCAACCACCAGACGCACCATCGCGGCCAGGCGAGTACCCTACTGTGCCAGGCCGGTGTCGACCTCGGCGTGACCGATCTCGCGCCCCTGATTGCGGACGCCGAATGATCACTTCCCCGTTCCTGACCAAGCCGACACCACTTCAGGTCGTCATGGCCAAGGTGCTGCTGGCGTTGCTGCCGGGCATCGCGGTCCACTTGTACGTGTTCGGCGCCGGCATCCTCGTCCAGCTGCTGCTGGCGACGCTGACCGCGCTCGGCGTCGAAGCCGCCTGCCTGAAGCTGCGCGACTTTCCGGTCAGACCCTTCATTACCGACGGTTCGGCCGTCGTCACCGCCTGGCTGCTGGCGCTGTCGCTGCCGCCGCTGGCGCCGTGGTGGATGATCGTGCTGGCAACGGCGATCGCGATCGGCATGGCCAAACACCTGTACGGCGGGCTGGGGCAGAACACCTTCAACCCGGCGATGGTCGGCTTTGCGGTGATGATGGTGTCGTTTCCGGCGCAGATGTCGCGCTGGGCGGCGCCCCAGATGCAACAAGCGACCGAGCTGGATGCGCTGGCGCAGATCGGCTACATCTTCACCGGCCGGCTGCCCGTGCCGTTCGACGCGATCGCGTCGGCAACGCCGCTCGATACCGTCAAGACGACGATCCTGCAGCATGGTGGCATCGGCGAGCTGTTTGCCGTGCCGCTGTTCCACGCCGGGCAACTCGGGGCAGGGTGGATGCCGAGCATGATGGGCTGGATCGCGCTGGCCTACCTCGTCGGTGGCGTCTATTTGTACGCGTCGAAAATCATTCCATGGCAGACGCCGGTGGCGTTTCTGGGGGCGCTGGCGGCACTGTCGGGCGTGCTTCATCTGGTCGACCCGGCGCGGTTCACGTCGCCGCTGTTCCATCTGTTTTCGGGCGCGGCGATGCTCGGCGCCTTCTTCATCATCACCGACCCGGTCTCGGGTCCGACGACGCCGCGCGGACGCCTGGTTTACGGCGCGCTGATCGGCGTGCTGGTCTACGTGATCCGCGTGTTCGGCGGCTATCCGGACGGCGTGGCGTTTGCGGTGCTGATCATGAATCTGGCCGCACCCTTCATCGACCAGTACACGCAACCGAAGGTGTTCGGTCGCAAGGGCGGGGCGGCATGAAGCGGATGGTCAAATCCGGCGTGCGCGGCGCGGCGACCTTGGCGCTGTTCGCGCTGGTGTTCACCGCGCTGATGGCCGGCACCTATGCGCTGACCCGCGATACGGTAAGGAAGAACGAGCTCGACGCCAAGGTGGCGCTGCTGGCGCAGGTGCTGCCGGCCGGCAGCTACGACAACGCGCTGCTCGATGATGCCGTCGTGGTGCCGAAGGCGGACGCGGCACGGCTCGGCAACGACACCGAGAGCCGCATCTATCTGGCGAAAAAAGCCGGCAAGACCGTCGGCGCGGTGGTCGAGGCGACGGCGCCGGACGGCTACGCCGGCAGGATCCGCCTGCTGATCGGTGTCGATGCCGCGGGCCGCGTGCTCGGCGTGCGGGTGGTCAGCCACAAGGAAACGCCGGGGCTCGGCGACTATATCGACGCGGCCAAGTCGGACTGGATCACCCAGTTCCGCTACAAAAGCACCAGCAACCCTGGCAATGCGCTATGGAAGGTGAAGAAGGACGGTGGCGCGTTCGACAGCCGCGCCGGCGCAACGATCAGCCCGCGTGCGGTGGTCACGGCGATCCACGCGACGCTGGTCTATGTCGATGCTCACCGCAATCAACTGTTTGGAGCCCTGCACTGATGGACAAGCTGATCGACAAGGAAGAAGCAAAGGCGATCGTCCACAACGGGCTGTGGAAGCAGAATGCCGGCGTGGTGCAGATCCTCGGCATGTGCCCGGTGCTGGTGATGTCGAACAACATCATCAACGGCGTCAGCCTCGGGCTGGCGACGAGTCTGGTGATGCTGATCTCGGGCATGGCGGTGGCGGCGATCCGCCGCTTCGTGCCGAACGAGCTGCGCACGCCGATCTTCATCCTGATCATTGCCGCCCTGGTGACGATGGTCGACCTGGCGATGAACGCCTGGGTGCACGGGCTGTACGTGGTGCTCGGCATCTTCATCCCGCTGATCACCACCAACTGCATCGTGCTGGCGCGCGCCGAGGCGTTTGCCAGCAAGAACGGCGTGCTGCAATCGGGGCTCGACGGCCTGTTCATGGGGCTGGGGCTGACCGGCGTGCTGGCGGTGCTTGGCGCGATGCGCGAACTGGTCGGGCAGGGCACGCTGCTCTCGAGCATCGACCTGCTGTTCGGCCCGCAGGCCAGAACCTGGGTGATCCACGTGATCCCGGCGGAAGCCAATTACCAGTTCCTGCTGGCGATGCTGCCACCGGGCGCATTCATCGGCCTCGGTTTCCTCGTCGCCGGCAAGATGGCGCTCGACCGGCGTGCCGAAGCCCGTGCCAAGGCCGTGCCGCCGCCCACAGCGAGCGCCGCGGCCTGATCCGGCGGGCGGCCGGCATCAGCGGTTAAAATGAACGCCCCGCGATCGGGGCGTTTTTTCGTATGGAGCATCAATGAACAAGGATACCCGCCGCGAATTCTTCCGCCGGCTCGCCGAGCTCGACCCGGAGCCGAGGAGCGAGCTCGAATACAGCACGCCGTTCGAACTGCTCGCCGCGGTGCTGCTGAGTGCGCAGGCGACCGACATCGGCGTCAACAAGGCAACGCGCCGGCTGTTCCCGGTGGCCAATACACCGGCGGCCATCCTCGCGCTCGGGCAGGAAGGGCTCGAGTCCTACATCGCCACGATCGGCCTCTACCGCAGCAAGGCCAAGCACCTGCTGCAGACCTGTGCGATTTTGCTTGAGCGCTACGGTGGCGAGGTGCCGAACGACCAGGCCGCGCTCGAATCGCTGCCCGGCGTCGGCCGCAAGACCGCCAACGTGGTGCGCAACGTCGCGTTTAAGGAACCGACGATGGCGGTCGACACCCACATCTTCCGCCTCGGCAACCGCACCGGCATGGCGCCGGGCAAGGACGTGCTCGCGGTCGAACTCAAGCTCCTGAAGGTGGTGCCGAAGGAATACATGCTGCACGCGCACCACTGGCTGATCCTGCATGGCCGTTATGTGTGCAAGGCACGCCGGCCCGAATGCTGGCGCTGCGTGGTTGCCGATCTGTGCGATTACAAAGACAAGGAAATGGTGCCGCCGAAGGGGAGGTAAATGGATATTGAAACGATAAGCAAAATGGTTGCCTTAGTAGTTGCTATTGCGGGTGTTGGCTGGAGAATGCTTGATTTTATTTATAGTAACAAATCAAGGCTACGTGAAGAGTATAAATTCGCCAGGGATTTTTTCGAAGATTTGACTTCGCAGAGAGCGCTTCACCCCTTTGTTATTGAAAAGGGCTATCATGCGATTTCGGGTACGACAGCAATTAAAGGTGAGGAGGTTGCATATATTTTAACGCTTGAGAATTCCGCTCAATTTTTGCGAGATTTTGTACTGTCGCGTAAATACTTAGATTATTTAAATTCGGCGGAATATTCTCAGATTGTTTTTGCAAGGAAATACCAAAATAGGTGGTCTAGAACTTGGCGAAAAGGGATTTACTTCTCTGGGTATGTGGTATTTGCGTTCTCTGCGTTATCTCCGCTTGTTCTCGCGACAACATTAGCTTTTCAGTCTAAGCAGTTGTTTGGTTTTCTTGCCTTTACGTTGCCTGTCTTTGGTTGGTTGGCGTTTGATGCTATCCGCTCTTTTGCCCGAATTTATCGAGGAGAAAAGCTCGTTGCAAGCCAGCAGAAATATATGAAAAAAGTAGTGCTCTCACCACCGGTGCGGCGGCGAGATTGAACCGATGAATAAATGCTTGGGATGTTAATCGAGGCTGTTGTTGTGGCTGGCTCGTAGGTTGAGTTGAATGCAGTGCAGCTCAACGGTCTTCGGGCTAATCAATTGGCCGTGTAGTGAATTTGTTCAAATTGTTTGGCCTTACGCTTCTTGCCTAAGCGACGATCTGCTCGTTTCAGTTTTATCGCTGGTTTAAAAAAAGGTGCGAATTCGCGATTTTTCTAAATTTCCAGCTCACCATTCAAAGCGGCCTTACCGGAATGCACAGCTCGCAACTGAAATCCTCGCGACTGGTGTCCTCGTCCGGTGCGCCGCTGTAGCGCTCGAAGCACGGCCGGTTGTCGAACTGGTAGCCGCTGCCCGGCAGCCAGTCGCGGGTCAGCGCCAGCCAGGCGTCGCCGATGGTGCGTACGTCGCCGCTGAAGCTGGCGACGGCGTAGCGGCCGCCGGGCAGCTCGGCAATGCCGGCTTCGCCGCTGGCGACGAAGTCGGCCGGGACTTCCACCGCCGCGTCGTAGCGGCATTTTTCCGGCAGCGTGACGCTCGGGTCGTCGTGGCCGATGCCGTAGCTGGTGTTGCCGGACAGGCCGTGCGTGCGTGCCCACGGTGCGAAGGTGCCGCGCCAGAACTGGCCGAGCGCCGGGCCGTAGGGGCCGATGTGGCGCAGGTAGGCGACGCGTACCGGTGGCAGGGTCTGGATCGTGACGTTCATGATGATCTCCGTGTCGGGTGACGTGTCCTCATCGTGCCCGGCCATATGGTTACCGGCCTGATCGTGCTTGCGATCCGGCTGATCCGGATTGCGGTTCTGCATGCGCCGCACGCGGATCGCATCGAGTTCGGCCTGCCAGCGGGCCGGTGCTTGCCGCCGCCAGTCGCTCGGCGTGACGCCGAAACGGGTCTTGAACGCGCGGGCGAACGCTTCACCCGAACCGAAACCGACCGCCAGTGCGATGTTCAGCACCGGTTCGCCGGGCCGGATGGCGAGCGTCGACGCGGCGACCTCCAGCCGTCTGCGGCGCACATAGTCGCCCAGCGTTTCGCCGAGCCAGGACTGGAAGACCCGGTGGAAATGGAACGGCGAGAAGTTCGCCACCCCGGCCAGCGTGGTGAGATCGAGCGGGGCGTCGAGGTGCCGGTCGATATGGTCGAGCACCCGGTTCATCCGGCGGCTGTATTCGGCGAAATGGAGATTGGGCAGGGCCATCGGGCAAGATGGAAGCGGCTGGTCAAGCAGCATCGCATGCGCCGGCCACGCCGGACAAGGCCAGGCGGACGCGCCGGCGCTGCGCTCGTGTACGAAGCAGATCGACACTGCTGGCCCATGCGGCGACACGGTGCGTTGGGTGCGAATGCAACGGCCGTTCGTGAACCTCGTTCAGCGGCGGTGACGATGCAGGCTGATGATTTTCATGGGTTTTATCCGTTTGTTCTGGCCGTTCGTGAAAAAGAGCGGGCCATCGGCTAGTCGAACGTCATCTGTTCTGAAACTGTGCGTGCGCGGCTGTAGACCGCACAACGACAGTGGATGGAGAAGTCTTGATGACGCATTTCAATCGTTTTGCCCTTGCCGCCATTCCGGCCGCGGTGCTGGCCGTACCGGTGTACGCGACCCCGGCACCGCTGTGCGTTGCCGCATGGAACGCGACCACCGCCTACAACGGCGGGGACAAGGTGGCCCTGAACGGCATCAACTACCAGGCCAACTGGTGGACGCAAGGCAACAGCCCGGCGACCCACTCCGGCCCGGCCGGCAGCGGCATGCCATGGACCAGTCTGGGTACGTGCAGCACCATTTCGACCCCGACCCCGACCCCGACCCCGACCCCGACCCCGACCCCGACCCCGAGCGGCTGCACCGACTGGCTGACGACGCCGGTCTACAACAGCGGCCAATGCGTGATCTACCAAGGCAAGATGTACCGCGCCAAGTGGTGGACGCAAGGTAGCGTACCGGGCGCCGAGCAATGGGGGCCGTGGGAGTATCTCGGCGACGTGCTACCACCTTCTCCGACTCCGACTCCGACTCCGACTCCGACTCCGACTCCGATCTACGCATCGCAGATCGTGGGAGACGTCTGCCCGGGCGAGGCACCGCATCCGACCTGGAGTGCCGGGGCCAGCTATGCCGCCGGCGCGACCGTCAAGCCGGCTGGCGGCACCTTCCGTGCCTACTACAACGGCAATTTCGCACCGGGCATTTTTGTCGCCAAGCAGACCCATGTCGCATCGACAGCAAACGAGCCGAAGGTGCTCGGCCAGGACAGCGTGTCGTTCGATGCCAGCCTCTGGTCGGTGGCCGCCGTGTACCCGAAACCGTGCCCGCCGCCGACGCCCACCCCGACGCCAACGCCGGTCCAGATCAGCGCGGCCGAGGTGACGACCTGGCGCGGTGGCGCCAAGGGCGCGTACTCGATGGTGCACGACGACTTCTGCAACAACGTCGTCAGCCAGAGCCACATCAACGTGGCCGAGCCCGCGCTGACGCAGCGGGGGCTGGTGGCGGGCTTCGGCATCGTCACCAACCTGTGCCAGCCCGGCCACTGGAGCGCGGCGCAGACTTTCATCACGAACGGTCATGAAATCATCAACCACTCGCGCAACCATCCGGTCGCCGGCAGTGGCGACGCCAACTGGGTGAACAGCGTCGAAATCAACGATTCGGTGCAGGACGTGAAGACCAGGCTGGGCGGCTACCAGATGAGCTACTTCATCTGGCCGAACGATACGGCGACCGATGCGGCGCTGACGTATCTGCGAGCGCAACCGGGTTATCTGGGCGGCCGGGGCAGCAACCGCGATCTTGGCGGCGGCAATATCGAGTACGTCGGCCGGGCCGCCGGCGTGAACGCCGCCAACTTCAGCGATCCGTACATGGTGAAGTGGGACCTGTTCACCGCTTCCGGCCAATGGTCGCTGTATCCGATGGGCAGCGAAATCCTCAACCTGCACGTCGATGCGGCGATCGATCAGGGCGGCTGGGCGACGCGGACCATGCATGCGGTCGACGACAACCCGAACAGCAGCTGGGAGCCGGTGCCGGTGGCGCGCTACCTCGGCCACCTCGATTACGTGAAGGCCAGGGTCGATGCCGGGCTGTTGTGGGTGGCGACGCCGTCGAACGTGATCCGCTACCGCTACGCCCGCGAAGCGTGCGCGCCGGCGCTCAACGGCAATCAGGTGGTGTTCAATACCGGCAACGCCGATTGCGTGAAGTACGCCACGCCGCTGACGCTGGACCTGAGCGCCAGTGCGGCGATCAGCGTCAGGCAGGGCGGCGGCGCGCTGGCGGTGAGGGCGCTCGGTAACGGCAAGTACCGCGTCGATGCCGATCCGCTGGCGGGGCCGCTGTCGGTGTTCGGCCAGTAAGCACGGGCCGCAAAGCCCCGGCCTTGGCCGGGGCTTTTTGCGTTGCGCCCGGCGATCAGCGCTGCGCCAGCGCCGGCTGCAGCACGCCGGTATCGTCGTCGTCGAGCCGGCCGGCGAAATAGCGCTTCGTTTCCATCGCCACCACATGCCGCAGGCCGATCAGGCCGATCAGGTTCGGGATCGCCATCAGGCCGTTGACGATGTCGGCCAGCACCCAGATCAGGTCCAGATGCAGGAAGGCGCTACCGACGATGCAGGCGATGAACACCAGCTTGAACGGAATGATGCCGCGGCGGCCGGCGAGGTACTGCATGCAGCGCTCGCCGTAGTAGTTCCAGCCGATGATCGTGGTGAAGGCGAAGAACAGCAGGCCGACGGTGACGATCAGGTTGCCCCAGTCCTGCGACAACCCCTGCTGGAAGGCGAGGTTGGTCATCCGTGCGCCGCTGGCGTCGCCGGACCAGACGCCGGTGACGATCAGCACCAGCCCGGTCATGGTGCAGATGATGATGGTGTCGAAAAAGGTGCCGGTCATCGAGATCAGCCCCTGCTCGACGCAGGAGTTGCTGCGCGCGGCGGCGGCGGCGATCGGCGCACTGCCCAGGCCCGATTCGTTCGAGAACACGCCGCGGGCGACGCCGCTCTGGATCGCCAGCATCATCGTCGCGCCGAAAAAGCCGCCGACGGCCGCGTGGCCGGTGAACGCCGACCGGATCACCAGCATGATCGCGTCGGGCAGGGCGCTGGCATTCATCGCCAGCAGCGCGACCGACGCGGTGACGTAGAACACCATCATGAACGGCACGATGGCCTCGGCAACGCGCGAGATCGACTTGATGCCGCCGAGCGTGATCATCGCCACCAGCACCGCCAAGGTCAGGCAGGTCCACAACACCGGGATGTCGAAACTCGAATGCACGGCTTCGGAGATCGCGTTGACCTGCGCGAACGTGCCGATGCCGAACAGCGCGACGCCGACGCCGAACAGCGCGAACAGCTTGCCCAGCCACGGCAGGCCGAGGCCGTGCGTGAGGTAATACATCGGCCCGCCGGCCATCTGGCCCCTGTCGTCGACGGTGCGGTACTTCACCGCCAGCAGGCACTCGGCGTACTTGGTCGCCATGCCGAAGAACGCTGCCATCCACATCCAGAACAGCGCGCCGGGGCCGCCGAGCTTGATGGCTGTCGCCACGCCGACGATGTTACCGGTGCCGACGGTGGCCGACAGCGCGGTGCACAGCGCGGCAAAACTCGACACGTCACCGGGCAGGTTGGGGTTCTTGTCGGCACGGAACACGAGCCTGAGCGCCAGCGGCAGCCTGAACACCTGCAGCAGGCCCAGCCGGGCGGTGAGATAAATACCGGTGCCGACCAGCAGGATCAGCAGCGGCGGGCCCCAGACGAGGTTGTCGATCGTCTGCAGCAGGTCTTGGAGCGGGGGCATGGTTTGTAGGTCTCCGTCAGTATCAAACATCGATCTGACAGAGGGGACGGCCAGCCGTACGCTGCCCGGGACGCGGGCAGGCACGGCGAGCGGCCGTCCTTCCTCTGTCCTTTTACCTGAGCGTTTCAGCGTTCCTGACGGAACGCCTTTCGCCTTCGGTGCCCGGCCGGTGCAGTCCGTCCTGAAAACGGTGATGCACGCCGGGGCTCTCCAGAGGCTCGTCCAGTCGCAGTCCCTGCCGGGTTTTCCCGGCGCCTGAAAGATTCACTTCTTCGGCGGCCCGACGCGCCTTGCGGCACGGCCATGTGGGCACTCTCCTGCGACCTTCATCCGAACACGGGGGAAGCTTGCAACATCGAATGTAGCAAAACGACGTAGTCATCGGCCATCGTGATTTCTCCCAATATTGACCTGCCGCAAGCCGGTGCCCCGGCGCGGCCTGCCTCGCGGGGATACGGCCTGGCGGCCGATTCTGCCGCCTTTGCTTACATGCGCTTGTGTCAGGAAACATGCCGGATCGCAGGCTGTAGTTGGTCCGGGCGTTTGCCGGGGGCGCGCCTGTCGGCCCGCCACTTGCGTGTTTTGCTTAATTTTTGCTGACTTCTATATTTCCAGTTCGTATTTATTGCTCGCGGCCACTCCGGTGCGGGCGGGTATGGAGGACTGGAAATGCTGTCGAACGCGACGATACGCCACAAGCTGTGGCTGCTGATCCTGCTGGCGGTGCTGGCCATCTCGGCCGGGGCGGTGTGGGCCCTGTTCAACGAGCGCAGGGACATGCTCGATGCGCGGCGTACGGCCACGCGCCACGTCGTCGACACGGCCCACTCGGTGATCGCGCACTACGGCCAGCTCGCCAAGGACGGAAAAATGCCGCTCAATGCAGCGAAGCAGACGGCGGCCGACGCGGTCGCCGGCCTGCGTTACGACGACGGCAATTATGTCGCGCTGTATGACACGCATTACCGGATGCTGCGGCACCCGATCAAGCCCGAGCTGAACGGCAAGGACCAGAGCCAGCTCAAGGATCCCAACGGCGTGCGCATCGTCAGCGAACTGGTCGATGCCGCGGTGCGCGACCGCGGCGAGTTCGTCGACTACCAGTGGGCCAAGCCGGGCAGCAAGACACCGGTCGACAAGGTCAGCGGCAGCCGGCTCTACGCGCCGTGGGGCTGGGTCGTGGCGACCGGCGTCTACGTTGACGATGTCGAGCGCGAATTTGCCCGCAAGGCCTGGGCATGGGCCGGATCGATCGCCGCCGGCCTTGCGGTGCTGGTGCTGGCGTCGTGGCTGATCGCGCGCAGCATCAGCGTGCCGCTCGAAAAGCTGCGCGACCACATGCACGAGATCGCCGCATCGGGCAATCTCGCGATCGGCAACCGTCCGTCGGCGGACGGCGAAGTCGGCCAGATCGGCGCAGTGTTCTTTTCGCTGATCGACCGCTTCCGCGACATTCTCCGCGACGTGCGCCAGGGCTCGCGCGAGGTCTCGGGCGAGATCACCGAACTGGCGCGCAGCATGAAGGTGATCGAGGACAGCTCGGCCACGCAGCAGCGCTCGGCGATGGCGACCGCGGCGACGGTCGAGGAGATCAGCGCCAGCATTGCCCGGATCAGCGGCCACCTCGGCGAGGTGGCGGGGCGCTCGGACAACGCGCAGCAACTGACCCGGCAGGGACGGGACGCGGTCGGGCGGGCGACCGGCGAGATGGAGCGGATCGCCGAGTCGGTCGGCGAATCGACCCGGCTGGTGCAGACGCTCGGCGAGCGTTCGGGGCAGGTCTCGGCGATCGTCGCGACGATCCACGAGATCGCCGACCAGACCAACCTGCTGGCGCTGAATGCGGCGATCGAGGCCGCACGCGCCGGCGAGGCCGGGCGCGGCTTTGCCGTCGTCGCCGACGAGGTGCGCAAACTGGCCGAACGGACCAGCGAGGCAACCAAGCGGATCACGACGATGACCGATGCGATCCAGAGCGATACCGGCCAGGCGGTCGCCGGCATCGAAGGCGTCAGCGGCCTTGCGCTGAGCGGCGTCGCGCTGGCCGGCGAGGCCGCTTCGTCGGTCTCGCGCATCGACGAGCGCACCCGCGAGGTCTCGGTCATTCTTGGCGAGGTCACGCAGGCGGCGGGCGAGCAGTCGCGCGCGAGCGAAGAGATCGCCCGCAACATCGAGGCGATCTCGCAGACCGGCGAAGAGAATCTCCGGGCGATCGGCGAGATTGCCGCGGCGTCGGCGCATCTGGCGGCGACGGCGGCAAGGCTGGACGGCGTGGTCGGGCAGTTCCGGGTCTAGAACCTGTCCCGTTGGGCGGCTGCGCATTGTGTCCCCGCCCGATGCCCGGAACCCCGCAAGGGGGCTACCTTCGGGTCGTTCTCCTGAACTCGATGTCCGTTCCGGTTTCCCCCGGGGGACGTCCAGAGGGCATCCTCGCTTCGGGCGTGAACAAACGACTTTGGCTCGCTCGCCTGCCGGGACAGGTGCTTCGGGGGCGGGGCGATGGCGGGGCTGTGCTAGAATCGCAAGCCCTTGAAGGAAAACCGCTTTATGCTCGACAAGCTCAACGATCCGCAACGCGAGGCCGTCAAATATCTTGGCGGCCCGTGCCTCGTGCTTGCGGGGGCCGGGTCGGGCAAGACGCGGGTGATCACGCAGAAGATCGCCTACCTGATCGGCCAGGCCGGGATGGACGCGCGCAATATCGCGGCGATCACCTTCACCAACAAGGCGGCGCGCGAGATGCAGGAGCGCGTCGGCGCGCTGATGGACGCGAACCGCCTCAAGGGGCTGACGGTGTCGACCTTCCACAGCCTCGGCATGCGCATCCTGCGCGAGGAAGCGAAGCACCTCGGCTACAAGCCGCAGTTCTCGATTCTGGACAGCGCCGATGCCAGCAAGATCATCTCCGACCTGCTGACGACGACCGACAAGCAGCTGATCCGCTCGACGGTCAGCCAGATCTCGCTGCTGAAGAACGACCGGATTTCGCCCGATACCGCGCTGGTGCGTGCCAGCTCGGACGGCGAGATGCATCTGGCCAAGCTCTACCGCGCCTACCAGGACACCTTGCAGGCGTATCAGGCGGTCGACTTCGACGACCTGATCCGGCTGCCGGTCGACCTGTTCGAGCAGCACGAAGACGTGCTGACCAAGTGGCAGCACCGGTTGCGCTACCTGCTGATCGACGAGTGCCAGGACACCAACACCACGCAGTACGACATGGTGAAACAGCTGACCGGCATCACCGGCCAGTTCACCGCCGTCGGCGACGACGACCAGTCGATCTACGCCTGGCGCGGCGCGAACATGGAAAACCTGCGGCTGCTGAGCACCGACTTCCCCAAGCTCAAGGTGATCAAGCTCGAGCAGAACTACCGCTCGGTCGCGCGCATCCTGCGCTGCGCCAACGCGGTGATCGCCAACAATCCCAAGCTGTTCGAAAAGACGCTGTGGTCGGACCTCGGCGTTGGCGATCCGGTGCAGGTGATCGAGGCCAGGAACGACGAGCACGAGGCTGAACTCGTCGCGATGAAACTGCTGGCGCACAAGTTCGAGGCCGGCACCGGTTTCAAGGACTACGCGATCCTCTATCGCGGCAACCATCAGGCGCGCATCGTCGAAACCCAGCTGCGGATGCACAAGATCCCGTACACGATTTCGGGCGGGCAGTCGTTCTTCGACAAGGCCGAGATCAAGGACGTGCTGTCCTACCTGCGGCTGATCGCCAACGAGGACGACGATCCGGCCTTCATCCGTGCGGTGACGACACCCAAGCGCGGTGTCGGCAACGTCACGCTCGAAAAGCTCGGCGCCTACGCGGCCGAGCGGCACATCTCGCTGTTTGCCGCCGTGCACGAGGAAGGCTTCGTCTGGCAGGTGCAGGCCGCCCAGTACGAGCCGCTCAAGCAGTTCTGCGACTTCATCGGCCGGATGCAGTTCGAGGCGCCGCGTGCGCCGGCCGGCGAGCTGCTCAGGCAACTGCTCGACGCGATCGACTTCGAGACGTGGCTGTATGACAGCGACGAGCCGAAGCCGGCCGAGACCAAGTGGAAAACCGTGCTCGAACTCGTCGACTGGGTGGCCAAGCAGGGCGAGAACAACGGCAAGAACCTGATCGAGATCAGCCAGACGATCGCGCTGATCACGATGCTGCAGGGCCGCGACGAGGACGAGGTCGACGCGGTGAAGATGTCGACCCTGCATGCGAGCAAGGGGCTCGAGTATCCGCACGTGTTCCTCGTCGGCTGCGAGGAGGACATCCTGCCGCACCAGAACTCGATCGAATCGAACATGGTCGAGGAAGAGCGGCGGCTGATGTACGTCGGCATCACCCGCGCCCAGCGCAGCCTGACGATCAGCTACTGCGGCAAGCGCCGCCGCGGTGGCGAGTGGCAGATCGTCCAGCCCAGCCGCTTCCTGCGCGAGCTGCCCGGCGACGACGTGCGCTTCTCGGGCCGGCTTGCCGGCGACAAGGCCGAAGGCGCGATCAGCAAGCAGGAAGGCCGGGCGATGCTGGCGGGCATGCTGGCCAAGCTCGGCGGCTGAGCAAGAATCGGCTGGCGCCCGGCCGGCCGCGCGGTAAGCTGGCGGTTTCACGATGCTGCGGAGCCGCCCGATGACCGAACTCGACAAACTGCTCGCCGGTGAACCGTTCGACTTCTTCGCACCCGAAATGGTCGCGATGCGCAAGAACGCCGAGCGCCTGCTGCGGCAGATCGCCCAGACCGAATCGGAACTGCAGGCGCCGTTGTGGCGCGAACTGTTCGGTGCGCTGGGCGAGGACAGCTGGGTGCGTGCGCCGCTGTTCTGCGAATACGGCAAGTCGATCCGCATCGGCAGCCATACCTTCCTCAATGCCGGCGCCACCTTCCTCGACGGCACGGCGATCACCATCGGCAACAACGTGCTGGTCGGCCCGAACGTGCAGTTCTACGGCGCCAGCCACCCGATCGACCACATTGAGCGGCGCGACTGGACCGCGCGCTGGAAACCGATTTTCATCGAAGATGACGTGTGGATCGGCGGCAATGCCGTCATTTGTCAGGGTGTAACGATCGGCGCGCGGTCCATCGTCGGTGCCGGCGCCGTCGTGCTCAAGGACGTGCCGGCGGACACCATCGTCGGCGGCAATCCGGCGCGGATCATCCGCAAAATCGACGCGAACGATCGCTGAGTGCCGCGGCGGCGATCCGCCTTCCAGCGTGCATAGAATCAAAAGTATTTGGTTTGTAATGTCCGGTAACAAAGTGTTATAAGTATAAGCCTCAGTCAGACGGCGCCCCGGCGCCACTCAATCTGGCGGCCGTTTCCCGGCCGCCGCCGCGCCCCTGGCGCACCGCGTCCGGCGCCATGCCGGACAACCTCGTAAGGCAGCTCTCTAGTTGTCGCGATCATTACAGCGGATCGCGCCCGGCCCCGTGTCGCCGCGCTTTCCGCCAAGGAGGACGCATGAACAAAAGAGCGTTTTTCAAGCGCATCAGTATCGGGCTCGTACTCGCCGCCGCAGGCCTGGCCGCGCTGGTCTACGGCATTGGCCCCGCCGGGCTCGCCCAGTACCGGGAAGACCTCGTCTATCTCGGCCAGCAACACCTTTATCTCGTGTTCGTGTCGATGGCACTGGCCCTTGTCGTCGGCCTGCCCAGCGGCGTGCTGCTGAGCCGGCCGTGGGCGAAGCGCTATGCCGAGCACGGCATGCAGGTGTTCAACATCGGCAACACGCTGCCGCCGATGGCGGTGCTGGCGCTGGCGATGGTCGTCGTCGGCATCGGCGACAAGCCGGCCATCGTCGCGCTGTTCCTCGCGTCCCTGCTGCCCATCGTCCGCAACACCTACGCCGGGCTTGCCGGGCTGTCGCCGACGCTGCTTGAAGCGGCCGATGCGATCGGCATGACGCCGCGGCAGCGGTTGTGGCGGGTCGAGCTGCCCAATGCGCTGCCGGTGATCGCGTCCGGCGTGCGCATCGCGCTGGCGATCAACGTCGGTACCGCGCCGCTGGCCTTCCTGATTGGCGCCAGCAGCTATGGCGAGCTGATCTTCCCGGGCATCTACCTGAACAACCACACCGCGCTGCTGCTCGGTGCGGTCGGGACGGCCGCGATCGCGCTGGTGCTCGACCTGCTGGTCGCCAGCCTCGGCCGGCTGGCCAGCCCGCGCGGCGTCGCCTGACGCTTCACCCCCCCGTACCATCCCGCCGCCCGGACCGGGCCGGCGGACCCCAACATGGAGGACGATCCATGGCGATATTTTCGTCGCTTTCCAAACGCGTGGCGCTGGGCGCCGCCGCGCTCGTGCTGGCCGCGCCGGCGCTGGCCACCAGCCTCGTGCTCGGCAGCAAGAACTTCACCGAGCAGCACATCCTGTCGTCGCTGACCGCGCAATACCTCGGCAGCAAGGGCTATCAGGTCGAGCAGAAGACCGATCTGGCGACCATCATCCAGCGCAACGCGCTCGAGAACAAACAGCTCGACCTGGTCTGGGATTACACCGGCACCGCGCTGATCATCTACAACCACATCGCCGAGCGGATGAGCGACGCCGACGCGTACGCAACGGTCAAGCGCATCGACGCCGCCAAGGGTCTGACCTGGCTGGCCCCGGCGCCGCTGAACAATACCTATGCGCTGGCGATGAAGCGCGAGCGCGCCGAGGCCGAGGGCATCCGCAGCGTGTCCGATCTGGTCGCCAGGATGGACGCCGCCAGGGCGGGCAAGCCGTGGCAGCTCGGTTTCGACATGGAGTTCGCCGGCCGCTCCGACGGACTCAAGCCGATGCAGGCGCTGTACAAGCTCGAGCTGACCCGGCCGCAGATCCGCCAGATGGACCCGGGCCTCGTCTACAACGCGATCCGCGACGGCTTTGTCGACGCCGGCCTCGTCTACACCACCGACGGCCGGGTCAAGGGCTTCGACCTCCTGGTGCTCGACGACGACCTGCATTACTTCCCGAGCTACGCGGCGACGCCGGTCGTGCGTGCCGAGGTGCTGGCGCAGAACCCGGGCCTGGCCGATGCGCTGAACACGCTGTCGGCCCTGCTCGACAACGACACCATGTCGGCGCTGAACGCGCAGGTCGACATCGACCACCGCCCGGTCGACGACGTCGCCCGCGCCTTCCTGCGCCAGCACGGCCTGATCGGGGGCTGAGCGCATGGAGACGCTGAACCAAACCGTTGACTACATCTGGCACAGCCTGCCGTTCATCCTCGGGCTGACGCAGCAGCATCTGGCGCTGGTCGGCATCGCCGTCGGGCTGGCGGTGCTGATCGGTGTGCCGCTCGGCGTGCTGATCGTGCGCTTCAAGTCGCTGGCCGGCGTGGTGCTGAGCCTGGCGACCGTGGTGCTGACGATTCCGGCGATCGCGCTGTTCGGGCTGATGATTCCGCTGTTCTCGCTGATCGGCCAGGGTATCGGTGCGGTGCCGGCGATCACCGCCGCCTTTCTGTATTCGCTGCTGCCGATCGTGCGCAACACGCACACCGCGCTGACGACGCTCGACGCCGGCGTGCGCGAGGCCGGTCGCGGCATCGGCCTGACGTTCTGGCAGCGGCTCAAGTGGGTCGAGCTGCCGCTGGCGGTGCCGCTGATCTTCGGCGGCATCCGTACCGCCGTCGTTCTCAATATCGGCGTGATGGCGATTGCCGCCATCGTCGGCGCCGGCGGCCTCGGCACGCTGATCCTGCACGGCATCAGCCAGAGCGACATCCGCAAGCTGATCGCCGGCGCCGTCGTGGTGAGCGTGCTCGCCGTGGTGATGGACTGGTTGCTGCTTCGACTGCAGCGCGTACTCACTCCCAAAGGAATCCGCTGATGATCGAACTCAAGAACCTCTGCAAGCAATTCGTCCAGAAGAACGGCCAGCCGTTCAACGCCGTCGACAACGTCAACCTCGTGGTGCCGGAAGGCGAGATCTGCGTGCTGCTCGGCCCGTCGGGCTGCGGCAAGACGACGACGATGAAAATGATCAACCGGCTGATCGAGCCGAGTTCGGGCCAGGTGCTGATCAACGGCGAGGACACCGCCGGCATCGACACCGTGACGCTGCGGCGCAATATCGGCTACGTGATCCAGCAGATCGGCCTGTTCCCGAACATGACGATCGAGGACAACATCATGGTCGTGCCGCGCATGCTCGGCTGGGACAGGAAGCGCTGCCGCGAACGCGCGCGCGAGCTGATGAGCATGGTCGCACTCGATCCGGACCGTTTCCTGCACCGTTATCCGAAGGAAATGTCCGGCGGCCAGCAGCAGCGCATCGGCGTGATCCGCGCGCTGGCGGCCGACGCCCCGGTGCTGCTGATGGACGAGCCGTTCGGCGCGGTCGACCCCATCAACCGCGAGCAGATCCAGAACGAGTTCCTGCTGATGCAGCGCCAGCTCGGCAAGACGGTGATGCTGGTCAGCCACGACATCGACGAGGCGATCAAGCTCGGCGACCGGATCGCCGTGTTCCGCCAGGGCCGGATCGTCCAGTGCGCCGGCGCCGACGAGATCCTCGCCAAGCCGGCCGACGAGTTCGTCGCGTCCTTCGTCGGCCACGACCGCACGCTCAAGCGCCTCTTGCTGGTGCAGGCCGGCGACGTCGCCGACGCGCAGCCGACGCTGACCGCGGCGCTGGACACGCCGTTGCAGCAGGCTTTCGGCACCATGGACGACCACGACCTGCGCTACCTGACCGTCGTCGACGGCGACGGCAAGCCGCTCGGCTACGTGAAGCGCAAGGACGCCAAGGCCAGCGATGGCGTCTGCGCCGACCGGCTCAACCCGATCACGATCACGTCGAATCCCGACGAGAACCTGCGCGTGGTGCTGTCGAAGCTGTACGAGCACAACCTGACGTGGATGCCGGTGCTCGACGCCGACGGCCGCTACAACGGCGAGGTGTCGCAGGACTACATCGCCAGCTTCCTCAACTCTGGCAAGACGCACGGCCGCCAGCGCGTCGCGCTGAAATGAACAAGGGCGCCGTCGGCGCCCTTGTTCACGTGTGTGGCAACGCGGTTCAGGCCGCCGGCGGCCGGGTGTCGCCGAACGAGGCGCGGGTATCGAGGCGGGCGCGCAGCTCGGCCAGGTTCGGGTGCTGCGTCGCCCATTGCAGCTCGGGAAAGCGCAGTTCGAGGTAGCCGAGCATGCAGCCGACGGCGACATCGGCGAGCGTGAACGCATCGCCGGTGCACCACTTGCGGTCGGCGAGGTCGGTGGCGACGCGCTCGAGGCCGCGGTCGATCTTGACCTGCTGCTTGGCGATCCACTCGGCGCTCTGCTGTTCGGCCGGCCGGCGGGTTTCCATGACGATCAGCACCGCGGCGTCGGTGATGCCGTCGGCGAGCGCTTCCCAGCGCTTGACGCTGATCGCCTGGCGGTGCTCGGCCGGGATCAGCTTGCCGACCGGCGAGATCTGGTCGAGGTAGTCGACGATGACGCTCGAGTCGTACAGCGGCCGGCCATCGTCGAGCAGCAGCACCGGCACCTTGCCGAGCGGATTGAGCGCGGCGATCCGGTTGTCCGGGTCATGCGGCGAGTCTTCGGCCAGCTGATAGTCGATGTGCTTTTCGGCGAGCACGACGCGGACCTTGCGGCCGAACGGGCTGGTGAGCGAGCTGATCAGTTTCATGGCCGAGACACGCAGAGAAGGGAGGCGAGCCGATTCTAATCGGCCGGCTGCGCTTCGGCCATTAGGGTTGTCTGCAAGCAACATATCAGCGTTGTCGCATGTTCAAGTCAGTTTTTCAGCCGGAACCCGTGCCGGGTCGCCGAACTGCAGCGCGGCGAGCTGCGCGTACAGCGGCGAGCCGTGCAGCAGGTCGGCGTGCCGTCCCTGCGCGACGATGCGGCCGTGTTCGAGGACGACGATCCAGTCGGCCTCGAGCACCGTCGCCAGCCGGTGGGCGATCACCAGCGTGGTGCGGTTGTGCGAGGCGTTGTCGAGCGCCTGCTGCACCAGCCGCTCGCTGGCGGCGTCGAGCGCGCTGGTCGCTTCGTCGAGCAGCAGCACCGGCGGGTTCTTCAGGATCGCCCGCGCGATCGCAATGCGCTGGCGCTGGCCGCCCGACAGCCGCACGCCGCGCTCGCCGAGAAAGGTGTCGTAGCCCTGCGGCAATTCGGCGATGAAGCCGGCCGCCGCCGCGGCTTCGGCGGCCCGTTCGATCTCGGCCTGCGTCGCGTCGGGCCGGCCGTAGCGGATGTTGTCGGCCACGCTGCCGGCGAAGATCACCGACTCCTGCAGCACCACGCCGATATGCCGGCGCAGCGCGGCGAACGACAGCGCGCGGGTATCGACGCCGTTGACGCGCACGCTGCCCGACTGCGGCTCATAAAAGCGCAGCAGCAGCTGGAACAGCGTGGTCTTGCCGGCGCCGGACGGGCCGACCAGCGCAATGTGCTCGCCGGGGCGGATGTGCAGCGACAGCCCGGCGAGCGCTGGCGTGTCCGGGCGGGACGGGTAGGCGAAGTCGATCGCCTCGAACTCGATGCCGAGGCCGTTGTCCGGCAGCGGCTGTGGCGTGGCGGTTTCCTGCACCGGCGAGCGCGTGTGCAGCAGCTGCAGCAGCCGCTCGGTGGCGCCGGCGGCGCGCTGCAGGTCGCCCCAGACCTCGGCGATCGCACCGACCGCGCCGGCGGTGACGACGGCATAGAGGATGAACTGCGACAGCTCGCCGGCGCTCATCGTCCCGCCGAGCACCGCCTGTGCGCCGAGCCAGAGCACGAAGACTACGGCGGCGAACATCAGCACGATGACCATCGCGGTCAGCCAGGCGCGAGCGCGGATGCGCTCCAGCGCGGTGCCGAAGGCCGTGTCCGCCGCAGCGCCGAAGCGGGCGTTCTCGAACGGCTCCTGCGTGAACGACTGCACCGTCGGCATCGCGTTCAGCACCTCGCCGGCCAGCGCGCTGGCATCGGCGACGCGGTCCTGGCTGGCTTTGGACAGCCTGCGCACCCGCCGGCCGAACACGAGGATGGGCACGATGACGGCGACCAGGGTCACGAGGATGTAGGCCGAGAGCACCGGGCTGGTGACGACCAGCATCGCCGTGCCGCCGGTGAACAGGAAAAAGTTGCGCAGCCCCATCGACAGGCTGGTGCCGACGACGGTCTGGATCAGCGTGGCGTCGGTGGTCAGGCGCGACAGCACTTCACCGGTCTGCGTTGTTTCAAAGAACTGCGGGCTCATCCCGAGTACGTGTTCGTAGACGGCGCGGCGCAGGTCGGCAGTGATCCGCTCGCCGAGCCACGAGACGAGGTAGAAGCGCAGCGACGTCGCCGCGGCCAGCAGCAGCGAGACGCCGAACAGTGCAACGAAGTAGCGGTCGATCTGCCCGCGCTGCGCCGGCGAGAAGCCGAGGTCGATCAGGTAGCGGAACGCGACCGGCAGCGCCAGCGTTGCGCCGGCGGCGACCGCAAGCGCGACGAAGGCCAGCAGCCAGCGGCCGAGATAGGGGCGCAGGAAAGGCGCCAGGCCGAGCAGCGGCGTGATGCGGCGGGCATTCGAAGGGGCAGACATGCGTTTGGGCGAGGCCGGGCAGGACGATCCGGGCAGGGTACGCCATCCTAGCCGTGCCGGGCGAGCGACGTGCCGGCGTAGCAAGCGGTAACCTGTTCGTGACGGCCGGCTGGCTATAATCGCCGCTCCGATGTCCTGCCGTTTCCCCCGATGATCGTCCGCCCGCCGCAGCACTGGTTTTTCATGGTTTTCACCTGGCGGGGGTCGGTGCTGTCGTCGATCCTGCCGCGTCTCGGGCTGAACCTGGCGTTTGCGCTGCTGGTCGTCGTGCTGCATGGCTGGGTCGAAGGTTTCGGCCTGCACCTGTCGATCGGGCCGTTCAGCCTGATGGGGATCGCGCTGGCGATCTTCCTCGGTTTCCGCAACAACACCAGTTACGACCGCTTCTGGGAAGCGCGCAAGCTCTGTGGCGGGGTGCTGGTGAACACGCGCTCGCTGCTGCGGCAGGCGATCGCCATGACCGGCCGCAAGCCCGACGATCCGCGCATCGTGCAGTTCGCAGCGCTGCTGCAGGCCTTTGCCTTCGCGCTGAAACACCAGCTGCGCCAGACCGACCCGCGTGCGGATCTGGCACGGCTGCTGCCCGATCCGATGGCCGCGCGGCTTGCCGCGGCGCAGTTCGTCCCGGCGATGGTGCTGCGCGAGCTGGCGCAGTGGCTGGCGGACGAGCGCGCCGCCGGCCGGCTGAACGACATCCTCTGGCAGGCGATGGACACCAATCTCGACAAGCTGTCGGAGATCCTCGGCAGTTGCGAGCGCATTGCCAGCACGCCGCTGCCGTACGCCTACAGCGTGCTGCTGCACCGGACGATCTACCTGTACTGCTCGCTGCTGCCGCTGGGGCTGGTCGACAGCATCGGCCTGCTGACGCCGCTGATCTCGGTCTTTGTCGCCTACACCTTCATGGCGCTGGAATCGATCGCCGGCGAGCTGGAAACGCCGTTCGGCACCGAACCCAACGATCTGGCGCTGGACGCGATCTGCCGCACCGTGGAGCGGTCGTTGTTGGAAATGACCGACGCGCCGCAACTGCCGCCGGTGCTAGAGCCCGATTCCCAGTACATTCTGACGTGAGTTTTGTTACGCGTTGACGGCCTTGAGGAAGCAAGCGAAAGGGATTGTTGCCAGACCGTATCGATGTGGCCGCGTTCACTAAATTATCGCGTGGCGCTGCGCATAGACCGCGTATGCTGGCCGCGCATCGTTCCGGGCCGACGACGCCGGTGAGATTGCCCGCGGGAAACAGACGTGTGAAGCGGAAGATCGGTTTTTACCTGAGCCTGGCGTTGCTGCGCCTGCTGGCCTGCCTGCCATACGGCGTGGTCGCCCGCCTGGGCGAGGCGCTCGGCGCCTTGCTGTACCGCTTGCCGACGTCACGCAAGCGCGTCGTGCACACCAATCTGCGGCTGTGCTTCCCCCATCTGGACGAGGCAGCGCGCGAGAAGCTGGCCAGGGCACATATCGGCCATGTGATCCGCAGCTACCTCGAGCGCGGTTTCCAGTGGTTCGGCAGTGCGCGCACCATGGCGCGGCTGATCGAGCTCGACAGCGCCATCGACCTGAACGACCCGGCTGCGCCGCCGACCATTTTCATGGGCTTCCATTTCGTCGCGATCGAGGCGGGGTCGATGCGTTACTCGTGCGAGTTGCCGGTGGCGTCGCTGTACACGCCGATGTCCAACCTGCGCTTCGACGCACTGGCCAGGGCGCAGCGCAGCCGCTTCGGCGCCGAAATGATCTCGCGCGCCGACAGCGTCCGCGCATCGCTGGAGTGCCTGCGACGCGGCGTGCCGGTGATGCTGGCGGCGGACATGGATTTCGGCGTGACGAATTCGGCCTTCGTGCCGTTTTTCGGTGTGCAGGCCTGCACGCTGACGTCGGTGTCGCGACTGGCCAGGCTGAGCGGTGCGCGCGTCGTGCCCTTTGTCACCGAAGTCCTGCCCGGTTACCGCGGCTACAAGCTGACGATCTTCGAGCCGCTGGCCGACTACCCGAGCCACGATGCCGTGGCCGACGCCAGGACGATGAACGCGTTTCTGGAGGCGCAGATCCGGCGCATGCCGGCGCAGTATTACTGGGTGCACAAGCGCTTCAAGCACCGGCCCGCAGGCGAGGCGTCGGTTTACTAGACCCCATGAAAAACGGCACCCTCGGGTGCCGTTTTCGTTCTGGCATCGAAGCCGGATCAGAGCTTTTCGTACAGCGGCAAGGTCAGGAATTCGGCGAAGTCGTCGCTGGTGCTCATGGTTTCGAATATCTGCGCCGCCTGCGCGTACGGCGTGGCGTTGAACACCGCGTCGCCGTGCTCCAAGCGGATTGCGTCGAGCACTTCCGGGATCATCCCGCGCACCATGTCGGCGGTGACCTTGCGGCCGTCGTCGAGCACGCCCTTCGGCGTACGGATCCACTGCCAGACCTGCGAGCGGCTGATTTCGGCCGTCGCCGCATCTTCCATCAGGTTGTGGATCGGCACGCAGCCGTTGCCGGCAAGCCAGGAGCCGAGGTACTGGATGCCGACGTCGATGTTCATCCTGAGACCCGCTTCGGTGATCGGCGCTTCCGGCTGGAAGTTCAGGAGGTCGGCGGCGGTGACCGCGACATCCGGGCGCTGCTTGTCGAACTGGTTGGGCCGGTCGCCCAAGACCTTGACCCATTCCTCCATCGCGATCGGCACCAGCCCCGGGTGGGCAACCCAGCCGCCGTCGAAGCCGTCGCCGGCGTCGCGCGTCTTGTCGGCGCGCACCGCGGCCATCGCCTTGTCGTTGGCTTCCGGTTCGTTCTTGATCGGAATCAGCGCGCTCATGCCGCCGATCGCCGGTGCGCCGCGCTTGTGGCAGGTCTTGACCAGGTTCAGCGCGTAGGCGCGCATGAACGGCACCGTCATGGTGATCTGCGCGCGGTTGGCGAGGCAGAAGTCGCGGTCGGTCTTGAACTTCTTGATGCAGCTGAAGATGTAGTCCCAGCGGCCGGCGTTGAGCCCGGCCGAATGGTTGCGCAGCTCGTAGAGGATTTCTTCCATCTCGAACGCGGCGAGGATGGTCTCGATCAGCACCGTCGCTTTGATCGTGCCCTGCGGAATGCCCAGCTCGTCCTGCGCCAGCACGAAGGTGTCGTTCCACAGCCTCGCTTCGAGGTGCGACTCCATCTTCGGCAGGTAGAAATACGGTGCGGTGCCGCGGTCGATCTGTTCCCTGGCGTTGTGGAACAGGAACAGCGCGAAGTCGAACAGCCCGCCCGAAACGCGCGATCCGTCGACGGTGACGTGCTTTTCGTCAAGGTGCCAGCCGCGCGGGCGGACGATCAGCGTCGCGATCTTGGCATTGAGCTTGTACTCCTTGCCGGCCTCGTTGCGGAAGGCGAGGGTGCGGCGCACCGCCTGCTTGAGGTTGATCTGCCCCTGGATCTGGTTGCCCCAGTTCGGCGTGTTCGAATCCTCGAAGTCGGTCATATAGCTGTCTGCGCCCGAATTCAGCGCGTTGATGATCATCTTCTTTTCGACCGGGCCGGTGATCTCGACACGACGCAGCGCGATGTCGGCCGGCACCGGTGCGATCTGCCACTCGCCGGCGCGGATGTGCGCGGTCTCGGCGAGGAAGTCCGGGCGCTTGCCGGCGTCGAGCTCCTGCTGGCGCAGCACGCGGCGGCCGAGCAGTTCCTGGCGGCGGCCCTCGAAGGCACGGTGCAGTTTGGCGACGAAGGCCAGTGCTTCCGGCGTCAGAATGGCGGCGAAGTCGTCGGAAACCGGCGCGTGGATCTGGACACCTTGCGGCAGTGAACTCATTGCGTGCTCCTCGTTGGCGTGATGTTGCAATGCACCCAGTCTAGACGCCGCCATGGCCACAAAAAAGCCCTAGAATGCGATAGCTTCTTTTACTTTCAAGTACATAATGGACGCACTCAAACAGCTGCAGACCTTCATCGCGGTGGTCAATCTCGGCAGCCTTTCGGCCGCGGCGCGCGATGAGGGCGTGGTGCCGGCGGTGATCGGCCGGCGGATCGATGCGCTCGAGGAGCGGCTGGGCGCCCGGCTGCTGGTACGCACGACTAGGCGCGTGACGCTGACGCAGGAAGGCAGCGCGTTTTTCGAGGACGGCCAGCGCATCGTCGCCGAACTCGAAGAGGCCGAAGCGGCGGTCGCCTCGGGCAGCGTGCGCGTACGCGGCCACCTGCGCGTGAGTGCGCCGGCCGGCTTCGGCCGCCGCCATGTCGCGCCGCATATCGCGACCTTCCAGCGCGAACACCCGGACCTGAAGGTCACGCTCGACCTGTCGGACCGGCTGGTCGATCTGGCCGGCGAACGCGTCGACTGCGCGATCCGCATCAGCGAGCTCGCCGATTCGAACCTCGTCGCCGTGCGGCTGGCCGAGAACCGCCGCGTCGTCGTCGCGTCGCCGGGTTATCTGGCCGAACGCGGCATTCCGAAAACGCCGGACGACCTCGAGCGCTTCGACTGCCTGTCGCTCGGCGCGAGCCAGAGCCGAGGCTGGACCTTCCGCGTCGACGGCAAGCTGGTCAACTGGCGGGTGCAGGGCGTGCTCGAATGCAATGACGGCGCGGTGCTGCACGAATGGGCATTGCGCGGCTACGGACTGGCGTGGCGCTCGCTGTGGGAGGTGCGCAGCGACGTTGGCGAAGGCCGGCTGGTGACGGTGCTCGACGCCTATTCGGCGCCCGACTATCCGGTGTACGCGGTGATGCCGCAGCGCAAGCACCTGCCGCAGCGGGTGCGGCGCTTTGTCGATCACCTGAAGGCGGCTTATGCGGCGGTGGGATACTGGGACTGAAGCGCCGGCCTCGCCCCGCCGGCGCTGCGCTCCATCGCATCACCTGCCGCCGCCTGGATGGCATCGCCTCGGCCGCCGGGAACCGCATCGGACTCCGGATTGCAGCGTTGAAACGGATGCCTCAGGGTCATGCCGGGCTTGATGATGCCCGGGGACGCCCGCACCTGTTCTGCACCTTCTCCGGAGCCACGACCGATGCCGCATCTTTCACTTGAATACACCCAGAACCTGACCGGCTACGACGCCCCCGCCGCACTGCGCACGCTGGGGCAGACGATGTTCGATTCCGGCCTGTTCGGCGAGTCCGACATCAAGGGCCGGTCGCAATGCCTCGCCGGTTATCTGGTCGGTACGTCGGATACCGACACCGCCTTCGTCCACGTGCAGGTATCCTTGCTCAGCGGCCGCACGGCGGAGCAGAAGCAGGCGCTCGGCGCGCGGATTGCCGAGGCCCTGAAGACCACCTTGCCGGCCGGTCACGCCGGCGTGCAGCTGACCGTGGACGTGCGCGACATGGACCGCGACTGCTACGCCAAGGTCGTACTGCCGGGCTGACGGGACTGGCGTGCAAGAAAAAACCGCACGCGGGTAGCGTGCGGTTTTTTCTTGGCTGCCGAAGTCGGCGCGGGAGGGAGTAGGACCGTCCCGGCAGCCACACCGCCCGTCGATCATGTCCGGGGCGGCTGGGGTATCCGGCTCAGTGGAACTGCTCTTCCTCGGTCGAGCCGGTCAGCGCGGTCGTGCTCGACTGGCCTTGCTGGATCACCTGGGTGACCGAGTCGAAGTAGCCGGTGCCGACTTCGCGCTGGTGCTTGACCGCGGTGAAGCCGCGGTCGGCGGCGGCGAATTCGGCCTGCTGCAGCTCGACGAAGGCGCTCATGCCGGTGCGGGCATAGCCGTGCGCGAGGTTGAACATGCCGTAGTTCAGCGCGTGGAAGCCGGCGAGCGTGATGAACTGGAACTTGTAGCCCATCGCGCCGAGTTCCTTCTGGAACTTGGCGATCGTTGCGTCGTCGAGGTTCTTCTTCCAGTTGAAACTTGGCGAACAGTTGTACGCCAGCATCTTGCCCGGGAACTTGGCGTGGATCGCCGCGGCGAAGGCGCGCGCGTACTCGAGGTCCGGCTTGCCGGTTTCGCACCAGATCAGGTCGGCGTACGGCGCATAGGCGAGGCCGCGCGAAATCGCCTGCTCCAGGCCCGGCTTGGTCCGGTAGAAGCCTTCCGGCGTGCGCTCGCCGGTGCAGAACGGCTTGTCGTTGTCGTCGACGTCGCTGGTCAGGAGGTCGGCGGCTTCGGCGTCGGTCCGGGCGACGAGGAGGGTCGGCACGCACATCACGTCGGCAGCCAGACGCGCGGCGGCGAGCTTCTCGACGGCTTCGCGCGTCGGCACCAGCACCTTGCCGCCCATGTGGCCGCACTTCTTCACCGACGCGAGCTGGTCTTCGAAGTGCACGCCGGCGGCGCCGGCCTCGATCATGCCCTTCATCAGCTCGAACGCGTTCAGCACGCCACCGAAGCCGGCTTCGGCATCGGCGACGATCGGTGCGTAGTAATCGATGCTGTCATCGCCTTCGGCGTGGCTGATCTGGTCGGCGCGCTGGAAGGTATTGTTGATCCGGCGCACCACGGCCGGGACCGAGTTCGCCGGGTACAGCGACTGGTCCGGATACATTTCGCCGGCGATGTTGGCGTCGGCAGCGACCTGCCAGCCCGACAGGTAGATCGCCTTCAGGCCGGCCTTGACCTGCTGCATCGCCTGGTTGCCGGTCATCGCGCCGAGGGCGTGGACGTACGGCGTTTCGTTCAGCAGCTTCCAGAGCTTTTCCGAACCGCGGCGTGCCAGCGTGTGTTCAATCTGTAGTGAACCGCGCAGCCTTTCAACATCGGCGGCGCTGTAAGTACGCTGGATGCCTTTCCAGCGCGGATTTTCCGCCCATTCCTTCTCGAGTTGTGCAATGCGCTCTTCCCGTGTAGTCATCTCTCTCTCCCGCGTGGTGACTGGCGTTTCCGCCGAAAACAAAAGAAATTCAAGCACAAAACTACTGCAGCGCAACATGATTTTGCGGTGCACCAATAAAGTGTAGTCCGATGATTTTGACTACATATTGGGGCTTGCCCGTATCCCTTTGATCGCATTGCCGTTTGACCGGTTTCCCCGTCTGCAAATGCTTGAAATTTCCCGGCTTGGCTCTATATAGCGGGGCAGTCTTATGTTTTTCAGGAGTAGCTAGCCAATGTCGCAAGAAAACGAACAACAGCCTTTGAATCAGACCGAACAGGATGTGACCGTCGCGCAGGACGAAGCGCAGGGCGCAGGCCTCGAGGCCCAGCTGACCGCCGCGCTGGCCGACCTCGACCGCGCGCGCCAGGACGTGCTGTATGCCAAGGCCGAGATGGACAACGTCCGCCGCCGTGCCGCCGAGGAAAACGACAAGGCGCGCAAGTTCGCGGTCGAGAAGTTCGCGCGCGAGCTGCTGTCGGTGAAGGACGCGATGGAAATGGCGCTGCTCGACCAGTCGGGCAATTTCGACGCGCTGAAGATGGGCGTCGACCTGACGCAGAAGGCGCTGGTATCGGCGTTCGAAAAGTTCGAACTCGTCGAAGTGGCGCCGGCGGTCGGCGACAAGCTCGACCCGAACGTGCATCAGGCGATCTCGATGGAACCGGCGCAGCAGGAGCCGAACACCGTCGTTCGCGTGCTGCAGAAAGGCTACACGCTGTCGGGCCGCGTGCTGCGTCCGGCAATGGTCATCGTCGCCGCGGGCTGACCCGCCTGCAGGGATGTCGTGCTCGCTGGTGCCCGTCGCCACAACCCGCTGTCGGCGGGGGCTTGAAAACCCGAACGACATCCCCACTTGGCCAACAAGGTTATTCGAATCGATGGTCTCGCCGCGGCGGGGCCGACTTATTTGGAAGGAAACGAATCATGGCAAAAATCATTGGTATTGATCTGGGTACGACCAACTCCTGCGTGGCGGTGTTCGAGAACGGCCAGCCGAAGGTGATCGAGAACGCCGAGGGCGCACGCACCACGCCGTCGATCATCGCGTATCAGGAAGACGGCGAGATCCTCGTCGGCGCGCCGGCCAAGCGTCAGGCCGTGACCAACCCGAAGAACACGCTGTATGCGGTGAAGCGCCTGATCGGCCGCAAGTTCACCGACAAGGAAGTGCAGAAGGACATCGACCTGATGCCGTTCGGCATCGTCAAGGCCGACAACGGCGATGCCTGGGTGTCGGTGCGCGACAAGCAGATGGCGCCGCCGCAAATCAGCGCCGAAGTGCTGCGCAAGATGAAGAAGACCGCCGAAGACTACCTCGGCGAGGAAGTGACCGAAGCCGTGATCACCGTGCCGGCCTACTTCAACGACAGCCAGCGCCAGGCGACCAAGGACGCCGGCCGTATCGCGGGTCTGGACGTCAAGCGCATCATCAACGAGCCGACCGCTGCCGCGCTCGCGTTCGGCATGGACAAGCACGAAGGCGGCGATTCGAAGATCGCCGTGTATGACCTCGGCGGCGGTACCTTCGACATCTCGATCATCGAAATCGCCGACGTCGACGGCGACAAGCAGTTCGAAGTGCTCGCGACCAACGGCGACACCTTCCTCGGTGGCGAAGACTTCGACCAGCGCCTGATCGACTACATCATCGGCGAGTTCAAGAAAGAGCAGGGCATCGACCTGAAGAACGACGTGATGGCGCTGCAGCGGCTGAAGGAAGCCGCCGAAAAGGCCAAGATCGAGCTGTCGAGCGCTGCGCAGACCGAAATCAACCTGCCGTACATCACCATGGATGCAACCGGTCCGAAGCACCTGGTGCTGAAGATCACCCGCGCCAAGTTCGAGTCGCTGGTCGACGAGCTGATCGAGCGCTCGATCGAGCCGTGCCGCGTTGCCCTGAAGGACGCCGGCCTCAAGGTGTCGGACATCCATGACGTCATCCTCGTCGGCGGCCAGACCCGCATGCCGAAGGTGATGGAAAAAGTGAAGGAATTCTTCGGCAAGGAAGCGCGCCGCGACGTGAACCCGGACGAAGCCGTTGCCGTCGGTGCGGCGATTCAGGGCTCGGTGCTGTCGGGCGATCGCAAGGACGTGCTGCTGCTCGACGTGACCCCGCTGTCGCTGGGCATCGAGACGCTGGGCGGCATCATGACCAAGCTGATCCAGAAGAACACCACGATCCCGACCAAGGCATCGCAAGTGTTCTCGACCGCCGACGACAACCAGAACGCCGTGACCATCCACGTGCTGCAGGGCGAGCGCGAGAAGGCGGCGGCGAACAAGAGCCTCGGCCAGTTCAACCTGTCGGACATCCCGCCGGCACCGCGCGGCACGCCGCAGATCGAAGTGACTTTCGACATCGACGCCAACGGCATCCTGCACGTGTCGGCCAAGGACAAGGCGACCGGCAAGGAGAACAAGATCAAGATCCAGGCGTCGTCGGGTCTGTCGGAAGACGAGATCAACCGGATGGTCAAGGATGCCGAGCTGAACGCCGAGGAAGACAAGAAGCTGTCCGAACTCGTCGCTGCGCGCAACCAGGGCGACGCGATGATCCACTCGGTGAAGAAGTCGCTGGCCGAGTTCGGCGACAAGGTGTCGGCCGATGAAAAGGCCGCGATCGAAACCGCGATCAAGGAACTCGAAGAAGTGGTCCAGGGCGACGACAAGGAAGTCATCGAAGCCAAGACCAACGCGCTGATGCAGGCCAGCCACAAGCTGGCCGAGCAGATGTACGCGCAGCAGGGCGGTGACGCCGCTGCGGCCGGCGGTGCCGAGGCAGCGGGTGACAAGAAGGACGACGGCAATGTCGTCGACGCCGAGTTCACCGAAGTGAAAGAAAACAAGTAATCCGGTTGTTGCATCTGGAAAGGCACACGGCGCGCACGGCGGGCCGTCGTGCCTTTTTGCTTAGGTGATATCCATGTCCAAGAAAGATTTTTACGACGTCCTCGGGGTCAATCGCGACGCCTCCGACGACGACATCAAGAAGGCCTATCGCAAGCTGGCGATGAAGTATCACCCGGACCGCAATCCGGACAGCAAGGACGCCGAAGAGAAGTTCAAGGAGGCCAAGGAGGCCTACGAGATCCTCTCCGAGCCGCAAAAGCGCGCCGCGTACGACCAGTACGGCCACGCCGGGGTCGACCCGCAGGCCGGCATGGGCGGCGGTTTCGGTGGCGGTGCCGGCGGCTTTGCCGACGCGTTCTCCGACATCTTCGGCGACATCTTCGGCGGCGGTCAGCGCGGCGGCGGTGGCCGCTCCAACGTCTACCGCGGCGCCGACCTGCGCTACAACATGGAGATCTCGCTGGAAGAGGCCGCGCGCGGCGTCGAGAAGCAGATCAAGATCCCGTCGCACGACGAATGCGAGCTCTGCCACGGCTCGGGCGCCAAGCCGGGCACCGAGGCCAAGACCTGCCACACCTGTGGCGGCGCCGGCCAGGTGCGCGTGTCGCAGGGCTTCTTCAGCATCCAGCAGACGTGCCCGACCTGCCACGGCAGCGGCCGCTACATCCCCGATCCATGCCGCAACTGCCACGGCACCGGCCGCGTGCAGTCGAGCAAGACTCTGGCGGTGAAGATCCCGGCCGGCGTCGACGAAGGCGACCGCATCCGGCTCTCGGGCGAAGGCGAGCCGGGCGTCAACGGCGGCCCGCCGGGCGATCTGTACGTCGTCGTGCACCTGAAGTCGCACTCGGTGTTCGAGCGCGAGGGCAACGACCTGCACTGCGAAATGCCGATCAGCATCACCGTGGCGGCACTCGGCGGCGAGATCGAAATCCCGACGCTCGACAACAAGGCGCGGATCTCGATTCCGGCCGGCACCCAGACCGGCCAGGTGTTCCGGTTGCGCGGCAAGGGGATCAAGGGTGTGCGCAGCGCGATCACCGGCGACCTGATGTGCCATGTGGTGATCGAAACGCCGGTGAGCCTGACCAGCCGGCAGAAGGAGCTGCTGCGCGAATTCGACGAGATCAGCCAGGGCGAGCCGGGCAAGCACAACCCGCGCGAGAAGTCGTTCATGGACAAAGTCAAAGACTTCTTCTCCTGAGTTTTCCGGTTCGGCTTTCGCCCGATTGCTTTGTCGCTGCGCCGCTCGTGTACTGACCGTACACGTCACGGCTTGCTTCGCGCACTCGAACGAAATCCTTTCCGGAAGTGCTGCGTGACCAGTTGCAAGGCTGGAAAACAAAAAGGCTGCCCTCGGGCAGCCTTTTTGTTTGTGGTACGACACGCATCTCAGTAGGCGAGCGAGCCGGTTCGTTTTCGCCCGAAGCGCAGGAGCCGGAATGGACATGAAGTCCATGAGGACGACCCGAAGGTAGCCCCCTTGCGGGGTTCCGAGTATCGGACGGGAACGAAATGCGCCGGCACAGCCGCCTGATGGCTTACTTGATCAGGCGGATATTGAACGGCAGCACGCAAGGCTGGCCGTTGCTGGCCTTGACCGCGCCCATGATGCAGAAGATCAGCTGGGCGACGAACATGATGCCGATCAGCAGGAAGCCGACGAGCACGATCGCGAGGATCTGGCCGATCAGCGTCAGCAGCAGCATCGTGATCGCCCAGTTCAGCGCCTCCTTGGCGTGTTCCTGCAGGAAGGCGTCGTCCTTCTTCAGCAGGTAGACGATCAGCGCCGGGATAAAGGTAAAGAAGATCGTGCCGATCCAGACGAGGACGGCGAAGGTCTGGCTGTTCTTGTCGGCGGCGGGCGAGGACGGGCGGGGGAAGTCGGTCATGGCGGTCTCCTTGTGTTCGAAAAGCCGTTCCAAACGGCGATGCCCCGCGGGCGGGGCATCGTCGGGATCGTCATTGCAGCGATCAGCGGGTCAGTGTACCGGTCGGCGAGATCATCGTCAGCTCGACAAAGTTGCTGCCGGTGCGCTTCTTGTCGCCGAAGTCGACGATGAAGCCGCCGAGGTCGTAGCGCTTGAGCGAGGTCAGCGCGTTGTAGACGGCCGAGCGGGTCGGGTTTTTGCCGGCGCGCTTGAGCGCCTCGACGACGAGCCGCGCCGACAGATAGCCTTCCATCACCGCGTACGACGGCGTGCTGCCGTCGCGCAGCACGGCGGCGGCGTCCTGCTGGAACTCGCGCACGAAACGCAGCTGCTCGTTGCGCGGATACGGCAGGACCTCGGAAATGGCCAACCCGTGCGCCTGCTTCTTGCCGACGGCCTGAATCACTTCCTCGAACTGGATCGGCGACAGCCCGTAGAGCTGGGCGGTGCCGCCGCCGGCGCGGAACTGCTTGACGAAGGTTGCGGCCGGCCTGGACACGGTGATCAGCACCACCGCCTCGGGATTGAGTTTGGCCAGTTCGTTCGCGGCCTTGGTGGTATCGCCGCTCTTGCGGTCGTACCAGGCCTCGCCGACCAGTGCCAGCTTGCGCTTGGCCAGCGCATCTTTCAGTGCGCCGTAGCCGGCCTGGCCGTAGGCATCCTGCTGGGCGACCACGGCGATCCGGGTGACGCCGAGGTTGCCGGCGAGCAGGTTGACGATGCGGTCGATCTCCTGCCGGTAGCTGGCGCGGGTGTGGAAAACGAACAGGCTGCTGCCGGGCGTACGCAGGGCATCGGCGCCGGAATGCACGCCGACGAGCGGAATGCCGGCGTTGTCGAGCACCTTGGTTTTCTCGAGCTCGGTCATCGTTGCCGTGCCGTAGTACGACACCAGCGCCAGCGCGCCTTCCTTGTCGATCAGCTCGCGGGTATTGGCGACGGTGCGTTGCGGATCGTAGCCGTCGTCGCGGACAACGTGGTTGATCGGCTCGCCATGAATGCCGCCGTTGGCGTTGACGCGCGAGAAATACAGCGAGGCGCCGAGCGCCAGCGCCTTGCCGGTGCCGGCGACGAGGCCGGTGGTCGGCACCGACTGGCCGATGACGATGTCGGCGTGGGCGAGCGGGGCCAGCACGAGCGCGGCTCCCAGCAGAAACTTGCGCAACACGGCGGTCTCCTCGTTGGTGATCGGGCCATCTTAAATTAAGCCGCCGTCGGCAGCCAAACCGCCGAGGCCGGGGTATTGCCCGGCGCAACATTGCCGCCAAAGGCCGGTGTTATAGTGACGGCATTGACGGTCCATTCAGGGGATGACGCCGATGCGGCGGGGCGTATATGCAGGCAGTTTCGATCCGGTGACCAATGGCCACCTGTGGATGATCGAGCACGGCGTGCAGCTGTTTGACGAGATGATCATCGCGATCGGCGAGAATCCGGACAAGCGCTACACCTTCTCGCAGGACGAGCGGCTGGCGATGCTGCGCGAGACGACGGCGCACCTGCCCAACCTGCGGGTCGAAACCTTCGAGAACCGCTTTCTCGTCGACTACGCCCGCGAAGAAGGGGCGCACTACATACTGCGCGGCATCCGCGAGGCGGCCGACTATGAGTTCGAGCGCAAGATGCGCTACGTCAACGCCGACCTGGCGCCGCATATCGACACCGTGTTCCTGATGCCGCCGCGTGAAATCGCCGAGATCAGCTCGACCATGGTCAAGGGTCTCGTCGGCCCCAAGGGCTGGGAGGGCGTGGTGCGGCAGTATGTACCGACCGCGGTTTTCGAGCGTCTGCTGCAATGGCAGGCGCAGGGCTGAACCGGCCTTGCGATGCTTGCCGGCCTGACGGCTGGTATTCGGGTGTGCGATGCCGGGCCGGGGCTGTACTGGAAGGTCAAGGCGAGGCACTGATGGCGTAACCGCATTTTTGCCGATTTTTAGCCGATATTGGCCGCTGAAAGGCGACGATGGCTGGCGAGTGCGGGTGAAGCCGGAACCGTGCCAGCAAGCCGTCCGTCCGAACTTGTATTGCGGGCAGGCACTCTTCGGGGAATGCCGCAGTCATAGCAGAACCTCAACGAGGAGGACTGTTAACAATGCGTGCTCTCAGCAAGTGGATCGCCGTTGTCGCCGCGACCTTGTTTTCTGCGGCGGCGTTCTCGGCAATGACCGCGCCGAACGATATTCCGACCAGCGACCATGGTACCGGCCTCGACCAGAACCAGTGGCTGCACAAGCAGGCCGGGCCGGGCAGCAACAGCGGTGGCGGTTTCGGTGGCAGCGGCGGGGCAGGTGCAGGCGGTGGCATGTAGCCGCGGTTGACTCATCCCAACGAAAAGGCGGCCTCTGGCCGCCTTTTGCACGTCCGGCATTGTCGGCGCATCCGGTAGAATGCGCCTTTACATTCCTCCGCCCCTGCCGTCCGATGAGCGACCTTTCCAGCTACAAGAACCGCCTTGCCAAGAATGCCAAGCACTGGGGCAAGTGGGCCCGCCGCCAGGGCATCCAGTGCTACCGGCTGTACGACCGCGACGTGCCCGAGTTTCCGGTCGTCGTCGACTGGTACGCCGGCAGGGTGCATCTGGCCGAGGTCGAGACCGGCTGGGTACAGACCGACGAGGACCACGAGGCCTGGCTTGCCGAGATCTGGTACGCGACCGGCGAGGCGCTCGGCATTCCCGAGGACGATATCGCGATCAAGCTGCGCCGGCGCCAGAAGGGCGAGTCGCAGTACGAGAAGACCGGTGCCGAGGGGGACGAGTTCATTGTCGAGGAGGACGGATTGCGTTTCATCGTCAACCTCGACGCCTATCTCGACACCGGGCTTTTCCTCGACCACCGCAATACGCGCAAGCGCGTGCGGGCCGAATCGGCCGGCAAGCGGATGCTCAACCTCTTTTGCTATACCGGTGCGTTTTCGGTCTACGCTGCTGCCGGCGGCGCAAGCGAGACGGTGTCGGTCGACCTGTCGAACACCTATCTGGCATGGGCCAAGCGCAACCTCGAAGTCAATGGCCTCGATACGCCGGCGCACACGCAGGTGCGCGCCGACGTGCTGCAATGGCTCGGCGACGCCGAACGCGCCGGCGAGAAGTTCGACCTGATCGTCTGCGATCCGCCGTCGTTCTCGAACTCGAAGAAAATGGCCGGCATCCTCGACGTCCAGCGTGACCAGCGCTATCTGGTCGAAACCGCGCTCGACCTGCTCAATCCGGGCGGCGTGCTGTATTTCTCGAACAACCTGCGCCGCTTCAAGCTCGACGAGGCGCTGGTGCCGCTGTGCGAGGACATCTCGACCGAGTCGGTACCCGAGGATTTCCGCAACAAGCGCATCCATCAGTGCTTCCACTTCGTGAAGCGCTGAATCCCGTGTGGCCATGAACCCTTACCACAGCGCCCCCCTGGTCTTTGTCGACCTCGAAACCACCGGCGCGACGCCGGCCAGCGACCGGATTACCGAGATCGGCATCGTCCAGGTCGACGACGACGGTGTGCGCAGCTGGTCCAGCCTCGTCAATCCGCAACAGCCGATTCCGCCGTTCATCCAGCGGCTGACCGGTATCGACGACGCGATGGTCGCCGGTGCGCCGACCTTTGCCGAGCTCGCCGACACCGTGCTGCCGCAGCTGCAGGGCCGGGTGTTCGTCGCCCACAACGCGCGCTTCGACTACGGCTTCCTGAAGCACGAGTTCGGCCGGCTCGGGCTGCGTTTTTCGGCCCCGGTACTGTGCACGGTCAAGCTGTCGCGCAAGCTGTACCCGAACGAGTTCAAGCACAGCCTCGACGCGATCGTCGCAAGGCACGGCCTGACGGTCGACGGCGAGCGCCATCGCGCCTTGAGCGATGCGCGGCTGCTGCCGGCCTTTCTCGACGTCGTCCTGCGCGAACATCCGTCCGAGTCGGTACAGCAGGCGATCGCCGAGCTGCTACGCCAGCCGCGGATTCCGGCCGGCCTCGACCCGGCGGTGATCGACGAGCTGCCCGAGACCGGCGGCTGCTACTCGTTTTATGCCGCCGACGGCGCCGCCTTGCTGGTCGGGCGCAGCCACAACATCCGCAAGCGGGTGCTGCAGCATTTCGCCGCCGATGCACGCAAGCCGCGCGAACTCGAAATGCTGGCGCGGCTGGCACGCATCGACTGGCAGGAAGCGGCAGGCGACTTCGGCGCAATGCTGAACGAGGCAAGGCTGATCCGCTCGCTCAAGCCCGCGTACAACCCGCGCCCGAAGAAGAATGCCGGCGCTTGCGTGCTGCGTCTGGCCGAACAGGAGGGCGCGCTGATGCCGGCGGTCGTCGATCTGGCCGAGCCGGCCGAGCCGGGCGACGTCGATCCGCACCGCGTGTTCGGACCGTTCCGCGCCCGTCGCGACGCACAGCGGCTGCTCGAGAAACTCGCCGACGGCACCGGCCTGTGCCGGCAGCTGTTGGGGCTCGAGCCGCGGACCGGCACGCCGTGCAGTGCCCAGCCGCAGGGGAAGTGCCGCGGCGCCTGCATCGGCCGCGAGCCGCTGGCGACGCACAACGCGCGGCTCATGTCGCTGCTGGAAAAACACCGCTTCGCGCCGTGGCCGCACCCGGGGCCGGTCGGTCTGGTCGAAGGGCCCGAGTGGTCGCCGCTGATCCACGTGATCGACCGCTGGTGTTACCTCGGCACGATCCACGACCCCGCCGAACTCGACACGCTGCAGTGCGCAGCCGACTTCGATTTCGACGCGTACAAACTGATCCAGTTCGAGCTCAAGCGCCGCGCCGGCCAGGTGCTGCGCTTCTAGGTGGCCAGCGCCCAGTCGGCCGCGGCATGGGCATAGATCAGGGCGGTGTCGAACAGCGGCAGTGTGCTGTTGCCGTCGCCGACGAGCAGGTCGATTTCGGTACAGCCGAGCACGATCGCGCCAACGCCGCGTGCGGCTAGCGCGGCCATTTCAGCGCGGTACGCGGCGCGGCTGGCGTCAAGGAAGATGCCCCTGCACAGCTCGTCGTAGATGATGCGGTCGTTGCCATCGGCATTGCGCGCCGCGCGGACAGGTACAGTGGCCGCGCGGCGAAAGCAAAACAGGCTGCCGGGGCAGCCTGTTCGCGGTGCGAGTCCGGTTCAGCCGAACAGTGCGCGGATGTCGTCGCCTTCGGCCAGGGTGTACTTGGCCGGATTCTCGAGCAGCTTGCCGCCGTCGAACTTGCTGACCTTGTAGATGGTACCGAACGAGAACGTCGGCGCAGCCGCACCCTGGCCGCCGCAGACCTCGGCACCGCGCCGGACGTTGTCGGCCATCCAGCCCGGCAGGCGCAGGTGGTAGGGGTTGCGGCGCACTTCCTCGACATGGCACGCCAGCGCGGCGATCAGGTCGGCGGTATCGGCGTTGCCGGTCGCGATCAGCGCGTTCGGTGCGTCCATCTGGCGCCAGAACTCGCTCTGCGCCAGCGTGCAGGCGTGGCCGGCCTGCTTCAATGCATCGACGACCAGATAGTGGGTGCCGATGTGCGCCGAGTGGTAGTCGTTGTCGTGCGGGCACACACAGACGGCCGGCTGGTATTTCTCGATCAGTGCGGCGAGCACGTTGACCTTTTCGGCCCAGGCCACGGGGTCGTCGCTGCGGGTCTTGGGCGATACGCCCATCAGGCCGCCCGGGATGGTTTCCTGCAGTTCCCAGCCGAGCAGCTCGCACGCGTTCGATACCTCGACCCAACGCTCCGGCTGGCGCTTGAGGTTCGAGCCCTGCGTCACCGCAACGTTGACGACGCGGAAACCCGCTTCGCGGCCGAGGCGCAGCGGCAGCGCGCCGATGATGCATTCGTCGTCCGGGTGCGGCGCGAAGATCATCACGACCGGCGCGTCGGCGGCCGGCGCCGTGCGGGCGGGCAGATTCAGGCCTTCCAGCGAGCCGAACAGCGGGGCATCCTGTTTTTGCAGCAGCGCGTCGTGCGCCTGAACCAGATCGAGATAAGCGTGACTCATGCGGGGCTCCGTTCGGGGGAAACAGCTTGGACCTGGCCCACTGGACGGCTGTGCCTGCGATTCTGCCGCCGTTCGATGCCCGGAATCCGCATGGACTTCAGTCCATTCCGGCTTCTGCGCTTCGGGTGGCGGCCAACTGCTTTGGCTCGCCCGCCCATCGGGATAGGTGCTTATTGTGCAAAGCCAAAAGTATAGAGACTTTGCCTGACACGAACCATGCCCGTCTGCACTGCCGTTGTGCTGGATCAGGGCGCCGCGGCTGGCGGCGGCGAAGGGACGCCGGATTCGGGGGCATAATGGCGCTTTGCCACTATGCTGTGCGTCATGCTGCGCTATTTCCATTCTTCCTTCATCGTCACCGCCATCGGCCTTGTACTGGCCTGGCTGATCGGCGGCTGGGTCGGGCTCTGGGTCACGTTCAACCTGGCACTGCTCGAAACCAGCCTGTCGTTCGACAACGCCGTCGTCAACGCCTCGATCCTCAAGCACTGGGACGAAAAATGGCGTCGCCGCTTCCTCGTCTGGGGGATGCTGATCGCGGTATTCGGCATGCGCCTGCTGTTCCCGCTGGTCATCGTCGGCGTGATTGCGCAGGCATCGCCGCTGCCCGGGCCGATCTCGCTGTACGAATGGGCGATGAACGGCCACTGGCCGGCGAACGATGTGCTGACGATGGCAATCATGCGCCCCGACCACTACGCGGCAACGCTGACGTCGGCGCACATCGAGGTCACCGCCTTTGGCGGCGCCTTCCTGATGATGGTGTTCTGGGCGTTCTTCCTGAACCGCGACAAGCGCGATCACTGGATCAAGCCGCTCGAAGCCGGGCTGGCGCACATCGGCCGGTTGAACATGGCCGCGGCGATCCTGTCGCTGGCGGTGCTGCTGGCGCTGGCGAGCGAGCTGCCCGAGCACGAGGCTTACCGTTTCCTGTCGGCCGGGCTGTGGGGCGTGGTGATCTACGCGATCGTCGAAAGCCTTGGCGCGCTGCTTGGCGACGAAAACACCGCCGCCAAGACCGGCTGGGGCGGCTTCATCTATCTCGAACTGCTCGACGCCTCGTTCTCGTTCGACGGCGTGCTCGGCGCATTTGCGCTGACCAAGAACATCTTCCTGATCGCGATCGGCCTCGGCATCGGCGCGATGTTCGTCCGCAGCTTCACGCTGGCACTGGTCGAGAAGGGCACGCTGTCGACGCTGCGCTACCTCGAGCACGGCGCGTTCTGGGCCATCGGCTCGCTGGCGGCGGTGATGCTGATTGCGCCGCTCGTCCACGTCCCCGAGGCGCTGACCGGCGGGATGGCCGCGGTGCTGATCGTCGCGGCGGCGGTCCACTCGTGGTGGCTGAACCGGCGCGAAGCCGACCGTAAGTAAGCACTGGAAAAAACAAAACGGCCCGACGGGCCGTTTTGCTTGCGGGGGAGATGCCCGATCATTTCTCGGGTATCGGTTCGCCGCGGGTCTTGTACAGCGAGTACAGCACGCCGGCGAGCAGCAGGCCGAAGGTCACCGTCAGCGACAGTACCGACGGAATCTTGACGTCCATGTAGACGAGGCCGATCTTCGCACCGATGAACACCAGCACCACCGCGAGCGCGTACTTGAGGTAGTGGAAGCGGTGCACCATCGCCGCCAGCGCGAAGTACAGCGCGCGCAGGCCGAGGATTGCGAAGATGTTCGACGTGTAGACGATGAACGGATCCTGCGTAATCGCGAAGATTGCCGGGATGCTGTCGACCGCGAATACGAGGTCGGCCGCTTCGACCATCACCAGCGCCAGGAACAGCGGCGTCGCCCACCAGCCGGCGGTCTTGCCGATCGTTTCGCCACGGACGAAGAAGTGGCTGCCCTGCAGCGTCGGCACCATGCGCAGGTGGCGCTTGAAGAACTTGAACATCCGGTTGTTCTCGATGTCCGGATCTTCGTCATTGGCCACGAGCATCTTGATGCCGGTGATGATCAGGAAGGCGCCGAACACCAGCAGGATCCAGCTGAACTGGTGCACCAGCGCCGCGCCGAGGCCGATCATCACCGCGCGCATCACGATGGCGCCGAGAATGCCCCAGAACAGCACCCGGTGCTGCAACTCGCGCGGAATCGCCAGGCTGGTGAAGATCAGCGAGATGATGAACACGTTGTCCATCGACAGCGACTTCTCGACCAGGAAGCCGGTGAAGTAGTCCATCCCCGCCTGCGGGCCCTTGAACGACCAGACCCAGGCGCCGAACAGGAGGCCTGCGCCGATATAGAACGCCGAGAGCTTCAGGCTCTTCTTGATGCTGATTTCATTGTTGCCGCGGTTGAGAAAACCGAGGTCGAAGGCGAGCAGCGCCAGCACCACGCCGATGAACACGCCCCAAATCCATAATTCACTGCCCATATGATCCCCGTTCGGTATGGCATTATTCTGATGTAGTGGCCGCACAGCGCGGCCGCCAGTTAGACACAGATAGTAAACGCTCGAGAGAGTTCCGTGCTGATCGACAGTCATTGCCACCTGGATGCGCCCGAGTTCGACACCGACCGCGACCGGGTCGTCGCGGCGGCTGGCACGGCGGGGCTTGTGCAGCTGGTGGTGCCGTCTGTCGGCGCGGCGATGTTCGAGGGTACGCGGCGGATGCGCGAACGCTACGGCTGCGCCGTTGCCTACGGGCTGCATCCGCTCTACATCGCCGAGCATCGCGACGAACACCTCGCGCTGCTCGCCGATTGGCTGGTACGTGAGCCGGCCGTCGCCGTCGGCGAAATCGGCCTCGATTTCTACGTGCCGGGGCTCGATCCGGTCCGGCAGGTCGACGTGTTCGAGGCGCAGCTCAGGCTGGCGCGCGATCTCGATCTGCCGGTCATCGTCCACATCCGCCGCAGCCAGGACCAGGTGCTCAAGTACCTGCGCAAGTGGCGGGTCAGGGGCGGCATTGCCCATGCGTTCAACGGCAGCGTCCAGCAGGCCGAAGCGTTCATGGCGCTGGGCTTCAAGCTCGGTTTCGGCGGCGCGATGACCTACAGCGGATCGCAACGGATACGCCGGCTCGCCGCCGAATTGCCGCTCGACGCGATCGTGCTCGAAACCGACGCGCCGGACATCCCGCCAGCCTGGCTCGCCGGGCCGCCACCCGGGCGCAATGCGCCGGATCAGCTGCCTCGGATCGCGGCCGAGCTCGCCGGGCTGCGCGGCGTTGCGGTCGACGCGGTGCTGGCGGCGACCGCTTCCAGTGTGCAGGCGGTGCTCGGGCCGCTCGGCCGGATGCACGAGGCTGGACACCCGGCGTGATCGCCGCCAGAATGACCGCCATGTACCGAACAACCGCAACAGTCCGTCCGGCCCGAGGCCGCTGGTGGCGCCGCTGACATAGCGGCGGGCCACGTTGCGTGAACCATGCCGCCGGACCGGGCGGCATGTGTATTTCTGCGGTACCGGTCCGGCGGCCCCATCCGACAGGGAGCTCGACCATGAACGCCATTCCTCCGAACCAGACCATCCTTACCGGCGACCGCCCGACCGGGCCCTTGCACCTCGGCCACTACGTCGGCTCGTTGCAGAACCGCGTGGTTTTCCAGGACCAGCACACGCAGTACCTGATGCTCGCCGACGCGCAGGCGTTCACCGACAATATGGGCGACCGCGACAAGGTGCGCCGCAACGTGCTCGAGGTCGCACTCGACTATCTGGCCTGTGGCATCGACCCGGCCAAGAGCACGATCTTTATCCAGTCCCAGTTGCCCGAGCTGACCGAGCTGACGTTCTACTACCTGAACCTCGTCACCGTTGCGCGGCTCGAACGCAATCCGACGGTGAAGGAGGAAATCCGCCTGCGCGATTTCCAGCGCGACATCCCGGCCGGTTTTTTCACCTATCCGGTCAGCCAGGCCGCCGACATCACCGCGTTCAAGGCAACCCTGGTGCCGGTCGGTGCCGATCAGGCGCCGATGATCGAGCAATCGAACGAAATCGTCCGGAAGTTCAACGCCAACGTCGGTCAGGACATCCTGGTCGAAGCGGCCGCGGTGATCCCGGCGATGGGCCGGCTGCCGGGCATCGACGGTAAGGCCAAGATGAGCAAGTCGCTCGGCAACGCGCTGGCGCTGTCGGCCAGCGCCGACGAGGTCAGCAAGGCGGTGAAGATGATGTACACCGACCCGAACCACCTGCGCGTGGCTGATCCGGGCCAGGTCGAAGGCAATGTGGTGTTCACCTACCTCGACGTATTCGAGCCGGACACCGCCTTGGTCGAGGACCTGAAGGCACACTACCGTCGTGGTGGCCTTGGCGACATGGTGATCAAGCGCCAGCTGGAACAACGCCTGCAAGCCTTGCTGGAGCCGATTCGCGCCCGCCGGGCCGAGTTTGCCGCCGATCCGGCCGAAGTGATGCGGATGCTGGCGCAAGGCACCGACAAGGCACGCGCCGTTGCCGCGCAGACGCTGTCCGAGGTCAAGGCCGCGCTGGGGCTCAACTACTTCTGAGCGTGCGCAGGCACAAAAAAGCGAGGCGCTGGGCCTCGCTTTTTTGTTGGAGCGGCAGGCCGCTCGCGCTCAGCCCAGCGCATGTCGGACCTCGGACAGCGTCTGCGCTGCGACCTCGCGGGTCCGGTCGATGCCGCGCTGCAGTTGCCGGGCGACGGCATCGCGCGACAGGGCGGCGCGGCGTTCGCGCAGCGGCGCAACGAAGGCTTCGAGGCAATGCGCCAGATGCAGCTGCAGCACGTCGTCGGCCAGGCCGCCACGGCGGAACTTGGCTTTCAGGTCGTCGAGGAAGTGGATGTCCGATTCGAACGCATCGAGGTAGGCAAAGATCGGGTGCTGTTCGACACCGAGCTTTTCGGCCGGCAGCGCCATCGTCAGCACGGCGGCGCGCAGCTCGGCCGGTGTCGACGTCAGGCCGACCTCGCGACCGAGCGGGGCCAGCGCGCGCCGGGATTCGGGCAGCGCCAGCGCTTCCGGCAGCAGCTCGCGTCCGGCCAGGCTGTTGCAGTGGCGGGCGATGCGGTTGGCTTCGGAGAGTTGCGTCGATTGCGGCAAGGCGGCCAGCGCCGGGCGGATCGCGGTCATCGCGGTCGCGGTGCGGCTGGCGGGCAGCAGCGGCGCGAAGCAGCGGCCGATGTCGGCGAGTTCCGGGACCTGGCCGGCGGCGAAGATCGTGCACCGGTCGGCGTCGACGCCGACGGCCAGATGGTCGAGCACGGTGTCGAGCGGCGCGCCATCGTCGAGCATCAGGAACGGCCGATGGCGATCGAGGAAGGGCAGGCGGCGGTTCAGCGTGGCCAGCGTATCGCCGACGGTGAGCGCATGTTGCGCCGGATTGCCGAGCAGGATGGTGACGGGATTGCGGGGTTCGGTCATGGTATCGGTCCTTTGTGCTGTGGACCACCGACCAGGGAGGGTATCTTGAGTGCTACAAACAACGATGCCGCCTGATCGGCGGCATGTGTTCGTGAGTAGTCCTGGCCGCCTTTAGATATACGGGCGGTACCAATAATTCTGGCGGGAAAGGGGCAGGGACTTGGTGTTCATGGGAAGCACTCTACGCGGATGGGCCGGGCTTGGAATGCGGGAAAACCCGTATTCATGCCGGACGGGCTTCGCCGCAGACCGGGCAGGCCGGGTCCTTGCGGTACTTCATCTCCCGCCATTGCAGCGTCCGCGCATCGAGCAGCTGCAGCCGGCCGGCCAGCACCGGCAGGCCGATCAGCAGCTTCAGCGCCTCGGCCGCCTGTGCTGCGCCGATGATGCCGGTCAGCGGCGCGAACACGCCGAAGGTCGCACAGGGACCGTCCGATGCGTCACCGTCCTCGCCGAACAGACAGTGGTAGCACGGCTGGGCCGGGTCGCGCAGGTCGAACGTCGTCAACTGGCCGTCGAAGCGGACCGCCGCACCGGAGACCAGCGGCACGCGGGCGGTGACACAGGCCCTGTTGACTGCATGGCGGGTCGCGAAGTTGTCGCAGCAATCGAGCACGACGTCGGCGTCGCCAAGCAGGGCGGCCAGCCGGGCCGCATCGACGCGTTCATGCAGCGGCCGGATCGTGATGTGCGGATTCAGCGCCCGCATCGACTCGGCGGCCGACTGCGCCTTGTTGACGCCGATTCTTGCCTCGGTGTGGGCGATCTGCCGCTGCAGGTTCGTCAGGTCGACCGCGTCGTCGTCGACGACGGTGATCGTGCCGACGCCGGCGCTGGCCAGATAGAGCAGCGCCGGCGAGCCGAGCCCGCCGGCGCCGATCACCAGCGCGTGGGCATCGGCCAGCGCCTGCTGGCCTTCGACGCCGATTTCGTCGAGCAGGATGTGGCGACTGTAGCGCAGCAGCGCCGCATCGTCGAGTTCGGCATGGCGGGTCGGGCAGAGGGTCATGGCGCGCAACTCAAAAAGCGGGGCGATCAGTATAACCGCCCCGGAGTTCGCTCTCGTTGCTGCAACTCAGGCCTGGCTCCGATACGGCAACCGGATCAGAGGTAGCGCCTGAGCTCCTCTGGCGTTTCGTCGGAATCGCCATGAGGATGGTGTCCCCACGCCTGCACGTAGATGTCGCGTGCCTTGACGTTGTGTTCGGGGACGTTCAGGTTGTCGCGCTCGACGTCGTCGGCGTAGCGGGCCAGTGCGCGGCCCAGCAACTGCAGCGGGCCGGACGCCAGCACCAGCCCGTTGTCCAGCAGCCAGGCTTCGAGCTCGGCAAATGAATGGGTGGCGGACGAGTAGGACACGCTGACACGCCGTTCGCCGGCAGCCAGGGCCGACACCCCGGGAAGCCGGGACAGCAGCTGCAGCGCCCGGGCAGCCTGACCTTCCGGCTCGGCGCTGAATGCGAACTGCGTGCGGGTATCCGGCATGATCGTCTCCCTTCACCTTGTTCCTACTCTAGGCCCGGAAACGACGGATTGCACGCTGCGCTGCAGCAGAAAAAAACCCCGCCGGAGCGGGGTTCGGACTTACTTGGCAGCCTTGGGCTTGGCCGCCGGCTCGCTCTTGGGCTGGTCCTTCTGCTGCAGCAGTTGCTGGACCTTGAGCACGCTGAACGCCTGCTGAAGCTGGTAGTCCTTCTTCGACACCAGTTCGCGCGGGCTGTCGCTGTCCGGCTCGCTTGCATCGACCTTGGGCGCCGCCTTCGGACGGATCACCGACCTGGGCTTCGAAGCGTCGCTCTTGCCGCCCTTGTCGCTCGGATTGTTGAGGTGGTGCTCGAGGTCGGCCTCGCGGACGCGCAGGCCGTTGTCCTCGCGACCGTTCAGCGTTGCTTCTTCGACCTCGATGTCCGGCGTGATGCCCTTGGCCTGGATCGAGCGGCCGTTCGGCGTGTAGTAGCGTGCGGTCGTGAGCTTGACCGCCGACTTGGCGTCGATCGGCAGGATGGTCTGCACCGAGCCCTTGCCGAACGACTGCGTGCCGACGACGAGCGCCCGCTTGTGGTCCTGCAGCGCGCCGGCGACGATTTCCGACGCCGATGCCGAGCCACCGTTGACCAGGACGACCAGCGGCACGTTCTTGATGTCCTTGGGCAGGCTGGCGAGATAGTCGCCCTTGTTGCCCGGACGCAGGTAGTTCTCGCGATCGGCCGTCAGGCGGATCTTGGCGTCGGCGGTGCGGCCTTCGGTGTAGACGACGAGCGAGCCCTTGGGCAGGAAGGCGGCGGAGACGCCGACGGCGCTGTTGAGCAGGCCGCCCGGGTCGTTGCGCAGGTCGAGGACGATGCCCTTGAGCGGCGTCTTGTTGTCCTTGTAGAGCGTCTCGATCGCCTTGGCCAGCGTCTCGGTGGTGCGTTCCTGGAACTGGGTCACGCGGATGTAGCCGTAGTCGGGCTCGGCGAGCTTGAACTTGACGCTCTGCACCTGGATCACCGCACGCTTGAGCGTCAGCACCAGCGGTTTGGCTTCGCCCTTGCGCAGGATCGTCAGCGTGACGCTGCTGCCGGCCTTGCCGCGCATCTTGTTCACGGCATCGGTCAGCGACATGCCCTGGACCTGGGTGTCGTCGATCTTGACGATGTAGTCACCGGCCTTGATGCCGGCCTTGTCGGCCGGGGTGTCCTCGATCGGCGAGACGATGCGTACCAGCCCGTCTTCCATGTTCACTTCGAGGCCGAGGCCGCCGAATTCGCCCTGCGTGGTTTCCTGCAGGTCCTTGAAGTCCTTGGCGTCGAGGTAGGTCGAGTGCGGGTCGAGCCCGGAAACCATGCCCTTGATCGCTTCGGAAATCAGCTTCTTGTCTTCGACCGGCTCGACGTAGTTTTGCTTGATCAGCCCGAACACGGTTGAAAAGGCCCGGAGTTCGTCGATCGGCAGCGGATTGGGGTTGGCGTCCTTGTCGGCAACGGCGTTGAACGACAGCGACACGGCGACGCCGAGGCTGGCGCCGACGCACAGGAGGCCCAGTTTCTGCAATTTTTGCTTCATCGTGAGGGGGCTTTTTTATCCGGGGGTAAGGTCAGCCGATCCAACCCTGCGGGTCGAGCGGACGGCCGTTCTGTCTGAGTTCAAAATATACACCGGAATCCACCATGCCACCGCTGTTGCCACTGGTGGCAATTGTGTCACCGGCATTGACGCTGTCACCGACGTGCTTGAGCACCGACTCGTTGCCGGCATAGAGGCTCATGTAGCCACCGCCGTGCTCGACGATGACGAGGTTGCCGAAGCCGCGCAGCCAGTCGGCGAACACGACGCGGCCGCTGGCGACCGCATGCACCGGCTGGCCCGGTGCCGCCTTGATCATCATGCCTTTCCACGTCGTGCCTTCGGCGCGCGATGCGCCGTAGCGGCCGACGATCTCGCCGCGGACCGGCAGCTTGAGCCTGCCCCTGAGCGAGGCGAAGGCCTTGCCCGACAGGCTGGCATCCGGCACGTCGTCGTTGACCTCGGCCTTGGGCTCGGGCGCCGGTTTCGGTGCGGGTTTGCCCTCGGACTTGGCCTGCGCCGCGGCGCGGGCGTTGGCCTCGCGGACGGCCTTGGCGCGCGCAGCGGCTTCGGCGCGTCTCTTGGCCGCGGCGCGTGCGCGTTCGGCTTCCTGCTTTTTGATCAGCGCGTTGAGCCGGTCGATCAGCCCGGTCAGGCGCTTTTCGTCGGCGCTGAGCTTCTGGATCTGGCCGCGCTGGCTGGCGACTTCGGCCGACAACTGCTCGACCAGTACCTGGCGTTTGTTCTGTTCGGTCTGCAGCCGGGTTTTCTGCCGCTGCTTTTCGCTGCTCATCGCCGCCAGTTCGTCCTGTCTGGCGCGGATCTCGTCGGCAAGCAGGTTCAGTTCGGCGAGCTGCGCTTCGAGCTGGCTGGCCAGTTGCTGCTGCGCGGCGACCAGGTAGCGGTAGTAACCGAGCGTGCGGTTGACCTGGTTCGGGTCCTGCTGGTTGAGCAGCAGGCGCCAGGCTTCGAGCTCGCCGCTCTTGTAGCGCGACTTGATCACCCTGGCCAGCCGCTGCTGGCTCTGCGCAATGTGCTGCTGGGCCGCGGCGATCTCGGCCTCGAGCTTCGCGAGTTCGGCCTGCGTCAGCGAACGCTGGGTATTTAGGTCACCGAGGATGCGGTTGGCGTCCGAGATCGCCGATTCCGAATCCCTGAGCGCATCGCTCGCTTCCTTGCGGTCCGACTCGGTGTCGGCGAGGTCCTTCTTCAGCGCGTCGATATGACCGCGCAGCGACTTGAGCTCCTGCTGCTTCTCGGCACTTTGCAGGCGGGAGTCGGCCGGTGCCGCGCAGACACCGGCCGAGAGCAGTACGGTCAGGGCGAGGACGCGCCGCACGGTCAGGCGAAGTCGACGAGCGAGCGGCCGGTCATTTCGACCGGTTGCGGCAGCCCCATCAGCTTGAGCAGCGTCGGCGCGATGTCGCGCAGCGCGCCGGCGCCACGCGGTGCCATCGTCGCATCGCGACCGACGTAGATGAACGGCACGACGTCGGTCGTGTGCTGGGTGTGCGGCTGGTGCGCGTTCTTGTCGTACATCAGCTCGCAGTTGCCGTGGTCGGCGGTGATCAGCACTTCGCCGCCGATCTGTCGCATCGCCTCGACGCACTTGCCGACGCAGACGTCGAGCGTTTCGACGGCCTTGACCGCAGCGTCGAAGATGCCGGTGTGGCCGACCATGTCGCCGTTGGCGAGGTTGCAGATGATCGCCGCGTACTGCTGCGATTCGATCGCGGCGACGATCTTGTCGGCGACTTCGAGCGCGCTCATTTCCGGCTGCAGGTCATAGGTCGCGACCTTGGGGCTCGGCACCAGCACGCGGTCTTCGCCCTGGAATTCCTTTTCCTCGCCACCCGAGAAGAAGTAGGTGACGTGCGGGTACTTCTCGGTTTCGGCGATGCGCAGCTGCTTGAGGCCGAGCGAGGCGATGTATTCGCCGAAGCTGTTCTTGACCTTTTCCTTCTCGTACGCCGCCGGGAAGGGGTAGCTCTCGGCGTAGCGCGTTGCGGTACAGAAGTAGCCGAACTGCGGCACGCGCGGACGGGCGAAGCCGTCGAATGCGGCGTCGGTCAGCGCGACGGCGATCTGGCGGGCGCGGTCGGCGCGGAAGTTCATGAACACGGCGACGTCGCCGTCCTCGATCCGCGCCGGTGCGCCGATGCTGGTCGCGCCGACGAACTCGTCGTTCTCGTCACGGGCGTAGGCGGCCTTGAGGCCGTCGATCGCGGTGTCGGCATGATGCAGGCCCCGGCCGTCGACGATGAGCTTGTACGCCGGCGCAACGCGCTCCCAGCGCTTGTCGCGGTCCATTACCCAGTAGCGGCCGACGATGCCGACGATGCGGGCGACCTTGGCGTCGTCGCAGACTTTCTGCAATTTGGCGAGGTATTGCTCGGCGCTGCGCGGCGGCGTGTCGCGGCCGTCGAGGAAGGCGTGGACGTGGATGGCCTTGACGCCGGCGGCCGCCGCGTCCTTGATCAGGGCATGGATGTGCGCTTCGTGGGCGTGGACGCCGCCGTCGGAGACGAGGCCCATCACGTGCAGCGTCTTACCGGTGGATTTGGCCTTCTCGATCGCCTCGGCGAATACCGGATTCTGGCCGAGCGCGCCGGCGGCGACGTCGACGTCGATCCGGCTGATGTCCTGCAGCAGCACGCGGCCGGCGCCGATGTTCAGGTGGCCGACCTCGGAATTGCCGAACTGGCCGTCGGGCAGGCCGACGAAGTGTTCGGATGCGTTGATCGTCGTCCACGGGTACTGGGCCAGAAGGCGGTCGATGTTCGGCTTGTTCGCTGCGGCGATTGCGTTGTCCTGGGTCTCCTCGCGGTAACCGTAACCGTCGAGAATCAGGAGCAGGACGGGTTTGACCGAAACGGCCGAATTCGCTTGCGTCATCTTGCTTGTACCTTTAGGCAAAACCGCGACGCGACTGTAAGCTGGCGTTGCGGTCGGGTTCCAAATGTCGGTAGTATTCTACCGCAATGGCATCGCTTTGCCGTCGTCACAATTCCTGCCTTCGGCCGCGCCGACCCTGCCTTGAATACAGCCTATCCCGCCATGCTCAACCCATCCGAATTAATGAGCGACGAGCATATCGAGCAAGCGTCGCGCGCCATGAAGGCGATGTCGCATCCGCTGCGCCTGAAGATTCTCTGCGTGCTCGGCGAGGACGAAGTCAGCGTCCAGGACATCGTCGACGCGGTGGGCACGACGCAGTCGAACATTTCGCAGCACCTGGCGCTGATGCGCGAAAAGGGCGTGCTGCGCACCCGCAAGGACGCCAACCGCGTCTACTACCGCGTCGGCGACATCCGCACGCTCGAAGTGGTCGAGCTGCTGCGCGACGTGTTCTGCGGTTTCTCGAAGTAGGCCGTCAGCGCAGCGTTTTCAGGATCGACTCGAGCTTCTCGCCGCTGAGCCGGCCGGTGTGCGTCGACACGCGCCGGCCCTGGCTGTCGTAGATCGCCGTGTACGGCAGCGCGCCGATGGTGTTGCCCTCGGCCTTCATCAGGTCCATCGCGTCGGCCTCGCCGACCAGATTCGGATAACTGACCTTGTACTGCCTGACGAAATCGGTGACCGGCTTGGCCTCGTCGATGGCGATGCCGACGAAACGCACCTTGCCGGCGTACTTTTTCGACAGCGAAACGAACTCGGGGATTTCCTCGCGGCACGGCGAACACCACGTCGCCCAGTAGTTGACCACCAGTGGCTTGCCGCGCAAGGCGGCAAGCTTGTACGGCTTGCCGTTGACGTCCTTGAGCGCGGCGTCGAAGAAGCCGCCGGCCTGCGCGGTCAGCGAGACGAAAGCGGCGAGCGCGAACAGGGCGGGATATCTCATCGGGTTCCTTCTACGGCATTCAGCGTGGCGAGGAAGGCGTCGGCGTCCTGGAAGCCGATCACGCGCTGGCGCGAGAGCCTGCCTTCGGCATCATAGAACAGCAGCGCCGGTGGCCCGTAGAGACCGAAATGCTTGAGCAGCGCCGCGTCGTCGGCGGTGTTGCCGGTGACGTCGGCACGCAGCCGGACGAAGTGGTCGAGCCTGGCCTTGACGCGCGGGTCGGGCAGCGTTTCGCGTTCGAACTCGATGCAGCTGATGCACCAGTCGGCGTAGAAGTCGACGATCACCGGCCTGCCGCGCGCGCCGGCCACCTTGTCCTGCAGCTCGGCGACGCTGCGGACCGGCTCGAAGCTCACCGCGTGTTCACCGGGCAGCCAGCCCTGCCACAGCGGCCGGGCCACCCAGACCGCCATGCCGAGCAGCACGACGCCGAACAGCATCTTGATCCGGGCCATCGTCTTGCCGGACAGCCGCGGCAAGACCGCACTGCCGGCTGCACCGACGACCAGCAGTGGCGTGCCGATGCCGAGCGCGAGCGCATACAGCGCGCCGCCGCCGAGCGTGACGTCGCCCTGCTGGCCGAGGTAGGCGAGTGCCGCGGCCAGTGGCGGGGCGACGCAAGGGCCGACGATCAGCGCCGACAGCGCGCCCATCAGGAAAACCGGCCCGGCATGGCCACCGGGCAGGCGGGTGGCGAGTGCGTTCATGCGGCTTTGCCAGCTGCCGGGCAACTGCAGCTGGTAGCCGCCGAACATCGCCACCGACATCGCGACGAAAAACAGCGCGAACGCGCCGATGACCACCGGCTGCTGCAGCCAGACCGTCAACAGCGTGCCGCTCAGCGCCGCGGCGACGCCGACCAGCGTATACGTCAGCGCCAGTCCCTGGACGTAGACCAGCGACAGCCACAGCGCCTTGCCGCGGCCGCTGCTGCCCGGGCCGAGTACGATGCCCGAGATGATCGGCAGCAGCGGATACATGCATGCGGTCAGGGCCAGGCCGATGCCGGCGACGAAGAACAGCGCGATCGTCGCCCACTTGCCGCCGTTGAAATAGCCGTCATCGCCGGCCGCGGCGGGGGGCTCGCTGCCGGTGCGGGTCGTGCCGAACAGCGCCGCGACGCCGCCTTCGTCCTGCTGGCCCGGATGCAACAACGCCGTCTGCGGCGGGTAGCAGACGCCGGCATCGGCGCAGCCCTGGAACTTGGTGCGGATCGCCGTGCCGACCGGTGGCGTGCCTTCGAGCGGCACGACGACGTCGTGCTTGAACACTTCTACCCGGCCGAAGCTCGGGTCGTCCTTGAACTCGCCCTTGGGCGGGGCCGCGCGCAGCGGTGCCGCAGGTTCGGGGCTGAAACTCATCCGGTCGCGGTACAGGTAGTAACCCGGCGCGACGCTGAAACGCACCGCGTAGCCGCCGTCGGCCGAGACCTCGAGGCTGGCGCGGAACGCCTTGTCCGGCGGCAACAGCGAGGCAGGGTCGGCGAGGCTGAATGATGTGAGCATTGCCAGCCACAGGCCGATCAACAGGCGTACCATCAAAGCGTCACCCCGGCGTCGAGCCAGTCGAGATACGCCGGCAGGCCGGCCGCGATCGGCAGCGCGATGATTTCCGGCAGCTCGTACGGATGGTGTTCGGCGAGCCAGTCCTGCAGCGCCGGGTAGGCGGCGAGCGTGGTTTTTGCCATCAGTGGAACTTCCTCGGCCGTTTCGATTCTGCCTTCCCAGCGGTAGGTCGAGCGCACCGGCGCCAGCCGGTTGACGCATGCCGCCAGCCCGGCCTCTACGAGGCCCGCGGCCAGCCGGTCGGCGACCGCCGCATCGGGGCAGTTACAGATGACGACCACGGCGCGGTGCGACGTGGCAGCTTGTTCAGGAGTATTCATGCCTTACTTGTTTCTCGCATTCATCGTTTATCCGCTGGCCGAGATCGCCTCGCTGGTGATTGTCGCCGACTGGATCGGCGCCGGCTGGACGCTTGCCGCGCTGTTCGCTTCGGCGCTGATCGGTATCGGCATGCTGCGGCATCACCGTTTCGCCGTCGGCTGGTCGCTGGTCAACGACATGCGCAGCGGCCGGCTGGCGCCGCAGAGCCTGTTCTGGGTGGCGCGCTACTACATTGCGGCGGTGCTATTCATCGTACCGGGCTTCATTGGCGACGTGGCGGCCGTATTGATGTTGCTGCCTTGGGGACGCCGTGATACCGCAAAGGTTCCCCCGGTGCCCGATGTACTCGAAGGCGAATACCGCCGGGTAGACCCGCGCCAAGACCCCAGGCGTCGGCTCGACGATCGCTGAGCGCCGGCCGGCGTCAGCGAGGGTCGAGCAGCGCCAGCGGGTCCAGCCCGCTGCCTTCGATGACGACGAGCTTCCGCCTCGAAGACTGTCCGGACTTGATCGTCACCTGACGTTGCGGCACGCCGAACGTTTCGGCCAGCCAGGCGACGAGCCTGGCATTGGCCTTGCCGTCGACCGGCGGTGCGGCGAGCCTGAGCTTCAGCGCGTCGCCGTGCAGCCCGGCGACTTCGGTGCGTTTGGCGCCGGGCTGGACGTGCAGCCGCAGCTGCACGACATCGGCACCGGCCTCGTACCACATCAGCCGGCGACGCTGACGTGCTGCAGGATGGCAGGTTCGAGCTGGGCGACGAAGACCGACAGCACCAGCTGGATCAGCAGGATCAGGATCAGCGGGGTGATGTCGACGCCGCCGATCGGCGGGATCATCCGGCGCAGCGGCTTGAGGAAAGGGCCGGTCAGCCCGTTGAGGATGGGCATCAGCGGGTTGTGCGGCGAGATCCACGACATCAGCGCCTGGCCGATCACCGCGGCGAACAGCAGGTAGAGCGAGAGCTTGACCAGTTCGACCACGGCGACCAGCGCCAGCGCGACGACCGTCGTCACCGAGCCGAATACGAAGGGCCACGGCGTGATCGCCAGCAACAGGCCGTGCATCAGCAGCGCGGTCAGCCACGCGAGCAGCAGGCTCGCGGTATCGTAGCCGCGAACCGGCTTGACCCAGCGCCGGACCGGCAACACCGCCCAGCTCGTCAGCACCAGCACGAACTGGCCGAGCGGGTGCGAGAACGACACGCGCGCCGCCTGCAGGAAAAACCGCGTCAGCAGCAAGAGGATGAAGAATTCCGCCAGGTTGCGGATCAGGAAATCGAGGGTGGCGTTGAGCATCCGGCGTCCTTAATCGTTGCGCTCGGCGTCGCGGCCGAGTTCGTCGCCGAGTTCCTTCGAGCGCGCGGCGGCGGCGGCGGCGGCGGCGATGATGGTGCTGCGGACCTGACTGTTCTCGAGCGCATTGATCGCGCGCTCGGTCGTGCCGCCCTTGCTGGTGACCTTCTGCCGCAGCGTCGCGGCGTCGTCGTCGCTCTGCTGCGCCAGCTTCACCGCGCCGGCGAAGGTCTGGTAGGCGAGGCGGCGCGCGGTCTCGGTATCGAAGCCCTGCGCGCGCGCGGCCGCCTGCAGCGATTCGATGAAGTAGAACACGTAGGCCGGGCCCGACCCCGAGATCGCGGTGACGCCGTCGAGGTCGGCCTCGTCGTCGACCCAGACGATCTCGCCGGTCGACTCGAGCACGCGCGTCGCCAGCTGGCGGTCGGCATCGGTCGAGGCGGGCGAGGCGTAGGCACCGGCGATGCCGGCCTGGACCAGTGCCGGCGTGTTCGGCATCACGCGGATGACGCGCCCGGCGCCGAGCCAGCGGCCGATCGCGTCGCTGCGGATACCGGCGGCGATCGAGACCACCAGCGCATCACCGAGCTGCGGTGCGATCGCCTCGGCGACGGTGCGGAACTGCTGCGGCTTGATCGCGAACACCACCGCGTCGCTCGCCGGCAGCGCCTCGTCCGGTGCCGAGGTGGTGACGCCGAAATCGGCGTGCAGCTGGGCGCGCTTGGCCGCATCGGGTTCGACGACATGGACCTCGTCGCCGGCGAAACCGCGGGCGACCATGCCGCCGATCATGGCGGTCGCCATATTGCCACCACCGATAAAGCTGATTCGCATCCTTTTCTCCTTGTCGTACGTCGCCGACCGGCGGCGTGTTTATCTTTCGCTGCGGTTCAGCGCGTCGCGCCGGCCGAAAATCGCCGTACCGACCCGGACCAGCGTCGCGCCTTCGGCGATCGCGGTTTCGAGGTCGGCCGACATGCCCATCGACAGCGTATCGAGCGCGTGGCCGCGCGCGTTCAGCGCCTGCTGCAACTGCCTGAGTTGCGCGAACTGGCCGGCGAGCCGCGCCGGATCGGCCGTCGGTTCCGGAATGCACATCAGCCCGCGCAGCCTGAGCCGCGGCAGCGCCGCGACCGCGCCGGCGAGCGCAACGGCGTCGTCGGGCGCGACGCCGGACTTGCTGGCCTCGCCCGACACATTGACCTGGATGCAGACGTTCAGTTCGCCGCGTGCGTCCGGCCGCTGCGCCGACAGCCGCTCGGCGATCTTCAGCCGGTCGACCGTGTGTACCCAGTCGGCGCCCTCGGCGACGCTGCGGCTCTTGTTGCTCTGCAACGGACCGATGAAATGCCATTCGATCCCGGCCAGCTCGGCCAGCGCCGCGCGCTTGGCGGCGAACTCCTGCACGTAGTTCTCGCCGAAGGCGCGCTGGCCATGGCCGTACAGCGTGCGGACCGCCTCGGCTGGGAAGGTCTTGCTGACGGCGAGCAGGCGCACCGAACCGGCCGGGCGTTGGATGCTTACAACCGCCTCGTCGATGCGCCGGAGCACGTCTTGCCACGCTTCAAACATCGTTGCCATAATGGATTTGCCTTGATCTGGCCCTTGCCTGCGGCCTTTTTCTGCGTTCGGAGTCTGCCCCGGCAGAAGGACAAAATTATAAATGGAAATCTCAGAACTCTTGGCCTTTGCCGTCAAGAACAAGGCGTCCGACCTGCACCTGTCGTCCGGCCTGCCGCCGATGATCCGCGTGCACGGCGATGTCCGGCGCATCAACCTGCCGGCGATGGACCACAAAGACGTTCATGACATGGTCTACGACATCATGAACGACGGTCAGCGCAAGGTCTACGAAGACACGCTCGAGTGCGATTTCTCGTTCGAGATCCCCAATCTGTCCCGCTTCCGGGTCAACGCCTTCGTCCAGCAGCGCGGCGCCGGCGCGGTGTTCCGGACCATTCCGTCCAAGGTGCTGACGCTCGAGGAGCTGAACGCGCCGCGCGTGTTCACCGAGATCGCGCAGAACCCGCGCGGCCTGGTGCTCGTGACCGGGCCGACCGGCTCGGGCAAGTCGACGACGCTGGCGGCGATGGTCAACCACGTCAACGAAAACGACTACGGCCACATCCTCACCGTCGAGGATCCGATCGAATTCGTCCACCAGTCGAAGAAGTGCCTGATCAACCAGCGCGAGGTCGGGCCGCACACGATGAGCTTCTCGAACGCGCTGCGCTCGGCGCTGCGCGAAGACCCGGACGTGATCCTCGTCGGCGAAATGCGCGACCTCGAAACGATCCGGCTGGCGCTGACCGCGGCCGAAACCGGCCATCTGGTGTTCGGTACGCTGCACACGAGTTCGGCGGCCAAGACGATCGACCGCGTCGTCGACGTGTTCCCGGCGGCCGAGAAGGAAATGGTCCGGGCGATGCTGTCCGAATCGCTGCGCGCGGTGATTTCGCAGACGCTGCTCAAGACCAAGGACGGCCAGGGCCGGGTCGCGGCGCACGAGGTCATGATCGGCATTCCGGCGATCCGCAACCTGATCCGTGAGAACAAGATCGCCCAGATGTATTCGTCGATCCAGACCGGCCAGCAGTACGGGATGCAGACGCTCGACCAGTGCCTGCAGGGGCTGGTGCAGCGCAATATCGTTTCGGTTGCCGAGGCGCGGACCAAGGCCGCCAATCCGGACCACTTCAAGGGCTGAGTCCGCACGGACCTTCTCGGATAATCACAAGGCGTCATCGCCATAGAAGAGCAGGATCATGGAGAAAGAACAGTCCGCCAAGTTCATGCACGACTTGCTGCGCCACATGCGCGCCAAGGAAGCATCCGACCTGTTCATCACCGCCGACTTCCCGCCGGCGATGAAGATCGACGGCCGGGTGACGCCGGTATCGAACCAGGTGCTGTCGGCGCAGCACACCAAGGAGCTGGCGAGGGCGATCATGAACGATCGTCAGGCCGAAGAGTTCGAAGGCACCAAGGAGTGCAACTTCGCGATCAGCCCGGGCAGCCTCGGCCGCTTCCGCGTCAACGCCTTCATGCAGCAGGGCCGGGTCGGCATGGTGCTGCGGACGATCAACTCCGAGATTCCCAAGCTCGAGGACCTCGGCCTGCCGCCGGTGCTGAAAGACATCGCGATGACCAAGCGCGGTCTGGTGATCTTCGTCGGCGGCACCGGCAGCGGCAAGTCGACGTCGCTGGCGGCGATGGTGGGTCACCGCAACGAAACAGCGTACGATCACATCATCACGATCGAGGACCCGATCGAATACGTGCACGAGCACAAGCGCTCGATCGTCACCCAGCGCGAAGTCGGCGTCGATACCGACTCGTGGATGGCTGCGCTGAAGAACACGCTGCGGCAGGCGCCGGACGTGATCCTGATCGGTGAAATCCGCGACCGCGAAACGATGGACTACGCGATCGCCTTTGCCGAGACCGGCCATCTGTGCATGGCGACGCTGCACGCGAACTCGTCGAACCAGGCGCTCGACCGGATCATCAACTTCTTCCCTGAGGAGCGTAAGGCGCAACTGCTGATGGACCTGTCGCTGAACCTCAAGGCCTTCGTCTCGCAGCGGCTGGTGCCGCACCGCGCCGGCAAGGGGCGCGTTGCCGCGGTCGAGGTGATGCTCAACAGCCCGCTGATTTCCGAGCTGGTCTTCAAGGGCGACGTGCACGAGATCAAGGAGATCATGAAGCGCTCGCGCGAGCTCGGCATGCAGACCTTCGATCAGAGCCTGTTCGACCTGTACGAGGCCGGCAAGATCAGCTACGAGGATGCGCTGCGCAACGCCGACTCGGTCAACGACCTGCGGCTGCAGATCAAGCTCAACGGCACGGAAGCGAAGCAGAAGGATGTGCTGAGCGGCTTCGATCATCTGGACATCGTTTGAGACGGCCAGTCCTTCGCCCGGTCAGCAAGATGAATGCCCCGTTGAACTGTCGCTGGATCGCCCTGCTGCTCGGGCTGCCGCTGGCCTGCGCCCAGGCAGCGACGCTTGGCGAACTGCAACTGCGCTCGGCGCTCGGCGAGCGTTTCGACGCCGTCGTGCCGGTGCGGCTGTCGGCGGGCGAGAACCTCGGAACCGCCTGTTTCAGGCTGCTGCCCGATGCCGACAGCGGGATCGGGACGCTGGTGAATGCCCGGCTGCGCTATCAGGCCGACGACGGACGTGGCGAGCTGCAGATCGTCGGCACCGGCCCGGTGAGCGAGCCGGTGCTGCAACTGGTCGTGCGGCTGCAATGCCCCGACGACGAGCAGGTGCGCTTCCAGCGCAGCTACGACGTGCTGATCGACCCGCGCGACTATGCCGCGCCGGCCGTGCGCAGGTCCGCGACGGTCGACCGCAAGGCGCGCCGCTATCCGCCGCTGGGCGGGAGCTGGCGCGCCGCTGACGGCGATACCGTCTCGCTCATTGCACGGCACTATTATCCGAACGACCGCGATCTGCGGGCGCGTTTTATTGACGCGCTGCATCAGCTCAATCCGGACCTGCCGCAAGGGATGGAGGCGCCGTTGCCGGACGACGCCCGCATCGTGCTGCCGGCCCGGCCGGCCACGCCGGGTCCGGCGCCGCAACCGGTGCCGACGGTGGCGCCGCTGCCGAAGCTGGCCGATACCCTCAGCGTTACCGCGGCCGAGCCGTCGCAGCCGGTCTTGCGGCCTGCAGCGCCTGCCGGTGACGGCGAGTTCAGGCTGCAGCTGTCGTCGCCGTTGCTCGATCTGGCGCACGAATCCGAACTGACGCCGGAGGAACGGCTGAAGCTGCGCGAGCGGCTGCTGATGCTGACATCGGACGACCAGACCTCGCAGCTGATGGCGCTCAAGTATCAGGTGACCCAGCTCGAGAAGCAGTTGGCCGGGTTGCGCCAGGGCGAGCAGGTGGCCGTCGGCAGCGACGCCGGCCAGCGCCGCGAGCCGGCCGACGTCTCGCCATGGTGGCTGCTGACCCTGCTGCTGATCCCGCTCGGCTTTGTCGGCTGGCGCTGGCGTGCGCGCCAGCAGGACTACGGCGACGCGTTCTCGCTCGCCCATCCGCGTGCCAGCGACGAGATGATGTCGATGCGTCCGGCCACGCTGCCGCCGTCCGAGCCGCGCGTGCGGACGGCGCTCGGCGCGGCGACGCTGATGCAGAACATCGGCCAGATCGCCGACGAATTCCACAACGACGAAGTCGATGTGGTGCTGCCGGGCAACGTCTCTGAGGAGGCGCAGTTGCTGATCGACCATGGTCTCGTCCAGCAGGCGATCAACCTGCTCAACCACGAGATCGAGCAGCATCCGGCCGCACTGGTGCTGTGGATGAAGCTGTTCGAGGTCTATCGCCAGAACGACATGAAGCAGGCATTCCAGGAGCGTGCGGTGGCGTTTCGGCTGCAGTTTGCCAGCGATGCGCTGTGGCAGCAGGTGCAGGCGATCGGGCAGCGTGTCGATCCGGACAACCCGCTGTACCGCTCGCTCGACGACAGCATCGATCGCCAGCTCGAACTGGGGCCGGCGGAGGTGGTCGATCTCGGCGACGACGCGCTCGATTTCGCTTCCACGATGTACCGCGAGGCCGGGCTGGCGCCGCCGGCCGGGGTGGCGGCCGAAGAGCCGGTCGAAGCGTACGATGCGGTTCCGGTGCTGCCGTCGAGCGAGGAACTCGATTTCCAGCTGGCGCCTTTCCCGGAGCCGCCCGATCCGCAGGTCGATGCGCTGATTGCACCGGCCTTGCCGCGCGCCGAGAGCTACCGGATCGAGCCCGCCGAATTCGTCAGCGACGACCCGCAGCTGCAACAGGTGGCGCGCCACCTGGCGCAGGGCGAACTTGAGCACGCCTACGGACTGCTCGAGGAGGCCTTGCTTCACGGCCGGAGCATGGAGCAGCGGCTGACCGCGATGAAGTGGCTCGACAAGCTGACGCCGGTTCGGGGCCGCTGAAAACCCGCCTCATCAGGCGGCTGCGCCTGCGCAGTTTGGCTTCGTCCGGTGCCCGGAACCCCGCAAGGGGGCTAGCTTCGGGTCGTGCCCCAAGGGCACTTCCTTCGGGGCGTCCTCAGGTACCTTCATGGACATTCCGGTTTCCGTGCTCCGGGCGCAGCCGAACTGCTTTGGCTCGCTCGCATGCCGAGGTGGGTTTGCCATAGAGAAGGAAGAGCCCGCAACAAAGCCGCCTTCGGGCGGCTTTGTTGTTTGCTGCCGGCAATCAGGCGGCCAGCACCCGCGCCAGGTAGTGGCCGGTGTGGCTGGCCGGATTCGCGGCGACGGCTTCCGGTGCGCCGCAGGCGATGATCTGGCCACCGCCGGCGCCGCCCTCGGGCCCGAGGTCGACGACCCAGTCGGCGGTCTTGATCACGTCGAGGTTGTGCTCGATCACCACCACGGTATTGCCGTGTTCGGACAGCCGCTGCAGCACGCTCAAGAGCAGGTCGATGTCGTGGAAGTGCAGGCCGGTGGTCGGCTCGTCGAGGATGTAGAGCGTGCGGCCGGTGTCGCGCTTGGACAGCTCCAGCGCCAGCTTGACCCGTTGCGCCTCGCCGCCCGACAGCGTCGTCGCGCTCTGGCCAAGGCGGATGTAGCCGAGGCCGACGTCCATCAGCGTCCTGAGCTTGCGCGCGACCGTCGGCACCGCTTCGAAGAACGCCAGCGCCTGCTCGACCGTCATCTCCAGCACTTCGGTGATGTTCCTGCCCTTGTACTGGACCTCGAGCGTTTCGCGGTTGTAACGCTTGCCGTGACAGACGTCGCACGGCACGTAGACGTCGGGCAGGAAGTGCATCTCGACCTTGAGCACGCCGTCGCCCTGGCAGGCCTCGCAGCGGCCGCCCTTGACGTTGAACGAGAAGCGGCCCGGGCCGTAGCCGCGTTCACGGCTCGACGGCACGCCGGCGAACAGTTCGCGGATCGGCGTGAACAGCCCGGTGTACGTCGCCGGGTTCGAGCGCGGCGTGCGGCCGATCGGGCTCTGGTCGACGCTGATGACCTTGTCGAAATGGTCGAGGCCGTGCACTTCGTGGAATGGCGCCGGCTCGGCCGAGGCACCGTTGAGTTCCTTCGCCGCCAGCGTGTACAGCGTGTCGTTGATCAGCGTGCTCTTGCCCGAGCCCGAGACGCCGGTGATCGCGACGAAGAGGCCGACCGGCAGCGCCAGGTTCACGTACTTGAGGTTGTTGCCGTGCGCGCCCTTGAGCGTCAGCCAGCGGTCCGGCTCGGGGGCGCGACGCTTGGCCGGAATCTCGATCTTGCGTGCGCCGGAGAGGAACTGGCCGGTGATCGACTTCGGTTCGGCCATGATGTCGTCCGGGTGGCCGGCGGCGATCACCTCGCCGCCGTGGACGCCGGCGCCGGGGCCGATGTCGACGAGGAAGTCGGCGGCGCGGATCGCGTCCTCGTCGTGTTCGACGACGATGACCGAGTTGTCGAGGTCGCGCAGCCGCATCAAGGTGCCGAGCAGCCGGTCGTTGTCGCGCTGGTGCAGGCCGATCGACGGCTCGTCGAGCACGTACATCACCCCGGTCAGGCCCGAGCCGATCTGGCTGGCAAGGCGGATGCGCTGCGCTTCACCGCCCGACAGCGTGTCGGCGCTGCGCTCGAGGCTCAGGTAGTCGAGGCCGACGTTGACGAGGAAGCCCAGCCGCTCGCGGATTTCCTTGACGATCTTTTCGGCGATCTGCGCCTTGGCGCCTTCGAGCTGCAGCGATTCGAAAAACGCCGCCGTGTCGCGCAGCGCCATCTGGCTGATCGCGTGCAGGTTCTCGCTGCCGACCCGGACGTGGCGGGCTTCGCGCCGCAGCCGCGAGCCGGCGCAGCTCGGGCAGGCCTGGTTGTTCTGGTACTTGGCCAGCTCCTCGCGCACCGTCGCCGAGTCGGTTTCGCGGTAGCGGCGCTCGAGGTTCGGGATGATGCCTTCGAAGCTGTGCACGCGCTCGAACTTGCTGCCGCGCTCGTTCATGTAGGTGAAGGCGATCTCGTCGCGGCCCGAACCGTGCAGCACGACCTGCTGTACCGCCTCGCCGAGTTCGCTCCACGGCGTGTTGACGTCGAAGCCGTAGTGGTTCGCCAGACTCAGCAGCATCTGGAAGTAGAACTGGTTGCGCTTGTCCCAGCCCTTGATCGCGCCGGCGGCAAGGCTCAGTTCGGGGTGGGCGACGACGCGCTTCGGGTCGAAATAGGTGATCTGGCCGAGGCCGTCGCACTTCGGGCAGGCGCCCATCGGGTTGTTGAACGAGAACAGCCGCGGTTCGAGCTCGGGCAGGCTGTAGCTGCACACCGGGCAGGCGAACTTGGCCGAGAACCAGTGCTCTTTGCCAGAGTCCATTTCCACCGCGATCGCCCGGCCGTCGGCGTGGCGCAGCGCGGTCTCGAACGATTCGGCGAGCCGCTGCTTCAGGTCGGCACGCACCTTGATCCGGTCGATGACGACGTCGATCGTGTGTTTCTTGTTCTTGTCGAGCTTCGGGATGGCGTCCATCTCGTACACCTCGCCGTCGACGCGCACGCGCACGAAACCCTGCGCGCGCAATTCGTCGAACAGGTCGAGGTTTTCGCCCTTCTTGCCGACGATCACCGGCGCCAGCACCATCAGCCTGGTCTCTTCGGGTAGCGCCAGCACGTGGTCGACCATCTGGCTGACGGTCTGCGAGGCGAGGGGCTGGCCGTGGTCCGGGCAGTACGGCGTGCCGACGCGCGCGAACAGCAGCCGCAGGTAATCGTGGATTTCGGTGACGGTGCCGACGGTCGAGCGCGGGTTGTGGCTGGTGGCCTTCTGCTCGATCGAGATCGCCGGGGAGAGCCCCTCGATCAGGTCGACGTCGGGCTTTTCCATCAGCTGCAAAAACTGCCGCGCGTACGCCGACAGCGATTCGACATAGCGGCGCTGGCCCTCGGCGTAGAGCGTGTCGAACGCCAGCGACGATTTGCCCGACCCCGACAGCCCGGTGATGACGACGAGCTTGCCGCGCGGAATGTCGAGATTGACGTTCTTCAGGTTGTGCGTGCGCGCGCCGCGGATGCGGATCAGCGGGGTGTCTGCGTCGGCGGGGCGGTAGCTCATGGCGTGCTCGTCTGGGTTGAAAAGGCAACCACCTAGTTTACCGGAGAACATTTGGCTTGGTGTACGTTTGTTCTGTTGGCCGCGACGAATGCCGCGGGGCCAATGCCTCCCGGGCGCGAGCCCGGCCGGCTGCGTGCGTCGGGCGCTGTCAGCCGCGCCGAGGTCGGCAGCGCCCCGGCCGCCTGCTAGAATCGCGTCTTTCGCTTCATCCTGCCGCCCATGTCCCCGCTCGAACTACGCGCCGCATCCGGACTTGCCGGGCTCTACGCCCTGCGCATGCTCGGGATGTTCCTCGTGCTGCCGGTCTTTGCCGTCTACGCCGGCCACATGCCCGGTGGCGACAACCACGCGCTGGTCGGGCTGGCGTTCGGCGCCTACGGGTTGACGCAGGCGCTGCTGCAACTGCCGTTCGGCATGTGGAGCGACCACGTCGGCCGCAAGAAGGTGATCTACATCGGCCTGGCGCTGTTCGCGCTCGGCAGCATCATGTGCGCGATGGCCGACCACATCGTCTGGCTGATCGTCGGCCGCGCGGTCCAGGGCGCCGGGGCGATCTCGGCGGCGATCACCGCGCTGCTGGCCGACCTGACGCGCGAGGAGCACCGGACCAAGGCGATGGCAATGATCGGCGCCAGCATCGCCGGCACCTTTGCGGTGTCGCTGGTCGTCGCACCGAAACTGGCCGACTGGATCGGTCTGCCGGGGATCTTCGTGCTGACGGCGGTGCTGGCGCTGGTCGCCATCGTCGGCGTCGCGCGGGTGATCCCGAGTCCGACGGTGTCGCGTTTCCATTCGGATGCCGAAACCAGCGCCCGGCGGCTACCGTCGGTGCTGCGCGATCCGCAGCTCTTGCGGCTCAACTACGGCGTGTTCGCCCTGCACGCGGCGCAGATGGCGATGTTCACCGTCATGCCGCTGCTGCTGGCCAAGGTCGGCCAGCTTGACGTGTCGAGGCACTGGTGGGTGTATCTGCCGGTGGTGCTGCTCAGCTTCGTGCTGATGGTGCCGGCGGTGATCTACGGCGAGAAGAAGCGCCAGCTCAAGCGGGTGTTCCTGTGGGCGATCGCGCTGATGTTCGGCGCGCAGATCGGCATGACGCTGTACATGCCCAGCCTGACGATGATCGTCGTCTGGCTGGCGCTGTACTTCATCGCCTTCAACGTGCTCGAGGCGATCCAGCCCAGCCTGATCTCGAAAATTGCGCCGGCCGACGCCAAGGGCACGGCGATGGGCGTCTACAACACCTGCCAGGCCGCGGCGATGTTCCTCGGCTCGGCGCTGGCAGGCTGGCTGTACCAGCGTTTCGACTCGCCGGCACCGGTGTTTGCACTGTCGGCTGCCTTGGTCGGCATCTGGCTGGCCGTGGCGTGGCGGATGCGGGCGCCCAAGCCGGTGAAGACCCAACTCTTTCACATCGGCGAAGCGTGGCAGGGCGATCCGGCCGCGCTGTCTGATAAACTTTCACGGATTGCCGGCGTTTCCGAAGCCGTCGTGTTGCTCGACGAGCGGGTTGCCCTGCTCAAGGTCATGCAGGACGGCTGGAATGAAGACGAGGCTAAACAATTGATTATGGAGACGCACTGATGGCTTCCTTGAACAAGGTCATCCTGATCGGCAACCTCGGGCGCGACCCCGAGGTGCGCTACCTGCCCAACGGCGACGCGGTGTGCAATTTCAGCATCGCCACGACCGAAAACTGGAAGGACAAGTCCGGCCAGAAGCAGGAAAAGACCGAGTGGCACAACATCACCATGTACCGCCGTCTGGCTGAGATCGCCGGCCAGTACCTGAAGAAGGGCAGTTCGGTCTACATCGAAGGCAAGCTGCAGACGCGCAAGTGGCAGGACAAGCAGACCGGTGCCGACCGTTACACCACCGAAATCATCGCCGACCAGATGCAGATGCTCGGCGGCCGTAGTGGCGGCGGTGCGCCGATGGATCAGGGGGGCGGCGGCGGTTACGACGACTTCAACCAGAGCTACGCCCCAGCGCCGGCCGCTGCGCCGGCTGCTCGCCCGCAACAGGCTGCACCGGCACCGAAGCGCAGCTTCGACGATTTCGAGGACGACATTCCGTTCTGATTCCCGATGCCGGTTTCCGGCGATCCGCTCATGCAAAAAAGCGCCCCGCGAGGGCGCTTTTTCTTTGGGCACGCCCTGAAGGCAGCGTGCAAAATCTGATTCAAAGCTTTTATTTATATTTCTTGTTTCATATAATTTGCTTTCGTTTATTGGAAGTTATTGGAGCCGCCGGTGTTTGTCGTGGCGTCCGGGGAGGGGCGAAAATGAAAAGCTTGCTGGTCTTGATGCCCTGCGGGCTGCTTGCTTCCGTTGCGCATGCAACGACCGTCAACGCAACGCTGACGGTGAACGCCACCGTTGTCGCCGCGTGCACGGTCGAGGCCGCGACGCTGGCGTTCGGCAACTACGATCCCACCAGCAATAGCGATACCAATGTCAGCACGACCATCAACTTCAGCTGCACACCGAGCACGGCGTATACCGTCTCGCTGGATGCCGGCCTCAACTCGGCCAGCATCGCCGCCGGCCGCAACATGAAAGCCGGCAGCGACCTGCTGCAGTACCAGCTGTACACCGATTCGGGCTGGACCAACTACTGGGGCAATACCGGCAGCAACAGGATGACCGGTACCAGCGCCGCCGGCAGCCTCGCCAACACGCTGACCGTGTACGGCAAGATTCCAAAGAACCAGATCGTTCCGGCCAGCGCTGCCTATACGGACAGCGTCAATATCGCCGTGAGCTTCTGACCCGCTCGTCTCGAAGGGAAGCATGCTCGATCACCGCTTGCGATTGTTGCCGGGCGCCGTGCTGCTGTTTTGCGCCGGCATCGCCAGCGCGCTTGGCATCGAGCCGATCCGCATCGAGTTGTCACCCGCCCGGCCCAGCCAAACGCTGACGGTGCGCAACGATGGCGACCAGCCGCGGCTGGTGCAGCTGGAAACCTTCGACTGGCAGGGCTGGGACAGCGCAAGCCAGCAGATGGCGCTGTCGACGTCACGGACCCTGATTGCCAACCCGCCGGCATTCCGGCTGGCAGCGCACGCCAGCCAGTTGATCCGCGTCGGCCTGAGCGAGGCGCCCGGCGGCGCGATGCAGCGCGGCTACCGTATTTTGGTGCGCGAGCTGCTTCCGCTCGAGCCGCAGCCGGCGTCCGGTCCGGGGCAGGTTGCGCTGCTGGTCAATTTCAATCTGCCGGTGTTTTACACGCCGGACGGTACGCCTGTCGGCGCAAAGCTCGAATGGCGGGGCGAACGCGGCGTCGATGGCCGGCGGCTTCTGGTGGCGACCAACCCGGGAGCGGTAGCGGTCCGGGTGGCCGAGGTGCAGGCCGACGGCGTTCGTCTTTCGCCGTTCGGTGGCCACAACGGCTATTTGCTCGCGGGCCAGTCGCTGTCCTGGGGTGTGGGCGACGGCGAGCGTCGCCAGTTGAACCTCCGGATCAGGGACGACAAGGGGCAATGGTCGAACGCCAATGTGGCGCTGCCGTAGCGGCCTGCACTGGCTGCTGTGTTCGACGGCGTTGTCGTTCCATGTCGCAGCTGCCGAACCGCCGGCCGACCAGCGCCCGTGCGCCGGCGCGCGGCAGTTGCTGCTGCAGGTCAGCGTCAACGGCGTCTTGCTGCCGAACGACCAGTTGCTGATCCGCGACGATTGCGGCAACTGGTTCTGGCCGCTGGATAGCACACAGCAACTGCCGCTCAACCCGCAACGGTCGCGCCATTCGGTCCTGCTCGGTGACGGCAAGCGCTATCTGCCGCTGTCCGGTGTTGCCGAACGGGTTTTACTCGACGATGCGCTGCAGCAGTTGCAGCTGACCTTGCCCGATCGCGAGCTCGACCCGCATGTGCTGGTCATGCCGCAGGCGGCGCTCGATCCGGTCACGCCAGCCAACCTGAACGGCGCCTATCTCGACTACGACGTGCTGGCCACCCGGGACGGCCGGCGCGAGGGGTGGGGAGCGAACCTGTTTGCGCGCGCCTTCGGCGCCTGGGGCGGTGTGCAGCAAAGCGGGCTGATCCGCAAGGAGCTGGGCGCGACCAGTCGCGACTCGCGCGTCGAAACGCTGCGGCTGGATACGACCTATCGCTATGACGACTACCGCGGCATGTGGACGCTGCGTCTGGGTGATGCGATCAGCCAGGCCTTCGAGAGCGGGTTGCCGATCCGTTTTGCCGGGGTGCAATTGGTGCGGGACTTTTCGCTGCAGCCAGGTTTTCTGCCTTATCCGACCCAGACGATCAGCGGCAGCTCGGCGCTGCCGTCGGTGCTCGATGTCTACGTCAACGACATGTTGAGCTACACGAGCAAGCTGCCGCCGGGGCCGTTCGAACTCGATCAGTTACCGGCCGTTGGCAACGACGGCGTGGTCAGCGTGCAGCTGCGCGACACGCTAGGACGCAGCCGCACCTACCAGGCGCCGCTCTTGTCGCTGACGCGCTTGCTGGCGCCCGGTTTGTGGGACTACGCGCTGCAGATCGGTCGCGAGCGTCTCGATTACGGTTCGCAGAGCAATCATTACGGTGCCGGCTTTGCTTCTGGCGGCTACCGTTACGGCGTCAACCCCTGGCTGACGCTGGACGGCCGTGTCGAAGCGGTGCAAGGCGGCGGGCTGCTCGGCACCGGTCTGGTCGGCAGGCTGGGGCTGGTCGGCACGGTGACGGCGAATGGCGCGGCCAGCCTGCACCCGGAGAGCGGCCGCGGCTGGCAGTACAGTCTGGGCTATGAGTGGAGTGGCCTGCTTTTCAACGCCGGCCTGCAATACACCCGCCGTGGCAGTGCTTTCCGCCAACTCGGCATGGCGAGCGATCCGGCGCTTGAGGCTCTACGCAGTCGCAGCGGCTATCTCGGCACCCAGCTTGGTCCGCTGGGCTTGTCCCTGGGCTATGTCGAGCGCTGTTACGTGCTCGACCACTGCCGGAGTTCGAGCAATCTGAGCGCGTCGCTGCCGCTGGCGTACAACAGCCAGATCGCGCTGACGCTGTTCGAATCCCGCGATCTGGTGCGCCGCTACGGTCTGTTCGTCGGCGTCTCCTTGCCGCTCGACCGCGGCCAGAATCTGGCTGCCAGCTACGCCTTGCAGGAGCAGCAGCACACCAGCACCCTCAGCTACAGCTATACCGCAGATGATCCGATGCTGCGCACCGCGACCCTGACCGCCCAGAAGGACAAACGCGATACCCGCGTGCTGGCGATGGCAAGGGCCGACACCCGCTATACCTCGCTGCAGCTGGACACCCAGCTCTCGCAGCGCGGCGACCCGCAGCTGCGTCTGGGTGTGCGAGGTAGTCTGATTGCCACGCCGCAGCTGCTCGGCGCCACCCGCCAGGTCGGCGACGGTTTTGCCATCGTTACGACCGGTGGCCAGCCGGATGTGCCGGTGACGCTGGAGAACCGGGTGGTTGCCTGGAGCAACGCCGACGGTGTCGCCCTGGTCCCGCAGCTCTACGGCTACCAGGCCAATCGCATCGGCATCGACACCGCGCGGCTGAAGATCGATTACCAGGTCCCCGACACTAGACGCACGCTGGTTCCACAACGCGGCAACGGTTATCTGCTGGACTTCATCGTCAAGCAGTCCGCGCCGGGCCGGGTGATCGAGCTGGCGCTACCACAGGACTGGCAGCTGGCGAGCGACAGCGAGAGCTGGCGTGATGGCACGAAGGTGGAGAGCCTGACACTGGGGCGCAGCCGTCTCTATCTGGATAGTGCGGCGGCCGGCGATTACCGGCTGCAACTGGATCGTGACCGGCTGTGCCGGTTCACGCTGGTGCCCGAAGCCCTGGCCAGTCCGCTCAATCAGGTGCTTGGTCCGATGCCCTGCCAAACCGTGGAGGACTCTTCGTGAAGCCGGGAAGGCGGTTCGACCTTCGCCGGTTGCTGCTCTGGCCGGCCATGCTGTCCGGACTCGCGACGCCGGTGTGTCATGCGGTCTTTCTTGGCAGTTGCTCGGTGCCGCCGGTGGCTGTCAATTTGGGCCCCTATTCTCCGCTGGCTGGCAGCGCCCTGACCGCGCAATCGACGCTGACGCTCAACTGCAACGCCGGTGTCTCCCTGAATGCCTCGGTGGGCATCTCGTTCAGCGGCGGGCTGAGCGGCAATGCGCTGACACGCAGCCTGAAGCAGGGAGGACATTCGCTGGCTTACAACCTCTACACCAGCAATCTGTACACCGAGATTCTTGGTGACGGCAGCGGCGGTACCAGCAGGCTGACCGGTACCATCCAGGTCCAGCAGCTCTTTTCCAGTACACAAAGCTGGACGATCTACGCCAGGCTGCCCGCCGGGCAAGTGGTTCCGGCCGGCGCGTATGCGGACAACGTGTCCATCACCGTGACCATCGACTGACGGTGCGTTTACCGAATCGCGCCGGACCTGGCGACGGTTCGCTCGTTCGCGAGCATCGAATCACGGCCAATCCGTCTGGTTCTCACCCGAAGCCGGGTCGTCACACCGAATCGCCACCGCTTTCCAACCGGCGGGTGTCCGGGCGTCGTTCCAGCAACAGGTAGATCTGGATCGGTGGCGCGCTCAACTTCGGCCGACGCGATGCGGAAACCGGCCAGGACAAGTTCCGCTTCAGCACCGACGGCATCAGCGTCGGTGGCGACTATCGCGTCAACGATCTGTTGTCGGTCGGGGTTGGCGGTGGCGTTGCCCGTGACGTCAGCGATATCGGCGACAACGGTTCGAAGAGTGAAGGCCGCAGCGGCGTGGTGGCGATCTACGGCAGTGTGCGCCCGGCCGAGTCGCTGTTCGTCGACGGCATGCTCGGTTACGGCTGGCTGAACTTCGACGTGGACCGCTACATCACCGGCAACGGTCGCTTTGCCTCGGGCTCGCGTGACGGTAACCAGCTGTTCGGTCTGCTCGCCGCCGGTTACGAGTACCGCAACGGTACGTGGCTGGTCTCGCCGTATGGCCGGGTCGACCTGATGTCGGCGACGCTCGATGCCTACACCGAGTCGGCAGCCGGGCTGAGCGCGCTGAGCTATGGCGAGCAGACCGTGCGGATGACGACAGGCAAGCTTGGCCTGCGTGGCGAAACGAGCTTCGATGTCTCGGTGGGCAGGCTTACGCCGCGGATGCGGATCGAGTACCAGCACCAGTTCGAAGGCGGCGACGATGCCCGCATGGGCTACGCGGACCTCGCCGCCTATGGCCTCGGTTATGTCGCCCATCTGGTGCCGATGGCGCAGAACCAGTGGATCATCGAGGTCGGTGGCAAGCTGGCGCTGCGTGACGAACTGACGCTGTCGCTCGACTACAGCAGCACGCTCAACAACAGCTCGGGCTACGAGCAGGCGATCCGGCTGATGCTGGGCATGCCGTTCTGATCCGGCAGTGGGCGAACGAAACGGCGCACCGGGTGCGCCGTTTCCGGTGAATGGCTGGATGGATTTCTACAAAGTTGATTTACACAACAATTATTCTCGAGACACCTTGACGTCAAGAAAAGCCAGCCATTATTTCCAAAGCCTTGCCGGATAGCGGGGACTAGACTTCACGCGTCCAAACACAGGAGCGCTCAGATGACTCGTTCGATGGCAGCAGCATTGATGGTTCTGGGAGGCGGTGTGGCGCTGACCGGGTGTGCCGGCGTACAACCGGCCCTTGTCGCACCGGCGCAGCAAACGCTCAAGGGCGAGTTGAGCTACCGCGCGCGGATCGCCTTGCCGCCGGACGCGGTCGCCGTCGTCGAGGTTCGCGACACCCAGACGGACAAGGTCGTCAGGGACGTGCGGCTGCCGCTGCAGGGCAAGCAGGTACCGGTCCCGTTCGCGCTGACGCTCGACCGGCTGGCCGCGGGTGGTACGTATGCCTTGCGCGGCGGCATCGAACAGCAGGGGCGGCTGGCGTGGTTGAGCGAGCCGGTCGCCGTTACGCCGGGGAGTACCGATGTGGGCGTGCTGCAGCTTGTGCAGCAGCCGCAGCAACAGGCGTTTGCCAGCAAACTGCAATGCGGTGACAAGCAGATCAGCGTCGGTTTCAGCGGCGATGCGATGACCCTGCAGGCCGGCAGATCGCAGTTCGCGCTGACGCAGGTACGCACCGCATCGGGCGCCAAGTACGCCGCCAACGATGATCCGCAGACCTGGTTCTGGTCCAAGGGCCAGGGGGGCATGCTGCAGCTGCACGGCAAAAGCTACCCCGAGTGCGTGCCGGTGAAGGACGCCGGCGCGACGCCTGGTGCGTCGGCGCTGCAGGGCGCCGAATGGCAGGTCGCCGGCGGCAAGCGTCCGAGCACGCTGAATTTTGCCGCGGACGGCCGAATCAGCGGTTTTGCCGGTTGCAACCGCTACACCGGCCAGTACGCGATCGACGGCAGCGTACTCAGGATCGACAAGGTCGCAACGACCAGGATGGCGTGTGGCGCGGCACCGACGAAGCAGGAGCGCGGCTTCCTGAAGGCGCTGGCGCGGGTGAACGGCTTCGCGGTCGCCGCCGACGGGACGCTGACGTTGAAGGCCGGCGAGCAAGCCGTCTTGCGCGCGCGCCGTCCGTCCTGATCGCCGCCGCCTCGTAGCCCGGTCTGGCCGGGCACTCGCAATTCCGAGACGGCCCCGGCGCGCGTTTGCAGCGCCGGGGCCGTCGGCTGTGGTGCGTACCGGTTTGGTGCGACGCGCAATCTGCTACCATAGCCGCCCCGGGCGTGGGCCGAACACTGCGGCCTACCTGCGGACCTATTCCCCTTCTACGCGCGAGGGGTTACGTTTAAGTTTCGGATTCCGAGTGTAATCAAGAGCGATATGGATCAAATCGTAAAACCCGACGTGCAGGGCGACAGCGAGGCTACGCTGCGCCTCGTGACCGGCGCGGTACTCAAGCTGTGGGATGTCGTCGACGACCTGTCGAAGCTTCGGCCGCAACATACGCCGCACTATCACGTGACGATCTTCGGTTCGGCGCGGATCGAGGAAGCGACGCCGGCGTACGAGGCGGTCAAGCAACTGGCGGCCGAGCTGGCGGCGATGGGCTGCCGCATCGTCACCGGCGGCGGGCCGGGGCTGATGCAGGCGGCGAACGAGGGCGCCCGCGAAGGCGCGCCGGACAAGCCCGAGGCATCGGTCGGCATCCGGATCGACCTCGACTTTGAACAGCATGCCAACGACTTCGTCGGCCGCGTGTTCGAGCACAAGACCTTCTTCTCGCGGCTGCATCACTTCATCCTGCGTTCGAACGCGTTCATCGTCACGCCGGGCGGCGTCGGCACGCTGCTCGAGCTGGCGATGGTCTGGCAGCTCCTGCAGGTGCGCAAGCTCTACGGCACGCCGCTGATCCTCGTCGGCGACATGTGGCACGAGCTGGTCGACTGGGCCAAGCGCTACATGGTCGACAACGGTGCGGGCCTGGCCAGCGGTGTCGACATGCAGATTCCGGTCGTCGTCGACACGATCGAGGACGCGGTGCATCTGATGCGCGAGCACCACGCCAAGTGGCTGGCCGAAGGGCAGCCGAACGGCGTCGCGTCGGAATGAAATGCCGGATGATGGTGCTGGCGGCCCTGCTGGCCGGTCCGGCACTCGCGACGAACAACGATGCGTGGAAGGCGACCGCCGGCGTCGCCCGCGACGCATGCGCCGCCGCCGCGCGCTCGGCCGGGTACAAGCAGCTGAAGTTTCCCAGCCCGTATCAGGCCAGCAGCGGCGGTGTCAGCTGGTTTTTCAGCGGCCTGAAGAAGGGCGAGAGCGAACGTCAGCCGCTGTACTGCCGCTATGACGGCATGCGCAGCCGGGTCGAGGCCTTGCTCGCCTACAGCGCCGATTTCACGCCCGACTGAGCGGTACCGGTCAAAAGAAAAGCCCGTCGAATGACGGGCTTTTTTTTCGGCTGCACGATCCGGGTGCTTGTGGCGATCAGCCCGGCTGCTGGTAGATCACCAGCCGGATGCCCGGCGACAGCTTCTGCGGATTCCAGCGCTTCAGGTCGTCGGCATCGACGCGGTGTTTGCGCGCGATCGACGCCAGCGTGTCGCCGGATTTCACCACGTATTCGCGCTGGATCGGTGCCTTCTTGCCGGCAGCGGTACGCGTGACGCTGGCGACCTTGAGCGTCGTGCCGAGGCGGACATCGTCGCCGTCGAGCCTGTTCAGCTTGCGCAGGTCGGCAACGTTCATCCCGTAGCGGCTGGCGATGTTGTACAGCGTGTCGCCGCGGGTGACGCGATGCTTGAGGACGGCCAGCGGCGCGTCGCCGGCGCCGGTGTCGACCGGGTCGGCGGCGCGGTTGTCGTGCAGCGCGACCAGCGTCTGCCGGTCGGAGACATCGAGGCCCGGCACGTTCGGCACCAGAATGGTCTGGCCGCGCGCGATGCTGTCCTTGCCGATGTCGTTGATGTCCTTGAGCTCGTCGACGTCGATGCCGAACTGGCCGGCCAGCTGGGCGAACGATTCGCCGCGCTTGGTGACGTACGGCTGCCAGTTCAGCAGCGGCTTGTCGTAGTTGGCGAGGTTGCGCTGGAAGGCGGCGACCTTGTCGGCCGGGATCACCAGCTTGCGGTCGTCCTTGTACGCGATCACCGGGCGGATGAAGCCCGGGTTGAGCTTGAGCAGCTCCTGCACCGGGGTTTCCGACAGCTCGGCGGCGACCTGCACGTCCATGTGCCGGCCGGTGGTGATCGCGGCGAAGTAGGGCTTGTTCGGCACGCTGGCGAGCGTGACGCCGAAGGCCGACGGATTGGCGATGATGTTGCGCACCGCCATCAGCTTGGGCACGTAGTTGCGCGTCTCGTTCGGCATCTTGAGGTCGCTGTACGTCGTGCCGCCGCCGTTGGCCGCGCTCTTCTTCTGTGCCCGGGCGACGGCATTCTCGCCCCAGTTGTACGAGGCCAGCGCCAGTTGCCAGTCGTTGAACTGGCCGTGCAGGGTGTCGAGGTAGTCGAGTGCGGCGTCGGTCGCTGCGAGCACGTCGCGCCGGCCGTCGTACCACCAGGTGCGCTCGAGGCCGTACTGCTTGCCGGTCGCCGGGACGAACTGCCACATGCCGGCGGCCTTGGCCGACGATTCGGCCTTCGGGTTGTACGCCGATTCGATCATCGGCAGCAGCGCCAGCTCCATCGGCATGCCGCGGCGCTCGACGTCGCCGACGACGAAATACAGGTAACGGCTGCCGCGCTCGATGATCCGGTTCAGGTACTCGGGGCGGCTGGCGTAGTAGTTCTCCCATTTCTCGACCAGCGGGTCGTCGAGTTCGGGCATCGTGAAGCCGGCGCGCACGCGGCCCCACAGGTCGTCGTACGACTGCACCCGCGCGACTTCGCCGAACAGCACGTCGACGGTGCGGCTGGTGTCGTCGGTAACGCGGAACTGGGGGTTGTTCAGCTGGCCGTCAAGGCCGGAGGGCGCCGCGAAGGCGCTGGCAAAGCTCAGGCCGGCGAGCAGCCCGGCGAGGGGAAGGAACCGCATCTTGCGCGCTCGTTTTTTAATCAGTTGCAGGATGGTGCCGACCCCGGCGTGGCCTGTCAACGCAAGTGTCCGGTCTGGCGCCGGGCGGTCAGAACGTGTCTTTCCAGCGCCGGATCGCTGCGAGTACTTCCTCCCCGGTGTCGTCGATCGCACCATGATGTCGGGCTGCTCCAATCACGCCGGGCTCGGCGCAGCGCAGGTAGGGGTTGGTCGCCCGCTCCAGCGCCATGCTGCTCGGCAAGGTCGGCAGTCCCCGCGCACGTCTGGCCTGCTCGACCGTTTCGCGTTCGCGAAGGTCGGCATTGCCCGGCTCGACTGCCCTGGCAAATTTCAGGTTAGACAGCGTGTATTCGTGTGTACAGCACACCAGCGTGTCGCCCGGCAGTGCGGCCAGGCGGGAGAGCGAGGCGTGCATCTGCGCCGGCGTGCCCTCGAACAGCCGGCCGCAGCCGGCGGCAAACAGCGTGTCGCCGCAGAACAGCCAGGGCGCCGCGTGGTAGGCGAGGTGGTCGAGCGTGTGGCCGGGCACGGCGAGCACGTCGAAGTCGCGCCCGAGCGCGGTGACCGTCTCGCCTCCCGTCAGCGGCCGGTTGACCCCGGCGACGCGCGCCGGACCGTAGACCGGCAGCCCGGGGCGGGCGGCGACGAGCCCGGCGAGCCCGCCGGTGTGGTCGTGATGATGGTGGGTGACGAGCAGCGCGGCCAGTTGCAGGCCGCGCCCGGCGAGGAAGCGCTCGAGCGGCGCGGCCAGGCCGGGGTCGACGGCCAGCGCGTGGCGGTCGTCGTGCAAAACCCAGATATAATTGTCGTCGAAGATCGGCAACGGGGTGAGTGCCAGCATGACGGGTCCCGTGGACTGCAGTACATCGTTCGACCATTTTGCCGCCTGGCTGGCAACGCCGCTAGGGCAGGACGTCGCACGGCAGGAACGCGGCTGGTATGCGCGCACCGCGGCCGACCTGTTCGGCTACAAGGCGGTGCAGCTCGAACTGCCGCAGCTCGACGCGCTGGCGACCAACCGGATGTCGTGGCGGACCATCGCCGGCCGCAGCGCCGGCTGCGCGCTGCATTGCGTGCCCGAGCAGCTGCCGTTCGCGAACCAGTCGCTCGACCTGCTGGCCCTGCCGCACGTGCTCGACTTCTGCGCCGATCCGCACGCGGTGCTGCGCGAGGTCGAGCGGGTACTGGTGCCGGAAGGGCGGCTCCTGGTGACCGGTTTCAATCCGTGGAGCCTGTGGGGGCTGCGCAAATGGCGCGGCGGCGATGCGCCGTGGTCGGGGCATTTCGTTGCGCTGCCGCGTCTCAAGGACTGGCTGTCGCTGCTGGGCATGGAAACGGTGCGCGGCAGCTTCCTGTGCTACGGGCTGCCGGTGCAGCACGAACGCTGGATCGCCCGTGGCCACCTGTTCGACAATGCCGGCGACCGCTGGTGGCCGGCCGCCGGCGGGATCTACTGCCTCGACGCGGTCAAGCGCGTGCGCGGGATGCGGGTGATCGGTCCGGCGTGGCGCGGCAAGGTCGCGGTGCCGAAGGCCAAGCCGGCCGCGGCGATCGACCAGGTGGCGCTGATCGAGCGTTTGCGCCAGCGGGCCGGCAAGGACCGCTGCAAGTGAGCGCGGCTCAGGACGGGGACGGATCGCAGCGGCGCGAGGTTTCGACCAGCTCGCGCAGCAGCTTCTGGCCGTCGTCGCGGCCCTTGAGCGGGATCTTCACGTCGTGACCGCTGCCGAGGTTGCCGCCGCCGAAATAGAGCCGGGCCTCGGTGTCGGACAATTCGACATACTGGACCACGGTCAGGTTGACCCAGCGCTCGCTCTTGTCGGTGCCGGGCAGTTTGTACGGACAGAACGTCGCGGCCTGGGCCGTGGCGATACACAAAAGGAACAGGAGGGCGCGCATGGTCGCTCCTTCGCAAGCTATGACGACAGTTACGATTTATACCGATGGCGCCTGCAAAGGCAATCCCGGCCCCGGCGGCTGGGGCGCCTTGTTGCAGTACGGCGGGCAGGAGAAGGAGCTCTTCGGCGGCGAGCGCGACACGACCAATAACCGGATGGAGCTGACCGCGGTGATCGAGGCGCTGGCCGTGCTCAAGCGGCCGTGCGAGGTCGCGCTGTGGACCGACTCGCAATACGTGAAGAACGGCATCGAAACCTGGATCCACAACTGGAAGAAAAACGGCTGGAAGACCGCCGACAAGAAGCCGGTGAAGAACGCCGACCTGTGGCAGAAGCTCGACGCCGAGGTGGCGCGCCACGCGGTCGGCTGGCACTGGGTCAAGGGCCACGCCGGCCACGAATTCAACGAGCGCGCCGACCAGCTCGCCAACCGCGGCGTCGACATGGCGCTGGGGCGGATCTAAATGCGGCATCCTGATACCGGGTTCAAGCTCAACGAACACGCCGATCCGTTCGCGATCGGTGCGGCCGACGTCGCGATAGGGAGAGCCTGATGCGGCAGATCATTCTCGATACCGAAACCACCGGTCTGCGCGTCGAGGACGGCAACCGCATCCTCGAGATCGCCGCGGTCGAAATGATCGACCGCAAGCTGTCGCCGGCCGACCGCCACCTGCACCGCTACATCAACCCGGGGCGCGATTCGGAAGAGGGCGCGCTGAACGTCCACGGCCTGACGACCGAGTTCCTCGCCGACAAGCCGAAGTTCGCCGACATCGCCGACGAGTTCCTGCGCTTTGTCGACGGCGCCGAGCTGATCATCCACAACGCGCCGTTCGACGTCGGCTACCTGAACATGGAGCTCGGCAAGCTCGGCCGTGGCCCGATCACCGACTACGTGTCGGGCGTGGTCGACACGCTGAAGATGGCCAAGGACACCTTCCCGGGCAAGCGCAACAGCCTCGACGCGCTGTGCGACCGCTTCGAGATTGACCGCAGCGGCCGGACGCTGCACGGCGCGCTGATCGACTGCGAGCTGCTGGCGGAGGTCTACCTGGCGCTGACGCGCGGCCAGGACAGCCTGCTGATCGACTTCGCCGGCGGCGATGCCGGCGACGCCGCGGCGCTGTTTGGCAGGGGGAAACCGCGCAAGCCGCTGCTCGTGGCGGGCGTGCCGGCCGACGATCTGGCGCAGCACGAAGCCTACCTCGACGTGCTCGACAAATCGGTCAAGGGCACCTGCCTGTGGCGTGCGCTGACGGCGCCCGGGGCCGGGGAATGAGCGCGATCGCGCTGGTGCCGGCCGCCGGCAGCGGCAGCCGGATGGCGAGCGATACGCCGAAGCAGTACCTCGACCTGCTCGGCAAGCCGCTGATCTGGCACACGCTGAACGCCCTGCACCAGGTCGTGGCGCTGGAGCGCATCTTCGTCGTGATCTCGCCGGAGGACGAATGGTGGGACGGCTACGACTGGGACGGTTTCGGCCGGCTGGTGGTGATGCGCTGCGGCGGCGGCAGCCGTGCCGAGTCGGTGCTGAACGGCCTGCAGGCGCTGTCGCTGTTCACGCCGTCGGATGCCTGGGTGCTGGTCCACGATGCGGCGCGGCCGTGCGTCGATCCGGCGCAGGTCGACGGCATGATCGCGACGCTGGGCGATGACCCGGTCGGCGGCATCCTCGCGGTGCCGGTCGCCGACACGCTCAAGCGTGCGTGTAATGAGCCGCTCAAGCGTGCGCGCAGCGAGTCGCTCGGGCATGCCGGCGACGACACTCGGATCGCCGAGACCGCGCCGCGCGCCGGGCTGTGGCAGGCGCAGACACCGCAGATGTTCAGGCTGGCGATGCTCGCCGGCGCGCTCGAAACCGGCATGGGTCCGGACATCACCGACGAGGCAAGCGCACTGGAAAAGCAGGGCGCGTCGCCACGGCTGGTGATGGGCAGCCCGTGGAACCTCAAGGTGACCTATCCGCACGATCTGCAGCTCGCCGCGCTGATCCTCTCGGCACGAAAGGACGCGTGATGGCCGAAAGCCTGCATGTAGACGGTGACGACAAGGCGGCCCGCTACGCGTCGCTGCAGCCGCAACTGGCGGCGCTGCTGGCCGGCGAGCCCGACCTGACCGCCCGTCTCGCCAATGCCGCGGCGGCGCTCAGGCAGACCTTCGACTGGCTGTGGGTCGGCTTCTACCTCGTCGACGGCGACGAACTGGTGCTCGGGCCGTTCCAGGGGCCGGTGGCGTGCTTCCGGATCGCGCACGGCCGCGGCGTCTGCGGCAGCGCGTGGGCGCGCAACGAGACGCTGGTCGTGCCCGACGTCGATGCCTTCCCCGGTCATATCGCCTGCTCGTCGGCATCGCGCTCGGAGATCGTCGTGCCCTTGCACGACCGCGCCGGCCGGGTCGTCGGCGTGCTCGATGTCGACAGCGAACGGCTGGCCGAGTTCGACGAGATCGACGCCCGCGAACTGGCCGCCATCGCCGCCCTGCTGCCCGGATAAACCGTCCGGCGGCGGATGCGGACGGACGGCAAGCGGCCCGGCAGCGGCCGATGACCGCCTTCCTAAGCTGTAAGCATGAGCGCCGCCCCGATCGTTGCGGCGGCGTTGATGCTGGTGGGCTGCCACCGTCCGGATACGCAAGCCTGGCCTATCCTGCTGCACGCCGAAGCCAGGCTCAGCGACCGCGACGTGTTTGCCGCCCAGCGCGTCGATGCCGCACCGCAATCCCTGCCCTGGCCCCGCAGCCCCAAGCCGCTGGTCTGGCCCGGCCTGCCCGAAGCACAGGCCGGCGAGGCCCCCGAGGCGTGGCTGGCAAGGCAAAGCACGGTGGCCTTCCTGGTGATCAAGGACGGCCGCTTGCGCTACGAGCACTATTCCGGCGGCTATGCGGCCGGCGACCCGATTCCGTCGTTCTCGGTCGCCAAGTCGGTGGTGTCGGCGCTGGTCGGCGTCGGCCTGCAGGCCGGCTGGCTGCAGAGCGTCGACCAGCCGGTGACGCACTGGCTGCCCGAGCTGGCCCAGCGCGACCCGCGCTTCTCCAGGCTGACCTTGCGCGAGCTGCTGGCGATGCGCTCCGGGCTGGCGTGGGACGAGGCCGTCGGCAATATCGCCAGCGACGTTGCCTGGTACTACCTCGCTGCCGACCTGCGCGGCTGGTTCGATTCGCTCGACTTTGCCGGCGAGCCGGGCGACGCGTTCCGCTACCAGAGCGTCAACACCCAGCTGATCGCCGCAGCGCTCGAACGCGCGAGCGGCCAGAGCATCGCAACGCTGTTGCAGCGCTGGCTCTGGCAGCCGCTCGGCGCCGAGTACCCGGCGAGCTGGAGCGTCGATGCGCTCGGCACGGTCAAGGCCTTCTGCTGCCTCAACGCCGGTGCGCGCGATCTGGCGCGGATCGGCGAGCTGTACCTGGCGCAGGGGCGCTGGCGCGGCCGGCAGATCATCCCGTCGTCGTGGGTCGCCGAGAGCACGACGGCAATCGCCGGCGGCGAGTACGGGTTGCACTGGTGGACGCCGCCGAAGAGCGAGCCGCGGCGCGGCGACTACTACGCGCAGGGGCTGTCCGGCCAGTACCTCTACATCTACCCGGCGCGGCGCACGGTGATCGTCCGGCTCGGCGAGCGGAACGGCGAATGGTGGCCGGCGCTGATGCGGGCGATCGCCGAAGCCAACTGACGCGCATCCGCGCTACCATGCCGGGCTGTCAGAGCGAAGTGGAGAAAGGCAATGCGTATTGGTCAGGGTTGGGACGTGCACCGGCTGGTCGAGGGCCGGCCGCTGATCCTCGGCGGCGTGACGATTCCGTTCGAGAAGGGGCTGCTGGGCCATTCGGACGCCGACGCGCTGCTGCACGCAATCACCGACGCGGTGCTCGGCGCCGCCGGGCTCGGCGACATCGGCCGGCACTTTCCCGATACCGCGGCCGAGTTCAAGGGCGCCGACAGCCGCGTGCTGCTGCGCGAGGCGGTCCGGCGCGTGGCCGAGGCCGGCTGGCGCGTCGGCAATGTCGACGCGAGCATCCTGATCCAGCGGCCGAAGATGGCGCCGCACATTCCGCAGATGGTCGCCAATATCGCCGCCGACCTCGGCATCGAGATCACCGACGTCAACGTCAAGGCCAAGACCTACGAGAAGCTCGGCCCGGTCGGCGAATCCGAAGCGGTCGAGGCGCAGGCGGTGTGCCTGCTCGAACGCCGCTCGACCGTTTCCGGCCCCTGGGGCCGCTGAGACCGCCATGCGCGCGCCGCTGTCCGTGGTTGCCGCCATGCTCGCCGGTGTCACGCTGGCCGATGTCGTCGATACCGTCAGGTTGCGGCACAAGCCGGCGGCCGAGATCGTCCCGGCGCTGCAGCAGGCGTTTCCCGACGCCGGCATTTCGGGCTTCTACGACCAGTTGATCGTCCGCGCGCCCGACGCCGCGACGCTGGCGGCGATCGCCGCGCTGGTCGAACGGCTCGACACCAGGGCGCAGCGGCTGACCGTGAGCGTCGAGCAGCGCGAATCGGCTGCGACGGCCGGTATCGAGGCCGGTGGTGCGGTCGTCATCTCCAATCGCGGCAGTGCCGCTGCGGTCCGGCTGGGCGCGACGCAGTCGGGGGATACGCGCAGCGCGCTGCAGAAGGTCACGACGATGGACGGCGGCCGGGCGATGATCTCGCTCGGCGAGTCGCGTTTCGTTCCGACGCTGTCCTTCGTTTACCGGCCCGGCTACCGGATCGCCAGCTACGGCGGCCAGTGGCAGGACGCAGGCAGCGGCTTCTGGGCCGAGCCGCGGTTGCTGGGCGGGGAGGTTCGTCTGCGGCTGTATCCGCAAAGCAGCCGCTTCAATGCCGACGGCAGCGTGGCGTACCGGGGCGTCTACAGCGAAGTGGCCGGCGCGCTCGGCGAGTGGCTGCCGGTCGGCGAATCGACCCGGCAGGCGAGCGGCTCGGGCATCGGATCGCAATCGCAGTCGTCGACCCGCTATACGGTCTGGGTGCGCGTCGACGTGGCGCCCTGAGCCGGCGTTGACCGGACGGGGGGGTCAGGCCGTCGTGCCCGGGAACGGCCGGTCGTCGAGCGTGAGCATCGAGACGCCGTCTTCGGCGACCCGCAGGTAACCGCCGCTGCCGTCGTGCCAGTCGGGCAGCACCCAGCGCGTGCCGGCGGCTTCCGCATGTCGTGCCGGCCGGTGCGTGTGGCCGTGGATCAGCGTGGCGACGCCGGCATCTCGCATGGCCGCGGCGATCGCCCCGGCGTTGACGTCCATGATTGCTTCCGCCTTGCGCCGGTTCATCGCGGTCGATTTTTCCCGCAGCTTGGCCGCCTCGCGGTTGCGCCAGCGGTAGGGCAGCCGCCGCCACAGCCATTGCACCAGCGGATTGCGGACGATGCGGCGGAAACGCTGGTAGTCGGCGTCGTCGGTGCAGTAGGCGTCGCCGTGCGCGAGCAGCAGCGGTTTGCCGAACGGCGCAATCGTCAGTGGGTCGGCGATCAGCGTCAGCCCGGCCGCGGCGGCGAAGCTTTGACCGCAGAGGAAGTCGCGGTTGCCGGCCATGAAGTACACCGGCACGCCGCTGTCGGCGAGCGCGCGCAGTTCGGCGGCGCGCGCCGCGTAGAAGGGCTCGTCGAGCTGGTCGTCGCCGATCCAGACCTCGAACAGGTCGCCGAGGATGTACAGCGCCTGGGCGTGGCGGGCCCGGCCGGCGAGGAAGCGGCCGAAGGCGGCGACCGTCGCCGGGTCGGCAGGCGAGAGATGCAGGTCGGAAATCAGCAGTACGGAATCAGGCATCGGTTTCGCTGGCAGTGTGGCCGGTCGGCGTCGCGACGACGACGCGGTTTCGGCCGGTGGTCTTGGCATGGTACAGCGCCGTATCGGCCCTGGCGGTCAGTTCGGCCTGATCGCGGCCATCGTCCGGAAAGACGGCGATGCCGGCCGAGAACGTCAGGCCGGCCGGCTCGGCGGCATAGGCCAGCCTGAGCGCGTCGACGCGCGCGGTCGCCTGCACGGCGGCGCAGCCGGGCAGCAGCAACAGCCACTCCTCGCCGCCGTAGCGGAAGCAGTAGTCGTCGTGCCGGCCATGCTGCTGCCAGCAGCGGGCGAGATCGGCCTTGAGCGCTTGCTGCGTGCTCGCGTATTCGAACGCGGCCATGGCGCACCACTAGGTCAGCATCAGCGCACTGCCGGCGAGCAGTGCGAAGCTCGGCGCTTGCCAGGACCAGGTTGCGGACATCGGGGCCAGATACGACAACGCCGCCCGGACGGGGCGGCGCGGTCGCGGTGCCGTGGCGCTTAGGCGAGCACTTCGGCCTTGACGATCAGCACGTCGTCCTTCGGCACGTCCTGGTGGAAGCCGCTGCTGCCGGTCTTCACGCTCTTGATCGCGTCGACGACGTCCTTGCCCTCGACGACCTTGCCGAACACGGCATAGCCGTAGCCCTGCGGGGTCGGCGCGCGGAAGTTGAGGAAGTCGTTGTTGGCGACGTTGATGAAGAACTGTGCCGATGCCGAGTGCGGTTCCGGCGTGCGCGCCATCGCGACGGTATAGGCGTCGTTCTTCAGGCCGTTGTCGGCTTCGTTCTTGATGTTGTCGCGGGTGTCCTTCTGCTTCATGCCGGGGGCAAAGCCGCCGCCCTGGACCATGAAGCCGTCGATCACGCGATGGAACACGGTGTTGTCATAGTGGCCGTCCTTCACGTACTGGACGAAGTTGGCGACGGTGATCGGGGCCTTGACGTCGTCGAGTTCGAGCACGATGTCGCCGGCGCTGGTGGTGAGTTTTACCTGGGTCATGATTGATCCTCTGTCGTTGATATCGATAGCGTAGGGTTATTTGGCAGCTTTGCCGGCCGGCAGTTCACGTGCCGACTCGAGCACGACCGGGTCGACCGGGGCGTCGCCCGGCATCGTCTTGACCGCGCCGATCTTGTCGACGACGTCGAGGCCGGCGACGACCTTGCCGAAGACCGTGTAACCGGCGCCGTCGCGGCCGGGCCAGTTCAGGAAGTCGTTGTTCTTCAGGTTGACGTAGAACTGGCTCGACGCCGAGTTCGGGTCGCTGGTCCGCGCCATCGCGACGGTGCCGCGGTCGTTCTTCAGCCCGGCCTTGAACGCGGCCTGCGCCTCGTTCTTGATCGGTGCGCGCGTCGGCTTCTGGCTGCCCTTGGCGTCGAAGCCGCCGCCCTGGACGACGAAGTCGGCGATCACGCGGTGGAAGATCGTGCCGTCGTAATGCTTGTCCTTCACGTACTGCAGGAAGTTGGCGACGGTCACCGGCGCCTTGTCCGGATACAGCTCGAGCACGACCTTGCCCTTGTTGGTCACGAGCTCGACCTGCGGGTTGGCGGCAAAGGCGGACATCGCGGCCAGGCTCAGTGCGGCGGCGGCAAACAGCTTTTTCATCGTGTTCTGATCCGTGTCGGTGGCGGTGAAAATCCGCCGAATCATAGCATGCGGATAAATAGTAAAATCGGCGCCAAGGAGAACCGCTATGCTCAAACTGCCCGCCCTGCCCAAGCTGCCCAGCCTCGACGCCATCGTGACCGAGTTCGACACCGTGCTCCGCACGCTGGCGGCGCCGGCCACCAGCGGCCGCGCGCATCCCGACGCGCACATCGACGAGGCCGAGCTGAGCGACGCCGACAAGCACCACGCCGCCGGGCTGATGCGCGTCAACCACAGCGGCGAGATCTGCGCGCAGGCGCTGTACCAGGGGCAGGCGCTGACGGCGCGCGACCCGGCCAACCGCGAGGCACTGCGGCAGGCGGCGCAGGAGGAAGTCGAGCATCTGGCGTGGACCGAGCAGCGCATCGGCGAACTCGGCAGCCACAAGAGCGTGCTCAATCCGCTGTGGTACGCCGGCAGCCTGGCGATCGGCGTCACCGCCGGCCTCGTCGGTGACCGCTGGAACCTCGGCTTCCTGGCCGAGACCGAGCGCCAGGTCGGCGCGCACCTGCAGTCGCATCTGGACACGCTGCCGCCGCACGACGCCAAGAGCCGTGCCGTGGTCGAGCAGATGTACCACGACGAAATGCATCACGCCGAGCTGGCGGTCGGGCTCGGTGCCGCCGAACTGCCGCCGCCGCTGAAGGCGGTGATGGGGCTGAGCTCCAAACTGATGACATCGCTGAGCTACCGCTTCTGAGTGCGCGAGTGGCAAAGGTTGTGCACGGCAATCAAACTAGTCCGAAAGAACTAGGGTGAACCGCTTCGTTTGATCTGGATCAGTTCCGCTCGGTATTGGGTGCGCCGGGCGGAACTTGTACCAAAACTACATGATGGGCTCGGCGTATAACTCGACGTCATGTTCTATTGTTACAGGCCCGCCATGTCTGCCCCCGAAACGTCCTCGTCCGCACTCCGTTCCCCCGCGCAAATCGTCGGTTACATTGCCCATGCCGGCGCCGAAAAGGCACGCCTGCATCCGGGGCGGCTGATCGGCATCGCCGTGCTCGGCGGCATGTTCATCGGCATCGGCACCATCCTCGCCGTCATCGTCGCCGGTGGCTGTACCGGGCTGGCGGCGAGCAATCCGGGGCTGGTGAAATTCATCTTCGGCGCGCTGTTTCCGCTCGGCTTCATCGCGGTGACGCTGACCGGCGCCGACCTGTTCACGTCGAACTGTGCGCTCGGCGCATCGGCGGTGCTGCGCGGCGAACTGGGCGTCGGCGAGATGCTGAAGTTCTGGCTGCTGTCCTACTTCGGCAACTTCATCGGCGCGGTCGGCGCGGCCTACTTCCTCGTCTACCTGACACACCTGATCACGCCCGGCGATCCGGCGACCGCCTACCTGATCGGCATCGCGCAGGGCAAGACCTCGCACCCGTTCATGATGACCTTCATGAAGGGTGTGCTGGCCAATGTGCTGGTCTGCGTCGCGACGATGCAGGGCTACTCGGCCAAGGACACCTTCGGACGCGTGCTCGGCATCTGGTTCCCGGTGATGGCCTTCGTCACGCTCGGCATGGAGCACAGCATCGCCAACATGTTCATCATCCCGGCGGCCATGCTCGGCGGGCTCGACGTCAGCTGGGGGCACTTCATTGTCGCCAACCTGATCCCGGCGACGCTCGGCAACATCGTCGGCGGTGCGCTGGTCATCGGCCTGCCGTACACGCTGATCTACGGCGAGCAGAACGCACCGCGCTTCGGCCGGCCACGCCCGCAGGCCAAGGCAGAGGCGGAGCAGGGCGTGCCCGATACGGTGAAGTAGGCAGCAGGCCCGCAGCATGTAAAAAAGCCGCCATCGGGCGGCTTTTTGCCGGATGCAGGACGGCTCAGTCGGCCTCGACGATCTCGAAATCGTGGGTGATCTCGGCCATCTTGCCGAGCATGATCGACGCCGAGCAGTACTTCTCGGCCGACAGCCTGATCGCGCGCTCGACCTGTTCGGGCTTGAGCGCGCGGCCGGTGACGATGAAGTGCAGATGGATCCGGGTGAACACCTTCGGATCGACGTCGGCGCGGTCGGCATCGACCTCGACCACGCAGTCGCGCACGTCGGCGCGGCCCTTCTTGAGGATGTGGATCACGTCGTAGGTCGAGCAGCCGGTCATGCCCATCAACAGCATTTCCATCGGCCGCGGACCGAGGTTGCGGCCGCCGCCTTCGGGCGGGCCGTCCATCAGCACCGCATGGCCGGACTCCGACTGCGCCAGAAAGCTCACCGCTTCCACCCACTTCAGACGAACCTTCATGACTTCCCTTTCCCTGTGTGTACTGCCGACTCAAGCAAGGCCGAGATTGTAGTGAAACGCTTGATTAGGCGCAGCTTTTAAGGGTTTTACCTGATCAGTTGTTTGTCATTTTTGCCGCTTTGGCGTCTTGTTTGCCGTGGGCGCGCATGCAAGAATGGGTCTCGGCGTCGGGCTTGCCCGGCGTTGTCTCCTCCATCCTCCTTCTTTGGTGGAATTTACGCGCAATCCTCAGGGGTTGCGTTTTTTTTGGCAGATTGCGCTCGGCGGGTTTGACACGTTCTTTCTTGAAGGGATAAAATCTGCGACTTTCTCGAAATCGTAACGTGGACTAAGCAGTCATGAAAACCTTCTCTGCCAAGCCGCACGAGGTGAAGCGCGAGTGGCTCGTTGTTGATGCCACTGACAAAGTGCTGGGTCGCCTTGCGGCTGAAATTGCCAAGCGCCTGCGTGGCAAACACAAAGCCGAATACACCCCGCACGTCGATTGCGGCGACTACATCGTTGTGGTGAACGCAGACAAGCTGCGCGTGACCGGCGACAAGGCCCAATCGAAGATCTATTACCGTCACACCGGTCATCCGGGCGGCATTTACGAACGCACCTTCACCGAGATGCAGGACAAGTTCCCGGGTCGCGTGCTGGAAAAAGCCGTCAAGGGCATGCTGCCGAAGGGCCCGCTGGGCTACGCCATGCTCAAGAAGATGAAGGTTTATGCCGGTAATGAGCATCCGCATTCCGCGCAACAGCCGAAAGCGCTTGAAGTCTGAGCCCTGAACAAGGAATAGCAAAATGGTAGGTAAGTACAACTACGGTACCGGTCGCCGCAAGAGCGCCGTTGCCCGCGTGTTCCTGGCCAAGGGCTCGGGCAACATCGTCGTCAACGGCAAGCCGGTTGATCAGTATTTCAGCCGCGAAACCAGCCGCATGATCGTTCGCCAGCCGCTAGCCCTCACCGAAAACCTCGAAGCGTTCGACATTCTCGTCAACGTCAACGGTGGTGGTGAAACCGGTCAGGCCGGTGCGGTTCGTCACGGCGTGACCCGTGCACTGATCGACTACAACGCAGAACTCAAGGGCGCACTCAAGGCCGCCGGCCTCGTGACCCGCGATGCGCGTGAAGTCGAACGTAAGAAGGTCGGCTTCCACAAAGCCCGCCGCCGCAAGCAGTTCTCGAAGCGTTAATCGGGATTGCCTGCCACACCAAAGCCGCCTCCGGGCGGCTTTGTCGTATCCGGCGTCTGCGCCGGACAGCCGCCGCCCATCGGGGCGGCTTTTGTTTTATGATCGCAGCGATTGCTTACAAGGAGTTCGAGATGGTCAAGGTCGGGATTGTCGGCGGCACCGGTTACACCGGCGTCGAGTTGCTGCGTCTGCTTGCCGGACACGGCGGTGCACGCATCGAGGCGGTGACGTCGCGCAAGGAAGCGGGCATGAAGGTCGCCGAGATGTTCCCGAGCCTGCGTGGCCGTGTCGACATCGCGTTCTCGACGCCGGAAGAGGCCAGGCTCAAGGACTGTGACGTGGTGTTCTTCGCCACGCCGCACGGCGTGGCGATGGCGCAGGCGCGCGAGCTGCTCGACGCCGGCGTCAAGGTGATCGACCTCGCCGCCGATTTCCGCCTCAAGGACCCGGCCGAGTTCCAGAAATGGTACGCGATGGCGCACAGCTGCACCGATCTGCTCGACGAGGCGGTCTACGGCCTGGCCGAGGTCAACCGTGATGCGATCAGGGCGGCCCGGCTGATCGGCATGGCCGGTTGCTATCCGACGTCGGTGCAGCTCGGCCTCCTGCCGCTGCTCGAGAACGGCCTGCAACTGATCGAAACCGATACGCTGATTGCCGACTGCAAGTCGGGCGTGTCCGGTGCCGGCCGCAAGGCCGAGGTCGGCACGCTGTTCGCCGAGTCGAGCGACAATTTCAAGGCCTACGGCGTCAAGGGCCACCGTCATTCGCCCGAGATCAATCAGGGCCTCTCCGCGATCCATGGCGCGCCGGTGTCGCTGACTTTCGTACCGCACCTGACGCCGATGATCCGCGGCATCCATTCGACCATCTACGCACGCATCAAGCCCGAAGGCCGCGACACCGACTTCCAGAAGCTGTTCGAAGACCGCTACGCCGGCGAGGCATTCGTCGACGTGATGCCGGCTGGCAGCTGCCCGGAAACGCGTTCGGTGCGCGGCTCGAACGTCGCACGCATTGCCGTGCATCGTCCCGGCAACGGCGACCTGCTGGTGATCCTCGTTGTCGAGGACAACCTGGTCAAGGGCGCGTCGGGCCAGGCGGTGCAGGTGATGAACTTGATGTTCGGCCTGCCGGAAACGCAGGGTCTCGACGTCGTGCCGCTGTTGCCGTAAGCGTGCCGCTCAAGCGCCTGTACCGCCTGCAGCGCGCCCGGCTGACGGCGACACCGCTGACGCTGAGGCCGGCGCTGGACTGGCGCGGCCGGCTGTGGCGGGCCTTGCTCGGTCTCGGCCTGCTGGCCGTGGCGTTTGCAGCCGGCGGCTGGCTTGGCGAACGCCACGGGCGCGAGCGGGCGCAGGGGCAGGCGGCGCAGGAAAGGGCCGCGCTCGAGGCCGGGCTGGCGCAACGCGCGGCTCTGGCGGCGAATGCATCCGGCGTCCGGCAACAGCTCGACGTCAGCGAAGCGGCGCGCAAGGCGCTGGCGGCCGAGCTGGCCGGCGTGCAGCAGCAACTGGCGGCGCAGCAGCAGCGGCTGGCGTTCTTCGATACGCTGCTGACGCGCAACGACCGCAATCGTCCGGTCGAGCTGGTGCGCTGCGATTTCGAGCCGCTCGATGCAGGCCGCTGGCGCTGGCGCGTGCTCGCCACGCAGGGGGCCGGCCGCGATACGGCATTCGCCGGCCGGCTGCTGCCCGCGGCGACCTTGCGCGACGCCGGCGGCCGGCGTCGTGTCGAGCTGGCCGCTGCTCCGCTGGCCTTTCGGCATTACGGCAGCACCGAGGGCGAGCTTGCGCTGCCGGTCGGGGCAAGGATCGAACGGATCGAGCTGCGGCTCGTGACCGACAACGACAAGCAGCCGATCGCGAGCTGCAACAATCAGGAGGGATGATGTTCAAGAAGAAGAAGGGGAGCCAGCGGATCGACAGCCTGATCGGCCACGGTACGCAGTTCGATGGCGAGCTGCGCTTCTCGGGCGGTCTGCGCATCGACGGCACGGTGGCCGGCAGCGTCACCGCGCTCGATGCGCAGCACGGCACGCTGGTCGTGTCGGAGAAGGCGCGGATCGACGGTGGCGTGCGCGCGACGCACCTGATCCTCAACGGCGAGATCGCCGGGCCGATCGAGGTCAGCCACTATGTCGAGCTGCAGCCCAAGGCGCGCGTGCGCGGCGATCTGACGTACAAGACGCTGGAAATGCACCCCGGTGCGGTGATCGAGGGCCGGCTGATTCCGCTCGACGGCGCCAGGGTGATCACGGCGCCAGAAGTACCGGCGGACGCCGATTGACCCGCTGCCGGCGTCGGCGCGATAATCCTAGTTGTTTAGTCAACTATTACATGTGGAGTATGCGATGACCACCGCAACCACCGAGATGCCCAGCCCGTTCCTTTTCACCGACGCCGCTGCGAACAAGGTGGCCGAGCTGATCGCCGAGGAAGGCAATCCCGATCTCAAGCTGCGCGTCTTCGTGACCGGCGGCGGCTGTTCCGGCTTCCAGTACGGCTTCACCTTCGACGAGATCGTCAACGACGACGATACCGAAGTGAACAAGGCCGGCGTGACGCTGCTCGTCGACCCGATGAGCTACCAGTACCTCGTCGGCGCCGAAATCGACTACGTCGACAGCCTCGAAGGCTCGCAGTTCACGATCAAGAACCCGAACGCCCAGTCGACCTGCGGCTGCGGCTCGTCGTTCTCGGTCTGACCCGGTTTGCCCCGAACGAAAGGGAAGCGCCAGCGCTTCCCTTTTTCTTTGTCGCATACCTGAAACGGACTTGCCTTGTGGGCGCGCTTCGGACCGATAATGGCGGTTCGATACCCAAGGGGAGCAGCGCATGTTCGAATCGGCAAAACTGGGGCACAAGATCGCCAAGGACGACTATCGCAAGCGCGAGGCCGCACTGCGCGAGGCGCTGCTGGCGGCGCAGTTCAAACTCAAGCAGCTGGGCGAATTTCCGGTCGTGATCCTGCTTTCCGGCGTGCCGACCGGCGGGCGCGGCGAAATGGCCAGCCTGCTCAACGAGTGGATGGACCCGCGCCACATCGAGAGCCACGCCTTCGGCGTGCCGACCGACGAGGAAGCCGACCGGCCGCCGCTGTGGCGCTACTGGCGGGCGCTGCCGGCCAAGGGCAAAACCGCGATCTTCTTCGGCGGCTGGTACCTCGGCCCGGTGTGGGAGGCGCTGCGCGGCGGCCGCAAGGCCGATTTCGAGCGCGAGATCGAGCAGATCACCCGCTTCGAGCGGATGCTGGCCTCCGAGGGCGTGCTGCTGATGAAGTTCTGGCTGCACTTGCCCAAGGCCGACCTGAAGAAGCGGCTCAACCAGCTCGAATCCGATCCGCTGACCGCGTGGCGCGTCGGCGACGACGACCGCTGGTTCCTGAAGAACTATGACGAGATCCTCGGCGCCTGCCAGCAGATGCTGCAGGGCAGCAACCTCGCGTTCGCGCCGTGGCGCGTCGTCGAGGGCGGCGACGCCAACTACCGGTCGATCTCGGTCGGCCAGCAACTGCTCGACGCGCTGACCGCGCGTTTCGACAAGCAGTTCCGGCCCTACGGCGAGGCGGCGCCGCTGCTGCCGTCGGTCGATGGCGTCCGGCTGCTCGACCGGCTCGAGCTGAAGCACGCGCTCGACAAGAAGGACTATGAAAAGCGGCTGGCCGAAGCGCAGGGGCGGCTGAACCAGCTGACCCGCAAGCGCGGCTTCAGGAAGATGGGCGTCGTTGCCGTGTTCGAAGGCATGGACGCCGCCGGCAAGGGCGGCGCGATCCGGCGGATCACCGCCGCGCTCGACGTGCGCCAGTACGGCATCGTGCCGATCGCCGCGCCGACCGACGAGGAGCGCGCCCAGCCCTATCTGTGGCGCTTCTGGCGTCACGTGCCGCCGCACGGCCAGATGCGGATCTTCGACCGTTCGTGGTACGGCCGGGTGCTGGTCGAGCGCGTCGAGGGCTTTGCCAGCCAGTTCGACTGGATGCGCGCGTACAGCGAGATCAACGACTTCGAGGCGCAGCTCGACGCGGCCAACATCGTCGTGGTCAAATTCTGGCTGGCGATCGACAAGGACGAGCAGCTGCGCCGCTTCAAGGAGCGCGAAACGATCGAGTGGAAGCGCTTCAAGATCACCGACGAGGACTGGCGCAACCGCGACCGCTGGGACGACTACATCGTCGCCGCCAGCGACATGATCGACCGCACCAGCTCGGCGATCGCGCCGTGGCATCTGGTCGGCGCCAACAACAAGTATCATGCCCGCGTCGAGATCCTCGAGCGGCTGTGCGACGCGATCGAGGCCCGGCTCAAACGCAAGGAGTGAACATGTTCCAGACCCTGAGCGCCGCCGCGCTCGACCAGTTGTTCCGCGAGGCCCGCACCTTCAGTTATTTCGACGACCGTGCCATCGACGATGCGACGATCCACGCGCTGTACGAACTGACGAAGTTCGGCCCGACCTCGGCGAACAGCTCGCCGGCGCGTTTCGTGTTCGTGCGCTCGCCCGAAGCGAAGGAAAAGCTCAGGCCGGCGCTGTCGGAGGGCAACCGCGACAAGACGATGGCGGCGCCGCTGACGGTGATCGTCGGCCATGACCTGGCGTTCTACGACGCGCTGCCGACGCTGTACCCGCATGCCGACGCCAGGAGCTGGTTCGCCGGCAACGACGCGGCGATCCGGACCACCTGCCTGCGCAACGGCAGCCTGCAGGGCGCCTACCTGATGCTGGCCGCGCGTTCGCTCGGCCTCGACTGCGGGCCGATGTCGGGCTTCGACAACGCGGCCGTCGATGCGGCGTTCTTCGAAGGCAGCAACTGGCGCTCGAACTTCCTGGTCAACATCGGCTACGGCCTGCGCGAAAAGCTGCATCCGCGCAATCCGCGCCTGCCGTTCGAGACCGCATGCCGCATCGTCTGAACCGGTGCATGGCGCGATGACCGACTGGACGATCTGGCAGTCGCTCGACGACTGGCGGTCACGCCGGCGCGAACTCGAGCCGCTGTTCGCCCAGGCCGGCATCGCCCCCGAGCTGGAGTCGCAGGCCAACCGCATCCTCGTCGACCTGAAGCGCCAGCCACCGACGCCGCCGCTGGCATCGGGCGACAAGCAGCGCGACGAGGAGGAGCGGGCGCGCTACAACGCGGCCTTCGTGCGCCATTACGACGAGAGCCTGTTCAAGGCCGAGGCCCTGCTGCGCCTGCCGTGGGTGGCCGAGGCGGCCCCGATCGGCGATGCGGTCGCCGCCGAGGTCACGCGGCTGCGCGCGGCGCTGTTCGCCAATCCGGGTGCAACGCCGTCGTTTGCCGATCTCGAGGCCCTGCTCGGCCACTACCTGCGGCTCGACCATTCGCAGCTGACCATTGCGCCCGAGCTGCTCGCCGAGCGACGACGCCAGCTGGCCGAGATCGCCGGCTGGCCGCTGCTGGTCCAGCACGCGGCCACCCATCCCTTGAGCGACGAGCTGCCGCCGCTGGGTAGCGATGCCTTCCAGGCGCTGTATCAGCAGCAGCTCGAGCTTTACCTGGCGACGCCGTGGCTGCACAGCAAGGTCGTCAGCCAGTGGTACGCGACGCTGGCGCTCGACGCCGCGCTGGTGTGCAAGAAGCGCGAGGCGAGCGACGACGCGTTCATCGCATCGACGTTCACCCGCCGCTGGCCCAGCCTGTCGGCGTGGTTGCCGCGGCTCGAAATGGCCGATCAGCTCTGGTATCTGGCCTTGATCCTGGCGGCGATCGTCGCGCTGTTCAGCGAGCGCTGGCTGATCGCACTGGTGCTGATCGTCTGGCTCAACCTGTCGGTCGGCGCGCACCGGCGCCAGCGCAAACGGATCGATGCGCGGCGCGAGGAGCTGGTTGCGCGGGCGCAGACCCTGAAGAAGGTCCGCGACCGCTTTGCCGCCGGGCTGACCTCACCGGACAAGCTGGCCGTGCAGCTGCGCCAGCTCGATCCGGGCGACGAGACGTTCAGCGCGCTGTTTCATGCGCTGCTGCGTCTGCAACAGCGGAATCGCTAGCGCCGGCCGGTGCGCCGTCGACGAACATCAGCAGCTCGCCGGCGGCCATCCGGGTCCAGGTTTCGTTGTCGGTCAGCGGCTGGGTCGCGATCACCGCAACCCGGTCGTCGGGCGTCGTCACCGACGAGAAGTCGACGCTGACGTCGGCGTCGGCGAGGTGGGCGGTCGAGAACGGCGCGCGCCGGACGATGTAGTGGAGGTCCGTCGCGCAGCGTGCAAACAGCACATCGCCGTTCGAGAGCAGGAAGTTGAAGCTGCCGCGGCCGGCGAGCTCGGCGGCGAGCGGCATCAGCGCCGCGTACAGCTGCTCGCGCGTCGGTGCGGTCTCGAAGCGCTGCGCCAGTGCGTCGAGCAGCCAGCAGAATGCCTGTTCGCTGTCGGTGTCGCCGACCGGCTGGAAGCGGCTGCCCTGCAGCGAGGGCAGGCTGTCGAGATTGCCGTTGTGCGCGAAGATCCAGTACTGCCCCCACAGCTCGCGCCGGAACGGATGGGTATTGGCGAGATTGACGTTGCCCTGCGTCGCCTTGCGGATATGGGCGATGACGTTGCGGCTCTTGATCGGATAGGCGCGGACCAGCTCGGCGATCGGCGAACTGATCGAGGGCAGGTAGTCGAGGAAGAGCCGGCAGCCGCGCTCCTCAAAAAACGCGATCCCCCAGCCGTCGGCATGGTGGTCGGTCAGCCCGCCACGGCGGTGGAAGCCTTCGAACGAAAAAACGATATCGGTCGGCACGTTGCAGTTCATGCCCAGAAGCTGGCACATCGGCGTGCTCCGAATGGTGGTGATGTTTCATTGTGCACCGGCACGGGGCGGTGCTCAAAAGCAAAATGCCCGGCGCAGGCCGGGCATTTTGCAAGGGACGGTGCGGATTACTCCGATTTCTCGCCCAGTGCACCGGCGCCGATGCTGAAGCCGGCGTCGACGTGGAGGATCTCGCCGGTCATGCCCGAGGCCAGCGGCGACAGCAGGAAGGCGGCGACGTTGCCGACTTCTTCCTGGGTGATGTTGCGCTTGAGCGGCGTCGCGTCGGCGGCGGCCTTCAGCAGCTTGCCGAAGTTGGCGATGCCCGACGCGGCCAGCGTCTTGATCGGGCCGGCCGAAATGCCGTTGCAGCGGATGCCCTTGTCGCCACCGACCGCCGCAGCGATGTAGCGGACGTTGGCTTCGAGCGAGGCCTTGGCGAGGCCCATCACGTTGTAGTTCGGGATCGCGCGTTCGGCGCCCAGGTAGGACAGCGTGATCAGGCTGGCGTTCTGGTTCAGCATCGGGCGGGCGGCCTTGGCCAGCGCGGCGAAGCTGTACGAGCTGATGTCGTGGGCGATGCGGAAGTTCTCGCGGGTGACGGCGTCGAGGTAGTCGCCCTTGAGCGCGTCGCGCGGCGCAAAACCGATCGAGTGCACCAGGCCGTCGAGGCCGTCCCACCGCTTGCCGAGATCGGCGAACACCGCGGCAATCTGCTCGTCGCTGGCGACGTCACAGGGCAGCACGAGGTCCGAATCGAAATGCTTGGCCAGGTCGACGACGCGCTGTTTCAGGTCTTCGGACACATAGGTGAACGCCAGCTCGGCGCCTTCGCGCTTGCACGCCTGGGCGATGCCGTAGGCGATCGAGCGGTCGGACAGCAGCCCGGTAATCAGGATTTTTTTGCCGGCGAGAAAGCCCATGCGTGTAGTCCCCTTGGAGATATCGTTCTAAATAGAGTCGCGCGATTATAAACGAAACCGCCCGCGGCTGGCTGCGCGGGCGGTGCAGGCGGATTGCCGGTGATCAGTCGAGCGAGTAGGGCAGATCGAGCCGCGACAGCGCCGGGCCGTCGATGCTGCCCAGGTGCAGGCCGTGCTCGAGCGAGGCGGTCTGCGCCACGGCGAGCACCTCGAAGCCCCCGCGCGGGCTGGGCGCAGCGAGCATCAGTTGCCCGGAGGCCTGGCCGTTCATCTCCGGGCTGAACAGCGGATCGCCGGCCCTGGCCTCGGCGTCGACGTGCATCCGGAACATCCGGCGCTTGAGCTTGCCGAGGTATTGCGTCCGGGCGACGATCTCCTGGCCCGGGTAGCAGCCCTTGGTGAAACTCACGGCGCCGATCAGCTCCATATTGGCCATCTGCGCGACGAAGGCTTCCTGTGTCGCGGCGGTGATCCACGGCGCGCCGGCGCGGATTTCGGTCAGACGCCACACCGGCTCGCCGACCGGGCGTGCGCCGGCGTCGACCAGCGCCTGCCAGACCGAATCCGCCGCAGCGGCCGGGACGACGAGTTCGAAGCGGTCACCGCTCAGGCCGATCACCGTTGTGTGCTCGCCATGGATCACGGCCGTGGCAACCGCCAGCGCGGCCGGTGCGGCGGCGCCGGTGACGGCGGCAACCGTGGCTGCGGCATTCGGCCCGGCCACGCCGAGCAGGATGCGTTCGGCGCTGGCGTCGCCCGGCCTGGTCTTGGTGCGCAGGATGAACATGCCAAGGCGCTTCTGGATCGCCGGCTGCAGCTCGGCGGCAATCTGCAGGTAGTAGTCGTCGCCATCGCGGAACACGAGGAAGCTCGCGAGCATCCGGCCCTTGGGGGTCGAATAGCTCGAGTACTGCGCCGCATCGGCCGCCAGCGTGCGGACGTCGCTCGACAGCTGGCCATTGAGGAAGGCGGCGGTTTCCTCGCCGCTGAAACGGATCAGACCGAACTGACCCAGCGGAGAGACGACGGTCTGCGCGTCCAGCGCCGCCAGTTCGTCGGCGGCGTGGCCGAAATCGGTGATGCGGCCGGCGTCATCGCGCCGGGCGGATGCAAGTGTGTCGCTCCAGGACATGGGGGGCTCCATTGGCGCGGGATGGGAATGATCGTCAGATGGGGGCGGCGGGCGGAAAATCCAGCGCCGCCCCGGCCGGTCCGGGCGATTACGGTGCTTCCGGATCCGGGGTGTCGGTGCTCAGGTTGACCGGCTGCGGCTGCGGCCGGTTGGCGCTGGCGGTCGAGAGTTCGGGCGACTTGAGCACGCCGCCGGCGGTAATCCGGTTGGCAACGTTGATTGTACCGCCGGACAGCCGCGCGACGATCGCGCCATCGAGCTTGCGACCGGGGAGAATGCCCAGCTGACCGCTGGCGCTGAACTTGCCGCCGGCGAGTCTGGCATCGGCGATCCGTACGGTATCGCCGCGCACGACGAGCCGGCCGGTGAAGGTCTCGAAGCGCGTCTGGCCGCCGCGCGCGTACGTGGCCGGCTGGGTCGATTTCAGCGGCGTGACCAGATCGAAGTTGTGCAGCATGCCGTCGGTGACGTTGAATTGCGCGTCGATACCGGCGGTGTCGAAAATCTTGCGGTAGTCGTCGGCCTGGTAGGCGAAATTCGCCTCGCCGGTGAGGCGCCCCGAGACGTGGGTGACTTCGCTGAACACCTTGCTGAACGGTTCGGCCTGGATGCCGTTGGTGCGCAGCGTGCCGGCGAGTTTCCAGCCATCGCGCCAGTCGAGTTGGGCGCGGCCGGTCACGATGCCGCCGTACAGGTCGCCGCGGATATCCTCGATGTCGATGCCGTCGGCGTTCGCCAGCCCCTTCATCAGGAGGCGGTCGAACTGGACCGGGTAGCCGAACGGCAGTGCGTAGCCGCTCGCGGTCAGCGTGACCGCAAACTGCTGGCCCTTGGGCTGGACGTGGAAGTCGAGATGGCCGGCTTCGTCGCCGGCCTGCAGTTCGGCGAGCTGGCCGTCGGCGGCAAAACGCAGCGTGCCGTCGACCGGGCCGACCTTGCCGCTGCCGACCCGGACGGTCGACCGCTTGAGCTCGATCTGGGTCAGCCTCGGCTGATCGGCCTCGGGGCGGAGCTTTTCGGGCAGCTGCATCGCGAAGCGCGGGCTGAACTCGCCGCCTTCGAGGGTGACGCCGCGGATCTCGCGTCCCCAGTGCAGCAGGTTGTGGAGCGAAAGCGGGACGCTGATCCTGGCGATGCTGGCGGTCGCCGGGTCGCTGACGACGACGTCGTGCATCACCAGCGTCGGAGCAGGTGCGTATTCGATACCACTGTGGCCGATCTGGACCGGGCCGTGCAGTCGTTTCTGCAGCCCGTCGACGAGCTTGTTCCGGTAGAGCGAATCGGGAATGGCCAGCGGAAGCAGCCCGATCAGGATGATGATTAAAGCGATAAAAATCAGGATCTTCCGCGTTTTTTGCATGATCTCGTCAGTATTTATTGTTGGAATATGTTGACAACGTTCGAAACCGTTCCTATTATACGCATCTCTTCGGTTCCCCGATAGCTCAGTCGGTAGAGCAACGGACTGTTAATCCGTGTGTCCCTGGTTCGAGCCCAGGTCGGGGAGCCAACCCAATACCGAAGTCCCGGTCGAAGACCGGGATTTTCTTTTCCCTGATAGCTCAGTCGGTAGAGCAACGGACTGTTAATCCGTGTGTCCCTGGTTCGAGCCCAGGTCGGGGAGCCAAATACGAAAACCCCGGTCAGCAATGGCCGGGGTTTTTTGCGTCGAATGCTGCTGCACCCCCGGCAGGCGATCGGGCCGGTGCCGTTCTCGTCCGATGCGGACGGAGCCGGAATGGACGTGAAGTCCACGAGGACGCCCGAAGGGGGCGCCCCATGGGGCGCCGGACGAGGTGCACGAGGCTCGATTGCCCGGTGGGCAGGCGTTACCAGACGTAGCCGATACCGGCGCCGTAGGTCAGCTGGTTGCGGTCGCCGCGCTCGCGCACGAAGGAGCTGTCGGCCGCGTCGCCCATCAGCCGCTGCATGAAGGCGCCGGCGCCGCCCCACCAGTGACCCGATATCTGGCCGATCGCGCCGATCCAGCCGATCACCTGCTGGTTGCCGCCGCCGGCCTGGAACGGCGCCAGGCCCGACGCGGCCGCGTCGGCGTCGGTGACCCCGTAATAGGTATTCACATAGCTCGCGCTGGCCCACGTGGCGCCGATGCCGCTGCCGATGAAGAAGCGTTGCGACAGCGGCACCCACAGCGTTGCGCCGAGATTGAACCGTGCGCCGTCGTAGACCTGGCCGGCATTGGTCAGCACATTGGCGTTGACGCGGAAACGGTAGGGAATGCCGTGCAGATTGTCGTACTCGTAACCGATGAAGCCGCCGAACTCGAGCGTGGTGTCGATGTCGTGCAGCCTGTTGACGACATCGTCGCTGACGTCGCTGCGTCCCAGCTTGAGGTTGACGACCGGCCCCCACTGAAAGCCTGTCAGGCCGCCGAAGTTGTACTGCGCATACGGGCCGTACCATTCGAACAGCCGGCCCGATTCGGTCACGTAGCGGACGCCCGGCACCACGCCGACCGTCGTGTCCTTGCACCCCGAACATTCGGGCGTCACGCCGACGGCCAGACCGGCGAGGTTGGGCAGGTCCATCGACGGCAGGTCGATGGCGTGGGCGCCGGTGGCGGCGAGCAGCAGGGCAAGGCCGGCAAGCGGTCTGCGAATCCGGGACATGGGCGGGCTCTGGTGGTGTGAGGGGGTCAGTTCGGCGTGCGCGATTGCAGGAAGGCGAGGTACTTCGGGTCTTCGTCGTCGAAAATGCTGTCGTCGCCGTGGCCACGGATGCGCTGCAGCGATTCCGCGGCGAGGTCGAGCGCGCCGGTTTCGAACAGGGCTTGGCCAAGGCGCAGGTGGACGAAGGGGTTGCCCATGCCGGCCGGCGTGAACGAGGCCGCGGTCAGCGTCTCGACCGCCCTGGCGAAGTCGCCGGCGGCGAACTGCGTGTCGCCGATCGCGATCAGCAGGCTGGTACCGATCTCCCACTCTTCCTTCGGCGCCGGCACCAGCGCGTAGCCCGCCTTGTATCTGGCAATGGCCTGCGCGTAATCGCCGGCCTCGTACAGCGCGTCGCCGGCGTCGGACAGCGCTTCGATCTCGGCGAACAGTGTGGCGGGAATGGCGGGCATTGCTGGGCTTCCTGAAAGGGCGGTAGGCGATTCTACGACGAAACGCGCCCGGCCTTTCAGGCTTGCGCGAGCTTGGTCCGCGACAGCGGCGGGTTCTTGGCGAAATACGCCTTGATGCCGTTGACGATGCTCTGGGCCATTTTCTGCTGGTAGGCGTCGTCGATCAGCTTCTGCTCTTCGGCCGGATTCGAGATGAACGCCGTCTCGATCAGGATCGACGGGATGTCGGGCGCCTTGAGCACGGCGAAACCGGCCTGCTCGACGCTGTTCTTGTGCAGCCGGTTGATCTGCTTGAGCTGGCCGAGCATGGCGTTGCCGAACTTCATGCTGTCGTTCAGCGTCGCGGTCTGCGTCAGGTCCATCAGCGTCTTGGCGAGGTGGGCGTCCTTGACGTTGGCGATCTTCACCCCGCCGATCAGGTCGGCGTCGTTCTGCGTCTGCGCGAGCCACTTGGCCGCGGTGCTCGACGCGCCGCGGTCGGACAGCACGAACACCGACGAGCCGTTGGCGTCTGGCTTGATGAAGGCATCGGCGTGGATCGACATGAACAGGTCGGCCTGTACCGCGCGGGCCTTCTTGACCCGGACGCCGAGCGGCACGAAGAAGTCGCCGTCGCGCGTCATCACCACGCGCATGTTCGGCTCGGCCTCGAGCAGCGCCTTGACCTTTTTGGCGATCGACAGCACCACGGTCTTTTCATGGTTGCCCTGCGGGCCGATCGCGCCGGGGTCTTCGCCGCCGTGGCCGGGGTCGAGCACCACGGTGACCAGCCGGTCGATCTTCAGGTCCTTGCGGTCGACGGTCCTGGACGGCTGCTCGACCTGTTTGGGCGGGTCGGGCTGCTTGGCCGCCGGCGCCGGCGGCGCGGTCTGGTCGTCGAGGAAGGCGAGCAGCGGATCGTTCTGCACGGCCGGGTACAGGTCGATCACCAGCCGGTGCTGGTATTCGCCGACCGGTGCGAGCGTGAACACCTGCGGCTTGACCTCGCTCTTCAGGTCGAGCACCAGCCGCACCGTGCCGGGTTTGTTGCGCGCGGCGCGCAGTTGCTGGATGTACGGGTCGTCGCCGGCGACCTTGCCGGCCAGCGTCTGCAGCTCGCCGTTCAGGTCGATGCCGTCGAGGTCGACGACGAGGCGCTCGGGGTCTTTCAGCGAGAACTGCTTGAACGTCAGCGGCGCGGTCGATTCGATCGTGATCCGCGTATACGCCTGCGCCGGCCAGACGCGCACGGCGACGACGCGCGAATCGGTCGAGGCGAAGCCTTTCGGGATCACCGACAGCAGCAGGGTGGTGACCGCCGCGCGCAGCACGGTACGGCGGTGGGCATCGGGAATCAGCGGATGAGTCTGGCCAGGCATTGCGTTCCGTTCTTGGTCTTGGCGGTCAGGGTCAGGCGGCGGCCTTCGGCTTCGGGGGCGAGCTGGATCAGCCAGTCCGGTGCCGGGAGCAGCCCTTCGGCCTTGTCGGCCCATTCGATCAGGCAGACGCTGTCACGATTGAAGTAATCGCGGAAGCCGGCGTCTTCCCATTCGGATGGATCGCTAAAGCGATATAAATCAAAGTGATACAAGTATAAGTTCGAAACTGTATAAGGTTCAACCAGCGTATAGGTCGGACTTTTCACCCGGCCTTCGAAACCGAGGCCGCGCAGGATGCCGCGCGTCAGCGTGGTCTTGCCGGCGCCGAGGTCGCCTTCGAGGAAGATCACCAGGCCCGGCACGAGCGCCGCGGCCAGCCGTCCGCCCATCGCGAGCGTCCCGGCCTCGTCGGCGAGGAAGAGCGTGAAGGCGGTATCATCGGTGCTATGCATATGGATCTCGACAAGGGTCTCGACGTACGGGAACTGGCGGCCTCGATCAAGGCGTGGGGGCAGGCGCTCGGTTTCGCCAGGGTGGCGATTACCGGTACCGACCTTTCGCACGCCGAGCCGGGCCTGCAGGCGTGGCTGGATGCCGGTTTTCACGGCGAGATGGATTATATGGCACGGCATGGGCTAAAGCGTGCCCGGCCTGCCGAGCTCGTGCCCGGCACTAAAACCGTTGTCAGCGTCTTCCTGCCCTACCGGCCGCCCGGCGTGTCGTCGAGCGAGGCGGTGCTGGCCGACGGAGAAAAGGCGCACGTCTCGCGCTACGCACTCGGGCGCGACTACCACAAGGTGCTGCGCAACAGGCTGCAGAAGCTGGCCGACCGGATCGGTGCCGAGATCGGTCCGTTCGGGCACCGGGTGTTCGTCGATTCGGCGCCGGTGCTCGAGGTCGAGCTGGCGACGCAGGCGGGGCTGGGCTGGCGCGGCAAGCACACCTTGCTGATCAACCGCGACTACGGCTCGTACTTCTTTCTCGGCGAGCTGTTCACCGACCTGGCGTTGCCGCTCGATCCGCCCGAGGAGAACGAACATTGCGGCCGTTGCACCAAGTGCCTGGTCGCCTGTCCGACGCAGGCCATCGTTGCGCCGTATACCGTCGATGCGCGCCGCTGCATCTCCTACCTGACGATCGAGCTGCACGGCGCGATTCCAGAGGAATTCCGGCCGATGATCGGCAACCGCGTCTACGGCTGCGACGACTGCCAGCTCTGCTGCCCGTGGAACCGCTTTGCCGTCGATACGGCCGAGCCCGATTTCCATGTCCGCCACGGCCTCGACGACGTGACGCTGGTCGAGCTGTTCGCGTGGACCGAGGACGATTTCAGGGAAAAGCTCGCCGGCAGCCCGATCTACCGGATCGGCTATGCGCGCTGGCTGCGCAACCTCGCGGTCGGCCTCGGCAACGCGCCGTCGAGTCCGGCGGTGCTCGCCGCGCTCGCGTCGCGCGCCGATGACGGGAACGCGCTGGTGCGCGAACACGTCGGCTGGGCGCTGTCGCGTCACGCTGCACTGCAAAATGGGCCATGATGGAGGCATCGATGCCGATGCGATCCGCCATGCCCGAGTTGCTACCGTTCGTCCCCGTCACGATCCAGCCCTTTGGCGAAGCCGCGCTGGTCCTCAGTGTCGGCGTCAGCCTGGTGTTGCAACGGCGGCTGTGGGCGGCGTGGCACGCCTTGCGCGAGCGTGAACCGCAGGTCGAATGGGTGCTCGGCATGGGCAATCTGACCGGTTTTTTCGACCCGCTCGCGATTGCGCCGGCGCGGGTCGAAAAGGCGATCGAGCTTGCGTGGCAGGGCAGCGACGGGGCCGAGAGCGAAGCCGGCAAACGTGTCGAGATTCCGGTCGTCTACGGCGGCGAGGCCGGGCCCGATCTGGATGCGGTTGCCGAACACGCGGGCCTGAGCGCCAGCGCGACGATCGAATGCCATGCCGCGGCCGAATACACCGTCTACTGCCTCGGCTTCCTGCCGGGGTTCGCCTACCTCGGCGGTCTGGACCCGCGGCTCGCATGCCCGCGCCGCGCGTCTCCGCGCATTGCGGTGCCGGCCGGCTCGGTCGCGATCGGCGGTGCGCAGACGGCGGTCTACCCGCTCGCGTCGCCGGGCGGCTGGCAGCTGATCGGCCACACCGACGCCGCGCTGTTCGACCCGTACCGTGAAACACCGGGGCTGCTGTCGCCCGGTGACACAGTGGTTTTCGTACCGGTGGCGCGATGACACTGACCGTTCTCAAGCCCGGCCCGCTGACGAGCGTGCAGGATCTCGGCCACGGCGGTTACGCCGCGCTCGGCGTGCCGCATGGCGGTGCGTGCGACGCGCTGTCGTTGCGGCTGGCCAATCTCGTCGCCGGCAACGACGAAGGCGCCGCCGGGCTCGAGATCACGCTCGGCGGGGTGGCGCTGCGCTTCGAGTCGGCAACGACGTTCGCCTGGGCCGGTGCCGCGATGCCGGTGACGCTCGACGGCATCGCGCTGAATCCGGCGCACCGCTACACGGCCGGCGCGGGCGCCGTGTTGCGCTTCGGCTTTGTCGTACGCGGCGCGCGCGCGTATCTGGCCCTGGCCGGCGGCGTGGCGGTCGCGCCGGTGCTCGGCAGCCGCTCGACCGGGCTGATCGCCGGCATGGGCGGCTTTCACGGTCGGGCGCTGCGGCGCGACGACGTCATCGAATGCGGCGACGCCGGGCCGCGGGTGCCCGGGGTGGCCATTGCCCAGGCCGAGCGCGGCGAGCATCTGCGCGTGCTGGCGGGGCCGGACTGGTCGCAGCTCGGCCATGAGCAACAGCGCCAGCTGCTGACGACGCCATGGCAGGTGAGTCCGGCGAGCAACCGGATGGGAATGCGGTTGACCGGCGAGACGCTCGAACTCGATGCGCCGTCGCTCGATTCGCACGCGGTGATGCCCGGTTGCGTGCAACTGCCGCCGTCGGGCGAGCCCATCGTGCTGCTGGCCGATGCACAGACAACCGGCGGCTATCTGCGGCCACTGGTCGTCATCCAGGCCGACCTGTGGCGCGCCGGACAGTTCAAGCCCGGCGACACGCTGCGTTTTGTCGAAGTCGACCATCGCGCGGCGCTGGCCGCGCTGGCGGCGCAACGCGACTGGCTGGCGCGGCTTCGCTACGCGCTGGCCCGGGGAACCGCATGAATCAGCTGGAACTCAACGCCGATCTGGGCGAAGGCTACGAATACGATGCGGCGCTGATGCCGCTGATCGACGCCGCGAACATCGCCTGCGGCGGCCACGCCGGCGACGTCGATTCGATGCGCGACACCGTCGTGCTCGCGCGTGCGCATGGCGTACGCATCGGCGCGCACCCGAGCTATCCCGACCGCGAACACTTCGGCCGCGTCTCGCTGGTGATGCCCGAACCCAAGCTCATCGCCAGCCTGACCGCACAGTTGTGGGCACTCAAGGCCGTCTGCATCGAGGCTGGCGTCTCGGTCGCTTACGTGAAGCCGCACGGTGCGCTGTACAACGATGCGGCGCACGATCCGCCGCTGGCGGCGCTGCTGGCGCAGTCGATCTACGAGATCGACCCGTCGCTGGCGCTGATGGCGCTGGCCGGCAGCGAACTCGCCAAGGCCGGCGAAGCGGTCGGGCTGACGGTGATCCGCGAGGCATTCGCCGACCGCGCCTACCAGGGCGACGGCAGCCTGGTGCCGCGCGGCGAGCCGGGCGCGGTGCTCGACGACGTTGCCGCGATCGCCCAGGTCGAGAGCCTGTGGCGCAAGGGCGGCGTCTACGCGCAAAGCGGTGCCTGGCTGCCGCTGGCCGCCGATTCGGTCTGCATCCACGGCGACAATGCCCACGCGCTGAAATTCGCCCAAACCTTGCGCAAGCGCTTTCCCCGGCGCGTTTGATGCTGTTTTGCCCTTGCAGGCCGGCGTAGAATGCCCGCTTTCGGGGAACAGAATGCAGAACGCTCAACCATCGCACGCCATCGGCGTATTCGATTCCGGTGTCGGCGGCCTGACCGTGGTCCGTGCGCTGATGGACCGGCTGCCGTTCGAGAACATCATCTATTTCGGCGATACCGCGCGCGTGCCCTATGGCGTGAAATCGGTCGCCACCATCGAGCATTTCACCCAGCAGATCGCCGACTTCCTGCGCGAGCAGAACGTCAAGATGCTGATCATCGCCTGCAATACCATGGCCGCCGTCGCCGCCGACAAGGTGCGCGAGGCGTCGCCGGTACCGGTGCTCGACGTGATCGAGGCCGGCGCGTTCGAGGCGGCCCGGCGGACGAAGTCGGGCGGCATCGGCGTGATCGGCACGCCGACGACGATCAATTCCAACGCCTACGCCCGCGCGATCCACGCGCTCGAACCCGGCTACCGCGTCTATTCGCAGGCGTGCCCGCTGTTCGTGCCGCTGGTCGAGGAGGGCTGGATCGACCACCCGGTGACGCGGATGGTCGCGCAGGAATACCTGCGGCCGGTGTTCGTCGAAAGCATCGACACGCTGGTGCTCGGCTGTACCCATTACCCCTTGCTCAAGCCGATGCTGCTCGACGTCACCGGCAGCCGGATGCAGCTGGTCGATTCGGCGCTGGCGATCGCCGATCAGGCCGCCGGACTGCTGGCCGAGCAGGGGCTGGCCAACCCGAGCCGCGGCCGGCCGGACTATCGTTGCTATGTGACCGACGTACCGGTGAAGTTCCAGACCATCGGCGAACGTTTTCTGGGGCGGAGTCTGGGCAAGGTCGAACTCGTCAGCCTCTAGCGCGATGCATAAAACCCCGCTGGCTGCGTTGTGCTCGCTTGCCGTACTTGCTTGTACTGTCTGCGCTTCGCACGCCTTGCCAGCGTGGTTTTATGAATCGCGCTTGCCGCGTCGTCGGTGTGGTCGGGGTGTCAACGGACCGTTCGGGGGAGTTGCATAAGTGCTGTACGGATTCTGCGTGCTGGTGCTGTTCCAACTGATCGGCGAAGCCGGCTCGACCCTGCTGCACCTGCCGCTGCCCGGTCCGGTGCTCGGCATGCTGCTGCTGGCCGCATGGTGCGTCTGGCATCGCGAGGTCGACCCGCGGCTGGCGCAGGTTGCGCAGGGGCTGCTCGGCTATCTGGGGCTGCTGTTCGTACCGGCCGGTGTCGGGCTGATGCTGCTCGGCCCGGTGCTGCGCGATCAGGGCTTGGCGATGCTGCCGGTGCTGCTCGGATCGCTGGTGATCACCATGGCGGCGACGGCGCTGACGATGAAGGCGATGATGAACCGCCATCGCCGCAAACTGCGCAAGCGGGTGCTGGCGCGCCGGCAGAATCATCGGGGGAAGGCCGATGAACTTTGACGCCGCGTTCGCCTCGCTCAAGGCCGCACCGCTGTTGTGGCTGCTGGTCACCGGGCTCGCCTACCTGCTGGCCGAAAAGCTTTACCGCAAGAGCGGCCACAATCCGCTGCTGCACCCGGTGCTGGTCGCGATCGCGCTGATCATCGCCATCCTCGGCGTCGCCCGCGTGCCGTATCCGGATTATTTCAGCGGCGCGCGCTTCTTCCATCTGCTGCTCGGCCCGGCGACCGTCGCGCTCGCGGTGCCGCTGTACGACAACCTGCAGCGCGTGCGCTCGCTGCTCGTGCCGCTGTCGGTGTCGCTCTTCGTCGGCGGCGTCACCGGCATCGTCTCGGCGCTGCTGCTGGGGCGGCTGTTCGGCCTGTCGTGGCCGGTGCAGGTCTCGTTCGCGCCGAAGTCGGTGACCACGCCGATCGCCATGGCGCTGGCCGACAAGCTCGGCGGCTTGGCACCGCTGACGGCCAACCTCGTCATCATCACCGGCATCGTCGGCGCCATCATCGTCGTGCCGCTGATGCGCTGGCTCAAGGTCACCGGCGAAATCGAACAGGGCCTCGCGCTCGGCGTCGCCGCCCACGGCGTCGGCACTGCACGCGGCTTTCAGCTGTCGACGACAACCGGCGCGTTCTCCGGGTTGGCGATGGGGCTGAACGGCGTGCTGACGTCGATTGTGCTGCCGGTCATTCTGGCGTTCTGGCCGCATTGACGCTTGATCACTCCGGCCGCCGCCACAACCAGACCAGCACCACCGCCATCGAAATCCCGGCGAACCATACTGCGTTGCTGCGGATCAGCAGCGCGCTGATCACCAGGCTCGCGGCCATCATGATCGTCGCGAGCCATTTGGCCCGGCGCGGGACGGCGCCGCGGGCTTCCCAGTCTTTGATCAGCGGTCCGAAAACCCGGTGCCGCAGCAGCCAGGCGTGCCAAGCCGGTTCGCCGCGGGCGAAGCAGAACGCGGCGAGCAGGACGAACGGGGTCGTCGGCAACAGCGGCAGCACCACGCCGATTGCACCGAGCGCCAGTGCGATGACGCCGGCGATACGCCAGAAGTTGCGACGGACCATCGGCGTTCAGACCCGCAGCAGCGCTTCGCGCCCCGGCAGCCAGCGGTCGAGGTGCGGAATCGCCAGCTGCGGCTCGGTGGCGAGGATGTTCTCGGCGACCTCGCGCGCTGCATCCAGCAGATCGGCGTCGGCTTCCAGATCGGCGAAGCGCAGCATCGGCACGCCGGACTGGCGCACGCCGGCGAGCTCGCCCGGGCCGCGGATCTGCAGGTCCTGGCGGGCAATCTCGAAGCCGTCGGTGGACTCGTAGATGACCTTGAGCCGCGCCTTGGCGGTATCGCCCAAGGGGCCGGTGTAAAGCAGGATGCACAGGCTGGCGTGCGCGCCCCGGCCGACGCGGCCGCGCAGCTGGTGCAGTTGCGCCAGCCCCATCCGTTCGGCGTGCTCGATCACCATCAGGCTGGCGTTGGGGACGTCGACGCCGACCTCGATCACCGTGGTCGCGACCAGCACCTGGATTTCGTTGCGCTTGAACGCGTCCATCACCGCGGCTTTTTCGGCCGGTTTCATCTTGCCGTGGACGAGGCCGATGGCGATGCCTTCGAGTTCCTCGGTCAGCTGCGCGTGGGTGTCGACGGCGGTCTGCAGCTGCAGCGCTTCGGACTCCTCGATCAGCGGGCAGACCCAGTACACCTGTCGGCCTTCGAGCACCTTGCTGGCGATGCGCTCGATGATCTCGTCGCGGCGCGCGTCCGAGACGAGCTTGGTGACGATGGGCGTGCGCCCCGGCGGCAGTTCGTCGATGACGCTGACGTCGAGATCGGCGTAGAAGCTCATCGCCAGCGTGCGCGGGATCGGCGTCGCCGACATCATCAGCTGGTGCGGGCTGCCGCCTTTCTCGCGCAGCGCCAGCCGCTGGGCGACGCCGAAGCGGTGCTGTTCGTCGACGATGGCGAGGCCGAGGTTCTTGAACTCGACCGTGCCCTGAAAGATCGCATGCGTGCCGACGACCATCTGCGCATTGCCGAGCGCGGCGTCCTCGAGTGCGGCGCGCTTAGGCCGGGCCCTGAGGCTGCCGGTGAGCCAGGCGACCTTGACGCCGAGCGGCTCGAGCCACTGGACGAACTTGGCATAGTGCTGCTCGGCGAGGATTTCGGTCGGTGCGAGCATCGCGACCTGGTAGCCGGCCTCGATCGCGTGGCAGGCCGCGATCGCGGCGACGATGGTCTTGCCGGCGCCGACGTCGCCCTGCAGCAGCCGCTGCATCGGATGGCGCTGGCCGAGGTCTTTTGCGATGTCGAGCAGCACGCGGTTCTGCGCTTTCGTCAGCCCGAACGGCAGGCTGGCGACGAGCTGTGCGGCGAGCCGGCCCGGCGGTGCGATCACCGGCGCGGTGCGTTCGCGCCGCACCGCGCGCGCCATGCGCAGGCTCAGTTGCTGCGCCAGCAGCTCGTCGAACTTGATCCGCCGCCATGTCGGGTGGATGCGCTCGATCAGCTGGACGCGGGCGACGTCGGGCGGCGGGTTGTGCAGGAAGCGCACCGACTCGGCGAAATCGGGAAAACCGAAATCGTGGCGTACCGCGGCGGGCAGTGTGTCGGTGAGCGGCTCGTCCTTCAGCGCCTTGGCGATCAGTCTGGCAAGCTGCGCCTGCGAGAGGTTGGCGGTGGTCGGGTAGATCGGCGTCAGGCTGTCGTTGAGCGAGTCCTTGTCCGACAGCGTCTTGACCTTGGGGTGGACCATTTCGTCGCCCCAGAAGCCGTGGCGGATTTCGCCGTACAGCCGCACCCGCTTGCCGACGGCGAGCTGCTGGGCCTGGTTCGGGTAGAAGTGGATCAGTCGTACCACCAGCGTGCCGCTGGCGTCGCGAACCCGGGCGACGAGCTGTTTCTTCGGCCGGAACGTGGTCTCGCAGCCGGTGACTTCGCCTTCGACCAGCGCAGCGGTGCCGACCGGCGCTTCGGCGATCGGGTAGAGCTGGGTTTCGTCTTCGTAGCGCATCGGCAGGTGCAGCACCAGATCGAAGGCGCGGCTGATGCCGAGCTTCAACAAACGGGTGCGCAGGCCGGGCTGGAGTTGGGCAAGGTCCATCGGGCTAGAACGATTGTTCTGTTGCCTTGGACTGTAGCGGATTTGGCCGGTTTTGGCGAGGCGGGGCCGCGCCGGCTCAAGAATCGCGCCGGATTGCCGATGGCATGATATCCAGCAAGGAGCCTGTCATGTCGACGATCTCGGTCCCGAATCTCGGTACCACTACCCAGCCCGTTGCCGGCGGCGGCAACATCAACGAGCAGATCGAGCGGGTCAAGGAGAAGATTCAGGACACGCAGGACCGGATCAGCCAGCTCGTGCACGACGACTCGCTGGGGCCGAAGGAAAAGCAGGAAATCCAGCAGCTGCTGCAGGCGCAACTGGCGATGCTGCAGGAGCGGCTGCGCCAGCTGATCGAACAGCGCAGCGAGCGCGGCGACAAGCATGCGCCGGCCCGCGCAAGGCAGGAGGCCAACCCGGTGGCCGAAGCGGTGCGGGCGGTGACCGGTTCGGTGGACGTGAAGGTCTGAGCGCTTGCCTCCGTCCTGCGGGCGGATGAAAATCTGTTTGTTGATATTTCAGGATGAAATCATGACCGGTCCGGCGAACACCGAACAGCTCGGCAGCATCAACCGCAAGATCGTCGCCGACGGCGAAGTGCTGCCCGCGGTGCAGCTGAAGGACGGCAGCCGCGTCCAGACCGGCACCGTGGCGACGATGCTGCTCAACGTCGAGCTCTACAACAAGGGCGAGCGCGGCGCCGTCGAGGACGAGCTGAAACTGGCCGTGCCGACGCTGGCCAAGGTCGGGTTGTTCACGCTGTTCTCGCCGGACGAATGGATAGCCGGCGACAACGCCGGCCGGCGTTTCGTCGGCGAGCAGGCCAGGGTCTGGCTGGCGGCGCAGGCCGGCTGAACGAGTAGCTAACAAAACCCTGCTGGCTGCGTTGTACTCACTTGCCGTACTCCTTGTACTGCCTGCGTTTCGTACGCCTTGCCAGCACCGTTGCACTGGGTTTTGTTTGCCGCTCTCATTCCTGCGTCTGCCGCGCCAGCCGGACCAGCGCGTGCGCGACCTTCTCGACGCCGGCCTGCGAGCGGGTGTCGGTCAGCGCGCCGCCTTCGTCAAAGGCCTGATGCGCACCGCCGACCGCCTGCTGCTGCGGAGTCACCAGAAAGCCGAGGTTGCTCAGGTACTGGCGGCTGGCGATCAGCGAGCGCAATCCGCCCAGCGCGCCCGGTGACGCCGACAGCAGCCCGGCAACCTTGCCCTCCAGGAAACGCAAGCCGGACTGGCCGCTGGCATCGGCGCGGCTGACCCAGTCGAGCGTGTTCTTCAACAGCGGTGGAAACATGCCGTTGTATTCGGGCGTAGCCAGCAACAGGCCGTGGTGGGCGGCGAACTGCTGCTGCAGCCGCGCAGCGGCGTCGGGCAGGCCGTCGCGGGCTTCGAGGTCGCCGTTGTACAGCGGCAGCTCGTAGTCGAGCAGGTCGATCAGCGTGACCTCGGCGCCGGCATCGCGTGCGGCCTGTGCGCCGACGGCGATCAGCTTGCGGTTGAACGAGGCGATGCGGGTGCTGGCGGAAAAGGCGAGCAGTCGGACGGTCATGCTTTACTCCGTGAGGGTGGTGGCGATGGCGATCTGGCCGGTCAGCAGTTTGTGGACCGGACAGGCGTTGGCGATGGCCAGCAGCCGCGAACGCTGCTCGGTATCGAGCGCGCCGACGAACTCGACCCGACGCTCGATCCGGGCATCACCGTCCTTGTGGTCGGGCGCATAGGCAAGCCGAACCCGCACGTCGTCCAGCGGCCATCCCTTGCGCGCCGCGTACATCTTCACCGTGATCGCCGTACAGGTACCGAGCGCGGCGAGCAGCTGCGCGTGCGGGTCGGGGCCGGCGTCCATGCCGCCCGATTCGCGCCCGACATCGCCGAACCAGTCGTGACGGCCGTCGGTAAGCAGCGTGCGGTACGGCTCGCCGGACAGGTGGGCCTCTATGTGGTCGTAAGCCATCATTCCCCCCTCAGTTTTGGCACGGCCGGCGCCGGCAGCCGGTCGCCGTCGTAGCCGTGGACCTCGCCGAAGCGCGCGTCGCCGGCGTTCCATTCGTCGGTGGCTTCGCGGATGTCGGCGCCGTCGCGGCCGACGAAGTTCCAGTACAGGATCCGTTCGGACCTGAACGGCTCGCCGCCGACGATGAGGATGCGCGTTGCCGCGTCGGTTTCGACCTGCAGCGCATCGTGGCCGCAGCCGAAATACAGGCATTCGCCCGGCGCCAGCGGCTCGCCGTTCAGCCGCGCCTCGCCGACGAGCACGATCGCGCCGTATTCGAAGTCGCGGCGCAGCGGCAGCGTCGTCGCCGCGGCGCCGGCGGCGTCGAGGTCGAGCCCCAGCAGCGGCGTGTAGACGCGCGCCGGCGACACATGGCCCATGAGTTCGCCGGCGAGCACGGTGACCAGATAGCCGCCATCGTCGAAGGTCGGCAGCGTCGGATAATGCTCGAAGCCCGGCGGGCGCTCGAACTGCTCGTCCGGCAGCGCGATCCACAGCTGCGCGCCATGCATGATGGCACTGTGGTTCGGTGGCGACTCTTCCGAGTGGGCGATGCCATGGCCGGCGGTCATCAGGTTGACCTGGCCGGGGCGGATCAGCTGTTCGAAGCCGAGGCTGTCGCGATGGTAGACCTCGCCTTCGAGCAGCCACGAGAACGTCTGCAGGCCGATATGCGGGTGCGGGCCGACGCGCATGCCGCGGCCGCCGCTGATGTCGACCGGGCCGAAGTGGTCGAGAAAGCACCACGCGCCGATCATCCGCCGTTCGCGGTTGGGCAGCGCGCGGCGGATCTGCATGCCCTCGCCGAGCACGGCATTGTGCGCGGCAAAGCGCTGCACGAACGGCGGTGCCGGGCAGTCGGTCGAGATCGAGACTTCATGTTCGGTGCTGCTCATCACGGCTCCTTGTCATGGTTGCGCCCCGCACTTGGCGCGGGGCGACGTTGCCAGCCTGCGGTACTGCTTGGGTCAGAACTTGCCTTCCTGGTAGTCCACGAATGCCTGCTGGACCTCTTCGGCGGTGTTCATCACGAAGGGGCCGTAGCGGGCGACCGGTTCGTTCAGCGGCTTGCCGGCGACGACGATGAAGCGGACTTCCTCGTCCAGGGCACCGACAGCGATCGTGTCGCCCTGCGTCAGTGCAGCGAGTTCGCCCTGCCGCACCGGCCGCTCCTGCGGGCCGTCGACGATGCTTAGTACATTCTGGTAGACGTAGATGAAGGCATGATGTTCCGCCGGCATGGCCAGATCCAGCGTCGCGCCTGGCGGCAACACCACATCGTAATAACTCGGCTGCGTTGCCACGCCGCTTACCGGACCGGTCACGCCGTCAAACGTCCCGGCGATCACCTTGACCGAGCCGCCGCCGGCAAGCTGCACCTGCGGAATCTCGCCGGCGGCGAACTCCTGATAGCGCGGCGCGGTCATCTTGTCGCTGGCGGGCAGGTTCACCCACAGCTGGAAGCCCTGCAGCAGGCCGTTTTCCTGTTGCGGCATTTCCGAGTGGACGATGCCGCGGCCGGCGGTCATCCATTGCACGCTGCCCGGGCCGAGATTGCCGGTGTTGCCCTTGTTGTCGCCGTGCTGCATCTGGCCGGCGAGCATGTAGGTCACCGTCTCGAAGCCGCGGTGCGGGTGTTCAGGAAAACCGGCGATGTAATCGTCGGCGTTGTCCGAACGGAATTCGTCGAGCAGCAGGAAGGGGTCGAGCATCGGCATGTCCTGGCTGCCGATCACGCGGTTGAGCCTGACGCCGCCGCCGTCGGAGGTGGCCATGCCGCGGACGATGCGGGCGATACGGCGGTAGGAAGCGGTGGTCATCTCGGGGTCTCTCCAATCGGTTGCGATGGATTGATAATGGACCAGATGACAATGAATGATAATCCACCGCCATGACGACTGACTGTCCTGTCAGTGGAACAGTCACTGCCGCCGGCTAGCGCCGTGGCGGGGTTCGCTCCAGCTCGCCGATCGCATCGGTCAGCGTGTCGAGCCGCTTGGCGATTGCCGCCTGCGCGTCGAGCAGGCCGCGGTTGTAGCACTGCGTGCCGATTTCCTTGATGACGTAATCGAGCAGGAACTCGGCGTCGAAGCCGCCGAGCTCGAGCCCGATCTCGCGGTCGCACCAGTGGCGCAGCCGGGCGGCGAGTTCGGCACGCTCGGCCGGGTCGAGGCGGATCAGCGGCTCGCTCATTGCGCCGCCGCGCTTCGGGCGACGATCAGCGCCTGTTGTTTCTCGGCGATCTTCTGTTTGATTTGCGGAATCGCCGCCAGCGCGGCCTTCTCGCCCTCGAGGATGGCCTGGTTCTTCTGGTCGAAATCGGTCGGGCCGATCTTGCCGACCTTGGGCCGGATCACCACGTCGGCACGCGCCAGCTCCTGCTCGCCGAGCTTCTGGCCCATGATCACCACCGCCTGGTTGACGGTGCCGATCAGCCCGCTCGGCGCCTTGTTGCCGGCCTTGGCCGAGATGTCGACGGCGATCACCAGATCGGCACCGAGCTCGCGCGCCGCATCGACCGGCACCGGGCTGACCACGCCGCCGTCGACATAGCGTTTGCCGGCGATCAGCGCCGGCTCGAACACGCCGGGAATGCTGCTCGACGCGCGGATCGCCTGGCCGGCGTTGCCGCGGACGAAGACCGTGCGCTTGCCGGTGTCGAGCTCGGTCGCGACCGCGCCGAAGGGTTTGGCGAACTTGTCGATCGGCCGGTTGGTGACGAGCTGGTTGACGAAGTCCTGCAGCTTCTGGCCCTTGACGATGCCGCCGTTGAGCAGGCTGACGTCGCGGATCTGCGCCTCGTCGAGGCCGAAGGCCTTTTCCTGCAAGGCAAACGCATCCATGCCGCTCGCGTACAGGCCGCCGACGACGCTGCCGGCGCTGGTGCCGGCAACGGTGTCGACCCTGATGCCGTTGGCTTCGAGCATCTTGATCACGCCAATATGGGCGAAGCCCTTGGCGGCGCCGCCGCCGAGTGCCAGGCCGACGCGGACCTTGGGGGGCGGGGCGGCCGGGGTCGGCGGCGCGGGCGGGGTGGTCGTGCATGCAGCGAGCAGCACGGCGAAGAAGAGTAGGAGTGGCTTCATGTTGATCCTGCAGGTTCGATCGCGTCGACGCGGGCGATGCCGTCGGCGACGCGGAATTTCACGTCATAGCAATACAGGCGCACACCGTAGCTGCGCGCCGGGTCGTCGGCGTAGGCCGGGCGGGGGTCCTGTGCCAGCACTTCGTCGATCAGCGCCGCCAGTTGCGGGTGTCCGGGGGCCGCGACGGCGAGCTGGGCCAGTGCCTGCTCGCCGTAATGCACCGCCAGCCGGGGCGGCGATGCGTCGGCGAAGCCGCCCGCCGCGTCGGGCACGCTCTCGGCATAAGGCAGGTAGGGCTTGATGTCGACGATCGGCGTGCCGTCGACGAGGTCGACGCCGCGAAAACGCAGCACCACGCCGTCGTCGGTGTCGACACCGGCGAGTTCGACCAGCGAAAGGCCGAGCGAGTTCGGCCGGAACGGGCTGCGGCTGGCGAACACGCCGACACGCGCATTGCCGCCGAGCCGCGGCGGCCGCACCGTCGGCTGCCATTTCCCCTGGGTCTGGTGAAAGACGAAGGTGAGCCAGACGTGCGAAAACGACACGAGTTCGCGCACTGCCTCGCTGCGGTCATACGGCGGCAATAGACTCAGCGTGCCGACGGCATGCGGCGCAAGGCGCGGCTGGCGCGGAATGCCGAACTTGTCGGCAAACGGCGTCGAGATGTAGCCCAGTGGCGAAATCTGGAAGGTATCGGTGTTCACGGCAGGATTGTGCCTTCTCCGGCGTCGCCGACCAAGTGATGCACCGCACCAACGCCGCCCGCCCGTGCCGCGGATCGAGGCGGCAGGCGGCTTGGCCAGTGTTATATTCATCAAACGCAATATTCCCGAAGCGACGACGTGAAACGATTGCCCGCCGCCCTGAGCCGTGTGCCCCGCCCCAAGGCGCTGGCGCTGCTCGTCCTGATGATCGGCCTGATGATCTCCGCGCTGGTGTCGCAGCTGCTCGCACGGACCGAGCAGCGTGCGCTCGACGTCCGTTTCCGTTCCGAGGCGCAAAGCATCACCGGCCAACTGGCACGTGGCGTCACGCAGGACCTCGGTGGCCTGCGCGCCGCCGCACGTTTCATGGCGCTGTCGACCTCGGTGTCGGCGGGCGAGTTCGGCCTGTTCATCGAGCCTTACCTCGGTGCGTTCGGCGGTATCGCCTGGATCGGGCTCGACGCTGCCACCGACGGCGAATCGACGATGCGGGTCCGTTATGCCGAGCCTGGCGGCTCGCGCGGGTCCTTCGTCGGCACCGACCTGACCCGCGATCCGACACGCGGCCCGATCCTGCGGCGCGCGCTCGAGCGGCGCGCCCCGGCGACGTCGGCAACGATGCAGTTGCGCGGCGATTACACCGGCGAGCAGGGGTTCGCGATCGCGATTCCGGTCTTCCGTCCCGGTGCGGCACAGCCGATCGGCTTCGTCTGGGGGACTTACCGGCTCAAGCTGCTGCAGCAGCAGCTGACCCGGCTTGGCGAAGAGCGGCAGGTGTCGCTGGCGCTTGAGGACGAGCAGGGCCGGACCGTCGTTGCCGGCGACAAGGCCGATCCGGCCAACATGGGATCGCACTTCCAGCCCATCCTGATCGGCGACCGGGCGCTGACGCTGAGGGTGCAGGCCAATCGCGCATTCGCCCGCAAGGCCGACTGGGTCGATGTCGCGACGATCTGGGGGCCGGGCGTGCTGATCCCGGCATTGCTCGCGCTGCTGGTCTACGTGCTGGCCAACCGCCAGCGCTATGCCGAGTCGCTGGCCGAATCGCGCGCGCGCGCGCTGGGGCAGAACGAGGAGCGGCTGCGGCGCATCTTCCACGCGATCGACGATGCGCTGTTTCTGGTCGACATCCACTGGACGGTGCGCAAGGCGAATCAGGCCGGCGAAGCGCTGCTGGCCGACTGGCGCGTCGCGCCGGGCAAGGAGAAGGGCGCCTTCGTCGGCGTGGCGACGCTGGCCGGGCTGGAAGACGACATTGCCGCGCTGCTGGCCGGCGGCGAGCCGTTCCAGCTCGACCGGGCGATCGCTGGCCATAGCTACGCGGTATCCGGCGTGCGGGTGTCGCGCCCCGGCGCGAGCGAGGACGACGTGCTGATCCGGATATCCGACCTGTCCGAACAGCGCCGGACGCTGCTCGAACTGCAGGACACCCGCGCCTATCTGGGCAATGTGCTCGACGCGGCGTCACGGGTCGCCGTCGTCGCGACCGATCCGGACGGTACGGTGATGCTGTTCAACCGCGGTGCCGAGAACCTGCTCGGCTACCGTGCCGACGACGTGGTCGGCACGGTGTCGGTGCTGGATTTCCACAAGGCGGCCGAGATCGACGAGCGCATTGCCGAGCTCGGCGGCGAGTACGGCCGGGCGGTCGGCCGTTTCGAGGCGCTGACGCTCGGCGCCGAGCGCCACGGCATGGAAACCCGGGTCTGGAGCTATCTCACCCGCGGCGGCGAGGTGCGCCAGGTCGAGCTGACGGTGACGCGCATCGTCGGCGCGCAGGAGGCCCACGCCGGCTACCTCGGCATCGCCGTCGACATCACCGAACGCCGCGTTGCCGAAACCGAGCTGATCCGGCGTGACCGGCTGCTGTCCAAGCTGTCAGAGCGCGTGCCGGGGATGATCTACCAGTTCCAGCGCCACGCCGACGGCCGCTCGGTGTTTCCGTACGCGAGCGATGCGATCCAGCAGATCTACGGCATCAGCCCCGAGGCAGCCGCCGAGGATGCCCGCGGCGTGCTCGGGCGCATCCTCCCCGAAGACATGCCGGTGCTGGTCGAGTCGATCGACCGCTCGGCGCTGCAACTGAGCCTGTGGCGCTGCGATTACCGGGTCGACCTGCCCGGCCGCGGCGTGCGCTGGCTGCGCGGCGAGTCGTCGCCGGAGCGCCAGGACGACGGCAGCACGATCTGGTACGGCTTCATTTCCGACATCACCGAGCAGAAGAAGGCCAGCGAGCAGATTTCGCTGCTGGCGAGCGTGATCGAGGCCAGCTCGCTCGGCGTGCTGATCGTCGACGCCAACGCCGACGACCTGCCGCTGATCTTCGTCAACACCGCGTTCGAGCAGATGACCGGCTACGCCCGCCACGAGGTGCTCGGCAAGAACTGCCGCTTCCTGCAGGGGCGCGACCGGCTGCAGCCCGAGTTCGAAACGCTGCGCCGGCTGATCGCCGAGCACCGGGCCGGCCGGGTGAGGGTGCGCAACTACCGCAAGGACGGCAGCATGTTCTGGAACTCGCTGTCGCTGACGCCGCTGACCGATGCGCAGGGGCGGCTGACGCACTATATCGGCGTCAGCGAGGACATTTCGGACCGGGTCGAGGCGCAGCACGCGCTCGAAGCGAGCGAGGAGAAGTTCCGCACCTTCTTCGAGTCGTCACCGGTCGGCATGGCGCTGATCCGCCACAGCGACGGGCATTTCGTCGATGCCAACACGGCGTTCTGCAATCTGCTCGGCTATGGCGTCGACGAATTGCGCGCGCAGACGCTGGCGGCGGTCACGCCCGACGATTATGCGCAGCAGGACCGCGAGCTCGTCTACGAGCTCTACCAGCACCAGCGCTACGGGCCGTACGAGAAGGAATACCTGCATCGCGCCGGCCACCGGGTGCCGGTGCTGATCAACGGCTTCCTGATGCCGAGCAAGGAGGGCAAGGGGCTCGCGTGGTGCATCGCCGAGGACATTTCCGAGCAGAAGCGCCTGCAGCGCGAGCTGGAGCAGATGTCGATCACCGATCCGCTGACCCAGCTCTACAACCGGCGCTACTTCAATATCGCGATCGAGCGCGAGGTCGGCCGCGTCAACCGCTACGGCGTGCCGCTGTCGCTGCTGATGTTCGACCTCGACCACTTCAAGCGCATCAACGACCAGTTCGGCCACGACGTCGGCGACAAGGTGCTGCAGCATTTCGCCCAGCTGGTGCGCCAGCGGGTCAGGACGAGCGACATCTTCTGCCGGCTCGGCGGCGAGGAGTTCCTGCTCGTCTGCCCCGAAACGGCTTTCGACGCTGCAGAACTGCTGGCGCAGCAACTGCTGCAGGCGCTGCGCGACGAGCCGTTCGAGGTCGTCGGCCGGGTGACGTCGAGCATCGGCGTCACCCAGTACCAGCCGTTCGAGCGCATCGACGAGGCGCTCAAGCGCGTCGACAACCTCGTCTACGAGGCCAAGGAGCGGGGCCGCGACCGGGTCGCCGTCGCCTAGAGCGGCTATCCTGCTGGTGGTACTCACTTGCGGTGCTACGCGTACCGTTGCGACCGCAGGGAGTCCCCGTGGGACGTGTGCGTACGCCTTGCCAGCACCGCTGCGCTGGATTTGCGCCCGGCAGGAAGTGCCCTTGGGGCATTAGCCGCTCTTGGTACGGCGCCCGCTATTCCCGTTGCGCGCGTGGCCGGCGCGCAGCAAAAAGGCCGGCAATGCCGGCCTTTTTGTCGGGTCGCGATGCGACTCAGAGGTTGTGGTACCAGATCACGCCGATGACGATCGGCGCCAGCACCGCGCAGATCAGCCGGAATGCCGGCAGTACCGCGGCCGAGCCTTCGCTGGTCAGCTCGTGGCGGATCTTCGGCCAGATCGCCCAGCCGACGAACAGCGCGACGAAGAGGCCGCCGGCCGGCATCATCATGTTCGACGCGACGTAGTCCATCAGGTCGAACGGCGACTTGCCGAACAGCTGCACGTCGGCCATCGGCCCGAACGACAGCGCGGCCGGGATGCCGATCACGAACGAGGCGATGGCGACGGCGAAGGTCGCGGTCTTGCGCGACCAGCCGAACTCGTCGATCAGGAACGACACGATCGGCTCGAGGATCGACACCGACGACGTCAGCGCGGCGAACAGCAGCAGGAAGAAGAACGCGATGGCGAAGAACTGGCCGAAGGGCATCTGCGCGAAGATCGCCGGCATGGTGATGAAGGTCAGCCCCGGGCCTGCGGCCGGGTCGACGTGGAAGGCGAACACCGCCGGCAGCACCATCAGCCCGGCGAGCACGCAGGCGAGCGTGGCCAGCGAACTGACCCACAGCGTTGCGCCGACGAGCTTGGTGTCCTGCGGCAGGTAGGAGCCGTAGGCGATGATCATGCCGCCGCCGAGCGACAGCGAGAAGAACGCCAGGCCGAGTGCGTCGACGATCATGCTGGCGGTCAGCTTGGAGAAGTCCGGGGTGATGAAGTACTTCACGCCATCCCAGGCGCCCTCCAACGTCAGCGAGCGGGCGATCAGGATCAGCATCAGGATGAACAGCGCCGGCATCAGCACCTTGCTCATCCGCTCGATGCCCTTCTCGACGCCGCCCATCACCACGGCGACGGTCACGCCGAGGAAGGCCGCGGTGTAGCCGAGCGCCTGGCCCGGGTTGGCGATGAAGGCGCCGAAGGCGCTCGACAGCGCCTTGGTGTCGCTGGTCAGTGCCTCGCCGGTGATCGAGCGGAAGATGTAGGCGATCGTCCAGCCGCCGACGACGCAGTAGTAGGACAGGATGATGAAGATGCACAGCACCGACAGCCGGCCGGCCCACGGCCACAGCCCGCCCTTGAGGTCGCGGAAGGCGGTGGTGGCGGATTTCTTTGCGGTGCGGCCGATCAGCATTTCGGCGAGCAGGAGCGCGATGCCGATGGTGAACACGCAGACGAGGTAGGCGATCAGGAAGGCGCCGCCGCCGTTCTTGCCGGCGACGTAGGGGAATTTCCAGATGGCGCCGAGGCCCACGGCGGAGCCCGATGCGGCGAGAATGAAGCCCAGCTTGGAACCCCAGTTTGCCCGGTTGGCGGTGTCAGACATCAATATCTCCAATAAATCAACCGATTAGCTTGCCTGCCTGTTGCGGCGGATTTCAAGTGCAAAAAGCACCGATTGTGATCTTGCACAAACCCGTGCATGGGTTTGGCGACGCACGGGCGAAAAAAACGGGCCATGCGGCCCGTGTGAAGGTCGAGTGCTCTGATCGGTGACGTGCTATTTCGGGCCGCCGAGGACCGCAACCAGCTGGTTGTAGCGGCGGTAGAGCCGCTTCTCGCGATCGGTGCGTTCGGCGTCGGACTGTCTGGCGAGGTTGAGCTTGAACAGGTCGAGGTAGAGTTGCAGGTCGGTCACCTCGCGCAACTGGCGGTTGCCCGACGGCAGGAAGCCCGACAACTGGTCGGCATAGTAGAGCCGGGTCTTTTCCTTGGCCGCGTTGGCGCCGTTGCGGCCGTAATCGAGGAAGAAGCGCGCGATTTTCTGTCTGGTCGCCGCCGGCAGGTCCTTGCGGTAGACGAGCGGGTCGTACGAGAACGCCGGCGACTGCCACAGCACGCGCATGTTCTTGAAGTCGCGCGGATACGTTTCGCGCAGCTTGTCGAGGTCGTCGCTGTTGCTGACCGCGACATCGACCCGCTTTTCGGCCAGCGCCCGGAAGCCGTCCTCGGCGTTGCCGGTCTTCATTTCGCGGAAGAACGCTTCGGGCAGCACATTGCGCTTGGCGAAGGCGTGATAGGCGGGGATCAGGTAGCCGGCCGTCGACGTCGGCGCGCCGGTCGCGATCGTCCAGCGCTGCTTGTCGCGCAGCAGCGCGTTGAGGTCGGCCGGCCCGTCGTTGCGGACCAGCAGCAGCGAGCGGTATTCGGCGACGCCGCCGGTGAGCGCCAGCCGGGCGAAGATCTCGCCGTTGCCGTGCTCGATCAGCGACAGCGCGGTGCCGGTATCGGCACGGGCGATCTGGATTTCCTTGCTGGCAAAGCGGCGTGCAAGCTCGGTGTCGTCCTTGACCGCGACGATCCTTACCGGCTGGCCGAGCGATCTGGCGAGGTCGTCGGCAATCGGCTGCCAGTCGGCGACGACATCGCCTTCGCCCTTGCCGGCGAGCAGGCCGAGCGTGAGATCGGCGCGCGCCGTGCCGGCGAGCAGCATGCCCATCGTGAACCAAAGCCGCCATTGCCGCATCGCCGTCCCCCCGTGTTGTCAGGGGCGCGACTGTAAGCTTTGTTTATGACGTTGAAATGACAAGTCTGCGGGCGGTGCCGGCGGGCCGCCGGCCGGTACCGCCCGGGCTGCGCCGGGCACGATGACGCGGAGGCTGTTGGATCAGGCCGTGCCCGGCACGATGACGCGGAGGTTGTTGGATCAGGCCGCGCCCAGCACGATGGCGCGGAGACGGTGGGATCAGGCCGCGCCCGGCACGATGGCGCGGAGGCTGTTGGGTCAGGCCGCGCCCAGCACGATGGCGCGGCAATTGTCCGGCGTCAGCGTGCCGTGCTCGCCGAGCGCGAGCCGCTTGTGGCGGGTCAGCTGCGCGGCGACGCCGTCGGCCGCCGCCGCCGCGTCGATGCCGTAATCGCCAAGCCGGGTTTTCAGCCCGACCGACTCGAAGAAGCGCCGCGTCGCGACGATCGCGGCGCGCGCGACGGTGTCGTCGTCGCCGGCCAGCCCCCAGACGCGACGGCCGTATTGCGCCAGCTTGGCGCGCTTGGTCTCGAAGGTGTAATCGAGCAGGCTCGGCAGCGCCACCGCCAGCGTCTGCGCGTGATCGAGGCCGTACAGCACCGTCAGCTCGTGGCCGATCGCGTGCGTTGCCCAGTCGAGCGGCTGGCCGAGCGGCACGAGGCCGTACATCGCCTGGTCGGCGGCCCACATCAGGTTGGCCTGCGCGTCGTAGTCGCCCTGGTCCTTCAGCAACTGCGGCGCGATCTCGACCAGCGTCGACAGGATGCCTTCGGCCAGCCGGTCCTGCACGCGCGCTTCGGCGGGGAAGGTCAGGTATTGCTCGGTCGTGTGCACGAAGGCGTCGACAAGGCCGTTGCCGAGCTGGCGCGCGGGCAGGCTGGTGATGACGGTCGGGTCGAGCACCGAGAAGCGCGGAAACACCGCCGGGTTCTTGAACGACAGCTTGTCCTGCGTCTCGCGCCGGGTGATCACGCCGGTGAAGTTGGCTTCCGACCCGGTTGCCGGCAGCGTCAGCACGCAGCCGATCGGCAGCGCCGACTTGAGCGGCGTCTTGTTGCCGACGATCAGCCACGGGTCGATGCCCGGATCGAGCGCCAGCGCCGCGGCGATGAACTTGCTGCCGTCGAGTACCGAGCCGCCACCGACGCCGAGCACCCAGTCGACCTGCGCCTCCTTGCCGAGTGCGACCGCGTCCATCAGCGTTTCGAACTCCGGATTGGCCGGCACGCCGGCGAATTCGACCACGGTCCGCCCGGCCAGCGCGGCGATCACTTGGTCATAGACGCCGTTGCGCTTGATGCTGCCGCCACCGTAGACGACCAGCACGCGCGCGCCGGCAGGGATCTCGTTGCCGATCTGGGCGATCTGCCCCTTGCCGAAATGCAGGCGAGTCGGATTGTGGAAACTGAAGTTCTTCATCGGCGGAATCCTTGCGGCAAATCTCGACACTGGCCGCGCATCGATCAACCGGCGACCTCTTGCACATAGTGTATTGGGATTCGCCGTGGTGGTCCCGGCGCGCGGTAATTATTACCGCTCGTCGGATCAAGATCGAAAGTATTTATGCTTTTGTTTCTTCGATTTGTTTTTCTTTCATTTGTCATATATCCGAAACGCCGTTTTTCATTTTCCGGTAACAATCTTTCATATCCGGGGATTTCTCGGCATTCATCCGGCATCGTGTTTGTGCTTTCTTGATTGTTTATTTCGTTTAATCAGCATGTTGTGCTGTTTGTGGCTGTCCGGGCGGATTTGTAGTTTTACGCAAATCCGCCGCCGGAGCGGCCTGTCGAGTCGGTGGAAACTCGCAAGTTTTGATTGGCTTTAATCGAAAGTTGTTGCGTTGACCTGCTTTTGTTGTACGGCCTACAGTCTGGTCAACGCAATGCGCTGCAACGGATCCGGATCACCGTTCGGCGCACGAAAAACGGACGCCAGGACACAGCCATGGATCGGGTACAGCAACGCCGCAACCGCATCGTGCAACTGATGCGCGAACAGGAGAGCTGCAACGTCAGCGACCTTGCCGACGCGCTCGGCGTCTCGACGGTGACGATACGCGGCGACCTCGATTTCCTCGAAGACAGCGGCTGCATCAGCCGCAGCTACGGCAAGGCGATCCTCAGCCCGCATTTCGCCTTCGAGCTCGATTTCCGAGAAAAGGAAAAAACCCGCAGCGAGGCCAAGCAGCTGATCGGCCGCGCCGCGGCGCAACTGGTCGACGACGGCGATGCACTGATCATCGACTCGGGTTCCACCGTCGGCTTCGTGCCGCGCTACATCGAGCCGCACAAGCGCTGCACCTTGATGACCAACGCGCTGAACCTCGCCAACGAGCTGATCGGCGACGTGCGCTTCGAGCTGATGATGACCGGCGGCACCGTCCGCGCCGACTCGTACTCGCTGTGCGGGCCGATCGCCGAACAGGCGGTGCGGCTGCACCACTTCGACACGCTGTTCATCGGTGCCGACGGCATCGACCTCAAGGCCGGCGTGACGACCACCAATGAACAGGATGCCCAGCTCAACCGCGCCATGATCAAGGCGGCCGACAAGGTCGTGCTGCTGGCCGATTCGAGCAAGTTCGGCCGCCGCGGCTTCTGCGTGATCTGCCCGCTGCCGCAGGTGCACACGCTGATCACCGACAGCGGCATCACCGACGAATACCGACGTGCGCTGACGCTCTCCGGCGTCAACGTGATCGTCGCCGACGAATGAACAAGGAGAAAGCCATGAGTCTGTTGCTCGACATCATCCACAGCCACAAGGCCGGCCAGCCGACCGGGATCTACTCGGTATGCTCGGCGCACCCGCTGGTGCTCGAGGCGGCGCTGCTGCAGGGGCTGGAGGACGACAGCGCGATCCTGATCGAGGCGACGTCGAACCAGGTCAACCAGTTCGGCGGCTACACCGGCATGAAGCCGGCGGACTTCCGCGATTTCGTCCTCGGTCTGGCGAAAAAGGTCGGTTTCGACCCGGCCCGGCTGATCCTCGGCGGCGACCACCTCGGCCCGAACGCGTGGAAGAAGGCAACGGCGGGCGAAGCAATGGCGATGGCCGGCGACATGGTCCGCGATTACGTGAGGGCCGGCTTCCGCAAGATCCACCTCGATTGTTCGATGTCGTGCGCCGGCGATCCGGTGCCGCTGTCCGATGCGGTGGTCGCCGAACGCGCGGCGCAGCTGTGCGCGATTGCCGAGGCCGCGTGGCGCGATGCCGGTGGCGAAGCACCGGTGTATGTGATCGGGACCGAAGTGCCGGTGCCGGGTGGCGCGAACGAGGAACTCGGCGAGCTGGAAGTCACGTCGCCGCAGGCCGCCGGGGCCACGCTCAAGGTCCACCGCGAGGTGTTCGCCGCCGCCGGACTCGCCGATACGTTCGAGCGCGTCATCGCGATGGTGGTCCAGCCGGGCGTCGAGTTCGACCACCACAAGGTCGTCCGCTACAACGCGGCCAAGGCCGAAACGCTGAGCGCCTTCATCGAATCCGAGCCGCTGGTGTTCGAGGCGCATTCGACCGACTACCAGAGCGACACCGCACTGGCCGAGCTGGTGCGCGACCACTTCGCCATCCTCAAGGTCGGCCCGGGGCTGACGTTCGCGATGCGCGAGGCGCTGTACGCGCTCGACGTGATCGAACGCGAAACCATCGGCGAACTCGGTGCCTCGCACCTGAAATCGGTGATCGCGCAGGTGATGCAGGAAGAGCCCGACTACTGGCTGCCGTACTACAGCCAGCCCGGCCACCAGCAGTACCTCGACCGCAACTACAGCCTTTCGGACCGGATCCGCTACTACTGGCCGCACCCGAAGGTCGTTGCCGCGCAGGAGACGCTGTTCGCCAACCTCGGCAAGCAGCCGCTCCTGATGACCCTGGTCAGCCAGTACCTGCCCGAGCAGGCCAAGCGCGTTGCCGAAGGCCGCATCGCCCCGACCGCCGAGGCGCTGGTGATCGACAAGGTGATGGAAGTGACCCGCAGCTACGCCCGTGCCTGCGGCATGGCCCGGCCTGCCGAACTGCGGAGGGCTGCATGATGAGCTGGCTCGACCATGATCCGGACTGGCTCGTCGCCCACGGCGCCATCCACACCGCCCGCGAAATCGCCCAGCAGCCGCGGCTGTGGCGCGAAATCACCGCCACGCTGCAGGCATCGGCCGCCGACTGGCAGCCGTGGCTGAACGACCTGCTCGCCACGCCGGGCCTGCGCGTGGTGATGACCGGCGCCGGCACCTCGGCCTTTGCCGGCAGGACGCTGGCACCGGTGCTGCGCGAACGCAGCGGCCTGCGCATCGACCCGGTCGCGACCACCGACATTGTCGGCGACCCGCAAGCCTGGCTCGATCCGCGTCTGCCGACCCTGCTGGTGTCGTTCGCCCGTTCGGGCAACAGCCCGGAAAGCGTCGCCGCGGTCGAACTGGCCGACCAGTTGCTGCCGGACTGCCGTCACCTGATCCTGACGTGCAATCCGGACGGCGCGCTGGCGCGCTACGCCGCCGGCAATCCGCGGGTGCGCTGCGTGCTGATGCCCGACGGCGCCAACGACCAGAGCTTTGCGATGACGTCGAGCTTCACGTCGATGTTCGTCGCCGCGGCGCTGATGCTCGGCGCGGTGCCGCTGAACGACGCGACGGCGCGGGTCGAATCGGTCGCGGCGCTGTGCGAGCAGAAACTCGCGACCTGGCCGAAGCGGGCACGCCAGCTCGCCATCGAAGGCTTCGAACGTGTCGTCTATCTCGGCAGCAACGGCCTGACCGGGCTGGCCGAAGAGGCGTCGCTCAAATTGCTCGAGCTGACCGCCGGCAAGATCGCCACGCGCTTCGATTCGACGCTCGGCGTGCGCCACGGCCCGAAGTTCATGATCGACGCCCGCACCTGCGTGCTGGTGTTCAAGTCGTCCAGGCCGTACACGCGCCGCTACGACGACGACCTCTACGCCGAGCTGGTCGGCAACGGCATCGCGCCGCAGGTGATCGCGCTCGGGACCGAACCCGGCGACACGCTGCCGGTGGCGCTGCCCGACGCCGACGACCTGTGGCTGGCGTTGCCCTACCTGCTGTTCGCGCAGCTGTTCGCGTTCGAGGCCTCGCTCGCCGCCGGCCTGACCCCGGACAATCCGTGCCCGACCGGCGAAGTGAACCGCGTCGTCCAGGGCGTGACGATCTACCCGTATCCGAACTGACCTGCGAGAAAACACCATGCCGAACATTCTCTTGACCCGCATCGACAACCGCCTGGTCCACGGCCAGGTCGGCGTGACCTGGACCGGCAGCCTCGGTGCCAACCTGGTCCTCGTCGCCAACGACGCTGCCGCGAACGACCCGGTGCAGCAGAACCTGATGGACATGGTCGTCGCCGAGGGCGTGCAGACGCGCTACTTCACGCTCGCCAAGACCACCGAAGTCATCCACAAGGCCGCCGACCGCCAGAAGATCCTCATCGTCTGCAAGACGCCGCAGGACGTGCTGGCGCTGGTCAAGGGCGGCGTACCGATCACGTTTGTCAACGTCGGCAACATGCACTTTGCCGAGGGCAAACGCCAGATCCACAAGACGGTGTCGGTCGACGACGCCGATGTGGCGACGTTCCGCGAGCTGGCCTCGCTGGGCGTGACCTGCGAGATCCGCCGCGTTCCCGACGAGGCCGGCGAACTCGTTTCGAAGTTGCTCTGACTCTGGGAGGGGTTGAGACATGTTGATCGAAGCACTGCTGATTGCGCTGCTGGCCGGCTTGGCGGGGGTGGACCTGTTTGACGGGTTGACCCACTTCCACCGTCCCGTGGTGCTCGGCCCGCTGGTCGGGCTGATTCTGGGGGATGTCCATACCGGCCTCTTGGTCGGGGGGACACTGGAACTCGTGTGGATGGGCATGGTGCCGCTGGCCGGCGCACAGCCGCCCAACGTCGTCATCGGCGGCGTCATCGGCACGGCGTTTGCGATCCTGACCAAGGCCGATCCCAAGGTCGCGATCGGGGTGGCGGTGCCGTTCTCGATCGCGGTGCAGGGGTGTATCACCATCCTGTTCACCGCGTTCTCGCCGATGATGCACAAGTGCGACGAGATGGTGAAGAAAGGCAACTGGCGCGGGATCGAGCTGGTCAACTATTTCGGCATGGCCATCCTGTTCTGCTTCTACTTCATCGTGGCCTTCCTGCCGATCTACTTCGGTGCGGATGCCGCAGGTGCCGTGGTCAAGGCCGCACCGCAGTGGGTGCTCGACGGCCTCGGCGTGGCGGGCGGCATGATGCCGGCGATCGGTTTCGCGCTGCTGATGAAGATCATGCTCAACAAGAACTATGTCGCCTACTTCATCCTCGGCTTCGTCGGCGTGACCTACCTGAAGCTGCCGATCCTGGCGATCGCGCTCGGCGCACTGGCGATCGCGATGATCGATTTCTTCAACAGCAACCGTGCCCAGCCGCAGGCGGCCGCTGCCCGGAATGTGGAGGTGGAAGATGGCATTTAACGACAACGAAGCCGCACTGGCCGCCAAGGCCGAGAAGCGGATGGAACAGGCGCTGGCCACGAGTTCGGTCGAACGGGACGACTATGTCGACACCTCCCCGGCCGAAGCGCTGACCAAGAAGGACATCAACCGCATGGCGTGGCGCTCGCTCGCGCTGCAGGCATCGTTCAACTACGAACGGATGCAGGCCGGCGGCTGGCTGTACACGCTGATCCCGGCACTGCGCAAGATCCACAAGAACCCGGAAGACCTGTCGAACTCGATGAAGATGCACCTCGAGTTCATCAACGTCCACCCGTTCGACGTGACCTTCCTGTCCGGCCTCGTGCTGGCGATGGAGCAGAGCAAGGAGAAGATCTCGACCATCCGTGCGGTCAAGGTCGCGCTGATGGGCCCGCTGGGCGGCATCGGCGACGCGATGTTCTGGCTGACCTGGCTGCCGATCTGCGCCGGCATCGGTGCGGCACTGGCGCTCGAAGGCTCGCTGTTCGGCCCGATCGTCTTCCTGCTGCTGTTCAACGCGCTGCACTTCGGCCTGCGTTTCGGTCTGGCGCACTACGGCTACCGGGCCGGGCTGGGCGCGATCAACGTGCTCAAGAACAGTACCAAGAAGATCTCGCACGCGGCGTCCATCGTCGGGATGACGGTGATCGGTGCGCTGGTCGCGTCCTACGTGCGGCTGAGTACGCCGCTGGAGATCCACGCCGGCGAAGCCAAGATCGCGCTGCAGTCCGGCGTGCTCGACAAGCTGATGCCCAACCTGCTGCCGCTCGGCTTCACCCTCGTCGTCTACTGGCTGATGAAGAAGGGCTACTCGCCGGTGAAGCTGATCGGGCTGACGGTGGTGCTGGGGCTCGCCGGCAAATTCCTCGGCTTCCTGTAGCACCATTCCGTTCGGCGGCTGCGCCTGCGCATCTCGCAGCCGTCCGATGCTCGGAATCCTCATGGACCACATGTCCATTCCGGTTCCTGCGCTTCGGGCGGCTACGACCTGCTTTGGCTCGCTCGCCGACCAGAACGGTGCTGGTGAATGGGCTGCGCTGAGTTAGCCCGAATTGAACGGACATTGCGGCCAAAGCCGCATGGAGCAAGACAATGATTTCCCTGATCCTGACCGGCCACGGCCGCATTGCCAGTGGCATCAACGAAGCGATCACCCAGGTGTTCGGCGCGCAGGCGGACCTGCACGTCGTCGATTTTCCCGACGGCATGGGGACCGGTGATCTTGAGGCGAAGCTGAGCGAGGTGCTGGCCGGCTGTGCGGGCGACGTGGTGTTCTTCACCGACCTGCTCGGCGGTTCGCCGTTCCGGATTGCGTCGACGCTGGCGCAGGCCCGCCCGGGCACCGAGGTCGTCGCCGGGATGAATCTGGCGATGTTCGCCGAGATGCTGTTCGAGCGCGACGACATCGCCACCGCCGCCGAATTCCGCCTGCGGGCAATTCCGGCCGGGCAGGGCGGCATCACCAGCCTGGCCGACCGGCTGGCAAGGCAGCAAAAGCGCGCGGAGGCCGTCGATGGCCTGTGATCCGGTCAGAATCCGCGCGGCGCGGGTACTGACGTCGCAGGGCTGGCTGGACGACGGTGTCGTCCACGTCGGCGACGACGGCCGCATCCGCGCGGTGAAGGCCGCCGGCGGGTTCGACGGCGGATTTGATCGGGATCTGGGCGATGCCTGGCTGATGCCGGCACTGGTCGACAGCCACGTGCACGGCGCGATGGGCGCCGACGTGATGGACGCCAGCCACGACGCGCTCGACACGATGTCGGCGTACTTCGCCCGCCACGGTGTCGGCGCTTTCGCCGCGACCACGGTCACCGCACCGGTCGAAACGATCGAAGCGGCGATCGTCCAGGTGCGCGACAGCCGCAGGCACGGCGTCTCGGGCGCCGAGATCGTCGGCACCTATCTGGAAGGGCCGTACTTCACCGCCAAATGCTGCGGCGCGCACCCGGTGCCGCTGATGCGGCCGATCAGCGTGCCCGAGCTGGCGCGCTGGCATGCACTGGCCGACGGCACGCTGAACACCGTCGCGCTGGCGGCCGAGCTGCCGGGCGCCGACGAAGCGATCGCCTGGCTGCGCGAGCGCGGCGTGCGCACGCTGATCGGTCATTCGGATGCGAGCTATGACGAAACCGTCGACGCGATGCTCGCCGGCGCGCGCGGCGTCGTCCATTGCTACAACGGCATGCGCGGGCTGCATCACCGCGACCCGGGCGTCGTCGGCGCCGGGCTGACCCGGCCCGAGGCCGATGTCGAGCTGATCGCCGACGGCCACCATGTCCACCCGGCAGCGGCGCAGATCGCGCTTGCCAGCGTCGGCGAGGAGCGGCTGATCCTGATCACCGATGCGATGCGCGCGACCGGCATGCCCGACGGCGACTATGCGCTCGGCGAGTTCACCGTCCACATGCATGCCGGCGTCGTGCGGACCGATGTCGGCGGCCTCGCCGGCAGCACCCTGCACCTGATCGCCGCGGTCGGCCATGCAATGGACTGGTTCGGCCTGCCGCTCGAACGCGCATGGGCGCTGGCAAGCCGCAACCCGGCGCGCGCCTTGCGCCGGCCCGATCTGGGCAGCATCGCCCCGGGGCAGACCGCGAGCCTGACGGCCATCACGCCGCAGCGCGACATCGTTGCGACCTGGGTACAGGGCCGCTGCGTGTTCGGCTGAAGTTCACCTCCCGGTGCCGCCTACCCTCGGCACCGATCTGGCCCCGGGCTTGCCCGGGGTTTTTTTCGCCGCGATCAGCGCGAGATCAGCAGTCCGAGCGAGTCGCGCATCGGCCCGTCGACGAAATCGGCCAGCGCGTTCAGCCGGCGCTGTGCCTGCATCCGCTCGCCGCGGTATTCGCCGGCGCGGGCGGTGAAGTCGTCCGGCAGGGCTTCGAGCGCGCGCTGCGCGTCGTCGAGCCGGCTGTTCAGTTCGTCGACGACCTCGTCGCGGCCGCGGCTTTTCAGGTAGTCGTCGAAACCGACGCCGTCCGGTGCGCCGAGCAGCACCGTGCGGATGGCGCCGAAGCCGGCGAGCAGCCCGGCACGTGTCTGGCCCGACAGCGCATCGGGAAAATGCGCCGCCGCCGGCGCGATCTCGTCCTTGCCCAGTTTGAAGCCGGCCAGCTCGTGCAGGCCGGCGACGCTGCGGGTGAGCATTTCGGTCATCAGCGGGCGCGGGTAGGTCGGGTCGTAATTGAGGCCGCGGCGCATGCCCTGCCATTCCATCACCAGGATCTGCGACTGGCGCGCCAGCGAGGCCGCCTGCCACTGCGCAAAGCCGCAGTGCTTGCCCGACCTGAGCTGCGCGAGCTGCCGGGCCGGCGTCTGGCCGAAGAGCTGGGCTTCGATCGCCGGCAGGCCGCTGCCGCCCTTGGGCTGGCGCATCCACAGCTCGAACGAGTACGGATCGGCCGGCTTGGCCGGCGTTGCCGCCAGCGAGGCGGCGAGCACCTTGGGCGCCAGCGGCCACGGGTCGATCCGGTTGATGAACTCGTCCTGCCGCAAGGGGCCGACGCGGTCGCTTTCCACCCGGCGCCAGGCCGTGCTGGTCGTACGCCACGCGGCCTGCGCCGCGGCGAGCCGCTCGGCATCCGGTTGGGTGCAGAGCGCGTCGACGCGCTGCTGCAGTGTGGCCGATTCGGACTGCAGCGCCTGCAGGCCGGGCAGATAGACCCGGTCGGCGAGCGAGCGGACCAGCTCGGGCGCCTGCAGTGGCGCGGCCTGATCGGCGGGCCGGGGGGGCGGCTGGTCGGCGAGGGCGGATGCGGACAGCAGGACGAGCAGGGTGCAGAGCGGTTTTTTCACTGTTCTTGTTCCGTGTTGTTGTCTCCCGCGCCTTTCTTACCACAAGTGCCTGTGCGGCGCAGCCGGTGTGCCGCCGGCCGGTGCGCGCTTGCTACGGCGTTGCAATGGCTTGCCAACGGTGGTGCCGGCAAGCAACACTTCGGCGGGAACGAATCGCCCCGACGGGCGGTCTGGTGTTTGTTTAAGGAGAAGTCAATGGCGTTTTACTTCCGGGCCGACGATGTGCCCGAACTGCGTGGCCTGTCGAAATGGGATCAACGCGTGCTGCTGCGCGGCACCTTCCTGAGGGAGCGGGCGATCTCGACGCTGGTGCTGCTGCTGATCGTGATCGGCTCGATCCAGTTCGTCATCAACCCGCTGGTCGAATCGCTGGCGCCGGGCTTCCGGAACAACACGCTCGGCTACGCCGCGGTGCTGATCGTCTGGCTGCTGGCGCTGATGAGCGCACGCGACATCGTGATGATGAACATCCTGCGGCCGAAGATCGCCGCCAAGCGCGCGGAGAAACAGGCCGCCGAGCTGGCCGCGGCGAAGGCCGCCAACGAAGGCGATGCGGCCGGTTAAGCCGGCCGTCTGGGCTGTGCTCGCCGCGTGTGCGGGGACGGCCCAGGCTGCGACGATCGCCGTCGACGTCGGCCATTACCTGGCCGCGCCGGGGGCGACCAGCGCCTACGGCGAGACCGAGTTCGGCTACAACCTCGCGCTGGCCCGCGTCGTCGCGCAGCGGCTGCGCGCCGACGGCCACGTGGTGCTGCTGATCGGCGCGAACGGCGACATGGACAGCCTGAAGGCCCGGCCGGCGATGGCCGCCGGTGCCGACCTGTTCATCTCGATCCACCACGACTCGGTCAACGAGCGCTACCTGTCGACGTGGACGGTGGCCGGCAAGCCCCAGCGCTACAGCGACATCTCGCACGGCTATTCGGTCTTCGTTTCGCCGGACAACCCCCAGTATGCGGCGAGCCTTGCGTGCGCCGGGGCCGTCGGCGGTGCGATGAAGCGCGCCGGATTCGCGCCCAACCTGCATCACGTGATGAACGACGCCGGCGAAGGCTATGTCGTGCTCGATCCGGACCGGGCCGTCTACCAGTCGTCGCTGATCGTGGTGAAGTACGCGACGGTGCCGGCGCTGCTGCTCGAAGCCGGCGTGATCATCAACCGCGACGAAGCGCTCACGATCAAGCGGCCCGAAACGCGCCGCAGGATCGCCGAAGCGGTCGCCTCGGCGATGTCCTGCCTGGCGCCGGCATAAAAAAACCCCGCCGGGCAGCGGGGCCGAACGGGAAGATTCCCAAGATGATCGTGCGTTGATGCCCGCCTAGATCACGCCCTGCGCCAGCATGGCGTCGGCAACCTTGACGAAGCCGGCGATGTTGGCGCCGTCGACATAGCTGACGCTGCCGTCGTCGCGCCGGCCGTAACGCAGGCAGGCGGCGTGGATGCCCTGCATGATCTGCAGCAGCCGGGCGTCGACCTCGTCGCGCGACCACGACAGCCGCATCGCGTTCTGGCTCATTTCCAGCCCCGACGTCGCGACGCCGCCGGCGTTGCTGGCCTTGCCCGGTGCATACAGCACGCCGTGCGCCGAGAAGAGGCGTACCGCGTCGGCCGTCGACGGCATGTTGGCGCCTTCGGCCACGCAGATCGTGCCGTTGGCGATCAGCTGCGCGGCGTCATGGCCGTCGAGCTCGTTCTGCGTTGCGCACGGCATCGCCACGTCGACCGGCACCTGCCACGGCCGCATGCCGGCCTCGAATCGCGTACCGGTGCGTTCGGCATAATCGCTGACGCGGCCGTAGTGGCGGTTCTTGATGTCCTGCAGGATCGCCAGCTTCTCCGGCGTAAAGCCGTCGGGGTCGACGACGGTGCCGGACGAGTCCGACACCGTCAGCACCCGGGCGCCGAGCGCCATGGCCTTTTCGATCGCGAACTGCGCAACATTGCCCGAGCCGGACACCGCGACGCTGAGCCCTTCGAGCGAACGGCCGGCGTGGCGCAGCATTTCCTCGGCGAAATAGACCGTGCCGTAGCCGGTGGCCTCGGGCCGCATCACCGAGCCGCCGAATGCGAGCCCCTTGCCGGTGAACACGCAGTCGTTCCGGTTCGAGAGTTTTTTCATCATTCCGGCCATGAAGCCGACCTCGCGCGCGCCGACGCCGATGTCGCCGGCCGGGATGTCGGTATCGGAACCGATGTGCCGGTAGAGCTCGGTCATGAACGCCTGGCAGAAGCGCATCACCTCGCCGGGGCTCTTGCCCTTGGGGTCGAAGTCCGAACCGCCCTTGCCGCCGCCCATCGGCAGCGTTGTCAGTGCGTTTTTCAGCGTCTGCTCGAAGGCGAGGAACTTGAGCACCGACAGGTTCACCGACGGGTGAAAGCGGATGCCACCCTTGTACGGGCCGATGGCCGAGCTTTGCTGGATGCGGTAGCCGCGATTGACGCGCACCTCGCCCTTGTCGTCGACCCAGGCAATGCGGAAGATCAGCGTGCGCTCGGGTTCGACCAGCCGGTCGAGCAGGCCGTTGCCGGCGTACTGCGGGTGCAGGCGGATGAACGGCCAGAGGCTCTCGATCACCTCGCTCACCGCCTGCAGGTACTCCGGCTGACCCGGATTGCGTTCGGCGACGGTATTGAGAAACGCGCTGGCCTGCTGGTACTGCATGGCTCACCCCTTGAGGAACGGATTGAACTCGAAGTGTGAATAATGCACGGCGGCGCGGCCGCCGGTATTGATTCAGCGCAGCTCCGGATGCCGGTGCCGGCGTCAGGGCGCCGGTTTCAGTGCCTTCTTCAGCACCCGGCCGCCGTCGACGGCGATCCAGGCGATCGCCAGCGCGACCAGCCACAGCGCGGTGCGCAGGCCGGCGTGCTCGGCGACGAAGCCGATCAGCACCGGGCCGATCAGCATGCCCACGTAGGCAAGCCGCGCCACGGCGGCGATCGCTTCGCCGGCGTGCAGGCCGGGCAGGCGCGACGCGGCGACGAAGAAGATCGGCACGAGGTTGGCGCAGCCGAGGCCCATCAGCAGGAAGCCCAGCAGCGCCGCCCACGGGTTCGGCCACGCCAGCGCCAGCACGATGCCGGCAACGCCGACGATGCCGCTGGCGCTCAGCAGCTTGAGCATCCCCATGCGTGCGCGCAGTGCGTCGCCCGAGAACCGCCCGATTGCCATGCCGCCGGAGAACGTCGCGTAGCCGAAGCTGGCCAGCGTGACCGATTTCGCGACGTCGCGCAGGTAGATCGCCGTCCAGTCGTACATCGCGCCTTCGGCGACGAGGCCGAGGAAGGCGAGGAAGCCGATCACCCACAGCAGCCGGCCAGAGCGCGCGTGCCCGCCATGATCCGTGCTCGCCGGCGCCGTGTCGGCGATCAGCTTCGGCCGCGCGAGCACGCCGGTGATCGCGATCAGCAGCCCCATGCCGACGAAATGCAGCCACGGCGGCACGCCGAGAGAAATGATTCCGCCGCCGACGCTGGCGCCGACCATGCCGCCGACGCTGAACAGGCCGTGCAGCGTCGACATGATCGGCTTGTCGCTGCCGGCCTCGACCGTCGCCGCCTGCGCGTTCATCGCCACGTCGTAGGCGGCGTTGGCGATGCCGAAGCCGATCAGCACCGCCAGCGTCAGCCAGAGGCTCGGCATCAGCATCAGCAGCGCCGTCGTCGCGGCAAAGCACCATGCCGAGATGCCGACGATCCTGTCGCTGCCGTGCCGCGCGATCAGCTTGCCGACCGGCTGCATCGCGACGATGGCGCCGAGCGCGACGGCGAACATCGCCACCGACAGCCACGCCGGCGACAGCGCGAAGCGGTCGCGCAGCGTCGGGATGTGGATGCCCCAGGTGGCATAGGTGGCGCCGGCGACGAAGAACAGCGCCATCGTCGCGTGTCGGGAGCCGGAGGCGGTAGGGAGCGGAAGCGTCTGGCGCTGCATCTGTGTCAAACCGGTTTGAATTTGTGCGTTGTGACCATTGTGCCACCGATGCCTTGCGCCGCTGCCGGGATAATTCCGACCGCTCCGCGCACAGGCAGGCAGAGCGGGGCGGCTTTGGTAGAATCAGCGGTTTCCCGATTGCCGACCGACACTGCCATGCGCACTTCGCAACTGTATATCTCGACCCTCAAGGAAGCCCCGAACGAGGCCGAACTGATTTCGCACAAGCTGATGCTGCGTGCCGGCCTGATCAAGAAACTCGGCTCCGGCCTCTACACCTGGATGCCGCTGGGCCTGAAGGTGCTGCGCAAGGTCGAGGCAATCGTGCGCGACGAGATGGACAAGGCCGGCGCGCAGGAACTCCTGATGCCGGCGGTGCAGCCGGCCGAGCTGTGGCAGGAAACCGGCCGCTGGGATCTCTTCGGCCCGCAGATGCTCAAGATCCGCGACCGCCACGAGCGCGACTTCTGCTTCGGCCCGACGCACGAGGAAGTGATCACCGACATCGCCCGCACCGAGCTGCGCTCGTACAAGCAGCTGCCGGTCAACTTCTACCAGATCCAGGTCAAGTTCCGCGACGAGATCCGCCCGCGTTTCGGCGTGATGCGCGCGCGCGAATTCACCATGAAGGACGCGTACTCGTTCGACGCCAGCTTCGAAGGCCTGCAGGTCACCTACGGCAAGATGCACCGGGCGTACTCGAACGTGTTCACCCGGCTGGGCCTGAAGTTCCGCGCGGTTGCCGCCGATACCGGCGCGATTGGTGGTTCGGGCTCGCACGAGTTCCACGTCCTTGCCGACGCCGGTGAAGACCTGCTGGCCTACTGCCCGGATTCGGACTTCGCCGCCAATGTCGAACTCGCCGAAGCGCTGGCGCCGGCCGCACCGCGTGCCGCGCCGGCCGAGGCGCTGCGCGATGTCGATACGCCGAAGCAGACCACCTGCGAAGACGTCGCCAGGCTGATGGAAATCGGCATCGAGAAGACCGTCAAGCTGATCGCGCTGGTCGCCGGCGACGGGCGCTTCGTGATCGCGTTGATCCGTGGCGATCATTCGCTCAACGAGGTCAAGCTCTCTAAGGTCGACGGCATCGGCGAGTTCCGCTTTGCTTCTGAGGAGGAAATCCGCGCCAAATTCAACTGCCCGCCGGGCTTCCTTGGCCCGGTCGGCGTCGCTGCCGACATCCGGGTCATCGCCGACCGCACCGTCGCCGCGATGAGCGACTTCGTCTGCGGCGCCAACAAGCCGAAGTTCCACATCGCCGGCGTCAACTGGGGCCGCGACCTGCCCGAGCCGCACGTCGTTGCCGACATCCGCAACGTCGTCGCCGGCGATCCGAGCCCGGACGGCAAGGGGGTGATCGAGCTGTGCCGCGGGACCGAAGTCGGCCACATCTTCCAGCTGCGCACCAAGTACTCAAAGGCGATGAACTGCATGTTCGTCGACGAGAACAACCAGCAGCAGCCGATGGAAATGGGCTGCTACGGCATCGGCGTGTCGCGCATCGTTGCCGCCGCGATCGAGCAGAACTTCGACCAGCGCGGCATCGTCTTCCCCCCGGCGCTGGCGCCGTTCACCGTCGCCGTTGTCGCGGTCGGTTATCACAAGTCCGAGGCGGTGAAGGCCGCCGCCGACAGGATGTACGCCGAACTGGTCGCCGCCGGCGTCGACGTGCTGCTCGACGACCGCAACGAGCGTCCGGGCGTGATGTTCGCCGACATGGAACTGATCGGCATCCCGCACCGCGTCACCATCGGCGACAAGGCGCTGGCCGACGGCCAGGTCGAATACGTCGCGCGCGCCGGCGGCGAGATGCAGAAGATCGCGCTGGCCGACGCTGTTGCCTTCGTGCAGCAGCAATTGGCATAAATCACCGATCGGCTTGCCGATCGCTGCAGCGGGGCTTAGCGTTGATCGCTGGCCCCGTTTTTACGAGCGTCCAACAAAACCCAGCTGGCTGCGTTGTACTCGCTTGCCGTACTACTTGTACTGTCTGCGCTTCGTACGCCTTGCCAGCTGTGCTTTGTTGGCCGCCCTTCATTCCCGTACTGTCCATATGAACAAGCTTGTCCTTGCCGCCATCCTGTCGTTGTCCGTCTGTACCGCCTTTGCCGGCGCGCAGAAGGAGGAGGCGCTGTCGTCATCGGTGCAGTCGGCGATGTCGCGGGCGATCGGCGACGGCGCGCAGGCGCGGCTGATCTTCCCGACGCAGGCCGAGGCCGACGCGTGGATGGCCGAAATGAGCGCGAAGCTCGCGAAGCGGATTCCCGACGAGTTCATGCGCCGCAAGATCCTGACCGCGGTGCAGTACGAGGCGACCCGGGCCGGGCTCGACCCGCAACTGGTGCTCGGGCTGATCCATATCGAAAGCGGCTTCAACCGCTACGCGATCAGCCCGGTCGGCGCGCGCGGGCTGATGCAGGTGATGCCGTTCTGGCAGCGCCTGATCGGCACGTCCGACCAGAACCTGCTCGACGTCAGCACCAACCTGCGCTACGGCTGCACCATCCTGCGCCACTACCTCGACATCGAGAACGGCGACTACTTCCGCGCGCTCGGCCGCTACAACGGCAGCCTCGGCCGCGCCGAATACCCGAACCTCGTCTACGGCGCGTGGAAGAACAACTACGTCTGGAGTGCGGGCGGCAACAGCGTCGCACAGCGCTGAGCCCCGGGTGGGGGCGGCCCGGCGGCCTTGCCCTCCGGTGTGATCGTTCGCCCGGTCTGCGGCTGCGCGTTCGAATATGCCGCTTAGGGTTTGCCGGCCTTCCCGAGGCCGCATCGGCGGATCTATCCTGCCTTCCTCCCCACCCCGATGAGGATGCGCCGATGCCGATCTGGATCCGCCCGTTCACCCCCGCCGACCTCGACGCGATGTGCGCCAATACCGCGGTCGAACACCTCGACATCCGCTTCACCGAAGTCGGTGACGACTACCTCGTCGCGACGATGCCGGTGGACCACCGCACGGTGCAGCCGATGCGGCTCCTGCACGGCGGCATTTCGTGCGCGCTGGCCGAAACGCTCGGCAGCGTAGCCAGCAACCTGATCGTCGATACCGGCAAGCAGCTCGCCGTCGGCACCGAAATCAACGCCAGCCACGTACGCTCGGCGTCGAAAGGGCGGGTGACCGGCACCGCGAGGCCGATCAGGCTGGGCCAGAGCCAGCATGTCTGGGAGATCCGCATCGACGACGAGGCGGGCCGGCTGCTCAGCATCGCCCGCCTGACCAACGCGATCGTGCCGCGCCGTTAATTTGTCACATTGCGGCGGCAAGGTGCGCCGGCTTGATCTGTCGCGACCTGCCTTCGCGGCCGATCTGGCATGCTGACGGGATCGGTGCAGGCGGGGGACGGCGATGAAATGGATGCATGCACTGGTCGGGCGCGAGCGCACGCTGGCCGCCGACCAGAAGCTCGGGTTGTCGCTGGCCTTCGTCGCCGGCGCGGCCAATGCCGGCGGCTTTCTCGCCGTCGGCCAGTACACCTCGCACATGTCCGGCATCGTCTCGACGATGGCCGACGAGTTCGTCCTCGGCAACCTCAGGCTGGTGCTTGCCGGCTTCGGTGCCTTCGTCTGCTTCACCGCCGGCGCGGCGACGTCGTCGCTGCTGATCAACTGGGCACGGCGGCGGCGCATGCACAGCGAGTACGCACTGTCGCTGCTGGTCGAGGCGGTGCTGATGCTCGGCTTCGGCCTGCTCGGCGGCTGGCTGAGCACGCACACCGGCTTCATCGTGCCGTTCACGGTGATGTGGCTGTGCTTCCTGATGGGGCTGCAGAACGCCATCGTCACCAAGCTCTCGAGCAAGCGCATCCGCACGACCCATGTCACGGGCCTCGTCACCGACATCGGCATCGAGCTTGGCCGGCTGCTGTACTGGAACCGCAACCGCAGTCCGGACATGCCGCGCGTCGTTGCCGACCGGGGTTTGCTGGCGCTGAACCTCGGGCTGCTGTTGCTGTTTCTCGTCGGCGGCATCGCCGGCGCCTGGGCATTCCAGCGCGTCGGCTTTGTCGCGACGATCCCGCTGGCGCTGTTCCTGCTGGTGCTGGCGGTGATGCCGGTGTGGGAAGACCTGCAGGTCCGCGGCCGGCTGCTGCGGCTGCGCTATGGCCGCCGCTGAGCGGAAAACCGGCCATTCATCCTCTGTTATCTTGTTGATTCACTTGCATGTTCGATCGAACGAACGCCTGAATGGAATTTGAACCTTCGGGTTCATGCCTTCGCGATGCAAGGGGGAGCGAAGGTCTCCCCCTATCTGCATGGAGGCAGCACCATGGCGTTCAATCTGATCGAAGCCCTGCAGGGGGCGGCGGGACCGGTCCTGTCCGGCTTTGCCGGCAAGGCACTGGGCATGGAGGCCGCGGCGGCGGACGCGGCGGTGTCGCAGACGCTGCCGGCGCTCGTCGGTGGCCTCGTCAAGCAGGCCGGTGATCCGCAGGCGGCACGCAGCCTGTTCGAGCTGATTTCCGGCCCCAAGGTCGATGCCGGCGTGCTCGACAGCCCGACCGTACAGGCGGGCGATCCGGGCGTACTGGCCGGGCTGGTCGAGCGGGGCCGGGACCTGCTGCCGGCGCTGCTCGGCGGCCAGACCAGCCAGGTCGCCGCAGCGGTGGCCGGCAAGGCCGGCGTCTCGGCCGAATCGGCAACATCGCTGCTCGCGCTGGGTGCACCGATGCTGCTGTCGCTGCTCAAGCGCAAGCTCGGCGAATCCGGTGGCGGCTATGCAGGCTTTGTCGGCCTGCTGACCGAGCAGCAGGGCTGGCTGGCCAGGCTGCTCGACGGCCATCTGCTGCAGGCGCTCGGCGTCGGCAGCCTTGCGAGCCTGTTCGGCGGGCTGAGCTCGCACGCCGGTACGGCGCTCGACGCGGTGGCCGAGGCCGGCGGCGAGGCCAAGCGCAAGATCGGCTCGGCGGTCGAGTCGGCCGAAACCGCGGTCAAATCAGGTCTGCCACGCTGGTTGTTGTGGGCGGTACCGCTGGCGATCCTGGCCTTTCTCGGCCTGCGCTACTGCACCACGCCCAGGGCGCCGGACGTTCCCGAGATCGACGTCAAGGCGCCGATGGCATCGATGGTCGCCGGCGCGCCGGCACTGTTCAAGCTGGCCGGGATCGAGGTCGACGTGCAGTTTGCCACCGACAGCGCGACGATCGAGCCGCAGTACCACGCGGCGCTCGACAAGTTCGCCGACGATCTCAAGGCCAGCGGCAAGCAGGGCGAGATCGCCGGCCATACCGACAACGTCGGCGACGCCGTGCGCAACAAGACGCTGTCCGAACGGCGTGCCGCCGCGGTGCGCGATTACCTGATCGGCAAGGGCGTCGCGGCCGATGCGCTGACCGCGGTCGGATACGGCGACAGCCGGCCGCTGGCCGACAACGGCAGCGAAGACGGCCGGCGCCAGAACCGGCGGATCGAGTTCGTCGCCAAATGAGCCTCAGCCCGGCAGCTCGTCGGGACGGATCAGCCGGACATGGCCGGCCTCGAGCGCGATCAGCCCGTCGTCGACCCAGGCGTTCAACTGCTTGTTGACGCTTTCGCGGCTGGCGCCGACGAGGTTGGCGATTTCCTGCTGCGTCAGCCTCAGGTCGATCAGCACGGTGTCGCCATCCTGCGCGCCATGCTGATCGCCGAGTTGCCGCAACGTCTTGGCCAGCCGCTGCGGCAAGGGCAGGAACAGCGTGTCCTGCAGCAATTCGTCGGCGCCGCGCAGCCGGTGGCACAGCGCGGCGATCAGCTGGCGCATCACCTTCGGGTGCGAATCGAGGTGCTGCATCACCGCGTCGCGGCGCAACACCAGCAGCTCGCACGGCTCGAGCGCCTCGACGCTGGCGGTGCGCGGCCCGCCGTCGAGCATCGCGACTTCGCCGAACACTTCGCCGGCCTCGAGGATCGCCAGCGTCGCCTCGCGGCCCTCGTCGCTGCTGCGCAGCACCTTGAGCCGGCCGTGCAGCACCGCGTACATCGCGTCGCCGGTCGCGCCCTGGGCGACGACGATCTCCTTGGCGCGCACGCTGCGCGGTTGTGCATGGGCGGCAAGGCCGGCGAGCTCGTCGGTCGAGAGCTCGCAGAACAGGCTGCTGCCCGACAACAGTTTGATCTTGTCCATGCAGTCCTCAGTCGGCAAGGGTGGCGAGCGTCGCCGGTTCGTCGGCGCGGCGGCCGGATGAATTGTCGACCACGATGTCAGTCGGCAAAGGTGGCGAGCACCGGGGTGTGGTCGGACGGCCGCTCGGCCTTGCGCGGTTCGCGGTCGATCTCGCACGCGGTGAGCCTTTGCGACAGCGCCGGCGTGATCAAGAGATGGTCGATGCGCAGGCCGGCGTTCTTCCTGAAGCTGAAGCCGCGGTAGTCCCACCACGAGAACGATTTTTCCGGCTGCTCGAACGCGCGGAACGCGTCGGCCAGGCCGAGGCCGACCAGCGTCGTGAACGCCTCGCGCTCGGGCGGCGACACCAGCACGCCGCCTTCCCACTTGCTGATGTCGTGGACGTCGCGGTCCTCGGGAGCGATGTTGTAGTCGCCGGCGAGGATCAGTTGCGGATGCTGCGCCAGCTCGGCCCTGAGCCACGCAGTCAGCGCTTCGAGCCAGCCGAGCTTGTACGGGTATTTGTCCGAATCGAGCGCCTGGCCGTTCGGGACATAGGCGCAGACGAAGCGCACGCCGCCGATGGTGCCGGTGATCACGCGCTTTTGCGGATCGTCGAAGCCGGGGATGTTGATCACGACGTCGTCGATCGGCGCGCGGCTGATGATGGCGACGCCGTTGTACGTTTTCTGGCCGGCGTAGGCGACGTGAAAACCCGCGGCCTCGATCTCGGCCTGCGGAAAGTTGTGGTCTTCGAGCTTGGTTTCCTGCAGCGCCAGCGCCGTGAGCTCGGGGCGGCTTTGCAGCCACTCGAGCACCTGCGGCAGGCGGACCTTGAGGCTGTTGACGTTCCAGGTGGCAAATTGCATGGGGCGGGTCGCAAGGCGGAAGAATGCTCCGATTCTATCAGGCCGGGCGCTTCTTGCCGGGCGGCGCGCGGCGCGCCTCCCGGCGGCAGGCACTCACAGCGCGTATTGCTGCAGCGTCTGCATCTGCTGCGCGGCCAGCTGGTCGAGCGAGCGCGCGCTGCTGCGGCTGCGCTCGGCGGCGGCGCTGGCCTGCTCGGCCATTTGCGCGATCCGTTCGATCTGGCCGGCAATGGTATTACTGGCCGCGCCGTGCTCGCGGATCGACAGGGCGATTTCCCCGACGACGTCCGCGGTGGCGCCGGCCGATTCGCCGATCCGGTGGATGGCCGAGTCGGTGGCGTCGACCCGCTCGACGCCGTCACGGGCGCGGGTCTCGGCCGACAGCATCTTGTCGTTGGCGCTGGCGGCACTGCTGCGCATGGCCTCGATGGTGCCGGCGATCTGCTGTGTTGACTGGGTCGTGCGCTCGGCCAGCTTGCGCACTTCGTCGGCAACGACGGCGAAACCGCGGCCGTTTTCTCCGGCGCGGGCGGCCTCGATCGCGGCATTCAGTGCCAGCAGATTGGTCTGGTCGGCGACTTCCTTGATCACCTGCACCACCGAGCTGACTTCGGCGCTGTGCGTTTCGAGCTCGCGGATGGTGGCCGCGGCGGTCTGCACCGCATCGGCGATGCTGCGGATGTCCTGCACCGTCTGGCTGACGGTGGCCGAGCCGGAGGCGGCCAGCTGGCCCGATTGCGCGGCCATCTGCCGGGCATCGGTCGCGCGTTCGGCGACCTGGCTGACGCTGACGGTCATTTCCTCGACCGTGGCGGCGATGCTGGCCGACGCCTCGCTCTGCGAGCTGGCAGCCGTGGAGACCTGCTCCGCCGATTCGTTCAGCGTACGCGCCGAGCCGGCGACCTCGCTGGCGAGCGCCATCATCGACTTGAGGTTGGCCTGCAGGCGGTCGAGCAGGCGGTTGAATGCCGTCGCGGTCAGGCCGATTTCGTCATTGCGCCGCGAGCGAACGCGCTGGGTGAAGTCGAGCGTTTCGGCAACGTGCCTGAGCGTGTGCTGGATCGCCGCCAGGCCGGTGCGGATGTGGGCGAACAGCTGGCCGGCGAGGAGGGCGGTCAGCAGCAGGCACGCGAGCACCACGCCGATGGTCCAGCGCATGGTGTGCTTGTAGGCAGCGGCATTGGTCGCCGCCAGCGCTGCGGCTTCGCGCATATTGTGTTCGATATGCGCATTCAGTTTCTGGTGCAGCTCGCTGCCGCGATTCTGGTTCAGCGCGGCGCGGGCGCCGTCCAGATCGCGCGCACGCGAGTGCGCCAGCGCGGTGGCCAGCTGCGTGCGATAGGCGGCCCAGCCGGCCTTGTCGGCGGCCAGCAGGCGTTGGTCTTCGGCATCGAACACATAGGTTGTTGCATAGTTTTGCAGCGCGTTGTCGACCGTGACCAGACGCTGGTCGATGTCCTTCTGCCAGCGCTGCTGCTCGGCGGCGTTGCTGCTCAGCACATGCTTGTAGGCCGAAAGGCGCAGGCTGTCGACGCCATCCTTGGCGCGATTCAGTTCGGTGAAACTGGCAAGGCTGCGGATCTGGACGTCGTCGAAGCGCTGTTGCGCCTGCTTCAGTTGCCAGAGTCCGAAGCCGCCGATGAACAGCAGGGAAAACAAGGCGATGGCAAAGGTGAGGACCAGCCGGGCTGAGATGGACATCTTGAAGCTCCGCACACGAGAAAGGTGATCCCGTTATAGCGTTTGCCTTCATATTTCTGTCATTCAACTTGCTTGAAGCTTTGTTATTTCCGTCGGGCGGCAATTGTGGCCTGGTCGCTGGCCGCAGGCCGGGCGGGGGCGGGCCGGCAATGGCCGGGGCTTGACCTGATCGAAGGTCCGGTCCGGTCAAGCCGGTTAGGCTGTCCGGTTGTTCCATTCCGCGGAGCCGTGCCATGCCCACCTCGCTCGTTCCGTTCCAGCCCGTACCGCATGGCTGGCGCCACCGTCTGTACACGGTGATCTTCGAGAACGATACGCCGGCAGGCCGGGCCTTCGATGTCGGCCTGATGGCGGCCATCGTCGTTTCGGTGCTGACGGTGATCCTCGACAGCGTCGCCAGCCTCCGTGCGCAGTGGGGCGGCGTGTTCATGGTGCTCGAATGGGGATTCACGCTGCTGTTCACCGCCGAGTACCTGCTGCGCATCGCCTGCGTTGCGCGGCCGTGGCGCTATGTGTTCAGCCCGCTGGGGCTGATCGACCTGCTGTCGATCCTGCCGACCTATCTGGGGCTGCTGCTGCCGCAGAGCGTCTACCTGAGCGATATCCGCGTGCTGCGGCTGATGCGGGTGTTCCGCGTGCTCAAGCTCGCCGGTTTCCTGCACGCCGGCAGTTCGATCACCCGGGCGCTGGCGGCCAGCCGGCGCAAGATCCTGCTGTTCATCTACGTGATGCTGATGATGGCCGTGGTGCTCGGCACGCTGATGTTCGTGATCGAGGGCGAGGCCAACGGCTTCACGTCGATTCCGCGCGGCATCTACTGGGCGATCGTGACGCTGACGACGCTCGGCTACGGCGATCTGACGCCGAAAACCGGCGCGGGCCAGGCGCTGGCGGCGGTGGTGACGCTGATGGGCTACGGCATCCTCGCCGTGCCGACCGGCATCGTCACCGCCGAATTCGCCCGCGTCCGCGACGACGAAGACCGGCGGCGCTGCCCGGCCTGCGCGACGGCCGGGCATGACGGCGAGGCGCGTTTCTGCAAGGACTGCGGCCAGCCCTTGCCGGGCTGAGCTACTCGGGCCGGAACACCTTGTGGCACGCCGCGCATGATTCTTCGACCGCGGCAAAGCGCGGCCGGATGTCGGCCATGCTCGCCGCCGGGCCAGCCTGCGCGGCGAGCTGCGTCGTCGCGGTCTCGAGCTGTTGCGCTGCGGCCTTGAATTGCCCAGCGCTGGCATGGCTGGCGCCGCTGGCGTCGAATTCGGGGAAGTGCGACCACGGTGCCGATGCCAGCGCCTTGAGCTTCAGCGCGTCCCGGCTGAACACGGCCGGATCGTAGCTTGTGCGGCCGCGGACCATGCCGCCGAGCGTTTCGCTGGTCCGGAGCATGTCCTTGAAGATGGCCTGGCGCAGCGCGCCGGGCGAGTTCGGGTCGGTCTTCGAGCAGCCGGCTAGCAGCGCGGCGGTACAGCACAGCAGGATCAGGGGTTTCATCGGGCACATCGGTGGGGAAACGGAAATACAACGCCGGTGGCGCCGGCGCGTTGACGGCTCAGCGCTTGGTCGCCGGGTAGCCGGCCTTGGCGAGCGCCGCCGACCAGAGTTGCGGATCCCAGATCCGGAACACGTCGTTGCCGATCTGCAGGACCGGCGGGATCAGCTGGGTCTGGCCGGTTGCCTGGTAGAACGCCAGCAGTTGCGCTTCCGAGCTGGACGGGTTGCGCACCTCGTATTCGACTTTACGCGCGTCGAGCAGCGCGACCGCGTCGGCGCAGGTCGAACCGCATTGCGGATTGGTGTAGAGCACGACGGTTGCGCCCTTGGGCTGCGGCGCGCTGGCCGCGACCGGTTTGGCGTTGCCGACGACGTTCGGGCGTATCGTCCGCTCGCGGCTGGTCTGGCCGGCCGGCGGCTGGTCGGTGTAGTGCACCTGGCCGTCGGCGTCGCGCCACTGGTAGACCTTGGCGGATGCGGTCAGCGACAGCAGCAGGGCGGCAACGGCGATGGGCAGGCGGGGCATGGGCGGCTGCGCGGGAGCAAAAACCGCATTGTTCCAAATCCGGCCGCCAGCGTCATCCACCGGCGGCCGGATGTGGCGACGCGTCGTCACCGGCGAATACCGCCCGGGCCAGATAGCGCCGCAGCCAGCCGAGGATCGGCCAGCCACCGCGGCCGGTGCGCCAGCACAGCCGGACTTCGAGCGCGCTGAACGCGACATCGTCGCCGGCCAGCTCGACCAGCCGGCCGGCAAGCGTCGGGTAGCGCGCGACGTTGCGCGGCACGACGGCCCAGCCGACGCCGAGCGCCGCCAGTTCGGCCACCGCGTACAGGCTGTCCGAATACCAGATCTGGGCGCTGATGCGCTCGTCGCCATCGTCGTTGCCGGTGCGCGGCGTGACGATCAGCTGGCGGTGCCGGGCGAGCGCGCTGCGGCCGATCGCCTCGTCTTGCGCCAGCGGATGGCCGACGCCGGCGACGATGACCCGCGGCACCGCGCCGACCGCTTCGGACTCGACCGCGCTGTTGTCGCCGAGCCGGCGGAACGACAGCCCGGCGTCGACCTGGCCGCCGGCAACCCATTCGGCGATCTCGGCCGCCGAGCAGTTGAGCACGGTGACGGCGAGCTGCGGGTAGGCGGCGGCGAAATCGGCCAGCAGGCGCATCGCCGGCAGGTAGGGCAGGCCCTCGTCGAGCGCCAGCGTGATCCGGCCGGGAGCCTGGCTGCCGAGTGCGAAGGCGCGGTTCTCGAAGTGCTGGCGCTGCCGCAGCAGCTCGCGCGCCTCGTCGAGCAGCGCCACGCCGGCCTCGGTCAGCACCGGCATGCGCGCACTGCGGTCGAACAGCGTGACGCCGAGGCTGGCTTCGAGCAGGGCGATCGCGCTACTGACGGCCGATTGCGCGCGGCCCAGCTGGCGTGCGGCGGCCGAGAACGAGCCGGCATCGACGGCGGTGACAAAGGTGGCGAGTTGGTCGTGGGTCCAATTCATCCATCCGATTATCAGATGGTTTCTAACTTAGTGCCATCGCCTTCTCAGGCTACGATGCGCCGCATTCGCAGGAGGAAACACAATGAATGCATACCTGATGCTCGGTCTGGCCATTGTCGCCGAGGTCATCGCAACCAGCAGCCTCAAGGCGTCCGACAGCTTCAGCCGGCCGCTGCCGAGCGTACTCGTCGTGCTCGGCTACGCCAGCGCGTTCTATCTGCTGATGCAGGTGATGAAGACGGTGCCGGTCGGCGTGGCCTATGCGATCTGGTGCGGCGCCGGCATCGTGCTGGTGACGCTGGTCGCCAGCGTGCTGTACCGCCAGTTGCCCGATCTGGCGGCGTGGCTCGGCATCGGGCTGATCATCGCCGGGGTCGCCGTGATCCAGCTGTTCTCGACGATCAGCAGCCACTGACGCCGCTACGGTTGCGAGCGGGTCAGCAGCACGATGCGGTTGCGGTCGATGTCCAGTGTCAGCTGCCAGTCCTGCCGCTTCTGGCTGCAGACCGGCAGGATCGTCGACGCGCGCCATTGCTCGCCGTCCTGCTGCAGCGTGTAGCGGGCGCTGCCCATGTCCATCCCGGCCATCGCCCACTCGGCGCTGACCTTGTCGGCCTTGCCGCTCAGCACCAGTTCGACCGGTGCCCTGGTGCCGACCGGGCCGGCGCTCTTGAGCTCGTACTCGTGGTTTTCCAGCCGGAAGCGGCAGCCGGCGGCGAGATCGTCGCACTGCTGGGTGACGATGGTGTTGGCGTGCGGTTTGCTGAACCAGTACTGCGGGTGAATCCAGCCGTAATACCAGCCGGCGCCGAAGGCGATCAGCAGCACTGCAGCGACGCGCAGCAGCGCGCGTTTCAACATCTTGTCTTTCATGTCTTGCTCCATGCGGCTGAAAGTTGCGCAATGCCGTGGCCGCCGTGCGCCTGCGCGTTTGCGACATCGCTGCCGTCCATGCCGCCGATCGCGTAGACCGGGAAGGGCCAGCCGGCACCGGTCAGCGCGGCAAAGCCGTCCCAGCCCAGCGTGGGCTGGCCGGGGTGGGACGCGGTGTCGGCAACGTGGCCGACGAGGGCGTAATCGGCGCCGATGCGCCGGGCGACGGCGAGTTCGGCCTCGTCGTGCGCCGACACGCCGAGCCAGTCGATGCCGCGGGGGCGGCGTTCGAGCGTCGCGGCGACGCGTGCCGGCAGCTGCACGCCGTCGGCGCCGAGTTGCTGCGCCAGCGCGATGTCGCCGTGCAGCAGCACGCGGCAGCCGTGACGGCGGCAGCGGGTCAGGACTTCGGTGACCAGTGTGCGGTAGTCGGCGGCGTCGAGCTGCGGCTCGCGCAGCACCAGCCAGCGCAGGCCGTTTGCTAAGCGTTCGTCCAGCCGTGCGAGCCAGTCGTCGATCCCGAGGCCGGCCGCATTCGACAGCGCCAGCACCGGCGGCAAGGCCAGCCCGCGCAGGATCGGCCCGTTGGCCGGCAGGATCGGCGACACGTTCAGCGCGCCGGGCGTCTGCCAGGCAAACGACTGGCCTTCGTGCGGATGCGGCTCACCCGCCCAGCCGGTGACGCGGAAGAACTGCAGCCGCACCGTTGCGTGCGGGTAGGTGAAGGTCTGCACCAGCCACGGCGTTGCCGCGGTGACGACAATGCCCATCTCCTCGTGCAGCTCGCGCTTGAGCGCATCCAGCCCGGTTTCGCCGGCCTCGAGCTTGCCGCCGGGGAACTCCCAGTAGCCGGCGTACGGCTTGCCGGCCGGGCGGCTGCCGAGCAGGAAAGTGCCGTCGGGCCGCAGCAGGATGCCGGCGGCGACGTGGGTGATGCGCGGTACGGTCATGGCGGAAACGGGCAGGGAGGGGAGGCGGCGATTGTACCGTGCCGACGGCCGTGGCACGGTGGCAATCCTGCGAATCGCACCGGCGCCGGGAGCCGTTGGCACAATCCGGTGCAACGGCGCTGGCGCCCTTCAGGGGCCGCGCGGGGATTCCCTTCGGTCACAACAAGCGGTACGGCAAGTGAGCGCAACACTGCCAGCAGGATTTGCGTCCGGCACGAAGTACCCTTGGGGCATGAGCGGCGCTCAGCCGGCCTTGCCGGCCCAGTCGCGGGCGAACTGCCAGGCAACCCGGCCGCTGCGCGAACCGCGCCCCTGCGCCCATTGCAGCGCCCCGCGCTCGGTCTGCTCGTTCCAGCCGGCGATGCCGAAGTGGTCCAGCCACAGCCTGCAGGCGTTCAGGTAGTCGTTCTGGTCGAAGCCGTAGAACGACAGCCACAGCCCGAAACGTTCGGACAGCGCGACCTTTTCCTCGATCGCTTCGGACAGGTGGATCTCCTCGCCCTGATACCGGGTCTGCGCGTTTTCGCTGAGATATTCCGGCACCAGATGGCGGCGGTTCGACGTCGCGTAGATCAGCACATTGGCGCTTGGCGCAGCGATCGAGCCGTCGAGCGCGGTCTTCAGCGCCTGATAGCCCCAGTCGCCTTCCTCGAAGCTGAGGTCGTCGCAGAACAGGATGAAGCGCTCGGGCCGGCCGGCAACCTGCTCGACGATGTCGGGCAGGTCGGTCAGGTGGGTCTTCTCGACCTCGATCAGCCGCAGCCCCCGGTCCTTGAATTCGTTCCACGCCGCCTTGACCAGCGAACTCTTGCCGCAGCCGCGCGCGCCGGTCAGCAGCACGTTGTTGGCAAGCCGGCCTTCGACGAACTGGCGGGTATTGGCGACGAGCAGCGCCTTCTGCCGGTCGATGTTGCACAGCGAGGAGAGCGTGATCGTATGCGGGTGCAGCACCGGCTGCAGTGCGCAGCGGTCGCCGAAGGCGCGCCAGCGGTAGGCCTGCGCCTGCCAGTCGTTGGCCGGCGGCAGCGCCGGCAGCCGGCGCTCGTATTCGTTCAGCAGGCGCTCGCCGCGGGCAAGCAGGTCGAGCAGCGGGGGAAGCCAGTTGTCGTTCATCGTTGTTCCGGGCAAAGGGCGGTCAGCCATCTTACCCGGCGCGGTGCGTGCGGCGCAGATACAGAAAAAGGGGCACGAGGCCCCTTTTTTGTACCGGTCGATGGCAGATCAGAAGCGCACGCCCAGGCCGCCGTAGATGCCGTCGGCAATGCGGATCTCGCCGCCGTTGTCGCGGTCGATCGCGGTATAGCGGTAGCCGACGTCGATCGACAAGGGCTTGATCACGTTCCAGCGCACGCCGATCGCCGCATCGGTGAAGGTCTTGACGTCGCCGCTGGCAAAACCGTCCGGCGCATAGTAGGCGCTGCCGTAGACGGCGAAGTGTTCGCCGAGCGGTACGGTCAGGCGGCCGCCGAGCGCGCCGGCGTATTCGCTGTCCATGTCGTTCGGCGACAGGTAGACGGCCTTGACGCCGAGTGCGGCGTCGACGACCGGCACCGGCAGCTTGATGCCGAGGCCGACACCGCCGACTTCGCCCTTATGGTCGTTGTGGGTCCAGTCGGCCGAGAAGTCGATGCCGAGCAGCGAGGCATTGCCGTCGATGTGCTGGTATTCGTCGCCAGCGCTGGCGGTCACTTCGATGGCCTGGGCCGCCGTGGCGGAAAGGACGAGGAGGGCAGCGAGCAGTGTTTTCTTCATCACGGTATGCATCCTTTGTATTCGCGCCGGCACTGGCGGCCGGCTTCAAACCTTCCAACTGATATGCCGGCGAGGATAAACGCCCGCGCGCGGCTTGTGCGGTGTGATTATTTGGGCTTGAGTTGGTTCCGGGGGCTTGTCCGCCCGCGGGGCTGTCACCGGCACGACGCGGATCGGCGCTACACTGCGGTTTTCCGCCCTTTCTAATGGACGCCCGCGCATGCACGACGACCTCCATCTGACCGAAACCCGCATCGACGGCGAACGTGTTTACGACGGCGCACTGTTGCATATCAACCGCGATCGCGTGCGCCTGCCCGACGGCACCGAGGCGGTGCGCGAGTACGTCGTGCACCCGGGCGCGGTGATGATCATTCCGGTGTTGCCGGACGGCCGCCTGCTGATGGAACGGCAGTTCCGCTATCCGCTGAACCGGGTATTCGTCGAGTTCCCGGCCGGCAAGCTCGACCCCGGCGAAGAACTGCTCGCGTGTGCGCGGCGCGAGCTCGAAGAGGAAACCGGCTATACGGCCGCGCAGTGGGATTACCTCGGTGTGACCCATCCGGTCATCAGTTATGCGACCGAGGAAATCCACCTCTTCCTCGCCCGCGAGCTGACCGCCGGGGAGGCGAAGCTCGACGACGGCGAGTTCGTCGAGACCGTCGCGATGCCGCTGTCGACGCTGCTCGCCGGCGTGCTCGACGGCAGCATCACCGACGCCAAGACCGTCGCCGGCATCTTCTGGGCGCAGCAGAAGCTCTGAATCTGCAGGCCCCAAACGAAACAACCCCGCTCGCAGGCGGGGTTGTCTTTTCAATGTGTTATCGGCTCATTCGCCGTCGTCGATCTCGCACATCAGCGCGCCCTGGACGATGTCGCGCGAGAGCTGCGGCGCGAACAGCGAGATGAAGTCGAAGGCGTAGCCGCGCAGGTAGGCGTCGCGGCGCACGCCGATCCGCGTCGTCGACGGCTCGAACAGGTGGCCGGCGTCGATCGCGACGAGGCCGTGGTCGCGGTCGGGCTCGAACGCCATGGCCGCGATGATGCCGACGCCGAGGCCCAGCGACACATACGTCTTGATCACATCGGTGTCGATGGCGGTCAGCACGACGTTCGGCGCCAGCCCGGCGGCCTCGAACGCATTGTTGATCTTGTTGCGGCCGGTAAACGCGAAGTCGTAGGTGATCAGCGGGTAGGCGGCGACGTCGGCGAGCGCCAGCGGCCGGGTCAGCCCGGTCAGCGGGTGGTCCTGCGGCACGACGATGTCGCGGTTCCAGTCGTAGCAGTCGAGCATCGCCAGCTCGGGATAATGGTCGATGCCTTCGGTGGCGATCGCGATGTCGGCCTCGCCGTCGACGACCATTTCGCTGATCTGCGTCGGGCTGCCCTGCTTGATGGACAAACGCACCTTCGGATAGCGCGACAGGAAGGCCTTGATCGTTCTCGGCAGCGCGTAGCGCGCCTGCGTGTGCGTGGTCGCGATCGTCAGGCTGCCGCCCTCGACGTTGACGAACTCCTCGCCGATGCGCTTGAGGTTCTGCGCCTGCATCAGCATCCGCTCGGAAATGCGCAGGATCTCGCGCCCCGGCGCGGTGACGTCGACGACGCGCTTGCCGTTGCGGATGAAGATCTGCACGCCGAGCTCGTCCTCGAGCAGGCGGATCTGCTTGGAAATCCCCGGTTGCGAGGTGTGCAGTTTTTCCGCCGCTTCGGACACGTTCAGGCCCTGTTTGGCGACTTCGACGAGGTAGCGCAGCTGTTGCAGTTTCATGGCGGATATCAAATAACCGAGGATTCTATTATCCTAACATATCAATCTAAGTTGCTATAAAAGCCGTTGCTATCATCGCCGCTCGAATCGAGGAATGGCGCGGCATGGAACTGGCTTACATCATTGCGGGGCTCGCGGTCGGCTTCGTCGTCGGCATGACCGGCGTCGGCGGCGGCTCGCTGATGACGCCGATCCTGCTGTACTTCGGCATCAGCCCGGCCACGGCTGTCGGCACCGACCTGCTCTATGCGGCGATCACCAAGGCGGGCGGCGTCGTCGTCCACCAGCGTGCCCGCAACATCGACTGGAAGATCACCGGCTGGCTCGCCGCCGGCAGCGTGCCGGCCGCCGCGGCCACGGTGTTGCTGCTGCACAACTGGCACGGCGATACCGACACCATCAACCGCGTCATCAAGCACGGCCTCGGCATTGCGCTGCTGCTGACGGCGGTCGCGATCATCTGCAAGCAGCCGCTGCTGAAACTGGCGCAACGCCACGCTGGCGACTGGCTGGCCATGCCGGACGAGCGCCGCAATATCTATACCGTGGTCGTCGGCGTGCTGCTGGGAGTCATCGTCACGCTGACGTCGATCGGCGCCGGTGCGCTCGGCACCGTCGCGCTGTTCCTGCTGTATCCGCTGCTGCCGACGACCCGCCTCGTCGGTACCGAAATCGCCCATGCCGTGCCGCTGACCCTGGTCGCCGGCCTTGGCCACGCCGGCCTCGGCAACATCGACTGGCACCTGCTGCTCAACCTGCTGATCGGCTCGCTGCCGGCGATCTATGTCGGCAGCAAGCTTGCCGGCAAGGTCCCCGACCAGGTGCTGCGGCCGCTGCTGGCGGTGATGCTGGTGGTGACCGGCGGCAAGCTGGTATTTTGATCGGTACACGTCCGCAACCCAACCCACCCGGAGTTCGCATGAGCCTCGACGACAAACTGGCGGTGACGCTGGCGCTGCTCAAGCGCATCGCCGCCGACTACAGCCCGGCGGTCTTCGCCAATTCCTTCGGCGCCGAGGACATGGTGCTGACCGACCTGATCGCCCGGCACGAGATCGGCATCGGCATCTTCAGCCTCGATACCGGCCGGCTGCCTGCCGAAACGTATGAGCTGATGCAGAAAACCGCCGAGGCGTATCCGGCGACGCAGGTGGTGACGTTCTTCCCGAGCGCCGCATCGGTCGAAGGCTACGTCAACGCCAACGGCATCAACGCCTTCTACCAGTCGGTCGAACTGCGCAAGGAATGCTGCCGCATCCGCAAGCTCGAACCGCTGGCGCGGGCGCTGTCGGGCAAGCAGGCCTGGGTGACCGGGCTGCGCCGCGAGCAGTCGCCGACGCGGACCGACATGGCGCATCAGGAGTTCGACGACGCCAACGGAATGGAAAAATTCAATCCGCTGCTCGACTGGACCGAAAAGGACGTCTGGGCGTACATCCGCGACAACAAGGTGCCGTACAACGCGCTGCACGACAAACACTACCCGTCGATCGGCTGTGCGCCCTGTACCCGCTCGATCGCGATGGGCGAGGATGTGCGCGCCGGCCGCTGGTGGTGGGAGAACCCCGAGTTCAAGGAGTGCGGGCTGCACGCCAAGCACTGAGGCGAACGCATCGCCGACCCGACGCCCGCTGCCGCGGGCGTTGTTGTTGATGCAGGTCTATCAGCGTTCGTTGACATAGCGGGCGGCGCGCACATAGATTGGTGTTCTTGACCGGCAACATCTGGTTCGCAGCGATTCGACGGTTTTCGCGGTCCGGATGGCGCCTGGCGGGATACAGCGCAGGGCACTGGTATTGAAATGCCGATCCAGTGGTCTTAAAGCGCGGCAAATATAACGATGAAGAAGAGGACGGGTCATGAGTCAAATTGAATATCTGATCGGCGTCGACGGTGGCGGCACCGGTACGCGCATCTGTATCGCCGGTCTCGACGGTGTCGAGAAGGTCCGGGCCGAAGCCGGTGCTTCGGCGCTGGGGCAGGGCGTCGACAAGGCATGGGCCAACATCCTGCAGGCGATCCGCGACGGCTTCGCCGCGATCGGCGTCGCCGCGCCGGACTTCTCGCGCTGCGCGGTCGGCCTCGGCCTCTCGGGCGTGCACAACCGCGCCTGGGCCGACGAGTTCGAACAGAAGAATCCGGGTTTCGCAAAGATCATCGTCGAAACCGACGGCTTCTCGACGCTGCTCGGCGCACACAAGGGCGCATTCGGCGCGATCATCGCGATCGGCACCGGTTCGATCGGCGAAGCGTGGCTTGCCGATGGCTCGCGGCTCGAAGTCGGCGGCTGGGGTTTCCCGACTTCGGACGAAGGCTCGGGCGCTTTCCTCGGCCTCAAGGCGATCAACCACGTCCAGCGCGTGTTCGACGGCCGCCAGCCGCTGACCGATTTCGGCCGCAAACTGATGAGCGTCGTCGGCGAGACCAAGGAAGCCATCTTCGCCTGGATGGGGTCGATGAAGCAGGGCGAGTGCGCGTCGCTGTCGCCGATCGTCGTCGAATTCGGCGAACGCGATCCGGTCGCCAAGGCCTTCCTGCTCGACGCCGGCCGCGAGATCGAGGTGATCGGCAAGGCGCTGCGCCGGGACGATGCCTCGCTGCCGATCGCGATCTGCGGTGGCGGCCTGTCCGAAGCGCTGCGGCCGTACATCCCGGTCGATTTCCTCGCCAGCACTTCGCGGCCGCAGGCCGATTCGTGCGCCGGTGCGCTGATCCTGATCCGCCGCGCCGTCGTCTGATCCGCCCGCAGGAGGCGTCGCCATGCAAGCATCGGCCAAGTTGCTCGTCCTCAAGCCCGATCCGGACAGTGCGACGCCGCTTTACCTGCAGCTCGGCCACAAGCTGGCCGCTGCGATCCACGCGGGCTTCTGGAAGGCCGACGAGCCGCTGCCGTCCGAGCGGACCTTCTGCGACGTGCTCGGCGTCTCGCGCGTGACCGCGCGCAAGGCGCTCGATCTGTTGTACGAGCAGGGCATGATCATCCGGCGCCAGGGCGCCGGCACCTATATCACCCCCAAGCTCGAGCAGCCGCTGACCCGGCTGACCAATCTGTCGGAAATGCTCAAGCAGCGCGGCTTCACCCCGGGCTCTCGCTGGCTCAAGCGCGAGGTCGCGACCGCGACGCCCGAGGAGCTGCTCAGGCTCAACCTCGCGCCCAACAGCCGCGTCAGCCGGTTGCAGCGTGTCCGGACTGCCAGCGACGTGGTCATGGCGATCGAGGAAACATCCTTGCCCTATCATCTGGTGCCGGAGCCGGCCGAGGTAGGGGATTCTCTTTATGAATTCATGCGTGATCGACACCTCGGTGTTGTACGTGCGATACAAAACATCGGTGCGATCAATGCCTCCGAGGCGCTGGCGACGCTCGCCAAAGTACCCGTCGGCGCGGCGATGCTGCACCTGACCCGGGTCGGCTACCTGGAAAACGGCCTGGCAGTTGAGCTGACGCATTCGTACTTTCGAAGCGATTACTACGATTTCGTCGTCGAGCTCCATTGTTAATTGGCTGATTCGACAACGGAAAATAATACCTTTCGCCGGTTGTCATGTAGTTGCTTGCCTGTCTGCTTGGTTGTCGGCTACGTCCTGCACCCGGTATGTCGCCCGGGTAGACCGATCCGCGGTCTTTTTCCTTTCCGTTCATCGTTCTGACGAAGCGCCTAGGCAATGTCTGCGCGCTTTCAAATTGCGGTAATCTGGCCCGAACCGTTCAGATACGGCCTCGCGGGGGGAACCCGGGGTGCCGGAATCGAGCGAGTCTTACGCACGCCGGTCAAGTCGTTCCGCCGCTGCTGCAGCGACGCAACGGTCATTTGACGGCATACGAGTGAGTGACTAAGGTTTTCCCGACCCGATGGCTAGTCGGGTATTACCCGCCTGGAAGGAGTTGATTGTCATGAAGTTGAAGCGCACCGTCGCACTGGCCGCAGCCGTGTTTGCAGCCACCTCGTTCAATGCTCTGGCCGCCGACAAGGTGCAGGTCGAGTACTGGTCGAACAGTCTGTCGCCGAAGTTCGATAGCGTCATGAAGGAACTGACCGGCAAGTTCAATGCCTCGCAGACCGAAATCGAAGCCAAATGGGTCGACGTGCCGTGGGATGCCTTCCAGGCACGCATGGTCGCTGCGGTCGCCAGCGGCACCGTCCCGGGCCTGGTGAACCTGCCCAAGCCGTGGATGGACCAGTACGCGCAGTCGAAGATGATCGTGCCGATCACCAAGCAGGCCAGCGGCTTCAAGGGTGTTTACACCGAAGGCGCCAACAAGGACGCAAGCTACGACGGCCAGATCTACGGCCTGCCGTGGTATCAGGTGACCGGCGTGCTGTTCTACAACAAGGATCTGCTGGCCAAGGCCGGTGTCAAGGAAGCGCCGAAGAGCTTCAGCGAGCTGATGCAGACCGCCAAGCTCGTCAAGGAAAAGACCGGCGTGGCGGGCTTCTCGCCGAAGCTGAACGACGGCTTTACCGGCTGGTTCCTGTATGAAGGCCTGCCGGTCCTCAAGGACGGCAAGGCCGCGTTCAACAGCCCGGCACACGTCAAACTGGTCGAGCAGTTCGCTGCCGCCTACAAGGCCGGCGTGTTCCCGAAGGACGTCTTCAAGATGCAGTTTGAAGACCAGATCGCCGCATTCGGTTCGCAGAAGATCGCGATGTTCGCCGAAGGTGCCCATGCACTGAAGCGCACCAAGACCGATTCGCCGAAGGTCTACGCCGAAACCGGCGTTGCCGGCTTCCCGCAGGCCGGCGGCAAGACCCCGTTCGGTGGCTTCCTGTTCCTGTGGTCGGTGCCCAAGGGCTACAAGAACGTCGACGCGGCGGTCAAGCTCGGCAAGTTCCTGACCAACGACGAAGCCCAACTGGCGTTCGCCAAGGCATCGGCGACCTTCCCGTCGACCAACAAGGCGCTCGACGACGCGTACTTCCAGGCCGGTGCCAAGTCGGCCGACCCGATCGAACGCGCCACTTCCGTTGCCGCGACGGCCATCAAGGCTTCGCGCACGCTGACCGTCTCGGGGCTGCCGGACGAAGCCGCGATGAACAAGAAGCTCGACGATGAAGTCCAGGCCGCCGTTACCGGTCGCAAGTCGGCCAAGCAGGCGCTGGACGATGCCGCCGCGTTCTGGAACGGCAAGCTCGCCGCCAAGTAAGGTGTTTGTGTTATTGCCGCTAATCAAATTTTGCCGGGTTGGAAATCTGTTAGACTAGCCCGGCAAAATAAACAATCCGCATGATTTAGTGGTGACACTGGGTCGAATGTGGTGTACCGCAAGGACCTCAGTCCTGGCGTTTCTGTCGATAACTCCAAGAGGAAGACAAGATGAAGCTCAAAAAAATGTTGACCGCTGGCGCGGTGGTGTTCGGCTTCGCAGCTCTCCAGGCTCAGGCTGCAACCGAACTCGAATTCTGGACCATGAACCTCGCGCCGAAGTTCAACGGTTACTTCGAGCAAGCCGTTACCAAGTTCAACGCTGCCAACCCGGGCCTGCAAGCCAAGTGGGTTGACATGAACTGGGACCAGATCCAGCCGAAGCTGATCGCTTCGATCGCCGCGGGCAACCCGCCGGCGCTGGTGAACTTCAACGTGCCCTGGGTGCATGAATACGCCCAGCAAGGCAACATCCTGCCGCTGGATCAGTACCTCGGCGCCGACAAGAACGTCTACCTGGCTGCAGCCCTCCGTGACGTGACCGTCAACGGCAAGGTGTACGCGTTCCCGTGGTACAACTCGGTTTCGATCATTGCCTACAACAAGGACATCTTCGCCAAGGCTGGCGTGAAGTCGGCTCCGAAGAACTTCGACCAGCTCGTTGCTGATGCCAAGCAGATCAAGGCCAAGACCGGTCTGGCTGCCTTTGCACCGAAGATGGGCAACATGGTCGGCTGGTTCTACTACGCCGGTCTGCCGGTCGTTGAAAACGGCAAGGCCGTGTTCAATTCGCCGAAGCACGTTGCCTTCGTGCAAAAGTTCGCTGACCTGTACAAGGCTGGCGTGATGCCGAAGGACGTCTTCAAGATGGAATTCGAGCAGGAAATCGCTGCGTACAACTCGGGCAAGATCGCGATGATGACCACCGCGCCGCAAGCTCTGAAGCGTACCGAAACCGATGCCAAGGCCATCTACGAGAAGACCGGTGTTGCACCGTTCCCGGCTGATGCTGGCAAGATGGCATTCGGCGCCTGGATGATGGACTTCGTGGTTCCGAAGGGCACCAAGGACCCGGCCGCTGCTGCCAAGCTCGGCAAGTTCCTGACCTCGGACGACCAGCAAGTCGCGTTCTCGAAGGCCACCGAAACCACCTTCCCGTCGACCAAGAAGGCTAACCTCGACCCGTACTTCCAAGCCGGTGCCAACAGCGCCGACGCGGTTGACCAGGCTCGTGCCGTTGCTGCCAAGTCGATGGACAACGCTCGCACTCTGACCATTGCTCCGGGCGTGCTGCCGGACGAAGCTGCAATGACCAAGAAGCTGCAAGACGAAGTTCAGAGCGCTGTTGAAGGCCGCAAGTCGGTCAAGGCCGCCCTGGATGAAGTGGTTGCTGCCTGGAACGAGAAGCTCGGCAAGAAGTAAGCATCCGCTTCTTCTGCTTCTCTGAAGACGGGGCCGCCGGTAACGGTGGCTCCGTTTTCCCCGCCGTACAATAAATACATACAGTCGAGTTGCGCCGTGAAAAACTCCAGCAGCTATACCGCCATTGCTTATCTGTTTCTGGCTCCCGCCTTGATTCTGATGGGCATCTTCACGTTCTGGCCAGTAGGGTATAACACTTATCTGGCGTTCAATAACTACAGCATTGCCGACGGCACTGCGACGTGGAACAACTTCGAGCACTTCAAGTACATTGCGCAGGAAGAACTCTTCCACAATGCGCTGAAGAACTCGCTGCTCTACCTGCTGGTTGTTCCGGTCATCCAGATTGCCGCGCTCGTCGTGGCCAAGCTGGTCAACAACAAGCTGCCCGGGATGACGTTCTTCCGTGCGGCATATTACATTCCGGTCATTACCGCGATCTCGATCGCCGGCGTCGTCTGGGCCAACGTCTACAAGTACGACGGCATGCTGACCTGGCTGATGCAGGCGCTGCACCTGGTGCCGCAAGGACACGAGGGCCAGATCGACTGGCTCGGCAATCCGGACATCGCCCTCTACATGGTGATGCTGTTCACCTTCTGGAAGGGGATCGGCTACTACATGGTGCTCTACCTTGCAGGCCTGCAGGCGATTCCGGCCGAGGTTGAAGAGGCTGCGATCCTCGACGGTGCCAATGCATGGGACCGCTTCTGGAAGATCACCGTCCCGATGGTCAAGCCGACGATCCTGCTCTGTACGCTGCTGTCGACGATTGCCGCGATCCGTGCCTTCCAGGAAATCATCGTGCTGACCCGCGGTCAGGCCGATACCTATACCGCGCTCTACTACGTGTACGACCAGGCGTTCCGCAACTACAACTTCGGGCGCGGCGCAGCTGCCGGCCTCGTGGTGACGTTCTTCTGCCTGATCCTGTCGGCGATCCAGTTCCGATTCTTCGGCGAAAAGAAGTAAGGAGCCGCACATGTCCGCTAGTCACTCCGCCGAGAAGGTGCTGTCCTCGCCTGCGAAGGACGGTCGCAATACACAGAAAAGGTCCCGTAACATGGCAGCTAGTCGTACGACCCGACGTGCGCTGGCGCTGGCTGGGCAGTATGCCGGCCTGATCGCCTTCGCCATCTTCACCTGCTTCCCGTTCGTCTGGGCGCTGGCCGTCGGCCTGTCGACCGACCCGTCGAACATCTGGCTGTTCCCGCGTTCGTTCTGGCCGACCGAGCCGGGGTTGATGTGGTTCGAGCGCGTCTTCACCGAAATGCCGTTCCTGGCGTATCTGAAGAACTCGACGCTCATGTCGTTTTGGACCATTGTTGCCGTGGTGGTGATTTCGGTGCTGGCCGGCTACCCGCTGGCACGGCTGAAGTTCCCGGGCCGCAACCTGATCTTCGTTGCGATCATCGCGACGCTGATGCTGCCGTCCGAAGTCAACATCATCCCGAACTTCATCACGCTGAAGCATCTGGGCCTGCTCGATTCGTACACCGGCGCGATCATCCCGAACTTCGCCGGCGCGTTCGGCATTTTCCTGATGAAGCAGGCATTCGAGCAGATTCCGCAGGACCTGATCGACGCGGCCCGTGTCGACGGTGCGACCGAACTGCAGATCCTCTGGCGCGTGATGGTGCCGGTGTCGGCGCCGTCGATTGCCGCGCTGTCGATCTTCACCCTCGTCAACGCTTGGAACGACTACCTGTGGCCGTCGATCGTGATGACCACCCGCGACAAGCTGCCGCTGGCCGTTGGCGTCTTCAACGACCTGACCGGCCCGTTCGCGGTGTCGACCAGCCTCGTCATGGCCGCGATCGTGCTGACCGTGTTGCCGGTGCTGATCTTCTTCGCCTTCACGCAGCGTTACTTCATCTCCGGCCTTGATGGCGCCGTGAAGTAAGCGTGTCGTGATCGGTTAATGCTCAAGAACTGAATTTGCAAGGAAATCGAAAATGGCTTCGGTTACGCTCAAGAACATCAAGAAGAACTACACCAAGGACGTTACCGTCATCAAGGGTGTGGATCTGGACATCCAGGACGGCGAATTCGTCGTTTTCGTCGGCCCGTCGGGCTGCGGCAAGTCGACCATGCTGCGGATGATCGCAGGCCTGGAAGACATTACCGACGGCGAGCTGTACATCGGCGATACGCTGGCAAACGACATCCATTCGTCCAAGCGCGGCATCGCGATGGTGTTCCAGTCGTATGCGCTGTATCCGCACATGACGGTCGCCCAGAACATGGGCTTCGCACTCAAGCTCGCCGGTACGCCGAAGGCGGAAATCGACGAGCGCGTGAACAAGGCGGCCGACATCCTGCAGATCACCCATCTGCTCGAACGCAAGCCGAAAGCCCTGTCGGGTGGCCAGCGCCAGCGTGTGGCGATCGGTCGTGCCATCGTTCGCGAACCCAAGGTCTTCCTGTTCGACGAACCGCTGTCGAACCTCGATGCATCGTTGCGCCTGAACATGCGCGTCGAGCTGTCCAAGCTGCACCAGGACCTGAAGACCACGATGATCTACGTGACCCACGACCAGGTCGAGGCGATGACGCTGGCCGACCGTATCGTGGTGTTCAACGCCGGCATCATCCAGCAGGTCGGCAGCCCGCTCGAGATGTACGAGAACCCGTCGAACCTGTTCGTCGCCGGCTTCCTCGGTTCGCCGAAGATGAACCTGCTCGAGGCCCAGCTGGTCGGCGTCGAGCAGGGTGCGGCGGTGATGCGCCTGCCGAAGGGCATCACCGTGCGCAGCGCGGTCGATGCCAGCCGCGGCAAGGTCGGCGACAAGGTGACGCTGGGCATTCGTCCGGAACACATCCAGCTGGCCGATGCGCAGGACGCCAATGCGATCCCGGCGCGCGTCGACCTGATCGAGCACCTCGGCGACATCGTGCTGGCCTATATCGAGATCCCGGGTATCAACGAGATCATCTGCGTCAAGCTGCCGGGCCACATGACCGGCCTCAAGTACGGTGACAGCGTGCGTATCACCTTCCCGGAGAAGAACGTGATGCTGTTCGACGCCGAAGGTCTCGCGTACAAGCGGACCTGATCCGGCCCGGCCGACGACAAAGCCTGCCCTTGCGGCAGGCTTTTTCTTTGCACGCCGCCGGTGGACAAGCACGGCAAACCGGTTTTGCCCCGAGCGTCTTTAGAATGGCTGGACGATCAAGGAGGGGCAGATGAACTTCAGAGCATGGGTGGTGACGCTGATGATGCTGTGTACCGGGATGGCAGGTGCTGCGGGCAAGACGCAGAAAATCCGCACGCCTTATCTGGAGGGCTGGGAGCAGATCCCGCTCGCGGTGATGGAGCGCCAGGCCGCGGCGTTTCCGGGCACCTACTGGATCGAAGGCCCCGGTACCCGCAAGCAGATCGCGCTGACCTTCGATGACGGCCCGAGCGCGAATACGCCCGAGCTGCTGAAGGTGCTGAAGAAGCACGGCGTCCACGCGACGTTCTTCTGGCTCGGTGCGCAGGTCGAGCAGCATCCGGCGCTGGCGCGGGAAGTCGCCGCGCAGGGGCATACGATCGCCAACCACTCGTACAACCACCCGTATTCGAGCAAGCTGATCCCGGCGGTGTTCTGGCGCGACCAGGTCGAGAAGACCCAGCAGATCATGCAGCAGACGCTCGGCTTCGCACCGACCCTGTTCCGCCCGCCGTACGGCGACATCAGCGATGCCGAAGTGCGCTGGCTGCAGGAGCGTGACATGAAGGTGATCAGCTGGTCGATCGACACCCGTGACTGGTGGGTGGCGTGGAAGAAAGGTGACCCGGTCGAGATCGAGAAGATGGTCACCGACTATCTTCACCCCGAGGCGATCGTGCTGATGCACGACGGTGGCGGTGCGCGCGACCGGACGATTGCCGCGGTCGATGCGATGATTCCCAAGCTGAAAGCGCAGGGGTACACGCTGGTCACCGTCGATGCGCTGCTCGGGGTTCCGGGCAAGCAGGTGTTGAAGGCGTCGGCGGTCGCGGCGAACTAGGAGGCAAGAAAAAAGCCGGTCGGAGACCGGCTTTTTTCATCGGATTTTCATCGGAGAGCGATTCAGACCCGTTCTGCGACGTAGCGCTTCAGCGCGTCGACATCGGCTTCGAGGGTATCGAAACGCTGCGGCAGGTTTTCCAGTCCGGCGAGGTGGGCGGGGCGTTGCGGTTGCGTGCCGAGCGCCTCGATCATCGTTGCCTCGAACTTGGCCGGCAGCGCGGTTTCGAGGATCACCATCGGCACGTTCGCATCGCGGTGGGCCTTGGCCGCCTTGTAGCCGTCGGCGGTGTGCGGATCGATCTGCACGCCGTAACGTTCGGCGACTTCGCGGATGCTGGCGAGCCGGTCGGCGTGGCTGCTCTTTTCCGAGCGGAAGCCGTAGGCGTCGTGCATGCGCCTGAAGTCACCTTCGGACAGCGCAAAGCCGTCGGCCTTCTCGACCTGTTGCCACAGCGCGGCGAGCTCGTCGCCATCGCGGCCGATCAGGTCGAACACGAAGCGCTCGAGGTTCGACGCCTTGGTGATGTCCATCGACGGGCTCGACGTCTCGTAGGTGCGGTCGAGACCGCGCGGCTGGTAGCGGCCGGTCTTGAAGAACTCGTCGAGGACGTCGTTCTCGTTGGTCGCGACGACCAGGTGGCGGATCGGCAGGCCGAGCTGGCGCGCGATATGGCCGGCGCAGACATTGCCGAAGTTGCCCGACGGCACGCAGAAGTCGACCGGATCGCCGACTTTCTTGGCGACGGCGAAGTAGCCCTTGAAGTAATAGACGACCTGGGCGATGACGCGGCCCCAGTTGATCGAGTTCACGGCGCCGACCTTGTGTCCGGCCTTGAACGCCGCGTCGTTGTTCACCGCCTTGACCATGTCCTGGCAGGCGTCGAAGAAGCCCTTGACCGCGACATTGTGGATGTTCGCGTCCTGCAGGCTGAACATCTGCGCGCGCTGGAACGGGCTCATCTTGCCGGCCGGCGACAGCATGACGACATTGACGCCGTGCTTGCCGCGCATCGCGTACTCGGCGGCCGAACCGGTGTCGCCCGAGGTGGCGCCGACGATGTTGATCGTCTCGCCCTTTGCGGCCAGCACGTATTCGAACAGGTTGCCCAGGAGCTGCATGGCCATGTCCTTGAACGCCAGCGTCGGGCCGTTCGACAGTTCCTGCAGGTAGAGGTTTTCGTCGAGCTTCGTCACCGGGGTGATCTCGGCTGCGCGGGCCGGATCGCGGCCGTTGCAGTAGACCTCGGCGGTATAGGTTCTGGCGATCAGCGCCTTCAGGTCGGCTGCCGGGATGTCGTCGACGAAGTGTTCGATGATCTGGAAGGCGAGGTCGGCGTACGACAGCGTCGACAGGCGCTCGAGCGCGTCGAGGCCGAAGCGCGGGTAGGCCTCGGCGATGGCGAGGCCGCCGTCGGGCGCGAGGCCGCCGAGCAGGATGCTTGAGAACGATTGCGGGGCCATGCCGCCGCGGGTCGAGATGTATTTCATGATCGGCTCGATTCGACCGCGCGATAGTGCTCGACGGTCGGGAAGGGGTCATAGAAATGATGCAGGAGGGCTTTCCACTGCTGGTACTGGGGCGAGCCGCGGAAGCCCTGCGTGTGCGCTTCCAGTGAGCTCCAGCGCACAAGCAGGACATAGCGATTGGGCCGTTCGAGGCAACGTTGCAGCTCGTGCTCCAGATAGCCGTCGATGGTGCTGATCAGGGCTTGCGCGACGCCGAAGGCCGACTCGAAGTCGGCCTCCTGTCCGGGAATCACATCAAGGTGGGCGACTTCCAGAATCACGCGGAGCCTCTCGGTCAGCCGTTCAGGTGCTCGAGTCGCAGCTTGACGATCTTGCCGTTGATGGTGGGCAGCGCCTCGATCCTGGCCAGGGCGGCGTCGACGTTTTTCTCGATCGCCAGATGCGTGATGATCACCACGTCGTCGTGGCCGTCGTCGCTGGCCGTGTCGCTCGGGCGCTGCAGCATCGCGTCGACCGAGATGGCGTGGTCGGCGAGGATGCGGGTGACGTCGGCGAGCACGCCGGTCTGGTCGAGCGCGTTCAGGCGCAGGTAGTAGCAGCTCTCGACCTCGCCGATCGGTAGGATCGGCAGGTCGGCCAGCTGCGACGGCTGGAACGCCAGGTGCGGCACGCGGTGTTCCGGGTCGGCGGTGTGCAGCCGGGTGATGTCGACCAGGTCGGCGATCACCGACGAGGCGGTCGGCTCGGCGCCGGCGCCCGGGCCGTAGTACATGGTGGCGCCGACGGCGTCGCCCTTGACCAGCACGGCGTTCATCACGCCGTCGACGTTGGCGATCAGCCGTTTGTGCGGGATCAGCGTCGGCGCGACGCGCAGTTCGATGCCGTTCTCGCGGCGGCGGGTGACGCCAAGCAGCTTGATCCGGTAGCCGAGCTCCTGCGCGTACTTGATGTCGGCGGCCTGCAGCTTGCTGATGCCTTCGAGGTAGGCCTTGTCGAACTGGACCGGAATGCCGAAGGCGATCGCGCTCATGATGGTGAGCTTGTGCGCGGCGTCGTGGCCTTCGATGTCGAAGGTCGGGTCGGCTTCGGCGTAGCCGAGGCGCTGCGCTTCGGCGAGTACGTCGGCAAAGGCGGCGCCCTTGTCGCGCATTTCGGTGAGGATGAAGTTGCTGGTGCCGTTGATGATGCCGGCGACCCATTCGATGCGGTTGGCGGTCAGGCCCTCGCGCAGCGCCTTGATCACCGGAATACCGCCGGCGACCGCGGCCTCGAATGCGACGATCACGCCCTTTTCCTGCGCACGGGCGAAGATTTCGTTGCCGTATTCGGCGATCAGCTTCTTGTTGGCGGTGACGACGTGCTTGCCGTGCTCGATCGCGGTCAGCACCAGTTCCTTCGCGATGGTGGTGCCGCCGATCAGCTCGACGACGATGTCGATGTCCGGATGGCGGGCGACGGCCAGCGCATCGTCGACGACCTCGACCTCGCTGCCACAGACTTCGCGCGCGCGCGCGAGGTCGCGGTTGGCGGCCATCTTCACGCTGATCGGCCGGCCGGCGCGGCGGGCGATTTCCTCGGCGTTGCGTTTCAGGACGGTGGCAGTGCCGCCGCCGACGGTGCCGACGCCGCACAAGCCTACATAGATCGGTTTCATCACGGTCAACCCTCGGGCCTGTCAGGCCATTTTCAAATTTTTCTTGAAGCTGTAGGAAGCGATGCTCATCCCTTCCCGGAAATAAAAGCGGTGTGCGCCGGCGCGCTGCACGCCCGAGTCGAGCGCGAGTACGTCGCAGTCCAGCGCGTGCGCCCGTTCGGTGAGCCAGGCGAGGAGTACGCGGCCGACGCCTTGTGAGCGTGCGGCCGCGTCGGTGACCAGATCGTCCACGTAAAGACGCCGGCCTTCATAGGTATTCTCGATCAGGCGCCACAGCGCGAGCCCGAGTACGCGTTCACCGTCGACCACGATGACCAGACGGGCACCGGCAGCGCAAACTGCCGCGATCCGGCCGGCGTAATCCCGAGGCAGCATCGGGCGCAACTGGCGGTGCACCGGTTCGGCGGCGGACAGCCATTCGGGTGCGATCAGCGCGCCATGGTCGTCGGTGAGCGGCAAGACCTGCATTATGCGGTACCGTGGCGTTTTCGGTAAGACGCGAGGAAGCGATCGAGCCGGTTCAGCGCGTCGGTCAGGTCGTCGATATTGGGCAGGAAAACCACGCGGAAGTGGTCGGGCTGGTGCCAGTTGAAGCCGGTGCCCTGGACCAGCAGCACTTTTTCCTGCTGCAGGAAGTCGAGCACGAACTGCTGGTCGTCGGCGATCGGGTACACGTTCAGGTCGAGCTTGGGGAACATGTAGAGCGCGGCCTTGGGCTTGATGCACGACACGCCGGGCATGGCGTTGAGCATTTCGTGCGCCAGATCGCGCTGCTTGGCGAGCCGGCCGCCGGGGCGCACCAGGTCGTCGATGCTCTGGTAGCCGCCGAGCGCGGTCTGGATCGCGTACTGCGCCGGGACGTTGGCGCACAGCCGCATCGTCGAGAGGATGTTCAGCCCCTCGATGTAGTCGCGGGCAATCTTCTTGTTGCCCGACACGATCATCCAGCCGGCGCGGTAGCCGCAGGCACGGTAGTTCTTCGACAGGCCGTTGAAGGTGACGAAGAGCACGTCGTCGGCGAGCGAGGCGATCGACGTATGCTTGGCGTCGTCGTACAGCACCTTGTCGTAGATTTCGTCGGCGTAGACGATCAGCCCGTGTTCGCGGGCGATCTGCACCAGCTCGCGCAATACCTCGTCCGGGTACAGCGCGCCGGTCGGGTTATTCGGGTTGATGATGACGATGGCCTTGGTCTTGTCGCTGATCTTGGCACGGATGTCGTCCAGTGCCGGCAGCCAGCCGTTGGCCTCGTCGCACAGGTAATGGCGCGGGCGGCCGCCGGCCAGGCTGACCGCGGCGGTCCACAGCGGGTAGTCCGGCATCGGCACCAGCACTTCGTCGCCGTTGTTGAGCAGGCCCTGCATCGCCATTACGATCAGCTCGGATGCGCCGTTGCCGATATAGATGTCGTCGACGGTGACGTCGGCGATGTTCTTCTCCTGCGTGTAATGCATGATCGCCTTGCGCGCCTGGAACAGGCCCTTCGAGTCGACATAACCCGATGCGTTTGGCAGGTTGCGGATCACGTCCTGCACCACTTCTTCCGGCGCATCGAAACCGAACGGCGCCAGGTTGCCGATGTTCAGCTTGATGATGCGGTGGCCTTCCTCCTCCATCTGCCGCGCTCGCTCCGGAATCGGGCCGCGGATTTCGTAGCAGACGTTGAGCAGTTTGTTGGACTTGAGGATGGCTTCCATGACGCGCAGGCCGATAGGGGTGGGGGACTGATCATTCTATCGAAAGAAACCGCCCGCGGCGCATACAGCATGGTGCGACGATGCGGAACACAGTTCGGCTAAAATGGCGGCTGTACGCATCCGGACCCCGACCATGAAACTGCACCACACCGTGACCGAGCACCTGAACCAGTTTGCCAGCTACGGCGACGGTTTCGTCAAGGTCAACGACGTCCGTTACGAGGGCAGCCTGATCGTCACGCCCGAGGAAATCCGCGAATGGCGGCCGACCCGTTTCGAGACGCTGACGCCCGATGATTTTGCCGTGCTGCTCGAACTCAAGCCCGAGCTGGTGCTGCTCGGCACCGGCAATGCCTTGCGCTTCCCGCATCCGCGGCTGACCGCCGCACTCGCCGCCGCGCACGTCGGTTTCGATGCGATGGATACCGGCGCGATGTGCCGGACCTTCAACATCCTCACCGCCGAGTCGCGGCGGGTGATCGCGGTGGTGCTCGGCGGCTGAAAACCGATCTCGATCGTCGGCTGCGCCTTCACATCTTGGCGCCGTCCGGTGCGCCTCACACCCCAAGGGTGCTTCCTGTCGGGCGTCCTCATGTACCGCTGTGTGCATTCCGGTTTCTGTGCTCCGGGCGGGGCCAAACTGCTTTGGCTCGCTCGCCTGCTGAGATAGGTTTGGATTGATTCGATCGATACAGGCCGGCATTGCCGGCCTTTTTCGTTTCTGCCGTTCGCCGGTCTGACTTGTTGAATAGAACAGTCGTTCTATATCATCAAGGCATGAAAACGCAGCATTCCGGCCTGGGCGAGGTGCTCAGGCATCCGGCGATCTGGCGTGGCGACGGTCGTGCCGCGGCGGTCGCGTGCGTGCCGAGCGGCCATGCGGCGCTCGATGCCGTGCTGCCGGGCGGCGGCTGGCCGCTGGCCGGTGTCAGCGAGATCGTCGTGCCCCGGCCGGGCATGGGCGAGCTGGCGCTGCTGTGGCCGGTGCTGCGCCGGTGTGCCGGCCAGACGGTCTGCCTGATCCGGCCGCCGCTGTTGCCGTACGCGCCGGCGTGGGCCGCTGCCGGGATCGCGCTCGAACGGCTGATCTGGCTGCGGCCGGGCGACACGGCCGGCGCGCTGTGGGCCATGGAGCAGGCACTGCGCGAGCCCGGTTGCGGCGCGGTGCTCGGCTGGATCGACGGCGTCGACGACCGCGCGGCACGGCGCCTGCTGCTGGCAAGCCGCGAGGGTGGCGGCTGCGGCTTCCTGCTGCGGACCCGGGCGGGGCAGACCTCGCCGCTGCCGCTGCGCCTCGGCGTCGAACCGCTGCCCGGCGGCGTGGCCGTGCGGGTGCTCAAGTATCGCGGCCTGCCGCTGGCCAAACCCATCTTGTTGAGGAGTGAGGCGCATGCTCTGGCTGGCGCTCTATTTGCCGAATCTGCCGCTGGACGTCTGCCCGGCCACGGCGACGCCGCCTAGGCCCAGGCTGGTGGTCGAGTCGGCCGGCCGGCTCGAGCGGGTGGTGGCGGTTGATGCACTGGCGCAGTCGCTGGGCATCCGCGCCGGGATCGGGCTCTCGGCCGCGCTGGCGTTCGTCAACGAACTCGACGTGCACCGGCGCAAGCCGCAGGCCGAAGCCGAGGCGCTCACCGCGCTGGCGTGCTGGGCGCAGCAGTTCACGCCGACCGTGGTGATCGTCGAACCGGCGATGCTGCTGCTCGAGATCGGTGGCTGCCTGCGCTATTTCGGCGGGCTGGATGCGTTGCGCGGGCGGGTCGAGGCCGGGCTGGCCGCGCTGGGCTATGCGGCGCAGACCGGGTGTGCACCGACGCCGCTGGCGGCGGGCTGGCGCGCGGAGCAGGGAATGGCCGGGGCGATCACCGAACTGGCCGGTGTGCGCAGCGGCATCGCGCCCCTGCCGCTGACGGTGCTGCGGCTGGATGCTCGCCGGCACGAGGGGCTGGCGCAGCTCGGCGTAAGCACGCTGGCCGAACTGCTGGCGCTGCCGCGCGCCGGTGTCGGCCGCCGCTTCGGGCCCGAGGTCGGGCTGTGGCTCGACCGGGCGCTCGGCGTCGTTGCCGACCCGCGTACTCCCTTTGTGCCGCCCGACCGTTTCGTCCGTTGCATCGACCTCGATTACCCGTTCGAGCAGGTCGACGTGTTCGTGAGGCTGGCCGAGCGGCTGCTGGCCGAGCTGGCCGGTTATCTGGGCGGACGCGGCCTCGGCGTGCAGTCGGTGGCCTTCCGCTTTGTCTACGACGCGCTGCCTGCAAGCTTGCTCGACGTCGGCTTCGGCCGGCCGCTGCGCCGCTGCGACGACATGCTCGCGGTGCTGCGCGAACGCGCCGGGCGGATCGTGCTCGATGCACCGGTCTTCGCGGTCGAGTTGCGCGCCGAACGGCTGCACGAACTCGACGGCCAGCCGCTATCGCTGCTCGACCAGCGCCAGCGGCACGGCGATCTGCCGCTGCTGCTGGCGCGGCTGCGCGCGCGGCTCGGCGACGATGCGGTCTGCCGGATCGCGGCCGTGCCCGACCACCGGCCCGAGCGGGCGTGGCGGATCGCCGGCGACGGCGACACCGGTACGCTTCAGCCCGATCTGGTCTTGGGCGAACGCCCCGGCTGGCTGCTGCCCGAACCGCTGGCGCTGGCCGTGCGCGACAACCGGCCCTGGCACGACGAGCCGCTGCGCGCCATCGGCCGCGCCGAACGGATCGAGTCGGGCTGGTGGGACGACGGCAGCATGGTGCGCGATTACTGGCAGGCCGTCGGCCCGTCGGGGCGGCGGTACTGGATTTTCCAGGACCGGCACAGCCTCGGCTGGTGGTTGCACGGGGTGTTCTGACATGGGCGGCATGATCCCGGAGGGCGCGGCCTTGCCCGACTACGCCGAGCTGCACTGCCTGTCGAACTTCTCGTTCCAGCGCGGCGCCTCGCATGCCGAGGAGCTGGTCGAGCGCGCGCGCGACCTCGGCTACGCGGCGCTGGCGATCACCGACGAGTGCTCGCTCGCCGGCATCGTCCGCGCCCACCGCGCGGCCAGGGAGGTCGGGCTGAAGCTGGTCGTCGGCGCCGAGTTTCTGCTCGACGACGGCCTGAAGCTGCTGCTGCTGGCACCGGACAAGCCCGGCTACGGCGATCTGGCCGAGCTGATCACCCGTGGCCGGCGCAATGCCGCCAAGGGCGAATACCGGCTGGGCCGGATGGACGTCGCCGATTTCGCCGGCCGGCTGCTGGCGCTGTGGCTGCCGCCGGCCGATCCCGACCCGGCCGACGGCCGGTGGCTGGCCGGGCACTTTGCCGACCGCTGCTGGATCGCCGCCGAGCTGTTCGCCGGCCCGGACGATGTGGGCAGGCTGGCACAATTGCGCTGGCTGTCCGCGGCAACCGGGCTGCGCTGCGCCGCTGCCGGCGACGTCCACATGCACGCGCGGGCGCGCAAGCCGCTGCAGGACGTGCTGACGGCGATCCGGCTCGGCAAGCCGGTGGCGCGATGCGGGATGGCGCTGCAGCCGAACGCCGAGCGGCACCTGCGCGCCCGGGCGCGGCTGGCGCGGCTGTATCCGGCCGACTGGCTGATGGAGACCGTGGCGATTGCCGCGCGCTGCCGCTTCTCGCTCGACGAGCTGCGTTACGAGTATCCGGACGAGCTGGTGCCGGCCGGGCGCACGCCGGCTGCGCATCTGCGCGCGCTGACCGAGGCCGGGCTGGCGCGGCGTTACCCGGCCGGCGCGCCAGCCAAGGTCGTGGCACAGATCGACACCGAGCTCGCGCTGGTCGCCCGGATGCAGTACGAGGCCTACTTCCTCACCGTCGAGGACATCGTCGCCTTTGCGCGCAGCCGCGGCATCCTGTGCCAGGGGCGCGGATCGGCGGCCAATTCGGCGGTGTGCTACGCGCTCGGCATCACCGAGGTCGATCCCGAAAGCGGCAATCTGCTGTTCGAGCGCTTTGTGTCCGAGGAACGCGCCGAGCCGCCCGACATCGACGTCGATTTCGAGCACGACCGGCGCGAGGAGGTGATCCAGTACCTGTACGGCAAGTACGGCCGCGACCGCGCGGCGCTGGCGGCGACGGTGATCACCTACCGGACCAAGTCGTCGCTGCGGGACGTCGGCCGCGCGCTCGGCCTGTCGGAGGACCAGCTCGACCGGCTGACGCGCTCGCTCGCGTGGTGGGACGACCGGCGCGCGCTGGCGCAGCGGATGATCGAGGTCGGCCTCGATCCGGACAGCCTGCCGGTGCAGCAGTTGCTGCAGCTCACCGCGACGCTGCGCGGTTTTCCGCGGCACCTGTCGCAGCACGTCGGCGGCTTCGTCATCGCGCGCGGGCCGCTCTCGCGGCTGGTGCCGATCGAGAATGCGGCGATGGCCGACCGCACCGTGATCGAGTGGGACAAGGACGACCTCGACGCGGTCGGGCTGCTCAAGGTCGACGTGCTGGCGCTCGGGATGCTCTCGGCGCTGCGGCGCACGCTGCAGCTGGTGTCGGCGCTGCGGCGGACGCCGATGAGCCTGCAGCAGATTCCGCGCGAAGACCCCGAGGTCTACGCAATGCTCAGCCGCGCCGACAGCATCGGCGTGTTCCAGGTCGAAAGCCGGGCGCAGATGAGCATGCTGCCGCGGCTCAGGCCGGAGACATTCTACGATCTGGTGATCGAGGTCGCGATCGTCCGGCCGGGACCGATCCAGGGCGGCATGGTCCACCCGTATCTGCGGCGCAAGCAGAAACTGGAAAAGGCGACATACCCGAGCGACGCGATCCGGGGCGTGCTCGAACGCACGCTGGGCGTGCCGATCTTCCAGGAGCAGGTGATGCAGATCGCCGTCGTCGCAGCCGGCTACTCGCCGGGCGAGGCCGACCAGCTGCGCCGGTCGATGGCGGCGTGGCGACGCACCGGCAAGCTCGAGCAGCATCGCGAGCGCCTGATCGCCGGCATGCTCGGCAACGGCTACGAACTCGATTTTGCCGAGCGCATCTTCCGGCAGATCGAGGGCTTCGCCGAATACGGCTTCCCCGAGTCGCACGCGGCGAGCTTCGCGATCCTCGTCTACGCATCGGCGTGGCTCAAGCGTTACGAGCCGGCGGCGTTCTGCTGCGGGCTGCTCAACGCGCTGCCGATGGGTTTCTACTCGGCGTCGCAGCTGATCCAGGACGCGCGCCGGCATGGCGTCGAGGTCCGGCCGGTCGAGATCGGCCACAGCGACTGGGACTGCACGCTGGAACCGGGGCACGGGCCGCAAGCGGCGGTGCGCCTCGGCTTGCGGCAGGTCAAGGGGCTGGGCGAAGACGCCGGCCGGCGCATCGTCGCGGCCCGGCCGGCCGGCGGCTACGGTTCGGTCGACCAGCTGTTGCGGCTGAGCGGCGCCGACCCGCGCACGCTGGCGGCGCTGACCGAATCCGACGCGCTGGCCGCGCTCGCCGGCCACCGCCGCGAAGCGTGGTGGCAGGTCAGCGGCGCCGGGCAGCAGCAGGATCTGGCGCTGGCCGAGCCCGACGACGTACCGGCGCTGCCACCGTTGTCGCTGGGCAAGAACATCGTCGCCGACTACCGGGCAACCGGCCTGAGCCTGCGCGCGCACCCGCTGAGCCTGCTGCGCGCGCCACTGCGGAAGGAGCGGCTGCTGACCGCCGCCGAACTTGCCGGGCTGCCTGCCGGCATGCCGGCACGCGCCTGCGGCCTTGTCGTCGGCCGGCAGCGGCCGGGCACGGCGAGCGGCGTGGTCTTCGTCACGCTCGAGGACGAGACCGGCAACGTCAACGTGATCGTCTGGTCCGATCTGGCCGAACGGCAGCGACGCGAGCTGCTCGGTGCGCAGCTGCTGGCGGTGTACGGCGTGGTGCAGCGCGAAGGCGAGGTTGTGCACCTGCTGGCGAAAAGGCTGGCCGACAAGAGCGGGCTGCTGGGCGAGTTGCGGGTGAATAGCCGCGACTTCCATTGAGTCGCGGCGGTGCCGGGGGCTCAGTACAGCGAGACGACGCGGCCGTTGCGTACCCGCATCGTCACGTATTTGTGCGCACTGGCGTTGTACCAGCGGTGGCCGCCGATGTTCTCGAAGCCGCTTTGTGCCAGCGCGTCTTCGACGAGCGAACTTTTCTGTCCGATCATCGAATCGAGCATTTCGCGCTTCCGGCTGTCGTCGTTGGCGTCCTCGCTCGCGGTCTGCCTGCCGGCGTCGAGCGTGCGCCAGTATTTGCGCTTGGCGTCGGTGATATAGGGCGTGCAATCGGCGGCGCCGGTCGGTGTCACGGTGCCGCTGGCGCGTTCTTCGATGGCGCAGGCCCCGGTGTCATGGTTGTAAAGCCGGACGTACTGCGCGTCCGCTTGCACCACGTCGTAGCCGTTGCGGACGAACGATGCGGCGGTTTCGCCGGCCGATGCGTGGCCGGTGGCGAACAGGGCGAGCAGGAGGAGGGCGGTTCTGGTCATGGCGGATACTCCTTGAGTGATGCAGGTTGAATGAAGCGGAAATCAGCGCCGCCAGCGGGCAGCCAGCGCGTGGGCCAGCCACATGACGATGAGGATCGGCAGCGGCGAAATCATCAGCAGCAGGCCAAGGCCGATGTTGGCGCCGCCCCCGGCGTGGAAGAGGCCGTCGTAGTAGTAGCAAGCCCAGAGCAGTGCCGAGCAGGCGAAACCGGTGCGCCAGGCCAGACCGGCTGCGGGGTCGTCGTCGGCCCAGGACCGCCAGTGCGCCAGCAGCCAGAACAGCCCGAAGGGCAGGAACACCAGCAGCGTGCGAACGAGCCGCGGACCCGCGTCGTCGGCGCTGCCGAAGCCACGGCCCGTCACGAGGCCGAAAAGCCATTCGCCAATCCAGATGACCAGCACGGCGTAGACCGTGGCGGCCGCCAGACGGTCGGCCTGGGTGTTCAGGTGCATGGTTTTCTCCCGGTCCGGCCGGTGCACTTAGTGGCGCGAGGCGCAGGCGTCGTGGCGGGCGTTGCCGATCTGGCCGATCTGGCGATGGCCCTTCAGCTGGACATCGGCGCAGCTGCCGGTTTCGTCGTTCCACCACAGCTGGCGGGCCTCGAGCGCGCTCGAGTACACCAGCCGGTAGCCGCGCTGCTGCATTTCGCGCTGGGCGAATTCGAGCCCCTGACCATCGAGATCGGCCAGTTCGGTCGCGGCGTCGACGTACCGGCGACCGTCGTGGTGGCCGTGCGGCGCATCGGCCCGGTTCTGCGCCGCGAGTTCGTGCATCCGGCATTCGCGTGGCGAGGCATTGCCCACGCCGCCGATCTTGCGGTTGTTTTCAAGTCCGATCCGGGCACAGGTTTCGGTGGCGTCGTTCCACCAGCGCTGCATGCCGTCGGGCGAGTCCGAAGAAACGAGCCGGTAGCCGCGCTGCTGCAGCGTGCGCTGGGCAAAATCGACCCCCTGATAACTGATGTCGGCCAGGTCGACCGAGGCGTTGCCGGCCAGGGCCGGTGCGGCGCCCAGTGCGGCGCCCAGTACGGCGGCGGTGGCAAGGCCGAGGACGATGCGGGTGCTCATGATGGTTTCCTTTGCAGGTGGGGCCGGCTCAGCCGCCGATCAGCGTGTGCGGGATCAGGTGCTGCTCGACGCCGTCGATCTCGACCCGCCAGTCGCGGCCCTGCCGTTGCCAGCGCAGGTCGGCATGGTCGTCGCTGGTGAAACGGTTGTTGGCAAAGAACAGCACCCGGAAGGCGCCGGCCCGGCTGGCGCGGGGCAGCCAGATTTCGGTTCGGGTGGTGTGACGGCGAAGCTTGGGCGGTTTCATGGTCTTCTCCGGGCTAGCCGCCCAGCAGGGCGGCGTCGGGAATCAGGTAATGCTCGCGCCCGGCGACGTCGACCAGCCAGTTGTCGTCCTGCCGCCGTGCGCTGACCGGATCACCGTCCCTGTCGCGGAGCGTGTTGCCGGTCAGTTGCAGCACCCGGTAGCGGATCACGCCGCTGTACGCTGGGTTGGCGATCCAGATGTCGGCCTTGCGCTGCCTGAGGTTGCGGACCACGCGAAAGCCGCACTGCCGCTCGAACCCGCTGTGGCCGAGCGTGCAGCCCACGCTGCCACTGGCGTCGTAGCGGGCCGGCCCGGTATCGGCGGGCACGCGCCGGGTGCTGCCGGCATCGGCGTCGGTCAGCGCGATATGCAGCTGGTAGGGCACCGGCCGGCCGGACTGGCGCAAGGCGCCGGCCAGATGGGTGTGGATCGTGTAGCGCCCGTCCTGGGGCACGCGCAGTTCAAGGCGCGGCCCGTCCGTCATGCTGTCGAACACGGGTCTGGCCCGCCCCTGGGCGTGGACGGTGAAGTACACGCCGCTGCTTGCGTGCAGGCTGATGGCCAGCGTGTGGGCCTGCCTGGCGTTGACCACGTAGTCGCGGGTGTCGCCGCCGGCCAGTGTATGGTCGTAATACTCGGACTGCGTCCCCTGGGCGAAGACCACGCGTTGCAGTTGCGGGCCGGAGCGGGCCATCGCCGACGAGGCGGCCAGCGCCGACAGCATCAGCGTCATTGCGGGCAGGCAGGATCTGTTCATGGCATCGGTTCCGCGTGATCAGTTGCACTCGGCCGGATCGACCGTGGTCAGCTTGCTGTAGCGGCCGTTGGCGGTGGTGACTTCGACGCACTGGCCGTTGTTGTGCCAGAGGGTATGGCTCTTGCCGCCGTGCTTGCTGCCGCCGGCCGGCTGGAAGCCGCGCCGCTGCAGCTCGGCTTCGCCGCCTGCCGCACGGGCCCCGACCAGATCCGACAGGTCTACCGTGTTGCCGGCGCCCGCTTTGCCTGCCGCAGGTTGCGGGCCGGTGATGCCGATCGCCAGCGTGTAGGCGCTGGTCTTGCCCGACGAGGCCGCGCCGCCCATCTGGTAGACGCGCACCGTGTAGTTGCCGTCGTGCGGCAGTGTCACGCTGGCGTGGCTGCCGTTGATCGAACCGTTGTACAGGGCGGCATCGCTGTCGGCGGGCAGGATGTTGAAATAGACGTTGGCCGGCCTGAGGTCGACGGCCAGGGTCTGGCCGGCGCGGGCGCCGAGCACGTAGTCGCGGATGTCCTTGCCGGCGATCCGGTGCTGGAACCGGGCCGACGAGCTGCCGCGGGCGAAATGCACGGTCTGGGTCGCGTCGGCGGCGTGTGCGGCAGTGGCCAGCGGCATGGCCAGCGCCAGCGCAATCAGGGTGGTGCGAAGCATGGTGAGTCTCCTTGGCAACGGGCTTGTGCCCGTGCCGGTCGGGGCGGTTAGCGGGGCGGGCGGGGCGAATTGCTGACCAGTGCGATCCGGAATTCGCCGAAGTTGCAGCCGAGCACGAACTTCATCGTCAGGAGCGAGAGCGCCAGCCCGACCACGCTGGCGATCGAGGCCAGGACGAGCTGCGGAATCTCGGTCGACGCACCGGCCTTGCTGAGCACGGTGGCGATCACGATGCCGGCGACGATGCCGAACAGCGCGGACGCGGTCATCGTGAGCACGAGGGCGCGCCAGAAGTACGCCCACCAGACACGGATGACCCTGTGCCAGGTCATTTCCAGTTCCATGGTTTCTCCTTGGGCCGATCGGCCGGGTGATGGTTGAAGCGCCGCCTCAGGCACAGTTGCCGGCATCGACGACGCTGACCCGGTCGTAGCGGCCGTCGCGGGTGACGACCTGCACGCATTCGTTGGCCCGTTCGTTCCACCAGCTCGTGTAGGCGTTGTGCCAGCCCTTGCTGCCGTCGATGTTGCGGAAGCCGCGATTGACCAGATCCGTCTCGGCATACGAGGCGCGCACGCCGACAAGGTCGGAGACGTCGACATAGGCATCCCGATCCCTGCCGTGGCGATGGCGACGGTTGGCGTGCCGGTTGTTGTATTCGTCGATCCCGGCGTTGTAGCCCGAGGTGTAGGCGTCGCCGCCGTTGCTGCTGGACCGGTTGTCCAGCCCGTCCTGATACCCTTGCTGGTAGTCGTTCTGGCCGGACTGATCGTTGTCGTGGCGGTGCTTGTTGTGGTTGTACAGCGCGATGCCGCCGATCAGCGCCGCCGCGCCGGCGGCCAGCGCCAGTGCGGTGCCGTGGCCGGACGTGCTGCCCGCGTACTGCTGGCACTCGTGTGCGACGGTCGGCTGGACCGCGATGTAGCGGGCGTTCTTCACCGACGTGACCAGACAGTCCTTGCTGTCGTCATTCCACCAGCTCACCCAGTTGCGGTCGCTGCCGTTCTCGGTGTGGACCTGCTTGTAGCCGTTGTTCTGCAGGATCTGCTCGGCGGTGTCGGACGACGTGCCGATCAGCGCGCCGGTGTCGATCGCCGGGCTTGCGCCGGCCAGTGCGGGGTTCAGCGCCAGCGCCGAGACCAGCAGGGCGGCGAGCGTGCGTTGGGGCAAGGTAATCGTCATGGCTGTACTCCTTTCAAGTCGGTGTCCGTTCGTGGCCCGGCCGCTGTGCCGGTATCCGGAAATCAGCCGCAGTGGTCGTCTCGGGTATCGCGGATATCGCGCACGTGCCCGTCGTCCGTCCTGAGCCGCACGCACTGGTGTGTGCGGCTGTTGCGCCAGATTTCGACGGCATTGCCGTTGTGCCGGTCCCTGCGGTCGACCATTGCAAAGCCGCGGTTGCGCAATGCCGATTCGGCGGCATGGCCGTCGTCGCCGGCGAGATCCTGGACATTGACCGGCTGGGTGGCCTGGCCGTCCTGATGATCGCGGTGCTTGCCGGCGTAATAGCCGACGGCGCCCGCTGCGGTCAGCGCCGCGGCCCCCAGGGCCAGATTCCGGGTATCGGTGCTTTCACAGCCGGCCAATAGCAGGCTGGCAATCAAGCCGCCGGTCAGCAGCGTGCGTTTCATGGTGTGTTCCTTTGAATGAAGCGGATTCATCCGGATTGCAGAACGTCGCGCTTTCCGGAATGCCGATGATGTCCAGGCCCGAAAGTGCGGATTCAAATCGGTAGCCAAAACCGTCTAGCGTTTTCAGACAGCGGCATTCGGGGTCGGCATTGGCCAGTCGCCGGCGGATTTGCGCTATCGCCGCACTCAGCAAGGCCGCACCATTCCCGTGGCCGGCAAAGACCAGCGCCTGCAGGTATTCGCGGGAGAACGGCCGGCCGTCATGCTGCGCAAGGTGGCGCAGCAGGGTGCATTCGCGCCGCCCCATCCGGATGCCGCAAGGCTGCGGCCGCCCGCTGGCGACGCTGTGCGTCAGCCCCGTGTCGAGGTCGATGTAAAACTGCCGTGCCCAGTGGAGGATCAACATGCCGTGTGCCCTGCCGTCCGCATCATGATCGGCGGTGTTTGCGGAAGTCGTCTGTCGGTGCCGATGACCCGACTCTGGCGATGGATGCCAGCCGGGTAAACATATTAAAAATTATTAAAACTAATAAAAAAGAATGGCTTATCAGCGGTTTGACGCTGAAATGGCTTGGGTTATGATGTTGACACCCACCGCAGCGGCGATTCCGCCATGCCGAATCCTCCCCCGTGAATTTGCACACCAAGGAAATGAGCGTGCCCACGACCCGTTTTATCTTCGGAACGTTCGTGTTCCAGCCCGAGCTTCGCTACCTGAGCCGCCAGTCGGGCGACGGACCGGCGTCGCGCGTCCGGCTGGCCGGTGCCGAGGCGGCGATCCTGGCGCACCTGCTGACGCACCCGGACGAGGTCTGCAGCAAGGACGATCTGCTGGCGATCGGCTGGCAGGGGCGTCAGGTCAGCACCAATTCGCTGCCGGTGGCCATCGGCAATTTGCGCCGGCATTTGCACATGGCGCCGTATGAAGTCGAAATCCGCAATCTGCCGCGCCAGGGCTATTTGCTGAATGCCCTGGTGGCAGTGAGCATCGAACGGCAATTGCCGGCCGCGGCCGATGCTCCGGCCGGAATCGATACTGCGCCGCAAGCCGGTGCGGGAACGGATGAATTGGCCGAATCGACCAAGTCAATCGAGCCGGCCGAATCGGCCGCACCCGCCGATTTGCCGCCGCCAGCGGCATTGTTGCCGGTGGCGCGGCAATCGAAACCTGCGCCCTCACGGTGGCTGCAGCGGCTGTGGCTTCTCAATATCGTGATCGTTACCGGCGGTATTGCGCTGGCGCTGGTCAGTTATCACGAATGGATCGATATCCGCTGCCGGAGCGATCGGCAGGGCACGGTGTGCGAGGTGGCCGACCGGGCCAATCCCGACGTTGCGCTGCCGGCGCAACGGCAGGGCAAGCTGGTGCTGGTGTCCGGCGCCTATGTACAGGTTGTCGACGCGGAAAAGACGGAACAATGAAAAAGCGCCATCTGTTACTGCTGATTCTGCCCGCCGCGCTGGTCATGGCTTCCGGCTTCGTCGTCGTCAACAGCCTGGGCTGCAATTACGAACTCACGCTCAACCACCGCGATCTGCGCTATTACGGCGTCTGCCGCTGGGGCATGGTGAACTTCCTCGAATCGGACGAGCGCACCGGCTCGAAATGGTCGGTGTCGGCTTTCCAGATTTCGCTGGCCGACCAGCTGCTGTTCGTGATCCGCGAACGGCGGCAACTGCGCGAGGGCCGTGGCGACGTGCAGCTGCTCGACAACTACAACCAGTCGCAGAGCGTATACCGGCTGGTCAACTACGCATGGATGCCGGTCGACCGGAAGCGGATCGCCATGTTCCAGGTCGCGCCACATCACGACGTGTGGATCGCCGAGCGCGAGGGGCCGATGGACCTGATGGACGCCCTGTATCCGCGGCCCGCGCCGGCGTGGCCCGGCCGGGCGGGCGCTCAGTAGATCGTCCGCGTCTGCGGCCTGAGCGCCGCGGCGATGTCGCCGGCCAGTGCCCCGGCATCGGCAAGCGCCAGGGTAGCCAGATGCCGGGCCGTCGCGGTTTCCGGCAGCCTCTGCACCGAGCTCGGTTGACAAGATCGTCGGGCAGGCGCCTCAGGCTCGTGACGTGGCGTCCCGCAGCCAGTCGCGCGGGGAGGCGCCGAACTTCTGCTTGAACGCCTTCGAGAACGCCGATGCGCCGCTGTAGCCGAGTGCGTCGGCGATCACCTTGATCGGCCGGCCGGCGCGCAGCTCGCCGACGGCGAGGCTCAGGCGCCAGTCGCTCAGGTAGCAGGCCGGCGTCAGGCCGGTGGCGTGCTTGAAGCCGGCGGCAAACGCGGCGCGGGACATTCCGGCCTTCGCGGCCATATGCGCCAGCGTCCAGTCGTCGCCGGGGCATTCGTGGAGGGCGACCAGCGCCCTTGCCAGCCGCGGATCGGCCATCCCGGTGAACAGCCCGGGGGCGAGGCCGGCAGCATCGGGATGATCGATCAGCCAGCGCAGCAACTGGATCAGCACGACCTCGAACAGCCGGTCGGCCAGCAGGCGCGAGCCGCAGCGCCGGGTATCGGTCTCGGCGAACAGCAGCGCCAGCGCCTGCTCGAGCCCGGCAACCTGCCGCAGCGGCAGCACGACCAGCGGCGGCAGCGCCCGGACCAGCGGATTGTGCTCGTCGCCGTCGAAGCGCAGCGTCGCGCAGGAGAAGTCCGAGCCCTCGGCCGGCGGGTTGTGGAAGGCATGGGTGACCGCACGCGGATAGAACAGCAGCGTCGGCTCGTTCACGACAAGGCGCGGCGGCAGACCGTCGTCACCGTGATGGATGACCTCCATTTCGCCGCGCCGCAGCACGTGCAGGAAAGCCCGGCCCGGCTGCCGCTCGAACAGGCTGACGCCGCAGAGCGCCCCGGTGTGGAACAGCTGCGCATGCACGCGGAAGCGGTCGAGCAGGGGCGACAGGCGATCGATGGCGGAAAGGTCATTCGGCATGTCTGGACGATAGGACATGTTTTGTCGACTGTAAAACATTCACCGTATCGGCGGATCGGGCACAGTGAATACAGCCGCGGTGCGCGGCGGCGTCTCCCCCCGACTTCCTGAAGGAGTGCAACCATGCGGTTGATGAAACCGATCCTGCCCGCGCTGACGCTGGGCGTGACACCGGCCGGGGCCGCGGTTCCCGGCTACACCTACGGCCAGCCGTCCGTGGCCCGGGCGCCGTACTCGCTCGACGATCTGGCGGCACTGCAGAAGGTGCTGCTGTTCGGCGACGACGACATCCGGGCATTGCGGCAAAGCGCCCCCATCCTGGCCGACCAGACCGATGCGATTCTCGACGTCTGGTACGGCTTCGTCGCATCGACGCCCGAGCTGCTGGTGTTCTTCGGCAATGCGCGGACCGGCGAACCCGATGCCGGCTACCTGGCCGCGGTTCGCCAGCGCTTTGCCCGCTGGATTCTCGACACCGCCGGCGCGCAGTACGACCAGGCCTGGCTCGACTACCAGTACGAAATCGGCCTCAGGCACAGCAGGATCAAGAAAAACCGGACCGACGGGGTGGACAGCACCGCGCAGGTCAATTTCCGCTATATCCCGGCGCTGACGATCCCGATCACCACGACGCTCAAGCCCTTCCTCGCCAGCAAGGGTGCTTCGGTGGCCGACGTCGAGAACATGCATGCTGCATGGGTCAAGTCGGTGCTGCTGCAGGCGATCCTGTGGAGCGAACCCTATGTCCGCGACGGGGCGTTCTGACATGGCGGCGAAGCTGTTCCACGACGGCTGCGCGATCTGCCTGTCGATTGCCGCGGTGTTCGAATCGCTCGGGGCCGGCGTCGAGATCGTCGATCTCGGCCTCGACCGGCGGCGTGCCGCCGAGGCGCTTGCGCTGGGCGTGACCCGGCTGCCGTCGCTCGTCGTCGACGGCAAGGTGATGAAGATCGACGACCACTCGCCGATCGGGCACGTACTCGCCTAGCGGCGTGCCGGCGCCGTACCCGCCGGGGCAGAAAAAAACGCGGCATCGGGCCGCGTTTTTTTCTGGTGCCGGGTAGAGCGTGGACACCCGCTGCACCCGGGCAGGCGGCAGCAGCACGGTCGTGCCGCTGCCTTGCCCGGACGATCAGTTCTCCCGGCGATACGCCCACCGGTACAGTGCCGGCAGCACCAGCAGCGTCAGCAGCGTCGACGACAGGATGCCGCCGATGACGACGGTCGCCAGCGGCCGCTGGACCTCGGCACCGGTACCGGTCGCCAGCGCCATCGGCACGAAGCCCAGCGAGGCCACCAGCGCCGTCATCAGCACCGGGCGCAGCCGCGTCAGCGCGCCTTGCCGGACCGCCGTCAGCACGTCGAGGCCGTCGTCCCGGAGCTTGTTGATGAAGGTGATCATCACCAGGCCGTTGAGCACCGCGACCCCGGAGAGCGCGATGAAGCCGACCCCGGCCGAGATCGACAAGGGAATGTCGCGCAGCCACAGCGCCATCACGCCACCGGTCAGCGCGAACGGCACGCCGGTAAACACCAAGAGGCCGTCGCGCACATTGCCGAAGGTGGCGAACAGCAGGCCGAACACGAGCAGGAGCGAGATCGGTACCACGATCTGCAGCCGCTGCGAGGCCGATTGCAGCTGTTCGAACTGCCCGCCCCAGCTGGTCCAGTAGCCGCTCGGCAACTTGACCTTCTGGTCGATGGCGCCCATCGCCTCGTTGACGAAGCCACCCAGATCCCGCCCGCGGACGTTCGCGGTCACGACGATGCGGCGCTTGCCGTTTTCGCGGCTGATCTGGTTCGGCCCCTGCGAGGTCACGACGCTGGCCACTTCCGACAGCGGGACGAAGCCGGCGCCGTCCGGCAGCGGAATCGGCAGCCGGCGTACCGCTTCAACGTCGCCGCGCAGGCTTTCGGGCAGCCGGACCATGATGTCGAAGCGCCGGTCGCCTTCGAACAGCACGCCGGCCGCCTTGCCGCCGACCGCGGCTTCGACCACGTCCTGCACGGCCTGCATCGACAGGCCGTAACGCGCCAGCCGGGCACGGTCGATGTCGACGGTCAGCAAGGGCAGGCCGGTGACCTGTTCGACCTTGACGTCGGCCGAGCCCGATACGCCGCGCAAGGCGCTTGCGATGTCATTGCCGGCTGCCAGCAGCTTGTCCATGTCGTCGCCGAACACCTTGACCGCGACATCGCCGCGCACGCCGGAAATCAGCTCGTTGAAGCGCATCTGGATCGGCTGGCTGAACTCGTAGTTGCTGCCGGGAATTTCCTCGACGACCTTTTCCAGCTCCTGCTTCACCTCGGCCAGGCTGCGCTTCGGCTTGGGCCATTCGCTTTCCGGCTTGAAGATCACGAAGGTGTCGGCCACCGACGGCGGCATCGGGTCGGTGGCCACTTCCGCGGTACCGATCTTGGCGTAGACGAGCTTGACTTCGGGCACCTGCCTGATGCGCTTTTCCAGCTGCGACTGGAGCAGCAGCGACTGCGCCAGGCTGGTGCCGGGGATGCGCATCGCGTGCAGCGCCACATCGCCCTCGGACAGGCTCGGTACGAACTCGCTGCCCATGCGGCTGGCGACGACGCCGGTGAGGACGATGGACGCGGCGGCAATGCCGAACACCACGTTGCGCTTGGCCAGACTCCAGTCCAGCAGCGGCAGGTAGCCGCGGCTGGCCGCACGCATGACCGGGTTCTCCTTCTCGGCGATCTTGCCGTTCAGCAGCAGCGCAACCGCGGCCGGGACGAAAGTGACGGACAGCAGCATGGCGCCGATCAGCGCAATCACCACGGTGAAGGCCATCGGGTGGAACATCTTGCCCTCGACACCGCTGAGCGCAAAGATCGGCAGGTAGACGACCATGATGATCAGCTGGCCGTACATCAGCGCCCGGCGAGCTTCCTTCGACGCATCGAACACCGTGTGGAAGCGTTCGCTGCGGGTCAGCACCCGGCCGTGGCGCTGCTGTTCCTCGGCGAGCCGGCGGATGCAGTTCTCGACGATCACCACCGCGCCGTCGACGATGATCCCGAAGTCGAGCGCCCCCAGGCTCATCAGGTTGGCGCTGACCCTGTTGGTGTACATCCCGGTGAGCGTAAAGAGCATGGACAAGGGGATGACCAGCGCCGTGATCAGTGCCGCGCGGATGTTGCCGAGAAAGAGGAACAGGATGACGATGACCAGCACCGCGCCTTCGAGCAGGTTCTTCTTGACCGTATCGATGGCCCGGTCGACGAGCTCGGTCCGGTCGTAGACGGTCTTGGCCTCGACGCCCGGCGGCAGCGTCCTGTTGATTTCCGCCATCTTGCTGCCGACCGCGGCGGCCACGGCGCGGCTGTTCTCGCCCATCAGCATGAACACCGTGCCCAGCACGACTTCCTCGCCGTTCTCGGTCGCCGCACCGGTGCGCAGCTCCTTGCCCAGACCCACCGCGGCCACGTCGCGGATGTAAACCGGCGTGCCGTCACGCGAGCCGATCACGATGCGCTCGACGTCGTCGAGCGTGGCGACCTGGCCGGGCGCGCGGACCAGGTACTGCTCACCGTTGCGCTCGATGTAGCCGGCGCCGACATTGCCGTTGTTCTCGGCCAGCGCGGCGACGATGTGCTGGAACGTCAGGCCGTAGGCCACCAGCTTCGCCGGATCGGGGGTAACGTGCACCTCCTTGGCGTAGCCGCCGATGGTGTTGACCTCGGTGACCCCGGCCACGTTGCGCAGCTGCGGCTTGATGATCCAGTCCTGGATCGTGCGCAAGTCGGTCGCGGTATAGGCCGAACCGTCCTCCTTTTTGGCGCCGGGCTTGGGCTCGACGGTCCACATGAAGATTTCGCCCAGACCCGTCGAGATCGGGCCGAGCGTCGGCGTCAGGCCGGGGGGCAGCTTTTCCTTGGCCTCCTGCAGCCGTTCGCTGATCAACTGCCGGGCAAAGTAGATGTCGGTGCCTTCCTTGAAGATCACCGTCACCTGCGACAGGCCGTAGCGGGACAGCGAACGGGTCTGCTCCAGATTCGGCAGCCCGGCCATCACGCTCTCGAGCGGAAAGGTGACGCGCTGCTCGGCTTCGAGCGGCGAATAGCCCGGCGCCTCGGTGTTGATCTGGACCTGAACGTTGGTGATGTCGGGAACGGCGTCGATCGGCAGCTTCTGGTAGCTGTAGACCCCGAGCAGGGCCATGGCGAACACGCCGATCAGCACCACCCAGCGATGCTCGATGGCAAATCGCAATATGCGGTCAAACATGGTCGGTCCCCTTAGTGGCTGTGCTCGGCCGTCGCCTTGCCGAGTTCGGCCTTGACGACGAAGCTGTTGGCTGCGGCATAGCGCTCGCCGGGCTTGATCCCGCTGCGGACCTCGACCAGCGCGCCGGTCTGGCGACCCAGTTCCACCGGGCGCGGTTCGAAGCGTTCCCCTTCGCGGACGAAGACGACGCGCTTGCCCTCGACGGACTGGATGGCATCCGCCTTGACCACGACAGGAATACTGACGCGGCCTTCGGCGACTTCGATGTTGACGAACATCCCCGGGCGCAGCCGGCCGTCGGGGTTCGGCAGTGTCACGCGGGCCGTTGCGGTGCGGGTCTTTTCGCCGACCAGCGCGCCGATGTAGGCGACCTTGCCGGTGGCGGCAACACCGTCTTCCCCGGCCCGGACGCTCACCTGCTGGCCCAGCCGGATCTGCTCGAGGTTCTTGGGGTAGACGGCGAACTCGGCCCAGACGTCGGAGAGGTCCGCAATCTGGAACAGCGTCGCGTCTTCCTTGACCGCCTCGCCCGCGGTCAGGTGTTTCTCGACAACCGTGCCGTTCTGCGGCGCGCGCAATTCATAGCGTGCCAGCGCACGGTTTTCGGTCGGCAGGGCGGCGCCGATCGAGCTCAACCGGTCCCTGCTGCCCTGCAGGGCGATTTCCGCGTCGGCGAGGTCCTTCCGGGCCGCGAGGTAGTCCTGCTCGGCGGTCACCTTGTCCTGCCACAGCTTCTGTTCGCGCTGATAGGTGGTCCGCGCCAACTGGGCCCGCTTCTGCTGGGCCAGATAGTCGCTGCGCCATTCGGCCAGGGTCTGGCTTTCCAGCACGGCCAGCAGCTCGCCACGCTTGACGGTATCGCCAAGATTCCTGTGCACGCTGACGGCGACCGCCGCCAGCCGCGGCGTCACTTCGGTGAGCCGGTCCTGGTTGAACCGCAGCTCGCCCGGCAGCGGAATGGCGTTGCTGAGCTCGGCGGGGCCGGCGGTCTCGAGGACGATGCCGGCCTGCTTGAGGCGGGCTTCCTTCATTTCGACGCCGCCTTCCTCGTGCTCGCTTTCGCCGCCCTCGGCACCATGCGCTTCATTGCCTTCCTTGTGCTCCTTCTTGCCTTCACCTGCAGGCTCGTCCGCATGGTCACCGTGGGCTTCTTCCCCGCTGGCGGCGTGCGACGGTTCGGCCGCCGTACCGCGGAGCACATAGCCGGCCCCGCCGGCAATCGCTGCGCTGAGCAGCGCGATCAATAGGGTTTGCTTGTGTTGCATCGTGTCATTCCTGTGGCACATCCGGCGCAGGCCCGTAGCCGAACCGGATTGCATGTCTGATGTCGTGTTTGAGCGGGCGGCCTACTTGCCGGGCGCGTTGCCGCCGAGTTCGCGCTCGAATTGCGCCGACCGGTCGAGGTATTGCTGCCAGAGCCCGGTGCGCTCCGAACGGGCCGACAGCAGGCTGCGCTGCGCATCGAGCACGTCGATGAAGGCGTAGCGGCCGTAGTCGTAGCCCGTTTGCGCCGCCCGGACGGACGCTTCGGCAGCGGGGATGATTTCGCTTTGGTAAAGGCGCAGCCGTTCGGACAGATCAAGCAGTTCGGCGTGAAGCGTCTGCACCAGCAGCGCCCGTTCCCGCTGCTGTGCCTGCTGTTCGGCCTGGGCCTGCCGCAGCCGGGCTTTGGCTGCGGAAACGCCGCCGCTGTTGCGGTTGAACAGCGGAATGTCGATCGAGACGCCAAACAGGCCGCCCCGCTCGCCGGTGTCCAGCGTTTCCTTGACCCCTGCGGAGAGCTGCAGGTCCGGCCAGCGCTGTGCCCGCTGCAGCCCGAGTTCCGCCGTCGACGCATCCACGCGCAACTGCGCCAGCCGGGTTTGCGGCGACAGCGCGAGCTGCTGCTGCACTTCCGGCCACTGCGGCGGGGCGGGCGGCAATTCGGGCAGTGCGTGCTTGTCCTCCGGCAAGGCTTCCCCGATCAGCAGCTCCAGCCGCCGCTGTGCCAGCAGGTGCTGGCGCTCGGCATGCTTCAGGTCGTTGGCGGCGGCAAGCGCGGGGAGCCTGGCCTTGGTCGCATCGATCGGCGGCACCTTGCCGGCGGCGAGCTTCTTGTCCAGCGCGCGGCTGAATTGCCCCGCGATCTCGTTGCTGGCCTTGGCCTCGCTCAATCTCAACTCGGCCAGCGCAAGTTCATAGAACGCCTTGACCGCCTCGCTGCGCACGTCAACGACGGCCTGACGCATCGCCGTTTCGGCGGTCAAATACTGTGCGGTCGCAACGCGTACGCGCTGGCCCGCCTTGCCACCGAGCTCGATACGCTGGGTCAGCTGGACCGAGCGCGACTCGTCCTCGGTGCCGGTGTCGTCGAAGGTGACGCCCAGTTCAGGGTTCGGCCAGACACCGGCCAGTTCACGCTGGGCCTGGGCATCGTCGATGCCTGCACGGGCGGCAGCGGCTTTTGCCGAATGCCGTTCCGCCTTGTCGGCGATCTCGCTGGCAGGGACCGATGCATTGACATAAAGCGGCGCGGCAAAGGCGGCAAGCGCCCAGCCGATGCCCGCCGCAGTAAAACGCGGGAATTTCATGGCTCTTCTCTGGTTTTTAACAGCCCCGGGAATTGCCCCGCAGGCCTGCGCCAAGTCTTATGGGCGAGCGCAGGCAACGGCCACTGGCGTGGTCGCGGGCAATTCGGCGAATGGGTGATCAGGAAACGAGAAGAGCGGGCCAGTTGGGCTTGTCAGGCCCGGGCAAATGGGGGGGGAGATAGGAGAGGGGAGCCAGTTCCGCCAGGCGGCCCTGTGCATTCAGGAGCTGGAAGGACGCATATGCCGTCGCCTCGAGGCCGGTGTGGCAGCTGGTATGACACGGCTCGAAGAGCTCGAACAGATCAACCGCCGCCGAGGATACCGCCGGCTCATCCGAACCGGCCGGCTCGTGATGCGCATGCACCCCGGTGAACGCCGGCGCTGCCATCGACGTGCCCAATACCTCGCCCCACACCAGATGCAGTGGCAGGATCAGGACGAGCAGCATCAGCAAGCGCCGCATGATTGGCGTGGACCACCTGAAATGAAAACCGGAAAAAGCCTGAAATGACTGCGCGTTCAGGCGCTGGAACGATACCAGAAATTGCCCGAATGCCGGCGCCTGCAATAAAGATTTTTCAATATGGGCATCGGCAGGGTCAGGCAGGGCAAGACCGACATCCCCACTGATTTACGTGGTGCCAATTATCACTTCGACGACATTGGCGCGGCCACTGGCAATGCCGCTCTCAATTGCTGCGGCGATGTCTCGCGACCGCGTTACGCGCCGCGCCGGCAGGCCGAACGATTCGGCCAAAGCCATGTAATCGATCGCAGGGTTGTCGATATCCATGGCAATGAAGCGATTGCTCCTGGCCGAGAGATAGTTCGTCTGGCTCTTCATGAAGTTCTTGAGGACGTTGTACTCGCGGTTGTTCATGACCACAAAGGTGACCGGCAGCATTTCATGCGCAGCGGTCCACATTGCTTGTGGCGAATAGAGCGCGGCACCGTCGCCCACCAGGCAAACGACCGGCTGGCGGCCGAGACCCAGTGAACATCCCACTGCGGCGGGCATGCCCCAGCCCAGCCCTCCGCCACGCAAGAAGGAGTACTGGTTGGGCGAGCTGGAATTGAGAAATTTGCGTACATGACTGGATGTGGCAATAGCTTCATCCACGATGGCTATGTCGGGCCCGATGGCACGCACGGCCTCACGCGCGGCGACGAGCGGGGAAATCACCGGCGCATCCATCGCGGCATCCGCTTCTGTATCCAGCGCTCTTTGTGCGGCTGACCTCTGCCGTGCCGCGTGGTGCAGCTGTGCGGCACGGATTGTGCGTTGGGGAGAAGTGGCTGTGTCCAGCAGCGATTGGAGCATTTGCAAGGATGCCTTGATCTCGCCAACGACAGAGAGTGGTGTCTCATAGGTGCGACCGAGATCGCGCACATCTGCCGATAACTGAAACACCTGGCAGCCGCTTGGAACGGCAGGCCCCTCTGTGTAGAGAATCGTGATCAGCGACTTGCCGCCCAGCGCGAAAATTGCGTCATACGCACCGAGGGTTTCTGCGATGGCGCTGGCTTTGGTGGGCAGGTTGCCGGCCCATAGCGGATGTGAGGTGGCAAAGGGAATGCGAGAAGGCCACGACGAGCCGTATACCGGGGCGCCAAGCGTCTCCGCCAGCCTTGCCACGTCGTCGGCCGCCTGGCTGGCATAGACTTCGTCACCGGCAATGATCGCCAGTTGGCCCGGCGTAATGGCCGCCAGGTAGCCAGCAAGCTCGGGGAGCGATCCGGCAATCGCGCTGCGGTCGATGGTAGAGCATCCGCCAATGCCGACCGCGCTCATTTCCTCCATTACATCCATGGGCAACGAAAGGAACACCGGCCCGCCTGGCGCTGCATTCGCATCATGGAAGGCGCGGCGTACGAGAACCGGCAACTGGTCGGCGCTAGTTGTGAAGAGTCAAGACGTTGTTTTTCGTTGCTGAGAGACGGGACATGGGCACGTGGCAGCCGATGCCGTGATGCGGACGGTGCCAGTTGTAATAATGACTCCAATACCTCAGGACTGCGCCGCGCTCATCCGAGTGTTGATAGGTTTGGCCGTAGGCCCATTCGCGCAGCGCGGACTGGATGAAGCGCTCGGCCTTGCCGTTGGTTTGCGGTCGGTAGGCGCGGGTGAACCTCTGCTTAATGCCCAGTTCAACGCAAACGCGGCCGAAGTCATGGGAGCGGAAGGCGGGCCCGTTATCGGTGATCAGGCGCTGGAGCGGTACGCCCAGCGTTTTGAAGTAGTCGTTGGCCGCACGCAGGAAGTCGATGGCGCTGGCGCGGCGCTCGTCGGGGTAGAGTCGGGTGAAGGCGATGCGACTATGGTCGTCGATCGCCACGAACAGATATTCCCAGCCGCTGTTTCGGCTGTTCTGGCGACGATCGCCGGTGATGCGATGGCCGACCTGCTCGAAGCGGGCGAGCTTCTTGATGTCGACGTGCAGCAGTTCGCCGGGCGTTTCGCGCTCGTAGCGCTGCACAGGCTCTGCGGGCTGCAGGTCGCTTAACCGCGATAGCCCTGCGTGTCGCAGCACGCGACTGACGGTTGCTTTGGACACGCCGATATAGCTTGCGATGCGAGCCTGCAGGAACAGCTTGCGACGCAATTCGATGATCGTCAGGGCAACGCTGGGCGCAATGGCACGTGGCGAGCGCTCGGGACGCGAGGATTTGTCGAGCAAGGCAGCCGCGCCGCCGACCAGATAGCGGCCCAGCCACTTGCGGGTGGTGACCGCGCTTACGCCATGGCGTGCCGCCGCCGCCGCGGTCGACAAACCATGCTCGGTGATGTCCTGAACCATTTCCAGGCGACGCAGATACGTCAGTCGGGCATTCTTATGTGTGTTCATCCGGTGTCTTGTTCTGTGACTGGGGGTTTGGCGATTTCCAGTCTCGCAGAACTTCTCCGGGTGAACACCCGAAACAACCTATTGAACCTTCACAGCTAGTGACTTCCTTGGCCCATTTCACCGCAGGCTCGGCGATCCGAACTAGATCGCCAAAGAGCAGGGGGTCGGTGACGGTATGACGGCTGTCCTGCTGGCCGGCGGTGACGACCAGCGGCGTTTGGGAGACGTAGGCATTGATGAGGTTGCCCATTCCATGACCCAGGCCGCCAGCGGTATGAAGATTCAGGAATGCTGGACGCCTTGCCGCTTGTGCGTAGCCATCGGCCATGGCAACCGCCGAGGCTTCCTGGAGTGCCAGCACATAGTGAATGTCAGGCGTTCGCAGTAGCGCATCCATCAGCGGCAGCTCGGTTGTCCCCGGATTGCCGAAAATGTATTCAACCCCTTCGCTTGCCAGAACCTCCAACAGAACTTCGGCACCACGGCGTACTGTTGTACTCTCTACCGGATGAAATAGTTTATTCATAAAATTATTTCCATGAAGGCAGGCTTTGGGAGGGGGCCCTGTTTCCGCATTCCGGAGGCTTTTGCAACTTCCGGTATGCCCGCCTTCCCGCAACTTGGGAAGGCGGGGTAGTTCTTGCGCCTTGTGAGCACAGCAGTCGTCTTCACGCCTTGTGAGCGTAGAATTACTTTAGCTTTCAATCGTAGAAATTATTCTCTTTGTTTTTTAAAATATTTAGTATTTTTAGAAGAAAATTCTTCAAAAATTCATTTTCATGGTCGATATTTCCTTCACTTTGTTGATTGCTCAGGAGGGGGGTCGATGAAAGATGGGCGGCTGGACGAGATCGACCGCAAGATCCTGCGACTGTTGGTCAACGACGGCCGTTTGAGTAATCAAAAGCTGGCCGAACAGGTCAATCTGTCGTCGACGCCATGCTGGAATCGCGTCAAAGCACTGGAGGAGGCAGGGGTCATCAGCAACTACACAGCCATCCTCGATCAGCGTGCGTTGGGGCTGCCGGACATCGTGATCATCGAGGTCACCCTCGAACGTCACGATGACGAAATCTTCAACCGTTTCGGGGAGGCCCTGGCCCAACTTCCGGAGGTGATGGAGGCTTATCTGGTCACCGGGGCGTACGACTACCTTATTAAGGTGGCGGTGGCTGGCACCGAGGGTTACGAGTGTTTCCTCCGCCAGAAGCTGTACAAGCTCCCTGGCATACGCCACAGCCGTTCAACGTTCGCCCTGCGTTGTCTCAAGCGGACGCACTCCGTCGTAATGTGAAAAGGATGACCTGAACGGAGGGATGATGCACGTGCCACAGTCGAACGCTGGCGAGCGGATTACAACGGATTCAGACAGCACAGTTCCCTGACCTGGCCCTGAGCGAGTTCCGGCTCGCCCCCTCCCCCTTGAAGCCGGAGTTCTCCGGCAACGATCGCTAGATGGGTTGGGAGGATGGTCATTCAGGAAACAAAAAAACCGCAAGCACTGTGGCTATGCGGGCTTGCTGGACACCGTTGGAACGGTCTGGAAGTCAAGGTGGTGCCCCGAGCCGGGGTCGAACCGGCACAGCTTACGCCGAGGGATTTTAAGTCCCTTGTGTCTACCAATTTCACCATCGGGGCAGGGCGCCGATTGTAGCATGCCGCAGCAGCGCCAGCAGTCGGCAGAAAAGCAAAAAGCCCTGAATAATCAGGGCTTTTGTACTGGAGGCGGGGGTCGGAATCGAACCGGCATAGACGGATTTGCAATCCGCTGCATAACCATTTTGCTACCCCGCCGCAACTGCGACAAAAAAGGGAAAGCGTCTAACTTTCCCTTTTTCTGGAATATGGAGCGGGATAAGAGGCTCGAACTCTCGACCTATACCTTGGCAAGGTATCGCTCTACCAACTGAGCTAATCCCGCATTTCAGCGGCAATACAATCCAACAAATACGGTGAATGGAGCGGGATAAGAGGCTCGAACTCTCGACCTATACCTTGGCAAGGTATCGCTCTACCAACTGAGCTAATCCCGCTTCGCCGTTTTCGCTGCTGTGTTCTGCAACTGAGGAACGCATTATGGTTTTGGGGTTGCCGTCTGTCAACACCTTTTTGCAAAAAAACCGGTGCGGATGCGGTTGTACGGGCGTGCAGGTGTAAGATGGCGCCACTGATGACCGTGCGGCGGGACGCGCCGTGCCGGTGAAAATCCGTTACGCATCAGCATCTTGTAGCTATTGATCGATCCGTCGCGGGGCGAGCCCGGGCGTTTTGCATGGGGGAAGACCATGAGCAAGAAAGTCGTGACGCTGGCGCACTACTACTGCCAGCCCGAGATCCAGCAGATGGCCGACAAGGTCGGCGACAGTCTGGAACTGTCTCTTTATGCCAAGGAGTGCGGCGCCGACACCATCGTGTTCGCCGGCGTGCGTTTCATGGCCGAGACCGCCAAGATACTGAATCCGCACGCCGAGGTGATCCTGCCCGACGCCGGTTCGACCTGTAGCCTCGTTACCCAGACCGACGTGACCGCGCTGAAGCAGTGGCGTGAGGAACACGCGGACTACGTGCACGTCAGCTACATCAACAGCTCGGCCGAGCACAAGGCCTTGAGCGACTGGATCGTCACCAGCCGCAACGTCGACGACATCATTGCCCATCTGTACGCCGACGGCAAAAAGGTGATCTTCTCGCCGGACCGCAATATGGGCGCCTACCTGAACTTCCAGTACGGCTACGATATGCCGCTGTGGTCGGCAGTGTGCGAAGTGCACGACAAGTTCAACCAGAACGCACTCGACGAGGCCTTTGCCGCCGTCGGCGGCGCCAAGTACCTGATCGCGCACCCGGAATCGCCGCTGCCGGTCTTGCAGCAGGCCGATTACGTCGGTTCGACCAGCGGCATGCTCAACTGGGTGAAATCGTTCGACAGGGACGCCGATGCGGTGATCTTTGTCGCGACCGAAGATGGCATCCTCTACAACATGGGGCTGGCGCGGCCGGATCTGGACATCCGCCAGGCGCCGATCTACGCCGGCTGCCAGTGCAATTCGTGCCCGTACATGAAGATGAACACCATCGAGGCGGTGAAGCGGGCGCAGGCCGGCGTCGGCACCCGGATCGACTACCTGAGCCCCGAGGCGATGGACGCGGCGCGGCTGCCGATCGAGCGCATGCTCGAGTTCTCCAAGCGGTACTACGCATAAGCGCAAAGGGCGGTCGAGACCGCCCTTTTTCATCCGGGAGAACCGATGACACAACGTTTCGACTACCTGGTGTTCATCGGCCGTTTCCAGCCGGTGCACATGGGCCATCTGAAGCTGATCCATGCCGCGCTCGAACACGCCGACAAGCTGATCGTGATCTGCGGTTCGGCGCGGCAGGCGGTGAGCCCGCGCAACCCGTTCACGCTGGCCGAGCGCGAGGCGATGCTGCGCGCGGCCTTGCCGGCCGAGCTGCAGCACCGGGTGTTCATGCTCGGCTGCTCGGACCGGATGTACAACGACCAGCAATGGGTGACCGAAATCCAGAGCCTGGTCGACAAGGTCATTGCCGTCGACACCGCCAGCCTCGGCCACCGGGCGGCCGAGTTCGGCATCGGCATCGTCGGCAGCCGCGGCAGCCGCAACGCGTGGTATCTGGAGCTGTTCCCGCAGTGGCAGCGGCTCGAGGTCGACGACGAGCCCGGCATCGACGCGCAGCGCGTCCGCGATGCGCTGTTCGACGCCGGCGGATCGCGTTTCGATACCTGCGCCCCCGGGCTGCCGCCGGCGGTGTTCGACTGGCTGCAGGTCTTCCGGCGTGGCGACGTCTACGCGAGGCTGGCCGCCGAGTACCGCTATCTGCAGGACTTCCGCCGTGCGTGGGCGGTGGCGCCGTATCCGCCGACCTTCGTTACCGTCGACGCGGTGGTGATCCACTCGGGCCACATCCTGCTGGTGCGGCGGCGCGGCATGCCCGGCAAGGGCTTGTGGGCGCTGCCCGGTGGCTTCATCGAGCAGGACGAACCGATCCGCGACGCGGTGATCCGCGAGCTGAAGGAAGAAACCCGGCTCAAGGTGCCGGCGCCGGTGCTGGCCGGCTCGATCCGCGCCAGCCGGGTGTTCGACCACCCGCAGCGCTCGCTGCGCGGCCGGACGATCACCCACGGCTTCCTGATCGAACTGACGCCGACCGGCGAAGGGCTGCCGAAGGTGCGTGGCGGCGACGATGCCGACCGGGCGCAGTGGGTGCCGCTGTTCGAGTTCAACCGGATGGAAACCGAGCTGTTCGAGGATCATTTCTATATCGTCAACTGGTTCCTCGGCCAGATTTAACCGCCACCGCCACCGCCACCGCCACCGCCACCGCCACCGCCACCGCCACCGCCACCGCCACCGCCACCGCCACCGCCACCAACACCTGACCGCGCCGGCGTCTCCTTGGACCAGTCGGCTTGGTAACTGATCAGCCCGCGGTCGAGCAGGTCGCGGGCGATCGTTTTCATCGCCAGTTCGGTCGCTTTGGCGCCGCCGAACATCCAGCCCAGTTTGCCGTACCAGCGGGCAACGTCGTCGAGCTTGGCGAGGCCGCGCTTGCTCAGCAGCTTGAAGCGCTTTTCCAGCTTTTGCGCGAGGATGACGAAGCGGTCGTTCTGGAAGTCGTCGATCGGCCAGGTTGCGAGCTCGACCTCTGGTCGCGCGCGGCCAAACAACGGAATCAGCGGCAGTTCGCCGTTGTCGATCGGGCTGGATCGAGGGCCGTCTACGTGCGGGTTGCCGGGCAGAACCGCCAGGTGCAGCTCCAGGAAGCGCTGGCAGTTGCGCCGGCCGAGCATGAAGTCATGGTGGCGGAACGATTCATGCAGGAAGCCGGCGAAGGCCGACAGTCCGGCCGAGGCGAGCTGGGTGCCTTTTTTCTTGGTTGGTGCGTGCGCCGGGCCCCGGCTGTCACTCGGTGCGACATAGAAACGGCTGTAGACGCTGGGGTCTTCGGCCAGCATCAGCGCTTCGGCGTTATAGCGGCACTGGTCCTTCATGCCGCTGAGCAGTGACGGCAGCACGTCGAACAGGTCTTCGCCGTGCTCGGGGGCTTGATACCTGGCCGGGTCGGGGAAGGGGTCGATCATGATGACCGCGCGGCAGGCGTCGTCGCCCTTGCGCGGATTGCTGCCGCCAAGGCCGGCGAGTTCGCGCCGGGCGAGCTCGAATGGTTCGTTGTCCATCACGCCGCCGTCGCTGCACAGGTAGCGGTAGCCGTCGCTGGCTTCGTTGTCGGGAATGCCCGAGTTCGGCTTGGGGCTGAGGCGATACAGGTCATTGCTGCCTTGCAGGAAACGCAGGTAGTAATCGCGGCCGCGGCGCGCCAGTTGCCGGTGCGGCAGGCCGCCGGGAAACGCGCCGGAACCCAGTGCGTGCTGGACGAAGTCCTGCCACGGCCCGGTGGCGCTTAGCTGCGCCGGGTCGAGCGGATATTCGTCCGGACAGGGGCGTGCTGTACCGAGGGCAAAGCGGATGTGGTCGGCGTGCAGTGTCATTTCGTGTTGCGCTTCGCCGCCGCGCATGTCGACGGCGTAGGGCACGCCGCTGAGATTGGTCTGGGTGAAGATCAGCTTGAGCGGGTGCTGCGGCTGGTCAGCGCCGGCGGCGAAGCCGAGATAGGGGCGCAGCCGGGCGCCGGGCGCCGGGCCCCACACTGCCGGCCACGGGCCAATCGCCCGCGTGGCGAGCTTGTCCAGCGCGCTGCCGTCGAGCAGCGAAGGCACGCGCAGGTCGGCACGGGCCAGGTCGTCGCTGCCGAGCATGCCAAAGGCGTAGGAGCGATCCCCGATCAGGTCGATGTTCTTGACCCAGACCTCGTACAGCGGGTTGCCGGCAACCGGGCCATGCGGGAAATCACGGTGCAGGCAGGTTGCGGCGATCGCGGCGACGACGCTGCCGGCCGATGCGCCGCTGATGGCTCCGAGGCGGACCTCGTGCTGCGGCACGGTTGCCGGGTCGACGCCGTCGAGCTGTCCGGCCTTGGCTTTCTGCCATTCGTCGAGTGCCTCGATCAGGAAGTCGAAGACGCCGGCGCTGTACGCGCCGGCCGACACCGCGCCGGCCATGGTGATCGCCAGCTCGAAGACCCGGGGCGGCGGGAGTGGCCGCTTGTAAGGCCGCCCGATCTGGTCTTCGTATTCTTCGATGCTGACTTTGCTGCTGGCCATCGCAGGTTCCTTCGCCGTCGTGGTCTCCCGGTATAGCAGCGCCGGCAATTCATCGGCAGAAAAAAAACGGCCCCGTGTAGGGGCCGTGAAAGTCTCTGCGGTGTACTCGGTTTACTGCGCGTTGTCCTTGGTGACGAGGTTCAGTGGCACTGGGATCGACTTCGGCACCTGCTTGCCGTCGATGATCTGCTTGGCGGTGTCGACGGCCATCTTGCCCATCAGGTCCGGCTTTTGCTGGACGGTGGCGGCGAGGGTGCCGGCCTTGACCGCGGCGATCGCGTCGCTGGTCGCGTCGAAGCCGACGACAACGACGTCCTTCAGCCCTGCGGCCTGGATCGCCTGCAGCGCGCCGAGGGCCATTTCGTCGTTCTGGGCGAACAGGCCCTTCACGTCCTTGTTGCCCTGCAGGATGTTCTCGGTCACGGTCAGGCCCTTGGCACGGTCGAAGTCGGCCGGCTGCTTGGCGACGACCTGTACGTCCTTGGCGTCCTTGATGCCCTCGCCGAAGCCCTGGCCGCGTTCACGCGCGGCCGACGAGCCCGGGATGCCTTCGAGCTCGATCACCTTGCCCTGATGCTTGATCTGCTCGAGCAGGTATTTCGCCGCCATGCGGCCACCCTCGATGTTGTCCGATGCGATGTGGGCGACGACTTCGCCGCCGTTGACCGCACGGTCGATGGTGATCACCGGGATCTTGGCATTGTTGGCTTCACGCACCGCGTTGGCGATCGCGTCCGAGTCGGTCGGGTTGATCAGGATGACGCTGACCTTTTTCTGGATCAGGTCTTCGATGCTGGAGATCTGCTTGGCGGCGTCGTCCTGCGCGTCGACGGCGATCAGCTTGATGCCCTGCGCCTTGGCCTCGGCCTCGGCGGCCTGGCGCAGCGTGACGAAGAACGGGTTGTTCTGTGTCGAGACGGCAAGGCCGATGGTCGGCTCGCCGCTACTGGCGGCTTCCGATGCGGCGCTGCTGTCCGGGCCCTGCTTCGAGCACGCGGCGAGACCGAGGGCGATGGCGCCGATCAGCAGGGGTTTGATCCACGGTTTCATGCGACTTCTCCTATTTGACTGCTTGGTGGCGGGCTCTGGACCCGTTTACTTCTTCCCGGCGCGGTCGATCAGCACCGCGAGCAGGATGATGATGCCCTTGATGACCTGCTGGTAGAACGACGAGACGCCGAGCAGGTTGAGGCCGTTGTTGAGCACGCCGAGCAGCACCGCGCCGATCAGCGTGCCGACGATCCAGCCGCGGCCGCCGGCCAGGCTGGTGCCGCCGATGACGACCGCGGCGATCGCGTCGAGCTCGTAGCCGGCGCCGGCGGTCGGCTGGGCCGAATTGAGCCGCGAGGTCAGGATCGCGCCGGCGAGCGCCGCCATCAGCCCCGACAGCGCGTACACCCAGAGCTGGACCCGGTCGACCTTCACACCGGAGAGCTTCGATGCTTCCGGATTGCCGCCGACGGCGTAGACGTGACGGCCGAACACGGTTTTCTTCAGCACGAACCACAGCGCACCGAACACGACCAGGGTGATCACGACCGGGACCGGGACGATGCCGAACACGTAGCCGCTGCCGAGCATGTAGATGAAGTCGCTGTTGAAGCCGGTCATCGGGCTGCCGTTGGTGTAGACCATGGTCAGGCCGCGGTACAGCGTCATCGTGCCCAGCGTGGCAATGAACGGCGCGACCTTGCCCTTGGTGACGATCACGCCGTTGACGAGGCCCATGGCGGCGCCGGCGGCCAGCGCGACGATGGTCGCGGCAACCGGGTTCATGCCACCGCCCATCAGCCCGGCCATCAGCGCTGCCGACAGCGCCAGCACCGAGCCGACCGAGAGGTCGATGCCGGCGAGCAGGATCACGAAGGTCATGCCGAAGGCGATCAGCGCGTTGATCGACACCTGGCGCAGCACGTTCAGCAGGTTGCCGACGGTGAGGAAGTCCGGGCTCATGATCGCCAGGATGATGGCCATGATGACCAGTGCGATCAGTGGCCCGAGTTTTTGCAGGGTGGCTTTGGTTTGCGGGCTCATCGTTATTGTCCTCCGGTTGCCGCGTGCATGATGGTTTCCTGGGTCGCGGTCTTCGCGTCGAAAATGCCGGCCTGCCGGCCCTGGTGCATCACGAGGATGCGGTCGCTCATCGACAGCACCTCGGGCAGCTCGGACGACACCATGACGATGGCGACACCGTTGGCGGCGAGTTCGTTGATGATCTGGTAGATCTCGGCCTTGCCGCCGACGTCGACGCCGCGGGTCGGCTCGTCAAGGAAGAGCACCTTGGGGGCGATCCCCAGCCATTTGGCAAACACGACCTTCTGCTGGTTGCCGCCCGACAGCGACTTGACGTCGAGTTCGGCGTCGCGGGTACGGATTTTCAGCCGCGCGATCAGCCCGGCGACTTCGGTGCTCTCGCTGCCGCCGTCGACGACGCCGCCGCGGGCGAGCTTGGCCAGATGGGTGAGGGTGATGTTCTCGCGCACCGACATCCCGAGCACCAGGCCCTGGGTCTTGCGGTCTTCGGTCACGAAGCCGATGCCGTGGCCGATGGCCGCGATCGGGTTGGTGATGTGGATGGCTTCGCCGTCGAGCCAGACATCGCCGCTCTTGCGCCGGCTGGCGCCGAACAGCGCGCGGACGATCTCGCTGCGCCCCGAGCCCATCAGCCCGGCGATGCCGAGCACCTCGCCGGCGTGGACTTCGAAATGGATGTCCGAAATCGCATGGCCGTCGTCGAGGTCGCTGACCTTGAGGCGGGGCTTGCCGATCGCGACGTCGCGCTTGGGAAAGCGGTCGCCGATTTCGCGGCCGACCATCAGCTTGACGATCTCGTCGAAGCCGGTGTCCCTGATCACGCGCTGGCCGACGAACTGGCCGTCGCGCAGCACCGAAATCCGGTCGCAGATCTCGAAGATTTCCTCCATCCGGTGCGAGACGTAAACGATGCCGACGCCGCGCGATTTCAGGTCGCGCATCAGGCCGAACAGCACCTCGATCTCGCGGTCGGTCAGCGCCGCGGTCGGTTCGTCCATGATCAGCACCTGGGCGTTCAGGCTCAGCGCCTTGGCGATCTCGACCATCTGCTGCTGGCCGATCGACAGCTTGCCGGCTTCCATCTCCGGGTCGATGTTCTTCACGCCCAGATGCGCCAGGTACTCGAGCGCCAGCTCGCGCATCCTGCGCGTATCGAGCACGCCGCCCTTGTGCTTCTCGCGGCCGAGGAACAGGTTGTCGATCACCGACAGTTGCGGGATCAGGTTCAGCTCCTGGTGGATGATCGCGATGCCGTGACGCTCGGCGTCCTTGGTGTCGCGGATCTCGACCGGGCGGCCCTCGATCTCGATCGTGCCGTAGTCGGCCTGATAGACGCCGCAGAGGATCTTCATCAGCGTCGACTTGCCGGCGCCGTTCTCGCCCATCAGCGCGTGGATCTCACCGCGCTCGAGCTCGAACTCGACGCCTTCGAGCACCTTGACCGGGCCGAAGGCTTTGCCGATGTCCTTCATTTTTACGACCATGACCGGCTCCTCAGAAGATCACGCCGGCGTACAGCACGACATTGGCGTAGGGCGTCGCTTCGCCGGTGCGGATGACGACCCTGGCGTCGTGCGACAGGCGCTTGAGGTCGTCGTGCGATAGGTAGTCGATCCCGATGCCGTCGCCGGCCATCTTGGTTGCGCGGGCCATCACGGCCTCGTTGCGGTCGAGCGCTTCGGTCGCGAACACCGCGCGTTCGACCTGCATGTCCTTGAGCACTTCGTCGAGCACGTCAAAGAAGCTCGGTGTGCCGATGCGCAGCGCCAGGTCGATCCGTTCGACGTGATCGGGAATCGGCAGGCCGCAATCGCCGATGACGATGCAGTCGGTGTGGCCGAGGCTCGCCAGGACGCGGGCGATGTCGCTGTTGAGGATGCCGTGCTTTTTCATGCTGCGTTGTCCAGGAAGGTATCGACTTCGACACGCGTCGGCATGCCGCCCTGTGCGCCGGCACGGGTCACCGACAGCGCGCCGGCGGCGCAGGCGTAGCGCGATGCGGCGGCGAGGCCGAGGTCCCAGAACGCGGCGATCGCGCCGTTGAACGTGTCGCCGGCGCCGGTCGAATCGACGGCCTCGACCGGGAACGAGGTCTGGTGCTGCAGCGCACCGCCGGCATCGGTGAAGTAGGCGCCGTCGCGGCCCTTGGTCATCACCACCTTGCCCGGCAGCATCGCCAAGAGCGCTTTCCAGTTCTCGGGCTTGCCGTCGAGCGCGACGGCAAGTTCGTATTCGTTCGGCGTGAACAGCGCGACCTTGCCGACCAGTTCGATCGGCAGCCGGGCCGCCGGCGCCGGGTTGAGGATGAAAGGCTTGCCGTGCTTGTGCGCCAGCGCGGCGGCGGCTTCGACGGTGGCCATCGGCACTTCGAGCTGTGCCAGCACGACGTCGGTGCCGGCAAAGGCCTGCTCGGAGGCGGCGATGTGCTCGGGAGAGAGTTCGCCATTGGCGCCGGGGACGACGAGGATGGCGTTGTCGCCGTCGCAGACGGTGATCGCGGCGATGCCGGTGGCGGCGGAGTCCGATACGCCGATCCAGCGGGTGTCGATGCCCTCGGTCGTCAGCGTGGCCAGCATCTGCTGGCCGAATGCGTCGTCGCCGACCCGGCCGACCATCGTCACCTGCGCGCCGAGGCGTGCCGCGGCAACCGCCTGGTTGGCGCCCTTGCCGCCGGGATGGGTCGCAAAGCGTTCGCCGAACAGTGTTTCGCCGAGACGCGGGAAGCGCGTCGTGCCGACGACGAGATCCATATTAATACTGCCGACTACCAGCACCTTGGTCATAGCAACTCCTTATGCACCCGTAGTACAGGCTAGACCGCTACCACGGATTCGGGCTCTTGATTCGAGCGATGTGCCGATGCTAAACCGTGTTAAGCAAAAAAAGTAGACCTGGATCAACTTTTTGTAGTGTTTCTGGAAAAACTACAGGAATCCCCTTATGCCGACGGCAAAGCGGGCCCGGCGCGGGCGCGGGCGCGGCGATGCCGGGGCCCAGCGTTGCGTGACGTTCGGGAAGAGGATTAACGCTGCCGGCGGCGAACGCTGGCGTCGATCCAGCGTTCGGGCTCGGCCGGCTGGCCGGCCAGCAGCGCCAGTACGGCGGCAAGGCTGTCGGCCGCCAGCGTATGGCTGTCCTGCGCGACCGATTGCACCGCCTGCGGCAGGCAGTCGAGCAGCGGGTGGTCGTCGAAGGTCAGCAGGAAGTCGGGGCCGGTGCCGCCGTGGGCATTGACGAAGGCCAGCACGCCTTCGAGCAGCGTGATCCCGCCGGTGAACACCGCCTGCGGGTAGCGGCCGTGCCGGTTCACCCAGTCGGCGAGCCGGGCCTGGCCCGATGTGCGCAGGTAGTCGCGCTCGCTGATCCAGTCGTCGCCAACGGCGATGCCGGCGCGATCGACTGCGGCGCGGTAGCCGGCGAGCCGGTCGGCGCTGGTCGACAGGCTGGCGCCACCGCCGATGTACAGGATCTCGCGTGCGCCGTCGGCGATCGCGCCGCCGACCAGTGCCTCGGTGGCGGCGGCGGCGGCGGTCACGACGAAGGGAACGCTGCTGCCGGGAACGCGGCGGTCGGCGAACACCAGCGGCAGGCGCCTGGCCCAGCCGGCATAGACGGCCGGGTCGGCGTTGCACGGCACGACGATCAGTCCGTCGACCTGGCGCGCGATGAGCTGGCCGATGCCGGCGGCTTCCTGTACCGGGTCGTCGCTGCTGCTGACGATCATCAACTGGTAGCCGGCTTCCCGCGCCAGCGGCTCGAGCGCTTCGGCGAGACTGGCGTGAGTGAAGTTGGTCAGTTGCGGCACGACGAGGCCGAGCGTGTGGCTGGCGCGTGCGCGCAGGGCCCGGGCCGATTGCGACGGCTGAAACTGGTGTTCGGCGGCAACCGCGAGCACGCGTTCCTGCGTGGTCTTGGAAATCCGGTAGGTTTCGGCGCGGCCGTTGAGCACCAGGCTGGCGGTGGTGCGCGAGACGCCGGCGAGCCGGGCGATGTCGTCGATGGTCAGGCGTGCAAAGGTAGCCACGGCGGTCTTCGGGGTTTGCTAAACCGCTTTAGCATAGCTTTTCTGTTGCTCCGCAACAAGACCGCTTCAGCGGGTCCGGCCGCCGCCGCTGTTGGGCCACCAGGCGAATTGCCAGTCGGCGAAGCTCTTCTTGTCGACGAAGTTGCCGTAGGGCTGCGGAAAGTTGCTCTGCTTCAGCGGCACCTTGGTCGACTTGCTGTAGACGCCCATGAAGCCGCCGCCCGGCGCGCCGATGTAGGCCCAGTCCTCGCCGGTCATCGGGTCCTTGTACGCGCGGCGCAGGAAGCGCCGGGCAAACGGCACGCGCGGATCCTGGACCAGATCCTGCAGCCGCTTCGGGTACTGCGAATCGATGGCGTTGTAGCCCTTGATCGCCAGGCGGATCTCGTCGCCGACCCGCAGCAGTTCCTGCTCGCGTTCGCGCTGCAGCTTGGTTTGCCAGGCGTCGCCGACGAGACCGAGATAGATGCCCATCACCAGCACCATCATCAGCACCCAGACGTAGGCGAAGCCGGCTTGGCGGCCAGGGCCGGTCGTCATGCGTTTCACGACTGCGTTCGGGGCAGTTCGGGTGGTGCGCAAGAAGCCGGTCGCGCCGCGGTACGCGTACCGCAAGCGGCCGACGACGCTGCGCGGCGCCCGAAATGCCCCGAATCCGAAGGGCTGGGCCGAAAAAGAACCATCCACTGCGTTGTGTTCCTTGGCAACAACTGGTTATTACCTGCGTCACGCGCCTTGTCGCTGGCCCTTTTTCGGCCCAGCGCAGCCGCGAAACGCATGACGACAGGCCCTAGAGGTCGCGGAACGGTTTGCCATCGCTGTCGTTGCCGTCGGCACTGCTCTTGACGTCGTAGACGCCGCTGCCGCCTTCGGGTGGGATCGTCCGCCAGGCATCGCGGCGGTTGGCGACCGGGTCGAGCGGCATCTCGCGCAGGTAGCGGCGCTGGACCAGTTCGTCCAGCGTGGCCGGATAGCGGCCGGTATCGGCGTAGAACTTGTCGATCGCGTCGCGCATCGCCACGAGATTGTGCTTGAGCACGGTCTCGGCGGCGCGGTCGGTCTGCTGGAAATAACGCGGCACGACCAGGGTCAGCAGGCTGGCCATGATGGCGAGCACGACCAGGAGTTCGATCAGGGTAAAGCCGCGGCGGCGGCGCGGGGAAGGCATCGTGGGAATCACCAATCGCGGTACGGCGTGCCGTTGAGGCCGACGCCGTTGGAGCGGGAATACACATCGTAGACGTCGCGGCCCTCCTGTGGCGAATCGGGCGGGCTTGCATAGCTGCGCAGACCCCAGGTCTGCACGTTGTTCATGCTCGGGCAGTCGCAGAACGGGTCGCGCGGAATGCGCCGGAGGAAGTAGATCTTCTTGCCGGTCGGGTCCTTGGCGTCCTTGACGCCGTCGGCGAGGAGGGCCAGTTCGGGCGGGTAACCGGTGTCCTCGAGCGACTTGCTGACCCGGCCGTCGTCGACCGCCAGCTTGTAGGCGTCGATCGCGCTGCGGATCTGCCATAACGCCTGCCGCAACTCGGACTCGCGGTTGCGGGTGGCGGCAACCTGCGACAGCGGCAGCGCGACGGTCGCAAGCACGGCGAGGATGGTCAGCGTGACCATCAGCTCGATCAGCGTGAAGCCCCGTGCGCGGCGCATGGCGGTCAGCGGCGGCCGAGGCCGCTGCGCGGTACCGGCGCGTCGGCCGCTGCCGTGGCGGGCGCCTGTGCCGGCGCGGCAGGCGCTGCAGCAGCCGGAGCCGGAGCCGGAGCCGGAGCCGGAGCCGGAGCCGGAGCCGGAGCCGGAGCGGGCGGTGGAACCGGAACCGGTGCCGGCGGCGGTGCCGGGACGCTGCCGCCCTGTGCCGAGTAGTTCATCGACGACGCCGGGCGCAGCCGCAGCGGGTCGGTCGAGATCGACGCGTCGGTGCCGCTGTCGAACTGCGTGACGTAGCCGCCCGGGATCGGCAGGTTGCGGACGATGCGCGGCGTGATCGACAGCACGAGTTCGGTCTTGGTCGCCGAGTCCTTCTTGCTGCCGAAGATCCGGTCGAGGATGGGCAGCTCGCCCAGGCCGGGGATCGCGTCGCCGGTGCTCTGGCTGTTGCGGCTCAACAGGCCGGCGAGGATCTGCGTTTCGCCGTCGCGGCCGCTCATATTGGTTTCGGCGCGGCGGGTGCCGATCTGGTAGGCGATCAGGCCGGTCTTGGTCTGGATTTCCTTGGTGACGTTCGACACTTCGAGCTGGACCTTGACGCCGACGTCGCCGTCGACGCCGATGATCGGCTCGACATTCAGCGTCAGGCCGACATCCTGATAGTTGATCGTTTCGCTGACCACGCCGTTCGAGTTGGTGGTCGTCACCACCGGCAGCCGGTCGCCGATCAGGATCTTGGCCTTGTCGCGGTTCTTGACGCGGATCTTCGGGTTGGCGAGCACCGTGCCGTTGCCCTTGCTGTGGACCATGTTCGCGGTGATCGTCGGCGTGCCCATGTTGACGAGCACGTTGCTCTTGTTCACGTCGTTCAGCTTGTCGAGCGTGATCAGCCCCGGCGTGAAGCCGCCGGCGGCGTCGAAGCCGCCGACCGTCGCGCTGACGCTGTCCGGGTAGCGGATGCCGAGGTTGAGAACGTCGCTGCTGTTGACCTCGAGCACCTCGACCTCGAACACGACCTCCGACTGCGGCAGGTCCTGCGCGGCGATCAGCCGCTCGGCGACGGCGATCGCTTCGGGCGTGTCGCGCATCACCAGCATGTTCAGCCGCTCGTCGATGTAGACGTCGCGCGTCTTGACCATCTGCTTGAGCATCGACAGCACCTGCTTGGGGTCGGCGTTGGAGAGGTAGAAGGTCCGCATCACCAGATCCTTGTAGTCGCGGTCCTTGTCGGGCCGCTTCGGGTAGATCAGGATCGTGTTGTCGTTGAGGATCTTCTTGTCGAGCTGGTTGGTCGCCAGGATCAGGTTGATCACGTCCTCGACCGTGGTGTCGCGGGCAAAGATCGTCGTGCGCAGGTTGGCCGGCACGTCGCGGTCGAAGATGAAATTGACCTTGCCGATGCGCGCGACGATGTCGAACACGCTCATCACCGGCTGGTCGCGGAACTGCAGCGAGATCGGGCTCTTGAGCGCCTGCGCCAGCGCCGGGCGCAGATTGGCCTCGCGGGACTTGCGGTTCTCGATGTCGTCCTTGAGCTTCACCGCCTGCGGGTTGCGCGGATTGTCGGCAAGCACCTGGCGCAGGATGTCGAGCGCCTCGTCCGGCCGCTTGTCCTTGATCTCGCCGGCGAACTTGAGCATCGAGTCGTTGCGCACCGTGCGTTCGAGCTGGCGCATGCCCTCGAGTGCGCGCACATTGCCCTGATCCCACGACAGCATCTGCTGGTAGCGTGCCAGCGCGGTCGGCATGTCGCCGCGGGCGCGGGCGGTTTCGGCCTCCTGCAGCAACTGGCCGAGCTGCTGGTCGAGCTGGCGGCGGTAGGCGGTGCGCAGCTTGATGTCGTCCGGATACTGCTGCACCGCGGTCTGCAGCGCTTTCAGGCCTTCCTGCGTGTTGCCCTGCTGGATCAGCGCTTCGCCTTGTTGGCGCGCACTGTCGGCGGCACAGCCGGCGAGCAGCGCGGTCAGAACGGTGATGGTCAACGCGCGCTTCACGGCGTTCCTCCTATCGGCAGCACCTGCTGCTGATTCAATGGCATGAATGTAAAGGCGACGACGTCGCGGCCGACCTTGTCGATCCGCCAGGTGCCGAGCAGGATTTCGCCCTGCTGGACCCGGCCGAGCGCATCGCAGCGGTTGCAGACGACGTACTGGTCGCCGCCGGCCTGCAGCACGACGTAATCGGTGCCGCGTTCGTGCCAGGTCGACACGATCTGGAACGGCAGCGGCGGCGCGACCGGCACCGGGGTCGGCGTCGGTTTGGCCGGCGGTGGCGGTGGCGGTGGCGGCGGGGCCCACGTCTGTCTCGGAAACAGGTTGACCGCGCTGGCGTTCGAGGCGGCCGATGCGCGAGCGACCACGGTACGGGCGACGGCACTCGCTTCGGACGCGATCTCGCGCACCGGCTGCGGCCGGCGCGCCGCGACACCGGTGTCCGCGGGTTGTTCGGCACTTTCCTGCCAGATCGTATAGACGGTCAGCAGCGCCGTGAGGCCGAGGATGATCTGCAGCGGGCGCGACAGCATCAGCGGCCCTCCTGCTTGAGCGGTTGCGGATCGGCGACTTCGGTCAGATAGGAGAGCTGCAGCTGGATCGCCAGCGACTCGTCGCCGATCTGATGGCGGCTCATGCTGACCGACTCGATCCGCACGCCGGGAATCTCGCCCAGCGCGTGCAAGAAGGCGCGCAGCGATGGGTAATTGCCGCCGGCGGGGAACTGCAGCCCGTAGCGCATCAGGTGGCCGTCGCCTTCGGTCACGCTCTTGTAGTCGCTCTGCACCACGCCGATGCCGTGCTTGGCGGCGAGTTCGGACAATTCGCCGAGAAAGGCGGTGAAGCTGGTGTCCGGACGCAGCCGGACGTAGGCCGGTGCGCTGGCGACATCGCTGGCGCGCGCGGTGTGCCGCAGCTCGCCGCGTTTGGCCGAGACGGCCAGCTCGCGCTTGTCGAGGTCGCGCTCGACCGGTTCGACCTGCTGCTTGAGCAGCAGGACGGCCATGATGATCAGCGCGAGGCCTGCCCAGCCGAGGGTGCCGGCGTAGCGCGGCCAGCGGCGCAGATGCCAGACGATCTGCTGGATCTTCATGGTGCCTCCGCCGCGCGCCAGCGCACTTCGACCGCCGCATTGGCCGGCTTGAACGGGTCGGCGGACTTGATCGACTGCCGCGCCAGCGAGACGCGGGCGACGTCCGGCTGGGCCGCCAGCGCGTCGATCCACGCGAGCAGGTCTTTCGGCGTCCTGGCCTCGAGCTCGAGCTTGAGGTCGCGTTCGGTCGTGCTCACGTCGATCTTGGTGTAGGCAATCGTCGGCCGCCACGCGGCTTCGAGCGCGCCGAGCCCCGTGTCGGGCGACGCGGCCTGCGCGCGCACGATCGCGGCGACCTTGTCATTGAGCGGCGCGTCCTTCTGCGCGTCGAGCTCCGACGCTTCCTGGCGCTTGATCAGCCACGACAGCTCGGCTTCCTGCGTGTCGACGAGCTTGCGGCGCTCGTCGGCGACGTCCTGGCGGGCCAGCACCCACAGCAGCAGCACGATGCCGGCGACGACCAGTGCCAGGCCGAGCCACGGCGTCGCCGTCGGCTTGCGATGGAAATCGAGGTGGATCGTCCTCACGCGGCGACCTCCGGCCGGGCCCATTCGCGCGTGGCGTCGAGCAGCGGATGCAGGCCGCCGAGCCAGTCGAGCTCGAAGCCGTCATTGTCGTACTCGGCCGGTTGCTGGGCCGAGGCGAGGTAGAGTTCGCGCGGAACGAAGTCGCTGGCAAGCATCGCGGCGTCGCGCACCAGTGCGGTCAGCGATGCGCCGTTGAGGCCGGCGGCCGGGGCCGGCAGTGTGACGACGCCGCGCCAGTGGCGCTGCTTGCGGAACAGGCAGCTGACGTGTTCGGCTTCGGCGACGATCAGCGCGAACTCGCGCGCCTTGAGCTCGCCGTGATAGCGGTTGGTGACGTCGGTCAGCAGCGGGGCGACCGCATGCAGCTTGCACTTGCGCGTCCGGGCCAGTTCGACCAGCGTCTGGAACAGCCCCTGGTCGAGCGCGGCGGCGAGCCGCGGCGCGCCATAGCGGCCGTCCTCGATGGCGATGCGCCAGCTGTCGGTCGCGACGTTGAACTGCGACGCCATCAGCACCCGCGCGTAACCCTGCCAGTCGGCCTCGCGCTTCAGGTTGTCCTGCCACGGCAGCACGCTGTAGCGCACCCACGGCGCGCCCAGATGCAGCGTCAGCGTGTCGAAACGGCCGGCCGGCGCGTCGGCGAGCAGCTGCTGCAAACGCAGCACCGCGGTGTCCATCGTGCCGTCGATGGTTTCGGCGCGGCGCGTGACCGGGCCGCGCGGCCAGCGGGGCCGGCTGGCGAGCAGGACCTGGCTGCGCAACAGCCAGCCGTGATGGTCAATCGACAAAGGTGACACGATTGATTTCCTGCAGGGTGGTTTCGCCGCGCGACACGGCCAGCAAGGCCATCTGCCGCATCGACGCAAAGCCGGTCCGGCTGGCGAGCGTTTTCATTTCGCCGGGCGGTGCACGGTTGACGATCGCGACCTTGAGGTCGTCGTTGAGCCGCAGCACTTCGGCAATCGCCTTGCGACCCAGATAGCCGGTATTGCGGCAGGCCTTGCAGCCCGTGCCCTTGCGGAAGCGCCATGCGGCGACGTGGTCGCGGGAAAGGCCCGAGGTTTCGAGCAGTTCGTCGTCGGGATTGTCGTCGGTGATGCAGTGCGGGCAGATCTTGCGGATCAGCCGCTGCGCGACGACGCCGATCAGTGCGTCGACGAAGCTGTGCGATTCGACGCCCATGTGCATGAAGCGGTCGAGCACCGAGAAGGCGTTGTTGGCGTGCACCGACGTCAGCACCAGGTGCCCGGTCAGCGCCGCCTGGACGGCGATGTTGGCGGTTTCGCCGTCGCGGATTTCGCCGACGAGGATCTTGTCCGGGTCGTGCCGGAGGATCGAGCGCAGCCCGCGCGCGAAGCTCAGGCCCTTCTTGTCATTGACCGGAATCTGCAGCACGCCGGGCAGTTGGTATTCGACCGGGTCCTCGATGGTAATGATCTTCTCTTCACCGGTATTGATCTCGGACAGCGTCGCGTACAGCGTCGTTGACTTGCCCGAACCGGTCGGCCCGGTCACCAGCAAGAGGCCGTACGGCTCGTTGGCGAGCGAGCGGATCGCCGCCATCGTCACTTCCTCGTGGCCGAGGATGTCGAGCCGCAACTGCTTGAACGAATCGCCGCCGCCCTGTTTGTCGAGCACCCGCAGCACGGCGTCCTCGCCGTAGATCGACGGCATGATCGACACGCGGAAGTCGATGTCGCGGCCGTTCATGATCACCTTGAAGCGGCCGTCCTGCGGAATCCGCCGCTCGGCGATGTCGAGGTCGGCGAGCACCTTGATCCGCGACACGGTCTGTTCGGCGGTTTCGATGCCGTTGGCGCCGCCGATGTGCAGCAGCACGCCGTCGATCCGGTACTTGATCGACAGGCCGGCCGGCGTGCTCTCGAGGTGGATGTCCGACGCCTTGGACTTGAGCGCGTCGTACAAGGTCGAGTTGACCAGCTTGACCACCGGGTTGCTGTCGGCGGCAATCGTCGCCAGCGAGATTTCCGGCACGCCGTCGTTGCTGGCCTCGCCGTCGCCGCCGCCGGCGAGCTGGTCCATCGCCCGGTGGCTGGTTTCGTACTTTTCCAGATAGCGGGCGACGTCGTCGTAATGACCGAGCGCATTGCGGAACGCGACCGAGACCCGCTGCAGCGCCCAGTTGCGCGTGGCCGCATCGAACGGATCGCCGTAGACCAGCGACAGGCTGCCGTCGGTGTCCTCGACCAGCACGCACTGGTGTGCGATGGCATCGGCGTACGGCAGCAGGTCGTAGCGCGGGAACAGCGCGTCGAGGTCGGACAGCGTCAGCGCTGGCAGGCCGAGGAAGGTGCTGACGTCGAAGCGGTAGTCGTCGTCGGAGGCACCGAGCGTCTGCTGCAGCAGCAAGGGCAGCGGCGTGTCACCGCGATTGGCACGCAGGTGCTGGATCAGGTCGAGCGTCAGCGCGGACATCAGTGGACACTCCCCGCGAGTTCGAAAATCGGCATGTAGAGCAGGAAGACGATGGTGCCGATCATCACGCCGATGAACAGCATCAGGATCGGCTCGAACAGCTTGGTGAACATTTCGATGCCGCGGTCGAGCTCTTCGTCGCAGAACTGCGCCGAGCGCTCGCACATCGTCGCCAGCTCGCCGCTCTGTTCGCCGACGCGCAGCAGCCGTTCGGACACCGGCGTCGTCAACTGGTAGCGCGGCAGGGTGGCTGACAGGCCCTGGCCGGCGCGGATGTCGACGATCGCACGGCCGAGTGCCAGACGCATCGGCGTCGGCAGCAGCTGCGCCGCCAGTTCCATGGCCGCGACGACCGACAGGCCGCCGGCGAGCAGCAGGCCGACGGTGCGGTAGAAGCGGGTGAGCGCGAACAGCCGGCGATAGTCGTCGAGCCGTGGAATCCGCCAGACGATTTCCATCAGCGCGCCCTGGACCGACGGCGTGCGCAAGAGCAGCACGATGCCGGCGATGGTCGCGGCGATACCGGCGAACAGCCAGTGGCCATGCTGGTGCACGAGGTCGCCCCACCACAGCATGATCTGCGCCGCGAACGGAATATTGCGCATCGACGCGTAGATCTGGCTGAACTTCGGGATCACATAGAACAGCAGGAACAGCATGATGCTGCCGCCGATGGTCAGGATCACCATCGGGTAGATCAGCGCGGCGACGACCTTCTTCTTCACCCCCGCGAGCCGGGTATCGTAGTGGTGGTAGCGCTTGAGCGCGTCGGCCAGGTGGCCGGTCTTTTCGGCCGAGCCGACGGTCGCGATATAGAGCGGCGGGAAGTGTTCGGGCATCTGCGCCAGCACTTTCGAGAACGGCAGGCCCTGGTAGAGCGTTTCGACCATCCGCGTCAGCACCACGCGGCTGCCGTCCTGCGCGCTTTTTTCCTTCAGCGTTTCGACGGCCTCGACCAGCGTCAGCCCGGCCTCGAGCAGCGCGATCAGCTCCTGCGTGAACAGCGACAGGCCGAACTCGCTCTTGCGGAACGCGAGCCGTTGCTGGGCCTGGAAGCTGACGAGCTGGGCGCCCTGCGCCGCCAGCCGACTGCGAAGCTCGGCTTCGTTGGCCGCGTCGAGCTCGAGTTCGGAGAGGCGGCCGGCCGCCAGCGCCTTGACCTTGTAGCGCATGGTGAACTACCGGGACCGGGTGATCAGTAACTGATGTCGGTGTCTTCGCCGCTGCCGCCCGGCTTGCCGTCGGCGCCGAAGGTCAGCAGGTCGAAGTCCTTGCCGTTCTCGCCGGGGCGGCGATAGACATAAGGGCGGTCCCACGGGTCGCTCGGGACATCCTTCATCAGGTAGGGGCCCTGCCAGCGGTTGCCGGCGTCGGCCGGCTTGGCGTTCAGCACCGCCAGCCCCTGCTCGGTGCTCGGGTAGCTGCCCATGTCGAGCCGGTAGTTGTTCAATGCGTCCGACAGCGATTTCATCTGCCCGGCGGCGGTCTTGGCCTTGGCTTCGCCGACCTTACCGAACAGCTTGGGTCCGACATAGCCGGCCAGCAGGGCGATGATCAGGATCACGACCAGCAGTTCGAGCAGGGTAAAGCCGCGCTGGCGGGCGTGGCGGAACCATGGGCGGGAGGTGCGGCCGGACTGCTTCATGGTGTGTCTCTTTCTAATTGGTATCGGTATCTAACGCCGCGGTGCCTGCCGACGGGCGTGAATAGTTGTCTTCCTTCCTGCGTGCCATCCTAACCGCGCCGGCTTGGCCGCGGCAAGCCTTTCGGAGCCGGCTTCGGCAATTGCGCCAACCCAGCCGGCATGCGGCTTTGCAGCATATTCCGCACGGCAGGAAAAACCGACCTCAGGTCAGTTCGTTTCTTGCATTGCGGCAAGAAAAAACCCCCGGTTTCCCGGGGGTCAAACAGCACGATTCGACGAGACTTATTCGCGAACCTTGGCCATGGCCTTGGTCAGTTCGGCATCGGCCGTATCGCCATCGAGCGACCAGCTGAATGCGCCTCCCAGCTGGTTGGCCTTGATGTAGTCGACCTTGGTCTGGATATCGGTCGGGGTATCGTAGCTCCACCAGGTGGTGCCGTCGTACTTGTACGACTGCTTGGTGACCGGGTGGTAACGCAGCGTGCCGGCGGCGTTCTTCAGGACCTTGTAGTCCTCGATGCCGGCTTCATACGTGCCCTTGGCCGCACCCGTTGCAGCCTGGTACAGGCCATCACCGTTCGGGCCGGCCTTCACGCCGGTCCAGCCGCGGCCGTAGTACGGCACGCCGACAACGAGCTTGTTGCGCGGAGCACCCTTGGCGATCAGCAGCTGGATCGACTCGTCGGTGTTGTAGTACGACACCAGGCTGCGCTGACCGGTCTTCGAGTCGATGTAGTTCGGATTGTTGACATCCTTGTACAGGTGCGACTGGAAGTCGGTCGGGCCTTGGGCTGCCCAGCCGCCGTTGTAGTCGTAGTTCATCACGTTCACCCAGTCGAGGTACTTGGTGTACTCGGCCGGATCGGTCATGTCGATCTTGTCCTTGCCGGCGCCGATGGCGACGGTGAGGGCGTAGCGCTTGCTGTTGGCTGCGCCGATCGCGTCGAGCTGGGTGCGGAACTCCTTGAGCAGCAAGGTGAAGTTCTCCTTGTCGGCCGCGCTGACGGTGTTGTACGGCTGGCCGATCACGCCCGGGAATTCCCAGTCGATGTCGATACCGTCGAACACACCGGCGCCGACGCCCGGACCACCGGCGTTCGAGCCGGCGTCAAACGGCAGGTTGCCCTTGATGTACACGTCGATGCACGAGCTGACCAACTGTTTGCGCAGTGCGTCGGTGCTGGCGGCTGCCGAGAACCACTTCGACCACGTCCAGCCGCCGAGCGAGATGAAGACCTTCAGGTTCGGGTGCTTGGCCTTCAGCTGCTTGATCTGGTTGAAGTTGCCCTTGAGCGGACCGGAGACGCCGTTGCGCGGATCATCCCATGCCGGCCAGCCCCAGGCGTCGCCCGGGAAGCCCTTCTGGTAGTCGGCCCAGGCGTCGCCACCGGTGCCGGCATCGGCGGCATTCGGATCGGTTGCACCCGGCTCGAGCTTGTTGATGATGCCGCACTCGTAACCGCCGTTCTTCTGGTACAGGTTGCCGAACGCGTAGTTGATGAAGGTGAGCTTGGCTGCCGCGCCGCTGTTGCTGATGTCGGCGACCTGGTAGTTGCGGCCGTAGATGCCCCACTGCGCGAAGTACGAACCGGCCTGGACCGTCGGGGTGCCGGTCGGGGTCGGGGTCGGCGTCGGCGTCGGAGTCGGAGTCGGAGTCGGAGTCGGAGTCGGAGTCGGAGTCGGAGTCGGAGTCGGAGTCGGAGTCGGAGTCGGAGTCGGCGTCGGCGTCGGAGTCGGCGTCGGCGTCGGCGTCGGAGTCGGCGTCACGCTGCCTTGGACTTCCCACGGGCCGTACTGCTCGGTACCCGGCACGTTGTTCTGCGTCCACCACTTGGCCTTGTAGGTCACGCCGTTATGGGTCACGCACTGGCCGGCGGTGTAGACGGCGGTGTTCGACCATGCAGCGCAGCCGCTCGGCGTCGGAGCCGGGGTCGGCGTGGCGGTCGGGGCGGGCGTCGGTGCCGGGGTCGGTGCAGGCGTGGGGGCCGGCGTCGGTGCCGGGCTCGGCGTACCGGTGCTGGCGCCGGCGGCTTTCCACAGTGTCGGGCTCGATGCCGGGTTCCAGTTGGCACCAACGTAGGCGGTGTGGGTCACCAGTGCCTGATAGTCGTTACCGCTGTACGACACATAGGTGCCGGCGGTATAGGTCTGGCCTTCCTGCCAGGCCGGGTAGGCAGCGTAGGCGTGCGCGGCAAACAGCGCAGCCGGCAGCACGGCCAGGGCGAAACGATTGTGTTGCGACATTCGGGAGTCTCTCCATCCTTTGAATCGTCGATAGACCCGGCTGGCTTTAATACCAGTCAGGTCCGTATTGCCACACAAATTTGCCTGCGTGGCGCGCATTCCGGCTTGTCATGATTTCGGAATGCCGACGGATTATGACCGACAGGTTATGGAAGTCAACTCATTGAAAAGTATGGATAAAACCGTACGGCTTCAATTAATTACTTGCGATGTAATTAAATGATTGGCGATCAAATTTGCGGCACAACGGCTGATTATTTGCCTATTTTGCTAATACCATTGGCCGAGTGGTATGAAGGGTGGGATCGACCTGCCGAGCGGCGCTTGCCGAGGCGTCTCGTTGCGGCGCGGATACAAAAAAGGACGGCGATTGCCGTCCTTTTCTTTTCAAGCTCCGGGCAGATTGCCAGGGCCGAATGCTCTTGTCGGGGGTGAAACTTACGCCGCGAGGCGTTGCGCAACCACATCCCAGTCGACCAGCTTCCAGAACGCCTCGAGGTAGTTCGGGCGGCTGTTGCGGTAATCGATGTAGTACGCGTGTTCCCACACGTCACAGGTCAGCAGTGCGGTGTCGGCGGTGGTCAGCGGTGTGCCGGCGGCACCGGTGTTGACGATGTCGAGGCTGCCGTCGGTCTTCTTGACCAGCCAGGTCCAGCCCGAGCCGAAGTTGCCGGCGGCCGAGGTATTGAACGCTTTCTTGAACTCGTCGAACGAACCCCACTTGGCGTTGATCGCGTCGGCGAGCGCGCCGGCCGGTGCGCGGTCGGCAGCGGTCGGGTTCGGCTTGAAGCCGAACCAGAAGAAGGTGTGGTTCCAGATCTGGGCCGCGTTGTTGTACAGGCCGCCTGCCGGGGCCGTTTTCACGATCTCTTCGAGCGACTTGCTCTCGTTCTCGGTGCCCTTGATCAGGTTGTTCAGATTGGTGATGTAGGTCTGATGGTGCTTGCCATAGTGGTACGACAGCGTTTCGGCCGACATGTACGGCGCGAGCGCATCCTGAGCGTAAGGCAGTTCCGGCAGTTTGTGTTCCATCGTTTTCTCTCCAATTGGGGGTGGTACGCTGGTCGATATGGGGGCGGTGGTCGGAAACCTCAAGCAGGGCGGCGCGCCTTGGGGGAGCTGCCGGGCCTGTGGTATCTTGCGCCGGGTGTATTGCAGCCTGTCTCGACCTAAGCTAGAGCCATGACCATTCTATCCCTGATCCTCGCCCTCGCGCTGGAACAACTGCGGCCGATCAGCAGCCGCAATTCGCTCTACCTGGCGTTCATCCGCTTCGCCAACCGGCTCGAGCGCGGCCTGAATGCCGGCGAGGTCCGCAATGGCGTCTACGCCTGGGGTATCGCGGTTCTGCCCATTCTCGCGGTCGTCGTGATCGCGTACTGCCTGCTGGCGCGAGCCAATCCGCTGTTCGGCCTGGTGTTCACCGTGCTGGTGCTGTACCTGACGATGGGATTTCGCCAGTTCAGCCACGCGTTTACCGCGGTATCCAAGGCGCTGCAGGCCGACGATCTGGCGACGGCACGAGCGATGCTGGCGGACTGGACCGGCCAGCACACGTCGGAAATGACACCGAACGAGATTTCGCGCCTGGCGATCGAGCAGGGGCTGATCGACTCCTACCGTTACGTGTTCGCACCGGTGTTCTGGTTTGCCGTACTGGGCTGGCTGGTCGGCCCGGCCGGCGCCTTGCTGTATCGCGCCGCCAGCCTGCTGGCAACCAAATGGGGCGGCCGCGACGACCCGTTCGGCCGCTGTGCCGAAACCGTGCTGGCGTGGCTCGATTACCTGCCGGTGCGCGTCACCGCGGCGGGATTTGCGGTGATGGGCGACTTCGAGGATGCCGTCTATTGCTGGCGCTCGCAGGCGCGGGCCTGGGTCGACCGGGCGCAAGGCATTCTGCTGGCGTCGGGTGCCGGTGCGATCGGCATCCGCCTTGGCGATGCGCTGCACATGGACCATACGGTCAAGTTTCGCCCCGAACTCGGGCTTGGCGACGCCGTTAGCCCGGATTACCTCGCCTGCGCGGTCGGGCTGATCTGGCGCGCCATCCTGCTCTGGCTGGTGCTGGTCCTCGGTTTGACCATCGCGATGCTGGTCGCCTGAAGACTGTCGTGAAGCCTGCACAGGATTGAATGGGGCCAAATTGATACAGCCGTATGAGGGTGGCTTTATTTTTGGGTGGGCCTGACATAACCTTGCCGGTACCGGCTTTACGCAAGTTTTGGTCGGCCGCCAGGCATGGCTGAATAATCTGCGCTTTGCCGAATGGCCCGAAATCACCCTCTCGTTGGAGATCCAATTATGAAAAAGACCCTCGCTACCCTTCTGACTGCTCTGTTCGCCTTCGCTTCGGTTGGCGCGTTCGCAGGTGCCGAAGGCCAGTCTGGCCAAGAACAAGCTGTTGAAGCTGGCAAGGCGCCGGCAACCAACAACGTCAAGAAGACCAAGAAGAAGAAGGCTTCGGCTGCTGCTTCGGGCGCTGCAGAAAGCGCGAACATCGCCAAGGAACGCAAGGAAGCCGGCCCGAAGTAATCGGGATTCGCTTCAGGAAAAAAGCGGGCTTCGGCCCGCTTTTTTCATGCCTGCCGTTCGCGTATCGTCGTGGGACTATCAATGGCAGGAGTGAACGATGGCAATGGTCGAGGTGGCGGGCAAGGCGTGGCAGGTCGGCAATATCTTCTGTGTCGCGCGCAATTACGTCGCACACGCCAGGGAAATGGGTAGCCGGATCTTGGCCGAGCCGGTGGTGTTCCTGAAGCCGACGTCGGCAGTCCTGCGCGAGGGCGAGGCGATCCGGCTGCCGTCGTGGTCGAGCGACGTCCATCACGAGGCCGAGCTCGTCGTACTGATTGGCGGCGGTGGCAAGGATATTCCGGCTGACGGTGCGCTGGCTCACGTGGCCGGTTACGCGCTGGGGCTCGATCTGACCGCGCGTGACGTCCAGGCCGAGGCCAAGAAGGCCGGTATGCCGTGGACGCTGGCCAAGGGTTTCGACGGCGCGGCCGTGCTGACGCGCTTCGTCGCGCCCGAGGCCTTGCCTGCGCTGGACGCGGTGAGTTTCGATTTCTACGTCGATGGCGAGCGCCGTCAGCATGCCGATGTGAGCGACATGGCGTTCGATGTGACGACGCTGATTGCGTGGATTTCCAGCCGGTTCACCCTGCAGCCGGGCGATCTGATCTACACCGGTACGCCCGAAGGTGTCGGCCCGATCAAGGCCGGCGAGCAGCTGCGGCTGGTGCTTGGCGAGTCGATCGACGCCCGTTTCGACGTCGTCTGACCGGTACCCGCCGGTGGGGAATCAGGCCGCCGGCAGCGCCGCCAGATCCCAGCGCGGCTTGACGCCAAAGCGGTAGTCGGCCGCGGCGTACTTGAGGCGCATCGCGCCGGCAAAGGCGATCATCGCGCCGTTGTCGGTGCACAGCGCCAGCGGCGGGTAGAAGACCTCGAAATGCCGTCGTCTTGCCGCATCGTCGAGGCCGGCACGCAGTTGCCGGTTGGCACCGACACCGCCGGCGATCACCAGCCGCTGCATGCCGGTCTGTTTCAGCGCGGCCAGGCATTTCTTTGCCAGTACCTCGACGATCGCCTCCTGGAAGGCGGCGCAGATGTCGGCGCGCGTCGCATCGTCGAGTGCGCCGTCTTCGCCCTGTTCCTTTTTGACCAGATTCAGCACTGCAGTCTTCAGTCCGGAAAAGCTGAAATCGAGGTCGCCCGAGTGCAGCATCGGCCGCGGCAGCTTGAAGCACGTCGCGTTGCCGCTGTCGGCCAGCTTCGAGACTTGCGGTCCGCCCGGATAGCTCAGGCCGAGCAACTTGGCCGATTTGTCGAAGGCTTCGCCGGCGGCGTCGTCGACGGTTTCGCCGAGTAGCTCATAACGGCCGATACCATGCACGGCCATCAACTGGGTATGGCCACCGGACACCAGCAGCGCGACGAACGGAAACTGCGGGGCCGGATCGGCGAGGAGCGGCGAGAGCAGGTGGCCTTCGAGGTGGTGGACGCCGACGACCGGCTTTTGCAGTGCGAAGCCGAGCGCGTTGGCGACCGATGCGCCGACGAGCAGCGCGCCGGCCAAGCCCGGGCCTTCGGTGTAGGCGATGGCGTCGACGTCGGCGATCGTCCGTCCGGCTTCGGCGAGGCAATCCTCGAGCAGCGGCAGTACGCGGCGGATGTGGTCGCGCGATGCGAGCTCGGGCACGACGCCGCCGTATTCGGTGTGCATGGCGATTTGCGAGTGCAGCCGGTGCGCGAGCAGGCCGGCATCGGTCTCGTAAAGGGCGATGCCGGTTTCGTCGCACGACGATTCGATTCCAAGGACGAGCATGGTGTTCTGTATGGCAACTGGAATGCGCGTATCGTACCGGCTTGATCCGCCACAGCAAAGCGGACGGTTTTGACATCGGTGCCGCGTTCTGGAATAATGCGAAACTTTCATCCAAGTGTCCCACACAGATTAACAGGATATCGCTCGATGCCTTCCGTACGTGTTAAAGAGAACGAGCCGTTTGAAGTAGCAATGCGCCGCTTCAAGCGCGCAGTTGAAAAGACCGGCCTGCTGACCGAACTGCGTTCGCGCGAGTTCTATGAAAAGCCGACCGCTGAGCGCAAGCGCAAGCTCGCTGCCGCAGTGAAGCGCCACTACAAGCGCCTGCGCAGCCAGACCCTGCCGCCGAAGCTGTACTGATCGGACTTCGTCCGAGCGCAAAAGGCCGCCTGAGAGCGGCCTTTTGGTGTTTTTGCCGTGCCTTGTGCATTCCCCATGAGAGAGTCCGCCGATGAGCCTGAAAGCCCAGATCCAGCAAGACATGAAGACCGCGATGAAGGAAAAGCAGGCGACCAGGCTTGGTACCATCCGCCTGCTGCTTGCGGCGATCAAGCAGCGCGAAGTCGACGAGCGCATCGAACTCGACGATGCGGCGATCACCGCGGTGATCGAAAGAATGCTCAAGCAGCGTCGTGACAGCATCGAGCAGTACGTTGCCGCCAGCCGCGAGGATCTGGCCGACGTCGAGCGCGCCGAAGTCGAGGTGCTGAAGGATTACATGCCGCAACAACTGTCGCACGACGAGATCGCTGCGGCGGTCGACGCCGCGATCGCAGCGCACGGCACCACGCCGGCGGCGATGGGCAAGATCATGGGCGAACTCAAGGCCGGGCTGGCCGGCCGTGCCGACATGGCCGAGGTCAACAAGCTGGTCAAGGCACGTCTGGCTTAATCCGGCGTTTCGATGGCCCGCATTCCCGAGTCCTTCATTCAGGACCTGCTCAACCGCGTCGACATTGTCGACGTGGTCGAGCGCTATCTGCCGCTGAAGAAGGCTGGGCAGAACTATCACGCCTGCTGCCCGTTCCATAAAGAGAAGACGCCGTCGTTCACCGTCAGCCAGAGCAAGCAGTTCTACCACTGCTTCGGCTGCGGCGTGCACGGCTCGGCGATCAGCTTCGTGATGGAGTACGAGGCCTTGCCGTTTCCCGATGCGGTGCGCAAGCTCGCCGAATCGGTCGGGCTGACTGTGCCGCAGGAGGCCGGCGGCGCCCCCGATGCGCCGCGTGCCGAGCCGGGCGTGTTCGATGTGCTCAAGGCGGCGTGCGACTTCTACCGCCAGCAGCTCAAGACCGCGCCGGCGGCGATCGCCTACCTCAAGGGGCGCGGGCTCGACGGCAAGACCGCGGCGCGCTATGGCCTCGGGTACTCGCCCGGCGGTGACGACTGGCAGGCGCTGAAGCAGGTCTTTGCCGATTACGACTGGAACAAGCTGGTCGCCGAAGCCGGGCTCGTGATCGACAAGGAAGACAGCAAGCGCCGTTACGACCGTTTCCGCGACCGGGTGATGTTTCCGATCCAGAACCAGCGCGGTTCGGTGATCGGTTTCGGCGGCCGCGTGATGGGGCAGGGCGAACCCAAATACCTGAACTCGCCCGAAACGCCGGTATTCGAAAAGGGGCGCGAGCTTTACGGCCTGGCCCAGGCGCGGGGCGCGATCCGCGATACCAATCGGGTGCTGGTGGTCGAAGGGTATATGGACGTCGTGATGCTGGCGCAGCACGGCGTCGAGTACGCGGTCGCGACGCTCGGTACCGCCTGCACGCCGGAGCACGTGAAGAAGCTGCTCAAGCTGGCCGACGACGTGGTGTTCTGCTTCGATGGCGACCGTGCCGGCCGCAAGGCGGCGTGGCGCGCGCTCGAGAACAGCCTCGAGCTGGTCGCCGACGGCAAGAAGCTGACCTTCCTGTTCCTGCCGGCCGAGCACGACCCGGATTCCTATGTGCGCGAATTCGGTCGTGAAGCGTTCGAATCCCGCATGGTGCAGGATGCGGTGCCGCTGGCGCAGTTCCTGTTGCGCGAGCTCTCGTCGCAGGTCGAACTCGAAAGCGAGGAAGGGCGGGCCAGGCTGATCCATCTGGCCAGGCCGCATCTGGTCAAGGTGAGGGCGCCGGCGTATGCGCTGATGCTGAAAAAGCGACTGGCGGAATTGTGCCGGCTGGAAATGGGCGAACTCGACCTCATCTTGGGTGGCGAGAGCGCTGCGCAGAATGCGTCCGTGCAGCCGGACTATCCGCCCGAGGGCGAGCGCCCGTATTACGGCAGGCGCGACGACGACGGTGATCGCTGGCGTGGGCGCGGCAAGGGGAAATGGCGCGACCGGGATCGCCCGTTGGCACCGTTGCCGCGGCCAAAATCGCGGCGCGACCCGTTGACCCAGGTGCTTCAGCTGGTGCTGACAGAGCCCGCGCTGGCCGTTCGCGCCGAGCCGCTCTGGCAGGACTGGCCGCGCGACGGCCGTGCCGGGCTGCTGGTCGAGTTGTTGCAGGCGGCGAGGGCGCATCCGCAGTTCGAGCGCGGCTCACAATTGCTGGAACTCTGGCGGGACGAGCTGTCGTACACCGAACTTGCCAGGGCATTGACGCAGGGCGCCGCCGAGTTCGAACGGATGGCGCCCGAGGAGCGCGAGGTGGAGTTCGCGGCAGTATTGGCAATGGCGGCGCAGGCGCTGAGCCGGCCGGCTACACTGGATCGTCGGGCCGAGCTGGAATACCGCGCAGCCCATGGTGGCCTGACCGAAGTCGAGAAGCAGGAGTACCTGGCATTGCTGGCTTCACGCTAGTAGTGCCGGTCCCGGCGCGGCTACGAGGCTGTTTTATCTGATATAATCCTCGGTTTTTCCGAATCTTTCCGAGTCCAACGAGTCATGGCGGCTGATCAAGAATTTGACAAAGAAGACCTCGATCGCAAGCAATCGCGCGATGCGAACGATGATGCTTCCGATATGCTCGACCCTGAAGTTCGCAAGGCGAAGTTCAAGTCGCTGATCGTTCAGGGCAAGGAGCGCGGCTACCTCACCTACGCCGAGATCAACGACCATCTGCCTGAAGACATGCTCGACGCCGAGCAGATCGAAGGCGTGATCAGCATGATCACCAATATGGGCATCCAGGTCTATGACGAGGCGCCCGACGCCGAAGACCTGCTGATGTCCGACGCGCCGGCCGCCGTCGCTGACGATGATGCGGCCGAAGAAGCCGAAGCGGCGCTGTCGTCGGTCGATGCCGAGTTCGGCCGCACCACCGACCCGGTGCGGATGTACATGCGTGAAATGGGTACGGTCGAACTGCTGACCCGCGAAGGCGAAATCGAAATCGCCAAGCGGATCGAGGAAGGCCTCAAGCACATGATCACCGCGATCTCGGCCTGCCCGACGACGATCGAGACGATTCTCGAGCTGGTCGACAAGGGCCTCAACGACGAGATCCGTATCGACGACGTCATCGACGGCTTCATCGACCCGAATGCGGTCGAAGAAGAGGCGCAGCCCGAGCCGCCGGTGACCGAGGATGATGCCGCCGACGAGGACGAAGACGGCGAAGAGGAAGAGGACGACGGCGGCGCCAGTGCTGCGGCGGCCAACCTCGAGCTGCTGAAGACGCAGGCCCGCGAGCATTTCGACATGATTCGCGGCCACTACGAGAAGATGCTCAAGGCGCTGGCCAAGGACGGCCCGCACGGCAAGGCCTACCTCGAACAGCAGCAGCACATCGCCGAAGCCTTCCAGGTCATCCGTTTCTCGGCCCGCCAGACCGAGAACCTGTGCGATCAGGTTCGCACCATGGTCGACGAGATCCGCAGCCACGAACGCGAGATCATGGACCTGTGCATCCAGCGCGTGCGGATGCCGCGCGACTATTTCATCAAGAACTTCCCGGGCCGTGAAACCGACCCGTCGTGGGTGCTTGAAGAGCTGGCCGCGAACAAGCCGTACGGCGAGATCCTGACGCGCTACCAGCATGCGATCATGGAAAAGCAGGAAAAGCTCGGCGAGCTGCAGACCCGCGCGATGCTGCCGATCAAGGACCTGAAGGAAATCAACCGGCAGATGTCGACCGGTGAGGCCAAGGCCCGACGCGCCAAGCGCGAAATGATCGAGGCCAACCTGCGTCTGGTGATCTCGATCGCCAAGAAGTACACCAACCGCGGCCTGCAGTTCCTCGACCTGATCCAGGAAGGCAATATCGGCCTGATGAAGGCGGTCGACAAGTTCGAATACCGCCGCGGCTACAAGTTCTCGACCTACGCGACGTGGTGGATCCGTCAGGCGATCACCCGTTCGATCGCCGACCAGGCGCGGACGATCCGGATTCCGGTGCACATGATCGAAACGATCAACAAGATGAACCGGATCCAGCGGCAGATCCTGCAGGAAACCGGCATCGAGCCGACGCCGGAAGAGCTGGCCGAGAAGATGGAGATGCCCGAGGACAAGATCCGCAAGATCCTCAAGATCGCCAAGGAACCGATCTCGATGGAAACGCCGATCGGCGACGACGACGATTCGCATCTGGGCGATTTCATCGAGGACTCGGTGACCGTGGCGCCGGCCGAGGCCGCCGTCTACGCCGGCCTGCGCGAAGCGACCAAGGAAATCCTCGACACACTGACCCCGCGCGAGGCCAAGGTGTTGCGGATGCGTTTCGGTATCGACATGAATACCGACCATACGCTCGAGGAAGTCGGCAAGCAGTTCGACGTCACCCGCGAGCGGATCCGGCAGATCGAGGCCAAGGCGCTGCGCAAGCTGCGTCACCCGACCCGGTCGGAGCGCTTGAAGAGCTTCCTTGAAAGTCTGGGCAACGAGCAATAAGATAGGGCCCCTTGTCAGTACACGGGCCTTTAGCTCAGTCGGTTAGAGCAGAGGACTCATAATCCTTTGGTCGTGGGTTCGAGCCCCACAGGGCCCACCAGAAATTCCAGCAATATCAAGCTGTCATCGAAAGGCCGGACGCCAAGCGTCCGGCCTTTTTTATGCCTGTACACATCGGGCGTCTTTGCGCGAGTTGCCGGATGCCCAGATGAAAGCCGGGGCTGCCGCGCATCTTCTCCGGCAATACCGAGTCGCCCATCTCCTCACGTACCGGGCTGCACCCACTACGACGCCCGGCAGTGCCGCAGCGCCAGCGGATGGCTCGGCTGCCCGTCCATGCTGCCAAGTGCCGGCGACAACCCGCCAAGCCGGCCGCAACTACAGCCGGCTTTCTGCGCCGATGCCAGAGTCATGCTCGTCTGATTGGCTTTGTGAACTTTTATTCGATTTTGGTGACAGAGATTTGTTGATCTGGTGACAGAAAGTAGTTGTCTTGTTGATGGATGTTCATCGCTGCATCTTTCTGATTACCCGATGCCAGCTCCGATGTGTCGGGGCTGTTTTCAATCGTATCTGCTGAATTGGAGGTTTTATGTCCCGTCTGCTTGTCATGATCGCCGCTGTCCTGTTGTCCGCATGTGCGCAGAATCCGCCGTCCGGTGCCGAAGGCGCACAGAGCAAGCCGGCAGTGAAGGCTGCGTCGGCCGAGGTCGCGAAGGCGGGCAGCACGCCGGGCGCAGCAGTGACTCGTGCCGATCCGTCGCTGGTCAGGTTCGCGACCCAGAGCGTCAAGCTCGACGAGCAGGCGCAGGCGCAACTTCCGCTGCTGCTGGATCAGGCTTCGGCGGCCAAGCGCATCGTCATTACCGGTTACTGCGACCGCAAGGACATCGGCAATGCCAAGGCCGCGGCGATTGCACGGGCCAACAACGTCAAGAATGCCCTGGTGAAACTGGGGGTGCCGGCCAAGAAGATTCGGGTGAAATACTCGACCGACGAGGCACAGCACGCCGCCAAGGTCGAGTTCTCGAACTGAGGCTGGGCGCCATGGGCAAATACACCCGCAAGGCCGACCGCCTGGCGCGGATGGGCCCGGACGAGCGCGAGGCGTTCGAGCTGGCGAATCGGGGTATCCGCCTCGGTGCCGAAGGCCGTCATGCCGAAAGTGTCGAGCAATGGCTGCTGGCGGCGGAAATGGCAGCGCAGTCCATGCCCGAGGAGGCGATCCGTTTCTGGATCGACAGTGGTCTGGCCGCGGCGCTGTACGAGGTCGGCCGCTATCGCGAGAGCATTGTTGCGGCCGAACGCGCCCGGCCGTTCTGCCTGTCGCTGCCGCAGCCGGCGGTGTCGGCGTCGTTGTCGCTGGCACGCTCGTGGCTGGCGCTCGGCGAAACCGCTGCCGCTTTGCCGTATCTGCGCGAGGTTCTGCAATGGGTGGGGGAGGAGCGGTTGCCCGAACTGTTCGACCCGGCGCTGCATCCGAAACTGCGCATGCTGCTGGGTGACTGAGCCGCTGCCGATTGGGGTTCCTGCTTATGGCGGGCCGTATGCAATATATGTTGCTATTCGCAACGTTGTATTGTTTACGGGGCCTTCGCATGAACCAGACGGATTTGAAGTTGCGCGGTTGCGCGCTCGGCGCTGTGTACAAGACCGGTGATCTTTGCCTGCAGGCCGGGCTGTGGAAGTGCCTGACGACCAAGCCGCAGGTGGTCGTGATCCAGCGGAACGAGCGATTTCCCGATGTCGGCGGTCGCGAGGTGTTCTGGCATCTGACCGGCTATATCGGCTGAGCCCGAGGGCTCGACAAGGGCGCCGCCGATGCGGCGCCCTTGCTTTGCTTATTGCGGCAAGGCGTCGAAGTAGGCGCGGTGCTGGGTCGAGAATTCAAAGTTGTTGAATTTGTCCCAGTTCACCGACCACGTCATCAGCCCGCGCAGGCCCGGGTAGGCGGCCGACGGCTTGTAGTTGCCGCAGCCGGCCGCTTTCATCAGGCAGTTCAGCGCCGTGTGGACGTCGGCGACGCTGGTGAAGCCGCCGCCGGCGTTGCCGTTGGCCGGCAGGCCGATGGCCACCTGTTCCGGCCGCAGCGCCGGGAACTGGAAGTTCGTCCCCGCAACCTTGAAGCCCTTGAGCAGCATGTCGGTCATCGCGACGTGGAAGTCGGCGTTGCCCATTGTGTGGTACTGGTTGTCGAGGCCGGTGATCGGGCCCGAGTTGTAGTCCTGCACGTGCAGCAGCGTCAGGTCGTTGCGCATGGCGTAGATCACCGGCAGATAGGCGCCGGCGCGGGTGTCGCAACCGGCGCAGGTGCCGCCGTAGAAGCTGTAGCCGAGCTGGACGAAGAACGTCTCCGGCGCCATGGTCAGCGTGAACTGGTCGCCGTAGCGCTGTTTCAGGCTCCTCAGCGCGCTGATCAGGTTGACGATCACCGGTGAGGTCGGCTTGGCGACATCGTTGTCGCCGGCGTTCAGCTGCAGCGAGTGGCCTTCGAAGTCGATGTCGAGGCCGTCCAGCCCGTACTTGTCGATGATGCTCGATACCGAATTGACGAAGTTGGTCGCGGCCGCCGGCGTCTCCAGCCGGACCTGGCCGTTGGCGCCGCCGATCGAGATCAGCACCTTCTTGCCCTTGGCCTGCTTGGCCTTGATCGCGGCGATGAATTCGGCTTCCGGTTCGACGTTCGGGCATTCGGTCGACGGGCATTGCCTGAACGCGACCTGGCCCGAGGTGGCCGATGTCGGCTCGGCGAACGACAGGTTGATGATGTCCCATTTGTCGGAGACGTCGTTCATCCGGATGTAGCCGGAACCGTTGGCGAAACTGGCGTGCAGATAGCCGACCAGCACGTGCTTGGGCAGGCCATCATTGCCCGGCGTTGGCGTTGGCGTTGGCGTTGGCGTTGGCGTTGGCGTTGGCGTTGGCGTTGGCGTTGGTGTCGGTGTCGGTGTCGGTGTCGGAGTCGGAGTCGGAGTCGGAGTCGGGGTCGGGGTCGGGGTCGGGCCGACCGGGCCGCAGGCGCCGAGATCGTTCCACGGCTTGCCATCGCCGACATTGCTCGAGGGTACGTCGCCCTGCGTCCACCACTTGGCCGAATAGCTGCGGCCGTTATGGCTGACCGTGGCGCCGCCGTTGTACGCCGTCGTCGACGACCAGGCCGCGGCGCTACAGTTGCCCGACGGCGTTGGCGTTGGCGTTGGTGTTGGTGTTGGTGTCGGCGTCGGCGTCGGCGTCGGCGTCGGCGTCGGCGTCGGCGTCGGGGTCGGCGTCGGGGTCGGGGTCGGGGTCGGGGTCGGGGTCGGGGTCGGGGTCGGGGTCGTGCCGCCGCTCGTGCCGAGGTCCTTCCACAGCGTCGGTGTCGACGCCGGATTCCAGCCGGCACCGGTGTAGGCGGTATGGGTGACCAGTGCCTGATAGTCGCGACCGGCGTAGCTCACCGTGGTGCCGGCGGAGTAGGTGCTGCCTTCCTGCCAGGCAGGGGCGGCGTGGGCGGCCATGATGCCGGCGGCAAAGACGACGCCTGCGAGCAGGCGGGTCAGAAGTTTCGATTGCATGGGTGGATTCCTGTGTTTGAACGCGCAAAAGCACCCCGGCAGGAAAACCGACCTCATTCGGCGGCTACGCCTGTGCATCGCGTCCCCGTCCGATGCCCGGAATCCTCATGGACTTCATGTCCATTCCGGTTCCTGTGCTTCGGGCGGGACCACGCTGCTTTGGCTCGCTCGCCGATTGAGGCCGGTTCTGGCCGGGGTGCGGGTGGCTAGCGGATTACTTGATGGCCTTGATCAGGTCCTGGCACTCGGCGGCACTGACGTTTTCGCCGCAGGTGGCGATCTGGTCCTGCGGCTTGCCGTCGGCGGTGTCGGTGATCAGCTTGTTGCCGAGCACGTGGTTGACGGCGTTGAGGTTGTAGCCGTTGTCCTGCTCGATCTGCCAGAAGAACACCCCGGCCAGCCCCTTGTCCTTGGCGTACTGCGCCTTCAGGCCGGCGGTGCGCGGGGTTTCGAGCGAGATGTACGACCAGCCGCTGGCGCCTACCGGGTTCACCGCGTAGTCGGCGTTGGCCGCCTTGTCGGTGTACAGGTGGTAGCCGTTGCGCGGCTTGAGTTCGCGGTCGAAGTAGTTCTGGTACAGGTCGTAGCCTTCGACCACGCCGGCTTCCCAGCTGCCGATGCCGGCGATGCCGGTGATGAACGCCGCACCGGTCCAGTTCGGATCGCCGAAGCGCGTGTCGCCCTTCAGACCGTTGCCGTACTCGGAGATGTCGCCCGGCAGAATGGCCTTGCTGCGGTGGTAGTTGGCCACGCCGATCATCATCTTGTCGAACGGCACGCCGTACTGGCGGTTCAGGTACTCGATCATCCAGCTGGCCGACGAACCCGTGGACGAGCCGTTGGCGTTCGGGTTGTTGTACAGCGGGGTGTGGTGGCTGATGTTGCGTTCCCACGCGCCGGTCAGGTCGTAGGTCATCACGTACAGCCGGTCGAGATACTGGTTGATCTCGGTCCACGCCAGCTTGTCGATCTTGCCCTGCGTCGCCGGAATCGCCGACGACAGCCGGTACTTCTTGCCGGTCTTGACCGTGAGCCAGTCCATCGCCGCACGCAGGTCCTTCAAGAGCTGCAGATAGGTCTGCGCATCGTCCGGCCGTGCCATGCCGGGCACTGCGCCGTCGCTCGCCGGGTACTCCCAGTCGATGTCGATGCCGTCGAAGTCGTAGCGCTCGAGGAAGGCGACGATCGAATCGACGAATACCTTGCGGCGGGTCGGATCGGACGCCATCCACGGGAAGCCTTCCGACAGCGTCCAGCCGCCGACCGACAGGTCGAGCTTCAGGTTCGGATTGGCCTTGCGGAGGTTGTACAGCACGCCGAACACGCCGCCGACGTCGTCCTTGCCGATCTCGTACATGCCCTCGATGCCCGAGATCTTGGCGGTCTGGCCGCCCGGCTGGTTGCGCAGGAACGCCGCCTCGTAATCGGCCATCGCCATCGCGCCGTCCGGCAGCTTGGTCGTGCCCAGGCCGCAAGTGCGGTTGACCGCCGCAGGTGCCGTGGTCGGGAAGCCCGGATCCTGGGTGTTCTTCGCCGCCGGGAAGCAGATGCCGGCAAAGCCGTAGACCAGACGGTCGAGGTTCTGCACCGGCAGCTTCGAGAAGTCGAAGCGGCGGCCGTAGATTGCCCAGTCACCGAGGTAGGCCACGCGTTCCTGACTGGCCTGCGTGCTGTAGACGTTGTGCTGCAGCGCCAGCGTGCCCGGGGCCAGCTTGGCGACGCGGGCGCCGGTATCGGCATCGAAGCCGGGGTGGTTGCCGCCCGGATCGGTGGCCGGGTTGACGCCGCCGCGCGTGCCGGCCGGCGCGGTCGAGGCGGTGTTGGCGATGCGGGCTGCGCCGATCGTGCCGGCCGGTTTGACGACGCCCGAATTCGGGTTGCCGGTCACCGGCTTGGCGGTGCCATAGTCGATGTTGTTCGGCACGCTGACCGGGCACAGGTCGGCCTTCGGCACGCCGACCAGTTTCCACTGGTTGGTGTAGACGGTGCTGTCCGGCGGAATCGCATAGGTATCGACCAGCGCTTCGTACGCTGCACCCTTGTAGCCGACGACCTTGCCCTTCGGATAGATCTTGTTCGATACCCAGTCCGGCGCGCAGAACGGCGCGGTTGGTGCCGGCGTCGGGCTGGGGCCGCCCGGGGTCGGGGCCGGCGTGGCGCAGACACTGTCCGGCTGCCACAGCGACGGCACACTGGCCGGCTCCCAGCCGGTCTGCGTCGTATGGGTGACCAGCGCCTTGTAGCTGCTGCCGTTGTACAGCACCGACTTGCCGGCGGTGACCGAGAGGCCGGCGGTCCAGACCGGGCAGCCCGACGGCGCAGGCGTCGGCGCGGGCGTCGGCGCGGGCGTCGGAGCAGGTGTCGGAGCAGGTGTCGGAGCAGGTGTCGGAGCAGGTGTCGGAGCGGGTGTCGGAGCAGGCGTCGGCGCGGGTGTCGGGCTGTCGCCGGTGACGCCGAGGTCTTTCCACAGCGTCGGCGTCGCCGCAGGGTTCCAGCCGGCGCCGGCGTAGGCGGTATGGGTGACCAGCGCCTGATAGTCGCGGCCGTTGTAGCTCACGGTGGTGCCGGCGCTGTAGGTGTTGCCCTCCTGCCAGGCCGGGGCGGCGTGGGCGATCATGACGCCGGCGGCCATCAGCAAGGCCGCGCAGAGCCGGGCGGCGTGTTGTTTTTTGTTCATCGATCTCCGTCCTACTGGTTGTTTATGGAATGTCTGCATTGCACGTATCAGCTACGTGAAATACACATTCATTTTTTCTGTCAATCAGCTTTGCCTCAATGGCCTGCACAGCCCGAATGTCACGCAGAAACAGCCGGTTATCCAATTGGTATTAAGGTGGCGACGGGAAAGGACCAGCAGGAAGGCGCGGCCGAGGCGGGGCTTGCGCGGTGCGCGATGCGGATCGGATAGAATCGGTGCCCGAATCAAATCAAGGGCCGACCGCCGAACGGCAAGAACCGATCGACGGCCAGTACGTCTACATCCAATGTATCTCCCGATTTCCTTCCCCTTGCCATGGATCGCCAAACCGCATTCGAACGACAGTCTCCGGGGCGTGTCGTGACGCCGCGCCGCTGGGACGTGTTCTGCAGGGTCGTCGACAACTTTGGCGACATCGGCGTCTGCTGGCGGCTGGCGCGGCAGTTGCACGACGAGTTCGGCCTGCACGTCGTGCTGTGGATCGACGATCCGGCCAGCCTGGCCAGGCTGTGCCCCGATGCGTCGGCGCATGCGCGCACCCAGTGGCTGGACGGCGTGACGGTCGAGCGCTGGGATGCCGATACCGTCGTCGACGAACTCGGCGAGGTCGTCGTCGAGGCTTTTGCCTGTGCCGTGCCGGCGTCGGCGGTATCGCTGATGCGCACGCTGGCGGTGCCGCCGGTGTGGCTGAATCTCGAATACCTGTCGGCCGAGGACTGGGTGAGCGGCTGCCACCGGCTCGCCAGCCCGCAGGGCCACGGGCTGCAGAAGTATTTCTTTTTCCCCGGTTTTACCGCACAGACCGGCGGGCTGATCGCCGAACGCGAAACGCTCGCCGCCCGCGCCGGCTGGGGCGCGCATGCACGTGCGCACCTGCTGGATACGCTCAGGGTGAAACCGCGGGAAGGCGCCCTGCTGGTCTCGCTGTTTGCCTACGAGAACGACGCGCTTGCCGGCCTGCTCGACGCCTGGGCGGGCGGCAGATCACCGGTGCATTGTCTGGTGCCCGAAGGACGCATCCTGCCGCAACTGAACGACTGGCTGGGCACGCCGCTGGCCGTCGGGGACACCGTCGTCCGCGGTGCACTGACGATCAGCGTGCTGCCCTTCGTGCGCCAGACCGATTACGACCGGCTGCTGTGGAGTTGCGACCTCAACTTCGTCCGCGGCGAGGACAGCTTCGTCCGTGGGCAATGGGCCAGGGCACCGCTGGTGTGGCACATCTACCGTCAGGCTGACGACGCACACCTGATCAAGCTCGACGCGTGGCTGGCGCTGTGGCTGGCCGGCTTGCCGCAGCCGGTGCAGGCCGCCGCGACGGATTTCATCCGCGCCTGGAATCTTGGCCAGGACGCCGCCGCGGCATGGCCGGGCTTTGCCGCTGTGCTGCCGCAACTGCGCGCGCACGCCGGGCCGTGGGCCGAACATCTGCTGGGTAACGGCAATTTGGCCGGCAATCTGGTCAACTTCACGCGGTCCAAGTTAAAATAGCGAGTTATTTCAAACTCCAACCGCCATTTTGCTGTTCAGGAATCCTGCATGAAAACCGCACAAGAAGTCCGCCCGGGTAATGTGATCATGGTCGACGGCCAGCCGCTCGTCGTCCAGAAAGCCGAATACAACAAGTCCGGCCGCAACTCCGCGGTCGTGAAGATGAAGATGAAGAACCTGCTGTCCGACGCCCCGTCGGAAGCGGTCTACAAGGCCGACGACAAGTTCGACGTCGTCGTGCTCGACAAGAAGGAATGTACCTATTCCTACTTCGCCGACCCGATGTACGTGTTCATGGACACCGAGTACAACCAGTACGAAGTCGAAGCGGAAAACGTCGGCGAAGCCGTCAACTTCATCGTCGACGGCATGGATGACGTCTGCGAAGTGACGTTCTACGAAGGCAAGGCCATCTCGGTCGAACTGCCGACGACCATCGTCCGCGAAATCGAATACACCGAGCCGGCCGTCCGTGGCGACACGTCGGGCAAGGTGATGAAGCCGGGCAAGCTCAAGGGCTCGGGTTACGAGCTGCCGGTGGCGGCCTTCATCGAAATCGGTGACCGCATCGAAATCGACACCCGCACCTACGAGTTCAAGAAGCGCGCTGCCTAAGCGCCTTTGCGCACACGACAAAACGGCCACCCTCGGGTGGCCGTTTTGCTTGGCGGCTTATTCCTTCGTCGCCGGCTGGCGGGCGGCGATTTCCTTCTGGATCGCTTCGAGCGCAGCACGTGCTTCGTCGGCCTGCTTTTCGGCGTGTGCCAGATCGTCGGCACCGCTGCTGTCCACTTCGGTGACGACCTGCTCGGCCTCGGTCGCCGCGGCGGCACCGAAGTCCTCGTGCGACAGGCCGAGCGAGCGCTCGGTCGCACGCTGCTGGTACTTCTGGTAGGAAGGGATTGCGACCGCGGCCATCACGCCGATCATCGCCACCAGAATCAGCGAACCGGCCGCGCCGGTACCGGCGTTCGGAACGAACAGCGCCAGCGCGAAGGCCAGCGGGTTGCGGCCCGGCATCACCGGCTCGCGGCCATCGGCGAGTTCCTGCACTGCGTACATGCGCTTGGTCAGCCACGGATAGCTGGATACCAGTTCGTGGAACGACATCCAGAAGCCGCGCGACCAGTCGATCTGGCTGCTGTAGCGCTGGACGTCGACCTTGCGGTAGCTGCCGCCGGCGGCGAGCGTGGCGATCGCGCGCTGGGCGTCGAGCGGGTTGCTGCAGCAGGCCAGGCCGTGGCGGTCGCAGGTGTATTCCTGCGCGCGGCGGTAGGCGGCGCCGAGGAAGGGAATCCAGCTGACGATCATCAGGAACGGCGCCCAGTTCAGATGGTTGCGGCGCAGGTGGCCGAGCTCGTGGCCGATGTAGAAGTCGATCGCGTCCGGATGGTCTTCGAGCGCGTCGAGCACCGACGAGAACAGCACGATGTAGCGGCGGCCGAGGAATTTGGTCGCCAGCGCGTTGAGCATGCCGTCGGCCTGCAGCACGAAGGCGTCCGGCACATCGCGGATCTGCAGCTTGCGCGCGCATTGCTCGATGCGCTGGTACAGCTGCGGCATCTGTTCGGCGGTGATGTGGACCGCGGTGCCGCGCAGATAGGAGATGAAGGCCGACTGCGTCAGCAGGTAGACCAGGAAGCCGATCAGCACATACAAGAGCGCAATGCCCAGCGTGCCGAGCACCAGCGCCAGCCAGACGATGCCGGCCAGCACCGCCATGACCACGAACAGCGTTTTCTCTTTTCCATAGACCAGACTCATGAACGGCATCCTTCCTTGTTGTTGATCGGGTAAACCGTCATGATGGCCAAACATTTCTTGGTGTGAAAGTATTTTGGCAGCTGGCGTTGGATGATGTCGCGTAAACGAAAAAACCCCGGCATGGCCGGGGCTGGGGGGAGAAGCTGCTTGTACCGCTGCCGGGTGTAGCGGCAATAAAAAACCCCGACCGGGGTCGGGGTTTCTTGTCTTCCTGTGTCTGCGCTTAGGCAGCCATTGCCTTCACGGCAGCGGACAGGCGGCTCTTGTGGCGAGCGGCCTTGTTCTTGTGGAAGATGTTCTTGTCGGCAATGCTGTCGATGATCGACACCGATGCCTGGTAGGTCGCTTGTGCGGCAGCCTTGTCACCTGCTTCGATCGCCTTCAGCACCTTCTTGATCGCGGTGCGGAACGCCGAACGCTGGCTGGCATTGTGTTGGCGGGCTTGTTCAGCCTGACGCGCACGCTTGCGAGCTTGGGCGCTGTTAGCCATATTCAGTCAACTCCAAAAAACGGATGGGATGGAAAATCGGGCGTGGCCCGAAGCCAGCCACTTGAAAACCCGCGATTTTATCGTTTCGTTCCCGTCGACGCAAGCCCGGATACAAATGCACACTGCCCGGGACGGGTGGACGGCGTATCATCCGCAGCGTTTCCAACGTTGCTGGCTGCCATGAATCTTCTCAAATCGCTCGCCGCGGTGAGCTCGATGACGCTGGTGTCGCGCGTCCTCGGATTTGCCCGCGATGCCATCGTTGCCCGCATCTTCGGCGCGGGGATGATGACCGACGCGTTCTTCGTCGCCTTCAAGCTGCCCAACCTGCTGCGGCGGATTTTTGCCGAGGGCGCGTTCTCGCAGGCTTTCGTGCCCATCCTCGCCGAATACAAGAAGCAGCAGGGCGACGAGGCGGCCAAGGTTTTCGTTGCCTACATCGCCGGCCTGTTGACGCTGGTGCTGGCGCTGGTGACCGCGATCGGCATGATCGCCGCGCCGTGGGTGATCTGGGTCTCGGCGCCGGGCTTTACCGATACGCCGGAGAAGTTCGCGCTGACGAGCTCGCTGCTGCGGATCACCTTCCCTTATATATTGCTGATCTCGCTCGGCTCGCTGGTCGGTGCGGTGCTCAATACCTGGAACCGCTTCTCGGTGCCGGCATTCGCGCCGACCTTCCTCAACATCAGCATGATCGTGTTTGCGCTGTGGCTGACGCCGTACTTCGACCCGCCGGTCATGGCGCTCGGATGGGCGGTGCTCGCCGGCGGCGTGCTGCAGCTCGGCTACCAGCTGCCGCACCTGAAGAAGATCGGCATGCTGGTGCTGCCGAGGCTGAACCTGAAGGACACCGGCGTCTGGCGCGTGCTCAGGCAGATGGGGCCGGCGGTGCTCGGCGTGTCAGTGACGCAGGTGTCGCTGATCATCAACACGATCTTCGCGTCCTTCCTCGTTTCCGGCTCGGTGTCGTGGATGTACTACGCCGACCGGCTGATGGAGTTCCCGTCCGGCGTGCTCGGCGTCGCGCTCGGCACGATCCTGCTGCCGTCGCTGTCGAAAACCCACGCCAGTAACGACAGCGCGGGCTACTCGGTGCTGCTCGACTGGGGGCTGCGGCTGTGCCTGCTGCTTGCTTTGCCGTCGGCGGTCGGGCTGGCGATCACCGCCGAGCCGCTGACCGCGTCGCTGTTCCAGTACGGCAAGTTCAGCGCCCACGATTCGCTGATGACCCAGTACGCGCTGATCGCGTATTCGGTCGGTCTGGTCGGGCTGATCCTGGTCAAGGTACTGGCGCCGGGTTTCTACGCGCGGCAGAACATCCGCACGCCGGTGAAGATTGCACTGCTGACGCTGGCGGTGACCCAGCTGATGAACCTGGCCTTCGTCTGGCACCTGAAGCACGCCGGGCTGGCGCTGGCGATCGGTCTTGGCGCGTGCTTCAACGCCGGGCTGCTGTTCTGGAAGCTGCGCAGCCAGCGCATCTATCAGCCGCAGCCGGGCTGGCGGATGTTCTTGATCAAGCTGCTGGTCGCCGTTGCCGTGATGGCCGCGACGCTGTGGGGCGTGATGATGCTGATGCCGGCCTGGGACAGCGGCCATATGGCGTCGCGGCTGCTGCGGCTGGCGCTGCTGATTTCGGCGGGGATGCTCGCCTATTTCGGTGCACTGGCGGCGCTCGGCTTCCGGCTCAGGGATTTTTCTCGCCGGGTCGCCTGACCGGCCTGCTTGACCACAAAAAAAACGCCGGCTTGCCGGCGTTTTTTTATGCCTCAGCGGCGAAGAATCAGCATCACCGCGGCGCCGAGCGCGAGCAGCGCGCCGCCGATCAGCCAGTGCGACGGCGACGGGTGAACGCCACCGCGAACGTCGAGCGCCAGATCGTGGACCGTCAGCGTCTGCGCGCCGATCGCGGTGACGCTGATCTCGAGCGCGCCGCCGCGTTCGAGTTCGATCGGCGCCAGCCCCAGCCGGGTCGGCGTGCGGTCCGGCACCGTATCGCCCGAAGTCTTGGCGTCGACGAAGACCAGGACGTCCTTGGCGAGCGGCAGGCCGTTCTGGCGGACCTCGACGACGAAGTCGGCACGGGTCTCGGGGCCGAAGCGCCGGCCGCCGACATCGCCCTTGAGCACGATGCCGACCGGCCCCTGATCGGCGCGTACATTCAGCGAAACCGATTGCGGCGCCGCGGACTGCTGCAGCGCATGGCTGCCGAGCAGCGTGCCCGAGAAGAAGCGCGCATAGACATACCAGCCGGGGCCGACGGCAAGCCCGGCGATCAGCAGCAGGCACCACATCCAGCGATTCGGGTCCATCGCCTCACCCCAGGGTCGCGTGCAGCGCGGCGAGCAGCGCGTCGCACTCGGCGTCGGTGCCGATCGAGATGCGCAGGTGCTGGTCGATGCGCGGTGCCTTGAAGTGGCGGACGATCACGCCGTGCTCGCGCAGGGCGGCGGCAAGCCGGCCGGCGTCATGCTGCGGGTGACGGGCGAAGATGAAGTTGGCCGCGCTCGGCAGCACGTCGAAGCCCAGCTCGGTCATCGCTGCGCTCAGCCGTTCGCGGCTGGCGATCACCTTGGCGCAACTGGCGCGGAAGTACGCATCGTCGGCGAACGATGCGCTGGCACCGGCGATGGCGAAGCGGTCGAGCGGATAGGAGTTGAAGCTGTTCTTGACGCGTTCGAGCGCGTCGATCAGCGCCGGGTGGCCGATCGCGAAGCCGACGCGCAGCCCGGCGAGCGAGCGGCTCTTCGACAGCGTCTGCACGACCAGCAGGTTCGGGTAGCGCGCGGTCAGGCCGATCGCGCTTTCGCCGCCGAAGTCGATGTAGGCCTCGTCGACGACGACGACCGCGTCGGGCTGGCGCACCAGCAGGCGTTCGATGTCGGCCAGCGGCATCAGGCGGCCGGTCGGCGCATTCGGATTCGGGAAGATGATCGCGCCGGCGTCCTGTTCGTAGTCGGCGACGTCGATCTCGAACGCGTCGTTCAGCGGCACCGTCCGGTAGTCGATCTGGTACAGCCCGCAGTAGACCGGGTAGAAGCTGTAGCTGATGTCCGGGAACAGCAGCGGCCTGTCGTGCTTGAGCAGGGCGCAGAACGCGTGTGCCAGCACCTCGTCCGAGCCGTTGCCGACGAAGACCTGTTCGCGGCGGACATCGTGGTAGGCGGCGATCGCGTCCTTGAGCTGGTCGGCGTTCGGGTCCGGGTACAGCCGCAGCGCGTCGTTGTTGGCGTCGTGCATTGCCGCGAGCGCTTTCGGTGACGGGCCGTACGGGTTCTCGTTGGTGTTGAGCTTGACGAGTTTTTGCAGCTTCGGCTGTTCGCCCGGGACGTACGGGGTCAGCGTGTGGACGATCGGGCTCCAGAATCGGCTCATGGCGGTCTCGGTGGGCAGGGATGGGTCGAGCCTACCGCAGCACGCCGGCATTCCCAAGTGCCGGCGCGCTACGGCGTGTTCGGGGCGTCGGCTCAGTCGGCGCTGAGCACGAACACGGTCGGCCGCTTGTGCAGCTCCGGTTTGGGCGCGCGACGCCACTCGGCGACGGTCCGGCTGCCGATCCATTCGCCGGCGCCGGTCAGCTCGCGTGCAACGGTGATGTGCGTGCCGGGGCTGCAGTGCTGGACCAGTGCGGCGAACAGCGCGTCGTTGCGGTACGGCGTTTCGATGAACAGCTCGGCCTGCTTTTCCTTGCGCGAGCTCGCCTCGAGATTGCGGATCGCCGTCATCCGTTCGCCGTCGCCGGCCGGCAGATAGCCGTTGAAGCGGAACTTCTGGCCGTTGGCGCCGGACGCCATCAGCGCCAGCAGGATAGCCGACGGCCCGACCAGCGGGACGACGCGGACGCCGCGCGCATGCGCCAGCCGCACCAGCCGGGCGCCGGGGTCGGCGACGCCGGGGCAGCCGGCTTCGGACATCAGCCCGACATCGTGGCCAGACAGCAGCGGCGCCAGCAGCCCGGCGAGCTCGCCGTCCTTCGTGTGTTCGTTCAGCTCGCCCATCGTCAGGCTGCGCAGTTCGTGCGGCGTGCCGAACAGCTTGAGATGGGCGCGGGCGGTCTTGGGTGCCTCGACGACGAAGTGCGTCAGCGTGCGGGCAACGGCCAGCGCATCGGCCGGCAGGACGCTGGCGAGCGTGTCGTCGGCCAGCGGCACCGGAATCAGGTAGAGGATGCCGCTGCTCATAGGATGTCGACGCCTTCGTTGTTCAGCATGTCGACCAGCGCAATCAGCGGCAGGCCGATGATCGCTGCCGGGTCGGTCGATTCGATCGCGGCGATCAGTGCAATGCCGAGTCCCTCGGTCTTGGCGCTGCCGGCGCAGTCGTACGGCTGCTCCTTCAGCAGGTAGCGCTCGATGGCCGCATCGTCGGCGTTGCGCATGGTCACGCGGGTGACGTCGGTGTGCGTCTGGGTGCGGCCGGTTGCTGCGTTGTGCAGCGCCACGGCGGTGTGGAATTCGATTGTCCGGCCGCGCATGGCCCGGAGCTGGGCGACGGCGCGCTCGTGGGTGCCGGGCTTGCCGAGCTGGACGCCGTCGAGCAGGGCGACCTGGTCCGAGCCGATCAGCAGCGCGCCGGGGAAGCGCGACGCCAGCGCGACGGCTTTGGCGACGGCCAGCCGCAGGCTGGTCTGCGCGGCGGTTTCGAGCGGAAGCGGCGTCTCGTCGACGTCGGGGCTGGCGGTGTCGAACGGCAGGTGCAGGCGTTCGAGCAGTTCGCGCCGGTAGCGCGAGGTGGACGCCAGCACGAGGGCCGGCGAGCGAAGCGTTTGTTTTTGCATTGGAAATCCGTCGCACCGGGCGGAAAGGTTTTGACATCGGCAGGCGGCAAATTATATCATGCGCGGTTTCTGGTTCGTTGGCTCATGGGTATGACGGTCATTCACAGCGCCGAATTTGCCCGCGAGGGCAGCGTGCTCGACGGGGTGATCCCGGTTGCGGCGATGTCGCGGCTGAGTGATCAGCTGGCAAGCAATGGCGGCGAAATTCGCTGGTCGCTTGCCGGATCGGTCGACCGGTTCGAGCGTCCGCGCCTGACCGTGACCGTGTCGGGCGAGTTGCAGCTCGTCTGCCAGCGTTGCCTTGCGCCGATGGCGTGGTCGCTCGATGTGGACACCGTACTGACGCAGTTTCCGACCGAGGAGCTGGCCGACGAGGCCGCGGAACTCGACGAAACGCTCGAAACGGTGCTGATCGACCCGGCACTCGATGTACCGGCGCTGATCGAAGAAGAAGTGCTGCTGGCCCTGCCGTACGCGCCGCTGCATGTGCAGTGTGCCGCGCCCGGTGACGAGCCGCTGCAAGGCAATACCAAGCCGAATCCGTTTGCTGTCCTGGCTCAAATGAAAACCAGGAAAGCGGAGTAACTGAAACAGTAGTTTTTTCTGGTTTTCAAGGAGTTTTATCATGGCCGTTCAACAGAATAAGAAGTCCCCGTCCAAGCGCGGCATGCATCGTGCTCACGATTTCCTGACCGCCCCGGCGCTGTCGGTTGACGCGCAAACCGGCGAAGTGCATCGCCCGCACCACATCTCGCCGAACGGTTTCTACAAGGGCCGTCGCGTGATCAAGGCCAAGGGCGAATAAGTCCTGCGTAAAAACGCGTTTATAACCAATCGGTTATGATAACGGCGCAAGCGAGTTGTCTCGCTTGCGCCGTTCGCCATTCTGGAATCTAGCTTGTCTGCCATGGACATTACTGTCGCTGTCGATGCGATGGGCGGCGACCACGGGACACATGTCACCGTGCCGGCCGTCCTGCGCTTCCTCGACCAACACCCCCACGTCAATGTCGTCCTCGTCGGCCTGCCCGATGCGATCGATGCCGAGCTCAAGGCGCACAAGGCGCAGCCTGGGCCGCGTCTGCGCGTCCACGCCGCCAGCGAGGTCGTGACGATGGACGAGTCGCCGCAGTCGGCGATGAAGAACAAGAAAGATTCGTCGATGCGCGTGGCGATCAACCTCGTCAAGTCCGGCGAGGCGCACGCCTGCGTGTCGTCCGGCAATACCGGTGCGCTGATGGCGACGGCGCGTTTCGTGCTCAAGACCATCGACGGGATCGAGCGTCCGGCCATCGCCAAGATGCTGCCGTCGGTCAAGGGGACCGAAACCTGTGTGCTCGACCTCGGTGCCAACGCCGATTGCACGCCGCTGCAGCTGGTGCAGTTCGCGGTGATGGGCTCGTCGCTGTTCGCGGCCATCAAGGGCAAGGACGCGCCGGCGATCGGCCTGCTCAATATCGGTTCCGAAGACATCAAGGGCACTGAGACCATCAAGGCCACCGCCGAGCTGCTGCGGGCGAGCCGGATGAACTTCGCCGGCAACGTCGAGGGGAACGACCTGTACTCGGGCGTTGTCGATGTCATTGTGACCGACGGATTCACCGGCAACGTCGCGCTGAAGACGTCCGAAGGCATCGCCAAGATGATGGAGCGTTTCCTGCGCGAGGAATTCACCCGCAACGTGTTCACCAAGGCGCTGGCGATGCTCGCGTGGCCGGTGCTGTCGCGCTTCAAGAAGCGCATCGATCCGCGCCGCTTCAACGGCGCGTCGCTGGTCGGCCTCAAGGGCATCGTTGTCAAAAGTCATGGCGGTGCCGACCGGATGGCGTTCTACTGGGCGCTCAAGCAGGCGGCCGACGAGGCGAGCGCCGGCGTGACCCAGCGCATCGCCGAACAGGTGCAGCAACAACTTGCCGACCTCGCAGCCCATCCGGCCGCGGTGGCGGACCACTAAACCCACACGCAGGAAGCATTCATGTACGCGCGCATCGCCGGAACCGGCTCCTACCTGCCTGAACACATCCTGACCAACGAGGCGCTGGCCCAGCGCGTCGACACCAGCGACGAATGGATCGCCAGCCGTACCGGCATCCGCCAGCGCCATCTTGCCGCCGAGGCCGAAACCACGTCGGATCTGGCGCTCAGGGCCGCCGAGCGTGCACTGGCCGCGGCCGAGACCGAGCGCAGCGAAGTCGACCTGATCATCGTCGCGACGACGACGCCGGACCACGTGTTCCCGTCGACGGCGTGCACGGTGCAGGACAAGCTCGGGCTGCACGGTTTTCCGGCGTTCGACGTCCAGGCCGTCTGTGCCGGCTTCGTGTATGCGCTGACCGTTGCCGAAGCGATGATCAAGTCCGGCGCAGTCCGCTGTGCCGTCGTGATCGGCGCCGAAAAGCTGTCGAACATCATCGACTGGAACGACCGGACCACCTGTGTGCTGTTCGGCGACGGCGCCGGCGCGGTGGTGCTCAAGGCGTCGGAAGAGCCGGGCATCCTCGCGTCGAAGCTGCATGCCGACGGCCGCTACCGCGACATCCTCAAGACGCCGGGCCACCTGAAGCAGGGCCAGGTCGAAGGTTCGCCGTGGATCTACATGGACGGCGGTGCGGTGTTCAAGTTCGCCGTCCGCGCGCTGGCCGACGTCGCCAACGAGACGCTGGCCGCGGCCGGGGTCGAGCAGGCCGACGTCGACTGGCTGGTGCCGCACCAGGCCAATCTGCGCATCATCGAGTCGACCGCCAAGCACCTGCATCTGAGCATGGACAAGGTGATCGTCACCGTCGACCGGCACGGCAACACCTCGGCAGCGTCGATTCCGCTGGCGCTCGACGAGGGCGTCAGGAGCGGCAAGATCCGGCGCGGGCAGACCGTGCTGCTGGAGGGCATCGGCGGCGGTTTTGCCTGGGGATCGGTACTCTTCAAATACTGATGAAAACGGCGCAGTGATGCGCCGTTTTAACGTTCAAATAACTGTTTGAATTCGACGCCCGGTGTCGCCGGGCCGACAAGGAGCTAGAAATGGCATTGGCTTTCGTCTTTCCGGGCCAGGGCTCGCAATCGCTGGGCATGATGAACGGCTTTGCCGACGACGCGTCGGTGCGCCAGACCTTCGCCGAGGCGAGCGACGTGCTCGGCCAGGACCTGTGGGCGATGTGTGCCGACGGCGCCGATGCCGCGGTGATCAACGCCACCGTCAACACCCAGCCGCTGATGCTGACTGCCAGCGTCGCGATCTTCCGTGCCTGGCGTGCTGCCGGCGGCGCGGCGCCGGCATTTGCCGCCGGCCACTCGCTCGGCGAATACAGCGCGCTGGCCGCCGCCGGCAGCATTGCGTTTGCCGATGCGGTCAGGCTCGTGCGGCTGCGCGCCGAGGCGATGCAGGCTGCGGTACCCGAAGGCGAGGGCGCGATGGCGGCGATTCTCGGCCTGCCGGACGACGTGATCGTCGCCGCCTGCGTCGAAGCGGCGCAGGGCGACGTGGTCGAAGCGGTCAACTTCAACTCGCCCGGCCAGGTCGTGATCGCCGGCAGCAAGGCGGCGGTCGAACGCGCGATGGCACTGTGCAAGGACAAGGGCGCCAAGCGCGCGCTGCCGCTGCCGGTGTCGGTGCCGTCGCACTGCGCGCTGATGAAGCCGGCGGCCGAGAAGCTCGCCGTCGCGCTGGCGCAGATCCACGTTGCCGCGCCGGAGTTTCCGGTGATCCACAATGCCGATGTCGCCGCGTATACCGATCCGGCGCAGATCCGCGACGCGCTGGTCCGCCAGCTGTACCAGCCGGTACGCTGGGTCGAGTCGGTGCAGCGCATCGCCGCCGACGGTGCGACCGTCTTCGCCGAATGCGGTCCGGGCAAGGTGCTCAGCGGCCTCGACAAGCGCATCGCCGACGGCGCGCAGCACGCTGCGCTCGGCGATGTGGCCGCGTTCGACGCACTGAAAGCGCTGCTGTAATCCGTCTGGTTTAGTCTGGTGCGCCACGGCGCACCGCGTCATGATCCGGTGCGGCAGCGCCGCACCGTTACAAGGAAGCTGCAATGAGTCTCGAAGGTAAAGTCGCGCTGGTGACCGGCGCATCGCGCGGGATCGGCAAGGCCATCGTCCTCGACCTGCTGGCACAGGGTGCCACCGTGATCGGTACCGGCATCACCGAAGACAGCGCGGCCGCGATCAGCGGCTACATCGCCGAGGCCGGTGGCAAGGGCCGCGGCGTGGCGCTCGAAGTGACGACCGACGGCGCCTGCGAAGCCGTTGTCGACGCGATCGAAAAGGAGTTCGGCGCGATCCACATCCTCGTCAACAACGCCGGCATCACCCGCGACAACCTGTTGATGCGGCTGAAGGACGAGGACTGGGACGCGATCATGGACACCAACCTCAAGCCGGTGTACAAGCTCTCCAAAGCGGTGATCCGCGGCATGATGAAAGCCCGCTGGGGGCGTATCATCAACATTGCCTCGGTCGTCGGTAGCACAGGCAATGCCGGCCAGACCAACTACGCGGCGGCCAAGGCTGCACTGTTCGGTTTCACCAAGTCGCTGGCCAAGGAAATCGGCTCGCGCGGCGTGACCGTCAACGCGGTGGCGCCGGGCTTCATCGACACCGACATGACCCGCGGTTTGGCCGACGAACACAAGGCCAAACTGCTTGAAAACATCACGCTCGGCCGCCTTGGCGAGCCGCGCGAGATTGCAGACGCGGTCGGCTTTCTTGCCAGCGACCGTGCCAGTTACATTACCGGCCAGACCTTGCACGTCAACGGCGGTATGTATATGAATTAACGTGTATTTAACCAAGATCATCCGGCCCGCATTGGCGTGGCGGCTTTTTTTGGTACAATGCGTCCGCTTTTTTTATCCCTTGAAAGGCTTGGAGTTTTATCCATGGAAAACATCGAACAGCGCGTGAAGAAGATCGTTGCCGAACAACTTGGCGTGCCGGAAACCGACGTCAAGAACGAGTCCTCCTTCGTGAACGACCTCGGCGCCGACTCCCTCGACACCGTTGAACTCGTGATGGCCCTCGAAGAAGAGTTCGAGTGCGAAATTCCGGACGAAGACGCCGAAAAGATCACCACCGTCCAGCAAGCGATCGACTACGTTTCGGCCAATCTGGGCAAGTAATCCGCTGCATCCAAGACCTCTGCCGGACACCGTTGGTGCCTGGCAGGGGTCTTGTTCCATTCGGCGTATCAATCGGAGAGTAATGTGTCCAAACGCAGAGTAGTGATCACCGGCCTCGGCCATGTGTCCCCCGTCGGCAACGATGTTGCCACCGGCTGGGCCACCCTGCTCAAAGGGCAGTCCGGCATCGGCAGGATCACGCGCTTTGACGCGAGCGACTACGCTTGCCAGATCGCTGGCGAGGTCAAGGACTTCGACATCAGCCAATACATCTCGGCCAAAGATGCGCGCCGGATGGATACCTTCATCCACTACGGCATTGCGGCCGCGTTCCAGGCGATTGCCGACGCCGGCCTCGATGACGCACCCGGCCTCGACAAGACCCGCGTCGGTGTCAATATCGGCTCCGGCATCGGCGGCCTGCCGCTGATCGAGGAAATGGGCGGGACGCTGCTGGCCGGTGGCCCGCGCAAGATCGGCCCGTTCTTCATTCCCGGTTCGCTCGTCAACCTGATTGCCGGCCATGTCACGATCTACAAGGGCTTCCAAGGGCCGAGCTACGGCATCGTCTCGGCGTGCACGACCGGTGCGCACTGCATCGGCGACGCGGCGCGGATGATCCAGTACGGCGATGCCGACGTGATGGTTGCCGGCGGTGCCGAAGCGACCGTGACCGGTCTGGGCATCGGCGGCTTTGCCGCGATGAAGGCGCTGTCGACCCGCAACGACGACCCGGCGACCTCGTCGCGGCCGTGGGACAAGGGCCGTGACGGCTTCGTCATGGGCGAAGGCGCCGGCGTGCTGGTGCTCGAGGAATACGAACACGCGGTCAAGCGCGGCGCGAAGATCTACGCCGAGTTCGCCGGTTTCGGCATGAGCTCGGACGCGCACCACATCACCGCACCGAGCGCCGAAGGCCCGGCCCGCGGCGTGGCCAATGCGCTGCGCGATGCCGGCATCAACCCGGACGAGGTCGACTACGTCAACGCCCACGGCACGTCGACGCCGCTCGGCGACGCCAACGAGACCACCGCGCTGAAGCTCGCTTTCGGCGACCACGCCAAGAAGCTCGTCGTCAACTCGACCAAGTCGATGACCGGCCACCTGCTCGGTGGCGCCGGTGGCGTCGAGGCCGTGTACTCGGTGCTGGCGCTGCACAACCAGGTGTCGCCGCCGACCGCCAACATCTTCGAGCAGGACGTCGAAGGCGGTTGCGATCTGGACTACGTTGCCGACGGCGCGCGCGAGATGAACATCCGCGTGGCGATTTCCAACAGCTTCGGCTTTGGCGGTACCAACGGCACGCTGGTGTTCAAGCGTCTCGTCTGAGTTCGCGACGACGGCATGAAAAAAGGGCTGCCTCGACAGCCCTTTTTCTTTGCGTGCGCGATTACCAGCGGTAGCCGACGCTGGCGCGGACGCTGCGGCGGAAGCCCTGCTCGCAGAACGTACCGTCGCAGCTCGTCAGGTACTCGCGGTCGAACAGGTTGTTGACGTTGAGCGCGAAGCGCCAGTTGGCGCGCTCGTAGGCGACCAGGCTGTCGACCAGCGTGAACGCCTCGTTGACGCTGCCGAGCCCGCCGCGCGACTGGCCGACGTAGCGCACGCCCAGGCCGGCGTTCCAGCCGCTGAGCACGCCGGCGAAGTCGTACTTGCCCCACAGCGCGGCAGTGTGCTTCGGGATCGACAGCGGTGCCTTGCCGACGTCGGCGGCGATATTGCTCTTGGTGATCTCGGCGTCGAGCAGCGTGTAGCTGCCGATCAGGTCGAGCGCGCCGACCGTCCACTTGCCTTCGAGTTCGAGGCCGCGGCTGCGGATTTCGCCGGTCTGGACCTCGAGCCGCAGCGGGTTCGGCCCCGGCAGCGGCGTGCGGACGTTCTGCTTGGTCAGCTGGTAGACCGCGGCGGTGAAGCTGTAGGCGGCGCCTTCGGGCTGGTATTTGGCGCCGGCCTCGATCTGTTCGCCGCGCTCGGGCTCGAACTGCTGGCCGAACGCGTCGTTGCCGATCTCGGGCAGGAAGGACGTCGAGTAGCTCAGGTAGGGCGCCCAGCCGGCGTCGAACAGGTAGACAAGGCCGGCGCGGCCGGTGAAGGCGTGATCGCGCTGCTCGGTATAGGTCTTGTCGAGCCTGGAGTCGGCGCTGTCGCGCGTCCAGTCGTAGCGGCCGCCGACGGTCAGCGCCCAGCGGCCGTAGCGCAGCTGGTCCTGCAGATAGCTGCCGAGCTGGCGGCTCTTGTTGAGGTTGTCCCAGGTCTGGCGCAGCGAGTCCCAGTCGGGCTGCTTGAACACCGGGTCGAACAGGTCGAGCGGCGCGGCGCTACCCATATAGAGCTTCTGCTCGAAGCTGGCCTGGCGGTAGTCGACGCCGCCGAGCAGCAGGTGCTCGACCGGGCCGGTGTGCACGCGCGCCTGCACCTGGTTGTCGACGGCGAACGACTGCTCGTGCTCGGGCCGGTACATCGCGCGCCGGTTCATCGTCCGGCCGTCCGGCCGCAAGCCGAGCGCGCGGACCTCGCGCCGGTCGTTCTTCGCGTCGTAGTAGCGCAGGTTCTGCCGCAGCGTCCAGACGTCGTCGGGCGCGTGCTCGAACAGATAGCCGACCGTGACGCCGCGCTTGTCGTGCTCGGCGCCCGGCCCCTGGATGTTCAGCGACGGATCGGGCTGGCCCAGCGCGCCGGGCTGGTAGAACTGGTTCGGCACGGCCCAGGTCGTCCGGTCGTGCTGGTACTGTGCCAGCAGCGTCAGGCTGGTGCGTGCATCGGGCTGCCACGTCAGCGCCGGTGCCAGATAGACGCGGTCGTCGGGCAGGTCGTCCCACTGCGTGCCGGCGTCGCGCGCCAGCGCCGTCAGCCGGTAGACCCAGCGGCCGTCTTCGTCGAGCGCACCGCCGACGTCGGCGGCGATCTGCGCACGGTCGTCACTGCCGCCCTCGACGCGGACCTCGGGACGCAGGCCGACCGTCGGGCGCTTGGTCACCGCATTGACGAGGCCGCCGGGGTTGGCACGGCCGTACAGCACCGAGCTCGGCCCGCGGACGATGTCGAGGCGCTCGAGCCCGTACGGTTCGATCCGGCTGATGAAGGCGTTGTGGTACAGCCGCATGCCGTCGCGGTACATGCCGTTGGCCGAGACGCTGAAGCCGCGCATCAGCAGGTCGTCGTCGGTGGTGGCGAATTCGTGGCCGGTGACGCCGGCGTTGTAGCGGACCGCCTCGGCGATGGTCGCGACGTCCTGGTCATCCATCTGCTCGCGGGTGACGACCGAGATCGACTGCGGCGTTTCCAGCAGCGTGCTGTCGGTTTTGGTCGCACTGGCGGCGCGGTGCGCCTGGTAGCCGGTGCCGGGGCTGGTCGCCCAGTCGCGTACGGCCTCGACGGTGACCGGCGACAGCGTCGTTTCGGCCCGGCCGACGGTGACCGTCTTGCCGGCGAACGACGCGGCGAGGCCGCTGCCGGCGAGCAGTTTCTGCAGCGCGTCGGCGGGCTCGAGCTTGCCGCGCAGCGCCGGCGCACGCTTGCCGGCGACCAGCGCGCTGTCGACGACGAGGCTGAGTCCGGCGGCCTGGCCGAGCTGGGTGAGCGAGGCGGCCAGCGATTGTTCGGGCAGGTCGAGACTGACCGGTGCGGCATGCGCGGTGACGAGGGCCAGCGCGAGTGCGGCGCCGAGCAGGGTGGAACGCGGGTTCATGATTTTCCTTGTTGAACAGAACACGCGGTCATGACGGACGAACGCGGCAAGACCCTGATGTCGTGGGCGGACTATTTCAGCGCGGCTGCAAAAGCGTTGCCGCGGCAGTCTCGACAACGCGGAGATTGCCGGCGCGCGGCAGTGCGCGCAGGAAGGCATCGGTGTCGTTCGCCTGGACGACGGCGGTCAGCCGCGGACCGTCGCCGCCGGCAAGCACCGGGCGGGCGCGGTAGCGCGAGAGGGTCGCCGCGACCTCGGCCAGCGGGGCGTTGTCGAAGACCAGCGCGCCGCGCTGCCAGGCGAAGCCGTCGTCGGCCCGGCGGTGCAGCCGGTGCGCGCCCAGCGCGTCGATGTCGACGACCTCGCCGGCCGCGAGCAGCCAGCCCGGCGGCCGTTCGCGGCCGTTTTCATCCTGACGGACCACGCCGACGCGGCCGCTGGCGACGCTGATGCGCACGTGCGCGGGCAGCCGGGCGACGGCAAAGCGCGTGCCGAGCACGGTGATCCGCGCCAGGCCGCTGTCGACCCGGAACGGCCGGGCCGGATCGCGGGCGACGTCGAAGCTTGCCTCGCCGGCGAGCAGCACGACCTCGCGCCGGTCGCGGTAGTAGCGGATCGACAGCCGCGTGGCGGCCGACAGCGTCACGGTGCTGCCGTCGGCCAGCCTTTCGGTGTGCAGGCCGCCGATCGCCGTTGCCAGCGTCAGCGACTGCAGCGGTTGCTGTGCGCGCCAGCCCAGCCACCCGAGCCCGCCGCTCAGGCAGGCAAACAGGCCGAGCGCGCCGTGCTTGAGCAGGCCGCGCCGCGAGGTCCGGCGCCGCTCGACCGCACCGGCCAGCGCCGACAGCTGCGCGTTCGAATCGAAGTCGTCCCACAGTTCGGCAAACGCCGCGTACTCGCGCCCGTGCGCCGGGTCGGCGAACAGCCAGGCTTCGAAGCGGCCGCGGACCGGGTCGTCGGGCGCCGCGTCGCGCATCCGCACGAACCAGCGCGCCGCGTCGTGGCGGACCCGGCTCACTGCAGCGTATCCCTGATCGCCCGCAGGTCGATCAGCGCGCGCATCACATGGCGTTCGACCATGTTGACGCTGATGCCGAGCGTCGCGGCGATCTCGGCCTGCGTGTGTCCTTCGACGCGGAACAGCCAGAACACCTCGCGGCAGCGGGGCGGCAGGGTGTCGAGCACGCGCTGCAGCATCGCCAGCCGCTGGTGCAGCGCGGCGACCGTTTCGGCCGACGGTGCGACCGGTGTGTCGGCAGTTTCGGCGTGGTCGGGTAGCGGTACGAAGCGCCGCTGTTCGCGGTGATGGTCGACCAGCGTTGCGCCGATCACGGTGCGCAGATAGGCGTGCGGCTGGGCGATCTGCGCGCGGTTGCGCGTCAGCGCGTAACGCAGCAGCGCGTCGTGGAGGATGTCCCAGGCGCGGTGCAGGCAGCCGGTCTGCCGCCGCAGGCCGGGCAGCAGCTCGGCATAGGCCCAGTGCAAATCGAGTCCGTACCAGTGCATAAGTCGTCGCTCGTCACGGCGCGGCCATGACGGATGGAAAAAGGTCAGCGGCCTGCATTGAACCACAAATGAAAACAATTATCATTCCGTATGCGTCCGGATCGTCTTGGCCGGCTTGACGGCCTTGGTACAATCGGCGGATGCAAGTTCAAGCCCTGACCCGAATTCCCGACCTGCCGGCGCTGGCCGCCGCGTTTCCGGCCCGCTGCCCGGTGCTGCTGCAATCCTCCGGCGAGCGCGGCTGGGACATCCTGATGGCGCTGCCGCAAGAGCGGCGCGTCTACCACGATGCCCATGCCTTTCTTGCCGACGTCGACGCGCTGCCGGTCCACGCCGGCGCCGCCGGCGAGCTGCCTTTCGCCGGCGGCTGGGCGCTCTATGCCGGCTACGAGCTGCTCGGTGCGTTCGAGCCGACCGTGCCGGCGCGCGCGCTGAGTGCGCCGGTCGCCGCGCTGATCCGCTGCCCGGCCGCGGTGCTGGTCGACCGCGCTGCGCAAACCGCCTTCATCGTTGCCGAAACCGCGGCACAACTGGCCGAGCTGGCCGGTCTGCTCGCGCAGGCGCCGGTCTGGCAGCCCAGACCGCTGGTCGTTGCCGCGGTGTCCGAGGACGAGCCGCAGGCCTTTGTCGACGGCGTTGCCGCGTGCAAGCGCTACATCGTCGAAGGCGACGTGTTCCAGGTGAACCTGTCGCGCGGCTGGGACGTGACGCTGGCGCAGGGCGACGCACACGACCTGTACGCCGCGCTGCGCCGCGCCAACCCGGCACCGTTCTCGGCGCTGTTCGACCTCGGTGAGTCGCAGATCGTCAGCTCGTCGCCCGAGCGGCTGGTGCGCGTGCAGGGCGGCATCGTCGACACCCGGCCGATCGCCGGCACGCACCGGCGCTCGGTTGACCCGGAGGAGGACGCGGCACTGAAGCGCGCGCTGATCTCTACGGTGAAGGAGCGCGCCGAGCACATCATGCTGGTCGACCTCGAGCGCAACGACCTCGGCCGGATCGCCGTCCCCGGCAGCGTCGAGGTCGACGAGCTGATGGCGGTCGAGAGCTATGCCTATGTCCACCACATCGAGTCGAACATCCGCGCCCGCTTGCGCCCGGGCACCCCGGCGCGGCAGATCCTGCGCGCGCTGTTTCCCGGCGGCACGATCACCGGCTGCCCGAAGGTGCGCTGCATGCAGATCATCCGCGAGCTCGAAGACCGCGAGCGCGGCGTCTACACCGGCAGCCTCGGCTATATCGGGCTCGACGGCCGGATGGACCTGAACATCCTGATCCGCAGCTTCCTGCAGACCGGCCCGCAGCTGTACTTCCGCGCCGGTGCCGGCATCGTCGCCGACTCGGTACCGGCGCGCGAACTCGAGGAAACCCGCCACAAGGCCCGCGGCCTGCTGCGCGCGCTCGGGGTCGACGGATGACGCCCGCTGTCGACGGCGCGCCGGACACGATCCCGTCCGCCGGCGGGGTGATCCGTCTTGTCGACGGCGCGCCGGCCGGGGCGCTGGCGCTGGCCGACCGCAGCATCCAGTTCGGCGACGGCGTGTTCCGCACGCTGTACGTCCGCAACGGCGGCATTCCGTTCTGGCGCCGCCACATGGCCAGACTGGCGCACGACGCGGCGGCGCTCGGCATCGCCGCACCGTCGTTTGAGACCTGGCTGGCCGAGCTGCGCGCGCATGCGCCGGCCGACGCGACGATCAAGCTGGTCCTGACCCGCGGCGAGTCGCCGCGCGGCTATGCGGTGCCGGCCGGCTGCACGCCGCACCGGATCACCCAGATCGCGCCGCCGGCAGCGGTGACCGACCGCAGCGCCGGTGTCACGGTCCGCGTCTGCGACACGCGCGCCAGCTGGCAGCCGCGGCTGGCCGGCATCAAGCACCTGAACCGGCTTGAAAACGTGCTTGCGCGCAGCGAGTGGCGCGATCCGGAGATCTTCGACGGCCTGCTGCTCGACCGCGACGGCGACGTGGTCGAAGGCACGATGAGCAATGTGCTGCTGCTCGAAGCGGGCGTGCTGCTGACGCCGAAACTCGACACCGGCGGCGTCGCCGGCGTGCTGCGCGACGTCGCCTTCGACGCCGCGGCCGCGCTGGGCTGGCCGGTCGGGGACGTGCGGATCGACCTGCCGCGGCTGCTGCGCGCCGAGCGCGTCTGGCTGTGCAACAGCCTGATCGGGCTGGTGCCGGTCGCCCGGCTCGGCGAGCGCGACTGGCCGGTGCACCCGGCCGACCACACGCTGGCAGGCCGCATCGCCGCGCTCGCCACCGAGGAAACCGAATGGATCGGCTGAGCGCTCGAATCGCCGTTCAAGCCACCGCCCGACGCGCCGCCCGATCAGCCGGGCGGTTTGCCGCCCGACTGGCACTGGCGATGCTCCCGGCCCTGTGCGTCGCCGCGCCGACCCCTGCGCCGACCGCGGCACCGGCCTACTACAAGCCCGATCCGGCCAGGCTGGCACAGCTCGAAGCGCGGCGCTGCACCAGGCTGGGCAAGGAGTCGGCGCTGATCCAGCAGCGCATGGCGGGCTTCAACCGGCCCTACGATCTGGACAAGCTCAGGCAGCGGCAGAAGCAGGTCGACGCCGACTACGCGCGCTACTGCAAGACCGCATCGGCCGTGGCGACGCGCTGACGCGATTGCAATCCGCGCCGCAGCCCCCATCTGCAGGGGATTCACTCCATTGCAGAATTCCATGTCCAACGCGCCACTGACCCAAGCCGCCGTCGAAAAAGCCGGCGTCGCCCGACTGCCCACGCCGCACGGCGTGTTCATGGCCCACGCCTACCGATCCGGCCTCGACGATGTCGAGCACCTGGCCGTGGTGATGGGCGATCCGGCCGGCGATGCGACGCTGGTGCGGCTGCATTCGGAGTGCCTGACCGGCGACGTGTTCGGCTCGCTGCGCTGCGACTGCGGCGAGCAGTTGAACAAGGCGCTCGAGCGCATCGCCCGCGAAGGTCGCGGCGTGCTGCTCTACCTGCGCGGGCAGGAAGGCCGCGGCATCGGACTGGCGCACAAGATCCGTGCCTACGAACTGCAGGACAGCGGCCTCGATACCGTCGATGCCAACCTCGCGCTCGGCCTGCCGGTCGACGCACGCTCGTACGAGGCGGCGGCGGCGATGCTGCGCGACCTCGGCGTGACCTCGGTACGGCTGATGAGCAACAACCCGAAGAAGATCGCCGCGCTCGAAGCGGCCGGCCTGCCGGTGAGGCAGCGCGAGCCGCACGCGGTCGACCCGAACCCGGAGAACCGCCATTACCTGGCGACCAAGCGGCAGCGGATGGGACACCTGCTCAAAGAAAGGTGAATATAGCAACATTCGCGCAGTAAACTAATCGGGTTCCCGTCCGGTCTTACCGTGACGGCCATAATACGGCCGGCGCCACGCGCGCCGCCGGACAAAGGGGATCCACATGCATCGCAAGACGCTCACGACTTCACTGCTGGCCCTGCTGTGGCTCAGCGTGCCGACCGCTGGCTGGTCCGCAACGACACCGGCGCCCGAACAGACCGCATCGCTGAGCGCCGGCGCCCAGGCTGCCGGCTGGCCGCGGCTGGTCAACGGCCAGCAGGGCGAACAGATCTACGTCTACCAGCCCCAGCTCGACGCACTGAACGGCGATACGCTGACCGGACGCTCGGCCGTGCGCGTCAGCGGCAAGAACGGCGATACCTTCGGCGTGATCTGGTTCAGCGCCCGCGCCGACATCGCCAAGGACCGGCGCGTGGTGACGCTGAGCCAGTACAAGATCACCAAGTCCAACTTCCCGACGGCCGGCAAGGACGAAGGCCGCTACCTGTCGGCCTTGCGCGCCGCGGTGCCGAAGGAAGACTGGACCGTTCCGTACGACGCGCTCGCCGCCGACCTGCAGATCAACCAGGCCGAAGCCGCGCAGGCCGGCCAGGCGGTGAAGAACGACCCGCCGGCGATCATCTACAGCAACCGCCCGTCGCTGCTGGTGATGATCGACGGCGAACCGGCACTGCGCAGCGCCGGCGGCAAGCTGATGCGCGTGATCAATACCAGCGCGCTGCTCGTGCTCGATCAGGCCAGCGGCAACTACTACCTGTGGGCGGTCGAACGCTGGTACCAGTCCGGGTCGGCGACCGGCCCGTGGCAGGTCGCCACCAAGCCGCCGACCGACGCGCTCAACCCGCTGCGCGAGTCACTGCTCAAGGCCAACAAGATCGACCCGATGTCCGGCAAGAGCGCCAACGGCGAATCGGCGTTCGACCCGAGCGTCGTCCCGGCGATCTATGTCGCGACCCGGCCGACCGAGCTGCTGCAAAGCAAGGGCGAGCCGCAGTACGCGCCGATCCCGGGGACGCAGCTGCTGTACATGTCGAACTCGCCCAGCGACATCTTCGTGCAGATCGGCAGCCAGCAACTCTATGTACTGGTCTCCGGCCGCTGGTTCACCGCCGGCAAGATCGACGGCCCGTGGCAGTACGTGCCGGGTGACAAGCTGCCGGCCGATTTCGCCAGGATCCCGACCGACCACCCGATGGCCGGCGTGCTCGTCTCGGTGCCGGGCACGGCGCAGGCGAGCGAAGCGCGCATCGCCAACAGCGTGCCGCAGACCGCGCAGGTCAAGCGCAGCGTCAAACCCGATCCGGTGGCCTACGACGGTGGCGAGCCGCAATGGAAGCCGATCGACGATACGCCGCTGCAGTACGCGTATAACACCGCAACGCCGATCATCCGCGTCGACGCGCGCAGCTACTATCTGGTGCAGAACGGCGTCTGGTTCGTCGCAACCTCGGCCGCCGGGCCGTGGAGCGTCGCGGCCAGCGTGCCGGCGGTGATCTACTCGATCCCGGTCAGCTCGCCGATGCACTACGTCACCTACGTCCGTGTCTACAGCGCGACGCCCGACGTCGTCTACGTCGGCTACACGCCGGGCTACTACGGCACCGTGGTGTCGAGCGACGGTGTCGTCGTCTACGGTACCGGCTACGTCTATCCGACCTATGTCGGCACCGTCTGGTACCCGGCGCCGTATACCTACGGTTTCGGCGCCGGCTTTGCCTGGGGCACGGCGACCGGATTCGCCTTCGGTTTCGCCATGGGCGCATGGATGTCGCCGTGGTACTGGGGCGGCGGCGGTTGCTGCTGGGGCGGCGGCAATACCTACAACATCAACGTCACCAACAACTACAACCGCTGGGGCCACAACTCGGTCATCACCGGCCCGAACAACACCTACCGGACCGGGCAGATCGGCCAGACCCACTTTGCCACCAAGCAGGGCAGCGGCGATCTCTACGCCGGCCGCGACGGCCAGGTCTACAAGCGCGACAGCGGCGGCCAGTGGCAGAAGTATCAGGGCAACGGCAACTGGTCGAACATCGACAAGCAGCAGGCCGCCGACAATGTGAAGAGCCGGGCGCAGAACTACGCCAACAGCCCGCAGGGCCAGCAGCGCATCCAGAACGCCAAGGACTTTGCCAACTCGCCGCAGGGGCAGCAGGCAGCGCAGCGCGCCAAGGACTGGAAGCAATCGCCGCAGGGGCAGCAGGCTGCACAGAACTTCCGCGAAAACCACCAGTCGCTCGACGGCCAGTTTCAGGCGCGTAGCGCCGGCGACCAGCGTGCAGGCAACTTCCAGCGCGGCAACGCCGGCGGCTGGGGCGGCGGTTCGCACGACTTTTCGCGTTTCGGTGGCGGCGGATTCGGTGGCTTCCACGGCGGCGGCTTCCGCCGCCGGTAAAGCACGGGTATCCAAGGAATGTAGCGACAGCAACGGGCGGCCCTGGCCGCCCGTTGTGCTTTTGGGCGCGGCGAAGCGGGAACTGCCGGTGCTGGACGGGCCGGCGGCGGCATTCCAGCCGGCCGGCGAGGCAGAAACTGACGGATTTCATGCGTTTGACATGGATTTGTCAGTATCGTGCCGCCATCCTGCGCGGCAATGCGAATGCGTCGGATTTTGGTCTGCTGAAATTTCGCTGTCCGATCAGGGGTTTATCGGTTGTGCTGCGAAATTGTTGCGGCGGGGTGTTGACGGAAGACGGGGAAGTGCTTAAAGTTGCGTTCTCTGCTGATGACGCAGCGAAAGAAACGAAGCGAAACCCGCCGAGTTTACCGAGCGAAGCGTCCTGAAGCAAGCGATCTTTAACAAATTACAGCCGATGAGTGTGAGTGCTTGATGAGTGCATCAAGTGCTTGCACTTAAATGATAGAAAGCAGTCTGGCCGCTTCGGTGGTCGGGCGAGTTTTTTTGAGTTAACGCAAGTGCGCAACTATTCAGTGATTAAACGAAAGAGTTTGATCCTGGCTCAGATTGAACGCTGGCGGCATGCTTTACACATGCAAGTCGAACGGGGTTGAGGAGCTTGCTCTTCAATCTAGTGGCGAACGGGTGAGTAATACATCGGAACGTGCCCAGTAATGGGGGATAACCTGCCGAAAGGCAAGCTAATACCGCATACGCCCTGAGGGGGAAAGTGGGGGATCGCAAGACCTCACGTTATTGGAGCGGCCGATGGCTGATTAGCTAGTTGGTGAGGTAAAGGCTCACCAAGGCGACGATCAGTAGCGGGTCTGAGAGGACGACCCGCCACACTGGGACTGAGACACGGCCCAGACTCCTACGGGAGGCAGCAGTGGGGAATCTTGGACAATGGGCGAAAGCCTGATCCAGCAATGCCGCGTGGGTGAAGAAGGCCTTCGGGTTGTAAAGCCCTTTTGTCAGGGAGGAAATTCTGGCCCCTAATACGGGTCGGGGATGACAGTACCTGAAGAATAAGGACCGGCTAACTACGTGCCAGCAGCCGCGGTAATACGTAGGGTCCAAGCGTTAATCGGAATTACTGGGCGTAAAGCGTCCGCAGGTGGCTTGTTAAGAGCGATGTGAAAGCCCCGGGCTCAACCTGGGAACTGCATTGCTGACTGGCTCGCTAGAGTACGGCAGAGGGGGGTGGAATTCCGCGTGTAGCAGTGAAATGCGTAGAGATGCGGAGGAACACCGATGGCGAAGGCAACCCCCTGGGCTGATACTGACACTCATGGACGAAAGCGTGGGGAGCAAACAGGATTAGATACCCTGGTAGTCCACGCCCTAAACGATGTCTACTAGTTGTTGGGCTTTTCGGAGCTTAGTAACGCAGCTAACGCGGGAAGTAGACCGCCTGGGGAGTACGGCCGCAAGGTTAAAACTCAAAGGAATTGACGGGGGCCCGCACAAGCGGTGGATGATGTGGATTAATTCGATGCAACGCGAAAAACCTTACCTGGTCTTGACATGTCTGGAATCCCGAAGAGATTTGGGAGTGCCGTAAGGAGCCAGAACACAGGTGCTGCATGGCTGTCGTCAGCTCGTGTCGTGAGATGTTGGGTTAAGTCCCGCAACGAGCGCAACCCTTGCCATTAGTTGCTACCATTCAGTTGAGCACTTTAATGGGACTGCCGGTGACAAACCGGAGGAAGGTGGGGATGACGTCAAGTCCTCATGGCCCTTATGACCAGGGCTTCACACGTCATACAATGGTTGGTCACAGAGGGTCGCGAAGCCGCGAGGTGGAGCCAATCCCATAAAACCAATCGTAGTCCGGATCGCAGTCTGCAACTCGACTGCGTGAAGTCGGAATCGCTAGTAATCGCGGATCAGCATGTCGCGGTGAATACGTTCCCGGGCCTTGTACACACCGCCCGTCACACCATGGGAGTGGGTTTTACCAGAAGTAGCTAGGCTAACCTTCGGGAGGCCGGTTACCACGGTAGGATTCATGACTGGGGTGAAGTCGTAACAAGGTAGCCGTAGGGGAACCTGCGGCTGGATCACCTCCTTTAAAGATAATGCCTCATTAAGCATTCACACTCATCGGCTGTAGGTTAGAGATACGGAGAACTGGGTCAGTAGCTCAGTCGGTTAGAGCACCGTCTTGATAAGGCGGGGGTCGCTGGTTCGATTCCAGCTTGACCCACCATTTGCTTTGCGGATGGACAAACAGTTTGATCCGATGGGGGCATAGCTCAGTTGGGAGAGCATCTGCTTTGCAAGCAGAGGGTCGTCGGTTCGATCCCGTCTGCCTCCACACCTTGCGGTGAGCCATCACCGTGTTGGTTTAGATCCGGAAGGACTCAGAATCAAGTGCATTCAATCGAGAGATTGCGTGGATTTCATTCTGACTGCTTCAGTTGGACGAGATTTATTCTCTGTATCGCTCTTTAACAAGATAGAAGAAGCAAGACTCAAATTTATTCAGTAATGAATGGGTTTGATTGCATCGAGTTTTGAATTCGAGAGAATTCGAAGTCGCAAACACAGCTTGTAGCCGCAAACCACGTGTTTGAGGTTATAGGATCAAGCGACTAAGTGCATCTGGTGGATGCCTTGGCGATCACAGGCGATGAAGGACGCGGCAGCCTGCGAAAAGCTGCGGGGAGCTGGCAAACAAGCTTTGATCCGCAGATATCCGAATGGGGAAACCCGGCCCTTTTGGGTCATCCATGACTGAATACATAGGTCATGTGAGGCGAACCCGGCGAACTGAAACATCTAAGTAGCCGGAGGAAAAGAAATCAACCGAGATTCCCAAAGTAGTGGCGAGCGAAATGGGAAGAGCCTGTACGTGATAGCGGTAGTCTTAGTAAAACGGCATGGAAAGGCCGGCGATAGTGGGTGATAGCCCCGTATACGAAAAGACCATCGTGGTACTAAGCGTACGACAAGTAAGGCGGGACACGAGAAATCCTGTCCGAAGATGGGGGGACCATCCTCCAAGGCTAAATACTCGTGATCGACCGATAGTGAACCAGTACCGTGAGGGAAAGGCGAAAAGAACCCCGGGAGGGGAGTGAAATAGAACCTGAAACCGGATGCATACAAACAGTGGGAGCCCCCTCGTGGGGTGACTGCGTACCTTTTGTATAATGGGTCAGCGACTTACGTTCAGTAGCGAGCTTAACCGAATAGGGGAGGCGTAGGGAAACCGAGTCCGAATAGGGCGATCAGTTGCTGGGCGTAGACCCGAAACCAGGTGATCTATCCATGGCCAGGATGAAGGTGCGGTAACACGCACTGGAGGTCCGAACCCACTAATGTTGCAAAATTAGGGGATGAGCTGTGGATAGGGGTGAAAGGCTAAACAAACCTGGAAATAGCTGGTTCTCCCCGAAAACTATTTAGGTAGTGCCTCAAGTATCACTAACGGGGGTAAAGCACTGTTATGGCTAGGGGGTCATCGCGACTTACCAAACCATGGCAAACTCTGAATACCGTTAAGTGCGAGCTTGGGAGACAGACATCGGGTGCTAACGTCCGGTGTCAAGAGGGAAACAACCCAGACCGCCGTCTAAGGTCCCAAATGATCAATTAAGTGGAAAACGAGGTGGGAAGGCATAGACAGCCAGGATGTTGGCTTAGAAGCAGCCATCATTTAAAGAAAGCGTAATAGCTCACTGGTCGAGTCGTCCTGCGCGGAAGATGTAACGGGGCTCAAATTGATAACCGAAGACGCGGATATGTACTCTGTACATATGGTAGGGGAGCGTTCCGTAAGCCTGTGAAGGTGACTTGTAAAGGTTGCTGGAGGTATCGGAAGTGCGAATGCTGACATGAGTAGCGTTAAAACGGGTGAAAAGCCCGTTCGCCGAAAGCCCAAGGTTTCCTACGCAACGTTAATCGGCGTAGGGTGAGTCGGCCCCTAAGGCGAGGCTGAAAAGCGTAGTCGATGGGAAACAGGTTAATATTCCTGTACCGATTCTGAGTGCGATGTGGGGACGGAGAAAGGTAGGTCAGCCATCTGTTGGAATAGGTGGTTTAAGCGTGTAGGTGGGGGATTTAGGCAAATCCGGATCCCTGTTAACACTGAGGCGTGACGACGAGGGCCCATTGGGCCTGAAGTGATTGATCCTATGCTTCCAGGAAAAGCCACTAAGCTTCAGCTCAGAATTGACCGTACCGCAAACCGACACTGGTGGGCAGGATGAGAATTCTAAGGCGCTTGAGAGAACTCAGGAGAAGGAACTCGGCAAATTGACACCGTAACTTCGGGAGAAGGTGTGCCTCTGTAGGGTGAAGCGACTTGCTCGTGGAGCTCGAAGAGGTTGCAGTGAAAAGGTGGCTGCGACTGTTTATCAAAAACACAGCACTCTGCTAACACGAAAGTGGACGTATAGGGTGTGACGCCTGCCCGGTGCCGGAAGGTTAATTGATGGGGTGCAAGCTCTTGATCGAAGCCCCGGTAAACGGCGGCCGTAACTATAACGGTCCTAAGGTAGCGAAATTCCTTGTCGGGTAAGTTCCGACCCGCACGAATGGCGTAACGATGGCCACACTGTCTCCTCCTGAGACTCAGCGAAGTTGAAGTGTTTGTGAAGATGCAATCTCCCCGCTGCTAGACGGAAAGACCCCGTGAACCTTTACTGTAGCTTTGCATTGGACTTTGAAGTGGTTTGTGTAGGATAGGTGGGAGGCTTTGAAGCAGAGACGCTAGTTTCTGTGGAGCCGTCCTTGAAATACCACCCTGACCCCTTTGAGGTTCTAACCTTGGTCCGTCATCCGGATCGGGGACCGTGCATGGTAGGCAGTTTGACTGGGGCGGTCTCCTCCCAAAGTGTAACGGAGGAGCTCGAAGGTTACCTAGGTACGGTCGGACATCGTACTGATAGTGTAATGGCACAAGGTAGCTTGACTGCGAGACTGACACGTCGAGCAGGTGCGAAAGCAGGACATAGTGATCCGGTGGTTCTGTATGGAAGGGCCATCGCTCAACGGATAAAAGGTACTCCGGGGATAACAGGCTGATTCCGCCCAAGAGTTCACATCGACGGCGGAGTTTGGCACCTCGATGTCGGCTCATCACATCCTGGGGCTGTAGCCGGTCCCAAGGGTATGGCTGTTCGCCATTTAAAGTGGTACGTGAGCTGGGTTCAAAACGTCGTGAGACAGTTTGGTCCCTATCTGCAGTGGGCGTTGGAAATTTGAGGGGGGCTGCTCCTAGTACGAGAGGACCGGAGTGGACGCATCTCTGGTGTACCGGTTATCACGCCAGTGGTATCGCCGGGTAGCTAAATGCGGAAGAGATAAGCGCTGAAAGCATCTAAGCGCGAAACTTGCCTCAAGATGAGATTTCCCTGGGAACTTGATTCCCCTGAAGGGTCGTGGAAGACCACCACGTTGATAGGTCGGGTGTGGAAGCGCAGTAATGCGTTAAGCTAACCGATACTAATTGCCCGTGCGGCTTGATCCTATAACCTGAACCGCGTGGTTCGGGTGTGTTGCGACAAGCTCGACACAATCAAACCGAGCCTTTGCTTCTTCTATCGAATTCAGAGATATGACTAGTAGTAAACAGTCGTAACTCAACCAGTTACGTCTGGCGACCATAGCGAGTTGGTCCCACGCCTTCCCATCCCGAACAGGACCGTGAAACGACTCAGCGCCGATGATAGTGCGGGTTCCCGTGTGAAAGTAGGTCATCGCCAGACTCCCCATAGAAACCCCCCCATCAGCGAAGCTGGTGGGGGGGTTTGCTTTAGGGGCGTTCTCGAAGGAGGCGCATCACTCCTTGCTTGGTTTCTTCCCGATCTGCAACTAGCTTGTAGATGTTGACGTCCGCGCCCAGCCTGGTGTCGGGGCGCAGAATGCCAGGGGGAACCATGAGTCATTTTCTTGACCGTTTGAGTCTCTTCACGCTGACACGCGAGGCCTATGCCGGTGGGCATGGCGAACTGCGTGCCGAAGACCGTACCTGGGAGGAGGCATACCGGCTGCGCTGGCAGCACGACAAGATCGTTCGCTCGACCCATGGTGTGAACTGCACCGGTTCCTGTAGCTGGAAGATCTATGTCAAGGGCGGCATCGTTACCTGGGAAACCCAGCAGACCGACTATCCACGTACCCGTCCGGGCATGCCCAATCACGAGCCTCGCGGCTGTTCGCGTGGCGCCTCGTACAGCTGGTACCTCTACAGTGCCAACCGGCTGAAATACCCGATGATTCGCGGCCGGCTGATGCGCTTGTGGCGCGAGGCACGTAAGACGCTGACGCCGGTCGAGGCTTGGCAATCCATCGTCGCCGACGATACAAAAGCGCAGGAGTACAAGTCGATTCGCGGGCGTGGTGGGTTTGTCCGCGCCAGTTGGGAAGAGGCGACCGAGCTGGTTGCGGCGGCGAATATCCACACGATCAAAACATATGGTCCGGACCGCATCATCGGCTTTTCGCCGATTCCGGCGATGTCGATGGTCAGCTATGCCGCCGGCAGCCGCTATCTGAGCCTGATCGGCGGCACCTTGATGTCGTTTTACGACTGGTATTGCGATCTGCCGCCGTCGAGTCCGCAGACTTGGGGCGAGCAGACCGATGTGCCGGAATCGGCCGACTGGTACAACTCGGCGTTCATCATTGCCTGGGGCTCTAACGTGCCGCAAACGCGGACCCCGGATGCGCACTTCTTTGTCGAGGCGCGATACAACGGCACGAAAATCGTTGCCATTACCCCCGACTATTCCGAGGTCGCCAAGCTGTCGGACATCTGGCTGCATCCGAAGCAGGGAACCGATGCGGCGCTCGGGATGGCGATGGGGCATGTGATCCTGAAAGAGTACTTTGTCGATCGGCAGGTCGACTATTTCGACGACTACTGCCGCCGCTTGACCGATTTGCCGATGCTGGTTCGCTTGCGCAGGGACGGCGAAAGGCTGGTTGCCGACCGATTTGTGCGGGCGTCCGACTTTGGCGATGCGCTGGGGCAGGCGAACAACCCGGAGTGGAAAACGGTCGCATTCGACGAGGCGAGCGGTGCCTGTATCGCGCCTCAGGGGGCGATCGGCTATCGCTGGGGGCAACAGGTCGAAGGGGATCTGGGCAAATGGAATCTGGAGCAGAAGGACGGCGCAAGCGGAGCCGGAGTCCGGCTTGCGCTGAGCCTGATCGCCCGGCGGGATGATGTCGCTCCGGTTGCCTTTCCCTACTTCGGTGGCGAGGCGCCGGCCGACTTCACCGCCAACGAGCAAGGTGGCGAAGTGCTCAGCCGGAATGTGCCGGTTCGACGTCTGGCACTGAAGGACGGCGAGGCGCTCGTGGCGACGGTCTTCGACCTGATGTGCGCCCACTATGGTGTCGATCGCGGTCTGGGCGGAGAAGCTGCCGCGTCGTTCGATGACAACATTGCCTATACGCCGGCGTGGCAGCAGCGCATTACCGGTGTTCCGGCCGAACAGGTGATCGAGGTCGCGCGCCAGTTCGCCGAGACGGCCGAGAAAACCCGCGGGCGGTCGATGGTGATCATCGGTGCGGCGATGAATCACTGGTACCACCAGGACATGAATTACCGCGCGGCAATCAATATGCTGATGCTGTGCGGCTGTATCGGCGTGTCCGGTGGCGGCTGGGCCCATTATGTCGGTCAGGAGAAGCTGCGGCCGCAGACCGGCTGGACCGCGCTGGCGTTTGCGCTTGACTGGCTGCGTCCGCCGCGACACATGAACAGCACCTCATTCTTCTACGCACATACCGACCAGTGGCGGTACGAAAAAATCGGCGTCGATGAAATCCTCTCGCCGCTGGCCGACCCCAACCGCTATGGCGGCAGCATGATCGATTTCAACGTCCGGGCCGAGCGGATGGGTTGGTTGCCGTCGGCACCACAACTGGCGACCAATCCCTTGGGCATCACCGCGGCGGCCAAGCACGCCGGTCTGGCGCCGAAGGACTTCGTCGTCAACGGCCTCAAGGACGGCAGCCTGAGGATGTCCTGCGAAGACCCGGATGCGCCGGTCAATTTTCCGCGCAACCTCTTTGTCTGGCGTTCCAACCTGTTCGGGTCGAGCGGCAAGGGGCACGAGTACTTCCTCAAGCATTTCGTTGGCGCCCAGAACGGGTTGCTTGGCGACGACATCGGATCCACAGGCGAATCCAGACCACAGGAGGTTGTCTGGCACGACAAGGCGCCCGAGGGAAAGCTCGACCTGATCACCGTGCTCGATTTCAGGATGAGCACGACCTGTCTGTACGCCGACGTGGTGCTGCCGACGGCGACCTGGTACGAAAAGAACGATCTCAATACCTCGGACATGCACCCGTTCATCCACCCGCTGTCGGCCGCCGTCGACCCGATCTGGCAGAGCAAGAGTGACTGGGAAATCTACAAGGCGATTGCGAAAAAGTTTTCCGAACTGGCCGTCGGCCATCTCGGGGTGGAGCAGGACGTCGTGTTGGTGCCGATCCTGCACGACACTGCGGGGGAACTGGCGCAGCCGTTCGAGCCGAAAGACTGGAAGAAGGGGGAGTGCGAACTGATTCCGGGCAAGACCGCGCCGAACATCGTCGTGGTCGAGCGCGACTACCCGAATACCTACAGGCGCTTTACCGCCCTCGGCCCGCTGATGAAAACGCTGGGCAACGGCGGCAAGGGCATAGGCTGGAATACCGAGCACGAGGTCGACGGGCTGGCGAAGCTCAACAAGGCCGTGACCGAGGAGGGGCCGACCAAGGGACTACCGCGGATCGAGACCGATATCGATGCGACCGAGGTGATCCTGTCGCTGGCGCCGGAAACCAACGGCGAGGTCGCGGTCAAGGCTTGGGAGGCGTTGTCCAAGTTCACCGGCCGCTCGCATGCGCACCTGGCCGATGTGCGCGAGGACGAGAAGATCCGCTACCGCGATGTTCAGGCGCAACCGCGCAAGATCATTTCCAGCCCGACCTGGTCCGGGATCGAGAGCGAGCACGTCAGCTATACCGCCGGCTACACCAATGTGAATGAACTGATTCCGTGGCGCACGCTCACCGGCCGGCAACAGTTCTATCAGGACCATGCGTGGATGCGCGATTTTGGCGAAGGCTTCGCCTGTTACCGGCCGCCGGTCGATACCAAGGCGGTCGCGCCGCTGAGTGGTAAGGTGCCGAACGGCAACCCGGAAATCGCGCTCAACTTCATTACGCCGCACCAGAAGTGGGGAATCCACTCGACCTATACCGACAACCTGCTGATGCTGACGCTGTCGCGCGGCGGGCCGATCGTCTGGCTGTCCGAGACCGATGCGCAGCGGGTCGGCATTGCCGACAACGACTGGATCGAGCTGTTCAACGTCAACGGCGCGATCGCTGCGCGTGCGGTGGTCAGCCAGCGGGTCAAGCCGGGCATGTGCATGATGTACCACGCGCAGGAAAAGATCGTGAACGTGCCGGGGTCGGAGGTGACGAAGCACCGTGGCGGCATTCACAACTCGGTGACGCGGACGGTGCTCAAGCCGACGCACATGATCGGTGGCTATGCGCAGCTCTCGTACGGTTTCAACTATTACGGCACCGTCGGCAGCAACCGCGACGAATTCGTCATTGTCCGCAAGATGGCCAAGGTCGACTGGATGGACACGCCGACCGGCGATCAAGGGGAGGAGGACTGACCATGAAAGTCCGCGCACAGATCGCCATGGTGCTCAATCTCGACAAATGCATCGGCTGCCATACCTGTTCGGTCACCTGCAAAAATGTCTGGACCAGCCGGCTCGGCATGGAATACGCCTGGTTCAACAATGTCGAAACCAAGCCCGGTATCGGTTACCCGAAGGACTGGGAGAACCAGGACAGGTGGAAGGGTGGCTGGGACCTCAAACGCAACGGCAAGCTGAAGCTCAAGCAGGGTAGCCGCCTGCAGGTGCTGCTCAACCTGTTTGCGAATCCGAACCTGCCCGAGATCGACGACTATTACGAGCCGTTCACCTTCGATTACGAGTTCCTGCAGACCGCACCCGAAATGCCGACGCCGCCGGTGGCCCGGCCGATTTCGGTCGTCAGCGGCGCACGGATGGAAAAGATCGAATGGGGGCCGAACTGGGAAGAAATCCTTGGGGGCGAATTCGCCAAGCGCAGTGCCGACTACAACTTCGAGGACGTGCAGAAGGACATCTACGGCGAGTTCGAAAACACCTTCATGATGTATCTGCCGCGCCTGTGCGAGCACTGCCTCAACCCGGCCTGCGTGGCGTCCTGTCCGTCCGGTTCGATCTACAAGCGCGAAGAAGACGGCATCGTGCTGATCGATCAGGACAAATGCCGCGGCTGGCGCATGTGCGTGTCGGGCTGTCCGTACAAGAAGATTTACTACAACTGGTCGTCCGGCAAGGCCGAGAAGTGCATCTTCTGCTATCCGCGCATCGAAGCGGGGCAGCCGACCGTATGTTCCGAAACCTGCGTCGGCCGGATCCGCTACCTTGGCGTAATGCTGTACGACGCCGACCGGATCGAGGCGGCGGCGTCGGTCGCCAACCCGCAGGACCTGTACGGCGCGCAGCTGTCGGTTTTCCTCGACCCGCATTCGCAGGCGGTGCAGGAACAGGCCCGCAAGGACGGCGTACCGGAGCTCTGGCTCGAAGCGGCAACCCGCTCGCCGGCCTACAAGATGGCGATGGAGTGGAAGATCGCCTTTCCCTTGCACCCGGAGTACCGGACCTTGCCGATGGTCTGGTACGTGCCGCCGCTGTCGCCGATCCAGGCGCGGGCCAATGCCGGAGAGATCGGCATGCAGGGCCACCTGCCCGATGTCGACAGCCTGCGCATTCCGGTTCGTTATCTCGCGAATCTGCTGACGGCCGGCGATGAAAAGCCGGTACAGCGCGCCTTGAAAAAAATGCTTGGCATGCGGGCGTTCTATCGCGAGCGGCAGCTCGAAGGACGGGACAACGCGGCCTTGCTGGCCGAGGCCGGGCTGACGCAGGCCGAGGCCGAGGAGATGCATCGCTACCTGTCGATTGCCGACTATGAAGACCGTTACGTCATTCCGACCACGCACCGCGAGTATGCCGAGAATGCCTACCAGTTACGCGGCGAATGCGGCTTTTCGTTCGGCAACGGCTGCTCGGACGGCAGCAGCGAGACCAGCCTGTTCGGCGGCAAGATGGGGGGCAAGAAGGTGATTCCGCTCAAGACCATGGGCGGACGCGGGACCGAAAACAAGGTGGATTACTGATGATGGCCTCGACACGTGCAACATCCGGCAGGCCGCCCACCCATGTGCTGCGCCTGCTGGGCGCGCTGCTGCTGTACCCGGCCGCGAACCTGCGCGCGCTGTTGCCCGAGATCGCCGCCGAGCTGTCGGGCGACGGGAGTCTGCGGCGGATCGATCGCGAGCGCCTTGCCGAGCTGCTCGAGTCGCTGATGCGTGCCGATGCGCTGGACGCCGAGGAGGCCTATGTCGGCCTGTTCGACCGTGGTCGTGCCGCATCGCTGCATCTGTTCGAGCATCTTCACGGCGAGAGCCGCGAGCGCGGCGAGGCGATGGTGCAACTGGCCGAGCTGTACCAGCGCGCGGGCTTTCTGCTCAAGCCGGGCGAGTTGCCGGACTACCTGCCGGCGCTGCTCGAGTTCCTCGGGAACCGGCCGCTTGCTGAAGCGAAGGCGGTCATGGCCGATTGCGGCCATCTGGTCCGCAAGGTCGGCGAAGCGGTGGCGGCGCGCGGCAGCCGCTATGCAGCGGTTTTTGATGCTGCGCTTGCGGTGGCCGGCGAAGACGGACTGGACTGGTCAAAAGCGGTCGAACCCGAGCCGCTCGACGATGTCGACGACGACTGGATGGACGTGCCGGCATTCGCCAAGCCTGACGAGCAGCCGGCGACGTCGACGATCCGTTTCATGCCCAGGCCCGGGCGCTGATCGAATGGACCGGCGCAGGCCGGTAAAGGAGTCATGTGATGGATGCCGGGACCTATCTGCACCAGTTCCTGTTCGGGTTCTATCCCTATATTGCGCTGACGGTGTTCTTTGTCGGCAGCCTGTTGCGCTTCGACCGCGAGCAGTACAGCTGGCGAGCCGATTCCTCGCAACTGCTGCGGAAAAGGCAGCTGCGCTGGGGATCGAACCTGTTCCACTTCGGCGTACTCGTCGTGTTTGCCGGTCATCTGGTCGGCTTCCTGATGCCCGAGCCCATCGTGCTGGCCTTCATGAGCGAGCACGCGCACGAACTGCTGGCCATGGTCGGCGGCGGCGTGGCCGGCGTTGCCGCGATCATCGGGCTGTCGATACTGATCCACCGGCGGCTGAGCGATCCGCGGCTGCGCTCCAACAGCCGGCCGTGGGATCTGCTTATTGTCGCGCTGCTCTGGGTGCAACTGGCGCTGGGGCTGGCGACGGTGTATTTCTCGTCGGCCAGGGTCGAAGGCTACAGCTTCCAGGCGCTGATCTACTACGTGCAGGGCATCGTGATCTTCCGGCCGAACAATGCCGATCTGCTGGTTGCGATTCCGTGGGTCTACAAGCTGCACATCTTCCTCGGTCTGACGATTTTCCTCGTGTTCCCGTTTACCCGGCTGGTGCATATCTGGAGCGGGTTCGCTTCGGTGTTCTACCTGTTCCGGCCGTTCCAGCTGATGCGCACGCGGCGGACGCCGCAGGCGCGCGGCGTGCAGGGGCTGAAATGATGGCCATCGACGGCGGTGTTTGCGTCAACGGGATTCCCGTGAACGAGGACGGCATGGCCAACGGCGAAAGCGCGGCGGTGTACGAGCTGTTGCGGCAGCAGGTGCTGCACGAGCAGTTGCTGCCGGACGAGGCCGACGACGAGGCGATGGCTGCAGCGATCGAGCAGTTGCTGCTGCGCGATGTGGCGGTGCCGATGGCCGACGATGCGGCATGCCGGCGCTATTTCGACGCCCACGAGGCCGAATACGTGGTGGGGGAGCGGATCGGCGTGCGCCACATCCTGTTTGGCGTGACGCCCGGTGTGCCGGTCGCCGCTCTGCTCGAACAGGCGCAGCGGGTGTTGCAGGCGGTACTGGCCGCGCCCGAGCGGATCGGCGAGCTGGCGAGGCGCTATTCCAATTGCCCGACCGGTGCCGACGGCGGCAGCCTGGGCTTGCTGAGCCGTGGCGATGCGGTGCCCGAGTTCGAGCAGGCGCTGTTCGGTGGCCGGACGATCGGCGTGCTGCCGCAACTGGTCAGGACGCGCTACGGTTTTCACGTCGTGGTCATCGAGTCGCGCGAGCCGGGTCATGCGCTGCATTACGAGCAGGTGCAGGCGCAGGTCGCGCGGCAATTGCAGACGGTGGCGCTCAAGCGGGCACTGTCGCAGTATGTCCAAGTGCTGGCCGGTCAGGCGGAGCTGACCGGTGTGCAGCTGGCGCAGGCCGATTCGCCACTGCTGCGCTGATTGTCCACCGTTGCGCTGGGCAAGGATGTGGGCGCGCTGTGGGTAAGCCGGGCAAGCGCTTGTTTTTGCTCGGTTAAAGCCTGCTGCGTGATTTTCGGGCAAGGCCGGCGGACTACCCACCGATTCGGTTTGCCGCCGTGTTGACCGCCTGTGGATGGCCGGCGCAAGACCTTGTTTGGACTGGGGTTTTTCATCCTGCCTGTTTTTTGTGCGGCCGATGCCGGCCGGTGGCCATGCCGGAGGCTGCGGCCTCTGCCCATCCCGGCCGGTGACGGGTATCCCCAAAAGCGCTGGGCCGGACTGTGAGGCGGCTGTGGGTAAATGCGGCAAGCACTTGTTCCGGCAGCTTTTTTCCGGGGAGCCCGAAAAACGGGCACGCCACCGTTTCCGGACCGGGCGGCCGCGCCGCTTGTCCCCAGCTTCGTTCGACAAGCGTGTGGAATGGCTGTGGATAAGCCGGCCAGTGCGCTGATTCCTTGGCGGTTTTATCCCTTGCCTGCAAGACGTGCAACGAGCCGGCGCTTCGGGTGTCTGGCTGGGCGGCAAACGGTTTATCCACTCATCCACCGTTTTGCCGCAGCAACGATGTGAGCGGGCTGTGGATCGTTGAAGCAGGTGCTTGTTCCGGAACGGTTTTTTTTCATTGCCCAAATTTTGATCAGGACCGGTACCCGGGGCACGACGCGCTGCAAGCGCATCCATGGGGGCGTCGTCCACCGTTTTCCCGTCACAACGGTGTGGGCCGGCTGTGGGTAAACGGCGCAAGCCCCTGTTTGCGATGTACATTTTGGCGCTGCTCAAAGAATGGGCAGCCGGTGCGGGTACAATGGCGGGCTTTCCGAACCGTCGTCCTGTCATGTCGCTCAAAGCCCCCGAACTGCTCCTGCCTGCCGGCACGCTGGAAAAAATGCGTGCCGCCTACGATTTCGGCGCCGATGCCGTCTATGCCGGCCAGCCGCGCTACAGCCTGCGCGCGCGCAACAACGAGTTCAGGCTCGAGCAGCTGCAGCAGGGCATCGCCGAAGCGCATGCGCGCGGCAAGAAGCTGTTCGTTGCCAGCAACATCCTGCCGCACAACGCCAAGGTGAAAACCTACCTGGCCGACATGGCGCCGGTGATCGCAATGAAGCCCGATGCGCTGATCATGGCCGACCCGGGCCTGATCATGATGGTGCGCGAGCGCTGGCCCGAGCAGCCCATCCACCTGTCGGTGCAGGCCAACACGGTCAACTATGCCGGGGTGAAGTTCTGGCAGTCGCTCGGGCTCGAGCGGGTGATCCTGTCGCGCGAGCTGAGCCTCGATGAGGTCGAGGAGATCCGCCAGTTGTGCCCTGACATCGAGCTGGAAGTCTTCATCCACGGTGCGCTGTGCATCGCCTATTCGGGCCGCTGCCTGCTGTCCGGTTACTTCAACCACCGCGATCCGAACCAGGGCACCTGTACCAACGCCTGCCGCTGGGACTACAAGCTCAGCGACACGCAGTCCGACGACGCCGGCGACGTGCAGCCGGCGAAGATCGACTTCGATTTCAACCGTGCGCTCGGCGAGGCCGAGCAGTCGCTTGCCGCCTGTGGCGGCGCCGAGCGCCACCCGCTCGCCGACCGGACCTATCTGATCGAGGAAGCGAGCCGGCCGGGCGAACTGATGCCGATCATCGAGGACGAGCACGGCACCTACATCATGAACAGCAAGGATTTGCGCGCGGTGCAGCACGTCGAGCGGCTGGCGAGGATCGGCGTCGATTCGCTCAAGGTCGAGGGCCGCACCAAATCGCTGTACTACGTCGCCCGCGCGGCGCAGGTCTACCGCCGGGCGATCGACGACGCGGTGGCCGGCCGCCCGTTCAACCCGGCCTTGCTCGCCGATCTCGACGGCCTGGCCAACCGCGGTTACACCGATGGCTTCTACCAGCGCCACTACACCCACGAGGCGCAGAACTACCTCGACGGCCACTCGAAGGCCAGGCGCAGCCAGTTCGTCGGCGAGGTGAAATCGGTGGTCGATGGCTGGGCCGAGATCGACGTGAAGAACCGCTTCGAAGTCGGCGACGAGCTGGAAATCATCCATCCGTCCGGTAACCAAGTGATCACCCTGGGCGCGCTGCGCGGCAAGGATGGCGCGCCGCTGGCCGCAGCAGCCGGCAACGGCGTGCACGCCAGCATGCCGCTCGACGCGCGGTTCGACGGCGCCCTGATCGCGCGGCTGCTGCGGGACTGAGCGGCGCGTCGTTCCGCCGGCGGACAACTAGCCCGACGATGCCAGCCGGCCGAGCAGCGCCATGCCCTGCTCGAAGTCTTCGCTCCACGGCGAGCCATAGTTGAGCCGCAGGCAGTTGCGGAACCGCCGGCTCGCCGAGAAGATCGGCCCGGGGGCGAGGCTGATGCCCTGTTCGATCGCGCGCCGGTGCAAGTCCAGCGTGTCGAAATCGTCGGGAAACTCGACCCACAGGAAATAGCCGCCGCTGGGGCGGGAGACCCGGACGCCGGCGGGGAAGTGTTCGACCAGCGCGCGGTTCATGCACGCCAGCTGCGATTCGAGCGCGTGCCGCAGCTTGCGCAGATGCTTGTCGTAGGCGCCTGTCTGCAGGTAATCGGCAATTGCCACCTGCGCCGGCACGCTGGCCGACAGCGTCGTCATCAGCTTGAGCCGTTCGATCCGCTGTCCGAAGCGCCCCGGCGAGACCCAGCCGATCCGGTAGCCGGGGGCGAGGGTTTTCGAGAACGAACTGCAGTGCATCACCAGCCCTTGGGTATCGAAGGCCTTGGCCGGCAACGGCGGGTGTTTGCCGAAGTACAGCTCGCCATACACATCGTCTTCGATCAGCGGAATCTGGTGCCGCGCCAGCAGCGCGACCAGCGCCTGTTTCCTGGCTTCGTCCATGCTCGCGCCCATCGGGTTCTGGAACGAGGTCATGAACCAGCAGGCCCTGACCGGATGGCGCTCGAGCGCGGCGGCCAGCGCGTCGAGATCGAGCCCGTTCTTCGGGTGGACCGGGATTTCCAGCGCCTGCATGCCCAGCCGTTCGATCGCCTGCGTCGCCGCGTAGAAACCCGGCGATTCGATCGCGATCACATCGCCCGGCTGCGCGACCGCCGCCAGGCACAGGTTCAGCGCTTCGAGCGCGCCATTGGTGACGATGATGTTCTCGGGGGCCTGCGGCATGCCCATGCCGAGGTAGCGCAGCGCGATCTGCTGCCGCAAGCCGGTGTTGCCCGGTGGCAGGCTGGCGACGGTGTCCCACGGGTCGATGAAGCGCGCCGTCGACGCCAGCGATTTCGCCAGTCGCGGCAGCGGGAACAGCTTCGGCGACGGGAACGCCGAGCCCAGTGGCAGGATGTTGCGGTGCTGGACCGCGCCGAGCACCGAGAACACCAGCTCGCTGATGTCGACCGGTGCGGAGACCTGCGGCGGCAAGCTGGCGGCGGGCTCCGGCGGCAGCGTCTGGCCGGCGCCGGCGACGAAGTAGCCAGAGCGCTCGCGCGCACGGACAAGGCCGCGCTTTTCCAGCAGGTAGTACGCCTGGAACGCCGTCGACGGGCTGACTCGGTGCTGTGCCATTACCTTGCGGATCGACGGTAGCCGCGTGCCCGGCGCCAGCCGGCCGCTGCGGATGTCGGCCGCGATCAGCTCGGCGATGTCTTCGTAACGCTTCATGGCGGCCCCGGTGTTCTGCATCTGATACGCAAAAATATCATTTTTCTGATGCTGTTACTGATTGCGGTCGAAAACGACACTGGGAACCGGTCATCCGAGCGTGGCATCGCCGCGCATGACCGGGGAGAAACCGGTGTACCGATACGATCAATACGACCTGACGCTGCTCGAACAGCGCACCGCGCAGTTCCGCGATCAGGTAGTGCGCCGCCTGTCCGGCGCGCTGAGCGAAGAGGAGTTCCTGCCGCTGCGGCTGCAGAACGGGCTCTACCTGCAGCGCCACGCCTACATGTTGCGTGTGGCGATTCCGTACGGCACGCTGTCGTCGGCGCAGATGCGCGTGCTGGCCGAGATCGGCCGGCGCTGGGATCGCGGCTACGGCCACTTCACCACCCGGCAGAACATCCAGTTCAACTGGATCAACCTCGAAGACGCGCCGGACATCATGGACCGGCTGGCCGAGGCCGAGATGCACGCGATCCAGACCTCGGGCAATGTCGTGCGCAACATCACCACCGAGCAGTTCGCCGGCGTCGCCGCCGACGAGGTGATCGACCCGCGTCCGCTGGCCGAGATCCTCCGGCAGTGGTCGACGCTGAACCCCGAATTCGCCTTCCTGCCGCGCAAGTTCAAGATCGCCATTTCGGCGTCGGCGACCGATCGTGCCGCGGTGCGCGCGCACGACGTCGGCCTTTACCTGTACCGCGGTGACGACGGTGCGCTGCTGCTGCGCGTGCTCGCCGGCGGCGGGCTCGGCCGTACGCCGCTGCTGGGCGCGGTGATCCGCGAGGCGCTGCCGTGGCAGCACCTGACGACGTACGTCGAAGCCGTGCTGCGCGTCTACAACCGCTACGGCCGGCGCGACAACAAGTACAAGGCGCGGATCAAGATCCTGGTGCAGGCGCTCGGTGCCGATGCGTTCGCCGCCGAGGTCGAGCGCGAATGGGACCGGCTGCGCGACAGCCCGGCCACGATCACCGAGGCCGAATACCGCCGCGTCGCCGCGCATTTCGCAGCGCCCGACTACGCCGACGCCGCGACCGACCCCGCCGTGCTCGCCGCGTATCTCGCCGGCGATGCCGCATTCGCGCGCTGGCACCGTCGCAACGTGCACGCGCACCAGCGGGCCGGCTACGCCAGCGTCACGCTGTCTACCAAGCCCGGCATGGCCGCACCGCCCGGCGACGTCAGCAGTGCGCAGATGGCGCTGGTCGCCGGCTGGGCCGAGCGCTTCGGCTTCGGTGAAATCCGCATCAGCCACGAACAGAACCTGATCCTGCCCGACGTGCGCCAGCGCGAGCTGTTCGCGCTGTGGCAGGCCGCCACGGCAGCGGGGCTGGCGACGCCGAATGCCGGCCTGCTGACCGACATCATCGCCTGTCCGGGCGGCGACTACTGCTCGCTGGCGAACGCCCGCTCGATTCCGGTCGCGCAGGCGATCCAGGCGCGCTTCGACGACCTCGATTTCCTGCACGACCTCGGGCCGCTGTCGCTGAACCTCTCGGGCTGCGTCAACGCCTGCGGCCATCACCACCTCGGCAACATCGGCATCCTCGGCGTCGATAAGCACGGCGAGGAGTGGTACCAGGTGACGCTCGGCGGCGAGCAGGGGCTGGACGCGACGATCGGCAAGGTGATCGGCCGCGCCTTCCGCGCCGGCGAGATGCCCGATGTCGTCGACAGGATCGTCGAGACCTTCCGAGCGCACCGGGCCGGTGACGAACCGTTCAGCCAGACCTTCCGGCGCATCGGGCTCGCGCCGTTCAAGACGCGCGTCTACGCACAGGAGGAAGCGGCATGAAACGGATCATCCGGGTGCGGGGAGGTCGCGCCGACGTCGTTGCCGACGACTGCCGGCTGTTCGAAGCCGGTGCGCCGGCCGATGTGGATGCGCGGCACATCGTGCCGGTGGCGCTGTGGCGGCAATGGCGCGCGTGCGGCGGGCTGCCGCCGGCCTACGCCGGCGTGTGGATCGGCGCGGCCGACGACTTCGACGACGTGGCCGAGGCGCTGGTGGCGCTGCCCTTGCTGGCGGTCGATTTTCCGAGTTTCCGCGACGGCCGCGGCTACAGCGTCGCCTACCTGCTGCGCAGCCGCTACGGCTATACCGGCGAGCTGCGCGCTGTGGGCGACGTGCTGCGCGACCAGCTGTTCTACATGCATCGCTGCGGTTTCGATGCGTTCGATGTCCGCGCCGGCAAGGACATCCACGACGCGCTGCTGGGGCTTGCCACCTATACGGTGCGTTACCAGGGCGCCGTCGACGACCCGGTGCCGCTGTTCAGGAAGCGCAGCGCCGATTCTTCCAATCCAGACGGGGAGCACTGAATGAGTACGCTGACCGCGGTCGACCTGGCGCGCATCCAGTTCGCGTTTACCGTTTCCTTCCATATCGTGTTTCCGGCGATCAGCATCGGGCTGGCGAGTTTCATCGCCGTGCTCGAAGGGCTGTGGCTCAAAACCGGCAAGCCGGTCTACCTCGACCTGTGCCGCTTCTGGTCGCGCGTGTTCGCGGTCGCCTTCGGCATGGGCGTCGTCTCCGGCGTGGTGATGAGCTACCAGTTCGGTACCAACTGGAGCGTGTTCTCCAACTTTGCCGGCAGCGTCACCGGGCCCTTGCTGACCTACGAGGTGCTGACGGCGTTTTTCCTCGAAGCCGGCTTCCTCGGCATCATGCTGTTCGGCTGGAACAAGGTCAGCCCGCGCGCGCACTTCGGTGCGACGCTGATGGTCGCGATCGGCACGCTGATCTCGACGTTCTGGATCCTCGCGTCGAACAGCTGGATGCAGACACCGGCCGGTTTCGACATTGTCGACGGCCGCGTGGTGCCGACCGACTGGTGGGCGGTGATCTTCAACCCGTCGTTCCCGTACCGGCTGGTGCACATGACCTTGTCGGCCTTCATCGTCACCGCCTTGCTGGTCGCGGCGACGGCGGCGTGGCATCTGCTGCGGCAGCGCCGAGATGCGGCGATCAAAACCTCGTTCTCGATGGCGCTCGGCATGCTGGTGATCCTCGCGCCGCTGCAGGCCTTCGTCGGCGACCTGCACGGGCTCAACACGCTCAAGCACCAGCCCGCCAAGCTCGCCGCGATCGAGGGCATCTGGGAGACAGAAAAGGGCGGCACCGCGCTCAACCTGTTCGGCATTCCGAACATGAAGGAGGAGCGCACCGACTACGCGCTGGCGATCCCGCATCTGGGCAGCCTGATCCTCACGCATTCGTGGGACGGCGAAATCCGCGGCCTGAAGGAGTGGCCACCGGAAGACCGGCCGAATTCGCTGATCGTGTTCTGGAGCTTCCGCATCATGGTCGGCCTCGGCCTGTTGATGATTGCGCTGGCGGGGCTGTTCCTGCTGCTGCGCTGGCGGGGCCGGCAGTTCGACAGCCGCCTGCTGCAGCGCTTTGCATTGTGGATGGGGCCGAGCGGCTTCGTCGCGCTGCTGGCGGGCTGGGTGACGACCGAGGTCGGCCGCCAGCCGTGGGTGGTGTACGGACTGCTGCGTACCGTCGACGCGGCGTCGCCGGTGTCGTACCAGCAGGTCAGCGTGTCGCTGCTGATCTTCGTGATCGTCTACTTCCTCGTCTTCGGCACCGGCATCCATTACATGCTCAAGCTGCTGCGCACCGGGCCGGTGGCGGACGAGCACACACCGGACGGCGAACGCGAGCCGATCGGCCAGACCGCGACGTATTCGGGCCGGCGCCCGCTGTCCGGCGCCGACGACCTCATCGATGAAGGAGAACGGCAATGATCGACATCACCCTGGTCTGGGCCGGCATCATCGCGCTCGGCGTGTTCATCTACGTGATGCTCGACGGTTTCGATCTGGGCATCGGCATCCTGTTTCCGTTCTTCCCGAACGAGGCCGACCGTGACGTGATGATGAACACCGTCGCACCGGTCTGGGACGGCAACGAAACCTGGCTGGTCCTCGGTGGCGCCGGGCTGTTCGCGGCGTTTCCGGTCGTGTACTCGGCGGTGCTGTCGGCGCTGTACCTGCCGCTGGTGCTGATGCTGGTCGGGCTGATTTTCCGCGGCGTGGCGTTCGAGATCCGCGCCAAGGCGACGCGCACGCGCCACCTGTGGGATCTGGCCTTCATCGCCGGCTCGGTGCTGGCGACGTTCTGCCAGGGCGTCGCGCTCGGTGCCTACATCCAGGGCATCAAGGTCGTCGGCCGCGAATTCGCCGGCGGCGGCTTCGACTGGCTCAGCGCGTTCAGCCTGTTCACCGGCTTCGGCCTGGTGCTGACCTATGCGCTGCTCGGCTGCGGCTGGCTGATCATCAAGACCCAGGGCGAACTGCAGCGGCGGATGATCGTGCTCATGTCGCCGCTGACGTGGCTGCTGCTCGGCGCGATCGCCGTCGTCAGCATCTGGACGCCGCTGCGCGAGCCGGCCGTCGCGGCGCGCTGGTTCAGCCTGCCCAACTTCTTCTGGCTGGCGCCGGTGCCGCTGGCGGTGCTCGGCTGCGCCTGGGGCATCCGCCGGGCACTGCGGCAGGGACGCGACTACGCGCCGTATTTCCTCGCGCTGGCGATCGTCGCCCTCGGCTATTGCGGCTTTCTGATCAGCATCTGGCCGTACCTGATCCCGCCGGCGGTGACGCTGTGGGACGCCGCCGCGCCGGCGAGCAGCCAGTCATTCACGCTCGTGGGGGCGCTGATCATCATCCCGGTCATCCTCGCCTATACCGCGCTCGGTTACTGGGTGTTCCGCGGCAAGGTCCGCCATGACGACGCGGGGTACCACTGATGCGCAATGCCGAACGCCGGGGCCGCTGGCGCGGCGCGCTGTGGTTCGTCGGCCTGTGGGTCGCCGGCGTGCTCGCGCTGACCGCCGTTGCCGGATTCTTCCGACTGCTGATGCGCTGGGTCGGCTAGCAGGCACAAGGCCGGAGGTGGAGCCCGTCCCGGCCTCCGTAAAGCAGCGATCACTAATATATAAGTAATCGGATTCGAGATGAGCAAAACCATCCCCATCGTCCCGGTCGCGGCCGATGCCGCGTACGAGACGACGATCAATGTCGCCGGCCGCCGCAAGATCCATGCACGCATGGCGCACGGCTTCTGGAGCAACTGGCGCATCGCTGCAGTGGTCGCCACCCAGCTGTTCTTCTATCTGGTGCCGTGGTGGCAGATCGACGGCCGGCAGGCGCTGCTGTTCGATCTGGAAACCTTCCGCTTCAATGTATTCGGCATGGTCTGGCTGCCGCAGGACCTGATCTACCTCGCCGCGCTGCTGATCTTCTGTGCGGTGGCGCTGTTCGCATGGACCGCGGTGGCGGGGCGGTTGTGGTGCGGCTTCACCTGTCCGCAAACCGTCTACACCGAGATGTTCATGTGGATCGAGCGCTGGGTCGAGGGCGAGCGCAACGCGCGGATCAAGCTCGACCGTGCGCCGGCCTCGGCCGGCAAGATCGCCCGCAAGGCGGTCAAGCACGGGCTGTGGGTTGCGCTGGCGCTGTGGACCGGCTTCACCTTCGCCGGCTACTTCACGCCGATCCGGCCCTTGTGGCAGGCCGCGCTGGCGTGGAGCGTCGGCGGCTGGACCACGTTCTGGATACTCTGCTACGCCCTCGTCACCTACGGTCACGCCGGCTGGCTGCGCGAGCAGATCTGCCTGCACATGTGCCCGTACTCGCGCTTCCAGAGCGCGATGTTCGACCGCGACACGCTGGTCGTCAGCTACGACAGCCAGCGCGGCGAGCCGCGCGGCGGCCGGCGCAAGGACGCCGACTTCGCCGGCGACGGGCTGGGGTCGTGCGTCGACTGCACCGTCTGCGTCCAGGTCTGCCCGACCGGCATCGACATCCGCAACGGCCTGCAGTACGAGTGCATCGGCTGCGGCGCGTGCATCGACGCGTGCAACGACGTAATGGACAGGATGGACTACCCGCGCGGGCTGATCCGCTTCACCACCGAACACGCGCAGGCGGCCGGGGCGGGCAGGGCGACCATCGCCCGGCGGATGCTGCGGCCCAAGGTGCTCGCCTATGCGGCGGTGCTGGCGGTGATCGCCGCGGCATCGGCGATCGGGCTGGTTAACCACCAGCCGCTCAAGCTCGAGATCGCCCGCGACCGCGGTGTGCTGGCGCGGACGACCGACGAAGGCGGCATCGAAAACGTGTACCTGCTGACGATCCAGAACACCGACGACAAGCCGCACCGCTACCGGCTCAGCGCCGCCGGGCTGCCGGGGCTGGCGTCGTCGCAGCAGGTGCCGGTGACCGTCGCCGCCGGTGGCAGCCAGACCGTGTCGCTGCGGCTGAGCGTGGCCGAGATGCCGTCATCTCGGCAGACGGTCAGCGTGACCCTAGCGGCGATCGATGCACCCCGGCAGTCGGTGACGGAAACGACGACCTTTCTGGCCCCTTGAGCCGGCCTGGTACGGGACGCGCATGACGATGTTCATGAAAGCAATGGTGATAGACCTGATTTCATTCAAAAACTTTGGCCTGGCCTTGGTTGCTGGACAGGGTGAAGAGGGGATGGCGTCAGATATGCATGGGAGGCAGCGACTGGCATGACTATGGGAAGATTTCCTGTTCCGTCAACTTTGCTTCAGTTTTTGATGGTTGATTTTTGTCATATGCTTAAAATCGCATCGTTGCTGCTTAACGTTGCATTGGTCGTGGAGAAATGAAAAGTCCTTGATGAGTGTCAGCGAATATGAACACGCGAGGCGTTCCGACGCGATTCAGGCGGCAATGGGGCCAAGGACGCTGCCTTGGCGTTCAGGGTGTACTGCGGGCGCGAAGGCGCCCGGCACGATCGACGGTAGGGAGAGGGAATAATGAAACCAGCATCTACGCGTATTTTTGCACTGACCCCCATCATGCTGGGGGTGGCCATACTCTGCTGGTCGCAGCAGAGCAATGCGCTGGCGGTGGTTGATACGAGTGGCACGACAACCGTGAACCTAGACTCATTACCCGATCCCAACAACGCCGGCGCCGTCACCGTCAACCAGGGCGTCTCGGTCAACACCTCGAATGGTCCGGCCGTGTTCGGCCAGAACAAATCCTGGACCCTGACGAACCAGGGCTCGCTGAGGAGTTCCGATTCCAGTTCGTTTGCCGTGGTGCTGCGAAACGGCGTTGCGGTAAACAATGCCGCGGGCGCCACCATTTCCGGGGTCGGCGGCGGGCTGACCTCGATCAACGCGCCCACCAAGGTCGTCAACCGCGGCGTGATCGAAGCAACCGCCGGTTCGGGCGTTGAACTGCACGCCGGCGGCGGCCTCGAGAACATGCAGGGCGCGCGCATCACCGGCGGCACGGCGGGGCTCTACCTGATCAACGGCTCGGATCAGGTCGTCAATGCGGGCACCATTTCGGCCACGAACGGCGCCGGCGTTCATTTGGAGGGCGGGAACACCAGGCTGCGCAACGAACGGTCCGGGGCCATCAGTGGCACGACCTACGGCCTGCAGATGGTCAACGGCTCGGAGGCCGTGACCAACCTCGGCCAGATTGCCGCGAGCGCAGGCGTTGGCGTCGATTTTTCGGCCGGCGGTACGCTGGTGAATCTGCAGGGCGCATCCATTCAGGGCAGCGTCGGCGGCGTGCACACAACGAACGGTGCCGCACAGATCACCACGGCAGGCACGATCGGCGGCGGGACGTATTCGGTGCAGTTTGCGACCGGCAACGGCACGCTCACGATGCAGACGGGGGCGTTGCTGCAGGGCGCGGCGCTCGGCGGCGATACCAGTCATCTCATCCTGGAAGGGACGGGGACCGCCAGCAACGACTTCCTCAAGTTCGGCTCGCTGGACATGGTCGGCAGCGAGTGGACGCTGCTCGGTCGCACCGAAGCGCGCACGGCAACGGTCTCCAACGGCCGCCTTCTGATCGGCGTGCCGGGTTCCAGTGGCGCGATCCTCTATGCGGATACCGTGACGATCCAGCCCGGTACCGAACTGGTCGCCTACAACAGCAAAATCCATGGCGACGTGACCAATCGAGGCACGTTCTATGTTGGCAACGGCTACGCCTTCCCCAGCGGCACGGCGCCATCCACCGTTTATCTCGAAGGCGCTTATACCAACGTCGGCAAAACAATCCTCAGCGCGGGCCAGCCGTTCGGAAACACGCTGAACATCGCGGGCAGCTATAGCGGTGTCGGCGGCTCGCTGACGGTTGGCGCCCTGCTGGATGATCCTTATCTCGGCCCCATCGCAAACCAGGTGGCCGACCGGATGCTGATTCACGGCGCCGCCGTCGGCCCCACGAACGTGATGGTCCTGACCAGGACTGAAACGCAAGGCGCGGCAGCCGCAATTGCTGCGGTTGCCAAGACATTGCCGACCAATGCCTATGCCAGACAGGACGGACTGGTGGTTTCGGCAACCGAGGGGGTCTCGCTGATTCAGGTTGCCGGCGCATCGTCGGCCGGTGCGTTCACGATGGCCCGCGACTATGTCACAGGCGGAACGCCGTACCAGTTCAAACTCCTGGCGTTCGGCCCCGGCTCACCGAACGGCCCGGCTGCGGCCAGCCAGAATCTGGTCGGGTTCCCGAATTCGTACTGGGACTACCGGCTTGAGCGCGTCTATGTCACCGCGGTGCCGCTTCCTCCGGGAACGGTTGGCACCCTGCCGCCCGGCGGCGGAGGCACGGATCCAGGCGACGGCGGTGGCACGAATCCCGGCGGTGGCGGCGGGACGAATCCCGGCGGCGGTGGTGGCACGAACCCCGGCGGTGGCGGCGGGACGAATCCCGGCGGCGGTGGTGGCACGAATCCCGGCGGTGGCGGCGGGACGAATCCCGGCGGCGGCGGCGGCACGAACCCCGGCGGCGGTGGTGGAACAAACCCCGGCGGTGGCGGCGGTGGCGGCGGTGGCACCGAGACTCCGGGGCGCTGGGTGGTTGCCCCGCAAGTACCGGGCTACATCAGCCAGACCGGCGCGCTCTTCAATGCAGGCCTGCAGGATCTGGACAGCCTGCACCGCCGCCTTGGCGAGATTCACGGGGCCACGGAGTCCGGGGCCGATTCGCGCGCTGGAGAAGGCTTCATCCGGGTCTATGGCAATACGTCGAGCTACAAGACCGACGTTTCATTCGAGCGCTACGGTTATGACGCCGATCAGAATTATTCGGCGGTGCAGTTCGGTGGCAACGCCATCCTGAATCATTACCAGAACGCCACGCTTCGGCTGGGCGGTGCCGTTTCGCTGGGGCATTCCCGGGTGACTCCGGATGCCGTGGACGGCGACAGCATCACGCGTACCGATACGCAGAATCTGGCGGCGATGGCAACGTACCTGCATGACGACGGCTGGTATGTGGATGCGATCCTGTCCGGCGGGATATTCCAGGCAGGAACGACGACGTCGACCTATGGCGGCGACGAGGTCGCCTCGTATGACGGCAACAGCTACGCCGCGTCGATCGAGTTTGGCTATCCGCTGGCTCTGGGCAATGGTGGATTCAGTTTCGAACCGCAGTTCCAGTATGTCTGGCAACGCCTCCGCTTCGACGACTTCACCGACAAGGACGGCATCGCTACCCGCCTGGGCAGCCAGTCCCAGAATATCGTGCGCCTTGGCGGGCGGCTGACCCGCAGCTTCGAGACCGGCGACGGCACGCGCATGACGCCTTACCTGACCGCCGACTATCTGCAAGGGCTCGATGGCGATGGCGCCATCGTGGTCGGCGACGTCGACTTTCCGGTCGGAAAGTATGGCCGGAACTGGCGGGTGGGCGCCGGGCTCAGCGGCATGGCGACCAGGCAGTTGTCGCTCTATGCCGAATTCTCGTATCAGCGGCAGTTCAACGACGCGGGATGGGACGGCTGGCAGTTCAACGGCGGCCTGCGCTACATGTTCGGTGGATGACCGCACCAACGCCCTCGCGCGCAAAGCACGTGAGGGCGTGTTGCGACATGCCCGGTTGCCGCGTTGCGCAAGTCGTCCCCGTTTCGCCGACTCCGGCGGCCGCGGCCACGGGGCCTCCCCCGGTGGCCAGGGGCTGGCGGAGGCGGGGCGGGCAATCATCGTCACGGCGTGCCGGACAAAACTTGCTTATCGCGGAGCCTCGGCTACGCTGCTGGGGGATGCACGGCGGAAAAAGCCCGGACTCTCGGTCGAAACCGGGGTTGCCGGGGGAAAAGCACCTACCGTTTGTCTGTCGATCAGCGGTCGGTGAGAGGGGCGATCGGAACGCGAAGGGAGCGAAACCGTGTCCCGGCCCGTCCGGAACAGTCCAAAGGCAACCGAAACGGCAAGGCAACGTCAGGTGACTGGCCGGCAACGGCAGGAATGAAAAAGCCCCTGAATCCTTACGAATTCAGGGGCTTTGTATGGGTCTTGGCGGAGAGGGTGGGATTCGAACCCACGGTAGGCTTGCACCTACGCCTGATTTCGAGTCAGGTACATTCGACCACTCTGCCACCTCTCCGGCAAGAGAGACGCATAATACATGCTTCTCGGAGAAATGCAAAGTCTTTACGTTTGTGTTGCGGAAAAACTGTTGGCAGAATGCACGCCAACAGCATTATTTTGGAGCGGCATGAAGAACTGGTTGATGGCTTTGGCGACAGTAGCCCTGGTGGGATGCGGCGATATGCCTGCAAACAAGGCCCACCAAGCGGCCCCGTGGACCGAATCGCGCGAGCTGGTTGTGCTCGTGCAGAATGGTCCGACGACGTTCTACGTCGATGCGGAGGGGCATTACGCAGGGCTGGAATATGACCTCGTTACGCGTTTCGCGTCCGAAAACGGACTCAAGGTGCGCTTCGTGGTCGAACCCAACTACGCAAAGCTCTTCGAGCGGCTCCAACGCAACGAAGCGCATCTGGCAGTCGGCGTGCACCAGACGACGGACGAAAGCGGCATCCGCTTCGGCCCGGCGTACCAGTCGGTGCGCCCGGTGCTCGTGTACCGCAACGATCGCAGCGAGCAGGCTGCGCTCAATGCCGTCCTGAACGGCGGAGCAACGGTCGAGACCATGCCGCAGTACGTGCAGGGACTCAATCAGCTCAAGACCAAATCCCCGTCGCTGACCTGGCGTGTCGCCGAGGCAGGCGACAGCGAGGAGCTGGTCGAGGCGGTGGCACAGCGCAAGATCGATTACGCGATCGTCGGTTCGCAAGTGGCCGAGCTGGCGCAGAAGTATTACCCGCAAGTGGCGATTTCCGAGAAAAGCGGCGACCCGCAGCAGCTGGCGTGGGCGATGCGCGATGACGATGGCGAACTGCAGGGCAAGCTGACGCAGTTCTTTGCCGAAGTCCGCGCCGACAAGTCGCTGGCCAAGCTCACCGACCGCTATTACGGTCACGTCAACCGCGTGGGTCCGCCCGATTCGGTGGCCTTCCTGAGCAAGCGCACCAGCGTGCTGCCGAAGTATCAGGGCTGGTTCAAGAAAGCCGAGGCCGAGACCGAGATCGACTGGCGTCTGCTTGCGGCGCTGTCGTATCAGGAGTCGCACTGGGATCCGAATGCGGTATCGCCGTTCGGCGTGCGCGGGCTGATGATGCTGACCAACGACACCGCGCAGCGCATGGGGGTCGACCGGCTGAACCCGCAGCAGAGCATTCTCGGCGGCGCGCGCTATCTGGCGCTGCTCCGTGACGGCCTCGACGACGCGATCGCCGAGCCCGACCGCACCTGGCTGGCGCTGGCCGCATACAACGTCGGCCTCGGGCACCTGCTCGATGCGCGCGAGCTGGCGCGCCGGCAGGGCAAGAATCCGGACAGCTGGGCCGACGTGAAGACCACGCTGCCGCTGCTGCGCGATCCGAAGTACTACAACACCGTGCGCTTCGGTTACGCCCGTGGCGGCGAACCGGTTGCCTATGTCGAAACGCTGCGCAGCTTCTACGACATCCTCGTGCGCTTCGAGTCGCCGGCGACACCGGCCGAGCCGCAGCTGGCCGCCAATGTCGAAGTCCTGAATCCGGCCAACCGGATCCTGCAGATCAACAACCGCGTCGCCCGGTCCAGATCGAAGCCGGTGATGACCGCCGCGCTGTGACGCGCGCTGCCGTTCCTGCGTGAATCCGCCGGCCTCTTGGCCGGTTTTTTCTGTCCGCTGCACGGGCAGGCGGCTGCGGGTAAAATGTCGCCTTTGCGATCCCTACCTGTTGCCGCCATGACTGCTCCGACTTCCGCCATCCGCACCCGTTTCGCACCCAGCCCCACCGGCCTGCTGCATATCGGTGGCGTGCGTACCGCGCTGTTCTCCTGGGCCTACGCCAGAAAGCACCAGGGGGTGTTCGTGCTGCGCATCGAGGACACCGATCTCGAGCGTTCGACGCCGGAGTCGGTCGCCGCGATCATGGACGGCATGCACTGGGTCGGCCTCGGCTACGACGAGGGCCCGTTCTACCAGATGCAGCGGATGGACCGGTACAAGGCCGTCATCGCCCAGATGCTCGCTTCCGGCCATGCCTACCACTGCTACTGCTCGCGCGAGGAACTCGACGCGATGCGCGCCGAGGCCGAGGCACGCGGCGAGAAGCCGCGTTACGACCGCCGCTGGCGGCCCGAGGACGGCAAGGCGCTGCCCGAGGCCCCGGCCGGCGTCTCGCCGGTGGTGCGTTTCCGTACCCCGATCGACGGCGTCGTCGCCTGGGACGACCAGGTCAAGGGCCGGATCGAGATCTCCAATACCGAGCTTGACGACCTGATCATCGCCCGTCCGGACGGCACGCCGACGTACAACTTCTGCGTCGTCGTCGACGACTGGGACATGCGGATCAGCCACGTGATCCGCGGCGATGACCACGTCAACAACACGCCGCGGCAGATCCACATGTACGAGGCGCTCGGTGCGCCGGTGCCGGCGTTTGCCCACCTGCCGATGATCTTCAACGATCAGGGCCAGAAGATGAGCAAGCGCCGCGACGCGGTCAGCGTGGTCGACTACGACAAGATGGGTTTCCTGCCCGAAGCGCTGCTCAACTATCTGGCGCGGCTCGGCTGGGCGCACGGCGACGACGAGTTCTTCACGATGGACCAGTTCGTCGAATGGTTCGATCTGGTCAATGTCAGCCCGAGCCCGAGCCGTTTCGACCGCGACAAGCTGCTGTGGCTGAACGCGCAGCACATCAAGGCGGCCGAGCCGCTGCGGCTGGCGCAGCGCGTCGCCGGCTTCCTCGCCGACAAGGGCGTCGACCCGGCGGACGGGCCGTGCCTTGCCGAGGTGTGCGTGCTGCTGAAGGACCGCAGCCAGACGCTGGTCGAAATGGCCGACCAGGCCGAATATTTCTATCGTCCGCTGGTGCCGAGCGCCGACGTTGCCGAAAAGCACCTGACGCCGGATGACGAGGCACGGCTCGGTTTCTTCGCCGAAGGCGTCGCCAGGCTCGAGACGTGGGATCAGGCCAGCCTTGGCGCTTTCATCAAGGACTTCGTCAAGCAGCAGGGCGTGAAGATGCCGCAGGTCGGCATGCCGTTGCGCGCCAAGGTCTGCGGCATCACCAACACGTCGTCGGTCGACGCGGTGCTGGCGCTGCTGGGCCGCGACGAGGTGCTGCGCCGGCTGGCGATGACGAACTGAGACCGGCGCTAGCCGATGATGCCGCAGGCGGTTAACTGATCACGCCGCAGGGATTTAGTTGATCACGCCGCAGGCGATTCGGGCACCGGCATCGCCGGCCGGCTGGCTCTTCAGGTCGTCCGGGCCGGCATGAACGATCAGCGCCCGGCCGCGCAGCGCGTCGAGCCGGACGCCGCTGATCCTGACCGACGTCGAGACCCGGCCGTCGGCGCCGGCGACGACGTTGCCCAGGTCGCCGGCATGGCGGGCGGCGGTCTCGGGGCCGCCGTGCGCGTGGTTGCCGGGATTGAAGTGCGCGCCGGCGCTGCTGGCATCCGGGGCCGAGCAGTCGCCCTTTTCATGCACGTGGAAGCCGTGCTGCCCCGGTGTCAGGCCGGTCAGCGTCACGTCGAGCAACAGCGTATCGCCGCTCTGGCGGAGCCCGACCTTGCCGGTGGCGGTCTGGCCACTGGTCGGCAGCAGCGTTGCCTGTGCCGTCTGCGTCGCCTGCGGCATCATCGCGCAGGCGGTCAGCGCTGCAAGCCCGGTCAGTAGGAAAGCGTGGCGCATGGCTGGGCTCCGGCGGCGGGGGCAGATATTACGATGTAGCTTCATGCTGCGACCGAGGCAAGCGGGAGAAGACGAATGAACTTACAGCAACAGATCGGCCAGCTGCTGATGGCCGGCTTTGACGGACTGGTGCCGAGCCCGGGCGTGGCGCGGCTGATCCGCGAACGCGGCATCGGCGGGGTGATCCTGTTCCGCCGCAACGTCGAGACGCCGGCGCAGGTCGCTGCGCTGTGCCGGCGGCTGCAGCAGATCAATGCCGAGGTCAGCGACGTGCCGCTGCTGATCGGCATCGATCAGGAAGGCGGCATGGTGATGCGGATCGAGGATGGCATGACGCCGCTGCCGTCGGCGCTGGCCTATCAGGCCGCGGGCAGCGTCGACGATTGCCGCGAGCTGGTCCGCGCCGGCAATGCCGAACTGGCGATGCTGGGCATCAATATCAATTTCGCGCCGGTGCTCGACGTCAACAACAACCGCGCCAACCCGGTGATCGGCGTGCGTGCGTTCGGCGAAGACGTCGATACCGTCTGCCGCTACGGGCTGGCGGCGCTCGACGGCATCCGTGCCGCCGGGCTGGCGGCGACGGCCAAGCACTTCCCCGGTCACGGCGATACCGATACCGATTCGCACCTCGGCGTGCCGCGCGTCGGCCATGAGCGGGCGCGGCTCGACGCGATCGAGCTGGCGCCGTTCCGCGCCGCGATCGCCGCCGGTGTCGACGCGGTGATGAGCTCGCACGTCGCGTTTCCGGCGGTCGAACCCGATCCGGACCTGCCGTCGACGCGCTCGCACGCCGTACTGACCGGCCTGCTGCGCGACGAGCTGGGCTTCAACGGCGTCGTGTTCACCGATTGCCTCGAGATGGACGCGATTGCCCGGGGGCCGGGCGGCACCGTCGGCGGCGCCGTCGATGCATTCAAGGCCGGTGCCGACGTGTTGCTGATCTCGCACCGCGAGGACAGGCAGTACGGTTTCCTTGAGGCGCTGGCCGCGGAAGTCGATACCGGCGGGGTCGATCCGGCGCGCATCGCCGCATCGGCCGGGCGGATTCTGGCGCTGAAGCGGCGCCTGTCCGACTGGCGTGCGCTGCCGGCCGAGCCGGTACTGCGTACCGATGCCGCGCTGGCGCTGGCCGAACGGGTGCAGCGGCAGGCGGTACGCCGTCACGGTCGGGGCATCGACCCGAACCTGCCGGTGCTGCTGCTGACGTTCGAGGTCCGTGCGCGGACCGAGATCGACGAGGTCGCGATGGGCAAGGCGGCGCTGGTGCGCGACACGCTGGCGACGCCGCTGCTGGCAGCCGGCGTGGCCGTCGACGAGATCGCGCTGCCGCTGGCCCCCGGTGCCGAAGAAGCCGCCGCGGCGCTGGCGCGGGTAGCCGGCGCCGCGCAGATCGTCTGCGTCAGCTACAACGCCGTGCTGCAGCCGGCGCAACGGGCGTTGATCGCCGCGCTGCCGTTCGAGCGGCTCTGGCTGGTTGCCGGCCGCTTGCCGTACGACACCGACCTCGTGCCGCAGGCTGCGGGGCGGCTGGCGGCATTCGGCAACCGGCCGGCGATGCTCGCGGCGGTGACCGATGCGCTTTTGCGCTGAGCAAAAAAAAGCGGGGAGCCGAAGCTCCCCGTCAAGACGCATGCCCCAGGCAAAGGCATGAGCAGCATCCGGTGCGGCACCCGGCCGCGATCTACCGATGAAGTGGTCTTATTCATGCCATCGGTATAGTCCTGCAATACTATCTTCGATAGTTGTACTGTCAAGAAATTTGCCCGGATTTTTCCGATAAACATCATGGATTTGCCGACATTGCGCTTTCAATGACCGCAGGCTTTCTATGTATGCGGGCCAATTTGCCCGGGCAAGTGGTCTTGTCCTGGATGGGCGGCAGGTATGGCGGTCTTGCCGTGAAAAGGGATCGGGTATACTGGGCGCCCCCGTTCTGCCCGAATCCCGTGTCATGCGTATCCTGCTTGCCCTGCTGCTGAGCTTCTCCCTGAGCACCGCTTTCGCCGAGGATGCGCCGTTGCCGTTCGACGACCCGGCGGCCTTGCCGCCTCCGGCGGCGCGCAGTGCGCCGGCTCCGAAGGTCAGCCGCGCGCAGCCGGTCTCGCACAAGTCCGCAACCCGGCATTCGAGCGCCAAGGCGCGGAAACAGCATTCGGCCAAGCAGGTCTCCAAGAAGGGCCGCAGTACGCGTCAGGCGGCAGCGACCACCAAGCATCGCAGCGCCAAGGCATCGACCCATGCACGCAAACCGGCAGCGAAGGCGCCGAAGGCCACGATGAGGACGAAGTCGTCGGTCAGGAAAACCCCGGCCAGAAAGACGCCGGCGAAGCAGGGCGCCGCACACAAGAAGAAGACGACGAAGACGACGAAGAAGACGACACACCGCTGAGACGTCCGGCGGTGATCAGGAAAAACGGGGGCCGAGGCCCCCGTTTTTCATTGCTGGAAAGCTCGCTTACTTCAGCGCCACGCCCCAGTTCTTCTCGACGCACTTCACGTAGTTGCCTTCGATCAGCGCGTTGTACGGCGTCTGGTAGCTGACCAGCATGCACTGGTTGTCGCCGCCAACGTTCCAGTTCTTCTCCCAGTAGATGTTGTACGCCGCCGAGCTGCCCGGGCCAAAGCGCTGCATCGTCGCGCAGCTCAGCTGTTCCTTGCTGTAGTCCCAGCCGAGTTCGCGCGAGAACTCCTTGTAGTAGTCGATGCGGTTCTGCGCGGCCTGCTTCTCGGTCCCCAGGCCGCATTCGGCGTTGATGATCTGGATCGTCGTCGCGAAGTTGTTGCCGGTGCCGGCGGCCTGGTCGGCCTGGTTCGGCACCCAGGTGCCGTCGATCACGTGCAGCATCGACGGTTTCGGCGGTTGCGGATAGACGAAGAAGAACGTGGCGCTGGCGAGATTGAGCCAGGTCGATGCGACGAGGTCCGGCTCGTTCAGCAGCTTGAACTGGTCACCGCCGTACATCACCTGCGAGAACGGGCCGTAGTTGTAGTTGTACGAGAGCTGCTTGGCGCCGCGGCCGAAGTACTTCTTCCAGCTGCCGTCGGCGTTCTTGCCGCAGGTCCACACGGTGTTGAACACCGGATCGGCGCACTCGGTGTTGTAGCCGCAGCCCGGGCCGGTTTCCTCACAACCGAGCTCGCGCAGGTACTTCAGCGCCTGACGCCATTCGGGCACGGTGTCGTTGCGGTTGTGGTCGCCGGTTTCCTGCGCGAAGTGCGCGAACATCGTCGCCAGGCTGTGGCGGCAGATCGCATCGGCATCGCGGCCGTCCTTGTAGTCGTCGCAGATCGCCGGGAACTTGGCGTTGGCCTGCAGGAAGCGCTGGTAGGTGTAGCTCGCGTCACGGCGCGGGAACAGGTATTCCCACTTGGCTTCCGGCAGCAGCCGCTCGATCCGCTTCACGTTGAGCGGGTTGTCGGTCTTGCCCGGCGCCACGGCGTCGACGACGGCGTTCGGCGCGGTGCGGATCGACGCCTTCACGGTGCGGAAGAAGTCGTTGTTGGTCAGCTCGGCTTCCTTGGCCTCGGCCTGGGCCTTGGTGGGGACGCCGCCCGGTGCCGGCGTCGGCGTGGTGCCGGTCGAACCGCCGCCGGACGAGCCGCTGCACGCACCGGCGTCGACCCAGACGCCGCCCTTGCTCGGGTCATCACCCTTGGTCCACCACTTGGCGCTGTAATTGCGGTTCAGCTGGCTGGCGCTGGCGCCGCCGCTGTACGCGGTAGCGGCATCCCAGGCGGCGACGCAGGCGGTGCCGGCCGGTGTCGGAGCGGGTGTCGGAGCGGGGGTCGGAGCAGGCGTCGGAGCAGGCGTCGGAGCAGGCGTCGGAGCAGGTGTCGGAGCAGGTGTCGGAGCGGGTGTCGGGGCAGGCGTCGGAGCGGGTGTCGGCGCGGGTGTCGGAGCCGGCGTCGGAGCGGGCGTCGGAGCGGGCGTCGGAGCGGGCGTCGGAGCGGGTGTCGGAGCGGGTGTCGGAGCGGGCGTCGCGCCGCCGGCGTTGCCGATCAGTTCCCACGGCCCCCATTGCTCGGCGCCGGGCGTGTTGCCTTGCGTCCACCACTTGGCTTTCCAGGTCTTGCCGGCGTGGTCGACCGACTGGCCGGCGGTATAGACGGCCTTGGCGTCCCAGGCAGGGGCGGCATAAGCCTGTGCAGCGAAGACTGCGGCCACGGCGAGCGCGGCGATTTTCGGGTAATGCATCTCGACTCCATCGTTATGGGTGGCGACGGGGTCGGAACGAGCCGTGCCACTTTGGTCATGCAAAAAGCATGGCGATGGTATCACCGCGATTCCGGTGCAAATCCGGGCCGCCGGCCTGTAAGCAAGGCGCAGAATGGGCGGATGCAAGGCGTACGGCGCTGTCTGTTTTTGGTCTGCCCGGTGACAACCGGAATTGGATTTGTCTTGCAAAACAAGCTGGTATCAACAGCCGGACAGGGCTGATGCCAGTTCGTTGCAAACCGGCCCGGCGACGCGGCGCGGGCGCGGGCTGGCCACTCGCAGGCGCCGGTGGCCGACGCGCGTCGGCTTCGGCAAGGCGGACGGTAGCGGGCCGTCTGCCGACAATCATGTCGGTTTACGGGGCGTGTAGCCCTGCTCTGACCACGAATGAAAGAAGGCCGGCAATGCCGGCCCTCCCGGTTGCGTGAAACGGAGCGGTTAAAGCCCCTGGGGGACGTCCTGCCGGGTACACATCCGGCGCAACGCAGCCTGCAGGGGGCAGGTGCGCTCAGCCGGCGATGCGCGCCAGTTCGGCAAAGTAGGTCGGGAAAGTCTTGGCGGTGCAGTTCGGATCGAGAATGCGCACCGGCACGCCGCCGAGCGCGACCAGCGAGAAGCACATTGCCATCCGGTGGTCGTCGTAGGTGCCGATTTCGGCATTCGGCGTCAGCGCCGCCGGCGGCGTCACGACGATGTAGTCCTGGCCTTCCTCGACGGTGGCGCCGACCTTGCGCAGCTCGGTTGCCATTGCGCTGAGGCGGTCGGTTTCCTTGACGCGCCAGCTTTCGATATTGCGGATCGTCGTCGTGCCGTCGGCGAACAGCGCGGCGACGGCGATCGTCATCGCCGCATCGGGGATGTGGTTGAGGTCGACGTCGAGCGCCCTGAGCCTGCCCGATGCGGGCGGTGCCGCTGAAATCCAGTTCGGGCCCCAGCTGATCTGCGCGCCCATCTGCGCCAGTGTCTCGGCAAAGCGCTTGTCGCCCTGAATGCTTTCGCTGCCGACCCCCTCGACGCGGACCGCACCGCCGCCCAGTGCGCCGATCGCGCCGGCGGCGAGGAAGTACGACGCGCTCGACGCGTCGCCTTCGACGAAGATCTCGCCGGGCGACACATAGGTCTGGCCGCCCTTGATGACGAACTCCTGCCAGCCATGGCGCTCGACGGTGACGCCGAACTTGGCCATCAGGTTCAGCGTGATCTCGATGTAGGGCTTGGAGATCAGCTCGCCGACGACTTCGATCGTCACGTCTTCGCCGCTCAAAGGCAGCGCCATCAGCAGCGCGGTGAGGAACTGGCTCGAGACATTGCCCTTGACCGGAATGCGCCGGCCGGTGGCAATTTCGCCCGGATGGATCTGCAGCGGCGGGAAGCCCTCGGTGCCGAGGTAGTCGATCTTCGCACCGGCGACGCGCAGCGCGTCGACCAGATCGCCGATCGGGCGCTCGTGCATCCGTGCGACGCCTTCAAGCTTGTAGCTGCCGCCGGCGAGCGCCAGCGCGGCGGTCAGCGGCCGGAACGCGGTGCCGGCGTTGCCGAGGAAGAGTTCGGCCTGCTTGACCGGAAACGCACCCGCGCCGCCGCGGACGACGAAATCGCGGCTGTCGCCCTGCTGTTCCCAGGCGATGCCGAGCGCTTCGAGCGCTTCGAGCATCCGCTGCGTGTCGTCCGAGGCGAGCAGGCCGCGCACCTGCGTGTCGCCCTTGGACAGCGCGGCGAGCAGCAGGGTGCGGTTGGAAATGCTCTTGGAGCCGGGCAGTTGCACGGTGCCGTTGACGCGGGCGATCGGGGCGAGGTCGAGGAATTCCATGGTCGGGTGCGGTGCGGGAAAACCCCGATCATAGCGCGATGGCGACGGTTTCCGCGACTAGCAGGCGTCGGTCTGGCCGGGGCGGGGCCGCAGCCGCTCGACCGCCGCATCGACGCGGGCCGCATCGAGCTGGTTCAGGCAGTTCATGTGTTCGAGCGGGCAGGTGCGCGCAAAGCACGGCGAGCACGACAGCTGCAGCGAGACGATTTCGGCGTGATCGGTCAGCGGCGGCGTGAAGCCGGGGCTGGACGAACCGTAGACCGCCGCCAGCGGCACGTTCAGCGCCGCGGCGACGTGCATCAGTCCCGAATCATTGCAGACCGCGACCGCGGCTAGGCTCATCAGGTCGATCGCTTCGGCAAGGCTGGTTCGGCTGGCAAGGTTGATCACGCCGGGGGCGAGGGTTTCGATCTCGCCGGCGATCTCGGCGTCCTTGGCGGAGCCGAACAGCCACACCTGTTCGCCGCGCGCCATCCGGTGACGGGCGAACTCGGCAAAGTGGCGTGCCGGCCAGCGCTTGGCCGGGCCGTACTCGGCGCCGGGGCAACAGGCGACGATGGGGCTGGCGGTGTCGAGGCCCAGTCTGGCCAAGGTCGCGGCGCGCGCCACCGGGTCGATCTTCAGTTGCGGATAATGGCGCCCGGCGGGCAGCGGCGCGCCATCGGCCACCGCGAGCGCAACGAAGCGCTCGACCATTTTCGGATAGCGGTCCTTGTCGAGTTTGCGCCAGTCGTTCAGCAGGCCGTAGCGCGATTCACCCAGCCAGCCGGTACGGACCGGAATGCCGGCAAACGCCGGCACCAGTGCACTCTTGAGCGAGTTCGGCAGCAGGATCGCCTGATCGTAGCCGCGTGCCTTGAGCATGCGGCCGATGGCCCAGCGCTTTTTCAGCGCCAGCTCGCCGTGGCCGAAGGGGTTGTCGATGGCTTCGCGGATTTCCGGCATCCGCGCATGCACCGGCCGCGTCCAGGCCGGCGCAAGCACGTCGATCGCCACGCCGGGGTGTCGGCGTTGCAGTTCGGCGTACAGCGGCTGGGCCATGATGGCGTCGCCGACCCAGGCGGGGGCGACGATCAGGATTTGCTTCATCGTTAACAGCTCATCGTTTCCGCGCGCGGGGCGGGCACGCGGTCATTGTGCGAGGGTGGTTGCGAGACCACAAGAAAGCGCGCGTCGATCTCGCCGAGGTTGGCGACCTGATGCGCCTGCGCCGGAGCGATTTCCAGCCCCTGGCCGGCAGCGACACGGTGGGTCATGCCGTCGACCTCGATCGCCAGCTCGCCGGCCAGCACGTAGAAGAACTGCCTTGCCCGGGCGTGGGCATGACGCACTTCGCTGCCGCCGGGCGGAATGCGCTCCTCGATGACCGACAAGCCGGGCTGCCTGACCAGATGCCAGCCGTCGTTCGTGCCGCCCCAGCGGTAGTGTTCGGCGGTGCTTGTGTCGATCACGTTCATGGTTTGCTCCGGGTGCTTCAAATGACAAAGCGGCGCACGCGCCGCTTTGTGATTCGCTACATCAGGCCATCAATGGCCCTTCACGACTTCACCCGCCTTCAGCCGGTAGTGGGTGCCGCAGTACGGGCACTGGCCTTCGCCGGTCTTGGACAGGTCGATGAACACGCGCGGGTGCGAGTTCCACGACACCATGTCCGGCATCGGGCAGTGCAGCGGCAGGTCGTGGGCGGTGACTTCGATCTGCGTCTTGGTGTTTTCGTGCAGTTGCATCTTTTTTTCCTGAATCAGCTGGCCAGCGTGAGCCATTCGGCACGCTTGGCGTCACGGCCCTGGACGATGTCGAAATAGCGCTTCTGGATTTCCGCGGTGATCGGGCCGCGCGAGCCGGCGCCGATGTCGCGGTTGTCGAGTTCGCGGATCGGCGTGACTTCGGCGGCGGTGCCGGTGAAGAACGCTTCGTCGGCGATGTAGATCTCGTCGCGGGTGATGCGCTTCTCGATCACTTGCAGGCCCATTTCGGTCGCGATCTCGAACACCGTGTTGCGGGTGATGCCGTCGAGGCACGAGGTCAGGTCCGGCGTGTACAGCTTGCCCTTGCGGACGACGAAGATGTTTTCCCCGGAACCCTCGGCCACGTAGCCGTCGACGTCGAGCAGCAGCGCTTCGTCGTAGCCGTCGCGCACCGCTTCGGTGTTGGCGAGGATCGAGTTCATGTAGTTGCCGTTGGCCTTGGCCTTGCACATCGTGATGTTGACGTGGTGGCGGGTGAAGCTCGAGGTCTTGACGCGGATGCCGCGCTCGATGCCTTCGGCGCCCAGATACGCGCCCCACGGCCAGGCGGCGACGATCACGTGCACGTCGCCAGCCGGCGGCGCAACGCCGAGCTTGCCCGAGCCGTAGAAGGCCATCGGGCGCAGGTAACACGACGCCAGCTTGTTTTCGCGGACGACGGCCAGCTGTGCCTCGTTCAGTTCGTCCTTGCCGAACGGCATTGCCATGCCGAGGATCTTGGCCGAGTTGAACAGCCGGTCGGTGTGGTCCTGCAGGCGGAAGATCGCCGCGCCCTTGTCGGTTTCGTACGCGCGTACGCCCTCGAACACGCCCATGCCGTAGTGCAGCGTATGGGTCAGTACGTGCGTGGTCGCTTCGCGCCACGGGACCAGTTTGCCGTCATACCAGATGACGCCGTCACGGTCGGCCATCGACATAGGTGTTCTCCTGCGAATTCGGGGGGCGTAAAGGTGAAAATTGTAGCCGAAAAGCGCGGCTTTCAGCGAGCCGTATCAGCGGGGCCACCACGTCGCCGCCAGCATGCCCAGTGCCACGGCGAGCAGCGCCAGCGCAAAGCCGCGCTGGACCCGGGCCGGACTGAGGCGGGCGACCAGCGTGCGCCCGGCAAGCATGCCGGCGACGATTGCGGCGAGGAAGGGCAGTGCGACGGCCAGCGACAGCGTGCGGCCGTGCCACAGCGCCGCAACAATGCCGCCGCTGCCGACGAGCGCAATGACGAAGAGCGAGGTGGCGACGATCGCATGCATGCCCAGATTGCTCAGCCGCCGCAGCGCCGGCACGATGATGAAGCCGCCGCCGACGCCGAGCAGGCCGGTGGCGAAACCGGTCAGCGCCCCGATCGCGGCGACCGCCAGCGCCGTCGCCGGCGTCCAGACTAGCCGGCCGCTGTCCGGGTCGACCCGGCACGGTGCAGCGGCGTTGCCTTCGCCGCTGCCGGGCGTCAGCAGGCGCACGGCGACGACCAGCATCACCAGCGCGAACGCCGTTTGCAGCACCGTTTGCGACAGCCCTTGCGCGACCGACTGGCCGACCGCCGTCAGCGGCACGCCGGCGACCGCCATCACCAGCGCCGCGCGGTAGCGGACCAGACCGCGGCGGAAGCCTTCGAGCGCACCGGTCGCCGCGCCGCCGGCGACGGCGAGCAGCGCCACCGGTGCGGCCTGCTGCACGCTCCAGCCCAGCCCGGCCATCAGCGCCGGCACGGCGAGGATGCCGCCACCGGCGCCGGTGAGGCCGAGGACGAGGCCGATCAGTGCGCCGAGCAACACGGTGACCGTCACCGCTTGCTCCCGGCGGCCATGTCCGGTGGACGGAGCCTCATTGCGGGACGAGCGGGATCTTCAGATACCGCGTGCCGTTGTCTTCCGGTTCGGGCAGGGCGCCGGCGCGGATGTTGACCTGGATGGCCGGCAGCATCAGCGCCGGGACGTCGAGCGTGGCATCTCGGCCCTGGCGCAGCGCGACGAAGGCATCGCGGCCGGTACCGCCGCCGATGTGGATATTGGCCGCGCGCTGCTCGGCGACGGTGCTGGTCCAGCACGGCGCGCGGCCGGGCAGCGCGTAGTCGTGGCACATGAACAGCCGGGTCTGCGGCGGCAGGGCGAACAGCCGCTGAATCGAGTCGAACATCGTCGCCGCGTCGCCGCCGGGAAAGTCGCAGCGGGCGGTGCCGAGGTCGGGCATGAACAGCGTATCGCCGACGAAGACCGCGTCGCCGATCCGGTAGGCAATATCGGCCGGCGTATGGCCCGGCACGAACAGCACCTCGGCTTCGAGTTCGCCGATCCGGAAGGTCTCGCCGTCGGCAAACAGCCGGTCGAACTGGCGACCGTCGGCCGGGAAGGCGTCACCGAGATTGAAGCGCGCGGCAAAGAAACGCTGCACGGTGCCGATCCGCTCGCCGATGCCGATGCGGCCGCCCAGCCTGTCGCGTAACCACGCCGCCGCCGAGAGGTGGTCGGCGTGCGTGTGGGTTTCGAGGATCCACGCCAGCGTGAGCCCGTTGGCGACCAGGCAGTCGACCAGGCGCTGCACCGAGTGGCTGCCGGTGCGACCGGCGTTGGCGGCGTAGTCGAGCACCGGATCGATGATCGCGGCTGACCCGCCGGTCCGGTCGTAGACGACATAGCTGACCGTGCCGGTGACCGGGTCGTGGAAGCCCTCGATGTTCGGGCCGGGCGCATTGCTCATGGCAGCCTCGTGACGGTGTTTGAAAATATACTTATCAATATAATATTAATTGGTATGATGTGTCCATCAAGTGAACTGGAAACGACAGCCATGAATGCTTCGCCCCCCGAACTCGCGCAAATGCGCAGCGCCGCCGGCGCGGCGGTGGACCTGCTGAAGACGCTCGCCAATCAGGACCGCCTGTTGCTGCTGTGCCGGATGTCGCAGGGCGAGCGCAATGTCGGCCAGCTCGAGGCCGATCTGGACATCCACCAGCCGACCTTGTCGCAGCAGCTCGGCGTGCTGCGGCGTGCCGGGCTGGTCGCGACGCGCAAGGACGGCAAGCAGGTTTACTACAGCCTGGCCAACGCGGCGGCGATCGCGGTGATCGGCACGCTCTACCAGCAGTTTTGCGACAACGGGGAGGCCCAGTCATGACCATAGACTGGAGCGCATTTACCCCGTGGAGCGCGCTGATCGGTGGCGCGCTGATCGGTCTGGCCGCCAGCCTGCTGGCGCTGAGCAACGGCCGGATTGCCGGCATCAGCGGCATCGTCGGCGGCCTGCTGGCGCCGCAACGCGGTGAAACGGCGTGGCGGCTCGCCTTCGTCGGCGGCCTGCTCGCCGCACCGTGGTTGTTCCGGCTGGTCGCGGCCCTGCCGCGGCTGCAGTTCGACAGCAGCTGGGGCGTGCTGATCGTTGCCGGACTGCTGGTCGGTTTCGGCACCCGGCTCGGTTCGGGCTGCACCAGCGGCCACGGCGTCTGCGGTCTGTCGCGGCTGTCGCCGCGCTCGCTGGCCGCAACGCTGGCCTTCATGGCGGCGGGTTTCGCCACCGTGTTCGTCGTCCGTCATCTGATCGGAGGCTGAGATGCTGAATCTGAGTGCATTGCTCGCCGGCCTGCTGTTCGGCCTCGGGCTGATCGTGTCGGGCATGGCCAATCCGGCCAAGGTGACCGGTTTTCTCGATCTTGCCGGGCGGTGGGATCCGTCGCTGGCACTGGTGATGGCCGGCGCGATCGGCGTCGGGCTGGCGGGTTTCGGCATGGCGAAGCGCCGGACCGTGTCGCTGCTCGGCGCGACCATGCAGTTGCCGGCGTCGACGGCGATCGACCGCAAGCTGCTCGCCGGCAGCCTGCTGTTCGGCACCGGCTGGGGGCTGGCGGGCATCTGCCCGGGGCCGGCGCTGGTGGCGTTCAGCGCCGGCGCGCCGCAGGCGCTGGTCTTCGTGGCCGCGATGCTGGCCGGGATGGCCCTGCATCGCGTCACCGCCGGCCGGCGCTAAGCGCGGCTAATGCCCCAAGGGCACTTCCTGCCGGGCGCAAATCCTGCTGGCTGCGTTGTGCTCACTTGCCGTACTGCCCGTGCTGTTGCGACCGGCAGGAAGTCCCCGCGGGGCGTTTCGTACGCCTTGCCAGCACCGCTGCGCTGGATGGCCGCTCCAGATACGCCCAAAGCCCGTCCAGCAGGCTGTCACGCCAGCAGCCGTCGCGCCGCATCGACGACGATGCTCACCGCCGTGTGTTCGGCGCGCTTCATCGTTGCTGCGTCCGGCGTTTCCTGCTTCGTGCGGTTGACGATCACGCCGGCGATCATTCCGGCCCTGAGGCCGAGCGCGGCGCACATCGTCAGCAGCGTTGCCGATTCCATCTCGTAGTTCATCACGTGCAGCGCCTGCCACTCGGCCATGGTCCCGGCCCATTCGCGGTTCACCCGGCCCGAGTACGTGTCGTAGCGTTCCTGCCCCGGATGGAAGGTGTCCGACGAAGCGGTGATGCCGACGTGGACGCTCGCGCCGGCCGCTTTCGCCGCGGCAACCAGCGCGGCCGTGCAGTCGAAGTCGGCCACGGCCGGGTAGGGCGCCGGGGCGTAGTGGTAGCTGGCGCCGTCGAGCCGGACCGACGCCGTCGTGACCAGCACGTCGCCAACGCCGATGTGCGGCTGGATCGCGCCGGTGGTGCCGACGCGCAGGAAGGTGCGGATGCCGAGCTGGGCGAGTTCCTCGACGACGATGGCCGTCGACGGTCCGCCGATGCCGGTCGAGCAGACGATCACCGGTTTGCCGCCGAGCTCGCCGCGCCACGAGGTGAACTCGCGGTGGCTGGCGAGCGGTACCGGCTTGTCCATCAGTCCGGCGATGCGCTGGCTGCGCGCCGGATCGCCCGGGACGATGGCGAGCGTCGCGCCGGCGAGGTCGGCCCTGCTCAGGCCGAGGTGGAAGACCTCAGCTTGCTGCATCGGGCTCACCGTCGGCCTTTGGGTGAAAGGGGGCGAGGTAGAAGGCACCGGGCAGCAGCGCAGCGGCGCTGGTGACTTCGACGTCGCCCGCGAGGTTGGCCAGCACGACTTCGAGCGCCGGCGTGCCGAGCTCGATCATCACCTGCCGGCAGGCGCCGCACGGCGCGATCGGGCCGTCGGTATCGCCGACGACGGCGAGCGTCGCGAAATCGCCGGGCCGGCAGCCGGCGGCGACGGCAGCGAACAATGCGGTGCGCTCGGCGCAGTTGCACAGGCCGTACGAGGCGTTTTCGACATTGCAGCCGTGGAACACCCGGCCGTCATGCGTGAGCAGCGCCGCGCCGACCTGAAAGCGCGAATACGGTGCGTAGGCCTTCAGCCTGGCGGCCCTGGCTTCGGCCAGCAATTGTTGCTGCTTCATGGTTTTTCGCGTCCATGGTGGGTGGAAAAGGAACCTGGGATCGTTGACGTCGGCTGGTGAAAGCGCGCCGGCGACGACCGGGCGCGCAGCATGCTGCCGGCGGGCATGGCCCGATTGCCCCGAAGGCGCTTGCGCCGGGCTCGCGCCTGACCAGCGCCAGCATAGGCCTGTCGGCGGCGATGCGCAGCCCGCGGGAAGCCGCAGCGCTTTGCGGCGTTGCCGGGAAATCCTCGCCGGAGCGAGCGCGGCAGGGGGACGCCGGGTCGTCTCCAATGACGGGCACTGGCGCGTATCGGCGTGCCCGATTGCTTTGATTCTCGATCACTTCGCGCTGGTTAATCAATGAATGAATCGTACGTTTAACAACAAAAAAGTGAACTCTTGAAACGGAAACTTTACATGACGATGGCAACGTGTAAGCTTTTGTCGGAAGTTTCCTGGGTCGGCTGCAAGCGCACTCGAGAAATACCTCAAGCATCGGAGAGCCGGAACGCGTATGCCCGAACTACCGCTTGTTCTGCTGCAGGAGAACCCTGCCATCGCATTGTTCCTGTCGTTGACGGCGGGTTATGCCTTTGGCCGGGTCCGTTTCGGGCCGATCCAGCTCGGCGGAGTCTGCGGCACGCTGCTGGCGGCGCTGCTGATCGGCAACTTCGTCGACGTCCAGCCGTCGCCGGGTGTCAAGTCGCTGTTTTTCGCGCTCTTCATCTTTGCGCTCGGCTATGCCGGCGGGCCGCAGTTCTTTGCCAACCTGAATGCAAAGGGCCTGCGCCTCGGACTGTTGTGTGCCGTGGAAGTCGCCGTGGTGCTGGCCTTGGTGATGGGCGCGACCTGGCTCTTCGGCCTTGATCAGGGGACCGCCGCCGGCCTGATGGCCGGTGCCGCCACCGAGTCCGCCGTGGTGGGAACGGCCTCCGATGCGGTATCCAAACTGCCGCTGAGTCCGGACATGATCCAGAAGCTACAGGCCAATGTCGTGACGGCCTACTCGATCACCTACGTGTTCGGCCTGGTCGCCATCGTCGTTGCCACCAGCCAGCTCTTTCCGCTACTGCTGAAAATCAACCTCAGGAAGGATGCCGAAGCGCTGTGGCTGCAGATGGGCGGGCAAGATAAGGGCGAGGATGACGGCGATCTGCAGGCGGCGCCCGAGATCGTCGGGCGCATCTACCGCATCGAAGTCGCGGCGGGAAAGCGCGTTGCCGACATCGAGGCCGGTGTCGACGGCCTGGCCGGCATCGAACGGATCCGGCGCCACGGCAAACTGATCGATGCGACGCCCGAACTGGTCCTGCAGCGCGGGGACGCCGTCCTGCTCACCGGCCGGCGCGACAGCGTTCTGGCATGCAGCCGCCTGCTGGGCCCGGAAGTCGCGCATGTGGCCGGGCTCGATTTCGCGGTGGAGATCGAAGACGTCGTCCTCAACCGGCGCAGCCTTGCGGAGAGAACGCTGGGCGACTTGCGCCGCGAAGCCCGCCGGACCGGGATCAGCGACGGGGTCCATCTGCTGGAGGTACGCCGGCTGGGTGCGCCGCTGCCGCTGCTGCCCGATCTTCGCCTTCAGCCCGGCGACGTGATCCGCCTGCAAGGTTCGCCACGCGACATTGCCAGAGTGAGTGCGCACATCGGCCGGCGTATCGACAAATCCGATGAGACCGATTTTTCGTATGCCGGGCTTGGCATCGTGCTCGGCATCCTCGTGGGCGGTCTGGGCGTCAAACTCGGCGGCGTCAACTTCTCGCTGGGCACCGGCGGCGGTGCGCTGCTCTCGGGCCTGCTGTTCGGCTGGTTTCAGGCGCTGCGTCCCGGTGTTGGCCATATCCCGGCCTCGGCGATCGAACTGATGAAAGACCTCGGCCTGGCGATGTTCATCGCCTGCGTCGGGCTGTCCTCGGGGCCGCAGGCGATGGCGCTGATCAAAAGCTACGGCATCGCGCTGCCGATCACCGGCGTACTGATCGCGCTGGTGCCGGCCACGCTGTCACTGCTGCTGGGGCGCTTCGTCCTGAAGCTCGACAGCCCGGTGCTGCTCGGTGCGATTGCCGGTCAGCAATGCAGCACGCCGGCATTGAGCGCCGTGGTCAATGCTGCCGGCAATGCGACACCGCTGCTCGGTTACACGATTACCTACGCCATCTCCAACATCGTGCTGCCGCTGATGGGGCCGCTGATCATTTTCCTGGCGGGTCAGGTTGTCGTGCGCTGACCGCTTTTCTTAGCAACTGACCAACAAAAAAGAGGTGCACACCGTGGATTGGTTACACGAAATCTTCAAGCATTCTCCAGAGATTGCGCTGTTTCTCTCTCTGGCGCTCGGTTACCGGATCGGCAAGATCAATTTCGGCAAGTTCCAGCTGGGCGGGGTCGCCGGTTCCTTGCTGGTTGCGGTCGTGATCAGCCAGGTCGGCGTGTCGATCGACCCGGGCGTCAAGGCGGTGCTGTTTGCGCTGTTCATCTACGCGGTCGGTTACGAGAGCGGTCCGCAGTTCTTCAACTCGATCGGCAAGCAGTCGATTCGCGAAATCATCCTGGCCGTCGTCCTGGCGGCCACCGGCCTGCTGACCGTGGTCCTCCTGGCCAAGCTGACCGGGCTCGACAAGGGCCTTGCGGCCGGCATTGCCGCCGGCGGACTGACGCAATCGGCCATCATCGGCACGGCGGGCGATGCGCTTGCCAAGCTCGGCTTGCCGGCCGAGGAACTCAAGCAGCTGCAGGCCAACGTCGCCATCGGCTATGCGGTGACCTATGTGTTCGGCTCGTTCGGCGCGATCATCGTTTGCGTCAACATCCTGCCGAAGTTCATGGGCCGCAGCATCCGTGACGACGCCATCGCGGCCGAAACCGCGATGCAGGCCGGCGTGCAGGTACTCGGGCCTGGACAGCTCGCAGCGGTGCCGCAACTGGTCGGCCGGGTATATCGCGTCGAAAAGGCCGCCGGGCGTACTGTCGGCGAGATCGAGCAATCGTCGACGCCGCCGACGACGATCGAACGGGTGAAGCGCGCCGGGCAGATCATTGCCGCGTCCGCCGAGCTCGTCCTGTCGCAGGACGACATCGTGCTGCTGGTCGGCCGGCGTACCGCCGTGCTCGAGCAGGCCAGTGCCATCGGGCGCGAAGTCCACGGCGAACCCGGCATGGACCTGGCGATGCAGCGTATCGACATCGTGATCACCAGCAAGCAGTTGCAGAACAAGTCGCTCGGCCAGATCGCCGCCGAAGCCTCTCCCGAAGTACGCCACGGCGCCTATGCGGTCGGGCTTGCGCGGATGGGCAAGCCCTTGCCGATGTCGCCGGAGACCCTCGTCCAGACCGGCGACGTGCTCACCGTGTACGGCGCGGAAAAGGATGTGAGTCGCGTGGCCGGCCTGGTTGGCTACACCGTGATCCATACCGAAAAAACCGACTTCGTCTACATGGGCGCCGGTCTGGTGGTCGGTCTGCTGATCGGCCTGCTGGTCGTCAAGATCGGCTCGATTCCGCTCACGCTGGGCAGCGGCGGCGGAGCCTTGCTCTCGGGCCTGCTGTTCGGCTGGTACCGGGCCAAGAAGCAGACCTTCGGTGCGATGCCCGGCGGTGCGGTGCAGATCCTGAAGGACCTGGGCTTGGCCGGCTTCGTCGTCGTGGTCGGGCTGTCATCGGGCCTGCAGGCCGTTGAAACCGTTCGGGAGCACGGCTTCACGATCTTCCTCGTCGGCGTCGCCGTCACCATCATCCCGCTGCTGCTCACGATGCTGTTCGGCCGCTATGTGCTGCGCTACGACAACGTCGCCGTCCTGGCCGGCGCGCTGGCCGGTTCGCGCAGCGCCAATCCGGCCTTCGGCGAAATCCTCGACAAGGCCGAGAACTCGATTCCCACCGTACCGTTCGCGATCACCTATGCGCTAGCCAACGTGCTGCTCACGTTGCTGGGGCCGCTGGTCATCGCCTTCATGTAACCCCGTCGGTCCAAGTACGACTCAACAAGGAGTACACCATGAGTTTCAAAAACATCGAAGAATTCTCCGGTCTCAGCCCGTTCGAGTTGAAGGATGTGCTGATCAAGGCGGCCAGCCAGAGCGACAAGCTGATGCTCAATGCCGGCCGCGGCAACCCGAATTTCCTCGCCACCGTGCCGCGCCACGGCTTCTTCCAGTTCGGCCTGTTTGCGATGACCGAATCGGAGCGTTCCTTCGTCTACATGCCAGAAGGCGTCGGCGGCTTTCCGCAGCGCGACGGGATTGAGGCGCGCTTCGAGATCTTCACCAAGGCCCACGCCGGCGTACCGGGCATCGCCTTCATCGAGTCTGCCGTCTCGTATGTCCGCGACCAGCTCGGCTTGTCGGCCGGTGATTTCATCTACGAGATGTGCGAAGCCATCCTCGGCTGCAACTACCCGGTCCCGGACCGGATGCTGGTACTGAGCGAGAAGATCGTCGCGCAGTACATCCATCGCGAAATGATCGGCACCTACCCGTTCAAGGGGCATTTCGACATGTACGCGGTCGAGGGCGGCACCGCGGCGATGACCTACCTGTTCAACTGCCTGCGCGAAAACCACCTGCTCGAAAAGGGCGACACGATCGCGCTGGGCATGCCGATCTTCACGCCTTACATCGAAATCCCCGAGCTCAACGATTACCAGCTCGATGTCGTGCACGTCGATGCGCCGCCGGAAAACAACTGGCAGTTCACGACCAAGGAGCTCGACAAGCTGCTCGACCCGAAGGTCAAGGCCTTCTTCCTCGTCAACCCGAGCAATCCGCCGTCGACAAAGATCAGCGACGAAGTGCTGGAATACATCGCCGGTATCGTCAAGAAGCGTCCGGACCTGATCATCCTGACCGACGACGTCTACGGCACCTTTGCCGACAACTTCGTCTCGCTGTTCGCGATCTGCCCCTACAACACCATCCTGGTCTACTCGTACTCGAAGTATTTCGGCGCGACCGGCTGGCGCCTGGGCGTGGTCGCGACGCACGAGGACAACGTGCTCGACGCGACCATCGCCAAGCTGCCCGAGGCCAAGAAAAAGCAGCTGGACGAGCGTTACGGCTCGATCACCACCGAACCGCGCAAGCTCAAGTTCATCGACCGCCTGGTCGCCGACAGCCGCACCGTTGCGCTCAACCACACCGCCGGGCTGTCGACGCCGGTGCAGGCGCAAATGGCACTGTTCTCGCTATTCGCGCTGATGGACGAGCCGGAGGCATACAAGAACGCGATGAAGCGCATCGTCCGCCGCCGCAAGGTCGCGCTCTACCGCGAGCTGGGCCTGCCGGTACCGCATGATGCGAACACCATCGACTACTACCACCTGCTCGACTGGGAAACGATCCTGACCCAGCTGTACGACAAGGACTTCGCCGACTGGCTGTTCAGCTCGCTCAAGCCGAACGAGGGCTTGCTGCGGCTGGCGGAAGAAACCGGCATCGTGCTGCTGCCGGGCAAGGGCTTCGGCACCACCAATCCGTCGGGTCGCGTCTCGCTCGCCAACCTGAACGAATCGGACTACGCGCGGATTGGCGCGGCGATCCGCAAGATCGCGGCTGAAGCACATGCCCAGTACGAAGCGGCCGGTGGCAAGAAGGCACCTAAGGGAGCCCCCGCCAAGAAGTCGAAGAAGTAAGCGGCAGGCGGCACGACTGGGGGGAAGGTTCCCGAGTCGTGCCGCGTGGCAGTGTCCTCGAGGATCGCGACCGGAGCGTCTCCAGTTGTGATCCTAGCGCTTTGCCGGTGTCGATACGGTTGACCAAACGCCCACACAATGTGGCAGGTGCCGCGGTGGGTGGCTTAGCGTTTCGTCTTCAGCAGCGCCAGCAGCTCCTTGCCCAGCGGGCCGGCGAACAGCCCGGGAGGCAGGTTGGTCGCATCGATGGCGTCGGCGATCTGTATCGCCCTGCGCGTGCGATGCTGTGACGAAATGCGTTCGCGTACCGCCTCGATCTGTACTGCATCCGCGCCGGCGCAGCTTTGCAGCCAATGGCAGAGCAGTTCTTCATCCGGCACGAAGTAATCACCGCCGCGCACGCTGCGCAACATCCGATTCTGTTGTCCGTCAATCCCGGCGGCTTCTTCCTGGTTGTCGGGCAGGTAGCCTACCTCCCAAACCGCATCGCGGCAGGCGTGCACCACGTCGTTGATATGCGTTTGCACGCTGCGATCGCCTCCGGCCGCAAAGCGGAAATCGCGATGCTGCAGCAGCAGACGCTCGATCGCCGCATCGGCGGCCACCTCATCCAGCCAGCCGATACCCTGATTCAGCCACAGCAGGTGATTTACCAGCCGCTCGACAAACAATCGCAGCAGCGCTTCGCCATCGCCTTTTTTCAGCCCCCAGAACGCCATGGCGAACCGGGTGTCACGCTGCATCGCCACATATACCAGCTTGCGGTCTATCTTGACCGCATGCAGTTGCCAAACCCAGGCCGACGCGGGATCGACCGGCTCGGCACCGATCCAGCTCGCGACCTGGCCTTTGCGCGTTGACGTCAGCGCTTCGCAGGCGGCGCCGGAACATTGAAACAGCAGCATGATTTCTCCTGTGTGACGGGCCGGAATTCGCTTCACCGGTCGCCGCGAGGGTCGCTTCGAAAGGCGGCAACTGCAGCATACCCGGGCTTGGTGTGACGGGGGCGCAGACCTGGGGTCCGGCGCCCAGTCGTTGATGTACTGATATACCCCGGTACCCGGGGTCGTTGCTCTGGCCGCAAATGCAAAGTCCGCCTTGCGGCGGACTTTGCTGGTGCAGGGCGCTTACTCGGCGGGCTTGTCGCCGGTGTCGCCGCCTTCCTGTGCCACGCGGTTGGCCAGATAGTGCGCGCGGCGTGCTTCCTTCTCGGCGGCCTTGCGGGCGCGCGCTTCGGCGAGCTCGGCTTCCTTCTCGGCGCGCCGGGCTTTCTCCAGCGCGGCGGCGGCCTTCTGCTCGGCCTTGACCGCTTCGCGCAGTGCGGCTTCGGCGGCTTCCATTTCGGCGACTTGCTCGCGGCTCATCCCCGGGCCGGTCTTTTCGAACCAGGCGATCGATTCGACATGCGCGGTGTGCGGGAACATGTTGATCACGCCGGCGGCCTTGAGCGTGTAGCCCTTGACGTTGACGAGCACGTTGGCGTCGCGCGCCAAGGTCGACGGGCTACAGGAGACGTAGACGATGCGCTTCGGGCCGTGCTCGGCACTGATCGCCTTGACCAGATCGATCGCGCCGTCGCGCGGCGGGTCGATCAGCATCTTGTCGAAGCGGCCGAGCTTGTCCAGCCATTCCTCGGTCATCTCGAACAGATTGGCGACCGCAAAGTCGGTCATGTGCTCGAGCCGGTTGTGGCGCGCGCCTTCGAACGCGCGCTCGACCAGCTGCTTGCTGCCTTCCATGCCGAGCACCCTGGCGCCGCGGCGGGCGATCGGCAGCGTGAAGTTGCCGAGGCCGCAGAACATGTCGGCGATCACCTCGCCCGGCTGCGGGTCGAGCATATTGATCGCGCGCTCGACCATCACCCGGTTGACCGCGTGGTTGACCTGGGTGAACTCGGTCGGCTTGAACGGCATTTCGATGCCGTACTCGGGCAGCGTGTAGCTGAGCATCGGTGCGTTCTTCGGATACAGCGGGTAGGCGGTGTCCGGGCCCTTGGGCTGCAGCCAGATCTGCACGTTCCACTGATCGGCGTAGGCCTTGAAGTGCGCTTCGTCCTCCAAGGTGATGTCGACCATATTGCGGAACACCAGCACGGTGACGTTCTCGCCGACGGCCACCTCGATCTGCGGCATTTGCGTGACGATCGACAGCCTGGCGACCAGCTCGCGCAGCGCCGGCAGCTGCCTGGCGACATGCGGTACCAGCACGTGGCATTCGGTCATGTCGGCGATGTAGCGCGAGCGCTTTTCGTGGAAGCCGACCAGCACGCCGCCCTTCTTGGCGACATGGCGCACCGACAGCCGCGCGCGGTGGCGGTAGCCCCAGGCCGTGCCGTAGATCGGCGGCAGGCTGGTTTCGGCGCCGACATGGCCGATGCGCTCGAGGTTGTCCTCGAGGATGCGCTGCTTGGCCGCGACCTGCGCGCCGAACTCCATGTGCTGGATCGAACAGCCGCCACAGACGCCGAAGTGCGGGCACTTCGGGGTGGTGCGCATGAAGCTGTCGTTGTGGATCTCGAGCGCCTGCGCATTCTCGAAATTGGGCTTCTTGCGGTAGCTCTGGTAGCTGACCGTCTCGAACGGCAGCGCGCCGTCGATGAAGATGGTCTTGCCGTCGACGCGCGCGACGCCGTGGCCTTCGTGGTCTAGCGATTCGATGCGGGCGGTGGGGTGCGTCATGTTGCGGAAATAACAGTAAAACCGTCGATTATACGCGGCCGGGCGCGATCGGCGGCGCCGTCCGGCGCGGCTTGTTTATGATGGGGTGGCAATGACTTCTAGTGTATGTAAGCCATGAGACGAAAATCCCATTTCCAGTTTGATTCACTCGTTCAGGCAGACAGCTGGGAGCTGTTTTCGCTCGCCGTCGTCGAGACCGCGCTGAGCGCTTTCGACGCATCGCGGGTCTTCCTGGTGCTGCCGGAGGGCGGGGCGCCCCGCGTCCACGCGCAGGCCGTCGCCGGCCAGCGCGCGCTGTCGTTCGCCGAGCCCCAGTTGCCGGAAAGCTTCTTCGGCCTGCCGGTCGACGAACTCGTCTGGCAACTGGGCGAGCCGGCGACAACGATCCGCCAGCTCGACTATCAGGCGAGCGAGATCTGGGACGACGACGCCGGTGCGGCCCAGCGCCGCTACGGCCTGCTGCTGCCGCTGCAGACGCAGGGCGGGCTCGTTGCCTTGCTCTACGCCGAGCTGACCGACCGGCCGGTGCTCGACGAGTTGCTGACGTCGACGACGTTCCGGCGCGAATGCGAGGCGCTGGCGGCGCTGGTCGCCGAGCGCTGGGCGGCGGTCGTCGACGGTCACAACCGCTCGCTCGACGAAATGACCGGCAAGCTGCAGGCGAGCCTGGCCCGCGCCGAGGATTACCGCGGCCTGCTGCAGAAGCTGCACCAGGTGACGCTGCAGCTCGCCGAGGCCCCCGATCTGGATGCGCTGTACTGCCGCGCCGTGACGCTCGCCCTGTCCGAACTCGATATCGACCGGATGGCGATCTTCGAGGCCGACGATGCGCGCAACGAGATGCGCGGCACCTATGGCACCGGCAACGACGGCCAGGTGACCAGCGAGCACTGGTTCGTCAGCACCCTGCCGCAACACATGATGCTCGACGAAAGCCGCCGCCGCCCCGGCGAGGTGATCGTCAACGAAGACGCCGCGCTGTACTACGACAAGGTCGTCGTCGGCCGCGGCTGGAACGCGATGATCGGGCTGTGGATCGACGAGCAGATGATCGGCTGGATCGCTGCCGACAACTTCCTGCGCCGCCGGCCGCTGCAACCGTACCAGCGCGAGGTGCTCAAGCTATTCGCGTCGATCGTCTCGCAGTTCATCGGCAACAAGCGGGTCGAGGCCGAGATGCGCGCGCTGAACGCGCGGCTGTCGCAGCAGGCGCAGGAGCTGGCGAGTGCGCGCGACGAGGCCGAGGCGGCCAGCCATGCCAAGAGCGCCTTCCTGGCGACGATCAGCCACGAGATCCGCACGCCGCTCAACGGCATGCTCGGTTTCCTGCAACTGCTCGGCGACACGCCGCTGACGCTCGACCAGCGCGATTTCGTTGACACCATCGTCCAGTCCGGCGATACGCTGATGTCGCTGATCAACGATCTGCTCGACTATTCGAAGATCGAATCGGGCAAGTTCAGCCTCGAGTCGCGGCCGTTCGACGTCCGCAGCGTCGCCGCCGAGGCATGCACGATGCTCGCGGCGCGCGCGGCCGAAAAGCGGCTCGAGCTGCTGCTCGACGTACAGGGCGTCTCGGTGCCCGGCTATCAGGGCGACCCGGTCCGCTTCAAGCAGGTGCTGGTCAATCTGGTCGGCAATGCGATCAAGTTCACCGATCGCGGCCAGGTCGGCGTGCAGCTGGCGACCGACGCCGACGGCGCGCTCAGCGTGACGGTGACCGACACCGGCCATGGCATTGCCACCGACAAGCAGGCCTCGCTGTTCCAGCGCTTTTTCCAGGCCGAGTCGGGGTCGACGCGACGCTATGGCGGCACCGGGCTGGGGCTGGCGATCAGCAAGCTGCTTGTCGAGCTGATGGGCGGCGAAATCGGCGTCCACACCGTCCCCGGTGCCGGGTCGTCGTTCTGGTTCAGGTTGCCGGCGAACGCCGCGCTGCAACTGGCCGGCTGGGGCGCGCAATGGCAGCCCGCCGGCGCCGAGACGGCGTTTCTCACCGGCCGGCGCTTTGCCTGGCTCGGCAGCAGCGTCTACCGCGACAACGTCACCGCCTATCTGGGCGGCTGTGGCGTCGAATGGGTCGACCCGCACTCGGCCCAGCTCGTGATCGCCGACGAGGCGTTTGCCGGCGAGATTCCTGCCGACAAGCACCGCGTGCTGCTGTGCTGGACCGCCGGGGTGCTGAGCCGGCCGGGCGAGCGACGGGTGAAGAAGCCGCTGATCGGCTACACGGCGCTGATCCGGCAACTCTACGGCCTGCTCGTGCACCCGCTGGTGTTCGATGCCCGCCGCAGCGATCCGCCCTGCCTGCCGGCGACGTTGCGGCGCATCCTGCTCGCCGAGGACAGCCCGGTGAACCAGCGCGTGATCGAGGTCTTCCTCAACCGGCTCGGCTACGAGGTCGCGATCGCCGCCAACGGTGCCGAGGCGCTGAAACTGGCCGAGAGCCAGGCCTACGATCTGGTGCTGATGGACTGGCAGATGCCGGTGATGGACGGGCTCGAGGCGACGCGCCGCCTGCGCGCCGAGCCGCGCAGCCGCGACTGGCCCATCGTCGCGCTGACCGCCAACGCCAACCACGACAGCGAGCAGGTGTGCCGCGATGCCGGAATGAACGCCTTCCTGCCCAAGCCGATCGATCTGGCCCGGTTGCAGTCGCTGCTGTGCGAGTTGCTCGGCAAGGACGAACCGGTCGCCGCACCGGCTTGGCACGCCTTGCCCAGTTGAGTCTGCCGCAGCGAGCCGGCTGGCCGGCGGGCGCATACTGCCGGCACCGTTCCGTATCCAGGAGTTGCCCGATGACCTTGCAGCAAAAACTCGGCTTCGACGCCGACGCCCGCGTCCTGATCATCCACGCCGACGATATCGGCATGTGCCAGGCGACCGTGTCGGCCTGGGCCCGTCTGGTCGAGTTCGGCCTGATGACGTCCGCGTCGGCGATGCCGCCCTGCAGCTGGTTCCCGGCCGCCGCGATCGAAGCGCAACGGCTGGGCCGGCGCGCCGACCTCGGCGTGCACCTGACGCTCAATTGCGAATGGCAGCATTACCGCTGGGGGCCGGTCACGCGCAGCGCGCCCGAAGACGGGCTGACCGGGCCGGAAGGCTATTTCCACCCGCTGGCCAAGCCGACGCACGCGCATGCTCGCGTCGATGCGGCACGGGCCGAGCTGACCGCACAGATCGAACGCGCGATCGCGGCCGGCGTCGAGCTGACCCATCTCGACTCGCACATGCTGACGATGTTCAGTCCGGCGCTGCTGCCGGTCTACCTCGATCTGGCGCACCAGTACAGTCTGCCGCCGCTGATCCCGCGCTGGAGCGCGGCCGACATCGCCCAATGGTGCGTGCTCGATCAGGCGCTTGCACAGACGATGTACGAGCAGATCTGCGCACGCGAAGCGGCCGGCGAAACGGTGCTGATCGACAGCTTCAACGGGCTGCCGTTCGGCGAGGCGTTCGAGCTGGCCGAGCGCCGTACCTGGGCGCTGGACTGGCTCGACACGCTCGGCGCCGGCGTCCACTGCCTGATCGGCCACCCGGCCGACGACACGCCCGAGCTGCGCGCAATCGCCGCCGACTGGCGCGTACGGACCGGCGACGCCGCGCTGTTCGCCGATCCGGTGTTCCGCGACGCGATTCTTGAGCGCGGCTTCAAGTTCGTCGGCATGCGCGAGATCCGCGACGCGGCGTATCCGCGCTGAGGTCAGCCGCATTCCGGCCGGCGAGCGGGCCGAAGCCGTCCGGCGCGCGGAATCCGGGAGTGCACTTTGGTACAGCGGATTTCGTGCCCCGAACGGGGCCGAAAGGTGCCGCGGCAGAACGGGCGGCGCTCAGGTGGGCAGGCACAAGCCGGCGAAACGGTGCCGGCAAGGCGCGCGAAACGCGGGCTGCACCGCAGCCAGCGCAGCCGGCGGGGTTTAGACCGCCGTGCTTACTGTTTCTCGAGGTTCTTGGTCAGAACGTGGATGAGTCGACTTATCGCCATGATAAATAACGATTATTTACATTTTCTGCTTCTACAATTTTTCGACCAAAATGGCGGTTATCGCCTTATTTATCCTGTTGATAACCGGCCATTGTAGAAGGCCATTTTCGGGGTCAAATGGCCTTTTTCAGCGGCGAAACGCGGACGGATTCGCGCTGCTTCACGTAGCGCTCCGACATGGCTTGCGAGGTGTGGCCGAGCAGGGCCTGGTAGTCCTGCCCGTGCGACTTCGCATCGGTCGCTGCCTTCGCACGGATGTCGTGGATGTGGACGTCCGGAACGCCTGCCGCGGTGACTGCTTCCTGCCAGTGCTTGTAGAACGCTTGGTAGGCAAGGGGGCGACCGCGGGTGTTCAGGAAAATCGTCAGCCCACTGACCCTGCCGTTCGTGGCCTTCGCCGCGGCTAGCGCTGCTGACAGTGCCGGGGTCAGCTCGAACGTCTGGCGCGCGCCGGTCTTCTGCTGAACGATCGACAGTCCATCCGCGGTGATCTGGTCGCGTCGAAGCGAAAGCACATCCCCGATTCGCAGCCCGGTCAGGTAGGCGATGTCCATCGCCGCACGCACCACCGGAGTGGCACATTCCCGGATCTGAATAAACTCGGCGTCGGAGATGTACCGGGCGCGTCGCTCGAGCTTTCGCTTGCGGATACCCTTTGTCGGGTTACTGTTGGACCACCCCCAGCGCATGGCCTTCTCGAACATCACGCCCATGATGCTGATGCCCTGGTTCGCTGTGGCCGGTTTTGGATGGCGGTCGAGGTATTCGGCAACGTGGCAGGGGAGGATTTCATCCAGCGGCATATGGCCGAACACGGCGACGAGACGCTTTGTCTGCCAGCCGACATTGTGACGCCAGTTGGCCGATGCTTCGCCCAGGCACTCGTCGATGTAGCGTGAGGCGAGCGCGGCAAACGTCCGGTCGGTGCTACTGTTCGCCGTGTTCTCCAGCTCGGCCCATTTCAGTCGTGCCGCGGCGGCATCCGACCCCAGCGGGATCCATTTGCGCGGCACCGTCGACGTGACGTAGTAGAACGCATTGCCTTTGCGCGCCATCCGCGGCGGCAAGTCGCTGTGCGTGCTTCGCTTGCGTCCAACCATTTATGCGAGTGCTCCAAAATTTGGGGTTGCGGGCTGGCGCTGCTGACTCTGGCCGGAAAGCTTGGCCTCGGCAGCCTGGCGCGAAACGCACGGCATGCCGTTCGCGTTGGTCGTGAAGGCGTAGCCGTTTTTTGTCAGCCATTTCACCTGTCTGCTTGCCCTGCGGTAGCCGGTCAGAAGCTGGAGCTCATCTTGTGTGAGGATGAACATGGTTTCGTCCCTCCTGAATATGTGATCGGTTTTGCGTGAAGAACAACAGCCGTCTCCGGCTCTGGCACCGGGCCTGCTGCATGGTACGGCGGCGGGTCATGGCTTCGCTCCGTTTTTGTTCTGCTGGGTCTGCCTCGCCTTGTGCAACTCGAGCATCAGCCGATCGCACAGCATTTCCAGCACAAAGAACGCGCTGAGAGACGCGCCGCAGTCGTCGCACAGCACATAGCCCCCATCGTGGATCATCGTCATGTTCAGGTGCTTGCAGCCGTTCGGCTTCCGGGCCACAGCATGGCGCTTGACCTTCCATTCGCCGAGCTCGACGACATTGGTCATGTCGCGCTCCCGGTGACGCTGGCGATGATGGCGTCGACGTCGATCGAGCGTAGGCGCTGCGAGCAATCGACTGCGGCTGACATGCCTCCGACTGCCCGATCGCCGCTCTTGTCCTTCAAGCCCTTGCCAACAGAGATACATTCGTCGATGGCTTCGCGGCGCACCGCCTCAGCCACCCGGCGCAGCAGGTCGGGCTGCGGGCCGGGGTAGAGCGGGCGCACCTCGGTATGGCTCTTGATCTGCGATGCGACCTCATCCGCAGTCGCTTTCTCAAAATGGACGCTGTACTTCCGCATCTCGCCAATGCCCCAGTACACAACCCACGCCACCGGCTCGCCCGGCACCTGCTCGTGCTGGGCGATGGCGGCAAGGGCGTCATTAGCAATGCGCGCGAGCACCAGCGCCGCCGTTTCTTCGCTGTCTGCCGGATACGTGGCAATCCTCTCCAGCGCCTCACGCGCCTGTTTGAGTGCGCTCATCACTCGGCCCCCCATTCGCCGCACACTGCGCAGTATTTTTCATCGGCAACCGGCAGTGGCTTCCAGTCGTGCCCCAATCCACCGCACACTCGGCGCAGATTGGCTACAGTCGAGTGATACGTCTCGCGGGCATCTGCCAGCCGGACAACAAGGTCAGATCGTTGCTCCGAAGTCATGGCCGAATCTCCAGCTTTTTGCCGAGCAGCCAGTACGCAAGGCGTTCTCGCAGCGTCATCAACCGCTGACATCCGCGAGCATTGATCATCATCAGCCGGCCCCAAGGCTTGCGGCGCACGCGCACAGCCATTCCATCGAGTGCGCAGGCAGCTTCCCGCAGCAGGTGCTTAGCATCGGCCTGATGTGCGTCGTCGTTGTACGTGAGGTAGCGGGCCGTGCTTTGGCATTTGCTCGCCAGTTTCGATACGTACTGGTTGTGTTCGCTCATTGCTTGTTCTCCTGTTGGGCGGTGTCGATCGCGGCAGCTAGTGCTTGCGGGACGGGGATTTTGCGATCCAGTCGCTCAATTTCGGCGAGGATCAGCGAGCCGGCCTTAACGAGGTTGCGTCGATAGGTTGTCGGCTTCCACCAGTCCTCCGGCCACGGCCACCCCGGCCCGGGCATTCCTTGCTCGGGGTAGAGGTGGCGGCCTTGGGTGGCGTAGCAGGCGGCGGCATCTGCGAGGTCGCCGTGCTCGTAGTGGTCGTCGCGTTCAGGTGTCCAGCCCTCGGCCTCGATCTGCCGGCGGCGTTCTGCAAGTACGTCAGAGGCTGCCTGCGTTTGATGCGAGAGCTTGTCGTCGCTCTGCCCGGCGGCGAGGCCACGCAACTGATCAGCCCGAACCACGACCAGCATCGCGTTGCCCATTGATTCCAGATCGTCGCGGCTATCGCCTTGCCAGTACCAGACATCCTTGGCGTCGTGGCGCTGGCGCATGTCGAGCGCGCGGTCTGCTACTTCGGCGCGCTCACGCTGCGCGCGGGCCTCGTCTTGCCAGCCGTCACGCTCCTTGTGCAACTTCGCAAGCTCGTCGCTCTGCCCGGCGGATTGCGGCTGCGATACCGCCGGAGCATCAGCAGCAACCACCGGAGCATCCAGCGCCATTTCCGCGATCTGCCGCGCCATCAGCTCGACCTGCGCGACGATCGCGTCCGGGCCAGCGTGCATCGAAATGCCAAGGATGACGCGCAGTTCTTGCAGTGCGAGCAACTGCTCGATGCCTTCGGCCTTGCCTTCGAGCCGGCGGATGCCCAGCGTCTGCAGGTCGAGTCGTTCGGCGGCCTCGCGGAGCAGCTCGATGTCGGCGCGCTCGTCGTAGCTCGCGGCCGAGTGCTCCAGCGCATTGGCGATGCGGTACAGCGCGGCGCTGTAGTATTTTGTCGGTTGGATGCTCATGGTTTTAGCCCTCCCAGGCGCCGGCCGGCGCCAGTTCGATTTGTGTGCGGATGGTGATGTGGACATCGTCAAGCAGTGCGCTCGGGGTGGCGCGGTAGAGCTTGGCGATCTGGTGCTCGAGCACCTGCTGGGCGTGCTCGATCTGTTCGAGGTCGATCGCCTCGCCGAGGTCGATCTGGTTGAGCATCTGCCGCACCGGGTGGGTGTCCGGCGCCGGCAAGCTCAGGCGCTGGGCCAGCATCTCGCCGATCTTGACGATGCACTGCAAGGCGCCGAAGTCGTCGTGGTCGATCCGGCCGGTGGCGGCGAGCCGGGCCAGCGCGGCGCGCGGGGTGATCAGGCACTGGAACACCTGAATCGGTGTCAGCCGGGATCGGGGTTTGCCGGTGGCGCGGCGTTCGGCTCGGTTCATGCTGGGTCCATTGGCTTAATTAATTGAGGGGGAATCTGCGGACGACGCGAACGCGACCTTCGTAGTCCTTGACGAGGTTGCCCTGAAGGCCGTCATCGAAGGACTGGCTCCACGCGAGGTTGGGCGAGTACTGCGTCGAGGTCCAATACCAGCCTTCCTCGAACAGCTCCGGCACGTTCACCCAGCACAGCCGCAGCTCGCGGCGCGACGGCAGGTAGAAATCGGTATGGCCGTCGATGATCAGGCTGTCGGCCCATTCGGCCGCCGGGTGCTCGGCATCCGAATCGACCAGCGCCGTTGTGTTGGCGAGGCCGTCGTACTCGCTCGTCGCGCCGGACTCATCAGCGCCCCGGCCGCCCCATGCCAGATCCTTGGCGTACGATGAATGACTTAATTGATGAGGAATTTGCGGACGACGCGAACGCGACCTTCGCTGTCCTTGCCGACGTTGTTCTGATCGCCGTCATCGAAGTACTGGTACCACGCGGTGTAGGGCGAGTACTGCGTCGACGACCAGTACCAGGCCTCTTCCATGGCCTCCGCGCCGTCGTTCCTGAACGCCTCGGCGCTGGTCTGTGCCGGGCTGGTCTCGGTGTACGCGTGCGTCGGCGGCAGTGCGCTCGGGTTCTCGCCGCTGCGATAGGTGTAGTTGTCGTCGGTGGTCGGCTTGAGGTGCCGGTAGATCAGTTCGAGCTCGTCGCGGCTGGGGATGTGCCAATCTGCGAAGCCGTTGATGGTCAGCGCCAGTGCCTGCTTGGCGATCTTGCTGCCGGCGGCGGCCATGGCCAGCGTGTTGGCGTGGCCGTCGTTCCAGTTGTCGGCGCCGTCGACGCGTTCGCCGCGCTTGCCCCAGGCGCCCTCCAGCTCGCCCTCGGCCTTGGGTGCAACGATCAGCGCGTACTCGGCGGCGCCGACGCGGATGCGGCCGGCGAAGAAGCCGCCTTCAAACGGGGTGCCCGGTTCGGTCGGGATCAGGGTGCTGGTTGCTGCGACTGCGGTCATGGTGTGGTCCTCGGGGTGGGTTGACTTCGGGGTTGGGTGCGTGTTTCGCGATAAATTTTCAGTAGGCCGTGGCGGTTGCTTCTTTCGGTGCGGATCGGCTCAACCAGTCCCAGCTTTTCGAGGGTTTGAATGCGATACCAGGCGGCGGGCTGGCTGATCGGATGCTGGTAGAGCCGTTGGTGCGCAGCGCGGTAGTCGGTGCTGGAAAACTCGGCCGTGTCGATTTCGGCCAGCGTGGCGATGGCAGCGTTTTTAATGCTGGGTGAGCTCATGCTTCACCGCCGTCGCTCTCAACAAGGTCGGCCGGGTATCGGGAGTCGCCGTGTTGCTGTGCGTCGCCCAGGCAATCGGGGGTGCCGCAGTCGCAGGGCGGGCGTGGTTCGAGGTGGTGGTCGGCGTATTGCTGGTAAGTCACGTTTTGTCCTTGTTCATGCGGCCATCGGTTCGAGCTCGAATTCGCGCTCGGTACCGTTGGCGTTGTAGTGGCAGGCCAGCGAGCCCTGCCGGTGCTGAAACCAGTAGCCGCCGCAGCGGCAGGCCATGGCGCGGGTGTCGCGGCGCATCATCCAGTTGTCGACGCGCCAGTCGCGGCGAGCGCAGACCGGGCAGGCCGGCTGCATCAGGTAGTTGTCCGGGTGCCGGCGCAGTTTCTTGCGCGTCTGGCAGTGGCGGCAGCGGCAGTGGTGGGCGCGGAATCGGCGGAAGTAGCGCATCGCGTTACCTGCTGGGCGGTGGCGTGAGCGGGCCGACGAACTCGACCGCATCAATCGCGTAGCTCAGGCGCTGCGGATCGCGGATATGCATCACGTCCCAGTTCATGGCCGGGTTTGCGCGCCACCAGTACCAGCCGCTCTCGGTCAGATCCTTGGCTTTGCGGATCGGCATTGGTGCGGGTGGGGCTGGCTTCGGTAGTTGCTGGTTTCGATGACTCATTGCTGCCAAGCCTCGCGCGTGGCGCTGCGCAGCTCGCGGGCGGCCTGGTGGTCGCTGCGGCGCTGGCGCAGGGCCTCCAGCTCCGCATTGCGCGCGGTGATCACGGCCAGATCGGCGGCGCGGTTCGCGGCGTTGGTGTCCATGTACTCGTTGGTCTTGGCGAGCATGGCCCGGCTGCGCCACGGGCTGTCGGCCATGCGGGCGGCTTCGGCGCGGCTGATCATTGGGTGGCCTCCGTCTCGAGGTCCGGCGTGGTCTGCACGGCTTGGTCCCAAAGCAGTTGCGTGATGGCCGACCAGATCGCCAGCAGCGCGCACAGCGCAAGGCCGGCGCCGATCTTGTCGAGCGGGTGCGGCAGCTGGGTGGCCGCGGTGCAGCACACCAGCGCTAGAAAAATGCAGACGATGGTCGTCAGGGTTTGCAGGATGAAGCTCATGCGGCGGCTCGCTCGGTGTGGCCGTCGGTCCCGGTCGGGGTGGCGGCGCGTTGCAGGATGTAGAAGCGCGGGTCGGTGCTGCCGCTGATGCGGTAGCCGGCGGCGCAGATCGGGTCGATCAGATCGGCGACCAGGCCATCGCCGACCATCAGCGCGTAGACGGTGGCGTCAGGCATTGGGGGTGACCTCGTCGGTGTAGGTCGGGTAAACATTGAATGTGCCGTCCTTGCCGGCCACGCCGAAAAACTCGGCCTGGGTTTTGGCGGAATTCAGGCGGTGGACGTGGTTCCAAGGGCTTGGCGCCGTGTCGTTCATGACGGAGTCGATCGCGTGCTCGATGGCATCCCGGCTGCCTGCTACGTCAATGAAGACTCCTGTCGTAGTGCCGTACACGCTGGCCTTCGCAGTGGCGGTGACGCCACCAACGCAATTGAACCGGGCGGCCACTGCTTCAACTGCATTGATCAGTGCGCGGGCGTCGTCCAGCGAACGGCGCTCGGTCTGGTGATCGGAGCGGAGCTGCTGGGCGGTGCGATCGAACAGCAATGGTGTGGTGAGGGCGGCGACGGCCGCCTGATCGAGTGGTGCATCCATGATTGCGCATCCTTGCCGGCCGTCTAGCCGATGGGTGCGCAGCAGGTGGTTTACGTGTGTTGCTCACCGGCCCGGGCACCTGCTGCGCTGGGTGGTGTGGGCTGAAAGTTACCAATAGGTAAGGTTGTGGTCAATACCAAATGGTAAATATTTTGTCGCAAAAAAGCCCGCCGGGGTGGCGGGCTGGGTGGGAGGCAGTTAATCCGATAGATCGAGCCAGATGCCGTAGCTGCCATTCCGCTTCACGACAACGGCGCGGCAGCTTGCCGCCGTTTGTCCGCGGCCATGCTGCTTGATCATCTGGCGAACGCTGCGGACGTCCTCTTCAGGGATGTGCCCGACCGGCGAGTATCCCAATTTGACGATGATGTGGTTTTGGGCGTCGGGGTCGTCGTCGATCTCGAGTCGGGCCACAACATAGCAACGGACGGCGGCCGGCTTGGTGAACTCGTCGGGCAAGTTGGCGCGGAAGCGGTTTTGGTATTTCGATTCGCCGATGACCTCGAAATTGTAACCGCCCGGACCGGGGATGTCGGCCGCGAAGGCCGCGCCCTGTTTGCGATCGGCGGTGGCGAGAATCGGTTTAGGGGTTAGCGCGGCGGCGAGTGCAGAGAAAAAACCCATCTATGGTCTCCAAGTGTGAAATCAGGCTTGTAGCCTGCCAAGCGCTTCGCTCCATTGCTGTTCGCTGATCAGCGCAATGCCTTCGCCTTGCTCGATGTAGCGCATGGCGAGCTCGATCTTGCGGCCGTAGGGCGTGTGCGCCCAGTCATCCGAAATCAGGCTGCCGACGACGAGGTAATCAAGATCCTTGACGACGTTGTCGCGCGGGATGCCGCCCAGCGCGCTGAGTGCCTTTTCACACGCGTTGCGCGTGCCGTGAAAGAAGCGGCCGGTCAGGCAGAAACTGCGGCCTGAAAACAACACGTGCGGGTCGTCGTCATAGGGCAGGGTGACGACATTGGCGTCGGTACTGCCGGTCTCGGCAAAGTCGTTGCCGCAGACGCTGTTGAGTGTGATCAACAGGTCGGCCCGTTCTTCGTCGGTGATGATGCCGTCGCGGGTAATCTCGGTGATCCGGCGGGCGATGGTCTTGCCGGGCCAGCCCGCTGTGACATCCGGGTGTTGCTTGATCCAAGTGGCAAGAAACTGGATTTCGGTGTCGTTGAGGTGTTGGTCGGCAACGAGGCCGGTACAGAGCCCGAGCAGGTGTTCGGTGGCTTTTTTCAGGTTGTGGTGTTCGCTAGCTCGTTGGATAGCAATGTCGGCGGTGCTCATTTTCTTCCTCCGTATGTTTTTGAAATCGTAGAGAAATTTACCCCGACAAGCGGCAAAAGAAAACCCGCCGGGTGGCGGGTGGGGGCTGATGTTACTGAGCGCCGGCTGGCGCGGTGGGCATTTGCAATATGCGTAATCGGCTGCGGCCGATGATGCCGTCATCGGTTGCAGTGATGACCTGTAGCAGGCAGGGCTTTTCGATCGCCAACGGCGAGAACTCCGTGGCGCTTTGCATTTCAGCGAAGGTTGATTCTTCCGGTGTGGCTGGATTGTCTTGTGCGGCTTTAAAAATTTCCGTCACCTGCATTTCGGTGCGGGCGAGTGTTTCATCCTCTTTCATGATCGTGATCGATACTGTGCCTTTCGCCTCGGAAGCGAGCGGAATAACGACCTGGTTGAGGATGCAGAGTCTGGCGAGCAGCGCCGGGAAGGCTTGGACGTACATCACACCGGCGTAGCAGCCGACCAGCGTGGTTTTGCCGTTCACCTCATGGCGGATGTCGTCACAAAAAATCGAGTGTGATTGCAGGCGATCAACCATGGCGCTTCATCTCGTTGTTGGCATAGAGCAGGCTGAAAGCCTGTTCGGGCTGTAGGGACAGTGCAGCGCTCAGGCGCCGGATGACGTCGAAGCCCGGTTCGATATCGCTGTTTTCCAATTTGGCGACGTACGACTGGCTGGTATCCATCCGCTTGGCGAGCTGGGCTTGGGTCAGCCCCGCGGCCATGCGGCGTTTTTTGATCGAATCGGGCTGATCGGCGTAGAAGGTTTCACCAACCCATTTTGTGCCTTCCGAGATGGCCGCATCCAGTCGCGGGTCTTCCGTGCATAGCTGGCTGATGAAGTCGTCGATATCCGCACTTTGCGTGGCCTTCGGCGCAACGTGAACGACGTGAATGGGCCGGGAGCCGGTGGCGGTGGCGGTGCTGATCGGGGTGTTAAACCAGATCGCGGTAGTCGGCCAGCACGCGGCGGGTGAGGTGGTGGTCGGGCTCATAGTTGTATGCGTTCCTTGCTGCGGCGGCCAGTATGTGGATCTGCGGCGCTCGGCGGTACTGCCCGGCCGGGAAAAAACCGTACAACAGCCGGTAGGGTATGGCGGCGTTGCCGCTATCCCAAGCCTTGAGTCGCCAGATATCGGCAATCTTTTTCACGGCTTGCATCTTGAGGGCGTTGACCTTGCCCAGCTCATCCAGTTCGATATCCTCGCCCTGAATGTTGAGGCGGTCGATCAGCGCGGGGTCTGCCCGAATGGCTGACAGCAGTGCCAGGAGCTTGCCGACGCCGTTGACGTCTGCCGCGAGCAATGCACGGATGTCGTTTTGCGCGTTCGGGTGGATGAGCAAGTTCACGAAAATACCTAGTTTGATATATAGGCGTCAACGGCAGGATTTGCTCATGCGAAATCCTTGAGCGAAAACGGCAGCGATTTCAGCACGCGGGCGGTGATGTGCATCTCGTCGCTGTTGATCTCGTAGGGGTGGTACAGCTGGTTGTCGCTGCAGACCTTGTAGCGGCCGGGGCCGACCAGTTGCAGGCGTTTGATCATGGCCAGGCCGTCGATGACGATGATGTAGATGCCGTCACCGGCGAAGTAGCTGACGCGCGGGTCGATGAACAGGGCGTCACCGCTGGTGATGGTGGGCGTCATGCTGTCGCCCTTGGCGCGGACGATGATGATGTCCTGATCGTTGCGCGTGCCGATGATGGCTTCGGCGTCGGCCGGCAGGAATTCGAGCGCGCCGAGCAGCTCGGCTTCGCCATTGGCGAGCCCCGCGCCGGCACTGGCCTCGAGGCTGTAGACCTTGAAGCGGCAGAGGTCGCGCTGGATGAGCGGGACGGGTGGTGGGGTGATGGTGGCAGGTGCGACGGGTGGTACTTGATCGTTCTCGTGATCGAGCCAGCCGGTCGGTAGCCCGCATTGCGCCTCTATGTCTCGCGCCAGCTTCTCGCCCAAGTTGCGGCGGTGGTCTTCGTTTTCTGTCAGCAATCGCGAGACGTAGCCGGGTTGTCGCCCGATGAGCTGGGCGAGGTTGGCGGCGGTGCCGTCGAAGCGACTGCGGATGAGCTGACGCAGATTCCTGCGCCTGATTTCGGCTATCTCCATGCGGGCTGATTCAATCTTGCGGCTACCCGCAGGTAAATTACCGCGTGGTGTTGTTTTGTTATTTACCATTTGGTAATCTCGCGGAATGAATCTACGAGACTGGATTAAGGCCCGGCCCGGAAGGGCCGATGCGCTTGCGAATTCGCTGGGTACGAGTGCTGCGTACATCGGTCACCTCTGTGCAGGGCGTAAGCGTTGCGGCGAGGGGCTGGCGATCGAGATCGAGAAAGCGACGTCGCGCGCGGTGACGTGTGAAGAGTTGCGACCCGACGTTGATTGGGCCTACCTGCGTGCATCTGGTTCTCGTGGGGATGCGGCTTGATCCTTCCCTTTACGTTCTTCCTCCGCCGTGACGCTGACCTCGCCACGGCTTTCGCCGGCCTGCCCGGCGCTTTTTATTCCGCTGGCCGGTCTGTGCCGGCAACGCAAAGATAGGGGCTAAACCCATGACATTCATGCGTCATCGTCCTCAGAAAACCGTGATTGGTGCGGTGCGTGATGCGCTGCAGCTGTGGGCCCAGCGCGAGGGCTGGAAGCACGCGACGCTGGTGCAGGCGCTGGTCGAGGTGCATTACCGCGATGGGCTGGACCGCCTGACGGGCGTGGATTTCTCGCGCGATGGCGATCCGGCCCGGGTGATGAAGACCAATGCCGAGCGGGTGATGCGCTGGCTGGATGACCAGACCAAGGATACGACGCTGATGCCGGCCAACCTGCTGCGCACGGTGATGGCGGCGCTGCCGCTGGATCTGCGGCACTGGCTGGCGAACGAGCTGCTGGCCGGCGTGGGGCTGACGGTGTCGCTGCAGGCCGAGCCGGACGCGATTGATCTGCGCGAGCTGCTGGTGCGGGTGGTGAAGGAGGGGGGGAGGCGCACGCCGCAGTGGCCGAGCTTGCCCAGCGCGTCACGCCGAACAACGCCCAGCGGACGGTAAAGGAAATCGACGAGGCAATGGCCGAGTTGCAACGGGCACGCGAAGAGGCGTGCCGGCATTTGGCGGTGGTGTGAGTACCGCCTTGGTGTCAGGCCAGGCAGGCGAGCAGGCGCGACCAGCGGCTGGTGGGGATTGTTGCGTCGTCCCGGCCTGCGGCGAGCACATTGGCGTTGTAAGCAACGCTGGCAAGGCCATTGAGGCCGTTCGGGCCATCAGCCTGCAGTTGCGCCAGTTTTCGGTCCAGGTCGGTGGTCGTCAGGCCGGTGGCTTCAGCGCGCAGCGCCCAGTAGCGGCGCTTGAATTCGTTGTGTCGTTCGGCACGGGCGGATGCGCCGATCAGTCTTTCGATAATGGCGTTGCCGGCAAGGGTAATGCCCGCGATGGCGACGGCGGTGCCGCTGGTGGGCAGCAGTGCGGTTGCGGCGGCGCAGCCGCCGATCAGGCCAATGGCCCCGAACACGAAGTCGACGCGCCGGTACAGGCGTTCGCACAGGTCATTGAAGTGGTAGCCGTAGCCGATGTCGAGCATGGCTTCGTAGTGTGTTCGCGCGTCGTGACGGGGCATGGTGTTTTCCTATTTTTGCGGTGGTACGACCGGCGCGGGATTGCGCTGGGGTGGTACCTGACCGCGGTGGTTTTCCTGGTCCATGGTGGTTCCTTTGTTGGATTGATTGGGTTTGTCTTGGTAGGACTGGCCAAGTCTAGCAGAGGGGCCGCCGCCTTTTTTGCGGTGGGGGTAAGGCAATGATCGAGGTAACGATTGACGAGGCGCGTGCGTTGAAGCGCTGCACCGGTCTGGCGCAGCGGGTGTATGTGTCCGGGCTATTGCGCCTGGTGGATCTGCATGACGCGCGGGTGGCCGGGCCGCGCCGGCTGATGCTCACGCAGATCGTGGCACAGGTGGGGCCGGTGCCGGTGTTGAACCGGCCGCTGCAGCACGAGGAGCTGCGCGCGGTGCTGGCCGAGCTGCTGACGGCCGGGGTGATCGAGAGCCGCGGCGATGCCGAGGTGCTGGATGTGGTGCTGGTGCCGCGGCGGAGGTCGGTGGCATGAGCGCATTCAAGATCAACGATGACGAGTGGGGCGCGCTGCAGGGGCTGCCCCATCTGGCGTTTCGCTTGTACGTATGCCTGCGGCGGCGGATGGATTTCCGTACCGGCACTGTGGGCGTGAGGCCCCGGGTGAATTGGCAGGGGCTGGCCGAGGATTGCTATGTCGAGCCGGCGGCGGGCCGTAGTGCGGCCGAGTGCGGGGCGCCGTCGTTGGCTGCGCTGCGCAATGCGGCGAAGTGGCTGGTGCGCGCGGGTTTGCTGGTGGGGCGGTCGGTGGATCGGCATTTGATTTTCGAGTTTCCGCGGGCAATGGCCGACGTGCGTCCCGTGGAGGTGCAGCAGAGCAGCGACAGAGCAGCGACAGAGGAGGCGCAACCGACCGAAGCACAGGTGCAGCAAGGCTTTGTGGCGGATGAGCGCCAGAGCAGCACCAGAGCAACGCCAGAGGAGGTGCGACAGCCATCCGGTATCCGGTATCCGGAAAAGCATTCCTCTACCTCAGGGGCTGACGCCCCTTCGGTAGAGGCGCGCGCGAGCGGAGCGGCGCTGCCGGCGGATTTCCGGCCCGACCAGACGCATGTCGGCATCGCGGTGAACCTGAAGCTGGACCTGCAGGCGGAGGCGGAGAAGTTTGCCGATCACTGCCTGTCGGCAGGCAAGCGGTCTGCAGATTGGTCTGCGGAGTTTCGCATCTGGCTGCGCAGGTCGGTGGAGTTCGGGTCTGCAAAGTGGCAGGGGAAGAGTGGTGCGGCGAGCAAGGTGGTGCCGCTGTATGAGCGCAATCTGGCTGCTGCCGAAGAGGCGAAGCGGCGTTTGAATGGGGGTGGGGCATGACGAGCGATCAGCAGGATGATTTCTTTGCGTTGCTGACCGGGGTGTGCGAGCTGCACGGCAAGGTGGCGAGTCCGGAGTTCATGGCGCTGTACTGGCAGTTGCTGTCGCGCTACGAGCTGGCTGATGTGCAGCGGGCGTTTCATGCCCATGCGCTCAACGCCGATACCGGCCAGTTCATGCCCAAGCCGGCGGACATCGTTCGCCACATCGATGGCGGCAGCCAGACGCGGGCCGGCAAGGCGTGGGCCTTGGTCGATCAGGCGTTGCGCTGCATTGGTGGCTGGGATTCGGTGGTCTTCCCCGATCTGCTGATCCATGCCGCGCTGGAAGGCTTGGGTGATTGGTCGAGCCTGTGTGCGACGCCGGCCGACGAGCTGTGCTACCTGCAAAATCGGTTCGAGAAGCGTTACCAGGCGATGGTGGCAAACCCGCCGGTGACGTGGCCGCGTGAGTTCATTGGCGCGCTGGCCTTGGATAATGTGGCGCGCGGGTTCAAGCCATCGCCGCCGGTCTTGCTGGGTGATGTCGAGCAGTGCAAACGGGTCTGGCGCGGGGGTGTCCAGCCGGGCTCGAAGCTCCTGCCGCCGGCGATGCAGCGTGAGATTGAGCGGATTGGGCGTGGCGGCGAGCAGGTGCAGCCGCTGCGTGTGGTGAATGGCAATGGGTAGCCGGAATCCTTGGTTGCGGCCGGCCGGTGCGGATGGGTTCGTGCCGGTGCGGGTGTTGTGGGATCGGTTTGCTGCGCTGTACGGCGATCGGTGGCGGGTGTTGTTTGCGGATGAGTCGGCGCGACGGGCGTGGGATGAGTCGGCGGGGACGTTGTTTTACGCCCGTGGCATCCAGTACCGGATGCTGAAGCCGGTGCTCGAGCGGCTGACGACCTCGGCGCGGGCGGATTCGCCGGTGCCGTCGCTGGGCGAACTGGCCGATATGGTGCTGCCGGCGGTGGATTTCGAGGCGGCGTTTGCCGAGGCGAAGGCGCAGGCGGCGCTGGCGTCGATGGGCCGGGCGGTGTGGAGCTCGCCGGCGATCTACTGGGCGGCGCGCGATTTCGGCCTGACGCGCATCGCGTCGGCGGCGTGGGGCCGGAGCAAGAGCGCGTGGATCGGGGTGCTGTCGGCGCGGTTGGCCGGCGATTGTCCGGCGGTGCCGGAGGATGTGCTGCCGCCGGAGTACAAGCGCGGCAGTGCGGTGGTGGCGGCGGATTCGGTGGCGCGGTTGCGGGCGATGTTGGCGGCGAAGTAGGGTTGAGCGGTACACAAGACAAAGCCGGGCAATGACCGGGCTAGGAGTTCTCCGGGGTCAAAATCGGAGGCGATATGCAGGAAATGCGGTTCAGCAGTGTGAAGGCGTTGGTCGGGTGGGCGTTTCAGATGGAAAGCACGGTGATGTGCCGTGTGGCGAAGTACGGTGAATCGAGTTCGCCGGCGTTCGGTGGTTTGTCGATGGCGGATCAGCGGACGCAGGCGGCGATGGTGATGGCGAAGGTGTTGCGTTTGCCATTCGCGGAACGCACGGTGTTGTGGGCATTTTTCGTCGGGGACGATGCGCATCTGATGGTGCTGGCGGACCGGTTGTCGGTGCCGATGTCGATCGGGACGCGGGTCGAGCTGGTTCGGCATTGGGTCGGCGAGGGTGAGGCGACGCCGCGTGGTCGTCGACCGAAGTCGGGGCGGATGCTGGCCGAGCGGGAGAAGGTGAGCGAGTCGACGATGACGCGGGCTAAGCAGCGAGTACAGAGGGAGTGCAACGCCTTGTTCGGCAAGGCACTAGCAGTGATCGAGGTGCAGTGTCTGCCGTTGCTGGTGGCGACGCGGCAAGAGCGGTTCCATCGCGAAGATGAAAAAAGTGCTTGCGCAGTGGTGTGAAAACTTTTAGCCTCCGATTCACAGTGTGAATCACTGCGTCTACGAAACCCCGGTGCGAAAGCAGCCGGGGTTTTTTATTGCCCGCCCGCCTCGTGCGGGCTTTGTCGTTTCTGGGGGTGTGATGCCGGTGAAGCCAAAGCGTCCTTGCAAGCAGCCGGGGTGCCGGGCGCTTACTGACGATGGTTGGTGTGATGCGCATCGGCCGGCGCCGCATGCTCGGTACGATGATCGGCGCGGGTCTGCGGCCAGCCGCGGTTACAACAGCCGTTGGCGCAAGGCGCGCGAGACGTTCCTTTGTCGGCATCCGCTGTGTGCTGAGTGTGAGCGGCAGGATAGGGTGACCGCGGCCGAGGTCGTCGACCACATCATTCCTCATCGTGGTGATCAGGCACTGTTCTGGGATACGAGCAATTGGCAGTCGCTGTGCCGGTCATGCCATTCGGCCAAGACCGCGGCCGAGGATGGCGGGTTCGGCAACGCCCGGGCTGCGCCGGCAGGGGGAGGGGGTGTCAAAGTCTGACGCCTCGCCGTCCGGGACCGCGTGCTCAGTGTCGAAAAAAATAAACCCGGAAAAAGGTAGGGGGGGGTCTGGAATGCGCTGAGCCGCATGATCGACTGCTGCCGATTCGTTTTTGATGGATGAGGCAGAGAGGAGCGCGCCATGGGCCGGGAAACCGCATCCGCGACCGGCGTTGGCGCCACTTTGCGTCCGCCGAAGATTTTGAAAACCCGCCGGGCTCGTCTGATCTGGCGTTACCTGATCGACGCGCTCGACTACGCCAGGCTCGACTACCGATCGGCGCTGATGTCGATCGCGCTGCTGGCCGACAAGGTCGATACGTGGCGGACCCACGCCGACAACGTCCACAAGTACGGATGGCGCTACGACGAGGACAGTAACGGCGGTTCGCTCGAATCCGACGAGTCCCGTGCCGAGCGCCGGTCCCGGATCGAGATCCTGCGCGACCTGGACGAGTCCGGCCTGACGGTGCTGGCCGTGGCGCAGGTCCGACAGATCGACCTGATGACCAATCAGGGCGAGTTGTTCAGCCCGTTCGATCTGGTCGACCAGATCGGCGTCGAGGCCAAGCGCCTGCCCGACCCACCGCCGTGGACGATGCGCCCGGCGGAAAAACGCATCTGGAACGAACTACTCCCCACGCTTGACGTGACCGGCTTCGATTTCTCGACCGCCGGCCTTTCGCTGGGGCTGCTCTGCACGGCAATCGTCGACTGGCAGGACTGCAAGGACTGGATTGAGGACAACAAGGGCAAGACGTTCGCCGTCGCCCGTGACACCGGCCGCACCTACGAGGTCAGCGCCAGTTACAACCGGGCCAAGATCGCCAGCCAGATCCGCGTCCTGCTCAAGAAAAACGGAATGACGGTGATGTCATGCGCAAAGAACAAGGCAATCAGCAAGGGTCGGATCATCAGCGAGGAGCTGGCCGACATCCTGAGCTTCATTCAAGTACGGCCGACCTGATTCCTGCGGTCTACGTCCCGCGGCTGTGGGATGCCTACGGCTTCGCGGTCCTTCGGGGCGAGATCGTTGTCGGCCGGCTGGTGCGGCTCGCTGTCGAGCGCCACTACCGCGATCTGCGAACAGCGGGCGAGCGCGGGCTGATTTTCCGTGGCGACATGGCCGACCACGTCCTGTCGTTCTTCCCACGGTTCTGCCGACATTCGAAAGGGCACTGGGCAGGGCAGCCGGTCACACTGGCGCCGTGGCAAGCGTTCTGGCTGGCCGTCGAATTCGGTTGGTATCGCGACACCGGTGTGCGCCGGTTTCGCACCTGGTACGAAGAGGTCGCGCGCAAGAACGGCAAGAGCACCAAGCTCGCCGGGTTGGGCATCTACCTGTTTGCGGCTGACCGCGAGCCGGGCGCCGAGGTCTACACCGCGGCCACCAAGCTCGATCAGGCCAAGATCACCCACGCCGAAGCCGAGATGATGGTCGGCCAGTCGCCGGCGCTGCGGCAGCTGATTACCAGCCGCCACAACAAGCTGTTCATTGCGGGCACCTCGAACAAGTACCTGCCGCTCGGCGCCGATGCCAAGACGCAAGACGGCCTCAACGTCCACGCGGCCATCGTCGACGAGCTGCACGCCCACCCGAATCGGGATCTGTGGGACGTCATCGACACGGCGCGCGGATCGCGGCGCAATTCGATCATGCACGCGATCACCACGGCGGGCTTCAACCAAGAGGGCAGCATCTGCCTTGAGCAGCGGCAATACCTGATCAGCATTCTCGACGGCGCGCTTGATGACGACTCGTTCGGCGGCGTGATCTACACGCTCGACGCCGACGACGACTGGCGCGACGAGGCTGTCTGGCCCAAGGCCAATCCGAACCTTGGCGTATCGGTGTTTCTCGATGAGCTGCGCGATCAGGCGCGCAAGGCGGCCGGCGTGCCGGCGGCGCTGTTCAACTTCCTGACCAAGCGCCTGAATATCTGGACGCAGCAGGTCGAAGCCTGGCTGTCGCTCGACGACTGGGACAAGGGCGCCGAACCGTTCGATGAGGCGCTGCTGCACGGGCGCAAGTGCTACGGCGGGCTCGACCTCGCCAGCACAACCGACCTGACCGCTTGGGTGCTGGTGTTCCTGCCCACCGAGTCCGATCCGCACTGGCGCGTGCTGTGCCGGTTCTTCGTGCCCGAGGACAACATGCAGCTGCGCGAACGCAAGGATCGCGTGCCGTACCAGCTATGGGCCAAGCAGGGCCATTTGATTGCCACGCCGGGCAACGTCGTCGACCAGGAGCTGATCCGTCAGCAGATCCTGGCTGACGGTGATTTGTTCGATCTGCAAGAGGTTGCTTTCGACCAATGGAACGCCGCCAAGCTCGCCACCGAGCTTGGCGAAGCGGGCATCACCCTCGTGGCGATCCCGCAAAACTTCGGCGGCCTCTCGGCCCCGACCAAGCATCTCGAAGGGTTGGTGCTGTCCGGCGCGCTGCTTCACGGCGGCCACCCGGTGCTGCGCTGGAACGCCGGCAACGTCGTGCTGCTGCGCGACACCAACGACAACTACCGACCGAACAAAAAGAAGTCACGCGACCGGATCGACGGGATCGTCGCCGTCATCATGGCCATGAATCGCGCGCTGTTCGGCGTCGAGGAGGCCGAATCGTTCTGGGAATCCTGAAATGAAACTGAAAAGCTGGCTTTCCGGCGTCGCCTGGCCTTTTCGCGCCAAGTCCGGCGGCTTTACCGTCGTCGATCTGCAAAACGCGCTGATTGCCGGGCCCGAGGTCAAGTCGGGCGTCGCCGTCAACTGGACGACCGCGCTGCAAGTCTCGACGGTTTTCGCCTGTCTGCGCGTGCTCGCCGAAGGCATTGCCCAGGTGCCGCTCAAACTGATGGTCTCCGCCGACGGGCGAGTGCGGCAGCCGGCCAAGGATCACCCGCTGTACTTCCTGCTGCACCGCAAGCCGAACGACTGGATGACCAGCTTCGAGTTGCGCGAAATGATGGTGCTGCACGCCGGCCTGACCGGTAACGCCTACTGCTTCGTCAGTCGCGTCGGCGGCCGTATCGCCGAGCTGATTCCGCTGCAGCCGGGCGACGTTACCGTCAAGGTCGCCGACGACTGGTCCCGAACCTATGTGGTTCGATCCCGCAACGGCACATCGCAAACGTTTCCTGCCGATGCCATCTGGCATCTGCGCGGCCCGTCGTGGAACGGCGTGCTCGGCGCTGACGTACTCAAGCTGGCGCGCGAGGCCGTCGGCTTGTCGATCGCGACCGAGGCGCACCACGCCAGACAACACGCCAACGGCGCCAAGCCGGGCGGCATGCTGTCGGTCGAGGGTGCGCTGACCGACGCGCAGCACAAACAGCTGCGCAAGTGGATCGACGACGAGTACCGCGGCGTCGACAACGATGGCAAGACCATGATCGTCGACCGTAATGCGAAGTGGACCGGCATCTCGCTCTCGGGTGTTGATGCCCAGCACCTGGAAACGCGACGCTTTCAGATCGAAGAGGTCTGCCGGTTTTTCCGGGTCATGCCGATCATGGTCGGCCTGTCCGACAAGGCCGCGACCTACGCCAGTGCCGAGCAGATGTTCCTGGCTCACGTCGTGCATACGCTGACGCCGTGGTACGAGCGCATCGAGCAGTCGATCGACGCTTTCCTGCTGACCGACGCCGATCGTCGCGCCGGCCACTACGCCAAGTTCATCGTCGCCGGCCTCTTGCGCGGCGCGCTCAAAGACACGGCCGAATACATCTACCGGCTGGTCGGTATCGGCGTGCTGACGCGCAATGAAGGGCGCGACGCGCTCGACAAGAACCCGATCGACGGGCTCGACGAACCACTGACGCCCGTCAATCTCGGCGGGCTCGACAACCAAGGGGGCGGCAATGCCAGCACTTGATCACCTCGATTTCGGGATCGAGATCAAAGCCGTCCGCGAGGACGGCTTTTTTTCTGGCTACGGCTCGGTCTTCGACGTCGTCGATTCGTACTGGGAGAAGGTCGCGCCGGGGGCGTTTGCCGATTCGCTCAAGCAGCATGACGCCAAAGGCAGTATGCCGGCCATGTTGTGGCAGCACCGCTCGGGCGAGCCGATCGGCCGCTACAAGCTCATGCGCGAAGACAGCGTCGGGCTGTACCTCGAGGGGCAACTGGCCATCAAGACCGCCCGCGGCGCCGAGGCGTACGAGCTGCTGCAGATGAAAGCCATCAGCGGCCTGTCGATCGGCTTCGTCACCCGCGAAGACAGCGTCGACAAGGTCAGCGGCATTCGCACGCTGAGCAAGCTGGATCTGTGGGAAGTCTCGCTGGTGACGTTCCCGGCGAACGACTCGGCCCGAATCAATGGCGTCAAGGGGATCGACGCCATTCAAACGCTCTCCGACGCAGAGCGCTACCTGCGCGAGGCAGGCGGCTTTTCGCGTCACGAAGCCACGGCCTTTGCGTCGCGGTTCAAAAGCCTGGCTGGCCAGCGCGATGCTGGCGAGGACATGGCTGCACTTCAAAACCTCATCAAATCCATTCGGAGTTAATCATGTCCGCACCGGAAATCAAAGAAATCGTCGAAAACCTCGGTCGTGCCTTCGAGGAGTTCAAGTCGACCAACGACGCTCGTCTCAAGGCGGTCGAAAAGGGCGGCGCCACCGGCGACATCGAAGTCAAGCTGGGCAATATCGACAAGGCGCTGACCGACCTTGGCGACCTCAAGGGTCGTCTCGAAGCCGTCGAAAAGAAGGGCAACCGCCCGGGTGTCGGTGGCGACGCCGCGGCGCTCGCCGCCGAGCACAAGCAGGCCTTCGGTCGCTTCATGCGCAAGGGCGACGACAGTGGCTTTGCCGAGCTCGAAGCCAAGTCGCTCAGCGTCGGCAGCGACGCTGACGGCGGTTTTGCCGTGCCCGAAGAGCTGGACCGCAACATCATCCAGCTCGAGCGCGACGCGGTGCCGATGCGCAGTGTCTGCAACGTCATCACCGTCGGCAACGAAGAGTACAAGCGCCTCGTCAATCTCGGCGGCGCGGCCAGCGGTTGGGTCGGCGAAGAAGACGCCCGCCCCGACACCGGCACGCCGCGGCTGGCCAGCGTTGCGCCGTTCTTCGGCGAGCTCTACGCCAACCCCAAGGCCACGCAGAAGTCGCTCGACGACATGTACTTCGATGCAGAAGCCTGGCTGGGCGAGGAAGTCGCGCTCGAATTCGCCGACAAGGAAAGTGCCGCGTTCACCGCCGGCGATGGCGTCAAGAAGCCCAAGGGTTTCCTCGCCTATGCCAACGCGGCGACCGGCGATGCCACGCGCCCGCTCGGCACGCTGCAGTTCATCGTCTCCGGCGCCGCCGCAACCATCACGCCGGACGCGCTGATCGATCTGATCTACGCGCTCAAGCAGGGCTATCGCAAGAACGCCGCATTCATGCTCAACAGCCTGACGCTGCCGGTGCTGCGCAAACTCAAGGATGCAGACGGCAACTACCTGTGGCGCCCGGGTCTCGACGCCGACGCGCCGAGCACGCTGCACAGCAAGCCCGTCGTCGAGAACGACGACATGCCGATCGTCGCGGCTGGTTCGCTGGCGTTGGCCTTCGGTGACTTCAAGCGCGGCTACACCATCGCCGATGTGCGTGGCACGCGGGTGCTGCGCGACCCGTACACCAATAAGCCGTTCGTGAGCTTCTACACGACCAAGCGCGTCGGTGGCGGCCTGATGAACTCTAACGCCATCAAGCTGCTCAAGATCTCGGCTTGATCCGACCGATAACTTGAACCGATCCGGCCCGCCTCTGGTGGGCCGTTTTCATTCTGGAGGGACTATGTCCGAAGCCAAGAAAGTGCGGGTGTTGAAGTCGTTTCCGTTCTCCCATGACGGCATCAACATCGTCGATTACACCAAGGGCGACGATGTCGAGCTGGATGCCGAGGCGTGCGAAATCGCCCTGGCCGAGGGTTGGGTCGAAATCATCAAGCCCGATGCAGGCAAGAAGCAGGCTGGCGACAAGGGCGGTGCCGAGTAATGGCCGGGCTCGTGCCGATGGCGCGGGTCAAAGCGCATCTTCGCCTGGACCCTGACGAGACGTTTGAGGACGATCTGGTCAGCGCCTATCTCGCCGCAGCGTCCGAGTTTGTTGCCAACGAAACGCGCCGCGCGCTTTACGCCACATCGGAATTACTGGCCGCCGATGCAAGCCCGCCGGCCAACGCGCTCGTGGTCACCGCGTCGCTGCAGGCCGCCATCTTGCTGATGGTCGGTCATCTGTACGAAAACCGGGAAGCGGTGAACGTCGGCAACCTTGTTACCGAGATGCCGTTTGCGGTGCGCGCCTTGCTGGGGCCGTACCTCGATTACACGAGGTCGCCATGAAACGTCCGTGCATCGGTGAATTGCGCCATCGCGTGACATTCGAGCTGCGCAGCGACAAACCGACAGGCGACTGGGGTATCGAGCACGATCGTGCCCCGCCGATGACGGTGTGGGCGCGGGTCGAGCCGGTCGGCGGTGCGATCTACCACGGCAGTGCGCAAACCGATAACGCGGTCACGCACCGCATTCTGTTGCGCTACCGCGGCGACCTGAGTGCCGACCATGAAGCCACCCACGGCGGCCGGCGCTACCGTGTCCGCCGCGTCAACAACATCAACGGCGAAAGCCGCTTCCTCGAACTGGAAGTCACCGAACTGGGGGGGGCGCAATGACAATCGCGCGCAGAGAAGTCAGTCTCAAATGGGTCGGCAAGTCCAAGCTGGTTTTTGACAAAAAGTTCATGAAAGGCGTCTTGCGTCGGGCTGGATCAGATGTTCGCAAGGAAGCGCGTCGCCTGATTAGTCGTTATGCCTTGGCGCAAGGTCCGGAGCTGCCGGCCTATGGCGGGTATGCCAAGTTGGCGACTGGGGCAATGCAGCGGTCGGCCAGGGTAAAAACAGGGAGTGGCGGCGGTTACGTAAAGGTGTTTCACGATATGCCGGCTGGTGCGAAGGATTTTTATCCGGCGATGCTGTACTACGGCGTGCGCCGCGGTGCAAAGCGACGGCGTGATCACAAGGCGCAGCCCGATCTGGGTAGAGGTTGGCGCATTGCACCCCGCAAGAATCATATGACTGACGCGCTCGACAACCGGCGTGAGCGTGTTCGCGACGTGATCAACAAGGCTATTCGTAAGGGGTTGGGGGCGAAATGAAATCCAGCCCCATCATCAAGCAATTGCGTGCCCGCTGCCCGGTGTTTGCGCGCCGCGTCGGCGGCGGCGCCGAATTTCGCGAGGTCGACGACGCCGGCAAGCTGCAACTGCCGGCGGCCTATGTGCTGCCACTCGACGACAGCCCGGGCGACAACGAAAGCCAGACCGGCTATCGGCAGACGGTGACCGAATCCTTCGGCGTGGTGCTGGCGATCAAGTCCGGCGACGAGCCCGATCTGTACGTCGCCGATGCAGTCGACGCGATCAAGCGCGAGGTCTTCCGCGCGCTGCTGGCGTGGTCGCCCGATGCGGATGTGTACGCGCCCATCGTTTACCAGGGTGGACAGCTGCAAAGCATCGACCGTCACGTGTGCTACTGGATGCTCGAATTCTCGGCGCAAACGGTGCTGATCGACGAGGACGCCTTCAAGGCGACCGAGCTGGCCGAGCTGCCGGAGCTGAAGTCCGTGCACGTCAATGTCGACGTGATCGACCCGATCGCCGACCCGAACGCAACGCCGGCTTACCCCGGCGGTTATCCCGGCCCCGATGGCCGGATCGAGCATGCCCTGCGGTTGCCGATAGCCTGACGACGGCAATACCCATTTTTCAACAGCCCCGCCCTGAGCGGGGCTTTGTCTTTTCAGGAGACAGCAATGCACGTGATTCCCGCAAAGGGGTTGCAGGTGCCCGACCCGGAGCGTGGCGGCTTTCTCGCCGCCGAAGGGCGCGAGGTCGAGCAGACCCAGTACTGGCTGCGCCGGCTGAATGACGGCGACGTCACGCTCGCCAGCGCATCGCAGGCCAAGGTCGCCAAGGCAGGGGGTGAGCAATGAGCGTCGCCATGGCAACCATTCCGTCCAATCAGCTGGTGCCGCTGTTCTACGCGGAGATGGACAACAGCGCGGCCGGCTATTTCGAAAACTCCAGCCGTATCCTCGTGCTGGGTCACGCCTTGACCGGCGCGCCGATCGCCAATAATCAGCTGACGCTGACCGCGACGGGCGATCAGGCTGTCGGCTACTTCGGCCGCGGCTCGATGCTGGCCCGCATGGTGGACCGGGTGCGGCGCAACAACGCGGGCGCCGAAATCTGGACGTTGGCCGTGGCCGAGCCGGCCGGCGGTGCCGCCGCAACCGGAACGATCACGATCACGGGGGTGGCAACCGAGGCCGGCGTGTTGACTGTCTACCTCGCCGGCCAGCGTGTGCAGGCCGGGGTCGCCAAGAGCGACGCCGCCGCGGCGGCGGCAACGGCGCTGGCCGCCGCCATCAATGCGTCGGCCGACCTGCCGGTCACCGCGTCGGCCACGGCGGGAGCGGTGACCTGGACGGCCCGCCACAAGGGGCTTACCGGTAGCGACATCGTCTGCACGCTGAATCTGCGCGGCGCCGAATCCGGCGAGCGTACGCCGGGCGGCCTGACCGTTGCGCTGGCCGCCGGTGCGGCTGGCGCGGGGTCGCCCGATCTGTCGCCGACCATCGCGGCGATGGGCGATGAGCTGTTTGACGCGATCGTCCTGGCGTGGTCGGACGCCGCGACGACCGATGCGTTCAAGCTGCTGATGAACGACCAGACCGGGCGCTGGAGCTACGCGCAGATGCTGTACGGCCACGTGTGGGCTGCGCAGCGCGGCACGCTGGGCGCGCTGGTGACTGCCGGCGGCACGCGCAATGATCAGCACCTGACGGTGGCCGGCATGGAAACGCAGGTGCAGTCGCCGGCCTGGGAGTACGCGGCGGCATACGGCGGGGCTTGCACCAGCTCGCTGTTCATCGATCCGGCGCGGCCGACGCAGACGCTGCCGCTGCTGGGTACCGTCGGCGCGCCGCGGGGGCAGCGCTTCATCATGCAGGAGCGCCAGTCGCTGCTGTCTGCGGGAATTGCGACCAGCATGACCGGTAGCGACGGCACGGTGATGGTCGAGCGCAGCGTCACCAGTTACCGCGTCAACGCCTGGGGGCAGCCCGATCCGTCGTATCGCGACGTCGAAACGCTCTACACCAGTTCCTACGTGCTGCGCGACCTGCGTTACACGGTCACCCAGAAATACGGCCGCCACAAGCTGGCGAAAGACGGCACGCGCTTCGGCCCGGGCCAAGCCATCGTTACGCCGTCCATGATCCGTGCCGAGCTGATCGCACGCTATGCCTTCCTCGAGGAGATGGGGGTTGTCGAGGACTCGGCGGGCTTTGCCGAGAACCTGGTCGTCGAGATCGACGCCAGCAATCCGAACCGCGTGAACATCCTGTTCCCGCCGAACTACGTCAACCAGCTGCGCATCGTCGCGGTTCGCAACCAGTTCCGCAGCTAAGGGGGTCTCATGGGTACCAAAAACCGCTTGGCGGGTACGTGCTACATCAAGGTCGGCGGCGCGCAGCTCGACGTGCAGGGCGGCGTCGAGGCGCCGATCTCCACGATCAGCCGCGAATCGCTGGTGGCACTGAATCAGCGCGTGGTCGGTTACAAGGAGTCGACCACGGCACCGTATGTGAAGGTGTCGGCCTTCGTGGGCAAGGACTTCCCGATCGGCGATCTGACCAGCAATGACGACATGACCGTGACGGCCGAGTTTGCCAACGGCAGGGTCTACGTGCTGCGCAACGCCTGGCTGACCGAAGGCTCGGCCTACAGTGCCGAAGACGGCACGGTCGAGTTGCAATTCGAAGGCAAGGAAGGGATCTGGCAATGAACATCACTGTGAAACTGAGTGCGCCGGTACGTGCGCATGGCGAGGAAGTGAACGAGCTGGTCCTGCGTGCGCCGACCGGCAAGGACATCCGTGAGGTGGGCTTGCCCTATGCAATCGGCGACGGCCGCGTGCTGTTCGAATCGGCGGTGATCGCTCAGTTCGCCGTGCGGCTGGCGGGCGTGCCGATGTCGGCGATCGACGCGCTGTCGCCGGCGGACTGGCAGTCCGTCATGACGGCGGTGGTCGGTTTTTTCGGGCAGGACTTGGCGGAGGCGGCACCGACGAGCTGATCGAGCGCTACTTCAACGCCGCCTATTTCTGGAAGGTTGATCCGGCAGCTGCCCTGAACTGGGTGCTGCCGGATTTTCTTTTGTACGAAACACAGGCGATCAGGATCGCCGCCGAGGTGAACGATGGCGGATAAATTCGAGCTGAAGGCGCTGATCACGGTCGTGGACAAGCTCACGCCGACATTCAAGAAAATCAACCGTGCCGTTGGCGGCCAGATGAAGGCGGTCAGCGGCGTGGTCGGCAGTGTCGGCGGCTTGGGCGAAGCCACCCGCACGGCGCTGGCGCCATTGGCTGCGTTGGCCGGCGCGGCGGGCGTCGGCAGCGTCGCCGCGCTGGGTGCTGCGGTCATCGGCACCAGTGCCAAGTTCGAGAAGTTCACGGCGATACTCGAAACCATCGAGGGTTCGGCAGAGAAGGCGAAGCAGTCGATGGAGTGGGTCAGTGACTTTGCGACCAAAACACCTTACGAGCTGGACGAGGTGACGGATGCCTTCGTACGGCTCAAGAGCTACGGGATCGATCCGCAGTCCGGTGCCCTCAAGGCGGCGGGCGATGCCGCGGCCGCAATGGGCAAGCCGCTCGGCCAGGCGGTCGAGGCGCTGGCCGATGCGCTGACCGGCGAAAACGAGCGCCTCAAAGAGATGGGTGTGCGCACCAGTAAGGTCGGGGACAAAATTTATTACAAGTGGGTCGAGAACGGTAAGGATATATACGCGGTGGCCAAGGCGAATAGCGCGGCGCAGATCCAGGCGGTGGTGACCGGGATCTGGAACCGGCGGTATCAGGGCGCGATGGACAGGCTCTCGGATGCCTGGGATGGCACGGTTTCCAATCTCAAGGATTCGTATAGCCGATTCATGCTGCAGATCGGCAAGGCTGGCGTGTTCGATTTTCTCAAGGGCAAGCTCAAAGGCGTGCTCGCGACCATGAATCGGCTGCAGGCCGACGGCACGCTCGACCGCTGGGCCAAGAAAATCAGCGACGGCATGATCGACCTGGCGCATGCCGTCGGCGATCTGTTTTCCGGCATCTCGCTGGACGACGTGATTGCCGGATTCCGCTCGTTCTTTACCGCGATCGGTGACGCAATCCGCGCGGTGGGTGGGCTCAAGAATGCCTTGCTGATCGTGATGGCCTTGTTCGCCGCGCCGTTCGTGGCGGCGGTGCTGGGTGTGGCGGCTTCGCTGGTTTCGTTTGCGGGTGCGGCCTTCAGCCTCGGCAAAACGTTGCTGAGCCTGCTGCCCATCCTGAACATGCTGCGCACGGCGGCCATGGCGATGATGATCTTCGCCGCGGCCAACCCGGTGCTGCTGGCTGTGGTCGCCGCCGTGGTCTTGCTGGCCGGTGCGGCCTATCTGCTCTGGCGGCATTGGGACAAGGTCTCGGCCTTCTTCGCCGATTTCTTTCCGAATCTCTGGCGGCTGGCCGGCTATGCCATCGGCTATCTGGTCGGACTGTTCGCCAAGTTCGGCCCGCAGGTATGGGCGGCCGTCACCGGTGCGTTCGGCGCGCTGGCCAAGTGGCTTGGCGCGGCACTCGCGGCTCTCGGCCCCATGGCCTTGGCGGCGCTGGCTGGCTTGGTCGATGTCTTCGTCCGGATCTGGGATTCGCCGCAGCAGGCGCTGCAGGCGTTTCTGGACTGGTCGTTCGGCAAGCTCGGCGCGTGGGTCGACCGCATCAAGGGTGTGTTCGACACGGTCAAGGGCTGGCTCGGCCAGTTCGGCGAAGGTTTCAAGGTCGGGTTCGACGATGCGACCAGGCCCGCCGACGACAAAGGGTCGGCTCCGAATCTGGTGCAGTCGGCGCCGGGACGGGGTAGTCCGCTACTGCAGGCCGGCAAGGCGCAGGTCAGCGGCCAGGTGGATGTCCGGTTCTCGAATACGCCGCCGGGTACGCGGGTCAGTGCGCCGCAGTCGCGGGGTGGCGTGGCGATCAATCCCGACGTCGGGTACAGCAGCATGGTGTTGGGGGGGTGAGTATGGCGTCCTGGACGGAAAAACTCAGGCCGGCCAGTTTTCGAGGCGTTGGCTTCGAGGTCGACTCGCTCGAGGGCGAGGGCGGGCGGCGCGTGCAAATACACGAGTTTCCGCAGCGTGACGAACCGCTGGCCGAAGACTTGGGACGGCGCGCTCGCGGCTTTGCTATCGAGGCGTTTCTGCATGGCGCCGATTTCATGGTGCAGCTCGACAAGCTGCTGACCGCGCTGGAAACGGCCGGGCCGGGTGAGCTGATCCACCCGTTGCACGGCACGTTGCAGGTGCAGGTCGAGGAGTATCGCTATCGCGTCGAGCGCGGTGAGGGGCGTTACGTCGCCGTCAGCATCGGCCTGCATGAAGTGGGCGAGCGGAAATATCCGTCGGCTGCGGCGGATACGCAGCTGGCCAGTCTGAACGCGGCCGATCGGGGGGAGTTGGCCGAGACCGATGCCTTCGGGCGGGTTTTCAATATGCAGGGACTGCCCGACTGGTCTTACGACCAAGTCGGCAGCGCGTTGTTTGGCGGTCTTGACCGGGTGTCGACGGCATTCGGTCAGGTGCAGTCGGCGGTCAGTGCCGGAATCGCCGTGCTCAAGGGAGATTGGCAGCGGCTGCTGCCGTCCGAGCTGGCGGGCCGGGTGTTCGGGCTGGTCGGGCAGGTCCGCACCTTGGCCATGCCCTTGCGTGCCGGGGAGTCATCCGGCGATGGGGTGATGCAGTCGGCGCCGGTTCGGTCCGACCCGGTCAGCGTGACGCCGGTGTCGTTGATTGCCGCACGCCCTGAGCCGTTGCTGCCGGCCGCTGTGACTGGTAGCGAGGTCGAAGACAGAACGGCCGTCAATGTTGCGGCCGTGACTGCGCTGCTCGACGTCGCCGTGACGGTCGAGGCCGTACGGCTGGCCGCGGTGCTGCCCTGGCCGATCAGCGACGACGCCGAGGCAGCAAGCAATGCGGTGGCTGACGCGCTGGACGATCTTGCCGGGCGGGTCGATGGCCAGCGTTATCGGCCAGTGGTCCAGTTGCGGATTGCCGCCGTCAAGGATCTGGGTGAGCGGGCGCGCAATGGCATTCCGCTGGGGGAATACCGCGCGCAAGCCTGCCAGCCGTCGCTGGTGATCGCCCATCGCCTGTATCGGGACGCGGCTCGGGCTGGCGAAATCGTCGACCGCAATCGCGTCGTCAATCCGCTGCGGGTGCCGCCGGTGCTGCTCAAGGTGCTGTCACGATGAACGATCCGAATCAGGAGGCGCGCAATCGCGTCCGGCTCTATGTTGGCGGCGTGCCGTATCACGGCTGGACGTCGGTGCGGATTACGGCGGGCGTCGAGCGACAGGCGCGGGATTTCGAGCTTGGCGTCATCGCGCGTTGGCCGGCTACCGAGCTGGCAAAGGTGCGCCAGAAGGTCAGGGTGGGCGACTGGTGCCAAGTCTTCATTGGCGATGACCTCGTCCTGTCGGGGTGGGTTGATGCGACGCCGGTCGAATACGACGACAAGCAGATCGACGCCGGAGTGAAAGGCCGGAGCCGGACCTGCGACTTGGTCGACTGCTCTGCAATCAATCGGCCCGGTCGTTGGGCGGGGCAGTCGGTACTGGTCATCGCGCAAGCACTGGCGCAGCCCTATGGCGTCGCGGTGCGTGATCTGTCCGGCAAGGGCGCGATCCGGGTGTCGACGTTCGCGATCGAGCAGGGCGAAACGGTCTACGAGGCGATCGACCGCCTGTTACGACCGTGGCAGCTGTTCGCATCGGACAACGGCCGTGGCGAGCTCGAGCTGCTCAAGATCGGCGTGGGCCGGGCGAGCGACCGGCTCGAACTGGGCGTCAACATCTGGCGCGGCGGCGCCCAGCAGGATGCCAAGGACCGCTTCAGCGAGTACGTCGTCAAGGGGCAGCGCGTTGCCGATGACGAGGTGTTCGGCGGTGCTGCTAGCGAGATCCGTGCCGACGCGCGCGATACCGGCATGGGCCGCCGCCGGGTGCTGATGCTGACCCAGTCCGGTGACGCAACCGCCGCAACGTGCAGCGAACGGGCGCGGTTCGAGCGGGATGTACGTGCCGCCAAGTCGATGGAAGCCGAATACACCGTCGTCGGCTGGCGTCAGCAGGATGGTGCGCTGTGGCGGCCGAATCTGCTGGTGAAGGTGGTCGACCCGCTGATCGGCTTCAACGCCGAACTGCTGATCGTCGAAGCCGAGTATTCGCTGTCGGACGAGGGCTTGCTGTGCCGGTTGCGGGTTGGCCTTCCCGATGGTTATCGGCCCGAGCCGCCCGATCTGGACAAGGCGCGAAAAAAAGACGGCAAAACCGATGGCGTGCCCAAGGGGGCGACGCTGGTCGAGTTTCCGATGCCGACGGCAACGGCGAATGCCAAGCCGCAGAAAGTCACATTCAAACCGGAGAAATGATGCAGCGACTGGTTACAAAAATGCTGGCGCCGGCGCAACGGGCCATCGCCAATCTGCTGGCGCGCGGTGCCGTGGTGCTGGCGCGCGCTGGCGGCAAGGGGCAGGTGCTGCAGGTGCGCTTGCTCGACGGCGAGGTCGCCGAGCTCGAGCACCTCGAGGCGTACGGGTCGACCAGCTGCCCGCTGCCGGGCGCAGAAGCGGTTGCGGCCTTTCTCGGTGGTGATCGTGGTCATGGTGTGGTGCTGGTCGCGGCGGATCGGCGTTACCGGATCAAGGGGCTCAAGGCGGGCGAGGTCTGTATCTACACCGACGAGGGCGACACGATCTGGCTCAAGCGTGGCCGGCTGGTCGAGGTCAGCACCCGGGAGTTGCGGATCAACGCCAGCGAGCTGGTGCAGATCAACGCCCAGAAGGTGGTGATGAATGCGCCGCTGGTCGAGACGTCGGCGCTGTTCAAGGCTGGCGGCGACATCGTCGATAACGCCGGCTCGAACGGTCGGACCGTGGCCGGAATGCGGCAGGTATTCGACGGCCACGACCACAACGAACGCAACGTCAGTGGCGGGCCGACCGCCAAACCGAGCCAGGTGATGGCATGAGTACGCTACCGATTCTCGTCGATGGCCTTGCCGTTGATCCGAACGGGCCGGCGGCCGATCCGCTGGTGCGGGCCGTGGTCATCAGTCTGTTTACCTGGCGGCTGGCCGAGCCGTCGGATTTGCCGGCCGCTGTGGATCGCCGCGGCTTCTGGGGCGACATTGCGCCGCCGGTGCCGAACGATCGTATTGGTTCACGTCTGTGGCTACTTGGACGGGAAAAACTGACTTCCGATATTCCCTTGCGGGCCGAAGATTATGCACGCGAGGCGTTGGCTTGGCTGGTCGACGATGGTGTTGCCCGGGGCGTCGACGTTTCGGCGCGCCGGCTTGGGCTGGATGGTCTGCAGCTGAATGTCGTCGTGCACCGCCCTTCCGGGTCGCTGCAGATCCGGATTGATCAACTTTGGGAGGTGCTGACTCATGCCGTTTGGGCGTCCTGATTTGCCGGTACTGATCGAGCGCACGCGTAACGACGTAGTGTCCCGCCTCGATGGTGACCCGTTGCGGCGGGCTGATGCGGAAGTATCCGCCCGTGTGCAGGCGGGCTTGTTTCACGAACTCTACGGACTTGTCTCATGGGTCGCCGATCAGTTGTTCGCCGATACCGCGGATGAATCCGAGCTGGTCCGCCACGCCAACCGCTGGGGTGTGCCGCGCAAGGATGCGGCAGCGGCTTATGGTACGGCCTGGCTGCTGGGTCAGCCCGGCGCCATTGTGCGGGCGGCGACCGTGCTGCAGCGCGCTGATGGCGTGCAGTATTTCACTAGGGCGGATGTGGTGATCGGAGCTGTCGGTGTCGAAGCTGTTGTGCAAGCTGTTGAGCTTGGCGCAGCCGGAAACGCCGCGGGCCCGGTTGCGTTGACGCCGGTCTCGCCGGTGGCAGGTTTGGCCTCGGTGAGTAGTGTCGCCGGCTTCGGTGGTGGCGCAGACGTCGAAGCGTTGCCCGATTGGCGCGCGCGGATTCTGGATCGCCAGCGCCGGCCGCCGCACGGCGGAAATATCGACGACTACCGTCGTTGGGCGCTCGAGGTCGCCGGTGTGACCCGAGCCTGGCCATTAGCTGGGTATATGGGGCTGGGTGCCGTTGGCGTGCTGGTGTTGCGTGATGGTGACGCCAATCCTATTCCCGACGCCGCGGCCTTGGCGCTGATTCAATCGTATCTGGATATGGTCCGGCCGGTTACTGCCGAAGTGAAGGCCATTGCACCGGTTGCGAGCATCGTGCCGTTGTCGATTCGCCTCCGGCCGGATTCGATCGCGAACCGGGCTGCAGTGAGCGCTTCGCTGGCATCTTTCTTCCGGCGCGTGCCGGTGCCCGGAGCGCGGCTCGAGCGCTCTAATCTGGTCGAGGCCATTTCACTGGCGACGGGGGAGGAATCGCACGATCTTGTTTCCCCGGCTGCAAGTGTTGATTGCGGGCCGCTCGAGTTGGCAACGATGGGGGGCATTACATGGCTGAGCTGATGTCCGCGGGTCAAGCGGCAGATGCGATTGATGCGCTATTCCCACCCGGGCCGGCGTGGCGCAGCGATGGCAGCCTGCCGCAGCTGTATTGCCAGGCGTGGGCCGAAGAGGTTGTCCGATTCTGTAACCGGCTGTCCGCCCTGCTGGGCGAGTGCGATCCCGGGACGGCGAACGAGCTGATGCCGGATTGGGAGCGCGTGCTTGGCCTGCCGGATGAATGCTCGGTTGGTGCGCCATCGCTGGAGGCGCGTCGCCTTGCGGCCGCTGCGAAATACACGATGACCGGGGGGCAATCCCGCGGCTACTTCATCGGCATCGCGGCACAGTTGGGTTACCCGAATGCCACGATCACTGAATTTCACGCACGCCGCTATGGTCGAGCCCGGATGGGAGGGCGCTACGGCGGTTGGGGGTGGCAATTCGTCTGGCAGCTCAACCTGCCTGCATCGCAGGTGCTGCCGCGCAAGAGCGGTGCGCCATTCGGCGATCGATATCAAAGCTGGGGTGATGCCCAGCTCGAATGCACGATCAACAAACTCAAGCCCGCGCATACGCGGGTTTTCTTTTCTTATGGTGGTGTCTGATGGATTACCCGAAATCCGTACCTGGTGTAGGCCTCAAGAACGGCAAGTTTACTGACGGCAGTCCGCTGACTGGCGAAGTGGCTAGCCTTGATCCTGCGGCGCATGCAAATGCAATCACCGACGAAATTCTTGCGGTGATTGCCGCCGCAGGCTTGACCCCGACTGAGGGAATAAATAATCAGTTGTTGCTGGCGCTGGTTGCTAAATTTGCGCAGCTTTCCGGCGCTACCTTCAACGGATCGGTAAGTGTTCCTGCAGCAACACAAAGTGGGCACGCCGTAAACCTGGGGCAATTCCAGTCGTCGATTGCAACCAGTGGTTATCAGAAGCTGCCAAGCGGCCTGATCCTGCAGTGGGGTATTGCAACCATATTGGGTGGCGCAACGGCGACGCCAATCACGATGCCCATTCAATTTCCTCATGCTGGATTCAGCATGACGATGACCTGGGTTCAGGCGTCGCAAGTGACTTCAAGCCCGCCGATATACATGGGTGGTTTTGCGTCGCAATCGCAATTCAATGCGTTTACAAATCAATCCGTTGGTTCATTCGGAACCTTCTGGATTGCAATCGGCTGGTGAATGGGGGTTCCATGTTTTTTTACGCAAAATCAACCAGCGGCTTCTACGATGCCGCCATTCACGGTGACGCGATTCCGGCAGATGCCGTAGAGATCAGCGTCGAGACGCATACCGCGCTGCTTTCAGCGCAGGCTACGGGCAAGCACATCGTTGCCGACGCTAGTGGTCAGCCGATTGCCATTGATCCGCCACCTCCGTCGCTTGATGACATACGCGTCGCCGCACTGTCCACGCTGCCCGCCTGGGAAAGCACCGAGCGCGCAGCCGGCCTCGACCACGCCAGCCACCGCTGGCGCACCACGCCGGAAGCCCTGCAGGACATCCGCGACGCGCTGCTCGCCGGCATTGTGCCCGGCGACGTCTGGGTGGATGCGGATCGCGCAGCCGTGCCGACGACGCTGGCCCAGTTGCAAGCGCTGTGGGCCGTGTGCGTCACGCGCGGGGCCGAGATCTACCAGCGCCGGCTGACGATGGAGGTCGAGATCGCGACGATGACCCGCGGCCAGCTTGAGGTATTCACCCCGGGCTGGCCGGTATAGCCGACCGACATCAACCACAAGTCCCGCCACAGAGCGGGGCTTTTTCATTTCATGGAGGCCCGCGCATGCGCTGGTTCTATCTTGCGCCGATCGATTTCCTCGTCGGCCTGCTGGCGTTCCCGCTGGCACCGCTGATCGTCCTGATCACGTCGCCGGCCGGCATCTCGCCGCACTGGTGCTGGCCCTGGCTGACGCACGACAACCCCATCGACGGCGATGCCGGCCACTGGGCGCGTTGGCCGGACAACGGAATGCGCTGGCGCCGCTACTGTCGGCGCGTCGCCTGGCTGTGGCGCAACCGTGGTTACGGCTTCAGTTACTGCGTCTGCGGACTCGATGCTGTTGGTCCGGTGCGCTGGCGTGGCAATCCCGCGGTGAGCGACACGCCGCTTTCGGCTGGTTGGTGCTGGGCGACCTGCAACGGTGGCTGGATGTTCTATGCGATGTGGCCGTGGTGGCGCTCGAGGCAGCGGGGCACGCGCGTGTATCTCGGCTGGAAGCTGAAGCAGAAGATCGAGCAGCCGAACACGGCGCCGCGTGCGATGTTGGTCACGCACATCAACCCGTTCAAGGGATACACAGGGGGGAGAGCATGACTGAACCAGTTGCAAGCGGCGCTGGCGCTTGGGCGGTTTACGCCGGCGTTCTGAGCGTCACGGCGCTGTCGGGTGAACAGGCCGGCATCGTGCTTGGTGCCTTCGTCGGCGCGATGGTATTCGCCACGCTGCGCGCGGAAATGACCGTGCGTGAGAAGGTCTGGCAGGGCGTGCTGAGCTGGGTGCTCGGCATGATCGGCGCCGAGACGGCAGCCAAGGCCGTCGCCAAGGTGTCGCTTGGCGCTGTCGAGCCAAGCAACCCGGTCGGTGCCGTCATCGCAGCCACGGTGTCGCTGATCCTGCTGCGCGGCCTGATGAAGCTGGCCGACGGCAACCTGCTGAACAGCCTGATCGGCCGGGGAGGTGCGAAATGATCCTGCTGACCATCAATGCACTGATCTGCGCGGCCGCGTGCCTGCGGCTGATCACTTACCGTCGCGACGGCGCCAGGCATCGGGTGCTGATCTCGATGCTGGCCTACGTGCTGATCGTCGCCACCGGCACGGTCGCGCTGCGCACGTTGCTGGGCTTGTATCACGCACCGGTTGACCCGTCCGAGGTCGTAATCAACGCCGTGCTGTGCTTCGCCGTGTTTGGCGTGCGCGGCAACGTCGCCGAGCTGTTCCGCATTGCCGCTGGGCCGTGGGACGGACACGAGCGGCGCAAGGAGGTGTCACCATGATCTACAAGAACACGCCGATCGAATGGCCGCTGGATAGCAATGTCATCCGCCGAGGTTCGGTCGGCAATACCTTCGGCATGGTGCGCAACGGCGGCACACGGGCGCACCAGGGCTGGGACTTTTTCGCGCCGGCCGGCACGCCGTGCTACGCGGTCGCCGCCGGCAAGGTCGTGTTCGCCGGTGACCGCGGCGATTTCGGCGGGATGGTAGTGATCGAGCTCGCCGGCCTTGGCCTGTATGCGGCCTACGCGCATCTGTCGCGCATCGACGTGAAGCAAGGCCAAGCGGTGACGCTCGGCCAGCGCGTTGGAACGACCGGCTGCACCGGGAACGCTGCGGGCATGGTCGGCGCCGACCAGCACCTGCATTTCGAGATCCGGACGGAGCCGCTGCCCGGGCTTGGCCTTGGCGGGCGCATCAGCCCGCTGCAGGTGTTCGGCGTCTGCCCGATGACGAAAGCCGAGGTGCGCCATGCTTGAGCTGATTCCGTTGCAATATCGTGAGCTGGCCGGCGCAGTTGCGTGTGGATTGGCGGCGCTGGCGCTGATCGCTCTTGGTGGTGTCCTCAACGGCTGGCGCCTGACCGCAGCGTACGCCGGCGAGCTGGCCGACCTGAACTCGACCATTGCCCAGCAGGCAACCGAACTGGCCGCGCTGCGTACGAGCGTCGCTGCGCTCGACGTGGCGGCATCCGAGGCCGCGGCCCGGCGTGAGCGGGCCGAGCGTGAGGCGGAAACGCTACGCGCCCAAGCCAAGCGCAAAGCATCGTGGGTCGCGTCGCTGAATGCCTCGAGCTGCGACGACGTGCTGCGGCAGAGCTGGGGCCGGCTATGAGGGCGCTGCTGCTGGTCCTGCTACTAACCGGCTGCGCGTCGACGCCGGCACCGGTGCGCGTGCCCGTCGCCGTCTCGTGCCTCGGCCGCGACCCCGAGCCGCCGGTGTACCGCTACGGCATCGGCGATTACCCCGGCGCCACCGAAGCCGCCCGGTTTCTGGCTGCCGACCTGATCGAGGCGCAGCGCTATATCAGCGATCTGCGCAGGCAGATGGCGGGGTGCCGGTAGCCTGTGAATAACTGGCTATTGTAGAAGCTTCTACAAATGAACGGCCGCAAAGCCGCGTAGTTACGTCTTTTCCATATTCTTGGTCATCACCTTGCCGTTGATGAACTGGATGGTGATCGTCGTGCCGCGGCTCTTCCAGGTTGCGCTTTCGCCGCTGATGCCAAACACGCTGCCGCCATCGGTGGCGTCGGGTTCGCCGAGGAGGGTAACGACATCCTCGCGCGTCATTCCGGTCTGGAGCTTCTGGTAGTTCTCGCTGCTGACCTTGGAGCAGGCCATCAGCGTCAGCGAGAGGAGCAGGGCGGCGATCAGGCGCATGGACGGTTCCGGACAAGGTTGGATGGCCGCTACCATAGCAGATCACCGGCCGGCGGGGCGTGTCGGGCGTCACGCGTCATACGGGTAAGCGCTTATCAAACTGCCTGTCAGCCTGCTGCTAGCATGAAAGCTCGGCTTTCAATTCCGGGGGCAACATGAAGCACAGGGCATGGCTGGTCAGTATCCTGATGATGGCATCGTTCGCCGCGATCGCGAAACAGCCGGTGGCCACCGGCCACGGCGGCGCAGTGGCGACGATTTCCGATCCGGCGAGCAAGGCGGCGATGGACATCCTCAACGCCGGTGGCAATGCCGTCGATGCCGCGGTGGCCGCGGCCGCGGCGCTCGGCGTCACCGATCCGTTCAGCTGCGGCATCGGCGGCGGCGGCTTCATGATGATCTACTCGGCCAGGGACAAGCGGGTGATCACGGTCGACCACCGCGAGTCGGCGCCGCGCTCGTTCAGCCCGATGGTGTTCCAGAAGGACGGCAAGGCGATGGCGTGGGACGACGCGGTGCCCAACGGCATCGCCGTCGGCGTGCCGGGCACCGTGCGCGGCTGGGACGAAGCCTTGCGCCGCTACGGCACGATGAGCTTTGCCCAGGTGCTCAAGCCGGCGATCCGCATCGCCGAGCAGGGCTTCAAGGTCGAACCGAACTTCAACCGGATCAGCAAGCTCAACGAGGCCAAGTTCTCCCGCTTCAGCTCGACCAGCAAGCTCTACCTGAAGGACGGCAAGGCGCTGCCGGTCGGCACGCCGTTCCGCAACCCGGACATGGCGAAAACCTACCGCGCGATCGCCAAGGGCGGCGTCAACGCCTTCTATGAAGGCCCGATCGCCCAGGCCGTCGTCGATGCGGTCAACCTGCCGCCGGTCACCGCCGGCACCAAGGTGATGGCCGGTGCGATGACGCTGGCCGACCTCAAGGATTACGAGGCGCGTTTCCGCCAGCCCATCGTCTCGACCTACCGCGGCTACGAGGTCTACGGCATGCCGCCGCCGTCGTCGGGCGGGATTGCAGTCGCCGAGGCGCTGAACATCCTTGAAACCTTCGACTTCTCGCGGATGACGCGCGCGCAGGCGCAGCACCTGTATCTGGAGGCCAGCCGGCTGGCGTTTGCCGACCGCAATGCCTATGTCGCCGACGGCGAGTATGTCGACGTGCCCGTCGCCGGGCTGATCGCTAAGGACTTCGCCCGCGAGCGCGCCAGGCTGATCGACCCGAAGCGCGATCACGGCAAGATGGCGCAGGGCGATCCGTTCGCCTTCCAGCAGGACCCGTCGGTACCGCTGCGGCCGGCACCGAAACGCGCACCGGAGCCGGCGCACACGACGCACCTGACCGTCAGCGACAAGGACGGCAACGTCGTCGCCTACACGTTCACAATCGAGGACTGGGGCGGCAGCGGCATCGTCGTGCCGGGCTACGGCTTCCTGCTCAACAACGAGATGACTGACTTCGACTTCAGCGGTCCGCATCCCAACGTGGCCGAAGCCGGCAAGCGGCCGCGTTCGAGCATGAGCCCGACCATCGTGTTCAAGGACGGCAAGCCGGCGTTCACGCTCGGCTCGCCCGGCGGCTCGACCATCATCACCACGGTGCTGCAGACGATCTTCAACCACGTCGACCTCGGCCTGCCACTCGCCGACGCGCTGGCCGCGCCGCGGATGTCGCAACGCAACCGCGACAAGGTGCAGGTTGAATCGCTGCTCAACTTCATCGGTAGCGACGAGGCCAAGGCGCTCGAAGCCTACGGCCACGTCTGGGAAGACAGCGACCAGATCGGCGCCGCCAACGCGATCCGCTTCAACGATGACGGCAGTGTCACCGCGGTCAGCGAGCCCAGGCGGCACGGTGGCGGCAGCGCCATCGTCCAGCGCAAGTAATCTCTCAGTGCTTCAGGCAAAAGAGAAGGGCGGGAAAACATCCCCGCCCTTTTTCATTGCCTGCATCGCTTGCCGCAGTGCCTGTTTTGCATCGCGCCGCCTGACCTTCTCGGTCTTCTCGTGCGCACCGGCCTTGCGCCGGCTGGCCGCGGCCGCGAACGGATTGCGCGGCACCAGGGTGTTGCCGATTTTCTTCATGGATGTGTCCTTCAGATCGGGTTACTGCCACGCCGCAGCATACCGACGATGTTCAAACCGCGCACCAGATAGCCGGCGTAGCGTTCGGCCAGCGTGGTGGGCATGGTATCCGCTGCGATGCGGGTAAAGCCGATCTGGCCGTAGAAGCCTTCGAGATGAGCGTAAGGCAGGCAATAACACGGCCTGTCCATCATCGTCACAAGGGTGTGCAGCATTGCAGTACCGAGACCGCTGCGCTGCTGCGCAGGATGGATCTGCATACCCCGCAAGCACCAATCGTCGTCCAGCGGTGACAGCCGGACGACGCCGACGATTCCGGCGCCATTTCTAGCCAGCAAAACGCGATCCGCTGCTGCAATCGCATCGCCACCGTAGCCGCAGGCATCGTAGAAGCGCTGTGCTTCGTATACGTCTTCCGCAGTGGCGAGGGCGATGGTGTGCGTCAGCTGTTCGGCCATGGCGTGAGGATTTCAAAGCCGTCGTCGGTCACCGCGATCATGTGCTCCCACTGCGCCGACAACGAGCCGTCGCGGGTGACGACGGTCCAGCCGTCCTGCAGCTGCTGCACGCCGGCGCCGCCGGCGTTGATCATCGGCTCGACGGTGAAGGTCATGCCCTTCTTCAGCAACAGGCCGGAGTTCGGGCGGCCGTAGTGCAGCACCTGCGGGTCTTCGTGATAGACCTTGCCGATGCCGTGGCCGCAGTATTCGCGCACCACCGAGTAGCCGGCGGCTTCGGCCAGCGTCTGGATCGCGTGGCCGACGTCGCCGAGGCGGGCGCCGGGACGGACGGCGTGGATGCCGGCCATCATCGCGTCGAAGGTCACCTCGGCGAGCCGTTTCGCCGCCGGGCTCGGCGTGCCGGAGAAATACATCCGGCTGGTGTCGCCGTGCCAGCCGTCCTTGATCACGGTGACGTCGATGTTGATGATGTCGCCGTCCTTGAGGATGTCGCGCGGGCTCGGAATGCCGTGGCAGACGACGCCGTTGATCGACGTGCACAGCGTCTTGGGAAAACCGTGATAGCCGACGTTGGCCGGCGTGGCCTTCTGCTTTTTGGTGATGTGCTCGAAGCAGCGCCGGTCGAGCTCCTCGGTCGAGACGCCGGGAACGACGTACTCGCGGATCATCTCCAGCACTTCGGCGGCGAGCTGGCCGGCGACGCGCATCTTGGCGATCTGGGCTTCGGATTTGAGGCTGACGGACATGCGGTTTTCCTTTGTACAACGGCCATTGTCCCACAGCGGCGGCGGCTTGCGACCGATTCCCGTCCCGTGCGGATGCGTGGCGGATCGGCGACGTCGTGGGCGAAGGCGGCCGCAGCGCCACGGGCATTCCGTAAGATGGCGTTTTGCCCCCAGACGAGAAGCCCATGACCGGTTTGAGCCGCGTTTACGTCGGCTGCTACGGCGATGCCGAGCAAGCGACGATCCATGCCTTTGATTTCGATGCCGAAGCGGGCGTACTGGCACCGTTGCAGTCGCTGTCCGGCGTCGCCAACGCGTCGTATCTGCTCCCGGGCGGCGACAAGCTGTACGCGGTCAGCGAAACGTCCGAGGGCGAGGTGTGCACGCTGGCGGTCGACCCGCAGGGGCGCTTGGCGCTGCTGAACCGCGTCGGCAGCGGCGGTGATTCGCCATGCTACCTGTCGCGGGCCGGATCGGGAGGGGGGCCGGCGGGCGGCGCGCTGCTGGTGGCCAACTACTTTGGCCACAACGCGGCACTGTTGCCGCTGGACCACGACGGATTGGTACAGCCGCTCGCCTTCGAGGTTCGCCATCACGGTGCCAGCGGCGTCAACGCCGAACGCCAAGATGCGCCGCACCTGCACAGCATAACCCCCAGCCCCGATGGCCGCTATGCACTGGTCTGCGATCTGGGCCGGGACGAGATTGCCGTTTACCGCATCGACGGCACGACACTGCTGCCGCATGGCGTGGCCGCCACCGCACCGGGCGACGGTCCGCGTCATCTGGTCTTCGATGCCGCCGACCGCTTTGTCTATGTCGTCGGCGAACTGACCAGTACCGTGCTCGTTTACGCGTGGCACGACGGCGGGCTCGAACACCGCCAGACCGTCTCGTCGCTGCCGGCCGGTTTTGCCGGCGACAACACCGGTGCCGAGCTGCAACTGAGCCCGGATGGCCGTTTCCTGTACGCGTCGAACCGCGGCCACGACAGCATCGCGGTTTTCCGCGTCAACGACGGCCAGCTCGAAGCGGCCGGCCACGCGGCTTGCGGCGGCCGGATGCCGCGCAACTTCGCGCTGTCGCCGTGCGGCCGCTGGCTGCTGGTCGCGAACCAGGCCGGCGGTGTGCTGGTGCTGTTTTCCCGCGATGTGGCCAGCGGCGCGCTGACACCGGCCGGAGAAGCGATTGCCGTCGATCGGCCGGTCTGCGTGAAGTTTGCCTGAGCGGGCAATGGGCGACCTGACCCCGAGCGAGTTCCGACTCGCTCACCTTGAGGCTGGAAATTTCTAGCTTAGACCGCTCGGTTAGCCGAGGGATGCCATTCTCTTGGCGTGTAGTCGCCGCATTGTGGCATTACGCCGGATGGATGATCATCAAGTGTAACTAATGCGGCGCAATGCCTGCGGCGACTGCATCTCTGCCGAGATTGTTGTAACTATAGCCAATAAATTTGATTGTCTTATCTTTCAGAAAATATTGCAATAGATTGGTTTTTTGGTGCTTTTCTAAAAGAAAGATGCAGTTTCTTCGAAAAATTTGCCTGCAACCTCAATGGAGAGGTCTTTTTCATCTTGTCCATTGATAATTGCTTTTTGATCTGCGTATTCTTTGTAGTGATATATTCCGCTCGAAATCAATACTTGACCTTTGTATAAGTCTTTCTTTGAGCCTGAGTCCATGAGGGAGAAGGCCACATCTGTTCGTGTAGCACACCACGTTATATGGCACATTACGTGTCCAGTCCCGGACGATTAATCACGCGTTTATGGAATAGATCAGGCCGGTTCCGCGCCCAATCCTTCATTGCCTGAATCGGCGTTCGGTGCTGTAGCGCCAATTGCGGCAGGTGCTGGTTGTACAACCAAACGTATCGCATCAGCGTTTGTGCCAGATCTTCACCCGACGCGAAGCGGTGCGTCGCCAGCACGTCGGCAATCCGGCCGTTGAAGCGCTCGACCATGCCGTTGGTTTGCGGATGCCGTGGCTTGGTGAGCCGGTGCTCGATGCCCAAGGCGGTACACAGTCGATCAAACTCGTGCTCGCCGCTGGCCTGCTTTTGCTTGTTGAACAGCCGGTCGGTGAACTCGCTGCCGTTGTCGGTCAACAGCGTCTGCAGCTTGAACGGTACGGCTTGGCTCAGCGCCGCCAGGAAGGCTTTGGCAGCCGCAGCCGTCTTGTTGGGTTTGATCTGCACGAACACCCAGCGGGTGGCACGGTCGATCGCGACGAACAGGTAACGCCGTGTCGTCTCGTCGGCCATTTGCGGCAGGTATTTGACGTCGACGTGAATGAAGCCCGGCGCATAGTCCTTGAACGGTTTGCTGCGCGGTGACGGTACGGCCGGTTCGAGCGTCCGCAAGCTGCCAACGCCGTAGCGGCGTAGGCAGCGATCGAGGCCGGAACGGGAGACCGCAGGCGTGAGGAATTCGCGCACGACCACCAGCAGATCATCCAGTCCCAGCTTGAGCAGTTTGCGCAGTTCGACGGCGATGGCTTCCTGGGCCGGCGTCAGCGTCGTTTGCAAGCGGTGTGCGGTATGCGAGCGGTCCTGCACGGACTCTCGCCGACGCCACTTGGCGATGGTGGGCGAGCTGACGTTGTAGCGCCGGGCCAGCTCGGTATCGGTGATGCTGGCCGGTGCGGCCTGGATTTCGGCGCGGATGGCGGGTGTGGTGCGGGCGCGGCGGTGCAACTGGACGATCATCGGTTGGACTCGGAAAGCGAGGTGATCAGCGTAGCCAAAGCCGAGCGAGCCAGATAGAGCTGCCAGCTTCGGGGGCTTAAATTATCGTCCGGGATGCAACAATTACGTCCAGAGTTTCTGGGGTTTTTAACTTGAAAATCAAGTCGGCATTATTGATTTTGTCGACAACTTTTATGTTGTGCTTTTTGTAGGTGTTGCCAAGTTTTTCGGGGATTTCTTTTTTTACCCTTCTATTGAATTCGGAGATGCTTTGATTCATTGCTTCATTTAACTGGCTGGGGGTCCCGGCTTTGTTTCTTGTTATTTTTAGTTTGCGTGATTCGGCAGTATTTACCTCAATATAAATGCTGGTGTACTTTTTGTCAGTGCTTATTTTTTGGACGTTTCTCATCTGCCCCGCGCAAGCAGATAATGATATTGCCATAAAAATGCTGGTTATTGGTCTAGTGATTTGCCGTCTTCGTTTTTGGGTAGGCATGGTTGATTTTTATTTGAAGTTTTTGAGTCGGTAAGTAAATTGTCTCGGGTTGCTGGATTTTTATTGATCCGACCTTAGCGTAATTTATACCTATTTGATCGGCAAACACATCTTGGTGATGTGTTGCAGTTTGTCATCATGCAAAGCAGGCACTTATTTGCGACTTGAAAAACCGGCCATCTGGCCGGTTTTTTTGTTCGTGGAAGGCTGATCGGCCGACTCACTTTCGCGAATTGCGGAATATTCGGACCATGCGCCATCCTCGCCTCAGTTTTCCGTGAGCCACGAGTTCTGCGTTGTGTGGAACACGCGTTCCAGGGGCGGCATCATGATCGAGAGGGGCCGTCGGCGATGGTGACGCTGACTTGGTGCGCTTCGGAGTTCGAGGCACTCAAGGCCAATTTCAGCGAGCAGGAAATCGCCGAGCTGACCTATGCCGTGGCGCTGATGAACGCCTTCAACCAGCTAGCGGTGAGCATGCGGATGCCGGTGTCGGCGGAGGGATGAGTTCGCCGGTCAGAAGCGGACGTCGGCGTACTCATCACCTTTTTTCTTGAACACGCTGGCCGCAAACGGGCACAGCGGCAAAATCTTCATGCCGTTGGCCCGGGCATGGGCGACGGCGGCGTCGACGAGCTGGTAGCCGATACCCTGGCCGCCGTAGGCTTGGTCGACGTCGGTATGGTCGATGATGAAGCGGTCGTCGCCGAGTGGCGAATAGGTCATCTCGGCGATGACCTTGCCGGCGTCGGTTGCAACGAAGCGGGTCTGTTCCAGTTGGTGGACGATATCGACCATGAATGTCTCCGGGCGGGAATGGCGAGCGTCCAGCCTAGCACGGGCAAGAAAAAACCGGCCCAGAGGCCGGTTTTTTGTCGCGACGACCGAGGATCAGCCGACCCAGCGCCGCGCATTGCGGAACATCCGCAGCCATGCGCCGTCCTCGCCCCAGTTCTCCGGGTGCCACGAGTTCTGCACCGTGCGGAACACGCGTTCCGGGTGCGGCATCATGATCGAGAAGCGGCCGTCGGCGGTGGTGACGCCGGCGATGCCTTGCGGGCTGCCGTTCGGGTTCAGCGGATAGGTTTCGGTGACCTTGCCGCCGTGGTCGACGTAGCGCATCGCAACGATTGCCTGCTGCAAGTTGCCCTGCTGGCTGAAGTTGGCAAAGCCCTCGCCGTGACTGACGACCACCGGAACCTGCGTGCCGGCCATGCCGCCGAAGAACAGCGACGGCGAGTCGGTCAGTTCGGCCATGACGAAGCGCGCTTCGAACTGCTCGCTCTGGTTGCGGGTGAACTTCGGCCACGCCTGCGCGCCCGGAACGATGCCCGAGAGGTTGGCCATCATCTGGCAGCCGTTGCAGACGCCGAGGCCGAAGGTGTCGGCGCGGTTGAAGAAGGCTTCGAACTCGGCACGGGCGCGTTCGTTGAACAGGATGGACTTGGCCCAGCCCTCGCCGGCGCCGAGCACGTCGCCGTAGCTGAAGCCGCCGCAGGCGGCGAGGCCGGCGAAGTCTGCCAGCGAGACGCGGCCGGCGATCACGTCACTCATGTGCACGTCGGTCGCGGCGAAGCCGGCGCGGGTGAACGCGGCGGCCATTTCGACGTGACCGTTGACGCCCTGTTCGCGCAGTACCGCAACGCGCGGCTTGGCGCCGGTGCTGATGAACGGCGCGGCGATGTCGTCGGACGGGTCGAACGACAGCTTGGCGAACAGGCCCTTGTCGCCCTTGGCGTCGAGCTGTGCGTATTCCGAGTCGGCACAAGCCGGGTTGTCGCGCAGGCGCTGGATGCGCCAGCTGGTTTCCGACCACGCCTTGTGCAGCGCAACGCGGCCTTCTTCCAGCACCAGACGGTTGCGCTTCTTGATCTTGAGCTTGTCGTCGTGGTTCAGCGTGCCGATCACGTGCAGTTCGCTGCGGATGCCGGCGTTGGCGAACGCGGCGATCACCGCGGCGGTGTCGCTGCGCTTGACCTGCAGCACGGCGCCGAGCTCTTCGTTGAACAGCACGCCCATCATCCGGCCGTTTTCGGCACGGGCGATGTCTTCCGGTGTCAGCTCGTCTTCCTCGCGGCCGCGGCGGCGGCGCTCGATGCAGAGCTCGTCGATTTCCAGCGTCACGCCGACGTGGCCGGCGAACATCATCTCAGAGACCGCCGCGAACAGGCCGCCGTCCGAGCGGTCGTGATACGCGAGGATGCGGCCCTCAAGGTTGAGCTTCTGCACCGTTTCAAAGAACGACTTCAGGTGCGGCACATTGACGACGTCCGGCGCCCACTGGCCGACCTGTTTGTAGACCTGCGCCAGCGCCGAGCCGCCGAGGCGGCACTTGCCGTCGCCGAGGTCGATCAGGATCAGGTCGGTATCGGCTTCATTGCGCAGTTGCGGCGTCAGCACGCGGCGCACATCGGTGACCGGCGCGAAGCCGGTGATGACCAGCGACAGCGGCGCGGTGACCTGCCTGGCTTCGCCGTCTTCCGACCAGACGGTCTTCATCGACATCGAATCCTTGCCGACCGGGATCGAAATGCCCAGCTCGCGGCAGAGGTCGAGGCCGACGGCCTTCACGGTGTCATACAGGTTGGCGTCCTCGCCGGGGTGGCCGGCCGGTGCCATCCAGTTGGCCGAGAGCTTGACGTCGGACAGCTTGGCGATCGGCGCTGCGGCCAGGTTGGTCAGCGCTTCGGCCACGGCCATCCGGCCCGATGCCGGCCCCGAGATCAGCGCCAGCGGCGTGCGCTCGCCCATCGCCATCGCTTCGCCCAGATACGTGTCGTAGCCCATCGCGGTGACCGCGACGTCGGCCACCGGCACCTGCCACGGGCCGACGAACTGGTCGCGCGCGGTGTAACCGCCGACGGTGCGGTCGCCGATATTGATCAGGAACGATTTGTCGGCCACGGCGGGCAGCTGCAGCACGCGGTAGGCGGCTTCCTTCAGGTCGATGCCCGACGAGTCGAACACCTTCAGCTCAGGCTTCACCCGCGTTACGTCGCGGGTCATTTTCGGCGGCTTGCCGAGCAGCACTTCCATCGGCATGTCGACCGGCTTGTTGCCGAAGTGCGGGTCTTCGACGACGAGCTGCTTCTCGTCGGTGACGCGGCCGATCACCGCGTAAGGGCAGCGCTCGCGCTCGCAGATTGCCTCGAAGGCCAGCAGGTTGGCCGGCGAGATCGCCAGCACGTAACGCTCCTGCGATTCGTTCGACCAGATTTCCTTCGGGCTCATGCCGCGTTCTTCGATATTGACCTTGCGCAGGTCGAACACCGCGCCCTGGCCGGCGTCGTTGACCAGCTCCGGGAAGGCGTTCGAGATGCCGCCGGCGCCGACGTCGTGGATCGACAGTACCGGGTTGTGCTCGCCCTGCTGCCAGCAGCGGTCGATGACTTCCTGCGCACGGCGTTCGATTTCCGGGTTGCCGCGCTGCACCGAATCGAAGTCGAGGTCGGCGGCGTTGGCGCCGGTTGCCATCGAGCTGGCGGCGCTGCCGCCCATGCCGATCAGCATGCCCGGGCCGCCAAGCTGGATCAGCAGGCTGCCGTCGGGCAGGCCGTGCTTGCCGACGTGCAGCGCGTTGATGTTGCCCATGCCGCCGGCGATCATGATCGGCTTGTGGTAGCCGCGGCGCTCGCCGCCGAAGTCTTCCTCGAAGGTGCGGAAGTAGCCGGCGATGTTCGGACGGCCGAATTCGTTGTTGAACGCGGCGCCGCCGATCGGGCCTTCGATCATGATGTCGAGCGCCGACGCGATGCGGTCGGGCTTGCCGTAGGCCGGGTCTTCCCACGGCTGGATTGCGCCGGGGAGGTTGAGGTTCGACACCGTGAAGCCGGTCAGGCCGACCTTGGGCTTGGAGCCGCGGCCGGTGGCGCCTTCGTCGCGGATCTCGCCGCCCGAGCCGGTCGCGGCGCCGGGGAAGGGCGAAATCGCGGTCGGGTGGTTGTGCGTTTCCACCTTCATCAGGATGTGGGTGGTTTCGTCGTGGTAGGCGTATTCGGCACTGCCCGGCTGCGGGTAGAAGCGGCCGATCCGCGCGCCCTCGATCACCGAGGAGTTGTCCGAATAGGCGACCACCGTGCCGGCCGGCGCGGCCTTGTGCGTTTCGCGGATCATGCCGAACAGGCTGTACGGCTGCGCCTCGCCGTCGATCACGTAATTGGCGTTGAAGATCTTGTGGCGACAGTGTTCGGAGTTCGCCTGCGCGAACATCGTCAGTTCGACGTCGGTCGGATTGCGCTTCAGCTTGGTGAAGTTCTCGAGCAGATAGTCGATTTCGTCGTCCGACAGGGCCAGACCGAATTCGACGTTGGCTTTTTCCAGCGCTGGCCTGCCGCCTGCGAGCACGTCGACGGTGGCCAGCGGCGCCGGTTCGAAATGGCGGAACAGCTCGCGGCCGGCGTCGAGCGTCTCGAAGACCTGTTCGGTCATCCGGTCATGGATCAGCGGCAGCAGCAGGTTCTTCTCGGCACTCGACAGCGGTGCGCCGTTCTTGCTCGCGTAGACGGCGATGCCGCGCTCGATCCGGGCGACCTTGCCCAGACCACAGTGCTCGGCGATGTCCGAGGCCTTGCTCGACCAGGGCGAGATCGTGCCCAGGCGCGGCAGTACCAGCAGCAGCGAGCCGGCCGCCTGATCCGGATTACACGGCTCGCCGTAGTGCAGGATGCGCTCCAGCGTCGCGCGTTCCCCGTCGTCCAGTGGCGCGTTCACTTCCGCGAAATGCCAGAACTCGGCGTACAGCTCCGCGCTGATGCCGTTTTCCATCAGCGCGTTGCGCAGTTTGTCGAGCCGGAAGGCGGAGAGCGCGGTGCCACCGCGCAGCTGGAGAACGTCTGCCATGTCGTAAGGTCCGGAAATCATGGGTAAAAATCGGAGGCGCAATTGTACCGAAAATCCGGCTCGCCCGCTTTGTGCCGAACCGTCCGTCCGGCTGCACTTTTCTCGGGTTGTTGCGTGTCAGGAAAAGCGCAATCCGGGCGCTGTTCCACTTAAGCACTTGCTTCTACACTGTCGCAGTCGGGTGGCAAAGACCACCGTCCTACGAACCGGATAGAGGAAGAGAAAGATGACCCAGCCCGCAGGCAAGCAGCTGGCACTGCAATGGCAGTGCATCACCAATGCTCACAACGGCGACAACTTCATCGCCGAACTGACGCTGAGCAACCGCTCCGCCGCGCCGCTGGCCGGATCGGGCTGGGCGATCTATTTCAACACCTGCCGCAAGATCAAGCCCGAAGGCATCGAGGGCGGCGTGCAGATCGAACAGGTCAACGGCGACCTGTGGCGCATGGTGCCGGCAGCCGGCTTCGGCACACTTGCAGCCGGCGAAAGCCGTCTGATCCGCTACGAAGGCCTGTTCTGGGTGATCCAGGAGACCGACGCGCCGCTGGGTTTCTACATCGTTTACGGCGACGGCACGCCGCAGGCACGTGCCGAAGCGATCGGCGATCCGGTGATCCTGCCGTTCGTCACCGAGGGCCAGCGCCACCGCAACGCCAACGACAAGGTGCCGCTGGTGACGCCGGCGACGCGCTTTGCCGACAACGAAAAGCTGACGCTGCTGGCACCCGAGGCGGTCGGCAAGATCACCCCGACGCCGCTCGAGGCCAGCTTCGGGGGCGGCCAGTTCGTCATCGACGGCTCGACCGCCATCGTCCATCCGGATGCGCTGAACGCCGAAGCCGCGTTGCTGCAGGCTGCACTGGCCGACGTCGGCGTAGCGGCGCAGCGTGCCGCGGCCGGCAAGGGCATCGTGCTGCAGCTCGGCACGGTCAACGTTGCGCAGACCGGTGCGGCGGGCGAGGCCTATTCGCTCGAGATCGGTGCCGACGGCATCGTCATCACCGGCGCATCGGCGCACGGCGTGTTCAACGGCATCCAGAGCCTGCGCCAACTGCTGCCGGTCGATGCCTTCGTCAACCCGCTGCCGGCACTGGCCGTGCCGTTCGGCCGCGTCGTCGACGCGCCGCGCTTCGCGTATCGCGGCCTGCATCTGGACGTCGGCCGCAACTTCTCGTCCAAGCAAAGCGTGCTGCGCCTGCTCGAATGCATGGCGCTGTACAAGCTCAACCAGTTCCACTTCCACCTGACCGACGACGAAGGCTGGCGCCTGGAAATCCCGACGCTGCCGGAGCTGACCGAGATCGGCTCGGGCCGCGGCTACACCGCGACCGAAACCGACCATCTGGTGCCGTGCTTCGGCTCGGGTGCCGAGGTCGAAGGCTCGAGCGGCACCGGCTTCTACAGCCGCGCCGACTTCATCGAGATCCTCCGCTTCGCGACCGCGCGCCATATCGAGATCGTCCCCGAGTTCGACGTGCCGGGCCATGCGCGTTCGGCGATCAAGGCGATGAACGTCCGTTACGAGCGGCTGAAGGCCGCCGGCCAGCTCGAAGCGGCCGAGCAGTATCTGCTGACCGATTTCGCCGACAAGTCCGAGTACGAGTCGGTGCAGCTGTGGCACGACAACGTGATCTGCATCGCCCGCGAAGGCGCGTACAACTTCATCGAGACGGTGATCACCGACGTCAAGTCGATGTACGCCGAGGCGGGCGCACCGTGGACCACGCTGCATACCGGCGGCGACGAAGTGCCGCACGGCGCCTGGGAAGCATCGCCGATCTGCCAGGCGTTCATGCAGCAACACGGCATGACGACGATCCAGGAGCTGCAGGACCACTTCCTCGGGCGCTACCGCGACATCCTGAAGAAGCACGGCCTGACCTTCGGCGGCTGGGAAGAAATCGCGCTGAAGAAGGAAACCGTCGACGGCGTCGTCCATCACGGCCCGAACCCGAAGTTCGTCGACGCCAACTTCCGCCCCTATATCTGGAACAACATCTGGGGCTGGGGTCAGGAAGACTTTGCCTACCAGCTGGCCAACGCCGGTTATCAGGTCGTGCTGTGCAACGTGACCAACCTGTACTTCGACCTGGCCTACGAAAAGGATCCGGTCGAGCCGGGCTACTACTGGGGCGGCTTCATCAATACCCGCAAGGCGTTCGAGTTCTGCCCGCTGGACATCTACACGACGGCGACGCTCAATCTGTTCGGCCATGAACTCGGTGACTCGCTGAAGAACAGCGCGCGGCTGACCGAGCAGGGCGTCAAGAACGTGATCGGCATCCAGGGCGAGCTGTGGGCCGAGAACATCCGCGACGCCGGCCGCCTCGAGTATCTGGCGATGCCGCGTCTGGTCGCACTGGCCGAGCGCGCATGGGCGAAGGACCCGGGCTGGACCTTCGTCGCCGACAAGGCCGTGCGCGACGCACGGATGGATGCCGACTGGAACCAGTTTGCCAACCGCCTCGGCCAGCGCGAACTGCCGCGTCTGGATGGCCTGGTCGGCGGCTACGGTTACCGCGTGCCGGTGCCGGGCGCCACGGTCGACGGCGGCAAGCTGCTTGCCAATGTCGAGGCGCCGGGCTTCGTGCTGCGCTACACCACCGACGGCAGCGAGCCGACCAACGCGTCGGCGCAGTACACCGGCCCGGTGGCTGTCTCGGGCACGGTCAGGCTGGCGGCGTTCACGACCACCGGCCGTCGCGGCCGCGTTGTCAGCGTCGGCTGATCACCGTCACCGAGCCAACAAAAAACCCCGCGCATTGCGGGGTTTTTTGTTGGCCGAACCTGCCGGTATCCGGCTGGCCAGCTCGACCGCCAGCCTCAGCTGGCCAATTCGACCAGATGCAGCTCGATCTCGACGTTTTCGTCCGAATGGCGGATCTGCGCGAGCAGCACCGCGTCGACGAAGTTGGCGAAGCGGCGCAGCAGGATCGAGTTCGCCAGCGCCGGGACCATCTCGTTGCGGAAGCCCGACACGTAGCGCAGCGCGCCGACGCAGTTTTCCTCGAGCTCGTCCTCGTACTCGCCGAGCAGGTCCTTGATCGCCTTGCGAATTTCCTTCACTTCCTTGAACAGGTCGCTCGAGATGTCGCACAGGTCGGTAAAGCGCAGCGCGACGTCGATATGGCCGCGGCCGGCAACGCGGCGCGCTAGCGTGCGCGATGCCTCGCACAGCCGGTCGAGGTCGTGGTCGGACAGCTGGACGTCGTCGAGCGGGAAGTATTCGTGTACGGCGGCGAGCGCGTGGCGGATGCCATCGCTGTTTCGCAGCGACTCCGGCAGCGCGCTGCTGGCACGTGCGGTGATCTTGTAGATTTGGGCCATCTTGATGTCTCCTTTTCCAGGCGGTGCCGGTGCCCGATTTTTCGGCCAGACGGGCTGCGGCAGTGCAAGGCTACACCATCCGGATGGCGTCGGTCCTAACGGCGCTCGCGCTGGCGTAGCGACTGTGTCAACAGCATCAGTTCGCACAGGCGCTGCTGGCCGGTCTGCACCGCGATCGCGTACGGCGTGTCGCCGTCACGGTGCCGCGCCTCGGGGTCGGCGCCATGGTCGAGCAACCGTACGGCGACGTCGGTGTGCCGGTTGGCGACGGCCTTGTGCAGCGCGGTCCAGCCTTCCGGCGTGCTGGCGTCGACGCGGGCGCCGGCGGCGATCAGCCGCTTGACGATGTCGAGGTGGCCGCGGCTGGCGGCCTGGATCAGCGGGGTGAAACCGCTGTGGCTTGCCGCGTTGACGTTGGCGCCGCGGCCGACCAGCATGCCGGCGACGGTGTCGTAGCCGTTCAGCGCCGCCCAGTGCAGGGGCACGTAGCCGCCGCGGTCGCAGGCATGGATGTCGGCGCCGCGCGTCAGCAGCCATTCGGCCGACGCCGCACTGCCGTCGAAGCTCGCGCGCATCAGTGCCGTCCAGCCGTTGTCGTCGGCGCCGTCGATCTTGACGCCGGCGTCGAGGTAGAGCTGCAGCGTTTCCGGCGTGCTCTGGCCGATGCTGCGGTGAAAGTCGCCGACCGTGGCGCGCAGGCCCAGTTGCCCGAGCCGGTCGACCGCGGCTTCGCGCACGTGGTCCCAGACGTCGCCGCTGTCGGCCGGGCGGCGCATGATCTCGTCGTGGGCGATGCCGAAACTCATCAGTTCGAGGCCGATCTCGGGCGGAAAGCCCTGGCGGTCGGGGCGGTCCATGATCATCAGCGACTCGAGGTAGCCGTTGATGGCATCGGTGCCCCACAGCTCGGCCAGCCGGTTGGCGATGCGCGGAAAGCGCTCGATCAGGCGGACGGGGCTGCGCTGGGCTTGTCCATGTTGGTCCAGCAGCTTGTGCAAGGGATGAGTCATGGGGCAGGAAGGATTGGGCCGATCGCTTATTTAATAGCGAATTCGCCCGGCGGCACAAGGCAAGCATGACCATGGCTTTTTTCGATTCGGCGCTGGACAGCCCGGATGTGCTGACGTATAGTCCCGTCTCTCGCAAGACGCACCATCCTCAGCGTCGAGAGAGTTGCAACATCGATTGTGAATGCCGACATGGTGAAATTGGTAGACACGCTATCTTGAGGGGGTAGTGGCTTCGGCTGTGTGAGTTCGAGTCTCACTGTCGGCACCATTCAAATCGATGACAAGCCGAAGCGCATGCTTCGGCTTTTTTGTTGCCCGCACCGGCGCGGCAGTCAACGTATAATGAAACGCTGATTGACGGAGCGCGACGTGAACATCGCCAACGAGCCTGGATTCCACCGCGAGCTGCAGGGCGGCCAGATCGACACCGACTGGCACGCGCAGCGTGGCGAGCCGCGCTATCTGGTGCACTGGCGGGTTTCGCTGGTGTATCAGGATGCCGGCAAGCGCCAGACCTTCCGCGGCCGGATCTTCGACCTCTCGCCGTCGGGTTTCAGCCTGCTGTCCGATTACAATCTGCCGGTGTCCGATCAGGTCACCGTGCTGATCTCGGTGCCGCCGATGGTTGCCGGCCAGCGTGCCCGCATTCTCGAAGCCAAGAGCCGCGTGCTCTACACGGTGCTGTCGAACGAGTTCGACGCCTTCCGCATCGGCGTGCGCTTCCTCGGCTTCAAGGCCGACGGGCGCGACTTCCTCGAATCCAGCCTTGCCGCGCGCGTACCCGCACCCATGTCAACGCGGGGCGAGGCGTGACACGCTAGACTGGCGCATGCTGCGCATCAAACCTTCCTTCCGCCTGCTGTTGCTGCTGTCCTTCGTGCTGGCCGCGACGCTGCTGGGCGCGACCTCGCTGCGCGCGCTGTCGACGCTGGAGCGGGCGGCGGAACAGAGCCGCTCGCTGTCCGACGCGGCTGTCCGGCAGACCGAGGCCGTCGAACGGCTCGACGAGCGCACCCAGCTGTTCGAACGCAGCCTGCGCCAGTACCTGGTGCTCGATGACGCGAGCTTTCTGGCGCGGGCCAGCCAGGCGCGCGACGACGCGGCGGCCACGGTGGGCTGGCTGCACGCGCAGGCCGGTGGCGACGACACGCTGAAGGCGGCGCTGCTGCACTGGCAAACGCTGGCCGGCGACGCCCGCGACGCGATGGCGCACGACGTCATCCACGATCGGGCCGCACAGTTCGCGCTGCTCGAGCGGGTCACGCAATTGCGCGGGCTGAACGCGCAGATCGCCCAGGAAAGCCGCCGCGAGCTCGAGCGCCGCAACGATGTGCTGCTCGACGAACTCGACCGCGAACGCCGCACCATCTCGGTGATGATCGCGGTGGCGATCGGCATTGCCGTGCTGATCGCGCTGGCGCTGGCCGGCTGGCTGGCGCGGCCGCTGGCAAAGATCGAGGCGGCGATCCACCGGCTCGGCGAAGGCCGGCTTGACGCGGAGATCGTCATCCGCCGCGGCCCGGCCGACCTGCGCCGGCTGGGGACGCAGCTCGACTGGCTGCGGCAGCGGCTGGCCGAACTCGACGCCGAAAAGGCGCGTTTTGTCAGCCATGTGTCGCACGAACTGAAAACGCCGCTGGCGTCCTTGCGCGAGGGCGTCGCGCTGCTCGGCGACGAGGTGCCGGGGGCGCTCAACACCGGCCAGCGCGAGGTCGTGGCCATCCTCGAGCACAACGTCGCAGCCTTGCAGCGACAGATCGAGGACCTGCTGCGCTATCACGCCATGCAGTTTTCGGCGCGCACGCTGGCGCGGGTGCGGGTCGACCTCGCCGCGCTGATCGCCACCACCATCGCCGCACAACGGCTGCAGTGGCAGGCGCTGGCGCTGTCGGTGCAACTCGATGGCGCCGCGCCGGTCTACCATGGCGACACCGACAGGCTGGGCGCGGTGATCGGCAACCTGCTATCGAATGCGATCCGCTTCAGCCCGCGCGGCGGGACGATCCGTTTCGTGCTCGCCCACGCAGCCGGCACGACCACGCTCGACTGCATCGACCAGGGACCCGGCGTCGCCGATGCCGACGCCGAGCGGATCTTCCGGCCCTTCGTCCAGGGCGAACGCCAGCCCGGCGGTGCCCGCCGCGGCAGCGGCCTGGGGCTGTCGATCGTCAGCGAATACCTCGCGGCCCACGGTGGCCGTATCGCCCTGCTGCCCAGTGCACAGGGTGCCCACTTCCGGATTGAACTGCCCGATGATGAAACGACCTGAACTCCTGTTGCCGCTGGCGCTGCTGCTCGCGGCCTGCGTGAACCCGCCGGTGGCGCCGCCGCTGCCGATCGCCTCGGCGCCGGCCAAGGTCGCACCGGTTGCCAGCGCACCGGTGGCGGTGCCGTCCACCGACTGGCCGGCGCTGTTTGCCTACGCGGCGTCGTTGCACGCGCGGACGCCGGCGGAGCTGAACCGCGAGGTTGCCGGTCTGGCCAGCGAGGCAGGCGAGCTTGCCTTGATACGGCGGGCAATGGCCTATGCGCAGCTGCGCGGCAATGGCGACCTGAGTCGAGCGATCGGCCTGCTCGACAACGCACAGAAGGCGAGCGGACCGCAGGCCGCTACGCTGCGTCCGCTGGCGCAGTGGCTGTCGTCGGTCTACGCCGACCAGCGTCGCCAGGACGGCGAGACCGACAAGTTGAACCAGCAGCTGAAGGACGCACAGCGGCGCGCCAATGACCTCAACGACAAGCTCAACGCACTTAAGGCGATCGAGCACGGCCTGCCGCCCAAGCCGAAGGCCGCGCCATGAGCGGTGCCGCGCTACTGCTCGTCGATGACGATGCCGATTTGCTGCGCCTGCTGTCGATGCGGCTGACCGCCGCCGGCTACCGGGTGACGACCGCCGAAACCGTGCAGGCGGCGCTGGCGCAGCTGGCGGTGGCAACGCCGCAACTGGTGATCAGCGACGTGCGCCTGCCCGATGGCGACGGCCTGGCGCTGTACGGCGAAATCCGCGCGCGCCTGCCGGCTTTGCCGGTGATCCTGCTGACGGCCCACGGCACGATTCCGGATGCGGTCGAGGCGACCAGCCGCGGCGTGTTCGGTTACCTGACCAAGCCGTTCGACAGCAAGGTGCTGCTCGATAAGGTCAGGCAGGCGCTGAGCGTGTCGGCGGCGACGCCCGAAGCCGGCGACGACGCATGGCGCAGCGAAATCGTCAGTCGCAGCAGTGCAATGACCGAGCTCCTGACCGAGGCGAAAATGATCGCCGCATCGGACGCCAGCGTGCTGATCCGCGGCGAGTCGGGCACCGGCAAGGAGTTGCTGGCGCGGGCGATCCACAAGGCCAGCCCGCGTTCGGCCCGGCCCTTCGTCGCGGTCAATTGCGGTGCGATTCCCGAAGCCTTGCTCGAATCCGAGCTGTTCGGCCACGTGAAGGGCGCGTTCACCGGCGCGCTCGCCAACCATCGCGGCCTGTTCCAGGCCGCCGACGGCGGGACGCTGTTTCTCGACGAGATTGGCGACATGCCGCTGGCCTTGCAGGTCAAGCTCTTGCGCGTGCTGCAGGAGCGCGCGGTGCGGCCGGTCGGCAGCAGCGAGTCGGTGCCGATCGACGTGCGCATCCTCTCGGCGACGCACCGCGACCTCGACGCGGCGATGGCGGAGGGTGAGTTTCGCGAAGACCTTTATTACCGGCTCAATGTTGTCGCGATGACGCTGCCGCCGTTGTCCGAGCGGCGCGAGGACATCCCGCTGCTTGCCAACCACCTGCTGCAGCGGCTGGCCGCCAAGTACGCGAAAAAGCTCAACGGTTTTGCGCCGGACGCGCTCGAAGCGCTGTCGACGGCGGCGTGGCCGGGCAACGTCCGGCAACTGTTCAACGCGATCGAGCAGGTCTGCGCGCTGTGCACCGCCAGCATCGTGCCGCTGGCGCTGGTGCAGCGGGCACTGCGCCAGCCGTCGACCGAAGTGCTCGGTTACGCCGAGGCCAAGCGCCGCTTCGAGCTCGACTACCTGACGCGCTTGCTGAAGCTCACCGACGGCAACGTTGCCGACGCGGCCAAGCTCGCCGACCGCAACCGGACCGAGTTCTACCGGCTGCTGCAGAAGCATGCGCTGAACCCGGCGATGTTTCGCGGCGACGGTGTCGCCGAGTAGCGACTCGAAAATCATCCGTTGAAACAAGGGCTTGCTGCCGGTGCGGCCGTCGTTGTCGGCATTTGGCGACGATTTGCCCTTCCGGCCGCGTGCCGAGCGGGGCGGTCTGCCCCGGTTTGATGCCAGTCTGTTGATTTTCATCGGGTTTTTCACTCTGGCACGGCACTTGCATTAGTGAGGGCACCGGCGCATTTCGACGCCGGACAAAGCACCAATCACATCTGCAAGAGAAACGCCCCTGCCGGTCGACGACCGGCAGGGGTGTGGCCAGTCGGGCACGCATGCCGCGCCGGGCGCCGATGACCGTCGTCGAACCTACCGTGCAGGAGATGTCGTGAAAACCCGAACCAAGACCGCGCTGATCGCCACACTGTTGTCGCTGGGGCTGTATGCCCATGCGGCCGTTGCAACCGGTGACGCAGGGCCGTCGGACCCGCAGATTGCCAGGGCCGCGACGACGGCGCTGCAGCAGAACAAGCAGCTCAAGGCATTCGATTTGCACGCAGTCAGCCAGAACGGCGTGGTGACGCTCAGGGGCGTCGTCGATACGCCGTCGACCGGTGCGCTGGCGGTGTCGGTGGCGTCGGGCATCGACGGTGTGCGGGATATCCGCAGCGACATGCAGTTGCCGGGCGGGCCGCTGAAGATCTGACGGTTTGCCGCGGTTTGCCGTGGCGCGCTCGGCAGGGCGCCATGACCTTGCCGGGCGCTAGCCGGCCGCGCCGCACAGGCCGCTGGCGACATCGAAAAAGGAGCGCAGCAGCAGGCTTTGGCGACGCTCGGTCAGGCAGTAGAGATGCGTCTCGGTGCAGGCCGGATCGCCGACGAGCCGTACCGGCCGCAGCCGTTCGTCCGGAATGTACTCGGCCTCGGAGACCGCGCCGATGCCGATGCCGCGCGCAGCGGCTTCGCGCAGCGCTTCGCGGCTGCCGATTTCCATCGCAATGCGAGGCGTGATGCCGGCTTCCCGCAGGACTTTTTCCAGTGCCAGGCGGGTGGTCGAACCCGCTTCGCGCTGCAGCAGCGGCTGGTCGTGCAATGCGGCCAGCGGCACCGCGTCGCGGCCGGCAAACGGGTGGTCGACATGGACGAACAGGATGACCGGGTGCCGGGCGTAGTCGAGACTGGTCAGGTGCGGCGCATCGTGAAAGCGCGCCAGCACGCCGAGGTCGATGTCATAGTTTTCCAGCGCGGCGAGAATCTCGGCCGAGTTGCCGAGCTGGATCGCCACCTCGATCCGCGGATGGCTCCGGCGGTAGGCATCGACCATTTCGATCACGTGGATCGGGCTGACCGCGCCGACCTTGAGTTCGCCGCGGTTGAGCTCGCCGCAGTCGTGCAGCAGATTGTAGGCCTCGGTTTCCAGCGCGGCCAGCTGGCGGGCAATGGGCAGCAGCTGCTGGCCGACGCTGGACAGTTCGATGCGATGGCCGCGGCGGTGGAACAGCATGACCCGGTGCTGCTGCTCCAGCGCCTGCACCTGGGTGGTCAGCGTCGGCTGGGTCAGCCCCAGCGTGCGGGCGGCGGCGCTGAAGCTGCCGTGCTGGGCCACGGCCAGGAAGGCACGCAGTTTGGCGGCGGACATGTATAGCTCCGATCAATGGGTGCCTGAAAAACCGGATATTGAATCGATGGGATGACAGTCATGTGACCTTCCTACGCTGGTGGCTCCTTTCACCGTATGGAGCCGTCATGCACGTTTCTTCCCCTTCCCCTTCCCCTTCCCCTGTCTGGCGCCGGGCCGGTCTGGCGCTGTGTGCGCTGTGGCTGGCCGGTTTCGCCTCCGCCGGCGTACTCGATGCCTTTGTCCAGACCCCGAATGCCGCGATCCCGGGTCACAACCGCGAGCGGCTGCACAATGCCACGCCGGAAATGTGTGCCACCGCCTGCACCGACAGTGCGCGCGCCGGCTGGTGCGTATCGTTCGATCACCAGCGGGCCGAGCAGTGGTGCGACCTGAGCGACAAGCGCGCGGCCGATGCCGGCGGCCTGAAGACCGATTACCCTGGCAATCCGTACGACCACTACAGCCTCAGGCCCGATCCGCTCAAGGCGTTTTACCGCACGCCCGATGCGGCGATCTCCGGCTACAACAGCGCGCACCTGAGCAATGTGCAGCCGGCCGACTGCGCGGCGGCATGCACCGACACCAGCCGCAGCGGCTGGTGCAAGTCGTTCGACTACTACAAGAGCCAGCAGGCCTGCGATCTGAGCGACAAGCGTGCCGGCGAGGTCGGCGGGCTCAAGACCAGCTATGCCGGCAACCCTTACGACCACTACGCGCTGATCGCCGGGGCGGGGGTGCCGAATCCGCTACCGGGCAACAGGCATGTGTTGCTGATCGGCATCGACGGCCTGCGTGGCGATGCGGTGCTGTGCAGCACCTGCGTAGACACGCCGGCGATGGCCGCGCTGGCCTACGGTGGCGCGTATCACCGCAATGTGCTGGCCGGCGGCAGCCAGGCGACCGTCAGCGGCCCCGGCTGGGCATCGGTGTTCACCGGCTACTGGGCCGACCAGCACGGCGTGACCGGCAACGGCACCGGTCTGGTCATGGGCAAGCCTCACGTCTTCGACCGGATCAAGACCGCCTACCCGACGGCAACGGTGGCGGTGGCCGGTGACTGGTTCAACATCACCCACAACCTCAAGCCGGCCGGTGCCGATTTCGTCGTGGCGAACGCCGAGAAGCATTCGCAGCAGGCCACCGATGCGGTCAAGGGATGGCTGGCTTGGGAAAACGCCCCGACGGCGATCTTCTACTACCTGCACAACGTCGACATCCACGCCGCCAGCTACGACCCGGCCAACGCCCTCTACCGGAGCAAGATCGCGGCCGAGGATGCGCAGATCCAGCAGGTGCTGAACGCACTGGCGGCGCGTCCGAACTACGCCGGCGAGGACTGGCTGATCGTGATCACGTCGGATCACGGCGGCCTGGGCAGCGGTCACGGCGGGCAGTCGGCCAGCGAGCGCAATACCTTGCTGGTGCTCAACAACAGCTATCTGCGCTCGGGCAAGACACCGTACTGCAGCGGCGACCTGAGCGGCACCCCACTGACGCAGATCGACGGCACCACGCCGCACATTCTCGACTTCCTCGGTCTGGCCAACCCGACCCCCGGGCGGAAGCACCCTGCCTGCGGCGCCGGGCGCTAGCGCCCGACGCCCGCCGGCACGGCTGCCGGCGGGCGGTGCATGGCGAATGGGTATTGATGTTCTCAATCGTTTCAGGTCGAAACCTTTATCGAGTCGATGGGTTCGCTGTCACATTCGCTTCTTAAAGTGGCGGCGTTTCCCCCACAACTGGAGTGCATCGCATGAAACGCCTGCTGTCCCGGGCCCGTCTGGCCCTTGTCTCCCTGATGTTGACCGGCCCGTGTCTGGCCGCCCAGCCACTGAGCATCGGCCTGATCCCGGCCGAGGACTCCCAGGCCATGATCGAGTCGAGCCGCCAGGTGCTCGACGCGCTGGAAAAACAGCTGGGTACGCCGGTCAAGCCGTTCGTGGCGACCGACTACAACGGCGTGATCGAAGCGCTGCGCGCCAAAAAACTGGACGTCGCCTACCTCGGGCCGTTTTCCTATGTGCTGGCCAGTTCGGTTGCCGACGTCGAGGCCTTCTCGGTGGCCGTGACCAAGAAAACCGGCCAGAGCGCCTACAAGAGCATCATCATTGCCCGCAAGGACAGCGGCATCAGCACGCCGGCCGAGCTGAAAGGGCGCAACTTTGCCTTCGTCGACCCTAGCTCGGCTTCGGGCCACCTGTTCCCCAAGTCGGGGCTGCAGCAAGCCGGTTTCGATCCGGACAAGCTGTTCGGCCGCGTGCTGTTCTCCGGTTCGCACGATGCGAGCATTCTGGCCGTCGCCAACGGCAAGGTCGACGCCGCCGCCGTGGCCGACCGCATCTTCAATGCCGCGGTCGCCAAGGGCCAGATCAAGGCCGAGGACTTCAAGATCGTCTGGTCGTCGCGGCCGATTCCGGAGTCGCCGATGGTCTGGCGCAAGGACCTGCCGCCGGCGGTCAAGGACAAGCTGGCCAAGGCGCTGGCCAACCTCAAGGACGTGAAGTGGGGTGACCAGGGCATGCTCAACGGCTTCCAGCCGACCAATGACGCGGCGTATGACGTGGTTCGCGATACCGCCAAGGTGCTCAAGCTCGACCTGCGGAGCATGAAGTGATCCGCGTCCGCGAGCTGCACAAGCAGTACGGCGGCAACGCCGTATTGCGCGGGGTCGACTTCGACGCCGCACCGGGCGAGTTCGTCGTCATCCTCGGCCAGTCCGGCGCCGGCAAGTCGACGCTGCTGCGTTGCCTGAACGGGCTGGTCCGGGCGGATGGCGGCGAGTTGCGGATCGACGATCTGGACGTGATGGGTTGCCGCGACCTGCGCCTGCTGCGCCGCCACGTGGCGATGATCTTCCAGCATCACTGCGTGGTACCGCGGCTGTCGGTGCTGAAAAACGTGCTCACCGGCCGGCTCGGTTCGCTGCCGACGCTGAGTTCGGTGCTGCAGCTGTTCCGCGGCGAGGACGTGGCGCTGGCGATGGACTGCCTCGACCGCGTCGGGCTGGCGCACAAGGCCCGGCAGCGTACCGATTCGCTCTCGGGCGGGCAGATGCAGCGTGTCGGCATCGCCCGGGCACTGGCGCAGCGGCCCAAGGTCATCCTGGCCGACGAGCCCGTCGCCAGCCTCGATCCGCATACGGCCCGCATGGTGCTGCAGTACCTGCGCGATGCCTGCCGCGAGCTGGGCATTACCGTGCTGTGCAATCTGCATCAGGTCGAATACGCCCGCGAATTCGGCGACCGTGTCGTCGGTCTTGCCGCCGGCCGGGTGATGTTCGACTGCTGGCCGGAAGAGCTGACCGAAGCCGACCTGCACCGGCTGTATACCGGCAACGAGCAGTCGATCGACCTGGCGGCCAACGAGCCGGCACTGCCGTCGCCGGTTCTGGAACGGAGCGCCTGAGATGAATGAAGCCAATCGTTATCGCTGGGTGGTCGACCTGCCGCAGACACCGCGTGGCTGGAGCCTGCTGCTGGCCGGATTGATCGCTGCGTTGTGGCTGCTGCACTGGAGCGCACAGGGCGCGCAACTGAGCTGGCGCGAACTGATCGCCGGCACGCCGCAGATCGTCGATTTCATCGGCCGCACCGTGCCGCCCGATCCGGGCATCCTGGCGCGGCTGGTACAACCGGCAGTGGAAACCGTCCAGATCGCCGTCTGGGGCACGCTGCTCGGGATCATGGCCGCCGTGCCGCTGTCGTTCTTCGCCGCACGCAATATGCACATGCCGGGCTGGCTGTACCAGCTTACCCGGCAGGGGCTGAACGTCACGCGCAGCATCAACGAGCTGATCCTTGCGCTGGTGTTCGTGTCGGCCGTCGGTCTGGGGCCGTTCCCCGGTGTGCTGGCGCTGGCGCTGCATGGTGCCGGCATGCTCGGCAAGTTTTTCGCCGAGGCGATCGAGGAGATCGACGAAGGCCCGCTGCAGGCGCTGCGCTCGACCGGCGCCCGGCCGCTGCAGGTGATCGTGTTCGGCGTCCTGCCGCAGGTGATCACCGGCTGGATCGCCGTGGTGCTGTACCGCTTCGAGGTCAACCTGCGTTCGGCCACCGTGCTGGGCATGGTCGGCGCCGGCGGGCTGGGGTTCGAGCTGGTCGGCAGTCTCAAGCTGTTCAAGTACCAGGAAACGGCGACCTGCATCATCGTCATCACCGTCATGGTCATCGCCGCGGACATGGTTTCGAGCCAGTTGCGCCGGCTGATCCGCGAGAAGGGGCAACACTGAGATGTGGCATTACAACAATCCGGTGGTCGTGCATGCCGGTACCGGCAGCCTCGAACGTCTGCCGGCCTTGCTGGGCGCGCGCCGCGCCATCCTGATCGCCTTTCCCGAAGCGCACGTGCTCGGTCTGGTCGGACGGGTGCAGACCCTGCTCGGTGCACGGCTGGTCGCCGTCGAAACCGACGTCCGGCCCAATCCGGATGTCGCCTGGCTGGCGCCGATGTACGAGCGGCTCTGGCGCGAGCATGCCGACGCCGACTGCGTGATCGCGCTGGGCGGCGGCAGCAGCATTGATTGCGCCAAGGCCATGCTGACCGTGACGAAATCCGGCCGTTTCGACGAACTGCTTGCACACCTGAACGGCGCGCCACTCGCCGACGCCGGCCGCCATCGCGCGCTGATCGCGATTCCGACCACCGCCGGCACCGGCAGCGAAGTGACGCCGTGGGCCACGCTGTGGGATGCCGAAGCGGGGCGCAAGCATTCGCTGCACCTGCCGTGGACCTGGCCGGAAGCGGCGCTGATCGACCCGGCGCTGATGCTCAGCCTGCCGCACGGCGCCACGCTCGCCAGCGGTCTCGATGCGCTGTCGCACGCGTTCGAGTCCTTGTGGAACGTGCACCGGAATCCGGTCTCCGCCGCGCTCGCGGTCAGCGCCGCGCGCCAGATCGTCGCAACGCTGCCGGCACTGCTGCGCGCACCGCAGGACCTGCGCCTGCGCGAAGTGCTGGCACACGCCGCGCTGCTCGCCGGCATGGCGTTTTCCAACACCAGGACCGCGCTGGCGCACTCGCTGTCGTACGACATCACGCTGCAGCGGGGCACCGCCCACGGTATCGCCTGCTCGTTCAGTCTGCCGCGCATCCTGAGGCTGGCGTTCGGCCGAGATCCCGGCGTCGATGCCCAGTTGCTGGCGATCTTCGGCGCTGCGGATGCCGGGGCCGCGGTGGCCGCGCTGGAGCGCTTTCTCGCCGAGCTGGGCGTCAGCACCGATCCCGCCGACTACGGCATTGCCCACGACGATTGGGACCGTCGGGTCGGACTGGCACTGACCGGCCCGAGAGGCCGCAATTTCCTTACCGTTTCCGAGGTCTGAACATGAATGCACCACTCACTTCCGTACTGCCGTTGCAGGCGGTGATCTTCGACTGGGCCGGCACTCTGGTCGATTACGGTTCGCTCGCGCCGACGCAGATCTTCGTCGAAGCGTTTGCCAGCTTCGGCATTACCGTGACGCTGGCACAGGCCCGTGGCCCGATGGGCTTGTCCAAGCGCGACCACATCCGCAGCTTGCTGGCCGATCCGGCCATCCAGCAGCAGTGGCAGCAGCGCTTTGGCGCCGCGTCGGCCGACGCCGACATCGACGCGATCTATGAACGCTTCATGCCGATGCAGATCGCCAAGGTCGGCCAGTACTCGCAACCGATTCCCGGAGCCATCGACACGCTGGCCTGGCTGCGCGGGCAGGGGCTGAAGATCGGCTCGTGCTCCGGTTATCCGCGCCAGGTGCTGGACGTGCTGCTGCCGCTGGCCAGGGTACAGGGCATCGAACCCGACCATGTCGTGGCCGGTGACGATCTGGCGGCCGGCGGCCGGCCGGGGCCGTGGATGGCGCTGGCGAACGTCATTGCGCTGGCGGTCGGCGATGTCGGCCGGTGCGTGAAGGTCGACGACACGGTGCCGGGCATCCTCGAAGGCCGCAACGCCGGGATGTGGTGTGTGGGGCTGACGCTGTCGGGCAACGAGGTGGGCTGCACCGAACAGGAAGTGGCGGCAATGCCGGCCGAAGAGCGCAGCGCGCGGCGCAAGCAGGCTGCTGCCAGACTGTCCGCGGCCGGCGCGCATTATGTGATCGACTCGGTCGCCGACCTGCCTGCCGTGCTGCAGCAGATTGCACAGCGCTGCCGGGCGGAAGGGCATCGCTGAGGCCGGAGCGGCTCCGCCAGCGACGCACACGACAATGCCCCGGTCCTGCGACCGGGGCATTGTCGTATCCCGCTTGGCCGGCCTTCACCGCCAAGGGTGTCGGCCAGCCATGAGGGCTTAGTGCTGCATGGCCAGCATCAGGCCGTTCAGCCGCTTCACGAAGCCGGCCGGATCGTCGAGCTGGCCGCCTTCGGCCAGCAGCGCCTGGTCGTAGAGCAGGTGGGTCCAGTCGCCGAAGCGCTCGCCTTCAAGCTCCGCCTTGAGCTTCTGCACCAGCGGGTGGGCCGGGTTCAGTTCGAGGATGGGCTTGGCGCCGCCGACATCCTGGCCGGCCGACTTCAGCAACCGCTCGAGGTTGGCGCTCATGTCGTGGTTTTCGACCACGAGGCAGGCCGGGCTGTCGGTCAGCCGGGTGGTGACGCGCACATCCTTGATCTGGCCGTCGAGCGTGGTCTTGACCTTGTCGAGCACGGTCTTGAACTCGGTCTCGGCGGCTTCCTGCTGCTGCTTTTCTTCCTCGTCGGCAAAGGCGTCGAGCTTGAGCTCGCCCTTGGCGACCGATTGCAGCTTCTTGCCGTCGAACTCGGTCAGGCTCGATGCAAACCACTCGTCGACGCGATCCGACAGCAGCAATACCTCGATGCCCTTCTTCCTGAACACTTCGAGGTGCGGGCTGTGCTGCGCGGCGGCAAAGGTGTCGGCGGTGATGTAGTAGATCGCGTCCTGGCCCTCCTTCATCCGGCCGATATAGTCGGCGAGGCTGACGTTCTGCTCGTCGCCGTCGTTCGCGGTCGAGGCGAAGCGGGCGAGGCCGGCGATCCGGTCCTTGTTGACGAAGTCCTCGCCGACGCCTTCCTTGAGCACCTTGCCGAACGCCTGCCAGAACATGGCGTAGTCGTCCGGGCGGTTGTCGCGCAGGTCTTCGAGCAGGCCCAGCACCTTCTTGACGCAGCCGGTCTTGATCGCCTCGACGTCACGGCTCTGCTGCAGGATCTCGCGCGAAACATTCAGCGGCAGGTCGGCCGAGTCGATCACGCCGCGTACGAAGCGCAGGTATTGCGGCATGAGCTTCTCGGTGTCTTCCATGATGAAGACGCGCTTCACATAGAGCTTCACGCCGTGGCGGCGCTCGCGCTCGTACAGGTCGAACGGCGGCTGCTTCGGGATGTACAGCAGCTCGGTGTATTCCTGCCGGCCCTCGATGCGGGCGTGGCTCCACGCCAGCGGCTCGTCCCAGTCGTGCGAGACGTGCTTGTAGAATTCCTTGTACTGCTCGTCGCTGATCTCGCTCTTGCTGCGCGTCCACAGCGCATTGGCCTGGTTGACCGCTTCGAACTCGCCCGACGGCGGCAACGGTTTGCCTTCGTCGTCGTGTTCGGCGGGCTTGGCCATCAGGATCGGCAGGTTGATGTGGTCCGAGTAGCGGGTGATCACGCTGCGCAGGCGCCAGTCGTTGAGGAATTCGTCCTCGCCTTCCTTCAGGTGCAGGACGATTTCGGTGCCGCGGCCGGCCTTTTCGACGTCTTCGAGCGTGTATTCGCCGTCGCCGAGCGACTCCCAGCGCGTTGCGGCGGTTTCGCCGGCGCGGCGCGTGGTCAGCGTGACCTTGTCGGCGACGATGAAGGCCGAGTAGAAGCCGACGCCGAACTGGCCGATCAGGTGCGAGTCCTTGGCCGAGTCGCCGGTCAGCTGGCTGAAGAATTCCTTGGTGCCCGAGCGGGCGATGGTGCCGATATGGGCGACGACCTCGTCGCGGCGCATGCCGATGCCGTTGTCGGCAATGGTGATCGTGCGCGCATCCTTGTCGAACGAGACCCTGATGTTCAGCTCGCCGTCGCCCTCGTAGAGGTCGGTGTGCTGGGTCGCCTCGAAGCGCAGCTTGTCGCAGGCGTCCGAAGCGTTCGAGACCAGCTCGCGCAGGAAGATTTCCTTGTTCGAGTACAGCGAGTGGATCATCAACTGCAGCAGCTGCTTGACCTCAGCCTGAAAGCCCAGTGTTTCCTTGCTCATGGGTGCTCCTTGCATTCAAAACGGTCGGGGGCTTGGCCCCGGAGTGGGGAAGAACGTGGGGGCGTGATGTCCCTTTTCAAGGCAGGGTCAATCAGCGGCATGACGGTGGCGCCAAACGCAAAAACGGAGCCCGAAGGCTCCGTTCTCGTTGACGCCACTTCCAAACGATCGGTGATCGGTTAGAAGTAGGTACGCACACCCAGGATACCGCGTTGGGTGTCTTGACCCGCTTCGGTAGCGCTGTAGTTGTACAGATCGTCGTCGGCGCTGTACGACGAGTTTTCGTCGTTCTTCACGTAGCGGTATTCGGCGTACGCGAAGGTGTTCTTCGACATGTGGTAGTTGTACCGCAGCGAAAGCGCTTGAGCACCCGAGTCGGACGGTGCGCTGCCACCCTTCAGGTCGTCCAGGTAGGTGTACGCGGCGTACACGTCGTGACGGCCCTGGTTGTACGACAGCATCAGGTTGTACATGTTCTGATGGTAATCAGCACCGGCGTCCAGCGCCTGGCCACCGTAGGTAGCGCCAGCGGTATTCGGGGTGAATTCCATGTACTTGTAGCCGCCGGTCACGCCGAAGCCGTTCTGGAACTTGTACTGCACGCCGACGTAAGCGGTCTGGCTGTCGGTATCGTCCGAACCGCCGTTCAGGCTGTTGCCGTACTGGTAGGAACCGTCGGCTTGCTCGTACGAAGCACCTGCGGTTGCATCCTTGGTGCCGTCGAAGCCTTGACGACCCTGGTAGCCGCCCAGAACCTTCAGGCCGCCGTTGGTGTAGGTACCGGCAACGTCGTAACCGTTGCTGCTGGACTTGCCAGTGCTCTGGTTCTCGAGAATGTAGTCGGCCGACAGCTGGAAGCCGCCGAACACCGGGCTGGTGTAGCCGACGATGTTGTCAGCACGCTGATCCATGCCGCGACCGTAGTCGGAGAAGAACCAGTCAGCACCGGTATCGCCGTACAGATCGTCGGTCAGTGCGTACACGCCGGTACGGAACTTACCGACGCGAACGGTACCGAAGTCGCCTTCCAGGCCGCCGTATGCATCGCGGTTGCCCCAGGTCGCCGAAGTTGCGCCGTCGGCGTTGATGTTGTTGACTTCCTGGTTCAGGGTCCAGATGAAGTTCATGCCGTTGTCGAGCTTGTCACGGCCGCTGAAATCGATTTCGCCTTGGTACTTGACGGCGCCTTGGGTGCTGTCGCCGGTGTCGCGTGCTTGAACACCGAAGTCAGCCTTACCGCTGATGGTTACTTCTGCCTGTGCAAGGCCTGCGGCGCCGAATGCCAGAGCGATGGCGAGAGCTGCATGCTTCATTTTCATTTGGTTTTTCTCCTTCGAGGGAAAGGGTCTTTGCACGTCCGGTTCGAAACTCCCGAACCACGCTGTGCAGTCTACGAACCCCGCGAAAGCGAATCCGGTAACTATTTCCACTATTGAATCGGTAATTATTACTGCCGCATGGCAAGGCTTCGTCCCTTACGCGCGCGCGGAAACGTGCGTGCTATATTTGCTGCGGCGCAATCGGCGTCTTGGCAGGATTCAGCGATGCTTCGTCGGGTGGTTTTCAACCAGAAGGGCGGCGTGGGCAAGTCCACGATCTCGGTCAACCTTGCCGCGGCTGCGGCGCAGGCCGGCCGGCGCGTGCTGGTCGTCGATCTCGACCCGCAGGGCAATGCCAGCCGCTACCTGCTCGGCGATGCGCTCGAATCCGCCACGCCGACGCTGGCCGGCTTCTTCGATCAGGTACTCAATTTCAGCTTATACGCCAAGCCGACCTCGGCCTTCGTGCATCCGACGCCATTTGCCGGACTGTCGGTCATGGTCTCCGATCCGGAGATCGCCGAGCTCGAGGGCAAGCTCGAATCGCGCCACAAGATCTACAAGCTCAGGGAAGCGCTGGCCGAGCTGGCCGGCGATTTCGACGAGGCATGGATCGATACCCCGCCGGCGCTGAATTTCTTCACGCTTTCGGCACTGATCGCCGCCGATGGCTGCCTGATTCCGTTCGATTGCGATGCATTCTCGCGCCACGCGCTGCTGTCGCTGATCGGCCGGGTCGACGAGATCCGCGCCGACCACAACGCCGGGCTGGCAATCGAAGGCATCGTCGTCAACCAGTTCCAGCCGCGTGCGAGCCTGCCGGTGCGCATGGTCGAGGAACTGGCCGAGCAGGGGCTGCCGCTGTTGCCGACGCGGCTGTCGAGCTCGGTCAAGGTGCGCGAATCGCACGAGCGCTCGGTCCCGCTGCCTTTCCTCGACGCACGCCACAAGCTGGCGGTCGAGTTCACGTCGCTGTACGCCGATCTGGCCGGTACACGGGCTTGACGGGTATGCTGTCGGCTAACGGTTAGCAGACAGGGAGAAGACATTGCCGGACGCCCGTATCCTCGTCGTCGACGACGAACCGTTCAATCTGGAAATCCTCGGCGAACACCTGACCGACGTCGGCTACGAGGTCGTCACCGCCGAGGACGGCGAGGCGGCGTGGTCGCTGCTGACGCACGACCGCGATTTCGACGCGATCCTGCTCGACCGGATGATGCCGCGCATGGATGGCATGGCCCTGCTCGCGCGGCTGAAGCAGTCCGAGCTGAACCAGGTGCCGGTGATCATGCAGACCGCCGTCGGCGCCGCCGAAAACGTCCGCGAGGGCCTGGCCGCCGGCGCCTACTATTACCTGATCAAGCCGTTCCAGCGCGACATGCTGCTGGCCATTGTCGCCGCAGCGGTCAAGTTCTTCCGCGAAAAGCGCCAGCTCGAGACGCAGCTCGAGGCCCAGGCGTCGACGTACCGGCTGCTCGAGCGCGGCGAATTCCGCTTTCGCACGCTCGACGAGGCGCGCCAGCTGACCCTGCTGCTGTCGAACGCCTGTCCGGAGCCGCAACGCGTCGCGGTCGGCCTGTCCGAGTTGCTGATCAACGCGGTCGAGCACGGCAATCTGGGTATCAGCTACACCGACAAGACCCGCCTGCTGCAGCAGGGGCGCTGGCAGGAGGAGATCGAGACCCGGCTGCAGAGCGCCGATTTCCGCCGCCGCAATGTCCACGTCGCGTTCGAGAAACGCGCCGACGCGCTGGTGTTCACGATCACCGACGAGGGCGACGGCTTCGATTGGCAGCCTTTCCTCGAGTTTTCCCCCGAGCGTGCGTTCGATCCGCACGGTCGCGGCATTTCGATGGCGCGGATGCTGTCGTTCGACAGCGTCGACTATCAGGGGCGCGGCAATGCGGTGATCGCGAGGGTACGGATCGCCGGCGACTGAGCGCGCGCGCTGGCCATGCCATCGAGAACCCCGGCCCAGGCCGGGGTTTTTTGTTGGATGCCGGTCAGGCCAGCACTTCGACCGGCATGCCGACGGCGATCTCGCCGGCCGTTTCGGCGATGACGTTCTGGCCGAACAGCACGCCGCCTTCGCCCTTGCGGCGCTTGGCCAGCGTGCGCAGCGGCTCCTGATCGGCCGATTTCTCCCCGGTGTCCGGGTCGACCGTCGTGAACACGCAGCGCGTGCATGGCTTGACCATGCGCAGCACCACGTCGCCGATGCGGATGCGTGTCCAGCCGTCTTCGGCGAAGGCATCAAAGCCGTCGACGACGAGATTGGGGCGGAAGCGCGCCATCGCGAAATCCTGGCCGGCCCAGTCGGACAACTGCCGGCGCGAGGCCTCGCCGATCAGCAGCAGCGGGTAGCCGTCGGCAAACGACAGCGGGATGTCCGGATGGTGCTTGACCCGGCGCTGGCTCTCGTCGCCGGTGTACAGCAGCCGCGCCTCGGTGCCGAGATAGCCGGACAGCCAGCGATCGGCCTCGAGCGGGCCGTGCCAGGCGCCGAATTCGTCCTTCCACACCTGCGCCGGATGCGCGCTATCGAACGCCGCGCGGGGGACGGTCAGCGTCGGCATGCCCGGCGCGTTCAGCGTCAGGCTCGTGGTGCCGACGTCGGCGCGGACGCGAACCAGTTGCGGCCAGTCGCGTCCGGTCATGAAGCGGCCGTTGCGGTCGGCGACCAGCCAGGCGCGGTCGTCGGGCAGGCCGGTCGGGCCGATCGCGCTGTGCGTCAGGGCTTCGCCGTGGATCGATTTCACCGGGTAACGGTACAGTGCGCTCAGGGTCGGCATGGTCGGGCTTTGCATGGGGATGGCGAGAGTGCCGACTCTATCAGTCGGCGGGGCCGCTGTTCAGTGACAGTTGCCCGCCGGCCCCGGCCGACCAGTAACGGCGGTGCCCGGCACGCCAGCGATGCACGCTTAGGCCGCTGCCGACGTCGAAGGTGACCGCGCCGTCCTGGTCGGTGCGCAGGATCGTACTGCCGGCACCGGCGTAGCGTTCGACGACGTGCGGGTGCGGATGGCGGAAGCGGTTCAGGTAGCCGCTGGAAAACACCACCCAGTGCGGCGCTGTCGCGTCGACCAGCGCTTGCGACGATGACGAACGGCTGCCGTGATGCGGTGCGACGACGATGTCGGCCGGCGAAAGCCCTTGCGACACGAGGCCGGCTTCCTCGTGGCGGCCGATGTCGCCGGGCAGCAGCAGCGTGCGGTCCGCCGCACTGCGGATGCGCAGGGTGCAGCTTCTCGCATTGTCGCTGGCCGCGGCCAGCCCGGCCGCCGGCCAGAGCACGTCGAAACGCACGCCGTCCCAGGTCCACGTCTGCCCGGCGCTGCAGTCGCGGTGCATCGTGGCGGCTGCGCGCGCCGGATGGCCCGGTGGCAGCGTCGAATGCAGCTGTCCGACGGCCAGCGCCTGCAACACCGCCTCGGCGCCGCCGCTATGGTCGTTGTCGTCGTGTGACACGGTCAGCGTGTCGATCCGCCGGATGCCGAGCGCGCGCAGCGCCGGCAGCAGCGCACGGTCGCTCGCGCCCGGCGGCCCGGTGTCGTACAGCAGGGTGTGCGAGCGCGTCTGTACCAGCACCGCCAGGCCCTGGCCGACGTCGATCACCGTTGCGCGGAATGTGCCGTGTTCAAGCGTTGCCGCCGGTGGCGCGAGCAGCGGCAGCAACAGCACCGGCGCATACAGCCGGCCCGGCAGGCCGCGGGGCGACAGCCACAGCACGACGCCGAGCGCCGCCGGCAGCCACGCCCACGCCGGCGGTGCCGCCACCGTCAGCACCGGCGCTTGGGCGCACAGCTGCAGGTAGCGGTCGGTCAGCGCGAACGCGCGCTCGGCCAGCCACGGCAGGCTGCCGGTCGGATCGAGCACGCCGGCCAGTGCCAGCGGCGTGACGACCATGCTGACCAGCGGAATCGCCACGGCATTGGCAAGCGGCGACACCAGCGGCAGTTGCTGGAACACCAGCGCAAGTACCGGGAAGCTCGCCAGCGTGGCAACCCATTGCGCGCCGATCCAGCCGTGCCAGCGCGGCGCCTCGCCGAGCGTCGCGGCACAGCCGTAGAGCAGGGCGCCGACGGTGAGGAAGGACAGCCAGAAGCCGACCGACAGCACCGAGAACGGATCGAACAGCACGACCGCTGCCAGTGCGACCAGCCAGGTCACCAGCGGCGTTCCGCTGCGGCCGCGCCAGAGCCCGGCGGCGGCGATCAGCAGCATCAGCAGGGTGCGCTGCGTCGGCACGCTCAGGCCGGACAGCACGCTGTAGCCGAGCGCGGCGAGCACGCCGGCGGCCAGCGCCGCGCGTTGCGCCGGAACGCGTGCGGCCAGCCAGGGCACGCGGCGCCAGCCGAGGTTGACCAGACCGCCGAGCAGCGTTGCCCACAGCGTGATGTGCAGCCCCGAGACGCTGATCAGGTGGGTGACACCGGTTGCGGCAAAGCGCTGCCACTGGTCCTTCGGCACGCCGCCCTGATCGCCGATCGCCAGCGCGACGATCACGCCGGCATACGGCGCGTCGCCGAGCTGGCGGTGCAGGCGGTCGCGCAAGGCGTCGCGCAGCCGGTCGACGCCGGCCTGCCAGGCGTGACCGGGCAGGCGCTCGGCAGCTTTGACGCTGGCGGTTGCGCCGATTCCCTCGGTCAGCAGCCAGCGCTCCAGATCGAAGCCGCCGGGGTTGGCCAGGCCGTGCGGGCGCTTCGGCCTGAGCGTCAGCCGCCAGCGCTCGCCGGTACGTGGCTGCAGCCGGTCGCCGTAGCTGCTGACCTGGACGCGTTCGGGCAGCCCTGGCGGATCGCTGTGTTCGACGACGAGGGTAAATCGCCAGCCGTAGCGGTTTTGCTGCGGCAGACCGGCGATATGGCCGTCGGCGACGACGCTCTGCTGCTCGAGCGCCGCCGGCAGGCGATCGGCCAGCCGCCACCGGGCGCGCAGGTCGGCGTAGCCAAAGCCGGCGCAGACGGCCAGCACCAGCATGGCAAGCGGGCGCCAGCGCACCGAGCCGAGCGGGACCATCGCCAGCGAGGCGACGAACAGCGGCTGCCACAGCGGCGGTAGCACGGGAAGCGCCTGCAGCGCGCAGACACCGGTGACGAAGGCGATGAGGATCAGGCAGGAAAGCACGCATCAGCGTAGATGCGGCATTTCATTCGGGCAAACCGGCCTGCTACACTCTGCGCCATGCATTACGACGCAGATATCCTGATCATCGGCGGTGGCCTTGTCGGAACCGCACTGGCCGCGGCACTGGCGCCGGGCGGGCATTCGGTGCTGCTGCTCGAAGGCCGTACGCCGCAGACCGAGGCGCCGAGCGCGCAGTGGGACAACCGTGTCTACGCGATCAGCCGCGCCAGCGAGAAGCTGCTGCGCGAGATCGGCGCGTGGCAACGGCTCGACATCGACCGAATCCAGCCGGTTTCGCAGATGCGGATCACCGGCGACGACGGCCGCAGCGGGCTGAAGTTCGATGCACTCGATGCCGGCATCGACGCGCTGACGACGATCCTCGAAAGCGGCAATCTGCAGGCCGCGCTGTGGCAGACCGCGCTGGCGGCGCCGAATGTCGGCGTTCTGGCGCCGGCCGAGCCGACCGCGTTTGCCCACGACGCCGACGGTGTTACCGTCTCGCTCGCCGATGGCCGCGTGCTGCGCGCCCGGCTCGCGGTCGGTGCCGACGGCGCCAGCTCGTGGCTGCGCCGCAGCGCCGGGATCGACAGCACCGCACGCGCGTACGAACAGTGGGGCGTCGTCGCCAATTTCGAGACCGAGCGGCCGCACTATGGCGTCGCACGGCAATGGTTCTTCGACGACGGCATCCTCGCCTGGCTGCCGCTGGCCGGCAAGCGCATCTCGATCGTCTGGTCGTGCGTCGAGGCGCGCAAGGATGAACTTCTGGCGCTGCCGGCAGCCGAACTCGACGCCAGGGTGGCCGCGGCCGGTGGTCGGGCGCTGGGCGAGCTGCGCTGCATCACGCCGGCGGCGGCATTCCCGCTGCGGCTGACGCATGTGCGCGAACTCGTGCGCGAAGGCGTGGCGCTGGTCGGCGACGCCGCGCACACGGTGCATCCGCTGGCCGGGCAGGGGGTCAACCTCGGTTTCGGCGACGTGGCCGAGCTGGCGAAGCTGCTGGCGGCCACCGAGACGCGACTGCTCGGTGACCGGCTCAACCTGCGCCGTTACGAGCTGGCGCGGCGCGAAGCGATTTACCTGATGCAGGGCGCGTGCGACGGCCTGCAGAAGCTGTTCAACAACCGCAACCCGATTTTGAAAACGCTGCGAAACGCCGGGCTGGGCCTGACCGATTCGCTTCCCTGGATCAAGCAGCAGTTGATACGCCACGCGATGGACGCGTGAACGCTACAAAGGAAACCGCATGAAGTTGACCCGCATCACCAAGAGTCTGGCCGTCATCGGCATGGTCGCCCTGACCGCGTGCTCGGCACAGGCCGACAGCAAAACCGACGTGAAGCAGATCCGCGACAAGCTGGCGCCGACGCTGCAGGGGCGCGAGATCACCGCGGTGAACCCGAGCCCGATCAAGGGCGTGTACGAAGTGGTGATCGCCAACCGCCAGATCGTCTACACCGACGCCAAGGCCAACTTCGTCATCGTCGGCGACATGGTTGACGTGGCCAAGAAGGAAAGCGTCACCGAGCGCCGCATGGCCGAACTGATGAAGACCGACTTCAGCAAGCTGCCGCTGGATCAGGCGATCAAGGAAGTGCGCGGCAACGGCGCGCGCAAGCTGGCGGTGTTCTCCGACCCGGACTGCCCGTTCTGCAAGCGGCTCGAGCAGGAAAGCCTGAAGGGTGTCGACAATGTCACCATCTACACCTTCCTGTTCCCGCTCAACATCCACCCGGACGCCGAGCGCAAGTCGAAGCTGATGTGGTGTGCCGACGACAAGGCGGCCGCATGGAGCAACTTCATGAACAACGGCAAGCTGCCGGAAGGCAAGGCCGATTGCGCCAACCCGATCGAGAAGAACCTGGCGCTGGGCGAATCGCTCGGCATCACCGGCACGCCGGCGCTGATCTTCGGCAACGGCCGCATCGTCTCCGGCGCGATTCCGCGCCAACAGATCGAACAGCTGCTCGACGGCAAGTAATCGCAACTGCTGTGGCGAAAAAGCCCACCGAACGGTGGGCTTTTTTGTATTTTTCTGTCTGACTGATAGTTGTAAGTCGTGCTCCACGGAGGCCACTACGTGTACACTTTTAGGCAGTAAATTGTTGAATTTATGAAAGAATGTGGCGTGTTGCAGGTGTTATCGGATATGTCGAATATATTTTCATTTGTCGTGTTATGCGCCATGGTGCATACACCACGTTAGGTATCTTCCAAGATGCAGTCATTTAGCCAGCGAAAAGGTCTGAAGCCAGTTTCGGAAATCATCCAAGCTGATTCTATGAACAGCGACCTTCGCAATTCGATTTGGAATGCCCTAGACGTTGCACTCTGGTCAACGACGGGATTTCTTTGGAAACAGTACGGTGTCCCTGGAATGGAGCCACTGAGCAGGGCGCTCTGGTTCAATCACTTTAAAAAGCCGCTGGACTCGCGGCCTGATAGCAAGCAGCGGGTACTGGCGGCGCTTCGCAAGTATTTCTTTGAATGTGAGTGGTTCGAAGCATATGACTTTCTTGAATTCATCCTCAAATTTTACGAACATTCAAATTCACGTCTGATCGATTTTGTGAACGGCATACTTGAACGAGAACTATCCGCCTATCGCTTTGTTTCGGGTCATTTGTCTGACATCACAGACGCCCAAGAACTCGCGATGTTGAACGACGCCCTCTTGGATTCACGATTTGCCGGAACCACGGCACATCTCCAGAGAGGGTTCGAGTTGTATGCTGATCGCGAAAGACCCGATTACAGAAATTCGATCAAAGAGTCTATTTCTGCAGTTGAGAGTATGGCTAGGATTGTTGCCGAGAGCCCGAAGGCAACGCTGGCCGATGCTCTCAAAGCAATCGAGAAACGCGGGGCGTTACATCCAGCATTGAAGGACGGTTTCGTCAAGCTCTATGGTTATACAAGCGACGAAGGCGGTATCCGTCATGCCATGCTCGATGAACCGAATCTCACGCAATCGGACGCGCGCTATTTTCTGTTGTCGTGTACTTCGTTCATCAATTACCTGAAAGCACAACTGGTGTGACGCGACCCCTCCCTATCATTCCACCGTATCTGTGCGAAAAGACCCGCAGGCGGGTAAATTCAGCCCGTAGGTTGGGCTGAATGAAATGAGGCCCAACGCTCAATCCATCACTTTATGGGGCGTTGAATCATGCGCTCTCGACGGGCTCGTTTGAAAGGCGGTGCTTATTTTAGGCCAAACTGGCTGACTGCACGTCAAGACAGACTGACCTGCCATATTTTTCAAGTAGGGCGGGGTGAGTGTCAACGTTGGACTTCATTTTATTCGGTCCAATCTACGTGCTGGTGTATGGATAGCAGGATTTATTTCTGATGGGTTCAGATTTGCAGGTTCAGCGTTTCACAACAGGCTGGCGTCTTGTATTCCTGATGCAGCTGATGCTGCTCGGCGTTTGCGTGTGGATGTCCTGGGATGTTTATTATGATCCGTATGGCGGGTTTTATCAGGATCTGCCCGGCATTATTCTTTTCAATTTTTGTTTCTTTTTCATGAGTTTCGTGATCGCTGCCGGTATTGGTGTTCAGCGAGTCTGGCTGGATCGGGGGCGGAAGAAACTGGTTTATGCCAATTATTCGACCTGCCATCGCTGGAAGGAAGTCGATGTTGCCGATGTCCAGCGTGTTTCCATATGGTCAGCCTCGCGCTCGACGGAGGCGCTGGTGGACTCGCTGCTTGTCGTCGTCCGTTCCCACCAGCCGGATCGGCCGCCTGCAGGGGTGACATTGTTGGACTACCGGATTACGCCCGTGAACAGGAAAAGCCATTCGCCGCTGTTTGTCGCGGTCATTGATTTCATCAGGGAGTCGAATCCGGACTCCGATCTTCCAGTCTTGCAGTAGTACGCTGCCAGTGGCTCTTGCGGTCATGATCCACGCCTGTGCCGCAAACATAATTCCGAGTAAACCACACGCAGGTTCGCATGCTGATTACCAATATTGTCTTTGCATTGTTTTGGCTGGCTGTTTTTGTCGCCGAGCTGCTGTTCGGCTTCTTCGCTGCGCCAGGCTACTTGTTTGCCGCCGTCGGCTTTGCGGCTGCGCTGTCCACGATCCTCTCCACCCGGTCTCTTCAGGCAAGCCATCCTGTCGCCCTGGCTGGCTTGGTGAGCAACGCCGTACTTTGCGCTGGAATCGTGCTGTTTTCGGTACGGTCACTTGCCGGTGGCAATCCGGTCGGAAGTATCGTCATTGCAGTGCCGGGTTTGATCGCAATGAGGAATGTGCTGTGGCACCTTTCCTCGCTCCGACGGCTGAAAGTGGTGACTGCAGCGGTGACCCGACCGGATTCCTCAGCCCGCTGAAGCCGGTGAAGTACCGGCCTGCCGCATCATGGTGTTGCACAATCGCTGTGTTCACCCAGTGGACTTGCTATCGCTTCAGCAACGCCGGTGCCGAGTGCGCAACGAAATCCGCCAGCAGCGCACTGGCGCCGTCCCAGACGATCTGCACGCCGAGGCAGAACAGGATGAAGGCCGAGAGCCGCAGGAAGACGATGGTGCCGGTGCTGCCCAGTAGCCGCATGATGCGCTCGGCGTAGCGGTAGCAGAAGTACAGCGAGTAGGCGACCAGCGCGGTGGCGATGATGCTGGCGATCGGCATGTCCAGCCGGTGCAGGAGGCCCGGGCCCTTGAGGCCGGCGCCGAGGGTGATGGCGACGGTGATGGTGCCGGGGCCGACGGTGATCGGGAAGGTGAGCGGGTAGAAGGCGCGCGAGCGCAGTTCCTCGGTGCTGTGTTCGAGCGCTTCGGCCTGCTCCTCGAGCTTGCGGTTGCTGCTTTTGCCTTCTTCGGACAGCAGCTTCCAGCCGGCCGCGGCGACGAGCAGGCCGCCGGCGACACGGATGATCGGCAGCGAGACTTCGAAGAAATCCAGCACGTAGCTGCCGGTGAACATGCTCACCAGAATCAGGAAGAAGCTGTAGATGCCGACGCGGCGGGCGAGGATGGCTTTTTCCTGCTCGTTGTACGCCGTCGTCATCGACAGGAAGATCGGCGCGTGCCCCGGCGGGTTGAGGATGGGCATCAGCGCGGCGACAACCAGCAGGATGTTGCCGAGGAAGGTGGTGATCGTTTGCAGCATGCAGCAAGCTCCGGGAGCCGTGGCCGGGCGGCGCCGGCAATGTCCCGATTGTAGTGCCGCCAGCCAGTGCCGTGCTGCGGGTTTCCCGCCGTCATCCCGCCGGCGTGACAAATTCACCAGCTGACATGCGTAAGGCTGGCCGCACGCCGCGCCCGTGCGCAGGGTGCGCGGTGCCTGGGCGGGGATGGCGCTGGCACGCCGCCGCCGGTGGCCGGTGCCTACTTGCTGCGGCCGTCGTACTGCCGGATCTGCAGCTCGCCGATCTCGATGCCTTCGATGCAGCGGACGTTGACCGCGGCGATCGGGTTGCCGGCCGGATCGACACCCTCGCCGAACGGGCCGCAGCCGCAGGTCGGGCAGAAGCGGTGCTGGATCACGTGTTTGTTGAAGGTGTACGTGCTCATGTCCGCTTCCGGCGTCAGCAGCCGGACGCTGGCGCGCGGCACGAACCACAGCAGGTGGCCGCGGCGCTGGCAGATCGAACAGTTGCAGGCGGTCACCGGGCCGATTTCGCCGTCGACCTCGAAGGCAATGCGGCCGCAGTGGCAACTGGCGCGATGGGTCATGGTTCTTCCTTATGTCGATGGCGGGGTGGCCGTGTTTTTATAGAGCGCGCCGCAGCCGGCTTCCAGCCGGCCGGGGCCACGGTGGAATGCGGATTGGATATAATTCATCTGTAAGTAAGAAAATTACAAAATACTAATGTGACACGAAGCCCGCCACGAGCGGGCCATACCACGTCAAACCGCCTCGTCAGGGAGGCGCTGGAGCAAGCCAATGAAGCTATCCACCCGTCTGGGGCTGATCGTCGTCTGTGCGGTCGTCGGCCTTGTCATCATCGCGGGCTATGCCCTGCAAACCATCCGCTCGAGCATGATGCAGGAGCGCCGTGCCGAAATCCGCCTGCTGCTCGATCTGGCGGCCAACCAGATCCGTTCGTTCCAGAAGCTCGAGCAGAGCGGCAAACTGACGAAGGACGAGGCGCAGGCGCGCGCGATCGAGGCTGCGTCCGGGCTGGCGCAGGGCGATGACTACATCTTCATCCGCAGCATGGACGCGAGGATGCTGGTCCACCCGGATCCGCGCAAGGTCGGCAAGGTCAGTCAGGGCAGCAAGCTGCCCGACGGCCGGACCACGCACGAGGCGTATCTGGAGGTGCTGTCGAAAGGCGACTTCGGCTACACCGACATCGTTACCAAACGCCCCGGCAGCGATGTCGAGGTGTCCAAGGTCAACGGCGTGATCAAGATCGCCGGCTGGGACTGGATCGTCGGATTCGGCCTGTTCACCGACGACATCGACCGCGCCTACTGGCACTACGCGCTGACCTTCCTGATCATCGGCCTTGTCGTGCTGGCGGTGGTCGTCACCGTTGCGGTGATGATGTCGCGGCGCATCTACGGCCGGCTCGGCGGCGAACCCGACTACGCGGCCGAGGTGGCGCAGGCGATCGCCGGCGGCGACCTGAGCCGCAGGATCGACGGCAAGGTGAGCCGCGACAGCCTGCTCGGCGCAGTGGCGGCGATGCAGGCCAGCCTGCGGCAGATGATCGAGGGCATCCAGCAGGGGGCCGGCAGCCTCGGCCAGGCAGCGGCGAGCCTCTCGGGGCAGATGACGCAGATCAACCAGGCGGCGCGGCAGTCGTCCGATGCGACCGCGGCGACCGCGGCGGCGATCGAGCAGATGTCGGTCAGCGTCGACCAGATTTCCGAGAGCGCCCGCGAGACCGAGAGCAATTCGTCGCGCTCGACCGAGCTGGCCGGGCAGGGCGAGGCGCTGGTCAACGATGCGTCGGCCGAAATCCAGCGGGTGTCGGCGCAGATCGGCGAGGCGTCGGTGCTGATTGCCGGGCTGGTCGAGCGCTCGCGCGAGATCGACGGGATCGCCGCGGTGATCAAGGACATTGCCGACCAGACCAACCTGCTGGCGCTGAACGCGGCGATCGAGGCGGCGCGCGCCGGCGAGCAGGGACGCGGCTTTGCCGTCGTCGCCGACGAGGTGCGCAAGCTGGCCGAGCGGACCACGCAGGCGACCGGCGAGATCGCCGCGATGACGCAGGCGATCCAGGCCGATACCGGCTCGGTGGTCGACAGCATGGAGTCGGTCAGGCCGCAGGTGGCGCGCGGCGTCGAGCTGGCCGGCCAGGCCGCCGGCGCGCTGCGCGAGATCAGCGCCGGCTCGGCGGCGACGCTGGGCAAGATCCGCGATGTTGCCAACGCGACGGCGGAGCAGAGCACGGCCAGCGCCAGCGTCGCCAGCAATGTCGAGCGGATTGCCAATATGGTCGAATCGTCGGCCGACTCGGTCGCCGCGGCCAACCGCAACGTGCACGAGCTCGAGGCGCTGTCGGCACAGCTGAAGGACTCGGTCGCCCGTTTCCGGCTCTGATCGCGCCCGGCTGGCGCAAAGAAAAACGCACATTACGCGTTATGCGGAGCAAAAACGAATATATTTGTTCGTAAGCCAGTGGTAGCAATGATTTCGTATTGTTAATAGCAATACATCGGCCAGCCTTTGTGCTGGCCGATTTCATTTGAAGCTCTAGCCTTAGCTCTGAGGATCATTTCACTGATTGTGGATTCTAGCCAACATGACCACCCGCTCTGATCATTCGTGACCGCCTCGCGGTTCACTCATGCGCAGGCTACGGGTTAACTGATCTTCATCTATTCTTCTGCAAATCGGCCAGAGCTGCCTTTGGTTTGAGGAGCGTTTGGGGCAGCAATGTGCAGGTTACCTGCCGCACAGGTCAGGAGTTTTGTCAGCTCGGATACGATCGTCGCCACGAAAGCTAATGATTAGGCCGCGCTAGCCTGTGGGGAGCTAGAATATCCTTATACTTTGAAGGAAGTTGTTAGTTGCCGATTTCTTCTGAGCTGAGCCTGCAGCATCGACTATCGGATTCATGGTGATGAGTGGGAGTTGTGTGCCCGTCACTCTTACCAATTCGTTGTATGCGTTGGCGGCTTCAAACATTTGAGCTTGAAGTTCATGCATTGGATCTTCGGCCAACACAGCCCTACTCAAAGTAATTGGGTGTCCGTCCAAGTCCGTGACCCAGCGAATACATAGTGGATATTCGAACATCGTTTCTACGATGTGCTGCTGCCCATCAGGAGATGTTCCGAGGTCACGAATCCAGCTGAACCAGCTTGATGGGTAGTTCATCGACAACGTTAGCAATACCACGCAATCTCCAAAGGCCCCTAGGATGTCGTCCAGCTTGAGGTACTCGGTGCCCACCGTAAAAGCCTCAGCATCAAGGTGTGCACCAATCTTGTTGCGAACCCACCTAACGGGACCCTGCAGACGACTTTTCCTTAAGCGCTTAGCTACCTCGTGATAGGTCTTTCGATCTGCATTTAGCCACTGAGCACGGGCGTCGCGGGTTGTTTTGTCATTCATTCTCGACACTAGAAGAGCCGTAACGTCCATGAGTTTGCAGACAGGCACAGTGACGCCCCTCATGGCTCTCCGTCGTGTCTTCGAGTCAATCAGGCGTTCTGAGTAAAACGTAACATCACGACATGCTTCGGCGGCAAGCACGAACATGCCAGTTCGATCGTCGTTAGGCATCCAACGAGAAATGGTGTGATCGGCGTCAAGTAGGTCAACAGTACCCGGAGCCAGCATTTTTCCGTCAGGCCCCATAGTGATTGGTAGACCGGTAAAGCTGGCTACAATTCGTTCGAGCATGCTCTCATCGATGATTAGCTTTGGCATGGCCATTTTAATATGTCATCCATGAGTTTACGACGGTATGGGTCATGCCATGTCTTCCAGAATTTTAGTCCGCAGAGAGCCCAAGGCCACTTGACGCTGTGACGGCGCTTCGAGGATTTGCGGGGCATGCTTTCCAGGTGGGCTCAGCTCCATCTGTTGTTGGTCAGAGAGATTGTTAACTGAACTCATAGTAGTAGTACAAATACTCCATACATGTTGGGTTTCGTCTGATTGGCTTCCAAAGCGCAGCTGGCCACTCTTCCAGGCACGCGCGCTTTTGCGTACCTTGATCACTCAGTCTGTCAATGCGAGCCAGCCATGAGCCACCGCCTGCACAGCAATGCCCGCACCACACCGCTCACCCGCGAGGAAATCCGCCACTCCAGCCTCTCGCAGCGCGAGCTGATGCTGCGCTACAGCGTCGGCAAGGACACCATCCGCAAATGGCAAACGCGCGACGAATTCACCGATCGGTCGCACCGCCCGCATACCCTGCACACTACCTTGTCCCAGACGCAGGAAGCGCTGGTGCTGATTCTGCGCACCACCTTGCTGCTGCCGCTCGATGACCTGGCCGCGGTGGCCCAGCGTTTCATCAACCCGAACGCCACCCGATCCGGCATCAACCGGCTGCTGGTGCGCGAAGGCGTCGGCAACCTCAAGACACTGCAGGCGCAACTGCAGCCGGAAGAACCCGCCGCGCCCTCCAAGGGCTTCAAGGACTACGCACCGGGCTACTTCCATTTGGACATCAAGTACTTGCCGCAGATGCCCGACGAAACCTCGCGCAGCTACCTGTTCGTCGCGATCGACCGGGCCACCCGCTGGGTGTTCCTGCACATCTACCCGGATCAGTCCGAAGCCAGCAGCGTCGACTTCCTGCAGCGCCTGTACAAGGCGGCGCCGATGAAAATCGAGAAACTGCTGACCGACAATGGCAGCCAATTCACCGATCGCTTCACCAGCAAAGCCAAGACCCCGAGCGGACGGCACGTGTTTGATCGCCGTTGTGCAGCCTTGGGGATCGAGCATCGGCTGATCCCGCCGCGCACGCCGCAAATGAATGGCATGGTCGAGCGTTTCAACGGCCGGATCAGCGAGCTGGTGAAGCAGACCCGCTTTGCCAGTGCAGCGGAATTGGCGCAGACGTTGGACGATTACCGGAACGCCTACAACCATCACATCCCGCAAAAAGCGCTGGGCTTCCGGTCACCGATCGAGTCGCTGAAAATGTGGCAAACAGAGCGACCGGAATTGTTCAAGAAAAAAATCTACAAACAAGCGGAACCCGACACATACAAACTCAACGTCAAACCCAAAAAAACCGCCTCTTGGTGCAGAAGCGGTATTTTTGGCCCTCAAATATTAGTGGTCAGTGACTTCACATAACCGTGGATGTGCGTTTTTTCATCGCCGCTGCGTGTTCAGACCTTTTTCAGGAAACAGGCCTTGAGCATGAACTGGCCGGCGTCGAGTTTGCAGTCGACCTCGTGATCGCCGCTGCCGACGAGGCGGATGCTCTTGACCTTGCTGCCCTGCTTGAGCGTGATCGACGAACCCTTGACCTTCAGGTCCTTGACCAGCACCACCGCGTCGCCGTCTTGCAGCACCGTGCCGTTGGCGTCGCGGACCACGCGGGCCTCGTCGTCGCTGGTGCCGGCCGCCTGCGGGTTCCACTCGTGGCCGCAGTCGGCGCAGACATACTGCTCGCCGTCCGGATAGGTGTTCTCCATCGCGCATTGCGGACAGGCGGGAAGGGTGGACATGGCGGGCTCCGGTTCGGTTGTCTGGGCCGGCAGTATAGCCGGCCACTCCCTTTGTCCCGGCGGGCAGTATGCACAGTCGGCCGGCCGTTTCGCGGGTCCGCACCGCGATCAGCGCGGCGTGGCGAAGTGCCCGAGCAGGTCGAGCGCGGTCTGCGCCAGCCAGGCGGCGCCGAGCGGTAGCGCGGCCTCGTCGACGATCATTTTCGGGCTGTGCAGCGAGTACGGGCTGCGCTCCGGCCCCTGCGTGCCGAGCAGCGCGAAGCACGACGGCACTGCCTGCGCGGTGAACGAGAAGTCCTCGCCGCCCATCAGCGGCGGCAGCTCGATCAGCGCCGCATCGCCGAGCACGGTGCGCGCGGCGCCGCGCGCAATGGCGGCGATGCCGGCGTCGTTCATCGTCACCGGGTAACCGTTGGCGATCCGGCAGTCGACCGTGGTGCCGTGCATCGCGCCGGCGTGCTCGCAGATCGCGGCGACGCGCGCATGGACGTTGGCGCGCGTCTCGGGATTGAGCGTGCGGATCGTCCCGGTCAGACGGACCGCCTCGGCGACGATATTGGTCGCCGTGCCGCCCGAGATCGTGCCGACGCTGACGACGGCGGTATCGGTCGGGCCGACATTGCGCGCGACGATGGTCTGCAGCGTGGTGACGATCTGCGCGGCGATGACGATGGCGTCGATGCCGGCCTGCGGCGACACGCCGGCGTGCGCGGCGCGGCCGTGGACGACGATCTCGAACTCGTCGCTGGCGGCCATCACCGCGCCGTCGCGGATGCTGATCCGCCCGGTCGGCATGACCGGCACCTGGTGCAGCGCGATCGCCGCGCTGGCACCGAGGTGCACGCCTTCGCGGACCATGCGCTGGCCGCCCGAGCAGCCGTCCGGATCGTCGTAGCAGCCTTCTTCGGCCGGCTGGAACACGAAGCGCACCGTACCGGCGAAATCGGCGTCGAGCAGCAGTCGCGCCGCGCCGAGCCCCATCGCGACGTGGGTGTCGTGGCCGCAGGCGTGCATCACGCCGGGGTGTTGCGACGCGAACGGCAGGCCGGTGTCCTCCATGATCGGCAGCGCGTCCATGTCGGCGCGGATGATCACGGTTGGCCCGTCGCCCTTTTTCAGCTCGGCGACGACGCCGGTACCGGCAATGCCGCCGCGGTAGGGCAGGCCCAGCGCGGTGAGCTGCGCGATGACCTGCTGCGCGGTGCGCGTTTCGCGGTAACCGAGCTCCGGGTGCTGGTGCAGGTCGCGGCGGATCGCGACGATGTAGTCGCGGAGGGCTTCGGCTTGGGCGCGCATGGTGAACTCCTTTCCGCTGGCCTTGAGGGTAAAGCTGGCTTTGAGGGTAAACGATTCAGTCGGCGAGCGAGCCAAAACAGTTTGGTCCCGCCCGAAGCGCAGAAACCGGCATGGACTCTGAGTCTACGAGGATGATCGAAAATTCTGTACCGAGCGAGCGGAAAAACCCAGCGCAGCGGTGCTGGCAAGGCGCACGCGCGTAGACAGTACAAACGGGTACGGCAAGCGCGTGCAACGCCGCCAGCAGGGTTTTGCCGTTCGCGACTACAGGGCGGGGCTGTGATATTGACGGTATAGCTTTTCGATGCCGGCTTCGAGTTCTTCGGACAGCACGATTTCGCTGCTGCCGATGTTCTCGGAAAGCTGCGCGAGCGTCGTCGCGCCGATGATCGTGCTGGCGACGAACCAGCGGCTGTGGACGAAGGCCAGCGCCAGCTGCGTCGGCGTCAGCCCGTGTTCGAGCGCGAGCTGCGCGTAGGCGGCGACCGCGTCGTCGACGAACGGCTTGCGGTAGCGCGAGCCGAAGGCAGGAAAGCGCGTCAGCCGGGCGTCCGCCGGGTGGTCGGCGATGTACTTGCCGCTCAGAAGGCCGAAGGCGAGCGGACTGTAGACCAGCAGCGACACCTGTTCGCGGTGGCAAGCCTCGACGAGGCCGGTCTCGAAGGTCCGGTTGATCAGGTTGTAGACGTTCTGGATCGTCCTGATCCGCGGCAGGCCGGCGGCATCGGCGGCCGCACCCCATTTTGCGACGCCCCAGGCCGTCTCGTTCGACGTGCCGAGGTAGCGGACCTTGCCGGCGGCAACCAGTTTCGACAGCGCTTCGAGCTGTTCGTGGATCTCCGGCGTACCGGGTTTCTCGTCGGCCGGATCGTACTGGCTGGTGCCGAACATCGGCACCGCGCGTGCCGGCCAGTGGACCTGATAGACGTCGATGTAGTCGGTCTGCAAGCGGGCGAGCGACGCATCGCAGGCTTTGATGATCTGCGCGGCATTCAGTTGCGGACCACCGCGTATCCAGTCCATGCCGCGGTTCGGGCCGGCGACCTTGGTCGCGACGACGACCTTGTCGCGCGGCTGCTTCACCAGCCAGCTGCCGACGTATTCCTCGGTGCGGCCCGCCGTGTCGGCCTTGGCCGGCACCGGGTACATCTCGGCGGTGTCGATGAAATTGACCCCAAAGGCGGTCGCGGCGTCGAGCTGGGCGTGCGCGTCGGCCTCGCTGTTCTGCTCGCCGAAGGTCATCGTGCCGAGGCAGATCGACGAGACTTCGAGCTCGGTGCCGGGCAGGGTGCGGTAGTGCATGAACCGGTTCTCCAGAATGCAGAAAGCCGGGAGGCCCGGCTTTCTTTGTCGTGGTCAGACTACTACTTGCGCTTGCGGTCGTCGATCGGGGTCAGCGTGTAGCCCTGCTTCCTGAGCTGGGCGACGAGGCCGGTCTTGCCCGGCAGGTGCAGCGCGCCGACGGCGATGAAGCTGCCGCCCTTGGCCAGTTGCGGCTGCATCCGTTCGGCCATCCGGTCGTTGCGGTCGTCGATCAGCGTCTTCTGCTTCCAGGTGTTGAAGAACGCCTGGTCGGCGGCCGGCAGCGTCACTTCGTCCTTGTCGGCGAAGCGGACGATGCCTTCGATGTCGCGCTGCACGTACATCGCGATCAGCTTCTTGTAGTAGGCGTCGACGTCGGGCTGCTGGTCGATCAGCGCGTACAGCAGCGTCTTCTGCTTGTCGGCCGGAATCGCTTCGAACACCGACGCCTGCTCGGAAATCGTTTCGAGCCCGGTGTATTCCTTGCTGCCCTCGATCGCCATCTTCGCCAGCATCAGGTCGAGCGGCAGGTCGCCGGCCTTCTTCTTGGGCACCATCAGCAGCATCGCCGCGGCCCACGGCTTCATGCGCTTGGCGGCGACTTCGGGGTAGTCGCGCGCAGCGAGTTCGGGCAGCAGCTTCTTGTAGTGGTCGGCGTCGATCTGGTTGGCGAGCAGCTCGCCTTCGGGCATCAGCACGCGCTTGGCGAAGTCCATCATGCCGTTGAAGTCGATGCGCACTTCGGTGGTGACGGTGTCGGCGTCGTCGAACGCCTTCTGCACCTGCGGCGACAGCTGCGTGACCTTCGGGTCGCTGACGTGGGCGGTGCCGAACAGGTACGACGGCTTCTTGGTGCCGGGCTTCTCGATCTTCCACAGCACCGCGCGCGGGAAGGTCTCGGCCTTGGCGGCGGCCAGCGCCGGCAGCGGCGCCAGCAGCGAAGCGGTACAGAGTGCGGCGGTCAGTGCCGCAAGGGGCGAGCGAAGGCGGGCGAACATCCGGCGAGTCTCCTGATTTGTACGGGCATCGTGCCCTGTGGTCGACCGCCAGTATAAACATGCCCGGCCCGCCGCCGAAGCACCGTGGCGCCGGCGTGACGATCCGGCCCCGCTCCGGACGCTACAGCCCGGTCAGCACCTTGACCGCCTGGACGAACTCGTCGGCGTAGGGGCCGGCCTTGCGCGATTCGCGCAGCGCCATGTTCCAGCGTGCGATCGCGTTCTTCAGTGTCGTCGTGTCCGACACGGCCTCGATCTCGCTGATCAGCCCGCGGCCCATCAGGCCGAGGAAGGTCTGCGCGCTCTCGGTCATCAGTTCCTTGGCCTTGACGATGCGGATCGGGTCGACCGCGTCGATCGGCCGGGGCTGCTGCGTCGCCGCCGCCGGTGCCACCGGCGCGGGAGACGGCGCCGGCGTCACTGGCGCTTCGGTCGCGATCCCGGACTGGTCCGGCGCGGCGATGCAGCCCTGCGCCTGCAGTTCGGCGAGCAGCGGTGCCAGCCCGGCGTGGCCGAGCGCCGCGGCGATGTCGGCCAGCGTGCGCCGGCCGTCGATCAGGATCAGCAGCCGGCGCGCCCTGGCCGACAGGCCCAGGCTGCGCGCGTCGATCTCGGCCTGCCCGACGGCGGTCTTGCTGTAGACGGTGTGCGGCATGGTCGTCGCTCCTCGGGGCGCCCGGACGGTTGAAGCCGGCGAGGCTAGCAGCGGCGTGTTTCAATCCTGCGACGCCGGCCCGGGCGAACCCCCAATGGCATGCGCTCGCCGCATCGTGCTACCTACTTGGTCGCGATCAAGGCGGCCCGGCGCCGCCTTGGGCATCATCGTGGGCAGACTCGACGGATGACGACATGGCGGTACGCAGGAAGGACACGATTTACCAAGAGCTCGAACGGCTCACCCGGCAGCTCAAGGCGCAGGCGCTGCGCGACGGCGGCGGCATCGACGCCGAAACCATCGGCTACAACCTCGGCGTGGCCCGCAACTCGGTCAGCAAGGACCTGACCGAGCTGTGCAACGAGGGCAGGGTCATCAAGATCAAGAGCCGGCCGGTGCTGTTCCTGCACCGCGCCGCGACGGCCGAGCTGCTCGGCGCCGAGCTGGACCCGGCGCTGAACGAGGTGCGCGAGCTGGCCGAGCTGCTGGGCGAGCGGGACGAGGCGCTGGAGGCCGACCCGTTCACCGCGCTGATCGGTTACGACCAGAGCCTGAAACAGGCGGTCGAGAAGGGCAAGGCCGCGGTGCTGTACCCGCCCAACGGGCTGAACGTGATGCTCACCGGGCCGTCCGGCGTCGGCAAGACCTACTTTGCCGAGCTGATGCACCGTTTCAGCGATTACGCGCGCGACACCGCCGTGCCCTTCGTTTACTTCAACTGTTCCGAGTACTTCAACAACCCGGAGCTGCTGACTTCGCACCTGTTCGGTCACCAGCAGGGCGCGTTCACCGGCGCCGGTGCGGCCAAGGAAGGGCTGGTCGCCAAGGCCGAGGGCGGTTTCCTCTTTCTCGACGAAGTCCACCGGCTGCCGTTCGAGGGTCAGGAAAAGCTGTTCTCGATCCTCGACAAGGGCGTGTACCGGCGGCTGGGATCGAGCGACAAGGAGATCAGCAGCAACGTCCGGCTGATCTGCGCGACCACCGAGAACATCAGGTCGACGCTGCTGCGCACCTTCCTGCGCCGCATCCAGGTGGTGATCGACCTGCCGGCGCTGGCGGCGCGCTCGTTCGACGAGCGGCTGGACATGATCGTGCGCTTCTTCCACGCCGAAAGCCGCAAGACCGGGCTGACGCTCAAGGTGGCCAAGCCGCTGCTCGGCGAGCTGCTGTGCCGCGAGTACGAGGGCAATATCGGCGAGCTGAAAAGCGACATCCAGTTCATCTGCGCGCAGGCCTACGCCAACCAGTTCGGCAGCCGCAGCGCGGTGCTGACCGTCGATCAGGCGCAGCTGGACGGCAAGGCCGCGCACTACGACATCCGCACCCGGCTGATCCTCGACGAGCTGGTCGGCGGCGACTGGCTGTCGATCGCACCGAGCGACGTGCAGAAGCTCGAACGCACCGCGCTGCTGCCGCTCGAACGCAAGGACGCCGACCTTTTCTACGCCTATCTGGCCGACGAATACACGCAGCTGCAGCACAGCAACATCCCGGCCAACGAGATCAGCCTGATCCTGCGCAAGAAGCTGCAGACGGTGTTCGAGCACAAGATCCACCACGCCGCGGTCGAGCCGCTGCCGACGCTCGACGGCGTCTACGGCCTGCAGATCGAGCAGAAGATCAAGCTGCTGACCGCCTTCATCGACGGGCTGGCCGGCTACAAGATGAGCGACACCGTCGCCGGCCATCTGCGCAACCACCTGATCACGCTGCTGGCCTATGTGAAGAAGGGCAAGGTGCCGGGGCTGTACTCGGCGAACCTGATCGCCGACGCGGCCAAGGCCGAATACGAGAACGCCCGGCTGGTGTGCAGGAAGATCGAGGAAACCTTCCTGATCGTCTGCCCGTCGGCCGAGCTGATCTTCATGTGCCTGCTGCTGGCCGAACTCAAATCGCAGCGCCACGCGCACCGGCTGCAGCAGGATTGCGGCGTGATCCTGATCTCGCACGGCGACAGCACCGCGAGCAGCATGGCCGGCTACGTGAACCGGCTGATCGGCCGCGAGCTGGTGACCGCGATCAACATGCCGTTCGAGCAGTCGGTGCACGACACCCTGGCGCTGTTCCTCAAGGAAGTGGCGCGCTACCAGTACCGGAAGCTGATCCTCGCGGTCGACCTCGGCTCGCTGGTGCACTTCGGCGCGGTGGTGCGCAAGATGTTCAAGGTCGAAACGCTGCTGATCCGCAACGTGACGATGCTGGGCCTGCTCGAGGTGGCGATGAACCTGTCGTACGAGACGACCGAGCTCAGGGCGCTGGGCGAACTGCTCGAGGCGCAGGGGCTCGAGCACGACCTGTACGACGCCGCCGGAGCCGACGAGGTGCGCGTGGTCGTCGTCTCGTGCGTCACCGGCCTCGGCACCTCGGTGAAGATCCGCAAGATGATCGAGGATGTGTTCGACGACATGATCACCGACCGGGTGCGGCTGGTCACGCTCGACTACGCCGAGATCGAACAGCTCGACCGGCTGAGCCAGCACATCGGCGAGAACGAGCGGCTGGCCGGCATCATCGGCTCCTTCCTGCCCAAGCTGCCCGACGTGCCCTTCCTGTCGCTCGAGGAGCTGTTTTCCGAGCACGGCGCCGAGCTGGTGATGGACATGCTCGACGTCGACATGGCGCCGGACGAGCGCGAGCTGATGCTCGAGAAGGTGTCGATGAAGTTCATCTCGACGGTGACGATCGAAAGCATCATCAACCAGATCTCGGTGCTGAACCCGCACCGGGTGCTGCAGGAAATCGAGGGCGTCTACCACCGGATCTGCAGCGAGCTGGACATCAAGCCGTCGCGAAAGGTGACACTGCGCTTCATGATCCACTGCTGCTGCATGGTCGAACGCATCGTGATCGAGCGCAAACCGTTACAGATGACGCTGCCGCAGGGCGCGATCGTCAACGATGCGGCATTTGCCGTCATCAAGGCCGCGTTCGCGCCGATCGAAACCGCCTACAACATCCGGCTCTCGGACACCGAGCATTTCTACATCTACGAACTGCTGTTCAGGTAAGCGCGGCCGGCGGCGGCGCCCACCTGCCGTACTTGCGCACGGCCCCGGTGCCGTGCGCCTTGCCGGAACCGCTGCGCCGGCTTCGTCGCGCCCGCCGGCACCGGCCGCCGCACACACCGGCCCGCGCCGGTACCGTGACACTAGCCTGCATTTGCCCCCGGTTTGCCCGTCCGCATCTGTCACGCCGCCTGGCGTGACTGGCATTTTCATGGCTTTTTTCGCCGTTCCGGGTTGCGGCTGTTTTTCTATCTTGCTGATTTTGTTGTTGTTTTCTCCGTTTTTCGGCCGGCGTGACAGATGCTGGCACGCATCTTGCCCTTATCGGGTCAGGGCGGCGCAACGATGCATTTGCGCTGCAAGCAACCGACAGGAGAAGAACCGATGACCCAACCCGTATCCGAAATCCTCACGCTCACCCACGGCGGCTGGGGCGCCAACCTGATCGACTGCCTGAAGATGGTCGCCGGCGAAATCCACGGCGTATCCGATCTGGCGCTGATGCCGGTCGACACCATGGGCGAGTTCTACGAGAAGGTGAAAGCCCGCGTCGAGGCGATGCCGGCCGGCTCGCTGATCATCGCCGACTTCACCGGCGGCTCGACCTCGAACGTCGCCGCGCGCCTCTCCGCCGATTTCGACATCGGCGTGATCACCGGCCTCAACGCCACGCTGATGCTCGCCGCGCTCGACCTGCGCGACGAAGGGCGCCTGGCCGATCAGGTCGACGACCTCGTCGACGTCGGCCGCAACAGCTTCAAGAACATCGTCAAAAGCCTGCAGCAACGCTGAACCTCATTCAATTCCAGGGAGAACCATCATGGCCAAAATCGTCCTTTGCCGTATCGACAGCCGCCTGATCCACGGTCAGGTCGTCACCAAGTGGGTCGGCCAGTCTCAGGCCAACCGCATCGCCGTGGTCAGCGACGAACTCGACGCCGATCCGTTCATGAAGAACATCTTCATGATGGCCGCGCCGCCCAACATCAAGGTCGACTGTTTCGGCGTCGCCGGCTTCTGCCAGCAATGGCGCGAAGACCAGCTCGGCAGCGGCAACGTGCTGGTGCTGTTCCCGAATCTGGCATCGGTGCGCCAGGCGGTGATCGACGGCTTCGACATCGCGCAGATTCAGGTCGGCGGTCTCGGCGGCGGTCCGGGCCGCAAGGTGGTGTTCCAGAACATCACGCTCGACGACGCCGACGAGGTCACGCTGCGTGACCTGCAGGAGCGCGGGGTCGACGTGTACTTCCAGACGATTCCGGAAGACAAGCCGCAGAAGCTGGCCGACATCCTCAAGCGTCTGTAACCCACCCTGAACGAGGAGCCTCGTCATGAGTACCCTGATGCTCGCGACCCTGATGGGTCTGTACTACTGGTTCGCCCGGCTGCGGCTGGGTTACACCTTCTCCGGCATGCTGGTGCAGCCGATCGTGATCGCCGTGTTCGTCGGCCTGATCACCGGCGACATGCAGACGGCGATGATCGTCGGCGCCGGCATCCAGCTGGTCTACCTCGGCGTGACGTCGACGCCGGGCGGCAACGTGCCGTCCGACCCGGCGCTGGCGGCGTGCATCGCGCTGCCGATCGCGGTGAAGACCGGCATGGACGCCAATCTGGCGATCGCGCTGGCGATTCCGTTCGGGGTGATCGGCGTCTTCGTCGACCAGCTGCGCCGGACGATCAACGCCGCGTGGGTCCACATGGCCGACAAGCACGCCGAGACCTGCAACACCGCCGGCATCATGCGCTGCGCCTTCCTGTGGCCGGCACTGATGGGCTTCGTGATCCGCTTCCCGGTGGTGTTCGCGGCCAACTACTTCGGCCAGTCGGTGGTCGAGCAGTTCCTGGCCTTCATGCCGCGCTGGCTGACCCACTCGTTCGAGATCATGGGCGGCATCCTGCCGGCGCTGGGCTTCGCGATCACCATCATGGTGATCGGCAAGAAGACGCTGATTCCTTACTTCGTCGCCGGCTTCTTCGCCGTGCTCTACCTGAAGGTCGACATCATGGCAGTGGCCATCTTCGGCACCTGCATCGCCTTCCTGATCCGCAGTTTTGGCAAGAACGAGGAAGCATGATCATGAACGCTACCGTTACCGACAAGGCCGTCACCGATGTCCAGCATGGTCCGCTGCTGACCAAGGCCGACATCACCAAGTCCTGGCTGATCTACTACATGGGCGCCGAAGTCTCGAACTCGTACGAGCGCCTGCAAAGCCTGATCTTCTGCGCGTCGATGACGCCGGTGCTCAAGAAGCTCTATCCGAACAAGGAAGAGCAGGCCGAAGCGCTGAAACGCCACCTGAACTTCTTCAATACCGAAGGCGTGATGGGCGGGATCATCCAGGGCGTGGCGATCGCGATGGAAGAGCAGAAGACCCGCGGCGAGCCGATCACCGATTCGTCGATCATCGGCATCAAGACCGGGCTGATGGGCGCCTTGGCCGGCGTCGGCGATTCGATCATCTGGGCGGCGCTGATGCCGCTCCTGATCGCGCTGTTCATCCCGTTCGCCGCCAAGGGCAGCGCCATGGGCGGGATTGCGCCGCTGGTGCTGTACACCGGCATCACCATCGGCATCAGCTACGCGCTGTGCCACAAGGGCTACAAGCTCGGCCGCGAATCCATCGTCACGCTGTTGCAGGGCGGCAAGATCAAGGAGCTGATCTACGGCGCCAACGTGCTCGGCCTGATCATGATGGGCGCGCTCGCCGCCAGCTACGTCAAGCTGACCACGCCGCTGAAGTTCAGCTTCCTGCAGGGCTCGGAAGTGGTGGTGCAGCAGGTGCTCGACTCGATCGTGCCGGGGCTGCTGCCGCTGGCCGCCGTGTTCGCGATCTACCTGTACATGCTCAAGAAAGGCCCGCGCTACACGGTGATCCTGCTGTCGGTCGTCGCCTTCAGCCTGGTCTGCTCGATCACCGGCATTCTCTAAGGGGATCATGATGAACATCTACGAGCGCATCGGCCTGAAGCGGGTGATCAACGCCTGCGGCAAGATGACCATTCTCGGTGTCTCGGCCGTCGACAGGACGGTGATGGACGAAGTCGCCGAGGCCGCATCGAACTATGTCGAGATCGACACGCTGATCGACCGCGTCGGCGAGCTGATCGCCACGCATACCGGCGCCGAAGACAGCTGCGTCACCTCGAGCGCCTCGGCCGGGATCGCGATCTCGGTCGCCGCAGTGATCTCGAAGGGCGATCCGAACCTGGTCGAGCGTCTGCCCGACAGCTCGGGCCTCGCCAACGAGGTGATCCTGCTCAAGGGCCACAGCGTCAATTACGGCGCGCCGGTGACGACGATGATCCGCCTCGGCGGCGGCGTGCCGGTCGAGGTCGGCCAGGCCAACGAGTCGGAAGCCTTCCATGTGGCATCGGCGATCACCGGGCGCACCGCGGCCATCCTGTACGTGAAGTCGCACCACGCGGTGCAGAAGGGCATGGTGCCGCTGGCCGAGATGATCCGCATCGCCCACGAGCACGGCTTGCCGCTGATCATCGACGCCGCCGCCGAGGAAGACCTGAAAAAGTACGTCGCTGCCGGTGCCGATCTGGTGATCTACAGCGGCGCCAAGGCGATCGACGCACCGACCTCGGGCTTCATCACCGGCCGCAAGGCGCTGATCGGCGCGTGCAAGGCGCAGTACCACGGCATCGGCCGGCCGATGAAAATCGGCAAGGAATGCATGCTGGGTCTGGTCAAGGCGCTGGACCGCTACGCGGTGCACAAGCACGATGGCCGCGCCGACATTCCGGCGCTCGAAGCGGCGATTGCCGAGATCAACGGCATCCGTGGCCTGTCGGCCGAGCTGGAGCAGGACGAGGCCGGCCGCGAGATCTACCGCGCCCGAGTCCGTGTCCATGCCGACGTGCTCGGCGTCGACGCCGCAGCGATCGAAGCGCAGCTGCGCGGCGGCAGTCCGGCCATCTACACCCGCAAGTATTACCTCAACGCCGGCGTGTTCAGCATCGACCCGCGACCGCTGCAGGGCGATGACCTCGCCGTCATCGTCGCGCGGCTGCAGCAACTGGCCGGTGAGTGCACGAAGGAGAATGCATGATGCAGCAAGCCATTTCGTTCTATCACGATCGCGTCGCGATCAACGTGCTGGCCCGCGACCTCGACAACGCCGCCGCCGCTTTCGAAGCCGCCGAAGGCCATGCCGCCATCGGCCTGCTGTCGGCACGCTTCGACACGGTCGAGGAGGGTGTCGTCGCCGCAAGGCAGTGGCAGGACCGGGTCTGCGTGTCGGTCGGTCTCGGCGCCGGCGATCCGACCCAGTACTACAAGGCGGCGATGATCGCCGCGGCGACCGCGCCGGGCCATGTCAACCAGACCTTCAGCGGCGCCGGCTTCGCCGCCGGGGCGCTGGCGGCGCGCGGCGTGACCAACACCCGGATCAACGCGCTGATCCGCCCGACCGGCACACCGGGCAAGGTGATCGTCTCGACCGGCGTTGCCGGCAGCGGTGCCGAGGTCCCGGCGCTGGTCGATACCGACACGGCGGTGCTGATGATCCGCGACCAGGGCGCGCATGCGGCCAAGTTCTTCCCGATGGGCGGGCTGAAATCGCTGGCCGAGCTCGAAGTGCTGGCGAAAAGCTGCGCACGCCACGGGCTCGAAATGATCGAACCGACCGGTGGAATCGATCTGGCCAACTTCGGCGAGATCCTGCAGGTCTGCCTCGACGCCGGCGTGCCGAAGGTCATGCCGCATGTCTACAGCTCGATCATCGACAAGGAAAGCGGCAACACCCGGCCCGCCGACGTGGCCGAACTGTTGCAGATGGTGAAGCAACGGGTGTGATACCCCCCACGACCCGTGATTGACGCCGCCGGCCCTGCCGGCGGCTTTTTTCATGCGTGCCTACGGGGCGTTCGTCCGCTTGATCGACCTGATGACCTGCCTGAAGATGACATCGTGCAGCCGGTTCGCCTTTTCGGAGGCACTCCACTGGAACGCGCCCTGTTCCGTTCGGCGGATGTCGTCGAGCAGGCCCACTTCCTTCAGCCGGTTCAGGTTTTCCTCGGAAACCTCTTCGCCGTGGTACTGGATCGGACCGCGCTCCTTGCCGATCACCAGAAAGAGCTGCAGCTGGGTGTCATTCAGCATCTGCAGCGCGGCGAGCTCGTCCGACAGGTCTCCCGCGCTGGCCTTGGCCCGCAGCGAAACCTCGAAGCTTCCGGCCCTGACCGTCGTGTCACCGCTGCCGACGACGTCGAGCAGCGGCTCCTTCACGTAAAACAGCCACGAGATGAATGCGGCGCCGAGCACGAGATAGACGACGGGCCGGATGGCATGTTCGATCAGGGCAACGACGATTTTCTCGGACACGGGCATCTCCTCTGCGGATCACCGCGTCGGCGCGGGGCGATCCTCCTGTATTCCAAGTAGACCAAACGCCGCGGGTTTTCAGCCCGGTCATCGGCAAGGCGCGCGGCAGCACCGACGACGCGGCCGGGCTGTTGCAGAGGCGGAAGCAAAGGGGGGACTCCCCGGGCGGCGGATCCCCGGGTCGAGGCCGCTAGCCGGCGTTCATGCCTGCCTGACGGCCCGCGTCGCCAGAAACGTCGGCATGTAGCGGTCGAGCAGGAAACGCGGCCGGGGCTGGGCATCCTCGTAGAAGCCGGTGATCGCCAGCCCGGCGTCGGTCTGGCCGGCGATCAGCTCGGTCAGGCTGTGGCCGAAGACCAGCGCCTCGCCGTTCTGCCGCTTGGCGTCGAGCGCGTCGGCATCCAGATCGGCGAGATCGGAATAGGGCAGCGCGTAGCGCGGCTTGACCACGCCCTGTTCCAGCCAGGCCGGGTCGCGGTCGCCGACGAAGACCACCGGGTTGTAGAAGCTGGCGAGCAGCGCGCCGCAGGGCGAGAGCACGCGACGGCACTCGCGCCAGACCGGGCGGACGTCGGGCACGTAGAGATTGGAAATCGGGTGGACGATCAGGTCGAACGACGCATCGGCAAATGCCGACAGGTCGCGCATGTCGCCCTGCACCGTGACGAGCTGCAGCCCGTCGCGGTCGGCGACGAAGCGGTCCTGCGCCAGCTGTTCGTCCGACAGGTCGAACACGGTGACCTCGGCGCCGGCGGCGGCGAGCACCGGTGCCTGCTGGCCGCCGGCGGCGGCAAGGCAGAGGATGCGCCGGCCGCGGACATCGCCGAGCCAGTCGCCGGGCAAGGGCCGCGGCGTGATGTGGACCTGCCACCGGCCGGCCCGCGCCGCGGCGATGACGTCGCTGCCGACGGGAAGCGACCACTCGCATTGCTGCCGGGCCTGCCGGTTCCACGCCACGCGGTTGTGGGCGATGAGTTCGGTAGCGTGCATGGCTGCTCCTGTCGTTGCGCAAAACCGCATCATAGACCCGTGCCGCTGCGGCCTGGCGCCCGGTCGCATTGTTCACGCATCGGGATGAGGCCGTGGCTGCGTCAGCGGGGCGCGGTGTAGGCTAGCGCGATGTAATGCCCGACCCGCAGGGCCGTGATGTCGTCAATGCCATGGAGCTTCAGATGGCGACGCATCTTCCCCTTGCCTTCGAGCAGGCCGTACTCGTCCGGCAGCGACGCGCCATGGCTGAATTCGATCGATACATGGTTGGCGTAGGCAAACACGCCGCAGAAGGGCTGCGGGGAGCCGAACAGGATGCCGCCGTACTTGACCTGTTCGGTGACGTCGTCCCCGATGGCGAGCACCGCGTGTCGAACGGCCTGCACGATGGCGTAATGGCGGTCGCTGGACAGGCTGATGTCCTGCAACAAGGTAGTAATCCGTTCGTCCTGCATGGCGTTTCCCCGGTGGTCTGGCTAGCGGCTGTGCCCGAGCCGTATCGGACATCGACGCGGCGCAAAAGCTTGCCGGCATGGCGGGTTTTTGCGGCTTCTCATGGATGTGGCGCGAGATCGGCCCGGTGAACTCGCGCGTCGCCACACGGTCATGCTCGGGGGAACAGGCAAGCCCATCATCCGTCGCAAACCGCGGCGACACGCAAACCAGGAGTCGATCATGCCCAAAACCGTCCTCAATCCCGACAGCGTATTCGATTCGCGGCAATACGGCTTCAGCCAGGCCGCGATCGTAACCGGGCAACGCAGGCTGCTGCTGTCCGGTCAGGTCGGCGTCGATGCCAGCGAGCGGACCGTCGGGCCCGGACTGCAGGCGCAGACCGAAGCGGCGCTCGACAATATCGAGCGTGTGCTGGCGGCGGCGGACGCCAGGCTGGAACAGGTGGTGATGTTGCGGATCTATATCTGCGAAGCCGCGAGGGACGAGCAGGACGTCATCGCAGACGCGCTACGGCGGCGTTTCCCGACCGATCCGCCGCCGTCGTCATGGATCATCGTCAGCGGACTGTCTTTGCCCGAATGGCTGATCGAGATCGAGGCGGAAGCCATCTTCGACTAAGCGCGGGCATCAGCGCAGCGCACTCACGGCAATCCGGGTCGCCGCCGCAATCACCTCGTCCTGCCACTTCGCTTTGGCATCCGGCTGGGTGAAGTAAACGGCGAGGACCACGGGTGCGCGGCCCGGCGGCCAGAGTACGGCGATGTCGTTCGTCGTGCCGTAGTCGCCCGAACCCGTCTTGTCGCCGACCCGCCAGCCGGCCGGGACGCCGGCGCGGATGCGCTTGTCGCCGGTGGTATTGCCGCGCAGCCAGTCCTGCAATTGCGTGCGTTGCGGTAGTGGCAGCGCGTCGCCGAGCGCCAGTGTCTGCAGGCTGCGCGCCATGGCGGCCGGGGTCGTCGTGTCGCGCGGATCGCCGGGGATGGCGGAGTTCAGCGCGGTTTCCCAGCGGTCGAGGCGGAATTCGCGGTCGCCGATCGAACGCGCGAACGCGGTCACGGCCGCCGGCCCGCCGAGCAACTTGATCAACAGGTTGGCGGCGGTGTTGTCGCTGTACTGGACCGCTGCCGCGCACAGCCCGGATACCGTCATGCCGTCGGCGACGTGCTTGCCGCTGACCGGCGAGTAGCTGACGACCTCGCTTTGCTTATAGCTGATCCGTTGCTGCAGCAGTCCGGCAACCCGGGTGCTGCGCTCGAGGATCGCCCCGGCCAGCATCACCTTGAAGGTACTGCAGAAGGCAAAACGCTCGTCCGCACGGTAGCCGGTTTGCACGCCGCTGGCGGTATCGAGCAGGCACACGCCCAGACGGCCGCGGTATTTCTTTTCAAGCGCCGAGAACTGCGCCGATGCCGCGTTCGGCGCCGATGCTTCGCCCGCGCGAACCTTGGCGAGTGCCAGGGCGAAAGGTGTCGTTGCTGCGGCCAGCAACAGGGTGCGGCGGGTCGGGGAATGGTTCATGGGGTTCGCCCTTGCAAACGGGTTGATCGGGAAACGGCTTGCGAGGTCCCGACTATCAGCGCTTTGCAGCGCGTTTACAAACGAGAATAATTGCGCCCTGACAAAAGAAAATCTTCAGGCCGGGTGTGATGCGATCCCATTTACCGCTGAACGCGCTGCGGGCGTTCGAGTCATCGGCCCGGCATCTGAGCTTCACGCGCGCGGCGCAGGAGCTGAACGTCACGCAGGCCGCCGTCAGCCAGCAGGTGCGGGCGCTCGAAGCACGGCTCGGCTGCGTCCTGTTCAAGCGCCTGCCGCGCGGGCTGGGGATGACCGACGAAGGCCGGGCGCTGCTGCCGGTCCTGAGCGATGCATTCGGCCGGATCGAGCGCGTGCTCAAGCAGTTCGACGGCGGACATTTCCACGAAGTGCTCACCGTCGGCGTGGTCGGCACCTTCGCCATCGGCTGGCTGATGCCGCGGCTGCGGCTGTTCCGGGAGGCGCACCCCTTCGTGGTGCTGCGGCTGCTGACGCACAACAATCTGGTCGATCTGGCGGCCGAGGGGCTCGATTTCTCGATCCGTTTCGGCGAAGGCGGCTGGCCGGGCACCGACAGCACCCTGCTGCTCGAGGCACCACTGGCGGTGCTGTGCGCCCCGGAGATAGCAGGCCGCATCGCCACGCCGGCCGATCTGGCCGGGGAGACGCTGCTGCGCTCGTACCGCAGCGACGAGTGGCTGGACTGGTTCGCCGCCGCCGGGCTGACGCCGTGGACGGTGAACGGCCCGGTGTTCGATTCGTCGCGGCTGATGGTGGAGGCGGCGATGCAGGGGGCCGGCGTCGCCCTGGCACCGACCGGGATGTTCGCCCGCGAGCTGCAGGCCGGCGCGCTCGTGCGGCCGTTCGATCTCGAGCTGCATGCCGGCGGCTACTGGCTGAGCTGGCTAAAGTCGAGGCCGGTGTCGCCGGCGATGGCGTCGTTCCGGCAGTGGATCGCCTCTCAGGCTGGCGACGGCCTTGCCGGGGCGGCGGACGACTGATTCATCGGTTTGTCCGGCTGGGCGCCTTTTCAGCCGGCGGCCAGGGGAGGCGGCGTGAGTTTTGTAGGGAGGTGTTTGGCGGCAGAGCGGGCGGGCAGAGCGTGAAGACGCCGACGCCATGCCGTTGTTCTAATTTGCGAATTTTCCTAAAGTTGCCATCCGGCTGGTCGTAATAGGCAATGCGGGGCGCATAGACGCCGGCGCATGACCAATAAGGAGAGATGCAATGAAAACACTGGTTTTTTCGGGCCTGTTTCTCGGGAGCGTCTTCACCGCGGCCTACAGCGGTGCAGCGGACGGTACGATCCATTTTGTCGGCAGCATCGTCGAAAGCCCTTGCGCGGTAGAGCATGTGGCCAGTTACAGCCTGAGCCCCGCCCCCAGGGGCGCGACCTCTACCGCGGACCCGCTGTTCCAGTCGGCGAACATCTCGATGGGCCTCGGGGCCTGCCGGTCACAAGCGCCGGTCACGCTCTCGCTGGCGCTGACCGATCCGGCGCTGCTGCTGCGCAATGCAGCCGGCAAGCCGGTGACCGCCGAGCGCCAGCGGCTTGCGTCGGGTGATCGGGCATCGTTCTACGTCGCTCAAGCCGCGAACCAGGCCGGTAATCGTGGCAGCATCCTGACGGTGGAATACCACTGAGCGGTATTCCACCGTAGTCCGGGCGGTGGCACCCCTGCGGTGCCTTTGCGCCCTTCTGGCTTGGCCGGCCCTGCATGCCCGTGTGCGGTAATCCACGGATGAGCAATCGTCACTTGCAGGCCCGCATGGCCGGGAGATTCGGACAGCCGCGGTGCCTCAGGCCCGCTCCAGGTTACCGAGCATCGTTGCAAGAACGTCCATCATCGCCTGAAGCGCTTGGATCACGACCGTACATTCATCGGCACACTCCGCCGGTGCGCGGCTGCCCAGCGCGGTTTCGAGCGTGTCGCAGGTCGCCGCCAGCACTTGCTCACCGAGCAGCAAAGCACCGCCCCTGATCTTGTGCGTCGCGCGGGCCAGCGCTGTCACGTCATTCCTTGCCATTGCCCCGATGAAATCGGCCATGTCCTGCTCGGCGGTCTTCAGCAGCACCGAGAGATACCGGATGGTCAGATTCCGGTCACCCCGGCAGACGGTGAACACGGCCTGCTCAAGGGCAGCCCGACTGCCCGCCACGGCCGGGGCCGGTGGTTCCGTCTTGATTGGTTGATCCGCACGGCAGAGCGCGCGCTGCAGCATGTCAATGCTGACGGGCTTGAGCAGGTAATCGTCCATGCCGGCGGTTAGCGCCCGCTTGCGCGCTTCGTCGCGCGCATCGGCCGAATAGCCGATGACCACGAGGTGCACCCAGTCCGGATTGGCGCGAATGCGTTGCGTCAGTTCATAGCCATCCACGTTCGGCATTGCGCCGTCGGTCAGTACCAGATCGAACGGCTGCTCGGCCAGCCGGGTCAGTGCCTCGGCGCCATCCGCGGCGGTGACGATGGTGCCGACGCCGAGGAAGGTCAGTTGCTCGGCGATGAGCATCCGGTTGGGTGGGTGGTCATCGACGACCAGTACGCGTTCGGCTTGCACTGCGCCAACCGACTCGGTCGGCTGCGGCGGCTCGTCTTCTGCCTCGGACAGTTGCAGTGGCAGTGTGACGGTAAAGCGTGATCCGTGCCCGGCTTCGCTGTCGACCGTGATCGTGCCCGCCATACGGTCGACGAGATGCTTGCAGATCCACAGACCGAGACCGGTGCCGCTAAGCTTGCCCAGCTGGTCGCCCTGCGCCTGCTGGAAGGGTTGGAACAGCCGGGCCTGCACGTCGGGTGGCATGCCGATGCCGGTATCGCTGACCCTGATGACGAGCCTGCCGCAAGCTGTATCAAACGCTTGCCAGCTGGCGTTGAAACCGACTTCACCCTGTGTGGTGAATTTGAATGCATTGGTCAGCAGGTTGCTCAGTACCTGCCGCAGCCTGAGTCCATCGACCTGTACCCACGCCGGCAGGTCGGCCGCAAGCTGCGCGTTCAACTGCAACTGCCGTTCCTTGGCCATCGGCCGGTAGATCGTCAGTAATCGCTCGAACTCGACAGCCAGTGCCGTTGGCCGCGGGTGGATCGACAGCTCGCCGGCTTCGATCTTGGCCTGATCGAGCACGTCGTTGAGCAGCCCCAGCAGCGAGTAGGCACTGGCATGGATCGTGTCCAGCGCCGCCTTGCTCGCCGGACCATGCCGGCGGACTTCCAGCTCCAGCAGGCCGAGGATGCTGTTCATCGGCGTACGGATTTCATGGCTGATCGTCGCCAGGAAGGTGCTCTTGGCGCGGTTGGCCTGATCGGCCTCCAGCCTTGCAGCGGCAAGTTCACGCTCCGCCTGCTTGCGATCGCTGATGTCGATCCAGCCGCCCATCAGGTCCTGCCGGGCTGCGTCCTGCAGTGGTATCGCCCAGAGAAACAGGTCCCTGCTGCCTTGAGGCAGCGCAAGCTGTACGTCGGCCTGGGTGTATTCGCCGTGTTGCTGCGCGGTGCTGCACAGGTGGTTGAGGCTTTCGATCAGCGGGAACGCGTCGAGCGCCGCGAGCCGGTCGGCCGGCTGGCCGGCCAATGCCTCGGCATTCAGGCCGAATGCGGCAGCGAAATGCGTATTGCAGGTGACGATGACCCCTTGTGCATCTTGCATGAACACTGCGAAAGGCAGTCCGTTGAGTACGGTCTGCTTGATGGCCAACCGAGCACGCAAACGGCGTTGCTTCACCGCATTGCGCCACCCGTTGAACGCGAATGCCGCCAGGCCCAGCACCACGAGCAGCGCGCCGAACAGCAGTAGCAACCGGAGCTGGCGGTCGGCATGCACGCGCTGTGTATCGGCGAACTCCGACTCCGTCCATTCATGCTGCATGGCTTTCAGTTCGTTGCGGGGAATGCTGTCGATTACCTTGTTGATGATGCCGACCAGTTCGGGGTGCTGCTTGTTGACGGCGAAGGCCAGTGGGTCGGGCTGGCTGCCGACGGTAAACGCCAGCTTCAGCTTCCCGGGGTAATGCTGTGCCGCCAAGATCCGAACGGTTGACGGATAGCCGGAAATGGCATCGATCCTGCCTTCGACCAACCATTGCAACAGCTTCAGCATGTCCGGTGCGATAACAAACCGCACGTTCAGGCTGCGGGCTGGCGCCAGCGCTGCCATTGCCTCTTCGGTTTCAGTCCGCTGCAGCAGGCCGACTCGCTTGCCCGCCATATCGTCGAGGCCGCTGATCCTGTTGTTATTGCTCAGTACGAAAATGCCGGCGGGTGCTGCGGTATAGGGCGTGGAAAACAGGTAAAGCAGTCGGCGGTGCTGGGTGGGAGATAACTGGGGCAGCAAGTAGCTGCGGCCTTCGATCACACTCCGGTGCGCGGCCTCGGCCGAGGCGGCGAGCACGGGCTGGAATGTCAGGCCGGATTTGGCCGCAATCAGCGCGATCAGACTGACGCTCAACCCTTCCAGCCGGGGATTCGGTCCCTTGCAGGCTGATTCGTCCCTGCAGAACGCATAGGGCGGAATATGCGGCATCACGCTATAGGGCACGGTCTTGTGTTGCGCAATCCATTGCCTCTCCCGGCCGGAAAAAACAATCTGCTTCATTGGCAAAAACCCTTCCAACGTGCCCTGCCAGCGTTGCTGAATATCGATCCGGATGAGTTCAGGGAGCTGTTCGATGGCTTGATCAAGCTGCTGAAGCAGGAGCGGGCTGTTTGCCCGGACGACAAATGCGCTCGGCGCTCGACTCAGTGGCGAATAAGCAGAAATCTCCAGCTCTTGAAAATGCTGCTGGCCAATGAGGTAGACCGCACTGACTCCGCTGCCGACATATAGATCGGACTCGCCCTGTGCTACCGCATTGAATGCAGAAATCTGGCTGTCGTAAACGCCGATTTCGGCATCCGGATAGTGTGTTTTCAGGATCGCCGGCGCGATATCGTCAGCCAGTACGGCAACCCGACGTGCATCGGGGCGAGTACCGACATCCAGATTTTTGCGGCGAACCTCGACCTGCAGGTCATCAAAGTACGGCTTGCTGCTGGTCAGCCCATCAGATCGAACCATGCCCGCCAGGCTACCCGGCACCATATCGACATCGCCTCGCCGCAACGCTGCGATGGCTTCTGCTTGCGCCCCGAATGCGTAAATTACCGGCGACGCATTCAGCGTTCGGGCAAGCGCCGCGACATAGTCGGCGGTAATGCCTTCAAAAAAACGCGAGTTCTTGTTGAAGTGAAAGGGTGCAAGTGTTCGCGTCACAACACCCAGTCTCAACTCAGTCCGCTCACCGGTCTGCTGCCCGGCACCTGCCGGTGCAGTCGGGCTGGCGAAGACACTGCGTAATTGCAATTGCATTGTTGCATCTATCGGTAATGCACCCCAGACCGATTGAACCGCAAGCATCAGAATCAGCGCCAGCAGGTGCTTGCTACAGCAGGTCATGATCGTTGGCGTAGGCAATCAGCTCGGCCACAGAATGGATGCCCAATTTGGCATAGATATTGGCCTTGTGGGCGCTGACGGTCTTGTTGCTGATAAACAGCCGTTCGCCGATGTCTTTGTTGCTCAGGCCGCTGATCAAATGGCGAACAATCGAAATCTCCCTGTCCGTCAATGGCACGGCAGAACCCAGGCCTTTCTTTTCCGCGGTGCGGGCGGCCTGCAGCGCCTGCGGTGAAAAGGCCGTGTAACCCGCCAGAATGCTTTTGGCCGCCATGGCGATCCTGTCCATACCTTCCTCTTTGCTGATAAAGCCGCTGGCGCCGGCCATGAAAGCGCGGCTGGCATAGACGGATTCTTTCTTTGACGACAGAAAAAGTACCTTGATACGGGGGTCGAGATGCTGGATTTGCTTCATGACCTGAAAGCCGTCGGCACCGGGCAATTCGATATCGAGAATGACCAGATCGGCCCCGTTGTTGCGCAAATGCTGAATGGCAGCGGTATTGTCATCGGTCGCCAAAGTGACCTCGATATCGTCGTCGCGCTCGAATAGCAGTTTGAGCGAAAAGGAGACAATCGGGTGGTCGTCAATGATGATAATTGATTTTTTCATTCGGTCATTTCTCGTCTGGGGATGGGCAAGTTCAAGCATAGCAGAAAAAAACAATGTTCATATAGGAAATGGACTATGTGCAAGTATGAATTCAGGCCGATGAATTGGTCTGTCTCCTATGTTGACAACAAAATTTGGTGCGTAGAGTGGCACCCTAATTCGTTCAGGTTGAATGCCGTTGAAAGAGAGGGGCTGCACACTGTGCCCTGTTACGTATCGAAGATGCTATTAGCTGGATTTTTCTGGAGTCAATAATAGATGAGATTGAACCTTGCAGTCGTCGCTGCTGCAATATCGGCGGGTTTTGCCATTTCAGCGGCACCTGTGCAGGCCGGAGGGTCGATTGCAGTTGTCGGCGCAGTCAATAGCAGTACTTGCGTGGTTGACGGTGCGGCTGCCGGCCAAGCCGTAGTATTGCCATCGGTAGGGGTCTCCGCATTGCCCAATCTTGCTGATACCGCCGGCGACACCCCTTTCAGCATTTCGATGACCGATTGCGCGGTGGATGCCGGAAAAACGCATCTGGTTCACGCGTTTTTTGAGGCCGGCCCGCGCACCAATAGCGAAGGGCGCCTGACGCCAGACCGTGATACGGGCGGGGCCGACGGGGTGGAGATCGAGGTGCTGAATGAAGACCGCACCCCCGTCAGGTTGGGTTGGGATGATGCCTCGCAGAATTCGCAAAAAGTGGTGGTCAATGCGGATGGCAGCATTCAAATGCAATATGTTGCTCGTTATTACCGATCCGGCGAACTCCGTCCGGGCGAGCTGGATGCCAGTGTGCAATATTCGATTGTTTATGAGTGAGGAAAGAAGCTTGTAGTTTGATTCTGTTTGTTTTTGTGGATAAATTTGGATGAAAAATTTTTACTTGCGGCTTCAATTGCGGCCGCCTTTGGTATTTCGTCGTCATTGGTGCAGGCGTCCGACGGAACGATTACGGTCAGTGGTTCGGTCAATGCTGGCACTTGTGTGATTGGCGGTGCCGGGGCCGATCAGACCGTGGCATTGCCATCAATCGGCACGACGGCACTGGCAGCGGTGGCCGATACCGCAGGCGCCACGCCGTTTTCCATTGCCCTGACCGGCTGCGGAATTCTGAAGTCGGTGCATGCGCACTTCGAGCCGAGCGACAAGACCAATGATCAGGGTCGTCTCAAACCGAAATTCAAGCTGCTGAGTGGCGCGAGCGGCATTGAACTTGAAATTCTGAATGGCGATGGCTCGTTGATCAAGCTCAATGAGGCGAGTGACGCACAGAATTCAAAAAGCGTGATTTCGGGGGTCGACGGTTCCGCTACGATGAAGTATATCGCCCGTTATTACCGCTCTGGCACGCTGAAGGCGAGTAACGTGAATGCCAGTTTGCAATATTCGGTTGCTTATGATTGATCAGTTTGCTGTTGGCGGTACAAGGCAGTTGTTCGTGAGGTCGGCCTGCGAAGGGTAGGAATAATCCTACCTTTTGATCGGAAAATGGTGCGTCAGACATGCGCCGCGGCTGATTAATTGATTTGCCGAGTATGTGTAAAGTGTTGCTTGTTGAGAGGGGATGTCCTTCCGTGATTATTGGTAATAAATTGGTAGTTCGGTTTGATTTACCTTTTGCTATGCTTTGTCGGCTGTGCCGGCTTGATTTTTGATTGATGAAAAGGTTTGTTATGAAAGCAAAAATGACGCTTGCTGCAATTGCCATTGCGGCCGGTTTTTCGGCGATGAGTGCTTCGGCTGCGGACGGGACTATTTCGTTCACGGGTGAGATCAGCGCTTCGACTTGCGAGGTAAGCGGCGCATCTGGTGCTGTGGATGTGACTCTACCAACGGTGGGCCTGACCTCCCTGAAGGCGGCTGGTGATACCGCCGGTGCAACGCCGTTCAGCATCAGCGTGACCAATTGTGCCATGGGCGGCAAGACCTATGCCTATTTCGAGGCGGGAGCCAATACCAACAGCCAGGGCCGGCTGGATTCGACCGGCTCCGCTACCGGTGTCGAAGTCGAGATCCTGAACAAGGATGAAACGCCGATCAATGTGGGTGGCGCCGGTGATCAGGGAGTCGCCAAGGTGGATGTCGATGCCTCTGGTGACGCCACGCTGCAATATCTTGCACGTTATTACGCAACTGCAGCAGCTGGTGCGGGTAATGTGGCGACCTCTGTCCAGTACTCGGTGATTTACGAGTAATTGCAGCAATAAGGCCATAAAAATGGGCTTGTCCTTTTTTATGGCCTTTTGGAATCGGTTATGTTCATATTTTTACGTTCAAGTATCATCCGACGGTTTTTGCTATGCCTCGGGATTGGTGTGGTGCTGTTGGTGCCGGCGCAGGCCGCCATTGTCATTTCCAATACCCGTGCCATTTTCAATGGTGCGGATTCTGAAGTAACGGTTAAGTTGCAGAACGCCGGCGAACGTCCGGTGTTGATTCAATCCTGGCTGGACAAGGGCGACCCGAAGGCAGAGCCCGGTGCGGTGGATGTGCCGTTTATCGTGACGCCGCCCATTGCCCGTGTTGACCCTAATGGCGGGCAGGTGCTGCGCATTGTGCGGGCCGAAGAGACGCTGCCGCAAGATCGTGAATCGGTATTTTGGCTCAACGTGCTCGAAGTGCCGCCCAAGGCGGACAAGCCGGATGTCAATACGTTGCAACTGGTGGTGCGTACCCGGATCAAGATGTTCTATCGCCCTGAGGGGCTGGCCGGCAATGTCAAGGATGCCCCGGGGCAATTGCAATGGCATGTCAAAACTGAAGGCAGCAAGCAGATGTTGTCGATCAACAATCCTGGTCTTTATCACGTTTCCATTGTGGATGCAAAACTTGTCAGTGGCGGAAAAGATATGCCGCTGGACGAAGTCGGCATGATTGCACCGGGCGAAACCAGAGAGGTCGAGTTGAAGGCGGGTGTGGCCAATGGTGGTGGTGCAAAAGTCGAATTTGGTTCGATCAATGATTACGGCGGCACCGATGCCAATGAAGCCGAATTGAAATAAATGGCGCCATGTTCTGCAAGGTGTGTCGGCGGATAGAAAGTATTCGGCAGATTGCCGATTGGCACCGTTGCTGCAGGTGCTGTTTCTGATTCTTTGATAAAAATGGAGCCCGATTCCTGTTTTTTTTGGGGGGGTATGGAGTAATTGCTGGTGTTGGTCGGACGCAATGAATTTGCCCACTTTAGGGTTCGCAGAGGATATGCCGCATTGTGCGCAGCCTTTGCGGTGAGTGTTTCACCCGCTTGGGCGGCGGGCGAAATTGCCGTTACGCAGGTCGTGGATTTGCAATTCGATGCCTCGATGCTGCGCGCATCGGGCAATACCCGGCCGGATGTCAGTCAGTTCGGCAAAAAGAACGTGGTATTGCCGGGTACCTACCGCGTCGATGTCTACATCAACAACGCATGGTACGGCCGCAAGGACATCAACATGCGCGATCAAGATGGCGAAACGCGGCCCTGCATCAGTCGGGATCTATTGGAAAAAGCCGGCATGAATTTCGGTGTACTCCCGCCCGAGACCGCGCAAAAACTGGCCGAGATGGATGCAAGCTGCATTCGGCTCGACCAACTGGTCGACAAGGCCGGCAGCAGCTTCGATGCCGGCAAACAGCGGCTGGACATCAGCATTCCGCAGGCGGCGCTGAAGCAGGCGGCGCGCGGCGAGGTAGACCCCGAATCGTGGGACGACGGCGTGCCGGCGGCCATCCTGCAATACAACGCCAACGTCTACCACACCGAAAGCAACGGCTACCGTGATACCCAGAGCTATCTGGGTCTGGATGCCGGCTTCAACCTCGGCCCGTGGCGCTTCCGCCATAGCGGCAGTTACAGCTATAGCGACAGCAGCGGCAGTGATTACCAGGCCTCGCGCACCTATCTGCAGCGCGCCATTGCGCCGCTGAAGAGTCAACTGACCTTGGGCGATGCCTATTCGGACGGTACTGTGCTCGACAGTTTCGGCTTCCGTGGCGTACAGCTCGGTTCGGATGACCGCATGTTGCCGCAATCGCAGCGTGGCTATGCGCCGGTGGTGCGCGGTACCGCCAATACCAACGCCAAGGTGCAGGTCAAGCAGGGCGGCAACATCCTCTACGAAACCACCGTGGCGCCGGGTGCGTTCGAAATCACCGATCTCTACCCGACTGGCTACGGTGGCGACCTCGAAGTCATCGTCACCGAAGCCGACGGCAGCGAGCATGTCTCCCGCGTTCCGTATGCCGCCGCCGTGGCGGCGCTGCGGCCCGGCATCACGCGCTACAACGCGCTGGTCGGCGAATACCGCGACAGCCGGATGGAGGGCGATGCCCCGCTGGTCGGACAACTCACATTGCAGCACGGCTTTACCAACCTGCTGACCGGCTACGGCGGCCTGACCGTCGCCGAGGGCTACACCGCCGCCGCGCTGGGCGTGGCGCTGAATACCGACTACGGCGCTTTCGGCTTCGACGTCACCGCCGCCCGCACGCAGCTGGACAACGAAGCAGACCGCAGCGGCCAGAGTTACCGCTTGAGCTACTCAAGGCTGCTGCCGACGGACACCAATATCTCCGTGGCCGCCTACCGCTACTCGACTGAGGGCTATCTGAACCTGTCCGACGCCATGTATCTGCGCGATCTGGATGCCCGCGGCATCAGCCACGGCATGACCGGCATCTCGCGCGGCCGCCTGCAGCTGACGCTGAACCAGGCGCTGCCCGAAGGCTGGGGCTCGTTCTACCTCAGCGGCTCGTCGCAGACCTACTGGAACCGCGCAGACCGAGATACCCAGTTCCAGTTCGGCTACAACAACCGCTTCGGCAACATCAATTACAACCTCTCGCTCTCGCGCGATTTCGACGCCACGCGGGACGAATGGGATAACCGCGCCATGCTGAACGTGTCGATCCCGCTCGGCGGCGGCTATGGCAGCGGCTACGCCAACAGCAATACCTCGGTCCAGTACGATTCGGCCAGCGGTGACTACAGCGCGCGCGAATCGCTGTCCGGCTCGCTGGGGCGCAACCGCGACTTCAGCTACGGCCTCAGCGCCGGCTACGCCAGCCGCGGCGACGATGGCGGCCAGACCGATATCAACGGCAATATTGGCTACACCACGCCCATTGCCCGCCTGAGCGCCAGCGCCGGCAAGAGCGGCGACAGCAGCCAGGCCAGCGTCAGCGCCAGCGGCAGCATGGTGCTGTACGGCGGCGGCGTGGCGTTCAGCCCGGACAGCAGCGACACCTTTGTGGTGGTCGAAGCGGACGGCGCCGCCGGCGCCCGGGTGCTGAACGGCAGCGGCCTGCGTGTCGACCCCTGGGGGCATGCGCTGATCGCCGGTGCGCAGGCTTACAGCCAGAACGACATTGCCCTCGACCCTAAGGGCATACCACTCAACATCGAGCTGCAATCGACGCTGGAACACGCGGTGCCGACTGCCGGTGCCGTGGTGCCGGTGAAGTTCAAAACTACAGACAAGGGCCGCACGGTTAGCTTCAAGCTCCGCCGTGCCGATGGCCAAGCCATCCCGTTCGGCGCCAGCGTGGTCGATGCCGATGGCAATGAGCGCGGGGTGATGGCGCAAGGTGGACGGGTGCTGGTCAAGGGACTGAATTTAGGTCTGAGCTACCTGACGGTAAAAATGGATGGAAAGGAAGCATCAAGGTGTGGATTTACTTATGAGCTACCCGCTCAGGTTGAAAGCGAGCCAGTTAAATTGATTCATCAGCCGATGGTATGTCAGTAATTTTCGGCCGATTTGGTATTCGGCATCAGCGCCTGGAAAGTCGGGGTAGTGGGAGAGTATTAAATGAGAAACCCAATGAATATTTTGGTAGGTTTGGCTGTTTCGATATTGCTGCTGGGGGGAGGGGCGTACGCTGCACAAGAGGAGACTCGCTATTTTGGCTGCGATTCTGGTACATTGGACGCACATGCAAACGGATTAAGTATTTCCGGATTGTCGCTTTCGCCTAGTCGTCAAACTGCTGTCGGGACAGTTGTTTGGTCAAACGTTGTTAGGAGCCCGACTTACAGGTGCTGGAGAAGGGCTGCTGAAGGTGGGGACGTAAATAATTTAGATCATGTCATGTTTAATCATGTAACAAGTGCCTTTGTTGGTGGCGAAAGAATTCTTCCGATTGGGCAAGGATATTTTGGGTTGCGGATTGATGCTCTGGCGCCTGAAGCGGAATACCCAGGCGTTGTTACGAATACCGATTCGTTTTATGGTGGTGATCGAAGAATTCGATTGACTAATTTTGAAAATATTTCAGGGTTCGAAACTTTATTTCAGACTTCGGTGAAGTACGAGCTTGTGCTAATTAGGCCATTTTCTGGGGGGTATAGGGGGGAGTCTATCAATTCGACCATTTCTAGTTTTGAGTTGATAGACTTGATCGAGAGGAAAAGGTTTGGTTGGCGATCGATTAAAATTGCTGCAAGCATTAGCGTGGCGGCACCAACTTGCAATATTCAGATATCTTCCGTGAACGTGAATGTCCCGCTGGTTGATACTTTGACAAGTGATTTTAAAGGGCCGGGGTCCGTATCAAAATCCAGTAACTTCAAGGTTGGCGTGATTGGATGCGACCCGGATACCCGCATCAAGGCGCTGATAGTGCCGCGTACTTCGCAGGTTTCGGAGGTGGTCGGCGCATTTGCAATAAATACCGGTGGCAATGCCGCAACCGGCGTCGCAATTCAAGTCTTGAAGGAGGATGGTGTGACTCCTTTCCCGTTGGGGACGACAACCGCTGTTACACAGGCTGGCTCCAGCGGCGGCTCAGCTGATTTAAAATTCAATGCCCGGCTCTATCAGACAGCAACTAAGGTTACCGCAGGTACTGTCGCGGGTATGTTGGATTACACGCTGTCTTATGAATAGCGGATTCGCCATCGCCCCCCCCAAGCTGCTTGACTGACGGCTATCAAGTAATGTGCCCACCGGCGAGTGCTGGGACAGAACGACTGGGACTTTCCATGCAGTGTGCGGTAGTCATCGACGATCACGCCCCGCAGCGTTTGGCCATGAGCGAAATGCTGCGGCAGGCCGGCGTGGCGGAGGTGCTGACCTTTGCTGATGCGGCATCGGCCTGCGAAAAACTGGCCACGATGCCACAAGGCTCGGTCGATCTGATCGTGCTGGATTTGCAGATGCCCGAAATGGACGGCATCGAGTTCATTCACTGGCTGCGGCACTGGGGCGCCGCGGCGCCGCGACTGATCGTGACCAGCGCACACGATGCCCAGCTGCTGGATGTGGCGGTGCGGCTGGCGCGGGATTATGGTGTGCCGGTGCTGGGCGGGCTGAGCAAGCCGATATCGGCGCTGAAGCTGCAGGCGCTGCTGCGGCAGTCGGTGGATGCGCTTCCCGATGTATCCGGCCAACAGCCCCGGTCGCCACGGCTCGGGCTGAGCGAAATCGGCCCGGCCATCGCAGCCGGGCAGTTCGTGCCGTATTACCAGCCCAAGGTCTGCCTGAAGCATGGCCGCATCGTCGGCGCCGAAATGCTGGCACGCTGGCAGCACCCGCAGCATGGCGTGCTGGCGCCGGCGGCCTTTGCCGCGGTGTTCGACGACGTGCCGTTGCTGAGTGCGCTGACGGATGCGCTGGTGGCCCAGCTGATGGCCGATCTGCAGGCCTGGCAGGCGGCGGGCTGTGCGGTGCCGGTGTCGATCAATTGCGACTGGCCGATGTTGCAGGATTTGGCGATGCCGGACCGGCTGCTCGGGCTGGCGCGGCTGCACGGCGTGGCGCCGGCCTTGCTCGAACTCGAGATCACCGAGTCGGCCCGCCCTGCGGCCAGTGCCGTGGCACTGGGCAATCTGGTCCGGCTGCGGCTGGCCGGTGTGGGCGTAGTGCTGGACGATTTCGGCAACGGATTCGCCAATTTGCGCTGGCTGGGCGAATTGCCGCTGACGCACGTAAAGCTCGACCGCAGCCTGGTGCACGACGCCGCCGGCAATGCGCGGGCAACGCAGTTACTGGATTCGGCCATGCGCATGGCGCAACGACTGCAATTGACCACCGTGGTCGAAGGCGTTGAACGCCTTGCGGATCTGGCGCTGGCCAAGGCTGTCGGTTGTGATCAGGTACAGGGTGCCATTTTCAGCATGCCGGTGCCGGCGGATGAATTGCTGGCACAGATCCGGCAGCGGGCCCCGCAATCGCCCGTTTGAATGCCGGTGCTGCCAAGCCTGCGCGGTTGTTTCTTGATGCCATCTTGAATTGGAGATCGTAATGAAATTGTTGACCTATGTTTTTCTGAACGGAAAATGTGAAGAAGCTTTGGATTTCTATACCAAGGCCGTGGGTGCCAAGGCGCTGTGTGTATCGCGGTTCAGCGATGCGCCGGCCAATCCGGGCATGACGGTACCGTCCGGCTGGAAAGATAAAATCATGCATTCGCTGTTGCAGGTGGGCGAAACGCAATTGATGTTGTCCGATTGCGATCTGAGCGCTAAGGCGCACCAAGGTTTTCAGTTGACGCTGTGTGTGGAAAGCCGCGACGAAGGCGAGCGGCTTTTCAATGCCCTGGCGGATGGCGGCGCCATTGAAATGCCGTTCGGCCCGACCTTCTGGGCGCTGGGCTTCGGCACGCTGGTCGACCGCTTCGGTATCCGCTGGTCGATCAGCGCCGGTGAACAACCGGCATGAATATGCATTGTCCAGCTGCCGGATTTCGGGAGAGGGCGGCTGGTCTGCCCGCGCTTCCGGCGCGCTGGCCCGCAGCGGTAGCAAGGCCAGTACCGAAAAAACCTGGGCATTGCCCTTGCACAACCGTAGCAACCGGATTGCCCTGATCGGGCGATGTGCAAACCGGCATGCCGGGATAAGGAATCACTTGAGCAACGTTTGCCCGGCCTTTGGCCGGGTTTTTTTTCGTGGCCGGTCAGTTGCCCGGTTGTGGCGGTTTTGCGGTGATGCCTGCACTTCTTTAAGAAGCGGCTGATGATTTTTCGGTGTCTGTTGTGATGTCATGCAGTTTGCTGATTGCCTGACTGGGAATGAGGATGCAACCGAAAGTATCAATGCCGCTTGGAAAGATTGTACGCTCCGGCGATGTATGTCCGTGCAACGGCCTATGGAAGCCGCTGATTGTCAAGCCAAAGGTCGAGGTGATCAGGCGGAATACGATCATGCCCGCCCGCAAGGGCAAGGTCGTGTTCTGGAGCCTGCACGGTTATATCGATTGATCTGGACTGATGTACCCGTGCAGAGGCAGCGGGCCATTGTCACGGCAATCGGCCGGCGTTGAGCGCCGGCCTTGGTTTTACCAGCTTGATTCGCGCTCCGGGCTCGCGCTGATCTTGTGGATCGACAGATCGGCGCCGTTGAATTCCTCCTCGTCGCTCAAGCGCAGGCCGACGGTCTTTTTCAGCGCACCGTAGACGATCAGGCCGCCGACAAAGGCGATCACCACGCCCAGCAGCGTGCCGACCACTTGCGCCCAGAAGCTCACGCCGCCAGCGCCGCCGAGTGCTTCGAGACCGAACAGCCCGGCGGCGATGCCGCCCCAGGCGCCGCAGATGCCGTGCAGCGGCCACACGCCGAGGACGTCGTCGATCTTCCAGCGGTTCTGCACCACGGTGAACAGCCAGACGAAGCCGGCGCCGGCGACGCCGCCGACGACCAGCGCACCGAGCGGGTGCATCACGTCCGAACCGGCGCAGACGGCGACCAGGCCGGCGAGCGGGCCGTTGTGGATGAAGCCGGGGTCGTTCCTGCCGGCCCACATCGCGGTCAGCGTGCCGCCGACCATGGCCATCAGCGAGTTCATCGCGACGAGGCCGGAGATGCCGGCGATCTTCTGCGCACTCATCACGTTGAAGCCGAACCAGCCGACGATGAGGATCCACGCGCCGAGCGCGAGGAAGGGGATGCTCGATGGCGGGTGTGCGGCAACGCCGCCGTCCTTGTGGTAGCGGCCGCGCCGCGCGCCGAGCAGCAGCACGGCCGGCAGCGCGATCCAGCCGCCGACCGCGTGGACGACGACCGAGCCGGCGAAGTCGTGGAACGGCGCGCCGAACACGGCCTTGAACCAGTCCTGCATGCCGAAATTGTTGTTCCACATCATCCCTTCGAAAAAGGGATAGACGAAGCCGACCAGCAGGAAGGTGGAGGCCGATTGCGGGTGGAACCTGGCGCGCTCGGCAATGCCGCCGGAGACGATGGCCGGAATCGCCGCGGCGAAGGTCAGCAGAAAGAAGAAGCGCACCAGCTCGTAGCCGCTGTCCTTGGCGATCTCGTGGACCGGGCCGAAGAAGTGCGTGCCGTAGGCGATGCCGTAGCCGATGAAGAAATACGCGATCGCCGAAATGCCGAAGTCGGTGAGGATCTTCACCAGCGCGTTGACCTGGTTTTTCTTGCGGACGGTGCCGAGCTCGAGGAAGGCGAATCCGGCGTGCATCGCCAGGATCATGATCGCCCCGAGCAGGATGAACAGCACGTCGGTGCTGGTTTGGAATTGGCTCACTGCATGCTCCCTGATATTGGCGCCTTGAATCGGTGCGCCTTGTGTGGCGTGCACCGAAAGCAAGCAGCGTGCCGGTGTGATCAGGTGGCTGTTTTCAAAGGAAATTTGCCAGATTTTGGGGCCGGATCGGCAGAATGGCTGCGCCGGTTTGGTGCGGCGCCGGCCAGGGCCTTGGCCGTGTTGCACTCAAAAGGTGCCGTGTGGCGATGCTGGTGCGCGTGCTGCACGGATGTAAAAAAAGCCCGCATCGAGCGGGCTTGAAACCGTACAGGAGACGCGCTTAGAAACCGGTCCAGGTGCCGAGCAGCAGCCGGTACGAGTCGGTGCCGGCTTTCGTACCATACGAGGTACCGTAGGTGGCACCGATGTTGCCGTTGGTATCGTTGGTGCTGTAACGCACGTCGAAGTAGCCGGAGGTGTTCTTCGACAACGTGTAGGTATAGCGCCCCAGCAAGGTCTGGCTGTCGCTGTCGTCGATCTTGTTGCCGTTGATGTCCTCGGCGCCCCAGAAGTAGTTGTAGCCGAGCGCAAAGCTGTTCTTGCCGAAGGCGTAGATGCCCTGCACCCAGGCGTGCTGCTGTTCCGGGCCAGTGAAGTAGTTGCAGCCGCCGACATTGGTGGCAAAGCCGCCGCCTTCGCCGGCACCGGCCTTGGCCGACGCCGTGCACTGCCACCACTTGTAGCCGCCGCGCAGGGTGAAGCCGCTGTCGCCGAAGGTGTAGCCGCCGGCGATGAAGGCGAATTCGTCGTTGTCTTCGCTGACGTGGCCGTCTTTCAGCCGCGGCTTGGCCTGCTGGTAGCCGACGTTGACGGTCGCACCGTAGCCGCTGTAGCCGGCGGTGATGTCGGCGAAGTATTCGTTGCCGTTGCCGTCGACCTGGTTCGCCTGCGTGCGCAGCGCGTACATGCCGGAGACGGTGAAGCCGCTCAGATTCGGCGAGTCGTAGACGATGGCGTTGTCGATGTTGAAGCCGAGCAGGCCGACTTCCTCGACGTGCATCGAGCCGCCCTGTGCGGCGTACGGCCAGTCGAGCACCATGTACGACGGCGAATAGATCTTGCCCAGACGTACCTGGCCCCAGCCGCCTTTCCAGCCGCCCCACGCTTCCCGGTTGCCCCAGGTCCGCGAACCGTTGCCGCTGTTGTTGTCGTTGTTGGTGGCCGAGTCGCTGCGGTAGTTTTCGGCGCCGGTCCAGATCTTCCAGATCACGCTCGAGCCGTTGTCGAGCTTGTCTTCACCGGCGAAGAAGAGCCGCGGTTCGACGTCGAGCTGTACGTTGTCGCGGAAGCCGTCGGCCTCCGAGCCTTCGAGCAGGATGTCGGTTTCGATCGAGCCGCCGATGGTGACTTCCGCCCAGGCGGGGCTGGCAAGGCCGGCTGCAAGCAGCAGGACGGAAAGGGTGTGGCGGCGCAGCGTACGGATTTGCATGAAAGCTCCTTGTCGGTTCGACCCAAGTCTTCAAGATCAATTGGCCTGGCTGCAATCGCGGTATGTCGGCCGAAAAATCGTGAAATCAGATTGATTCGGCTTTGTCGTTGCGCCAAGCCCATATGCATAATGCAAATTTTTATTTGAAATTACAAATTTTTTCAAAATACCCATTTCATTTGTGTTGCATTAGTAAGCATGGCCGGTCGAGCCCGGACGAATGGCGGCGCAGTGGGGGGGGATCGCTCGTGCGGTGTGACCGGTGCGGGTGGGGGGCTGAGCGGGCTTTGGCGAAGGCTTGGGGCGGGGGACAGGCAAAAAAAAGCCCGCTGGCGCGGGCTTTTTGTCGGGGCAGGGGGCTGGCTCAGAAGCCGGTCCAGGTGCCGATCAGGATACGGTACGAATCGGTGCCCGGCTTGTACGAGGTGCCGTAGGTGGCGCCGATGGTGCCGTTGGTGTCGTTGGTGCTGAACCGGGTGTCAAGGTAGGCCGAGGTGTTCTTCGACAGCGCGTAGGTGTAGCGCGCCAGCAGCGTCTGGCTGTCGCTGTCGTCGATCTTGTTGCCGTTGATGTCCTTGGCGCCCCAGAAGTAGTTGTAGCCGACCGAGAAGCTGTGCTTGCCGGTGGTGTAGATACCCTGGACCCACGCCTGCTGCTGTTCCGGGCCGGTGAAGTAGTTGCAGCCGCCGACGTTGTCATCCAGCCCCTGATCGGTGCCGGCAGCGCCGTTGGCCGCGGCCGAGGCCTTGCAGTCCCACCACTTGTAGCCGGCGCGCATCGTCCAGCCGCTGTCGCCGAAGGTGTAGCCGCCGGCGACGAAGGTGAACTTGTCGACATCGTCGCTGACGCCGCCGCTCTGCAGCCGCGGTTTGGCCTGCTGGTAGCCGACGTTGACCGTGGCATTGTGGCCGCTGTAGCCGCCGGTGATGTCGGCGAAGTATTCGTTGCCGCCGCCATCGACATTGTTCTGTTGCGTACGCAGCGAGTACATCGCCGAGACGTTGAAGCCGTTGATCACCGGCGAATCGTAGACGATCGAGTTCTCGACGTTGAAGCCGAGCACGCCGACCTCCTCGACGTGCATCGAGCCACCCTGCGCCGCGTACGGCCAGTCGAGCGCCATGTAGGACGGTGCGTAGATCTTGCCGAAGCGCACCTGGCCCCAGTTGCCTTTCCAGCCGCCCCACGCTTCACGGTCGCCCCAGGTGGCCGGGCCGTTGCCGCCGTTGACGTCGTTGTCCTTGCCGGTCCGGTAGTTTTCGGCGCCGGTCCAGATTTTCCAGATCACGCTCGAGCCGTTGTCGAGCTTGTCGTCGCCCTGGATGAAGATCCGCGGCTCGACGTCGAGCTGGGCGTTGTCGGCGAAGCCGTCGGCATTCGAGCCTTCGTAGAGAATGTCGGTTTCCATCGACCCGCCGATGGTGACCTGGGCCATGGCCGGCGCGGCGATCCCGGCGGCGAGCAACAGGGCGGAAAGGGTAGTGCGATACAGCGTCTTCACGAAATGACTCCTTCTCTGCGTGAGCAAATGTTTCAGCGCCAGCTGCTTTGTTGTTACTAGCAGCGGCTTTTTGTGTGAAAAGTTGTGAAACTCAACGAGAAGGACTGTATGCCTAAGCCAATATTGTTTCAAATGTAATTGATTACATTGATACGGTATCAATAAACAACCCGTCATCCATGCGTGGCGGGGCAGCGGCAACGATGGCGCGGCCATGAAAAAAGCCGGTCGACAGACCGGCTTTGCATGGCGCGGAAGGCGGATCAGCCTTTCTGGGCGCGCTCGAAGCTCGTGACGATCTCGGCCTGGGCGGCGGCCTTGTCGCCCCAGCCGGTGACCTTGACCCACTTGCCCTTCTCCAGATCCTTGTAGTGCTCGAAGTAGTGCTTCACTTGCGCGAGCAGCAGTTCCGGCAGGTCTTCGAGCTTCTGGATGTGGGCATACATCGCGCACACCTTCTCGACCGGCACGGCGATGACCTTGGCGTCCTGGCCGGCTTCGTCTTCCATGCCCAGCACGCCGATGGCGCGGCACTTGATGACCATGCCCGGCGACAGCGGGAACGGGGTGTGCACGAGCACGTCGACCGGATCGCCATCGAGCGACAGGGTGTGCGGCACGAAGCCGTAGTTCATCGGGTACGACATCGAGGTGCCGACGAAGCGGTCGACGATGATGCAGCCGGCTTCCTTGTCGAATTCGTACTTCACCGGCGGCGCGTTGGCCGGGATTTCGATGATGACGTTGAAGTCGTTCGGCAGGTCCTTGCCGGCCGGGATCTTGCTGATGTCCATGCTGCGTCCTGGAAGGGTGTGGGAGGGAAACGGCGGAATTATAACGGTAGGTGATTTCGGCCGCATCCGGCGCAATCAGGCGGTGGCAGAATGCGGCTGAATTGATCTGCCGCAGCGCGCGTCGTCGCGCTGCATTTAGAATGACGGCATAGACGGCAAGGGCCCGCGCCATGAAAAAACACTACCTGACCCCGCTGTTCGATCCGCGTTCGGTGGCGGTGATCGGCGCATCCGATCGTGCCGGCTCGGTCGGGGCCGTGGTCCTGGCCAATCTGCTCGAGTCCGGCTACTCGGGCAAGGTTCATCCGGTGAACCTGCGGCATGCCAGGGTGCAGGGCGTCGCCGCGTTCAGGCATGTGCGCGACATCGGTAGCCCGGTCGAGCTGGCGCTGATCACCACGCCGTCGAAAACCCTGCCCGACGTGATCGACGAATGCGGCCGCGCGGGGATCAAGGCCGTGGTGATCATGAGCTGCGATTTCGTCGGTACCGACGCCAGAACCCGCAAGCTGCTCGACCGCATCCTCGTGCGGGCGCGCCAGTACGGCATCCGCCTGATCGGGCCGACGGTGTTCGGCATGGCGCGCGGCGCCAGCAAGTTCGCCGCAGCCAATTACCTCGGCAAGATCAAGCCCGGCAATATGGCACTGGTGTCGCAGTCGTCGTCGGTGACGTCGGCGATCCTCGACTGGGCCGAGTCGCACGACATCGGTTTCTCGTCGGTGGTGTCGCTCGGCGTGGCCGCCGATGTCGACGTCGGCGAGACGCTGGATTACCTCGTTGCCGACAACAAGACCAAGAGCATCCTGCTGTACATCGAAGACGTGCGCGAGGCGCGCACGCTGATGTCGGCGCTGCGCGCCGCGGCGCGCTCCAAGCCGGTGCTGGTGCTCAAGGTCGGCCGCTACGACGACGAGGTCAAGCTCGGCCGCACGCACTCGGAACGGCTGATCGGCCGCGACGACGTGTTCGACAACGCGCTGCGCCGCGCCGGCGTGCTGCGGGTCCGTTCGATCAACCAGATCTTCACCGCCGCGCGGGTGCTGACCAACAACTACCGTGCCAAGGGCCGCCGGCTGGCGATCCTGACCAACGGCATTGGTGCCGGGCTGATGGCGGTCGACCGCGCACGCGACCTGAACGTGCCCTTGCCCAAGCTATCAAACGACACGGTGGCGCGGCTCGACGCGATCATTCCGGGCCAGACCAGCCGCGACAATCCGGTCGACATCGTCGGCAACGCGCCGGCGTCGCGCTTCGAGGCGGCGACGAACATCGTGCTCGACGATCCGGATGTCGACGGCGTGCTGGTGATCTTCACGCCGCAGGCCGGTACCGATCACATGGAAACCGCCAGGCTGCTCGCCGCGCTGCACAAGGCGCACGACAAGCCGATCCTGTTCGCGTGGATCGGCGGCAAGAAGGTCGAGGCCAGCCGCAACCTGCTGGCCAAGGCCGGCTGCGCTTACTTCCATGCGCCGGAACAGGCGATCGAGGTGTTCTATTCGCTCGCCGCCTGGCAGCACAACCAGCAGCTGCTGCTGCAGACGCCGGGACCGATCGGCGAGTGGGATGCGCCCGATCTGGATACCGCCCGGCTGATCATCGACGGCGTGCTCGCGAGCGGGCGCAGCGTGCTCGACGAGATCGAGTCCAAGGCCATCCTGCGTGCGTTCAACATCCCGGTCACGCTGACGATGCGCGCCGCCAGTGCCGACGAAGCGGTCAACGCGGCAATGGGCATGGGCCTGCCGGTGGCGCTGAAGATCGACGCCGAGGGCGTGCTGCACAAGACCGACGTCGACGGCGTTGCGCTGGGGCTGACCAGCCTGGTCCAGGTCGCGGCCGAGGCGAACAAGATGCTCGCGCGCGCGCGCGACCGGCTCGGCGACAGCCTGAAGGGGCTGACGGTGCAGCCGATGCACGGCAAGAAGAACGCCCGCGAGCTGATGGTCGGCGTGGCCCACGACCGCGCCTTCGGCCCGGTGATTACGTTCGGCGCCGGCGGCATCGCGGTGGAAATCTTCAACGACGTCGCGGTGGCGCTGCCGCCGCTGAACGAATACCTCGCCGAGAACCTGATCCGCCGCACCAAGGTCAAGAAAATGCTCGAGACCTTCCGCAACCAGCCGGCGGCCGACGTCGATGCGATCAAGGCCGTGCTGCTGCGCGTGTCGGAAATGGTCTGCGAGCTGCCGCAGATCCAGCATCTCGACATCAATCCGCTGGTCGCCGACGAGGGCGGCGTGATTGCCGTCGATGCACGGATCATCGTCGCGCCGGTGGCGCCGGACGCGCGCCGCTACGGCCACATGGCGATCCACCCGTACCCGTCGCAACTGGTGCAGGTGGCCCAGTTGAAGAACGGGATGCCGGTGACGATCCGGCCGATCCGCCCCGAGGACGCCGAGCTGATCATCGCCTTCGTCGCCAGCCTGTCGGAGGAGACGCGCTACAACCGCTATATGAGCACGCTCAAATCGCTGCCGCAGATCCAGCTCGCGCGGTTCACCCAGATCGACTACGCGCGCGAAATGGCCCTGGTCGCCGCGGTCGAGTCGGGCGGCGGCGAGGCGATCGTCGCGGTCGCGCGCTTCGTCGTCAATCCGGACTACGACAGCTGCGAGTTCGCGATCGTCATCGACGACGCCTGGCAGGGCAAGGGACTCGGCAACCGGCTGATGAACGCGCTGTTCGACGCCGCACGCGAAATGCGCCTGTCGGTGGTCGAGGGCGAGGTGCTGACCAGCAACAAGACCATGCTGTCGTTCATGAAGTCGCTCGGCTTCGCCATCAAGCCACACCCCGACGACGATGGCCTCAAGTGGGTGGTCAAGCCGCTCTGACGGTACCGGGGGAGGGCGGGAATTTGCCGGATTGCCGGTGGCTGGCAAACCGGTCACGCTTTGCCGCCCGGCGAATGGCGCCGACCGCCGAAGCCCCGCTGAAAAAGGAAATCGTTTGACCGCCTTGCCCAGCCTCATCGCCCTGTTCGCGTCCGCTGCCGCGGCCTGCCTTCCCTTCGTTGCTCACGCGGCCGACGACGACGCCCGAATCCGCGGCATCGTCGATGCGGCAATGCGCCCGGTGATCCAGCAGTATGACGTGCCCGGCATGGCCGTCGCGGTCATCGTCGGCGGCCGGCCGCACTTCTTCAGCTATGGCGTTGCGTCGCGGCAGGACCATACCCCGGTCAGCGAGAACACGCTGTTCGAACTCGGCTCCGTCAGCAAGACGTTCACGGCAACGCTGGCGCTGTACGCGCAGGAAACCGGAAAGCTGTCGCTGGGCGATCACCCCGGGCGATTCATGCCGGCGCTGGCCGGCTATCCGGTCGACAAGGCCAGCCTGCTTGAACTGGGCACCTACAGCGCCGGTGGCTTGCCGCTGCAGTTTCCCGATGCCGTGTCGGACGATGCGCAAATGATCGACTACTTCCGGCAGTGGCAGCCCGATGCCGAACCCGGCGTGCAGCGCCGGTATTCCAACCCCAGCATCGGTCTGCTCGGGCATGTCATCGCGATCGCACTGAAAAGCAATTTTGCCGACGCGGTGGAAACCCGGCTTTTCCCGGCGCTAGGGCTGAATCAGAGTTATGTCCGTGTGCCGCAGGGCGAGATGGCCCGCTATGCATGGGGCTACGACAAGACGAACAAAGCCATCCGGGTGAATCCGGGCATGTTCGATGCCGAAGCCTACGGCATCAAATCCACGGCCGCCGACATGGCCCGTTTCGTACAGGCAAACATCGATCCGGCCAAGCTTGAAGGGCCGATGCGGCGCGCCGTCGAGGGTAGCCATACTGGCTACTTCAGGATCGGCGACATGGTGCAGGGCTTGGGCTGGGAGCAGTATCCGTATCCGGTTTCGCTGCAGCGACTGCAGGCCGGCAACTCGCCGGAGGTGAGCATGAAACCCAATGCGGCGGTGAAGCTGACCCCGCCGCGCAAGCCGTCAGGCGCGACACTGTTCAACAAGACCGGCGCAACGAACGGATTCGGCGCCTACGTGGCTTTCGTGCCCGAGGAGCGGATCGGTATCGTGATGCTGGCGAACCGGAACTTCCCGATTCCGGCCCGGATCAATGCGGCGCATGCAATCCTGAGCCGGCTCGCGCCCGACACGAAGCAGCGCTGAACATCGGGCGGGAACATCCGCCCAGTCGTTGATTCGGTCAGCGAAGCCCCCGGCTGCGATGGCCCGGCGCTTCACCGGCCGGCGACCTTGACCGTACGGTCAAGGTGACGGCCATCAGGCGAGGTCGAACACCAGCACCTCGGCCTGCCTGCCGCCGGCGACACTCACCGCCGCCTCGTCGCTGAGCATCAGTGCGTCGCCGGCCTCCAGCGCAATGCCGTTGACCTCGACGCTGCCGCGCGCGATGTGGACATAAGCGCGGCGATCCGGTGCCAGCGGCAGCGTCGCGGACTCGGCGCCGTCGAACAGCCCGCTGTACAGCCGGGCATCCTGATGGATCGTCACCGAGCCGTCGGCGCCGTCACCGCTGGCGACCAGCCGCAGGCGGCCGCGCTTTTCCTCGTCGCCGAAATGCGTTTCCTCGTACGACGGCGTCACGCCCTTGCGGTCCGGGATGATCCAGATCTGCAGGAAGTGTGCGGCGTTCTGCCTGGACGGGTTGAACTCCGAATGCCGCACGCCGGTGCCGGCGCTCATGCGCTGGACGCTGCCCGGGCGGATCACCGAACCGTTGCCCATGCTGTCCTTGTGCTCGAGCTCGCCGTCGAGCACGTAGCTGACGATTTCCATGTCGCTGTGCGGGTGGGTGCCGAAGCCCATGCCCGGTGCGACGCGGTCGTCGTTGATCACCCGCAGCGCACCGAAGTGCACATGGGCCGGGTCGTAGTAGCCGGCAAATGAAAAGCTGTGCCATGAATCGAGCCAGCCGTGGTTGGCGTGACCGCGTTCGTTGGCTTTGCGCAGCTTGATCATCGTGATCTCCTTCTAAGTTGTTGAACCAGTGATGCCATGCTAATTCTTGACTTGCCGCGTTGATAGCGAAAAGATATGGACATCTTGTTCAAATTTATGAATGGAATATCGCCATGCTCAGGCTCAACCTCGAATCGCTGGAAATCATCGACGCGATCGCGCGCAAGGGCAGCTTTGCCGCCGCCGCCGAGGCGGTGCACCGGGTGCCCTCGGCGGTGACCTATATGGTCAAGAAACTGGAGGATGAGCTGGATGTGCAGCTGTTCGACCGCAGCGGCCACCGCGCCAGGCTGACGCCGGCCGGCGAAACGCTGCTCGAGGAGGGGCGCCACCTGCTGCGCGCGGCCGGCGACCTGGAGTGCCGGGTCAAGCGGGTGGCGACCGGCTGGGAAACGGAACTCAATATCGCGATCGATGCGCTGATGCCGCTGTCGCTGCTGCACGGCTGGATCGCCGAGTTCGACGCGCTCGAATCCGGTACGCGGCTGCGCTTCTCGCGCGAAACGCTCGGCGGCGTCTGGGAGGCGCTGGTCGACCACCGCGCCGACCTGGTGATCGGCGCGTCGCTCGACGGCCCGCACGGCGGCGGCTACGCGACGCACTATCTCGGCGACTGCGAGTTCATCTTCGCCGTCGCGCCGCACCATCCGCTGGCGGCGCAGGCCGAACCGCTGCCGGCGGCGCAGATCCAGCAGCATCGCGCCTGCGCGATCGCCGACAGCTCGCGCCACCTGATGCCGCGGACGGTCGGTATCCTTTCGGGGCAGGAGACGCTGACGGTGCCGGACCTGGCGTCCAAGCTCGAAGTCCAGCTGGCCGGACTCGGTTGCGGCTACCTGCCGCGCTGCGTCGCCGCACCCTATCTCGCGGACGGGCGGCTGGTACAGAAGGCGCTGGCGGAGCTGAAGGCGCCGACCCGGCTCTACGCCGCCTGGCGAACCAGTGGTGCGGGCCGGGCCTTGCGCTGGTGGCTCGATGCGCTGGCCGGCGACGACCGGATCGGTCGCTGGCTCGCCGGGCGTTAGTGCTCCGCACGCAACAAATCTTTCGTTTTTTGGCGTGCCTTTTTGCGTGACGCTACGTTGCTCGTCGTCGCCATAGCTACGGCTATGACTCCTCCTCGCGCCTTGATTCACACAAAAATACAACGCCCTTCACGAACGATTTGTCACGTGCAGAGCACTAGTTCGCGACCTTGCCCTTCTTGGTGGCGACGGCCGGCGTTGCCGGTTTTTTCGACGAGGTCGTTTTCTGCGGTGCCGGCTTGGCCGGGGTGTCGTCGGGCACGATCTCGATCGATTGCACCGCGACGCCGACACAACTGAGTGCGCGATCGATATCGCCGATCAGGCGGACCTTGGTCCGGTCGTTGACGGCCTCCTTGGGCCAGTGTTCTTCGTCGATGTCGACACCGATTGCGCCGCTCTTGTCGCGGAATTCGTAGCGCTCGCCCTTGAGCTTGCGCATGACATAGCCCTCGAGGCTGACCGGGGTCTTGTCCGGTGCCTGCAGCGCGGCGGTGACGGTGTCGACGTCGGTGGCGTCGCTGCCGGGGCCGCTGTAGCCGGCCAGTGCCGGCGGCAGCAGCAGCCCCGTCAGCAGGGCGACGCAGGCGATCGAAGGGGTGGATGTGCCTTTGCTCATGATGACCTCCTAGTCCCATGACAGGGCTCGTTCGCGCGTGTTTTTCGCTTCCCTCGTGAAAACTTGTCGCTGGCCCATGTGCTTACAGCATAGGCACGGCCTTTCACGGCCGAGGCCGGCAAACAAGCAAAAACCCGCGGCGAGCGCGGGTTTTTTGCAGCGGGCAGACAGGCGGTTTTATTGCTTGCCGGCCTCGACCTGGATCGTCAGCTTGACTTCATCGCCCACGGCCGGCAGGTAAGCTTTCATGCCGAAATCGCTGCGCTTGAGCGTCGCGGTGGCGGCAGCGCCGCACCATGCCTTCTTCATCATCGGGTGCTGGCCGCACTTGAAGTTGTTCACGGCCAGCGTCAGCGGCTTGGTCACGCCAAGCAGGGTGAAGTCGCCGTCGACGGCGACGAGCTTGTCACCGTCGAACTTGAGGTTCTTGGACTTGAACGTCGCGGTCGGGTATTTCCCGACGTTGAAGAAGTCCTCGCCCTTCAGGTGTTTGTCGCGTGCATCCCAGCCCGAATCGAGGCTGGCGGTGTCGACGATGATATCGACGCTGCCGGTCTTCTTCTCGGCGTCGAGCACGATGCTGCCGCTGGTCTTGTCGAATGCGCCGTACTGGGTCGAGAAGCCGAGGTGGTCGACCGCGAAGTGCGCGGCGGTGTGCGACGGGTCGATCGAATAGGTTTCCGGTGCGGCGAAGGCGGCCGAAGCAACGGTGGCGAAGGCGGTGGCGAGGATCAGTTTTTTCATTGGTGGTGACTCCAGTAGTGGGGCGGGAAAAGATTTACTTGCCGGCCTTGCCGCTCAGCACGAAGCGGTACTTGACCAGCACTTCGTCGGCCACGGCGCCGGTATCGGCCCAGTCGCCGTCACCGAGCTTGTATTGCAGCCGCAGCAGCGGGAAGCTGCCGTCGAGCTGCAGCTCGGCGCCGCTCTGTTTGGCGGTGAAGGTCGAGACGATGTCGCGGCTCACGCCCTTGATCGTGAGCGGGCCACGCGCTTCGAACTTGCCGTTGCCGAGCGCCTTGACGCTCTTGGCGGTGAACGTCGCTTTCGGCGTGGCCGCGGTGTTGAACCAGGCTTTCTTCTTGGCCTCGCTGTCGCCGTCCGGGCTACCGGTGTCGATGCTGGCGAGGTCGACGGTGAACTCGGCCTTGGTGGCTTCCGGCTTGGCCGGGTCGAAATCGACGCTGGCGGCAAAGCGCTTGAAGCTGCCGTCGCTCGGCGTGTTCATCTGCTTGAACGTGAAGCCGATCTGGCTCTTGCCGGCGTTCAGCGTCTGCGCGGCCTGGGCCGGAACGATCACGGCGGCGGCGAGCGCCGCGGCGATCAGGGTGGTACGGAAACGGGTCATCGAGTTCTCCTTGTGGATGTCCGGCGCCGGATCAGCGGCCCCAGGGCAACATGCGCGACAGGGTGGCGTCGCGGTCGATCAGGTGATGCTTGATGGCGGCTGCGGCATGCAGCACCACCAGTGCCAGCAGCGTATAGCCGAGGTAGTAGTGGATCTCGGCCAGCGTCTCGCCGAGTTCGGCGTTCTTGCCGACCAGGTCGGGCAGCGGCCACTCGCCGAACAGCACGACCGGATAACCCTTGGCCGAACTCATCAGCCAGCCGATACAGGGCAGCGCGAACATCAGCAGATACAGCAGGTGGTGGATGCCGGCGGCAGCCTTGAGCTGCCACGCCGGCTGGCCCGGCAGCGGCGCCGGTGCGCCCCGGCCGAGCCGCCACGCCAGCCGCAGGATCAGCAGGAACATCACGCTGATGCCGGCCCATTTGTGCCAGGCGATCACCTGGAACTTGAGCTTGAACGTCTGCGGGCCGAGCTCGAGGCTGTTGAAGTACCAGATCAGGCCAAAGGCCGAGAAGATCAGCAGCGCCATCAGCCAGTGCAGCGACATCTGCAGCGGGTCGTAGCGGTCTCGCGACATGAAGAATCCTTATTCAGAATTATTGATCTGTGGCAAATAGTATTGCCTTGGGCTTGTGACGGGATAGCGAAAAATATGCAATAGATAGTTCAAAAAAATAGAACAATCCGGGCCGCCGATTCCGTCCAATGTAGCCGGCTGCTTCGGCCGGTGTCGAGTTCGCAGACAGGTTCTTACACAAGGCCAAAGGCGATGCCGCGCCGCAACAGGTAGAATCCCCAACCGGGATGTTTACACCCCGTGCCCATTCCGGCGGCGCGGAACGTCATGGAATCTACTGAGCATGAAAGACATCGAAAAGTTCATCGGCGGCTTCCGCCGCTTCCAGCACAAGTACTTCGGCGAGGACACCAAGCTGTTCGAAAGCCTCAAGCGCCGGCAGAAGCCCAAGACGCTGCTGATCGGCTGTTCCGATTCGCGCGTCGACCCGGCGATCCTGACCGATTGCGACCCGGGCGACCTGTTCGTCGTGCGCAACGTCGCCAACCTGGTGCCGCCGTTCGAAACCGGCGGCCAGTACCACGGCGTGTCGGCGGCGATCGAGTACGCGGTCAAGAGCCTCAAGGTCCGGCAGATCGTCGTGATGGGCCATTCGGCCTGCGGCGGAATCGGCGCACTGATGGCCGGTGACGATGCATCGAGCGGAACCGACTTCATCGGGAGCTGGGTCAGCATCGCCGATCCGGCCAGGCAGCGGGTGCTGGCCGAACTGGACTACAAGAGTCCCGAGGCACAGGTCCGCGCCTGCGAAATGGCGGCAATCATCGTCTCGCTCGACAACCTGATGTCGTTCCCCTTCGTGTCCGAGCGCGTCGCGGCGGGCGAGCTGGCGCTGATCGGCTGGTACTTCGACATCCAGCAGGGCGCGCTGTACCAGTTCGACCCGGAGCAGAACGCTTTTGAAGCCGTGGTCGAGGCGCCGGAAGCGGGTAGCGAAGCCTAATAGCCGTTCTCGGGACCGTTCCCGGACGGGGCGGCCCGGCGATAGCTGTCGATGGCTGCGGCGAGGTCGCGTTCCTCGTCGCAGCTGCCGCAGAGTCCCCGCAGCTGGTCGAGCAGTGCCTGCGCCTTGTCGGGCTGGCCGGCCAGCAGCCACGCTTCGCCAAGGTACTCGTGTGCACCGAGGTGGCGCGGGTCCAGCCGCAGTGCTTCGTCGTAGGCGGCGAACGCCTGTTGCAGCTTGCCGCGCTTGCGCTCGCAGTAACCGGTCCAGTTCCACAGGTCGGCATTGCGCGGGTCGCGCTGCCGCGCCGCGTCGAGTACCTGCAGCGCCTTGTCCCACTGCTGCAGGTCGATGTACTGGCGGGCGCTGGCGATCGCCCTTGGCGCTTCGTCGTCGCTGCGGACCGGCCGGCTGCCACCGCCACCGGCCGCCCACGCCGTTGCACTCAGCAGCAGTGCGGCGACGGTCATCGGAATGCGTTTCACGGCAACGACTCCGGATCGGATCATCTTTCCAGCATGGCAAAACGCGCCGGCAGCGGGGCTGCGGGCGCGTTCGGGGCGGGACGGGCGGCGGTGCGGCTTAGCGCTCGAGCCTGAACAGCTCGCGCAGCTTCAGCGCCACGGCTGCGTCGGTATTGCGGCCGATCTGCGGCACCTCGGGCAGCAGCGCCACTAGCTTCGGATTGGCATTGCCCATCATGAACGGATGGCCGGCGGTGCCGAGCATTTCCAGGTCGTTCAGGCCGTCGCCGAAAGCGACGCAGTTCGCCATCTGCAACTGCAGCGAATCGAGCACCACCTGCAGGGCGTGGCCCTTTGAAACGGTCGGTGCCATGATCTCGAGGCAGTCCGGCAGCGAGTAGGTGATGTAGAGGCCGTGGCCGAAGCGCTCATACAGCTTCGCTTCGATCTTGGCGAGGTGCTCGGGCTCGGCGATGTACAGCACCTTGCCGACGCCTTCGCCGCTGTGGTTCGGCAGGTCGGCGACGCGGTAGGTGAAGCCGGAATCCTTGTGCATGTCCATCAGCCACTCGCACGGCGCACCGATCAGCCATTCCTCGTCGAGATAGAGGTTGACGGTGGCGCCGTCGCTGAACTCGGGCTGCATCATCTCGCGCACGATCGCCGGCGCGATGTTCTTCGCGTACATCTGCTGGTTGTCCGGATCGTGGACGCGGGCGCCGTTCGACGTGATCAGGTGGGCACGGATGCCCAGCGCGGCGCGGATGCCGCGGACGTCGCAATAGTGGCGACCGGTGGCGATGATCAGCGGAACGCCGCGTGCCTGCAGCGCTTGCAGCGTCTCGGCGGTGAAGGCCGAGGCGGTGTGGTCGCCGTCGAGCAGCGTGCCGTCGAGGTCGGAGGCAATAACCTTGTACATGGGGACTCCGGGCAGAAGGATGTACGTATTCTACCGGGCATAGCCGCTTGATTTGCAGTCAAGAATGCCGGTGGGCTGCTGTCGCGGCTAACGGATTTCCCCGATGCAAATCTTGTTGCAATCCGTATTCATGGCTCTGGCCGCTGATGGCTGAGGCGTCCACGCTGAACCGACAATGAACCGAGATCGGGAGTCCGCGCTATCAGTGCCCAGGCAGGCTGTCCTTCGGCTGGCATGAACGACACAACCCGAAGGCCGTTGCTGAGTGAAAGTACGATCTCGGGCAGATGGCCGATGAGCTCGATTTGCTCGGCGTGGGCGCCTGCGAGTTGATTAAACATACTCGGCCAGCGCCGCTCGTCACTCCAGCAACCTCCGAGTATTGAACGGGGCCGTTCGATCCTCCAGCCCCACTCGATCATCAACGTAATGGCGCCTCGATCGTTGGCCGGTGTGCCGTCCCGCCGCTGCTTTGGCGTGAGCGGACCAAACTCGATAAAAAGGGCAGAACCGTGTCCGCGCCAGACATGACTAACGGGCTGACCGATGAGTGCTGTGGCAAATGGCTCAAGCAGTCTGTTGCCGGTGCCGCCGGTCAAAAACCCGACCCCGGCTGGGCCAGATAGTCGGCCTCATCGGCCGTGTGCGCGCGGCCGAGCGCCTCGTTGCGATGCGGAAAGCGGCCGAAGCGGGCGATGACCTCGTGGTGCAGCACCGCGTAACGGTGGAATTCGCCGAGCACGTCGTCGCCTTGCCACTGCTCGGTCAGCGAGACCATGCGCTCCTGGTCGGCCAGCGATTCCGAGTGCTCGAGCGGCAGGAACAGGAACAGCTGTTCGACCGGCGACAGCGTCTGGTGCCAGCCGGCGTCGAGCGCGGCGTGCGCCAGCCGGCAGGCGATCTCGTCGCCGGCAAAGGCGCTGGCACTGCCGCGGAACAGGTTGCGCGGAAACTGGTCGAGCACGATCAGCAGCGCCAGCGTGCCGTGCGCATCGCTCGCCCAGTCGTCGCAGTCGCCGGTGAGCGCTGCCTCGACCGTGGCGAGAAAGCGCCGGCGGATCGCGGCGTCGAAGACCGGGTCCTTGTTGAACCACGCCGTGCGCGGCTGCAGGTAGTCCGGGTCGTCCGGGCAGCCGAACCAGAACGCCAGCACCTCGCCCGGCGTGGCCACGGTGTCGCGGCCGGCCTTGACGCGGCCGCCCGTGCCCCGGCCGCTCTTGACTTGACCCTCCGGGCTGGAACGGCGAATCAGCTGGCTCATGACGCTTTCCTGTCGGATGGTTGATCTCCGCAGTGTAAACCGCGCTGGCTGCGGGGCGGCTACAATCGCCGCTTGCCGGGAGAAACAATGGAACGCAAGACGATCGACGTGGTGGTGCTCGGTGCCGGTGCCGCCGGAATGATGTGCGCGGCGACCGCCGGTGCGATGGGGCGCAGCGTCGTGCTGATCGACCACGCCAGCAAGCTCGCGGAGAAGATCCGCATTTCGGGCGGTGGCCGCTGCAACTTCACCAACCTGAATGTACGGCCCGAGTGCTATCTGTCGCAGAACCCGCACTTCGTCAAATCGGCGCTGGCGCAGTACACCCAGCACGACTTCATCAAGCTGGTCGAGTCTCACGGGCTGAGCTACCACGAGAAAACGCTCGGCCAGCTGTTCTGCGACCAGGGCTCCGGCGCGATCATCGACATGCTCAAGGCCGAGGTCGACCGGGGCGGGGTGGTCTGGCGCATGCAGACCGGGATTGCCGAGGTCCGGCGCGTCGATGGCGGCTTCGAGGTCGATGCCGGCGGCGAGACCTGGTGCTGCGCGTCGCTGGTCGTTGCGACCGGCGGGCTGTCGATTCCGCAGATCGGCGCAACCGGCATCGGCTACGACCTTGCCCGGCAGTTCGGGCTCGGGATCGTGCCGACCGCCGCGGCGCTGGTGCCGCTGACCTTCCAGCCGCAGGACCTGTGGGGCGAGCTCGCCGGTGTCGCGCTCGAATACGCCGAGGTCAGCGCCGGCAAGGCGCGGTTCCGCGAGGACGTGCTGCTGACGCACAAGGGCGTGTCCGGCCCGGCGATCCTGCAGGTGTCGTCGTACTGGCAGCCCGGCGAGCCGGTGCATATCGACCTGCTGCCCGACGACGACCCGGCCGATTTTCTTGCGAACGCCAACCGCGACGCGCTGCTGTCGACGGTGCTCGCCGAGCGGCTGCCGCGGCGCTTCGCGCAGGCGCTGGCGGCGCAGTTCGGCGAAATCCGGCCGCTCAAGCAGTACCTGCCGAAGCAGCTGGCCGAGATCGCGGCACGGCTATCGGACTGGCAGGTCGTGCCGTCGGGGACGCTCGGCTACAAGAAGGCCGAGGTCACCAAGGGCGGTGTCGACACCGGCGGGCTCAACTCCAAGACCATGATGGCGCGCGACGTGCCGGGCCTGTTCTTCATCGGCGAGGTCGTCGACGTGACCGGCTGGCTGGGCGGCTACAACTTCCAGTGGGCATGGTCGTCGGGCCATGTGGCGGGAATGAACGCCTAGTGCTACGGTGGAAATGTAGGTGAGGGCGCAGGCCGGAGTATTGCCGACGCCCTGTGCAGCCGGTTGAGTTGGAGCCGGCCATCGGTCGGACTGCGGTTCGGCCCGGAACCTGCCGGCGGGAATCGGGGCGAAATGTGCCTTCGGTTACGGTGCTGCCGGTCTCGTTCCAGCGGGGCGCCATGCGGCGCCCTGTTTTTTTGCCGCTTGCTGCTGGAGTCCTGTCCGTGCCGTCCTCACGCCCCGTCCACCATGCCGACCATGGATTCCGCAATCCGGACGGCATCACCCGCCCCGGGTTCGGCGCCTTTCTGCGCTGGCAATGGGCGCGCTGGCTGGGCGCGCGTGCGGAGCACCGGCCCGAACGCATTGCGGTGATGCGGCCGGCGCCGATCGACGTGGCCGCCGAGCCCGACGCGATCGCCGTGACCTGGATCGGCCACGTGACGCAGCTCATCCAGATCGGCGGGCTGAACGTGCTGACCGACCCGCTGTTCTCGTATCGCGCGTCGCCGGTGCAGTGGGCGGGGCCGAAGCGGCGGGTGCCGTTGCCGGCAACGCTGGCCGAGTTGCCGCGCATCGACGTCGTGCTGCTGTCGCACAACCACTACGACCACCTCGACGCCGGCTCGATCCGCGCGCTGGCGGCCCAGCCCGGCGGGCCGCCGCGTTTTGTCGTGCCGCTCGGACTCGGCGCCTGGCTTGCCGCCGCCGGTTTGCCCGAGCCGGTCGAACTCGACTGGTGGGACAAGCTCAAGGTCGGCGCCGTCGAGCTGACCTTCGTGCCGGCGCAGCACTGGAGCAAGCGGCGGCTGTGGGGCGACGAGAACGCATCGCTGTGGGGTGGCTTCGTGATCGCGCATGCCGGTTACCGGCTCTGGTACGCCGGCGATACCGCCTACTCGCCAAGGCTGGCGGAGATCGGCCTGCGTGCCGGGCCGATCGATTTCGCGATGATCCCGGTCGGCGCGTACGAGCCGCGCTGGTTCATGCGCAACCAGCACGTCGATCCGTTCGAAGCCTTGCGGCTGTTCTGCGACGTCCGGGCGCGGCAGGGGATGGGGGTGCACTGGGGCACGTTCGCGCTGACCGACGAGGCGATCGACGCGCCGCTGGATGTCGTGCCGCAGGCGAGGGTGGCCGCCGGCGTGGCCGCGGAGGATTTCACGCTGTGGGCGATCGGCGAGACGCGGCGCCTGCGCTGATCCTCGCCGCCCAATGAAAAGGGCGCCGGTGGCGCCCTTTTTTTCCGTTTCGGTACCGCGCTCAGCGCAGCCCGAGCACGTCCTGCATGTCGAAGAAGCCCGACTGCTTGCCGGCAAGGAAGCGCGCGGCGCGGATGCTGCCCTGCGCGTAGATCGTCCGGTTGCTCGCCTTGTGGCTGATTTCGACGCGCTCGCCGAGGCCGGCGAAGATCACCGTGTGATCGCCGATCACGTCGCCGCCGCGCAGCGTCGCAAAGCCGATCGTGCCCGGCTCGCGCTCGCCGGTGATGCCCTCGCGGGCATAAACGGCGGCATCCTTGAGCGTGCGGCCCTGCGCACCGGCAACGGCCTCGCCAAGCATCAGCGCGGTACCCGACGGGGCGTCGACCTTCATCCGGTGGTGCATTTCCAGCACTTCGACGTCGTAGCCTTCCGGCAACGCCTTGGCGGCGACTTCGAGCAGCTTGACCAGCAGGTTGACGCCGACGCTCATGTTGTACGCGTGGACGATGGCGATGTCGCCGGCCGCTTCGCGGATCGCAGCGCTGCCGGCATCGTCGAAACCGGTCGTGCCGATGATCATGTTGACGCCGTAGGCACGGCAGGCGGCGACGTGCGCCAGCGTGCCTTCCGGACGGGTGAAGTCGATCAGCACGTCGGCACCTTCGAGCGCCTTGAGGTCGGCGACGATGGCCACGCCGCTTTCCCGGCCGAGAAAGGCCGCGGCATCCTGGCCGAGCGTATCGGCGCCCGGACGGTCGAGCGCGGCGTGCAGCGTGCAGTCCGGCGCGGCCAGCGTCGCTTCGACCAGCATCCGGCCCATGCGCCCCGAGGCGCCGGCAATCGCGATACGGAGGGACATGGCTTATTCCTTGATCAGCGGTTTGACTTCCTGGGTCGGGCTGTCGGCCGAGCCGGGGGCGGCGGTGCTCTGCATGTCGTTGCTGCGCGGCTCGGCGCGGGTGTCGAGCATCTTGGCGTCCTTGGCGCGAACCGCCTCGGGCAGCGTGTCGCCTTCCCAGCGGGTCAGGCTGTCGCCGTCGAAGAAGACGGCGAAGGTCTTCTTCTGCTCGAGCGTGCCGCCGCGCGCATCGCTGTAGACGTAATCCCAGCGGTTGGCGTGGAACGGGTCGGTCAGGAGCGGCGTGCCGAGCAGGAAGCGGACCTGCGCGCGCGTCATGCCGGGCTTGAGCTGGCCGACGAGATCGGCGGTGACCTCGTTGCCTTGCGGAATGTCGAGTTTGTACGGTGTCAGCCAGTTCATGACGCCGCAGCCGCTGAGCATCAGTGCCGCGACCAGGGGAGCGATCAAGCGAAGTTGCATGGGGCCTGCAATCCGTGGAGTTGGACAAGTCGGCGCGCCGGCCCCGGTTGGAGTCGGCGCGGTAAACGCTATATCATACCGGTAGTCGCCCAGGCCCGCAGCCACGGCGGCACTCCTTGCCCGGATACGGACTCCAATGAGCAAAGCCAACGACCTCAAGGGCATGGGCCTCAAAGCTACCGGCCCCCGCCTGAAAATCCTCAACCTGTTCGAAACCAGCGAGCAGCGCCATCTCTCGGCCGAAGACGTCTACCGGGTGCTGATGGCCGAACATACCGATATCGGTCTGGCGACCGTGTACCGGGTGCTGACGCAGTTCGAGCAGGCCGGCATTCTCGAGCGCCATCACTTCGAGTCGGGCAAGGCCGTGTTCGAGCTCAACCAGGGCGGCCACCACGACCACCTGGTGTGCGTGAAGTGCGGCAAGGTCGAGGAGTTCTGCGATCCGGAAATCGAGCAGCGCCAGGAGGCGATCGCCAAGGCGCACGGCTTCGAAATCCAGGACCACGAGATGTACCTGTACGGCATCTGCAAGGATTGCCAGCAGCAGAAAAAGTAATCCCCCTTCCCCGATGATCGCCTGGCTCGACCGTACGCTGCGGTTTCCGCCGCTCGAGCATGCACTGGCCGATCCGAACGGCCTGCTCGCGGCCGGCGGCGATCTTGGCGCCGGGCGCCTGCTGGCCGCATACCGCGCCGGCATCTTCCCTTGGTACATGCCCGGCGAGCCCATCCTGTGGTGGAGCCCCGATCCGCGCATGGTGCTGGTGCCCGACGAGCTGTATGTCGGCCGCTCGCTCGCCAAGGTCATCCGTCATCGCCCGTATGAAGTCCGCTTCGACACCGCGTTCGACGCGGTGATGCAGGGCTGTGCCGCGCCGCGTGGCGCCGATCACGGTACCTGGATCAGCGACGAGATTCGCGCAGGCTATGGCGAGCTGCATGATCTCGGCCACGCCCACAGTGCAGAATGCTGGATGGACGGCGAGCTTGTCGGCGGGCTTTACGGCGTTGCCATCGGCAGGATGTTCTACGGCGAATCGATGTTCGCGCGTGCGCCGGATGCGTCGAAGATCGCCTTCGTCCATCTGGTGCGCTGGCTCCGGCATCAGGGCTTCGGACTGATCGACTGCCAGATGCGCACCGATCATCTGGCGCGATTCGGTGGCCGGGAAGTCCCGAGGGCCGATTTTGTTGCTAGGCTGAGAAAGCTTACTGCCCAACCAGACCTACCCGGACCATGGTTGTACCGGGCGCAGGGGGAACCAAGATGAACCCGCGCATTCAGACCTTGCAATTGCAGTTCTACGCAACCGCGCCGTATCCGTGCAGTTACCTGCCCGAGCAACTGGCGCGCTCGCAGGTGGCGGTGCCGTCCGAGCTGATCGACGCCCAGAGCTACAGCCAGCTGGTGCAGATCGGCTTTCGACGCAGCGGCCAGTTCGTCTACCGGCCGCACTGCGACCGCTGCACGGCCTGCGTGCCGGTGCGGATCCCGGTGAACGAGTTCGAGCCGGACCGCAGCCAGCGGCGGGCGCTGCAGCGCCACGGCGAATTGCGGGCCCGCCTGCTCGGGCTTGAATACGCCGACGCGCATTTCCAGCTGTACCAGCGCTACCAGGCCGCGCGCCACGCCGGTGGCGGCATGGACCAGGATGGCCGCGAGCAGTACGAGAACTTCATCCTCAAGAGCAACGTCGCCAGCTTTCTGGTCGAGTTCCGCGAGGCTGGCCAGTTGCGCATGGTCAGCCTGATCGACCAGCTCGACGACGGCATGTCGTCGGTCTACACCTTCTACGACCCGGATGTCCCCGGCGCGAGTTATGGCGTGTACAACGTGCAGTGGCAGGTGAGCCTGGCGCGCCAGTTCGGCCTGCCCTACCTGTATCTCGGCTACTGGATCGAGCGCTGCGGCAAGATGGCGTACAAGACGCGTTACCGGCCGATCGAGGGCCTGATCGACAGCGAATGGCGGCGGCTGTAGCGGTAGAAAGCCTATTTGCTTTCAGGCAATCCCTTGATCTCGGTCACCTGCAGCTGGGCGCGCAGCAGCCCTTCCCCGGGCAACCGTGCCACCGTGCCGCGTACGCGCACGGCCTTGTTCTGCAGCGGAACGTACTGCTGCTGCTTCAGCCCGGTCAGTTCCCATTGTTCGGACTGTCCCAGCAGCACCGGAACCGCGAAAGGCTCGTTTCCCTTGAGCACGAGCTTGCCTTCGGCGGTAACGGGCTGACCCAGGGTGTAGGCGGGGCTGGCGCAGGATGCCAGTAGCGGCAGTACGGCCAGGACAGGCAGGGCAATCCATCGGGACAAATGCATCGGTTTCCTCCCAAGCACAACGGCCATGGTGCATGCCATGGCCGTTGTGACAGTCTGTTGTCGACTCAGTTCACGATGACCGAAAGGCTCGTACCGGCCGGCACGATCAGCGTTTCGGCGTAGCCGGCGCCGGCCGGCTTGCGCACCAGCGGGAAGTGGGCGTAGCCCTCGAGCATGGCCGGCACACTGGTCGGCAGCTTGCGGATGCCGGTGTAGTTCGAACCGTTGAGCCCCGGCAGCGTGAAGCCACTGTCGACGCGTTGCGGATAGCCGAAGCCCGTGGGCGACGTCGCGGATGGCAGCAACGCAATGCTCGCACCCCAGCGGCGCAGCGCTTCGGCGTAGCCACGGCCGCCAAACTGCCTGATGGAGCTGTCGAGCAAGGCAACCGGCTGGCTGCCCGCATTGAAGCTGGTATTGCGCAGGAAGTGCTTGTAGAAGCCAACCCCGTACTGGCGCAGCAGGTAGGCGCCGAAGCTGCCGGCTACGTTGTAGCTGAAGCATTGCGATTTCGTATCGCTGATCCAGTTCAACGGGTTGCAGTTGTACGCGCCTTGAGCGAGCCATTCCGGGAAGCGGCCGTCGCGGATCGGGTGGTAAACGGGATCGAGTCGCGAGCCGATGATGTCTTCCATCATCATGGCGCTCATTTCTTCCCAGCTGGTATCAAACGTGTTGTCGGTGTTGGCGCTGTTGAGCACGACGCCGCGCTGATAGAAGTTGATCATGTGCACGAATTCGTGTGCCAGCGTGCTGATCTCTTCCTTGATGCCGATTTCACCACCGAGGTAGACGGTCTCGGTGTCCATGTAGAACGACAGCGACTGGTTGCTGTTCTTGAGCTGGGCGTGATTGTTGTCCTTGAGGAAGTTGTTGAGCGACCAGAAGTAGCCCATCAGGCCAAAAGGCTTGTTGTTGCGGTCGAAGTTGACGAAAACGATGTCGATTTCCTGATTGGCCGGAATCAGGTCGTTGTACGGATGCACGCCCCAAGGTTGGCCCGCGATACCGGTCACCATCGAGTACACCGAGTTGCTGCCGTCGGTGAAACGGCTGGCGAGCGTGTCGAGTTGCGCCGCGGTCAGCTTGCCGACGCCGAATTCGCCGCTCTCGACCCAGAAGTTGACGACACGACCGTCGGAGGCGGTGGCCTTTTTCTGCAGCACGGCGCTGCGCGTTTCCAGCGTATCGTTGACACCGTTGTCGACGGTCCACATACGGGAAGCGCCGACGACGGCGGCGGTGGGCGCCTTGATCGCGCGCCGTGCGCCGGCAGGGGCCGTTTGCAGCGCAGGGCGGTTGCGGTTGAACTCGCGGATGCGCTCGGGGATCTGGTTGATGCGTTCATTCGCGTCGGCAGTGGCCGACTTGAGCGAAGCCAGCGACTGTGATGGTGCGAGCGTGATGGCCGGCATGGCGACCGGGTTGGGCGTCTGGTTGGTGTAAACCAGCGTGACAATCTTGCCTGCAACGCCACCCAGAGCCACCGCTACGTTGGCAGGGGCCGACGTGGTGTTGGTGTAACGCCATGCGCCGACACCGCTACCCGAATAGACGACGCTGTTGGTGCCACAGTTTTCACCGATGCAATCCGCGCCAAAGGCGTTGTCGTTCACGAGTGGCGGAGGCGTGGGGGTCGGTGTTGGTGCCGGCGTCGGGGCTGGCGTCGGGGCCGGCGCAGGTGACGAATCGCTACCACCACCTCCTCCGCCGCCGCAAGCGGCAAGGAGGGTTGCGGTAAGGATGGAAGCCAGCTTCAGTGTACGGGTCTGGGGGCTCATGGCGGGATCTACGAGAGTTTTATGATTGGGTGAGTGCGCTGCATATAAGCCATCGATGATAAATTTGCGTAATTTTTTTGTAAACAAATGTGAGAGTCCGGGCCGATTGTGATGTTTTTTGGTCAAGATGGCCGTTCGGCCCGGCAGGAGGGCCGGATGTCTTGAGAATTTTCTTACACATCAAGAATTTTCTTACTATTCGCTGTCCAATAAAAAAACCCGGCCAGGCCGGGTTTTTTTGCTTCGTGGCAGCGCCGGATCAGCCGGCCAGCCCGTTGTGTCGCAGCAGGGCGTCGATTTCCGGTTTGCGGCCGCGGAAGGCGGTGAAGCTCTCGAGCGCCGGGCGGCTGCCGCCGCGGGCGAGGACTTCGCGGCGGAAGCGTTCGCCGACCGTGGCGTCGACGACGTTGCCGGTCTTGCCGGCGGCTTCCTCGAACGCGGCGTAGGCGTCGGCGCTGAGGACTTCGGCCCACTTGTAGCTGTAGTAGCCGGCCGCGTAGCCGCCGGCGAAGATGTGGCTGAAGCTCTGCGGGAAGCGGTTGTAGTCGGGCGGCAGCGGGATGCCGAGTTCGCCCTGGATCATTTCGGCGAGCCGCTTGATCTCGATCGGTTCGGTGCGCTGGTGCAGCTCCATGTCGAAGATCGAGAAGTAGAGCTGGCGCTGCATGCCCGAGCCGCTCTGGAAGTTCTTTGCCGCGAGCATCTTGTCGTACAGCGCGCGCGGCAGTGCGGCGCCGCTGTCGGCGTGGCGGGTCAGCTGCGGCAGCACTTGCCATTCCCAGGCGAAGTTCTCCATGAACTGGCTCGGCAGCTCGACCGCGTCCCATTCGACGCCGGAGATGCCCGATACCGACAGTTCGTCGACCTCGGTCAGCAGGTGGTGCAGCGCGTGGCCGGCTTCATGGAACAGCGTGATCACGTCGTCGTGCGGCAGCAGCGCCGGGCGGCCTTCGACTCCCTTGGCGAAGTTGCAGACGATCAGCGCCACCGGCGTCTGGATGCGGCCATCGGCCTGCTTGCGCCGGCCGCGGACGTCGTTCATCCACGCGCCGCCCTGCTTGCCGTCGCGCGCATACAGGTCGAGGTAGAGGCCGCCGACCAGCGAGCCGTCGCGGTTCTTCAGCTCAAAAAAGCGCACGTCCTGATGCCAGACCGGTGCGTCGGCCGGGACGAACTGCAGGCCGTAGAGCTGTTCGACCAGATGGAACAGGCCGGTCAGCACGGTCGGCTCGGTGAAGTACTGTTTCACTTCCTGTTCGCTGAACGCGTACTTCTCTTCACGGATGCGTTCGGAGACGAAACCGACGTCCCAGGCTTCGAGCTTGCCGTAGCCGAGCCGCTCCTGCGCGTAGCGTTCCATCTCGGCGCGGTCGTTGATCATGTGCGGCTGCGCCCGCTCGGCCAGGTCGCGCAGGAAACCGAGCACTTCGTTCGGGGTGTCGGCCATCTTGGTCGCGAGCGACTCCTCGCTGAAACTCTCGAAGCCGAGCAGCTTTGCGCCTTCCTGGCGCAGCGCGTGGATTTCCTCGATCAGCGGCGTGTTGTCGCGCTCGGCCGGGCCGAACTCGGACGCGCGGGTCACGTAGGCGTGGTACAGCGTCTCGCGCAGCTGGCGGTTCTCGGCGAACTGCATCACCGGCAGGTAGCTCGGCATTTTCAGCGTGACCTTCCAGCCGGTCTTGCCGTCCGCCTCGGCGCCGATGCGCGCGGCGGCTTTCCAGTCGTCAGGCAGGCCGGCGAGCTCCGACTCGTCGTCGACATACAGCGCGAAGGCATCGGTGGCGTCGAGCACGTTCTGGGCGAACTTGGTCGTCAGCTCGGACGAGCGCTCCTCGATCTGCATGAAGCGTTCCTTCTGCTCGGCGGGCAGCTCGGCACCGGAGAGCTTGAAGTCGCGGATCGCGTGCTCGACGATGGTCCGGCGGGTCTGGTCGTAGCCGGCGAATTCGTCGCTGGCGGCAAGCTGTTTCCAGCGTGCGTAGAGCGCCTCGTTCTGGCCGAGTTCGGTATAGAAGTTGGAAATGCGCGGAATGTTCTGGTTGTAGACCTCGCGCAGTTCGGGGGTGTTGACCACCGACTCCAGATGCGCGACGGCGCCCCAGGCGCGGCCCAGGCGCTCCATCGCGTCTTCGGACGGCGCGACGAAGTTGTCCCAGCTCGGCGTCTCGACGGATTCGGCCTGGGCGACCGCGGCGCGCGCCTGTTCGAGCAGTACGTCGAGCGCCGGGTTCACGTGTTCGGGGCGGATGGCGTCGTACTGCGGCAGGCCGGCCAGGTCGAGCAGCGGGTTGGTCTGGGTCATCGTGTGGTCTCGGGTAGAATCGTCGTAACAGCGTAGATGCGCCTTGCGCGCGTGCTTTTCAAGGTCAAACCACGACAGGATTTCAAGGATAGTCATGGCCATCGAACAATTCGACGGAATCACGCCGGTACTCGGCGACGGTGCCTGGGTGCATGCCAGCGCACAGGTGATCGGCGACGTTTTTCTTCGCAGCAATTCCTCCATCTGGCCCGGCGCGGTGCTGCGCGGCGACGTCAACCACATCCAGATCGGCCACGATTCGAACGTGCAGGACTGCAGCGTGCTGCACGTGACGCACAAGCGCCCGGACGATCCGGACGGTGCACCGCTGATCATCGGCGACCGCGTCACCATCGGCCACGCGGTGATCCTGCACGGCTGCACCATCGGCAACGAGGTGCTCGTCGGCATGGGCACGATCATCCTTGATCGCGTCGTCGTGCAGGACCGGGTGATGATCGGCGCCGGCTCGCTGGTCCCGCAGGGCAAGGTGCTCGAATCGGGCTACCTATATCTGGGCCGCCCGGTGAAGCAGGTGCGGCGGCTGACCGACGACGAACTGGCGCACTTCAACTATTCGGCCGCGCACTACGTGAGGCTGATGAAGAAGTACCGCGACCAGCCGGCGGGCTGCTGACACTGCTGGCCGTGCTTGCCGTTGTACTGTTGCGACCGAAGGAAGTCCCCGTGGGACGCTTCGGACCCTAAAGGGCCCCTTGCCGGCACCGCTGCGCTGGGTTTCTCGGCAGTCCGTCGAGGTCTTGGCTGCGCTGTCGGACGGGGCGCTTGGCGAGCATGCGGCTATGAGTGGGCTCGGACGGTATGAGACAATCGGCTGCATGTCTGAACACCTTTCCGAACAGAACTTGCTCCCGGCGCGCTTCATCAGCGTCGAGGGCGTCGATGGCGCCGGCAAGAGCACCCAGCTCGCATGGCTGGCCGACTGGCTGCGCGCCCAGGGCATTGCGCCGCTGCTGACGCGCGAGCCCGGCGGCACGCCGCTGGGTGAAAAGCTGCGTACGCTGTTGCTGTCCGAGACGATGGATCTGGAAACCGAAGCGCTGCTGATGTTCGCCGCACGGCGCGAGCACCTGGCCTGCGTGATCGAACCGGCGCTGGCGCGTGGTGAATGGGTGATCAGCGACCGCTTCACCGATGCGACCTGGGCGTTCCAGGTCGGCGGGCGCGGGCTGGATCCGGCCAAGTTCGCCGCGCTGGAAGAGTGGGTGCAGCGCCGCGGCGAAGCGCTGTTGCAGCCGCACCTGACGCTGGTGTTCGATGTGCCGCCCGATATCGGCCGGGCCCGGATGGCCGGGCGCGATGCGCTCGACCGCTTCGAGCAGGAAGCCAGCGACTTTCACGCACGCGTTCGCGCGGCCTACCTCGAGCGCGCCGAGGCCGACCCGCAACGGGTCAAGGTGATCGACGCGACCGGTAGCATTGCCGACATCCAGGCCGGGCTGGCGGCCGATCTGCCGCGCTGGTTGCGGGGCGAGGCATGAGCGACTACACGCTGTACCCGTGGCAGGCCGAGCCGTGGCGGGCGCTGACGGCGAATATCGCCCGCTTGCCGCACGCGCTGCTGCTGACCGGCGCCGCCGGCATCGGCAAGCGGCGCTTCGCCGACCGGCTGGCGGCATCGCTGCTGTGCGAGTCGGCCGACCGTGCTGCTGCACCGTGCGGTGTCTGCGACGGCTGCCGCTGGTTTGCCGCCGGCAACCACCCGGACTACCGCGTGCTGGCGCCGCAGGACGTCGACGACGAGCCGGCCGAGGATGCCAAGCCGGCAAAGAAAAAATCGTCACTGATCACCGTCGACGACATCCGCGAGCTGGGCGACTTCGTCAACCTGACCGCGCACCGCGGCGGTGCCCGCGTCACCGTCGTCTACCCGGCCGAGGCGATGAATACCGCCGCGGCCAACGCCTTCCTGAAAACGCTCGAGGAGCCGCCGGCCGGCGCGCGCTTCATCCTCGTTTCGCACCAGTGGCGCCGGCTGCTGCCGACGATCCGCAGCCGCTGCCGGATCTTTCCGCTGCCGACCCCGGCGCCCGAGCTGGCCGCGCAGTGGCTGGCCGGGCAGGGCGTCGTCAACCCGCTACTGCATCTGGCCCACAGCGGCGGCGCGCCGCTGGCGGCGCTCGACGACGCGTCGGCCGAGTGGCTGCCGTACCGCACCAGGCTGCTCGACGCGCTCGCGAATCCGGGCGGGCTCGACGTGATCGGGCTGGCCGCCGAGTTCGACCGCGCCAAGGTCGAGATGACGCTGATCGTCGACTGGTTGCAGAAATGGGTACACGACCTCGTTGCGAACGCGATGGCCGGCAAAGTCCGTTATTATCCGGATCGCAGCGAGGCGCTGGCGCGGCTGGCGCCACGTGCCGCCGAACTGCCACGGTATGCCGAACGGCTGATCGACGCGCGCCGGCTGGCGACCCATCCGCTGAATGCGCGCCTGAACATCGAGGCGCTGCTTTACGATTATCTGGCGGCGCTCAAGGGCGCCGCGCTCAAGGGAGAGCGACGATGAGCGAAGACTACCGCCAGCAAACCTCGCGCCCCGGGGTGCTGTCGCTGAACATCAAGGAAAAGGCCGCGCTGTACGCGTCGTACATGCCTTTCGTCAAAGGCGGCGGCATCTTCATTCCGACCGGCAAGCCGTACCGGCTCGGCGACGAAGTCTTCATGCTGCTGTCCCTGCTCGACGACCCGGCCAAGATCGCCGTCTCGGGCCACGTCGTCTGGCTGACGCCGGCTGGCGCGCACAACAACCACCAGCAGGGCATCGGCGTGCGCTTCTCCGGCAACGAGGCCGGCGCGCAGGCCAAGGCCAAGATCGAGGGCCTGCTCGGCGGCTACCTGCAGAGCGCGCGGACCACGCACACGATGTAGCGATCGCGCTGGCCGGACGCAAAGCCCGACGTGAAAACGCCGGGCTTTTTTGTGTCTTATCCGGCTGCCTGCAACGCTTTCTGCCGCATCAGCAGCGCATGCAGCATTTCGGTCGACAGCCCGTGCAGCACCAGCCGGTAGCCGGCGCGCAGCGTGCTCATCGGCAGCAGCGGATGCTTGTTGTTCAGCAGGATCAGGTGCTCGGGCCGCCCCAGTAGCGTGGCGGCGTAGAGGCCGATGGTCTCGTCGAGCTGCAGCGAGTTGGCCGCGCGCCAGAAGTCGTTGTCGGTCAGGAACAGCTGGTAGACCGGCGTGAAGCACTCGATCGCGGTCTGCAGGTCGACGAAATTGAGCCTGCCCTGCGGGAGGTCGGCGAGTTTCAGCGGCGGTTCGCCGATCATGCTGAAGTCCGGCTGCGCTACCGGGCCGAGTTCCGTTTCGGCAAACCGCAGGCCCTGGCCCAGCCGGATGACGAAGTTGAACAGGTTGAGGTCGTGCTTGAGGAACAGCTCGTCCTTCAGGTCGTCGAGCACCAGCGGTTTCAGCGGCGATGTCTCGACCGGCACCGGGGCATTGGCGGCGATGAACTCGAGGATCTGCGCGCCGAGGTGGAAGTGGCGCATCACCAGCCAGTTGGCCTCGGGCGAGACCAGCCGCTTCAGCCCTTCGGCCAGCAGCCAGTGCAGGCTGCGCGACGCGGCCCAGCGCCGCGGCAGTACCGCCTTGACGATCTGGATCAGCACGATCAGCACGCGCGCCAGTGGCCGGATGAAGGGCAGCAGGAACTGGCGCGATGCCGAGCTCGAATCGGCCAGCCAGGCCTTCTTGACGTGATCGGGCAGCGGCGTGCTCTGGTCGAGGTAGAGCGCCAGCCACGGGCTCGGGTCGCGCGGGTCGTGCTCTTGCGCGAGGAAGTCGGGGAGTTCCTTCATGCGGTGGTTCCGATGTGTTCGAACTGCATCAGGTAGAGCTGGGCGGTGCGCCGGGCCGTCGCCAGGATCGCCGGCGCGGCGGCCGGGTCGATGTCGAGGACGATTTCCACTGCCGCAAGCCAGCGGGCGAGATGGTGTTCGTCGTTGGCGCCGTGGTATTCGAGGAAGCGGAAAGCGGCCGGCGGCAGGTCGAGCTGCCGGCGCAGCAGTGGCAGCAGCGCCGGCACGATGCGCTGGCCGGTACCTTCGATGATGTAGATTGCGCCGAGCAGGCCGACCGGATTGTCGGTTGCCGCGAGCGCATGCAGGTAGGCGTTGAGCGCTTCGCCGCCCGGATTGCGCCGCAGGGCGTCGAGCGGCTGGCTGCCGCCGGCGGCAAGGTAATCCTGGTACAGGATCATGAAGTCGTTCTGCTCCTCGCCGGCGTGGGTTTCGATCAGCTGCGCCAGCAGCGCGTACGGCCCGGTAAGCGAGGCGACGGCTTCACGCATCCACAGGCTGCCTTCGCGCACCTGCGGCACCCATTGCGCGGTCCAGTTGCGGTAGGCGGCGACGTCGAAGCGGCCGGCGACAAGCTGATGCACCACCGGGCTGCGCCACACCTGCGAGCGGTAGTCCTGCCACAGGCCGGCGAGCTGGGTCAGCAAGGGCTGGAGCGGGGCGGGGGCCGTGGCGGGGTCGTGCGGTGCGGCGATGCCGGCGGCGGGCGTGCCTGCCGGCGTTTCTACCGGTACGCGCGGCGGTGCGAGCGCTGCGTCGGCGGCTTCGGCTTCGAGCAGCATGTAGGCGGCGCTGATCCGGCCCGACTCGGGGATGAAGCAGAGGATCTGCTCGCCGGGCCTGACCGTTCGCGTTTCGAGGAATTCGGCCAGCATCACGAAGATCGACGCCGCGCCGGTGTTGCCGCGCGTGTTGAGGTTGCTGTACCAGCGTTCGCGCGGAATCGTCAGTCCGGCCTTGTCGAGCAGATCCTCGACCACCGGAATGAACTTGTCCGACGAGTAGTGGCACAGGAAGTGGTCGATCTCGCCGGATTTCACCCAGCCGGCGTCGACCAGCTTCACGTACTCGTGGATGGCGACGTCGAACAGGTGGGGCAGCAGGCGGATGTCCTGGCGCAGCGACAGTGCGCCGGCGGCTTCGGCTTCGCCGCTCGACGGAAAGTCGAGGAAGGACGTCGAGCGGTCTTCGGTCAGCCCGAGCTGCATGCAGACCGGGTAGTCGCCGGCAAAGCTCTGCTGGTGGATCCACTTGAGCTTGAGGCGTATGCCGCCGCGGCCGCTCGGTGTATCGGTCAGCAGCGCGGCGCCGGCGCCGTCCGAGAGCATCCAGCGCAGGAAGTGGGCGTCGAAGTCGCTGTCGTAGCCGCGCGGCGCGAAGCGGCTGTGCTTGAACATCCGCGACGGCAGTTCGGCGGCGACGACCATGGCCTGCCGGTGCGCGCCGAGCTCGATGCCCTGCGCGGCGTGCGCCAGCGCGGTCACGCCGGCGGCGCAGACGCCCTGGCTCGACAGCGTGCTCATTGGCGGTGCGCCGAGTTCGCCCTGGATCATGCTGGCGAAGCCCGGCATCAGCGCGTCGCCGCCGCTCGAGCCGACGGCGAGCAGCGAGACGTCGGCGAGCGTCGCCTGCGCGTGGTCGAGGCAGTCGTGCACGGCGGCGGCGGCCAGTGCGGCGTGCGACATCGTCGTGCTGCCGTCGGGGGCGATCGCGTAGTGGCGCGTGCGGATGCCGTTCTCGGCGAGGATGCGCGCCTTGATCCGCCCGGAAATGCGGTTGATCGGCGCGATGTAGGCGTCCATCTCGTCATTGCCGACCGGCGCGCCCGGCAGGTGGCTGCCGGCGGCCTCGATGTAGACGCGTTCAAAGCGGGTGGGCATGGGTGTTCTCCGTGGCGTGCATCAGCGGGCGGCTGCGCAGGCGCGGCAGCAGCAGGCTGGCGATGAAGGTGACGAACATGTAGCGGGCCAGCGGCCCGGCGTTCAGGCGGGAATCGATGCGGTCGCGGTACGCGCGGTGCAGCCGGGGCAGCTCGGACCAGTGCGCGCGCGGATGCTCGTGGTGGGCGGTGTGCAGGCCGATGTTGAACAGCAGCGGGTTGACCCAGCCCTCGAAGTTGCGCGCGTAGTTGAGGCGCGAATGGCCGTCGGCGTGCGCGTGCTGCAGGTAGTTGGTCGCCAGCAGCCAGTGCAGGCCGTGCAACTGCGGAATCAGCACCAGGACCAGCCAGCGCTGCCAGTCCAGCCAGGCGAGTCCGCCCCAGAGGGCCAGCACGGCCGCGTACTGCGCCAGGCAGTAGCGCAGCGCACCGCGGTTGCGCCGGCCGAGCTGCCGCAGCCAGCCGATGAACAGCGGGTAAAGCACCCAGGCCGCCTGCAGCGGATGCAGCAGATAGCCGCGCAGATCGTTGCGGTCGCCGCCAAAACGGTAGGTCCGCGCCGCATCCTTCGGGCCGTGCCGGTAACGGTGATGGTTGCCGACGTGCGCCGGGTAGAACACGAAGGTCGGATGGCCCTGCAGCAGCGTGAGCCAGAAGTCGGTGAGCCGGTTGAGCCGGCGGCTGCGCCACATGCGCCGGTGCGTGTGGTTGTGGTGGATGACGCCGGTGCCCAGGGTCAGGAACAGCGTCAGCGCGTAGGCGAGCCAGTGGATGCCCCAAACCCACTGCCCGGCCACCAGGGCCGGCAGGGCGATCAGGTAGGCCAGCGACTGCAGGTCGCGCCGCTTATGCAGCATCGCGGCGGGCCGGGACGATGCGTGCATCGGCCGCATCCGGCGGCAGCGCCGTGCCGAACAGCCGGTCCATGAACGGGAACATGAAGCCGTAGTTGCCGGTAAAACAGGCGTGATGCAGGTGGTGGCGGCGTGCGCCGTTCAGCCACCAGCGGTCGTGATGGGCGTCGGGCAGGAAGTCGTAGTTGGAATGGCCGATGCTGTTGAACAGCAGGCTGAACACCGGAACCGACGCCAGCGCCCAGACCGAGAAATCGTGGGCCAGCATCGGCAGCAGGATGATGTTGCCGAGCATCAGCGCCTCGACCGGATGAAAGCTGTACGTCGACCACGGCGTGGTCACCACCGAGCGGTGGTGCGGCGTATGGAAGCGCCGCAGCCAGCGCGTGTGCAACAGCCGGTGGTTGGCGTAGAAGTGGATCTCGTTCCAGACCACGAGCACGAGGATCTCGATCGCCGTCTGCCACCAAGGCGGATCGGCGGCGAGCCGCGCCCAGCCCAGCTGCAGCAGACCCCAGGGAAAGATCATCCCGCAGCCGAACAGCAGGATCGACATCGCCGACTGCCCGAGTTCGCGGCGCAGCTGGCCCGGCGGAACGGGGCGCGGGTCGAGCACGTTGCCGTAGCGGATGGCGGGCAGCAGATGGCGCGTCAGTGCCAGATTGAGCAGGGCGAAGCCGGCGTAGCTCGCCGCAAAGAAGACGCAGCCGCCGAGCATGATGTCGATTGCGCTGGCGCCAAGGATAAGGTCGCGCATCGCGGGCCCCGGAAAACGAAGCGAGCATCATAACAATGCTGACGCACGGCGAAGAAATTTGTTGATTCTGGGTAAGCAAGGTGTGACGGACGGGCAGCTGCCGAAGCGGTTGAAACTCATTTAAACTTGGGGATTGCCAAGCGCCTCGCCGCTTTGAGAGATGTCGTCCACCATGTTTGTCGATTCGCACTGCCACATCAATTTTCCCGAACTCGCCGAGCGCCGCGTCGAGCTGCTCGCGGCGATGGCGGAAAACCGCGTCAGCCATGCGCTGTGCGTGTCGGTGAACCTGCCCGAGTGGCCGAGCGTGATCGCGATGGCCGAATCGGCGCCCAACCTGTTCGCGTCGGTCGGCGTGCACCCGGACTACGAGGACGTCGACGAACCGACCGTCGAAGGGCTGGTCGAGCTGGCCAGACACCCGAAGGTGATCGCGATCGGCGAAACCGGGCTCGACTACTACCGGCTCGAGGGTGACCTCGAATGGCAGCGCGAGCGCTTTCGCGTGCACATCCGCGCCGCGAAGCAGACCGGTTTGCCGCTGATCATCCACACCCGCTCGGCGTCGGACGACACGATCCGCATCCTCAGGGAAGAGGGCGCCGACGCGGTCGGCGGCGTGATGCACTGCTTCACCGAAAGCTGGCAGGTGGCGCAGGCGGCGATGGCGCTCGGTTTCTACATTTCGTTCTCGGGCATCGTCACGTTCAAGAAGGCCGAGGAGCTGAAGGACGTTGCCCGCCGGGTGCCGCTCGAGCGGATGCTGATCGAGACCGATTCGCCGTATCTGGCGCCGATGCCGTTCCGCGGCAAGATGAACCAGCCGGCGTGGGTCCGGCACGTCGGCGAGCATATCGCCGATCTGCGCGGCATTCCGGTGGCCGAGGTCGCCGAGGCGACGACGGCCAACTTCTTCACGCTGTTCGCCCGGGCGCAGGCCGTCGCATGAGTACCGCGGTCGAGGTCGTCCTGCTCGGGGTCGGCTCCAGCGGCGGTACGCCGGCGCTCGGCTGCAGCTGCCCGACGTGCACCTCGGGCGATCCGCGCAACCGGCGCACCCGCGCGTCGGCGGTATTCCGCGCCGGCGGCCAGACCTTTCTGATCGACACCGGCCCGGACCTGCGATCGCAGGCGCTGCGCGAGAACCTGCTGCGCGTCGACGCTGTGCTCTACACGCATCCGCACGCCGACCACCTGAACGGCATCGACGACCTGCGCGCGTGGTGCTGGCTGCAGAAGGCCGCACTGCCGGTATTCGGCAACCGGCTGATGCTGACGCACATCCGCGAGCGCTTTCCCTACACGCTGTTTGCGCCGAACGAGTACTGGGACAAGCCGGTGCTGCAGTTGCACGAGGTCGGGCACGAAGCGTTCGAGTTCGGCGGCGTCGGGATCACCCCGATTCCGCTCTTGCACGGCAAGTGGCCGATCCTGGGTTTTCGCATCGGCAACGCCGCCTACCTGACCGACGTGTCCGAGATTCCCGAAGCCAGCCTGCCGCTGCTCGAAGGACTGGACGTACTGCTGCTCGACTGCCTGCGCAACACGCCGCACCCGACGCACTTCAGCGTCGACCAGGCGCTCGCCGCTGCGGCGCGGATCGGCGCGCGACGGACGGTGCTGATCCACATGACGCACGAACTCGAATACCACGCGCTGTCGGCCCGGCTGCCGGAGGGGATCGTCGTCGGCTACGATGGCATGACCCTGGTCAGCGAAGGAGAGCGCGTTGGCTGATCGCCGTTTCAACGTGTTCGGTGAACCGCTGCTGCCGTGCAGCGTCGACCCGCTGACCGGTTTCCTGCGCGACGGCTGCTGTGCCGAGCATGCCGACGATCCCGGCCAGCACACCGTGTGTACCCGCGTCACTGCCGACTTCCTGGCGTTCTCGCGCGAGCAGGGCAACGACCTGAGCACGCCGCGGCCCGAGTACGGTTTTCCGGGGCTCAAGCCCGGCGATCAGTGGTGCGTCTGCGCGATGCGCTGGATCGAGGCGCTGCTGGCCGGCCATGCGCCGCCGATCGTGCTGGCGGCGACCGACGAGGCGATCCTCGACGCGGTGTCGCTGGAGACGCTGGTCGCGTACGCGATCGACCGGCCCTAGGCGCGACCGCCGCCAGCCCGTCGCTCGTCCTGCAGTAAAAAAGGCGCCCCGCGGGGCGCCTTTTTTCGGTCCGTTGAGGACTTACTTCGCCGGAGCCGCGACCAGCGGTTTGAGTTCGGCACCGATCTGCTGCGACAGCCGGGTCACGAGTCGCCCGTGCGCGGCGACCAGCGCGTCGTAGCCGCCGTCCCTGGCCGCTTCGCTGGCGCTGAAGCGGCCGTTCTTCACCGCCTTGCCGCCGGCATCGGTGACGCGCCACAGCGCATCGAGCGTTGCGCTGCCGCCGAGCACCGAGTCGAAGCGCTGGATGTCGACGGCGACGCGGTAGCTCGCCTCGCTGGCGGCGAGTTGCGACGGCGTTGCGACCGGTGCGCCGAGCTGGCGGCCGAGCTGCTCGGCGATCGCCGCGGCCAGATCGCTGCGCAGCGGCTGGATCCAGCGGCGCTGGTCGAGGATGCGCAACTCGCCCGATTGCTGGACGACGAGCTGCGGCCGGTCAACCGCTTCGGGGATCGTCACCGCGGCGATGGCGACCGGCACGCTGGCGCTGCCGCCGAGCGCCGGCGCATCGACGAGCGCCGCGCTGCCAAGGCTGTAGAAGTATTCCTTCGGGGCGCTGGCGCAACCGGTGGCGATCAGTGCGGCCACACCGGCGGCGAGCAGGGTACGGGTAAGGCGGGTCATGGTTTTTCCTCCGGTTTGCCGCGCAGCAGCGACTCGGGGTGGCGTTCGAGATAATCGGCGAGATTGCGCAGCGATTCGGCGGCGCGACTGACTTCCTTGAGCGTATTGCCCATGTTCTGCTGCAGCGGCGAGCCGTCGGCGATCACCTGCTGTGCCGTCGCCAGTGTGGCCTTGGCCTGGGCGAGCGTCTTCGCGGCTTCGGTGGCCACGTCGCCGTCGAGGTGGTCGATCAGCTTGTTGGTCCGGTCTATCGTGCTGTCGAGGTTCTGCAGCGCCTTGCGCAGGTCCTGGCTGATGCCGTCGAACGGGATGCTGTCGACCTTCTTGAGGATGCTGGCGGCGGTGTTCTGCATGTCGCCAAAGCTGCCCGGCGTAGTCGGGATAGCCACCGGATCCTCGCTCCAGTTGACCTTGGCCTTGCCGACGTTCGGGAAGAAGTCGAGCGCGATGTAGAGCTGGCCGGTGAGCAGGTTGCCGGTGCGCAGCTGGGCGCGGAAACCGTGGTCGACAAAGGCGTCGATGATCTTGTGGTGCGGGGTGCCGCTGTCTTGCAACGGGTTGCCGCTGCCCTTGCGATAGCGGGCCTTGAGCCGGCTCGGGTAGATCAGCACTTCGACCGGGAACAGCAGGTTCTTGGCCTTGCGGTCGTATTCGAGGTTGATCGACTTGACCTCGCCGATGACGATGCCGCGGAAGTCGATCGGCGCGCCGACCGACAGGCCGCGCAGGCTTTCCTGGAAGTACATCACGAAGGTCTGGGCATCGGCTTCCGGTGTTTTCATCGCCAGCACCTGGTCGGGGAACAGCCGGAAGGCGGAGTTCTCCGGCGCGCGCGCGGTGTCGGTGTTGTCGTTCGGTTCCTGGAAGGCGATGCCGCCGGCGACGATGCTGGCGAGCGATTCGGTCCGCACCCGGAAACCGTTGGCGTCGAGACTGACGTCGAGGCCGCTGGCCTGCCAGAAGCGCGTGTTCAGCGTCACGTACTTGTCGTACGGCGCATTGACGAAGACGTTCATCGTCACGCCCTTGCCGTTCGGATTGAGCTGGTAGCCGGTAACCTGGCCGACGAGGATGCGCCGGTAGTAGATCGGCGAGCCGACGTCGAGCGAGCCGATCTCGGCGGTGTTGAGCACGAACTGCCGGCCCGGCAGGCCCGAGGTGACAATCGGCGGGGTTTCCAGCCCGGCGTAGTGGCGCTGGCTGTCCTTGCTCTTGCCGATGTCCATGCCGATGTAGGCGCCGGACAGCAGCGTATCGAGGCCGGAGACACCGCCGGCACCGACGCGCGGCCGGACTACCCAGAAGCGCGTGTCCTTGACCAGCATGCTGTCGGTGTCCTTGGCCAGCTCGGCGGTGGCGATCACCGACTGGCGATCGGGCGCGAGCACGACGCGTTTGATCAGGCCGATGTCGACGTCCTTGTACTTGAGCTTGGTCTTGCCGGCCTCGATGCCCTCGGCCGAGCGGAAGGTGATGGTGATCTCGGGGCCGCGGTCGAGCACGGCCTTGACCGCCAGCCAGCCGCCGATCAGCGCGGCGACGATCGGGATGACCCACACCAGCTGCAGCGAACGCTTTTTCGGCGGGTCTTCCTTGGCCTCGGGTAAGCGATTGATGGGATCGGGGCCGAGCGGGTCAGTGGCTTGTGTCATGGTTTTCTCCTGAAGCTTCTTGTTCTTCGTCGATCGGATCCCAGATCAGCCGCGGGTCGAAACTCATCGCCGACAACATCGTCAGCACGACGACGATGGCGAAGGCGACCGCGGCCGGGCCGGCGGCGATCGACGCGAGCGACTGCACCTGCACCAGCGCCGCGAGGATGGTGACGACGTAGATGTCGAGCATCGACCAGCGGCCGACGAATTCGACCAGCCGGTACAGTTTGATCCGCTGTTGCGGTTGCCAGCGCGAGCGGCGCTGGCAGGTGATCAGCAGCAGCAGGATGGCGATCATCTTCAGCAGCGGCACCATGATGCTGGCGAAGAACACCAGCGCCGCCAGTGGCCATTCACCGCTGGTCCACAGGTAGACGACGCCGCTCAGAATCGTGTCGGCCTGGGTGCCGACGATCGAGCCGGTGATCATCATCGGCAGCGTGTTGGCGGGAATGTAGAGGATGATTGCCGCGATCAGGTAGGCCCAGGTCTTGGCGAGGCTGGCAGGCTTGCGGAAATGCAGCGCCGCGCCGCAGCGCGGGCAGTGGCCGTGTCCGCCGGGCAGGCGCGAGAGCAGGCCGCAATCGTGGCAGTTCGCCAGACGCATCCGTTGCGCGGTGGTCATTTCAGTTGCTCCAGCCGGCGCCAGATCAGGTCGGTGTGGATCGAGCCGAGCATGGCCGCCATCAGCGGGATCAGCAGCACCAGCGCCCACAGCGAGACGCCGGGAATCACCGCGGCGTAGGCCATCAGCTTGACGACCGAGACGAGGATGCCGAGCAGATAGACCTCGATCATGCCCCACGGGCGCGACAGGTGCAGCAGCCGCAGCAGCTCGGCCGCACCGGGCGGGCGGCGCCCGAGTTGCATCAGCCCGAGCAGGTAGATCAGCAGCAGCAGCGTCAGCGACGGCACGATCAGCGTCGTCAGCGCGACCAGCACGGCGACGATGGGGACATGGGTGGTCCACAGATGCGCAACTGCGCCGAACATGCTCGTCGACAGCACATTGCCCTGCATGTCGATGGCGACGATCGGAAAGGCGTTGGCGACGATGAACAGCAGCAGCGAGGCGACCGTCAGCGCCAGCGTGCGGTTCAGCGCATCCGGATGATAGCGGTAGACTTCGGCGCCGCAGCGGCAGCAGCGGACGACGCGCGCCCTGGGCGGGTAGTGCAGCCGCTGCAGCTGGTCGCACTCGTGGCAGGCGATCAGTTCGACGGCTTCGGTGGCGCTGTCGGTGGGCACGGACAACGGTCGTCTCCAGAAGCGTAAGCGGTCAGGCCTGCTTATGCCGGATGAATCGGTATTTGGCGTAAGCATAACCGATGTGGCGTATTTGCGAGCCAGCAAAAGCCCGGCAGACGCCGGGCTCGTTTTGCGCTAGATGCGGGCGACGATCAGAACGCCGGCACCACGGCGCCCTTGTACTTGTCGAGGATGAACTTCTTGGTGGCCGGGCTGGTCAGCGCGGCGGCAAGCTTCTTCATCGCGGCGCTGTCCTTGTTGTCCGGACGGGCGACGAGGATGTTCACGTACGGCGACTGGCTGCCTTCGATCGCCAGTGCGTCCTTGGTCGGGTTCAGCTTGGCTTCGAGCGCGTAGTTGGTGTTGATCAGGGCGATGTCGACCTGGTTCAGCACGCGCGGCAGCATGGCGGCTTCGAGTTCGCGGATCTTCAGCTTCTTCGGGTTCTGCACGATGTCGCGCTGGGTTGCCGACAGGTTGGCCGAATCCTTCAGCTTGATCAGGCCGGCCTTCTCGAGCAGCAGCAGCGCGCGGCCGCCGTTGGTCGCGTCGTTCGGGATCGCCACGGTGGCGCCTTCCTTCAGCTCGGCGAGCTTCTTGACCTTGCCCGAGTAGATGCCGAACGGCTCGATATGCACGCCGGTCACGGTCACGAGGTTGGTGCCCTTGCCCTTGTTGAACTCATCGAGGTAGGGCTTGTGCTGGAAGAAGTTGGCGTCGAGCTTCTTTTCCGCGACCTGGACGTTCGGCTGCACGTAGTCGGTGAAGACCTTGACGTCGAGCGTCACGCCTTCCTTGGCCAGCGTCGGTTTGACGAACTCGAGGATCTCGGCGTGCGGTACGGCGGTGGCGCCGACGACGAGCTTGTCGGCCGCGGTGGCGTTCAGCGCGACGGCCGCCGCGATCAGAGCGAGGATCTTCTTCATTGCTTTCTCTCCTTGTGGGACTTATCTAAAACCGGCCGCATCCGGGTGGGACGGCCGGCGGGTTTCACTTGCGGGAAAAATGGGTAACGAGGCGATCGCCGGCCATCTGCAGCGCCTGCACCAGCACCAGCAGCAGGATGACGGTGACGACCATCACGTCGGTCTGGAAGCGCTGGTAGCCGTTGCGGACCGCCAGATCGCCGAGACCGCCGCCGCCGACGAGGCCGGACATCGCCGAGTACGACACGAGCGTGATCGCGGTGACCGTCGCCGCGGCGAGGATGCCGGGCAGCGCTTCGGGCAGCAGCGCGCCGAGGACGATCTGCCGCGTCGTCGCGCCCATCGCCTGCGTTGCCTCGATGATGCCGCGGTCGACTTCGCGCAGCGCGGTTTCGACCAGCCGGGCAAAGAACGGCGTCGCGCCGACGACCAGCGGCGGCACCACGCCGGCGACGCCGAACGAGGTGCCGGTGATCAGCGTCGTCAGCGGGATCATCACGATCAGCAGGATCACGAAGGGTACCGAGCGCAGCACGTTGACGACGAAGGACAGCACGCCGTAGACGAGCGGCTGGGCCAGCAGCTGGCGCCTTCCGGTCAGGAACAGCAGTACGCCGAGCGGCAGGCCGAGGACCAGCGTGAACAGCAGCGACCAGCCGAGCATCGAAAACGTGTCTTGGCAGGCTTGCCACAGGTCGATCCAGTCGACGTTCGGCAGCAGGGTGGGGATCAGGGTATCCAGCATTTAGCGCAGCGCCTCGACGGTCAGTCCTTCAGATGCAAATCGGGCCAGCGCCGCATCAACGTCGCCGCCGGTCAGCGCCAGCGTCAACTGGCCGTACGGCGTGTCCTTGATCCGGTCGATGCGGCCGGCGAGGATGGAAAAATCGACGCCGCAGTCGCGCGCGACCTTGCCGAGCACCGGTTCGTACGTCGCCTCGCCACGGAACGTCAGCCGGACGATGCGGCCCGGGACATGGGCGAAATCGTCGTTCTGTTCGTTTTCGTCGACGTGCTCGGACTCCTGCACGAAGCGCCTCGTGGTGACGTGCTTCGGGTGCAGGAACACGTCGGCCACCGGGCCGTGTTCGACGATCTTGCCGCCGTCGAGCACCGCGACGCGGTCGCAGATCGTGCGGATCACGTCCATTTCGTGGGTGATCAGCACGATGGTCAGGCCCAGCTCGCGGTTGATCTCGGCCAGCAGCCGCAGCACCGACTGCGTCGTCTGCGGGTCGAGCGCGCTCGTCGCCTCGTCGCAGAGCAGGATTTTCGGTTCGGTTGCCAGCGCGCGGGCGATGCCGACGCGCTGCTTCTGGCCGCCCGAGAGTTGGCGCGGATACTTGTCGGCATGTTCGGCCAGGCCGACGCGTGCCAGCAGTTCGGTGACGCGGGCGTCGATCTCGGCGCGGCTCTTCGTGCCGGCGAGCCTGAGCGGGAAGGCGACGTTGTCGGCAACGGTCTTGCTCGACAGCAGGTTGAAGTGCTGGAAGATCATGCCGATGCGGCGGCGCAGCGCGCGCAGTGCATCGTCGTCGAAACGGGTGATGTCGTCGCCGTCGATCAGCAGCTCGCCGCCGGTCGGGCGCTCGAGCAGGTTGATCAGCCGGACCAGCGTCGACTTGCCGGCGCCGGAGTGGCCGATCATGCCGAAGATTTCGCCGGGGTTGATCGTCAGGTCGATGCCCGACAGCGCGGGCACATCGCGTCCGCCGACGCGGTAAGACTTGTGGATATTCTTGAACTGGATGGTCACAAAGCAACCTTGTGGGTGCGCGCGGTCTTTGGATGTCTCGGCTCTTGGCCGCAAGGGCGGTATTTTAGCCAAGCGCTATATAACGGCAAAATCTTTCTGGAGATAAACAAATCTCACAAGGGAATTATGCACTTCAAATGTAATCCGCGCGGGTCGCCCGCCAGGGCCGGTCCGGACCGATCGGACGCCTGCGGGCCCGGCAGGCTCGCGGCAAGGGCTTTATCGCGTTAAAATAACAGGTTACTCGTTACCTGAAATCTGGAACCGGCAATGGATCAAGCCCTGGACAAAATCCTCATCCTCGACTTCGGCTCGCAAGTCACCCAGCTGATCGCACGGCGCGTGCGCGAAGCCCATGTCTACTGCGAACTGCATTCGTTCGACATGTCGATCGACGACGTTCGTGCGTTCAACCCGAAGGGGATCATCCTGTCCGGCGGCCCGAACTCGGTGTACGAGAGTGATTACCAGGCCGATCCTGCGCTGTTCGAACTCGGCATCCCGGTGTTCGGCATCTGTTACGGCATGCAGTGGATGGCGCAGTCGCTCGGCGGCCAGGTCGACGCCGGCCATCTGCGCGAGTTCGGTTTTGCCGAAATCCGCGCCCGCAACCACAGCAGGCTGTTCAACGGCATCGAAGACCGCGTTGGCGAGCACGGCGAGGGCTTCCTCGAAGTGTGGATGAGCCACGGCGACAAGGTGACCGCGCTGCCGGACGGCTTCAAGATGATCGCCGAAACCCCGTCGTGCCCGATTGCGGCGATGGCCGATGAGGACAAGGGCTTCTACGGCGTGCAGTTCCACCCCGAGGTGACGCACACGATCAAGGGCCGCGACATGCTCAACCGCTTCGTGCTCGACATCGCCGGCTGCAAGCCGAGCTGGACGATGCCGAACTACGTCGAGCAGGCCGTCGAGCGCATCCGCGAACAGGTCGGCAGCGACGAGGTCATCCTCGGCCTGTCGGGCGGCGTCGATTCGTCGGTCGCCGCGGCGCTGATCCACCGCGCGATCGGCGACCAGCTGACCTGCGTGTTTGTCGACAACGGTCTGCTGCGCCTGAACGAAGGCGAGCAGGTGATGAACATCTTCAACAAGCATCTCGGCGTGAAGGTCATCCACGTCAACGCGACCGCGCAGTTCATGGGCCATCTGGCCGGCGTGAGCGACCCGGAAGCCAAGCGCAAGATCATCGGCCGCGAATTCGTCGAAGTGTTCCAGGCCGAGTCGGCCAAGCTGCCGTCGGCCAAGTGGCTGGCGCAGGGCACGATCTATCCGGACGTGATCGAGTCGGCCGGCGCCAAGACCGGCAAGGCGCACGCGATCAAGAGCCACCACAACGTCGGCGGCCTGCCCGATACGCTGAAGCTGCAGCTGCTCGAACCGCTGCGCGACCTGTTCAAGGACGAAGTGCGCGAACTCGGCGTCGCCCTCGGCCTGCCGCACGAGATGGTCTACCGCCACCCGTTCCCGGGCCCGGGCCTCGGCGTGCGCGTGCTCGGCGAAGTGAAGCAGGAATACTGCGACCTGCTGCGCCGCGCCGATGCGATCTTCATCGACGAGCTGCGCGCCTTCGACTGGTACGACAAGACCAGCCAGGCGTTCGCGGTGTTCCTGCCGGTGAAGTCGGTCGGCGTGATGGGCGACGGCCGTACCTATGAATACGTGGTGGCGCTGCGTGCGGTGCAGACCAGCGACTTCATGACCGCCAAGTGGGCCGAACTGCCGTACGAACTGCTCGGCAAGGTATCGAACCGGATCATCAACGAAGTCCGCGGCATCAACCGCGTCGTCTACGACGTGAGCGGCAAGCCGCCGGCGACGATCGAGTGGGAATGATCCGGCCGCGCTTCACCGGTCGATGGTGAACGCTTAAACCCAAGAAACCCCGGGCCGATGCCCGGGGTTTTGTGTTTCCGGGTTTGACGGGCGATGCACGGAGCAGGAGCTTCCGGTCGGTCGTCCATCCCGGGCAATAGGGCGGGATTCAGCCTGGCGGCGCCGGAAACACCCGCGCGCAGAGGAAGTCGACCAGCGCGCGGACCTTGGGCGAGGGATGCTTGCTGGCGGGCCAGAGCACATGGAAGACGCCGGTGCGTTCGACATGATCGGCCAGTACGACCCGCAAGCGTCCGTTCGCCAGATGCTCCCTGACCGAGAATTCGGGCAGAAAGGCGATACCCAGCCCCTGCAGTGCAAAGCACACGCGCGTCTCGATGTTGTTGCAGATCATCGACGTGGGCAAGGGCAGCTCGGGCTCGCCGGCAGCACGGCGCAACGACCAGGTTTCCAGTTTGCCGCTGTTGGGAACGCGGTAATGCAGGCAGGCGTGCGCCAGCAGATCGGCCGGCACTTCGGGCGTCCCTCGTCGCATCAGGTAGTCGGGCGAGGCCACCAGCATCGAACCGAAGGTACCCAGCCTGCGCGCCGACAGGCGCGAGTCCGTCGGGTTGCCGGTTCTGACCACGGCATCGAAGCCTTCTTCGATCACATCGACCAAGCGGTCGGTGAAGTCCAGATCCAGTTCGATCTCCGGGTAGGCGCGCATGAACTCGCCGAGCACCGGCAGCACCAGCGAGCTGACCAGGGGCAGGCTGACCCGCAGGCGGCCGCGCGGCGCTGCCGTCGCCTGCGACAATTCCAGCTCGGCCGCCTCGATTTCGGCAAGGATGCGCCGGCTGCGTTCCAAGAACAGCGTGCCCTCGGCCGTCAGCGTGACGCTGCGGGTGCTGCGGTGGAACAGGCGCACGCCAAGCTTTTCCTCCAGACGCGCCACGCTCTTGCCGACGGCGGAGGCCGATACGCCCAGCAGCCGGCCGGCCGCGACGAAGCTGCGTGTCTCGGCAACCTGCACGAACACCATGAAGCCGCTCAGGCTGTCCACCGCGCACCTCCATTGCGGACAGAATATTCCGCTTAACGCGGAACTCTACCCCACTTTTTCTTCAATTGCGGGCTTTATATCGTGGCGGGGATGTCCACCGATGAAAGGAACTCCCCGTGTCGATTCCCGCATTTCCGCTGCGTACAGGCGTCCCGCCCGCGCAACTTTCCGCCTGCATCCGGGCTGCCGTTCAGCAGGTGCTGGACGAGCGGCGTCTGGTCGGCGCCGTGGTGCTGGTTGCCCGCGACGGCGAACTGATCCACCGCCAGGCGGCCGGCTGGGCCGACCGCGAAAGCCGCCGGACGATGACCATGGATGCGGTCTTCCGGCTGGCATCGGCGAGCAAGCCCGTCGTTTCGACGGCGGCGCTGGTGCTGGTGGCGCAAGGCCGGCTGGGTCTTGATGACGGTATCGACCGCTGGCTGCCCGGGTTCCGACCACGGCTGGCCGATGGCCGGCCTGCGCGGATTACCGCCCGGCAACTGCTCAGCCATACGGCGGGGCTGGGCTACCGCTTTTTCGAAGCCGATGCGGACGGCCCCTATGCGCGGGCCGGCGTGTCGGACGGCATGGATGCGTCCGGCATCGGCCTGGACGAAAACCTGCGCAGGGTTGCCGGCGTGCCGCTGTTGTACGAGCCGGGCACGGCCTGGGGCTATTCGCTGGCGACCGACGTGCTGGGTGCCCTGATCGAACGGGTGCATGGCGCGCCGCTGGACGCGGCCGTGCGCGCGCTCGTGACCGGGCCGCTGGGCATGGCGGATACCGGCTTTGTCGCACAGGATGCGCGGCGCGTGGCGACCGCCTACGTGAACAACGCCTCGCAGCCGCACCCGCTGGCGGAAGGTGAAACCGTTTCACCGTTCGAGGGGACGGTCGGCATTCGCTACAGCCCGGCGCGCATCTTCGATCCGCACGCGTTTCATTCGGGCGGCGCGGGCATGGCGGGGACGGCCGACGATCTGCTGCGCCTGCTGGAGACCTTGCGGCAGGACAGCGGCACGCTCCTGCCCAAAGCGCTGATCGCGGAAATGGCGCGGGACCAGACGGGGGGACAGGCGCTGCCCAATGCACCGGGCTTCGGTTTCGGACTGGGGTTCTCGGTCTTGCGCGACCCGGCGCAGGCCGCTTCGCCCGAATCGGAAGGGACCTGGCGCTGGGGTGGCGCCTACGGCCATTCCTGGTTCGTGGACCGGGCGCTGGGGCTCAGCGTCGTCGCGTTCACCAACACCTTGTACGAAGGCATGTCGGGGCGTTTCGTCACCGATCTGCGCGATGCGGTCTACGGTGCCCTGGAGGCCGCACGATGAAGCCGGCCCCGCAAAACCGCATGCCGATCGCACCGCTGCTGGCGCTGGCCATGGCGGCCTTCATTACCGTCCTGACCGAGGCGCTGCCGGCGGGGCTGCTGCCCCAGATGGCGCAGGGCCTCGCCGTTTCCGAAGCCTGGGTCGGCCAGACCGTCACCATCTATGCCATCGGCTCCCTGGTGACCGCCATTCCGCTGACGGCGGCCACGCAAGGGCTTCGTCGCCGGCCCCTGCTGTTGGCCGCCATTGCCGGCTTCGCCATCGCCAACACGGTGACGACGCTTTCCACCAGCTACGGCGTGACGATGGTGGCGCGTTTCCTGGCGGGGGTATCGGCGGGCCTGCTGTGGGCGCTGCTGGCCGGCTATGCCGCACGCATGGTGCCCGAACACCAGAAGGGCCGCGCCATCGCGATCGCCATGGTCGGTACGCCGCTGGCGCTTTCGCTGGGTGTACCGGCCGGTGCCTACTTCGGCACGCTGGTGGGCTGGCGTGCCTGCTTCGGCATCATGAGCGTGCTTGCGCTGGTCCTGCTGGTCTGGGTGCGTCTGCAGGTGCCCGACTTCGCCGGGCAGGCCAAGGGCAAGCGGCATTCGCTTGCACAGGTCATCCGGCTACCGGGCGTGCGCTCCGTGCTGTTCGCCGTGCTGGCCTTCGTGCTGGCGCACAACCTGCTCTACACCTATATCGTCCCGTTCTTGGCGACGGCTGGCATGGCCGAGCGGACGGATCTGGTGCTGCTGGTCTTCGGCATCACGTCGCTGGCCGGCATCTGGATCGTCGGAGTGCTGATCGACCGCCATCTACGGGTACTGACCCTGGCCAGCACGGGGCTGTTTGGCCTGGCGGCGTTGGCGCTGGGGGCGGCCAGCGAGACGCCGGGCATCGTCTACACGGCGGTCGGCGTCTGGGGACTGGCGTTTGGTGGTGCGGCGACGCTGTTCCAGACTGCACTCGCTACAAGCACCGGAGAGGCGGCGGACGTCGCCCAGTCCATGCTGGTGACGGCCTGGAACACCGCCATCGCGGGCGGCGGCGTCGTCGGCGGCGTGCTGCTCGAGCGGCTCGGCGTGGGTGCGTTCTCGCCGGCTTTGCTGGTGCTGCTCGGCGTGACGATGGTCGTGGTGTGGACCGCAAAGCGGTACGGCTTTCCGGCGTCCGTGGAGGGGGCCGCCTAGCGCCCGGCCGTACCCGGACAGCAAGCTTGAACGGCGGTCTTCGTGGCCTAGGACCGCTCGTTCATGCCGAGACCCGCAGAAAGCGCGTCGTGGCCTCGACCAGATGCCGGAAGACGACGGCCACGCGCCGTACGTTCCGCAGGCTTTCCGGCATCGCCAGCCACACCGCCAGATCGAAGCCGAAGCGCTCGTCCAGCACCCGGACCAGGCCATCGCGCTGCGCGATCGCATGGTGACAGGGGCCGATGCCCAGGCCCGCCCTGATCGCGGCGAGCTGTGCTAGGTGGTTGTCGGTGCGTATCGCGGTGCGGACGTGGTCGACCGGATAGCCATGCAGGGCCAGTGTTTCCCAGTCCTTCGACGACCGGTCCGGCGTGATCAGCGGCCAGTCGCCCAGCGCATCCAGCGTCGTCGGCAAGCCGTGGCGCGCAATGAGTTCGGGGGTACCGTACAAGCCGACGCGAGTGATGCCGGCACGCTGCGCGACCAGCGAATCGTGATCGGGCCGGACGGTTCGCAATGCAATGTCGGCCTCGTGCTCGATCAGGTCTTCCAGCCGGTCGGACAGCGCCAGCTCGATCCCGATCCCGGCATGGTTTGCGCGCAGCGGCGCCAGCAAGGTCGGCAACACCTCGACCCCGAGCAGCCCGCTGGTCGTCAGTCGCACCTTGCCGGCCAGCGCGCCGGCATCGGCGCTGGCGCCGCGCTGCAAAGCCGCGGCGGCCCGCTCCATCGCCTCGAGGTGGGGGAGCAGGCCGAGCGCGGTCTGCGTCGGCACCACCGCCGCCGTGCCGCGGGTGAACAGGGCCACGCCCAGGGCGGCCTCCAGCGCCTCGATACGGCGCCGGACCGTGGGCTGGCTTACGCCCAGGACGCGTGCGGCACCCAGCAGGCTGCCTTCGCGCAACACCGCAAGCAGCACTCGCTGGTCATCCCATTCGGGGGCGTTTGTGGTCATCATAAATGTTCAGTGACTGGATCAATGACGACAATATTATTCAACAACCGGGTCGGGCACCATGGCCGCTTTCTTCCGGAATCAATGCCGTGTCCCCCATCCTCAATCTTGCGGAAGTCGAACTGGCCCCGCTCCCGGCGCCGTTTGCCCCAACCGGCGCCGCCGCCGCCCATTACGCGCCGCAGCTTGCCCGGCTCGCCAGCCGCCTTGGCAGCGACCGCCTCGGTGCCAACCTGATTGCCCTGGCACCGGGCAAGCGCGCGTTTCCGTTCCACTCGCACCGGGCCAGCGACGAGCTTTTCTATGTCCTCTCCGGCTGTGGCGAGCTGCGCTACGGCACGCAAACCTATCCGATCCGCGCCGGCGACTTCATCGCCTGCCCGGCGGGCGGGCCGGAGACGGCGCACCAGATCCACAACTCGGGCGCGACGGAACTGCGTTACCTCGCCATCGGTACGAACGCGTCGCCCGACATCGTCGAGTATCCGGATGTCCGGCAGTTCAGGGCGCATGCAGGCGGGCCCGGCGAGACGGGGTTCGAGATCGTCGCCAGCCTCGATCGGACGGCAGACTACTGGGCGCTGCCCGAGGAATAAGGAGACATGCATCTGCGGGTGCCGGTCGGCGCACCGGTGCTGCCCGCAAACACCCGCTTCGGACCAAAGGGCAGACTGCCGCTGCGGCTCCGCCGTCGTTCGGCTGGTCTTGAAGCAGTTCAGTTGATTCAGTACCGGTTCGGCAGCGCGGCGCTCGGCGCCGGCCTGCTGCGCGGCAGCCTCGGCGCGTACACCGCAGCAACGTGGATTTCGGGCGGGCTGTGCCTGCTCGGCGCTGTGCTGGTGCTGCGGATCAAGCGCGGCCACCTTGCCGTTTCTCCGGCGGCACAAGCGGCCTGACGGCGGGAGGGGGCGTGCAGGGGGGGCGGGACCGGCCCGCTGACAACTTTCGCCGCATATCCCGTTTGGTGATTTTTATCTGATTTGTAATTCTTTGTTGGAATAAGAAGGGCGGGTTAAATTGCCTGGCACAACAATCGTGCCGCGCCGCAACACCGGGCGGGCCAAGGAGACCGAGATGGATGCCGCCCCGACCTTTTTGTCCTTTGCCGCAAGCGATGCGGCGCCGCTGTCGATCCGCGCCAAGGCCGCCGTGTTTGCCGATCAGGCCTCGCGTGCGCTGCTGCAGCAGCTCGAGCGGATCGCGCCGTCGACGATGCCGGTGCTGGTGATCGGCGAAACCGGCACTGGCAAGGAGCTGATTGCCCGGCACATCCACCAGCTCAGTGGCCGCCAGGGGCCGTTCGTTGCGGTCAATTGCGGCGCGATCAGTGAACAGCTGGCCGAGAGCGAGCTGTTCGGCCACGAGGCCGGCGCCTTCACCGGCGCCGTGGCGCGGCGCGAGGGCTGGTTCGAGGCCGCGCACCACGGCACGCTGTTTCTCGACGAAATCGGCGATCTGCCGCTGGCGCTGCAGGTGAAGCTGCTGCGCGTGCTGCAGGAGGGCGAGGTCGTGCGCGTCGGTGCGCGCAAGCCGATTCCGGTCGATGTGCGACTGCTGGCGGCAACCAACGTCGACCTGGCCGATGCGGTCGCGGCCGGCCATTTCCGTCTCGACCTGCTGTACCGGCTCAACATTGCCCAGCTGCGTCTGCCGCCGCTGCGCGAACGGCGCGGCGACATCCTGCCGCTGGTCGACTACTTCATCGGCCGCTACAGCCAGCGGCTGCAACAGACACCGCCGCATCTGTCCGATGGTGCCGCGCAGGCGCTGTCCGATTACGGCTGGCCCGGCAACATCCGCGAGCTCGAGAACGTCGTGCACTTTGCCTTGCTGGTCGCCAGCGGCGGCGAGATCCGCGCCGAACACCTGAAGCTGGCGGGGGCGCCGACGCGGGCGGCATCGCCGTCGGGCAGTCATTTACAAGCGCCGCTGGCGGGAGGGCATGCCCAGACGCCGCTGCTGGCGGGAGGTCATGTCCAAGCGCCGCCGCTGGCGGCGGTGGGCCAGCAGCTGCGCACGCTGTTCGCGGCCGGCCAGCCGGGGCTGTTCAACGAACTCGAACGGCTGATCCTGAACGAGGCCTACCGCCACAGCGGTTACAACCAAGTCCGCGCGGCGGCGCTGCTGGGGATATCGCGCAATGTGCTGCGCACGCTGCTCAAGCGTCACGGCATGCTGCGCGACAGCGAGCCGGCGTGGCGCGGTGATGCCGTCGCTGCCTGAGTTTGCCGGCCAGAAGATTGTTTTTTTTATTGTTTCATCGGGTAATGTGTCAACCTTGCCCGCTGCGTCGCCGTTAGGCGGGAAGCCCTTCCTGCCTTTCGTCGTCCGAGTCCATGCCAGCCGATTCCCTGCGTCACCACCGTCCCTTCCTCGCCTTCTGGTCCGCGCAGGTCATGACCGCCGGCGGTTTCCAGGTCCTGACCGTCGCCATCGGCTGGCAGATGTACACGCTGACCGGCAGCGCGCTCGACCTGGGCCTGACCGGGCTGTTCGAGTTCCTGCCGCGCGTGCTGTTCATGCTGCAGATCGGCCATGTCGCCGACAAGTACGAGCGCCGGCTGATCTGCGCGCTGACCAAGGCGCTGCAGGTGGCCGGAGCGCTGCTGCTGTTCGCCGGCAGCATCGGCGGCTGGCTCAACCGCGAGACGATCTTCGCCGTCGCCTTCCTGCTCGGCACCGCGCGGGCGTTCGAAATGCCGGCGATGCAGGCGCTGCTGCCGGGCATCGTTCCGGCGCCGTTGCTGCCGACCGCGGTCGCCGCTGCCGCGTCGGCGCGCCAGGCGGCGATCATCATCGCACCGGCGATCGGCGGCTTCCTGTACGCGGTCGGCCCGGACCTGACCTACGGGCTGTCGGCGCTGGCGTACGCGATCGCCACCGGGCTGATGTTCGCGCTGCCGCAGCAGAAGCCGCAGGGCGGGGCGCAGAAGGCGACGCTCGACAATCTGCTGGCCGGCATCCGCTTCATCCGCTCGCGGCCGGACATCCTCGGCGCGATCTCGCTCGACCTGTTCGCGGTGCTGCTCGGCGGGGCGACCGCGCTGCTGCCGATTTTCGCCAAGGACATCCTGCACACCGGGCCGTGGGGGCTGGGGCTGCTGCGCTCGGCGCCGGCGGTCGGGGCGATCGCGATGTCGGTCTGGCTTGCGCACCATCCGCTGCGCCATCGCGTCGGCCGGACGATGTTCGCCGCCGTCGCCGCGTTCGGCGTCGCGACCATCGTCTTCGGCGTGTCGACACAGTTCTGGCTGTCGCTGGCGGCGCTGGTCGTGCTCGGCGCGGCCGACATGGTGTCGATGGTGATCCGCGGCACCTTCGTGCAGCTGGAAACGCCGGACACGATGCGCGGCCGCGTCAGCGCGGTCAACGGCCTGTTCATCGGCGCGTCGAACCAGCTCGGCGAGTTCGAATCCGGCGTGACCGCGGCGCTGTTCGGGCCGATGCTGGCGGTGGTGCTCGGCGGCGTCGGCACGCTGGCGGTGGTCGTGGTCTGGATGCGGCTGTTCCCGACCCTGGCGCAGCGCGACACGCTGCATTGAACCGGCGCGCTTGCCCTGCGGCTGCCTGTACCACCCAGGCTGACAGGCTGGGTGGTTTATATTTCATTTGGAATATTGATCTGAATTGATATTCTTTGTTGTTCTATTTGCGCCCGGCTAATCTGGCCATACAGCCCGCGCAAGGACAACAAGATGACCGCTCATGCCACACAGGCCGCCGCGCGCGCCGACGCGCTGCAGGCCTACATCGTCGGTGCCGACTCGCTCGGCAACATACCCGATGTGCTCGCCGGCTACGGCATCCGCATCGGCCACCATATCACCGGCCGCAACCCGTCGCATCAGCGCCGCCCCAGCGGCATCAAGGGCATGGACATCGTGATCCTGTTCACCGACTTCCTCGGCCACAACGTGATGCGCAACTTCCGTTCGGCCGCGCAGGCCGAGAACGTGCGCTTCGTCGCCTGCCGCCGTTCGACGTGCGCGCTGGCGGCGTCGCTGGAGCGGATCGGCGCGCAGGCGCGCTGAAACGGCCACCCCGGGCGGGAATGTCGTGGCGGCCGGTGCGGGTCTCAGCCGGCCATCGGCGTGCACAGCTCGACCAGGATGCCGTCCGGGCAGCGCACGTAGGACACGGTCTGCCCCCAGGGCTTGTCGGCCGGCGCTGCCAGTTCGGTCGCACCGGCTTTGAGCGCGGCGGCATGGGCGGCGGCAACGTCGTCGGTGACCAGTGCGATCTCGAAGCCCAGCGGCTTGGGCGAATCATGCGCGGCGACGTGGCCGCCGGGGAAGTTCGTGTCGCCGAGCGCGTGGTCGGCAAACGCCAGCGCGGTTTCGCCGGTCTCGAGCTCGCCATAGCAGCCCGATTCGTGCAGGAAGCGGCGGCGCAGTCCGAACGCCGATTCGAAGAACGCCAGCGACGCCGCTACGTCCGGGACGTAGATGATCGTGTAGCCGAGTTTCATGTTGCTGCCTCGTGTTGATGACCGGTATCGGATGGTACGCGGTGGCAACCGTTCACCGTTGCCACAGCTTTCTGGCAGCCTACTCGAATTCATCTTTTAATTGCATCTGGCCTGATCTGATCGCAAGGCTGGGGAATGAAAGCGACATGACATTGTGATAAAAAGGCGCACCGGGCGTCATGGCGGCGCCCGTTCCCACCGAAAGGATGCTTCCATGGCCCAGCAAGTGTTCATCAATCTCGCGGTCGACGACCTCGAGCGGTCCAAAACCTTCTTCGCCGCGCTCGGTTACACCTTCAATCCGCAGTTCACCGACGACAACGCCGCGTGCATGGTCATCAGCGACACGATCTACGCGATGCTGCTGGTCAAGCCGTTCTTCCAGAACTTCACCGAGAAGAAGCTGGTCGACGCGCATACGCAGATCGAGACGCTGACCTGCCTGTCGTGCGACAGCCGCGAAGCGGTCGATGCACAGATCGCCAAGGCCGTCGCCGCCGGGGGCAGGACCCCTCGGCCGCCCCAGGACTACGGCTTCATGTACAGCCACGGCTTCGAAGACCTCGACGGTCACCTGTGGGAACTGATGTATATGGATCCGGCGCACGTGCAGTCGTAGGTCGCCCGCGCCGGACGACGGGTGTCCGGCGCGTTTGCGCTAGCCGTGTTCCGAAAAAAAAAGCCCCAGTCGTTCGCGACCGGGGCTTTTTGCTGCTATGAAACGTATCCCCGCCGGGGCGGGAGCGGTGGCGGTGACGCCACCCCGTTGCATCGCTTACTTGATCCGGTTTTCCGCTTGCAGCGGCAGCACCAGGTTCATGTTGTTCTTGATGCTCAGGTCGAACAGGCCCGGCAGCTTGTCGAGTGCCTTGGCATCGCCGCTCGCCTTGGCCTTGCCGTCCTTGACCAGCGTATCCATCGAGGTCTTGCCGGCGAGGAAGGCGAGCAGGTCCGGCTTGGCGATCTCGAGCGACACGTCGGCGTTCTTGGCCTGGAACTCGCCCAGCGTATTGAACACGCCGTTGTGCAGGTCGACGGTGTACTGCTTGTCGCCCTTCAGGCTCAGGTTGATCACGTGGTTGCCCACCTTCTCGGCCTTGACCTGGTCGATCGTCATGCCCAGATACGGCATCAGGCTGTCTCCCGGCAGCCCGGCGATCACTTCCGGCGACGCGGTCGACAGATTGTTCGGCACGTTGCCACCCATGCGCAGTTCCTGTGCACCGGCGAGGTACCAGTTGCGGGTCAGCGTGGTCTCGTCCTGATAACCCAGCTGCTCAAGCGCATCGGCCATCAGCAGCGCGGCCTTCTGGTTCTTCGGGTTCGAGGCGACGACGTTGTTCAGCAGCTCGGTCGTGAAGCGGTAGTCGCCCTTGTTGAAGCTCTTGAGCGCCGCATCCAGCACCTTCTGTTCGCCGCCGAAGGCTTCGACGTAACGCTTGCCGCGTTCGGCGTCCGGGTAGGTCGCCAGCTTGGCAGCATTGCCGTCATACCAGCCCAGATTGCGGATGTAGGTCGACTTCAGGTTGTTCTTGAGGTTGCCGTAGTACGGACGGTTGTCCCAGTTGTTGAACACCGACTTCGGCAGCTTGGCGTTTTCGGCGATCTCGTCCGGGCCGTAGCCGTAGTTGGCGTAGCGCAGCGTGGTGTCGTAGAGCGACTGGTAGACGTCACGCTGATTCTTGAGGTACTCGACGACGTTCTTGTTGCCCCAGGCCGGCCAGGTGTGCGGGCCGAACTGCACTTCGACCTTGTCGCCCCAGCGACCCAGCGCCTGGTTGATGTACTTGGCCCAAGCGGCGGCGTCACGGATCTGGGCGCCACGCAAAGTGTAGATATTGTGCTGCAGGTGGTTCACGTCTTCGGCCATCGACAGCGCGTTCCACTTCGGAATGTACATGACCATTTCCGACGGTGCTTCGGTGTGCGGCACCAGATAGAACACGAAGTCGACGCCGTCGATCTTGACGGTCTCGCCATCCTTGGTGATGAACTTGTTCGGAATCGGCAGCGACGACTTGTCGTTCGCCAGCGCCGGGCCGAGCGCGCCGGTCACGATGCCCTTCTCGTTGACCTTGAGCACGTTGCCGTACTGGTAGCCGGCGCGGCGGGCCATGATGTTGCCGGCCATGACGTTTTCGCTCACGGCTTCTTCAACGAAGCCTTCCGGCGCGATCACCGGCAGCTTACCGCTCTTGACGTCTTCCGGCGTGGCCAGGCCCGCGGCATAGATGCCTTCGAAGCCGCCGAAGTGGTCGGCGTGGCTGTGCGAGATGATCACGCCGACCAGCGCGCGCTTGCCGCGATTCTTTTCATACAGCTCGATCGACGCCTTGAGCGCCTTGCCCGAGTACTCGACGTCATAGAACACCATGCCCTTGTCGGTCTCGATGATGGTCAGGTTCGAGAGGTCCTGACCCCGCACCTGATAGATGTGGTCGCTGACCTTGTACAGACCGCCGCGGTTCACCAGCTGGGCATGGCGCCACAGGCTGGGGTTGACCGAGTCCGGTGCCTTCTTGTCCTGCATGTAGTTCATTGCAGTGGCGCTGAATACGCCGTCGATGTCGCCCTTGTTCAGCAGCGGCGCGATGAAGCCGCGATCGGCGTCGGCAAATGCGGTCTTGTTGTTGAAGTCGAGCTCCTTGTACACCTGTTCGTTGGCCTGCTTGGTGTACGAGGTTGCGTTCTTCGTTTGGGTATTGAAGTCATAAGCCATGACCATTTGCGAGGCCACGACCATCGAGAACAGGGTGGAATAACCCAGCATTTGCTTCATTTTCATTGATGTTGTCTCCTTTCGAAAGTTACCAACTGCATCTTGCTGCTTGAAATTTGAAGTACTTTATCATGCAAAAGTCATGAACCGAAGAGGGGTTGCTGTTGCTTTATTTCAAGATGTTCCATGCAATATTTATGCAAAATTGCGAGCGAGTAAGTTTTTGTGACTAAAGCGTGCGTTGCCTTTCTGCAACGCAGTAATTCCGTACTGGCGCCTGCCGTCTTAATGAATGTGCACTTTGGGGCACACGGCGCATGGTTGAGTCGTGTTCGGCATTGAGCAATGCGTGACCGAAGCGCTTTTTGTAATGGCCAGTACCCGTTGATCCGCATCCCGGAAGCTGCCGGGATCCGGTGCGCGACGATTTATTGCGCGTTCTCGCCGACATGAACGCCATCTGCCGGTTCTTGCAGCGCAACCCAGCGCATGAAAATGATGTAGCCCAGCGACAGCAACACCGCGCCGACGAACATCCCCAGGATGCTGGCCGCGACCATGCCGCCGAGGGCACCCAACAACACCACCGGCATCGGTGCATCGACTCCGCGTCCCAGCAGGATGGGCTTGAGCACGTTGTCGGCCATGCCGCCGAGGACCAGCAGGATCGAATACACCACCGCCATCACGGTGCCGTAATCACCACTCATCCAGATGTAAGCGATCACCGGCAGGGAAATGAGCAGCACCGGCAGTTGCGCGATCCCCAGGATCAGCACCACAACGGCCAGTACACCGGCGAACGGCACCTTGGCCACCATCAGCACGAGGCCGATGATCAAGGCCTGGATCAGCGCTACGCCAAGCACACCCTGCGCGACGGCACGGATCGTCTTGGTCGACAGCACGACCATGCCGTCGCCATGCTCGGCACCTGCCAGCCGGCGGCCGATGGCGGCCATGCTCTGCGCGCCCGACTCGCCGTAGGCCATCATCACGCCGGCAATGATCAGCGCAAACACGAACTTGAGGATGTCGCCACCGATGCCGGCCACAAACCCCAGCGCCGACTTCGACAGGTCGCCGATCTTGGGTTGCATCGAATGGATCAGCCCCGGCAAGTCCGTCGCGGCCATGTGCCAGACCGAGTAGATCTTTTCGCCAACCAGCGGCCAGGCTGCAATCCGTTCCGGCGGCAACGGCAGGTGCAGGGCGTTGTTCTGCACGGCATGCACGACACCGGTGACCGAATCCGCCAGCGAGCTGGCGAGCAATGCCACCGGAACGATGATCAATGCAAAACCGCCAATCACGATCGCCGTCGAGGCCCGCCCTGCACCCAGCTTGGGGGCCAGCTTCCGATGCAGGGGGTAGAGCGTGACAGCCATGATCAGCGCCCAGAGCATCAGCGTCAGAAAGGGCGAAAAAATGCGGTAGCAAACCACCACCAGAGAAATGATCAACGCGGCCTGAATCAGCACATCAAGCAATTGCCGCGAAAACAGTTTGCTCAATTTGTTTGGATCGAACATGGGTTCTCCCATATTTGTGGCGCTTGGCCCGGTTTCATCTGACTGCCGAATTCCGAACGAACGAGTCCTTGCACATCAGCGGCATCAAACGGGATAGCGCGTGATTGGCGCATTACGGTTAAACAAGAGACGATAATGGCAACCCGGCGGTGACGACGGACTCGAAGACGGGAGTCCTGCGCGCATTGGCATGGCATCCGCAAATCGTGCCGGGCGGAAGGCGGGGGCGCCTTCCGCCGGATCAGGCCAGGCGTTTAGCGCGGCGGGTTCACGACCACATATTGCACGGTCGTTCCGGAATATTGCGGCTGATACCAGGTGTTGCCGCACTGCTGATAGGTGATGCCCGAGTAGGCATAGGGCGCGCAGCTTGGCGGGAGTGTGCGGGTGATCGAACCGATCACCGCCGAGGTCACCGCTACGGTCGCCGTCACGGCGGCCGCGGTCGCGATCGGATGGTAATCGTCGTCGTCATACCAGCCGCCACCATGGTTGTCGACATCGACGTGCACATTGCGGTTGACGTTCACGTTGTTGTTGACGTTGACGTTTCGATTCACGTTGCGGTCACGATTGACGTTCCGGTCGTGGTTGATATTGGCGCCACGCGCATGGTTGTCGTTCACGCGGTTCACGCTGGTCCGGGCCCGGCCGTCCCGCGCCTGGGCCAGTTGCGGCACCACCAGCGATACGGTCATCAGGGCGAACATCAGCGAAGAAAGTGGTCGTTTCATCAGGGGCTCCTGTGCTTACTGCGCATCGGCGGCCGGCGCCGCGTTCAGCACGATCGGATGGGCGTTCTTCGGCGCGGTGAACTTGAACGTCGACGCCGAAAAGCGCGGGTTCAGCTTCCAGTCGTAGGTCATCACGCTTTGCGGCCGGGCCGGGTCGCCGGCGTCGACGATAGCCAGCTTGCATGGCAGGGGGCGGTCGCCCCGGGCGATCCACAGTTGCCAGTCGATCTCGCCCTGGCGGTACGCGTACTGATCGCAGACCTTGCCACCCAGCGCCGATGCGCCGACGTAGCGGGCGGCCTGAATGCGGTCGGCGGGAGCATCGTCGGTCCCCCAGAGGAACAGATCGGCCAGCGGCAGTTCGATGCCATAACGGGTGTCGAGCTGGTCAAGCAGTTCGCCGATGCTGGCCGGTGCCTTGACCGTGGCGTAGTAGTTCAGTTTCTTGCCGTAGAGGGTGAACTGCTGGCCATCGTAGAACATGTCGCGGTCGGCGCGGCCGTTGGTGATGGTGGCGCGCAGCCGGTTCGGCATGTCGACCTTGTAGACAACGTCGTTGCTGAACTTGAGCAGTTGTCCGGCACCATCCAGGCGGTCGATGTCGCTGTGCGAGGTCACCTCGAAGCGATCGAGCGTGCGCAGATTGCGCGACATGCGCTGCAGCGCCTCGATGGCACGGCCTTCCCGCACCGGCGCCGCCGCGACGCCACTTGCCGTGGTTTTTGCCTGATCGGCGTGGGCAGGCAGGGCGCCAATCAGTGCCAGTGCCCCCAAGCCCAACATCTTGCGTACAAGCATGCTTCATGCTCCTTTGAAGAATGGCCAATTGCGCCGGTGATCAAGCGATTTGAAGCACCTTAACATGGTGCCGGCACGACAAACCGTGAAATAGTTGCATTTTGCAACAATATAAGAATTTTCTGTTATTGTGATCCGTCTTCGGCGCAACGAGGCAGCATTGGATCTGAATCGTGCACCACGAGCGGAATAATCAGTTCAGGAACTGCATATTCATCCCGAAGAACACCTGCCATTCGGGCTGGTTGGCGCCCTTGTCGGCCACCGAGAATTGCGGCTCGACGAAGAAGTTGTAAACGGTCTTGCCTTGCTTGATGACCTGGCCGATCCCAAGGCCCAGCGGAATGCTGTAATTGTCGTTCTCCAGGTTGTAGAGCCAGATCGGTGCGGTACGCAGATAGGTGCCACCGCCAAGCTGATAGAAAAGAAAGGGCTGGAAGGTGGCCAGGTTTACGTCCTCGCGATTCTCCTCGCCAGCAAAACTGTGTTGCCACGACGCCAGATAACCGTATTGAAACCTGGGCGAGCTGGCGTCGAACAGGACATTGACCAGACCGGCCGACCACTTCTCGCTGCCCAGACGGTCATCGCCGGCCGTCGGCGTGGTCAGTTGCGGCCCGATCCCGAAGCTCACCGCCGGATTGCCGGTGTCGATCAGGTACGCGGCAAACAGATTCAGGTCGCCGACGGCCGTATGATGTCCGCCGGTCGGGGCAACGGGCATGGTGTTGATCGGTAACGAGGCCCGCAACAACCAGTTGCTTTCACCAATCGAGAACGGTTGGGCGTAACGCAGCCAGGCCTGATTGCCGTCGTCCGGGTTCTCGGACAGATCGCCAATGTAGTAATCCTGAATATTGAAGGCCGTCATATTGGCCAGCGGGTTGTTGGCTTGTGCCGCGCCGCCTGAGGCGTCGTCAGCATGCGCTGGAATTGCCAGGGTCCATGCCAGTCCGGCGAATGGCAAAAGGGCGTACTTGAGTATGGTATTCATGATGAGGGTTCCTGCAGGAATGCGGAATGCCGTTCTGGTTTGAAAGGGGTATCTGCTCAGTCAAAGGTGTATGCGTAATTGGCCGAGAAGAAGTAAAGATGCCCGGTCTCGAATTCGCCCTTGAACAGCGGGTTTTGCACCGAGCTGCCCTGCATGCGCAGGTATTCGAATGCGGCGCCGACCGTGGATCGGGCATCGAGCCTGTATTGGGCGCCCACGCCAAAGCGCCACTCTGCACCTGTCGGAATCGTCAGCGACGTATCGGATTGGCGCTGGTAGATCGAGGTGTCGTAGGCGATGCCGCCGTCGAAGCGCCATTTCTCGTTCGGCCGGTACTGGATGCCCAGTGCCGCATGCCAGGTGTCCTGCAGCTTGTTCCCGCTACTGACCTCGCTGCCGGCTGCCTCGATGGTGCTGTCGCCGAAACGCGACCAGTCTTGCCAGCCGAGGTTGCCCAGCACCGCCCACTGCTCGTTCAGCGCGTGATAGCCGCTGAACATCAGCTGCTGCGGCGAATTGACCATTGCTGCCAGCGGCAGGGTCCACGAGCGCGAGACGGTGACCCCGGCGCCGTCCGGAACGGGCCGGAAGGTGTGGCTGAACGACAGTTGCGGGTCGATGGCGAAATCGTACCGGGTCTCGCTGGTGTACTTGAGGCCGAAGCGCGTGCGCGCGTCGAGGTCGTACAGCACGCCCAGGTGCGCGTTCGCCGCCCAGTCGTAGTCCTTCTCCTTCTGCTCGCCACCGGCCGCATCGCGATTCAGCGAAAAATAGCCATAGCTGATGCCCAGGCCTGCGCCGACCGACCACTTGTCGTTGACGCGATATGCCACCGTCGGCTGGAGGTTGAATGCAATCAGCCCGGCATCCTTGACCAGGCCCGCGCCGGCCCAGTCGCCGTAGTGTGCAGCCAGACCGAAGTTGCCATAGGCACCGACACCGATCTTGAGCCGGTCGTCGATCGAATGGCTGTAGAAAACGCTGGCCGACGGCAGCGGCGACAGCACATTGCCCGGGTTATTCCCGTCAAGCGTCGCGTCGTCGTGCATCGCGTAACGGCTGTTCCCGGCCAGGACCTGAAAGCCGGCGCTGATCTGGTCTCCCGCCAGATGGGTCATCCCCGCCGGGTTGCCGAGAATGGTCGTGGCATCTTGCGCGCGTGCGGCCATCCCCGCGCCTGCCAGGCCGACCTCGGGTCCGCCGGTTTCGTAAAAGGAAAGGCCGCTGGCGCTGGCCGAGGGCGCGCTCAAACCGATGCTGGCCGTAGCAACAATGAGTGCGCAGTTCAGTCGTCCCGGCCATTGCCGCAGGGTGGAGGCGGTCAATCCAGGGCTGGGGAACTTGCGGTCAGGGGCGCGGTGCACGGGCTCATTTCTCCGGTGGTGGTGAATAACGGTTGTAAGCAAATCTGAAAATTCAAATCCAGTAAGGGCCCGAACCTTACCACGAGGCCAAACCCGGAGGCAGGGCAACGCTATTGCGGATTTGCCGGAGTCAGGGGCATGAAGCCGCATGCAGTCAGAAAGGCGTGGAGCAAGGCGTTCGCCCGGGATTGATGCCGCATTCTTTTTGCTGCCTGTGTATGTAAATTGTTGGTGCACATAACGCTTGCCAACGCATCTGCCCGTCCCCCGACTTCGAGTCGGCGACGCCAGCCCATTTTTTGCCGACAGGTGGATGTCATCATTAACTAACGCAAACCATGTCGCTGTCTTGCGATATTAATCTGTCATTCAGGATGATTTCTAGTGGGAGTTTAGAAATAATATTGTTTGTTTATTTCAATTTACTTCCACATTGCTGAATTTATGCGGAATTGATTGTTTGGCTTCGCCAGCGCGCCGCACCACCCGGGGCATCCGCGCCGAAATCCGGGCGGCGCCGGCGCTGCGAGCGGTAGCGGTGCAACTGCGCCGGACGTTCAAACTGGGTCTGGACGAGCAACTGGTGGCGGAGGGGGCTCGTCCCGGCGTTTGCTCGCCGGGCTCGATCGCTGCCCGCGCCGCCCCATGGCGCCGGCAGCCTGCGGGCGTTGGGACCAGGCTGCCGGCGCGCATCACCAGGCCGTTTCGGGACGACGACCCCGTGTCCATGTCGACGTCGAATACTCGCTGCACAGGCCCGACGAATCGAGTCAGCGAGCCCGGTTGTTCCGGTCATGCAGGCGGCTGCAAGGCGCGGCGAAGTGGTGCAGGCGTACGCGGCGCCCCGCAGCGACGCGTCGCCGCCACAACGGGGCAGACGAGTCCGGTAGCACGCAGGGCTTGGTCAGGCGCGCTCAGGCGACTTTTTCGGCGCTGCCGGTATTGGCCGCCGGTGCGAACCTCGGCGCCTTGCTGACGGTGCGGCTGGTCTGGCCGTCGACCGACACCGCCGGCACGCCGGCCACGGTGACCCGGTGCAGCACGCGGTGGGCGTCGCCGTAGTCGTTGATCGCGTAGTGCTGGGTCGCACGGTTGTCCCAGATCGCCACGTCGCCGGCCTGCCAGCGCCAGCGCACGGTGTTCTCGAGCCGGGTCACGTGGCTCTGCAGCACCGCGTAGATGTGCTGCGAGTCGGCGCTGGTCAGATCCTTCAGCTTCTTGAAGAAGTGGCCGAGCAGCAGGTTGCGTTCGCCGGTTTCCGGGTGGACGTGGACGACCGGGTGCTCGGTTTCGTACAGGGTCGAGGTGAACACGTTCTTGTAGCGCTCGATCGCCTCGGGGCTGACGTTCTGGCGATAGCTGGCGTAGTCGTACTCGTTGCTGTGCACGGCCCAGAGCGTGTCGGCGAGTTCGCGCAGCGGCGCCGGCAGATCCAGATACGCGGCATGGGTGTTGGCCCAGACGGTGTCGCCGCCGTGCTCGGGGATCTTGATCGCCCGCAGGATCGACGCCTTCGGATAGGCGTCGACGAAGGTCACGTCGGTGTGCCAGCTGTTGGCGCGGCCGCCGTGGGCCGAGTCGAGTTCGAGTACGTAGTCGGTGCCGGCGACGGTCGGCACGGTCGGATGCGCGACCGGATCGCCGAGCAGGCTGGCGAACGCCTGCTGGCCGGCGTCGTCGAGCGTCTGGCCGCGGAAGAACACGACCTTGTACTTGAGCAGTGCGGCGTTGATTTCGGCGACCGCGTCGGCGGGCAGCGTTCCCGACAGCTGCAGGCCGCGGATTTCGGCGCCGATGCGGCCGGCGACCGGGTGGAGAGTGATCTGGCTCATGACGAACTCCTGGTGGGTGGGGCGGCTAACAAAACCCTGCTGGCTGCGTTGTGCTCGCTTGCCGTACTCGCTTGTACTGTTGCGACTGCAAGGAGTCCCTGTGGGACGCTTCGCACGCCTTGCCAGCACCGCTTCGCTGGGTTTGCGCCCGGAGGAAGTGCCCTTGGGGCATTAGCCGCCCGGTGGGGGATCAGAAAAAAGAATCAGGACCGAATCAGAACGGGCGCGAACCGGCAAGACTGACGCGCTTGAGCACGCGGCGTTCGGTGTCCGGGAAGGCGGTGCGCGAATGCAAGGTGGCGCGGTTGTCCCAGAACACGATGTCGCCGAGCGTCCACTTGTGCTCGTAGCGGTATTGCGGCTGCTGGATGTGCGCGCGCAGCCGGGCGATCAGCGCCTCGCCCTCGGCCGGATCGATGCCGAGGACTTCATCCTCGGTATGCGTCGACAACCACAGCACCTTCTTGCCGCTGTCCGGATGCGTGCGGACCAGCGGCGCGGCAAAGCCCGGGCCGAGCGGTTCGCGATCGGGCGTGCGGTACGCCGGCCACTCGGGCGGCTGGCCGCGCTGGGCGCGACGGGCGTTGTCGACGATGCGCAGGAAGGGGTTGTAGGTGATGTGCTGCAGCCCGGCGATCTGCGCGCGGGTTTCGGCGTCGAGGTCTTCGTACGCCTGGTGGATGTTGTAGAAGCTGGTGTCGCCGCCGGAGCTCGGCAGTTCAACCGCGTACAGCAGCGAGCCGGCGGACGGGATTGGCGTCCACTGGTGGTCGGCGTGCGGCGTCAGCTCGCCGTTGCCGGTGTAGCCGCCCGGGGCGTTCGACACCAGCACCACGTCCGGCGTCCTGCCACCATCGGCCGATGCCAGCACCGGCACGTCCTCCGGCGGGTTGAACACCGAGCCGAAGTAGGTGGCGAAGGTCAGCAGCGCTTCTTCGGACAGCTGCTGGCCCTTGAAGATCAGGATGAAATGCTCGTGCTGCGCCTGCTTGAGCCGGAGGAGGGTTTCGGCCGCTTGCGGGCGGTTGGCGTCGAGGCCTTCGACAATGGCGCCGAGTGCGCCGTCGTTCTTGCGGATGGTGATTTCGCCGGGCGGCTGGATCGCATCGGGGCGGCCGGTGGCGTTGAGCGCGTGGAAGGCGCGTGAGAGCTGGCTGGTCAGCGGCGGTACGGCGGTCATGCTGTTCTCCTGTTGTGGCCCGTCCGGGCTTGCCACTGCCTCAGCGAAAAGCGTGCCAAACGCAACCAATCCAGTGCCGGTGCCGCTTGCACGGTTTTCGCTGCCGGCAGGCCGCCAGCGCACTGTTGAAATCCGTACACCGGTGCCAGCAGTACTGGTGGATTTGCAGCAGTGGTGTGCCGGTGTTGATTTCGCAGCAGGCTGCTGCGCGCCCATGTTGCAAACCGGGCAGTCCGGATTGTTTATTGCCGGTTTTTCTAATGAATTGTGTTGGCATGCATTTCGCTTATATGGATCAACGACGCCCCGGCATAGGGGCGCGCATTCATACCAGGGAGAATTCATGCAACAGCACAGATACTGGCTGGGCGCCGGGCTGCTGGCGCTGGCCAGCGCCGGCCACACCGCCGCACCGAGCAACGAGGAGCTGCAGAAGCAGATTGCCGCGCTGAAGAAGGCGGTCGAGGCGCTGCAGCAGCAGCTCGACCAGAAGACCGCCGCGCCGGCGGTACCGGCCGCGACGGCGGTCGCCGCCAGCGATACCGGGGCACCGGCGACGCGCGAAGACCTGCAGGGCGTGCAGGCCGACCTCGAGAACTTCAAGTATCAGGTCCAGCGCGACCGCGATACCGCGACGGCGACCAGCTCTCGGGCGCTCAATATCAGCGGGACGATCCAGGCGCGCGCCGCCTACTCGTCGCAGGAAACCAATACCAGCTCGAGCACGCCGGCCGGCGTCGTCAACGACCGCAACTCGAGCTTCGACGTGCCGACGGCCATTCTCGCGTTCAGCGGCAATCTATATAAGGACTACGACGAAGGCCGCAACCTCGGCTACCGGCTCTCGGCCGGCGCGTCGCAGCAGACGGCGAGCAACAACAGCTTCCTCAACCTGCTCGACGCCTACCTGACGTACTCGGTGCTGCCGACGATCGACCCGGCCACGCCACGGCTCGACCTCGCCTTCGGCCAGCAACTGCTGCCGTTCGGCCTCGAAGTGCCGGCGACCGAAGACCTGAAGCCGGTCATCCTCAATGCCCAGTTCACCACCCGGCTCGGGCTGGCGCAGCGGCAGATCGGCCTGATCGCCCGTGGCGACTTCGACCCGGTGGTCGACTACGGCTACAACTACCGCGCGCCGCTGCTCACCTACGCGTTCGGCGTCGTCAACGGCAATGGTCCGAACACCTCGGACAACAACAGCGCCAAGGACTGGGTCGGCCGGCTCGCGTTCACCGTGCCGTCCGATTACAACTCGTGGTGGCGATCGCTCACCGTCGGCGGCTCGTTCTACCGCGGCAAGGCCAACCTGTTCGTCCCGGGCAGCAGCACGCTGGTCGGCACCGGCGACCGGGTCCGCTACGGGCTCGACGTTACCTACAACCACGAGCCATTCGGCGTCACCTACGAATACATCCAGGGCCGCGACGACGCCACCAGCGGCACGACGGCGGCGAACACCAGGATTTCGTCGATCAAGAGTGATTCGCATACCGCGACGTTCTTCTACAACTTCGGCGAACAGTTCGTGAAGGGCTTCCGCGCCCAGGGCCGCTACGACGACTGGTGGCCGAAGTCCTACCAGCCCTTCTTCCGCTACGACCGCTTCGACCCGAACACCGACAAGCCGAGCGACGAGTCGACCGTCTACACGGCGGGCCTGAATGTGTTCTTCGCCCAGACGACCAAGTTCCAGCTCAACGTCAATTACACCGACGACAAGGCCAAGAACCTCTCGTACAGCGACTTCCTCGCCCAGTTCCAGTTCGGCTTCTAGTCATCCAGCTCAGGAGAACCAAGATGAAAGCACTGTTCCGTTTTGCCGCCGCCGCACTGGCGTTTGCGCTCGGCGCCGACGCGCTTGCTGCGGCCGCGCCCAAGGTCATTCGCATCGGCGTCTCGCAGGTCGGCACCGGCAACCGGCCGGTCATCGGCGGCAGCACCTTCGGCATCGTCGCCAGCCGTGGCGAGATCGAGGAAGAGTTCCGCAAGGACGGCATCAAGGTCGAGTGGAACTACTTCAAGGGCGCCGGCCCGGCCGCCAACGAGGCGCTGGCCAACAGGCTGCTCGATTTCGTCTTCCAGGGCGACATGGCCTCGCTGGTCGGCCGTGCCAGCGGGCTCAAGTCCCGGATCATCGTCGCGCAGACGCGCAACGGCCCGGGCTACATCGCCGTGCCGACCGGCGGCAGCGAGCAGAGCATCAACGATCTGAAGGGCAAGAAGCTCGCGGTGTTCAAGGGCACGGCGATTCAGCTGCAGCTGGCGCGGCTGTTCGACCAGAAGGGGCTGACCGAGCGCGATTTCCGCACCATCAACATGGATACCGCGACGACGCAGGCGGCGATCGCGACGCGGGACATCGACGGCGGGCTGTTCGGCGCCGACATCTTCCCGCTGGTCGACCGCGGCATCGCCCGGGTGATCCAGAAGACCGCGCCCGAGTTCGGGCTGACCAGCCACGTGTCGGTGACCGACGAGTTCGAGAAGCAGCATCCGGACATCGTCCAGCGCTTCGTCAACGTCATCGTCAGGACGCAGGCGTGGGTCGGCGACGAGAAGAATCGCGACCAGGTGTTCCAGCAGTGGGCCAAGTCGGGCACGCCGTACTCGGCGTTCAAGCGCGACTACGACGGCGCGTCGCTGCGTGAACGCCAGAGCCCGCTGCTCGACGAGAACTTCTACGCCCACTACCGCGATTCGCTGGCGCTGGCGAAGAAGTTCAAGCTGGTGCGCGGCGATATCGACGTCGACCAGTGGATCGAGCCGAAGTACCTCAGGCAGGCGCTCAGGGACCAGAAGCTCGAAGGCTACTGGGTCGAGCTGGACGCCGCCGGCAAGTCCAGGCTGGCGGCCCGGTGAACCGGGGAGGGATGACGGATGGCAATGACCGAAGCGATCGCGGTCCCGGCCGCGCCGGTAGCATGGGGGCCGGCGCTGGCGACGGCGGGCACCCGGCTCTGGCACGGCGCGCTGGCGCTGATCCTGCCGCTGTCGGTGCTGGTGCTGTGGCACTCGGCCACGGCCAACGGCTGGGTCGCGCAGCAGATCCTGCCGGCCCCAAAGCTGGTATGGACGACGCTGCTCGAGCTGTGGGGTACGGGCGAGCTGTGGACCAATCTGGCGATCAGCCTGACCCGCGTCGCCTGGGGTTTTTCGGCCGCGCTGGTGATCGGCCTGGCGCTCGGTGTGGCGATGGGGCTGTCGAAAACCGCCGAGGCGTATCTCTATCCGAGCTTCAAGGCGATTTCCGAAGTGCCGGTGCTCGGCTGGATTCCGCTCCTGATCATGCTCGTCGGCATCGGCGAGGCGATGAAGATCATCGTCATCGCCAAGGCCGCCGCGGTGCCGATCACGATCAACACCCAGCAGGGCATCCGCAACATCCCGCAGCAGTATCTCGAGGTCGCGCGCGTCTACCGCTTCAAGCCGGTCCAGTTGTGGCGGCGGGTGATCTTCCCGTCGACGCTGCCGAGCCTGTTCAACGGCTTCCGCTACGGCCTGACCAACGCCTGGCTCTCCCTGGTGACGGTCGAGCTGCTCGCGTCGAGCGAAGGCATCGGCTACCAGATGGTCTGGGGCCGGCAGCTGTTCCAGCTCGATGTGGTGATGGCGTGCATGGCCGTCATCGGCCTCGTCGGCCTTGCGATCGACCTGTTCCTGCAAATCACCGAAACCCGGCTGCTGCGCTGGCGGCGCACGGCGCTCTGAACGAGGAGACCGCATGACTTATCCGATGATCGAAACCGATCCGGCCGTCGTCCGTGACGAGGTGCCGACCGAGCGCCGCTTCCGGTCCCCCGGCGTGCTGTCGGGACCGTGGCGCTTCATCGCACAACGCGACTGGCGCGGCTTTGCGCTGCCGCTGGCGGTGCTGGCGCTGTGGTGGGGCGTAACCCGCTTCGATCTGGCCAATACCGAGGTGCTGGCCCCGCCACAGGCGGTGCTGGTCGAAGGGGTGAAGCAGATCGCCGGCGGCGGCTTCGTCTGGGACCTGCTCGCCAGCGTCTCGCGCGATCTGGCCGGCTTCACGCTCGGCAGCCTCGCCGGGTTCGCGCTCGGCACGCTGCTCGGTACCTCGCGACTGGCAGAGCGGCTGATCGCGCCGAGCTTCAACGCGGTCAAGCAGATCGCGCTGTTCGCGTGGATTCCGCTGATCTCGGTCTGGTTCGGCATGGGCGAGCCGGCCAAGGTCGTGTTCATTTCGCTGGCGGCGTTCTACCCGGTGGCGATCAATACCTTCGAAGGCATCCGCAGCGTCAACCGCGACTACGCCGAGGTGGCGCGCGTCTACGGCTTTACCCGGCTGCAGCTGTGGCGTCGGGTAATCCTGCCGGCGGCCAGCCCGCAGATCTTCACCGGCCTGCATCTGGCGCTGATCTATGCCTGGCTGGCGACCATCGGCGCCGAGTATTTCCTCAAGTCCGGCTACGGCGTCGGCAACTCGATGATCGACGGCCGCGAGCACTTCAACATGGGCTCGGTACTGTTCGGCCTCGTCGTCGTCGGCAGCATCGGCGCGCTGCTGAACCGGCTCGCCGTTCGCCTCGAACACCGCGCGCTCAAGTGGCGCAACCGCAGCGCCTGAGCGGCGACCGATAACAGGGAGAATCCATGAGCACCCTCAGCTTCAATCACGTCGGCAAGCAGTACCGCGTCAAGGGCGAACCGCTCGACGTGCTCGACGACATCAATCTGCACATCCAGCCCGGCGAGTTCGTCGCCATCGTCGGCAGCTCCGGTTGCGGCAAGTCGACGCTCTTACGGCTGGCGATCGGCCTCGACGACGACTACCGCGGCCAGATCCGCATCGACGGCGAGAAGATCAGCGGCACCAGCCTCGAACGCGGCATCGTGTTCCAGGAGCACCGGCTGTTTCCGTGGCTGACGGTCGAGCAGAACGTCGGTCTGGCACTCGAGAACTCGCCGCTGTCTAACGACCAGAAGAAACGGACGATCGCCGACCACCTCGACCTCGTCGGCCTCAAGGGTTTCGAGACCGCCTATCCTTATCAGTTGTCGGGGGGCATGAGCCAGCGCGTCGCCATCGCCCGCGGCCTCGTCAACCGGCCGGGCGTGCTGTTGCTCGACGAGCCGTTCGGCGCACTCGACGCGCTGACCCGCGCCAACCTGCAGGCCGAGCTGCGGCGCATCTGGCAGCAGGAGGGCATCACGATGATTCTGGTGACCCACGATGTCGAGGAAGCAACTTTCCTCGCCGACCGCATCGTCGTGCTGCAGCCACGTCCGGGGCGGATCAAGCGCATCGTGCCGGTACCGCTGCCGCATCCGCGCAACCGCGCCGACCCGGCCTTCGTCTCGATCAAGGACGACGTGCTGTCCGAGTTCGGCCACGAACCCAGGTCGCAACTGCTTGAACCAGTGTCGCGGCCGTTCGGCGACTACGTGTTCGCCTGGTAGCTCCCCACGGCTGCGGACCGCCAGGGCTGAAGTGGCATTAGCGCTATGTATATATAGAAACGGGCGGCCTTCAGGCCGCCCGTTGTGCTTTCGGGCGCGGCGAAGCGGGGACTGCCGGTACTTGGCGGGCCGGCAGCGGCGTTCGGGCTGGTTTGGGAGATTCGGCGGGGCCGAAACTGACGGATTTCATGCATTTGGCATGAATTTGTCAGCTTTGCCGCAGGGGAGGGCGGGTTGATGCGAATGCGTTGGATTCCGGTGTGCTGAAATTTCGCTGTCCGATCAGGGGTTTATCGGTTGTGCTGCGAAATTGTTGCGGCGGGGTGTTGACGGAAGGCGGGGAAGTGCTTAAAGTTGCGTTCTCTGCTGATGACGCAGCGAAAGAAACGAAGCGAAACCCGCCGAGTTTACCGAGCGAAGTGTCCTGAAGCAAGCGATCTTTAACAAATTACAGCCGATGAGTGTGAGTGCTTGATGAGTGCATCAAGTGCTTGCACTTAAATGATAGAAAGCAGTCTGGCCGCTTCGGTGGTCGGGCGAGTTTTTTTGAGTTAACGCAAGTGCGCAACTATTCAGTGATTAAACGAAAGAGTTTGATCCTGGCTCAGATTGAACGCTGGCGGCATGCTTTACACATGCAAGTCGAACGGGGTTGAGGAGCTTGCTCTTCAATCTAGTGGCGAACGGGTGAGTAATACATCGGAACGTGCCCAGTAATGGGGGATAACCTGCCGAAAGGCAAGCTAATACCGCATACGCCCTGAGGGGGAAAGTGGGGGATCGCAAGACCTCACGTTATTGGAGCGGCCGATGGCTGATTAGCTAGTTGGTGAGGTAAAGGCTCACCAAGGCGACGATCAGTAGCGGGTCTGAGAGGACGACCCGCCACACTGGGACTGAGACACGGCCCAGACTCCTACGGGAGGCAGCAGTGGGGAATCTTGGACAATGGGCGAAAGCCTGATCCAGCAATGCCGCGTGGGTGAAGAAGGCCTTCGGGTTGTAAAGCCCTTTTGTCAGGGAGGAAATTCTGGCCCCTAATACGGGTCGGGGATGACAGTACCTGAAGAATAAGGACCGGCTAACTACGTGCCAGCAGCCGCGGTAATACGTAGGGTCCAAGCGTTAATCGGAATTACTGGGCGTAAAGCGTCCGCAGGTGGCTTGTTAAGAGCGATGTGAAAGCCCCGGGCTCAACCTGGGAACTGCATTGCTGACTGGCTCGCTAGAGTACGGCAGAGGGGGGTGGAATTCCGCGTGTAGCAGTGAAATGCGTAGAGATGCGGAGGAACACCGATGGCGAAGGCAACCCCCTGGGCTGATACTGACACTCATGGACGAAAGCGTGGGGAGCAAACAGGATTAGATACCCTGGTAGTCCACGCCCTAAACGATGTCTACTAGTTGTTGGGCTTTTCGGAGCTTAGTAACGCAGCTAACGCGGGAAGTAGACCGCCTGGGGAGTACGGCCGCAAGGTTAAAACTCAAAGGAATTGACGGGGGCCCGCACAAGCGGTGGATGATGTGGATTAATTCGATGCAACGCGAAAAACCTTACCTGGTCTTGACATGTCTGGAATCCCGAAGAGATTTGGGAGTGCCGTAAGGAGCCAGAACACAGGTGCTGCATGGCTGTCGTCAGCTCGTGTCGTGAGATGTTGGGTTAAGTCCCGCAACGAGCGCAACCCTTGCCATTAGTTGCTACCATTCAGTTGAGCACTTTAATGGGACTGCCGGTGACAAACCGGAGGAAGGTGGGGATGACGTCAAGTCCTCATGGCCCTTATGACCAGGGCTTCACACGTCATACAATGGTTGGTCACAGAGGGTCGCGAAGCCGCGAGGTGGAGCCAATCCCATAAAACCAATCGTAGTCCGGATCGCAGTCTGCAACTCGACTGCGTGAAGTCGGAATCGCTAGTAATCGCGGATCAGCATGTCGCGGTGAATACGTTCCCGGGCCTTGTACACACCGCCCGTCACACCATGGGAGTGGGTTTTACCAGAAGTAGCTAGGCTAACCTTCGGGAGGCCGGTTACCACGGTAGGATTCATGACTGGGGTGAAGTCGTAACAAGGTAGCCGTAGGGGAACCTGCGGCTGGATCACCTCCTTTAAAGATAATGCCTCATTAAGCATTCACACTCATCGGCTGTAGGTTAGAGATACGGAGAACTGGGTCAGTAGCTCAGTCGGTTAGAGCACCGTCTTGATAAGGCGGGGGTCGCTGGTTCGATTCCAGCTTGACCCACCATTTGCTTTGCGGATGGACAAACAGTTTGATCCGATGGGGGCATAGCTCAGTTGGGAGAGCATCTGCTTTGCAAGCAGAGGGTCGTCGGTTCGATCCCGTCTGCCTCCACACCTTGCGGTGAGCCATCACCGTGTTGGTTTAGATCCGGAAGGACTCAGAATCAAGTGCATTCAATCGAGAGATTGCGTGGATTTCATTCTGACTGCTTCAGTTGGACGAGATTTATTCTCTGTATCGCTCTTTAACAAGATAGAAGAAGCAAGACTCAAATTTATTCAGTAATGAATGGGTTTGATTGCATCGAGTTTTGAATTCGAGAGAATTCGAAGTCGCAAACACAGCTTGTAGCCGCAAACCACGTGTTTGAGGTTATAGGATCAAGCGACTAAGTGCATCTGGTGGATGCCTTGGCGATCACAGGCGATGAAGGACGCGGCAGCCTGCGAAAAGCTGCGGGGAGCTGGCAAACAAGCTTTGATCCGCAGATATCCGAATGGGGAAACCCGGCCCTTTTGGGTCATCCATGACTGAATACATAGGTCATGTGAGGCGAACCCGGCGAACTGAAACATCTAAGTAGCCGGAGGAAAAGAAATCAACCGAGATTCCCAAAGTAGTGGCGAGCGAAATGGGAAGAGCCTGTACGTGATAGCGGTAGTCTTAGTAAAACGGCATGGAAAGGCCGGCGATAGTGGGTGATAGCCCCGTATACGAAAAGACCATCGTGGTACTAAGCGTACGACAAGTAAGGCGGGACACGAGAAATCCTGTCCGAAGATGGGGGGACCATCCTCCAAGGCTAAATACTCGTGATCGACCGATAGTGAACCAGTACCGTGAGGGAAAGGCGAAAAGAACCCCGGGAGGGGAGTGAAATAGAACCTGAAACCGGATGCATACAAACAGTGGGAGCCCCCTCGTGGGGTGACTGCGTACCTTTTGTATAATGGGTCAGCGACTTACGTTCAGTAGCGAGCTTAACCGAATAGGGGAGGCGTAGGGAAACCGAGTCCGAATAGGGCGATCAGTTGCTGGGCGTAGACCCGAAACCAGGTGATCTATCCATGGCCAGGATGAAGGTGCGGTAACACGCACTGGAGGTCCGAACCCACTAATGTTGCAAAATTAGGGGATGAGCTGTGGATAGGGGTGAAAGGCTAAACAAACCTGGAAATAGCTGGTTCTCCCCGAAAACTATTTAGGTAGTGCCTCAAGTATCACTAACGGGGGTAAAGCACTGTTATGGCTAGGGGGTCATCGCGACTTACCAAACCATGGCAAACTCTGAATACCGTTAAGTGCGAGCTTGGGAGACAGACATCGGGTGCTAACGTCCGGTGTCAAGAGGGAAACAACCCAGACCGCCGTCTAAGGTCCCAAATGATCAATTAAGTGGAAAACGAGGTGGGAAGGCATAGACAGCCAGGATGTTGGCTTAGAAGCAGCCATCATTTAAAGAAAGCGTAATAGCTCACTGGTCGAGTCGTCCTGCGCGGAAGATGTAACGGGGCTCAAATTGATAACCGAAGACGCGGATATGTACTCTGTACATATGGTAGGGGAGCGTTCCGTAAGCCTGTGAAGGTGACTTGTAAAGGTTGCTGGAGGTATCGGAAGTGCGAATGCTGACATGAGTAGCGTTAAAACGGGTGAAAAGCCCGTTCGCCGAAAGCCCAAGGTTTCCTACGCAACGTTAATCGGCGTAGGGTGAGTCGGCCCCTAAGGCGAGGCTGAAAAGCGTAGTCGATGGGAAACAGGTTAATATTCCTGTACCGATTCTGAGTGCGATGTGGGGACGGAGAAAGGTAGGTCAGCCATCTGTTGGAATAGGTGGTTTAAGCGTGTAGGTGGGGGATTTAGGCAAATCCGGATCCCTGTTAACACTGAGGCGTGACGACGAGGGCCCATTGGGCCTGAAGTGATTGATCCTATGCTTCCAGGAAAAGCCACTAAGCTTCAGCTCAGAATTGACCGTACCGCAAACCGACACTGGTGGGCAGGATGAGAATTCTAAGGCGCTTGAGAGAACTCAGGAGAAGGAACTCGGCAAATTGACACCGTAACTTCGGGAGAAGGTGTGCCTCTGTAGGGTGAAGCGACTTGCTCGTGGAGCTCGAAGAGGTTGCAGTGAAAAGGTGGCTGCGACTGTTTATCAAAAACACAGCACTCTGCTAACACGAAAGTGGACGTATAGGGTGTGACGCCTGCCCGGTGCCGGAAGGTTAATTGATGGGGTGCAAGCTCTTGATCGAAGCCCCGGTAAACGGCGGCCGTAACTATAACGGTCCTAAGGTAGCGAAATTCCTTGTCGGGTAAGTTCCGACCCGCACGAATGGCGTAACGATGGCCACACTGTCTCCTCCTGAGACTCAGCGAAGTTGAAGTGTTTGTGAAGATGCAATCTCCCCGCTGCTAGACGGAAAGACCCCGTGAACCTTTACTGTAGCTTTGCATTGGACTTTGAAGTGGTTTGTGTAGGATAGGTGGGAGGCTTTGAAGCAGAGACGCTAGTTTCTGTGGAGCCGTCCTTGAAATACCACCCTGACCCCTTTGAGGTTCTAACCTTGGTCCGTCATCCGGATCGGGGACCGTGCATGGTAGGCAGTTTGACTGGGGCGGTCTCCTCCCAAAGTGTAACGGAGGAGCTCGAAGGTTACCTAGGTACGGTCGGACATCGTACTGATAGTGTAATGGCACAAGGTAGCTTGACTGCGAGACTGACACGTCGAGCAGGTGCGAAAGCAGGACATAGTGATCCGGTGGTTCTGTATGGAAGGGCCATCGCTCAACGGATAAAAGGTACTCCGGGGATAACAGGCTGATTCCGCCCAAGAGTTCACATCGACGGCGGAGTTTGGCACCTCGATGTCGGCTCATCACATCCTGGGGCTGTAGCCGGTCCCAAGGGTATGGCTGTTCGCCATTTAAAGTGGTACGTGAGCTGGGTTCAAAACGTCGTGAGACAGTTTGGTCCCTATCTGCAGTGGGCGTTGGAAATTTGAGGGGGGCTGCTCCTAGTACGAGAGGACCGGAGTGGACGCATCTCTGGTGTACCGGTTATCACGCCAGTGGTATCGCCGGGTAGCTAAATGCGGAAGAGATAAGCGCTGAAAGCATCTAAGCGCGAAACTTGCCTCAAGATGAGATTTCCCTGGGAACTTGATTCCCCTGAAGGGTCGTGGAAGACCACCACGTTGATAGGTCGGGTGTGGAAGCGCAGTAATGCGTTAAGCTAACCGATACTAATTGCCCGTGCGGCTTGATCCTATAACCTGAACCGCGTGGTTCGGGTGTGTTGCGACAAGCTCGACACAATCAAACCGAGCCTTTGCTTCTTCTATCGAATTCAGAGATATGACTAGTAGTAAACAGTCGTAACTCAACCAGTTACGTCTGGCGACCATAGCGAGTTGGTCCCACGCCTTCCCATCCCGAACAGGACCGTGAAACGACTCAGCGCCGATGATAGTGCGGGTTCCCGTGTGAAAGTAGGTCATCGCCAGACTCCCCATAGAAAACCCCCCATCAGCAAAGCTGGTGGGGGGTTTTGCTTTAGGGGGCTTCTCGAAAGGGGCGCATCACACCCGCAAACATACCGCCCGCCGTTTGACGGTGCCGTACGGCTTTGAATTTCCCCGTTCCCCAGTGCTAGATTGTCTCGCTTTCAAAGTCTAAGTTCATGATTTTGAAAGCCAAACGCATGACATACGAATGCGCGCCGGATGCGCCGCTGCCGGCCCGGTCGGCGTGTCGTGAAATCAAAGCATGGAGGAGACGAGGATGAAGCTGTACTGGAGTGCGCTGTTTTTGCCGTTTTTTTCGCTGGTACCCAATCTGGCCCTTGCACATGGCACGATGGAAGTGCCGGTCAGCCGTGTACTGAACTGCTTCAAGGAAGGTCCTGAAGCGCCCCAGTCGGCCGCATGCCAGGCGGCCGTTGCGGTTTCGGGCCCGCAGATGCTGTATGACTGGAACGGCGTGAACCAGTTGCCCAACGGCAACCATCAGGCCTTCGTGCCGGATGGCCAGTTGTGTGGCGGTGGCAAGTCGAACTATGCGGGGCTGAATCTGGCCCGTACCGACTGGGTGAGCACGCCGATCGCGCCGGACGGCAACGGCAACTTCGAGTTCATCTACAACGCCCCGGCTCCGCATACGACGAAGAACTGGGTGTTCTACGTGACCAAGGATGGCTGGGACCAGACGCAGCCGCTGAAGTGGAGCGATCTGGAGAAGTTCTGCGAACTGGGTAATACCCCCGTGGACAGCACCAAGCGCTATCACCTGACCTGCCCGCTGCCGAAGAACAAGACCGGCGCGCACATCATCTACAACACCTGGCAGCGTTCCGACAGCGCCGAGGCGTTCTACTCGTGCTCCGACGTCCGTTTCTCGGCCGTGGTGTCGACCTACAAGGAACTGGGGCAGATTCGCGCGTCGCAAGACCTCGCTTCGGATACCAAGGTGACGCTGCGCCTGTTTGATGCCAACGGCGGCGACCTCGAGTCGATCAGTGCCGTGATGAGCTGGGACAGCGTGACCGGCGCCGAGATGTTCCGCGCCGCCAACTGGCCGTACTACCTGGCGAAGGCGATCAACAGCGCATCGCGCTACATTGTTGCCGGCGTACTCAACGCCAGCGGTGCCGTCGTTCCGGAAACGAATGCGACGACCAACCGTGTGTATTCGCGTGACGGCAAGTCGTATACCTACGCGATTGATGTCGCCGGCTCCGCGGTACCGAGCCCGACGCCTGCTCCGACTCCGGCACCGACTCCGGCACCGACTCCGGTTCCGACGCCTGCTCCGACGCCTGCTCCGACTCCGGCACCAACGCCGGTTCCGACCCCGGTGCCGACCCCGGCACCAACGCCCGCACCGACGCCCGCACCGACCCCGACTCCGGCACCGTCGTCGAACTGCGCGGCGGCCTGGAGTGCCGGTACGACCTATGCCAACCCCGGCAATACCGTCAGCTACCTCGGCCACAACTACAAGAACAAGTGGTGGACGGTGGGTGACGATCCGACCAAGTCTGGTCAGTGGGGCGTGTGGCAGGACCTTGGTGTCTGCAAGTAAGCCCAGCTGCTCTGCCGAGCCCTCCCGTGTGGAGGGCTTTTTTTCGCCGGTACACCCTCATTTCTGCCGTTTCCGAACTTGTCCGAGATCAACTTTGTTTTATAATTTCAGGAAATTCTGAAAATACAGGAATCACTGGAATGATGTCGCCACTGACCGAACGTTTTGTCTCGCATTTCGGCGAGATGGGCAGCCGCTGGGGCGTGAACCGCACCGTCGGGCAGATCTACGCCTTGTTGTTTCTCTCATCGAAGCCGCTCAACGCCGACGAGATCGGCGAAGCGCTCGGCTTTTCCCGCTCGAACGTCAGCATGGGGCTGAAGGAGCTTCAGGCATGGCGTCTCGTGCGCCTGTTGCATCAGCCCGGAGACCGGCGCGAGTACTTCGAGACACCGAAGGACGTCTGGGAGATCTTCCGCACGCTGGCGGAGGAGAAGCGCCGCCGCGAGGTCGAGCCGACGCTGTCCCTGCTGCGCGACGCCTTGCTCGAGTCCGCGCAGGACGATACCGAGCGTCATGCGCAGGCGCGCATGCGCGAGATGCACGATCTGATCGAGATGACCACCGGCTGGTTCGACGAGGTGCAACGCCTGTCGCCGGAGACGCTGAGAAAGCTGATGCAGCTCGGCACCCGGGTGACCAAGCTGCTGGAAATGGCCGAACGGCTGCGCATGGGCGGCAAGGAATGAACATGAAGCGAAGAACCGGCTTGCCGCTGTGGGCGGAGATCACCGCGATGTTGCTGATCAAGTGCCTGCTGCTCTACGGTGCATGGACGCTGTGGTTTTCCGCGCCGCTGGCCAAGAACATGACCGTGCCCGATGCCGCCATCAGCCAACAGCTGCTGGGCCAGCCCGGGACAGACAAATCCAATTCAACCGCCCCTGGAGAAACCAATGCTACCCGCCGCTGATGTGGTGGAGCTGTCGCGGCTGCAGTTCGGCCTGACCGCGATGTTCCATTTTCTGTTCGTACCGCTCACGCTCGGCCTGTCGTGGATCCTGGTGATCTGCGAATCGGTCTACGTGATGACCGGCCAGCAGGTCTACAAGGACATGACCCGCTTCTGGGGCAAATTGTTCGGCATCAACTTCGCCATGGGCGTGACCACCGGGATCACGCTCGAATTCCAGTTCGGCACCAACTGGGCGTACTACTCGCATTATGTCGGCGACATTTTCGGCGTGCCGCTGGCGATCGAGGGCCTGATGGCGTTTTTCCTCGAATCGACCTTCGTCGGGCTGTTCTTCTTCGGCTGGGACCGGCTCTCGAAAGGCCAGCACCTGTTTGTGACCTTCCTCGTCGCGCTGGGCTCGAACCTGTCGGCGCTGTGGATCCTGATCGCCAACGGCTGGATGCAGAATCCGGTCGGCGCGGTGTTCAACCCCGAGACGATGCGGATGGAGCTCGCCAGCCTGTCCGAGGTGTTCTTCAACCCGGTCGCGCAGGTCAAGTTCGTCCATACCGTTGCCGCCGGTTATGTTGCCGCGTCGATGTTCGTGCTCGGCGTGTCGGCGTGGTATCTGCTCAAGGCGCGCGATACCGGCTTTGCATTGCGCTCGTTCGCGATCGCCGCCGGTTTCGGCCTGGCGTCGACGCTGTCGGTGGCGGTGCTCGGTGACGAATCGGGCTACACCACGGGCGAGGTGCAGAAGGTCAAGCTCGCGGCGATCGAGGCCGAATGGGAAACCCAGCCGGCGCCGGCGGCATTCACGCTGTTCGCGATTCCGGACCAGGAGGCCGAGCGCAACCATTACGAGGTGAAGATTCCGTACGCGCTCGGGCTGATCGCGACGCGTTCGCTCGATAAGCAGGTGACCGGGATCAAGGACCTGAAGATCGAGCACGAGGCGCGCATCCGCAGCGGCATGCTGGCGTACGCGGCGCTGGAGAAGATGAAGGCCGGCGACAAGAGCGAACCGGTCAGGGCGCAGTTCGCCGCGCACGAAAAGGATCTCGGATTCGGCCTGCTGCTGAAGAAGTACACGCCGAACGTCGTTGATGCGACCGATGCGCAGATCAAGGCCGCGGCCAGCGACACGATTCCGCAGGTCGCGCCGCTGTACTGGTCGTTCCGCGTCATGGTCGGCCTCGGCATCTGGTTCCTGTTCATCTTTGCCGCATCGTTCTACTTCCTGGCACGCCGCAACCTGGCACCGCAGCGCTGGCTGCTCAGGCTGGCGGTCTGGTCGATTCCGCTGCCGTGGATCGCGATCGAGGCGGGCTGGTTCGTTGCCGAATACGGCCGCCAGCCGTGGACGATCTCCGGCATCCTGCCGACACGGCTGTCGGCATCGGCGCTCGACGCGAGCCAGCTGCACTTCAGCCTGATCGGCCTGATGGGTATCTATTCGCTGCTGTTCGCCGTCGAGATGTACCTGATGCTCAAGTACATCCGCCTCGGCCCGTCGAGCCTGCATACCGGGCGTTATTTCCGCGAAACCAGCGCACAGCCGCAATCGGCCTGAGGAGAGCACGATGATCGATTATGAAATGCTCAAGCTGATCTGGTGGGGGCTGAACGGCGCCTTGCTGATCGGCTTTGCGCTGACCGGCGGCTTCGACCTCGGCGCCGCGGCCCTGCTGCCCTTCGTCGGCAAGACCGACGAGGAGCGGCGCGTGGCGATCAATGCGATCGGGCCGACGTGGGAAGGCAACCAGACCTGGCTGATCACCGCCGGGGGGCGATCTTCGCTGCGTGGCCGCTGGTCTACGCGGCGGCATTCTCGGTGTTCTACATCGCCTTCATGCTGCTGCTGTTCGCGCTGTTCCTGCGGCCCGTCGGTTTCGACTACCGCAGCAAGGTCGCCGACCCGCGCTGGCGCACGACGTGGGACTGGGGGCTGTTCGTCGGCGGGCTGGTGCCGGCGCTGCTGTGCGGCGTGGCGATCGGCAACCTGTTCGTCGGCCTGTCGTTCCAGTTCGACGACACGATGCGTGTCAGCTACGGTGCCGGTTTCCTTGCGCTGCTCAATCCGTTTGCGCTGTTCTGCGGCGTGGTGTCGCTGGCCATGCTGGTGCTGCACGGCGCGACCTTCCTGCACCTGCGCACCGATGCCGACGTCCAGCGCCGTTCGCGCACTGCCGTGATCGTGTTCGGGCTGATCACGGCGCTGCTGTTTGCGTTCGGGGGCGTCTGGGTCAATCAACTGGCCGGGCTGCACATTGCCGCGATCGGCGACGTCAACGGTGTCGTCACGCCACTGTCGAAGTCGGTGCAGGTGGGCGAGGGCGGCTGGCTGACGAACTACCGCAACTGGCCGCTGGCGTGGCTGGCACCGGTCGCCGGCATCGGCGGTGCCTTGCTGGCGGCGCTGGCCGGTGCGCTGCGCTGGCGCTGGCCGGCCTTTCTCGCCAGCGGGCTGGCGATCATCGGCATCATCCTGACCGCGGGGATTGCGCTGTTCCCGTTCGTGCTGCCGTCGTCGCTCGACATCAATTCCAGCCTGACGGTATGGGATTCGGTATCGAGCCAGAAGACGCTGGCGATCATGCTCGGCGTGGTCATCATCTTCCTGCCGCTGATCTCGATCTACACCACCTGGGTTTACCGGGTGATGCGCGGCACGGTCACCATCGACCGGATCCGCAAAGAAACCCATACGAGCTACTGAGGAGACCGGAGCATGTGGTATTTCGCCTGGATACTGGGCCTGGCCGCGGCGCTGGCCTTCGGCATCATCAACGTGATGTGGCTGGAGAGCCACTTCGTCTTCCGCGAGCGTTACGAGGACAAGGTCACCGACCGGTTCAGGAACGCCCGCGGCAAGCGGCGCAAGCGCTGAACGGCAAGCGCCGGCTGTAACCAAGCGCCGCAGCGGCATCGGCCCGGGCGGGATGCGTCCGGCCGGCACGATCTGGCAAAATGGTGCGGATGACCTCTCCGCTCCTGCATGTCCCGCCGGCGACGCTGCGTCGCGCTGCGCCGCCGCTGCTGTTCATTCATGGCGCCTACGTCGGCGCGTGGTGCTGGCAGAGCCGTTTCCTGCCGTGGTTTGCGGCCCGGGGCTACGATTGCTACGCGCTGGATCTGCCCGGACACGGCAGCCGCGATCGTGCCGGGCTCGATCGTTTCGGCCTCGACGACTATGTCTCGGACATCATCGCGGCGATCGCCACGCTGCCGGCTCCGCCGGTGCTGATCGGCCATTCGCTCGGCGGCTGGCTGGCGCAGGAGGTCGCCGAGCGGACGGCCTTGCCGGGGCTGGCGCTGCTCGCCAGCGTGCCGCCCTACGGCGTGGCGGGGTCGCTGGCGCACATGGGCCTGGCGTCGCCGCGCCTGCTGCTCGGGCTCGGACGCTGGTCGCACCATGAACTCGACCTGCACGGCGTGCGCGAACTGCTGTTTTCGGACGGCGCCGAGGTGGCCGAGCTGCGCCGTTTTGCCGAACTGGTGCAAGCCGAGTCGGCACGGGCGCTGGCCGAGCTGATGCTGCCCAGGCCCTGGCGCTTGTGGCGCGCCGCGCCGGCACAGCGCTGCCTGGTCATCGGCTGTGACGACGATCGGCTGATCTCGCGCCACGACGTCGAGCTGACCGCCGCCCACTGGCGGGTGGCACCGCATTTCGTTTCCGGCGGCCATGCGCTGATGGCCGACGTGGCCTGGCAGCAGACCGCGGCGCTGATCGACCGCTGGCTGTCGTCGTAACCCTTTTCCCCGAATGCAGACATGAGAACGCTGATCGACCCCGCACGCTGGCCCCGCCGCCTGCGCCGCTTTGTTCCGCCGCCACCGCCGATCGGCCATGCCGAGCGCTGGCGCGCCGCCGGCTTTGCCTTGCTGGCGATCCTGATCTGCGGCCTGGTCACGCACGTGGCGGCCGGCCCCGCCTTGCTGCCCTGGCTGGTCGCGTCGATGGGCGCCGCGTCGGTGATCATCTTCGCGATGCCGAACAGCCCCGTCGGCCAGCCCTGGGCCTTGCTCGGCGGGCAGATGGTGTCGGCGCTGGTCGGCGTTGCATCGCTGCGCTGGCTGGGGAGCTGGCTGCCGATCGAATTCGTTGCCGCGGTGGCCGTGGCGCTGTCGATCGCCGCGATGCTCTACCTGCGTTGCCTGCATCCACCCGGCGGCGCGACCGCGCTGACGGCGGTGCTCGGCGGCGACGCGGTCGTGCACCTGGGCTTCGGCTTTGTCTGGATGCCCGTGCTGCTCAATGCGCTGATCCTGCTCGGTGTGGCGCTGATCGCCAACAACAGCGTGCGCGGGCGGCGTTACCCGCTGGCCGGTACTCACGAGAACCCCCACCGGACGCGTGATCCGTTGCCGACTGCGCGCATCGGCATCCGCGAGGAGGATCTCGCCGCGGCGATGCACGAGCGCGGCGAGGTGGTCGACGTCAGTACGCAGGAACTCAGCGACATCGTCCAGCGGGCCGAACGCCATGCCACGTCGCGGGCGCTGGCCGAACTGCGCTGCGGCCAGCTGATGTCGCGCGATGTCGTCACCGTCGCGCTCGGCGCGCCGGCCGCTGATGCGTGGGCCCGCTTGCGCCGCCACCGCATCGGCGCCGTGCCGGTGGTCGATCCGGCGGGCAGGGTGGCCGGCGTCGTCTCGGTGGTCGATTTCCTCAAGGCGATCGAGACCGATCCGCAAGGGCGCTTGCCGCATCAGCACGATCCGGCGCTGTCGGTCGACGTGCTGATGAGCCGGCAGGTGGTAACGGTGACTATCGCGACCGCGGTGACCGAACTGATTCCGCTGATGGCCGACCGCGGGCTGCACCGGCTGCCGGTCGTCGACGACGATGGCCGGCTGGCCGGCATGGTCGCGCAATCGGACCTGATCGCTGCGCTGGCGCGTACCTCGGCGATGTGACCCTGCGCGATACCGACGCTTCATTGCGGCAGGACAATTCGCATGGTGGTGGTTTGTCTGTATCATTCCCTTACATTGTGTAACACGCGCCGGCCGTAAGCGGCAGGCGGCAGAGAGAGGAACGATAGCCAATGCGATATTTGAAGCGGACCGGTCTGGTGCTGTTGATGGCAGCGGGATTGAGTGCATGCGGCAAGGGCGGAGACGGCGACGCCGCGTCGCTCGAAGTCGATCAGGCCGAGATCGTCAGTGCGCTCAACAACGAGCTGCACACCGCCGAGCGCAGCTGCATTCCGATGCCGGTGCGTTTTGCCGAGCCGGTGTCCAAGGACTATGCGAAGGAATCGAACGGCAAGCAGCTTGCCGCGCTGGTCAAGGTCGGCCTGATCAAGGCGGTACCGGCCGATGGCGGCAAGGTCGAGTTCGAGCCGACCGACGCCGGACGCGATGCCTACACCGGTCTTGCGGATCCGGCCGGCCCGGGCTTCTGCAGCGGGACGCTCGAGGTCGACAAGATCGTCGAGGACAAGGCCGAGGAAGAGCGCAGCGACTTCCGCCGTCATCAGGTGCGTTTCACCTACAAGGTCATCTCGCCGGCCCAGTGGCAGAGCGATCCCGATATCCAGGCCAGCTATCCGGACTTTGCCGGCCTGATCGCCGAACAGGGCAAGCGCGAATTCGTCGCCGTGATCGAGAGCCGCGGCCAGGGCTGGCGCGTCGACAAGCTGGACGATCGCTGAGGCCGGTTGCCAGGCATGAAAAAAGCCCGTCTGTGACGGGCTTTTTTCATGCCGGCGATGGCTGACGCGGATTACAGGTCCAGTTCCTCGACCCAGCTCAGCGCGCTCATATGCGAGCGGTTGAGCACGTCGGCGGTGATCTGCAGCTGCTCGGTCAGCCGCGGCACCTCGGACATGTCGGGGTCTTCGCAGGCTTCGGCCAGTTCGAGGAAGGGGCCGTAGATGCCGCTGCGGTTGATCAGCGCATCGCAGATGTTCTCCGGTAGGATCAGCGTCTCGAGCACCTTTTCCATCGGCATGTCGAGCAGCACGTCGAGCAGCGAGAACATGCCGACGATGAACAGGTTGTCCCTTTCCTGACCATCGAGGTAGTGGCTGCCGAGCAGCTCGACCATCCGGCCGCGGGTGACGGCGGTTTTCAGCAGCGCCGGCGGCGAGCCGCTCTCCGCGGCTGCGGTGACCAGCAGCAGCGTCAGCCAGCGGTAGAGCTTCTGGTAGCCGAGAATGGTGACCGCGTGGCGGAACGACTGGATCTCGCACGACAGGCCGAAACCGGCCGAATTGATGTAGCGCAGCAGCTTGAACGACAGCGCGACGTCGCTCTTGAGCGCATTCTCGATGTCGCGGATTTCCGCATTGTTGCGCAACATGTTCAGCAGGTTGAGGATGTTGGCGTAGCTCGGGTGGATGACCTTGGCCGACAGGGTCTCCGGGCGAGCGAAGTAATAGCCCTGGAAGCAGTCGAAACCGATCTCGAGGCACTGCTTGAACTCGGCCTTGGTCTCGACCTTCTCGGCGACCTGCAGCGCCGGATACTTGCGCAACTCGCGCGACAGCGCCGGCACCTGCGGCATGCCGAGCATCTGGATGTCGAGCTTGATGTAGTTGGCGTGCTCGACGAAATGCATGCTGTCCTGCGTCAGCACGAAATCATCCAGCGCCACGCCGAAGCCTTGCGCACGCAGCATCTGCAGCCGCTGCAGCAGCGCCGGCGTCGGCTGGGTCGACTCGACGACCTCGAGCACGACGCGCTGCGGCTGCAGCAGCTCGAGAAAATTGCTCTCGAGCATCGATTCGGCCACGTTGATGAAGGCGAGCTTGCCGCCCACCAGCCAGTCGGTGCCCATATTGGTCAGCGTGTTGACCAGCACATTGGTGCTGGCCTGCATGTCGCTGGTGAATTCGGCGCTCTGGGCTTCCTTGTTCAAACGGAACAGCAGCTCGTATCCGATGATCTGCTGTTGCCGGTTGAGTATCGGTTGGCGGCCAATAAAAGCGTGATCTTGTGTCATCTATCGTGTCCACTTGCTGCGGCGTTGGCGGCCATTGTATCAGCGGAAGCTGATTTTATCGTTCCATCATGCGGTGGCGAGCCAGCGCTCGGCGCTGCGCGCCGCGGTATCCGCCGACGGGGCGGAAAGCAGGTCTTCCATGTCGAGCACCAGCACGACGGAGCCGTCGCCGGACAGCGTCGCGCCGGCGACGCCGAGCGGCCGGATATTCTGCAACGGCTTGATCACCACGTCGTCGCGGCCGATGAAGCTGTCGACGGCGAGGATGAACGAATGCTCGGCACTTTGCATCAGCACGCCGAAATGCGGCACCTGCGTTTCCTGCCAGCCGAGCAGGCCGGCGAGCGACTTGACCGGCAAGATCTCGTCGCGGACGACGATGGTCGCACGGCCGGAGACCTCCTGGATCGAGCGGTTGTCGATCGGGATGATCTCGCGGACCATCGCCAGCGGCACCGCGAAGGCCTGTTCACAGACGCGCACGACGAGAACCGGCAGGATCGCCAGCGTCAGCGGCAGCGAAATCGAGAAGCGCGTGCCTTCGCCGACGATGGACTGGATGTCGATGCGGCCATTGAGCTTCTGGATATTGGTCTTGACCACGTCCATGCCGACGCCGCGGCCGGACACGCTGGAAATCTGGTCCTTGGTCGAGAAGCCAGGCAGGAAGATCAGTTGCAGGCTCTGCTTGTCGTCGAGGCTGTTCGCCATTTCGGCGTCGATCAGTCCCTTGTCGATGGCCTTCTTGCGGATCACGTCCGGGCGCATGCCGTGGCCGTCGTCGGTGATCTCGATCAGGATGTGGTCGCCGACCTGGGTTGCGCTCAGCTGGACGATGGCCTTGGCCGGCTTGCCGACGGCCAGACGCTCCTCGATGGTTTCGACGCCATGGTCGACCGCGTTGCGGACAAGGTGAACCAGCGGGTCGTTCAGGTCCTCGAGCATGGTCTTGTCGAGTTCGGTTTCCTCGCCGCTGATCACGAGCTCGACGTCCTTGCCGAGCTGCCGGGCCAGGTCGCGCGCCAGACGCGGGTACTTCTGGAACTGGCGGCCGATCGGCTGCATCCGCGTTTTCATCACCGCGTTCTGCAGGTCGCCGACCAGCAGGTCGAGCTGGCTGATCGCTTCGTCGAGTGCCTTCAGCGTTGTGCCGTCGATCTTGCCGGACACGACGTCGCTGCGCAGCGTCGTCAGCCTGTTCTTGGTCAGGCCGATTTCGCCCGACAGATTGAGCACCTGGTCGAGCCGGTGCGTGTCGATGCGTATCGTCGTTTCCTGCGTACCGGCCGCGGCGCTGAGGTTGGCCGACTTGACGGGCAGGCGCGGGGCCGGCTCGTTGAGCATGACTTCCGGTTCGGCAATGACCTGTGCCGCCTGCGGCGCCGGCTTGGCGGCCGGCTCGTTGCCGAGCAAGGCGTCGTACAGGTGCTGCCAGTCCGGCTCGCCGCCGGCCGGGTTGGCGACCGCGACGGGGGCCGGTGCGGCCACCGGAGTGGCCGGGGCTGCATGGGCATCGCCAGGCCGTTCGCCGCGCAGCACGGCATCGAGTGCTTCGAGCAGGCTCGGGGCCACCGGCTGCGGCATCCGGCCCTGGGCCATCGCGCCGAACATCTCGCGGACTTCGCCGGTGGCGGCGAGGATCACGTCGAGGTACTCGGGCGACAGCGTCATCTCGCCGTTGCGCAGTTTGTCGAACAGGTTCTCGGTGCGGTGGCACAGGCTGACCATCGCGTCGACATTGAGAAAGCCCGCGCCACCCTTGATGGTGTGGAAACCGCGGAAGATGTCGTTGAGCAGATGGCGGTCATCCGGCCGCTTCTCGAGCTCGACCAGCTTGTTGTCGACTTCCGAAATCAGTTCGGAGGACTCGGTGATGAAGTCCTGCAGCAGGTCGTCCATGCCGGCAAAATCGTTCATTTGGGCGCTCCCGTAAAGAGTGGCGGCTCAGAAGCCAAGACTTTCGAGCAGGTCGTCGACTTGCTGCTGATTGGTGACGACGTCGGTCCGGCCGTCGCTGTTGATGACCGGGCCGTTGAGCAAGCCGCTTTCTTCGAGCTTGCCCTGTTGCTGCGAGAACATCACCAGGAAGTCCAGCAACTGGGCTTCCATATCCTTGGCCATATCGAGCACCTTCTTGATGACCTGGCCGGTGAGGTCCTGGAAATCCTGCGCCATCATGATGTCGAGCATCTGGGCGCTGACCTGCTCGGAATCGCTGCCGGTCTGCGTCAAATGCTGGCGGGTACGCTGGACTAGCGCCTTGAATTCGTCGACGGACAGCTGTTTGGCGAGTAGGCGGTCCCATTCGCCGGCGAGCGACTGCGCGTCGTTGGCGATCCTGTCCTGCAGCGGCTTGGCGGCGTCGAGCGCATTGAGCGTGCGCTCGGCTGCCTGTTCGGTCATCGTCGCGATGTAGGAGAGGCGGTCGCGCGCGTTCGGGATCTGCGACGCGGCCTTCTCCAGCGATTTGTCCAGACCCAGTTCGCGCAGCGTATCGTGCAGCTTTCGGGTCAGTTGGCCGATGTGCGAGAACATGGCCTTGGCCGGTTCGGCGATGGCATCGTCGCCCGCGGGGGCGACCACCGGTGCTGCGGCCGGCACGGCCGCCGGCGCTGGCTGGCTGGCCGGCTCGCTCCAGTTCGACTGCGCAATGCTGTCGAAAAGGGCTTCAAGTTCTGCGTTGTCTGCGTTGTTATTGGCGAGCTCGCTCACGTCGGACTCCTGAATGCGTGTACTCGAAAGGCGCCTGAGCGACTTACTTGTTGAGATTGGCGAAGATTTTCTTGAGCTTTTCGTCGAGCGTGGCCGCGGTAAACGGCTTGACGATGTAGCCCGATGCCCCTGCGGTGGCGGCCTCGATGATGTTTTCCTTCTTGGCCTCGGCGGTCACCATCAGCACCGGCAGGTGTTTCAGCTGCGGGTCGGTGCGAACGGCGCGGAGCAGGTCGATGCCGGTCATGTTCGGCATGTTCCAGTCGGTCACGACGAAGTCGTAGGGCGCGTTCTTGAGCTTCTGCAGCGCGATCTGGCCATCCTCAGCCTCTTCGACATTGGCAAAGCCCAGTTCTTTCAGCAGGTTGCGGACAATGCGGCGCATGGTGGAGAAGTCGTCGACCACCAGGAAACGCAGATTGTTATCGGACATATGGCGTGTACTCACTCATGGATGCGGGCCCGAGCGCTGCGGGCCTGTCAGGCCGTCAGCAGCGGCGCCAGCGTATCGGCCAGCACGATCGGGTCGAATTTAGCGACATAGGCGTCTACACCGACGCTCGTGCCCATGGCACGGTTGGCGTTCGATGATAGCGACGAATGCATAACGACCGGAATTCCGTCGAAGCGGCGGTCGGACTTGATGTGCTTGGTCAGCACATAGCCGTCCATTTCGGGCATCTCGGCGTCGACCAGGATCAGGCGCAGCTTCTGCGACAGCGGTTCGCCGTCATGGCTGGCACGGCTCGCCAGTGCGCCGAGCTTGTCCCAGGCCTCCTTGCCGTTGTTGGCCTGATGGTACTTGACGCGAATCTTGTCGAGTACGCCGACGATTTCGCGGCGGGCCACGACCGAGTCGTCGACGAAGAACAGGAACTGGTCGTGATCGAGGCCGACCTGCTGTAGCTCAGGGATCGCCGGCTCGCCGATCACGCTGGCGAGAATCTGCTCGACATCGAGCACCGATACCAGCTTGCCGTCGGGCAGCTCGGTGATCGCGGTGATCAGCGCCTGGTTGCCGGCGAGCATGTTTTCCGGTGCGCGGACCTTGTCCCAGTCGACGCGGATGATGCGGTCGACTTCGTGGACCAGGAAGGCCTGGGTGTGTTTGGAGAACTCGGTGACGATCATCGTCGCGTTGGCATCGCCGGTCGGCCGATCCTGGGTGGCGACGAACTTCGACAGCGAGATCACCGGAATGATGTTGCCGCGAAGCGAGATCACGCCTTCGACGCCGAACGGCATGTTCGGGGTCTTGGTGATCTTCGGGGTCTGCGATACTTCGCGAACCTTGAAGACGTTGATCCCGAAGGTCTCGCGCGTACCGAGCGAGAACAGCAGGATTTCCATCTTGTTCGAGCCGGCGAGTTTGGTGCGGGCGTCGACGTCGTCGAGCAGATTCATCGGTGTGAGGCTCACGGTAGGCTCCGATCAGATAGTGGCACGGCTCAGGCGCTCAGAAGGTGGTGGGCAACGAGCTCGGACAGCTTGTGCGGTTCGAACTTGGGCACGTAGCCGTCGACGCCGACCGACTGGCCGAGCTTCTGGTTGGAGTTGCCCGACAGCGACGAATGCATGATGACCGGGATGCCGGCGAAGCGCGGGTCGCTCTTGATCATGCGGGTCAGCATGTAGCCGTCCATTTCCGGCATTTCCACGTCGGTGAGGATGAGCTGGACCATTTCGCGCATGGGCTTGCCGCGGATTTCCGCCGACTTGGCGATGCGCTGCAGCTCGTCCCAGGCCCGCTTGCCGTTGATCGACTGCTGATGGCGGATGCCCATCGCGTCGAGCGTCATTTCGATCTGGCGGCGGGCGACGACCGAGTCGTCGGCGAAGAACACCGTCATTTCACCGAATTTCTGGTCCCGGACCACGACGCCGACGTCGATCGCCTGATCGGTCTGCGTGGTTTCGGCGAGCACCTTCTCGACGTCGAGCATCATCACGAGCTTGCCGCTGTCGAGTTCGGTGACCGCGGTCACGAGGCCGCCCATCTGCACCGTGAGCATGTCCGGCGGCACGCGCATCAGCGACCAGTCCAGGCGCAGGATGGTATCGACGGCCTCGACCAGGAAGCCCTGCGTCTGGCCGTTGTACTCGGAGACGATCATGATCTCCGGTTTGCTGCCGGTATTGATCCCGGCATACTTGGCCAGATCGATCACCGGGACCAGCGATCCGCGCAAGCTCACCATGCCTTCGACCGAAGGCGGCATATCCGGTGCCTGGGTGATTTCGGGGGTGCGCATCACCTCGCGCACCTTGAACACGTTGATGCCGAAGTTCTCGCGGCGACCGGTGCGCGAATCGACCCCGAGCGTGAACAGCAGGATCTCCAGCTTGTTCGTGCCTGCAAGCTTGGTTCTGGCATCGATTTTCTTCAGAAGGTCGGACACGGCGGGGACTCCTGGTTAACTGATATTTCTGCCGTCGGATGTAAGTATTTATCCGTATTCAACGGCCGCGGCCACTGCGCCGGCGCATTTGCTGGACCACTATATCGGCAGAAACGACCAAAACCTTAGGGTTTGCTGATAAACAAGGCAGAATGCGGCTTTGCAGGCCATTTATAATTTAAAAATACGCCGGCAACAAGGATGGGTGACGTGGCAGAACCTGGAAACAACATAGACCCGCGTGAGCTGGAGGCCGCCTTTTCGCTGTTTACCGAAGCGTCGGCACAGTTGACCAATGCTTACGCCGATCTGCGTCAGCAGGTCGTGTCGCTCACCGCGCAACTTGAAATCGCCAACGGTCACTTGCGGCGTGAGCTGGACGAGAAGGCGGCACTGTCGCGGCGGTTGGCGATTCTGATGGATCGTCTGCCCGGCGGCGTGGTCGAACTGGACGCGCGGGGCAGTGTCACGATGCTGAATGCCGCTGCGCGTGAACTGCTCGCGCCGCTGGCCGAAGGGCAGGACTGGCAGGTATTCCGGGAGGCGCATGGCGAGCTCGATGACGGCGGCCTGTGGCTCTACCCGAGTGGTCGGGGTCTGAGGCGCCTGCGCATCGACAGTACCAGCGTGCCCGAAGAGGCGTGCCAGATCCTGCTGGTCCAGGACCTGACCGAAACCTGGGCGCTCGAGCAATCGCTGGCGCAGCACAAGCGGCTGGCGGCCATGGGCGAAATGGCCGCCGGGCTGGCGCATCAGCTGCGCACCCCCTTGGCGACGGCCTTGCTCTACGCCGGTCACCTGGCCCGGCCGCAGCTGGCCGACAACGACAGGCGCCGCTTTGCCGACAAGGCGCTGGCGCGGCTGCGCCATCTGGAAGCGCTGATCCAGGGCATGCTGCATTTCGTCCGCGGGCATGCGCTTGCAATGGCGCCGGTCGGTCTCGACGAATGCCTGCTCGAAGCGGTGCAGACGATCGAGCCGCAACTCGAGGCCCGGCATATTCAAATCGATTTCTCGCCGGCAAACCGCGCGGTCCAGATCCTTGCCGATCGCAAGGAGTTGCTCGGCGTGATGTTGAACTTGCTGGAAAATGCGATGCAGGCGAGTGACGATTATGCTTGCATAGTGCTTTCTGTGTCCTTTGACGAGTGTTTCGCTACAATGGTGGTACGGGATCAGGGCTGCGGTGTGGCGCCGGAGGCGCTGGAGCGTCTGTTCGAGCCTTTCTACACGACCCGCAAGGACGGTACAGGTCTGGGGCTGGCGATCGTCCGCAGCATGATCGAAGGCTTCGGTGGCGATGTTTCGGTGCGTTCGGTGTTGGGCGAAGGCACGGAATTCACCGTGCGGTTGCCAGTTCTGAACGACGCCTCTAATGTTTGATGCTGGTAGCGCCGTCCGGTAGGGTGGGGCGTGCTTCCGCTGTTTTATTTTCAAGACAAGGTTATGGGAAATATGTCGCCAACCGTTCAGGTCGAAGGGCAGGTGGGCCGGGTCGTACTCTCGGGTCAGTTCGATTTCAGTGCGCACCGCGAGTTTCGCCAGGTGTGCGAGACGCTGATTGCCGATCCCGCGGTCAAGGAAGTGCTGGTCGATTTTCAGAACGTCAATTACCTCGATAGCTCGGCGCTGGGCATGCTGCTGTTGCTGAAGGAAAAAATCGGCGCGGTCAACAAAAGCCTGGCGCTGGTCAATTGCCGCGACACCGTCAAGCAGGTGCTCGAGATCGCCTGTTTCGGCAAGATTTTCACGATCCGCTAACACCCGCTGAATGCGCATTCTCGTCGTCGACGACACCGAAGCCGTCCTGCTGTTGATCTCGCGGTTTGTCGAGGCGCTGGGCCACGTGGCCATTCCGGCGCGCGACGGCGGCGAGGCGATCCGCGTCTGGCGCGAGGCCAGGCCGGATCTCGTGTTGATGGACATGATGATGCCGGTTGTCTCGGGGCCGGAAGCTGCGGCGACGATCAAGTCCGAGGCAGGCGAAACCTGGGTGCCCATCGTGTTCGTGACCGGCATTGGCGAAGAAAGCAGGCTGGCCGAGGCGATCGAGCAGGGCGCCGACGACTACATCAACAAGCCGGTCAACCTGCGGGTGCTCGAGGCCAAGCTGAAGGCTTTCCAGCGTACGCTCGAGCTCAACCGCAAGGTGCGCGAGCAATCGGCCAAGCTGGCGGACTATTACGCCAGGGCCGAGGAGGAAAAGCGCGTCGTCCAGCATCTGATGGAGCAGATGGTCAACGCGGAGCGGCTGTCCGACGCACAGCTCGAGTACTGGCTGTCGCCGGCCGAGAGCCTGTCCGGCGACATGATCGCCGCCGCGCGCACGCCCGGCCAGGTGCTGCATCTGATGCTGGCCGACGGCATCGGTCACGGCCTGACCGCTGCGCTCAATGTGCTGCCGCTGACGCAACCCTTCTACAGCATGACCGAGAAGGGCTATGCGATTCCCGACATCCTGATCGAAATGAGCAAGAAGGTCCGCCAGGTGTTGCCGGTCGGGCGTTTTGTCGCCGTGGTGCTGATCGCGATTGACGAAGCGGGGGGCTGCGTCGAAGTCTGGAATGGCGGCATGCCGACTGTGCTGGCGGCTGGCGACGACGGCCAGGTCTGTCATCGCTGGCGTTCCCGCCACCTGCCGCTGGGCATTACGCCGACGCAGGATATCGACGTCAGAACCGAGCGCTATTACTTTGCCGCTCCCGGATCGGTCGTGGTCTATTCCGACGGCCTGACCGAGGCGCGCCGGGGCGACGGCCAGTCCTTCGGTATCGACCGACTGCTTGAGGTATTGCAACAGCCGGTGCCTGCGCGCCTGGGCGCGCTGCAGGGGGCGCTGGAAGGCCATATGGCCGGCGCCGCCCATCACGACGACATCTCGCTGGTGCTCGCGCACTTCGGCGCCCGCCTGCGCAAGACCGTGGAGCCTGCCGGGGGGGCGTCATTTGATCTGGCCGCTTTCCTGGGGAATGCCGAGCTGGCTTGGCGCTACGGCCTGCAGCTCGGCGCGGCCGAACTCAAGTACATCAATACCGTGCCGTTCATGATGTCGTTCGTGAACGAAATCGACGCGCTCGCCGCGCACCAGTCCGATGTTTTCCTGATGCTGAGCGAGCTCTTCGCCAACGCGCTCGATCACGGCCTGTTGCACCTCGATCCGGCGCTCAAGCAGCAAGCCGACGGCATGGAGCGCTATCTGGCGGCCCGTCAGGCGGGGCTGGCCGCACTCGAGTCGGGGAGTATCGACATCGAGCTTGCGGGTTTGCGTGCTGACGGGCGGGACGTGCTGCGCGTCCGGGTCCGCGACAGCGGTACCGGATTCGACCGGCCGCGCACGGCCGGTCAGCCCGGTACCGGCCTGGCGCTGGTGCAGGCGCTGTGCGAGCAGTTGATATTCCCGGGTAGCGGGAACGAGGCGATCGCGTATTATTCGCTCAATCCGCTTCCCGTCACCGCCTAGATCCTCGCGATCCGGCGTCGTTCGATCCGATGCACACCGTTCCCCTGACAGTCCGTAATGCCAATGCCGACGGGCGCGTGATCGCCGTCGGTGCGTCGACCGGCGGCACCGAGGCGCTGAAGGCGCTGCTCGTTCCGTTGCCGGCGACCCTGCCGCCGATCGTCATCGTCCAGCACATGCCGGCGATGTTCACCGGCTCGTTCGCGCGCCGGCTCGATGGTTTGTGTGCGCTCACGGTCCGGGAGGCCGAGCACGGCGACGTGCTGCTGCCGGGCCATGCCTATCTGGCACCGGGCCACTCCCATCTGCTGCTGGCGCGCCTGGGGGGGCGCCTGTGCTGCGCGCTGTCGCAGGCCGACGCGGTCAACCGTCACCGGCCGTCGGTCGAGGTGCTGTTCCAGTCGGTCGCAGAACTGGTCGGGGCACGTGCGCTGGGCGTGATGCTGACCGGCATGGGCAAGGACGGCGCAACCGGCATGCGGGCGATGCGCGATGCCGGCGCGTACAATTTTGCCCAGGACGAAGCCAGTGCGACCGTGTTCGGCATGCCGAAGGAAGCGATCGCGCTCGGCGGGGTCGACGAAATTCTGCCGCTGGCCCGCATTCCCGAGCGTTTGCAGGCCAGACTGGCATTGCCGCGCTAGCGGATTGACGGAGAGTGACCGTGGCATTACCGATACTGGTGGTTGAGGACGACGAAGCGCTGCGCGAGGCGCTGTGCGATACGCTCGAACTCGGCGGGCACGCGGTGCTGACCGCCGGCGACGGCAGTGAGGCGCTGGCTCTGCTGTTGTCGGGGCGACGCGTCGGCCTGGTGCTGTCGGACGTACAGATGCAGCCGATGGACGGCGAGAGCTTGCTGCGCGAGGTGAAGACCCGCTACCCGTGGCTGCCGGTGCTGCTGATGACCGCCTACGGCGTCGTCGATCGCGCCGTCGCCGCGCTGCATGCCGGCGCCTGCCATTACCTGCCCAAACCCTTCGAGCCGGACCTGCTGCTGCAGGAGGTCGCCAAGTACCTGCTGCCCGGCGGTGCCGACGAGGTGGTGATCGCCGAGGATCCGGCGATGCGGCGGATTCTCGACGTGGCCGAGCGCGTCGCGCAGTCCGATGCGTCGGTGCTGGTCACCGGCGAGTCGGGCACCGGCAAGGAGGTGCTGGCGCGCTTCCTGCACGACCACAGCCCGCGCGCAAGCAAACCCTTTGTCGCGATCAATTGTGCGGCGATTCCGGAGCAGTTGCTCGAATCGACGCTGTTCGGCCACGAGAAGGGCGCGTTTACCGGCGCGGCCAGCCAGCATATCGGCAAGTTCGAGCAGGCCAACACCGGCACCTTGCTGCTCGACGAGATCACCGAGATGCCGCTGCCGCTACAGGCCAAGCTGCTGCGCGTACTGCAGGAGCGCGAGGTCGAGCGGGTCGGCGGCCTCAGGCCGATCGGCGTCGATATCCGGGTGCTGGCGACGTCGAACCGCGATCCGCAGGCCGAGGTGGCCAATGGCCGCTTCCGCGAGGACCTCTATTACCGGCTCAACGTGTTTCCGCTGCATCTGCCGGCGCTGCGCGAGCGGCCGGACGACATTCTGCCACTGGCGCGTGCGCTGCTTGCGCGCCACGCCGGGCGGCAGCAGCGCCGGTGCCCGGCGCTGGCGCCGGATGCCGTCGCTGCACTGCGTGCGCATCGCTGGGATGGCAATATCCGCGAACTCGACAACGTCGTGCAGCGGGCGCTGATCCTGGCGCCCGGAGATGAAATTGCCGCCGGACACCTGTATTTGCCGCCCGCACAGGCAGACTTTGCCGCTGCGGTCCCGCCACAGGCGCAGGCCGCCCGGCCGGCCGACCTGCGCGAGCTGGAAAAGCAGCATATTCTGGAGACGCTGAAAGCCGTGGCCGGCGTCCGCAAACTGGCGGCTGAGCGGCTCGGCATGAGCGAGCGCACGCTGCGCTACAAGCTGCAACAGTATCGCGAAGCCGGCGATGCGCTGCCGGAATAGCGTGCTGGCGCATATCTTGCTTGTACCTGATCTGAATTAACGAACCGGAATACTGCGATGAGCGTTCAAGGCATCGACCAACTACTCGGACAGCTGCAGGCGATGTCGGCCAAGGCGGCGGGCCAGAGCACGCCTGCTGCAGAGGCGAGCGGTGGCGCCGATTTTGCCGGCCTGCTCAAGTCCTCGCTCGACCAGGTCAGCCAGATGCAGCAGTCGGCACAGGCACAGCAGGCCGACTTCCAGTCGGGCGCGCCCGAAGCCGATCTGCAGGACGTGATGGTGTCGTTGCAGAAGGCCAGCCTGAGCTTCCAGGCGATGGTGCAGGTCCGCAACAAGCTGGTTTCGGCGTATCAGGAAGTGATGAACATGCAGGTATGATGCGCTTCGGTGCTGGCTTACTGTGCTAGGTTGAAAACAGTTAGAATGGCGTGTTGATGATTCCAACTATCCTAGTTTGATTTTCTATGGCTGAAGCGGGCGCGACCAGCGGCAATCGCGGAATTGGGCAGGGGGCCGCAGCGTGGCGTCAGCGCTTTGACGCCATCCCGAACGGCCGCAAGCTCGGCATGATGATCGGCGCAGCCGTGCTGATCGCGGCGGCGGTCGGCGTCTGGCTGCTGGGCAGCGCCCCCAGTTACCGCATCCTCTACACGAATATTCCCGACAAGGACGGCGGCGCCATCGTGCAGGCGCTGCAGCAGATGAACGTGCCGTACAAGCTCGATGCGGGCGGCACGATCTCGGTTCCCGGCGACAAGATCTACGACACGCGTCTCAAGCTCGCTGGCCAGGGGCTGCCGCGGGCCGGCAACGCCGGCTTCGAGATCATGGACAACCAGAAGTTCGGCGTGTCGCAGTTTGCCGAGCAGGTCAATTACCAGCGTGCGGTCGAGGGCGAGCTGTCCCGTTCGATCGAGACGATCTCGGTGGTAGAAAAGGCACGCGTGCATCTGGCGATCCCGAAACAGACCGTCTTCCTGCGCGACCAGCAGAAACCGACCGCGTCGGTGCTGCTGACCCTGCAACCGGGGCGTTCGCTCGACAGCGGCCAGGTCGCCGGCGTCGTCAATCTGGTATCTGCGAGCATTCCCGACCTACCGGCGAAGAACGTCACCGTCGTCGACCAGAACGGCGACCTGCTGTCGCGGCCGCAGGACATGAGCCAGCCCAACCTCGATGCGCGTCAGCTCGTCTACGTGCAGCAGATCGAGAAGAACTACGTCGAACGCATCCAGGCAATCCTCGCGTCGATCGTCGGCAAGGAGAACGTCCGTGCCGAGGTGACCGCGCAGGTCGATTTTTCCGAGGTCGAGCAGACCAGCGAAACCTACAAGCCGAACAGTCCGCCGAATGCCGCGGCGATCCGCAGCCAGCAGACCGCCGAGCAGGAAGGGCGCAATGTCACCGACACCGTCGGCGGCGTCCCCGGCGCATTGTCGAACCAGCCGCCTGGCGCGGCGGTCGCGCCGATCAGCGTGCCGCTGGCGTCGGATGTCGCCGCGACGAGCACGGGCAATTCGAACTCCAGCAAGAACGCCACGACCAATTACGAACTCGACAAGACGATCCAGCACGTCAAGCAGCCGGTCGGCAACGTCAAGCGGCTGTCGGCGGCGGTCGTCGTCAACTACAAGCCCGGTCGCGACAAGAACGGCCAGGCGACCTATGTGCCGTACAGTCCGCAGGAAATGGCGCAGCTGAACGATCTGGTCCGCGAGGCGCTCGGCTTCAACAAGGACCGCGGCGATTCGGTCAACCTCGTCAATGCGGCATTCGCCGATTCGCAGCCGCTGGCCGACAAGCCGCTGCAGGACAAGGCGCTCGATTTCGCCCGCGCCAACCTGACCGACCTGCTCAAGCTGGGGCTGATCGCGCTGGCGGTGCTCTACCTGCTGTTCTTCGTCGTCCGGCCGCTGATGCGCGATCTGTCACGGGCGCGCGAAGCGCCGCAGCCGGTCGACCTGGAGCTGGGCGAGCCGCTCGGCAGCAGCGACGAGGCGCAGACGGTGCAGCGGCAGGAGAAGGCCGAAGAGGACAATGTGCGGCTGTCGGCATTTGCCGACCGGCTGCAGCAGGGCAAGGAAATCGCCAAGAACGATCCGCGCATGGTCGCGACCATCCTGCGCGAATGGATGGCGCGGGAAGAAGAAGCGGCAAATCCGAACAAGGTGGGCTGAGTGAACGAGGAAGGCGTACGCAAGGCGGCGATCCTGCTGATGACGCTGGGCGAGGATGCGGCGGTCGAGGTGTTCAAGTACCTCGGCCCCAAGGAGGTGCAGCGCCTCGGCTTCGCGATGGCCAATATGGAGAACGTCCAGCGCGAGGAGGTCAATGTCGCGCTCGAGGACTTTGTTGCCGCGACCGAGAGCCGTGCCAATCTGGGCGCCGCCGACGAATACATCCGCTCGGTACTGACCAAGGCGCTCGGCTCGGACAAGGCGGCGAACCTGCTCGACCGCATCCTGCAGGGCAACGACAACAACGGCATCGAGTCGCTCAAGTGGATGGATTCGGCCGCGGTGGCCGAGCTGATCCGCAACGAGCATCCGCAGATCATCGCGACGATTCTCGTCCACCTTGAGCCTGACCAGTCGTCCGAAGTCCTCGGCCATTTCGTCGAGCGCGTCCGCAACGACGTGCTGCTGCGGATCGCCACGCTCGAGGGCGTGCAGCCGGCGGCGCTGCGCGAGCTCAACGACGTGCTGACGCAGCTCCTGTCGGGCTCGGACAAGATCAAGAAGAGTGCGATGGGCGGCGTGCACATGGCCGCCGAGATCCTCAACTTCATGGGGGGCGTGATCGAAGCGTCGGCGATCTCGAGTATCCGCGACTACGATCCGGAGCTGGCGCAGAAGATCCAGGACAAGATGTTCACCTTCGACAATCTGCTCGACATCGACGACCGCGGCATCCAGATGCTGTTGCGCGAAATCCAGTCCGATTCGCTGATCGTCGCGCTCAAGGGCACGAGTCAGGCGCTCAAGGACAAGGTGTTCAAGAACATGTCGCAGCGTGCGGCCGAAATGCTCAAGGACGACCTCGAGGCCAAGGGGCCGGTCAAGCTGTCCGAGGTCGAGGCCGAGCAGAAGGAAATCCTCAAGATCGTTCGCCGCCTGGCCGACGAGGGGCAGATCGTGCTCTCCGGCAAGGGCGACGAAGGGCTGGTCGAGTAAGCGATGGCCGGGCCGCATCGGCGCGTGATTCCGCGCGAGGAACTGACCGCCTGGGAGCGCTGGGAGCTTGGTGGCATCGACGAGGAGCGCCGTGCCCGCCAGCCGGCGCCGGTCGCCGCGCCGCAGCTCGAGACGCCGCAGCCACCGGCCGAGCCCGAGCCTGTGGTCACGCCGGTGGCCGAAGTGGTCGTCGATACCCTGCCGCTGGCCGAGGTCAGCCTGCCGACGGCCGAAGAGATCGAAGCGATTGAACAGCAGGCGATGCGCGAAGGCTTCGACGCCGGGCTCGAAGCCGGCCGGCTGGCCGCCGAGGACGAGGTGAACCGGCTCAAGGCATTGCTGCGGACGCTGGACAATATCAGCGCCGGCGCCGAGCAGGCTCTGGCCGAGTCGACGCTCGATCTGGCGCTGGTGCTGGCGCGCGAACTGGTCCGGCGCGAAGTCGCGGCCGATCGAACCGTGCTGCTGCCGGCGATCGTCGAGGCTTTGTCGGGCATTCCGTCGCCGGGCGGGGCGTCGCGGCTGTTTCTGCATCAGGACGATCTGAACGCGCTCGAGCCCATGCTGGCGATCGAGTTGTCGGGCGAGTCGTGGCGGCTGCTTGCCGATCCGCGGCTGAGTCCGGGCGATGCGCGTATCGAAACCGCGTCGACCCAGATCGATCTGGCTTTGCCGGCGCGCTGGCACACGATCCTGCGGGTACTGAACCGGGCGGATCGCGACGAGCTCGGCTGGGCCGCGCACGAGGCCACGGACGGTGAGTGAACGGCTGCAGCTCTGCCGCCGCTATCTTGCCGACTGTGGCGATGCGGTGCGCTGGGTCCGGCCATGGAAGCCGCGCGGCAAGCTGGTCAGGGTGTCCGGGCTGGTACTCGAGGTCGCGGGGCTGAAACTGCCGCTCGGTGCATCGTGCGAAGTGATGACGCCGGGCGGACACCCGGTCGAGGCCGTCGTCGTCGGCTTCAACGACGACCGGCTGTTCCTGATGCCGATCAGCGAGGTCTATGGCGTCGAGCCAGGGGCCGAGGTCGTGCCGCACGAAGACATCGCGGCGTGGATCCCCGAATACGGCAACCCCAAGCCGCCGGCAAGACGGCTCGAGGACCACGGCCGCCAGGTGCCGGTCGGCTGGGGACTGCTCGGGCGCATCCTCGACGGGCTCGGCCGGCCGCTCGACGGTCGTGGCAAGCTGCAGGTCGACGCATATGCGCCGCTGTTCGCGCGCGCCTACAACCCGATGGACCGCGAGCCGGTGCGCGAGGTGATGGACGTCGGCGTCCGCGCAATCAACGCGATGCTGACCGTCGGCCGCGGCCAGCGGCTCGGCCTGTTTGCCGGCTCCGGCGTCGGCAAGTCGGTGCTGCTCGGGATGATGGCGCGGTTCACCAAGGCCGACGTCGTCGTCGTCGGGCTGATCGGCGAGCGCGGTCGCGAGGTCAAGGACTTCATCGAGAACATCCTCGGTGACGAAGGGCTGGCGCGTTCGGTCGTCGTCGCCGCGCCGGCCGACACGCCGCCGCTGCTGCGGCTTTACGGTGCAGCCTATGCGACCAGCGTCGCCGAGTATTTCCGCAACCAGGGCAAGCACGTACTGCTGATCATGGATTCGCTGACGCGCTATGCGATGGCGCAGCGCGAGATCGCGCTGGCGGTCGGCGAGCCGCCGGCGACCAAAGGCTATCCGCCGTCGGTATTCGCGCGGCTGCCGCAACTGGTCGAGCGCGCCGGCAACGGCCGCGACGGCGGCGGCTCGATCACCGCGTTCTACACGGTCCTCTCCGAGGGCGACGACCAGCAGGACCCGATTGCCGACAATGCCCGGGCGATCCTCGACGGCCACTTCGTGCTCAGCCGGCAACTGGCCGAAGCCGGCCATTACCCGGCGATCGACATCGAGGCGTCGATCTCGCGGGTGATGCACGATATCGTCGCGCCCGAGGAGTTCGAACTCGTGCGGCGCTTCAAGTACCTGTATTCGCGCTACCAGCGTTCGCGCGACCTGATCAGCGTCGGTGCCTATGTGCCGGGGTCGGATACGCTGCTCGACGAAGCGATCCGCCGCCACCCGGCTTTCGAGGGCTTCCTGCAGCAGCGCATTCACGAGCAGGAAAGCTACGAGGGCGCGCGGGCCAGACTCGCGGCCCTGTTCGCGTGAGCTAGCCCATGGCCAAGTTCCGCTTCGAATTCCTGCTCGAAATGGCGCAAGAGGCGCGGGAACGCGCGGTGGCGGCGATGAGCGAGGCGCAGGCGGCCGAGCAGGGCGCGCGCGACCGGCTGGCGCAGATCCGGCACTATGCCGATGAATACCGGCAGCGGCTGACCCGGAGCGCGCAGGCCGGCATCACCGTCGTGCAGTTCCGCGATTACCAGCTGTTCCTCGGCAAGCTTGATGATGCGACCAAGCAACAGGCCGCCGAAGTCGCCCGCCTCGCCGGCGAGACCGAAGCGGCGCTGGCGCGCTTTGCCGAGTGCGAGAAAAAGCTCAAGGCCTACGAGGCGCTGAAGACCCGCCATGCCAGCCAGCAGAGCAAGCTCGAACTCGCGCGCGAGCAGAAGCTGCTCGACGAGTTCAACAGCCGGCGGCGCTAGTTGTGAAGGTTCAATAGGTTGTTTCGGGTGTTCACCCGGAGAAGTTCTGCGAGACTGGAAATCGCCAAACCCCCAGTCACAGAACAAGACACCGGATGAACACACATAAGAATGCCCGACTGACGTATCTGCGTCGCCTGGAAATGGTTCAGGACATCACCGAGCATGGTTTGTCGACCGCGGCGGCGGCGGCACGCCATGGCGTAAGCGCGGTCACCACCCGCAAGTGGCTGGGCCGCTATCTGGTCGGCGGCGCGGCTGCCTTGCTCGACAAATCCTCGCGTCCCGAGCGCTCGCCACGTGCCATTGCGCCCAGCGTTGCCCTGACGATCATCGAATTGCGTCGCAAGCTGTTCCTGCAGGCTCGCATCGCAAGCTATATCGGCGTGTCCAAAGCAACCGTCAGTCGCGTGCTGCGACACGCAGGGCTATCGCGGTTAAGCGACCTGCAGCCCGCAGAGCCTGTGCAGCGCTACGAGCGCGAAACGCCCGGCGAACTGCTGCACGTCGACATCAAGAAGCTCGCCCGCTTCGAGCAGGTCGGCCATCGCATCACCGGCGATCGTCGCCAGAACAGCCGAAACAGCGGCTGGGAATATCTGTTCGTGGCGATCGACGACCATAGTCGCATCGCCTTCACCCGACTCTACCCCGACGAGCGCCGCGCCAGCGCCATCGACTTCCTGCGTGCGGCCAACGACTACTTCAAAACGCTGGGCGTACCGCTCCAGCGCCTGATCACCGATAACGGGCCCGCCTTCCGCTCCCATGACTTCGGCCGCGTTTGCGTTGAACTGGGCATTAAGCAGAGGTTCACCCGCGCCTACCGACCGCAAACCAACGGCAAGGCCGAGCGCTTCATCCAGTCCGCGCTGCGCGAATGGGCCTACGGCCAAACCTATCAACACTCGGATGAGCGCGGCGCAGTCCTGAGGTATTGGAATCATTATTACAACTGGCACCGTCCGCATCACGGCATCGGCTGCCACGTGCCCATGTCCCGTCTCTCAGCAACGAAAAACAACGTCTTGACTCTTCACAGCTAGTCCGGACAGCGTCTAACCGTTGGCGCGGATACTGTAGACGTTCGACGACAGCTGCAGCGTCGCATCGAACGACACCGGCGGACGATGCGGGTGGACCTTGAGGATCGCGTCGACGCGGAAGCGCAGCGCGCGTTCGAGCTCGCGCGGCGTTTCCAGCGAGATCCTCACCCGGCTCAGCCGCGGTTCGTGCCGTTCGATCGCCTTGCGGATCCGTTCGCGCAAAAATTCGCGGTCTTCAGGGTCGAGCAGGCTGATGCCGGACAGGTCCGGAATGCCGAAACCGATCATCGACTCGGCAGCGAGCGGATGGGCGTCGAACAGCTCGCTGAAGTCCATCGTCCGGGTGTTGAGCAGGGCCTCCATGTCGCGCGCCAGCGCGCGCTTGAAGTCGGGCAGATCGAACGACAGCCAGCCGCCGCCGCGCGTCTGCTCCGGCTCGTCGTCGAGCAGCCGGTCCAGCACCGAAGGCTGGACCGATGTCGTCATCCGCGCGCTCATCCGCCAAGCAGCGGGTTGAGCTGCTGGCCGAGCAGCACGCGGTAGGCGACGAAGATCGCGACCGCGACGACGGCCAGCACACCGAAGTAGAGCCACAGCGGCAGTTCGTGCCGCACGAAGGCCTGGAAGCGCTGCGGCAGCTTCCAGTTCGGTGCCAGGTCGGCCTTGCCGCCACGGACCTGCTGGATTTCCTGGCCGAGCCGGTGGGCGAGGTAGCCGAGCTTCTCGCCGCCTTCGAGCAGGTACTTGCCCTGGAAGCCGAGCAGCAGGCAGATCTGGAAGACTTCGAGCGCCTCGATGTGCTTGGCCGGATCGAGTCGCAGCATTTCGAGCCGGTCGAAAAAGCCCTCGCCGGCAAGGTGCTCGCCGAACAGGCGCAGCTGCAGCGGCATCCGCTCCCACTCCTCGCGCAGCGGGAAGTCCGACGACAGGATGATCTCGTCCATCAGCGCGCAGAACGCGTACTTGGACTGATCGATCGCGTCGCCGGGCTTGCCGAACTGGCGGGCGTGCCGGTCGAACTGGGCGAGGAAGTGGTCGACGCGGCGGTTGAATTCGGCCGCGCTGTTCGGTGCGTTGCCGTCGCGCAGCAGGAAAAGCAGGTAGGTACCGTCTTCGAGCATGTCGCGCAGCGCGGGTGCGCTCGGCTGCTCGACGCTGAGCGGGTGGGCAATGTCGGTGGGGGCGTTCATACCGGATCCTTGGGGTGGAAGTTCAGCGGAAAACGGCAATCAGCTCGAGCCGGAGCTCGGCCAGGGTCTGCGGCACGTAGATGCAGACCGAGCGCGATTGCAGCATGCGCTGGAAGATGTCGCCGCGCGGTTCGAGCGCGAAATAATGGTTGCCGACGCGGACCGGGATCGCCGACGGCGTCTGGCCGACGTGGGCGAGGCTGACGCCGCGCAGTGCCGAGTTGAGGATCTTCTCGACGTCGTCCGGTGCGCCGACCTTGAACTTGAACGGCACGGACTCGATCACCTGCGCCGCGGGCAGATCGCTCTGCACCGACAGGTAGTAGTCGACGTTGTCGATCAGGCGGTCGCTCTCGAGCCGGCCGATATGGAAAGACGGCTTGGGCTGGGTCAGCGGGATCACGGCGTAACGCGCCGAGATCACTGTTTCGAGCAGTTCGCGGATCTGCGTATCGAGCACCGGCAGCGTCTCGGACAGCGCGTCGTGCCGGTACGGCGGCAGGTCGCCGAGCGAGTAGGTGGTCGAGAACGTCTGCAGCTCGCCGCAGAACTCGGCCAGCGCCAGATACAGCTCTTCCGGATGCAGCGGCTCGCATCGGGCCAGGTGGTTCAGGCGGGCGAAGTTGCGGTTGACGGTGTGCAGCAGCCAGAACGACGCAATGTCGGTCGTCCCATACTCCATGACGTTCTTCGCCCGTTCGCGGTGTGCGCCGGCCAGCGCCTGGCTCTTCACGACGAGGATGTCGAGCAGGCGGCGCAGGATGCGCGCGACCGGCGCCGAGGCGCCGACGGTCACCAGCGGCGGCAGGTAGTCGTCGATGCGCTGCCACTGGCCGGTGGCATTCTTGGCGAGCCGGGCGATCGGAATCGAATCGAAGCCGTCGCGGTTTTCCTCGTCGACCATCAGCCTGACGTCGAGTTCGAGCGTACTCAGATCGGCTTCGAGCGCCTGCGTGTACAGGTCGGCGACCGCATAGGGCTGGCTGCGAAAGCGGGCGGGGCGGTTCAGCGTCTGGGATTCGGCCGCGGTATTGCCGCCGTACGGTGTCAGGTGTGCCAGGCAGGCGTACAGCGTCGTCTCGACGCCGAGTTGCGGGATCTCGGCCAGGTCGCGCGAGCGCGGCAACGGTTCGTGCAGCGGCGCGTTGAACGCCGTGCCGTCGCGGAACAGCAGCGACAGTGCATCGACCCGGACCTGTCCGGTGCGCAAGGCCGCTTCGTCGAGATCCAGCGCCTGCAGGCCCCATGCATGGCGGCGGTGACTGTGGACGGCCTGCGTCAGCAAGTTGGCCTGGTGCAGCGCCTGCTGCTGGAAATGCTGCGGGCGAAGGAACATGCCTTCGCCCCAGAGGATGCGTTTTGCGTTCAGCATGATGGGCGGCTACGCCGTCTCCTTTTTGCAAATCTGGGCGGGACGTTCATCGGCGACCGGTGGTTTTTCCCGGTAAGCCGCAGTCAGGTTTGGCCGTCGCCGGGACACCGGGCAGCGCGATCGGTTTCGGTGTCTGCACCTGCAGGTAGCAGTCCTGGACCTTGAAGGCCAGCCCGTCGCTGCGCACGTCGCCGGCGTCGACCAGCGCACGCCAATAGTGGGGCTCCGGCTTACGGAAGTAGCCGACGATGCCGACAAAGCGCGTTTCCGGCTTGATCTGGTCCTTGATCGTTTGTTTGCTGCCGGGGAGCAGAACCAGTTCGCTTCTGGATATCAATTCATTTCCAAAAAGTTCCGTGTCAGGTTTTCCGCTCGCCGCAGCATCGTAAGTCAGCTTGTTGAATTCGCCGGCGTCCTTGAGCTGATAGACCCGGACCACGACGGACAACGGCTTGCCGCTTGTATCTCGGTTGATGACCGGCGTGGCTTCTCCCTGGATTGCGTAGTCCTTCGGCCCCGAAGCGCAGGCGGTGAGGGCGACGACAGCCAGAACGCTCATCAGATGGCGAACGGGCTTTTTTCTTACAAAAAAGCTGGATTTCATATTCATGCTCGTTCAGACGGCTTTGATGTTGCGGGAAAATTATTATACATTCCCATCGAAATTTTTAACGAGTTGGAAAGATTGGTGTTTGTGTTTTTCCATTTCAGCTTATTAATGACATTCAGAAAACTCTTATATAACCGTTCATTACCTGACGGATGGCGGCGATGACCGAGCCATTGCTGCTGCTTGGCATATTGCTGTTGCTGCTGGCCGGGCTGGCCTGGGTCGGTTGGCGCTTCTTTTACGGCAGCGCCGTGCCGCCCGCGGCCGAGATGCCGGCCCCGGTGCGGGCCGCAGTACCCGTGCCGCCTGCGGCCATTGCCCAGGCCGCGGGTGGCGCGGCGTCACCGGCTTCCCGCTGGCGTGGCGGGTGGCCGTTGCTGGCCTCGGTACTTCTCGTCGCACTGGTCGTGCTGCTGACGCTGCGCCTGAGCGGTCGGCACGTGCTCGGCGATTTCGGCCAGCAGCAATACGCGCTGCAGCACAACATCCAGCTCGCCTTGAGCGAGGAAAAGCTCGTGCCGCCGCCGCCGTTGCCGCCGTCACTGTTCGTCAACAGCGAGCGGCCGTCGCTGGCGGGCGCCAACCGTGACTGGAGCCAGCTCGATCCGGCTTTCGTCCAGCGTGTGCTGGCGCTGATGGCACGGATGGAGGCGCGCGGTTATCCGCTGGCCCTGCTCGAGGGTTACCGCAGCCCCGAGCGCCAGGATGCACTGGCCGGGCAGGAGAACCTGGTGACCAAAGCCAGGGGCGGGCAGAGCAAACACCAGTACGGCATGGCCGTCGATCTGGCGCCGATGCGCGGCGGCAAGATCGTGATTTCCGAGCGCGACCCATGGGCGATGCAGGCATATACCGCGCTCGGCGAAGAGGCCGAAGCCGCACAACTGACCTGGGGCGGACGCTGGAGCTTCAAGGACTACGGCCATATCGAAGTCCCCGGTTCGATCGCATCGCTGACCCGCGCCAAGCGCTGAACTTCCGAATTGAAAGCCAAGAGGTTGTAGAACAATGAAACGCTGGATGAAAAACGCCAAGGTCGCATCGGCCGTCGGCTTTCTGATCCTGATCGCGCTGATCTGGTTCATCGGGCCGTTTTTCGGCCTGACGTCAGCCGAGACGCGCTTCGGCTGGATCTTTGCAGTGATGCTGCTGTGGGTGCTGACGCTGCTGATCGGCCAGATGGTGGCCAATCGTGCCGGCGGGCTCATCGAGAAGATGCTCCAGCGCCAGGCCGATGACGCGGTGATGGGCGCCAGCGCCGACAAGCGCGCCGAGGTCAACCTGCTGCGCCAGCGCATGCTCGGCGCGATCGACACGCTGAAGAGCTCGCGCATCGGCAAGGCGCGCGGCAACGCGGCGCTGTACGAGCTGCCTTGGTACATGATCATCGGCCACCCTGCCGCCGGCAAGAGTACGGCGATCCTGCAGTCGGGCCTGACCTTTCCGTTCAGCGACAAGGCCGGCATCCAGGGCGTCGGCGGGACGCGCAACTGCGACTGGTTCTTCGCGACCGAGGGCGTGCTGCTCGATACCGCCGGCCGCTATGCGACGCAGAGCGAGGATCGTGCCGAATGGCTCGAGTTTCTCAAACTCTTGAAGAAGCATCGGAGCAAGGCGCCGGTCAACGGCATCCTGGTCGCGATCAGCCTGCCTGAGCTGGCGCAGCACAAGTCCGAGGGCTTCGCGATCTACGCGCGGCAGATCCGCGAGCGGATCCACGAGATCGAGGACGTGTTCGGCCTGCAGGTGCCGATCTACCTGGTCTTCACCAAGGTCGACCTGCTGGGCGGCTTCGGCGCGTTCTTCGAGGATGCCGGCGAGGACGAGCGCAACCGGGTCTGGGGGGCGACGCTGACCCATGACCAGGGCGCCGGCTTCAACATCGGCCACGTCGTCGGCCAGCAGTTCGAATTGCTGTATCGCGGCCTGTCGCAGCTGGGGGACGAGAAGCTGCTGCAGCACCGCGGCCCGAACGCCAAGCCGGCGTATTTCGCCTTCCCGGTCGAGTTCCATGCGCTGAAGGAGTCGGTCTGCCGCTTCGTGACGCTGCTGCACGAGGACGACCCGTACCACGCCAAGCCGCTGCTGCGCGGCTTCTATTTCTCCAGTGCGCTGCAGGAAGGCGTACCGCGCATCGCTGCGGCCGCGCGTGTCGCGGGCCAGTTCGATCTGTCGCAGCCGGGCTTCGAGACGCGGCAGTCGCCGGCGTCGTACAGCTACTTCCTGCGCGACCTGTTCCGCGATGTCGTGTTTCCGGACCAGCACCTGATCACCCGGCAGACCCGGCCGAGCGGCAGCCGCTGGCGGCTGGCCGGCCTCGTCGCCGGCCTGTCGGTGCTGGCAGTGATCGCTGGCGGCCTGACATGGTCGTACATCGGCAACCAGAAGCTGATCACCGCCGCGATCGACGAACGCGCGCAGGCCGCCAGGCTGAGCGCGACCGGCCAGGTCTACGACCGGCTCAAGGCGCTCGACCTGCTGCAAAAGCGGATCGAAACGCTGCAGCGTTACCGTCTCGAAGGCCACCCGTGGCAGATCGGCATGGGGCTGTACCGCGGCGCCGAAATCGAGACGGCGCTGCGCAGCGACTACTTCGACGGCGTGCGCAAGCTGATGCTGGCGCCGGTCAAGGCCAATCTTGAAACGGCGCTGGTCAATCTGAAGGTTGCCGCGCCGGCACCGGAAGCGCCGAAACCGGTCGAGGCGGCGCCGAAGCCCGAACCCGCGGCCAAGCCCGAGCCGGCGCCGCGCGCACCGGTCAAGAAGCCGGTGATCAGGAAGCCGGGCCTGCCGGTGATCAATCTGGGCATGGCAACACCGCTGCAGCGCGCGACCGCGGCTTCGGCCGTCGCCGCCGCGCCGCAGGGCGAGGTCAAGCTCGAGCAGGGTTACAACGCGCTCAAGACCTATCTGATGCTGCACGACAAGAACCGGATGGACGAGGCGCACCTGTCCGACCAGCTGCCGCGCTACTGGCGGCCGTGGCTCGAGCAGCAGCGCAGCAACCGTGCGCTCGAGGAAATCAACCCGCTGGCCGAACGCATCGTCGCTTTCTACGTGTCGCAGATCAAGGCGCCCGACCTGCCGACCATCGACAACAATGCGGCAACCGTCCAGAACTCGCGCGAGATCCTGCGCAGCTCGCTGCGCCGGCTGTCGGCGAAAGAACGCGTCTACAACGAGCTCAAGGCGCGCGGTAACACCCGCTTCCAGCCGCTGACCGTCGGCCGCATCCTCGGCGGCAAGGATGGCGACGTCATTGCCGGCAGCCACATGGTGCCGGGGGCGTTTACCCGCGAGGCGTGGGACAAGTACATGCGCGAGGCGATCGCCGAGGCGAGCCGCGGCGAGATCAAGAGCGACGACTGGGTGCTGGCGGCGTCGCTGCAGGACAACCTCGGTCAGGACGGCGACATCGAGAAGAACCGCACCGAGCTCGAGGCGCTGTACCGCGCCGACTATGCGCGCGAGTGGAAGAAGTTCCTCCAGGGCGTGGCCGTCAGCGAGTTTGCCGACGTCAACCAGGCCGCAGCCGGGATCACCCGCCTGGCCGATCCGCAGACGTCGCCGATCAAGCTGATCATCGTCCGTGCGGCGTTCGAGACTGCGTGGGACAACCCGTCCGAGCTGAGCAACAAGCTCGAGAATGCCAAGCAGTCGGTGCTGGAAAAAACGACGTCGCTGATCAGCGGCAGCGGCCAGCCCAAGGCGGCCCAGCCGGGGCAGAAGGGCGAGGTCGGCGGCCAGTTCGTCGCGGTGGCGCGGCTGAACGAAGGCTCGCCGGCGCCGATCAATGCCTACCTCGAGCAGCTCGGCAAGCTCAAGGGCAAGCTGGTTCAGATCGCCGGCAACGACGACCAGGGCGGCAGCGCGCGGCAACTGGTGCAGGCAACGCTGAACGGCAGCGGTTCCGAGCTGGCCGACACGCTGCAGTACGTCGACAACACCATGCTCGGCAGCGCCGACGCCGAAACGCGCGACGTGGTCCGGCCGCTGCTGGTGCGCCCGCTGATCCAGACCTATGCGGTGCTGCTGCCGCCGGTCGAACGCGACCTGAACCAGGCGTGGGACAAGGAGGTGTACGCGCAGTGGAAGACGCTGTCGTCGAAGTACCCGTTCACCGACAGCCAGACCGAAGCGCCGCTCGGCGACATCGCCAAGTTCGTCAAGCCGAACGACGGCACGCTCGACAAGTTCGTCGACAAGTACCTGAACGGCCTGGTGCTGAAGAAGGGCGATGCGCTGGTGCCGCGGACCTGGGCCAACCTGGGGATCCGCTTCCAGCCGGCCTTCCTGTCCGGTGCCAGCCGCCTCGGTGACGCCGGTGCGACGCTGACGCAGGACGGTTCGGACGCCAAGTTCGAGCTGCAGCCGGTGCCGACGCCGGGGCTGTCGGAGATCGTCATCGAGATCGACGGCCAGACCCTGCGCTACCGCAACGGCCCGCAGCCGTGGCAGAGCTTCAACTGGCCGAACCCGGGGGCCGGGCAGGGCGCACGCATCCAGGTCGTCGCGTTCAACGGCGCCAGCGCGGTCGTCGCCAACCAGCAGGGCCGGATGGGCTGGACCAAGCTCCTGAGCCAGGCGCAGGTCGAGCGCGCCGACAGCAACAGCGGCACGCTGAGCTGGAGCATCCGCAAGGGCGCCGCCGGCGACGCCGATACCGTTCGCGTCAACTACCGGATGGTCAGCGGTCCGAACCCGCTGCAGCTCTCCAGCCTGCGCAAGCTCAGCCTGCCGGAACGGATTACCCAGTAAGGACAACGATGGCCATCACGTTTATGCGCAACCCGGTGGTTGCGCCGCAGTACGCAATTTTCGGCAAGCTGCCCAGCCGCGCCGATTTCGTCCGGGTCAATGCCTCGCATCCGGTGGCGATCGAGTTCGATCAGCAACTGGCGGCGAGCCTGACCTGGGCCAGCGCGAACCCCGACTGGCAGGACCGCTACATGGCGGCCGAGGCCAGCGAGTTCTTCTATGTTTCGGCGGATCGCCGCTCGGTGTTCTTCGGCGTGCTGCAGCCGAGCCGCGACGGGGCCGGGCGCTGTTACCCGCTGGTCGCCGGCGCGATCGTGCCCTTCGATCAGGGGGCGCAGAACCTCTCCTTGCTGGTGCTCGCCAACGAGCTGTTCTTTGCCGGCCTGCGCGACCAGCTCGCCAATGCCGTCGACAACTCGGTCGAGATGCTCGCGTGCAAGCAGTTCCTCGAAGCCCAGCTCGCCCTGAACAGCCGCGCCGGCGCCGACATCGATCTGGCCGGCCAGGTGCTCGAGCGCCATCTGCGGCAGACGCCGGCCAGCGTGCTCGACGCTCGCTTGCAGGCAAGCGGCGGCGCATCGCTCGAAGCCACGCTGCTGGCTTTCGCGTTTCACGGTGACTTCGTCCGCCGCTACGACGGCAGCGCGCCGCGCCAGGCGATCCTGCTGCCGCTGCCGGACGGCCCGGGCGAGGAGACGCTGGGGCTGGCGACCTGGCTGGCGCTGTACCAGGCCGCGACCGGCGGGCACGCGGGGCTCGATCCGCACTACCTGACGGTGACCCAGCAGGGCCGCCGCTATCTGGCGATCTCGCCGTCGCGCTTCACCGACAAGTCGCTGGCGCTGCTCTGGGGGCTGCCGCCGGCGCCGATGACGGTGCTCGATGCCGCCGAGAGCGAGGCGCCGTGGGCCAGGCATCAGGCCTATGCCGAGGCGGCCTACATCGTCGGCCGTCAACTGGCCGATCCGGCGCTCAAGCTTGACGCATTGCGTGACATTGTTTTGAAACTTACTTGTAAATTTTAGTTTTGTTATGTTTGAATTAATTTTTTGCAAATTCAACCGGGGTTGGTGAGGAAAATGGGAAAGGAAAGTACACAGAAGAAGCTGTCGCGTGTTCGCCCGCCGCGGGTGCAGATCACTTACGACGTCGAAGTCGGCGATGCAATCGAAACCAAGGAGCTGCCGTTCGTGCTCGGCGTGCTCGGCGACTACTCGGGCCAGAGCAAGGAGCCGCTGCCCAAGCTCAAGGAGCGCAAGTTCGTCCAGATCGACCGCGACAACTTCGACGACGTGCTCAAGGGCATGGCGCCGCGCCTTGCGTACCGTGTCGACAACAAGCTCGCCGACGACGGCAGCCAGCTCGGTGTCGAGCTCAACTTCAACGAACTCGCCGACTTCGAACCGCAGAAGGTCGTCGAGCAGGTCGAGCCGCTGGCCAAGCTGCTCGAGGCCCGCAAGCGCCTGGCAGACCTGAAGAACAAGCTCGTCAGCAACGACAAGCTCGAAGCGCTGCTCGACGACATCGTCCGCGATACCGACAAGCTGCGCGAGATCAGCCAGAGCCGCCCGCAAGACCCGAACGCCTGAGCCCGGAGCCATCAGCATGCAAACTGAACTGCAATCCCAGGGCGGCGCGGCCGTCGCCGAAGCGTCGAGCCTGCTCGACACCATCATCGACCAGAGCCGGGTCGCGACCAATGAACACGAGAAGGGTTACACGCGCGATTTGATCGGCGAACTCGTCGAACAGGTGCTCGCCGGTACCGTGACCCTGTCGAAGGATCTGGCCGCGAGCATCGACGCACGCATCGCCGAAATCGACGGCGTGCTGTCCGAACAGCTGAACGAGATCATGCACCACGAGAGCTTCCAGAAGCTCGAAGCATCGTGGCGCGGCCTGAAGTACCTGATTGCCGAATCCGAAACCAGCACCCAGCTCAAGATCAAGGTGCTGAACGTGTCAAAGAAGGACCTGGTCAAGGACTTCAAGGCTTCGCCGGAGTTCGACCAGAGTGCGCTGTTCAAGAAGATCTACGAAGAGGAGTACGGCACCTTCGGCGGTGCGCCGTACGCCGGCCTGGTCGGTGACTACGAGTTCGGCCGCCATCCGGAAGATTTCTACCTGCTCGACGAGCTGTCGCACGTTGCCGCCTCGGCGCATGCGCCGCTGATCACCGCCGCAAACCCGGGGCTGTTCGGCCTGGAAACCTTCGCCGACATCGGCAAGCCGCGCGATCTGGCCAAGATCTTCGATACGGTCGAATACGCCAAGTGGAAATCGTTCCGTGAGTCGGAAGACTCGCGTTACGTCGGCATGGTGCTGCCGCATGTGCTCGGCCGCATGCCTTATGGCCGTGACACCGTGCCGGTCGAGGACTTCGATTTCGAAGAGAACGTCGACGGCACCGACCACAGCAAGTACCTGTGGACCAACGCGGTCTACAGCTACGCCGCCCGGCTGACCGATGCCTTCGCGCAGTTCGGCTGGCTGGCCGCGATCCGCGGTGTCGAAGGCGGTGGTCTGGTCGAAGGCCTGCCGGCGCATACCTTCAATACCGACGACGGCGAAGTGGCGCTGAAGTGCCCGACCGAAGTCGCGATCACCGACCGGACCGAGAAGGTGCTGTCCGACCTCGGCTTCATTTCGCTGGTCCACTGCAAGAACACCGACTACGCGGCGTTCTTCAGCGGCCAGTCGGTGCAGAAGGCCAAGACCTACAACACCGATTCGGCCAACGCCAACGCGCGGCTGTCGACGCAGCTGCCGTACATCTTCGCCGTGTCGCGGATCGCGCACTACATGAAGTCGATCATGCGCGACAAGATCGGCAGTTTTGCTTCGCGGCAGAACGTGCAGGACTTCCTCAATACCTGGCTGGCGCAGTACGTGCTGCTCGACGATTCGGCTTCGCAGGAAGCCAAGTCGAAGTATCCGTTGCGCGAAGCCCGCGTGGATGTGGTCGAGGTGCCGGGCAAGCCGGGCGTGTATCGCGCCGCCGCTTTCCTGCGCCCGCACTTCCAGCTCGACGAACTCACGATCTCGCTCCGTCTCGTTGCCGAACTGCCCAAAGCAGCGCGCTGAGCGGATTGCCGAGTACTTCACCTCTATCTACCAGGAGAGTTATTAAATGGCATTCGACGCCTTTCTGAAAATCGACGGCATCCCCGGCGAGAGCACCGACGACAAGCACAAGGACTGGATCGAGATCCAGTCGTTCGCCCACAAGATCGAGCAGCCGGCGCAAGCCACCGCCAGCTCGGCCGGCGGTGCGACCGCAGAGCGCGTCAACCACGGCGTGTACGAGATCGAGCACTTCCTCGACAAGGCCAGCCCGAAGATCTACGAAGCGTGCTGCACCGGCAAGCACATCAAGGAAGTGACCATCGAGCTGTGCCGTGCCGGCGGCGACAAGGTCAAGTACATGGAAGTCAAGCTCGAGCAGGTGCTGATCTCCAAGGTCGAGCCGACCGGTTCGGCCAACGACAACGGCTTCCCGCAGGAAAAGGTCAGCTTCAGCTACGGCAAGATCAAGTGGACCTACACCCAGCAGAAGCGTGAAGACGGCTCGGGCGGCGGCAACGTCAGTGCCGGCTGGGATCTGACCGCGAACAAGACGATCGCCTAAGCGGCATCGCAAGGCCCGCCGCAATGGCGGGCCGTTTTCTCTTTTTGTTTTCTGGAGGTTTTATGTCTCGCCTGGCTGTACTGATCGCCGCCATCCTGTTGTCCGCCTGCACGCAAAATCCGCCGGCCAAAGAAGCCGCCGGTGCGTGGGGCAAATCGGCTGCGAACTCGGCGGCGAACAGCGCCACCGACGCGGCCAAGAACAAGGCCGTTGCGACGGCCAAGGATGCCGCGACCAATGTCGCAGATCCTTCGCTGCTGACCTTCTCGACCCAGAGCGTCAAGCTCGACGATCAGGCGCAAGCGCAAGTCAAACTGCTGCTGGCCCAGGCGGCGACGGCCAAGAGCATCACGATTACCGGCTATTGCAACCGCAAGGAAATCGGCAATGCCAAGGCCGCGGCGCTGGCGCGTGCCAACAACACCAAGAAGGAACTGGTGACCCTCGGTGTATCGGCCAAGAAGATCAAGGTGAAGTATGTGACCGACGAGCCGCGTCACGCCGCCAAGATCGACTTCCCGGCATAACGGCATGCTCGACCAACTGCTCGCCGCCTTCGCCTCGGCGTTCTCGCAAGAACGGCGTCTGCTGACGCTGCAGCTCGGCGAAGGGCGCGCGCAGTTGCTGCCGCAAACGGCGATCGGCGACGAAGCTGTTTCGCGCTGTTTCCGCTACGGTGTGACCTGCCTGTCGCCCGATACCGGGATCGAACTCAAGACCCTGCTCGGCCAACCGGCGAGGCTGGGGCTGCTGGATGCGGATGGCGGCGAGGTGGTGCGTTGTGGCATGGTTACGGCCGCCGAGTCGCTCGGTTCCGACGGCGGCTTCGCCCGCTACCAGCTGACGATCGAACCGCCGCTGGCGTTGCTGCGGCACCGTCGCACCAGCCGGGTCTTCCAGGACCTCAGCGTGCCGGACATCGTCAAGATGATCGTCGCCGAACATCAGGCGAACAACCCGGTGTTCGCCCGTGGCCAGCGCCTCGAATCGGCGCTGTCGCAGGCCTATCCGTCACGTTCGTATTGCCTGCAGTACCGCGAGTCCGACCTCGACTTCATCCAGCGGCTGCTGGCCGAGGAGGGCATCGCCTACCGCTTTGCCCACCAGGACGGTGACGAGCCGCAGAGCGTGTTCACGCTGTTCGACGATGCCTATGCGCTGCCTCAGCTGGCGCAGGCCCGGGTCCGCTTCCACCGCGCCGACGCGACCGAGGCAGACGACACGATTACCGGCTGGAGCAGCAATCGCCGGCTCGGCCCCGCTCAGGCCAGCCTCGCCAGCTTCGACTACAAGCCGACCCGGACTGGCGAGGTGGCGGGTTCGAGTGGTGTAGACCAAGGCACCGGTAAATCGGCTGAAGTCAGTCTCGAAGACTACGACCCGCAAACCCTCTACTACGCCAGCGACAGCGAAGACTTGGGCCGCTACGCCCAGTTGCGTCAGCAAGTGCACGACCTGAACAAGAAGGGCTTCAGTGGCGAAGCCACGGTACGCAGCCTGGAGCCCGGTCAGTGGTTCACGCTGCTTGACCACCCGGCGCACGATTTCGACGCACCGGAAGACCGCGAATTTACCGTCACCGGTTTGCGCTTCACCGCCAACAACAACTTGCCGGACGAGCTGACCCGGCTGTTGCCGTCGCTGCAAAGCCCAAAGCGATCCGGCTGCACCGAACCTGCACCGTTTGACGTACAGTTCGACGCCCAGCGCCGCGGCATCCCGCTGACGCCGGACTATGCACCGCACAGCAAACCGACCAGCCGCGGCGTGCAGACCGCGACGGTGGTCGGCCCGGTGCAAGGCGCTTCCGCCGATTCAAGCCAAACCGAGGTCCACACCGACGAACTCGGCCGCATCAAGGTGCAGTTCCACTGGCAACGGACGCAGGAACACCCCGAGTACGGCGCCAGCCTCGACGACAAGTCCTCCTGCTGGCTGCGCGTCGCCATGCCCTCGGCCGGTGCTGGCTGGGGTCACCAGTTCATTCCCCGGGTCGGTCAGGAAGTACTGGTCGACTTCCTCGAAGGCGACATCGACCGGCCGCTGGTCACCGGCGTCGTCTACAACGGCAGCCACCCGGTGCCGGCGTTCAGCGGTGCCGGCTCACTCCCGGCCAACAAGACCCTCTCCGGCATCAAGACCAAGGAACACGGCGGCGGTCAGTACGGCGAACTGCTGTTCGACGACACCCAGGGCGAAGTCCGCACCAAGCTATCGAGCGAACACGGCAAGACCCAGCTCAACCAGGGCTTTTTGATCCACCCCAGAAGCGACGGCAAGGGCACGCCGCGCGGCGAAGGCTTCGAACTCCGGACCGACCGGCACGGCGCGATCCGCGCTGGCCAAGGCCTGCTGATCACTTCTGAGGCCGCCAACGGCGCCGGCGGCAACCAGCTCGACCGGTCACAAGCCCAATCGCAGCTCGACGCCGCGTTCGAGCTCGCCAGCAGCCTCGGCGACGTCGCCACCCACCAGCTTGCCGACACCGTCGAAACCGGCCCCGAAACCATCAAGGACAACGCCAAGGCCGCCAAGACCCAGCAGGGTCACCTGCACCACCTGAAGGAAGCGCTGAAGAGCTGGGCCAATGGCACGAACACGTCAAAAGACGGCAAGGGCGACCAACCGGGCCAACAGCCGCTGATCGTCGTTAGCGCCCCGGCCGGCCTCGCCCAGACCACCCCGCAAAGCCAGGCCATCGCCGCCGGCAGCAACCTCGACCTGATCGCCCAGCGCGACACCCAGCAGACTTCAGGAAGACGCTGGCTGCACAACGTCGGCGAACACATCAGCCTGTTCGTTGCCGGGATGAAGGACCAGATCGCGCTGAAACTGATCGCGGCCAAGGGCAAAGTGCAGGTGCAGGCGCAGAGCGACAGTATTGATATTAACGCAGCCAAGGATATTCAGCAGACGGCCAACCAGAACGTCAACTGGAACGCCAAGCAGGAAATTCTGCTGACCTCGGGTGGTGCCTATATCCGGATCAAGGGCGGCAACATCGAAATCCATGCGCCGGGCAAGATCGATGTCAAAGGCGCCAGTCATAGCTTGGAGGGGCCAGCCAGCATGAATCCACCTTTGCCACAATTTCCCAACTCAGTGTGTAAAACCTGCATGCAGAATGCCTTCAACGAAGGCAATCCTTTGGTGAGCGGTTAAATGATGAAAGCAAGTCTGCTCAGTTCATCCGTAACTCCGGAGTCTTGGGTTGCCGCGCTGTGGCAGCACGCGGTCGCTCTAGACTTGGCGCATGTGCATATCGTACTTGATCAGGCTGGCTTGGATTCAAGCTGGAAAAAGGGGCTGCAAGCAGATGTGCTGATGGGGGAGTTACTGGCCGACACGCAGCATGCAGAAGCGGCATCAGAAGGCGCCGTACTATTCCGGATTCCGGTGATATCCAATGGGCCATCTCCTGCATTGGTCCGATTGTTCGAACGGGTTCATCAGCAATCACGGTTGCTGGTGTTGATGTCGGATTGGCATTTTACCCAGCTGCTTGAGTATTTGAAATTTCATTCTCAGGTGCAATGGGAAGGCGGAAAAAAGCAGGGTGTGCTGCGATTTTGTAATCCATGGCTTTTTCCGGTTGTGTCTACCGTGCTGACCCCGAAGCAACAGGCTGTTCTGCATTCTGCTGCATATGAATGGCACTGGATCGATCGTGACGGAGACTCCATGATGCTGGCGTCGGCGCATGCACCAATTCCAGAGTCCATCGCTGATGGGCCAATTTCGTTGGATCAGGAACAAATCGATATGCTGTCTGCCTGGCACCAAGCCGAGCTCTGGCGACAATCGGATCTGATTGTTCCCGGTGATTGCGGGGTGACGACTCAAGAAGAACTAATGCGTAAGCTAGTGAATGCACAAATCGAGGCGGACAAAATGGAAATGTGGTCACAGGCGCCAAGGCTGGTTTTCTTGCGTCAGCAAGTGGGCCTGCATTGAAATCTGCGCGGTGGCATTGCTGCTGTTTTCAGTGAATAGGTGATGCTGTATCGGTAGAGTTAAGAAATGGATTGTGAGATGTTAATGAAAGGCATTGTTAAAAATTTATTGTGGTGTTATTTGCTTCCATTGTTGTTCCTGTTTGGGGTGTCGGCCTGCCAAAGCACCAGTGGTGTGAAAATGGTCGGTGCTGGCGCGTCAGTTTCCAATGCCGTTGCAAATACCGTTATTGTCAGTGTGTCATACGACGGCCAGTGGCTTTCGGGTGGTGGTGGAGAAATATGCTGCGTGAGCCTGCCTGAGGACTGGCAACCGGGGTCGATGGTAACCATTCGCTGGGTTAAGGATCCGAGTCCCGGGGTGAATTTAGGAGGGGTAAAGTCACCACCATGGAACAAGGATGGAACGACGTCACAAGCCTGGCGAGACTGGATGAAGGTCCATGAATCACAATACACCAAGCACGAGGTAACGATTCCGGTGCCGAAGTATGATGAAATTTCTGAGCTGAATTTGGTCTTTTTGCCTTGTGATCAAGTTGCAATCATCATTGACTCGAAGGAGGCAGGTCGTATATTTGGCTATCTCCCGGGAGGGGACGCTTTTTATCCGGAAATACAGCGCCGGCTTGGGGTAAAACAGCAATGTCAATAATTTCCAGGGTGCCCACGCATATTGCAGCACCGTTTCCGAGGCAGGAAAATCGAGTGTCGAGATGAGTAGGTTGAGGAATATTTTGCGAAATTATCTGTTTCCTATATTGCTGTCGCTCAGCATCTCGGCCTGTCAAAGTACCGGTGGCGTGAAAATGGTCGGCGCTGGCGCATCGGTTTCCAATACCGTTGCAAATACCGCTATTATCAGTGTGTCATATGGCGGCCAGGGGATTACAGCCGGTGGTGGAGAAATGTGCTGCGTCAGCCTGCCGGAGCACTGGCAGCCGGGTTCAATGGCGACGATTAGCTGGGTTAAGGATCCGAGTCCCGGGGTGAATTTAGGGGGGGTAAAGTCGCCACCATGGAACAAGGATGGAACGACGTCACAAGCCTGGCGAGACTGGATGAAGGTCCATGAATCACAATACACCAAGCATGAGATAACGACACCGGTGCCACGGTATGACGAAATATCGGCGTTAAAACTGGTTTTTCTGCCTTGCGATCAGGTGGCTATCGTGATCGATCCGAAAGAGCGAGCGCGGGTATTCGGCCGGCTTCCGGGAGGAGATAAATATTATCCGGAAATGCAACGCCGACTTGGAGCGAAGCAGCAATGTCAATGATTTCTGGCGCTCCCGCACATATTGCCCCATTGTTTCCGGAACACGGTTATTTGCCGAGAGATTTAGGGGGAGTGCTGAATCAGCGCAGATTGCAATTGGTCGAAGTTGGAGAGGATTGTATTGCCAAGCGTTCTCGTGGCGAACCGGCACCATGTGCCCAAGTGCTAAATATCAGTCTTTTTTTCGATGGAACCAATAACCACGAACAGTCTGACAAGGCACAGAATCCTGTGTGTACCAGTAATATTGCACGACTATTTCATGCGACCATTCGGGATGAAAAAGCACAGGCAAGTGGCTATTACAGCTATTACATCAATGGCGTGGGAACGTCGTTTCCGGAAATAGGTGAGGATGGCCCTTCTGACGATGGTTTGAAGTACGCAAGTGGTGGCGAGAAACGGATTCTATGGGGATTGACACGAATTGTTGATGCGATGCGATTGGCATTGAGCGACCAGCAGGATGCAATGAGTGTCGGAAACGCACGTCAACTGATATCGGCGATGGAGTATGTGCGTTACAAGGACGACAAGAATCGGGAGCGGGTAGCAAAAGCGCTTAAACAAGATCGTAAAAAGGCAATGGATGAGGCGATGCAAAGCGTCGTGGGCAGGCTGCCTAGTTACAAGCCGACGATTCTGAAGCTGAAACTCTTTGTTTACGGTTTTTCTCGTGGTGCGGCCGAGGCCAGGGCGTTTGTGGGGCGTTTGCAGGAACTCTGCAGCAAACCCGGCGAGTTTTACGGCGTGCCAATCAGCATCGAATTCCTCGGCCTGCTCGATACCGTGGCGTCGGTCGGATTTGCGCCAGTGCTCGGTGGCGCCGAAGGCCATATGGGCTGGGCTGATGGTTCGATGGCCTTGCCGAACGATACGACCTTGCTCAAACGTTGTGCGCATTTGGTCAGCGCGCATGAACAGCGGCTGTGTTTTGCCCTCGATTCGATCCGTCGCAAGGATGGTAGCTATCCGCCGAGCAGTCTTGGCGAGTGGGTTTATCCCGGTGTGCATAGCGATGTCGGTGGCGGTTACCCACCCGGCGATCAGGGCAAAGCCTTGGGTGGACAGGGTATGTTGCTCTCGCAGTTACCATTACACCATCTCTATGCTCTGGCTTTCGAAGCGGGGGCACCGCTGTGCTACAACAAGAAATTGTTTGCTGAAACGTCTGAAGAAAAATTGGCAGGAATTGAAGAGTGGCGTTGGATGACGGATGAGGCCATCAAAGAATTTGATATTGATGCAAATCTTAGATGTAAATTTAATGAATGGAAAAAAAATGCAGCAAGAAGTGCTCCGATAGAGAATATTTTTTTGCAGCAAACCGCCCAAATCACCGCATGGCGTATCAATCGCTTTGCAGGTGGTCTGGATGGGCGCGGTGAACCAGGACAAAATGGAACGAACTATTACCGCAATGCCAGCGATGACCCGGAGTGGCTGACCAAACAGAAAAAGAAATGCTGGGAAAGACAACGCAGAAAAAAATCGGGCGTCAGTGCCGAGGAACTGGTTAACCCGGATAATAAAGGGGAAAAAAGTGCACCATATACTCCCAATACAGACAAGATGTTCGAGCCAACCCTGGACAAGACGCAGCTCACGGAAGCGGCAACCGATTTCACGGACGACTATCTCGATCGCGGAAACTCAGACAACGCTAATTTCACCGGAAATCTGGCCTCATTCTTCCTCGCATTCAGTCGCCCATTCAGCGAGGATTGTGGTTCTGAGCGTGAACAGATTCGGGGCGCTGCACGAAATTGCTATGAGCAAGTCATGGCTGATTCCGCCTTGGTTTCGCTTTACGACGACCATGTCCACGATTCGCGTGCGTGGTTTATGCATTCCGCACTGAAAAAGCGCGAGCCCGGCGGCAGTTATTTTCGCTATCGGACCATTTTCTTTTCTGATGGAAATAGCAATAAAGAGGAAATTTGTAAGGCGCCCGTCAAAACATCGACTCATCAAGGACGGGACGCGCTCTTCCCGGAAGAAAACGTTCCTGCTTCACAGCATTAAGTAATAGCGATCATCATGCTCGAATCCCTGCTCCCCTATTACGAACGCGAACTCGGCTATCTGCGCGAGTTGTCGGGCGAGTTCGCCCAGCGTTATCCGAAAATTGCCGGTCGTTTGCAGCTCGAAGGCGATCAGTGCGAAGACCCGCATACCGAGCGGCTGGTCGAATCGTTCGCGTTTCTGGCGGCGCGCATCCATCGCAAGCTTGATGACGAATACCCGGAGATCGCGTCGAGCTTTCTCGAGGTGCTGTATCCGCATTACCTGCGACCGATTCCGGCGACGACGATCGTGCAGTTCGAGTGCGATCCGCAGCGGCCCGAGATTGCCAAGCGCTATACGGTGGCGCGGCAGCAGCCGGTGCATGCGCCGGCGATCGGCGGGGTGGTGTGCAAGTTCCGCTCCTGCTATCCGGTCGATCTGTATCCGCTGTCGCTCACCAGCGCTAGGCTCGAGCTGACCAGCGGTTCGGCGCACCTGCGGCGGATGGCGCCCGACGCGGCGGCGGTGCTGACGCTGGAGCTGCAGACGCACGGCGACCTCGACGTCGCGGCGATCGACCTGCAATCGCTGCGCTTCTTCCTCGACGGCGAGCCGGCGCTGATGCACCTGCTGTACGAGTTGCTGCTGTCGAAGGCCCTGCGCGTTCGCGTCGGCGACGGCAGCGACGATCCGTCCAGAACCCGCGAGCTGCCGGGCCGCCGGATTCAGCCGGTCGGCTTCGGCCGCGACGAGGGCGTGCTCGAGTATGACGCGCGCTCCTTCGTCGGCTACCGGCTGCTGACCGAGTACTTCAGCTTTCCGGACAAATTCCTGTTCGTCGATTTCACCGGCCTCGGCGAGGTCGCCACGCGGCTGGTCGGCGGCAAGCTGGTGCTCCAGTGCCTGATCGGCCAGTACCCGGATACCGAGCGCCACGCGCGGCTGCTCAACCATCTGGCACCGGTGCATTTCAAGCTCGGATGCACGCCGGTGGTCAACCTGTTCACCCAGCCGGGCGAGCCGATCCGCGTCACGCACCAGAAGGCGTCGTACCCGGTGCTGGCCGACAGCCGCAAGCAGGCGGCGTACGAGGTGATCCAGGTGTCGCGCGTCGTCCGGGTCGAGAAGACCGGTGCGAGCGAGCGCAGCGAGGAGGTGCTGCCGTTTTATGCGATCCGCCACGGCGGCGAGAAGGGCGGGCCGCGCTTTTACTGGCACGCGAGTCGCGAGGCCTCGCCGCGGCAGGGCGACAAGGGCACCGACCTCGAAATGCATCTGGTCGACCTCGAGTTCAACCCGGTGCGCCCGGCGGCCGAGGTGCTGAGCCTCGAGCTGCTGTGCAGCAACCGCGACCTGCCCGAGCAGATTCCCTTCGGCGGCAGCCAGTCCGGCACGCATACCGATTTCTCGCTGCCCGGCCATTCGGTCGTCAAGCGCGTGAAGCTGCTGCGCAAGCCGACGCAGAGTCTGCGCGCGCCGCTCAAGCGCGGTCTGCAATGGCGGTTGATTTCGCATCTGTCGCTCAACTACCTGTCGATCATCGACGGTGGCAAGAGCACGCTGCAGGAGATGCTGGCGCTGTACAACCTGACCGATTCGCCGGTCACCAACCGGCAGATCCAGGGCTTGCAGGCGATCGGCAGCCAGGCCGCGGTGACCCGCGTTGCCGGACGGGATTTCTCGGGTTTCGTGCGCGGCACCGAGGTGACGCTGACGCTGGACGAGGACTATTACGTCGGCGGCAGCGTCTACCTGTTCGCCAGCGTGCTCGAGCGCTTTTTTGCGCTGTACTGCGCGCCGAACAGTTTCAGCCGTCTGCGCGTGCGCACGGTGCAACAGAACGAGGAGGTGGCGGCATGGCCGGCACGCGCGGGCGAAGCCATCGTGATCTGAGCGGCGAAATCGCCGCCGACGCGACGCAGTACGGATTTTTCCAGGCGGTTCGGCTCTTGTCGCTGGCCGCACCCGGCAAGCGGCGCGGTCCGCTGCCCGAGAAGCTGCGTTTCCGCACGCTGGCGACACTGTCGTTTCCGCCGAGCGAGCTGACGCGCTACCAGCCGGCCGAGGCCGAATCGGGCGCACCGGATGAACTGGGGGTGGCCTTCATGGGGCTGACCGGACCGTCCGGCGTGCTGCCGACCAGCTATACCGAGCTCCTGATCGAGCGCCGCCAGCACTATCGCGATACCGCCCTGCACGGCTTCTTCGACCTGTTCAGCCACCGGGCGGTTTCGCTGTTCTACGGCGCCTGGCGCAAGTACCGCTTCTGGCTGGCGGCCGAGGCCGGCGAAACCGAAGGCTTCTCGCGCAACCTGCTCGATCTGGCCGGGCTGGGGCTGTCACGGCTGCGTGACCGGCTCGGCGGTGACGAGGGGCTCGACGAAACGTTGTTCATCTACTACGCCGGCCTGCTGAGCCAGAAGCCGCTGTCGAGCCAGGCGCTGGTCACCTTGATCGAGGGTTTCTTCGACGTGCGCGCCGAGCTGGGCCAGTTCGCCGGCCAGTGGATGACCGTCCCGCGCGACGAACAGTCACAGCTGGGCCAGAGTGGCTGCGAACTTGGACTGTCGGCATTCGCGGGCAGCCGGATCTGGGACCGCCAGACCAAGGTCGAACTCAGGCTCGGACCGCTGCGCCGCGCGCGCTTCGATGCGCTGCTGCCCGGCGGTGCCGGTGCCGATGCGTTGCAGCAACTGCTGCAGTTCGCGCTCGGCCACGGCCTGGCCTGCGACGTGCGGCTGGTGCTCGACAAGCGCGATACGCCCAAGCCGGTACTTGACGAGGCGGCGCCGTTGCGGCTGGGCGGCAATGCCTGGCTGGTCGCCGCGATGCCGAAGTCCGACCCCGATGAAATGAGCTACACCCTGTTGCACTGACGCGTACCGACCCAAAACGACATCCACAAGAGAAACCACCATGTCCACGCCACTGAAAGCCCTGGTTGCCAAGCTGACGCCGACCGCGCGCGCCGCGGTCGAAGATGCCGCCAACCGCGCGGTGACCCGCACGCATTTCGAGATCGAGATCGAGCACGTCCTGCTGTCGCTGATCGACCAGACCGACAACGCCTTCACCGCCGCACTGCGCGCCGGTGGCGTGCCACTGACGCAGTTCGAGCGCGAGCTCGACGGTACGCTCGAGCAGTTCAAGCGCGGCAATACCCGCAATCCGGTGCTGTCGAGCTGGCTGCCGCGCTGGCTCGAAAAGGCGTGGCTGATTGCCGGCGCCGAGCATGGCGAGCAGGAGATTTCCAGCCTTGACCTGCTGCTGGCGCTGCTCGATGACGACGGGCTGCGTGCGTCGATCAACGGCGCGGCCGCGCCGCTGGCGAAGCTGGATCGTCAGGCGCTGCGTCAGGGTTACGCGGCGTTGCGCCGCCATGGCGAGGAGGGCGGCAACGCGGTCAGCGATTCGGTGCCGGAGGCCAGCGACCCGATCGTCGTGCCGGCCGCCGGCAAGCGTGGTTCGCCCGGGCTCGACAAATACACGATCGACCTGACCGCGCAGGCGCGTGCCGGCAAGATCGACCCGGTGCTCGGCCGCGATGCCGAAATCCGCCTGATGACCGACATCCTGATGCGCCGGCGGCAGAACAATCCGATCCTGACCGGCGAACCCGGCGTCGGCAAGACCGCTGTCGTCGAAGGACTGGCGCTGAAGATCGTCCGCGGCGAGGTGCCGCCGGCGCTGGCCGGCGTCACCCTGCGTACGCTCGACCTCGGCCTGCTGCAGGCCGGCGCGAGTGTCAAGGGCGAGTTCGAGAACCGGCTGAGGCAGGTGATCGACGAGGTCAAGGCCAGCCCGGTACCGATCATCCTGTTCATCGACGAGGCGCACACGATGATCGGCGCCGGCGGCGCGGCGGGACAGAACGATGCCGCCAACCTGCTCAAGCCGGCGCTGGCGCGCGGCGAGCTGCGCACGATCGCGGCGACGACGTGGGCCGAGTACAAGAAGTATTTCGAGAAGGATGCTGCGCTGGCGCGGCGCTTCCAGGTCGTCAAGGTCGACGAACCGGCGCCGGAAATCGCGGTGCAGATGGTGCGCGGCATCGCCGAAGCGATGGCGGGCCACCACAAGGTACAGATCCTCAACGAGGCCGTCGCCGCGGCGGTGATGCTGTCGAGCCGCTACATCGCCGGCCGGCAACTGCCCGACAAGGCGATCAGCGTGCTCGACACCGCCTGCGCCCGCGTCGCGCTGTCGCGTGCCGGACGGCCGGGGCCGGTCGAGGATGTCGAAGCGTTGATCGCGAATGTCGATCGCGAACTGGCCGCCCTCGAAGCCGAAGAAGGCCATGCCGAACGGATCGCCGAACTGAAGACCCAGCGTGAAGGGCTGAGTGCGGACCTCGAGACGCTGCAGCAGAAATGGCAAGCGCAGCAGCAGCTGGTGGCCGAGATTGATGCGCTCAAGGCCGCCACGACCGATGCCAAGCCGGCCAAGGGCAAGAAGGTCAGCCCCTTGCAGGCCAAGCGCAATGAGCTGCGCGAACTGCACAAGGCCTTGCCGCTGGCGTTCGAATGCGTCGACGAGAACGTGATCGCCGACGTGATCAGCGGCTGGACCGGCATTCCGCTCGGCCGCATGGTCAGCAACGAGCTGGCGCAGGTGCAGAAGCTCGCCGGCCTGCTGGCCGAGCGCGTCATCGGTCAGGATCATGCACTCGAGCAGATCGCCGAGCGCGTACAGATCGCCAAGGCCAACCTCGACGATCCGGGCAAGCCGAAGGGCGTATTCATGCTGGTCGGCCCGTCCGGCGTCGGCAAGACCGAAACTGCGCTGGCGCTGGCCGAGGCGCTGTACGGCGGCGAGCGCAACCTGATCACGATCAATATGTCCGAGTACCAGGAGGCGCACAGCGTTTCCGGCCTCAAGGGCTCGCCACCGGGTTATGTCGGCTACGGCGAGGGCGGGGTGCTGACCGAGGCGGTGCGGCGCAAGCCGTATTCGGTGGTGCTGCTCGACGAGGTCGAGAAGGCGCACCCGGACGTACTCGAACTGTTCTTCCAGGTGTTCGACAAGGGCGTGCTCGAGGATTCGGAAGGGCGCGAAGTCGATTTCAAGAACACCATCATCCTGCTCACGTCGAACGCCGGCACCGATCTGGTGATGCGCGCGGTCGAGGGCGGCGTGACCATCGGCGACGAGACCCGAGATCCGGGGGCCGACGATCTGGTCGAAGTGCTGCGGCCGACCCTGCAGAAGGTGTTCAAGCCGGCCTTTCTCGGCCGCCTGACCATCGTGCCGTACTTCCCGGTCAGCGACGAGGTGCTCACGAGGATCGTCGCGCTCAAGCTCGACAAGATTCGCCGCCGGATCGAGGCCAACCACAATGCCAAGGTCGAGTTCCCGGCCGAGCTGGTCGAACTGATCACCTCGCGCTGCTTCGACGTCGACAGCGGCGCGCGCGACGCCGATGCGATCCTGACCCGGACCGTGCTGGCGAAGATCTCCAACGAGCTGCTGGGCCGTCTGGCCGCCGCCAAGCCGGTGAAGAAGATCGCCGTGAGCGTGAAGGGCGACGAGATCAAGGTGAAACTGAGCTGATCGCGGTTCATCAGCAAAACAAAACGGCCCGAGCGGGCCGTTTTGTTTTTGGGGCAGAGGAGGTATTCAGTCGTTTGTGCGGATATCCAGCAATTCCTTCAGCTGGCCGAGCGTCGAATCGTCCTTGATCACCGTCTTCAGCCATTCTTCCAGCGGCATTTCCGCCCATTTGGCGGCGCGCTCGGCGAGCAGCGCCACCGGGCTGTGCGGCTCGTGGGTGCGGAAGTAGCGGGCGACTTCACGCAACTGGCGAACGGCGTCGGCGCGGGTCGTGACCGGGCCGCTGCTGATGGCGGTACTGGCGATCGGAGCATTCATCGTGGGACTCGCAGCGGGCGGAACGAACGGGGCGATTTCAACCGGTGCCGCAGTGGCGGCGGGCGCGGGGACGGTGCCGCCGCACTGTTCGAGCAGCCGGCGTGCAACGTCGCCGATCGCGGCGAGCGCGTCGCGCACTTCGGCCAGGCTCGGCGCGTTGTAGCCGAAGCGCTCGTCGAGCTGTTTGTCGAGCGCGGCATATGCGGCTTGTGCGGTTCCGATCTCGCCGGCCAGCTGCGCAAACCACGCCGCGCCGCTGGCGTTGACCGCCTTGTCGAACACGTCGCCGGCGAGCTTGCCCTCGGCGATGGCGCGGGCGCGGGCATCCTGATCGCGCAGGCCCAGGTTTTCGACCTCGCGTGACTCCTGCCAGCGATACCAGTCGTAGCCACCGTGTTGCGGCGACACCAGCGGCACCTGGCGCAGCGCGAGGCCGAGCTGGGTGTTCAGCCATTCGAGCTTGCCGATCCGTTCGTCGGAATCGTGCGGGTCGAATTCCGGGTAGAGCGTTTCCCAGAACCGCGACAGCAGCCCGCCGATCAGGTCGAGACCGAAGGCGGTGCCTTTGATACCTTCGGTCTTGGTCAGCGCTTCGGTGTACCAGACCGCGAGCTGCAGGTCCTTGCTCTTGCCGGCGAGCGCGTCGTCGCACAACTGGCGGACCTTGCTCCATTCGGCGCTCTTGCGGCTCGACTCCCATTCCCCGAGGTCGAGGCTGGGATCGTCGGCGCGACGGGCTTCGCGGATCGCGTCGAACAGCGGCGAATAGCCGAGGTCCTCGCCGCCGGGAAAATCGCTGGAAATCGGCGCGAGCAGCAGCTCGAGCCGCGCGTTCTGGGTGTTGTCCATGCGTTTATCAGCCCTTGGCGACGTTGGGGACGGTGGAAATCAGCGTGGCGCCACAGCTGGTCTTGTGGCCTTCGAGCGCGACCGGCTTGCCGTCGACCAGCCAGTTGGGATCGCCCTCGACGATGGTGACGCTGCCATGGCCTTTCTCGGGGCAGGTGACCGAATCGCCGAGCCGGGCGATTGCCTTGCCCATCGCCTTGGCATTGGGCGACGCGCTGACGACCGCGCCGCCGTGGCTGGTCGGATCGCCAAGCCGGATGACTTTCTTCATGCGCTTGCTTCCTCGGTTGCGGCGTGGCGGATCACGCTCGCGATCATCTGGTTATGGGCTCCGAACTCGGCGATCAGCACCGGCTTTTGCAGCGCCGCGGCCCGGGTGATGGCGATGGCGTTCAGCAACGCACCGCGGGCACCGCCGACGTCGCCGAACTCGGTGACGACGTTGCTTGCATCGTTGATCGGATTGAGTTCGCTCTGAAAGTAACTCAGCACCGTGGCGACGGCGGCCAGACGCGAGCCACCGACGTCGACGCCGCCGCAGTTGTGCACCAGCCATGCGAGCTCATGGCTCTGATCGTCGCCCGCTTCGGCCGGATCGAACGGCAACGGCCGCAGCGCGGCATTGATCAGTGCTGCCTCGACGGTGCCGCGCAGCTGCTGGCTCAGCTTGTTGCCCTTGGCGAGCCCGTCTTCCTGATAAAGCTCGCGGCTCTGGTGGACACGGGCGATCGGCGCCAGCGCCATCAGGCCGGCCTGCCACTCCGCCGGAACGCGGCCCCAGCCACCGGCGTCGCCGTCGCGCTGCTGCGTACGCTCCCAGTAGGGCTGGTACGGGTCGGCCTGGTCCTGGCTCGTCTCGCCGGCCTCGGCAGCCTGCAAGCCGGGACGGGTGAACAGTTGCAGCACCACCGCCTGCCCGGGCTGGCCGGACCAGCGCTGGTTTTCCGCCTGCTGCGGATCGACCGGGTCGAACTCGTCGGCTTCGGGCTGCGCCGCCAGCGGTGAATCGCAACCGAGCACCAGTAGTCCCGGCTGGGTCGGATCGTTGCGCAGCAGCGCGATGACCCGGTCGTTGATGCTGCCGTTGCCGGGCAGGAACTTGCCCGTCGGCACCGGCAGCTCGAGCCCCGATGCTTCGGCGGCCTCGATCCAGGCGGTTCTGGTCTGTTCTAGCATGGCCCGGCCGTCCTGTGCATGGCCGGCCAGTACGTACAGTGGCAGGTAGGCGAGACCGGGCGCTTCGGCCAGTGCGGCCTCGAATACCTGCGCCAGCGCAGTCGACAGGGCCTGCGCACGTTCTTCCTCGCCGTCAGCCGGCTCGCTCGCCAGCCAGGCGGTTTGCGCCGGTGCATCGTCGCACCACGCCGGCAGCGGGTCGGCAATGACGTCGACCCACACCGCGCGACAGTCGACCGCATGCTGGCGCTCGCACAGCTCGGCGTCGTGGCTGGCGCGGGCCTGCGCGACGCGCTCTGTTTGCGCAGCCGCCTGCGCGGCTGCCTCGGCCTCCTGGTCGGCCTGCTCCTTGGCCGCACGCCAGCGGCGCCACAGGGCAATGCCGAGCGCGAACAGCATGGGCGGCAGCACCAGCAGGCCGAAAAGCCGGGGAGCGGAGATGGCGCTGGCATTGAACGGAATGACAAAGCCGAGCACGCCCAGCCACAGCACGGCGAGCCCGGTCAGAATGGAAAGGTTCAGGATCATGGCTTACTTGTCAATTCCAAGTGCTTTCTTAATGATTTCCTGCCGATTCTAATCCATTGTGAAGAATTTCAGGGAGAGGAAGCTGAAATGGATTGCTCCGGGGGCTGTAGCGGCGTGTGAACGCATGTTGCGGGCAAAGAAAAACCCCCGAAAGCTAGGCTTTACGGGGGTTTTTGGTGTGTCACGACACGTCGTGACACTTCATTTTGTGGGCCGGCGGGAGTCGAAAATTGCCGTGTAAGCGGCATTCATTCTATGCTTTTCCGATGGATTGGCGATTCTGTACCCCTAAATGTACCCCTAAATCATTTTGGTATCCCTCCAGCTTGAGGTCACGCAGGGGTATCGACAGTGGAGGCAGTGACACCCGTTACACCTCTACGGGACTAAGGCGTATTCAATATTCATATGATGTCTGAATGGTGGCTTGGATGCCCGGAAGTGGGGCATTGTGAAACCGCGTAGGCCAGTGTCCCGATTCCCCGGTTGAGCCACCGCATGCCGGCAGCAGACAGGACCGACAGGCCGCGATTGATGGATTGCCCAACTCGAACGTCATCGACCTGCCGTTTTTTCGGTCTCCGGCCCGGTTCAGACCCTCCCCTATGTTTTTTCAGCTCTGTTTCTGAGACGACTGACTACTCGGTCTAGGGGGAGGCGCTCCAACCTTTTGACGTCCCCCCTGTCTTCGGTAACGGCCTGACCATTGCCCGAGCCTATCGGGTTGCGCTGTTAAGTCTGTTAACTGTTAAGCAATGCCCAGTAACCGGAAGGCCGCAGACCTGCGAGGCCACGTTACCCGTGAGGGCCACCCCATCCGGAAGGACCCACGTCCCTCAAGGCATCGGGGACAGGGTGGCGGTGGCCTGATGGTAGAGGAGGGCGCCGGGGCAGTCGGCGGGGAGGGCGATGAAGCCGCTGTGCGTCGGCGTGACGACGCGCAGGAGAGCGTGGCCGGGGCAGGCCAGTTGCCAGAACTCGAAGCGCGCGGTCACCGGCAGGGCATGACGTCGGGCTTCGTCCAGCAACAGGGTCAGGAAGTCCGGATCCTGTCCTGCCAGTTGCTGCATCAGGCCCGCTGTTTCGGTGTCGGTGGCATCGTAATGGTCGGCGACCTGTCCGGTGATCTCCCGCCACAAACCCCAGTCCTCTTTCGTCAAATCGGCGGCGCGAAGGGTGTTCTGCGAGCCTGTCCTCAGCAGGCCTTCCCCCGACTCCGTCGATTTCGTGGTGTCACACGTGTCACAGGTGTCACAACGTTGATTCATAAGGGTTTTTGTCGTGACACCGGGGGTGTCGGCACGTGTCACAGGTGTCACGCCTTCACCAGGGCCGGGCAAGGGTGTAATCGAATCCAACCCTTTGATCCAGTTGAAGAAACTACCTTGTTCAGATGTCATCATCGCCCCCGGTCTGCCACAGTGTCGGCAGCACGACGTAGACCCTTGGCGAGCCCATGCCGGGCAGTCGTTCGGTCTTCGAGGCCTTGTTGCCGTTGCCCGGCAACAGCACGCCCAGTGCGAGCAACAGCCGGTTCGCGCGTTTCAGATCCAGCCCCTTGAGCACTTCGCTGGCCCAGGAATTGGGCAGCACGTAGTAGGTGGTCTCGCTGTGCTGGCTGCCACTGGCCTTGCCGGATTCACAGATCAGTTCGGTCTTGCGGAAGCCGCAACGCGCCAGTGTCTTCGGACCGTGCTCGTCGATGACCGCGTCCTCCCGGTCCCAGCGGGTGAAGCGTGCTTCGCCGTGCTGTTCGAAGAACAGCCGCACCTGCCGCAGGATCTGCCGGTCTTCCTCGTTGCCGGCACCACCGCGCTGCTTTAGCCAAGCCGTATACAACAGCCCGGCCGCTTGCCACGCGGTCTGCGCCGGCCAGCCGGTCAGCCCGGCTGCCGTCGCGGTTTCACCGGCAAAGGCGGCGAGGGCGAAGTAGTTCGCTGCATGCCTCGCCTGACCCGAGGCTCCGGAAGGCACGAACGAAGCAGCAAACGCACTCTGGGCCTTGGCCAGCTGCTGCCGCAACAGGTCGTGATCGAGACCGGCCAGTTGTTCCAGCCACGCCAGCCCGACCACGCCATGATGCTGGTCGGCGGCCTTGGCGATCGCCGAGCACAGTGCCGGGTGATCGGCAAAGCCGTGCAGATCATCAAAGGCCCCGTGTGAGCGTTCGGCACTCACGTGCAGCAAGCGCGCCAACTGGCCGGCATTCACCGGTACCCCGTGCATCTTCAGGTAGTCGGCGACCGAGTGTTCACCGTTCGAGAGCACGAAACAGCGCCAGCGTGTCATCGCCCGTAAACCGCCATCGGCGCGACTGCGGCTTTTGCCCTGACCCTGGCTCAGCATGTACACCACCGCCGCCACATCCGACGCCTTGGCCCGGCCGATCTCGTCGAGGATCAGCGGCAGATCGTTGTGGGCTTCGAGCTGCGCTTCGGCCCCCGACGCCGTGGTCTGCCACGACTTCTCGTAACGCGGTGGCGCACCGAACACCGACGCCGCCGCGCGGCAGGCCACGCTCTTGCCGTTCTTCGACGGCCCGGCCAGATGGAAACCGCCCGAGTCCATGCCGAAGAAGGCCATCAACGGTCCGGCCAGTGCAGCCGATAACGTCAACGCCAGTAAGGGATTGCCGACCGCGAAACGACCAACCCCGTCCTGCCAACCTTCCAGCGTCCCGGCAGAGACCAGCTCGGCACAGGCGCCGCCGTGATAGACCAGCAGCTCGCCGCCGTCACCGATCACCCGCTCCGGCAACACGAAGGCCGGACCCTGCCAGCCGGTGCGCGGCACCAGTCGTGCCCGGGGCGCATCGATGCCGGTCTGCAGGTACTGCAACATCAGTTTCTTCAGATCGGCCGCATACGAGAACCACAGTCCCTTCTCGGCCAGTTCTTCCAGCACCTTGGTTGACTGGTCCGACAACAGCTTCGCTCGGGGGATCAGGTGCGCCTTGGATGTGCCGTCCAGATCGGCCAGCTGCACCAGCACCGCCCAGCCACTGCCGTCCAGATGCCGCACCTGCGCGACGATCTGCAACGGCCCGCACAGCTTGCGCGGTTCGGTGTCCTCGTCCGGCCGGTACCAGACGCCGTCGGTCTTGCTGCGGAAGCGCTCGAAGCCGGCGGCGGGTTTGGTCGCCGTCTTGGCCGAGGGTTTGTCCCTAGCCTTCTTCGTCGGCGATGCGGCGGTTTCAGCATCAGTTGCCGCAGCACCCATCGGGAGAACCAGCGCCGGATCCATCAATAGTGCGAGATCGTCACTCATGCCCGACCTCCGACCAGTACATCCAGCCAGTCCCGCCCGGGTGACGAGGGCAGCAGCACCCGTACGGTACGGCCTTCGGCCAGCAATCGCTCTGCCAACGTTTCGGCCGCGTGCTGACCGGTACCGTTGTCGTCATGGTCGGCAAAGACGAACACCTCGACGGCTTCGGCCGGCAACAGCGCCTGCGCCATGCCGTACGCCGACAGCCCGGCCCACACCGGCAGACCGTTGGCGCAATGCACGGCCAGCGCGGTCTCGATCCCTTCGGTGATCGCCAGCTGCGGCCCGGCCGGATACAGCCTGACCGCTGCACCCCGGGTGGGGCCGCAGGGACTGCTCCACTTCTTCACGCTCGGCACATCGGCCTTGTGGCCGTCGGCGTCGAGGTAGGTCTTGTGCAAAGCCACCGGCGTACCGTCGGTGGCCTGTACCGCTGCGAGCAGCGCCGGGAAGTGTCCGAGCTGCACCGGCTTGCCGTCCTGTGGCTGCCAGTACGGCAAGGCCGGGTGAAACCGCAGGGCCTTGGGGTATTGGTCAAGCACCAGCCCTCGTCCTGCCAGATACACACCGGCCGGCGAATCGGCATCGACCGGCAGCGCTTCCTGCCACAAGGCGGCATTGCGGGCTCGGGCCTTGGCCCACAGCCGTTCCTGTTCGGCCTGTTCCCGCGCCGCACGCCGCGCCAGCTCGGCCGGATCGACCGCTACGGCGACCGATTGGCCGCCGAAGAAATCGGCCACCCAGCGCGCTGCACCGAGGAAGTCGCAGCGCAACCAGTCGGCCAGCAGCTGGAAACCGTCACCGCCATCGGGCCTATGGTGGTTGCAGACGAAGCAGCCGCGGCCATCGCGGTCGGTAAACCGGAAGCGGTCCTTGCCGCCGCAAACCGGGCAGGGCCCATGCTTCTTGCGCAAAAAGGCCGCATCGATCCCGGCCGCCTGTAGCAGTGCCGGCCAGCGATCCCGAGCCAGGGTCTTGAGGTGTTGAAGGTCCAAACGGGTTTTTGGGGCGTAGCCGGGCCTGCCGGCCTCGATCGAGGTCGTTGTCATGATGGGAATCCTGAAGAACTTAGAAGCGGGAAGGGCGGGATGAACGCGCACCGGCGCGTTGCGGCCGGCTCGGGCGGGCCTGTTTCAGGCCGGCCAGTGCCGCGGCAATCCGGTCGCGGGTCGCGCGGCTCAGCAGCACGGTGTTGCGGGTCGGCTTACGCATGGGATCCCCCTTGCGCAGCGAGCGCCGCACGCTGGCAATCCACATCGTTGTGCAGCCCTTGCAACTGGAAGCGGGCGATGCGGGCGAGCGTGCGCATGTGGCGGCCCGCGTGATCGGGAATGGCTTCGAGCGCATGTAACAGCCCGATGGCCTCGTCGAGCGTGCCCAGGGTCAGATCGGTCAGTTCCGTCAGCGCGGTGAACGAGCGGGTCTCAAGCATGCTGGATCCCCTCAACACCAACCGTACCCAGCAAGCCGTCGACCTCGGCATGCATCAGCTGCAGCTCGCAGCGTGCCGAACGCGCAATGCTGCGCATGTGCCGGCCAGCCTCATCGGGCAGTGCTTCAAGGGCCAGCAATAACCCCACCAGTTGATCCATCGTCTCCCTCGCCAGCTCGGATACATCGGTGAACGCACGCAGTTGTGTCAGCGATAAGGGGTTGTGCCGTTCAGTCATGGGCACCTCCGCGATGGGCGATGCCGTAGCAGAGCAGGCCGGCCGAAACGGCTAGCAAAGCCAGCACGGAGCAACGGGCGTAAACAAGAACAGCAGTGAGGGCGGTAAAGGCGTGCGTCGTGAACGCACGCAGGGCGGTCTGGGGCATGGTGGCCTCCTTTGTGAGCTTCAAGCCCACCGTTCGCCGCCAAGCGAAGGGGGTGGGCGCATGGCAAGGTTGGCGGACCGGCACAAAGGAACCGGCGTGCGCACGCGCACCCCTACCAAGGCCCACCACTGAAGGCGTACCAAGGGTAATGACGGACGTAAAAAAACCGCCGGAGCGGCGGTTGTCCGCCTTTGTGTTCGGGCCGCCAAGCCCGGTCGCACTATTGAACACGACCCAGCCATTGTGCGCCGGGACCGGGCAGCCGGCAAGGGTGGTGCGATGGGCAATCCGTCGAACCGGGTTCATCGCAGGTCCTCGCGGTAGGCCGTTCCGGCCACTTCGCCCGGACGCAGAATCGAACAGAGCGACACCAGCCACATCGCCCGCATGTCGTCCCCCTTGGTCAACAGCCGGGCCGCGCGGAAGGCGTACTCCGTCCGGACCAGTGTTTCGAGGGTGGCCATGTCCGGACACGCTGCCGGCGACAGTCGTGACTTCAGTTCATGCGCGTTCACGGGCTACCTCCTGATCGCGTTCCGCAATGCGTTCGGCCACCCATGCCGACACTTCGCTCTGCAGCCAGGCGACGCTGTTGCCACCGAGCCGGACCGGTTTGGGGAAGGTGCCGGCAGCGATCGCGGCGTAGATCGAGCTGCGCGACAGCCCGACCTGTTGACGTAGAGCCTGCAGCCGCAACAGGAAATCAATGGGTGACGCACGCAGGGCCGGTACTTCTACGGGCGTCTTCATTGCTTGCCCCCGTGCTCGGTGGTCCGGGCGGCCACGAACGCCTCCACATCACTGAGGCGGTAAAACACCCTGCCGCAACGCTTGAGGTAGACCGGGCCGTTGCCACGGCAGCGCCAAGTGGCGAGAGTTGCTTCGGCGACCCCGATGCGTGCGCTGGTCGCGGTCGGGTCGAGGAGGGAATCGGTGGTTGCGCTGTTTTGCACAGGCTTGCTCCTGTTTGATTGAAGACAGGCGCAAGTTTAAAAACCGGAACGCAAGCAAACCGACGGTTAGCTTGCGCTTGTTTGCAGGGCGGCCGAGATGATCGAGCGGATGTAGGACGCCGAGCACCCGAACCGCTTCGCCAGCACCGCAGCGGTATTCCGGGCGGGCATGCCGCCGACAATCAGCGTCGCCCGGGTAGCCATGACCGCTTGCGGATCCACGTTGATCTGCCGGCCACGCTTGTTGCCGTGACTGCGTGCGGCATTGTTGCGATTCTGCTGGCGACGCTGCTCGATGACCTGCTGTCGGGCTTCCTCTGCCATCACGGCGGCGACGCCGAGCGCCGCCACCTGCGCAGCGAATGCCATGCATGCCATGGCCCGATCGGTCTGGCCAACATCGCGCCACAGTTCGGCATCGTGCAACGAACACGCCAGGATGATCAGATCGAAATCGCCATCCGAAAGACCGGCCAAGGCCTCCCCGCCCGGCTGGAGGTGCGTCCGCACGTAATCAAGCTGGATCACCCGGCTGAACGAGTCGGTTTCGTCCACATCCAGCCGGCAAATCTGATCTGCAGGCAGATCGTGCTCGGGATCAACATCATCCAGCCAGTCCTGCAACCGGGCCTGTGCGACGGTAAGAGCGGTATCGATGGTTGTCGCATAAGCCTGCAGTTGCGCCAGCCGTGCAGCCCAGGCCGGTTCGAACTTCGCCGGATCCTGCGGCTGCTTGTACTGATCCAGCGGCAGGCCGACCGACTCGACCAGCGCCCGTTTCAGTTTGGCGGCGAGCTGCGGCAAGCCGGAAGCAAAGTCCTCTGCGATCCAGCGATTGAATGGCCCCGGTTCGAGACGAGCGAACGTCTTGTTCAGTGCCTGTGTAAAGGTCGACAGCATGGCGACTCCGGAAATCCCCCGAACGCACAGGCTCGGCCGGACGACGAGGGGGCCGTTCAAGCGGGGTAGGCAGGAGGGATTCTGGTACGGAGGGCGGATCAGGCCAAGGTGATTAGTCGGTGCTGCCATCCCTTGCAAATGCGAATTCCGGCCTAACTGATCGTCTCTGCCGGTTCATGTTGACCACGAGGCCGGTGCCGAACTTGAGCACGACTGTTGAAGAATTCAATATCTTACAAATAACGTACAAAATCTTTCGTTTCTCTTGTGTTTTTCTATGTGGCCGTGGTTGAATCTTCATGTTCGACCTATAAAATTAGCACTTAGCCAGAACACCGCCTCAGCTACCTTTCGACCGACCTGCTGAGACAGGTGAACTTCGCCGATAACTGCACCGTCAGCTACCGCTACGATCCGGCGCACCGGCTGATTGGCATCGACGACAGCCGTGGGAACCGCATCGATTACACCCTGGATGCGATGGGCAATCGCCTGCGCGAAGACCGCCAGGATCCGGCCGACACGCTCGCGGCCAGCCCGCAGCAGGTCGCGGCGCAGCAAACCATCGATTTTACCGTCAGTAGATTAAAAGTATAGAAATTTAGGGGTTGGTAGAAAGTCATGAAGTGGTGTGCATTCTTAATTATGCTGGCTTCTAGTTTGGCCTTTGGTAGTTTGGAAGGCTTATATCAATATACTGCATTGGGCTATAGGGAAAACGGTGGTTGGGTGCCTGTTGGCGCTTCTCCCGATGCTGTATGCGCTAATTATTCCCAAGTATGGGGTTGGAATGAAAACGAATATAGCTCGAAGGTTGAGCAACAAAAACCGGGGCTTTGGTTTTGTCAGCGTTACTACCGAGGAATTAAAGAGTCATCGCAATTTACGAGAATTTACGGACAGTGCCAAATCAAACCAGTGAGTTTATCGTTATTGACTGGGTCTAGTGCATCCCATCCCTATTGGAGCGAGGACTCCGGGGTTTGCTACTGCAATAATTCTAATAAAATCTTTGATCGTGCAATGGAGTGGTGCTTTGACAGACCATTCTCTGGCCCTGAAAAATCCATCGGCGGTTATTGCGGCAGCGAGCAGTGTGGTGATCCTGTCAGCACTGCAACAGGTGAGGTTCTGGAAACAGAGCGCGACGTAGCGGTTGGCGAGAGATCGGAGCTGCAGTTCTCACGGTTTTTCTCCAGCTATAACGCCCGCTCGGTGGGGCTGGGTCGGGCGTGGCGCCATAGCTATTCAGCGCAATTGGAGTTTAGGCCGCTGGAAGCAGGCAGAACCGCAGCATCGACAGCGGCCATCAACCTGATCCGTGCAAACGGCAAGATTTATACCTTCACCTGGCAGAACAACCAATGGCTCGGCGATGCAGAAGTGGGGGGCAGCCTAAGCAGTGAGGTGGTTGATGGTGTGCGCACATGGGCATACCAGCTGCCTGACGGTTCCATTGAGCGCTATAACAGTTTTGGTCGACTTGTGTCCATACGCGTCCCAAGCGGCCGATCCTATGCGCTGTCTTATGACGAGATTGGGCGGCTTTTGACGATTGAGGACCAGTGGGGAAATCGTCTTTCTCTGGCCTACACCGGTAGCTCATTCAACATCGCAAAAATTTCGATCGGTGGCGTGGTACTTGTTCAATACGAGTACGATGATCGCCATCTCCTGAGCCGGGTTGTCTATGGCGATGGGAGTTCACGTCGCTATGCCTATGCATTCGAGGCATCCGCATTCCGGCTCAAGCAAGTGACGGATGAGGCAGGGCAGATTGCTTCCAGCTGGGTGTACGACCAGCAAGGCAGAGCGACGTCGTCGCAGCGGGCAAATGGGGTCGAATACACGCAGTTTGATTACTCGATAGCCAATCAGACGACGGTAAAAGCCGGAGGTGCGAGCATCAACTACCGCTTTACTCCGGTCGCGGGGCTTCCTCGCTGGAGTACAACAATCCGAACTTGCGGTGATCAATGTGCGGGCGGTGAAAGTCGGCGAAGCTATGACCAAAATGCCAATATCACCAGTCAGACTGACTTCAACGGCAACACCACCAGCTACGTCTACGACCTGACCCGCAACCTCGAAACAAGCCGCACCGAAGCTGCCGGCACGCCGCAGGCGCGCACCGTCAGCACCGAATGGCACGCCAGCTTCCGGCTGCCGACCAAGGTCACCGAGCCGGGTCGGGTGACGACGTTCGAGTACGACGCCAGCGGCAACGTGCTGAAGAAGTCGGTCACCGCCGATGGCGCGACGCGGATCTCGAGCTGGACCTACGGCAACTACGGCCTGGTGGCATCAGCCACCGATCCGGCCGGCAAGGTCACCCAGTACAGCTACGACGCGCAGGGCAACTTGAGCACGCTGACCAATCCGCTGGGCCAGATCACCCGGTTCCCGCGCTATGACGCACTGGGCAATGTGCTGGAGATGGTCGAGCCCAACGGCCAGACCACCACCTTCGGCTACGACCTGCGCCAGCGGCTGCTGAGCCGCACCACGGCCGGCGAGACCACCAGCTTCAGCTACCTGCCGCCCGGTCTGCTCAGCCAGGTGCGTTTCGCCGACAACCGCACCGTTAGCTATCGCTACGACCCAGCCCACCGGCTGATCGGCATCGACGACAGCCGTGGCAACCGCATTGATTACACCCTGGATGCGATGGGTAACCGCCTGCGCGAAGACCGCCAAGACCCGGCCGGCACGCTCGCGGCCAGCCTGCAGCAGGTCGCGGCGCAGCAAAGCGCGCCGAACCAGACCACGATGCTGCACTAAATTTCTACAGACTCTGTTTCGATCTAGCCTGCTCAATTTCGTTGACCCGAAAAAAATGAAGAATCTGCTTGTTTTTTTTAGCTTTATGTTTGTGCGGCATGTGCGCGCCATGTGTTGCAGCCCGCACAACAACTGAAATAGTGCCGCGTCATTTTGAAGTGACGGATACATACCAAGATGAAACATCTGCCTATAAAGCTTGTCTCGATTTTGTAATCTGGACAGGCAGCTATTCGAATCCGGCACAATATTGTCTTCGTAGCTCAAGTGACGGCCGTGAGTACATTTTTGCCGGCTGGCTATGGAAGCAAGGTGCTGGGCCTTATGATGGTAGTTTCTATATGGTTAAATTTTTCTATTGCGGTAGCAACCAACTGCTTGGTTTAGTCAGCCGCACTTGTCGCGCCACCTGCCCAGCCGGCAGTTACCTGAGCCGCAGCACCGGCGGCTGCCGGGCCAAGCCCATTTGCGGTAGCAACACCAGTTGTCCGTATCCGGATGATGTCAACCCTGATCAGGGTAATGCTTGCCCGGTTTCGGGTAACCCGATCAATACCGCCACTGGTAACAAGTTCCAGACCGAGTCCGATTTGAATTGGGGGCCGGGGCTGCATTTCAGCTGGTATTACAATAGCACCAGTACCAGCGATTTCGGCTTGGGCACCGGTTGGCGTCACAGCTATGTGCGACGCATCGTTGCCGTGGCTTCTTCCGTACCACCGGCACCTGTCAGCGCATTGGTTGCTGCCGCGCCGGCCAACGCAGCAGCAATGGCTGCCGATCTCGATCCGGATGCAGGCTCCGGCGCATTCAGCCAGCCGGTAGTGCTGCCGTCGATTGATCACTATATGGTCGAACGCGAAGACGGCAAGAGCTTTGCATTCCGTCCCGATGGCCAACCGATTGATGCGCAAAGCCGCAATGGTTACCAACTCAGCATCACCGGTTCCGGTTTTAGCGTATTTGATGGTTTGAACACCGAGCTCTATGACGCTCAAGGCCGTCTGACCAAGGTGACTTCTGCATCTGGCCGGGTTTTGACCCTGCGCTATGACGCCAGCTCGGGTGTGCTGAATCGAGTATTTGATAACTTCGGATACCAGTTGAGTCTTGGCTCAACGGATCGGTTTCATCTCAACAGCATCACCAGCGGAAGTGTGGTGGTGAACTACGCCTACGACAGCAGTGGTCGCTTGAGTGGCGCGACTTATCCTGACAACAGTCAGCGGCAGTATGCCTACGAAGATGGCAGCAATCCCTATTTGCTGACCGGCATCACCGATGAAAACGGAATCCGCTTTGCCAGCTGGAGCTACAACGCCCAAGGCCAAGCGGTCTCGTCGCAGCACGCCGGAGGCGTGGGTCGAATGAGCCTGAGTTTTGGTGGCGATCCTGCCAATGGCACGCGCTGGACGGACGAGACCGATGCCCTCGGTTCGGTCCGCCGATTCAACTTCCAGCAAGTCGCCAAACAGTGGCTGCTGACCGGCAAGAACCAGCCTGGTGGCGCGGGGTGCAGCGCCGCGACCGGCACCCTCGAGTACGACGTCAACGGCAACGTGAAGAACCGTACCGACTTCAACGGTAACACCGCCAACTACGCCTATGATCTGGCCCGCAATCTCGAAACCAGCCGTACCGAAGCTGCCGGCACGCCGCAGGCACGGACCATCAGTACCGAGTGGCATGCCAGCTTCCGGTTGCCGACCAAGGTCACCGAGCCGGGTCGGGTGACGACGTTCGAGTACGACGCCAGCGGCAACCTGCTGAAGAAGTCGGTCACCGCCGATGGCGCGACGCGGATCTCGAGCTGGACCTACGGCAACTACGGTCTGGTGGCTTCGGCGACCGATCCGGCCGGCAAGGTCACCCAGTACAGCTACGACGCCCAGGGCAACCTGAGCACGCTGACCAATCCGCTGGGCCAGATCACCCGCTTCCCGCGTTATGACGCACTGGGCAATGTGCTGGAGATGGTCGAACCCAACGGCCAGACCACCACCTTTGGCTATGACCTGCGCCAGCGGCTGCTGAGCCGCACCACGGCCGGCGAGACCACCAGCTTCAGCTACCTGCCGACCGGTCTGCTCAGCCAAGTGCGCTTCGCCGACAACCGCACCGTCAGCTACCGCTACGACCCGGCACACCGACTGATCGGCATCGACGACAGCCGCGGCAACCGCATCGACTACACCCTGGATGCGATGGGCAACCGGCTGCGCGAAGACCGCCTGGATCCGGCCGGCACGCTCGCGGCCAGCCTGCAGCAGGTTTCGGCGCAGCAAAACGTTCCTAATCAGATTGCCAATCCTTAAGCCACCTAATCAATAAAAAATAAGGAAAGAGTAATGAAGTTCACACCACAAGGTGCGATTTCCATAGCGCTTATGCTGGCTGCCGCACCGGTAGTCAGCCAGGCCGTTGTTGAGGCGACTTGTATTGAAGACGGTGGGCTAGGTGTTTGTGAGCAACCGCGAACAGGCGTTAAGTATGCCCTTTGCGATGATGCTGGGGCATTTGTGGCGAGATATGCGGCGTGGTGCAAAGCTGCCGGTGGGCGTTATGCAGGGGTCTATGCCGATCCGCCCTGCGTCGGGGCATCAATTACGGTTAATGCAGGAAATTTGTTCCAACTATCGAAATCGTTTGCCGAAATACTGCGCAACAACAACGTCACCTGCGAGGGCTCGGATAGTGGGTGGGGGCAAACCGCAAACTCTTATCAATGTTGGAGCGGGTCGCCTGGCGCAACGGTTGATTATAGAAAATTTACTTTTTCTTGCGGTGAAACTGTTTGGGCAATGAAGTTCGTTGATAACAATGAATGCCAAGCGGGAACCTCTTTAATCACACGACCTAACGGTACCAAAGCGTGTTTACGCCAGATTGAAGCACCAGGTTGTTCTGCTTCGGCGAGAGCTACGTCGGAAGAGGTTAGTGGGGAAGGGAACCCGATTTCCCCTGCAACAGCTGCGAAGTTGCACCATGCGATTGACTACGTCGGTCCGGGAGGTCTTTCGTTTGAGAGGTATTACAACTCCCTTGGTTTTGCCGCGCCGCTTAACGGAAATGAGCTGTCCGTGAGTTCCATGGGTAAAGGATGGCGATTTATTTATGAAAGGCGATTGAGCATCATTTCGTCATCTGGGTCTGCTGGCGAAAAGGCGGTGACCGGCACGTTGGTCTATCCAAACGGGAGGCCACAGTACTTCCGGTCCTCTGGTGAAGAAGCGATCAATTACGGCTTGGGTGTGAACAAACTGAATGTCACACCTGATGGATACGAGTATCAATTGACGGATCGCAGTGAGTTTTACAATAAAAATGGTTTGCTTGTGCGGATACGAGAGCGCAATGGGTACGAAAAAACGATCGCTTATGGCGATGGGGTGAATGGGCCATATTTACTTGATGCTAATGGTCAAGAGACGGCCACCCCGGTACCCAAGGATTTGATTGTTGCGATATCAGATCAGTACGGGCGAAGAATAACCTTGCAATACGATGGCAAATTGAATATTGCAAGGATGCAAGATCCCGCTGGCCAAGCTTATAGCTATCAATATAGTCCTGAAGGGGCGTTGAAATCGATTACGTATCCGGATGGAACTTCTGTTCAATATGTGTACGATGAATCTGAAAATATTCAGATTAGGCGTGATTTGCCTTTGCTCACTGGTATTGTTGATGAGGCTAACCAGCGGTATGCCACATATAAATACAATGGTGCTGGGCAAGCAATTGTGACTCAGCATTGGGGTGATAGCAGTCAAACGCTTTCGGTCGATCGTGTATCGTTATCAATCCTTCCGTTGCCAGATCGCGTCCAGGTTGCTGTTACCGATCCGCTGAATACGACTCGAAATAAAGAGTTCATGCCCGTCGCGGGGGTATTAAAACTCACGTCGCAAAACCAGCCTGGTGGTGCAGGGTGCGGAGCGGCAAACAGCACACTCAGCTACGACATCAACGGCAACGTTGCCTCCCGCACTGATTTCAACGGTACGGTGATCAATTATGTCTATGACTTGACCCGCAACCTCGAAACCAGCCGCACCGAAGCCGTCGGCACGCCGCAGGCACGGACCATCAGCACCGAATGGCACGCCAGCTTCCGGCTGCCGACCAAGGTCACCGAGCCGGGCCGGGTCACGATCTACGAGTACGACGCCAGCGGCAACCTGCTGAAGAAGTCGGTGACCGCCGATGGTGCGACCCGGGTATCGAGCTGGACCTATGGCAACTACGGCCTGGTGGCCTCGGCGACCGATCCGGCCGGCAAGGTCACCCAGTACAGCTACGACGCCCAGGGCAACCTGAGCACGCTGACCAATCCGCTGGGCCAGATCACCCGCTTCCCGCGCTATGACGCGCTGGGCAACGTGCTGGAAATGATCGAGCCCAACGGCCAGACCACCACCTTCGGCTACGACCTGCGCCAGCGGCTGCTGAGCCGGACCACGGCCGGCGAGACCACCAGCTTCAGCTATTTGCCGACTGGCTTGTTGAGCCAAGTGCGCTTTGCCGACAACCGCACCGTCAGCTACCGCTACGACCCGGCCCACCGACTGATCGGCATCGACGACAGCCGTGGCAACCGCATCGATTACACCCTGGATGCGATGGGCAACCGCTTGCGCGAAGACCGTCAGGATCCGGCCGGCACGCTGGCGGCCAGCCTGCAGCAGGTCGCGGTGCAGCAAAGCGCGCCGAACCAGGTCGCCAAGCCTTGAGCCATCAATTCAAATAGAATAATCCGGGAACCGAGATGAAATTCACTTCGCTGCATACGATGGCCGGGGCCTTTGCGCTGGCCGGTCTGGTCGCCACGCCGATCTTCAGCCAGGCCGCCGCTGTTGCCGCCTGGCAAGAAGGCGTGACCTATACCGCAGGCGCGCTGGTCAGCTACAACGGCCAGACCTACAAGACACTGGTCACCCATACCGCTTACGTTGGCACCAACTGGACACCGCCAAGCACCCCCAGCTTGTGGCAACTTCAAGGAGGCGCTGGGGCCAACGACACTTGGCAAGAGGGGCTGAGCTATCAGGTTGGCCAAGAGGTGCTGTTTCAAGGAGGGCGGTATCGCGCCCTCACCGCACACACCGCTTTTGCCGGAGCAGGATGGACACCGGCTGCTTCGCCGTCCCTCTGGCTAAGCTTGGGGAGCGATGTAATACCAACTCCCACACCGACGCCTGCGCCGACTCCGGTGCCAACCCCTGCGCCGACTCCAGCACCCACGCCTGAGCCGACACCAGTACCGACGCCAGAGCCCACACCTGCGCCCACTCCCGCGCCCACTCCCGCGCCCACTCCCGCGCCCACTCCCGCGCCAACGCCTGAGCCGACGCCAGCACCGCCTCCGGCGCCCACTCCGGCGCCCACTCCGGCCCCAACCGCAGCGCCGACTCCAGTACCCACGCCTGAGCCGACACCTGAGCCGACACCAGTACCGACGCCAGTACCGACGCCAGCGCCCACACCTGCGCCCACTCCGGCCCCAACCCCAGCGCCCACTCCGGTACCAACGCCCGCGCCGAGCGTGCCCGCACACGTCTCGACCGTCAGCCGCTTCTACAGCTACGACGCACTCGGCCGGCTGGTGCAGGAGATGGACAGCCAAGGGTTCCAGACCACCTACACCTATGACGCCAACGGCAACCGCCTGACCCGCAAGGATGCGCAGGGCCGGACCACGTCGTACCAGTACGACGCCCTGAATCGCCTGACGCAGATGACCGATCCGAACGGCGGCATCACCCAGTTCAGCTACGACGGTCGCGACAACCTGGTCTCGGTGAAGGATCCGGAAGGCTTCAGCACCAGCTACACCTACAACGGCTTCGACGACCTGATCAAACAGGTCAGCCCGGATACCGGCACCACCCAGTACGCGGTGGATGCCAATGGCCGCACGCTGACCAAGACCGATGCCCGCAACAAGAGCGCCCAGTACCAGTACGATGCGCTCGGCCGGGTCACCCGCGTCGACTATGGCGACGAAGTCCAGACGTTGACTTATGACACCGCCACCAACGGCGTCGGCCAGCTCGCCAGCTTCACCGACGGCGTCGGCCAAACCGGCTTCGGCTACGACGCCCAGGGTCGGGTCAGCCAGGTCCAGCGCAGCAACACCAGCGGCAGCGCTTACGGCGTCGGCTACAGCTGGGGCGCTGCCAACCGGCTCAACCGCATCGTCTACCCGTCCGGCCTCAACGTCGACTACACGTGGCAGAACGGCGTCGTCACCAGCGTGCTGCTCAACGGTCAGCCGCTGCTGAGCCAGATGCAGTACAGCGCCGACGGCCGCATCGTCGGCTGGCAATGGGCCAATGGTCAGGCCCGCTACGCCAGCAGCGACTTTGCCGGCCGCCCGAGTACGCTCAGCCTTGCCGACCGGCAATGGCAATACCGCTACGACAGCACCGGTAACCCGATCGGCATCGACGACAGCCAGACCCAGGCAGCCAGCCACAGCTTCGGCTACGACAGCCTCGACCGGCTGATCCAGGCCAGCATCGGTACCACCACCCATGGCTACGGCTACGACAAGAACGGCAACCGCACCGTCGGCAGCACCGGCAGCGCCAGTACCCAGTACAACCATGACCCGGCCAGCAACCGGCTGCTCAACACCACCGGCAGCAACAACCAGACCTACCAGTACGACGCCAGCGGCAGCCGCACCAAGGACGGCAACCTCACCCAGCGCTACAACAACGCCGGCCGGCTGATCCAGAGCCAGATCGGCACCGTCGTCACCAACTACGGCTACAACGCCCTTGGCCAGCGGGTCGGCAAGACCACCGGTGGCCAAACCACCCAGTTCGCCTACGACCTCGAAGGCCGCCTGCTCGGCGAATACCGCGGCACTGGCATACTGCAACAGGAAACCGTCTGGCTCGGCGACACCCCGATCGCCTCGGTCCGCTCCGGTGTCGACGCCCAACACCCGACCGTCTACTACGTCTGGGCCGACCACCTGAACACCCCGCGGCAACTGAGCGAACCGACCAGCCAGAAAGTCGTCTGGCGCTGGCAACAGGTCGAACCATTCGGCAACAGCCTGGCCGAACAGGACCCGGACGGCGACGGCCAGCAGGTGGTGTACAACCTGCGCTTCCCGGGCCAGTATTACGATCAGGAAACCGGCCGGCACTACAACTACTTCCGGGATTACGATCCGGCGACAGGGCGGTATATCGAGAGTGATCCGATTGGACTAGCTGCGGGCCAATGGTCGACTTACGCTTACGTCGACGGTGCTGTGATCGCGTCGTCTGATCCGCTGGGGCTCGCTGAACTTCAACCTATTCCGCAATTTAAATGCGATATACTAGGGGGTGGATGCTCGGGTGATATGCCACCTATTCCCTATCACCCTACGGATGATTGTGTAGATTTAGCAAAATTCAAGGGCGGGAGCACAGCACCAAACATCAAGGCAGGAAGCACAACGGGCGCCACGTCAGGGAAGCAATTTCCTAAATCAGTAAAGGATGCTGCTAAGGCAGAAAATCCAAATAAAGTATGCGTATATTGCCGGATGGAGGGTACGGCCACACAGGTTGATCATGCCATTCCTCGTGCGCGAGGAGGTAACGCTACCTTGGATAATGCACAGCTCGCATGCCCTCATTGCAACGCCTCGAAGGGGGCAAAGGATAAGCCGGTAAGTCCTCCTTCCGGATATCGTGGGCCTTGGCCGCCATCTCATTGGTAAATCGTCATGAAATTTCAGTCTGGTGACTTCGAAGCAGTTCACGCATCTCCAATTTGGAGAGATAGTGCAAATGTAATATTTGCGGCCCACTTGGGAGAGGTCGATGGAAGGAACGAGTGGGAACAGCTTTGGGGGGAAATAATATCGCCTGGGAACGTGAAACTGTGCTGCATTCCATTTTTTGCATATGGCTTGGCATTAGGTGACGTAGTCGAAATAGATGACGACTATGTTGTGAGCCGTGTCGTGCAACGTTCGGACCAACTGACATTTCGAGTTTGGTTTGGTGATGCCTCTGAAAGAGGCAAGCAACTTTGCGTGGAAACTGTTAATAATTTTCCAGCTTTGATTGAGTGGTCATCAGAGAACCTTCTCGCCGTCAGTGTTTCATCGCAGAAGGCGCAGCAATTTGCTGATTATCTTCAGCGGTGTGAGGGTGAAGGTTTCTTGCAATATGAGAGTGGTCAGCAAGAAAGGGCTTGATGTGGTCGGAGCGTGGTAATTTTACGCTCTGATTAGACTAAGAAAGCCATGCTGTGTGGAAGTTCAAACCTGCATGTAGGTCTTGCGGAGAGTGGATAAGCTATTCATGGTGCCTGTGATCGGATCGCACAACCGGTATCAACTGTTGCAGAAATGATTTGCGCCGCTGCGACAAAAAAGCCCTCTGGAGTGGAGGGCTTTTTTATTAGGGATCCTAACCGGCTCTCTCTAGACCGACCATCTGAACGCCCCCGCGTCAATTGAGCGAGCAGATCAGAAAAAAAGTCGGCCGGTGCTGGCAACAGGTCGTAATTTTCGGCCCCAACTCCGGTGAGACCAGAAGCGGAGCGGCTGCCTTTCCTGCAAAAAAATTATTGCAATACATCAGCTACAGGCGGGAAGATCAGCAGGCAATCACAAGACGAATTTACAGCGACAAAGAAAGGATTTACTCAGAACGAAACAAGAGGGTGCTCGTTCCCTATTTGCATCACTGGTATTAAGGTCTTGCCAAGACGCGCTGATCGTTCGGGCAGGGGGATGCACTACTCGCGCACATTTTTTGCCGAGCTGCTAGATGATGTCTGGAGCATGAGTTGAGCAACTATGCGGGCTGCTGCGGCTGCATCACTTCGAGCGCGTGACACCTGTGACACGCAAGGCGCCGCGCGTGTCACAGATAAAAATGTTTCAAATCAACGATGTGACACCTGTGACACGTGTGACACCGCAAAAAACAGGTGGGCGAGTGGCGGGAGAGCACGCAGGGACCAAGTGGTATTAAAGTCCTTCGGCTACCCGCAGGGCGTCGCTTACCGAGTTCGGGACTGGTATTGGGTCAATCTTTTTATGGATACGCCTATGTCCCGTAGTGGTGTCGTAAGTGTCACTGATCTGTTAAATCACCGACATGCATTTATATTGGCTGCCACTTGCCGAGCTTGGCTAGTCAGGCCACGCGCGGTGGAAAAGCAATGAAGTCTGCTCCGATTTTCAGCTTGTCCAAGTAGTCCGCCCACCATTGCATCATTTCGACACGCTCCGGCAGGTGTTCCGCATAGTTGTATGCTGCGCGGACTTCGTCCCGTTCACCATGTGCCAGTTGGCGCTCGATGGCATCACGATGCCAAAGGTGCGACTCGTTGAGCAGGGTGGATGCGATCTTGCGGAAGCCGTGACCGGTAAACTCGTCCTTGCTGTAGCCCAATCGCCGTAGCGCGGCATTAACCGTGTTTTCGCTCATGGGGCGCTCGTTGCTGCGCTCGCCAGGAAAGACGTAACGTCCACGCCCCGTCAGAGGTGCCAACTCGCGCAGGATGGTGGTCGCTTGGCGTGACAGCGGCACCACATGCACCACGCGGCTTTTCATTTTGCTGGGGGGAATGCGCCATTCTGCACGCTCCAGATCGATTTCAGCCCATTCGGCTTGTCGTAGTTCGCCGGGGCGTACGAACACCAATGGGGCCAGACGGCAAGCGCAGCGCACGATCAGGGATGCTTCCAGGGCTTCCAATGCACGCAATAGTTCGCCGACTTTGATCGGGTCGGTGATGGTTGCAAACGCCTTGGGGCTGGGCCGGGTCAGGGCTTCAGTCAGCAGGTCGGCTGGGTCACTGTCGGCCATGCCTGCTGCGATGGCGTAACGAAATACCTTGGAGCATGACCAGCGTACCCGGTGGGCAGTTTCAATCGCGCCGCGTTCCTCGACGCGCCGAAGACAGGCCAGTACCTCCTGTGGCCTGATCTCACCAACAGGGCGTTTGCCGATCCAGGGAAAAATGTCTGATTCAAGGCGGTTGATCGTGCGCTCGCGGTGGCTGGCCGATTTGCCGGTCATGAATTTTGCAAACCATGCCCGGGCGACCGCTTCAAACGAGTTTTCAGCGGCAAGTGCAGCGGCTTCCTTGTCCTGTTGGCGCTGTAGCTGCGGGTCTATGCCTTTGGTGAGCAATGCGCGGGCTTCGTCTCGCAGGGCGCGTGCAGCGGTCAGGGAGAGCTCGGGATAGGCGCCGAACGAGAGCAGCGATTCGGAGCCAGCCGGGCGTGTGTATTTCAGGCGCCAGAGCTTGCTCCCGGTCGGGCGAACCAGAAGGAACAGCCCGCCGCCATCAAACAGTTTTCGGTCTTTATCCGCCGGTTTTGCATTCCTGCATTCGGTATCGGTCAACGGTTTGGTTGGGCGCGCCATGAGGGGTATCGCTTTTAGGGGTACATTTTTCGGGGTACCCCAACGATCAAGGGGTATACCCCTAAATGTACCCCCAAGAATGCTGGCTGCCCATGGACGGAGTTGGATTGCGCTGGAAAGAAAAAACCCCTGAAAGCTAGGCTTTACAGGGGTTTGATGTACTTCCTCGGATGCCCTTGGAAGAGTGTCTGGTGGCGGAACACGGAACCGAACCCGCGTCCGTAATTTGAACCAGAGAGTAACACATCGGCCTTGAGGCCGTGAATTCGATGATCTGGCCGAAACCGCGCTGGCTTTCGGCAAATCCCCTTTTTATGTGCGCGATCCGGGCTCCCTAGTCCCCGGAGGCTCCGTTGCGGCCATTGGCCGGGCACGTCTGCTGCAAATTGCAGTTTGTCAGATACTGATTTATACTTCTGACAAAGGAGCCGCGACCATGAGCCATCTTGCCGAGAACATCTTGTCTGCCGCCCGGGCCATGCCCGAGGGGGGGCTGTTGTCGCCCAAGGAGTTCCTGCATCTGGGATCGCGGGCGGCCATCGACAAAACCCTGTCCCGACTGGCTCAGGAAGGGAAGTTGCTGCGCGTAAGTCGCGGAGCCTATGTCGCGCCCCATCAGGGCCGGTTTGGTGCCCGCCCGCCGTCCACCGAGTCCGTTGTGCAGGCCATCGAGGCCAGCTGCGGTGAAACGGTGGTGGCGAACGGTGCAGCCGAAGCCAACGCGCTGGGCCTGACCACGCAGGTGCCAACCCGCGAGGTGTTCCTCACCTCCGGCGCATCCCGCACTCTGCATCTTGGCAGCCGTTGCGTAGAGCTCAAGCACGGTAACCGCTGGCAATTGCTGCTGGGCAAGCGCCCCGCAGGCAAGGTGATCCGTGCGCTGTCGTGGCTGGGGCCAGAGGCCGCACCAGCGGCGTTAACGCAACTGCGCTCTAAGCTGCCCGAATCCGAATGGGAGGCCGTGCGTGGCGCGCGGGCTGCATTGCCGAGTTGGATGGCCAAAGTGGTCAGCGAGGCAATGGCACATGGCTGAGTCCTGGTTCTCGCTCAGCCGAGAAGATCAGGCTGAAGCCTTGGAGTTTGCTGCGGCCCGTACCGGGCGGCCAGCGCATCTGCTCGAGAAGGACATCTGGGTGGTCTGGGTGCTGTCCGCCATTTACGAATCCGACTTGGCCAGCAAGCTCACCTTCAAGGGCGGCACCTCCCTGTCCAAGGTGTATCGCATCATCGACCGGTTTTCCGAGGACGTGGATCTCACCTATGACATCCGCGAACTGGCCACTGACCTCTTGAAGGAAGGCAACCCCATTCCCGATTCCGCCAGCCAGGAAAAGAAGATCAGCAGCGCGGTACGTCACCGCCTGCCTGACTGGATCGAGGCAACGGTCGAGCCTGTCATTGCTGCAGCGCTGGCGAAAGATGGATTGGACGCGAGCCTGACACCGGCAGGCAAAGATCGGGACAAGCTGATCCTGTCGTATCCGGCAGTCAAAACGGGAACCGGCTATTCCGCACCCACGATCCAGCTGGAGTTTGGTGCCCGAGCCACGGGCGAGCCGCACCATGTTCAACCGGTGGCTTGCGACATTGCGTCGAAAATCGAAGGCGTCACTTTCCCTGTTGCCCAGCCCTTGGTGATGGCGGCAGAGCGCACCTTCTGGGAAAAAGCCACGGCAGCGCACGTGTACTGTCTGCAGGGGCGGCTACGCGGCGAACGCTATTCCCGTCACTGGTACGACTTGGCCGCCATCGCAAAAACGCCGCACTTTGCTGCGGCCTGCGCCGATCAGGCATTGGCTCGGGCCGTTGCAGAACACAAATCGATGTTCTTCGTCGAAAAAGACGCTGCTGGTGCCAAGATCGATTACTTCGCCGCCACCAGTGGTCAGCTGCAGCTTATCCCGACAGGCGAATCGTTGACGGCGCTGGAAAACGACTACGCTGCAATGCTGGAGGATGGCCTGCTGGCGCTGCATCAGCCGAGCTTCGCCGACATCATTGAGCGGTGCCGCGTGATTCAAGACGAGGCCAATCGGCAGGCCATGCTGGGCGAACGCCGCAAGGCACTGGACGAGTTGGCCGCGCAGGCACAAAAACTCGACATGGGTTACTGACACCACCCCCACTGCACGGCCTCAACCATCTGACATTTCCGGATCGTTGCCCGGTGTTGAGCTTCCCGGATTGCCGCTGACGATCAGCCGTTCCCATATGAATTTTCATATGGAGAACTTTGATGTCCAGCACCCTCTGCGCTTGCTGTGGCCAGCCATTCGAGCCGCGCCCACAAGTTCCTGGTCAAGCCTACTGCTCCTCGCCCGACTGCCAACGTGCCCGCAAGCGCCTGTGGCAGCGGGCCAAACTTCAGTCCGATGCCGACTACCGGATCAACCAGCGCGCCGCCCAGCAGGCGTGGTCGCAACGAAATCAAGAATACTGGCGTGACTACCGCGACGCTCGCCCCGAGTACGCGCAACGCAACCGCGAGCAGCAGCGGTCGCGAGATCAAGGCCGAAACGCCGATCTTGCAAAGATGGACGTGTGCGGCCTGCCGACGGGCCTGTATCGAATCGCGCGGCATCCAGCATTTCCAATGGAGAACAGCACCTCATGGATCGTCGAGATCACGCCGGTAAGCCTGACGTGTCCGTGCAAGATGGACGTGTCAAGAGAGGACTTGATCGACACATCAGCGATTCGCCCTTAACTTCTTTCTCCAAATGGGCTCTCGATCATCCTGGATGGCAACAATTTCAACCGCGTGCATCCCGACCGGCGTTTCTCCGGTCGGGCCCATGCCAGTGAGGTGAAAGTCGGACCCGAGAGCAAGTGCACATAACATTGAGATCGGGTCTATGCAGGCAGATGAATTCGCAACGGAGGGAGCGAGCCAGCCTCCGACATTTCGGGCCGCTGAGTACGTGCGGATGTCGACTGAGCATCAGCAATACTCGACGGAAAACCAGGCCGACAAGATCCGCGAGTACGCCGCCCGGCGTAACATCGAGATCGTCCGCACCTACGCCGACGAGGGCAAAAGCGGCCTGCGCATCGATGGTCGGCAGGCACTCCAGCAACTGATCGCGGATGTGCAGGCAGGCAAGGCCGATTTCCAGATCATCCTCGTCTATGACGTCAGTCGCTGGGGGCGATTTCAGGATGCGGATGAGAGCGCCTACTACGAATACATCTGCCGCCGTGCCGGAATCCAAGTTGCCTACTGCGCAGAGCAGTTCGAGAACGACGGATCGCCCGTGTCCACCATCGTCAAGGGCGTCAAGCGCGCGATGGCCGGTGAATATAGCCGGGAGTTGTCGGCAAAGGTGTTCGCCGGGCAATGCCGCCTGATCGAACTGGGTTTTCGGCAAGGCGGGCCCGCCGGTTATGGCCTGCGGCGTGTGCTGATCGATCAGTCTGGTTCCGTGAAGGGGCAGCTTTCTCGTGGCGAGCACAAAAGCCTGCAAACCGACCGCGTGATCTTGCAGCCCGGCCCGGATGCGGAAGTTGCTGTCGTGAATCAGATCTACCGCTGGTTCGTCGAGGACAGCCAGCTCGAATCCGAGATTGCGGATCGACTCAACGCCAAGGGCATCCTCACCGATCTGGGCCGGGCATGGACACGGGCCACGGTGCGCGAGGTGCTCTCCAACGAGAAATACATCGGCAACAACGTCTACAACCGGCGCTCCTTCAAGCTCAAGAAGGTACGGGTGTTGAACCAGCCGGAGATGTGGATCAAGAAGGAAGGCGCGTTCGAGGGAATCGTGCCACCGGATCTGTTCTACACCGCGCAGGGCATCCTGCGCGAACGGGCGCACCGTTTCAGCGACGATGAGCTGATCGAGAAACTTCGGCGCTTGTTCCTGCAGCGCGGCTACCTGTCTGGCCTGATCATCGACGAGGCCGAAGGTATGCCCTCGGCGGCGGCCTACGCGCACCGCTTCGGCAGCCTGATCCGGGCCTACCAGACGGTGGGCTTCACCCCGGATCGGGACTACCAGTACCTGGAGGTCAACCAGTTCCTGCGGCGACTGCATCCCGAGATCGTCGGTCAGACCGAGCGTGTGATCGCCGACGTAGGCGGCGCGGTGGTGCGCGATCCGGCCTCTGACCTGCTCACCGTCAATGGCGAATTCACCGTGTCGCTGGTGCTCTCGCGCTGCTAGTTGCTGGACGATGGTCGCCGCCGCTGGAAAGTGCGTTTCGATACCAGCCTTGCACCGGATATCACGGTTGCCGTTCGGCTTGATGAAACCAATCAGGCCGCGCTGGATTACTACCTGCTGCCCCGACTGGACTTCGGCCAGCCCCGCATCCATCTGGCCGAGCACAACGGCCTCGAATTCGAGAGCTACCGCTTCGACAGCCTGGACTACCTGTACAGCATGGCAGCGCGCAGCCGCATCCGGAGGATTGCATGAACACATCACACAATGCCGCCGATCTGCAGATGATCCCGGTTGAGCAAATCGTCATCCTCAATCCGCGCGACCGCAATGGGCGGGTTTTCGATGAGATCGTTGGCAACATCAAGAGTATCGGCTTGAAGAAGCCCGTCACGGTCACGCCGCGCGACGACTTGGGGGATGGCAAGCACTTCCTGCTGATCTGCGGCGAAGGCAGGCTCAAAGCCTTCAAGGCTCTCGGTGAAAAGCTGATTCCGGCATTGATCGTCACCGTTGATGACGAAGACGCTTTCATCATGAGTCTGACCGAGAACATTGCCCGCAGAAAATACAGTGCACTGGAACTACTGATGAGCATCGTCCAGTTGAACCAACAGGGCTACGACAAGAAGGACATCGCCCAAAAAACCGGCCTGAGCCTCGACTACAGTAACCATCCCCCGGCAAAGCCGGGGGCTTTCGGAATGTGAGCCGCTCGAAGCGGCTGGTAGGGGTCGCTAACGCGGCCCCTCATCGCATGTGCCACCGTGCCGGTGGCGGGCTTGCTACCTCCACAGACCGAGTTGATCCAACCTCTCGTCTTCCTTCTCCTGATTCCGGATGTACTCCCGGATCACGGCTTCATCTCGGCCTACGGTAGACACAAAATACCCTCGCGCCCAAAAGTGCTGCCCAACAAAGTTGCGCTTCTTCTCCCCATACACCCGGGCCAGATGAATCGCGCTCTTCCCTTTGATAAAGCCCACCACCTGCGACACCGCGTGCTTAGGCGGAATCGACAGCATCATGTGCACGTGGTCCAGCATCAGGTGACCCTCTTCGACCTCGCACTCTTTCTGCGCTGCCAACTTCCGGAACACCTCCCCCAAGTGCTGGCGCAGCTGCCTGTACAACGTTCGTCGTCGGCACTTCGGTATGAAGACTACGTGATATTTGCAGTCCCACGTCGTGTGGCTCAAACTTCCAAACTTGTCCATCGTGTCTCTTCCTTTCGTGTGCTTGGCGGCTCACGGCTGGAAGTCTCTACGATGGACAACCCCTGAAAAGTCAAACTTCTACTGTCACCCCGGCAGAGCCGGGGGATTTCCCACCGGATTAAAGGCATTCTGCTTCTGTTCGACAAAGGTGAGGAGCGCCTGCTGGCTGCCGTCGAGGTGGGGCGGATTCCCCTCAATGTAGCCATCACCATTGCGGGCGCAAGCGATGAGGAATCGGTGCAGACCGCGTTGCAGGAGGCCTATGAAAGCGGCCAGCTGCGCGGTGGGCAACTGATGCAGGCTCGCCGTGTGCTGCAGCGGCGCACCGCCTTGGGCAAATCGCTGGCCCACCGCCCCGGGCGCAAGGGCGCGTCCGTGACCACCTCCAGTCTGGTACGCAACTATCAGCATGAGGTCGAGCGTCAGAAATTGATGGTCAAGAAAGCCGAGTTCACCCAGCAGCGTCTGCTGTTCGTGATCGAGGCGTTGCGCCAGCTGCTGGCCGACGAGCATTTTTCCAATCTGCTACGTGCCGAAGGGTTGGACACCTTGCCCAAACAACTGGCCGAACGCGTCTGGGCAGGAGGCCACTCCGCATGAGCATGCCACTGGGTTTTATCCCCGAGCCGCTGACCTTGCCACTGGAACGCATCCTGCCGTCGCGCAAGACACCAGAAGGCATCCTGACCTCGCGCAAGTTCAAGCAGATACTGGCATCGATGGAAGCGGTCGGTCTCATCGAGCCCCTGAGTGTGAGCAAGCCGGACAAGGCGGGGCAGCATGTACTGCTCGACGGTCACATGCGCTTGCTGGCGTTGCAACAACTCGGCCATACCGAAGTGCTGTGTCTGGTCGCTACCGACGACGAAAGCTACACCTACAACAACCGGATCAATCGCATCTCATCCATTCAGGAGCACCACATGTTGCGGCGCGCGGTCGAGCGCGGCGTCACGCCCGACCGGCTGGCCAAGACTTTGAACGTGGACGTCAGCCAGATTCACAAGAAAGTGAGCCTACTGGAAGGCATCTGCGCCGAAGCGGCAGAACTGCTCAAGGATCAGCACTTTTCTGCCAATCTCGGATCGGTTCTGCGCAAGATGAAACCCACGCGCCAAATCGAATGTGTGGAGCTGATGCTGACCGCCAACAACATCACCGTAGCTTACGCCGAAGCCCTGCTTGCGGCCACGCCGCCGCACCTGCTCGTCGGCGAAACAAAGCCTCGCAAGATGCGTGGCATCAGTGCCGACCAGATGGTCAAGATGGAGCGCGAAATGGGTAATCTGCAAGGACAACTGAAGCTGGTCGAAAAGTCCTACGGTCAGGACGTGCTGCTGCTCGTGTTGGCACGCGGCTACCTTGGAAAACTGATCGACAACAAGGCAGTGTTCCGATTCCTGTCACAGCGTCAGCCCGATGTACTGGCCGAGTTCGAACATATCGTCCAGACCGTGGCACTGGATGGAAAATGAATGCGCACAGTCTCCGATGGCAGTGCGTCCACGCCAGCTACGTCACCGCACGGCGATGAGCACGACGAAGCGGACGTGGTCGCACATCGCAACGCGCCGGAGGCTGATCCAGCTTGCCTCTACGGGCTGATTGGCGATATCGCCCGTGCGGGCAGCGATGGCACCGAAACCAATGCGCACGCCATCGCCGTCAATTTTATTGCGTACCTGTCCTGCGCCATCGGGCGCGGTGTGTACCTTCCCATTGGCAACACCCGACACCACGCACGGTTGTTCTGTCTGCACATCGGGCGCTCGGGCCGGGGCCGCAAGGGCGATGCGGTGTCCTTGGTGTTGCGCATCGACCGGGCCTTGCGTGCGATGGACGAAACCTTCGCGCCACAAATTCACCGGGGTGGCCTGTCCACCCGTGAAGGGCTGGCGGCGCTGATCCACGACGGTTACCGGCAAGGCAGGCAAGACGTAGCGGCCATCGAGGACAAACGCCTCTGGGTGGTCGAATCCGAGTTCGCCAACGTGCTGCATCAAGGGCGGCGGGACGGCAATACCCTGTCAGCAGCACTGCGTGATTGCTGGGATGGCGTCGATCTCAAGCCCGCAACCAAGTCGAACCGGCTTTACGCCAGTGATCCGCACGTCTGCTTGAGCGGCGCAATTTCGCCGGGCGAACTGACAGGCCTGATGAGCGCACGAGAGCTCACCAACGGCTTTGCCAATCGCTTCCTGATGATCTGGGCAGAGCGCACGCGGATGTTGCCGTTCCCGAAGGAGACGCCACAGGCCACTGTCGAGCGGTTGGCTGCACGAACGCAAGAGGTGCTGGCGTTCGCCCAAGCCAATCAACACGGACTGCGCGAACACCTGCGGATGGAACTGTCGCCGCAGGCACAGTGGCACTACAGCCAGTTGTACCGGAGCGAACTGAACAGTGATCTCGGCGACAGCATGGTCGGCGCGCTACTGGAACGCCGAGCCCCGATGCTACTGCGGCTGGCGATGCTGATGGCACTCACCGACCTGCAAATCCGCATTGATGCCCAGCACATCGATGCGGCGATGGCCTGGATTCGCCATGCCACGGCGTCTATCCGGTTCGTGTTCGTCAGTGCCGCCGAGGACGCGAAGTTGGCGCAGGTGTTGGAATTGTCGAATCGTGTGCTGGCCTTTCTACGCGAACGAGGCCAAGCCACGCGCAGCCAGATCAGCGCGGAATGCTTCAAGGGCAAGGTATCCAAGGCGCAGATCGATTCCAGCCTCGAGCAATTATTGGCGGCCACGCCGCCCAGAATCAGCGTGCAGTGGATCGAGCGGCCTGCCGACACACCGGGCACACCGACGCGAGTGTACTGGCCCGTTTGGTAGGAAGCTCATTTCGCTCGTTTCGCCGGGTTGGATTGCCCGCAAGTGCTTGTCGGGCCTCTTATTTCGCTGATTTCGCTCATTTCGCCGAGCACACGTGAAAGGCGTCACTTGGGGTGAAGCGTGGCATCGACTGTTTGCAGCAGTTCGACCGTCAAACGGTAGATACCCAGTCGCTTGCTCTCGCGTGGGCCTGCGACGTTCAGGGTTCTGATGGCATGCTCGCGCAGCCATGCAAGCACGCTGGAGGCAACCTCCACCGTGACTCCGGCGTCGAGCTGCACGATGAGACAAGGCTTCCCCATCTGCTCGGCGAAGATTCTAGTTGCCTTCGTCCCGCCATCCAGTTCGCCGAGGTTGATGATCAGGGTGCCGTCGCTATCCTCCACGTTGCGGCGTGTGCGCTGGCGGTAGCCGCCATCAGTCAGTTCGATAAGCTGGTATTTCGCAGGAATGACGCCATCCTCAGCTTCGCGTCCACGCGGTGCCCAACCGCCGTGCGTGTAGCCATGCGTGATGGCAAAATCCAGCGCACCGCGATCCGCGCCAGTCTGTCCACCGGAGACAATGTGCTCACAGAAACGGATCGGGTATCGCAAAGAACTGCGAAACGGGGGCAGCGGCAACAGCAGACCATCTGCAAGGACTTCAGCGCGTTCGCCTATACGGTGATTGGGATCTTCGTAGGCCTTGTCATAGACAACGCGGTACGACTCTCCGACTTCCTCCTTCAGCCAACGCGACAGTTGCAATCCGCGAGCATGGAATTCGATCCAGTCCCAGCTATCCGCATCGAAATTATCGGAATAGAACGCCGTCTGGTCGAACTCAATAGCCCAGTCCGCGAATTTCTGCCACAGATTTTCCGACATCGGAAAAGACTGATCCCAAGCGACGCCGTCACAGAGATTTCCGCCGACACCAACTTCATCTGGGTTGTCGACCAACCACAGAAACGGCGCGTTGCCGTAATCCACCATGACGGTAAGGATGGGTACGAATTGAGTCCTCTCGCTGCAGGTTGTCATCGCACGATCACTTGTCTGTTGCGAGCCACGCATGATTCAGCACACAATCTTTGACCTGGACATAGTCATCCTTGTCTTTGTCATCGAGGTCGTCGCCACTCAAATCCCAATGGCGTGGGTCGAACTCCGTCGTAAAGAAGCGGCGCAGTTCGGATTTCAGTGTTGCGGCCAAGGTGGCGCGCGCCACGATGCCTTCCAATAACACCTCATCCGTGTACTTCCGGGTCACGCGCAGCAGCACCCGCTCCGGATTTTCAGTGCAAAGCACCGTCAGTACGGCTTCCTGTCCTTCCTCATCGATCTCCATTTGGATCGGCAGGTCGCCTTCGTCGATTTCACGGCCCCAGGCGACCATCTCATTGAACGGGTCGAACACTTCGGACAGGTGAATCGTGGCTGTCGTGGTGTCGAGCGTCAGATGCAGCTTCGCCCAGCCGTACTCCTCCATTTCCAGCCGGATTCCGATCTGGGCGTCAGGCAATCCGGGGCGGATCACGAACCACTTGGAGGGTTCCTCGGCTGGCCGGTGCAGGCCCGCACGCGCCCAACGCTCGGTGCTGTATGAATGCAGCGCCCCCGTATTACCGCAGACGAAGAACGGCGTAAGCGCCGACCACGCACCGAGACGATCCGATCCCCGCAAGCCGTGGTACCACTCCATCAGTTCGCCGTAGCTGCTCCATCGGAAGTGCATGGTGTCCGCTATGCGAACCGCGCCAGCCGCGTCGTCCATGACCTCGGTGACGTAATCGAACGACTGATGGAGCGCACTGAAAAGACCGGGGCCGGGCCTGAGCGCGAAGAAGCCATCAAGGCTTTCCTTGTCCGCGACCATCAGATTGCCGCCGAACGCCTCGTCAAGTCTGGCTTGTACGTCGCGCCGTCTGTCCGACATTGTGGTCTGCGGGCTTTGAATCAGAGCAGGGATTCCCTCAAGCGCCACGCGTGCCTTCTCGTCGCGACACAAATGAAGCGGCAGGATCAAACCCACGCGTGGCGCGACGCCGGGGCGATCACCACCCGTACGCGCACCAACGGCGAACAAGCCCGGAGCGGTTTCCGTTTCACGCTCACGTAGTTCTCTCCCAGATGCGCCGTACTGCGCAATGTAGAGACAGGGCAGCAGGTCATCCAGCCGACCGAGCAGTTGCCCGCAGTTACGCCTAATCTCGCGTGACAGTGGCGACCCCGGTTCATCACTCTTGCTCCAGCCCAATTTCATACATTGCCTCCCTTCGCGCGGATGATCTGATCGATGGTCATCCAGCCTTCTGGCCGACGGAGATTGACCGCCACTTCCGAACTCAAGGCCATTTGCAGCTCCGTGGCCAGCTCAAGCACCTCCTGTTCGTGGCGATCCCACCAGGCGTCGTCGCCCATGTCCGGCGGATCTATCGTGTCGTCGTAGTCCCGTTGCCACGTAGCGATGCGTCGCACCAGCGGGAACGGCAAATCCAACAGGTCATAACCCAGCATCTTGCCTTCGGCACTCCACAAACCGCTGCTTCCGAAATCGTTGTCGAGACGGATTTCCTTCAACTGCCGAGTGAATGCCGCGCGTTGCGCTTGCCGTGCCGCCACACGTTCGGGCGCGCCGCTTTTTTGCAGGCAGTCGCCGGGGTTGTACAGCGACATCCGATCAGTGCTGTAGTAATGGACATCAACGCCATTGTTGAGAGCCATCCACAAAAGATCTTCACACGGTTCGGACAGCATGAGGTTGAAGCCGGACTTCGGCCTTGGCTCGTTGGCAATCACGCACAACTCATCGACCGAAGCCAGGATGTCGAGGGGTTCATCCAGCTTGCTGTCGTACACATAGTGCACCGTCCAGTCACGGCAGTAGCGCGTCGCCTGCTTCACCCATTCGCTCGTTGCCAGTTCCTTCGATGCAACGATGAAAGCGTGCGCGCCGATCTGCTGGGCCAGCAGCGACTGCGCAACCTCGCGGGCTTGCGCGGTCAAGAACACGACCCCGGCTGTTTTGTGCATCCCGGTCGGCAGGTAATTGATGCGGCAGGACAAGGCCTCCAGCCCGACGAATGCATCGTTCATCTTGAACAAGTACGTGTAACTGGCCGGATTGATCAGCGCCGCCTTGAGCTCGTCGACGTCCTTGGCCTCGCTAACCTTCAACAGAAAGCGTACGAAGGCCGATTCCGGCCTGTACGTGCAGCACCAGTGCAGAACAAGGAAGCGGTGTACTGCGTCGTCGTCCAGTTCGTCGCCCAATTTCTTGAAGTAATAGACCGGCTCGCCCAGCACTTTTTCCAAATCAAGCGCCACAGGGCGCATTGCCTCGCGCCAGTGCAAAAACGGGTTGTCCTGTGTTTCCCAGTCGAATTCAAAGTCATTCCACGGCGGGCCGGGCACGAATTCGATCATGGCCTTGGGCGGCGGTAGCGCGGGCAGGCTTTCCAGCGACCACGGCTTGTTCCAGTTGTCGGGCCCCCGAAACATCGGCGTATGCGTTGCCACCTCTGCTGCCTGCTCGAAAAAGTCCATGATGTTGGACGGAACCAGCTTCTCGCCACGCAGCCACGTCATGAAGTCAGGCAGCGGCAGGCATTCGGGTGATTCGGGTTCAAGATCGTCAAAGAAGTTGACCCAGCGGGCATCCTCCAAGTCCTTCTTCATTCGAGCCACGGCTTCGCTCGCGCTCACCCGCGCAGCCTCCTGTATGGCACCTTGGTGGCGCAGCAGTTTTTCCAGCGCCTCGACGGGCTCGATGTAAGACACACGCCGGCCTGCGGGTGGCTCCAGCAGAGTGATTCTTCCCTGCCAGTCACGACCATTCGGAACTTCGATGAAGCCGCCAATGGACGCTACCTGATTCGGCTCCAGCGCAGAAACCGGCAGTGCTTTCATTAATGCAGCGATATTGACCATCATCCATCCCTCCACGGCAGCAACCGGGCGTGTCCAAGCGGTTGCCATCTGTTATAGATTAGTGGCATACTATCATCAATTTGATTAGATAACATTGCAAATCATGGTCTTTGAAGTGTCCGCATCTAGAGTGACGATTGCTGCTCGTGGATAAGAAGATGCCCGTCATGCACCCTCAGCGCGTCGAAAGCCTGAGCCACGCCCAGCGCGAACGGCTGGCCTATATCGACTTCCGGCTCTACTTCTTCGGAGAGATCGGGCGGCCTGACCTGACCAGTCGTTTCGGGGTAGCCCCGGCTGGGGCGACCCGCGACTTGGCGCTGTACCGGGAGATCGCGCCGCAGAACATAGAGTTCGATGGCAGCAGCAAGATTTATCGCATCGGCAAGGACTTCGTGCCCTTGTTTGAGCACGGATCGCAGCGTGTGCTGTCGGCGCTCGCATTGGGATTTGGGGATGGCGTAAACGGCGAATCACATCCCCTGCTGCCCTGCGAATCGCCAGCGGTCTTGAGTTGCCCGAGGATGGAGGTTCTTGCGCCGATTTGCCGCGCCATCCACGCCAAGTGCCCGGTGGCAATCCGCTACCACTCGATGAGCAGCGGTGAGTCCGAACGGGTCATCGTGCCTTTCGCCCTGGTGGATACAGGCCTGCGCTGGCACGTCCGGGCCTTTGATCGGAAGAGCGGCGAGTTCCGTGACTTTGTTGTCACGCGCATCGAAGCGCCGACCTTGCTCAATGAGGAAACCAAGGCCAACGAACGTCCGGACAATGACATCCAATGGACCCGCATCGTCGAGCTGGACTTCGTACCGCATCCACGCCTAGCCCGGCCAGAGATCATCAAGATGGACTACGGGATGACCGACGGCTCAATCCGGATGCGTGTACGCGCGGCCGTGGCGGGCTACATGCTGCTGCGCTGGAGCGTCGATGCGTCGCCAGACCATTGCCTGAAAGAAGAACAGTACCGCCTGTGGCTCAGCGACCCGCTGGCCTTGTATGGCGTCGAGAACGCAAAGCTGGCTCCGGGCTACCAAACCCCGGGCAGTCTAAAGAAACGATAGGAACGAAGAAAACCGATGGCCAAGACACTTGAAGCCCACGACAAGCTGATCCGGGAGATTTTCGAAGGCAGCTACCAGTTCGAGGTTCCGGACTACCAGCGCCCATACGCCTGGACAACTGAGCAGGCCACAGAGTTGTTCGATGATCTGTATTCGGCGATGCAGGACGCGCGCGTCTCCGGAGCCAGCAGCCAATACTTCCTCGGTAGCATTGTTCTGATCAAAAATGACCGGGACCCGAAGTCGTCGGTTGTCGATGGCCAGCAGCGCTTGTCCACGCTCACGATGCTTTTTGCTGTGCTGCGCACCGTGATGCCGGATGCGGCAGACGACATCACCGACTTCCTCTATAAAAAGGGCAAGGTCAGTCTGGGCGAGAAGAACGAGTACCGCCTGACAGCTCGCGAGGAGGATGCCGACTTCTTCCGCACCAACATTCAGGAACCGGGTGGCATCGCACAGTTGGTCGCCAGTACCGACAAGCTGAAAGACAGCCGTCTGCGTTACCGCGAAAACGCCACGCTGCTGCTCGAAAAGGCCAAGGCGCTTCCGCCTGCCGAACTGACCGCTCTGTGGCAGTTCCTCGCCAACGACTGCTCGCTGGTTGTCATCTCCACGCCCGACCTCGAAGCCGCGTACCGCATCTTCTCCGTACTCAACAACCGGGGGCTCGACCTCGCGCCTATCGACATCATCAAGGCGCAGGTGCTGGGCCTGATTCGCACCACGGCAGGCGACGTCAAGAGCCGCGCCTACGCCAAAGAGTGGAGTCGGATCGAAAGCTCGCTGGGTCGAGACGCCTTCGGTGACCTGTTTGGTCACATCCGCAGCATCTACGCCAAGAAGAAGCAGAAGTACATCCTGGTCAAGGAGTTCCAGGAGCACGTCACCGAGTACAAGACCCCAATCGACCTCGTCGACAAGGTGATCAAACCCTACGCCGAAGTGTGGGACTTCGTGCGCGATGCCGACTTTGAAGCCACAGAGCACGCCGAGGCCATCAACGAGCACCTGTCTTGGCTCAACCGCGTGGACTTCAAGGACTGGGTGCCCCCAGCACTGGTCTATTTCAAGCGCTTCCGGCAGCAGCCCAAACTGCTTGCAGAATTTTTCCAGTCGCTGGAACGCCTGACCTACTTCCTGCTGGTCACCAAGGTGGGCATCAACGAGCGCATTGAAACCTACGCCGCTCTCACCAAGGAAATCGAACCGGACACCTTCAAGGGGCATCTGGCCGAGCTCACCACTCTGGCCCTGACAGACGCGCAAAAACGCAAGTTCGTCGCGGCACTCGATGGCGACGTTTACGACGATCTGCCCAAGGCACGGATGGCGCTGGTCTTGCGCCTTGAGTCCTTGGTGCGCGCCCCCGGCGTGCAGCTCCAAGATGCCGTGTCGCTGGAGCACGTCCTTCCGCAAACACCGCCCGACGGTTCGGACTGGATCAAGTGGTTCCCGGACGAAGACGAGCGCGATGGTTGGACGCACCGTTTGGCCAATCTGGTTCCGCTGGATAGGAACAAGAACTCGTCTGCCAGCAACTACGACTTTGCCAAGAAGAAGGACGCCTACTTCAGGGGCAAGGGCACGGCGTCGCCCTTCGTGCTGACGCAGGAAGTCAGATCAGAAAACGAGTGGACGCCCACGCTTCTGGCCGAGCGCCAGCAACGCCTTGTGGGCGTACTCAAAGAACATTGGAATCTCGCCGTCGCCACCGGCGCTGCGGCGAACTGAGGAACGTATCGATGCAGAAGAAGCAGCAACAAGACCAAAGCCAGATAAAGTGGATTTCCGACTTCATCTGGAACATCGCCGACGACCGCTTGCGCGACGTCTACGTGCGCGGCAAGTACCGTGACGTGATCCTTCCCTTCACCGTGCTGCGGCGGCTCGACGCCGTGCTCGAATCAACCAAGCAGGCGGTGCTGGAGCGCAAGAAGTTTCTCGACACCCACAAGGTGGCCGAGCAGGACGGCGCGCTGCGAATGGCGGCCGGACAGGCGTTCTACAACGTCTCCGAGTTCACGCTGGCCAAGCTGAAAGCCAGTGCAGCGGGGCAGCGCCTGCGCGATGACTTCATTGCGTATCTGGACGGCTTCTCGCCTAACGTGCAGGAAATTCTCACCAAGTTCAACTTCCGCAACCAAATCCAGAAGCTCGTGGATTCCCATGTGCTGGGCTATCTGATCGAAGACTTCCTCGACCCCGAGGTCAACCTTGCGCCGATGCCGATCAAGGATGCAGACGGACGCATCAAGCTCCCGGCCTTGGACAACCATGGCATGGGCACCGTGTTTGAAGAGCTGATCCGGCGCTTCAACGAAGACAACAATGAAGAGGCAGGCGAGCACTTCACCCCGCGCGACGTGGTGCAGCTCATGGCCAAGCTGCTGTTCCTCCCGGTGGCCGACCGGATCGAGTCCAGCACCTACTCGTTGTACGACGGTAGCTGCGGCACGGGCGGGATGCTGACCGTAGCTGAAGAAGCCTTGCACGAACTGGCGGAGGCGCACGGCAAGGAGGTGTCCATCCACCTGTTCGGCCAGGAAATCAGCGACGAAACCTATGCCATCTGCAAAGCTGACCTGCTCCTGAAAGGCGAAGGCGAAGAGGCCGAGAACATCGTCGGTGGAGCGGACAAATCGACGCTGTCGGCTGACCAGTTCCGTTCGCGCGAATTCGATTTCATGATCTCCAACCCGCCGTATGGCAAGAGTTGGAAAACCGATCTGGAGCGAATGGGCGGCAAGAAGGAGTTCAGCGACCCGCGCTTCATCGTCAATCACGGCGGCAATGCCGAGTTCAAGCTCATCACGCGATCCAGCGATGGCCAGCTCATGTTCCAGGTGAACAAGCTGCAGAAGATGAAGCGCAACACGCCCAACAACAAACTGGGCAGCCGCATCGCGCTTGTCCATAACGGGTCGGCCTTGTTCACCGGCGACGCAGGCCAGGGCGAGAGCAACATCCGGCGCTGGGTGCTGGAGAACGACTGGCTCGAAGCCATCATCGCGCTACCGCTCAACATCTTCTACAACACCGGCATTGCTACCTACATCTGGGTGCTGGCCAACAAGAAAGCCGAAGCGCGCCGTGGCCGCGTGCAGTTGATCGACGCCAGCAAGTGGTTCCAGCCGTTGCGCCGCAACTTGGGCAAGAAGAACTGCGAACTCTCCGAAGTGGACATTCAACGCATCATGGATTTGTACCTCGGCGAGCCGCAGAACGCAGCGCTAGAGGTAAGCGAGTCCAAGTGGTTCGACACCGCCGATTTCGGTTACTGGAAGATCACGGTCGAGCGTCCGCTGCGCCTCAAAAGCCAACTCAAGTCAGACAGCATTGAATCCCTGCGTTTTGCATCGGGTGACGAAGCACTGCGCGCCGAAATCTACGCCACACATGGCGACAAGCTCTACACCGAGTTCGCCAAGCTCAAGCCTGCCATTGACGCCTGGTTGAAAGGTGAAGACGAGAGCGAAGAAGAGGACGACAGCGAAGATGATGAAGGCGACAGCAAGGCCGCCAAGAAGGTAGTGCCTGCCAAACGCCGCAAGAAGCTGCTGGACTCTGCGACGTGGCTGCGCGACAAGGGGCTGGTCGAGCTGGCGCTGCTGGCGCAAAAGGAAATCGGTCAGGCTCTGTTCGATGACCACAACGTGTTCCGCACCCGCTTCGAGGCCGTGATGAAAGCGAACGGCAAGAAGCCGGGCGCGCCGGAGAAGAAGGCGATCTACAAGGCGGTGAGCTGGCGCGACGAAACGGCCCCCCCCGTTATTGCCAAACGCAGCAAACTCAAGGCTGGGGACTTCTTCGAACCCGGCCACGACGGCGCGTATCTGGAAATCATGGGCAAGGATCGCTTCATGGTCGAGTACGAGGCGGACTCGGAGCTGCGCGACACCGAGCAGGTGCCCCTCAAGGAACCGGGTGGCATCGACGCGTTTTTTGCGCGCGAAGTGCTGCCGCACGCAACGGATGCCTGGATCGCGATGGACAAGACCCAGATCGGCTATGAGATTTCGTTTGCCCGCTACTTCTACAAACCGACGCCGCTGCGCACGCTGGATCAGATCCGTGCCGACATCCTGAAGCTGGAGCAGCAGACCGAAGGCTTGCTGCACAAAATTGTGGGGACGGCGTAATGGTGGCGACGAGCTCTTATCCGAACTACCAGCCAGTCCGCTCCCGCTGGGTTCCCCAAGTTCCGGAGCACTGGTCTTTATTGCGGGCCAAAAACTTCCTGCGTGAAATCGACGACCGCACGAAAACAGGTGAAGAAATGCTGCTGTCGATGCGCCAGCATCGAGGCTTGGTTCCGCACAACGATGTTTCGGTTAAGCGCATCGCCCCAGAAAATCTGATTGGCTACAAAAAAGCGCAACCGGACGAACTTGTACTGAACCGCATGCAGGCGGGCAACGCTATGTTCTTCCGGAATCAACTGTCCGGCTTGGTTAGCCCGGACTACGCAGTGTTTCGCTTGCTGCGCGATGACAACCCCGAATATCTCGGCCACCTGTTCCGCTCGTGGCCAATGCGCGGACTGTTTCGTTCTGAATCGAAGGGGCTTGGTACCGGTACCTCGGGCTTCTTGCGCCTCTACTCGGATCGCTTCGCGGGGCTTGAGATTCCTGTCCCCCCGCGCCCCGAGCAAGACCAGATCGTCGCCTACCTGCGCGCGCAGGACGCGCACATTGCTCGCCTCATCAAAGCCAAGCGCGACCTCATCGCGCTGCTGACCGAGCAGAAGCTGCGCATCATCGACCACGCCGTCACGCGCGGCCTTGATGCATCGGTGGCGCTGAAACCCTCAGGCATCGAATGGCTGGGCGAGATTCCAGGGCATTGGGTAGTCAAGCCACTCAAACGCTGGGTATGCCTTAACGCCAGCGCACTCGGAGAGAAAACCGACCCGGATTTTGAATTTCGCTATGTGGACATCGGATCGGTGAAAACAGGCCGCTTGGTAAAGGAGCTTGAGCGAATTCGCTTTGAGTCCGCACCGTCCCGCGCACGGCGAATCCTGAAACGTGGCGACACCATCATTTCGACTGTGCGGACATATCTGAAAGCGATTTGGTATGTCAATGAGGATGCGCATGACCTGATCGCTTCGACCGGTTTCGCGGCGCTGACACCTGGAAGTGGCGTTGAGCCGGAATACCTTGGCTACGTCATTCAGAGCAGTGCTTTCGTTGATCGAGTCACGGCTAATTCCATCGGAATTGCGTACCCCGCCATTGCGGAAACCGTGCTCGGGAGATTCCCTGTGGCAATGCCATCCGCCATTGTCGAGCAGCAGGACATCGTGAGTCATATCAAGTCCGAAGGCGCACCTCTGGACGCTGCCATCGAGCAGGCGATGAATGAAATCAAGCTCATCCGCGAATACCGCGACCGACTGATTGCCGATGTGGTCACTGGGCAGGTGGATGTGCGCGGCTGGCAGCCCGGCCCCGATGACGTCGTGGCAGACGAGGAATTGGCCGCGCTGGGCGATGACCAGGAAGACGTGGCTGAAGAGGAGGATGGCAATGGCGAAGACTGACACCAGCGAGCGTTGGTTCGAGGCGCGCATCGTGCGCGGCCTGACCGGCATTCCGCAGCCCGAGTACAGCCATGCGCTGGCTCCCACGGACTTCGCTGCCACCCACAACGGCTACGTGCAGGGCAAGCCCACGGACTACAACCGCGATGTGGCGCTGGATGTCGTGCAGCTGCTCGCCTTCCTGCAGGCCACCCAACCCGATGCGGTGGAAACGCTGGAGCTGGCCGCCGAGGGCATCAAGCGCACCCAGTTCCTGCACCGCTTGCAGGGAGAAATTACCAAGCGCGGCGTGGTCGATGTGCTGCGCAAGGGTGTGAGTCATGGGCCGGTGCACGTCGATCTGTACAAGCTGCTGCCGACGCCGGGCAACGCGGCGGCGGCAGAGGCCTTCGGCAGGAACATCTTCAGCGTCACCCGGCAGCTGCTCTACAGCAACGACTCCGGCAACGAGCTGGACATGGCGATCTTCATCAACGGCTTGCCGGTGCTGACCTTCGAGTTGAAGAACTCATTGACCAAGCAGACACTGGCCGACGCCATCGTCCAGTACCAAACCACGCGCAGCCCGCAGGAGTTGCTGTTCCAGTTGGGGCGTTGTGTGGCGCACATCGCAGTGGATGACGCGGAGGCCGCGTTCTGCACGGAGCTGAAGGGCAAGGCCTCGTGGTTCCTGCCGTTCAATCAGGGCTGGAACAGCGGCGCGGGCAGCCCGCCCAACCCGAATGGCCTGAAAACCGACTATTTGTGGAAGTCGGTTTTGACGCGCGAGTCGCTGGCCAACATCATCGAGAGCTACGCGCAGGTGGTGGAGGAAGAGGAAGCCGATGCCAATGGCAAGAAACGCAAAAAGCGCAAACAGATCTTCCCGCGCTTCCATCAGCTTCGCACTGTGCGTGCGCTGCTGCATCGTGCCCGTGCCGATGGGGTGGGCAAGCGCTACCTGATCCAGCACTCGGCGGGCAGCGGCAAGAGCAACACAATTGCTTGGCTGGCACATCAGTTGGTGGAGCTGCGCACTGCCGCAGACCCGCTCACGGCGCAATTCGACTCGATCATCGTCATCACCGACCGGCGCGCGCTGGACACGCAGATCGCCCGCACCATCAAAGGCTATGACCACGTCGCGTCCATCCTCGGCCACTCCGACAACGCACAGGAGTTGCGTAGCTTCCTGCAAAAAGGCAAGAAGATCATCGTCACCACAGTGCAGAAGTTCCCGTTCATCCTCGACGAACTGGGTGACCTGTCCGGCAATAAATTCGCGTTGCTGATCGACGAGGCGCATTCCAGTCAGGGCGGCAAGATTACCGGAAAGATGCACGAGGCCCTCGGCGGAAAAACCGCCAACGAATCAGGCAGCGGGCAAACCGAAGAGGAAGATTTTGAAGAGGACGCCACGCAGGATGCCGTGAACGCGGAGATCGAGAAGCGCATTCAGTCACGGAAGCTGCTGTCGAACGCCAGCTACTTCGCCTTCACCGCCACGCCCAAGAACAAGACGCTGGAATTGTTCGGCGAGAAGATCGTCGTTGGTGACAAGGTGCAGTTCCGCTCGCCGGAGGAGCTGACCTACACCACCAAACAGGCCATCCAGGAGAAGTTCATTCTGGATGTGGTGGAGAACTACACCAGCTTTGACAGCTTCTACCAGGTCGCCAAGACAGTCGAAGACGATCCCGAATTCGACAAGGTGAAGGCGCTGAAGAAGATTCGCCACTACGTCGAGTCGCACGACAAGGCCATCCGCCGCAAGGCCGAGATCATGGTCGATCACTTCGTCGCACAGGTGGTGGGCAAACAGAAGATCGGCGGCAAGGCGCGGGCGATGATTGTGTGCAACGGCATCGCGCGGGCCATCGACTACTACCGTGAGGTGTCCGACTACCTCACTCAGATCAAGAGCCCGTACAAGGCCATCGTGGCGTACTCGGGTGACTTCGAGATCGCAGGCGAGAAGAAAACCGAGGCCGATCTGAATGATTTCCCGAGCAAGGACATTCCGGCCAATCTCAAGCAAGACCCGTATCGCTTCCTCATCGTCGCCAACAAATTCGTCACTGGTTTTGATGAGCCCTTGCTGCACACGATGTATGTGGACAAGCCCTTGGCGGGCGTGCTGGCGGTGCAGACGCTGTCGCGCCTTAACCGGGCGCATCCGCAAAAGCACGATACCTTCGTACTCGACTTCGCGGACAACGCCGAGGCCGTAAAGGCTGCATTCCAGGACTACTACCGCGCCACCATCCAGACCGGCGAAACCGACGCCAACAAGCTGCACGACCTGAAAACCGAGCTCGACGGGCAGCAGGTGTATAGCTGGCAACAGGTCGAGGACTTGGTCGCGCTTTACCTTGGCGGTGCTGATCGGGACAAGCTCGACCCGATACTTGACCTGTGCGTGGAGGAGTACAAGGAAAACCTCGACGAAGACGGGCAGGTGAAATTCAAGGGTAAGGCCAAGGCTTTCGTGCGCAGCTATGGCTTCCTCGCGGCGATCCTGAATTACGGTCACCCGGCGTGGGAGAAGCTGTCGATCTTCCTGAATTTTCTCATTCCGAAGTTGCCCGCCCCCAAGGAGGAAGACCTTTCCAAGGGCGTACTGGAATCTGTCGATATGGATAGCTACCGCGTGGAAGCCCAAGCGGCGCTCAAGATGGCGATGGACGATACCGATGCCACGGTTGAGCCCGTTCCTCCGGGCGGTGGTGGTGGCAAGGGCGAGCCCGAAATCGACCGGCTGTCGAACATCATCAAAACCTTCAACGACCTGTTCGGCAATATCCCGTGGAAGGATGAGGACAAGATCCGCAAGGTGATCGCTGAAGAAATTCCAGCACGCGTAGCCCAAGACAAGGCCTATCAGAACGCGCAGGCGAACTCCGACAAGCAAAACGCCAAGCTGGAACACGACAAGGCACTCAACCGCGTCGTGCTGGAACTGCTGTCCGATCACACCGAGCTGTTCAAACAGTTCAGCGACAACTCCAACTTCAAGCGCTGGCTGACGGATATGGTGTTCGATGCGACTTATCAGCAGGGTGCGATGCCGCCAAAGGCACCGCCGCAGACAGGGGCGTCGGTATGAGGAGGATCAGATGGTGGAGGACGTAATGGCTGGAACAACTCCGAACGATCAAGCCAAAATTGCTGCTCTTTGCAGAGAGGCTGAGCGCCTTGAAGAAGACGCCCTGTATTCGAGCAAGGGGCATTTCAACGCAGAAGATACATGGGTTCGTCGCAACTACTGGCTGGGTGTGCCAGCAACCGCTCTGGGCGCGATTGCAGGTGCCGCTCTGGTCAAAAGCCAACCTGAGTGGGCCAGTGCCTTCACCTTGTTGGCGTCGCTACTGACAGGTTTGATGACCTTTCTCAAGCCCAACGAGCGCGCTGCAATGCACCGGGCCGCTGCCGGACAGTTTTTGGCTCTTCGGAATGAAGCCCGCTTTTTCCGCGAGATCGAATTGCTTGAGACTGATCGGCAGGGGGAGCTTCCTGAGAGACTGAAGGCCCTTTCCTCTGCACGCAATGAGCTGAACCAGAAGAGCCCGAGCATTCCAAGGCATGCATTTGTCGCCGCACGCAAAGGCATCGAAGAAGGCGAAGCCACCCACAAAGTGGACAAGGAGAAATAACAGGATGTCGGTATTGAGTTTTCTGACGGACACGGCCAGCAGTGCCGTGCTCTCTACAACCGAGCAGTCGTCGATCACGACTTCGATCACAACGCTTCAATCTCGGATGGCGCTGCACTTTGACAGCGGCGTGATTGCCCAGCATTTCCGATTCGGTTCTTCAACGCGAGGAACGATCCTGCCGCGCTCGATGGACGAACAGTCCGATATCGACTACATAGTGGTCTTCAGTGATGGCAGCGCCACACCGCAGACGTACCTGAATAGATTGAAGACTTTTGTCGAAAAACGGTACGGCTCATCGGAAATCTATCAGTCCAGCCCGACCATTGTTCTCGAGTTGAACCACATCAAGTTCGATTTGGTGCCCGCGACGAAAACGTGGCTCGGCGAGCTTCAGATTCCCAACGGGTCAGGCGGCTGGATGACCACGAATCCGAACGACTTTAACGCCACGCTTGAAGCGAAAAACAAGGAACACAAGTCGTTGATCAAGCCGACCATTCGTCTTTTCAAGTATTGGAACGCGACCGCCGGATTTCCGTTTCAATCCTTCGAAATGGAGAAATGGGTCTGCGGCCTGAGCTTCTGGTTTCTGACAAACCAGAAAGACTATTTCCTTGCGGTTATCGAAAACCTGAACACCAATTCGTCGTACTCGCAGTGGGTGAACGATGAAATCACGCGCGCAAAGAACATCGTGGCCAAGGTCAGGCAATGCGAGAAAGACCAGATGCAGGTAACGGCAGAGAATGAGATCAAGAAGTTGTTCAGGCTTTGAGGGGAGGATTGAAATGGCATTGAACCTGGCAAAAGCCGTCATTGGCTACCTGAAGGAACGTCCCGAGGAAAAGTTCACTGCTCGGCAAGTCGCCGAATGGGTTTTTGCCACCTACCCTGATGAGTGCCAGGAAAAGCGGGCCAATAGTCGTGGCGATTACATCAAGTCTGATGCGGACTTGGTTCAGCAGCTCGTCGCAGAAATCAGCTCACAGCGCCCGCGCATGCAAACGAAGCACCCAGAGCTGAAAACGACAGAGGGACGGCCGCGCAAGTACTACTACTCGGAGCGCTCGGACAGCGCCGAAGTGGCGGCAGTCGAAAGCGAGGGTACGTCAGCGGCTGCGGATTTGAGTGCTTTAAAGATTGACGAGCACGCGCTGTACCCACTGCTGTCGCAATACCTGTGGGAGGAATTCGGCGTGTTCTCCAAGCGCGTCGACGAGAAGCGCTCGTCCAACAAGCGCGGACCCAACGGCAACCGCTGGCTGTACCCGGACGTGGTCGGCATGGAGGACTTGGGCGCAGACTGGCACCAGGAGGTGCGCGACTGCGTTAACCAGTATTCGGATAAACGCACAAAGCTGTGGTCGTTCGAGGCCAAGCTGCTGATCAACCGCTCGAACGTGCGCGAGTGCTTTTTTCAGGCCGTTTCAAACTCGTCGTGGGCCAACTTCGGCTATTTGGTCGCGGCGGAAATCGGCGGCACCGACACGTTGAAGGAGCTACGAATGCTCTTCGCTGCCCACGGCATCGGCTTCATCAAGCTGGACGTGGACAACCCTGCCGACAGCCAGGTACTGATTCCGGCGCGTGAGCGCGACGAGATCGATTGGGACATGGCCAATCGGCTGGCCACGGAGAACCGGGATTTTCTGGAGTACGTGAAGCTGGTGAAGCAGTTCTACCAGACCGGTGAGGCGCGGCTGGCGGACTGGGATGTTCCCGCGACGGAGGACTGACGATTTATTCCAGATGGCCGATCACGTCGAGGCGTTCATCGCCACGCTGAAACGCCCCGAACCAGCCGTCGCGCGAGTCGGCGCGCGTGCGGCTCACCAGCAGCGTGAACCCCTCGCAGCCGCGCCCCTTGGCGGTGGCGAAGTCGGTGGTGTCGAATTTGGCCTCACGCACCAGTGTCGTGGCCACCGACTTCATGGCCGACTCAAACAGGTCAAGCAGGTTGTCTTGTAGGCTGGCGTCAATGTTGCGTGAGGTGACGTCGTCAATGACGGCGTGCTTGAATCGGTTACTCATGGTTGATACTCCGTGTTGGCATGGATGACATGAACGCGCTGTTCGGCAGCGAAGCCAAGCACTTCTGCGCGGTTTGAAATCACACGTTGCGTAGCAGCCAAGCGGCCTCAGCCTCTCGCCGCGTAACGAGTCCCGGCAACACTTTCCCGCCGCCATAGACCCAGCGTCGCAGCTCCGTTGCGGCGGCAGCCCAGTCCCGCTGGTTGATGCGCCGTCGCAGTGTCGACGTCTGCAACCGCCCGGCGCCAAGGTTGAACGTGAAGTCCACGATGGCGGCGAGCCTGTTCTCGGGCTCGGTGGCCAGTACCGGGCAGTAGCGCAATGTGGCGGTGAGCGCCGATTGGAGGTCGCGCACCAGATAGACCTCGGCTTCTGCCTCCGTGATCGGCGGATGCTTGGGATCACAGAGATGGCCATAGCCAATCGTCCAGAAGCCTGCGGGGCAGACGTAGGGAACGGCGGTGATTTTGATTCCGCGCTTCACCTTGCGCTCGAACCCCTCGAAGTGCTTGGCCAGCTCGATGGCCGCACTCGGCATCTCGATCACGGCCGCCCCCGGTCGAACACGCGCCCGAGGAACCAGAAGTTCAGCACCCCAGCCCAGAGCGCCTGATCGGCCTCCGTCCATGCATACAGGATGGCAACTCCCCAGCCAGCCCCACCTGTCACGGCGGCTGTGACTGTTGCCGTCTTGGCGGCGCAGTACAGTGCCATGAACCAGTAGGTGATGACTGGGCGAACGCTGGAGCTCAGTGCATCGGCCCAGCGCACGCCAGTTTTCTCGCCCTGCGTGCGAACGGCTTCGCGCAGGGTTTCGATGGCTCCGACATTCCACGCGGCGTCGGCACCCGCGTCGATTTCCGACATCCGTTGCGCACCGCGAATCTTCTCGAACTCCAGCGCCTTGTCCTGCATCGCCAGTTCATGGCCGCGCTCACCCTTGCGGTCGAGCCACTTGAGGATTTCAGGCGCGAGACGGAAGGCCCCGCCAAGGAGGCCACCAAGTAGAGTTTCGATCATTGCGGGCCTCCCATCAGTTTGAGCTTGATGGCGGCACCAACCAGCAGCGCGGCCAGGATGCCGGTGGTGATGACCTTGACGGTGGTCTGCCACGCCGTGCGACGGGCATCGCGCCAGGCTTCCAGCAGGTCGCGCAGTTCGCGGATGTCACGGGCGGCGTGGCCGTTTTCCAGCCCAAGGTGGGCCAGAACTCGTTCGGCTCCGCGCTCAGCGGCGTGGGCCAGTAGTTCGTCGAAGTCCTCGCGGCGCAGGAGCAGCATGTTCTCCACGTGCGCGGGCTGTTGTTGTTCAGGTTCGGTCATTGGTGTTCTCCAGAAATGCGAAACCCGCCTCGGGGGCGGGTTTCTGGTGGGTGCGAAGGAAGGGAAATCAGATGGCGAGGCCTGCGCTCCAGCCGGTGGACTTGAAGGCCGAGAGCTTGGCCTCGTCCTCGATGTAGCAAAGCCAGCCGATCTTGGGCGTGTGGTACTCCCAGGCATCGGCGATGCGAGCGGCGATTTGGTTGGTCTTGCCTGCCCACACGCCGGTGGCGGCGGCAGGAATGAGGTAGCGGTCGCCGTTGGCGGGACTGGCCGGTGGTGTGGTCAGGTCGCGGTCTTTCACGGACAGGCCGACCACCGCGCCGAGGCGCTTGAGGTTGGCGTCCATGCCGGTATCCCAGCCGCTCTCGCCAAGCGTCCAGCCATAGTTGAGTCCAAGGTTCGGGTCGATTGATGACATGGTCTATCTCCAGAGATTCGATGCTTGGCGAATGCGCCGGACTGCTTCCGGGTCGCCAGTTCGGTGGCTCTGCTGCGGGTGCTGTCGCCAGTGACGCCCGACGATGGGCAGGTACAGCACGCCGCCACGCTTGGCCACCAGCAGGGTCAGCAGCCAATCGGCAAAGTTGTTGAGGTCGGCGGTTTCCTTGAGCACGGCATCCACGACCGAGCGCCGCATCACGATCAGGCCGTGAACGTGACTGGCGCTGTTGGCGTGCTGCCAGCGGCTGTAGGCCAGACGCCGCACCGCGATGTCGTGGCCGTTCTCGTCGGTCAGCGCCTCATCGGTGTAGGCCATCACTGCCTGCGGGCAGGCATCCAGCGCATCCGCCAGTTGCGTGAAGGCGCTGGTTTCGTACAGATCGTCGGGATCGACGAAGGACACCAGCGGCAAGGTGCCTTGTGCATAGCCAGCGGCGCGTGCTTCGCCAATGCGACCCGGAATGCCCGGCAAAACGTGCAACTGGATCGGTGCGCCTTCGAGGCTGGCAATACAGGCTTCACGCCATTCGGCAGGTTCGTTCAGGGTGAGCAGATGAACATCGATGCGTGGTTCCACACGTACATCCAATCGCGCTTCCATCACACACCTCCCCAATACTGGCCCCAGCGCAGGCCGTAGCCCGTCCGATCCATGACTCGCGCCTGCGGCTGCCAGCTGCTCAAGCCATCGCGCTCGGCGCTGATCTCGACCGTGATCCGGTCGCCCAGCGCACCGGCCTCGGGCGTGGCGACTGCGGCAGTCCAGACAAAGGAAGTTCCGATCAGACCCGATTCGGTGTGCGCCAGAACGCCATTTCGATTACGGATGCGCACCGTGTAAGTCACACCCAGTTCCGGCCCGATATCGCCCTCGTCCTGCTGCACGAGGTAGGCGGTTTGCTGCGTGCGGTCGCGGTGTGCCCACGCGACGGTCAGGTCACCGGCCACCACGGCAGGTTCGGTCTGGCCATTGAGTCGGATGCGACCGGGTGGATACGGCAAGGACTGCCGACCGGCCAGCACGATTGGCTGGCCATTGGTGGCCAGTGCCGGATCGCCTTGGTCGGTCGACGTGCGCGGGATCGCGCCCACGAACACCGATTCACCCGGTGCGCGCTCAGCGCCCTCCGAGGCAAGCCATTCACCCACGCCGATCAGCCGTGTGCCCAGAGCATGGGATTGCGGCGTGGTGTCGAGCACGCCGCGCGCAAGGTCGACAGTTGCATTGGCCGTGTCGAAGGCCAGAATGGCGACCACTTCCCGAATGGCCCCTCCGGCGTCCACCAGATAGGCGTAATCGTCCACGGCCAATCTTTCCGGCTGACTGACAGCGGTCACCGGCACTGTCAGCGCATCGACTTCGGATGCAGGCAAGGCGGCATCGAGGGTGAGCAGTGGCGCGTAGTCCTCGCCAACGACGGCAGCGAGATCGCCGCTCGAGGCACCAGTGGCCAGCTGCCAGTTCAGTTGCCCGGTACCGCCTGCGGCCGCCAGTGCGCCGAGATAGGTGTCGGTGTCTGTCAGGTACGCGAGATCGGCCCGTGATAGCCGCCGGGCCAGCTCCCAATAGGGAACCTCGACGGCCAGCACCAGTGATGGCGGTAGCGGCTCGATGATCGGTTCATCGACGCGCGGCGGTGGGGGCGAGAGCACGGTGTTGCTCATGCCGAACACATCCTCCATGGCCTCGATGCGCCAATCGCCTGCACCCAAGGTGCCGGTATCGATGCCGGTGACGCGCACCACCATCTGATCGACACTCAAGCGTGGCCAGTTCAACAGGAACACATCACCCGGCAGCGGCGCGCGTTCCAATGTGTCGCGTGCCACCGTCATACTCATTCGAGCCAGTGGCGAGCCCAAAGCCCGCAGATCACGCAGCGCCAGCCTCGCGGCCAGCGGCCCGTGGTTGACGCCGGGATAGTCACGACGCTGGTTGATCACGCCGCCCTGCAACTGGATGGCGGCGAGGTTTTCCACGGTGACGGTGGTGTCGCCGCCGGTTTGCCAGTCGGTGTAGACCACGGTCAGTTCGTTGGGCAGTTCGCCCCACTGGGCGCGTTCGAAGCGTTCGAGGCGCACGATCTCGTCGGGCCCCAACTGCGGCAGGCTATCGATCCAGTAGTCGTCGCGCAGCAGCTTGAGCTCAAACGTGCCTTGCTCCGGGTCGGTGTAGAGGATGCCACCGATGTGGTCGATGACCTGGCCGATGAAGCTCTCGATGGGCTGTTGGCGTGTCCAGATCAGATTGAGGCCGAAGCCTTCGCTCGACAAAGCCCACGCCGCATTCCAGAAACTCCAGCCGATGGTGCTCTGCGGATAGCCCATGCCCCAATGCGGATCGGTGAGGCACTGCACCAGGATGTGGGCCGGATTCATTCCTACGCTGATCTCGCGGCCCTCGTCCTCATCCCAGGTTCGGACTTCGGCATTCCATTCCATCCACGGCGCTTCAAACCAGCCTGCCGTGAAGCGGCGCACCCGTACCGCCCACGGTTTGATGTAGGGGTTGTTGGCCGCGAACAGGATCTTGCGGGCCACCAGCGACAACACGCCCCGGAAGGCCGGAATGGCGCTACCGAGGCGGCTCATCAGGTAGTCGTTACGACCTTGGCCCGCGTGGCCAGACAGCACATCGATGTTGCCGACCACTCCGCCTTCATGCGAGTCGCCGCCGAACAGATCGGGCTTGTTGATACTGATGCTGGTCAAGCCATGCCCAGAGGACAGCGGTGCGCGGTCGGCATCGCCCCACGCGGTACGGTCGCCCATCTGGATTTCCTGCACAGCATCGACGGGCCCTTGGCACAGGGCCAGATGCAGACCCATCCGGTAGCGGTAGCCGACGGTTTGCTTTTTGCTGCTGCCACCCATCAGTGTTGCCCCTGCTGGCGTGCGTGCGCTTCTGCATAACTCACCACGCGCTGGGCCATCGCATCGCCGGTGGCCAGCAAGGTTTCGGCATCACAGCCATCGCGCAGGAACGCGCGAAAATCCAGATCGTGACGGGCGAACCACGTGCGTGTACCGTTCACGCACAGGCCAACGGCGCGCACGTGATCGATGGTGATGACAGTCGATGTGTTCACTTCTTGCCACCTTTCTTCTTTATCGGATCGGCTTCGAGATCGCCGTACCAGACGACGTTGGAGCCGCGCAGCAGCACCGTGCCGAACACGACGGGAATCGGTCGGCCTTCTTCAGCGGTGGGTGCATCGACATCTGAGAGCGACGCAGGTTTGGGCTCGGGCGGTTTCGGGGCAAGCGCGACCGAAACCAGCGCCGCCACCACGATGACGACGAGGTACCACATGGCAATTTCTCCAGGGATTCAGAACACGCCCGTCGAAAACGGGTTCTTGCTCGGGATGGCGGGAAAGCCGCCGTAGTTGTCGAGGTTGCCGAAGCGGGATGCGCACGTTTGCGTGCTGTGATCGCAACCAACCGTCAACAGCACCTCGGTGCCAACTTCAATGGCCACCGGATAGAGCAACTCCACGCCGCTGCCGTAGTCGCTGACGATCATGTGGCGAGCGCCTTCGGGCGTTTGCAGCCAGCCACCGGCAACACCGCCACTCACGCTGCCCGGCACGCCGCCGTCGAGTTCCACGTTGCGGCCGGAACTGTTGCTCACGAAGGCGCTGGCGGTGATGGGTGATGCACCGCAGGCGCTCGAATACAGGACGTGCGAGCACTTGCGGCTGTAGAGGCGACGCAGGCCGATGCGTTTCAAACTGATCTGCGCGCTTTCGCAGCGAACGCGAGCAACGTCGTCGGCAATCTCGACGCCCAGAACCCGGCCCATCCAGCGCGTTCCCGACAACCACCAGTAGTCGTCCCAGGTGTCGCGCCGTGCGATGCGCAGCGTGATCGCGGTGGTCTCCCCGGTGAGCGACGTAGCCAACAGATGGCGCACGAGATCGACGTCGGGTGGCAGCTTGAGCTCCAGCGCTGATTTGGCCGCCTCGGCACCCAGTGCCAGTTCGTTGCGCTCGATGGAAAGGCTTGTGTACAGATTGCCGTCGAGGTCGACGTCGAACTCGTGAGGCGTCAGCAGGAACTCGCCGCTGGCGCTAGTGAAGGCGTATAGCTCGACTTCCATCAGAGGGTTTTGACTCATGGGCTTCACTCTCCCTCGTAAGTTTGGCGGTCGTTGCCACGCGGTTCGGGTAACTGCCGCGCCGTCAGCGTAATCTCAACCAGCGCTGGGCTGTGCCAGTACAGCTCGACAGCGTCGTGGTCGAGACGGCAGCGAGCGAGTCGGATCACCCGGCTGCCTTCAGGCACCCATTCATTGAGGGCGGAGCGCAGCACCAGCACATCGCCTTGATCCAGATGGCAGGTCGCCGTCAGGGCGTATTGGCGGGTGCCGTCCGGATGCACGATCAGGCAGGCGGCGGGGCGATGCCAGAAAGCAGAGACGTCATCACCGGTCACGCGCAGGAAGCCGTCCTCGGGATCAGCCTCGGCAGTTACCCACAGCACTGGTGCCACGCCATCTGGCAGCCAGAAGGCTTCCAGTCGCCCCTGTGTGCGCCACAGCCGCGCCCGCCAGATATCGATCTCCTCTGGTGTGCTGGCCAGATAGCGGCGCTGGAAGGTGGTGGCAGGCCAAGGATCGTCGCGGCGCACCCAAGGATCGGCAGGCGAGAAATCCTGGCGCGTGATGACTCCGGTCACCGTAGCGGCAGGGTCGTCACGCCAGTTGCCATCGGGCCAGACCGGAATCTCATCGATCCACGGGTCGTCGAGGGCATCCATATCTGGCGTTTGCGCGGGGGCGATGGTTGCCGTGGCACGGCCACCGACCATCCCCGGCACCCACTGGGTCAGATCCGCCGGATCGACTGCATTCCCCCACACCAATGGCATCAAGCAGCTACCGGCCCCGGCAGCACGCGCCAAGGGCTCGGTCAGCCACAACAGATCGCTTTCCACGTCGCTGAGTCGGGCGACCTGCCAGCCATCGGCCGCGACGATCAAGGCCCAGCGATCACTATCCTGCCAGCCTTGCACGCCATCGTTGGTCAGGCGCAATGCGGCGGATGGCGGGCCAAAATGTCTCCAGTCCGCATCCGACACATCGAGCGCCAGCGCGCCACGTTCGGCGGATTGGGTGAGGTGAACGGCGTACTGTGGCAGCGGCCACCACGCCGTCTTGCCCAGATGGTCGGCCAGCCAGTCGGCCACCAGCGCGTCGGACTGTCGTGCGTTGCCGACCTTGTAGGTGAGCGAACGCCGAGGGATGCGGCGGCGGGCCTGACGCGATTCGTTGCCGCTGGCCAGCCGCGTGACGCTGGTCTGCCACTCCAGCCTTTCGACAAGCGGTTCGGCCCAGTCGTGGCGGAAGGCGAACACGCCGCGTTGTGCGTCGGGCCACGGTTGGTCGCCGAATGCGTCCATACCGGTCGCAACGATGGCGCTTGATGCCGTGTCCCGGCGCAGCACTTCAACCAGAAACATCGGCGCATCGATGGGCGGCCACGGGTACGCCAGAGACTCGGCGATCCAGTTCGCGGCCAAGTTGGGCGCAACCGGTGCAATGGCGGTCTCGGGCGTGAAGGTGACCGCGCTGGCTCCGAAGGATGCGCGCGACAGCACTTCGCCCTGAAATTCAGGCAGTTCACTTCCAGGCGTCGGCTTGCTGGCAGTCTCCGCGATGTCCTGAACGACGACGCGCTCGGTCATGCCGACTCCGCCCCGAACTCAGCAGCGTTGAAGGCAGCTTCCGTCCACTGCACGTTGCCGTTCGGGTTGCGCTCGAACAACGTGCTCTGCCACGCCAGTTGCTCTTGCAGAATGATGTCGGTGCTGACGGCGCTCTGCGCGCCACTGACCACGAGGCCTTTGACCTTGCCCAGACCGGCGTCGGTCTTGCGTGCCAGCATCGTAAGCTGCACACCGTAGATGGCAGGTGTGGCCATTACCGGCAGCGGTTCGACATCGAAGGACTGGCGCAGCCCAGCGCTGAGCGCACTGATCTCCGTTGCTTCATCTTCATCGCTCACGGCTTCCCATGCGGTGATACCGACTGGGCTGGCAGTCCACTGATTCAGGCTGCCATCGGCCTGCGCCTGCAGTGCGTCGACGCGCACATCACCAAGGAAGGTGTTGTTGATCGTGCCGGTAGTGTCAGCGATGTAGAAGTCGTCGACGTCGATGGTGAGCGGACAGTTCTGGCCGGGTACCGCACCCACGAATGCCGTGAGCAGTTGGCCACCGCCTTGAGTGGTGTTCTGCGCGGTCATCTGAATGGCCAAGATGCCGTTGAGGCGCACCGACAGCACACCGTTGCTGGTGCCTTGCGTGACCTGCAGTTCGATGTAGTGCCAGCCGCGAGCGGGAGCGCTCGCCACCGACACAGAGATCAGCTGGTCATAGCCATACTGCCAGCGGTATAGCTTGAGCCGACCGTCCTCGCCGATTTTCACGAGGTGGGCGACTTGCGAGTTGGCGTCGCGCACGCCAAGCAGCAAGGGCTCGGTGTAAGTGTTCTGGTACGACACCACGCGAATGGCCGCACCGACGATCAAGCTGGTCTTGGTGGCGTCGAGGTTCTTGACGTAGCCGCCGCCTGAACCTTCCGGCAAACGCAGGGCGTAGGACGATGGGCGACGACCATTGATGCGCGTGGCCTGAGGCGACAGATACGCCGCCTTGCCGCGCGCCAGCCACGGATCGCCAAAGCTGTCCACGGCCTGTGGGTCGTAGTGGTCAAAGCCGTCGATGAACAGAAGTGCCATTTGATTTACCCTTGCAGCGCCGCACGGATGGCCCGTGCATTGCGCCCGATGATGTTGACGATGACTTTCTCTCCAGCAGGCGACTGCAGGTGGTCGTGGGTGACGCCCGGATCAACCGCGTTGACGATGCGCACGGCCTGACTGACCTGCGGCTGCGCGGGCGGCACTTTCGCCTCCGGCACCAGCCCACCTGCTGCGAAAGCCAGCTCGCCACCCTTGAAGCGCGGGCCTGCTGACAAACCGTTGATCGAGTCGAGGAAGGCCACGCCGACTTGGCGCACTGCGGTTGCCCGCACGACGTACTCGCCAGCTGACAGGCGGGCCGGGATCGAGTCCGAGGTGGCACTGCCCGGGCCTGAGACGAAACCACCGCCAGCGAACTTCTTGATGCCACCCATGAGCGCCATCACTGCGGCGACCATTGCCACCATCGCGGCCACCGCGAGTGCCGGGCCAACGTAGGGAATGGAGGCCTGCGACGCGGCGGCTCCTGCGCCAGCCTTGGCCGCATCCATCGACACCACGGTCGTGGTCTCGGCGGACTTCTGCGCGACCTTGGCGGCGCTGGCGGAAGCGTCTGCCACCTGTTCCTGCTGGATGAAACCGAGCTTGAGCGCCAGCATCCGCGCCTGCATGGCGATCCACTGCTGAAAGGGCTGGATCACGATCTGCTGCAGGAAAGCATCGGCCACCTGCTGGAAGATGCTCGCCAAGGCACTGCGCCAGGTCTGCGCGCCGGTGATCATCCCGTTGAGCGCGCCGCCAAAACTCTCGCCGATGCGATTCCATAGCGGAGCCATTTCATCGACCGTGAGCCGGGTGCGATCCAGCTCGTTGCGCCACGCCTGCACGCGAATCACCGCATCCGGCCCGATGGCCTGCGCCGCCTGCTGCATGGTCGGCAGCAAGTGTTCCATCTCGGTGGCCGATTGCTGTTGCAGGGTCACGATCTGCTGGCGAGCCTGCGCTTCGGTCAGCAATCCGGCCTGTTGCTGGGTCTGGATCGCCTCCTGCGCATTGCGCATCCGTTCGGTGACTTGTCGCCATTGCGCCTCCAGTGCCGCCAGATTGGCTTGTGCCGCCTTCACATTGATCAACCGGTCAACGAGCGACACACCGTCGGCATCGCTTTCTGCCGCCAGCCGTGCCCGCAGATCACGGTAGCTGCGCTCGATGGCGGCTTGCCGGTCGGTATCCGTGGCTGTGCCGGTGATCTGTGCCAGTTCCTCACGCGCCTGCGCCAAGGCATCGGCCAGCTCACGCTCGGCTTGCGCCGCCTTGCGGGCGTTGGCCTGCTCGATGTCCGTGCGCCGATTGTTGAGCGTGATCAGGTCGGCTTCCGCCTTGGCGACCTCGGCCTTGGCTTTCAGGCGGTCGTTTTCCGATTTGCCGGTGGTGGCGACTTGCTGACTACGGGCCAGCTCCTGTTGCTTGCGCGCGATCTCGGCATCGACCTCGCGCTGCTCGATGGCCGTTTTCTGCGTGTAGTAACCGCGCACCGACACCAGACGGTCTTCCAATGCGGCATCCAGCGCAGTCTGTTGCCGGGTCAAACCGTCCTTGAGCAGCGCGAACTCGGCGTCCAGTTGTGCCTTCATCAAGGTGGTCTGTGCGCCGGTGGTGTCCTGCACGGGCTTGGGTTTGGTCAGCCGCTGCAGCAGTTCAGGATCGGCCTGGATCTTGGGAGCCTTGACCTCGATGGGCTTGGGATCGAACAGGCTGTCGCGGAAGGCGGCCAGATCATCCAATCGTTTGACCAGATTGCCCTTGAGGTCGGCGATGATGGCCTTGGCTCCCTCGGTATTGCCCTTGAGGGCTTCGACCGCCGCCGCGACACCGGCACCAATCGCTTCGCCCAAGGCGACGAAGGCCTTGCCGACCGTGGCGGCACCGAGTGCCAGGGTCTTGAGTACCAGCACCACGCCGTCCAGGATCGCGCGCAGCGTACCGCCTTGCTTGGCCGACTCGACCATGCCACCGGCCATGTCGTTCAGGGCGGGCAGCAAGGACGCGATGATCTGGTTGCCGATGCTCTGGGTGGCCAGGTGCAGTTTGTCGAGCGCATCGTTGAAGTTGCCCGCCTGCGCCGCTGTTTCGCTGTTCATCTGCACACCGAGCGCCTGCATCTCGGCAGCCAGCTCGTTGATGCCATCGCGGCCCTGATTCAGGAACGGGATCAGCTCCGCCCCGGATTTGCCGAACAATTGCACTGCCAGCGCGGTTTTTTCCGCGCCGTCGGGCATGGCTTTGAAGCGTTCGGCCAGATCGAGCAGTACCTGATCGGTGGCGCGCAGCGTGCCGTCCTGGTTCTTGAACTCGACACCCACCGCCGCGAAATTGCGGGCTGCGTCCTCCGATCCGGTCGCGGCCTCCAGCATCGTGGTGGAGAGTTTGCGCAGACCCTTCTCGAACGATTCGCCCGAAACACCGGACTGCTCGGCTGCCGGTTTCCACACCGACAGGGTCTCGACGCTGACGCCCACACGCTGCGACATCTCGTCGAGTGCGTCGCCGGTGTTGATGGCCGATTTCACCATCGCGGTCAGGCCCGCCACCGACACTGCCACGCCGAGATTGGCCAGCACGCCATTGACGCTCTTGGCCGTATCGGTGAGTCCGCCCAGGCCCCGCTTGATCGAGTCGAAGGCGGCCTTGGTCTGGTCGACGGCACTGATCAGGATTTGGGCACGATTGCTTGCCATCAGACTTTGTCCAGTTCTTGTTGAATCGCGCGAGCCAAGGCTGGCAATGCACGCTGCACCCCGCCCGCCAGATTCAGCCGCCGCTTGAGATCGACGCGCTTGACCAGTACGGCTATGGGAATCTCCTGACCGCGCTTGATCTGTTTCGCGCCAGTACGACCACGTTCGGCGCGCTTGAAACGGCCTAGCTGCGATGCGTTCTCTTTGATGTTCTCGGCCATCAGCAGCACGCGACCGTTCTTCTCGATGAAGAAGGCATTGCCCGACCGCATCAGGCCATCGATGACCGCCTTGAAACGTTTGGGGCCGATGCGTCCGGGCAGTAGCGGAATCAGCAGATTGCCGCTCACCGTGCCGCCTTTCTCGTGCAGACCGAGCCACGGAATCTTGCTGCCCACCAGCAAGGCGGGCAGTTGTTCGGGCTTCTTGTCGCACACCTTCACGCCCATTGAGGAGATGAAGCTGTTGCGTTTGACGGTGAAGGCGCTGCGCATCTCGGAACGCGCCGCGTCACGCACCTCACGCCCACCCGATTGCATACCCTTGGCGACGGCAGCGTGGATGACACGACGTTGCTCGGTACTCCACGCCGCCAACTGGCGCGGGTCCAGCAAGCCGGTGGTGGTGAGTGAGAGGCGCACGTTTCAGTCCTTCAGAAGATCGCGTTGCAGTTGTTCGATGCCACGCTTCTCGCCCTGTGCCGCCACGGCATGAATGCCGAGCAACTGGGCAAGTTGCTGCCGTTCGATCTGGCCGTCGGCATCCAGAAAGGCTTGCGCTTGCGTGAGCGTGTAGGCCATCACGTCGCCAAGACGGTGTCCGGCGCGGATCAGGCGGGCGACGGCACTGTCCCAGCCGAGTTCGTCAGTGAGCGCAGCGTCGGGGCGAGTCGCTGGGCCGCGCCCTGAACCGCCGGAACGACGTGCGCCACGAAAAAATCCGCGTTGACCTCGAACACGGCGGCGGCCAACTGCACGGCGTCCTCCAGCGAAAGATCGTTGATCCACGCGCGTTCGCGCCGGGTGGTGATCGCCAGCAGATCGAGCACGGCATCGCCGTGTCGCCCCAGCAGCGCCATCCAGTCCGGATCGCTGCTGATCTCCTCGGCCAGTGGGCACACCACAGCCAGCAGCCGTGGCAACTCGCCCAACCGGATCGGCGTCAGTTCCAGCGCGGTACCGGACAGCGTCACGACGACAGGTTCAGGGGGGAAGGTTTTGAAGCCGCCCATCACAGCAGTACCAGACGACCGAACTGCCCGAGATCACCGCCGACCGGTTTGGTCAGATCGGCCAGCACTTGGCCCGACAATTCGAACTTCAACAGTTCGTCGGTGATGATGGAGAGTTCCTTGGCCGGGTTGATGGCCACGCGGTACAGGTCGATCACCACCTCGCGGTTGCCGTCGGCGGTGTTGAGTCCCTCGAAGCGAATCCAGCGCTCGGGCAGCGGTTGGGTGAACATCGCAGTGCTCTGCGCCGCGCCATAGGCGTAATCGACGGTGAACGGCTCGGTATACGGGCCGCCCGACGTGGCATCCAGCACCACCAGCGAGCCGTGCTTGGCATTGACGCTGTACTGGCTGGCGGGGAGCGTCTTGGGCGTGGCATCCGAATCTTGGATCTGCACGGCGGACACGTTCTGCATAGCCAGCGGGTAGAGACTGCCCGGCGTAACCGGGTTGGGCAGCAGCTCGCCGGTCACGGTGCCGGGGGTGATGGTGGTCGTGGTGCCGTAGAGCGCGAGCGCCAGATTGGTGGCGATCAGCTCTTCCAGCGTGCAGGCGAATTCGCCTTTCTTGGTCTTGATGAGCTGCAGGTCGGTCAGGCGCTGGCCCGACTGCGCTTCCTGGTGCTCGATGGTGTCCACCGACAGCGACACCTTCAGCTCGGGCACGTTGCCGACGAAGGTCAGTCCTGCTGGATTGCCGAGGTCATCGCGTGCGCCGATGTAGACGCGGCCTTGTCCGGAAAAGTAAGCCATGTTCAGTCTCCTTGGGTGGTGGTGCCGGGCGTAGCATCACGGCGGGCGGGTTTGGAATCAGTGGTGGGGGTGGCGGACGCCGTAGCGGCCTTGGCAACACCCTGCGCGATCAACCAGCGGGCGCTGGCGTCGTTCAGGTCGATGCGATCACCCACGGCGAGGCGCTTGCCTGCGTGGGTGTGGGGTTTCAGAAGTTCGATTTGCATGGGTTCATCCTGTTTGGGTGAGATCGGTGGCGTGGGTGCGGTAGCGGATTTCGTATCGGGCTGGGAGCGCGGTGGCACCGGCGTCGGCGTCATCGAATTCCCATTCGCAATCGATCTCGCGCACGGCGATGGCCAGCCCACCCAGATTCGGGTCGGCCAGCAAGGCCGCGTGGGCCGCGACCAGTGCGAGATCGGCCACGTCGAAGGCATCCGCGCCGCGTGCCACGACGGCGAACCGGAGGATCAGCAGCCGGTCGACGAGGTGGTTGGCGTGGGCGGTGATGCTGTCGCCGTCGGCGAACAGCAACAGCGCGGGACTGGCCTCACGGGTGACCGGCACGGCGGGCATGCGTAGCACCGGAGTCGGTGCAATCGCAGAAGACAGGCGTGCGATGACCTCCCGCAAGATGCGCTCGCGGACAGAGTTCATGTCAGTAACCTCAAAGTTGGGAGAGCGAGGCGCGACGTTCGGAGCCGTCACCGATGGCGCGCACGTCGCGCACCTGATAGGTCACGCCCGCGATCTCGACCGTGTTCCCGGCAACCAACGTCAGCCATGAGACTGGGTAGTCGAGCTGGTAGTCGCGAGAGAGCGCGAAGCCATCGAGCACGGTTTCGTCCGGAGCGCGGAAGGCGCAATGCACCGTGGTGCCCGCAACCGTGACGGCGGTGAGCAGCCCTGCGTTGCGGGCGGCTTCGTACAACGTCGCAACGTCCATCAGGCGGAGGTCAGCTTGATCAGCACGCCCGGGCGATGGCACATCGGCAGCGGGTTCGATTGCGTGTGCAGATCGGTGCCCCGGTCGAACTTGCGCGGCTCCTGTTTGGCATACAGCGGCTGCCCCAGCGTGTTCACCGTTTCATTGAAATCGGCAGGCGCGAAGTAGGTGGCGAAGGTGTCCACCGTGCCCAGCGGGAACGCGTGGGCCTCACCTGCGGCGATGAAGCGGCGCGTGTTGCCATTGGCATCGGTGGCTTGCCCTCGGTACTCCTCGAAGGTGACGCCGCCGTAGGTGAATCCGGCGCGCACGTCGTTGATCAGGATCGCGCCGTTCTGCCAGTTCTCGAAGGCCTTCTCGACCTTGGCGTGGCCAGTCAGCGAGGCGAAGAATTCGGGCGAGCACAGGCAGTGCACGCCGTTCATGAATTCGCCCTTGAGGTTGTCCTCGATCTTGGCCAGCACAGCGGAGCATTTGGCCTTGACGTTGGTGCCCGCAGTGCCGAGTTCGAAGGAAACCGTCTCTGGGGTGATCTCGAACGCGTCAAACAGATCGATCAGTTCGCTGCCATCGGCGTCGAGGATCTGCCCCTTGAGCGCCCCCATGCGCAGGTGCTCCAAGGTAATGGCGTGCTTGTTGCGCATGGTTTCCAGATGCCGGGCCATGACGCCACCAATGGCCTCCATCTCGGTTTCCGAACCAAAGGCGCGCAGACCTTGAACCTCCTCGGGCAGAACCACATCGTCATGCGGGATGTGCGGAATCACGAAGGAGCGCAGCTTGCGCTGGCCGCGTTCACCTACCGTGCCGGGCGAGCCCGGCGCGCGGGTAGGCAGAAGGTTCAGGCGACCGGCGTACTCCTCGACGATGATCTGTCGGGTGCGCACCGGCTTGGCCGGGAGCAGGTTCAAGGCCTCCAGCCGACCATAGCGGTTGGGGATCAGATTGATGGCGGCCGTCAGGCTGGCCATCGAGAAGCCGGGGTTTTCAAAAGGGTTCTGCATTTTGGATCTCCAAAAATGACGAAACCCGCCAGCGGCGGGTTTTCAGGGGGAGTGAAGTGGCGGTATCGGGCTGGATCAGGCGCTATCGCGGGTCAGGATGCCCAGTGCCTCGAGCTGCTCGATGGCAGCAGCCCTTTGCGCGTTGCTGATGCCGGTCGGCCAGATCAATGCGCCATGCGCGACGATGGCGTGACGGGCAATCAGGATGGCGTCCTCGCGGTCGATCAAGGTTGCATCGACGTCGTTGCCGAGCACGCCGACGGTGGTTTCAGTGCCGTCGGTGGCGGTTGGGTCGATGGCCTTGAGTTTGGCAGTGGCCGTTTCGCGGCCCACCACGGTGCCCAGAAGCAAGTTCTGCGCGGCAGCGACGGTGTCCTGGTCGCGCGAGTACAGGTTCGGCGCTTCGTACTTCAGCAGGTCGCCGAGATTCTTCGGTTGTGCGATGGCGGTCATGGCTTACTCCTTGGCGGTGAGTTTTTTGACGGCAGCTACCACTGGGCTGTCTTCAGGACGTGCGGTGGTGCCGGTGTCGGCGGTGATACGGGAGGCGATTTCGGGCTGGTCGGCCCGGGCATCGAGCAAGGCGCGGCGCACCTGCGCTTCGGAAAAGCCCGCAGACAAGAATTCCGCCGTGCGTTGCGACTGACCTGCGATCAGGCACAGCTCCGCGATGGCCTGCGCCTGACCTCGCCCGCTGGCGAAGGACTGCGCCAGTGCCGCATGGGCCGCAGGCGTCGGTTGCGGATCGCCGTCGGGCTGCGGCTGATCGTCCTGCGGGTCGGTGTCGGTCGGATCGCTCGGTTGGTCGTGGCGGTCGTGATCGTCTTGGGGTTCTTTCATGATGTTCTCCAGGGTGAAAGGTTTAGGTCGGGGCGAGGTTGAGAGAGGCTGCGTGGACAATCTGCGCGGTGAGGCGCGGGCCGTTCCCGGCTGCGCAAGCCTCTGCTTTGCGGCCAGCGCATCGGTGAATTCGGTCATCACCTGTTCGAGCGGCATGACTGCGTCGGCGAGTCCTACTGCCACCGCCTGTTCGCCATAAAACACACCTGCCTCGGTGGCACGCACGGCATCCGGGGCGAGGCCGCGCATTTGTCCGACCTGATTCACGAAGATGTCGTAGAGCCGATCCACCTCGCTCTGTAGCGCAGTGGTGGCCTGCGGGCTGAGTGGCTCGTGCGGTGAGAAATCGTTCTTGTGGCTGCCCGCGAAGACGGCGGTGTAGTTCAGTCCGTCCTTGGCATCCTTCACTGACTGATCGACGTGCAGCGCAATCACACCAATCGACCCGACGCCAGCGGTTTGTGACAGCGTCAGGCGCTGGCATGCCGCCGCGATGGCAAAGGCCGCCGAGTACGCGGCATCGTTGGCGTGCGCCCAGACCGGTTTGATCTGGCTGGCGGCGCGAATGCGCTCGGCCAACTCGAACACGCCCGAGGCCTCACCGCCGGGAGAATCGAGATCGAGCAGGATGCCCGTCACCTGCGGGTCGGCCAAGGCAGCATCCAGACGGGCTTCGATCTCGCCGTAGGACATCAGCCCGGAGGCGGCCTCGATGCCCATCGAACGCTTGACCAGCGTGCCGACCACTGGGATGACCGCAATTCCGGCAGGGCTGGCTGCGGTGATCTGCCGAGGGACGGATAGCGGCATCGCCATGTCCAGATCGGGCAAGCCGATGCGGGAACCCAGCACCGAGAGGATCACGTCGAGTTTGGGGCGCGCAATGAGGAGCGGCGTCCCGTAGAGGCGGGACGCCAGATGAACGAGTTGCATGTCAGTTGTCCTGATGGTCTTGCGGCACTGCCACCGTGGCGGCCGCATTCATGGGAGCGCTCAGAGGCGCTTTGTCGTGGCGTGGGTCGGAGTCGAAGACCAGACCGAGTTCGTCCGCCCGCTGGTTGTCGGCTGCGATCTCGCGGTCGATGTCTTCGGCGTCGTAGCCGAAAGCCGAGATGGCTTCCGAGCGAGACAGCAGCCCGGCGCGAATGGCGGTCAGCATCGCGTCGAATTCCTTCTTGGGATCGACCCACTGCCAACCCTGTGGAATCCATTTGGCCGCGAAGTAGTCGCGCTTCTTCTCGGTGAACTGCGGCAGCGCCAGCGCGCCTTCAAGTAGCGCTTGCTCCATCCAGGCACGCCAGATTGGGCGGCACAGCTGGTGGACGATCACGCCGTGCTGGATGGCCTCACAGCGGCGGCGAAACTCCAGCAGCCCGGCCCGGATCGACGAATAGTTCACTTGCGTCAGGTCGCCGGTCAGCATCTCGTAGGTGATGCCCATCGCCGCTGCCACCGCCCGGAACTGCATGCGCAGGAATTCGGCGTAGCTCGCGCCAACGTCGGCGGGTTGGCTGAACTTCACATCCTCGCCGGGCTCCAGGATCTGCATCGTGCCCGGCTCCAGCCCGGCCAATGCTGCACCACTGGCATCCGGCAGTCCCTCACCCATCAGGTTGTCCTCAGGTGACAGGCGCGTGATGAAGCCCGCGAACATCGCGGCGGTTTTCTTGCGCACGAGCTCGGCGTCGTCGTACTGGTCGAGTTCGTTGAGCTTGACCAGTGCGCGCGCCAGCCACGGTTCGCCCCGGATCTGTCCGGGCCGCAAGGGACGAAACAGGTGAATGATTTCGCTGGCCGGGACACGCACTGTGTCGAGACCGCCCACCACGCCACCAGTGCCCGACATCGGAGCCAGTGAGCCATCACCCGGGTGTGAGCGATACAGGTGGTAAGCCACCCGCCTTCCGAGCTTGTCGAATTCGATGCCCGCACGGATCACATTTCCCGAAGCCAATTCCTGATTCAGCGTGGATGGCAGGTGTTCGGGTTCGAGCAACTGCAATTGCAGGCCCACCGGCAGGCCATCCTCCGGGCGGCGATAGCGAAGCCGCACCAGACATTCCCCGCCTTCGAGCATGGCGCGACAGGCCAAGGCCTGCAGTCCGTAGAAATCGGTCAGTCCGGCGGCATCGGCCTCCTCGCACCAGTCCCACCACAGGCTGTGGATCGCTTCGCGCAAGGACTGATCGGCCAACATGCTCTGCGGCTTGATGCCGGTGCCAATGGCGTTCGAGACAAAGGCTTCAACGCCTGCCGCAGCCCAGGCATTGCGGCGTACCAGATCGCGGCTCTTGGCGCGCAATTCGTTCTGGGTGAACGCCAGTGCTGCGACTGCACCGGGATTGCCGACCTGCCACGCCAATGCGCGACGGCCGCCACCGATACCGTCATAGAACGGGGAGCCGCCAAGCAGACTCATGCCGACGCGTCTACGCATTCGGTCAAACCATTGCATGTTCAGAACCCTTTGCCGGTGGTGACCCGAATCTGGCGTGGCGCGCCAGGCCACAGTCCGGTGTCCACGGCCTGCTCGAAGAGGTCGCGCTTGACCGCCGCAATGGCGGCCTGGAGTTCATCGACGCTGCGGTACTCGACGGTCTTGTCGCCAAAAGTCACGCGCTTTTCGCCCTTGACCAGCGCCGCTTCCAGTGCGTCGAGGTGTGCTTGTGTGTAGGCCATCAGCGGAACACCGTAAGGTTGATTTCGGAGGAGTCGTCGAACGATGCGGACGTGGTGGCGCAACTGACGTCGACGTGCTGGGCGGTCTTCTGGTCGGCGCTGGATCGCACGATGGCAATGCGCTGCGTGCCGCTGTTGGTGCTGCTGCGGGCAAGCGCCGTCCAGCAGTAGTTGGAATCCGTCATGGCAGTGGCGAAGGTCACCCGGTAGCGACCCGCCGCCGTCCGGGTCACGCTGGCCACGTTGTGCGATGCGCGCACGACGACCTGCGTGCCGACATAGCCGAAACACACCCACGCCCGGGCCACGCCGGGGTGGGTGGCGTCGATCTTGGTCTTAACCTCGAGCCCGACACGATTGGCCAGCGCACTGATGCGCGATGCGAGGCTCATCAGACCAGCGCACCCACAAAGACCGCGACGAAGTCTGTGTCGGTATTGCCGACATCGGTGGCTGCGACGGCTCCGATGTTGCTGCGTGCCTGAAGTTGCTCGGCCACGGTCAGCGACTGCGCCGCATCGAAGCGCACACGGTTGTTGACGGCGGCGAGCAAGGCATCCAGACCGCTGGTTCCGTTCTGCAGCAGTTGCTGGATTTCCACCAGCGTGTCGTAGGCGGCATCGGCACCGCCCAATATCTCGGTCTTGAGCGCATCGAGCAGCGAGACGATTTTGTTCGACGAGTAGGTGCTCGTGGCCGCGACGTGCGCATCGTCGATCACCGCCGAGGACACCACGGCGGCCTTCAGTTCGTTGATGGCCGCGACCAGATTCGATTTGTCGGTGGTGGTGAGGTTGGCCAGATTGCCTGCCTTGGCGCGGACGTCGTTGAACTCCTGCGCGACGCGGATGACCAGGCTTTCGATACGGGTAGCAAGACTCATGTTTTTTCCTTGAGGTGTCAGGACAGCCAGCGGCTTTTGATCACGCGCCGACCGGTGTTGCGGTTGCCAGAAGCAGCGAGGCCACCGCGTTGTGTGGCCTCGTTGATCGATTCAGTTGGTGTTTCGGGAGCTGGCGGACTGACCAGCCCCAGTTGTCGCTCCAGTTCCCGCCAGTGGCGTTCCTCGAAGCGATCCAGTCCCGCCGCCGATGCGGCCGCGCGGGCGTAGACGTAGCAGTCAAGCGCTTCATTGCGCTCACGCATCTTTTGCCACTCGCGCACCGGGAAACCGTTGCGGTCACGACGGGTGATCAGTTGCTCCGCGCAGAGTTGCTGGATGAACTCGGCGTCGATCTTGGGCAGATGGACGAACCCGGCTGGAAACACCGGGGTCGATCCGTCCTCGCCGACATCGGCGCTCTTGCGCAGGTTGTTGTAGAACTCCAGCTTGGCGATGCTCACCGCCACCGAATACACCTTGATGCCCCGGCGCAGCTTCTTGCCGCCCTGCGACATATCGACGGCAGTTGGCGTCCCGATCAGGGCTGCACCACGTGGCACACCCTTGACCGCCATCACGCGAGGATCGCGGCAGGCCCGCACAAAGGCGTAGGCTTCCTGCGTGGCAAAGCCGGTATCCAGCGCAAAGCGCGCCAACGGCATCGCCGCGCCCGAGGTGTGCGTCCACGATTCAGAGAGCATCTCTGCAAGGCGCTTCCATACCGTGTCGCGGGCGGTGTCGCCCATCAGCACGCGGTGCTCGACCAGCCACGACTCCTTGCCACGCCCGAAAGCCCAGACGGAGGCCTCGATACGATCCTTTTGCACGTCGGCAGCGCCCACCACGAGTAGACCGCCTTGCGGCACGGTGCCGACGCGGTAGTCCTCGCGGCGCTCGACCAGCCGTTGCCAGTCCGGCGCTTCACCTTCTTCGACCCAGGTCTCGCCCAGCTCGGTGTTCTTGAAGGTCTTGATGGCAGCGGCCGATCCTGATTCCTTGCTGATTGCACTCTCCCACGCAGCGGCGATCTCACGCCACGCACGCCAGCCGACTGGGCTGTACAGCGACGACAGGTGAAAGCCCGCCGTCTTCCCCGCGCCATCGGTGATCATCGCGCGCCACTCGCCGTGCTCCAGCATCCACGTCTTGTGGTGCTCGGCAATCGCGGTGTCACACGACTCGCAGATGTAGGAAGCGGTCTCCGGTTGCCCTTTGTCCCAGCGCAGCTGCTCGAAACGCAGCCACTGCCGGTGCGAGCAATGTGGGCACGGCACGAAATAGCGGCGCTGGTCGCTGGCCTCGTACTCGCGCTCAATGGCGCTCGCCCCCGAGATCGTCGGTGTCGAGACGATGAAGATCTTGCGCCGCGCGAAGGTGCGTGTACGGGCTTCGGCCAGCGAGATTGCGTCGCCTTCACCCTCGACGTCCAACGGATAACCGTCGACCTCATCGAGGAACAGATAGCGCACCGGCATCGAACGCAGACCGACCGCGCTGTTGGCCCCGGTCATCACCAACACGCCCCCACGGAACTCCTTGGCCAGAATGGTGTTGCCCGAGTCGCGCGAACGCGCCGGTGCAATCAACTCGGCCAACGCCGCCGATTCCTCGATCAGCGGGTCGATCCGCTGTTTGGAGTTGCGCTTGGCCATCTCCACCGTCGGCCACACCGCCATCATCGGCCCGGGCGCGTGATGGATCACATAGCCGATCCAGTTCGATCCCATCTCGGTCGCGCCGAGCTGGGCGGCCTTCATGAACACCACGCGCTCGACCGGTGAGGTCGGCGACAGGCAATCCATGATCGCTTTCAGGTACGGCGTACGACTGGTGCGCCAGCGCCCGGGCTCGGCGGATGCCTTGCTGGAAAGCATCCGGTGGCGATCCGACCATTCAGACACGGTGAGCAGCGGGTCGGGCGTCAGTCCTTCACGCCATGCGCGTTCGATCTCGGCAGCGCCTTCGTAGTCCATGTCCATCAATCCACCCTTGGGCGCATCTCGCCCAGTTCCTGCAGGTGCTCGCGCACCGCCGCCTCCAGGGCGATGTGCATCGTGTGCGGATCGACGCCAAGCTTGGCCGCCATCTGCGCCGAGATGCGCGCAGGCCAGTTGAGCCAGGCATCGCGTTCGGAGCGAGCCAGTTTGAAAACGTGGGCGATGGCCTGCGGCCGATCCACCAGCTCGCCTTTGAGGCGGGCCAGACGCACCTTGTTGGTTTGCGCCTTAACCACTTCGTTGACCGTGCGCGCCTGAAGCAAGGACGTGCCACCTGCTGGCAACGCTGCTGGCCCATCACTCGTTGTGCTGCCGGATTCCGGCACGGCGACCTTGACCGCACGGGCGGCGGTTCCATTGCGCGGCGCATCGGAGTTGCGCGCCCATTCGCGGTCGACACGCTCGGCATCAATCGTTCCGTCTGCCTCCGGCGTGATCCGTCCCGCAGCGATGGCCTTGCGCACCGCTGCATCGGACACCCCTCGGTGGCGTGCGTAGGCACGAATCGAAATACCCATATTTCCCCTTCGGGGCACCTTCAATCATTCGTTCGTCATTCCTGCGGATTGATCTTGGCTTCCATCGGGAACAGCGCGTTCATCACGTCATCGCAATCACATCTGGAAAGGACGAATGATGGACATCAGCAACCTCGACACCCTGGCCAAAAAACTCGCAGACGCAGCACTCACAGTGCTGGTGCGCACCTGCCGCGAGGAAGTGTCCACCGCCAACCGAGACGATCTTGAAATCGCTTGTGCCGCCATGCGTGCCAAAAGCGCCACCGTCATTGACCAGATGCTTGAGGACGTGCGCATCGCGCCCTGGGCTGCGGAAAACGCATTTCGCTGTGCTGCTTTGGATCTGGCGCAGGTAGGAATTGCCGCATTGCGCAGCCGCTGAAACCCGATGTGAAACCAAGCAGGAGCAGCTTGGCTTCAATCCAAGACAGCGCGTTCATACGTTCGTCATCAACACCATCGAAGGACACGGACATGAGCCAGATCGAAACTATTCTCACCCTGATCGCGCAGAAGCACCTCGGCATCGAGACGCTGGAAACGCGCAGATCAGACAGCCTCGATTTCCACGACACGGCGGTCTGGTGCATCAAGGACGCACTGGAGGCCGCCTTCAAGGCGGGCGTTGAACTTGGCGCATCGATGCCCAAGGCCACGGAATCGGAAATCGCCAAGGACTGATCGAAAGCGCAGCAAGCCAAGCAGGAAACGCTTGGCTTCATTGCCGAACAGCGCGTTCATCACATCGTCATCAACCACCCCGAAGGAGCAGATCATGACCACCACACAACTGACCCTTTCCCAACATTCCGTCCTGGCCTACGCCATCCACAACACAAGCGGCAAGATCGATTGGTTCCCCGACAACCTCAAAGGCGGCGCACGCAAGAAAGTGCTCGACGGCCTGTTCAACCGCGCCCTGATTACCACCGACGGCACCAACTGGTTCGTTGCCGCCGAGGGTTACGACGCAATGGGGTGCGCTCGTCCCGCACCTGCGCCTCTGGAGGCCGACCCCGAGATCGAGGTAGCCGTGACGGCAGCCGAGGCCACGTGGGCCAAGGACAGCGCAGCGGAGCCAAGCAAACCGCGCACCCGCGAGAACAGCAAGCAGGCCGAAGTGATCCGGATGCTGCAACGCCCAGAGGGAGCGACCATTGGCCAGATCTGCATGACCACCGGCTGGCAGGCGCACACCGTGCGCGGCACCTTTGCCGGAGCCTTCAAGAAAAAGCTCGGCCTGACCATCACGTCCGACAAGCCGCAGGGTGGCGAGCGGGTCTACCGCATCGCCTGAAAACTGATGGCGAGGGTGGCCATGAATAGCTTGGCTTCTCTCGCCACCAGCGCGTTCATACGGGTGTCGAAACGATCAACCCGGAGAACACCATGACCACCATCGAGAGCATCAAACACACTCTCAAGAAAGGCGACCGCGTCGCTTACTACATCAGCCGCAACATCAGCACAGGCCACCACAGCACCCGCATCGAGCAGGTGCGCCGCACCGGCATCGTCCGGGGCTGGCGCGACGGCAAGGTGCTCGTGTTGCACAAGGCGGGTTACACCGAGGAATTGGACGAGGCAAATCTCTACCTCGTCGAATGATCGATAAAGAGGCCAAGCCTCGCTTGGCTTCCTGCTTGAACAGCGCGTTCATGCTGGTGTCGTGATTGACGACGCCACGCAAGGAAAACCGCCATGAGCACCATGACCATCACCATCGAACGCACCCCGCGCACCCTGCAGTTTGGAGGCCAGAGCCTCCAGGTCGAGGAGTTGAGCATCCGCCTGCCGTTTGCACGCAAGCCTGCCGACCTCGGCGAACTGGGCGGGAGCGACCAGCACAAGGTCTTCGTCACTGAAACCAAGGAGCTCACCACCACCGAATTCGACGACTTTGCGCGCAGCCTGCTGGTGTCTCGCGACTGGCTGCGCGGCAAGGGCGGTGGCACTGGCGACGGGTATCTCTGCGTCGAGGTCACCGCACCCGGGCGTCCCTACCTTTACGTCAATCCCGAGGGCGGTGATTACGCCCGCTACGTGGCCCGTCTCGGGTGATCGACATTGATCGAGAAAGAAGCCAGGAACAGCTTGGCTTCTCAATCGAACAGCGCGTTACTACAGGTGTCGCAACGATCAACCTGAAGGAGAAAGCGCCATGACCACCAACCAGATCCCCGCCACCCAGAACACTGACTGGGGCTTTTGGGGCACGATGAACGAACACGCCAGCGCCGCATGGCCATTGGCGATGACCGCCATCTCGGATGCCACCAGCCAGCCCCTCGAATCGGTGCGGATTTTCCTCGACAGCCGTCACGGACGCCACTTTGCCGACGATGTCCAGAGCGGCTTGTACCAAGGCCACGCATTGCTGGATGCGATCAACGCCGCCACCCAACGTTGGATGGGCTGGACGATTGGCCGCCAGACCAGCAAGCAGTACGGCATCCCGCGCGGTCTGCCTTACCTGACGGGCTTTGTGATCCACTGCGAAATCTGCGACGAGCTGGCCGCCTGATGAAAACGCCCGCCGCCGAACGGGAGCAGGCACTGCGTTGGCTGATTGCCAATCGGCGTCCAGACGTCTCCATCGAACAGGCTGTGCGCGTGATGTGCACAGCGTTGCCCCGCGATCTCGCCACGATGCAAATCCTGCGGCGCATTGCGGAGGAAGAAGAGGCCACGCAGCCCGGTCAGCCATTCAACTGGCGCACACCTCCTGGTCTGCTGCCGCGCGGATAGCCGTCTGGCCGGTGAAGTCTTCCCACCGGCGCACGATCACGTCCACATACTTCGGATCGAGTTCGATCAGCCGTGCGACGCGCCCAGATTTCTCTGCAGCAATCAGCGTCGTGCCAGAACCGCCGAACGGATCGAGCACTACGTTACCCGGGCGGCTCGAATTGCGGATCGCCCGCTCGACCAGCTCCACCGGCTTCATCGTCGGATGAAGATCGTTCTTCTGCGGCTTCTTGATATTCCACACATCGCCCTGATCGCGGTCACCGCACCAGTGGCGCTGCGCACCCTCGGGCCAGCCGTACAGAATCGGTTCGTACTGGCGCTGGTAGTCAGCACGTCCCAGCGTGAAGGTGTTCTTGGCCCAGATGATGAAGGTCGACCACTTGCCGCCGGCGGCGCGGAAGGCCGCCTGCAGCACATCCAGTTCGCTGGACGACATCGCCACGTAGATGCCGCCCCGGCAGTGCGCGACTGTCGGCGTCAGCGCTGCCAGCAGGAAATCGTAGAAGCCATCACCCAAGTTGTCGTTGAGGATCGCGCGATCCTTGCCGCGCATCTTGTCGCGGGCAGAGTTGGCGTAGTTCACGTTGTATGGCGGGTCGGTGAATACCATGTCTGCCACTTCGCCTTGCATCAGCCGGTCGTAGCTTTCTGCCACGGTCGAGTCACCACAAAGCAATCGGTGCTTGCCCATGATCCAGACATCGCCCGGGCGCGAGATCGGTATCTCGCCAACCATCGGTACCGCATCCTCGTCGGTCTGGCCTTGGTTGTCCGGCTCGTCGCCCGCGATCAGTTCGGCCAGCGCGTCGGCGTCGAAGCCGGTCAGGTCGATGTCAAAGCCATCGAGCTGAAGGGACTCCAGTTCGATGCGCAGCATCGCGTCATCCCAGCCTGCGTTTTCGGCGATCCGGTTGTCTGCGATGACCAAGGCGCGGCGCTGAGTCGGATTCAGGTGATCGAGCACGACCACGGGCACGATCTCCAGCCCGAGCTTCTGCGCAGCGGCCAAGCGTCCGTGCCCGGCAACGATGATGCCGTCGCTTCCGGCCAGGATCGGATTGGTGAATCCGAACTCGGCAATCGACGCGGCGATCAGCGCCACCTGATCATCCGAGTGCGTCCGCGCATTGCGGGCATAGGGCAGCAGTTTGGCGGTTGGCCACTGCTCGATCTTGTCTGCCAACCAGGAGGCGTTCATTGTTCTGCCTCCGTGGTGGTGGCCAGACGGTCTTGAGCAACGTCGTCGAAGGACTGGCCCGTGGCAAACAGCGTGACCGGCACGCCCGGGTGGTTCTGCTGGAAGCGCTTGATGGCGACATCCACATACTCCGGCGCGATCTCGACGCTGCAACAGATACGACCAGTGCGCTGCGCGGCCAGCATCGTGGAACCACTGCCGCCAAACGGCTCGAACACGATGTCGCCCGAATCCGTGTAGGACTCGATGGCGAACTCAGGCAACGCCACCGGGAAGACGGCGGGGTGATCGATGTCCTGACCAATCTTGCCCTTGTGGCGCATCACGCGGATCACCGAGTCGGGGATGCGGGTGTCCTGCGTCGGCTGGCCCTTGTGCGTCCAGCCGCCGACCTCTCCATCCTTGCCGCGCATCGCCGTGGACGACCCGTCAGCGCGCAGGTGCGATTCCTGACCTGCATGCTTGCAGGGCACAATCTTGTTGGGTTTGCGGGTGCTGCGATTGAAGTGAAAAACGAACTCGAAGCTCGGGGCCAGTCGGCCTTGCCAATCGCCGGGCATGCCCGGCCCCTGATCCCAGACGTACCACGCGAAACGCCGCCAGCCCTCTGCGCGCATCCATCCGAGCCACGCATCCCAATACGGGATGACTTCATTGTCGCGATGGATCAGCCCGAGATTGACCAATACCTGGCCGTCATCGGCCATCGGCAGATGGCCGAACACCCCGCGCATCAGTGCATCCCAGTCGCCGATGCCGCCGGAGATGTAGTCGCGTTGATTGCCATACGGCGGCGAGGTGAAGCACAGACGCGCGGTGTCACCCTGCATCAGCGTAGCGACCGCCGTCCGGTCGGTGGCGTCGCCGCAAATCAATCGGTGCGATCCGATGGCCCAAACATCACCCACGCGCGACACCGGTACCACCGGCGTATCAGGCACGTCGTCTGCCGCATCGGGTTCGTCAGCGTCTGCTTCATCCTGCGCTGCCGGTTCCTCTTCAGGGGAGACGGCATCTGCCAGCAGTGCGTCGATCTCGATGTTTTCGAAGCCGGTCAGCGCCAGCTCGTAACCAGCTTCCGAAAGCTCCGCCAGTTCCAGCGCCAGCATCTCTTCGTCCCAACCCGCATCAAGCGCCAGCCGGTTGTCGGCGATGACGAGGGCTCGCTTTTGTGCGGTGGTGAGGTGGGTCAATTCGATCACCGGCACCTGATCCAGCCCCAGCTTGCGTGCAGCAGCCAGACGACCGTGGCCCGCGATGATGCCGTTGTCGCCATCGACCAAGACCGGGTTCGTCCAGCCGTATTCGACGATGCTGGCGGCGATCTTGGCAATCTGCGCTTCGGAATGCGTGCGCGGATTGCGGGCGTAGGGAATCAGCGCCTTGACCTCGCGGTACTCGACGTTGAGCGTATTCAAAGGTGGTGTCCTGAAAATAGAAAACCCGCCGACGGAAACCGTGGGCGGGTTTGGGGGTTGGTGCGAACTGGCGGGGTGCGAACTGCGAACCGTGCGAACCTTGGTTCGCACCCTGACGCTAAAAAAGCGCCGCGCTGTCGCCCCCCGCATTGGCTTTTGGCCAGGAAGGACCCGTTGATTTCCGGGTGGCTCCCTCTGCCGTCACCTCTGTCCAGAAGATAGCTGAAATACTACCCCCGACCGGCCCGTTTTGTTGCAGGGCTGCGGAGCCTCGAAACGGACAAACAAGGCAAGGCGAGGACAAACACGGCAAGCATTACCCTAAATTGCCCACGTTTTTGGAGCGCACCTCGTCGTCTCGCTGCGCGGAGCGTGTTCACTGTGCGCGTAGCGTGACACCGACGTGCGCGGCATTGAGGTGGTCGGCGACCGTCTGCAATGCCCGCTGCCAATGCCGCCATGCCGTCGTGCGGTCGCAGGCGAAGCGGATCGTGATGTCTCGCCACCCGTAGCGCTTGGCCCGCATCCAGACCAAGTGCCTGTGTTCTTCCTCCAGCCATTGAACCCAGCGCATGACCTCCAGCATCCGCTCGATGGCGGCAGGGTCAGGAGGAAAGCGGTAGACCGCCGGTTCCGCGCCGAGGTTTTCCCAGGACATGCGTTTGATCGCAGGCCAGCAGTTGAAGTAGCCCTGCACCCGCACGGGTGGCAAACGGCGTGCAGTGCTGGCCGCCTCTTCGAAGCGAGCGGCTACGTCCTCGATTGTCCACGCGTTGCGACGGTCAGCCATGGTGTCGTCCTCCCGCACCGTAGAGGCGCTCGCCGATCTGGCGCACCAGTTCGCGCTCCATCCAGTCGAGGCGTTCGTCGTCAGCGGAGACGACCAAGATGCGCTGGTCATGCCAGCCACGTTCCTTGATCGCATTCAGATCCGTGGCTTGAGGTTGCAGACGACCGAGGGGGCAGCGGTATTGGGGTGTCGGAACCTTCACGTCACACCTCCTGCGTCTCGACCGCCCAGTGCAATAGCGCTAGGGCATCGGCTTCGTTGTCGTCGGTCGGGGCATAGCCGCGCGATTGAACGGACGCGATCATTTCGTCCTTGCCCGCGTTTCCCTTGCCGGTCGCGTGCTTCTTGATCGTGCCGACCGGAACGCCTTGGTATGGGATGTTGTGATGCTCACACCACGCAGTCAGGTGCCCCATGAAACCGCCGTAGGCGTGTGCCGCATCAACGCCCGCGTGCCGTCGAACTTCCTCGAAGAACACCGCGTTGATGTGGTTGCTGGCCGAGAGCAGTTCATTGAGCCAGCGCTTGAAGCGAAGGAAGCGCATTCCGCCACCCTCGAATCGTTGCGGTTTGAAGTGCTCGGTGCCACTGGTGATGGTGCCGTCCAGGTGCTGCAGAGCCCACCCGGTGTGTGTGCCCAGATCAAGGGCCAGGATCGTTGTGTTCATCGTCGTGCTCCAGTTCGGGGGCGAGTGACGGATGCGACGGGTTCTTGGGATAACAGCCTTTACGTGCGCGCACGCGTAGCGCGTCAATCAGGAAACCCGTCAAATCCGTCACTCGCCCGGATTGCTCAGTCATCTCGGTAGGGGAAGCCATGGCCACTTTGTGGGTGATAGGGCTTGGGTCTGAGGGCGATGCCTGTGATGCCGCGAGCGCCCCCGGTCAGCCGACATTTCTCGAACTTGCGGGTTGCCATCAGTTCGGAGAAACGCTTGACCGAGCCCACGTACTCGCCTGCGCGCTCAGCCCATTCGCGCCAGTCGGCGAACAGTTCGGAAACGCCTTCGCGGTGGGACTTGGCCAGCAGACAGCGCTCTTCGATCCACTGCCCGAGCGCGTCCTCGGCTTCGAAATACTCCTCGGTTGCCGACACCACGCTGGCGGGCGGCTTCAGACCCTGGCGTTGCCAAAGACTGCAGCCCTCGACTGCCCACGCCAGAATGCCGTCCCGTTCCTTGAGCAGTTTCTCGGTCAGCCTGCCGTCGCGGCGCTCGGGCGGGATCGTCACCGTGAAAGGGATCAGGTGCAGTCGCCGCTTCATCGCCTCGTCTACGTTACGGATCGAGGGCTTGTGATTGCCCGCGATCACCAACTTGAACTGCGGCACGTACTCGAAGAAGTCCTGGCGCATGAAGCGCGCAGACACCTTGTCGCCACCGGTGATGGCCTTGACCTTGGATTCGTTCCAGCGTCGACCCTGCTCGGTTTCGATGGATGACACGAAGCGTGCGCCACGCAGGCCCGCCAGATCGGTCGGGTGCCGGTCGGTGCGCGCCTCCATGAACGTGTCCATCGGTGCGTTGGCCGCGTAGTCGCCCAAGATGGTGGTCAGCACGTTGACGAACACCGACTTGCCGTTCGCGCCCGTGCCGTAAAGAAAGAACAGCGCGTGCTCGCTGGTCACGCCCGTCAGGCAGTAGCCGACCATCAGTTGCAGGTAGGCCATCAGCTCGGCGTCACCGCCAGTGACGTCAGCCAGGAATGTGCGCCACGTCTGGCTGTCGCCCTGCGGTGTGGCGGTGGCCACCTTGGTCATCCGGTCATCGCGCCGGTGCGGTCGCATCCTGCCCGTGCGCAGATCAATCACGCCGCCCGGGGTGTTGAGCGCCCAGACGTCGGCATCCCACTCCTCGGCGGTGGATGCGTGCTTGGGATCGGAGCGTGCGATTTTCTCGACGGACGAAATCGTGGCGGAGCTGGCCAGCTTGCCCGTGAGCCGGGGGCTATCCGCCTTGAGCGAAGCCATCCGGCAGATGCCGCGTGCGAGGTGAGACACGTAGAGCACCTGATCGGGATTCCAGCGCACGCCCGTCCAGACCAGCCATTTGCCCCACAGCGCGCAGTAGCGCCAGTCTTCGCCATAGCGGCGGGTGAAGGCCGAGGACAGACCGTCTTCCGTCGTCCAGTCGACGCCGGTCAGAAGATCGGGAGGCGGTGTTTCCTCGACCGAGCGCATCACCGGCATCCGTTCGCCGACGGCGAGGAAGCCACCGACGTCGAAGCCCTCGGGGATGGCATCGGCTGCGTCCCAGCCATCCAGCTTGTCGTCGGGCGGCACCAGGATGGCGACCGTGGTCGCGCCCGCGTTCAGGATCGCCTGCGATGCACGGTCGGCGTAATCCCAGCCCGGCGCATCCCGGTCGGGCCAGATCAGCACCGACTTGCCCGCCAGAGGCGACCAGTCGGTCTTGTCGACCGGGGCGTTCGCACCATGCATCGCCGTGGTTGCCACCACGCCGATGGCGATCAAGGCCTGCGCGCACTTCTCGCCCTCGACCAGCACGACGTGGCCAGCAGCAGCCAGCCCAGGCTGGTTGTACAGCGGGCGCGGATCGGGTGGAGCCATCTTGCGCCGCTTGGCATCCCAAGGCCGGAACTCCTTCTTGCGCCCGGGCGGGTCGTAGCGGTACACGACTGCGATCAGTTTGCCGGTGGTATCGAAGTAGTCCCACTTCGCCGTGGCCGGGCCGAGATCGTCGACCGGGGCTTCCATCTTGGCTTTGCGCACCGGCACCGACCGAGCACGCCCGAGCAGATCGGCGGCCTCGTCGAGCACCCGGAGGAAGTCGGTGTGGACATTGGCCCCAAGGTAAGCGGCGATCAGTGCAAAGATGTCTCCGCCGTCGCCGGTGGCACGATCCATCCACAGTCCTGCCTTCTCGCCCTCGAGCACCACCTCGAGGCTGTCGCCCGGGCTGCCAAGGGTGTCGCCAATGAGGAACTTGCCCCGGCGCTTCTTGCCTGCCGGAAACATCGTGGTCAGCACCGAGTCCAGTCGCGCGATCAATTCGGCACGGATCTCGTCGCGCTGAGATTCCCGGTCGTGCTCCGCAGTTTGAGTGGTGTCGTTGAAGTCGATCATTCGGCCCCCTCGACAGGTGCGTCCGCATCCTGAGCATCACGGTCTTGTACGGCAGTGCTGCGCGTGGCCCACGCTGAGAGTTCAGACAAACGGTAGCGCACCAGACCGCCCATCAAGTAGTGCGGAATCCGGTACTTGCTGCGCATGGCGTGGTCGGCGAACCAGTAGTACGGCAGGCGCAGTGCGGCGGCGGCCTGCTTGGCGTCGATCATCGGTTCGATGGCATTCGCCGGAGTGTTGTTGTCGGTCATGCTGGTGTCCTCCAGCAGCGGTCTTGCCACGCGCACATCCGGCATTCGAAATGGGTCGGGTCATTGAAGGCGCGCGGCAGGAGTTCTCCCGCCTCGGTCGCCGTGATGACCTTCACCGCCCGATCCGACATGCGCTGGGCAAGGGCTGCGTCAAAGGGCACGGCCTCGGTGTAGATCTCCATCGTGTCGGCGTTGAGCGCCGTGAAGATTGCCGGGTGCTCGTGCAGTTCGAGATAGGCTTGGTAGATCGCCACTTGCGCGGCGTAGATGGGCTTGGAGATGGCCAGGCCTTTCTTCTCCAGATCGCTCCAGGATTTGTTGCCCAAGCATTTGCATTCCCAGAGCGCGGGATAGGCGAAGCCCTCCGGGCCACCGACGATGACGCCGTCGATGTGGCCCTGCAGGCGGCCATCGGCCACGGAGAAACCGAATTGCTCACCATCGGCCTTGCGGGTGCGCAGGTCGAAACCTGCGTCCCGCAGCCACGCGACCATGCAATCCTCCATGACATGGCCGCGCTCGAAGATGCGCAGCATCCGGCCCGGTGTGCCGCGCCCGTGGTCGATAGGAGCCTTGGCGTACTCGAACTGCAGCGCGCGCTCGCAGGTCACGCCCAGACGCGAGGCCCCGAGGTACTGGCGTTCGGACTGGCGGGCGCGGGCCTGCTGCATGCCCGTGTCCACCAAGCTGGTGACCTGACCCGAGATGCTCGATGAGGAGTTGAAGTCGATCATGGCTTCTTCCCCTTCGGTTCATCCCAAGGCAGGTCGTCCTCCAGATCGGCGAACGGGTTGGCAGCACTCGCGGTCATGGGATCGGGCATGGGCGTCATGCCGCGCACCGGCGGGTACTTGCTCTCCTCGTGGTGCTCGATCATTGCTTCGGTGTAGCAAGTGACGATGGCGTCGATCACCTGCAGCGCCTCGGCTTCGGAGTAGTCGCCCAGTGGTTTGGCGAAGCCGATCCCGCCCGCTGCCTCGCCGAAGGCTTTGAGGCATTTCTTCATCGCAGCCAGTTCGACGTCAGATGGATCGATCATGGCGACCTCCTTGGTGTCTGTGCGGCCATCCTTGACCCGCAGCCAGTTGCCGTACAGCGCGTGAAACGCGTTCTGGCAACGCTGCGAGCAGAACACCCAGTCGATGGGATAGCGCCGGGGATTGCCGACACCGTGACGGTTGTCGGTGTGGCCGAATCCCCGAGCCTGTCGTTTGCAGACCCAGCATTTCATTCGCCCCCCTTACTGAGCCCATGACGGTTTGCCCGTCACGGGTGCGCGTTGAGGGGTGGATGCCTGATACGCAGGGGCTGCCTGCGCTGGCGTGCCGGAGGTGCCACCGCCGGAGCTGCCCTTGGAGGGCACGCCCATCAACTTGGCGTAGTCGGGGTGATCGGGTTCGACCGCCAGCTTGACCACGTTGCGGTCTTGGCCCTTGGCGTCCTTCTCGATGTCCACGCGGGCCAGGAACTCCAGACCATCCAGTTCGTGGAAGCCTTGGATGCGGCGGGCGGCAGCGGCCTGCTGGCTGTTGTCCTGCGGGTTGACGTTGCGGGCGCTGTTGAGCGCGGCGCGAAGGAAGCTGCGCCCCATCTGCCCCCAGGTCGGCCCCTTTGGGGAGTGCAGGCCGATGTTGCTCCACATCTTGCGTTTGGCATGATCGCCAGCAGTGACCACGAATTCGGCGGCGAGGTAGATGGAGCCAGTGTCGAAGGATTCGGTGGCGTAACCGCCGCCCCAGCCCTGCGACGGGTCGTCATAACCTCCGGGCTTGAGGGTCATGCGCACCGGGACGGCGGTGCCTTTTGGGATCAGTTCGAAACCGGACTGCTGTGATTCGGCGTCGTTGAAGTCATTCCAGTTGTTGGTGGTCATGGCGATTACTCCTGAGATTCGATGTGTGCGGCGGCGCTGGCGGGCGTGGTGGATGTACCCGCGCACTTGGCGATCAGCGCGCCGAGATGCGGCGGCTCCAGCAGGTCGAGACGACCGCTGCGGTCTTTGGCCGGGAAGCCGTAGGGGTTGACGGTGTGCGTGATGAAGGCTCGGTAAGAACTGCCGTCGTCGGCCTTGATCTCGGCCAGCGTCACGACCTCATCGACGATGCCGGGCAGCTCCAGACTGGTCTTGCTGCCTTCGATCTGTGGCACGAACACCTTGCGGTTGTAGTCATCGAGCCGTTCGTCGAGGATGGCGACGAACACCACGTTCTTGCCCCGGGCGTGCTGCAAGTGGGTCAGTGCGCCGATCATTTCCTGGCCGAGCAGGCCATAGGCGGCGCGCAGATCCGGCTTGCCGGAGCGGTCGCTGGTGGCACCGGGCTGCGTCTTGCACCACGCGAAGCACTGCCGGGACAGCTGCGTGATCGAGTCGAGAAAGAAGGTCTGATAGCGGTCGAGCTGCGTCGGGTCGCCGAACTTCTCGATGACGTGGTCGTAGTGAGCCTGCGAAAACGCGCTCTCCGGCGGCAGCGACTTGTCCGGGCCCGCGAGGAACACGAAGAAGTCGCGGCTCTCGGGCCACGATGCCGGACGGATGGTGTCGCCCGGCCAGTCGGCCACGGCGAGATCACCCGCCTCGATGTCGAGGAACAAGGTGGTGGCCGGGTCGAGGTCTTTGAGCCGGGTGGTCTTGCCGATGCCGGATTTGCCCAACATCAGCAGCTTCACGCCCTTGCGTTCAGCAAGTCGCTGTTGGGCAGAGATGATTGGAAGTGACATCACGCCACCTCCTTCAACTGCTCGGCGACGGCGGGATTCCAGAGGATCTGATAGCCGCTGTGGCCATTGCGCGAGTACGGCATGGCCTCGGCCCACGCTTCACCGGCCTCGGTCAGCTCCCACTCGTCGCGGTCGTTGCGGAACTGAAAACCGTGCGATGCCAGCATCTGGTTCGTGGCCTTGGCCGAACGGCTCAGCAGCTTGCCGAGTTGGGTGGCATTGAGCGCGCAGATCGGCTCATTGGTCGACGGCAGCGCGCGGCGCAACACCTCGGTGGTGATGCCAGTGTTCTCCTGAATGCAGGTCAAGGTTGCCGCTGCCGCGATGCCAGGCTTAACGCCCGGCACCTTCGCTATAGCCTCGCCGATCAGCAGAATCGCGGACACGCGGTCGTGAGTCGGTGTTGGCAGAGCCGCCAGCGCACTGGGGGCGGCGTAGCTGCCGGTCTTGCGGATCGCAGGCAATACCTCGCTGGTGACCCAACGCTTGAACCGCTTGGCGGCATCCTTGGTACTGCCGAGGATCAGGGCGTAGAGGCCCGACTCGTTGACATGGTTGGCGCGCTGCGTGCGTCCGAGGTTGTCGATGACCTCCAATTTCTGGAGATCATCGACATCGACGTGGGATTTGATCGCCTGAGACGGATTGCCCATCTCCAACGCATCGCAAACGTCGCTGGCGTTAAACCACGGCAGGCCAGCACCATCGACCTGGACACGCACGGCATGTGCTTCGAACTGAAATGGAATGATTGCACTCATGGCCATTACTCCGAATCAAGGGAAAGGGTGAAAGATGGCTTGCCGGAATCCACGGTGCGGGCGGCGGCGAACTGCTGTTGCAGCGCCGGGGGCCAGTTCGTGTAGCGGGACTCGGAGACGGACAACTTGATGTCGAGATAGCCCTCGACCTTCTCGCCAGAAGCCACGATGCGCTCGGCGATTTCGGCCAGTTGCTGCTGGTTCCAACTGACCTTCTTGGGCAGCTCGAACTTCAGATGCAGCGGGCCATCGCTGATGTGAGCGGTGCCAAAATCGCGGCCAGATTCACGCAGCGCGGCGCGGGCCAGCTCGCCGTAGCACTGATCAAGCGCAGCATCGAACTTGGTGCGGGCCTTCTTGAGCCAGTCGATGGCCGCGTCGAGGTTCTTGTCGATCTCGGCTTTCTGCGCGGGCGGCAGTGCGGCCAGTTGGCTGACGGACATCTCGGCGATGTCGGCGGGGAAGATGGTCAGATCGTTCATGGCCATCCTCCTCACTGGTACGCACGAGTGAAGCTGGAGTAACGCGAGACGCGTCGCTCGAAGGCTTCGATTTCGTGCAGGAGGTAGGTGACGCGGCGGCCGAGCTTGCAGTAGATCGGCCCGAGTTGTTCCTGACGCCAGCGGCGCAGGGTCTTGACGGAGAGCCCCCAGCGGATGGCGAGCTCGTTTTCGTCGAGGGCGATGCAGGTGACATCGCCAGGGTTGGGGCGGATGGGATTCCGACCGGTTTGGATTGCTGGTGCTTGGGTTTGCATTTCGATGTGCCTCCTAGATGAAATGGGCACATCGAAGTCTCCGCACAGGTTTATGGCCCGTGTCTGGTTCGATTTATGGGCGGGTTTATGGGTTGCGTCGTATCCGGTATTTGCCGCGCTTGACCAGGGCGATAACGTCCTCGCGCTCGGCCTTGCCACCGAAGGCATCGTCGAAGGATTGATAGCCGGTGTTGGCGATCCTGTTGACCTCTGCCCAAGAAACCTCAGGTGCGGCCTTACCGTCGGCACTCCACATCTGCTTGATGATCTTGGCCCGCTCCGCCGACAGCTCGCGCGATTCGGGGAAGTGAGGCAGCTTCAGTCGATTACCCTGGAAGAACTCCACCGGCTCCGGCGCACCACTGGGCGTGACATAGCCGTGCAGCACCCTGTCGAATGCGCTCGCGTCGAAAACGACTTGCCCGCAGTCCACGCGAACGAACTCGTCGAGCGCCCGGATCACATGGTCACGCGGCAACACGGCATGCGTTCGGCATGCCTGTAAAACCACGCCACTGCGTGGCCACACCGGGTCAGCCAGAACAGAAGATGTATCGGTGTCCGGTGCATGTGCCCACGCCCGCCCGACAAACACCGGGGCAAAATCATGCGTCCCGGCGACGCGCAGGTCGCCGAGATGCCAGAGATGATGTGGCGTGCGGCATGGGTGACTGGCGCGCCGCCGATCCTCGATGCCGATCAGTGATGCCAGCTCGGCCAGCCACGGCTCGATCTGGATGCCGCACAGCGCGATCTCGTTCAAGGGCTGCACGACAGTGCGCCCGTTCAAGGGGCTGCGATAGCGATAGCAGCCCGCATCCGGATCAGCCTCGATTTCGACCTCGCATTCGGAGTCGAGGAACGGGGCCATCACATGCGTGAGATAGCCCTCGTCGGTGATCCAGCCCCGTTGCAGGAACTGGGGCCAGTCACGACCGAGCGCGGTGGCCAGCACTGGTGTATCCAGGCTCGGCAGCCTGTCGATGGCTGCGAAGAAGCGCAGATGGAGTGACATCGTCGGCTTCTCCCTCAGAATTCGCTCAGTACGCCGATGCGGATCAGTTGCTCCAGCACGCGTTTGCGGTCGTCCTCCGTTTTGCTCTTGTCATTCAGACCGTTGGGGGCGGTGATCTGGACGGCAACGTTGTGGGCCTTGCGGTGGGGCTGCTTGGCCATGCGCATCACCAGCTTCACCTGCACCAGCGCGTACTGGCTCAGATCCTCGGCGCTGTAATCCTCGTAGGCGACCTGATAGATGTTGCGCCCATCGCGCCGGTCGCGGGTGATTTCCATCTTGCTTGCCAGTTGCCGGGCAACGGGTTTTCCACCCAGTTCCAGCAGCTGCTCAAAGGGCTTGGCCACCTTGACCTGCAGGATCGCGATGCTCTCGATGTCTGCGATGCGATCCTGTTCCAGCCGTTTGAGCATGGCCGATGTCGAGAACCCGAGCAGATCGAACTGGCGAATCGGCATGTCGTCAATCGCGCCTTCGTGCGCCAGCACCACATCACGGAAGATGGTGGCGAGTTCACGTCGCGCTTCACGGCTTTCGCAGAACACGGTCAGTGCACCGGTGGCCGGTTCCCAGGAAAAGCGCGCCGACATGGCTGCAGGCTCCTCGTGATCGACCACCTGACCATCTTCCACCTGCCGGTAATGCGCGGTGGAACCATTGAAGGTGGCGCACAGGGTATGCAGCTGCGTCAGAGATTCACCGTCTGCATCGGCGTCCTCGTCATGCTGTGCATGTGACAGGCCGTGCCGCACAAATTGCTCGATCAGGATTTGTTCCTTCGGCACATGTGGGAACAGCTCGGCAATCCGTGTACGCAGCGTTTCCTGGACGTCGTCGGCTTTCTGCGGCTCCACGCCCTTGGGGCCAAGGTAGTGGCTGGAGAAATGGTCGCTTTTCCACTGGCGGTGCATCACCTGTTCATGTTCGGCCTGATCGAATCGGGCTTCGCGACGAGCCCCGGCCTCGGGGAACTCTTGCAGGATGCACAGGTGCAGTGCGCGGCTGTGACGGTCGCTGGGCATTCCAAGAACTGCGGCATCGTCTTCGCGCCGCTCATCGAGCACCGACTGAACCGCCTGTGCGCCATAGTCATCACCGAGCAGGAGCACCCGCTCCACGACATTTTCGATGTGCTGGCGAATGGCAGCGTCCAGCTTGGCCGTGCAATGGAAAAATGCCTGCCGTGATTCGACTGGCAATTTGCCCTCGGCGGCATCGGCCAGCGCCTGCAGTTCCGGCAACTGTTCACCGCTGGCGCGTTCGAGCAGGCGCACCACCAACGCCGGACGCTTTACCTTGCGCAGCACATCGACGAAATGCTCCATCCCGGGCAGGATGGCGGGGCCGTCATCTGACCGATGCTCGCGCACTCGTTTCGAGGACGGTTGCTGATTGACCACTTTCTCCGGCTGAGCGGCGGTGGTTTGACCGGTAGGCATAGGCAAGCTCCTTCAACAAAGTGCGCGATTGCGCGAACAGTTAACTTCGGGATTCAAAAAATGCCGACGCGGAGTCGGCGTGGTGGGATGGATGAATGATCAGCGCAAGACGGCCTCCGGTCGGATCAAGCCGTAGCGCTGTAGGCGCACCTGCACAAAGCGCGGGTTGACGCCGAAATGCGTGGCCAGTGCTTTCTCCAGAAATTCCATATCGACTACGTCGGTGGCGGTGAGATGCAGGCTGATGCCGGGGATCTCCGGATCGAGCGAAGGGCCACGGTGGATGCTGACGTTGTATTGCGGGGCAAGTTCCTCCGCGGCTGCGCTCAAGAGCTGGCGCGGCACCAGTAAGGAGCCCATGAACTCATTGGCGCGCAGTTCTGCGAAATGAACGTCCGAGGTCTGGGCGGCCTTACCGACGGCTGGTGATTTCGCCAAATGTTCGCTGTCCGGTGTCGTGGTGCGGTAGGCGCGCTGCCCACAGGGTTCAAAGGCGTCGAACAGCCCTGGCCCTTTGCTGCCATCCATGATCCAGCCCGGCGCATCGAATACCGCATGGCCCAGTTCGTGGGCCAGCGTGCTGAGCGCCAACAGTCCACTGAGTTTTTCGCCGATGGGTGAGACGCACACCATTGCGGTGTCCGGGACGCCGGGGTCGTACTCGCAAATGCCGAAGACGTGGTTGCCTTGCTCGTCATGCACCTCGCACTCAGTGCTGACTTCGAGCGAGAAGTCGATACCGTTGATCTTCAGGCGGTCGATCTGGCGCAGCGTGTCGAAGGCAATGGCATCAACACCGCTCGCCACCAGTTGTTGGCGAGCCTGCGCGGCGAGGCCTTCGATTTCAACGTGCTTGATGAATTTGGGGCGCTTGCGGTCGCAATGCCGGTAGTCGAGGGTCAAAACCGGCATTCACTTCTTCTCCGTTACTTCCCGGCGGTACATCCGCACAACGTTACCCACATCCTCGCGCATGTCGGGCGGCAGACGGCTGGCCTCAACGAAAGCGTCGTCCGGATCGATGCCCAGGATCTCGGCTGCCTTGCGTATCAGTTCATCCTTGGGCGGTTTTTCCATATCGCGCTCGATACGTGACCAGTAGGCAGGCGAAATCTCGAGCTGACGCGCAAACTCGTTCATCTGGATGTTCTTCTCTTCGCGCTGCTTGCGAATGAAGGCTCCGAAAGGCATTGGTGTTTCCTAATTGCGTGATTGGTTAATGGAGTGATCGTACTGCTCCACCTCAAGGTCGTCAACTGTTTAGTTAACGCGAAACTGGCTCGATTGCCCGGAATTGCCATCCGCTTCGGAAGATCAGGCTCACTATCCATGACGGTTGCAATTCCTCGGAGCCGTCATGAAGAACCTCGAACTTGCATCTCCCTCGGAGATGTCCGCCAGTGCCCGCGCTGGTGAAATCACTGCCATCCTTGCGGCCGCCGTCGTCCGCACCGCTGTCGCAGAAGCGCCAAAACAGAGAGAAGTTGGCCTTGGCTTCCTGCCCAACCAGCGCGTTCATACAACCCCCTATCAACAGGAGAAGTTGTAATGAACGAGAAACAAGCATCCGTCGCCGCGCAGATCGCGGAGCTGTCCAGTCTGCCCATCGGGGAGCTTTGGCTAGTGTGGGATCGGTACTTCAGCAGCCGTCCCATCAACCCCAACCGTGCTTTTATCGAGTCGCGCATCGCCTACAAGATGCAGGAGGAGGCATTCGGCGGTTTGTCGAACAACACCCGCCAGCGGCTGGAAGCCATCGGTGCCAAGCATTCCAAGATCAAGCTGCGGGCGCGGCCACGCGACATCAACTTTGCGCCCGGCACTGTCCTGCTGCGTGAATGGGGCGAGCGTGAGCACAAGGTGGTGGTCACCGCCGACGGCCTGTTCGAGTACGAGGGCAGCACCTTCAAGAGTCTGACCGCCGTGGCTCGGCAGATCACCGGCACGCACTGGTCGGGACCGCTGTTCTTCGGCCTGAACGGCAAGGCAGGTGCGCAATGAGCGACGTCAGCCAGATTGCCTCTCCCAAAGCGCGCAAACGCTGCGCGGTCTACTGCCGGGTGTCGTCGGATGAGCGCCTCGATCAGGAATTCAACTCCATCGATGCGCAGAAGGAGGCGGGCCACGCCTACGTCGCCAGCCAGCGCGCCGAGGGTTGGATTCCGGTGGCCGACGACTACGACGACCCTGGGTTTTCCGGCGGTAACACGGATCGGCCCGGGCTGAAGCGCCTGATGGCCGATATCGAACGCGGCCAGATTGACATCGTGGTGGTCTACAAGATCGACCGCCTGACGCGCAGCCTGGCTGACTTCTCCAAGATGGTCGAGGTATTCGAGCGCCACGGCGTGTCGTTCGTGTCAGTCACGCAGCAGTTCAATACCACCACATCGATGGGGCGGCTGATGCTGAACGTGCTGTTGTCCTTCGCCCAGTTCGAACGCGAGGTCACCGGCGAGCGCATCCGCGACAAGATTGCGGCGGCCAAGCGTAAAGGCATGTGGATGGGCGGCGTGCCCACCCTGGGATACGACGTCGAGAACCGCCTGCTGGTCATCAATGAAACCGAGGCGGCGGTGGTGCGGCGTATTTTCGAGGAAATGCTCACCATAGGTTCACCGACAAAGATCGCCGCCAACCTGACCGCCGAGGGCATCACCACCAAGGCCTGGATAACGCAGGATGGCCAGATGCGCAAGGGCGCGCAGATCGACAAGAAATATCTGCACAAGATATTGCGCAACCGCATTTTCCTTGGCGAAATCTCCCACAAGGGCAAATGGTTCCCCGGCGTGCATGCGGCCATCATCGACCCCGGCCTGTGGGGCCGCGTCCACGAGGTGCTGGCCAAGGATTCGCATGGGCGTGCGGTGGAAACAAAAATCCGGTCGCGCACCGACGCATTGCTGCGCGGGCTGTTATACGCGCCATCGGGCGAGCGGATGTACCCGACCTATTCGCGCAAGAATGGGCGCAAGTATCACTACTACGTGTCCAAATCGGAAAACCGCTTCGGCGCACCGGGCAAGAACTACGAACGTCTGCCAGCGCCAGAGATCGAGGGCGCAGTGGTGGCCCAGATCCGCACGGTGCTGACCAGCCCGGAGTCTGTCGCATCGGTGGTGCGGCATATCCAGCGCAACGGTGCTCAGATCGACGAAGCCGCCACGGTAATGGCGATGGGGCGGCTCAACAACGTGTGGGATCAACTGTTCCCGGTCGAACGCCACCGCATCACCAACCTGATGATCGAACGCATCGACCTCGTCCACGCGGGCGAGGTACAGGGCATCAAGGTGAAATGGCGCGAGATCGGCTGGAACGCACTGATCGAGGAATTCGCCCCTGACAGCATCGGTGCCGAGCTTCTTGAGGTGGAAGCCTGATGGACGACTCGATGGAAACCTTCGTGCCTCTGACGTTTCGTCGTCGGGGCGTCCAGCGCGTGGTCACCGACAAGCGCAGTGTCCATGACGTCACGCTGATCGACGGGCTGGCCCGCGCCTTTTACTGGCAACACCTGTTGGACACTGGGGCAATGCAAAGCGGTGCCGCCATCGCACGCGCCGAAAAATTGCACCACTCGGTGGTCAACGAACTGCTGCGTATGACACTGCTGGCTCCCGACATCATCGAACGGTTCATGGCTGGCCAGCAGCCACGGCGGCTGACGTTGATGTGGTTCCAGCGAAACCGCCTGATGGTCGATTGGCACGCCCAGCGCCAGCTCATGGCTAGTTTCGAGGAGGACGTATGAGCAAAAAACATCGCGGCCAAGTAAAGGGCGACCCGGTCACGTACCAGACGCCGTTGCCCGCTGGTGGCGTGCAGATGGAAACCTTCCTGCCCTGGACGCTGGTGCGCCGGGGTCTGAAGAAGCAGGTCATCACGCCATTGGATGCGCCACAGGAATTTCTGGACGAAGCCCTCCGCGAGCAACAGGTGCGCGAAATCAACCAGGACACTCCCTTGATGCGGGCCTTGGGCCTCGCGCACCACTGGCTACGCCTGCTGGACGAAGGGCGAGCCGCGTCGGTGACTGATATCGCCGAAGCCGAGGGCATGGACGTGACGCAGGTGCGCCGGATCATGCGATTGACTCTATTGGCTCCAACGGTTGTTGAGCGACTGGTAGGCTCGCATAGTATTGTGTTGGAGCAAATAGTGCGTCGTTCGTGGCCATCTAGCTGGCATGATCAGATTCGAAATCTGGTGTAGTACGGATGATTTTTCAAACTTGGCAACAATGTGTGGTGGCTAGCAAAATCGCGTAGGTTGTCGGATTTAATACACAACTACAAACGGAGGCTTCTACGAAACCAAAAGCTGCCATTCTCGTGCGCCCCCGCATCTATATTGGAGATGGTATCGCCATTGGCCCGGGCAAGATTGACCTGCTGCGCCAGATTGGCGAGACACGCTCCATTTCAGCTGCTGCCCGGGCGCTTGGCTTGCCCTACAAACGGGCTTGGTTGCTCATCGAATCACTCAATCAGGGCTTCGGGCATCCGGTTGTCGAAACCGCGACAGGCGGAAAGGGTGGCGGCGGCGCATTGCTGACAATGCTCGGGCAGCAACTTATAGAGCGGTACGACACCCTTGAAGCCCGTCTAAACGCCAATGCAGGCAAAGAGCTACAGGCTCTTTGTGACTTGGCTGATTAATACTTTCTTGATTTTGGGCATGGCTTGGCATGAGTAATGCTGTATGCTTTTCGTTATGTCATTTTTGACTTAACGGTGTAGCAAACCCGACAAAGCGAATGCGACGGGTTGCATTTCAGACTTGAGACTGCCCAACCAAACAAGAAGGAAGCCTGCCCATGAAACTCTTGCGCCCCTTGCTGCTCGCCTGCTCATTGTTGTTCATGGCGACCGCCCATGCAGAGAAAACCACCATCGCGGCGGCGGCTGACCTCAAGTTCGCGATGGACGAGATCGTCGCCACCTTCAAGAAGGCGAACCCGGCCGATGAAGTGGAGGTCATCTACGGATCGTCGGGCAAGTTCCACACCCAGATTCAACAGGGCGCGCCCTACGACCTGTACTTCTCGGCAGACATCGGCTTTCCTCGTGAATTGGCCAAGGCAGGCCTCGCTGCCTCCGAGGTTAGGCCCTATGCATTCGGTCGCATCGTGTTGTGGAGTGCAAGCTTGGACGCAACCAAGATGACACTGGCGAGCCTGGCCGACCCAAAGATCACGCGCATTGCCATCGCCAATCCCAAGCACGCACCCTATGGCAAACGGGCCGAAGAGGCGCTACGAGCTTCCGGACTGTGGGAGAAGATCGAGCCCAAGCTGGTCTACGGTGAGAACATCGCCCATACCGCCCAGTTCGTGCAGACCGGCAATGCGCAGGTCGGCATTGTTGCGCTGGCCTTGGCGATCAGCCCTGAACTCGCGAACAAAGGGGGCTACTGGCTGATCCCGGATAATCTGCACGAGCCGCTGGAGCAGGGCTTTGTCATCACCAAGCGCGCCGAGGGAAATGCCTTGGCCCGCCGTTTCGCCGACTACATGAGCAGTAAGCCTGCTCGCGCAGTAATGACCAAGTATGGTTTCGTCCTCCCGGGCGAAGTTGCCAGCAAGTAAGGCGTAGTCCATGCGTGCACCGACTCGCAACGGCAAAAGCTTCGTGGCCGGATCGTTGATCGGTACGCTGGGTGGCCTGATCGGACTGGGTGGTGCTGAGTTCCGCCTTCCGGTGCTGATCGGGGCCTTCCGGCTCGGTACCCTCGAAGCTGTCATTCTCAACAAGGCCATGAGCCTCGTCGTGGTCACAGCCGCATTGTTGTTTCGCGGAGGCACGATTTCCCCCAGCATCCTGGCCGTTCACCTCGATGTCGTGCTGAACCTGCTTGCAGGCAGTATGGTCGGTGCGTGGTGGGCGGCAGGCCACGCAATTACGCTGCCCCGGCACTGGCTCAATCGCATCATCATGGTGCTGCTGGTCGGCTTGTCGCTTGTGCTGCTTTCGGAGGCATGGGCCGGTGTACATGACGGCAGCGCGCCGTTGTTCGAGGCTGAACCGCTGCGCTGGCTGGCCGGGTTAGTCGCTGGGTTGGGAATCGGAATGGTGGCCGCGCTGCTTGGTGTGGCGGGAGGCGAGCTGCTGATCCCGACCATCGTTCTGCTCTACGGCCTGGACATCAAACTCGCAGGCAGCCTGTCATTGATGGTGAGCCTGCCCACCATGATCGTCGGCTTCACCCGCTACGCCCGTGCCGATGCCTTCGCTGTATTACGCCAGGAGCGAGCATTGATGGTGTGGATGGTGACGGGATCGATTCTCGGGGCCGCCATCGGTGGCATGCTGCTTGGTTTGGTGCCGACGGGTTTGCTGATGGGCCTGCTCGGGGTTGTCTTGCTGGTGTCTGCCGTCAAGACTTTCCAGCACGCGCATTGAGGGGGCTGGATGCTGACATCGAATGACTGGCAAGCACTTTGGTTGACCGTTCGTCTAGCCGGGATCGTGACGGCCATCCTGCTGGTAGTTGGCACACCCATCGCTTGGTGGCTCGCACGTACAAAAGCCTGGTGGAAGGGGCCTGTTGGCGCTGTGGTCGCGCTACCTCTGGTGCTGCCACCCTCGGTGCTAGGCTTTTATTTGTTGCTGGCGATGGGGCCGAACGGGCCTATCGGTCAGCTGACTCAGGCGCTGGGGCTGGGGCCTTTGCCCTTTACCTTCTGGGGACTGGTCTTGGCCTCGGTCTTCTATTCGATGCCTTTCATGGTGCAGCCGTTGCAAACGGCCTTCGAGGCGGTCGGCGACCGCCCCTTGGAAGTAGCGGCAACTTTGCGCGCCTCGCCACTCAATGCCTTTTTCACTGTCGCCGTTCCTTTGGCCGCGCCGGGTTTTCTGACGGCATCGATCCTCACCTTCGCACACACCGTCGGCGAGTTCGGCGTGGTGCTAATGATCGGCGGCAACCTACCCGGCGTGACCCGCGTGGCCTCGGTGCAAATCTACGATCACGTGGAGGCTCTGGAGTACATGCAGGCGCACCGTCTCGCGGCGGTGATGCTGATCTTCTCTTTCCTCGTGCTGCTGGCCTTATACGCTTGGCGGCCAAGTCCGAAGAAAGGTGGGTGACGTGTCAAGCATCGAAGCGCGTTTTCGACTCGACTGGCCGGGTTTTTCACTCGACGTGGATCTCAATCTGCCTGGACGGGGAGTGACCGCGCTATTCGGACATTCCGGGTCGGGCAAGACAACGCTGCTACGCTGCATTGCGGGCTTGGAGCGTGCTTCGCAGGGGCGGCTTATCGTAGATGGCGAGGTGTGGCAGGACGCAGGACTCTGGGTGCCAACACACAAGCGGCCTATCGGTTATGTGTTCCAAGAGGCCAGCCTGTTCTCACACTTGTCGGTGCTGGGCAACTTGCGCTACGGCCTGAATCGCATTAACGACGAACAGCGCGTCAGTCTGGATCAGGCCATCGAGCTGCTGGGTATCGGCTATCTGCTAGAGCGCAAGCCGGATCGTTTGTCCGGTGGTGAGCGCCAGCGGGTCGGCATCGCCCGTGCGCTAGCTGTCAGTCCACGCCTACTGCTGATGGACGAGCCGCTGGCCGCGCTGGATCTGAAGCGCAAGCGGGAAATCCTGCCCTACCTAGAGCGATTGCACGACGAGTTGGATGTCCCGATCTTTTATGTCAGCCATTCCCCAGACGAGGTGGCGCGACTGGCCGATCATCTGGTGGCGATGGAAGGCGGGAGGGTGCAGGCCAGCGGGTCGCTGGCTGAAACGCTGGCTCGCCTCGATTTGCCGATCCGGTTGGGCGAGGATGCTGGAGCAATCCTCAATGCTACCGTGGGCGCAGTAGACAAGGAATGGCACTTGGCGCGAGTGGACTTTACTGGCGGCAGTTTGTGGGCGCGCGATCACGGTCTGGCTATCGGTCGACACGTCCGGGTGCGCATCTTGGCGCGTGACGTGAGTCTTGCCGAACAGCCTGGAGACAGCAGTATTCAGAACGTACTGCGTGGGCAAATCGATGCTGTGGGTGATGACGAGCATCCTGGCGTGGCATTGGTGCGTGTCCGGATTGGTGCAGAAATCATTCTGGCGAGGCTAACCAAGAGAGCGGTCAATGCTCTGAACGTGATTCCAGGGCGAGAGCTCTGGGTACAGGTGAAATCGGTAGCGCTACTGGAATAGCTACCCCCAAAGCGGCTGCGCTCTCGGTCGTCACCACTACAGGAGTTGCCGACAACAACCGACAGCTTCTAAACCCGCGCCAATAGTGGAAGTGGCCTCAAGAACGCTCGCGTGATGACCAGAGAAAACGGAGAACAGAGAGGCATTGGCGGGCGCGAAAACGCGGGGGGTTGGGCGATGGCGCTCGCGAGGGTTGGGCCGGAAGCCGCGCCAACACAGGCGTTTCGGGCAAAAAAAATCCCAACCGATAAGGGTTGGGATTTTGGTAAATGGTGGAGCCGGCGGGAGTCGAACCCGCGTCCGAAAGCCCTCCACGAAGAGTTCTACATGCGTAGTCTGGCTCATTTAAGTACTTTTGACCGGTGACACGCCAACCGACGGGCTTGGCACCAGCGAGTTACCTTAGGTTTAACCCCGTCCCAAGTAACCCGAGCCGAGGCGATCCCATCTAAATGACTCTGCTACCGGTTGCCCGGCCTACCCGATGGGAGGGAATAGTGCAGAGTCCGGCTTAAGCAGCCAGAGCGTAGTCTTGGTCGTTTGCGACTAAGAATTTTCAGCGTTTTACGGGGTGACTGAAATCCCGGCATGCCCTCATCCGCTTTGTAACCCCCGTCGAAACCATGGCGGCCCCAGATGTAGCAAGCCGAGTATACCGCGTTTGGCGCTGAAGGGCATCGGCCGTGGCGGCTTCGATGACGAGGCCGATCGGCGACAAGCGCCGGTGCGACCAAAGTTTGTGCAGGATGGAGGCGGCTTGTCCCGCTTCGGTTTATCGTGGGGCACTGGCCCGGTCCGGGCGATGCAGGAGAGTGTGAATGTTCAAGGCGGTATATCTGACACGGGATGACGGGTTCAGGGCGCAGCTTGCGGAGCTCGACGAGGCGTCGTTGCCGGCGGAGGGCGTGAGCCTGCGCGTCGAGTATTCGACGCTCAACTACAAGGATGCGCAGGCGCTGACCGACAGCGGACCGGTGGTGCGGCAGTTTCCGATGGTTGCCGGCGTTGATGCGGTCGGGACGGTGCTCGAGTCGGATTCGCTCGATTTCGCGCCGGGCGAGAAGGTGATCCTCAACGGCTGGGGCTGCGGCGAGACGACCTGGGGCGCGCTGGCACAACGCGCCCGGGTGCCGGCCGAGGGGCTGGTGCGGCTGCCGGCAGGGCTGGCCGCGCATGATGCGATGGCACTCGGCACCGCCGGCTATACGGCGATGCTGTGCGTGCAGGCGCTGAAGACGCACGGCCTGACGCCCGGGGGCGGGCCGGTGCTGGTGACTGGCGCGACCGGCGGGGTCGGTTCGGTGGCGGTGATGCTGCTGGCCAAGCTGGGCTTCGAGGTCGTTGCGGTGACCGGCAAGCCGGATGCGGCCGATTACCTTCGCACGCTCGGCGCCGCCGAGATCGTCGACCGGGCCGGCTTGTCGGGCGCCGGCAAGCCGCTGCAGAAGGAGCGCTGGGCCGGCGTCGTCGATTCGGTCGGCAGTCATGTACTGGCGAACGCTTGCGCGCAGGTGCGGCGCGACGGCGCGGTGGCGGCGTGCGGCCTGGCCGGCGGGATGGATTTTCCGGCGACGGTGGCGCCATTCATTCTGCGGGGCGTGACGCTGTACGGGGTCGACAGCGTGTATGCCCCAAGGGCGCAGCGCCAGGCGGCGTGGGACTTGCTCGCCGGGCTGATCGATCCGGTCTTGCTTGCAAGTACCAGCACCGAGATCGGCCTGGCCGAGACCTTTGCTGCGGCGGCCGACATCATCGCCGGCCGCCATCGTGGCCGGTTCATTGTCGACGTCCATCGCTGAGATGCGGTCTCATTGAAAATGCCCCGGCGTGCCGGGGCGTTTTGACGGGGACGTGTCGACCGAAGGGCTCAGTCAGGCAGATGCGCGAGCAGGTCGAGCGGGTGGGCAATGCGCAGGTCGGCGCCCCAGGTGGTCGGCCGGTCGTCGACGCTGATGTAGCCGTAGTCGGCAATCACCGTTTTCATGCCGACGCGGCGGCCGGCCTCGATGTCGCGTTCGGCATCGCCGATGTAGATGCAGCTTTCCGCCGGCACGCCGAGCTGTTCGGCTGCGTGCAGCATGGGCCTCGGATCGGGCTTGGCGACGCCGACGGTGTCGCCCGAGACGATGCAGCCTGGCTGCACCGGCAGCGGCAGTTCGCGCACCAGCGGATCGGTGAAGCGGCCGGGCTTGTTGGTGACGATGCCCCAGGGCAGGCCGCGCGCGCCGATCGCGGCGATCAGTTCGGCAATGCCGTCGAACAGCACCGTGTGTTCGCACAATGCCGCCGCGTAGCGGGCGAGGAAGCGCTCGCGCAAGCCGTTGAACGAGGCGTCGTCCGGGCCGACACCGAAGCCGAGGCCGATCAGTCCGCGGGCGCCGTGCGAGGCCAGCGGCCGGATCGCATCATACGGCTGCTCGGGCCGGCCTTCCTCGGCCAGAAGCCGGTTCAGCGCGGCGCCGAGGTCGGGCGCGGTGTCGGCGAGCGTGCCGTCGAGATCGAACAAAATGGCGCGGATCATGGCTGTGTCCATTGAAAATGAGGCCGGGCAGCAGATACCCCAGGGGCGCGTCCTGCGAGGGGCAAATCCGGCGCAGCGGTGCTGGCAAGGGGCCCTTCAGGGGCCGAAGTGCAGACCGTACAAGCAAGTACGGCAAGCGAGCACGACGCCGCCAGCAGGGTTTTGTCAGTTGCGATCACAGCGGCTTGCGGCAGGCGACGAGGTAATTGACGTCGGCATCGTCGGACAGGGTTGCGATGCCGGAGATCGGGTTGTACTGCATGCCGCTGACGGTGACCGTTTCAAGCCCGGCGGCGCGTGTCATGCGCGCCAGCTCGGACGGCTTGATGAACTTGGCGTAGTCGTGCGTACCGCGTGGCAGCAGCCCCATCAGGTACTCGGCGCCGATCACCGCCAGCGCGTAGGCCTTCGGGTTGCGGTTCAGCGTCGAGAAGAACACCCAGCCGCCCGGTTTGGCCAGCTGGGCGCAGGCGGCGACGATGCTCGCCGGCGACGGCACGTGTTCGAGCATTTCCATGCAGGTGACGACGTCGAAGCTTTCCGGCGTTTCCGCCGCCAGTGCTTCGACCGCGACGCAGCGGTAGTCGACCGAGACGTTCGATTCGAACAGGTGCAGCTTGGCGACCTTGAGCGATTTTTCGGCCAGGTCGATGCCGGTGACTTGTGCGCCGGCCTGCGCCAGTGCTTCGCTGAGGATGCCGCCGCCGCAACCGACGTCGAGCGCCTGCTGCGCGGTCAGTACCGCATGGTCGGCGATGAACTGCAGCCGCAGCGGGTTGATCTGGTGCAGCGGCTTGAATTCGCCGTCCTTGTCCCACCACTTGTGGGCGAGGGCGGAGAACTTGGCGATCTCGGCTTGATCGGCATTGATGGGGGCGGCAGTCGGCGGCGTTTCGGTCATGGCATGGGTTCGGTGCGGTCAGGCTGCCAGTTTACCCCGAGCGCTGCCGCTGCTGAACCGTAATGCTCAGCGCGGCGCGATCCGCGCCTGCCAGCGCCGGGCATTGGCGGCGAGTTGCGCCGGCTTGAAGCGCGTCAGCTCGCCGCCCGCAAGCTGCGGCACGCCGGCGATCCAGACGTGGCTGACCTGGCTGCGATCCAGTGCGTAGACCAGATGCGAGACCGGGTCGTAGGCCGGCTGCGTGCCGATGTTCGACAGGTCGACCGCAATCACGTCGGCCTGCTTGCCCACCGCCAGGCTGCCGATCCGCTCGTCCCAGCCGAGCGCCCTGGCGCCGTTGATCGTTGCCATCTCCAGCGCCTGCCAGGCCGGCAGCGCGGTCGGGCTGCCGCTCTGGCCCTTGGCAAGCAGCGCGGTGAGGCGCAGTTCGGCAAACAGGTCGAGCTTGTTGTTGCTGGCCGCACCGTCGGTGCCGATGCCGACGTTGATGCCGGCGGCGAGCTGGTCGGCGATGCGGGCGAAACCCGACGCCAGCTTGAGGTTGGATGCCGGGTTGTGCGCGACGTGGACGCCGCGTTGCGCCAGCAGCGCGATCTCGGCGTCGGTCGTGTGCACCATGTGCGCGGCGATCAGCGGGCTGTCGAGCAGGCCCAGCCTGGCGAGCCGTTCGAGCGGCCGCACGCCGTGCTGGCGCAGGCTGTCGTCGATCTCGTCCTGCGTTTCGTGGATGTGGCAGTGGATGCCGACACCGAGTTCGTCGGCCAGCGTGATCACCCGGCCGAAAGTCGCGTCGCTGACGCTGTACGGCGCGTGCGGTGCCAGCGTGAAGCCGACCAGCGATTCGCCCTGGAATTCGTCGATGCACGCAAGCGCCCGGCGGAGGTACTGGTCGGCGTCGGCGGCGTAGGGCGTCGGGAACTCGAGGACCGAGCAGCCGACCATCATCCGGAAGCCGCTGGCCAGCGCTGCACGGGCGACCGCGCCGTGGTGGAAATACATGTCGTTGGCGCAGGTCGTGCCGCCACGGATCATCTCGGCGATCGCCAGCTGGGTGCCGTCGAAGACGAATTCGTCCGAAACGTGGGCGCCTTCGGCCGGCCAGATGTGGTCGTTGAGCCAGTCCATCAGTGCCAGATCGTCGGCGTAGCCGCGCAGCAGCGTCATCGCCGAATGCGCGTGCAGATTGATCAGGCCCGGCAGCAGTGCATGCTCGGGCAGCTCGACGCGTTCGGCGTCGGGATAGCGGGCGAGGGCGTCGGCGGCGGGCAGGATCGCGATGATGCGGTCCTGCTTGATGACTAGCGCATGGCCGGTCAGCACTTCGCGCGGTTCAATCGGGATCAGCCAGCGGGGCAGCAGAATCTGGGTGGGCATGAAACGGGATCGCAGGAAAGACGACAGAAATGCAAAAAGCCGACCTTACGGTCGGCTTTTTGTTGCAGCTTGCCTGAATTACTTGGCAGCCGAAGCAACATCCGAAGCAGCAGCTTCAACAGCCGAAGCAACTTCCGAAGCAGCAGCTTCAACAGCCGAAGCAGCAGCTTCAACCGGAGCCGAAGCTTCAACAACAGCCGAAGCGGCAGCCGGAGCTTCTTCTTTCTTGCCGCAAGCGGTCAGGGCAACGGCGAGCAGAGCAGCAACGAGCAGAGACTGTTTCATTTTTTTCAAACCTTTGAATTAAAGACGAGTTGGACAAAAAACCACTAGGGCTATCGACCGTAGATCGATGGCTCCGAAAAGCAGTTAGGCATCATTGACGACCGACAGGACCGGATTCTAACAACGTTTTTGGTAAAAAGGTAGGCAAGGGGCGGCCCCGGATGCATCGTATTGCCTGCCAATTGCAACGACTTGTACAAATCGGCGGGCGTCTCCCGGCGCCGGGAGGGTGTGACGGGCGTGGCCGTCCGGCTCCGGAGGCTGACCGCCAGTCGCCACGCGGTCTGGCACGATGCTGACGACATGATGCCGGCGAGATGCCGGCTAAATATACAAACGGCTCCAGCCCGGCTCCGGCCTCGCCGTCGTCCAGATTTCGTCAAATTGCTGTTGCAGTAAGGCAACAGTGTTGCCATGACTGCCCAGTTCGGCATGCGGCCAGTCGGCGTGACGCCGTTTTAGATAATGCAGGCCGTCGGCAATCGCCAGCCCCTGCGCGGCCGGTCCGCCATCGTCGGCGACGCGCAGCAATTGCATCCGGTGGCCGAAACGGTCGCGCAGTTGCATGAAGCGCGGCGCGTCGCTGGCGAGATAGCCGCTGCGCCACGCCAGCAGCCTCAGCTCGCCGCCGTGGACGAAGAACGTCCACAGCGTGTCGCAGACCGCGCGGCTGCCGAGGTCGGCAATGCGGAAGTCGTCCTCGGCCAGCCACAAGCTGCGGCGGGCCGACGCGACCAGTGCGGCGAAGGCGTCGGCGTAGTCGCGATGCCGGTCGATGGCGCGAGGCGGATCAGCCGGCAGGGTGAAGGAAGCCACAGTCGTAGCACGCGTACAGCGCTTCGAGCACCGCGTCGTCGTAGTCGCCGGCCGGCAGCGCGCGATCGTCGGCGAGCTGCTGCAGCGCGGCGAGCGCGGCCGGCTCGGCGGCGATCTCGTCACCATTGATATAGATATGGTCGCGCTCGAACAGCATCTGGCTTTTCAGGTCGAGTACGACCCCGTGTTGTGCGACCGCGGCGGCGAAGTCGTCGAAATCGAGCGGCTCGTCCGGCGCGTCGAAGAACACGTGCGGCTTCGGTTCGGTGAAGTAGCGGCCGACGAAGCGGCGCACCGTGTCGTCGTTCCATTCGATCTGCTTGAGCATGGCGGCCATGCTGGCGATGAATTCGTCGTCGATCTCGCCGGGGTGCTTGCGGGTCTGCCGGTCCGGATCGGCGTACATGCCGTCCAGGCACAGTTCGTCCTGGACGAACTCGAGAAACTTGCCGGCGATTTCCTGCGTCTTCGGTGCGCGGAAACCGATCGAATACGTCATGCCCGGCTCGAGCGCGACGCCGTAGTGCGCGTATTTCGGCGGCAGGTAGAGCATGTCGCCGTGTTCGAGCACCCATTCCTGTTCGGGGGCGAAATCCCTGAGCACGCGGATCGGCGCGTCCTCGACGAAGTTGCCCGCGTCGTCGCTGGAGATCTGCCAGCGCTTGCTGCCGCCGACCTGCAGCAGGAACACGTCGTACGAGTCGTAGTGTGGGCCGACGGTGCCGCCCGGCGGTGCGTACGAGATCATCAGGTCGTCGAGCCGGTAGTAGGGCAGGAAGTTGAAGCGGTACAGGAGCTTGCCGACGTGGTCGACATGGTGGTTGACGTTGCTGACCAGCAAGGTCCAGTCGGTCTCGGGCAGGCGCGCGAGCCGGCGTTCGCTGATCGGGCCGTGCTCGAGCAGCCACTGGCCGTTGCGGTACTCGAGCAGCCGCGATTCGGCATCGTCGCTGCCGGCGAGCTCGGTGAGCCGGGCCAGGTCGATCAGTTCGGGGAAGTCGGTCCACGCCTGACGGATCAGCAGCGGTTTTTTCTGCCAGTATTCGGCGAGGAATTGTTCGGGCGTGAGGCCGCCGAGAAGTTGCATGGTCATGGCTGGGCACTATAACGACTGTGAGAATGACGCGATTATCGCACCGGGGGAGACGGCATGCTGAATCCAGGCGAAGTGGCGCCCGATTTCGAACTGCCCGATGCCGGCATGGACTCGGTCAGGCTGTCGGATTTCCGCGGCCGGCAGAACGTGGTGCTGTATTTCTTCAACAAGGACCACACGCCCGGCGGCATCACCGAAGCGATCGAATTCAGCGAGCGTGTCGCCGCGCTGGCGCAGTGCGATGCGGTCGTGCTCGGCGTCAGCATGGACGACTGCATGGCGCATGAATTGTTCATCGACGAGGAGGGGATCGAGTTCGACCTCCTGTCGGACCCGGAAGGCGACGTGAGCCGCCGCTACCATGCGCTGCGCGAGTGGCAGGTGGGCGACGTGGTACGATACGGCATTGAGCGCTCGACTTTCGTCATCGACAAGGCGGGGCTGATCCGCCACGCCTTCTACCATGTCACGCCGAAAGGCCACGCAGCCGAAATACTCTCCCTTGTTCAATCGCTAGGATAAGCCCGAATGCAAATCGCCAAGAATTCCGTCGTCACCCTGAACTACGAAATGTTCGATCTCGAAGGCAAGCAGCTCGACAAGACCGAAGAGCCGATCGCCTACCTGCACGGCGGTTATGACAACATCCTGCCGCTGGTGGAAGAAGCGCTGGAAGGCAAGACCGTCGGCGACAGCATCGACGTGGTGATGGAAGCCGACGACGCCTTTGGCGAGCACGAGCCGGAGCTGATCCGCTCGGAAGACAAGGACGTGTTCCCGCAGGAAGTCGAAGTCGGCATGATGTTCGAAGCCGATGATCCGCAGACCGGCGACGTGCTGCTGTTCCGCGTCGTCGAAATCGCCGGCAACAAGGTCACCGTCGACGCGAACCACCCGTTCGCAGGCATCAAGATCCGCTTCGTCGGCAAGGTGGTCGACGTGCGCGAAGCCACCGGCGAGGAAATCGCCCATGGTCATGTGCACGGCGAGCACGGCCACCAGCACTGAGCCGGCAGGCCGGAATGAAGAACGGGGCGACCAAGGTCGCCCCGTTTTTTTTGCTATTCCGCCGCACCTACTGTTGTGACGGGTCGTCCTTGCCGTTCACGCCGTCCTTGAAACCGCGGATTGCGGCGCCCAGGTCGCCGCCGGCGTTGCGCAGCCGGCGGGTGCCGAAGACCAGCACGACGACCAGCAGCACCAGTGCCCAGTGCCAGAGGCTGAATGAACCCATGAGATTCTCCTGAAGGGGCCGGGCCGGCGGGCCCGGCGCAGTACATTTTAAAGAGCGGTTAACAAAATTTAGTGAAACGGTGCTGGCAAGGCGCGCGAAACGCAGGCAGTACTAAGCAGTACGACAAGTGAGCGCAACGCAGCCAGCAGGGTTTTGTTAGCTGCTCCTAGAGCGTGAGGCCGATGGTGCCGCCGTCATCCTTGGTGATGACGACCGTTGCCGAGCGCGGGCGGGCGGTGCCGCCGGCCGGCCAGTGGCTGGTGAACTTGGACGGATCGCCCAGATCGGCCACCTTGGTGTCTTCGCCCGGGTGCTGGATGTTGACGAACAGCGTCTTGCCGTCCGGCGTTTCGGCGATGCCGGTGATCTCGCAGTCCTTCGGACCGACCAGGAAGCGGCGCAGCGTTTCGCCGTCCGGATTCTTGCCCTTCTGCGTGGTCACTTCGAGCGCGGTGCCGCCGACGCTGTTGGCGACCTTGATCGCGCCGCCGTCGCCGACCTTGCCGGGAAGCGCTGCCAGCATCATGCAGTTCGTGGTGTCGGTGTAGGCGCCGTCGTCGGTCTGGATCCACAGGATGCCGCTCTTCGGGCTGAACCAGATGCCGTCCGGGCTCGACATGTCGTTGTCGTCGGTCAGCGACGACAGGTTGACCGCGGCACCGGCCTTGGCTTCGGCGGCGAACACGTAGACGTCCCACTTGAAGCTGGTCGCGGCCGGGTCGGCACCGGCTTCGGCGGTGCGGATGATGTGACCGTTGACGTTGCCGGTCTGCTTGGTGCTGCCCTTCATGTCTTCGTACGCGCGCGGGTTGGCGGCGTCGGGCAGGAGTTTGCTGCCCGAGGCGCCGGTGGTCACGCGGTTGGAGTTGTTGGTCAGCGTGTAGTAGACCTCGCCGTTCTTCGGGTTGACCGAGCACCATTCCGGGCGGTCCATCTTGGTCGCGCCGGCGGCGTCGGCGGCGATCCGGGTGTTGACGCAGATGTCGGCCACGGTCTTGAAGCTGAAGCCGGCGTAGCCGCTGATCGCGGTATTGGCCAACGTCAGCGGCAGCCAGGTGCCCGAGCCGTCGGCGTTGAACTTGGCGACATAGAGCGTGCCCTCGTCGAGATACTTGTCGCCGGCGGCGAGGCCACGGCCGGCGTCGGCCGGATCCCAGACCGCCTTCGACACATACTTGTAGATGTATTCGTTGCGCGAGTCGTCGCCCATGTAGAACACCACCGGCTTGCCGGCGGCCACCGGCGCATACACGGCGCACTCGTGCGCGAAGCGGCCGAGGTGGGTGCGCTTGCGCGGGGTCGAGCTGGCGCTGTACGGGTCGATTTCGACCACATAGCCGAAGGTGTTGGCCTCGTTGCGGAAGTCGGCGGCGGCGCTGGCGCCGCTGGCGGCGACGTTCCAGCGCTTGTAGACGTCGGCGGCGCCGGCGGTGTCCCACCGCTTGCCCGACGCGGCGCTCGGCACGCCGTAGCGGGTGAACGAGGCGAGCTCGGCGGCGCTGCGGTTGGCGCTGACGTCGCCGGTGCGCGAGAAATAGCCGGCCCAGTTTTCCTCGCAGGTCAGGAAGGTGCCCCACGGGGTGTCGCCGGTGGCGCAATTATTCACGGTGCCGCGGCCTTGGGTGCCCGCGGTCGAATAGGCGGTCTTCATGTAGTCGCTGCCGCGTGCCGGGCCGTTCAGCTCCATCGGCGTCTGCGCGGTGATCCGGCGGTTGTAGCTCGAGCCGCGGTTGAGCTGGAACTTGCCGGCCGTCTTCTGCACTTCGATCACCGCGACGCCGTGGGCGCGGATCTCCTTGTCGACCTCGGCCTGTGGGCGAATGCCGCCGGGGGCGGTGGCGCCGGCCACGTGCAGGAAGGCGTCGGTGATGTGCTCGTGGTTCATCGCGATCAGCCCGCGCTCGCTGCCGTTCGGGTCACGCGCGGTGCCGGCGGCGTTCAGGCCGAAGTAGTTCATGCCGTCGTGATGGTCGCCGGCGCGGAAATCGAAGCTCAGTGCGTCGTCGCTGCCGTCGTTCTTGTAGGCCGCGGTCGCGTTGTTGATCGGATCGCCGAGCGCGAACAGCACGGCGGCGCTGTAGCCGGCGGGAATGGTCAGCGCGTCGAGGACGTTCTTGGCGACCGGATTGAAGTTGAAACGGGCGGCCGGTGCCGGCGTCGGGGTGGGCGCCGGGGTCGGGGCGGGCGTCGGCGCGGCGCTGTCGCTGCTGCCTCCGCCGCCACAGGCGGTCAGCGCGCCACCGAGCGCGACGCCGCCGAACATCATCGCCGCCGCACCGCCGAGGCCGCCGCGCAGGATGCTGCGGCGGCTGATGCGCGCTTCGAGCACGCTGTCGAAGCTGGCGTTGCCGCTCTGGTTGTTGCCGATGTCGTCCGGGTCGGCGCTGGTGATCTGGGTGTTGTTCTGCTTGTTCATCGCTGGGCTCCCTGTGCTTGTCGTTGAGGCGATGGCGGCAAGCCTAGTGGGCGTCGATGACAGCGGCGTTAAGGGGCGGCCGGCAAAACCCTGCCGGCGGCCTTGTGCCCGCTGGCCGTACTTGCGCGTACCGCATGACCGGCGGGAACCCTCGCGGTGCGCCGCGTGCACCTTGCCGGCGCTGCCGTGCCGGGTTTTGCCGGCCGCTTGCCGGGCGCCCGGATCGGCGGCGAGGGCACGCATCCATCGGTGCTGGCCCTGTTTTTGCTTTCTGGGTACTTGTATTTTTCTTGCAACGCAGCCGTCATAACGCCGGTGCCGGCGGGATGGCGGCCCGGCGGGTGCCGGGGAAGCCGGCCGTCGTTTATCACAGGACGGCGCTGTTGCACTAGCCGATGCTCTTCCACTAGTATTTGTGTTAATCCAAGTTTGCAGACACAAGATATTGTGTTTCTTCACAAAGTGTTCACAGACTTGTGCACATCATAGAATCCCCCCTACCCAGAAGGAACAGAGCGCATGTACGCCCCGCTGGATAGCACCACTGGAAGCCGAATGACCGATACCCTCGATACCGCCGCGCAGCACGACAACAGCGCCTACGCCAGCTACAAGATCATCCGCCGCAACGGTGCCGTGGTGCCGTTCGAGCCGCTGAAGATCTCGGTGGCCGTGACCAAGGCCTTCATCGCCGTGCAGGGCAGCCAGGCCGCATCGTCGGCCTCGGTGCGCGAGCGCGTTGCCGGCCTGACCGACTCGGTCGTGCGCGCGCTGATGCGCCGCAAGCCCGAAGGCGGCGCGATCCATATCGAGGAAATCCAGGATCAGGTCGAGCTGGCGCTGATGCGTACCGGCGAGCACGACGTCGCGCGTGCCTACGTGATCTACCGAGAACAGCGCTCGCAGGAGCGCCACCACGCCAAGGTCGAGCATGAAGTCGAGCACCACGACAGCATCAACGTCGTCTTCGAGGACGGCAGCCGTCGTCCGCTTGACCTTGGCCGCCTCAAGGCGCTGATCGCGTCGGCATGCACCGGTTTCGACAGCGAGACCGACCAGGCCGCGATCCTGAACGAAGCGCTGAAGAACATCTATGACGGCGTGCCGGCCGAGGAAGTACGCAAGTCGGTGATCATGGCCGCGCGCCAGCTGATCGAGAAGGATCCGTCGTATTCGCAAGTCACCGCGCGCCTGCTGCTCGACAGCCTGCGCCGCGAAGTGCTCGGCGAGGAAACCAGCCACGAAGAGATGGTGAACGCCTACGCGCGTTACTTCCCCGATTTCATCAAGCGCGGCATCGACGCCGAGCTGCTCGACGAAAAGCTGGCCCAGTACGACCTGGCCCGCCTTGGCGCGGCGCTGAACCACGACCGCGACTACCAGTTCGGCTACCTCGGCCTGCAGACGCTGTACGACCGCTACTTCCTGCATATCGACGGCGAGCGCATCGAGCTGCCGCAGGCGTTCTACATGCGCGTGGCCATGGGGCTGGCGCTGAACGAAATCAACCGCGAAGAGCGTGCGATCGAGTTCTACAACGTGCTGTCGACCTTCGACTTCATGTCGTCGACGCCGACGCTGTTCAACTCGGGCACCCGCCGCTCGCAACTGTCGAGCTGCTACCTGACGACGATCGCCGACGACCTCGACGGCATCTACGAGGGCATCAAGGAAAACGCGCTGCTGTCGAAGTTTGCCGGCGGCCTCGGCAACGACTGGACCCCGGTCCGCTCGCTCGGTTCGCACATCAAGGGCACCAACGGCAAGTCGCAGGGCGTCGTGCCTTTCCTCAAGGTGGTGAACGACACCGCCGTCGCGGTCAACCAGGGCGGCAAGCGCAAGGGCGCGGTCTGCGCCTACCTGGAAACCTGGCATGCCGACATCGAGGAATTCCTCGAGCTGCGCAAGAACACCGGTGACGACCGCCGCCGCACCCACGACATGAACACCGCCAACTGGGTGCCGGACCTATTCATGCAGCGCGTGATCGAAGGCGCCGACTGGACGCTGTTCAGCCCGGCCGAAGCGCCGGACCTGCACGACAAGTACGGCAAGGACTTCGCCGAGGCATATGCCGGCTACGAAGCCAAGGCCGCGCGCGGCGAAATGCGCGTGGTCAAGAAGCTGCCGGCGCTGACCCTGTGGCGCAAGATGCTGACGATGCTGTTCGAAACGGGCCACCCGTGGATCACCTTCAAGGACCCGTGCAACATCCGCAGCCCGCAGCAGCACGTCGGCGTGGTCCACAGCTCGAACCTGTGCACCGAAATCACGCTGAACACCAACGACCACGAAATCGCCGTCTGCAACCTCGGCTCGGTCAACCTGGTGAACCACCTGAAGAACGTCGACGGCCGGATCGTGCTCGATCAGGACAAGATCGCCCGCACCGTGAAGACCGCGATGCGCATGCTCGACAACGTCATCGACATCAACTTCTACCCGGTGGCCAAGGCGCGCAATTCCAACCTCAAGCACCGTCCGGTCGGCATGGGCATCATGGGCTTCCAGGATGCACTGCTGGCGCAGCGGATTCCGTACGCGTCGAACGCCGCGGTCGAGTTCGCCGATGCGTCGATGGAAATGGTCTGCTACCACGCCTACTGGGCGTCGACCGAGCTGGCCGAAGAGCGCGGCACCTACCCGAGCTTCAAGGGCAGCCTGTGGGACCGCGGCATCCTGCCGCACGACTCGCTCAAGCTCCTGGCCGAAGAACGCGGCGGCTACCTCGAGGTCGACACCACCGAACGCCTGGACTGGAACGCGCTGCGCGAGCGCGTCGCCAAGGTCGGCATGCGCAACTCGAACTGCGTCGCCATCGCCCCGACCGCGACCATCGCCAACATCATCGGCGTGTCGGCGTCGATCGAGCCGACCTACCAGAACCTGTTCGTCAAATCGAACCTGTCGGGCGAGTTCACCGTGGTCAACGACTACCTGGTGCGCGACCTGAAGGCCCGCGGCCTGTGGGACGAAGTGATGATCTCGGACCTCAAGTACTTCGACGGTTCGGTGGCGCGCATCGACCGCATTCCGCAAGACCTGCGCGACATCTACGCGACCGCGTTCGAAATGGATCCGAAGTGGCTGGTCGAAGCCGCGTCGCGCCGCCAGAAGTGGATCGACCAGGCGCAGAGCCTGAACATCTACATGGCCGGCGCGTCGGGCAAGAAGCTGGACGAGCTGTACAAGCATGCGTGGATTCGTGGCCTCAAGACCACCTACTACCTGCGCACGCTGGCGGCATCGAACGCCGAGAAGTCGACCGGCCGTGGCGGCGAGCTGAACGCCGTGCCGGTGGACGGCGGCTACAGCGCCCCGGTGGCAGCGGCACCGGCGGTCGAAGCGGCGATGGAACCGGCGACCGACATGAAGTTCTGCTCGATCGATAATCCCGACTGCGAAGCGTGCCAGTAAGGCACGCGTAGCTGGCCGGGAAGCGGCGCAAGCCACACGGGCCGGTGGAGGCGCGCCGGGAGTGCCGAAGGCGCACTGCGAAGCCTGCCAATAAGCCCGGTTCCCTCCCTCCTTGCAGGGGGAGGGCTAGGGTGGGGGTAAGGTCGGCCATGTGCCAACCCCCATCCCGACCTTCCCCCTGAGAGGGGGAAGGGGCTGGTCATGGGGGCTGCACTTAGGATGGGTTAGCCCCATCGGGGCGTAACCCACCCTCATCGGCCCGGTTCGCGGGGCCCGATCCCTGAGCCGCCTGCCTGCAGGCGGTTCACGAATCGGTTTCAACAAGAAAGCCAACAAGGCCGCCGACGAGCAGGCCGGGGGAGAGAAGGGACATGAAGACGCTTCTGGCAGGCCTGGGTCTGGCCCTGGCACTGACGGGCTGCGCGCAGGTGCAGCAGGCATTCACCAGCAACGAGCCGAAAAAGCTCGAAGCGCCGGCCGGTCAGGCAACGGTGCTGCTGACGCTGACGTGGAACGCGGCCGAGCCCGATGATGCGCGCGTCTCGCTGGTGCTGCGCGGCCCGCATGGCGAGCAGGTGCTGACCGGCGAGGAGGGCGACGAGGTGCGCTCGCCGAACGGCCCGAACGTGCCCGGCAAGCGCTTCCTGCTGAACCTGACGCCGGGACGCTACCAGCTGATGCACGTGCAGGGCAGCTGGCATACCGAGGAAGGCGGCCGCGGGCGCACCCAGCCGGTGTGGCTGCCGCTGGGGCAGACGTTCAGCGTTGCCGCCGGCGAGGTCGTCTACGTCGGCAACGTCAATGTCGCGCTGGATTTCAACCCGGTGGCGTCGGTCAGCAATCAGGCCGGCCGCGATTTTTATGATCTGGTAATGAGTAAAACGGCAAACGAGCTGTCCAACATCCAGGTAAGGCTGCCGCAGGCCGGCAGCCTGCCGTACGGCAGTTGATGTGATCCCGCCCGAAGGCGGACTGGAGGACGCAATGCGTATCCATGGATGGTACAAACGGGCCGGCGCGCTCGGCCTGCTGATCCTGCTGGCCGGCTGCGCGTCGCTCAAGCCGCAGACGGATGCCGGCAAGCTCGTGCCGCCGCCGGGACAGGGTTATGCGGTGCTGGCGTTCACGCTGAACAGCCTGGAACCCGATAGCGGCGACGCCAATCTGGTGTTCAACGGCGGCGGCGTCAGCGGCAACCTGTACGCCAGCGAGAACACCGACTACATCCGCGCGCCGGGCAACGTGCCGGACGACAAGGGCCGGCTGACCTTCGCCGCGCTGCCGCCGGGCGATTACACGATCACCCACGTCTACGGCTACTGGGGCATGCCCGATACGCTGGGCCAGGCCGGCATGCGCAACGTGATCAGCCTGCCGCGGCAGGACCGCTTTACGGTCAGGGCCGGCGAAGTGGTGTATCTGGGGGACTTCCACCTGAACATGAACTTCAAGCCCGACGTCGTGCTGAGCAACCAGCAGGCGCGGGATTTCAACCACATGAAGGTCATGTGGGGCGTCAGCGATTTTTCCAACGTCCAGACCCGTCTGTTGAGCGGCGGCGTGGACGTCAAACAATAAACCCGGCGCGGCACCAGCCGCGCCATTGCAATCATTTGATCGAAAAGGATTAGCACTATGTTGAGCTTCGAAGACTCCGCCCCATCCACCACCACCCATGGCGCCGGCAGCGTGCACGCCGCTTCCGAAGGGCGGGTCAACGTCGTCGACAAGCGCGTCATCAACGGCACCACCGACGTCAACCAGCTCGTGCCGTTCAAGCACAAGTGGGCGTGGGAAAAGTATCTGGCCCAGTGCGCCAACCACTGGATGCCGCAGGAAGTGAACATGCAGCGCGACATCGAGCTGTGGAAAGACCCGAACGGCCTGACCGAAGACGAGCGCCGCCTGGTCAAGCGCAACCTCGGCTTCTTCGTCACCGCCGACTCGCTCGCCGCCAACAACATCGTCCTTGGCACCTACCGCCAGATCACCAGCCCGGAATGCCGCCAGTTCCTGCTGCGCCAGGCCTTCGACGAAGCGATCCACACCCACGCCTACCAGTACATCGTCGAATCGCTCGGCCTTGATGAAGGCGAAATCTTCAATGCCTATCACGAAGTCGATTCGATCCGTAACAAGGACGAATTCCTCATCCCGTTCATCGACGTACTGACCGACCCGGAATTCAAGAGCGGCACGCTGGAAACCGACCAGCAACTGCTGCGCTCGATCATCGTCTTCGCCTGCATCATGGAAGGGCTGTTCTTCTACGTCGGCTTCGTCCAGATCCTCGCGCTCGGCCGCCAGAACAAGATGACCGGCGCCGCCGAGCAGTACCAGTACATCCTGCGCGACGAGTCGATGCACTGCAATTTCGGCATCGACCTGATCAACACCATCAAGCTGGAAAACCCGCAACTCTGGACCGAACCGTTCAAGGCCGAGATCACCGAACTGTTCAAGAAAGCCGTCGAACTCGAATACGCCTACGCCGAAGACACCATGCCGCGCGGCGTACTGGGCCTGAATGCCAGCCAGTTCAAGGAATACCTGCGCTTCATCGCCAACCGCCGCATGCAGCAAATCGGCCTCGACCAGCTCTTCCCGGGCGTAACCAACCCGTTCCCGTGGATGAGCGAAATGATCGATTTGAAGAAAGAGAAGAATTTCTTTGAGACGCGGGTGACTGAGTATCAGACTGGTGGGGCGTTGAGCTGGGATTGATAAACAAAACCTCGCAATTGCGAGGTTTTGTTTATGTTTAAAATGCTAACGAGGGTGGAATGAATACACAATCGCAAATACGACAATATTTACGTGATTTTCTGAAGGTTGAGCGGATCCGACCTTCGGAAGTTCGTGGCTCCTCGCTTGTTGAAAATGCAGAGAGTGATAGAGGAAGGGTATTGTTTTCTGCCGCATTTCGGCGTCTTCAGCAAAAGGCGCAAGTTTTTTCACTTGAACCGAACGCTGCTGTACGTAGTCGACTCACTCATTCCCTTGAGGTCTCACAGATAGGTCGCTATATCTGCGATAGGATTATTGATAAATTGGGTTCTGATTGTTCAGATTCAGATCTTGATAGATCGTTGTCTATTTTTGTCGAAACGGCATGCTTAATGCACGATATAGGAAATCCTCCTTTTGGGCATTTTGGCGAGGCTGCTATACAAGATTGGTTTGAAAAAAATGGCGAGGCTTGTTTTGTAAGGGCAACGTCTTTGGGTAGTGATTTTTCGAAAAAATATCTTGATGATTTTATTGAGTTTGATGGAAACCCTCAGGGTCTTCGAATTATTTCTAAGCTGCAATGGAATAACGATGAATTTGGATTGAATCTTACGACCGTAACGATGCTTGCATGTCTGAAGTATTTACGTATGGCAGGTGAGATTAAAGATGATAAACTGAAGAAAAAGGCAGGGTATTTTCTCTCCGAAAAGGCTCTTGTTTGTGAACTTTGGAAGCGACATGCCATTCAAATAAACGCGCCTGTACGATTTCCTCTGACTTCCATAATGGAAGCTGCGGATGATATTGCCTATTGCATTAGCGACCTAGAGGATTCTATCGAAAAGGAGTTGGTTTCGCTGAATCATGCCGCTACATGGATAGGTGATGAATGGGCGAGTAGAACTAAATTAATTGGTCGTGATTCAATATTTTGCCAGCTTAATGAACTTGTTCAAAAGACGAAGACTGAATGGGCGCAGGATGTATTCGCACAGTCACAGTATACGTTCACGGATTTTAGAACAGGTACTACCCGGGTCATGGTGGAGTTTGCCGCTGAGGAGTTTCTCCGAGAGGCTGCCAATAGAGATGTTTCCAGCTTGCTGCCGATAGACTCACCAGCATGCATATTGCTGGAGATATTGAAAGATTATTGCAAGAAGTATGTGTATTGCAATGATGGCGTTCAGTTGGTTGAATATGCGGGTTATACCGCAATTTCTGGATTGCTAGATATATTCAAACCGATTTTGGAGGCTAGTAAAGATAGATTTGAATGTGCGTTGAGGTTTGAGAACAAGGATGGGCAAGGTAAGAAAATAGTTTTGGAAAAGAAACTATTAAAAATATTTCCAGAGAAACATAAGAAGGCATATCAGGCTGCTTTGGAAAAGGTTGGCGGTGATAGTGATGTAAATGCTTTGGAGTGGCATGCTAGAACTCATTTGGTTTTGGATTTTTTGTCTGGCATGACTGATGATTACGCTATTGAGTTGTATCGAAATTTGTCTGGAATTAAAGTGATATGAATTCTGTGCCTGCTGATCATCCTTATTGGATGGTTAGGGAGCTTGTTGTGCAAAGACTCGATGTTTGTGTATTGAGTTTTAGCTTTTATACGTACATCCCTAATTCTGTCTCTGATTTTCGTCGTACGATCTCGTTGAGCCGTGATGACTTATTAAATGAAGGGTTGGTCGCCAAGTTGATGGCATCAACTGGTCCTGATGAGGATTTTGCGATTCATTCCAGTGTGACATTAAGTGATGGGTCTTGCGTGCATATGCCTATGGTAGATATGGATACTAAGTCGCCTGCGCAGTTGGATAAGATTCGGAGCTACATAGGAGATTATTTGTTTCATAAGTTGGTTTGGTATAGAAGTGGTCGATCTTTTCATGGTTATGGTTGCTGTCTTATTGATGAAAAGGAATGGGTTGGGTTTATGGGGGATTGTTGTTGTGTAATCAGAAAAGCATGAGCCCCACGGTAGATCCGCGTTGGATTGGTCATCGTTTGGTTGCTGGATATGCGGCGTTACGTTGGACAAATAATTCAGACCAATACTTGATTTCCCCATCAAGGCTGACTAACTAACTGGCGTATTTGTGTTTGAGCACGTAGGTTAGGCTGAATGCAATGAAGACCAACATCCACCGGTGCAATGTTGGGCTTCGCGGGCGCTCAACCCAACCTACGGCGGATTTATGTTGGCGGTTTTGTTTTATGTGGCTTCGCCACGTGGTTTTGATGCGCGTTCCGCCGCGCCCACGTGTTCATTTCTTTTGCGTCGCCAAAAGAAACGAACCAAAGAAAAGGCGACCCCGCATCCGCGCCCCTTCGGGGTGCCCTCACTGCGGACAATCGGGGCGGCGGCTGCGCAACTCGCTTCGCTCAGACAGTGCTCGCCGAAACCCCGCCCCGCTTGTTCCTCGCTCGGCGCTGCTGAGGGGACTGGGCGGTGTGCCGTTGGCAGCGCTGTTTCGTGGCGTTTTTGAAAGTTTTAGCAAGTACCGTGATACGTCGTTAGTTTGACCGCGCCGGCAATCGGCGGATTGTCGCTGTGCTCCGAATCCGCTCTATGTTGCTCATACAGCAGGGTGGATTCGGCGAAGCCAATCCACCGTTATGCTTGCTCTGACCTTTGCATACCGCCCCCAATCCCGTTCAAGGCAGCCGAGGAGTGGAGCGAGACGAGTCGGCTTTATGACTTGGCTCGCGACCGACGCAGGGTAGCGCGGAGCGCCTGCCGCCTCGGGTCGCCTTTCTTTGGTTACTTTCTTTGGCGAAGCAAAGAAAGTAACCCGCCAGCCGGGCGGGACCGGCGGTTTGGTTTTTGAAGTAAAGCTTTGATTTGCGACTTTGATCTGACGAGTTGCCCACTACCGCAGTACGTCGGATCAGTTTGATCGCGTCGGCAATCGGCGGATTGTCGCTGCGCGCCGAATCCGCCCTACGTCGCTTATGAATTGCCCACCAGAGCAAACGCGTAATCACCCCCCTCCACAAACCCCTTCAACTTGCCCAACGCCACCTCCCATTCCCGCCCGATCACTTCCAGCGTCTGCCGCGCCATCTCGACCTGCGCCGGCTCAAGCTGCCACAACCGCTCCCGCCCCAGCTTCACATCCCGCACCACGCCGGCCTCGGCCAGCACCTGCAAATGCTTGGTGACGCCCTGACGGCTGATGTCGGTGTTGGCGGTGAGCTGGGCGATCGAGAACGCGCCGCCGGCGCAGAGCACGGCGACGAGTTTCAGCCGGGTCGGGTCGCCCAGCGCGGCGAACACCCGCGCCGTGCCAGTGTCGATGACGCCGGCGACGGCGTGGGGAGCGGGCTTAGGCGCTGGCATGGCGGGCGATGTTCTCCAGCTGTGCGGCCCAGCCGTGGTCGTTCATCCGGAACGCTTCGAGCCGGCGGTTCGGCGGGACGTGGTCGAAGCCCGATTCGACCACTTTCAGCAGCGTGGCGTTGTCCGGCGCGTCGTGCAGCGTGAAGACCACGCGGGTCGGCGTTTCCAGTTCGTAGTCGACCGTCGGGTCGACCGGGTACGGGTGCCAGTGGTAGGACAGCAACTGCTGCGGCTCGATCCTTTCGATCACCACGTCGAAATGGATGTGCTCGAAGCCCTGGATGGTGATCGGCCCGCGCGTGCGCTGCCCCGGCGCAAAGGTCTGGCCCTTGAGGTCGGCGCCGAACCAGGTGCCGAAGGTTTCGGCATGCGAAAGTGCCTGCCACACCCGCTCGCGCGGGGCGTGGATGACGATGCTGCGTTCGATCCGGTCGGTATTGCTGACAGTGCTCATGGTGTCGTCCTTCAGGCGGCGATGGGTACGGCAGGGTGCGGTTCGGCCGGGCGGTACGGCGTGCCGGTGCCGGTGGCCACGTACTGCTGCAGGCTGGCGAGGAAGTGCTGCCAGCCGTTCCGGCATAAATCGTAGCACTCGAATTCCGGCACCAGCCCGATGTGGACGAAGTCCAGCCGGGTCTGGCCGTCGCCGGTGGCGGTGAGCCGGAACGCCAGCCGCGTGCCGACCCATTCGTCCTTGCGGGTAAAGGCATCGATATCGGTATGCGCGGCAGTGCACAGCCAGCGCACCTCGGCCGGCGGCGCCAGCGCTTCGATGCGCATGTGCATATAGTGCGGCCCGAAGCGGAACTGCAGGCTGCCGCCGACATGGGTGTCGACATCGCAACCCTGCGTCCACCAGCCGCGCAGGCCGGCGGCGGTGGTGAGGGCGGCGTAGGCGCGCGTCGGCGGTGCGGCGAGCACGAGGCTTTGGCTGTAGTCGTTCATGGTACGGCTCCTTTTCGACTGCATTCATGCAACTTTATGGTTGCATTTTGCAGTATGCGAGTCCGTCTATAAATTGCAACCAATGGGTTGCCTTATGAGGTGGCGACGTTCGGGAGTCCGGCGCGGCAGCCCGGCCTGAAGCGGCGCCGCTGCTGGAACCGGGCCGGGGCGGCGGCACGGCGGCGGGCCGATGGACGGGGGCGATGGCCGCGGTGGTAAAATCCGCCGCTTCTTAATCCTGACCGTTTCGAGGCCCACCATGAGCAATGAACTCCGGATCGAAGACCTGGCCATTGGCGACGGCAAGGAAGCCGTCAAGGGCGCGCTGATCCGCACCCATTACACCGGCTGGCTGGAAGACGGGACGAAGTTCGATTCGTCGCACGACCGCGGCCAGCCGTTCCAGTGCGTGATCGGCACCGGACGGGTGATCAAGGGCTGGGATCAGGGGATGATGGGGATGAAGGTCGGCGGCAAGCGCAGGCTGTACGTGCCGGCGCATCTGGCCTACGGCGAGCGGCAGATTGGCGCGCTGATCAAGCCCAACTCGAACCTGGTCTTCGAGATCGAATTGCTGGAAGTGCTGACCCGCGACGATTGAGAACGGCGAGTACCCCAAGGGCGCATCCTGCGGGGCGCAAACCCTGCTGGCCGTGCGCGCCTGCGCTGTTGCGACCGAAGGAAGCCCCCGCGGGACGCGTTGCACGCCTTGCTGGCACCGTTGCACTGGGTTTTGTTCGCCGTTCTAACGTCCTGCCTGCCATTCGGCAGCTGACGGCCTTGCTGCACCGCTTTGCCGACTAGGCTGGCAGCTTCAGTACATGAAGGAGCCGGCCATGAAAACCGAAGTCCTGCAGCAGCACCGCTGGCTGCAACAACTGCTGGGCGACTGGACGTTCGAGTGCGAGATGCAGGGGCCGCCGGGGCAGCCGGCAGAGAAAAGCAGCGGCAGCGAATCGGTCCGCGCGCTCGGCGACATCTGGGTGCTGTGCGAGGGGCAGGGGACGATGCCCGACGGCGATCCGTGCACGATGCTGATGACGCTGGGGTTCAACGCCGAGCGGCAGCGCTTCACCGGCAGCTGGGTCGGGTCGATGATGACGCATCTATGGGTCTACGACGGCGAGCTTGACGCCGGTGGCCGCATCCTGACGCTGTCGTCGTCCGGCCCCGACTGCATGAACCCGGGCCAGACGGGCAATTACCACGACGTGATCGAAATCGTCGACGCCGACCACCGGGTGATGCGTTCGGAAGGACAGGGCGCCGACGGCAAGTGGACGCCGTTCATGACCGCGCGCTACGCGCGCAAGCGCTGATGATCAGACCCGCAAGCGCGGACGACCAGACCCGCAAGCGCTGACCGGTTCAGGCGGCCGCCGGCCGCAGCAGCCGGCGGCCGCACAGCATCAGCAGCGCCAGCGCGGCGAAGAGCGCGCCGGCGTGGAAGGTCGTCGCCGAGCCGTGGCTTTCCCACAGCCAGCCGGCGACGATGCTGGCCAGCAGCATCGCCACGCCGCAGACCAGATTGAACACGCCGAAGGCGGTGCCCTTGAGCGTCTGCGGCGTGGTGTCGGCGACCATGGTCGCCAGCACGCCCTGGCTGAAACCCATGTGCAGCCCCCACAGCGCGACGCCGAACATCAGCCCGCCGATCGACGCCAGCCGTGCCAGCACCAGGTCGGCGAGCACCAGCAGCAGCAGGCCGACGGCGAGCAGGGTCGTCCGGTTCATCCGGTCCGACAGCCTGCCGACCGGGTAGGCCGACAGGGTGTAGGCGAGCGCCATCACGACCATCGCCAGCGGCACCCAGGTGGCCGACAGGCCGAGTTCCTGTGCGCGCAGCACCAGGAAGGCTTCGCTGAAGCGCGCGAGGGTGAACACCGCGCCGATCAGCACGACCCACCAGTACGCGGGCGAGAACGCGCGCAGCGCCCGCCAGTGGATCGGCGAGCTAAAGCGCCGGCGCGGCGCGGCGGACTCGGGCTCCTGCACGCCGGTGATGATCAGCGCGACGGCAATGAAGGCCGGGATCACCGCAAACCACAGCACCCACTGGATCTGGCCGCCGAGCACGAGCATCAGCGCGATCGCGAGCAGCGGGCCGAGGAAGGCGCCGATGGTGTCCATCGACTGGCGCAGTCCGAAGCACGCGCCGCGGATTTCGGCCGGCGCGACATCGGCGACCAGCGCGTCGCGCGGTGCACCGCGTATGCCCTTGCCGATCCGGTCGAGAAAGCGCGCGGTGAACACGGTGTCGATCGACGTCGCCAGCGGGAACAGCGGCTTGGTCAGCGCCGCCAGCCCGTAGCCGAGCAGCAGCAGCCCCTTGCGCCGGCCGATGAAATCGCTGATCGCACCCGAGAACACCTTGACCGCCAGCGCGGTCGCCTCGGCAATGCCCTCGATGATCCCGACCGTCAGCGCGCTCGCGCCGAGCGTGCCGACGAGGAACAGCGGCAGCAGCGCGTGGGTCAGCTCGGACGAGAGGTCCATGAACAGGCTGACGAGGCCGAGCGCCCAGACCGTGCGTGGAATGGCGGGCCGGGCGGCGGTGGCGGACGGGAGGCGGTGCATGGTCGGCGGGCAGGCGGGAGATGGGCCGAATCTAGCACCGAAAACGGCGGCCTGCGTTTGCCGCAGCCCTCATTCGCCGGCGCGGGCCGGTGGCCGGTGCAAAGGGTTCAGCACGGGCCGGACAGGCGGCGCTTGCGCTCGGCCGTGTAGTGCCACCACGGCCGCGGCGCTTCGCCGTCGGCAAAGCGGACGATCGGGATGAAGACATCGAGCATGCACGGATCCTGCCGGGTTGCGGTGGCCATGCCAGCAGCTCGTACAGCGCGTACGGATCGCGCCCGGCCAGCTGGCCGGGCTCGGTGATGCCGATCAGCCGCAGGTCGGCCGCGCATGCCTTGGCAGGTCCTCAAAGACGCGGCCCCTGGTGCGGTCGACCCTGGCCGGGTTCACGGCCGGGCGCCTTCGGGCCGCTGCGCCGGCGCGAGGTAGAAGTCTTCCGGTTTGACCATCTTCGGCGTCTCCGGGTCGGCTTCGTAGTTCGGCGACATGATCTGCACGCCGTATTCGTTGAATACGTCCTGCACATTGCCGTGCAGTTCGGACAGGATCTGCAGCCGCAGGCGCGGTTCGTCGAGCGCGAAGCGCAGGTGGTATTCGACGTAGAAGTCCGACAGCGCGGTCTGGTAGACCACCGACGACGGATCCTGCCGCAGCCCCGCGGTGCGGCGGGCGGCTTCGAGCAGCATCGCGTGGACCTGGCGCCACGGCGTGTCGTAGCCGATGGTGACGGCGATCTTGCAGATCACGCCGCCGCCGCGCGCCAGTCGCGAGAAGTTCTTCACGCTCTGGCTGACCAGCACCGAGTTCGGGATGCTGACCTCCTCGCGCAGATTGGTGTGGACCTTGGTCGCGAACATGCCGATCTCCATCACCGTGCCTTCCTCGTCGCCGATCTGCACGTATTCGCCGACCTTGATCGAGCGCGAATAGATCAGGATCAGCCCCGATGCGAACTGGCCGACGACGCTCGACGCGCCGAGCGAGACCATCAGGCCGACGATGACGCTCAGCCCCTTGAACGCGTCGGTGTTCGCGCCGGGCAGGTAGGGGTAGATCATCGCGACGGCGAACAGCCACGCGGCAACCGACAGCAGCTTGCGCGTCGTCGCGGCGGTGTCGGCGTCGAAGAAGCCGAGCTGGACCCGGCCCGATTCGACCTGGACGAACAGGTAGTTGATGCCGCGGACGGTCCAGCGCGTCAGCAGCAGGATCAGCACGACGACGGCCAGGCTCGGCAGCGCCGAGAGGATGGCGACGGCGAACTGGCTCAAGAGCTTGAGCACCGCCGCATCGAGCTGCTCGCCCCAGATCCGCGTATACGGAAACTGGCGCAGCACGTACGACATCCACACATAGCCGAGCGCCAGCGCGCTCGGCCAGAACACCAGGTAGCCGACCAGACGCAGGCTGAGCTTGATCAGCCGGATCGGCACGACGTTGCGCACGTCGCGCAGCTTGTGGATCAGCTTGGCAAGCACGAAGCGCAGCAACTGGTTCCACAGCAGCCACAGCCGGTTCAGCAGCCACAGCGACAGCGCGAACAGCAGCGTTGCCGCGGCCGCCTTGGCGATCGCGAACAGCCATTGCTGCGGCTGGTTGAAGCCGCGGGCGTCGTTGAACAACTCGGTCAGCGCCGCCTTCGAGTGCTCGAGGTTGCCGTTCAGCGTTTCGCCGGACAGCGTGTCGACGTCGGCGCTGCTGACGAAGAACAGCGGGTTGCCGTCGTACAGCAGCGCGCCGCCTTCGACGTTGGTCCGCGTTTCGAGCTTCAGCGGCGTGGCGTCGCCGAGCAGCCGGCGGATGCGCTTGTCGGCGGCCTCGAGGCGCTGCTGCGGCGTCGAGCCGAGCAGATTGCTGCGGAAGGTGGCGATGTTGCGGTTGTTGATCGTCAGCGTGGCTTCGGCCGTGGCGACGGTCGATGCCGCGGGGGTCGAGATTGCCGGGGCCGACGCATCGTCGGCGTGGGCGAACAGGGACAGGCAGAGCAGGAGGAGGGCAAGGAGGCGCATGGGAGTCGGGTTCAGTGGTGGTTTGCCATTCGTCGGGCGGGCGGCCGAGGGCGTCCCATTTCTTTATTGATAATGAATCTCATTTATGTTTGAATGCACTGCACCGGCGGCACAAGCCGGAACAATCTCATCATACATAGGAAGAAAACCGATGAACGCTTACCTTGTGGGCGCCGACGTGCTCGGCAACATCCCCGACCTGCTGGGCCGCTACGGCATTACCATCCACAAGCACGTCTCCGGCCGCCACGCCGCGCACCAGCGCAAGCCGGCCAGCCTCAAGGGGGTCGACCTGATCATCCTGTTCACCGACTTCCTCGGCCACAACGTGATGCGCCACTACCGCGAGTTGGCCAACGAGGAGAACATCCGCTTCGTCGCCTGCCGCCGCTCGGTGTGCTCGCTGTCGCAAACGCTCGACAAGCTCGGCCACTGTGCGACCAACCCGTGCGACACCTGCCCGCAGCGCAAGCTGCACTAGGTGGCATGCACCACCGGTAATGGATACCCCCGGCAGCAGGGCGGCAAAACTTGCCGCCGTACCGTTGCTAGCAGGCCCGGCCCTCGAAGCCGGGCCTTGTTTTTTCTCGCGGCAACCGGTGGCACGCTTCCTGCTTATATGAGAACTCTCTGATTCATTGCCGGGATTTTTCCGATGCTCGGACGCCTCGACGATTACTTCAAACCGCAGGAAACCGCGCTCAAGCTCCGCAGCGAGCGGCAGCAGGTGCTGGCGGCGAACATCGCCAACGCCGACACGCCGAACTACAAGGCGCGCGATTTCGACTTCGGCGCCGCGTTCAAGGCCGCGATGGGTGGCATTGCGCAGCCTGCGATGAAGCAGACCGATCCGCGCCACCTGCAGCCGGTTGCCGCGTTCGACCTGCTGGCGCCGCAACTCGGTTACCGGGTGCCGGCACAGGGCGCGATCGACGGCAACACCGTCGAGATGGACACCGAGATGAGCCAGTTCGCCGACAACACCATGCGTTACCAGGCCGCGCTGACCTTCATGCAGGGCCGGATCTCGTCGCTGAAGAACGCCCTGAGCAATCAATAAGGCCCGCCATGTCCCTGTTCCAGGTATTCGATATCGCCGCCTCGTCGATGCGGGCGCAATCGCAGCGCCTCAACGCCGTCGCCAGCAACCTTGCCAACGCCGAATCGGCAACGAGCTCGAACGGCCAGCCCTACCGCGCCCGTCAGGTCGTGTTCCAGGTTGCGCCGCTGCCCGGTGGCAGCGCCGCCACGCCGGGCGTGCGCGTCGCCGGCGTGATCGAGGACCAGGCGCCGCCGCGGCTGGTGTACGAGCCGGCCAACCCGCTGGCCGACGCCAACGGCTACGTGGCGATGCCCAACGTCAACGTCGTCGAGGAAATGACCAACATGATCTCGGCGTCGCGCTCGTACCAGACCAGCGCCGACGTGATGAACACCGCCAAGACCCTGCTGCAGCGCACCTTGCAGCTGGGCCAGATCTAATCCCGGCGCGAACAGGAGCACACCATGACTGCCGTCAACGCCACCAGCGGTTTCGACTACACCACGCTCAATGCCAAGGCCGACAAGGCCAAGGACCAGGCTGCCGACATGCAGCAGAGCTTCCTGAAGCTGCTGATCACGCAGATGCAGAACCAGGACCCGATGAACCCGATGGACAACGCCCAGACCACGTCGCAGATGGCGCAGATCAACACGGTCACCGGCATCCAGCAGCTGAACGCGACGATGACGCAGATGATGGCGGGCATGGCCGGCACGCAGGGGCTGCAGGCGGCGGCCGTCGTCGGCAAGGACGTGATGGCGCCGGTCAAGGGGCTCGAGTACCCCGGCAAGGACGGCGTCGACCTCGGCGTCGAGCTGCCGGCCGGCCACAAGGGCACCCAGCTGGCGATCGTCGATGCGGCCGGCAACGTGATCGAGAAGGTCGACATCCCCGCGTCGCAGACCGGCTACATCAACGTCAAGTGGGACGGCAAGCTCGCCGACGGCACGCAGGCACCGGCCGGCTCCTACCACGTGCTCGCGGCCAGCATCAACGCCGCGGGCAAGGAGCAGTCGATCGACGTGTTCGGCTGGCAGAAGGCCGCCAGCGTCACGCTCGCCGCCAACGGCACCAAGGTCCAGCTGGCCGACGGCAGCATCGTCGACTTCACCAAGATCAAGCAGCTGCGCTAAGCGCGATTGCACTGGGTTTGCGCCCGCAGGAAGTGCCCTTGGGGCATTAACCGCTTTGTGCGTTGAATTCGAATGAGAATGGCCGGCTTGCCGGCCAACGGAGGCAGTAATGGGTTTCCAGCAGGGTTTGAGCGGTCTGAACGCGTCGTCCAAGAGCCTGGACGTGATCGGCAACAACATCGCCAACGCCAGCACCGTCGGTTTCAAGGGCTCGCGCGCCGAGTTCGCCGACATCTACGCGGCGACGTTCGCCAATTCGGGCACGCTCGCCGGCATCGGCACGCGGCTCGACAACGTCGCGCAGCAGTTCGGCCAGGGCAACATCAGCAGCTCGAGCAATCCGCTCGATCTGGCGATCACCGGCAACGGCTTCTATCGCGTCGTCGATCAGGCCGGCAACGTCAGCTACACCCGCAACGGCCAGTTCCAGCTCGACCGCAGCGGCTACATCGTCAACGGCAGCCAGCGGCTGACCGGCTGGCCGGTCGACCCGCGCAGCGGCCTGCTGAACAAGGGTGGCGTGCCGCAACCGTTGCAGCTGACCGTCGGCAACGTCGGTGCCGCCGCCACCGGCGCGTCGGGGCTCTCGAACGCCGGGCTGGCGATGATCACCAACCTCGACGGCAGCAAGCCCATCATCAATCGCGCCGCACCGCCGACCGGCGTCGGCCCGCTCAACGTCCAGGACCCGACCACCTACACCGACGCGACGACCGCGAGCGTCTACGACGCGCAGGGTGTGCGCCACAACCTGACCTTCTATTTCACCAAGACCGCGACCAACCAGTGGGAAGTGCAGACCTCGTTCGACGGTGCCAACCCGGTGCCGGCAACCGGCACCGCCGGTACGCAGGCTTATCTGTACTTCGACGGCAACGGCAAGCTCGACACCGTCTCGAACCCGACGACCAATGCAGCCGGCTTCACGTTCACGACCGCACTGGCGGCGCCGAACGGCGCGACCAGCCCGTTCACCTTCCCGGTGACCTTCGCCAAGAGCACGCAGTTCGGCAGCGCCTTCGGTGCCACGTACACGCAGGACGGCTATGCCGACGGCACGCTGACCGGCATCAGCGTCGACAAGTCCGGTGTCATCGTCGGCTCGTATTCGAACAGCCAGACCAAGGTGATCGGCCAGGTCGTGCTGGCGAACTTTGCCAACGTCCAGGGGCTGCAGCCGCTCGGCGACAACCGCTGGGCCGAGACCTTCGGCTCGGGTTCGGCCAACGTCGGCGATCCGGGCTCGAGCAACCTCGGCTCGCTGCAGTCGTCGGCGCTCGAGGATTCCAACGTCGACCTGACCGCCGAACTCGTCAACCTGATCACCGCACAGCGCAGCTATCAGGCCAACGCCAAGACGATCTCGGCGCAGGACACCATCCTGCAAACCCTCGTGAACCTGGGCTAAGCCGTATTAGACGGCTGCGCCTGCGCATCTTGTGCCCGTCCGATGCTCGAAATCCTCATGGACTACACGTCCATTCCGGTTTCTGCGCTTCGGGCGTTCACAAGCTGCATTGGCTCGCTCGCCTACTGCGACTCATCCCAATCGGAATTGAAAGATGGACCGGCTGATCTACACCGCGATGTCCGGCGCCAAGCACACGATGCTGCGCCAGGGCACGATCTCGAACAATCTGGCCAATGCGCAGACGCCGGGCTTCCGCTCGGAGCTGGCGGCGTTCCGCGCGCTGCCGGTGCTCGGCGGCGGCCTGCCGACGCGCGCCTTTGTCGCCGAACAGACGACCGGCGCCGACTTCACCCCGGCACCGCTGATGCAGACCGGCCGCGAGCTCGACGCCGCGATCGACGGCAACGGCTGGTTCGCCGTGCAGACCGGCAGCGGCGAGGCGTACACGCGCAACGGCAGTTTCGAGATCGACGCCGCCGGCCTGCTCAAGACGCGCAGCGGCGCCGTCGTGCTCGGCGAGAACGGCCCGATCACCATTCCCGAGAACACCCGCGTGACGATCGGCCCGGACGGCACGGTCAGCGGCGTGTCGCTCGACGATGTCACGCAGAACAACGAGCTGGGCCGGCTCAAGCTCGTCGACCCGAACGTCGCCGAACTCGAGCGCGGCAGCGACGGCCTGTTCCGGCTGCGCTCGGGCGAGAACGCGGCGGTATCGGCCGACGTCAGGCTTGCCGGCGGCATGCTCGAGGGCAGCAACGTCAATCCGGTGTCCGAGCTCGTCAACATGATTTCGGCGCAGCGCCAGTACGACGTGCAGATGCAGCTGCTGCAAAAAGCCAATGAAAACGCCCGCGCCGCGTCGCAGGTGATGGCGTTCAACGCCTGACCGGCCGCATTACCGCAAACAGCGGCCGCGCCTAGCGCGTCGCAGATCACGGTACCCGGTACCGGATCACCATAACAACGAACAGTTTTTCTCTCGGGATAGCCATGATTCGCTCGCTCTGGACCGCCAAGACCGGCATGGACGCCATGCAGATGAACGTCGACGTCATCTCGAACAACCTGGCGAACGTCAACACCAACGGCTTCAAGCGCCAGCGCGCGGTGTTCGAAGACCTGCTCTACGTGAACCTGCGCCAGCCCGGCGCGTCGACCAGCCAGCAGACGCAGCTGCCGACGGGCCTGCAGCTCGGTACCGGCGTCAAGCCGGTCGGCACTGCGCGCATCTTCACCCAGGGCAACCTGCAGCTCACCGACGGCAACCTGGACATGGCGATCAACGGCCAGGGCTTCTTCCAGATCTCGCTGCCCGACGGCAATACCGCCTACACGCGCGACGGCTCGTTCCAGGTCGACAACCAGGGCAATGTCGTCACCGCCAGCGGCTACCAGATCCAGCCGGCGCTGCAGGTGCCGCAGGGCACGACCAGCCTGACGATCGGCAAGGACGGCACCGTGTCGGCCGTCATCAACAATGCGACGTCGGCGCCGGTCCAGCTCGGCACGATCCAGCTGGCGAGCTTCATCAACCAGGGCGGGCTGCAGTCGGTCGGTGATAACCTGATGCTCGAAACCGCCGCATCGGGTCCGCCGAACGTCGGCCAGCCGGGCTCCAACGGGCTGGGCGCGATCAACCAGGGCTATGTCGAAACCTCGAACGTCAACGTGACCGAAGAACTCGTCAGCCTGATCGAGGCACAGCGTGCGTACGAGATCAACTCGCGCGCGGTGAAAACGTCGGACGAGATGCTGCAGCGTCTGTCGAATCTGTAAGAACCTGTTTACGGTCTTTTCGCGACCGCGCCGGGCCGGAAAAAACGCAGGCGCAAGGCGTGCGACGCGGGTAAGAACGAGTTATTGGCAAGGAACACAACACAGTGAATGCTTTTTTTCCGGCCCGGCCCTTCGGGTTTCGGGCATTGCCGGCGGCGGGCCGCGTTGCCAACCGCTTGCGGTACCCGTACCGCGGCGCGCTTGGCGCCTTGCCTGCCATCCGGCACTGCCCGGAACGCGGCCGTGCAAAGATCGTAAACAGGTTCTAAAGGAAAGGTCGTGAAGGTTCTAGCGCGTGTACTGGTTCTGATCATGGCGGCGTTGTTGTCGGCATGCGCATCGATGCAACCGCAGATCGTCTCGGCGCCGACGACGGCCCGGCCGCTGCCGCCGGTGGCGACGCAGCAGAATCCGGGAGCGATCTTCCAGACGACGTCGTCGCGGATGCTGTTCGAGGAGCGCGTCGCGCGCTATGTCGGCGATACGCTGACGATCCAGATCGAGGAAAATCTCAGCGCCAGCAACTCGTCGACCAGCAGCGCCAACCGCGACGGCAGCGCCAAGGTCGGCGGCTCGGGCGACCTGCCTTACTTCCCGGGGGCGCTGAGCAAGTTCTTCGACGCCAATGCCAGCATGTCGAGCGGCAATACTTTTGCGGGCAAGGGCGCGACCAACAACAGCAACACCTTGCGCGGCATTCTGGCGGTGACGGTGATCGAGGTCCTGCCCAACGGCAACCTGATCGTCGGTGGCGAGAAGCAGATCGCCGTCAACGGCTACCAGAACGCCTGGCGCTTCACCGGCGTCGTCAACCCGTTCGACATCAAGGCCGGCAACATCGTGTCGTCGACGCGCGTCGCCGATGCGCGGATCGAGCAGGTCGGGCAGGGCGCGATCGCCGATGCCAACACGGTCGGCTGGCTGCAGCGGCTGTTCCTCAACGTGATGCCGTTCTGATGGGGTTCATGATGGGAATCAGCATGAAGAAATGGATCGCGGCCTTCGTGCTGCTCGGCCTCCTGGCGCCGGCACAGGCGCAGAAGCTGCGCGAACTCGCATCGGTCGCCGGCGTGCGCGACAACCAGCTCGTCGGCTACGGCCTTGTCGTCGGCCTCGACGGCAGCGGCGACCAGACGACGCAGACGCCGTTCACCGTGCAGTCGGTGATCAATATGCTCAACAACCTCGGCATCCAGGTGCCGAGCGGCGGCAATCTGCAGCTGAAGAACGTCGCCGCGGTGACGGTGACGGCGACCTTGCCGGCGTTCGCGCGCCCCGGCCAGCCGCTCGACGTCACCGTGTCGTCGATCGGCAACGCCAAGAGCCTGCGCGGCGGCACGCTGGTGCTGACGCCGCTCAAGGGCGCCGACGGCCAGATCTACGGCATGGCACAGGGCAACGTCGTCATTCCGGGCGCCGGGGCCGCCGCGGCCGGCAGCAGCGTGCAGATCAACTCGCTCGCGGCCGGGCGGATTCCGAGCGGCGCGACGGTCGAGCGTGCGGTGCCGAGCGCGATGAGCAACAGCGAGTTCGTCCAGCTCGAGCTGCTGACGACCGATTTCACCACCGCGAGCCGGATGGTCGAGGCGATCAACCGCAACTTCGGCCCGGTCGCCGCTGCGCTCGACGGCCGCGTCGTCCAGGTGCGGGCGCCGCAGGACGCCAACCAGCGCGTGTCCTTCCTCTCCAGGCTCGAGAACATCGACGTCAACGCCGCACCGGCCGTCGCCAAGGTCATCATCAATGCGCGGACCGGTTCGATCGTGATGAACCAGTCGGTCGAGATCGACCCGTGCGCCGTTTCGCACGGCAACCTGACGGTGACGATTGCCGCCGACAACCAGGTCGTCCAGCCCAACCCGCTCGCCGGCGGCCGCACCCAGACCGTGACCAACGCCGACATCCAGATCCAGTCCGATTCGGGCGGCGTCGTCCGGCTGCCGAAGGCGGCCAACCTGCGCGACGTCGTTCGCGCGCTCAACGCTGTCGGCGCGACGCCGCAGGACTTGCTGGCGATCCTGCAGGCGATGAAGGCGGCGGGCAGCCTGAAGGCCGAGCTCGAAGTCATCTGATCGGCAGGCGGCTGCGCCTGCGCATCTAGCATCCGTCTCGCGCCCGTCCGATGCTCCTCACACCCCAAGGGTGCTTCCTTCGGGCGTCCTCATGGACCACATGTCCATTCCGGTTTCTGCGCTTCGGGCGGACACGACCTGCTTTGGCTCGCTCGCCTGCCAACCGTTGCGGCAGGTCGAAATGCAGGCACAACAATTGCTTATAAACCGCGGTAGCCTTGCCGCGGTTTTTTCATGATCACCACCAAACCCGTTCTGACCTCCCAAGACTTCGCCGCCGACGTGCGCGGCGTGGCGTCGCTGCGCCAGACCATCAAGTCGTCGCCAAAGGCCGCGGCGCATGCGGTCGCGCAGCAGTTCGAATCGCTGCTGATGCAGCAACTGGTCAAGTCGATGCGTGACGCTTCGCCGCGTTACGACGAATTGCAGTCGTCGGCGACCGACCTGTACCGCGGCCTGTACGACCAGCAGATGTCGCTGGTGCTGGCCAAGCGCGGCGGTGTCGGGCTGACCGGCGCGATCGAGCGGCAGATCGAGGTGATGCAGAATCCGGCGCTGCTCAAGACCGTGCAGCGCCACCGCTCGCTGCAGCAGACCGAGGTTGCGCCGGTCAGCGGCGGCAGCGCGGCGGCAAATTCTGCCGCCTTGGCAGCCGGCCGCGCCGGAACGACCGACAACGCCCCGGCGGCGGGCGGCGGTTTCGTCGACCAGGTGCTGACGGCGGCGAAAAGCGTCGCGCCGACGCTCGGCGTCGCCCCGCACCTGCTGCTGGCGCACGCGGCGCTCGAAACCGGCTGGGGCAAGAAGCCGATCCGCGACGCGGCCGGCGGCGACAGCCACAACCTGTTCGGCATCAAGGCCAGCCGTGACTGGCAGGGCAAGACCGTTGACGTGATGACGACCGAATACGTCGACGGCGTCGCGCAGAAGCGCGTCGAAACCTTCCGCGCCTACGGCTCGTACACCGAGGCGCTCGCCGACTATGCCGGGCTGATCCGCCGCCGCTTCGGCGACGCGATCGGCAAGGGCGACGATGCCACCGGCTTTGCCAGGGCGCTGCAGGCCAAGGGCTACGCCACCGATCCGGCCTACGTCGACAAGTTCGCGTCGGTCGCACGGAAAATCGGCAGGCAACTGGGCTCAAGTTAAGCGGGAAACGGCCGATAAGGTCTTGAATACGGAGTAAACAGCATGGCATCGAGCATCTTCGGGATTGGCGTTTCCGGCCTCAACGCCGCCAACCTCGGCCTGACGGTCACCGGCCACAACATCGTCAATGGCAGCACCCCGGGCTACTCGCGCCAGAATATCGTCCAGAGCGCGCCGTATCCGCAGATGACCGGCAACGGCTTCGTCGGCCTCGGCGTACGCGTCGACGACATCCGCCGCTCCTACGACCAGTTCCTCACCCGCAACGTGCAGACCGCGCAGGCGCAGGCGAGCTACTACAACGAGCTGCTGTCGCATCTCTCCGAAGTCGACAACATCGTCGCCGATCCGACCGCCGGCGTGACGCCGGCGCTGCAGGACTTCTTCAGCGCGATCCAGAACGTCGCGACCAAGCCGTCCGACGTGCCGTCGCGCCAGGCGCTGCTGTCGTCGGCGCAGAGCCTCGTCAACCGTTTCCAGGTGTTCGAACAGCGGCTGACCGAGCTGCGCGACAACCTCAACGGCGAACTGACCAACGCGACGAGCAGCATCAACGCGATCTCCAAGCAGATCGCCGAACTCAACAACCAGATCGCCGTACAGGGCGGTGCCGGCCATCCGCCCAACGACCTGCTCGACCAGCGCGACGAGCTGGTCAAGCAGCTCAATACCTATGTGAAAGCGACGGCGACGACGCAGCAGGACGGCTCGATCAATGTCTTTATCGGTAATGGCCAGAGCCTCGTCGTCGGCAACCAGCCGTTCGAGCTCGGCGTTGCCCCATCGCCGAGCGATCCGCGCCGCCTGTCCGTCGTCTACCAGCAGAACAACAGCACGGTCTTCCTGCCCGAGAGCCAGTTGACCGGCGGCAAGCTGCAGGGCCTGCTCGATTTCCGCAGCAAGACGCTCGATACCGCACAGTCGTCGCTGAACCAGATCGCCATGGCGACGGCGCAGTCGATCAACACGCAGCAACGCGCCGGTGTCGACCTGACCGGTGCGCTCGGCACGTCGATGTTCGGCTTCAAGCTCGACCCGGCATCCGGCGCGCCGGCGCTCGGTGCCGTGTTCGCCAACAGCGTCAACACCGGCAATGCGCAGATCGGCGGCTATGTCGCCGACGTCGGTAAACTGACAGCGAGCAATTACGAGCTGGCCTTCGACGGCAGCGACTACGTGCTTACCAGGCAGTCGGACAAGCAGAAAACCGTGTTCACGGCGGCGCAGATGGCCGCCGGCCCGGTCGTCGACGGCATCAAGTTGTCGATCTCCAGCGGCACGATGAACGCCGGCGACCGTTTCAATATCGTGCCGACCGACGGCTTCATCCGCGGGCTGTCGGTCGGCATGACCGATCCGAACCGCGTTGCCGCCGCCGGCCCGGTCGTCGCTGCGGCGCCGAAAACCAATACCGGTTCGCTGACGTACACCCAGCCGACGGCGACGGTGCCGGTCACCGACGCGACCTGGAAGCCCGGTGCGACGCTGCAGAACCCGGTGACGATCAACTTCACCTCGCCGACCAGCTTCACGATCACCGATACCGTTGCCGGTACCACCAGCGCGCCGCAGGCGTACACGCCGGGGATGACGGTGTCGACCAACGGCTGGACGATGAAACTCGACGGCACGCCGGCCGCCGGCGATGTCGTCAATATCGGTCCGAACCCCAAGGGCGACGCCGACGGCCGCAACGCACTGGCGATGGCCGCACTGCAGACGCAGAAGCTGATGAACAACGGCTCGGTCAGCTTCCAGGACGCGTACGGCCAGATGGTTTCCAGGGTCGGCGTGCAGACCAACGACGCCAAGATCATGGCCGGCGCACAGGACACCGTGCTCAGCCAGGCCGAGGATGCGCGGGCGTCGGTGTCCGGCGTCAACCTCGACGAGGAGGCGGCCAACCTGCTGCGTTACCAGCAGGCCTACCAGGCCGCCAGCAAAGTCATCCAGATTGCGCAGGAGGCTTTTCAGAGCATCCTGCAGATCGCCAATTAGGCGAAGAAGGCGAGGTAGAACAAGATGGCCATTCGTGTCGCAACCAGCACGCTTTATGCCCTGAGCAACCGCGGCATGCAGACGCAGCAGTCGCAGCAGGCCCGGCTGCAGAGCCAGCTCTCGACCGGCCGGCGCATCCTGACGCCGTCGGACGACCCGATCGGCGCGGCACGCGCGCTGTCGGTCAACCAGGCGCAGTCGGTCAATGCGCAGTACAGCGTCAACAGCAAGGCGGTCGATTCGGCGCTGGGGCTGACCGAATCGACGCTGCAGCAGGTCGTCGAACTGGTGCAGAACGTCCAGCAACTGGCGATCCAGGCCGGCAACCCCGCCTTGAGCCCGGCCGACCTCCAGTCGGTCAATGTCGAGCTGAAGTCGCGCTACGAAGAGCTGATGGGGCTTGCCAACACCACCGACGGCACCGGCCAGTACCTGTTCTCCGGTTTCAGCGGCAGCACCAAGCCGTTCTCGGAATCGAGCTTCGGCAACGTCCAGTATCTCGGCGACGAGGGCCAGCGGCTGGTGCAGATTTCCTCGTCGCGCAACCTGCCGATTTCCGACTCGGGCAGCGCGATCTTCGGCTCGGTCAAGAACGGCAACGGCACGTTCCAGACCGGCGCCGCCGCGGGCAATACCGGCTCGGGGACGATCGACATCGGCTCGGTGACCAACCTGCAGCAATGGGCGGCCGCCAGCCAGGACTACAAGGTGTCGTTCAGCGTTGCCGCAGGCGGCGCGACGACGTACGACATCGTCGACAACCGTGCGACGCTGGCCAATGGTTCGCCTAACGCCAACTACAACCGGTCGATGATCGACGGCTACGACTACGCCGGCGGCGCCCGCACCGGGCCGCGCGCGTACAACGCCGGCGGCACGATCGAGTTCAAGCGCCTGCCGACCGATCCGGCCGGCGCAGCCTGGGACGCCGGCGTGTCGATCTCGGTCAAGGGCGTGCCGGCCAACGGCGACAGCTTCAGCGTCAAGCCGTCGGTCAATCAGGACATGTTCTCGATGCTCGCGGATTTCTCCAACATACTCGGCGCGCCGCAGTTCGACGAGAACTCGAAGGCCACCTACCAGACCGGGCTCGGCCGGGTGATCGGCCATCTCTCGAGCGCGCTCGACAACGTGCTGTCGACGCAGGCGTCGATCGGCGCGCGGATGAAGGAAACCGAGTCGGTCCGCGATACCAACGACGATCTGGCGCTGCAGTACAGCCAGACGCTGTCCGGCCTGCAGGACCTCGACTACACCAAGGCGATCAGCGATTTCGCGATGACGCAGACGCTGCTCGACGCGGCACGGGCGACGTTCTCGAAGGTGCAGGGAATGAGCCTGTTCAAATACCTCTGACCAACCTGCCTCATTGGCGCGGCTGACAGAACCCTGCTGGCGGCGTTGTACTTACTTGTCGTATGCCTTGCCAGCACCGTTGCACTGGGTTTTGTTCGCCGCTCTTAGGCGGCTGCGCCGGCGCATTTCGTCCCCGTCCGATGCTCGGACCCCCGCAAGGGGACTTCCGGCGGGCGCCCTCGCTTCGGGCGAGAACGAACCGCTCTGGCTCGCTCGCCTACCGAGGTAGGTTTTGCATGGCCGGCCCGCGAACGCGGGCCGCTTGCATTACGGCTGCTAGAATGGCGATCGATCGTTCGACTACGAAATCATCATGGCCAAGGAAAAATCCGTCTTTAGCTGCAGTGCCTGCGGCGCGCTCTCGCCGAAATGGCAGGGCCAGTGCCCGGGCTGCGGCGAGTGGAACACGCTGACCGAAACCGTTGCCGAAACCAAGCCGGGCAGCAGCGGCAACCGCTTTGCCGCGCTCGCCGCCGACGGCCAGGTCAGGCGGCTGGCCGATGTCGATGCCGAAGCCTTGCCGCGCACGCCGACCGGCATTGCCGAGCTCGACCGTGTGCTCGGCGGCGGCCTGGTGCCCGGTGGCGTGGTGCTGATCGGTGGCGATCCCGGCATCGGCAAGTCGACGCTGCTGCTGCAGGCGCTGACCCGGCTCGCCGATTCGGCCCGGGTGCTCTACGTCTCGGGCGAGGAATCGGCGCAGCAGATCGCGCTGCGTGCCAAGCGGCTCGATCTGGCCGACGCGCCGCTGTCGCTGTTCGCCGAGATCGGCCTCGAGCGCATCCTGACCATGCTCGACCGCGAAAAACCGCAGGTCGTCGTCATCGACTCGATCCAGACCATGTACACCGAGGCGCTGACCAGTGCGCCGGGCAGCGTCGCGCAGGTGCGCGAATGTGCGGCGCAGCTGACGCGTTTTGCCAAGCGCCACGGCACGACCATCCTGCTCGTTGGCCACGTGACCAAGGAGGGCGCGCTGGCCGGGCCGCGCGTGCTCGAGCACATCGTCGACGCGGTGCTGTACTTCGAGGGCGATACGCACTCGAGTTTCCGGCTGATCCGGGCGATCAAGAACCGTTTCGGCGCGGTCAACGAACTCGGCGTGTTCGCGATGACCGACAAAGGGCTCAAGGAGGTCACCAACCCGTCGGCGCTGTTCCTCAGCCAGCACAAGGAGCCGGTATCGGGCTCGTGCGTGCTGGTCACGCAGGAAGGTTCGCGGCCGATGCTGGTCGAGGTGCAGGCGCTGGTCGACGACGCGCATGCGCCGCAGGCGCGGCGGCTGGCGGTCGGCGTCGAGCAGAACCGGCTCGCCCTGCTGCTGGCGGTGCTGCACCGGCACGCCGGCATCGCCGCTTTCGACCAGGACGTGTTCATCAACGCCGTCGGCGGCGTGCGGATCAGCGAGCCGGCGGCCGACCTGGCGATGCTGCTCGCCATCGTCTCCAGTCTCAAGGACCGGCCGCTGCCGGCCAAGCTCGTCGTATTCGGCGAAGTCGGCCTCGCCGGCGAGGTGAGGCCGGTGCAGCGCGGCCAGGAGCGGCTGCGCGAAGCGGCCAAGCTCGGCTTTACCCACGCGATCGTCCCCAAGGCCAACCGGCCGCGCCAGCCCATCGACGGCATGACCGTCACCGCGGTCGACCGGCTGGCCGATGCCGTCGGCGCCGCGCTGTAAGCATCAAGCCTGCGGCTATCGCGGTGATTGAATCGTTTTTCCCGTCGCCCGGTTGAATGACGATAAAATGGCCCCATTGAATCGGTGAAGTCGCACTGGCGGCACATCGATCGACCAACACTACCAGCGGAGATTTTTCATGAGCGAACATATCGTGCAAGTTACCGACGCCAGCTTCGACGCCGACGTGCTGCAGGCACAGACCCCGGTCCTCGTCGACTACTGGGCCGAATGGTGCGGTCCTTGCAAGATGATCGCCCCGATCCTCGACGAAGTCGCCGGCGAGTACGCGGGCAAGCTCAAGATCGCCAAGCTCAACATCGACGAAAACCAGGCTACGCCGCCGAAGTTCGGCATCCGCGGCATTCCGACCCTGATGCTGTTTGTCGGCGGCGAAGTGAAGGCGACCAAGGTCGGCGCGCTGTCGAAGTCGCAACTGACCGCCTTCCTCGACAGCAATCTGTAATACCGGCCCGCCGACCGCGTCGGCTGGCCCAGGGCGGGTGATCGGTGGATCACCCGCCTTGACATTTCGTTTTGTAGGCATATACGCTTACAACTATTCTTTGCGCCGGGGTTCTCCCGCGCAGACCGTTCCCGCAGCCAGTCCCTGATCCCTCAGCCCTTATTACATCGGCCCCGCTATGCATTTGTCCGAACTGAAGCCCTTGCACGTTACCGAACTGGTCGAAATGGCCACCAAGTTCGAGATCGACGGTGCCAACCGCTTGCGCAAGCAAGACCTGATTTTCGCCCTGCTGAAAAATCAGGCCAAGAAGGGCGAGACCATCTTCGGCGACGGCACGCTGGAAGTGCTGCCGGACGGCTTCGGCTTCCTGCGCAGCCCGGATACCAGCTATCTGGCCGGCCCGGATGACATCTACGTCAGCCCGAGCCAGATTCGCCGCTTCAACCTGCATACCGGCGACAGCGTCGAAGGCGAAATCCGCACGCCGAAGGAAGGCGAGCGCTACGTCGCGCTGGTGAAGGTCGACAAGATCAACGGCGAGCCGCCGGAAGTCTCCAAGAACAAGATCCTGTTCGAGAACCTGACGCCGCTGTTCCCGAACAAGCGCCTCAACCTCGAGCGGGCGATCAAGGCCGAAGAAAACATCACCGGCCGGGTGATCGACCTGATCGCGCCGATCGGCAAGGGCCAGCGCGCGCTGCTGGTCGCGCCGCCGAAGACCGGCAAGACGGTGATGCTGCAGAACATCGCGCATGCGATCACCGCCAATCATCCGGACGTCGAACTGATCGTGCTGCTGATCGACGAGCGCCCCGAAGAAGTGACCGAAATGACGCGTTCGGTGCGCGGCGAAGTGATCAGTTCGACCTTCGACGAGCCGGCCACGCGTCACGTCCAGGTCGCCGAAATGGTGATCGAAAAGGCCAAGCGCCTGGTCGAGCACAAGAAGGATGTCGTCATCCTGCTCGACTCGATCACCCGGCTGGCGCGTGCGTACAACACCGTCGTCCCCGCGTCGGGCAAGGTGCTGACCGGTGGTGTCGATGCCAACGCGCTGCAGCGGCCGAAGCGCTTCTTCGGCGCGGCACGCAACATCGAGGAAGGCGGCAGCCTGACCATCATTGCCACCGCGCTGATCGACACCGGTTCGCGCATGGACGACGTGATCTACGAGGAATTCAAGGGCACCGGCAACAACGAGATCCATCTCGACCGCCGGATGGCCGAGAAGCGCCAGTTCCCGGCGATCAACATCAACCGTTCGGGTACCCGTCGCGAAGAGCTGCTGATTCCGCAGGAACAGTTGCAGAAGATCTGGGTGCTGCGCAAGCTGCTGTACCCGATGGACGATCTCGAGGCGATGGAATTCCTGCTCGACAAGATCAAGGCGACGAAGACGAACAACGACTTCTTCGATTCGATGCGCCGCTAAGCCCGGTCTTGCCGCCTGCGGCGCGATCTGGAATAATGCTGCGTCTTGCGCCGGCACAATCCCGGCGCGCAAACCCTAGGAAAAACCATGAAAGCCGATCTCCATCCCGAATACAACGAAGTCATCTTCTTCGACGCGAGCGTTGACTTCAAATTTCTGACCCGTTCGACCATGAAGCCGAAGGGCGGCGAAACCATGAAGTGGACCGACGGCAAGGACTACCCGGTCGTGCGTCTGGACGTGTCGTCGGAATCGCATCCGTTCTACACCGGCAAGCAGAAGATCGTCGACACCGCCGGCCGTATCGAGAAGTTCCGCAACAAGTACGCGATGTACAGCAAGTAAGCCGGAACCCGGTCAGACAAAAAAGGCAGCTTTACGGCTGCCTTTTTTGTCTTCTGCGTTTAGAGTGGCTAACTAATCCTGCTGGCAGTGTTGCACTGTGCCGGCCAGGAGGTGCCCCTGGGGGCATCGCCATCCTTTATTCTCCTTCATCCCGTTCCAGTCCGTGACCGTATGCTGACTTACCTGCCGCCTTCCGAGCGTGAAACGCCGGCACAACCGTTCGACAAACCCTGGCTGCTGCTGTTGCTGTGCGTGTTCTGGGTGCTGCCCGGCCTGGTCGGGCACGATCCGTGGAAGCCGGGCGAGCTTGAAACCGCGGCGGTGATCGGCCGTTTCCTGTCCGGCCAGCACTGGTCGCTGCCGTTCTTCGGCGAGCAGCCTTACCTGCTGGCCGGGCCGCTCTACTACTGGAGCGGGGCGCTGCTGGCGTGGCCGCTCGGCAAGCTCGGCATGCCGGTGCACGACGCCGCGCGCCTGGTCACCGGCCTCTGGACCGCCTTGGCGATGTGGGGTGTCGGGCTGGCGGGGCGCGAGCTGTTCGGCCGCCGCCAGGGCCGGGTCTGCGTGATGATCCTGATCGGTTCGATCGGTCTCGTGGTCTGGGGGCATCATCTGGCGCCGCCGGTGCTGACGCTGACCGCGTTCGCGTGGCTGGCGTATGCACTGGCCTATGCCCGCCGGCAGCCGCTGTTTGCCGGGCTGCTGCTCGGCCTCGTCTGGCTGGTGCTGCTGGCCGGGACCAATCTGGCACAGTTCGGCCTGGCGCTGCTGACCGCCGTCGCACTGGGCCTTGTCGGTCCGTGGCGGCGCCCCGCGTATCTGGTGACGTTGCTGGCCGCGCTGGTCGTCGCGCTGCCGATCGGCGCAATCTGGCTGATCGACCTGGCCCATTTCGATGCGGCAGCCTTCCAGCACTGGTACCGGCTGTTTGCGCTCGGGCCGTATGACGGCTTCGGCCATGTCGCCTGGTTCAGCGGTGCGAGTTATGTATTGTCGGTCCTGCCGTGGTTCGCCTGGCCGGCGCTGCCGCTGGCGTGCTGGGGGCTCTGGGTCAACCGTGCCGAGCTGCTGTCACAGCCGAAGTTGCTGCTGCCCTTGCTGATGGCGGGGCTGGGCCTGCTCTGGCTGATGCTGGCCGGCGATACGCGCGAGTCCGATCTGCTGGTGATGCTGCCGCCGCTGGCGCTGCTCGCCGGCGCCGGCATCGATACCCTGCGTCGTGGCGCGGCGGCGGCGCTCAACTGGTTCGGCGTGATGACCTTCGGTCTCGGTGGCGGCCTGCTGTGGCTGGGCTGGCTGGTGCTGCATGGCGGCAGCCCGGCCAGTTGGGCAAGTGCACTGCAGGCGGCGAGCCCGGCCTACCAGCTGTCCTGGCGCTGGGGCGGCCTGCTGTTCAGCATCACGATCACGGTGGTCTGGTGCTGGGTGCTGGCGCGCAAGCGCCCGCTGGGACGGCAGGCGGTGACCAACTGGGCCTGCGGCGTCACGCTGGTGTGGGGGGTGCTGATCGGCTTGTGGCAACCCTGGCTCGATGCATCGAAGAGCTACCGCGATGTCGTCGCGTCGCTACGGCTGAATCTGGCGGACCAGGCTCCCGGATGCATCGCCGGCGAGGTGTCGGCGTCGATGCTGGCATCGCTCGACTACTTCGGCGGGATCCGCCTCGTCAGCGGTCCCGAGGCGGATGAATGCCCGCTGGTTCTCAAGCAGGGCACGCCGCCGGTCGGTTCGCTGGTGCGCTGGGAAGGGCAGCGCGCCGGTGAAAGCCGCGAGCACTTCTACCTGATCGAGCTGCCGTTCGACTGAGCGGTCTGGTCGTCCGGCCCGGTCGTCCGTTCGGACGCTTCGGCGTTCAGCACGTTGCGGCGGACGAACCAGAACAGGTAGCCGGCCATCCCGCAGATGAAGACGATGGTGAAGAGGCTGAGCAGGCCGATATCCGACGTGAACAGCGCTTGCAGCGGGGTGTTTTCCATGATGAAGCTCCTTGGTGGAAGCTTCAATATGCCAACCGGGTCGTCAGGCCGTCTTGACCACGATCAAGGGCTGATCGTGTCGACGTTGTGCTGGCAGACCCGGTTGCGGCCGGTGTGTTTGGCCTGATAGAGCGCCAGATCGGCGCGTTTGAGCAGCGGGTCGATCAGGGTGTCGTCCGCGCTCAGGGCGGTGATGCCGATGCTGGTCGTAAAGCGCAGTACGTCGCCCCCCGGCGTGTGCAGCTCGTACGCCTCGATGCGCGCGCGCAGCCTTTCGGCGACGGCGGCGGCCATCGTCATCGACGTTTCCGGCAGCAGCGCGGCGAACTCCTCGCCGCCGAGCCGGCCGATCACGTCGGTGTCGCGCAGTGTGCTACGGCACAGCATCGCGATCGCGCGGATCGCCGCGTCCCCGGCATCGTGGCCGTACTCGTCATTGATGCGCTTGAAGTGGTCGATGTCGATCATCATCAGCGTCAGCGGCCGGCCGTAACGCTGTGCGCGCGCCAGCTCGTGGCCCGACACCTCCATGAAATGATTGCGGTTGGCGAGGCCCGAAAGTCCATCGGTGGTCGCCCGGCGCTGCAGCTCGGCTTCCAGCACCTTTTGCTGGGTGATGTCGGTGATGCCGATCAACAGCGTTGCGCCGGCGGTGCTGCCGGTCGCCAGCGTCATCGACAGGTGGCCCCAGAAGGTCTCGCCGTTGTGGCGCCGCAGCCGCACCTCGAGATTGCGGACCGGCAGCCCCTGGCGGACTTCGTCGAGCTGGTTGAGGAAGTCGAGCCGGTCCTGGTACAGCTGGAATACGCGCATCGACAGCGCAGCCGCCTGCGGCAGGCCGAACATCTGCGCCGCCTGCTGGTTGATGTAGGTGATGAAATGGTCGCCCGGGCGGCTCAGTACCAGTGCGACCGGCGTCGTCTCGATCATCTGCCGGAAGCGCGATTCGCTCGCGTCCAGGCGCTTTTCCTTGTGGCGCAGGTGTTCGGACAGTTGGCGTGACTGCCAGAAGAAATAGGTCATCAGCAGCGCCATCGACAGCAGCAGCAGTGCGCCGCCGAGGTAGTAGCGCGTTTCGGCGTGCCAGCGCGCCAGATAGTCGCCCGACGACAGGCTGATGGCGATGAAGAACGGCGTGTTGTCGATCTGCTGGTAGGCGGTCTGGCGGGTGATGCCGTCGATCCGGGTCTGCCGCAGCTGAATGCCGTGCAGGGAACCGTCGCGCAGCCCCCGCAGCGTGGCGGCGTCGGCTTCGAAACCGGTGGGCAGGCCGGCGGGATGGCTGGCGACGACGCCGAGGCGTTCGTCGACGAGCATGGCGACACCTTGCTGGCCGAGCGTCAGCGTGCCGAGCACACGATCGAAATACTGCGTCGTGATCGACGCGGCGATCCAGCCGTCGAGCCGGCCGGGGACGGGTTCGACCCGGCGGACGACGACCAGCCCGGGGCGTTGCGAACCGCCGTTGCCGTTCAGGCGGGCATAGTCGTATTCGACGAACGGATTGTTGATCATCCGCACCAGATCGTCCGGCCTGAGCGGCATGCCGCTGCCGGGGACATCCAGCGCCCGGTGCGTCATCGTGACCGCCGGGTTGAATACCGCCAGATTGTCGGCCTGGCGGATTTGTGCCAACTGATCGAGCAACAGGCCCTGGACGACCTTGTTGCGCTCCTCGCCCAGTTCGGCGCTGGCCAGGTCGGCGGGGTCGAGCCGCTGTACCAGCCCGTTGAGCACCAGATTGACCTCGCGCAGCGCCGAGCCCAGCTGGCCCTCGAGCACGCCGGCGAGATTTTGCGCCTCGTCACGTGCACGCTGGACCTCGGTGCGGTACGAGCTGTTGATCTGCAGGCTGATGATCAGGATCAGCCCGAGCGCAAACAGCACGGTGATGCCACCGGTCAGCAGGGACTGGCGGCTGGACCAGCGCAGGATGGCGGCGCGCATCGCGGCTAGAATCAGTCGCGGAAGTTCTGGTACTGCAGCGGGAAGTCGGTGATCGACTTGCGCATCAGCGCGATCACTTCCTGCAGCGTGTCGCGCTTGGCGCCGGTCACGCGGACCGCATCGCCCTGGATCGCGGTCTGCACCTTGAGCTTGGCGTCCTTGATCAACTTGATGATCTTCTTCGCCAGCTCCTGGTCGATACCGGCCTTGATCTTCAGCACCTGCTTGACCTTGTTGCCGGAGACCTTCTGCACGTCGGCGGCATCGAGGCGCTTGCTGCTGTCGGGCTCCTTCTTTTCCAGCGCCGGGAACAGCAGTTCCTTGATCTGGTCGAGCTGGAAGTCCGAATCGCCGTACAGCGTGATCGTTTCTTCCTTCTCGTTCAGTTCGACCTTGGCGCTGGTGCCCTTGAAGTCGTAGCGGTTGACGATCGCACGCTCGGCGATGTCGATCGCGTTCTTCATCGCGACCATATCGACTTCGGAGGTGATATCAAATGACGGCATGGTATTTCTCTGACGGGCTGAAAGTGGAAAGGGCGGCCTGCGCCGCCCGGGTCTGGCTCAGTCGAAGTGGCAGACGTAGTGCAGCGTCTCGGTGACCTCGATGTCGAAGCTCGAGTTGCCCGGCACGTTGAACGCCTGGCCACCGATGACCTCGACCGGATGCGCGCTGCCGGCGACCTTGACGACGCAATGGCCGTCTTCGATTTCCATCAGCTCCGGCGCGCCGGTGTTGAAGGTATAGGTGCCGGGCAGGATCACGCCGACGGTCTTCTTGCTGCCGTCGGACAGGATGATGGTGTGCGAGACGCACTTGCCGTCGAAGTAGACATTGGCTTTCTTGACGACGGCGACATTGTCGAACTGGGACACGGACAACTCCTTGGAGGTTATTTTTGCAGGACTTCGGTCAGCACCGTCTTGACGATGAAACCGAACATGCCGAAGCCGAGCACGAAGGCGAGCACGATGGTGCCGTAGCGGCCGGCCTTGGAGTCCTTGGCCAGCTTGTAGATGATGAAGCACATATAGGCGATCAGCGCCGTGCAGAGGATGGTCACCGAGAGCGTGGTGAACGTCTCTTCGTCCATGTTCAGGAAGGCTTCGAGCATCGGATTCGTTGTCTAGGAACAATCGGAGAAACGCAGCGAGCGGCACAATGGCAAGGCGCCGCGCAGCGCATCGACGGGACAGTACCGGAAGTACGGCCCGACGATGAGCGCACGCAACGCCGCCATTGGGCTGCGCAGCAAGTTTATCGGCCTTTCTTGCCGGCGATGCGCAGGCGCAGCGCGTTCAGCTTGATGAAGCCGCCGGCGTCGGCCTGATTGTAGGCGCCGCCGTCGTCGTCGAAGGTTGCGATCGTCTGGTCGAACAGCGTGTCCTTCGAGTCGCGCGCGACAACCGAAACGCTACCCTTGTACAGCTTGACGCGGACCCAGCCGTTGACGTTCTTCTGGGTATGGTCGATCAGCGTCTGCAGCGCGACGCGTTCCGGCGCCCACCAGTAGCCGTTGTACACCAGGCTGGCGTAACGCGGCATCAGGTCGTCCTTCAGGTGCGCCACTTCACGGTCGAGCGTGATCGACTCGATGCCGCGATGCGCCTTGAGCAGAATGGTGCCGCCCGGCGTTTCGTAGCAGCCGCGGCTCTTCATGCCGACATAGCGGTTCTCGACCAGGTCGAGCCGGCCGATGCCGTGCTTGCCGCCCAATTCATTGAGCTTGGCCAGCACTTCGTGCGCCTTCAGACGCGTGCCGTTGATGGCGACGACGTCACCGTTCTCGAACTCGAGATCGACGAATTCGGCGGCATCCGGCGCCGCTTCCGGCGACACAGTCCAGCGCCACATCGACTCTTCGGCCTCGGCCTTCGGGTCTTCGAGGTGACGGCCTTCGAAGCTGATGTGCAGCAGGTTGGCGTCCATCGAGTACGGTGCGCCGCCGTTCTTGTGCTTCATGTCGACTTCGATGCCGTTGGCTTCGGCATAGGCCATCAGCTTTTCGCGGCTCAGCAGATCCCATTCGCGCCACGGTGCGATCACCTTGACTTCCGGCATCAGCGCGTAGGCGCCGAGCTCGAAACGGACCTGATCGTTGCCCTTGCCGGTGGCGCCGTGGCTGATCGCATCAGCCTTGGTGTCGCGGGCGATCTCGATCAGGCGCTTGGCGATCAGCGGCCGGGCGATCGACGTGCCGAGCAGGTACTCGCCTTCGTACAGCGCGTTGGCGCGGAACATCGGGAACACGAAGTCGCGGACGAACTCTTCGCGGACGTCGTCGATATAGATGTTTTCCGGCTTGATGCCGAACTTCAGCGCCTTCTGGCGTGCCGGCTCCAGCTCTTCGCCCTGGCCGAGGTCGGCGGTGAAGGTCACGACCTCGCATTGATAGGTGTCCTGAAGCCACTTCAGGATCACGGACGTGTCCAGGCCGCCCGAATAGGCGAGGACGACTTTCTTTACATCAGACATGGAATTCCCCGGTCGGTGAGGGTGAAGCAGGTGACTGCGGCGACGCAATCACGATAAAGAAGGGGCGGCGTCAGCGCCCCAGTGCAAGCTTGGCGCCGAAGCTGACGAACAGCAGGCCGGTGAACCGGTTCAGCAGCGGCGCGATCCATCGTCGTCGCGCCAGCCGCTGCGCGATGCGCGAGCCGGCAAGGATCAGCAGCGTCAGGTAGCTGATGCTGGTGAGCTGGACGATCAGCCCGAGTGCGACGAAGGTCACCGCGACGTGCGGGTAGGACGGGTCGACAAACTGCGGGAAGAACGCCATGCAGAACAGGATGGCCTTGACGTTGACCAGCGAGATCGACAGCGCCTGCTTGTAGATATGTTGCGCCGGCACGTCGACCTGCGTCGTTTCTCTGCGGCGGCGGCCGAACACCAGCTTGAGGCCGAGCCAGCCCAGGTATGCCGCGCCGGCGTAGCGGACGACGTCGAACGCGACCGGATAGGCTTTCATCAGCGACGCGACGCCGAGCGCCGCGGCAAGCATCAGCACGAAGTCGCCGGTGACGATGCCGGCGGCGGCGGCAAAGCCGGCACGCGGGCCACGCTTGGCGGCGACCGACAGCGCGAACAGCGAGTTCGGCCCCGGCATCAGGATGATGGCCACGGTGCCGACCAGATAGGTCGCGATGTCGGTGATGCCCAGAATCGACATGCCCGATCAGTCCTCGATCCTGCCCAGCAGCAGGTATTCGATCACGGCCTTCTGCGTGTGCATGCGGTTCTCGGCCTCGTCCCAGACGACCGATTGCGGGCCGTCGATCACCTCGGGGTCGACTTCCTCGCCGCGGTGCGCCGGCAGGCAGTGCATGAACAGGGCGTTGGCCTTGGCCTGCATCAACAGCTTTTCCGATACCTTGTAGTTGATGAAGTCCTTCTTGCGCTGCAGCGTCTCGCGCTCGTAGCCCATCGACACGCTGACGTCGGTGGCGACGATGTCTGCGTCGCGCGCGGCCTGGTAGGGGTCATGGAACTGCTCGAAAATGTCGCTGCCATAGGTCTGGCCATCGAGCACGGTCATCTCGTAGCCGCGCGGGCAGGCGAGGTTGAGCTTGAAGTTGAAGACCTTGGCCGCCTGCAGCCAGGTGCGGCTGACGTTGTTGCTGTCGCCGATCCACGCAACCGTCTTGCCCTCGATCGAGCCGAAGCGCTCGATATAGGTGTAGATGTCGGCCATGATCTGGCACGGGTGGTACTCGTTGGTCAGGCCGTTGATCACCGGCACCTGCGAATTCTCGGCAAAGCGCTCGATGATGCTCTGCTCGTAGGTGCGCACCATGACGATGTTGACCATCCGGCTGATGACCTGCGCGACGTCCTCGATCGGCTCGCCGCGGCCGAGCTGCGTATCCTTGCTCTGCATGAACATGGCGTGGCCGCCGAACTGTGCCATGCCTGCCTCGAACGACACGCGGGTGCGCGTCGACGACTTCTCGAAGATCATCCCCAGTACCTTGCCGACAAAGGGCTGGTACAGCTCGCCGGCTTTCAGGCGATCCTTGATGATCTTGGTCCGCGCGAACAGGTAGTCGTACTCGTCGCGGGTGAAGTCGGAAAATTGCAGGTAGTGACGCATCGGCAGGCCTTTGTCGTCGCGAGCAATCGCGCGCGTTTTTTCTGATAAAACGGTCATTATTCAGCGGTTTGCCCGTGACTGGCAAGATCGCCGGCCCGCCTTGGGGGAGAACCGGATGGCCGGACGCGTTCGTTCGCTGGCGCGCGGTGGTACAATTCGCCCCGAGCAATGCTTGCGCGAAATACCCTGTATCTCCATTCAGCTGAACGCCAATGATCTGTAATCCATACGAAATCATCATCCAGGGCATCACCAGCAGCGGCCGGGAGTTCCGGCCCAGCGACTGGGCGGAACGGCTTTCGGGGATACTCTCGACCTTCGGTTTCGATCAGAAGCTCTCGTATGCACCCTACGTCCGGCCGATGGTGCACGAAAACATCCGCTGCGTTGCCGTCGACAAGCAGCTCGAGAAAATCGACCCGCGCGTGTTCGAGTTCATCATGACGTTCGCGCGCGACAACGATCTGCGCATCGTCGACTGCCGCACGCTGATCGACCAGTACAACGCGGTTCCGCCAGGCAGGGCGCCGTCCGCCTGACCGCCACGCCGGCCGGCATTTCTCCTGTTGTTGCAATGCACAATACTGGCTATCCTGCAGCCGTGAACCCGGAAGCGGGATGATTTTGCGATGCAAGAGGTGAGTAAGATGAGACTGAAGGGCAAGGTAGCCATCATCACCGGTGGCGCCAGTGGGATCGGCTATGCGACGGCGAAGAAGTTCGCCGCCGAAGGGGCGAGCGTCGCGGTCTGCGACGTCAACCAGCAGGGGGTCGACGATGTCGTGTCCGAGCTGGTTGCCGGCGGTGCGCAGGCGCGCGGTTATCTCGTCGACGTGACCAACCGCGAGCAGATCGCCGGGATGGTCGCTGGCGTCAAGGACAGCTTCGGCCGGATCGACGTGCTGGTGAACAACGCCGGCATCGTGCTTGACGCGCAGCTGGTGAAGATGACCGACGAGCAGTTCGACCAGGTGATCGACATCAATCTCAAGGGTGTCTACAACTGCACCCGCGCAGTGGTCGAGACCATGGTCGCACAGGGCGGTGGCGTGATCCTCAACGCCTCGTCGGTCGTCGGCATCTACGGCAACTTCGGCCAGACCAACTACGCAGCGAGCAAGTTCGGGGTGATCGGCTTCGTCAAGACCTGGGCGAAGGAGCTCGGCAAGAAGGGCATCCGTGCCAATGCCGTGTGCCCGGGCTTTGTCGCAACGCCGATTCTCAAGAGCATGCCCGAGAAGGTGATCGCAGCGCTCGAAGAGCGTGTGCCGATGCGCCGTCTGGCGCAGCCCGAGGAAATCGCCAATGTCTACGCCTTCCTGGCCAGCGACGAAGCCAGCTACATCAATGGCGCGGCGATCGAGGTCACCGGCGGCTTGACGCTGTAAGCGCCAGCCGGCAAAAAGCCCGTCCTCGGACGGGCTTTTTTCATGTCCGGCTTCCCTAGCCGGCCTTGGCCGGGCCGTCCCAGATGACGCGCCAGTCGTTGTCGCTTCGTTGCCAGTACTGACGCCGAACGCCGCCGGGCGCCTGGGCATCGTCGAACGTCGCCACGCGCTGCTCGGCGGCGACGTCGCCGGCGAACACGCTGAGGCCGCCCGGTGACGGACGTCCCTGCTCGATCATCGCGAGCGCGGCCTGGCGCTGCTGTTGCCAGGCGTTGCGCGGCAGCCAGCTGATCTTGCGGACGATGACGACCGGCGTGACGCCGATCTGCAGGTTCGACGACAGCGTCTGCATGTCCTCGTTGCCGAGGGCGACGCAACCGTTCGACGACCACGGCGAGCGTGCGTAGGTGTCGTACGGCACGCCGTGGAGCCAGATGCCGTGGCCGGTGCGGCCCTGCTGGCGGTCGAGCTCGTTCGGGTACGAGATCGGCCAGGCACCGACGCCGTACAGCTCGGCGTTCTTGCCGAGCATGGCGTCAAGCTGCGCCCGGGGCATTTCGCCGGTGACGAAGTAGACGCCGAGCGGTGTGCGCTGGTCGCCTTCCCTGAACTTGTCGACACCGAGCTTGCCGATGGTCGTGTAGAAGTCGGTGATGCGGTGCGGCACGCCCTGGTCGTTGCGGAACAGGTAGACGCGCGAGGTATCGGCCTCGACCATGACCACGTTCTTCTGTTTCGGCGACAGGACCAGCAGGTTCGCCGGCAGTGCATCGGCAGGCGGCGGATTTCGGCTGGCCTTCAGCCGCGCCAGCGCCTCGTGGCGCAGGCCTGCGAGCAGGTCGGCCGGGCCGCTGGCTGCGCCGCCGATCGCGCGCAGCGGGGCGCTGCGCATCGCGTAGAGGTCGGCCGACAGCAGGTGGGCGAGCCGGTAATCGGGTTCGCGGGCCAGCAGCGCGTCGACCGTCGCCCGCGCGTCGGCCATGTGGCCGGCGGCGATCGCGTCGAGCGCGGCAACGATCATCTGTTCGGGTGAGCCGCTTGCCGCCTTGCCGGCACGCGACGGCGCTTGCAGGCCTTGCGGCTGCAGCGGGGCGGCAAACTTGGGCTGGGCGGCCGGTGCCAGCACCAGCAGCAGAAGGACGGCGGCGAGGCGGCGCGCCCGGGGTAGCTTGGACGACATGACGATTCAGCCTGTCAGCGACCCGAGCGTTCTTCTCGGATCAGCCAGTCGCCGCCAGTCTTTTCCAGAATCAGCGTCTTGCCGGTGGTGCTGGTCAGCCGGTCAGAACGGTAGCTCTGCCGCAGCCTGACCTTGGCGGTCTTGTCGTCGCTGAAGTCGACGCGGATGTCGGACAGCTTGACCTCGATCGACTTCGGTGCCGACACGCGCTCGCGGCGCTCCTTCGCCCAGGCGGCATGGTTCTGGCCGGCCGGCGCGTAGTCTCTGGCGTACGAATCCAGATAGCCTCCGACGTTCTGCCGCTCCCAGGCCTGTGCCCAGCGCTGGACTGCGGCAACGACGTCCTGCTGGCGCGCGTCGACCTTGGGTGCCGGAGCCGGGGTTGGTGCAGGCGTCGGCGACGGAGAGGGCTTCGGCGTTGGCGCCGGTGTCGGAGCAGGGGTCGGTGCCGGTGTCGGGGAGGGTTTCGGCGTCGCGACCGGCTTGACCTGTGCCGCGGCAACGGCGACCGGCGTCGGTACGACCTTTACCGGCGCAGCAGCCGGCCGGGCCGGTACGGCGTTGCGGGTGAAGAGTTCGTTGACGAGCTTGAGCTTGGTCTGCGCCGACCCCTTGTTGCCGTCGAGTTGCAAGGCCTTGTCGTAGGCCTGCGACGCGAGCCTTGCGTACAGGTCGCCGAGGTTTTCCTGTGCGGTCGCGTAGCTCGGATTGGTCTGGATCGCCATCTGCAGCGCGGTGCGCGCCTTCTCGTACTGGTTTTGCTGTGCGTACAGCACCGCAAGGTTGTTGTACGGCTCGGGCAGTTGCGGGTAGTCCTCGGACAGGCTGACGAAGGACTTGATCGCTTCGTCGCTGCGGCCGAGTTCGGTCAGCGCCAGCCCGCGCATGAAACGGATCTGCGGGTCTTTCGGATTCTTGGCGAGCACCTTGTCGGCACGCTCGAGCGCCGGCGCGTACTGGCGCGTCTGCAGCAACTGCTGGATGTCTTCCTTGTCGCCGGCCTGGGCGGTTCCGGCAAGCAGCAGCAGGGCAAGGGAGAGACGACGCAAGCGCATGAGCATAATTCCTGTTTTCGGCGCGATCCGGCCGACGTAGACTGCGGCGATTCTACCAAAACCCGGCTACCGGTTGCGGATCATGCCCCTGCTTGTTGGATTGCAGGCCATCCCGTCGCGGTCGTCGGCGGCCGGATCGGCGGCATGCGTTCCCGCCGGCGCAGCTCGGGCACGTTCAGGTAACGGTCCGCGGCCGGTTTTTCGTACCCGTCGCTTTATTTATATGCCGCCCGTTGTTCAGGCCGGACTCTGTCCGGGCCGGGTAGTCGCTGGCCGGCGGGGGCCGTGTCATGTGCCGCGGCCGAACGGCGACCCTGGTGTTTCGTCAATGGCGCGTGCGCTGCGGGCGGATACAATCAATCCATACTTTCAATCTGTCGAGATTCACCATGCATATCCACGTCGTCGACCACCCGCTGGTGCAGCACAAGCTTTCCCTGCTGCGCGCCGCCGAGATCAGCACCAACAAGTTCCGCATGCTGACCGACGAGCTGGCCCGGTTGCTGGCGTACGAGGCAACCCGTGACCTTCCGCTCGAACCGGTGACCATCGACGGCTGGTGCGGCCCGGTCGACGTCCAGCAGATCAAGGGCAAGAAGATGACCGTGGTGCCGATCCTGCGCGCCGGCATCGGCATGCTCAACGGCGTGCTCGATCTGGTGCCGTCGGCCAAGATCAGCGTCGTCGGTCTGGCCCGCAACGAGGAAACGCTGCAGCCCGAGCCGTATTTCGAGAAATTCGTCGGCGATCTGGATGACCGGCTGGCATTGATCATCGACCCGATGCTCGCCACCGGCGGCTCGTTGGTCGCGACGATCGACATGCTCAAGCGCAAGGGCTGCAAGGAGATCAAGGCCATCGTCATGGTCGCGGCGCCCGAAGGCGTCAAGCTCGTCAACGAGGCACATCCGGACGTGCAGATCTACGCGGCGTCGCTCGATTCGCACCTGAACGAGCAGGGCTACATCATTCCGGGTCTCGGCGACGCCGGCGACAAGATTTTCGGGACGCGCTGAGCGGCCTGAAACCCGAAACGGGCGCCGGAAGGCGCCCGTTTCGTGCGTCCGCGGCGGCCCGCCGCTCCCCCGTATAAAACCAACACAGGGATGACCATGTTCTCTACTGTCAAACAAGCGATCTCGGGCGCGCAGATCCTGTTCGTCGCTTTCGGCGCGCTGGTGCTGGTGCCGCTGCTGACCGGGCTCAACCCGGCGCTGGCGCTGCTCGGCGCCGGCATCGGCACCTTGATGTTCCAGGTGGTGACCAAACGGCAGGTACCGCTGTTTCTCGGTTCGTCGTTTGCCTTCATCGGCCCGATCATCTTCTCGATCCAGACCTGGGGCCAGGCGGCAACGCAGTTCGGCCTGTTCGCCGCCGGTTTCATGTACTTCCTCGTTGCCGGGCTGATCCGCTGGCGCGGCATTGCCTTCATCCACAAGCTGTTGCCGCCGGTGGTGATCGGCCCGGTGATCATGGTGATCGGCCTGTCGGTCGCGGTTGCAGCGTCGGGCATGGCGATGGGCCAGGGCGGCGGCAAGCAGCTGATTCCGTACCAGACGGCGATCCTGCTGGCGGCGATTTCGCTGGCGACGACGATCGTCGTCGCGGTGTTCGCCGGCGGCATGCTGCGGCTGGTGCCGATCCTGTCGGGCGTGTTCGTCGGCTACGCGGCAGCGGCGCTGATGGGCGTCGTCGACTTCGCGCCGATCGCCGCGGCGCCGTGGTTCGCGCTGCCGCACGTGGTTTCGCCGGAAATCAGCTGGGCCGCGGCGCTGTTCATGATGCCGGTGGCGATCGCGCCGGCGATCGAGCACATCGGTGGCGTGATGGCGATCGGCGGTGTCACCGGCAAGGACTACACCGCATCGCCCGGCCTGCACCGGACGCTGGCCGGCGACGGTCTCGGCGTGTGCTTTGCCGGCCTCGTCGGCGGTCCGCCGATCACGACCTATGGCGAGGTCACCGGCGCGCTGATGATCACCAAGAACTTCAACCCGGTGATCATGACCTGGGCGGCGGTGCTGGCGGTGCTGCTGGCGTTCTTCGGCAAGTTCAACGCGATCCTGCAGTCGATTCCGCTGCCGGTGATGGGCGGCATCATGGTGCTGCTGTTCGGCACGATCGCCTCGATCGGGCTGAAGACGCTGATCGACGCCAAGGTCGACCTGATGGCGCCGCGCAACCTCGTCATCGTTTCGGTGGTGCTGACTTGCGGTGTCGGCGGGCTGACGCTGCAGCTGGGCAATCTGCACCTCGTCGGCGTCGGCCTGGTGAGCCTGCTGGCGATCGTGCTCAACTTGGCGTTGCCGCAGGACCGGCACCATGAAGGCATTGTCGAGGGACAGGACGTTTGAGCGTTCCCTCAGCAAGAAAAGGCGGCCCGGGGGCCGCTTTTTCATGGCCGGTGCAGCCTCAGAAGAACAGCGGCACCAGCACGATCGCGCACAGCAGCGCCCATGCGGCCGCACCGACCGACATCACCAGATAGGCGACGTCCTGCGCCTCGATGTCCTCGCTGGTACCGAGCAGCGACGGTACGCCGTGATAGAGCAGGCAGAACGATGCGCCGAGTCCGACCATGCCGCAGAACGCGTTGAACGCGATGCTCGGCACGAACAGCGTCAGTGCCGACAACCACAGCGGCACCGCGCCGAGCGCGGCGAGCAGGTAGGCGCTGTCGCGGTCGGTCGAGAAGTCGCGTATCGCGGCGATCTGGCGGATCACCGTCGCCATCAGCGACACCGTGATGATCTCGGCGCAGAAGAAGATCACCGAAACGGCGATCCAGCGCGAGAACGGTGCGTCGGGCGCGTAGTAGGCGCCATTGATGCCGCCGGCGTAGAGGATCATCGCCGCCGGCAGCAGCGACAGCGGAATCACCAGTGACAGCAGGATCCGCAGGCTGGCCGGATGGCGGGCTTTCAGCTCGTCCCAGCCCTTGTGGTAGGACGTCAGCATGTGGGGGTAATCGCTTACTTTCATGGCCGATCTCCTCGTACACGACGGCACGCCGGGCGCGCACCCTGCCTTCAGCTTAGACTCATCCGGGCCGGGCGATTTCCGCCGTTCGGCGTCCGGGTCCGGCACGCGGCGGCGGCGGCGTAAAAACCGCGCATCCAAGCCGGCAGGGCTTTCCGCTACAATCGGTGGTTTGAGCCATTCGACAGCCCCATCGAGCATGAGCAACGAGCTTCCGGTCAGCAACTTCATCCGCCACATCATCGATACCGATCTCGCCAGCGGCAAGCGCAGCGCCGTGCAGACGCGTTTTCCGCCCGAGCCCAACGGCTATCTGCATATCGGCCACGCCAAGGCGATCACCGTCAATTTCGGCATCGCCCAGGATTACCAGGGCCTGTGCAACCTGCGCATGGACGACACCAATCCGGAGAAGGAAGAGGACGAGTACGTCCACGCGATCCAGGATGACGTGCGCTGGCTCGGCTTCGAGTGGAGCGGCGAGACGCGCTATGCATCGAACTACTTCCAGCAGCTGTACGACTACGCCGAGGAGCTGATCCAGAACGGCAAGGCCTTTGTCTGCGACCTGACACCGGAAGAAATGCGCGAATACCGCGGCAACTTCGAGGTGCCGGGCCGTGAAAGCCCGTACCGCTCGCGCTCGGCCGAGGAAAACCTCGACCTGTTCCGGCGCATGAAGGCCGGCGAGTTCGCCGACGGCAGCAAGACGCTGCGGCTGAAGATCGACATGCAGAGCCCGAACCTGAACATGCGCGATCCGGTGATCTACCGGATCAAGCGGGCCGAACACCACCGCACCGGCAATGACTGGTGCATCTACCCGATGTACGACTACACGCACTGCATTTCGGACGCGATCGAAGGCATAACGCATTCCCTGTGCACGCTCGAATTCGAAGACCACCGGCCGCTGTACGACTGGGTGCTCGACAACATCAGCATCGGCAACCATCCGCAGCAGATCGAGTTTTCGCGGCTGGAAACGCTCTACGTCGTCACCTCGAAGCGCAAGCTCAAGCAACTCGTCGACGAAAAGCTGGTCACCGGCTGGAACGATCCGCGCATGCCGACGATTTCGGGCATGCGCCGCCGCGGCTACAGCCCCGAGGGTGTACGGCTGTTCGCGCAGCGCGCCGGCGTGTCGAAGACGCCGAACGTCGTCGACTTTTCGTCGCTCGAAGGCGCCGTGCGCGAGACGCTGGAAGAAGCCAGCCCGCGCGTGATGGCGGTGCTCGATCCGATCAAGGTGACGCTGACCAATTTCGACCCGGCGACCACCGGTTCGCGCAGCGCGCCGTTCCATCCGCACCACGAGGAGTTCGGCGAGCGCCTGGTGCCGATCGCGCGCGAGCTCTACATCGAACGCGACGACTTCGCCGAAGTGCCGCCGCCGAAATGGCAGCGGCTGACGCCGGGCGGCGAGGTCCGCCTGCGCTACAGCTACGTGATCAAGTGCGATGACGTGGTCAGGGATGCCGACGGCAAGGTGGTCGAACTGAAGTGCTCGATCGACCCGGATACGCTGGGCCAGAACCCGGTCGGCCGCAAGGTCAAGGGCGTGATCCACTGGGTGTCGGCCGAGCACGCCGTCGAGGCCGAAGTGCGCCTGTACGACCGGCTGTTCACCGAGGCGCGTCCGGATGCGGTGCGCGGCGATGACGGCCAGTACGTCGACTTCAAGCAGTTCATCAATGCCGACTCGCTCAAGGTCGTCACCGGCTATGTCGAAGCCTGCGTCAAGGATGCGGCGCCGGAAACGCGCTACCAGTTCGAACGCCTCGGTTATTTCGTCACCGACAGTCACGACCACCAGCCCGGCGGCAAGCCGGTGTTCAACCGGACCGTGACGCTGCGCGATTCGTGGGCGAAGGAAAACGGCTGATGCGCGCATTGCTGCTCGCCGTGGCGCTGGGCTTCGGCGGCACGGCCTTTGCTGCCGATGCGCCGGCGAAGGCCGCTGCGCCGATCTATACCGGCAAGCCCGGCCATGCGCCGGTCGAGGTGGTGTTCGACTACCTGAAGGACCGGATCGCTGACGAGTACGGGCTGTCCGAGTACCGGAACCTGACGATCGTCCAGCAGGGCAAGGGCGGCGAGATTCCCGACCATGTGTCGCTGAAGGTCGAAATGCAGGGCCTGCTCGACGATGCCGTCGCCACGCAGCGCTATGCGTTCGCGCTGCGCTTCGACGACGTCTGGAAGATCGATGCGGTCAGGCAGGACTGGCTGTGCCGCCGCGGCCAGAAGGGCTGGACACAACGTCCCTGCCCGTAACGACGCAGATCCCCGCGGGCGAGCCGGTCTCGCCCGTTTTTGCTTAAGCCCCGAGGCCCCGACGCGATGCAGGCATCCGCACCCGCCAATGTACCTACAGTCCGACACCTGTTCCGGCAGTTCTGGCGGCTCGCCAGGCCGTTCTGGACCAGCGAGGAGAAGTGGAAGGCCTACGGCCTGCTCGCCGTTGTCGTCGGGCTGAACCTCGGTTCGGTCTACATGAACGTGTTGTTCAACAGCTGGTACAACACCTTCTACAACACGTTGCAGAACCTCGATGCCGGCGGCTTCAAGGCGGCGATCGTCAAATTCAGCTGGCTGGCGGCGATCTGGATCTTCATCAGCGTCTACCGCTTCTATCTGCAGCAGATGCTCGAGATCAAGTGGCGGCGCTGGTTTGCCGCGCACATGTCGCGACGCTGGCTCGAGCACCAGGGCTATTACCGCCTGCAGCTGACCGACCGCCAGACCGACAACCCGGACCAGCGGATTGCCGAAGACACGCAGATGTTCGTGACCAGCACGCTCGGGCTGGCGCTCGGGCTGATGAACTCGCTGGTGACGTTCTTCTCCTTCGTCACCATCCTGTGGACGCTGTCGGGGCCGCTGCATTTCACGCTCGGCGGTCACGAGTTCAACATTCCCGGCTACATGGTCTGGGTTGCGCTGATCTATGCGCTGGTCGGCTCGGTCGTGACCGTGCTGGTCGGCCGGCCGCTGGTCAAGCTCAACTTCGAACAGCAGCGCCGCGAGGCCGACTTCCGTTTCGGCCTCGTCCGGGTGCGCGAGAACGCCGAATCGGTTGCGCTGTATCACGGCGAAGTCGGTGAAACCCGCACGCTGCGCGCGCGAATCGATGCCTTCGTCGCCAATTACTGGGCGCTGATCCGCCGGCAGAAGAAACTGATCTGGTTCACGTCGTTCTGGGGGCAACTGGCGATCATTTTCCCGATCATCGTTGCGGCGCCGCGTTACTTCGCCAAGGAGATCCAGCTTGGCGGGCTGATGCAGATCAACAGCGCCTTCGGGCAGGTTTACGGCGCGCTCGACTTCGTCATCGGCAGTTTTTCGTCGCTGGCGAACTGGAAAGCGATCATCGACCGGCTGATCACCTTCGAGGACAGCCTGAGCAAGGCCGATGCGCTGCCGGTTGCGCGTCCGGCGACATCGGCCGAAGGGCTGCGCATCGACGGCCTGAACGTCCACAAGCCCGACGGCACGCCGCTGTTCGCCGACCTGAAGCTCGAACTCAAGGCGGGCGATCGTCTGCTGGTACAGGGCCCGTCGGGCAGCGGCAAATCGACCCTGCTGCGTACGCTGGCCGGCATCTGGCCGTATTCACAGGGCGAGATGGCCTACGTCAAGGAGCGGGGCGTGCTGTTCCTGGCGCAGAAGCCGTATCTGCCGCTCGGCACGCTGCGCGAGGTGCTGTGCTACCCGGCACAGCCGTTGCGCGATGACGCCGAACTCGACGCCTTGCTCGCCGCGGTCCGGCTCGAGCATCTGGTCGGCCGGCTCGACGACGTCGACAACTGGTCGCACATCCTCAGCCTCGGCGAGCAGCAGCGTATCGCCTTCGCGCGCGCGCTGTTCATCCGTCCGGCCGTGCTGATGATGGACGAGGCGAGCTCGGCGCTCGACGAAGCCAACGAAGCCATTCTGTACCAGCTGGTCGAAGACCGGCTGCCCGACAGCATCATCGTCAGCGTCGGCCACCGTTCGACGCTGCGCACCTTCCACAACCATCATCTGGAAACACTCGGCGACGGCAGCTGGCAGCTTGCCTGATCCGGGATTGACGACTCATGACCCAACTGCAAAACGATACCTTCCTGCGCGCGCTGCTGCGTCAGCCTGTCGATTACACCCCGGTCTGGCTGATGCGCCAGGCCGGCCGCTATCTGCCGGAATACTGCGCGACGCGCAAGCAGGCCGGCTCCTTCCTGCAGCTGTGCAAGAACACCGAACTGGCAACCGAGGTCACCTTGCAGCCACTCGAGCGCTTCCCGCTCGACGCGGCGATCCTGTTCTCGGACATCCTCACCGTCCCCGACGCGATGGGTCTGGGGCTGTACTTCGCCGAAGGCGAGGGACCGAAGTTCGAACGGCCGCTGCAGCATGAGGCCGACATCCGCAAGCTGGCGGTGCCCGATCTGTCCGAGCTGCAGTACGTGTTCGATGCAGTTTCGTCGATCCGCAAGGCGCTGGACGGCCGCGTGCCGCTGATCGGTTTCTCGGGCAGCCCGTTCACGCTGGCCTGCTACATGATCGAAGGCGGCAGCTCGAGCGACTTCCGCCGCATCAAGACGATGATGTACGACCGGCCCGAACTGCTGCACCACATCCTCGAGGTGAACGCGCAGACGGTCACCGCCTACTTGAATGCGCAGATCGACGCCGGTGCACAGGCGGTGCAGATTTTCGACACCTGGGGCGGGGCGCTGGCCTACGGCAAGTATCAGGAATTCTCGCTCGCCTACATGCGCCGCATCGTCGCCGGCCTGAAACGCGAGGCCGACGGCCGCCGCGTTCCGGTGATCCTGTTCACCAAGGGTGGCGGGCTGTGGCTCGAGGATCTGGCCGGCACCGGCTGCGATGCACTCGGCCTCGACTGGACCGTCGACCTGGCCGAAGCGCGCCGTCGCGTTGGCGACCGGGTCGCGCTGCAGGGCAATTTCGACCCGAACGCGCTGTTTGCCAAACCGGCGGCGATCGAGGCCGAGGTCGGGCGCTTGCTGGCGTCCTATGGTGACGGCAGCGGCCACGTCTTCAACCTCGGCCACGGCATCAATCAGTTCACCCCGCCCGAGCATGTTGCCGCACTGGTCGATACCGTGCACAAGCTTTCACGGCAACGTCATGTTGCATAGCAAAATCTCAAATATGACAAGGCTTTAGCCGGAACCCGTCAGAAATTACGCTGATGTTGAACGTAAGTTATTAACAAAGCTAGGCCGTGGCCGACAAGGCTTGTCAAGCCCGATCTGCAGATATTTCAGCATCGCATAATTTTGCTAAGTCTTTGATTTATAACGAAATAGGAATTCGGTTTAAAATTTGTGCAACCTAGCTGAATCAAGAGTGATACTGGCTTTGGGGCACATCCGCAGCAGCTGTTCACAAAGTTATCCACATAATTTGTGGGTAGTTTTCTCGAGCGGCAATATTCCGTCTTGAACCAACCCAGAATGCCGTACGTCTACCTCTCGGTCGCTCTTGATCTTCCCTTGCCGCGCTGTTTCGACTACCGCGCGCCGGCCGGAGCGGCCGGGGTCGGCGAGCGGGTGATCGTGCCGTTCGGACGCCAGACCCTGTCCGGCATCGTGCTGGCGGCCGGCGATGTCCCGCCCGATTTTCCCAATCTCAAGGACATCGCCGACGCGCCCGCCGACCTGCCCGCGCTGCCGGCCGACGTGCTCGCGCTGTGCCGGTTCTGCGCCGACTACTACGCCGCACCGCTGGGCATGGTGCTTGCTGCCGCCTTGCCGGCGGCGCTGCGACAGCCCAGACCATGGAGCGGCGACGGGACGAACTGGCGCTGGCAGGCCGCCAATGCCGATGCCCTGCTGGCGCGGCTGTCGCCGCGGGCGAAGAAGCAGCGCCAGCTCGCCGAGCTGCTGCGCACGCCGCAATCGCGCGAAGCCGTACGCGACGTCGCGGGTGACGCGCTGCGCTGGCTGGCCGACTGGCAGGCTGCCGGCGAGGTCGTCGCCGTCGCGCCGGACCGGGCCGGCGGCGCACCGCGGCAGGCGGCGTTGCCGGCCCTCAACGCGGCGCAGGCGGCCGCGGTGGCCGCCGTGGATGCCGCCGACGGCTTTGCCGCCTTCCTGCTCTACGGCGTGACCGGCTCGGGCAAGACCGAGGTCTATCTGCGCACGATCGCCCAACGGCTGGCGCGCGACGAGCAGGTGCTGGTGCTGGTGCCCGAGATCAACCTGACACCGCAACTCGAGGCGCGGTTTCGCGCCCGCTTTCCCGACGAGGCCATCGTCAGCCTGCACAGCGGTCTCGCCGACGGCGAGCGCACGCGCAACTGGCTGCAGGCGGCGCGCGGCGAAGCGCGCATCGTCCTCGGTACGCGGCTGGCGGTGTTCACGCCGCTGCCGAGGCTGGGGCTGATCGTCGTCGACGAAGAGCACGACGGCTCGTACCGGCAACAGGAGGGCGTGCGCTATTCGGCGCGCGATCTCGCCGTCTGGCGTGCGCGCGACCGCAAGCTGCCGGTGCTGCTCGGCTCGGCGACGCCAAGCATCGAAACGTGGAAGAACGCCAGCGAAGGCCGCTACGCGCGGCTCGACCTGCCGCTGCGCGCCGTTGCCGGCGCGGTGGCGCCGACGCTCGAGGTGCTGCCGACCGGCCGGATCGCGCTGCAGGACGGCATCCATCCACTGGCGCTCGAGCGCTTGCGCGCGACGCTGGCGCGCGGCGGCCAGGCGCTGGTGTTCATCAATCGCCGCGGTTATGCGCCGGTGCTGGCGTGCAACGAGTGCGGCTGGGTCAGCAACTGCAGGCGCTGCGAGGCCAGGCTGGTGCTGCACCTCGGCGATCGCCGGCTGCGCTGCCACCACTGCGGCTTCGAGTGCGCGATTCCGGCCGAGTGTCCGGACTGCGGCAACGCCGACCTCAAGCCGCTGGGGCAGGGCACGCAGCGGATCGAGGACGCGCTCGCCGCACGCTTTCCCGATACGCCGCCCTTGCGCATCGACCGCGACAACACCCGCCGCAAGGGCAGCCTCGAGGCGATGCTGGCGCAGGTGCACGACGGCGAGATCCGGCTGCTCGTCGGCACGCAGATGCTCGCCAAGGGCCACGATTTCGCCAATCTGCAGCTTGTCGTCGTGCTCAACGCCGACGCCGGCCTGTTCAGCGTCGACTTCCGCGCCGAGGAGCGGCTGTTCGCACAACTGCTGCAGGTGGCCGGCCGCGCCGGCCGCGCCGGCCAGCCGGGGCAGGTGCTGATCCAGACGCGCTATCCCGAGCACCCGTTCTATGCGGCGCTGCTGGCCGGCGACTACGCGGCGTTTGCCGACGCGCAGCTGGCGGCGCGGCGCGAACTGATGCTGCCACCGTGCGCCGCCTGGCTGATGGTCCGTGCCGAAGCCAAGCGCATCGACACCGCGCTGGCCTTCCTGAATGCGCTGCGTGGCGCGCTGGCCGGGCAGGACGTGCAGGCGATGAGCCCGATCGCGGCGACGATGAGCCGCAAGGCCGGCTGGGAAAGGGCGCAACTGCTCGTGACCGCGCCGACGCGCGGCCCGGTCGTCGCGGCGGCCGCCCATCTGGCCGGACTGCTCGCGGCCAAGCCGCCGAAGGGCGTGCGCTGGGTGATCGACGTCGATCCGCAGGATGTCTAGTGCGGCAGGTTGCCGTCCGGTCCGGCCGTCGCAGTGAAATGCGGCTCGATCCGGCGGGGCGACGCTGGCCGCTGCCGGACGGGGCGTGCTCGGCGGGCATGAAAAAGCCCGGCGGCGCCGGGCTTCGTCGCGGTAGCGGGGCTTACAGTGCCTGCTCGTTGATTTCGCCGGTGCGGATGCGCACGACATGCTCGACCGGCGAGACGAAGATCTTGCCGTCGCCGATCTTGCCGGTGTTCGCAGCCTTGACGATCGCCTCGATCGCCGCGTCGACCTGATCATCGGCCAGCACGACCTCGACCTTGGCCTTGGGCAGGAAGTCGACGACGTACTCGGCGCCGCGGTACAGCTCGGTGTGGCCCTTCTGGCGGCCGAAACCCTTGACCTCGGTGACGGTCAGGCCGGAAATGCCCAGGTCGGACAGCGCTTCGCGTACTTCGTCGAGCTTGAACGGTTTGATGATCGCTTCGATCTTTTTCATGTCGGTATCCTGTCGGGTTCGGCGGAAACCGCGATTATAAGCGGCTTGCGCCGCTCACGGCGCGCCGAGCTGCAGCGTCCGCGCGCGGGCATCGCCGGGCAGCCTGTCGAGCAGCGGTGCGAACAGCGCGGCCTGGCCGTCGGCCGGTCGCAGCGTCAGCGTGCCCTGCGGCCCTGCCGGGCCGACGCTGCCGTCGCCGGCGACGTCCAGGCGACCGCCGAGCGGCGCCATGCGCCAGTTCAGCCGCTGCCCGTCACGGCTCAGGTCCAGCTTGTAGCTGCCGAACGGGTTGGCCTGCGGCGTGATCGGCGAGCTTGCATCGAGCCACTGCACCTGGGCGGCGCTCAGCGCATCGCGGCCGATCTCGCCGGCGCGGATCGCCAGCGTGCCGCCGAGCTGGAACGGCGCCAGTGGCTTGGCCAGGGCCAGCAGCGGCGCCGCCGGCAGCCGGGCGTCGAAATTGCGCAGGCCGATGCCGGTCGGGCCGGCGTGAAGTTCGGCCGAGAGCGGGGTTGCCGGATCGCCGCGGAGCGACCAGCCCAGCTCGCCGCGCAGCAGCGCGGCAGGGCGCCATTGCCACGACAGTCCGCGCACCAGTTCCTGGCCGTTGATGCCGACCTGCGCAGCGCGACCGCTCCAGAGCGTGCCGCTGACGCTGCCCAGCTGCAGCGGCGCCGGCACCAGACCGGCAAACAGGCTTGCCGGCAGGCGACCGATGACCGCGGCGGCCAGGCAGGCCGAGAACACGATCAGCAGGCGCCGATTACCGAGGGGCTTCATGGCTGCACCTGCAATTCGGCCTGGACCGTGCCTTTGTCGCCGCGGATATCGGCGCGGACGATGCGCAGGCCCTGATCGTTTTCCAGTGCGCCGAGCAGCGCCAGCACCTGGCCGAACGCGACGCTGCTCAGGTTGATCTTCAGCTGCTCGCCCGGCAGCGCCTGCAGCTCGGCGTTGATCTGGTGCGCATCGAGCGCGGCCTGTACATGCTGGCGCAACTCGCCCGGCTTGGGCGCCGTGGCGGTGGGCGCGCCCGAGCGTCTGAATTCCGCCACACCGCGCTGCAGCTCGGCCAGCTCCGACTCGAGCCTGGGCAGTTGCCGTGCCAGCCTGGCCGACGTGTCCGACAGCGATTGCCAGCTGCCGACATAAAGCGCGGCAACGGCCACGCAGGCGCCGCCGGCCAGCATCGCCCGCTCGCGCGGCATGCGTCCTTGCCACCAGTTCCGTAACGACTTGAGCATGGGGTTCACCATTGCAGCCGGACGCGGCCGTCGCCGGCCGGTTCGCGCTTGGGAGTAATGCCGTTGGCGGCAAGCCGGGCCGAGATCGCATCGGCTGCGGCCGGCGTCAGTTCCACTGCCAGCTCGCCGTTGCGGTAGTCGATCCGGCCGATTGCACCCGCGGCGACATCGCTACTGTCGATTTGCTGCAGGCGCGCGAGCAGGCCGGTATCGCCGCCACGCTGGCGTAGCTTGCTAGCGAGCTGCAGTGCCGGGTCGACGACCGGTTCGCCGGGGAAGGCCGCGGCATAGCTTTGCCGCAAGCCGCGTTTCAGTGCATCGACGTCGTGGCGCAACTCCCACCAGCGCGCAATCTGGCCGATCAGCAGCAGGGTCAGCAGCACGCCGGCCAGCAGCCCGGTGCGGCGCCATTGCCGCCAGTCGAGGCGTGGCGTCGCGCGCGGCGCAAATTCCCCCTGCAGCACGTTGACGTGACACGGCCCGAGCGCGAGCTCGTCGATGTCGAACTGCTCCGGCGGCTTGTCGCCGGCGATAACGCCGGCCAGCGCCGCGTCGTCGAGCCAGCCGGCCTCGCTGCCGGCGGTACGCAGCAGCACGCCGCCACCGAGCGGCAATTGTGCATCGCCGGCCGGCAGCAGGTCGGCCAGTGCCCAGGCCGCTGCCGGCGGACGTGCGGTAAAGCGCTGGCGCCAGCTGTCGAGCCAGGTGCGGTCGACGCTGCGGACCGCGACCCGGCCGTCGTTCTCGCGTTGCATCGCCAAGTGCAGCCCGGCGACCGGCGCGAGCAGCTCGTCCTCGAGCGCGTGCGGCAGCAGTGTGCGCAGCCTGGCCGGCGACTGGCGCGGCAGCGTCAGCGCGTGCACGCCGGCGTGGGCAGGGTGGATCAGCCATTCAAGCTGCCCGGCCGCCGGCAGGGCGTCAACGGGGCAGACACCGGCTTCGGTCATGCCGTCGGCATGACGGCCCCACCAGCGCAACGGGCCGGTCGTCGCCGGATCGCCTTCGATCAGAACCCGAAGCAGGGAGTAAGGGGGAAGGGCGTGCATGACGGTGGGCAGGGAAGGGTTCGGGGCCGGCGGTTTGGGTCGAAGGCCGGGCTTCGGGCGGAAGCCGGCTTTCGTCGCGAGTATGACACAGCCGTGTTGCGGCCAGACTGTAGCGGCGCGGTTTGTTTTTTGCCGGCGCTTTCCCCTATAATCGTCGGCTTGTCTGCAGGCTGCCGCGCATTGTGCGGTTTCAAAGTCTTCGGCGTTGCGAGCGTGGCGGAATTGGTAGACGCACTGGATTTAGGTTCCAGCGTCGTAAGACGTGAGAGTTCGAGTCTCTCCGCTCGCACCATTGGCGGCAAGGCGCTGACTTGCCGCCGGAAAGACCAGCCCCGAACTCTGATCGCGGCCTGCCGCCGCGAGCGACACTCAAATTCCAAGGAAGGTTACGATGCAAGCACAACTGGAAACCCTGAACGGGCTTGAGCGCCGTCTCAGCTTCTCCGTCCCGCGTGAAGAAATCGGCAAGCAGGTCGATGCCCGCCTGAAGCGTGTCGCCAAGACCGCCAAGATCGCCGGTTTCCGTCCGGGCAAGGCGCCGATCAAGATCGTCGCGCAGCAGTACGGTTTCCGCGTTCAGGAAGAAGTGCTCGGCGAAACCGTCGAGCGCTCGTTCGGCCAGGCCGTGCAGGAACAGAAGCTGCAAGTGGCAGGCTACCCGCGCTTCGAGCCGAAGGCCGACGCTGCCGAAGACGGCGACTTCCAGTTCATCGCGACCTTCGAAGTCTACCCGGAAGTCGTGATCGGCGATTTCGCCGGCAAGGAAATCGAAAAGCCGGCGCTGACCATCGGCGACGCGGAAATTGACAAGACCGTCGACATCCTGCGCAAGCAGCGCACCCGCTACGAGCGCGTCGAGCGCGCCGCAGCCGATGAAGACCGCGTCATCATCGACTTCAAGGGCACCATCGACGGCGAAGCCTTCGACGGCGGTTCGGCCGACAACTACGCCTTCCTGCTCGGCAAGGGCCAGATGCTGCCCGAGTTCGAAGCCGGCATCCGCGGCATGAAGGAAGACGAGACCAAGGATGTCGAGGTCAACTTCCCGGCCGACTACCACGGCAAGGACGTGGCCGGTAAGACCGCAGTGTTCGCGATCACCGTCAAGAACGTTGCTGCTGCTCAACTGCCGGAAGTCAACGAAGACTTCGCCAAGGCCATGGGCATCGCCGACGGCGACGTCGCCAAAATGCGCGACGAAGTGAAGAAGAACCTTGAGCGCGAAGTGCGTTTCCGCCTGAAGGCCCGCGCCAAGGAAAACGTCATGACCGCGCTGATCGAAGCGGCGCCGGTCGATCTGCCGAAGTCGCTGGTCGGCCTGGAAATCGGTCGTCTGGCCGAACAGGCTCAGGCTGACTTGAAACAACGCGGCATCGACCCCAAGTTGGTACCGTTCTCGCCGGCGATGTTCGAAGCGCAAGCGCAGCGTCGCGTGCACCTCGGCCTGGTGCTGGCCGAACTGGTGAAGGCCAATGGCCTGGAAGCCAAGCCGGAACAGATCAAGGCAATCATCGCGGATCTGGCAGAGAATTACGAAGATCCGGCCGACGTGATCGCCTGGTATTACGAAGACCGCCAGCGTCTGGCCGGTCCGGAATCGATGGCGCTCGAAGACAACGTCGTCGACTACGTGCTGTCCAAGGCCAAGGCCGTTGAAAAGCCGATCGGCTTTGACGAGCTGATGGGCCAGCAGGGCTAAGCGCCTTACTGCTGGAGCGGCCGGCCTGGGCTGCGGTGAGGCGTTCAGGGATGAGCGCCATACCGCTGCCGGCCGGCCGTCGTCGTCTTGTCGGGCTGAAAACAAACCACCATGAGAGGTGATCATGCAACGATCGGAGTTTGACCCGCAGAACCTCGGCTACGTGCCGATGGTGATCGAACAGAGTGGCCGCGGCGAGCGTGCCTATGACATCTATTCGCGCCTGCTGCGCGAACGGGTGATCTTTCTGGTGGGGCCGGTCAACGACGCCACCGCGAACGTGATCGTCGCGCAGCTCCTGTTCCTCGAAAGCGAGAACCCGGACAAGGACATCCACCTCTACATCAACTCGCCCGGCGGTTCGGTCACGGCCGGCCTGGCGATCTATGACACGATGCAGTTCATCAAGCCCAAGGTGTCGACGCTGTGCAACGGCCTGGCGGCATCGATGGGCGCCTTCCTGCTCGCAGCCGGTGCCGAGGGTAAGCGTTTCGCGCTGCCGAACTCGCGCATCATGATCCACCAGCCGCTGATCGGCGGTCTGGCCGGTCAGGCGTCGGATATCGAAATTCATGCGCGCGAGCTGATCAAGACCAAGCGTTCGCTGAACGAAATGCTTGCCAAGCACACCGGTCAGCCGATCGATACGATCGAGCGTGATACCGACCGCGACAATTTCATGAGCGCGGCCGAAGCCAAGACCTACGGTCTGATCGACGACGTGCTGGTGTCGCGCCAGGCGTCGGCATAGGACCGAACCTGCCCGGTGCCCGGCACCGGGTTCCGACCACCCGTGCTATCCGCCCCGATGCGTAACCTCAAGGAGGGGGGACGATGACCGACAAATCAAACGAAAAACTGCTGTACTGCTCGTTCTGCGGCAAGAGCCAGCACGAGGTCAAGAAACTGATCGCCGGTCCGCAGGTCTTCATCTGCAACGAGTGCATCGAGCTGTGCACCGACATCCTCAAGGATGAAGCCGTCCAGCAGTTGCCGGGCGCCGAAGCGGCCGGCGGCGACGGCAAGAAGCTGCCGGTGCCGACCGAGATCCGCGGCACGCTCGACCAGTACGTGATCGGCCAGGAAAGGGCGAAGAAGATTCTCGCCGTCGCGGTCTACAACCACTTCAAGCGCCTGTCGACCAAGGGCGGCAAGTCCGCCGCCGGCGTCGAGCTCGCCAAGTCGAACATCCTCCTGATTGGGCCGACCGGTTCGGGCAAGACCTTGCTGGCGCAGACGCTGGCCAAGCTCCTGGACGTGCCGTTCGTGATCGCCGATGCGACCACGCTGACCGAAGCCGGCTATGTCGGCGAGGACGTCGAGCACATCATCGCCAAGCTGCTGGCGCAGTGCGACTTCGACGTCGAGAAGGCGCAGCGCGGCATCGTCTACATCGACGAGATCGACAAGATCGCCCGCAAGTCCGAGAACCCGTCGATCACCCGCGACGTGTCGGGCGAGGGCGTCCAGCAGGCGCTGCTCAAGCTTGTCGAAGGCACGGTCGCCTCGGTGCCGCCGCACGGCGGCCGCAAGCATCCTAACCACGAGATGCCGCAGGTCGATACGACCAACATCCTGTTCATCTGCGGCGGCGCGTTCGAGGGGCTGGCCAAGATCATCCGCAACCGCTCGGTCAAGGGCGGGATCGGCTTCGGTGCCGAAGTCGTCAGCAAGGACGAACAGGCCGGGCTCGGTACGGTGCTGCATGACGTCGAACCCGACGATCTGGTGCGCTTCGGCCTGATCCCGGAGTTTGTCGGCCGCTTGCCGGTGATCGCGACGCTCGACGAACTCGACGAGGCCGCGCTGGTCAACATCCTCACCGAGCCGAAGAACGCGCTGCTCAAGCAGTACCAGGCGCTGTTCGACATGGAAGGCGTCGAGCTCGACATCGAGGGCGATGCGCTGGCGGCGATCGCCAAGAAGGCGATGGAGCGCCGTACCGGTGCGCGCGGCCTGCGCTCGATTCTTGAAGGCACCCTGCTCGATACGATGTACGAGCTGCCGGCGCTCGAAGGGGTGTCCAAGGTCATCGTCGACAAGGCGGTGATCGACAGTGACAAGCCGCCACAACTGGTCTACGGCACCGCGGCCGAACCCGATCAACCGGAAGCCGCCTGACCGAACCGCCCGCCTCGTGCGGGCGGCGCATTTTTGGCAGGATGGCGGCGTTGAATTTCCGCCCGCCAGACCACATTATTCGAACAACGCTTAGCAACCTCATTCAAGGCAAACGATATGTCCGAGTCGCACGCGCTGCAGACCGAATCCGCCGTGTACCCGATGTTGCCGCTCCGGGACGTGGTGGTGTTCCCCCACATGGTGATCCCGCTGTTCGTCGGCCGCCCGAAGTCGATCAAGGCGCTCGAAGCGGCGATGGAAGCCGGTCGCCACATCCTGCTCGTCGCGCAGAAGAATGCCCAGAAGGACGAACCGGTCCTGGCCGACATCTATCCGGTCGGCACGATTGCAACCGTGCTGCAACTGCTGAAGCTGCCCGACGGCACCGTCAAGGTGCTGGTCGAGGGTGTCCAGCGCGCCAACGTCGGCGATCTCGTCGACGAGGACGGCTATTTCCACGCCGAGGCCACGCCGTTTGCCGGTGACGAGCATGAAGGCCACGAGGTCGAGGCGATGCGCCGCGCCCTGCTGGCGCAGTTCGACCAGTACGTCAAACTCAACAAGAAGATCCCGCCGGAAATCCTCACCTCGCTGTCGGGAATCGAATCGGCCGGGCGCCTTGCCGACACCGTCGCCGCGCACCTGCCGCTCAAGCTCGAGCAGAAGCAGGCGATCCTCGAGATGCCGGACGTGGGCCGGCGGATGGATCACCTGCTCAAGCAGCTCGAGAACGAGCTCGACATCCTGCAGGTCGAAAAGCGCATCCGTGGCCGCGTGAAGCGGCAGATGGAAAAGAGCCAGCGCGAGTATTACCTGAACGAACAGGTCAAGGCGATCCAGAAAGAGCTCGGCGAACTCGACGAGAACGCCGATCTGGAGGAGCTGGAAAAGAAGATCAAGCTCGCCGGCATGAGCAAGGAAGGCCGCGAGAAGGCCGAGGGCGAGCTCAAGAAGCTCAAGATGATGTCGCCGATGAGCGCCGAAGCGGCGGTCGTGCGCAACTACATCGACACCCTGCTCGGCGTGCCGTGGAAGAAGAAGACCAAGATCAGCAAGGATCTGGTCGGTGCCGAAGAGGTGCTCGATATCGACCACTACGGTCTCGAGAAGGTCAAGGAACGCATCGTCGAGTACCTCGCGGTGCAGACCCGCGTTGACAAGCTCAAGGCACCGATCCTGTGCCTCGTCGGCCCGCCTGGCGTCGGCAAGACCTCGCTCGGCGAAAGCATCGCCCGCGCGACCGGCCGCAAGTTCGTCCGGATGGCGCTGGGTGGCGTGCGCGACGAAGCGGAAATCCGCGGTCACCGCCGGACTTACATCGGCTCGATGCCGGGCAAGATCGTCCAGAGCATGACCAAGGTCGGCGTCAAGAACCCGCTGTTCCTGCTCGACGAAGTCGACAAGCTCGGCCAGGATTTCCGCGGCGACCCGTCGTCGGCGCTGCTCGAGGTGCTCGACCCCGAACAGAACCATGCGTTCAGCGACCACTATCTCGAAGTCGATTACGACCTCTCCGACGTGATGTTCGTCGCGACCGCCAACACCCTGAACATTCCGCCGGCGCTGCTCGACCGGATGGAAGTGATCCGGCTGTCCGGCTACACCGAGGACGAGAAGGTCAATATCGCGCTCAAGTACCTGGTGCCGAAGCAGACCAAGAACAACGGCGTTGCCGACGGCGAACTGGACATTTCCGAAGCCGCGGTCCGCGACATCGTCCGCTACTACACCCGCGAAGCCGGGGTGCGTTCGCTCGACCGCGAGATCGCCAAGATCTGCCGCAAGGTCGTCAAGAACCTGATGCTCAAGCCGCAGGCCAGGAAGGTGCTGGTGACGCCGAAGACGCTGGAAAAATACCTCGGCGTGCAGCGCTACGAGTACGGTGTTGCCGAGCAGCAGAACCAGGTCGGTCAGGTCACCGGTCTTGCATGGACCGAGGTCGGTGGCGAGCTGCTGACGATCGAGGCGGTGACGATGCCGGGCAAAGGCAATATTACCCGGACCGGTACGCTGGGCGACGTGATGAAGGAGTCGATCGAAGCCGCGCGCTCGGTCGTGCGCAGCCGCGCCGAGCGGCTCGGCATCGCCGGCGACGCTTTCGAGAAGAAGGACATCCATGTCCACCTGCCCGAAGGTGCAACGCCGAAGGACGGCCCGAGCGCCGGTATTGCCTTGGCAACGGCGCTGGTGTCGGTGCTGACCGATATCCCGGTCCGCTGCGATGTGGCGATGACCGGCGAGATCACCCTGCGCGGCGAAGTGCTGCCGATTGGCGGCCTGAAGGAAAAGCTGCTTGCCGCACATCGCGGCGGCATCAAGCAGGTGCTGATTCCCGAAGGCAACGTCAAAGACTTGTCGGAAATTCCTGACAATGTGAAACGGGGTCTTGTTATTCATCCCGTGAAATGGTTTGATCAAGTGCTCGGTTACGCGCTGGAAAAGCAACCCGTTGCACTTGAGACAAGCACTGAAAAATCAAACGAAATTGTCAGCCAGAATGCGGTTGTTGAGGGGGATCATCCACCCCGGCATCCGACGAAACACTAGTTGACACGTATTTTTGCTGCTTGCTATAACCTCTCTAGCAATCGGCCCGCCGGACCTAACCAACCAGAATGAAAGGGGACGTAAGTGAACAAATCTGAACTGATCGACGCTATCGCTGAATCTGCCGGCCTGTCCAAGGCTGCTGCTGGCAAGTCGCTCGACGCTGCTGTTGAAGCCATTTCCAAGGCACTGCAGGCTGGCGACGAAGTGACGCTGGTCGGCTTCGGTACCTTCTATGTTGCCGAGCGTGAAGCACGCAGCGGCCGCAATCCGCGTACCGGTGAAACGATCGAAATCGCTGCAGCGAAGCAGCCCAAATTTAGGGCTGGCAAATCGCTGAAAGATGCAGTACAATGATGTTCTTTCGTTGCTGCTGATGCGGTGACGAAACGGTTGGGTGGTTAGCTCAGTTGGTTAGAGCACCTGCTTCACACGCAGGGGGTCGGTGGTTCGAATCCACTACTACCCACCAATAAAGCGAAAGTTGGTGGTCAGTAAATAAAGCAAAAAATAGTTTGCAAGTTTTCTGAAACACGATATAATCGCTTTCTCTTCTGGAGCGGTAGTTCAGTTGGTTAGAATACCGGCCTGTCACGCCGGGGGTCGCGGGTTCGAGTCCCGTCCGCTCCGCCAGAATAGAAGAAAAAAGCCAAGCGAAAGCTTGGCTTTTTTCGTTTCTGCCCGTTCCGTTTCAAATGGTTCTCCGATTACCGCCATTCGAGACAGTATTGGTCGGTTCTGGCATCATACGACGCGAATTCTCCGCGGAGTTGAGTATCCATGTTTGATCTTGTCCAGAAGAACAAAACGGCCGTCCAGGTCGTGCTCGGCCTGGTTGCGCTGGGGCTGGTCGTCGGTTTCGGCGTATCCGGCTACAGCGCGATGCAGGACGGGGACGATTTTTACGCCAAGGTCGGCGGCAGCCGCATCACCGAACGCGACGTGGCCCTGGCGACCGAAGGGCAGGCGGTCTCCAACGAGATGAAGCCGATGGTCGTCGAGCAGCTGATTCGCCAGAAGCTGCTGCTGCAAGCCGCGGCCAAGCAGGGTTTTGCCGCGACCGATGCCGAGATGCAGAAAGTCATCATGGCGGTGCCGGCATTCCAGGAGAACGGCCAGTTCAGCGCCAAGCGCTACCAGGAGATGCTGGCGGCACAACAGATGACCGTCGCCCAGTTCGAGCAGCGGGTGCGCGACGACATCGCCTTGCGTCAGTTGCTGTCGTCATTCGTGTCCGGCAATTTCCAGTCGCAGAAGACCATGGATCGCATGGCGGCACTGCTTGGCGAGAAGCGCGCCGTTGCCGCCGCGCTGCTCAGGCCGGAGGCCTATCTGGATCAGGTCAGCGTCAGCGAAGCCGAAATCAAGCAGTACTACGACAAGCATAAGGACGAGCTCAAGGCGCCGGAGATGGTGAAGCTTGCCTATGTGGTGCTGTCGCAGGACGAGCTGGCCAACGCGCAGACCGTCAGCGATGCCGAGGTGCAGCAGTATTTCGACCAGCACAAATCGGAGCTCGGCAAGGAAGAACGCCGTGCTGCGCATATCCTGATTACCGTCGCCAAGGATGCCAGCGCCGAGCAGCGCGCGGCAGCCAAGACCAAGGCCGAAGGCATTCTCAAGGAAGTGCGTGCGAATCCGGCCCGCTTTGCGGAACTGGCCAAGCAGTACTCCCAGGATCCGGGCTCGGCGCAGCAGGGGGGCGAGCTCGGCTGGTTCGGCCGCGGCGCGATGGTCAAGCCGTTTGACGATACGGTGTTCAAGCTCGACAAGGGTCAGATCAGCGACGTGGTGCAGACCGATTTCGGCTATCACGTGATCAAGCTCGAGGACGCCCGCAGCCCGGCGCTGGCCGACCTCAAGCCGACGATCGAGCAAAAACTCAAGCTGCAGAAGGCGCAGGCGGCGTTCCAGAGCCAGCTGGCCAAGTTCAACGAGGTCGTCTACCAGCAGGGCAGCAGCCTGCAGCCGGCGGCCGACCAGTTCAAGTTGCAGGTCCAGCAGAGCGGCTGGGTTACCCGCAAGGGAGCGCAGGATCCGGCGCTGAACAACCCCAAGCTGTTCGACGCGGTGTTTAGCGATGACGTGCTCAAGGGCAAGCACAATACCGAAGCGATCGAGGTCGCCCCGGGCAAGGTGGTGTCGGCGCGCATCGTTGAACACAAGCCGGCTGAGGTGCCTGCGCTGGCGACTGTCGCGTCGGAGCTGTCGGCCAAGCTCAAGCAGGAGAAGGCGCTGAAGCTGGCGCAGGAAGACGGTGCCAGGAAGCTGGCCGCGCTGCAAAAGGGCGAGGCGGTGAGCGCCGAGTGGATGCCGGCCATCGACGTCAGCCGCAGCATGCAGTCCGGCGTCGATGCGCAGACGCTGAATGCGATGTTCCGCGCCCCGGCCGACAAGCTGCCGGCCTATGTCGGCAATGTGGTTCCGGAGCAGGGCTATGTGCTGTACCGGGTCGAGACGTCGACACCGGCGCCGAAACTCGATGCGCAGACGCAGCAGCGGATGCGCGACGGGCTGGCGAAGATGTATGGCGAGGTCGAGATCTCCAACTACATCGACAGCCTGCGCAAGTCGGCGAAGATCGAGTATGGCAGGGCCATGCAGGCCAAGCCTGCGGAGTAAGCGCGGGACGCAGTGCAGAAGCGGCGGGGATGTTCCCCGCCGTTTTTTTTGTCAGGACGAATGCCAGCGTGGCGGGCGGGATTCCAGTTGCGCGTGGATGCCCTCGTGCGCTTCCGGGTGGCGATGCAGGTGCGCGATCCGGTGGGCCAGGTCCGAAATCATTGCATCGTCGATCGGCCGGTGCGCGACCGACGCGATCAGCCGCTTGGCGGTAAGCAGTGCGTGTGGACCGTTGCGCAGCACCGCGGCCAGCCAGTTGCCGGTCCAGGCGTCCAGCGTGGCGTCGTCGTCGCCGATCTCGTGGACGAGGCCGATCGTCCGGGCCGTTTCGGCGTCGAAGCTCTCGCCGGTCAGCAGGTAGCGCCGTGCGGCGCTGACGCCGATCTGCGTGACCAGATACGGGCCGATCATCGCCGGAACGAGGCCGGCGCGGACTTCGGGTATCGCAAAGCTGCTGTCGCGATGGGCGACGGTCAGATCGCAGCAGGCGATCAGCCCGACGCCGATGCCGATCGCCTGGCCGTGGACACGGGCGATCGTCGGGACCGGCATCCGGTCGACGAGCTGCAGGAGCCGGGCCAGACCCAGCGCCTCGTCGAAATGGCCGTCCTGATCGTGATCGAGCATTCGCGCCCGCCAGCGTGCATCCTGACCGGTGCAGAAATCGCTGCCGTCGGCGCGGATCACCAGCGCCCTGAGCCGCGGGTTCTGCGACAGCGCGGCGAGGCACGCTGTCAGCTCGGCAATGAGGATCTCGTTGACGGTGGCGATGCCGTCCTCGTGCAGCGTGACGGTGGCGACACCGTTGTCGGCAAGTTCGTAGCGCAGCGTGTCACTCATGATCGGCTCAAGGTTGACGGTATCAGCATGCTACCAGCATCGACGGCGAAGTAACGCACGCTTGTCAGAACCTGTTTACGATCTTTTCGCGACCGCGCCGAGCCGGAAAAAGCACAGCCACTAGGCGTGCGACGCCGGCAATAACCGGTTATTGGCAAGGAGCACAACACAGTGAACGTGTTTTTTCCGGCTCGGCCCTTCGGGTTTCGGGCATTGCCGGTGGATGGCCGCGTTGCAAACCGCTTGCGGTACCCGTAGCGCGGCGCGGCCTGTGACCGAAGGAAATCCCCGCGGGACGCCTTGCCCTCCCTCCGGCACGGCCCGAAATGCGGCCGTGAAAAGATCGTAAACAGGTTCTCGGGAAAGACCGGGCGGTTTGGGGGCGCTGCGGCGCTGTGTTACATTGCGACGTTTTTCGGGCCCGCTGGGCCCGGGTGCACGACCCATCGGGATGATCGAGTGCGTGATGTTTTCAAAGCCCTGATGCTCTGGGGGCTCCTGCTGGTGGCGCCAGCGTATGCAGTGCCGGTCGCGTTTGGCGGCGCCAGCGGCAACATGCTGAGCGGCGAGTACTTTCCGCCGCCCAACGGTGCGCAGCGCGCGCCGGCGATGCTGCTGCTGCACGGCTGTGGCGGCTTGTGGAGCCGGCCCGGCGTGCTGACGGTCAGGCATGCACGGATGGCCAGCCTGTTGCAGGAACTCGGTTATGGCGTGCTGTTGCTCGACAGCTTCAGCAACCGTGGCCTGCGCGAACAGTGCTCGGTGCCGGCGAGCGAGCGGCGTGTCAACGTTGCCCAGCGCGTCGATGACGCCCAGGTTGCGGTGAACTGGCTCAAGCTGCGGCGCGAGATCGACGCCAACCGCGTCGGTGCGCTGGGCTGGTCCAACGGTGCGACGACGCTGCTCAATCTGGTTGCCAGGGACAAGCCCGGCATCAAGGTCGCCGTGGCCTTCTACCCGGGGTGTGCCGCGCTGGCCAAGCGGGCCCGCTACACGGCGGCGGTGCCGACGCTGCTGCTGATGGGCGAGAACGACGACTGGACCCCGGTCGCGCCTTGCCAGCGGCTGGCCGAGAAGGCCGCCGACGATACCTTCCATCTGGTGAGCTATCCGGATGCCGACCACGACTTCGACGTGCCCGGCAGCGATGGCCGGTTGCGCAAGGATGCCTCGGCCGCGGCGCAGGGTACCGGCCCCAACCAGGCGGCGACCGACGACGCCTATCGCCGCGTGTTCAAGTGGATCGGCCGCTGGCTCGATCCGGACCGGCTCAAGCCGGTCCGCAACGACTATAGTCCGGCGCTGCGCCTGCAATAGTGACGCCACGGGCGTCGAGCGCGGCGCACAGCGCCGGTACCGCGTCGAACAGGTCGGCCTGCCAGGCGATGTCGGCCAGCTTCATCATCGGCGCATCGGGGTCGGTGTTGATCGCGACGATCAGCCCGCTGTCGCGCATGCCGGCAACGTGCTGCGCCGCGCCGGAGATGCCGGCGGCGACATAGACGCCGGGGGCGACGATCTGTCCGGTCTGGCCGACCTGCCAGCTGTTCGGCGCATAGCCGGCGTCGACGGCGGCGCGCGATGCCGCCAGCGTGCCGCGCAGGCGCTCGGCCAGCGGCCCGAGCACCGCGGCGAAGCGCTCGGCCGAACCGAGCGGCCGTCCGCCGGCGACCAGCGCGCGGGCATCCTTCAGTGTTTCTCCGCCCTGCGCCTGCCGTCCGAGCACGCGGACTCTGGACGCTCCGGTGGCCGGGCCGGCCTGGTCTATCCGCAGCGGATGGGCGCCGGCGATCGCACGGAACGCCGTGGCGCGTACCGTCATCCATAGCCGGGGCTGCCGGTTCCGGACGGTTTCGATCAGGTCGCCGGCGTAGATCGCCCGCAGCAGGGTATCGGCGCCGGCGATGCCGATCACGTCGCTGAACGCTTGGGCGCCGTCGAGTGCTGCCGCGCGCGGCAGCCAGTCCTTGCCGCCGCTGTCGGCAGCAGCGATCACGCAGTCATAGTCGCGTGCCAGCGCGGCGATCCAGTCGGCAAGTGCGTCGATCGAGGGGGCAGGCGCCGCACAGCACAGGCGTCGCGCCGCGCCGGCGAGCAGTCCATCCGGTCGGAGACCGTCGTCGAGCACGTCGACATGGCCGGCGAGCCGGGCCGCTGCGGCGACCAGCCCCGGCAGTTCGCCGTCCTGCGCATTCAGCCCGACGACCAGCGCCCGGGCGGCCGGCGCGAAGGGGGGCGGTGCGGTGGCCTTCACCGGATTGTGGCCACCCAGCGCGCCGCGCTCGACCATGGCGGCGACGCAGGCCGCGGCCGAATCGACGCGGATGCCGGCGGGCCGTGCCGGCGGACGGGCAACCGACAGGCGGTGGGTCAGCGTGGCGATGTCGATGCCGAGTGCGGCCGGCACGAGCGACTCGACCGTCTTGCGCCTCGCTGCCATCACGGCCGGAAGCTTCACATAGCGCGGTGTGTTGAGGCGCAGGTCGGCGCTGATCACCGCCGGCAGCTCGAACTCGACCGTTTCGATCCCGCCGTCGACCTCGCGCTCGACCTGCCAGCGCGCGCCGACGCGAATTTTCGATGCAAAGCACGCCTGCGGCCAGGCGAGCAGCCCAGCGCACATCTGCGCAACCTGGTTGGCGTCGTCGTCGATCGCCTGCTTGCCGAGCAGCAGCAGGTCGACCCGTTCGCTGCGCGCCAGCGCTGCCAGCAGCCGGGCGACCTGCAGCGGCTCGGGGGAGGCCGGCACGTCGATGCGCAGCGCACGGTCGGCGCCGAGCGCCAGCGCCTGGCGCAGCGTTTCGTCGGCGTCGGCCGGGCCGATGCTGACCGCGACGATCTCGCCGGCGTAGCCGGCCTCCTTGAGCCGTACCGCCTCCTCGAGCGCGATCGCGTCGAACGGGTTCATCGCCATCCGTACGCCGGCGAGGTCGACGTCGAGCCCGTCGCTGCGCGGCGAAACCCGGACCGCGTAGTCGACGACCCTTTTGACCGGTACCAGTACCTTGAACATTGTTTTGTCACAGCGTATGCATAACGTTGTTCCAATTCTAACGGTTGCGCAGAGGTGCACATGCAATACGGTTTTGAAGACCTGTCGATCGGCCTGACCGCTGAATACCGCAAGACGATGACCGAGACCGACGTCGTGCTGTTCGCCGGCTTGTCGGGCGACAACAATCCGATGCACATCGACGAGGAGTTCGCCCGCGAGACACGTTTCGGCAGCCGCATCATTCACGGCATGCTCACCGCGTCCTTGCTGTCGACGGTGATCGGCACGCGGATGCCGGGTCCAGGGGTGATCTACATGGCGCAGAACCTGCGCTTCCTGAAACCGGTGAAGATCGGCGACACGGTGACCGCCACGGCGACGGTCAGCGAACTGATCCCCGAGAAGCAGCGCGCCCGGCTGCTGACGACATGCACGGTCCGCGGCGAAACGGTGATCGACGGCGACGCGCTGGTCTGGGTGCCGCTGCGCAGAAATTAACGCTTGTGTCAGCTAATTTAGCCGGTTTTGCGGATAGCGCCACATCCGGTCCGGCCGCTGCCGCTTTGGTCTAGAATCGGCGTTTTACCCGGGATGACACCATGACTTCGCTCTCTGCCTTCGATTCGCGCCTGACTGACGTAGCCGGCGTCTCCATCGTTTCGTCGTCGTCGGTCTATGGCGGCGAGAGCGAACTGCCGCTGCTGGCGGTGGAAAACGCGCAGGGCAAGGCGCTGATTGCCCTGCAGGGCGCGCATCTGGTGTCCTTCGTGCCGGCCGGCGGCGGCGATCTGCTGTGGCTGTCGCCGAAGGTGGTGTTTACCGAAGGCAAGGCGATTCGCGGTGGCATTCCGCTGTGCCTGCCATGGTTTGGCGGTCATCCGGGCGGCAAGCCGGCGCACGGCTTTGCGCGGATCAGCAACTGGCAGATCGCCGGTGCGGAGGTGCTGGACGACGACAGCAGCAGCGTCACGTTGGTGCTGACGCCGAACGCGCTTTCGCAAGCGCTGTGGGGCGACGATTTCCGCGCGACGCTGATCGTGACGGTGGGGCGTGTACTGACGCTCGATTTGCGCTTTGAACACCGTGGCGCCAAGCCGGTGAGCTTTAGCCAGGCTTTCCACACCTATTTTGCCGTCAGCGACGTGACGCAGGCGAAGATCGACGGACTCGACGGCACGACCTTCATCAACACCGTCGGCGGTGCCAATACCCGCAATCCGCAGACCGGGACGCTGCAGCTCGCCGATCCGACCGATCGCGTCTATGTCAGCGTGCCGGCGGTGCAGACGATCGCCACGCCGGCCCGGACGATCCGCATCGACAGCGATACCCGGAGCGCCGTGGTCTGGAACCCGTGGGCCGAGTCTGCGGCAAAAATGGCCGACATCGGCGATGCGTGGCGCGAGTATGTCTGCCTCGAGCGCGGCGATGTCTTCGACAATGCGGTCGAACTGGCACCGGGCGCAACGTATCGTGTGGCCATGACGCTGTCGCTCGCGTAAGCCGCGCAGTAGCAAACGACGACGCCCGGCCGAGCCGGGCGTCGTCGTTTTGTGGTTCAATATCGCTTTGTTTTCAGACCGTTTTCCGCCGCGATGAAATACCAGGATCTGCGCGATTTTTTCTCCCAGCTCGAGACACTGGGCGAAGCCCGCCGTGTCCGGATACCGGTGTCGCCGGTGCTGGAAATGACCGAAATCTGCGACCGCACGCTGCGCGCGCAAGGCCCGGCAATCCTGTTCGAGAATGTTCCCGGCTACACGATGCCGGTGCTCGGCAACCTGTTCGGTACGCCCAGGCGCGTTGCGCTCGGCATGGGCGCGCAGGAGGTCGGTGCACTGCGCGAGATCGGCAAGACGCTGGCCTACCTGAAAGAGCCCGAGCCGCCCAAGGGGTTCAGGGACGCGTGGGACAAGCTGCCGCTGCTCAAGCAGGTGCTGTCGATGGCGCCGAAGGACGTGAAGAAGGGCGCCGTGCAACAGAACGTGATCGAAGGCCCGGACGTCGACCTGGCAACGATTCCGGTCCAGCATTGCTGGCCCGGCGATGTGGCGCCGCTGATCACTTGGGGACTCGTCGTCACGCGCGGGCCGAACAAAAAGCGCCAGAACCTCGGCATCTACCGCCAGCAAGTCATCGGCAAGAACCAGGTGATCATGCGCTGGCTGGCGCACCGCGGCGGCGCGCTGGATTTCCGTGAGCACGCCAAGCAGCATCCGGGTACGCCGTTCCCGATTGCCGTGGTGCTCGGCTGCGACCCGGCGACCATTCTCGGTGCGGTGACGCCGGTGCCCGATACCTTGTCCGAGTACCAGTTCGCCGGACTGCTGCGCGGCAGCAAGACCGAACTGACGCAATGCGTCGGCAGCGACCTGCAGGTGCCGGCAACGGCCGAGATCGTGCTCGAGGGCGCGATCAAACCGTGCGCGCCGAGGTTCGAGGGCGTGTCCGAGCACGGCGTGCCGGTCAAGGAGATCGGCGGCCACCTGCACGCGCTTGAAGGCCCGTACGGCGACCATACCGGCTACTACAACGAGCAGGACTGGTTTCCGGTGTTCGAGATCGACCGGATCACCCATCGCGACAACCCGGTCTACCACAGCACCTACACCGGCAAGCCGCCGGACGAGCCGGCCATGCTCGGCGTGGCGCTGAACGAAGTGTTCGTGCCGATCCTGCAGAAGCAGTTTCCCGAAATCGTCGACTTCTACCTGCCGGCCGAGGGCTGCAGCTACCGGATGGCGATCGTCTCGATCAAAAAGCAGTACCCGGGCCACGCCAAGCGCGTGCTGTTCGGCGTCTGGTCCTTCCTGCGCCAGTTCATGTACACCAAGTACATCGTCGTCGTCGACGACGATGTCGATACCCGGGACTGGAAGGAAGTGATCTGGGCGATCACCACGCGGATGGACCCGGTGCGCGACACGGTGCTGGTCGAGAACACGCCGATCGACTATCTCGACTTCGCCAGCCCGGTCTCGGGCCTGGGCGGCAAGATGGGGCTCGACGCGACCAACAAGTGGCCCGGCGAAACCAGCCGCGAGTGGGGCAGGGTGATCGAGCGCCAGCCCGATGTCGTCGCCCGCGTCGACGCGATCTGGACCGAGCTGGGGCTGTAGGAGGAAGGGCGATGTGGTTCCTGACCGAACTGGCCGAACGGCGGATCGCGCAGGCGCGCGACGCCGGCGAGCTCGACGACCTGCCGGGCGCCGGCCAGCCCCTGCCCGACGACATCGACCCGCTGGTGCCCGAGCACCAGCGCATTGCCTACCGTGTACTGAAGAACGCCGGCTACCTGCCGCCCGAGCTGGACCTGCACAAGGAAGCGGTCGGGCTGGCGCTGCAGCTGGCCGCGATGGAAGTCGAAGGGGCCGACGAGGCGAAAAAGGCCCAATTGGCCGACCGGCTGGGCCGGCTTAACCTGCTGCTGGCCGAGACCGGACAGCGTCAGCTTGTCGTGCCGCCCGACTATGCGTCGCGGCTGGCGACACACCTGGCACGTCATTGAGAATCGAGGATTACCATGTTCACTTCACCGTCCCGCGAGTTTCCGTTCTCGACGCAGGATTTCGACAAGATCCGCAAGATGATCTACGACTACGCCGGCATTGCGCTGGCGCCGGGCAAGGAGGACATGGTCTACGGCCGGCTGGCACGGCGGCTGCGCGCGCTCGGGCTGAGCAGCTTCGGCGACTACCTGCACCGGATCGAATCGGGTGATACGCGCGAGTTCGAGCTGTTCACCAACTCGCTGACGACCAACCTGACGTCGTTTTTCCGCGAGTCGCACCATTTTCCGGCGCTGATCGACCAGTTGCGCGTACAACGCGAGCGCGGCGGCACGCTGCAGCTCTGGTGTTCGGCCAGCAGTACCGGCGAAGAGGCGTGGAGCATGGCGATTTCCGCCTGCGAGGCGTTCGATACCCTGACACCGCCGGTACAGATCACCGCGACCGACCTCGACACCCACGTGCTCGAAACCGGCCGCACCGGCATCTACAGCGCCGACGACGTCGAGAAGCTCGATCCGGCGCGGGTGCGGCGTTTCTTCGTCCGCCAATCCGACGGCCGCTACCAGATCCGTCCCGAGCTGAAGTCGCTGGTCACGTTCCGGCAACTGAACCTGATTGCGCCGAGCTGGATCGTTCGCGGTCCGTTCGACGCGATTTTCTGCCGCAACGTGATGATCTACTTCGACAAGCCGACGCAGGCGCGCATCCTGCAGCGCTTTGCGCCGCTGCTCAAGCCCGACGGCCTGCTCTTCGTCGGCCATTCGGAAAACCTCTACCACTCTGCAGACCTGTTCAAGCTGCGCGGCAAGACCATTTACCAGCTCGCCAGTGCCGGCCGATAAGTTCCGCTGATTCCGACGGAAGGCCGCGCGTTTGCTTGGGCTCCCTTCGGCCCGTTGTATAGCTTGGAAAGGCAAGCTGACAATCCCGAAGGGTGAAGATCATGAGCAAAACGGTGCGGTCGGGTCTGACATGGTTGTTTGTCGGGGCGTTGCTGGCCTCCTGCGGCGGCGGTGGGGGCGGCGGCGGTGGCGGTGGTTCGGGCGGCACCGGGAGCGATACCGGGACAGGCGGGGCTGGTACCGGCGGAACGGGTACGGATGGGACCGGTGGCGGAGCGTCGGGTGGCGGGACGTCGGGAGGGGCCGGCGCGGCGACCGGCACCCGCAGCGCCGCCGAAGGGATGTGGACCGGTTCGACGAGCAGCAGCCGGACGGTCACCGGTTTCGTGCTCGACGACGGCAGCTACTGGTTCCTGTACTCGCTGCCCAATACGTCGGCGACGCTGGCCGGTGTACTGCAGGGCAGGTTCACCGCGGCGAACGGCGTCCTGAGTACGGCCAGCACGGTGGACCTGAATGCGCTGGGCAATACCCGCTCGGAGCCGGCGGTGGCCGGCAGCTACCAGACCAAAAAAACGCTGACGCTGAACGGCGCCGCAGGCGGCACCTTCAATACCAGCTACTCGTCGCAATACGAGGGCACGCCGAGCCTGGACAAGCTTGCCGGCGTGTTCAAGGGCACGTATGCGACGCGAACGACGTCCGATACCGTGTCGTTCAGCATCAACGCCAGCGGCACCGTCGTCGGCACCAGCACCAGTTGTACCTTCTCGGGCAAGTTCAGCCCGCGCCCGACGGCGAATCTGTACGACATGGTGCTGACGCTAACGGGTACCGCGTGCATCGGTGGCGGCGGCAGCGTCGATCTGAACGGCATCGCCTATCTGGATGCGGCGGGAACGACGCTGTACACGGTCGGCCTTGAGGGCAACCGCGACCGCGGCATGATCTTCAACGGGCTGCGGGTCCAGCAGTAGCGGTCAGAGGTAGAGCATTGCCCGGCCGACTTCGAGCGCCCTGGCGTCGCCGGCCAGCAGCCGCAGCACCTCGAGCGCGAACAGCCCGCTGGTGCCGGCAGCGCGCGACGTCGTCACCAGCCCGTCGGTGACGACCTGGTAGGTGCTGACCGTGGCGCCGTGCTCTGCCAGCACCGGTTCGCAGCCGGGGAAGCATGTTGCCGCCTTGCCGTCGAGCACGCCGGCCCGGGCGAGCACCGTCGGGGCGGCGCAGACCGCGGCCAGGCGGCGGCCCGCGGCCAAGTGCACGCGCAAGCGGTCGGCGAGGCCGGCGCTGGCGGCGAGCGCCTGGGTGCCGGGGCCGCCCCCGGGCAGCACGATCGCGTCGGCCAGTTCGCCGTCGACGGCCGAGAACGGCAAATCGGCCCGGATCACGATGCCGTGCGCGCCTTCGACCGCCAGTTCGTCGTCGAGCGCGATGGTCGACACGAACACGCCGCCGCGCCGCAGCACGTCGACGATGCTGACGAATTCGACTTCCTCGAAGCCCGGGGCAAGGTAGACGTGCGCGGTGGCCATATCGGTTTCCTTCAGCGTGGGGGCCCGTCCCAGTAGGCGAGCGAGCCAAAGCAGTTTGTCGCCGCCCGAAGCACAGGAACCGGAATGGACGTGAAGTCCATGAGGACGACCCGAAGGTAGTCCCCTTGCGGGGTTCCGAGCATCGGACGGGGGCAAAATGTGACGGCGCAGCCGCCTAATGGGATGGGATCAGCCGTAGATGGGCAGGAGAAGGAATAGTTTAATCACGATCGCATTGGCGATGTCGATGAAGAACGCCCCGACCATCGGCACGACGAGGAAGGCGACGTGCGACGGGCCGAAGCGGTCGGTGATCGCCTGCATGTTCGCGATGGCCGTCGGCGTGGCACCGAGGCCGAAGCCGCAATGGCCGGCCGCCAGCACTGCGGCATCGTAGTTCCTGCCCATGACGCGGAAGGTGACGAACATCGCGTACAGCGCCATCGCAATCGCCTGCACGCTCAAAATCGCCAGCATCGGCAGCGCCAGCGACGCCAGCTCCCACAGCTTCAGGCTCATCAGCGCCATCGCCAGGAACAGCGACAGGCTGACGTTGCCGAGCACCGACACCGCGCGGTCGAACACGTGGTACCAGCCGAGCATGCCCAGGCCGTTGCGCAGCACGACGCCGACGAAGAGCACGCAGACGAAGGTCGGCAGCTCGAGCCAGGTGCCCGTGAGCGCGGCGGCGATCGTCTGGCCGCCGGCCAGGCAGACGACGATCAGTGCCAGCGTTTCGATGAACGACTGCGCGGTGATCAGCCGGACCGCCTTCGGCTGCTCGAACGCCATCGGGTGCGAGGTATCGGCCGCTTCGCCGGTGGGCAGCGCCACTTTCTTGACCAGATGCCGCGCCACCGGGCCGCCGATCAGGCCGCCGAGCACGAGGCCGAATGTTGCGCAGGCGATGGCGACCTCGGTCGCCGACGCCAGGCCATAGGTCTGCGTGAATACGCTGCTCCACGCCGCACCGGTGCCGTGGCCGCCCGACAGCGTGATCGAGCCGGCCAGCAGCCCCATCAGCGGGTTCAGCCCGAGCGCACTGGCCATGGCGATGCCGATGGTGTTCTGCACCAGCAGCAGGCCGAGCACGACGAAGAGGAAGATCGCGACGGTCTTGCCGCCTTTCTTCAGGCTGGCGAGGTCGGCACCAAGGCCGAGGCTGGCGAAGAAGGCGAGCATCAGCGGCGTTTGCAGGCTGGTATCGAACTGGACCTGCACGTCGGCGGTGACGCGGGCCAGCAGCAGCAGCAGCGCGATCAGCAAGCCGCCGGCCACGGGCTCGGGGATGCTGTATGCGCGCAGTGGCGGGGTGACGGCGACAATCTTGCGCCCGAACAGCAGCACAAGCGAGGCGGCAACGAGCGTGCCGTAGGTATCGAGTGCGAGCATCGATTCTCCCGAAGTTATTGGAATGACAGCGGCCCCGGTACTGATGGCGGGGCCGTTAACATTCTAGCAGCGGGAGTTCAAGTGACCCTTTGTACAAGGTCACCTTGTCTTTATACCGCCTCGAGTGCTAGCAGCTCTGCCACGGTCTGGCGGCGGCGGATCAGCCGGACGTCGCCGCCGTCGATCAGCACCTCGGGAATCAGCGGCCGGGTGTTGTAGTTGCTCGACATGCTCGCGCCGTAGGCGCCGCCGTCGTGGAAGACCAGCCAGTCGCCGACTTCGGCCGGCGGCAGCTGCCGCGGTGTTACGGTGCCGCCTTCGCCCTGCGTGAACACATCGCCCGACTCGCACAGCGGGCCGGCGATCACGCTGGGGCGCTCGCCGCCCAGCCTGACCGCGCCGGCGGCGTCGAGCAGCGAGACTTCGTGGTAGCTGCCGTACATCGCCGGGCGCATCAGGTCGTTGAAACCGGCGTCGCAGAAGACGAAATGGTTGCTGCCGACGTCCTTCATCGCGCGCACTTCGGCGACGAGTTTGCCCGATTCGGCGACGAGGAAACGGCCCGGCTCGATTTCCAGCGTGACCGGATGGCCCAGATGCGCTTCGATTTCCTTGCGTGCTGCGTCCCACAGGCTGAAGTAGTGCGCGGTGTCGATGCGCTCGCCGCCGGCCTTGTACGGGATCGACAGGCCGCCGCCGGCCGAGATCGCCTTCAGGTCGCGGCCCGACGCCTTCACTTCCTTGATCATTGCGCCGCAGACGTTGCCGAGGTGTTCGTAATCGACGCCCGAACCGATGTGCATGTGCAGGCCGACCAGATCGAGCCCGTACTGGTCGATCAGCGCGTAGGCCTCGTCCAGATGCTCGAACCAGATGCCGTGCTTGCTGGTCTCGCCGCCGGTATTGGTCTTCTGGCTGTGGCCGTGGCCGAAGCCGGGGTTGATGCGCAGCCAGACGCGGTGGCCCGGGCTGACGCGGCCGAGCTGTTCGAGCATCTGCGGGCTGCCGGCGTTGACCGGAATGCCGTGCTCGACCACGGCGGCCAGCGTTGCCTCGTCGAGCAGGTCGGCGGTGAAGACGATGCCCGGATGCTCGCCCTTGGCGTCGTAGCCGGCGGCCAGCGCACGCTCGATCTCGCCGAGCGAGACCGAATCGACCCTGACGCCCTGTTCGCGCATCAGCCTGAGGATGTGCGTGTTCGAGCAGGCTTTCTGCGCGAAGCGGATCACGTCGAAAGCGCGCAGCTGGTCGATGCGCTCGCGGATCACCGCCGCATCGTAAGTCCAGAGCGGGGTGCCGTACTGGCGGGCGAGGGCGACGAGTTGCGGGCCGTTGACGGGTTTCATGCTGTGCCTGTGGGAAATGGGTGTCGCTGCCTATTCAATCAGCGTTGCCCGGCGTGGTAAAACGGTCTTTTCTAATCGCCGATCAGCGCCGCTAATGCTCGACTACAAGCTTCTCGAAGCACTCGATATGGTTGCCCGTGCCGGCAGTTTCGACGGCGCCGCGCGCCGGCTGCACCTGACGCAGTCGGCGGTGTCGCAACGGATTCGCCAGCTCGAGGAAAAGCACGGCTGCGTGCTGCTGTCGCGCGATCCGGTCGCGCCGACGGCCGAAGGCGAGCGGCTGCTCGCGCATGTGCGGCGGGTGCAGCAGCTCGAGGCCGAATTGGTGCACGATGCCGACGCGGCGAACGCGTGGCGCAGCGTGGCGATCGGCGTCAACGCCGACAGCCTGGCCGTCGGCCTGATCGGCGCAATCGCGCCGGCGCTCGCCAGGCAGCACATCCTGCTCGACTGCGTGATCGACGACGAGGCGTACACGCTCGAATCGCTGCGCCGCGGCGCCGTCGTCGGCTGCATCGCCAGCGAGGCGGCCGCGGTGCCCGGCTGCGCGGTGCGGCCACTCGGCGGGCTCGATTACCTGCCCGTGGCGACCAAGGGCTTTGCCGAACGCTACTTCGCCGCCGGGCTGACCGCGGCGACGCTTGCTGCCGCGCCGGCTGCGGTATTCGCCCACCGCGACAGCCTGCACCGGCGCTGGCTGCGCGAGGCGCACGGCCTGATCGAGGGCAGCTATCCGGCGCATGTGATCCCCGAATCGAACGCGCTCTACGCCGCCGCGCTGGCCGGCATCGCCTACGCGGTCGTGCCGCGGGCGCAGGCGGCCGGCGAGATCGCGGCCGGGCGGCTCGTCGGGCTGGGAGCGACGATGCTGACGGTGCCGCTCTACTGGCACCACTGGACAAAACAATCGCCGGTTGCGGAGCAAATCGCCGCGGCGCTGGTCGAATTCGCAGCAGGCCATTTCAACCCCTTGCCCGGAGAGCCATCATGAGCCCCGAAATCGTCTTTCTCGATCGCGAAACCCTGCCCGCAACGGTGCGCCGGCCCGAGACGCCGCACAGCTGGATCGAATACGCCCAGTCCAGCACCGACGAGGCGAGGGAGCGCTTGAGGACGGCGACGGTGGCGATCAGCAACAAGGTGCCGATCAGCGCCGAGGTGATCGCCGCGGCACCCGAGCTCAAGCTCGTCGCGGTGGCGGCCACCGGCTACAACATCGTCGATCTGGCCGCGTGCCGCGACCGCGGCATCACCGTGTGCAACATCCGCGACTACGCCACGGCCGGCGTGCCCGAGCACGCGCTGATGCTGATGCTGGCGCTCAAGCGCCAGTTGCTGGCCTACCGGCGCGATCTGGCCGGCGGCGCCTGGCAGCGCGCAGCCGGTTTCTGCCACTTCGGCGCACCCTTGCACGATCTGGCCGGCGGCGTGCTGACCATCGTCGGCAGCGGCGCGCTCGGCCAGGCGCTCGGCAAGCTGGCGCGCGCGCTCGGCATGCAGGTGATCTTCGCCGAGAAGAAAGAGGCGACCAGCCTGCGCCCCGGCTACGTGCCGTTCGATCAGGCGATCGCGCAGGGCGACGTGATCAGCCTGCACTGCCCGCTGAACGAGCGCACCCGCAACATGATCGGCGCGCGCGAGCTGGGCCTGATGAAACCCGACGCGGTGCTGATCAATACCGCGCGCGGCGGGCTGATCGACGAGGCCGCGCTGCTCGATGCCCTGCAGGCCGGCCGCATCGGCGGCGCCGGGCTCGACGTGCTGGTCGAGGAACCGCCGCGGGGCGGCAACCCGCTGCTCGACGTCGACCTGCCCAACCTGATCATCACGCCGCACGTCGCCTGGGCCGGTGCCGAGACGATGCAGCGGCTGGCCGACCAACTGATCGACAACGTCGACGCCTTCCTGCGCGGCGAGCCGCGCAACGTGGTGGCGTGAACCGCCTGCCGCAAACGACAACGCCGCCCGAGGGCGGCGTTTTTCATGGTGGGCGTTCAGAGTTGCGAGCGCCACAGCGTGTTCTTGCACTTGGTGCACAGGTGCTGGCGGCGGTAGTCGGTGACGCGCAGCAGGCCAACGTCGAGTGTTTCGCCGCAGCAGCAATGGCCGCAATGCAGCGCGCCGGTCTGGCCGGTACGGGCGCGGTACTCGGCCTCGGTCGGCAAACGCTCCCAAGCCTTCTGCGCCCACGGATTGTAGGTGAGCAAGTAAAACGCACCGCCCATAAGGGCAAGCAGACCGATGAAACCCAGGACTTCCATATCAAATCCTTCGTGTTGGAATCGTGCCCATCTACTGCGAAATCGTCGTCAGCAGCGTGAAGCTAGCTAGGCAGATGGCAATCAACAGTACGGCTGCCAAGTCACGCACGCCGTTGTAGGTGGCGCTGGATTTCAGTACGCCCGCGTTCAGGCGGCGTTCGCACCACTGCAGTGCGTTGACGACAAGAAAAAAAATGCCCAAATATGCAAAAAACATGATGAGGGCCATCGCGCAGCGGCTGGACGCGGAGAGCGCTTCGGGCATGCCGGAGAGCCGTTTCAGGAAGATAGGTACCGGATAACTCAGGCAAACGGCCACAGCAATAAGCCAGCGGCTTGATGGGGAAGGAATTGGCATGACAACCGTTAACGTAAACCGATGCTATTGATTTTGAAATTATAAAGAAATATTTTCGTCAGCAAGTTTGATCTTATTCAAGCTCGGGCTGTACGGCCTCGTCGCACTCGCGGTCATTCGGATCGAGTTGCCAGAAAATCCACGCGCTGATTGCGGTGATGACGCCGACGCAGGCGAAGGTCACCTGGAAGGCGCGCAGCGCGGTGCCGGCCTCGGCACGGCCGAAGTAGTCGCTGAACGCGCCGAGCATGGCGCCGGCGGCGGCGACGCCGAGGCTCATCGACAGCTGCATGATCATCGACAACAGGCCGTTGCCCTCGGACGCCTGCGCGGTCTCGAGATCCTTCAGCGCCAGCGTGTTCATTGCGGTGAACTGGATCGAGTTGACCGCGCCGAAGACGGCAAGCTGGACGATGCGCAGCCACAGCGGCTCGTGCGGCGAGAACAGCGCGAAGCTCATGATCATCAGCCCGGTCAGGAAGGTGTTGGCGACCAGCACCCGACGGTAGCCGAAGCGCCGGATCAGCGGCGAGACCCAGCCCTTGGCGGCAAGGCCGGCCAGCGCCGTCGGCAGCATCATCAGCCCGGCCTCGAGCGGCGAGAAGCCGAGGCTGACCTGCAGCATCAGCGGGATCAGGAAGGGCACGGCGCCGGCGCCGATCCGCGCGAACAGATTGCCCCAGACGCCGATCGTATAGCTGCGGACGCGGAACAGCGTCAGGCTGAACAGCGGCTTCTCGTTGCGGCCGGCGTGCAGCACGTAGACGCAGATCGCCGCCAGCCCTGCAACCAGCAGCAGCGTGACGACGACGGTTTTCAGCCCGAGCTCGGCCAGCCCGTCGAGCGAGACCGAGATCGTCACCATCGCGAACGCCAGCAGCAGGTAGCCGGCGGTGTCGAAACGCTGGCGCTCGGCGCCGAAGAAGGCCGGCATGAAGCGCCAGGTGGCGATGGCGCCGACGATGCCGATCGGGATGTTGATCAGGAAGATCCAGTGCCACGAGGCGTAGACCACCAGCCAGCCGCCCAGCGTCGGGCCGATCAGCGGGCCGACGAGGCCGGGGATGGTGACGAAGCTCATCGCCGCGAGGAACTGCTCGCGCGGAAAGGCGCGCAGCACCGCGAGCCGGCCGACCGGCAGCAGCATCGCACCGCCGATGCCCTGGACGACGCGGGCGGCAACGAGCTGCCACAGCGTATGCGCCTGCGCGCAGGCGAGCGAGCCGATCGTGAACAGCACAATCGCGGCAAGGTAAACGCGCCGGGTGCCGAAACGGTCGGACAGCCAGCCCGACGCCGGCATCAGCAGCGCAACGGTGAGCATGTAGCTGATCACTACCGACTGCATGCGCAGCGGGCTTTCACCGAGGTTGGCCGCCATTGACGGCAGCGCGGTGTTGACGATGGTCGCGTCGAGCGTCTGCATGAAAAAGCCGATCGCAACCAGCCACAGCAGCAGCCGGTGTTCCCGCGTTTCGCTCATGCTTCGTCCTCCTTGTCGACGGCCTTGCTGTCCGATTCGAACAGGCTTTCGAGTTCGCGCATCGCGTCCTTCGTCGCCTGGATCATCTGTTGTTCGTCGTGCGAGACCGCGTGCTGGCGCTGCAGCAGCGCTTCGTCGTTGGCGCGGAACAGCGCCAGCGTGCGGTCGCGGCGTGCATCGCTGAGCCCCAGCCCGGTCAGCACCTGCCCGGCAAGCTCGAGGCTGTCGAGGAAGGTTTCGCGCTGCAGCGCGGTGACGCCGAGGTCCATCAGCCGGTAGGCGTGGAAACGGTTGCGGGCACGCGCGTAGACCTTCAGGTTGGGGAAATGCTCGCGGACCATTTCGGCGGTCTTGAGCGATGCTTCGACATCGTCGATCGCCAGCACGAAGACCCTGGCCTCGTCGGCGCGCGCGGCGCGCAGCAGGTCGAGCCGGGACGCGTCGCCGTAGAACACCTTGTTGCCGAAGCGGCGGACGAAGTCGACCTGGTCGGCGCTGGCTTCGAGCGCGGTAAAACCGATCTTCTTCAGCCGCAGCACCCGGCCGACGATCTGGCCGAAGCGGCCGAAGCCGGCGATGATCACCGGCGTCGCGTGTTCGGGTGCGATGACGTCGAACTCGCGCCGGGGCTTGCGATCGAGCCTGGGCGCCAGCCAGTGTTCGTGGATGTAGACGATGAACGGCGTGGCGACCATCGACAGCGTGACGACGATGACGAGCAGGTCGGCCAGCGGCTGGTCCATCACCTTCTGCTGCACGGCGAGGTTGAACAGCACGAAGGCGAATTCGCCGCCCTGCGCCAGCGCAACGCCGAGCCGGCGGGCGTGATAGTCGCCGGCCTTGCTGACCCGGCCGATCAGGTAGAGCACGGCGAACTTGACCGCGACGAGGCCGGCGATCAGCCCGGCGATGACGAAGAACTGCGTCGACAGCAGCCCGAGGTTGGTCGACATGCCGACGGCGATGAAGAACAGCCCGAGCAGCAGCCCCTTGAACGGCTCGATGTTCGCTTCGAGCTCGTGCCGGTATTCCGAATCGGCGAGCAGCACGCCAGCGAGGAAGGCGCCGAGCGACATCGACAGCCCGGCGTGCTCCATCAGGATCGCGGTACCGAGCGCGACCAGCAGCGTCGCGGCGGTGAAGACCTCCGGGTTGCCCGAACGGGCCACCAGCCGCAGCACCGGGCGCAGCAGCAGCCGGCCGGCGACGATGACGCCGACGACGATGCCGGTGACGCGCAGCGCGCCGAGCCAGCCGGGTTCGGCACTCTTGACCGCCGCGACGCCGAGCAGCGGCAGCACGGCAAGGAAGGGGATCACCGCCAGATCCTGGAACAGCAGGATCGCGAAGCTGTCGCGGCCGTAGCGCGCCGTCAGCTCTTTTTTCTCGGCGAGCATCTGCAGCACGAAGGCCGTCGACGACAGTGCCAGCCCGAAGCCGGCGACGAGGGCCGCTTCTGCCTTCAGGCCGAACAGCAGTGCCGCGCCGGCGAGCAGGCCGCCGGTCAGCAGCACCTGCGCGCCGCCGAGGCCGAAGACCGAGCGGCGCAGCACCCACAGCCGGCTCGGCTGCAGTTCGAGGCCGATGATGAACAGCAGCAGCACGACGCCGAGTTCGGCAAAGTGCAGGATGCTGTCGACCTCGGTGACGAAACCCAGCCCCCAGGGGCCGATCAGCACGCCGGCGCTCATGTAGCCGAGCACGGCGCCCAGCCCGGACAGCCTGAACAGCGGCACCAGCGCGACGGCGGCGGCGAGGAAAAGCGCGATTTCGGCGGTCAGGGTCATGCGGTCATCCGGCGTTGGGGAGGACGGTATACATCACTGTAGCGGGATCAGCCACCGGCGGGGACCGCGCAGAGCGAAAGCACGAAGCCGTCGCTGCGTGCGATCCGCAGCGTGTACTCGGCAGACTGCGGGCAGGCGTCCGACAGGGTCGTCGTCAGGCGCAGCGTGGCGGCATCGGCGCTGGCGGCGACGACTTCGGCATCGTGAAAGCCGAAATAGCGGCGCACCTGCGGGTACAGCGCCTTGAACAGGCTTTCCTTCATCGAGAAGACGGTGATGAACCATTCGGCGTCGCTTGAGCCCGCCGGCGCCCGCTGCCATTCGCTGTCACTGCCGACCTGCGCGCGCAGCCGGTCGGCACGGGCGGCGTCGACCCACGGTTCGACGTCGATGCCAAGCCCGCATTGCCGCGCGGCCGGCGCGACCGCCGCCAGCGCGAGGCCGTGGCTGTGCGTGATCGCGCCGACCCAGCCGGCCGGCCATTGCGGGGCGCGATCGTCGCCGATCGCCAGCGGGGCGTTGCCGTCGTAACCCGCCCGCCGCAGCGCGTCGCGGGCGCAGTCGCGGCCGGCGAGGAACTCGAGCCTGCGCTTGAGCGCGGCGCCGGCCAGCGCGGCCGGCAGCAGGGCGGCATCGAAGCGCTGCAGCGCGGCCTCGTCGAAGCCGAAGCGCCGCGCACTCATGACCACGCCGGGCGGCAGGTCGGTGAACGAGGGCATGTTGTCAGAAACCATGGTTGCAATCTTAACCCCGACTGGCGTCGCCGACGTTGCCGGCGTGCCGCTTCGGGGCTACGCAGCCCGGGACGCCCTAGAAAAATCTCGTGCGATCAAAGGAAACCGGCGCTGAACAAAACGGCCCCGGGGCGGCTTGATGCTAGTTTCGGGCCTTACGATATCCGGAGTGGAACATGACAGTGACAAACGGAGTCGCCGTTGTCAGCGGCGCGGCACAGGGCATCGGCGCAGCGGTGGTCGATGCACTGCTGGCCCACGGCGCGCAGGTCGTTGCCCTCGACATCAACGGTGACGTGCTGGCGCGGCGCTATGACGGTGCCGGCAAGGTGACGCCGCTGGCGCTCGACGTCTGCGACGCCGCCGCGGTCGAGCGCGCGGTCGCGCGGATCGAGGCCGAGATCGGTGCGATCGGCGCGCTCGCCAACGTCGCCGGCATCCTGCGCATGGGCGCGCTGACCGGGCTGTCGGTCGACGACTGGATGGCAACCTTCGCCGTCAACACCCACGGCGTGTTCCACCTGAGCTGCGCGGTCGCCCGGCGGATGCAGGCGCGGCGCAGTGGCGCCATCGTCACCGTCGGTTCGAACGCGGCATCGACGCCGCGCACGCTGATGGGGGCGTACTGCGCATCGAAAGCGGCATCGGCGCAGTTCACCCGCTGCCTGGGGCTCGAACTCGCCGAGTACGGCATCCGCTGCAACATCGTCTCGCCCGGCTCGACCGACACCGGGATGCAGCGCCAGTTGTGGACCGACGACACCGGCCCGGCAAAGGTGATCGCCGGCTCGCTCGACGGCTACCGGCTCGGCATTCCGCTGAAGAAGATCGCCACGCCCGACGACATCGCCGGCGTGGTGCTGTTCCTGCTGTCCGACGCCGCCAACCACGTGACCTTGCAGGACATCGTCGTCGACGGTGGGGCGACGCTGGGGCGGTGATACGAGCACGCGGGGCGGCCGATGCGCCGGGGGCTGGGCGCAAGCCCGGTGTGGCGGTGCCGGCAGGGCGGACGAAACGTCCTGCCGGGATTCCTTCCGACCGCAACCGTACGCGCAGTACGGCCGGCGAGCACGATGCCGCCAGCAGGACGGTGCCGGTCGCGCTTAGCGGCTCAGGCAGGTCTTGCCGCCCGCGTTGACCCTCTCCTGCAAGGCCCGCATCGCCCGGTAGTCGGTGCGCCTGATGTCCTTGCCCAGCCGCTGGATGTCGGTACCGTTCCAGACTTCGAAATCGGACAGCCGAAGCACCAGATCGGCGATGCTCGTGCGCGCCGACGGGCTGTCCTCGGCCGGGTGGATCGCCAGATGGTTGATGCCGGCCGGCAAGGTGGCGATCCAGCCGTCGTAACCGGCGTAGCGCTGGCCGGGTTTGCGCTGGTCCGGGTTGTAGTGCATGAAATAGGCATCGGGCGTGACCACGCCGCCGGCCTGCATCTCGCGCGTGGCCTTCAGTTGCTCGGCGGTCGGCATGAAGAAGCCCTGCATCACGATCGGGATGCCGGTTTCGCGCGCCAGCCCGGCGTAGATGTCGAGCAGCGCGGGGCTCGCCGCCCAGAACACCATGTGCGCGTCGAGGTGGGTGATCGTCAGCCCGGCGGCGCGGACCTTGGCGATCTGCGCCAGCAGCTCCCGCTTCACCTCGGCCGGTTTGGCGTGCTGGGCGACTTCCTGCGTGGTTGCCCACAAACGGCCTTGCGGGTTGTACAGCGACGGCACGTCGGACTTCGGCAGCACGCCGCCCCAGGGCTGCTTGTCCTGCCACTCGTTGGTCAGCGTCAGGTGGACGCCGACGGCGAGCTTGCGGTCGCGCGCCATCTTCGCCGCCACGGAAAAGTTCGGTGTCGGCGGCATGATCGACAGGTCCTGGATCTGCTGCTTGTCGATCAGCGCGAACGCGGCCTTGTCGAGATCGGCGTGCATGCCGATGTCGTCGGCGTTGACGATCAGCACCTTGTCGGCCGGGGCGAAGCCGAGGCATTCGCTCAGCGCGGTGGCCGACGCGGTCTGGGCGGCAAGGGCGGTGATCGCGACGGCGAGGGCATGGCGTACGTGCATGGCGGCGTTCCTGAAATCGGGCAAGCCGGCATGATAGCAACGGCGTACCGGAGGACGGTTTGATGCCGGTGCGTGGACCGGCCATTTCGGCCGGCCCGCGCCCGGGCCGATCGCTCAGGCCGGCTGCGATGCCGGCGCCGGCAACAGCCCGCTGGCGACCGCCTGGCCGAAGTAGGCGAACAGCGTGCCGGCGTCGACGGGTGCCGCGTCGGCGTCGGGCAGCAGCGCGAGGATGCGCTCATGGCGGATCGGCCCCATGCGCAGCACGTCGTTGCTGGTGCGCGTTTCGAAGAACGACAGCGTCGCGCGGTCGTCCTCGTCGGCGTGCAGCGCAACGCGCGTCAGCCACTCGGGCATGCTGCAGCGTTCGAGCGCGTAGCCGAACACCGTCAGCGCGGCGAATACCTCGGCCAGGCTGACCATGCCGTTGCACGCCAGCTGGTAGACGCCGCCTTGCCGGGCCGAGCCGTTTGTCGCCAGCCGGACGACGGTATCGGCGACAACGTCGACCGGCGTCCAGACCTCGTCGACGCTGAAGTCCGGTGCGCAGCCGGCGCGCACCGACGCGCGCACGATGCGCCAGACCAGGTCCTGCGGATTGACCCACGGCCGGCCACGCGGGCCGACGACGCGGCCGAGCCGGTACACGGCGACCGGCAGGCCGTGTGTGGCCGCGTTCTCCAGTACGTGCTCGGACAGCCACTTGCTCTGCTGGTAACCGTCGGCCAGGCCACGGTGGGCCGGCACGAAACGTTCAAACGCTTCGGGCGAAAGCGCCAGCGGCTGCGCGACGGCCAGTGTCGAGATGTAGTGCAGCGGCACGCGGCGCGGCGCGGCCAGCCGGACCAGCTCGCGCGTGGCGCCGACGTTGGCGGCGCGCAGGCTCTGGTAGTCGCGGACGACGCTGACCTGTGCGGCGTTGTGCCAGATTGCGTCGACCGAGCCGGCCAGTTCGGCAAACCGGGCATTGTCCAGCCCCAGCTGCGGCGCAGCGAGATCGGCGGCGATCGCGACGATCCGCCCGGCCGGCAGCGGCCGCGACAGCCCGTGGCGGGCCAGTGCGACATGAACGCGCTCGAGCGCTTCGCCATCGCTGCCGGCGCGGACGAGGCAGACGATGCTTGCGCCGCTTTCGCGCAGCAGGCGGTCGAGCAGGTGGGCGCCGACGAAGCCGGTGCAGCCGGTCAGCAGGATGCGGCGTGGCAGCGCCGCCACTGCCGGGGTGCTGACAGCCGGAGAAGCGGACTCGAACCAGTGCGCGGGGACGTCGGCGTCGGCGAGCATCGCCGCGCTGATGCCGGTTTGCGCGATCGTGTCGCCGTCCGCCAGCGCCCGGGCAAGCCCGGCCGGCGTCGGATGACGGAACAGCGTGGCGACCTGCACCGGGCGCTTCAGTTCGCCGCTGAGCCGGTTGGCGACCTGGATCATCTGCAGGCTCTGGCCGCCGAGGCCGAAGAAGTCGGCGTCCGGCGAAACCGGCGAGATGCCGAGAATCTGCGACCACACGGCCAGCACCGTGGCCAGCAGCGGGTCGTCGACGGCGGCGGCGGCCGGCGCGGCGGGTTCGAGCGTAGCCAGCGCCTTGCGGTCGATCTTGCCGCTGGCGTTTTTCGGCAGCGCATCGGCGAAGCGGAATACCGTCGGGATCATCGCCGCCGGCAAGGTTTCGGCAAGGAAGGCGCGCAGGCCGGCGGTGTCGATCTCGCCGGCGCGGGGGCCACCGGTGACGACATGGGCGACCAGCTGCTTGTTGCCGTCGGACCGCGTCCGGCCGAGCACCGCCACGGCGACCAGTTGCGGGTGGCGCAGCAGCGCGGCTTCGATTTCGACCGGCGAGACACGGTAGCCACTGATCTTGAACTCGTCGTCGACGCGGCCGGCGAAGTAGAGCACGCCGTTCAGGCAGCGGACACGGTCGCCGGTCCGGTAGGCGCGTGGCGCGCCGGGCAGGGCGGCCAGCGTGACGAAGCGTTCGTCGCTCAGATCGGTGCGGCCGTAATAACCGGCAGCCAGGGTCGGGCCGATCAGGTAAAGCTCGCCTTCGACGTCATGGCCCCGCAGCGCCGATCCGTCCGCATCGAGCAGCACCGCGGCAAGCCCCGGCAGCGGCGTGCCGATGGCCACGGCCGTGTCGCCGGCTGCGCGCCAGTCCGAGACGTCGGCACTGGTCGCGACCACGGTCGATTCGCTCGGGCCGTAGGTGTTGAACAGCCGGATACGGTCACCGGCTGCGGCCCGCCATTGCGCCAGCCGCTCGGCCTGCGCCGCTTCGCCGCCGATGATCACCGTGCGCAAACTCGCCGGCAGCGCCAGCGATTGCGTGGCCAGGCTGTAGGCGAGCTCGTGCCAGAACGCCGTCGGCAGATCGAGCAGCGTGATGTGCTCGCGGCCGCACGCGGCGAGGAAATCGCCCATCGATTCGAGCATCGCATCGTCGCGGATCACCAGCGTGGCGCCGAGCGCGAGCGTGACGAAGATTTCCTCGACGCTGGCGTCGAAGGTCAGCGGTGCGAACTGCAGCACGCGGTCGGCAGCGGTGATGCCGTAGCGCTGGGCGGCCGCGGCGACGAAGTGCGCCAGCGCGCCGTGGCGGATTTCGACGCCCTTGGGGGCGCCGGTCGAGCCCGAGGTGAACACGAGGTAGGCCGGGTCGTCGTTGCCGGTGACAAGCGGTTCGGGCAGTTCGACCGCGTCGGCCAGCGCCATGTCGTGGGGATTGGCCGCCGGCTGCAGCAGCATCGTCGCCGCCGGCAAGGCGATTCCGTCGACCGGCCCGTCGGCGATCAGCACGCGCGGCATGACCTGATCGAGCACCGCCTGATGCCGCGCCGCCGGGTGGCTCGGGTCGAGCGCGACATAGCCGGCACCGGCGTAATGGATCGCCAGCAGCGCGATCACCGCCTGGGCGCCGCGCGGCAGGCGCGTCGCGACCAGATCGCCGCGGACGACGCCGGCCGCGGCCAGCCGGCCGGCCAGCCGCAGCGCGGCCAGGTGCAGTGCGGCGTAGCTGTAGGTCAGCGGCCCGTCGACCAGCGCGATGGCGGCGGGTTGTTCGGCCGCCTGCCGGGCGATCCGCGCCGGGACGTTGTCCGCAGCTTGCGACAGCGGCTCGCCGTGCAGCACGCACGGCGCGCCCGGCCAGTCGGCGAGCGCGGTCTGCGGCAGCGCCAGCCAGTTCTCCAGCAGCGACAGCAGCGTGTCGCGATGGCGGAGCAGCGTGGCCGGGTCGTAACGCTCCGGGTGGCCGTCGAGGTCGAGGTGCAGTGCGTCGCCGCGCACGTAGATGGCCAGCGACAGGTCGTCGACCGGGCCGGCAGACACATTGTGCACGCTGGCGGCGCAGTCGCCGAAGGCCAGCGGATAGTCGAACGGCATGATGTTGACGACGGTGCCGAACGGCCGGGCCGGGTGCCGGTCCGACGCGGCGAGGTCGTGGCGCAGCCGCTCGTAGCGGTAGCGCTGGTGGCGGCGCGCGCCGGCCATGGCCGCTTTCGTCGTCTGCGCCAGCGTGTGCAGGTCGGCGCTGGCCGGCGTGGCGGCGCGCAGCGGCACGATGTTCATCGCCATGCACGGTACGCGCAGCGCTGCCGAACCCAGCCGCAGCATCACCGGCAGGCCGAGCGTGACCTCGACGCCGCCGCGCTCGCGCTGCAGCCAGCCGGCAACGACGGCGAGCAGCAGTTCGGGCCAGTCGACGGCAAACTCGCGGGCGCGCTGTTTCAGGCGGGTGGCGAGCGCATCGGGCAGACGGCCACCGGTGCGCAGGCCGCGTGCCAGGGCGGCGGGCGTGCGGCTCGACAGCGACACCGGCTCGGCCGCGCCGGCCAGCGTGGCCAGCCAGTGGTCGCGGTCGGTGGCGAGTGCGCCGCGCTGATACGCGGCCTCTTCGGCGAGTACCGGCGCCATGGCCGCAAAGCCGTTGGCCGACAGTGGCTGGGCGCCGGTCAGCGCGCGGTAGTGTTCGCTGACGCGGCGGGCGATCAGGTTGAAGGCGTAGCCGTCGAGCGCGATATGGTGGGCGCGCTGCAGCCAGGCGTGCCGCTGCGGGCCGAGCTTGAACAGCACGTGGTCGTACAGGTGGCCGTCGGCGAGTGAAAACGGTTTGACGAGTTCGGCGTCGAAGGCGGCGGCCAGTGCGCCATCTTCGGCACCGGCGTCGCCGTCGAAATCGCGGACCCGCAGCGCGCGCGGCGCCACGCCGCCTTGCTGTGCGGGCTGGCCGTCGATCTCGACGAAGCGCACGTGCAGTGCATCGGCCTCGGCCAGCGTTGCCGCCAGCGCCTGCGTGAACGCGGCGACGTCGAGCGGGCCGTCGAGGATCAGCGCCTCGGCGGCGTGGTAGACGGTGCTGTCGAAGCCGGCGCGTTGCTGGCCGAGCCAGATGCCGAGCTGCGCCTCGCTCAGTGGCAGGGCGGCGGGTGGAATCACTTCATGTTCAGGCATGGGCGACCTCGCCGCACAGCCTTGCGGTCCACGCGGCCAGCGTCGGCGTTTCGGCCAGATCGACGAAGCCGACGTCGGCGCCGAGCGCGCGCCAGCGCTCGATCAGCGCCATCAGCCGGATCGAGTCGAGACCGAGCAGCAGCAGGTTATCGTCGTCCTGCAGGTCGGCCGTGGTAAGGCCCATCTGCGCGGCGACATCGCTGCGGACCAGATCGGCGCTCAGCGCCGGCAGCGGCAGCGCGGCCAGCGTGTCGGCCAGCGTGGTGACACTGGCGCAGCGGCCGGCGGCGTAGTTCAGCGCCATCAGGTGCTCGTCGCGCGAGAAGTCGGCCACGGCGTCGGCGACGAGGAAGGGCTGGATGTCGAGCATGAACGCTTCGAGCGCCGTCGACAGGCAGCCGATGTGCGCGTAGACGCCGCAGATGATCAACTGGTCGCGGCCGGCGTCCGCAATCCAGCGCTCGAAGTTGCTGCGCTTGAATGCGCTGTAGCGCCACTTGGTGAAGACGGTGTCGATCGGCGTCGGCGCCAGTTCGGCAATGATGTCGGTCAGCCTGGGATCGGCGGCGAGGCCGGTGCCCCAGAAGTCGGTGAGCAGCGCGCGGTCGGCCGGGTCCTGGTTGCCCGGCTGTGCGGTGTAGGCGACCGGGATGCCGAGCGCGCGGCAGCGGGTGATGAGTGCGCGGATGCCGGCGACCAGCTCGGGTACCGGCGCCTGCGCGCGGTCGTAGAAGTCGACGAAGTACTGCTGCATGTCGTGGACCAGCAGCACGGCGCGGCCGGCGTCGGGTGTCCAGTTCACCTTGCCCGCCGGCAGGTCGGCGGCGGTCGGCAGCGGGTACGAGGCAATGCGGGGAATGGCCATGACGGTCTCTGGTGTTTTTATGCGGATTGGACGGGTTGAACGAGCTGGCGGCGCAGCGCTTCCTTGCTGACCTTGCCCAGCGCGGTCAGCGGCAGGGCGTCGACAAACTCGATGCGATCGGGAATCTTGTACGCTGCAAGGCCGCGGCCCTGCAGGTGGGTCTTGAGCTGCAGCGCGAGCCGCAGCACCGGCGTCTCGCTCGGTGCGGACAGCTCGACGAAGGCGCAGCTTTTTTCGCCGAGCCAGTCGTCCGGCATCGCGACCAGCGCGGCGTTGCGGACCTGCGGGTGCGACAGCAGGTGGTTCTCGACCTCTTCGGCGGCGATCTTTTCGCCGCCGCGGTTGATCTGGTCCTTGCTGCGGCCTTCGACGACGATATGGCCCTCCGGCGTCAGCCGGACGCGGTCGCCGGTGCGGTAGAAACCGTCGGCGGTGAATGCGCGGGCATTGTGCTCGGCCGCCTTGTAGTAGCCGCGGATCGTGTACGGGCCGCGGGTGAGCAGGTGGCCGGTTTCGCCATGCTTCACGTCGGCGTCGTTGTCGTCGACGACGCGTACTTCATCGTGCGGCGAGATCGGGCTGCCCTGGGTCTGGATCACCAGGTCCTCGGGGTCGTCCTTGCGGGTGTAGTTGACGAGGCCCTCGGCCATGCCGAAGACCTGCTGCAACTGGCAGCCGAGCAGCGGCCTGACCTTGCGCGCCGCCTCGACCGACAGCCGCGCGCCGCCGACCTGCAGCATCTGCAGCGACGTCAGCGGCGCGTGCTGCGGCGCGGCCTGCAGCCACAGCAGCGCCAGCGCCGGGACCAGCGCGGTGACGCTGACCTGGTGCGTGGCGATCAGCGGAAACGCGGTTTCCGGCGACGGATCGCGCGCCAGCACGACGGTGCCGCCGGCGCACAGGGTGCCGAGCGTGCCCGGTGACGACAGCGGGAAGTTGTGCGACACCGGCAGCGCGGCGAGGTAGACGGTTTCGGCGTCGAAGCCGCAGATCGTCGCGCTCTCCTGCACGCTGTACAGGTAGTCGTTGTGGGTGCGCGGGATCAGCTTCGGCGTGCCGGTACTGCCGCCCGAGAGCTGCATCAGCGCGACCTGCGACGCATCGACCGCGGCCAGCGGCACGGCGTCGGCGTACAGCGTGTCGAGGTCGGTGAATTCGCCGGCGTCGCCAACGACGACCACATGGCGCAGCGCCGGGCTGCGTGCCTGCACGTCGCGCGCCAGCGTCCGGTAGTCGAAGCCGCCGTGGCGGTCGGCGATCACGTAGGCGGTCGCGCCGGTGGTTTCGGCAAAGAAGCCGATCTCGGCGCCGCGGTGCGCCGGCAGCGCCATGACCGGAATCGCGCCGAGGCGGAACAGCGCGAAGCAGGCGATGAAGAACTCGGCGACGTTCGGCAACTGCACGATCACCCGGTCCTGCGGCGCGATGCCGAGCCGGGCGAAGCCAGCGGCGAGCTGGCCGGCGCGCTCGTCGAGATAGCGGTACGAGATGTGGCGCCTGCCGCAGATCAGCGCGGTGCGGCTCGGGTATTGCCGGGCAACGCGGGCGAGCATGGCGCCGAGCGTTTCGCCGCGCCAGTAGCCGAGTTCGCGGTAGCGCTCGGCCACGTCGGCCGGCCACGGCGTGAAGCCGTCGAGGAGGGCGGTGCTCACAGCAGGTCCTCCAGCGGCACGTCGAGCCCCATCGCATTGAGCATGGTGCGGAACTTGGCGGCGGTCTCATTCAGCTCGCTCTCCGGTGTCGATGCCGGGACGATGCCGGCACCGGCGAACAGCCGGACCTTGTCGGCATCGACCTCGGCGCAGCGTATCGTCACCGCCCATTCGCCGTCGCCGGTCTCGTCGAGCCAGCCGACCATGCCGGTGAACAGGCCGCGCTCGAACGGCTCCAGCTCGCGGATCGCCGCATGCGCCAGCGCGCGCGGGTGGCCGCAGACCGCCGGCGTCGGGTGCAGCGCCTGCGCCAGATCGAGCGCGCTGGTCGCCGGGTCGGCGACTTCGCCGTGCACCAGCGTCGACAAATGCCACAAGGTCGCGGTCTTGATCAGCGACGGCCTCGGCGGTACGACCAGCGTCCGGCACAGCGGCGCCAGCGACTTCGCGACGGCGTCGACAACCAGCGCGTGCTCGTGCAGGTCCTTGGCGGAGGCCAGCAGCGAGTGGCCGCGCGCTTCGTCCTCGACCGGATCCTTGCTGCGCGGCAGGGTGCCGGCGATCGGGTTGGCGGTCAGCGTGCGGCCGTGACGCGACACCAGCAGCTCGGGGCTGGCGCCCATCAGCCGCAGCGGCCGGTGGATGCTGTGGCCGCCACGCTCGAACAGGTCGAGCGCGAAGGTGAAGCCGTTGGGGTTGTGCGCCGCCAGTTGCGTCAGCAGCGCGCGCACGTCGATGCCGCCCGGCGCGTGGACCTCGAGCGCGCGGGACAGCACGACCTTTTCGAGCGCCGTCGTTGCGAACCGGCGCAGTGCCTCGTCGACGGCGTGGTGGTAAACGGCGGCCTCGGGCACCTGGCGGATCCGGCCGTGCAGCGGTCGCGGTGCGGCGGCGCGGATCTGCGCATGCGCGAGCCGGCCGGCGCGGTGCGTCCTTTCCGGGACGAACAGCACGGCGGCGTCGTCGGCGTCGAAGGGCAGCGCACCGGCGAGCACCGGTGCGGCGATCCCGGCCTGCCTGGCGCTGGCGAACAGCTCGCCGACCTGGTGCGCGAGCAGTGCCTCGCGGCCCGGCGAGCGCAGCCGGGCATGCAGGCCGTGGCCGAGGAAGGTGAGCCGCGGTGACGCGAAGAAGAAGGTCGCGTCGTCGCCGTAGTTGTCCAGCAGGGCATTGGCGGCGACCGGGGCATCGAGTGCGGCGGGGATGGGGGAGTCGAGCAGCTTGGAATTCATGGCGTCCTCGCAAGGCTTCGGGGAGGCCGGACGCAGGTGCGGGCCGGCCCGGGTCGGTTGACCCGACGGTGGGCAGCGGTAGATGTGTTGCTATTTAATTAATAATGAAAATCATTATTGGTTTTGTATCCGACCGGCATAACGATGCCCGAAAACCTTGCCCGGGACTTTTGCCGTACGGAATTTTTTGTTTGCGAAACGCAATTGATTCGCATTTACGTCTTCTTATCGCTTCCGGTTCGCTGCATGCTGGCCGGGCTGCTGCTGCCGGCGCTGGCGGAACCAGCACGGCACCAGGCGACGAACAATCCGCGGGCCGCCCGCCAAACCAGGAAAGACCGATGTCCCCGCTCGAACCCCGGCAGGAAAAGCAGCTGCTGTGGCTGCTGGCTGCGTTGCAGTTCAGCCATATCCTCGATTTCATGATCCTGATGCCGCTGGCACCCGAGCTGATGCCGGCGTTCGGCATCGACGCCGGCCAGTTCGGCCTGCTGGTGTCGGCGTATACCTTCGCGTCGGCGCTGATGGGCGTGCTCGGCGCCTTCTGGCTCGACCGCTTCGACCGCAAGCCGACCCTGCTGCTGCTGTACGCCGGCTTCATCGCGGCCACGGCGGCGTGCGCGCTGGCGCCGGACTACCGCTGGCTGATGGCGGCGCGCTTTGTCGCCGGCGGCTGCGCCGGGCTGATAGGCGCGGTGGTGATGACCATCGTCGCCGACGTGATTCCGCCGCAGCGCCGCGGCCAGGCCATCGGCACGGTGATGTCGGCGTTCGGCATCTGCGCCGTCGCCGGTGTGCCGGTGGGCCTTGCATTGGCGGCGATGGGCGGCTGGCGCCTGCCGTTCTGGGGCGTGGCGGCGCTGGCGGCGGTGTTCTGGGCGCTGCTGGCGTGGCGGCTGCCGGCGATCAAGGGCCATCTGGATGCCCGGACGCCGCGCAGCGGCCTCGGCGAAATCTGGCGCATGCCGGGGCTGCCGCTGGGCTGGTTGCTGACGTTCATCGTCGTTTTTGCCAGCTTCCTGCTGATCCCGTACCTCGGCGCCTATCTGGTCGGCAATGTCGGCATCGCCTTCGATACGCTGCCGTGGCTGTACTGCGCGGCCGGCGCGGCGACGCTGTTTGCAATGCCGCGGATCGGCAAGCTCGTCGACCGCTTCGGCAAGGCGCAGGTGCTGGTCGGCCTGCTGCTCGCCAGCATGGTGCCGCACCTCGCCTTCAGCCACCTGCCGCCGTCGCCGCTGTGGCTGGTGCTGCCGGTCTTCGTTGCCTTCATGGTGCTGACGTCCGGCCGGGCGATTCCGGCCATGGCGCTGCTGACCGGCATGGTGCCGCCGCAACTGCGCGGCCGTTTTCTCGCGGTCAACATCGCCGCCAGCGACGGTGCGTCGGGCCTTGGCGCCTGGGTTGCCGGCCAGATGATCGTCGTGGCCCCTAACGGTGCGCTGCAGGGCTTCGGCACCGTCGGCTGGCTTGCCGTGACGACCAGCACCGCCGCGCTCGGTCTGCTCTGGGTTCTGGTTCGCGTCCACCGCGCGGCTGCGGTTCCCGCATAACTTCACACTCACCAAAGGAAAAACCATGGAAACCGTCGCCAGCAAGACCTCGACCCTGCCGCGTGCCATTACCGGTGCGCTGAACATCGAGCGCTCGATGCAGATGCTCGAAGCCGCGCGCAAGCTCATCCCCGGCGTCACCCAGTCGATGATGAAGCGTCCGGAAATGTTCGCCCTCGGCGAATTCCCGGTCTACCTCGCCGGCGGGCAGGGTGCGCTCGTTGACGACGTCGACGGCAACCAGTACCTCGACCTGATCTGCGGGCTGGCCGCCAATACGCTGGGCCACAACCATCCGGCCGTGGTCGGCGCGATCCAGTCGCATCTGGCCCGCGGCGTGCTGCATTCGCTGCCGACCGAGGTCGAAATCAGCGCGACGCTGGCGCTGGTCGAGATCATTCCGAACGCCGAAATGGCGCGCTTCTTCAAGACTGGCGCCGACGCGACTTCGGCGGCGGTGCGCCTGTCGCGCCACATCACCGGCCGCGAACACATCATCACCGTCGGCTACAACGGCTGGCACGACCACTTCATGTTCGACACCCCGGGCGTGCCCAAGGCCGTGGCCGACAACACCACGCGCATGCCGCTGTTCACGCCGCCGGACGAGCCGGCGCTGCTGGCGAAGATCGCCGAACTGGGCGACAAGCTCGCGTGCGTGCTGCTGTCGGTGCCGTACAACCGCGTGCTGAGCCGCGAATTCGTTCAGGAAGTCCGCGCCGCGTGCACGGCCAACGGCACGCTGTTCATCCTCGACGAAGTCGTGACCGGCTTCCGTCTGGCGCTGGGCGGCGCACAGGAATTCTTCGGTGTCGATGCCGACATGGTCTGCCTGTCCAAGGGCATTGCCGCCGGCATGCCGCTGTCGGCGATCGCCGGGCCGGAGCGCCATCTGCGCCGGCTGGACGAACTACAGGTGTCGACGACCTTCGGCGGCGAGGTGCTGTCGCTGGCGGTGTGCGAGGCGGTGATCGGCGTCTACCGCGAAACCGACTATGTGGCCCGCATCGCCGAGCTGGGTCGCCGCCTGCGTGCCGGCGTCAACGCTGCTGCCGAAGCGGCCGGCGCGCCGCTGCGCATCTACGGCTACGACCCGATCCCGCTGTTCCTGATGGCCAAGGATCCGGCCGAGCACGTCAAGCTGATGCAGCCGTTCCAGGCCGCCATGGCCCGCCGCGGCGTGCTGCTGCGCCGCGACGTCAACTTCATCTGCGGTGCACATACCGAAGAACAGATCGACTTCGTCATCGCCGCCGCGACCGACGCGCTGCGCGAGCTGCAGCAGCAGGGCGTGTTCGTCGGCTGACTTCCTTCCGCACGTTTGAGCGCATTGACGGGTGCCCTTGGGGCACCCTTTTTACTGCATCTCGCGCGGGATCGCTTTCCCGGTCATCGTCTTGCACCGGCACTAGCCCTGACTCGTATTCAGGTACCAAATGGTTGCGCCGAAACTGGAGTCAGGAAAGTCTGGCATTAGCTCGCCCAAGGTAAACATACGATGTAAACCTGGCTTGGCTGGCGTCCACCATATGCCTGCTTGTGGGCAGGGTTTTCCTGCCTCGCAGCGTCCTTGCCGGTTGACCGGACTGTCGGCCTGATAGCGCTTGGCCCAATCAACCATATCCTTGGGGTAGTACGGAAACTCGCGCAATTGGCTGTCATCCAGGCCTTGCAGCAGCACCGCGGCGCCAGCCTCAAAGCACCAGTAACCGAAGTAACCGGCCTGATTCGGCTCCAGATGGGCATCGTGCCAAGGCAGTCCCTTCATGCTGGTTTTGTACCAGCGTTTGACGTATTGCAACAGGTGGGACTCTGCCTGCGCCTTGCCTTCCTCTTCGGCATAAAGCGCATCGTGCAAATCGGTGTAGGCCTTGAAGTGGAACAACTCATCTGCCGCAAACCGGTCTGCTAGTCCGAAGGTCAGAAAGTCCTCGTAAAGCACGTCTTCACCGGCAAACCAGCCATCCTGAAGCGCCGCGATGCGGGGCAGCAAATCCTGGCGGTGCAGCAAATAACACAGGCCGATCAGTTGTATCAGCTGCTCGTAATGGTCGAGTTCAGCGAGCAGAAATGGCGGATAAACAGGGTCCCCATGCCATTCGCGCAGCGCTTCTGTGTAGACCTCGAGAGCTCGAACGAAGGCTTCCAGCTCGTCACGCAACAAATCGATTGGGTAGCCCGCCGTGTAATATAAATTCAGTCGACACCACAAGTCTTCTGCCACGGTGCTTTTTGACAGTAGCCAGCCTTCTCTGGGGGTGGAGCCTGATCCCTGTGGATTATGCAAAAACCATTCGTGATATTCATCCCAAACGAGAAAGAAATCCTGGAAAGCTTCAAAGCTCAAAAAATGCTGCCTACGCGCCAGCAAAAAACCATCTTTATTCATCATTGGGTAACCTTGGCAAAATTTCTCTGGTCCCGTGCCTTCCCTTCCAGGCCGGCCCGGGCATCCGCCACCTTTTCAATATCGGCATCTCGCCACTCGCGAGTCATTTCATGGGCCCGGTGCGTGTCTGATTTTGGTCCTTGTCCGGAAACCCAACGCGTCAAGGACATCGCATGACCACCTGCATGCGGAATGCTAAAAAACATCACATGGCGTGAATAACCATCCGCTTTGATTTTTCGTGCTAACGCATAGCCCACAGATTTCAATAAGCGTCTTTCGACCCAGGCTTTGCTCATCTGCGTAACCCGTCCATCGCTTTGGCGTTGCGGCTTTTCTGGCAAGCCGGGATTGCCAGTGCTGGTCGCGCCGGTGGTTCTCGCATTCTTCGCTTTATTTTTCTTTTGCCGACCTTGGCCATCGGCCCCTTCCTTATCCGCGGCGTCCCCAAGCAGATCCTTCAACTTCCGCGTCGGGTTAGCGCTCGCCTTGGCCTCAACGATGGCGTAAGGCTTTCCGGTCTTGCCGCCGGTCTGCCAGACAGCGTCGATGCCGCGACCGCGGGCGCGTAGTGCGGCAACGCCGGCCTTACTGAAAGTTGTTGGCCATAACTGCACCAACTCCCCGGCATCGTTGAGTTTATTGGTGCTTACCCGACCTGCATCGTGCAGCGCAGAGCCTCCCCAGCGTTGCTGGCAGACATAATCGGCCATGTGTTCGCCCAGAATCCCGGTTGCCTTGTTTCCCAGCGTTTTCAGCAAGTCGCCGGCGTCGATTTTGCTGGCCCTACTGCCCGGGCTGGTACCGGTGACGGCTTGATCCGGTTTGGCTTTGCTGCTGGCACTACCTTCCTGGCCAACGATTTGTGTTTCTGGCTTTTGCTGATTGGCCGGTGTCGTGGGTTTGCGGCGGTTGGCATCAGCAGCGTTGTTTCGGCTTTTGGCGATCCAGCCGTCCACTTCCTTCTTGAACTGATCGAACTGCTTCGCCATATTTTGGCGAATGCGATCCAGCATCCTCGTGGTATCGGCATCCAGCATATTGCGCAACGTCGGATTGGCGAGCATTTCATCCAGATACTTCTTCAGCTTTCCCATATCCAGGCATTCGGCCAGCAACTTTTCCGGGTTGCCAATCCCGAGTTTGCGCATGGAGGTAAACAAGCCATCGAGCGACAAAGCCCCAGCCTTTACCCCGCGCAGTGAGCGTTTGACCGCATCGCCGCCGCCAGGAATCAGCCCGATCAACGCGGTAATCAGGTCAAACCAGCCGGAAGGGCTGGTGGGGTTACTGGCCAGCACGACCAGCGCCTTGAGAATGTCTCTGGCGTCGATGGCCTGACCAACGCCTGGAACCAGGCCCAATGCGCTTTCTGCCAAGATGGCCCAGGCACCGTTGTTTTCGCCTTTAAGGAAACTAACGGCTTCCTTTTTTAAACTGCTTAGCCAACTCATGCCTTGCTCTCCTTGGCGGCAGCCAATTCGGCACGCTGAACGTCATCAAGAAAATCCTCCAGTGCTTCACCCGCAGGCTCATCGGACAAGGGCGTACGTGGGTCTTCATGCTCGCCAGTCATGCCGTTAAGTTCGCTGATATAGTCGCGCTGCTCAGAGGTTGCCTGCTGACTCCAGAAGTCGGCGTACATTTTTTCGCGTTTCGCCAGTCGAGACAGCGCATCCTCAACCGAATTGGGCGCGCCGGTGATCGGATTCGGCGGAAAGGCTGCATTGGGCTGGTATGGGCGCGGGTCTTCGCCGTAATAGATGCTGACCGGGCCTTCAGGCACGTTCTCCAGGCGGGCATAACCCTTGTCATCCAGTTTGCCCTGCAATTGGCTGCCGTCTGCAAAATGCACAACGTACGGAGCTCCTGGAACAGGGCGTAGATCCGGATAGCTGTGTGTCAGTTCGAGGAAGTTCTTGCGGTCCTTTTGTGGAAACGCTGGCAGTACACTGTTTGCGCTCGCTGGACCATCAAAACTGTGACTGGCTCCCTTGACGTCGATCTTGCCCGGAGCATGGATCTCGATGTTGCCGCCTTTGATGCGAATGTAGGCACCACCGGAAGTCAGCAGAATTTCCTGACCGGCATTGACCGTAACTTTCTGGTTGGCCGTTTTGGCCAGGTCTTTTGCTGCGTTGATGTCGACGCTGTCGCTCTGCGCCTGCACTTGCACCTTGCCCTTGGCGGCGATCAGTTTCAGCGCGATCTGGTCCTTCACGCCTGAGACGAACAGGCTGATGTGTTCGCCGACGTTGTGAATCCAGCGCCGGCCCGAGGTTTGTTGGGTATCGCGCAGGGCGATCAGGTCGAGGTTGCTGCCGGCGGCGATGGCCTGGCTGTTCGGCGTGGTCTGGGCGAGGCCGGCGGGGGCGCTGACGACGATCAGGGCCTGCTGGCCGGGTTGATCGCCTTTGCCGTCCTTTGCTGTGTTGCTGCCGTTGGCCCAGCTCTCCAAGGCTTCCTTCAGGTGGTGCAGGTGGCCCTGTTGGGTCTTGGCGGCCTTGGCGTTGTCCTTGATGGTCTCGGGGCCGGTTTCGACGGTGTCGGCGAGCTGGTGGGTGGCGACCTCTCCGAGGCTGCTGGCGAGCTCGAACGCGGCGTCGAGTTGCGATTGGGCTTGGGATCGGTCGAGCTGGTTGCCACCGGCGCCGTTGGCGGCTTCGGTGCTGATCAGCAGGCCTTGGCCAGCGCGGATCGCGCCGTGCCGGTCGGTCCGGAGTTCGAAGCCTTCGCCTCTTGGCGTGCCCTTGCCGTCGGAACGCGGGTGGATCAGAAAGCCCTGGTTCAGTTGGGTCTTGCCGTGTTCGCTCGAGAGCTTGGTGCGGACTTCGCCCTGCGTGTCGTCGAACAGCAGTTCGCCGTACTGACCACCACCGTGTTCCTTGGTCTTGATGCCGGAGAGGGTCTTGTTGGCCGGCAGGCTGCCGGCACCGCTGAAGGCCGGCACCGGGTGGCTGCCGTTGTAGACGACGCCGGTGACCAGCGGCCGGTCGATGTCGCCTTCGAGGAAGTCGACCAGTACTTCCTGACCGACCCGGGGAATGAACTGGTGACCCCAGCCGGCACCGGCCGAGGGCATGGCAACGCGCAGCCAGCAGGAGGACTTGTCGTCGAGGCTGGCGCCGTACTCGGGGTGTTCCTGAGTCCGTTGCCAGTGGAACTGCACCTTGATGCGGCCGAGCTCGTCGGTGTGGACTTCGCCGGCCGAGTTTGAGTCGGCGGAACCGCCTTGGGGGCCGACGACGGTGGCAGTCTGCACGCCGCGGCTGGTCGGTTTGCTGTATGGCTGGTAGTCCGGCGTCAGCGGGATGCCGCGGCGCTGGGCGTCGAAGTCGGTGCGGAACGGCGCGTCGTTGGCCGGGTTGGTCGTTTCTGCCGGGCTGCCCAGCACGGCTTTGGACAGCTGGCTGACCAGATCGCCCGGCAGGTTGTTGCGCGCCTGCACCCGTTGGCGGGTGATGGTGAATTGCCGGTCTTCCGGGGCGTCGAAGTCGTGCGCCGGGTGGTTGTCGAGCTGGAACCATTCGCCGACGTTGAACTGCCGGACCGTGCCTTCGCCGCTGAACTGCTTGCTGAGCCTGTCGTTGGCCTGCTGGCGCAACTGGGCATAGCGGCCCAAATCCTCACCGTCACTACCGTAATACAGCGTCTGCGGATCGTAGTCTTCGAGACTCTGGCTGGCCTGCCGGCCACCATCGCCGTGGTCGACCGCGCTGTCGTCGTCGGCCGTCGAGGTGCTGACCGGCTTGTAGTCGAAGCTGGCCAGACTGACCTTGCTGGTGCCGAGCTGGCGCTTCGAATCCCAGCCGGTGATTGTATCGGCTTCCTCGGTCGCGTCGGCGCGGTGGAAGCGCACCTTTGACTGTGCCGCGGCGTCGAGCTGGTAGGGATCGTCGAAGCCGATCATGGTTGTATAAGGCGTTCCCCCTCCGGGGGCTTGCTTCGCGGCGTCGCCGCCGGCAAACGCAAAGCGGTAGGCAATGCCTTCTTCAGCCAGCAGCCGCTGGATGAAGTCGAGATCGGATTCGCGATACTGCAGACAATACGACCGGGGCGGATAGGTCTTGGCCAGATCGAACTGCAGCGCAAAACTCGCTGCCAGCAGCGGGTTGTTCGCCTGATGTTCGGCGATGATCGCCTTGACGATGTCGACCACCGAAAGGTCCTGGAAAACCCGGCTGGTCTTGCGGTGCCGCAGCAGTGCCAGCGGCGGTTCGATCGTCAGGCCGTAGCGGGCAAAGCCGCCGTCCGAGCCCAGTGATTTGACCTTGCTCACCACCCCGGTCAGCACCTGCGTGCCGCCGTCGGCGGCATGGATGTCGACCTCAACTGCCAGCCCGAGCAGCGACTTCAGCTCCAGCCCGGCATCGGCCGACAGGCACTCCAGCGTGTAGACGTAGGGTTTGCTGAGTGCCGCTTCGCCCTCGAGCACATGCGGCAGCAGCGTCTCCGGCACCGGCCCGCGGCCTTCGGCGAAGTGCAGCGACAACAGGCGCTGGTCCTGATTGAACGCGGCGGCGAATGATGCGAGCAGGCTGGAGAGGTCCACGTGTCGGATCGCGAGTAGGGTCAAGCTCGCGATTATCGGAATTCGTTAATTGGTGGTCAATAAATTCAATAAAAACAGAAAGCTAATAAATGAATTTTGTAAGAAATGTCTTGGCGACAGTGCCGGATGCCGGTTTGCGTGTAAGCGCCAGACTGGCGCACAAATGCCACCGCTTGCATTGTTTCTATATTTCCATGATTATTGAAATATGGAAAATAAAGACGCCGTCATCCGCCTGGCCGCACTGGCGCAGGAAACCCGCCTTGCCGTGTACCGGCTGCTCGTCACCGCCGGCCCGGACGGGCTGGCGGTCGGCCGGATCGGCGAGGCGCTCGGCGTCGCGCCGGCCACGCTGTCCTTCCACCTGAAGGAGCTGGCGCATGCCGGGCTGATTGCCTCAAGACAGGAAGGCCGCTTCATCTACTACTCGGCCAGCTATCCGGCGATGAACGCGCTGCTGGCCTTCCTGACCGACAACTGCTGCGGCGGCGCACCTTGCGGGGTCGAGCCGCAAGCCTGCGATGACAGCTGCTGTTAAAGATGAAAAGCGATCGCTGCAACGCAGCGTGTGATTGGAACAGGGGGATTTGATGTCCGCGCAATGTGAAGTCATCGGCCGGCGCGCCGCTGCACCGATGTCGCTGTTCGAGCGCTATCTGAGCGCCTGGGTGCTGGCCTGCATCGTCGTCGGCATCGGTCTCGGGCAGGGGCTGCCGCACGTCTTCAGGGCGATCGGCGCGATGGAGGTCGCCAGGGTCAACCTGCCGGTCGGGCTGCTGATCTGGGTGATGATCATCCCGATGCTCCTGAAGATCGACTTCGGCGCGCTGCATCAGGTCAGGGAGCATGTCAGGGGCATCGGGGTCACCTTGTTCATCAACTGGCTGGTCAAGCCGTTCTCGATGGCGCTGCTCGGCTGGCTGTTCATCCGCGTGCTGTTTGCACAATGGCTGCCGGCGGATCAGCTCGACAGCTACGTGGCCGGGCTGATCCTGCTCGCCGCGGCGCCGTGTACGGCGATGGTCTTCGTCTGGAGCCGGCTCACTCAGGGCGACGCGTACTTCACGCTGTCGCAGGTCGCGCTGAACGACCTGATCATGGTGTTCGCGTTTGCGCCGCTGGTGGGGCTGCTGCTTGGCGTGTCGAGCATCGTCGTGCCGTGGGCAACGCTGCTGACGTCGGTGGTGCTCTATATCGTGATCCCGGTGCTGATCGCCCAGGTCATCCGCAAGGTGCTGCTCGCCAAAGGCCAGGCTGCGTTCGACGCTGCGATGCAGACGATCCAGCCGTGGTCGATTGCCGCGCTGCTGGCGACGCTGGTGCTGCTGTTCGCTTTCCAGGGCGACGCGATCATCCGCCAGCCGCTGGTGATCGCGCTACTGGCGGTGCCGATCCTGATCCAGGTGTTCTTCAACGCCGGTCTGGCGTACTGGCTCAACCGCAAGGTCGGCGAGAAGCACTCGGTGGCCGGTCCGTCGGCGCTGATCGGTGCGTCCAACTTCTTCGAGCTGGCCGTTGCCGCCGCAATCAGCCTGTTCGGCTTCGAATCCGGCGCGGCGCTGGCGACGGTGGTCGGCGTGCTGATCGAGGTACCGGTGATGCTGCTGGTGGTCCGCATCGTCAATGCCAGCAAGCCGTGGTACGAGCGCGGCACCGTCCATTAACGACTATTGATTAAGAGAGGGGCGAGCATGATCACGATCTACCACAACCCGGCCTGCGGCACGTCGCGCAATACGCTGGCACTGATCCGCAACAGCGGTGTCGAACCGACTGTCATCCATTATCTGGAAACGCCGCCGAGCCGCGACGAGCTGGTGGCGCTGATCGCCGCGATGGGGATCGGCGTGCGGGCGCTGCTGCGCAAGAGCGGTACGCCGTACGACGCGCTGGGGCTGGATGATGCGAAGTGGACCGACGACCAGTTGATCGACTTCATGCTTGCGCACCCGATCCTGATCAACCGGCCGATCGTCGTGACCGAACTCGGCACGAAGCTGTGCCGTCCGTCCGAGCTGGTGCTCGACTTGCTGACCCGGCCGCAGCAGGGCGAGTTCAGCAAGGAGGACGGCGAGAAGGTGATTGACGAGCACGGCCAGCGCGTCAGCAGGTAGTACCGTACGCTGCGGCGTGGCCAGTTCACCAAGGAGAACAATATGTTCACCAGGATTCTGGTCGATTTCGACAGCAGGCATCTGTCGGACGCCGCAACGGCCCAGGTGTTGCAGATCGCGAAGGCGGCAGGCGCATCGGTGACGCTGCTGGTCATCCGTGCCCAGCTCGACAACGTGATGAGCAAGTCCGAGGAAGACTTCATCGCCAGCGTCAAGGCGAGTGTTGCGCCGCAGTTCGGCGTGATCCAGCGGCAGGCCGATGCGCTCGGCGTGCCGCTGGCGCTGGACGTGAGCTGGGGCGACGAGGTCGAGCAGTTGCTGGCGGTCATCGCGCGGGGCGGCTTCGACCTGCTGGTCATCGGCAAGCAGCACACCGGCGGCCTGATCCATGCGATCGAGGGCGTTGCCTGGAAGCCCGCTGCGGTTCGCGCACCGATTCCCGTGCTGATCTTTCCATAGCCGGCGTAGGCCGAACGGATGCGCTCGCCCCGATGGGGGCTTATGATCGACGACTGTCGTCGAACGGAGCGCGTCATGTGGCTTACCCCCGAACAATTGCTGGCCTTTCTGGCCGCGGCGATGCTGATCACCGCATCGCCCGGCCCGGACAACCTGATGGTGCTTGGCACCGGCGTGTCGCGCGGGCGCCGTCAGGGCATGGTGTTCGGGCTCGGTTGCGCGCTGGGTTGCCTTAGCCATACGGTGCTGGCGGCGCTCGGCATCAGCGCGCTGATCGCGGCGTCGCCGCCGGCCTTTACCGCGCTGAAGATCTGCGGCGGGCTGTATCTGGTCTGGCTCGGTATCCAGGCGCTGCGCAGCCGCGGCGGGGCGCAGGTCGACGGCGCAAAGCCGCTGGCCGAGTCACTGTGGCGGCTGTTCGGCAAGGGGCTGATCGCCAACACGATCAATCCCAAGGTCGTGCTGTTCTTCCTCGCCTTCCTGCCGCAGTTCGTCATCACCGCGCGCGGTGGCGTCGGCTGGCAGACGGCACAGCTGGGGCTGGTGTTCACCGCGCAGGCTGCCTTGCTGTTCGGCCTGCTCGGCTACTTCTCCGGCGCCGTCGGCCAGTGGCTGAACCGTCGGCCGCGCGCCGGCCTGTGGCTGGACCGGATCGCCGGTACGATCTTCGTCGCGCTCGGGCTGCGGCTGATCGTGAGCCGCTGATGGCAGGCCCGGGCGGGTTCAGCGCGCCAGCTGCGGCAGCAGCCGGAAGCCGTTGTGCCCGCCACCGGTCGCATAGCCGACCAGCCGGCCGTCGCGCATCGCCCTCGCGGTCAGGCCGCTGTCGTCCTCGTCGACCTGCCAGTCGAGCGCGCCGTCGGTGATGCCACCGAGCTGTACCGGATAGCGCGGCGTCTTGACCGCGACCGGCATCGGCCCGAAGGCAACCGCGGTCGGCGTGCCGGCCAGCGTCTGCGCCAGTGCATTGGCCGACAGCGTGATCGGCTGCAGATAGGGCAGGATGCGGCCGTCGATCTCGGCGCAATCGCCGAGTGCGTACACGTGCTCGCGCGACGTGCGTAACTGTGCATCGACGACGATGCCCGCTGCGGTGTCCAGCCCCTGCGCCAGATCGAGCCGCGGTTTCAGCCCGGCGGCGCAGACGACGGCGTCGATCTTCAGTGTGTCGCCGTCGGCCAGCGTGGCCCGCAAGCGGTCACCGTCGTGATCAATCGTCGTCACCCGGTTGCCGAAACGGAAATCGACGTCGCCGAGTGCCGCCTGCAGCCGGGCGCTGATCACCGCCGGCGCCTGCTTCGACAGTACCCGCGCATTGACGTCGACCAGTGTCACCCGCTTGTGACGGGCAATGTCGTGGGCGATTTCGGTGCCGATCAGCCCGCCGCCGATCACCAGCACGTCACCGGCATCGGCCAGCCGGGTCTGGAATTGCCGGTAGTCGTCGAGGCTGTTCAGCGTCAGCACCGCATCGACGGCATCGCCGGTCATCGGCGGTATGAGGGGCCGGGCGCCGACGGCCAGCACCAGCTCGCCGTAGGGGAGGGTCCGGTTGCCGAGTTCGACCAGTTGCTGATCGAAGTCGATGCGCTGCACCTTGGTGTTCGGCAACACCATGATGCCGGTCTCTGCAGCGACCTCGCTGGCGGTCTGGCGGATCAGCCGCTCGGCGCTGGCGCCGTTGCCGAAGGCGTGGCTCAGCTGCGGCTTCGGGTAGTCGGCGCCGTCGTCGGCGGTGACGACGACGACCGGCCGGGCCCGGTTCAGCTTGCGGTAGGCGCGCGCCAGCGTGTAGCCGGCGTGGCCGCTACCGATGATGACGATGGGGCGGTTCATCGCGTTTCCTCTGTGCGGTGGGCGGGCCGGCGTACCGGCCCGGAGATTCAGGCGGGGACGAAGTCGTTCTTGCCCATGAAGCAGGTCGGGCACAGGAAAGTGTCCGGCACGTCGGCCCAGGCGGTACCGGCGGCCACGCCCTGGTTGGCGTCGCCGATGGCCGGGTCGTAGATCCACGAGCAGGTCTTGCAGCGCATTTTTCCGTTTTGTGCGCAGCTGCAGCCGCCGGTGGCTTCGGCTGCAGGTGCAGCGAGCGCGCCGGCAAAGCGCCGGCCGAATTCGCGCGCGTTGGCGAGCGCATCGTCGGTCGGGCGCCATTCGGCGGTAATGCCTTCGTTGATCACCTTGAAGCCCGCTTCGCCGAGCCGTTTGGCGATCCGCGCCACCGCGCCGCCGCTCCAGCCGTGCGTGCCGAACGCCGCTGCGGTCTTGTTGCGGAAGCGCAGGCCTTCCATGTCTTCGAGCAGCGCGGCGACGTGCGGCAGCATCACGTTGTTGATCGTCGGGCTGCCGACGAGGATGGCCTTGGACTTGAACACGTGGGTGAGCACGTCGTTCTTGTCGGTGTTCGACAGGTTGAAGAGCTTGATCACCACATCCGGGTCGACGGCGCGGATGCCTTCGGCAATCGCGTCGGCCATCATCCGCGTGCCGTTCCACATCGTGTCGTAGATCAGCGTGATCTGGTTTTCCTGATAGTCGTCGGCCCACTTCAGGTACTGCTCGACGATCTGCGTCGGCTTGTCGCGCCAGATGATGCCGTGGCTGGTCGCGATCATGTCGATCGGCAGCTTGAGCGACAGCACTTCCTCGATCTTGCGCGTCACCAGCGGGCTGAACGGCGTGAGGATGTTGGCGTAGTACTTGATGCACTCCTCGTACAGCTCGTTCTGGTCGCACTGGTCGTTGAACATCTGCGCGCTGGCGTAGTGCTGGCCGAAGGCATCGTTGCTGAACAGCACCGCGTCGCCGGTCATGTAGGTGGCCATGCTGTCGGGCCAGTGCAGCATCGGCATTTCGACGAACACCAGCTGCTTGCCGTTGCCGAGGTCAAGCGAGTCACCGGTCTTCACCACCCTGAAATTCCAGTCCTGGTGATAGTGGCCCTTGAGCGACTTGACGCCGTTCTCGGTGCAGTAGATCGGCGTGTCCGGGATGCGCGCCATCAGCGCCGGCAGCGCGCCGCTGTGGTCGATCTCGCCGTGGTTGGCGATGATGTAGTCGATCTTGTCGAGGTCGATTTCCTTGGCGAGGTTGGCGACGAACTCCTCGGCATACGGTGCCCAGACGGTGTCGATCAGCGCGACTTTTTCCTCGCGGATCAGGTAGCTGTTGTAGCTCGAACCGCGATGGGTGCTGTATTCGCTGCCGTGGAACTCGCGCAGTTCCCAATCCTGCTTGCCGACCCAGTGGATGTTGTTCTTGACCTGGAATGCCATGGTGTAGACCTCGTCTTTAAGATTCAAAATAAATACATCTTTAAGGGCGAAAAAAACGCGTGATCGTTGCCCGGTCGCGATCACGCGAAGCTTAGCGATTGGGTTTGCGCGGGCCGTGCTGCACCCGCAGTACGGCGGTCACGACGAAAGCCAGCAGGGCGACACCGTTGAGACCGGCGCCGAGCTGCAACGCCGCGGCGGCCTGCATCAGCGTACCGGCGAGCCGGCACAGCAGCCCGAGCTGCAGCAACGCCAGCGGCAGGTAGAACACCGCGTGGTAGCGCAGCCGCCAGCCGGTCACCGCCGGCAGGATGATCGGCGCGTGGCCGAACACCATCGCCATGACGAAACCGACCAAGACTGCGTGCAGCGCGATGTCGTCGAACCGGCCGCCAAGATGGGTGCCGTTGGCCCAGAGCGCCAGTGCACCGACGATCAGCCAGCCGTAACCCGACAGCAGGCAGACCGCGATGTAGCGCGGCAGGCCGCGTGTCCTGACCGTGTGGCGGGCAACGTCGAAGCGCAGCAGCCAGCCGGCGAGCAGCAGCTGCGATGCGGCGATCAGCCGCGCCTCTACCGCAAACAGCCCGGCGAGCATCAGCGCCACAATGGCGATGAAAGCCGTTTCGGCCAGCGGCGGCTTCGGCGTCAGCCGCGACAGTTCCAGCCGTTCGGCCGCAATCGTCAAAACCAGAAAGGCAATCCACCAGCCGAGCACGGCATTGATGTCGACGCCGGCGAGCATCAGGCCGTTGCCGACCAGCCAGCATCCCGCCGCCACCGCGAGCAGCAGCGTGAAAGGCTGCGGCTGCTTGCGCCACAGCGTGAGCGTCACCGCGGTCAGCAGCGCGCTCGCCAGTGTGATTGCTTCAATGCCTTCAATCCGGCCGGCCAGCAGCAGGATGGCGCCGGTGAAGGCGGCCACCGGCGCGATCCATGCCCATGCCGACTTGGCGGCAACGGCCCGCTCGACCGAGATCAGCCCGCCGAACACGCCACCGATCATCACCGCGCCGTGCCAGGCCATCGCACCGAGCGTGGTCGGCAGCGCCAGCCCCAGTCGGGCCAGACCACCACCAATGGCGAGGTAGAGCAGCACCGGCAGCAGCAGGAAGGGCAGGCGTTTCATTCCGACCAGCCGAGGCGTTGCCGCAGCGCCGGCGTCATCCGTCCCGGTGTCCACGCGGGTTCCCAGACCAGCAGGACGTCGATGGTGGCGCCATCCGGCGCGATTTCGGCCAGTGCAAAGCGGACTTCTTCGAGAATCAAATCGCCCATCGGGCAGGCGGCCGAGGTCATCGTCATCGTGACGGTGATCGCGGTTTCGTCGATGGCAACGTCGTAGATCAGCCCGATCGCAACGATGTCCTCGCCGACCTCGGGGTCGATGACGTCGGCGAGGGCTGCCATGACCTGTTCATGCGTGATCGCCATCGCCGTGCCTCATAAGGTGTATTTTTGATGCATCAAAATTATCACGGCGCACAACGCAAAATCAATATGTAAAATACACCTTATGAGACTGACACGATTTTCCGACTACAGCCTGCGCGTGCTGATGTACGCCGGCCTGGCGAGCGAGCGGCTGGTGACGATCGCCGAGCTGGCCGACGCGTACGCGATTTCATCGAACCACCTGATGAAGGTCGTGCACTTCCTCAGCCAGCACGGCTATCTGGCGACGCAGCGCGGCAAGGGCGGCGGGTTGCGACTGGCGCGGGAGCCGCAAACGGTGAACCTGGGCGAGCTGGTGCGGCTGACCGAGACCAGCGACGTGCTGGTCGAGTGCTTCGACCGCGCACATTCGCAATGCCGGATCGGTGGCGTCTGCCGGCTGACCAGGCTGCTGCGCGATGCGCAGGAAGCGTTCTACGCCGAACTCGGCCGCCATACGCTGGCAGACCTGCTGCAGCAGCCGGCGCCCTTGGCGCAGGTGTTCGGCATTGATCCTGCCAGCATCACCCGTCGCGGCTAGGTGAGGTTGACACCCGGGAGTCCGTAGCCTTGTCATCGCCTTGCGATGCGGCGTGTGAAGGGCAGGATCGGCCCGCTGCGGTCTTCGGCGTCAGCGGGCCGGGCGGGCCGTTGTCAGCACCGGCAAGGGAAGCTTCTCGCCGGGCCGGTAATCGTTTCGGCAGGCCGGATCCCGATCCAGATTGCCCGTCGTCGGCTCGGCGTTCATGTTGGGGCCTATCCTGCCGTCGGGCTCCCGGACATTCCCCCAGTCGCAAAAGGTCTTGTAGTTCAGCTCATCCATATTGGGGATGCTGCCGACCTTCGCAGTCCGGTTGAATTCCGCTTCGATGGCCGGCCAGTCGAGTGCCGACACCAAACCGACGCGGATCGACTGGGCGATCGGTCCGTCGCTGCCGCGTTTTGCACGATACTCGGCCAGCGCACCGTCGATGGCGGTCTGCCGCGACGTTGCGCCATAGGCGACATAGACGCCGAACTTGCGCGTATCGCCGCGCAAATTCGGGTTGCCCGGCCGGAACGCCTGGATGATCGCGACCCAGCCGAAATCGAGCGCGATCGTGTCCGGGCAATGGCTCATGCAGCCGTTGAAGCGGTCATAGAAGCCGTACATCCGGTTCCCGATCTGCATCGCTTCGGCTTTTGAGCCTGCGACGATCCAGCGCGGATCGCCCAGCGCGTCGATGCTGATCGAATACATCTGCGCCGGCTTGATATGCTCATAGCCCTTCGGCGCCTTGAGCACCCCGTCTTTTGGCGTCAGCCTCCGCGCCTGTGGTGTGCCGGCCGGTTCCGGGGACGGCTTGAGCGGCGCCGGCACGGCGGCCTGGCGCACCGGCGCGGGAGCCGGCGCAGGCGCAGGCGCAGGCGACGCCTCGGACGGCGGGCGCCAGTTGGGGAATTGCTCTCGCAGATAGGCCAGTTGCTCGCGTGCCGAAATCGTCAGCTTGCTCGCCGGCCCTTCGGTCTGCTCCAGCACCGCCGCATAGCGCGCCTGATAGCCGACATAGGTTTCATCGATATTGCTCCTGCGATGCATGTCCATCAGCGCCAGCAAGACCTGCCCTTCCTCTTTCAGCTTGGCCTTGTCGCCCTTTGCAGCGCCCGGCCCCGCCGACAGCACGGCCAGCGCGCGCAGGCGGAGTGCCCGCGCGTTGGCGGTGTCGCCAGCCGCGGCATAGATCTCGGCGCGCCCACGCAGCAGCCGGGCGACCTCGTACCGATCCGGCCCCAGATCGCGCGCGGCGATCTGGATCCAGCGATCGAGAAGCGGCGCGGCCTTGGCCATCAGGTCCGCGCGTTCCGGCCGGTAGCGATAGTAATAGGCGAGCTGGAATACCGCCTCGACCGAATTGGCGTTACCGGGCTTGGGCGTTGCTTCGTAACAGGCGACTCCGCGCTCGTAATAGGCGATCTTGGCGTCGAGTTCGGGAAGGCTATCGGACAGGCTGGCAATCAGCGCGGGGATGTAGCAGCTCCATGCCGGCAGGCGCGGGTCGTATTTCTGCTCAAAGATCGCGAATGCGCGCTTGTAGGTGGCCTTGGCATCGGTGCGGTCGCCTTTGGCGAGAGAGAGCGAACCGATTCGGGTGAGGAGGTGGCCGACCCGCTCCGAGCTGGCGCCGTCCGCCTCCTCCGCCAGCTGCAATGCCTTGCGCGAGGCGACGATCGCAGCGTCATACTGCCCGGCCTTCTTCAGGCGATCGCTTTCCCAGTCGAGCTTGTTGATCTCGACGTCCACCGGCCGGACGCTTTCCGTCTGCTGGGCCGCAAGGGCTGGAGCGCACAGGCCCATCGACAGCATTGCTACAGCCAGCTTCAATGCCCGTCCCATGTCGTTCTCCCCCGTTTGTCGCCGGAACATCTGATGCAGCTACGCCGCGTAGATTGGCAAAGTGCGGACCTCGCCTTGGGGGTGATCATAGTGCGTGGATCGAAATTTTCCAGCGTCGCCGCACGGCCTTGCGGGCCGGGCTGCGACGTGCCGGATCGAGGCGTTCTGCCGAGCCATGCCGTCGTGCGTTCGACGACCCGGCGAGACATCGAAGCCCTTTGCACGACCGGATCGCTCGACAATCCCGATGGTCGTCTGCCGACCCGGCGCAGCGGCCCCTTGTGCGATGGCCCGACAGGCGAGGGCGGCTGAAGGGGCTCCGGCCCCCCCATTCGGCGCCGGTCGAGGCGCCTGGCAATCCGGATCAGGCGCTAAGAGAGCAGGTCGGCAAGCCGGCGGCAGGTGTCGCCGATGCCGGCTTCGATCCGCACGTCAAAGGCGTGGTCGAGGCGGGTTTCCGACAGGTTGATCAGTGCGGTCTGCACACCGGCACGACGGGCTTCGAGCGGGATCAGGTTCACCGGGCCAACCTCCAGCGACGAACCCATCACGATCAGCAGGTCGGCCTGCGTGGCCAGCCCGAACGCCGGTTCGATCAGCGGTACCGCTTCGCCGTACAGCACCACATCGGGCTTGATCACCATGCCGCAGCCGCGGCAACGCGGCACATCGTGCTGCTGCACCCAGGCCAGATCGTGGCGGGTGTGGCAGAACAAACAGGTCGCGCCCATCAGCGAGCCGTGCATTTCCAGCACTTCGTCGCTGCCGGCCTTGTGGTGCAGGCCGTCGATGTTCTGCGTCAGTACCGACACGCGCTTGCCGTGATGCTGCGCCAGCGCGGCCAGAAAGGTGTGGCCGGCGTTGGGCTGATAACCGCCGGCCAGCTTGATCTTGAAAATCTCGCGGAATGCTGCCCAGAAGCCGGCGGCATCGTCCATGAAGTAGTCGATCGACACCACGTCGGCAAAGCTGCGGTTGCCGGTGAACAGGCCGTTGGCCGAGCGGAAATCAGGAATGCCCGATTCGGTGCTCATGCCGGCGCCGGAGAGCACGGCAATGTGGCGGGCGTTGCGGATGTCGTCGGCGAGCTGGTCGAGTGCGGTCATGATGTCGGGCTGGTGGAGGCGAGCGCAAAGTGTGCGCTGGCTTGTGCGCAAGGGCAACGCCGCTGCGGCGTGGCCTGTTTGAAACGGCTGTATCATCGCGCGCCCGCATCGGCGCAGCAGGCCGGCTGTGCAATGCTGGCCGGATAATTCCAACAAGGAAAGAGGACGAGACATGGCCCGCAGCAACGCGATCCTGAACCTGTGGCAGCGCTGTTCCCGGCTGCCGGCCGGACGCTGGCTGTTTTCACGACTGGTGTGTTTCAAGGCACCGTACTTCGGTTCGATCTCGCCGCGCTTCGAGCGGCTCGAGCCGGGCCGCTGCGAGCTGACCATTGCCAAACGGCGCAAGGTGCTCAACCACATCGGCACCGTGCATGCGATCGCGATGTGCAATATGGCCGAGCTGGCGGCCGGGACGATGACCGATGTCACGATCCCGGCCAGCCACCGCTGGATTCCGAAGGGAATGCAGGTCGGCTACCTGAAGAAGGCCGAGACCGGTTTGCGTGCGGTGGCGACGGTGACGCAGCCGCCGGTCTGGAGCGATGGACAGGATCTGCCGGTCAACGTCGACGTGACCGACGCGGCCGGTCAGGTCGTCGTGCGTGCAACGATCACGATGTGGGTGTCGGCGAAGAAGCGCTGAGTGTGCTGCGCCGCTGGCGGGCCAGCGTCATCGCGCTGTGGCTGCAGGTCAGCATCACCGCGATCCAGATCGGCACATAGGTGCCCAGGCCGGCGGCACTGAACGGCTCGGCGAGGAAGATCAGCGAGATCACGAACAGCAGTACCGGTTCGACGTAGCCGAGAATGCCCAGGAGGCTGATCGGCAGCAGCTTGCTGGCGCCCAGATAGCAGGCAAACGCAATCGCCGTCATTGCGCCAAGGCAGGGCAGCAGCAGCCACAGCTCAGGCGCGATGGCCAGGGCATCGGTGGCCAGCGGATGCGTGACGATCAGCCAGAGCGCGAACGGCACGATCACCAGCGTTTCGAGCAGGAAGCCGCTGACCGGATCGAGCCGCACCGCGCGGCGCAGCATCAGGTAGGGCGGGTAGCCCAGCGCCGTCACCAGTGTTACCCACGAGAATGCCCGCGTCAGCCACAGCTCGTGCAGCACGCCGGCGCACGCGAACGCCACTGCCAGCCACTGCAGCTTGCCCGGGCGCTCGCCATAGAACAGGTAGCCGACCAGCACCATCACCAGCGGCAGCAGGAAATAGCCGAGCGTGACCTCGAGCAGGCGGCCTTCGAGCGGCGCCCACATGAACAGCCACTGCTGCACGCCAAGCAGGAACCCGCCGACCGGCAGCGCCAGCCACAGCACCGGCTCGTGCCGGAGCCGCGCAACCGTCGTGCCGAACTTGCCCCAGTGCTTGAGCAGCGAGACGACGACGATCATGCCCGGCACGGTCCAGACGACGCGCCAGGCAAAAATCTCCAGCCCGGTCAGCGGCAAAAGCAGTGTGGTGAACCAGCCGAGGACGGCGAACACGACCGAGGCAACGACCGACAGCAGCACGCCCTGGCCGGACAGCGGATTGCTCATGATTGATTCATATCTTTATCGTTATCGGTCGATCTTAGCACCGCGGCGAAGCGTGCCTGTTGCGGCTTCCACCTATGCCGCTGTCTTTCAGGCATGCCGCGGCGATGACGCCCCCCGCGCCAGCGCGTATCCTTGCCGGCAAAGCCACCCGATGGAAAATCGCCATGCAAAAGCAGTTCAAGCTCGACAAGACCCAGCTCCGCGAACTCGCCCCGGGGCGCGGGCTGTGCGTGGTCAGCGACATGATCACCGTCGACGGACGCGGCGTCGGCTTCATGTACCGCGAAGAACCCGAGGATGCCGACGACAGCGGCTGGCGCTTTCTCTCGGGCTTCGAATCCGACAGCTATATCGACAACAGCAAGAACTTCGCCGTCGTCGACGTCAACATCGTCGCCAACTACGACGAAGCGATCATCCCCTTGCTCGATTCGCCGGTCGGCGCCGAGTTCGACAAGGCCGAAGACGGCGAGACCTTCCTCGACGCCAACGAGCCTTGAGCCGGGTCGCATCATCCGCGGCGGGGACGTCGTGAAGTCGTACGCCGTTCGCGACGACGAGGTCGAGTTCAGCGCGATCCGTGCGCAGGGTGCCGGCGGCCAGAACGTCAACAAGGTGTCGAGCGCGGTTCACCTGCGTTTCGACATCTGCGCGTCGTCCCTGCCCGATTTCATCAAGGCGCGACTGCTGGCGCTGAACGACAGCCGGATCAGCAAGGACGGCGTTGTCGTGATCAAGGCACAGCAGTCGCGCAGCCAGGAGCAGAACCGACTCGACGCGCTGGCGCGCTTGCAGGCGCTCGTCGACGGCATCACGGAAACCGCCAAGGCGAGAAGGGCGACCAAACCGACCTGGGGCTCGCAAAAACGCCGGCTCGAAAAGAAAACCCAGCGCGGTTCGATCAAGGCCATGCGCGGCAAGGTCACCGATTAGCGCGGCCAGCAAAATCCTGCGCAACGGTGCTGGCAAGGGGCCCTTTAGGGGCCGAAACGCAGACAGTAAACTGGTACGGCAAGCGAGCACAACGCCGCAGCAGGATTAGGCGCTCAGTCGACGCGGAAGCCGACCTTCAGCGTGACCTGCCAGTGGCCGACCTTGCCATCGACGATGTGGCCACGGGTTTCGACAACCTCGAACCAATCCATGTTCTTGATCGTCTGTGCCGCCTTGGCGATGGCGTTGCGGATCGCCTCGTCGCAGCTCTGGGTCGACGAACCGACGAGCTCGACCATTTTGTACACGTGTTCGCTCATGCTGTTTCTCCGGCTGGGGCAGATTTCAGCATAGCCCCGCATGCTGGGGCCTGTTGTCATGAGTTTCACGACTGCGTTCGGGGCAGTTCGGGATGGCGTGCACGAAGCCAGTCACGCTGCGGTACGCGTACCGCAAGTGGCTGGCGACACCGCGCGGCGCCCGAAATACCCCGAACCCGAAGGGCTGAGCCGAAAAATGCCCATCCACTGCGTTGCGCTCCTTGGCAATAACTTGTTATTGCTGGCGTCGCGCGCCTTGTGGCTGGTCCTTTTTCGGCACAGCGCAGTCGTGAAACTCATGACGACAGGCCCTAGGCGCAGACGCAAAAAAGCCCGGCGGTGCCGGGCTTTTTCGTAGCGAATCGAGTGCGGCTCTCGCCGCGGTCGATTAAGCAGCCTTGATGTTCGAGGCTTGCTTGCCCTTCGGGCCGGTGGTGACATCGAAGGTCACGCGCTGGCCTTCGGCCAGGGTCTTGAAACCGTTCGAATTGATTTGCGAGAAGTGCGCGAACAGGTCGTCGCCGCCTTCGTCCGGGGTGATGAAGCCGAAGCCCTTAGCGTCGTTGAACCACTTAACGGTACCGGTAGCCATGAGAATATCCCTTGCTTGAAACAGGTGTTGATGAAGAACAGGGCAAAGCCCTAGGTGCACGGAAATCAAGGGATGTGGGGAGATACGAGGTACTGCCAGAGGCACTACGGATACCGACAACGTCACTACTTGAAAATCCTGCGCTTGTCTTTTTACCCCCGTTTTGGAAGGGGTGCAAGCGGAATTTTCGAGCCGGTTCGTGAAAATGACGAATGGCTGGCCCGGCGCCGCGCGCAGCGCGAACGGTGATATTTCCTTGGCAATTCCGCTGACATTGCTGGGTCCGGGGCCGGTGTGGCGCGTACAATGCCGGCTTGCCTTCCCAAGGGCCGCCCCATGCGTTGGGTTTGATGCCGGCCCGATTTTCCCCTTTTGCCGTCCGTCCCGGTTCGCGCCTGCGTGCAGGTGCGGTGCTGCCGCATTGCCGGCACGAGGGTTTATCTCCGTTTACACAGGAACATCATGGCCAAGGAAGATTCGATCGAATTTGAAGGTGTGGTACTCGAAGTGCTCCCGGATACGCGTTTCCGCGTTGAACTCAGCAATGGCGTCACGATTTCGGCCTATGCGTCGGGCAAGATGCGCAAACACCGCATCCGCATCCTCGCCGGCGACCGCGTGACGGTGGAAATGTCGCCGTATGACCTGACCAAGGGTCGGGTCAGCTTCCGTCACAAGGACGCCAACGCCCCGGCCGCGGCGTCGTTCCGCCGGCGCTGACCGGCATGAGCGCCGCGCCGATTCGCGTGGTGGCACTGGCGGTGCTGCGTGACGGCAGACTGCTGACCGTGCGCAAGCGCGGTACCGAACGCTTCATGCTGCCGGGCGGCAAGCCCGAAGCGGGCGAGGCCGAGGCGGTGGCGCTGGCCAGGGAAATCGCCGAAGAGCTTTGCGTCGCCGTCGAACCGGGGTCGCTGCAACGTTTCGGCGAATTCACCGCCGACGCCGCCAACGAGCCGGGTCGGGTTGTCCACGCGACGGTCTACCTTGGCGAACTGGCCGGCGAGATCAGGCTGGCGGCCGAAATCGAGGCGATGCACTGGCTCGACCTCGATGCGCCGCCGGCGGTGGCGCTGGCGCCGCTGCTGGCGACGCGGCTGTTGCCCGCTTTGCGCGGTATGCCGCCGGTCTGAGCCGTACAAATAAAAAATACGGTTCAGCGGAACCGCGGCTAGCTTGAGACGGACACACGGTGCAGGGCCTTCAGCTGCGAAGGCCCATCACGGAGGACCGCCCATGAAGCGCATGCCACGCCAGTTGATCCAGACCGCCCTCGTTGTTTCGCTCGCCACGCCGGCCATTGCGCTGGCCGGGCCCTTGCCGGAAGTGCAGCACTCGGCGCAAGGCATCGCCTATATCAGTGGCGGGGTCGGTGACGAGGAGGCCAGCGCGATCCGTGCCGCGGCCGGCGATTACAACGTCCGGCTGCTGTTGACCGGCAAGCAGGGCCAATACCTCGCCAATGCGCATATCCAGGTGCTCGACGCCAAGGGCAAGCCGGTCGTCGATGCAACCGCCGACGGCCCGTACTTCTACATGAAGCTCAAGCCGGGCAAATACCAACTGGTGGCGACCCTCGATGAGCGGCCGCAGCAGCGGATGCTGCAGGTGGCCAAGCAAGGGAGCCGCAGCGTTCACCTGACCTGGTAACTTGCCGCCGGCGGGCGGGGCACCGACAATCCGGCATCCGCCGTTGGTCTCCCGCCCATGTCTACACTCCTTCCTCCCGCCGGCGATGCCGCTGCCTGGCACCGCCGCGTGCTGCAACTGGCGGTGCCGGTCGTACTGGCCAACCTGACCCAGCCGCTGATGACGGCGGTCGACACCGCGGTCGCCGGCCATCTGCCCGATCCGGCCTACCTCGGCGGCGTCGCACTCGGCGGCTTGCTGCTCAATTTCGTGTTCTGGGGCTTCGGTTTCCTGCGAATGGGGACGACCGGCCTCGTCGCGCAGGCGCATGGCGCCGGCGACACCGCGGCACTCGGCGCGACGCTGGCAAGGGCGCTGCTGCTGGCCTTCGGCCTTGGCGCGGCCCTGCTGCTGCTCAGGCCCTTGCTGCTCGGTACCGGCCTGTCCCTGCTCGGCGGCAGCGCCGAGGTGCAGGCCCACGCCGCGGACTATGCCGGTGCGCGGATCTGGGCCGCGCCGTTCGCGCTCGGCAACTACGTGGTGCTCGGCTTCTTGCTCGGCATGCAGCGGGTCCGCGCGGCGCTGGTGCTGCAGATCTGGATCAATATCGTCAATGCGCTGGCGGTGTTCGCCTATGTCTACGGGCCGGGTCTCGGCGTGGCGGGGATCGGCGCGGCGACGGCGACGGCCGACCTGCTCGGATTCGTTGCCGGCGCGCTGCTGCTGCGCCGGCACCTCGTGCTGCCGGCATGGTCCGTGCTGACCGAGCGCGCCGCCTTGTGGCGGCTGGTCGCGATCAACCGCGACATTTTCATCCGCACCATCTGCCTGTTGCTCGGTTTCGCCTGGTTTGCCCGCGCCGGCGCTGCGCAGGGCGATGCGGTGCTCGCGGCCAATGCGCTGCTGCTCAACTTCCAGACCTTCATGGCCTACGGCCTCGACGGCTTTGCCCATGCGGCCGAGGCGCTGGCCGGCAGCGCGGTCGGTGCACGGCGGCGCGATCTGCTGCTGCGGACGATACGGACCACGCTCGTCTGGTCGCTGGGGGTTGCCGTGGTGTTCTCGCTCGCCTATGCCTTGCTCGGTACCGCCATCATCGCCGTGCTGACCGACCAGCCTGCGGTGCGCGCGACCGCGAGCCATTACCTGCCATGGGTGATCGTTGCGCCGCTCGTGTCGGCGTGGGGCTTCCTGTTTGACGGCATCTTCATCGGCGCGACGCGGACCGGCGCGCTGATGCGTGGCATGCTGCTGTCGCTGGCGGGTTTTGCACTTGCGGTCACGACCTTGCCGCAGCACTTCGGCAATCACGGTCTGTGGATGGCCTTCATGGTGCTGATGGTGCTGCGCGGCGTCACGCTGGCGCTGGCCTTGCCGGGCCTGCTCGATTCGCTCGGGCGGGCGGCACGGTGACGACGGCAAAGCTATGGTGAATGAGGCCGGTATGCCGGCAGGGGGGAGACGATGCGTTGGAAGGACATGCGCGAGAGCGCGAACGTCGAGGATCGGCGCGGGCAGGGCGGCCGCGGCGGCTTCAAGCTGGGAATCGGCGGCATTATCGCCGTCGTGGTGATCAGCCTGCTGCTGGGCAAGAACCCGATCGAGATGCTCGGGCTGGTGTCGCAGTTTACCGGCGGCGGGTCGGTCAGCCAGCAGGCCGCCGCGCCAAGCGACAATGATCAGGGCAAGCAGTTTACCGCCCGGGTGCTCGGCGATACCGAGGACACCTGGACCAGGCTGTTTGCCGAAAACGGCGGCACCTATCGGCCACCGACGCTGGTGCTGTTCCGCAACGGCGTTGCGTCGGCGTGCGGCCAGGCCAGTTCGGCCGTCGGGCCGTTCTACTGCCCGGGCGACAGCAAGGTGTATCTCGACCTCGGATTTTTCGACGAACTGAGCCGGCGTTACGGTGCCAAGGGCGAGTTCGCCCAGGCCTACGTGATTGCCCACGAGGTCGGCCATCACGTGCAGAACCTGATCGGCGTGTCCGGCAAGGTCAGGCAGTTGCAGAGCGGCAAGGGCGAAGCGGCCGCCAACGCCTTGTCGGTGAAGCAGGAGCTGCAGGCAGACTGCCTCGCCGGGGTCTGGGGGCATCACGCGCAGTCGCGCGGGCTGCTCGAAGCCGGTGACCTGCAGGATGCGCTGATTGCCGCGCAGGCGATCGGCGACGACACGCTGCAGCGCAATGCCGGCCGCAGCGTGACACCCGACTCGTTCACCCACGGCTCGGCCGCCGAGCGGATGCAGTGGTTGCAGCGCGGATTCGACTCCGGCCGAATGCAGGACTGCAATACCTTCGGCGGCTGAAGTCGTCCGGGGCTCAATCGCTCAGCAGCGCGGCCAGCTCGTCGGCCATTTCGGCCCAGTCCGAATCGTCGTCGAGCGCTTCTGCGAGGAATTCGGCCTGCGCCGGCGCCCAGAACGGCGCGTCGGGCAAGCTGACGCCAGCCGCCAAACGGTGGCTGGCGATGAACTGGCGGATGCTGTGGGCATCGTCGGGCAGGCCGAGCTGCTTGAACAGCACGGCCAGCGTGTGGGGGCTGGTATCCATGGGCGGCTCCCGGTGGTTTGAATACCAGTCTAGTGCGGCGCGTTGACTCGGGGGCGACTCAGTCGTCATCGTCCCAGTCGCGGTGATGGCGGCGCTTGTCGTACTTGCCGCGCTTGTAACCGTCGCGGTAGCCGTCGTAGTAGCGATGGCGTTCATAGACCCACGGTGGCGGGCCCGGACGGAATTCGGCGCGGCGCCAGTAACCGTCACGCCAGTACGGCCGCGGCGCCTGGATCCAGCCGCCCTCGACCCAGACATAGCCCGGGCGCGGCGGCGGGGCGACGATGACCGGTGCCGGCCGGACGACGACGGCGCCAGGGATGCCGATGCCGATGTCGATATCGACATTGGTCCGTGCTTGCGCCGGTGCCGCGACGAGCGTGCCGGCGAACAGTGCCGCCGCGGCGACGCTGCGAATCAGGATGTGCTTCATGTGTACCTCCTTTCTACGTACTGCCGGTGTTGGCCCGGCCGGCGGCAGCCACTGCTGCCTTGCCTTTATCGTGTACTCCTGATGCCAGCATACCCACGGCACGCAGAAAGGCTTGTGAGCAAGCTCACAACGACGGTAACTGTTTGTTCTGAATGGAACATTCAAAAAAAGAGGCAACCGGTTCCGGTTGCCTCCGCGGATGGGCTGACCCTGGCGTGTCAGGCCGCCAGGCGGGTTTCGGCGCTACCCGGTTCATCCTTGAACATCGCGGCGAGCTGCGAGCGCAGCTCGGGGGTGTCGTCGTAGCCGTGTGCGTGCACGGCATGTTCGATGGCGGCCTTGAGGAGTTCATCCTTGCTGTCGGCCGAAATTTTCACCGAGCAGGCGCTGCCCGGGTAATCGCGACAATCGATATATGTCCGGCTCATGATCGGGCTCCTGTTCCATGTCGAGATGCTGCTCCGTCCCTGATGCATCGCTGGGTATTCTTCATGTATACGCCTGTGCGCCCCGCCGGGCACACTTTGCCCCGTCCGGATGGCCCGTCCGTCCGCTTGGGCCGACGAAAGCCCGGTTGCCGGCCGGCCTGCATGCAATTCTGGCCCGTGAAGGCTTCACGGCACCTGCGGATCGTTGCCGCAGGCTGATCGCCTGCGTTGCAAGGTGGCCGGCGGGGAACTTGCGCCCGGCGCCGGCCACCAATCCCTGTTGAATACCGATAAGGAGTGAACGATGCGCGTGTCTTACTTCCTGCTGTTGCCGCTGGCGCTCGGGCTGGCTGCCTGCGACAAGGCCGAGCCGATTGCCCAGCAGGCCGCGTCGGCCGTGGTGGCCGAAACCCTGAAGCAGGCGGGCAGCCAGGCGCAGCAGGTGCTCGACAAGGCCAAGAACGACGCCAACGAAACGCTGGCCGGAATGGGGATCGACGCCAGCGCCGCGGTTGACTCGCTCAAGGAAAAGGCCCGGAACGCGCTCAAGGAACAGGCCGCAACGCTGAACGGCAACGACTGGCGGTCGCTGGAACAGTTTGTCGGCAAGTATCCGCGCGATGTCGGGCTCTACACCGATGTCAGCCCGATCGCACCGGAGCTCAAGCGTCTGCTCGGCAGCCGGTTCGAGACGTTCAAGGAATGGATGGCGACCCAGGGACCGCTGCAGCGGGAGCAGGGCGTCCTGTACGCCACCGGCAACAAGCAGCACGCGGCCGGCGACGGCAGCGCCTACCTGCTGATCGACGTGGCCAGGCGTCAGCTCGAAGTCGGCATGATGTCCAAGGGCAAGCTCGTGGTGTACGCGAGTGCCGGCGACGCGATCTACAAGCCCAAGGATGTCGAAACGATCATCCAGAACATGGCTGGCCGCTAGTTCCGCCTGCTGGCCCCAAAAGCAAGAAGCCGCGCATCCGTCGCGGCTTCTTGCTTTTTCACTGTTGACGGACATCAAAGTGTTACCGGTAACTATTTGCCTGTTTTGCTTCTGGCATTAAATGTCAAAATACTTGCCATACCTGCAACCTGCTCGTCGTTTCTCTTGGAAAGGGTGAAAGGCTGCGCTGGGGCGGGGCTTGTGCCATGCTGGAACCGGTGAAAGCGAGTGCCTCCACTGCTGGGGAAAGCCGGAATTTAGTTGCGTTGAGAACCCATGGTATAAGCGCCTTATTGGTAAAGACGCGTCAGCGTCAGGCTGCCGGCAGATTGGCCGGTAAACTGTATTGATGGCTTTTGGAGCGTTCATGCAAGACATTCTGCTCGTTTCGGGGACCCGCCCCGAAATCATCAAGATCGCGCCGCTGTACCACGCGCTGAAGGCCCACACCCGCGCGAACGTCCGCTGGCTGCACACCGGCCAGCACGGCGAGATGGCGCAGCAGATTCTCGCGTGCTTCGATATCGTCCCCGACATCATGCTCGAACGGCGCGGCAGCAGCCTGGCCGATTTCAGCATCGGTTGCCGCGAGCAGCTCGAAGCGGTGATGGCGAGCCAGCCCTGGTCACTGGTCGTCGTTCAGGGCGATACGGAGAGCGCCTTCCTCGGCGCGCTGGCGGGCTTCTATCACCGCGTGCCGGTCGCGCACGTCGAGGCCGGGCTGCGTACCTACAATCCGGACCGGCCGTTCCCGGAGGAGGGCATCCGGCAGATGATCGGCCGTGTGGCGCGCTTTCACTTCGCGCCGACCCAGCGCGCGCGCGACGCGCTGCTCAAGGAGAACATCGCCGAAAAGCACGTCACGCTGACCGGCAACACCGTCGTCGACGCCCAGCAGTGGGTGATGGCCAACCGGGGAATCAGCCGCCGGGCCGAAGGTCGCGGCCATATGCTGGTCACGGTGCACCGGCGGGAGAACTGGGGCAACGACGTCGAGGAGATTTGCCATGCGATCGCCGACATCGCGACCCGCCACCCCGAGCTCGACGTGCTGTTCCCGGTCCACCTGAACCCGGTGATCCAGAAGCCGGTGCGCGCGATTCTCGGCCATGTCGCCAACGTGAAGCTGACCGCGCCGATGGATTACCTCGAGATGCAGCAGGCGCTGGCCGATGCGTGGCTGGTGCTGACCGATTCGGGCGGCCTGCAGGAAGAAGCGCCGACGTTCGGCGTGCCGCTTTTGGTGCTGCGCGACGAAACCGAGCGCCCCGAGGCAATCGAGGCCGGCTGCGCCAGACTGGTCGGTACCCGGCGCGACGTCATTGTCGGGCAGGTCGAAGCGCTATGGAGCGATGAAGCGGCGTATCGCGCGATGCAGCATGCCGGCAATCCGTTCGGCGACGGCAAGTCGTGCGACTACATCGTCGCCGCGCTGCGCAAGGGGCTGGCCTACACGCCGCACAACCAGGCGCCGGACTTCGCCTGAGCGGAACCTTGCCCATGACCTTGCTGGATCTCTTTTCGACCTACCTGTACGGCCTGAAGCTGCTGGCGGTCACCGTGGCGGTGATGATGCTGGTCAGCGGTATCGACGATCTGTTCATCGACATCGTCTACTGGCTGCGCCGCGGCTGGCGGGTGGTCACCGTCTACCGCAGCAACGACTACCTCGACTACAAGGCGCTGTACGAGCCGGCCGAGAAGCCGCTGGCGATCATGGTGCCGGCGTGGCACGAGACCGGCGTGATCGGCAAGATGGCCGAACTGGCGGCGACGACGCTCGACTACGAGAACTACCACATCTTCGTCGGCACCTATCCGAACGATCCGGATACCCAGCGCGACGTCGACGAGGTGTGCGCGCGCTTTCCCAATGTCCACAAGGTGGTGTGCGCGCGGCCGGGGCCGACCAGCAAGGCCGATTGCCTGAACAACGTGCTCGACGCGATCCTGCAGTTCGAGCACAGCGCCAAGTTCGAGTTCGTCGGCTTCATCCTGCACGATGCCGAGGATGTGATCTCGGACATGGAGCTGCGGTTGTTCAACTATCTGGTCGAGCGCAAGGATCTGATCCAGATTCCGGTCTACCCGTTCGAGCGCGAATGGACCAATTTCACCAGCCTGTCCTATCTCGACGAGTTCGCCGAACTGCACGGCAAGGACGTGCCGGTGCGCGAGGCGCTGGCCGGCCAGGTGCCCAGCGCCGGCGTCGGCACCTGTTTCAGCCGTCGCGCGGTCCTGGCGCTGCTGGCCGACGGCGACGGCATCGCCTTCGACGTCCAGAGCCTGACCGAAGACTACGACATCGGCTTCCGGCTCAAGGAAAAGGGCATGAAGGAAGTATTCGTGCGCTTCCCGGTGATCAGGGATTCGGAGCAGTCGTCCAACTTCCGCGGCCTGCTCGGCCAGAGCCGGCGATCGTCCAACGTGATCTGCGTGCGCGAGTACTTTCCCGATACCTTGCAGACAGCGGTACGGCAGAAGTCGCGCTGGATCATCGGCATCGTCTACCAGGGCTTCAAGACCCACCGCTGGACCAGCAACTGGACGCTCAACTACTTCCTGTGGCGCGACCGCAAGGGCGCGATCAGCAACTTCGTCAGCTTCATCGCCTCGCTGATCCTGCTGCAACTGCTGGCGCTGTGGCTGTACCAGCGGCTGTGGCCGGATGCGTACCATTTCCTGTCGATCTTCGAGGGCGACCGCTGGCTGGTGGGGCTGCTGTGGATCAACTTCCTGCTGATGAGCAACCGGATGCTGCAGCGGATCATCTTCGTCTCCGGTTATTACGGCCTGGCGCAGGGGCTGATGGCATTGCCGCGGCTGTTCTGGGACAACCTGATCAACTTTCTCGCCAACTGGCGCGCGCTGAGTCAGATCATAGCCCAGGGCGATCCGCGCCGGGTTGCGTGGGACAAGACTACCCACGACTTTCCGAGCGTCGGCGGTGAAAACCGCGCCCGCCATCCGCTGGGGCAGATCCTGATCGAACAGGGCGTGCTGGCGCAGGCGCAGCTCGATGCCGCGCTGGTGCACCGCAGCCATGGCCTTCGTGTCGGCAGCTGGCTGGTGCACGAGAACGTGATCACCGCCGAACAGCTGGCCCGGGCCGTGGCCGCGCAAAGCCACGTCGACTACGAAGCGGTCGACGCTTATGCCTTGCCGGCATCGCTGATTGCACAGGTGCCGGCGTCGATTGCGCTGCACTACGTTGTATTGCCGATTCGCGAGGAGGGCGGGACGCTGGTGGTCGCCAGCGAATCCGACATCGACCCGGTTTCGCTGGCGGCGCTGTCGCGCAAGCTGGCAAGGCCGGTGCGCTACGTGATCGCCGCCAAGGGGCAGGTGACCGTCGGGTTGCGCCGCTGGTACGTCCGCGCGCCGCAGGATGACCCGCGCGCGCTGCTCGACGACGCGGTTGCCGCACACCTGCTGACCCGTCAGCAGGCCGAGCAGCTCTGGCAGGATTTCGTACCGAAGCAGGTGCTGTTCGCCGAGATCCTCATGTCGCTGGGCCACATCGGCCCCGCGGCACTGAATGCGCTGCTGCTGCGGCACGAGCGCAGCGAGCTGAGCTTCGGCCAGTTCCTGGTCAGCGAAGGCGTCATCAGCGAGGCGACGCTCGACGAGGCATTGCGACTGCAACGCGAGCTGCAGCCCAGCATGGCGGCGCTGTTGCAGCAGCAGGGCATCGGCGCCGATGCCATCGATTCACTCCGTCCGGCGGCGGCCGCATGAATACAACGATGAAACTCCTGCCCGCACTGCTGGCGCTGGCCCTGGCCGCGCCGGCACTCGCCGCGGTGGAAAAGAACTTCGACCTTGGCGACGAGGTCAGCAGCTATCGCCGCTTCATCATTTACCCGCATTTGCAAAAGGGCTTTGCCTCGCTGGAGCGCGGCGACGACAGCCGCGCGATCACGGAATTCGAATCGGCGCGGCGGCTGGCGCCGGGCAATGCGACCATCGCGCTGTATCTGGCGAATGCCTACGAGCGCACCGGCCAGCCCGACCGCGCCGAAGTCGTGCTCGAAGAGGCGCGGCAGCGCACGCCGAACGATGCCCGCATCACCTCGGCGCTGGCGGCGCTGCAAGGGCTCAAGCCGGTCACGCCGCTCGACGACGAGCCCGAGGCCATGCCACAGCTCGCCGACGGCGCGCCGGCACCGCAGGCATCCCAAGCGCCGCCGGCAGCCGATTGCAGCGAGGAAAGAACACCGGTTTGCCGTTCGATCGCCGGTAACGCCGCGCTGCGGCGCGGACAACTGGCGCAGGCGCAGGCCGAGCTCGACGATGCCGGGTTTGCCGCCAGCTCCGAGGGCATTGCCTTGCGCCGCGCGCTGGTGCAAAGGGCGATCTACCTGAAGGACTGGAAACGGGCCGAAGCGCAACTGACGGCGCTGCAGTCGGCGGGCCGGCTCACCGGCGGCGAACGCAGCCAGTGGCTCAACCTGCTGCTGGGCCAGGGCAGGCTCGACGAGGCGCAGGCATTGCTCGACCAGGGGGGCGCGCACCGGGCGCAGGATCAACTGGCCTATGCGCAGGCGCTGTCTCGCCAGCGCGACGACGCCGGGCTGATGCGGTTCATGGCGGGCAAGCAGCCGGCGTTCCAGAGCGCCGCGGACGAGCGGCAATGGATGAGCCTGTTGCAGCGCGACGACGCCCGCTACGCGGCGTATGTTCCGCGCTATGCCGGCAACCGCCGCGATCAGGCCGAAGTGCTGGTGCCCAGGCTGATCGCGCAGGGCAATGACGCGGCCGCGCTGCGGCTGCTCGACCAGTTGCCGGCCGACCAGTTGCTGAACGAGCGGTTTGCACTCAGCCTCAGGCGCGGGCAGCTCGATCAGGCCGGCAAGCAGGCATCGGCGCTGTTGCGCGAACGCGGCAACGATCCGGCCCTGCTGGACGCGCTCAGCTACCAGCTGATGCAGGCCGGCGGACAAAAGCAGGCTGCCCGGCTGCTGCTCGATGCCTATCCGTACACCGATACGCCGCCGCTGCGCCGCGCCGCGCTGGAACAGCGCCTGGCCCAGCTGGTGACCGAGGCACCGGGTCTGCTGAACGCAGCAGACAAGGCCAGGCTGGCGCGGCCGCTGGACACGGTTGGCCAGCGCAGCCGGCAAGCGGCGATCTTTTCGGGACTGAAGGACTGCAAGCAGGTCCGCACGCTGCTGGGCGACCTGTCACCGGCGTACGAGCGCGACGCGTGGATGCTGCTGGGCGACTGCTATCGCGAACCGGCGCCGGGGCTTGCGCAGTACAGCTATGCCGAGGCCGATCTGCGCGATCCCGGCGGCGACGCCACGCGGGCGCTGGCCTACCAGGCTTTCGCGACCAAGGACTACCCGACGGCATTGCAGGCGTGGCAGGCGTTGCCGCAGGACGAGCTCAAACCGGCCGAGCTGATGGCCGCGGCCACGACCGCGGTCAGCGCCGGCGACACGGCCGAGGCGACGCGCTGGCTCGATGCCTACGTCGTGCACGGCGGCGACCGGAGCGACCGCTACTGGTCGTTGCGGGCGCAGGCCGAGGCCGACCCGGTGCGGCAGCGCGACGCGCTCGAGAAGGCGATCGCGCTTCATCCGGAAACCGATTACTACGTCAGGCTGGCGGCGCTGCAAGGCGCAGCCGGGGACGACAAGGCGGCATTGGGCAGCCTGCAGCGGGCCGAAGCGCTGGCGCCCGACGACCCCGAACTGAAGCTCACGCTCGGTTACGCCTACTGGCGCGCCGGCGATGCGGCCAAGGCGCGCGAGCTGCTCGAACAGGTGCGCCAGCGCTACCCGGACGACCCGGCCGTCGTCCAGCAGCTCGTCTACGCAAACCAGCGCCTGGCCGACAACAACGCGGCACGTGCCTACGCGCGGCAGGTGATCGACGAGCTCAACGCCTACCCGGCGGACGAACTCACCGACGAGGTGCTTGACCAGCGGTTCGGCTTCCGCAGGCTGCACGAAGACCTTGGCCGGCGCTGGTCGTTCAGCGCCGGGGCCTTCAGCGGCACCAGCAGCGGCGGCATCGGCAATGCGGCCGATCCGGGAACGGCGTACCGCGCCTATTCGCAGGTCGAAGCCGCCTACCGTCTTGGCGATCCGCCGATCCGCAACGGCCGGACACTGGAAGCGTATGCGCGGATCTTCGCCGGCGGCGGTAGCAGCGACGACGCCTACGACGCGCTGCCGATCTATTCGCCGATGCTGGGCGTCGGCCTGCGCTGGAAACCGATCGGAACCCAGACCCTGTTCCTGTCGGCCGAGGCGCAGATGCCGCTTGATCGCGGCGGCGACGGCGAGTTCGACTACATGCTGCGCGCCAGCGCATCCTTCCTCAACGACGGCAAGTTCAGCGACGACTGGCACGCGTCGGGCCGCGGCTGGGTGGCGCAGAACCTCTACCTCGACGCAGCGTATTACATCAAGGCGCAACGCACGGCGGCGACGGCCGACTACCGGCTCAGCTATCACAAGAAGGTCTTCAGCAAGGCTCAGACGATCGAACCCTACGCGCATGTCCAGTACAACCTGATCCATGACGACGGCGACAGCAACGATTTCCGCGCCGGCATCGGTGTCCGCTGGAACTTCTGGTACGGCCAGACCGAGTACGATGCGTACCGGCACAAGAACAGTGTCGGCATCGAGTTCCAGCATGCGTTCAGTACCTATCTGGACGAAACCAACAGCGCGTTCCTGACTTTCGGAGGCACCTGGTGAAACGGCATATGACGCGATGGCTGCTGGCGGTCGTGCTGGCGCTGCCGGCGCTTGCGCAGGCGATGACCGCAATCATGTACCAGCCGCAACTGCGCGACCGTGACGTGCCGGCGGCGAGCTGGCCGCACATCTTCGGTGTCGCGCGCGCACAGGGCTTCGATACGCTGGTGGTGCAGTGGACGCAGCATGGCGACGGCTTCACCGCGCCCGCCGACCGGGACTGGCTGGCGGCGCGCCTGGGCGACGCGCGTGCCGCCGGGCTGACACTGGTGCTGGGCCTGGGCTCCGATCAGGATTTCTTCATCCGCCAGCAGCAGCCGGTCCGCGTGCTCGACGGCTATTTCCGCCGCTTGAAGCAGACCAATCTCGCGCTGGCACGGCAGTGGGCCGAGCGGCTCGGCCCGAAGGCGATCGCCGGCTGGTATCTGCCGGTCGAGATCGACGATGTCCGCTGGCGCGACGCCGATGCCCGCGACGTGCTGGCGCGCTATCTCGCCACCGAGGCCAGACAGCTGCGCACGGTGCTCGACAAGCCGGTGTACGCAACCAGCTTCTTTGTCGGGAACATGGCGCCGCAGACCTATGCCGGCCTGATCCGCGAGCTCGGGCGCGGCAGTGGCGTCCGGCTCTGGATACAGGACGGCGCCGGTACCGGCAGGCTCAATGCCGCCGAGCGCCAGGTCTACCTCGACGCCGTCAGCGACCGCCGCAACGATTGCCAGAACCCTGCCGGTCACGGCGTCGTCTACGAACTGTTCGTGCAGACCGGTGACGACAGCGCCTTCAAGGCCAAGCCGCGCTCGCCGGACGAGGCGCGCCACATCCTCGCCAAGCGGGCCGCGTGTGGCGGCGACAGCGTGTTCTTCTCGCTGCGCTACCTGCCGGCGCTCAACGGCGTGCTGCCGTACTGAGAGCCTGTTCAACGTCTTTTCACGCCAGCGCCGGGCCGGAAAAAGGTCAGACATCCCACAAGGGGATTCCCTGCGGTCACAAGCGTACGACACAGGCAATAACCGGTTATTGGCAAAGAGTACAACGCAGTGGATGTTTTTTTCCGGCCCGGCCCTTCGGGTTTGGCGCATTGCCGGCGGCGTACGGCGTTGCAAGCCGCTTGCGGTACCCGTACCGCGGCGCGGCTTGCGCCTTGTCTGCCATCCGGCACTGCGCCAAACGCTGGTGCGAAAAGACGTTGAACAGGCTCTGAGACCGGCCGTCAGACCCTGGTCGCGACGGCCAGCCCGGTCAGCAGCACGACCACGGTCAGGCCGAAGCGCAGGCGCATGAACCAGGCCGGGTAATGGTCGGGGTCGACGTGGTTGAGCAGTACGTCGGCCGCGTACTGGACCGCGTACATCGCCATCAGCATCCAGATGCCGATCCGCCACGGCGCGAGGATCGCGGCCCAGGCGATCAGCGGCGGCAGGCCCGCCCAGCTCATCCGCAGCCAGCGTTCGCCGTCCGACAGGTCGGGTTCGAGCCCGAGCGCCCAGTGCAGGCCGCCGAGAAAACTCAGCACGCTGGCCGAATAGGCCAGATAGGTGGTCAGCGCATGGCCGCGGGTCAGCGGGTCGCCGCTGAAGCTGAGTACGGCGAAGAAGATGTACGGCAACAGCCCGGCAAGGCCGAGCACCAGTGCCGGCAGCGGAATGTGTCCGGGGCGGCTGGAATGAAGTGACAGATGCACGATCGTCTCCTCGGCATGGCCTTGATGCAGGTTGGAGTCGCCGCCGCGCACGTGGTTCACCGGGTGCGGCCCCCGTCGCCGGCCGACGGCGCCTGCTTGCCGCACGGCGCGAGCCGTTGCGGCCGGGGCCTCCACGCCGGACATTCCGCGTGCCGAGCAGCCCCTTGCCGCTACTGCCGCGCCGGATTTTGCCCGCCAGCACGCGCCCTTTTGGGGCACTGGTCGTGCCGAGCGGGTACGATGGACGCCAAACCAAGGAGGGAGCAATGATCAAGGGCATCATCAGCGACATGGACGGGGTCGTCTATCGCGGCAAGCAGCTGATTCCGGGGGCGCAGGCGTTCGTCAGGCGCCTGCTTGACGCGCAAACGCCGTTCCTGTTCCTGACCAACAACGCCGAGCAGACGCCGCTCGACCTGAAACTCAAGCTGCAGCAACTGGGGATCTCGGGGCTGACCGAGGACAACTTCATCACCAGCGCGATGGCGACGGCGATGTTCCTCAAGCAGCAGAAGGAAAATGCGACGGTTTTCGTCGTCGGTGGCGGCGGGCTGATCAACGAGCTCTACAACGTCGGCTTCTCGATCTCCGAATCGCATCCCGACTACGTCGTCGTCAGCAAGACGACGAGCTTCTCGTTCGAGCAGCTGAAGAAGGCGGTGCGGCTGATCGACGGCGGCGCCAAGTTCATCGGCACCAATCCGGACATGATCGACCCGATCGAAGGCGGCCACGAGCCCGCTGCCGGCACCCTGCTGGCGGCGATTTCGGCCGCGACCGGCAAGCGGCCCTACATCGTCGGCAAGCCGAATGCGCTGATGATGATGCTCGCGGCGCGCAAGCTCGGCCTGCACCCGGAAGAGGCGCTGATGGTCGGCGACCGGATGGACACCGACATCGTCGGCGGGATGGAGGCCGGCATGAAGACCGCACTGGTGCTCTCGGGCGTGACCACGCAGCAGATGATCGACGACTTCCCGTACCGGCCGGACTACCTTTTCCAGAACGTCGGCGAGATCTCGCTCGAGACACTGTAGACGGCGTCGCCGAGTGCCGGTTCCAGCGAGAGTACCGGCGCGGCGATGACGCGGTTGCGGCCGCAATGCTTGGCGCGGTACAGCGCCGCATCGGCCTGGGCGAAGGTCGCCGCCGCCGACGGGTCGGCATCGTGGCGCATCGCCGCGACACCGAACGAGGCGGTGATGCCGAGCGTGCTGCCGCCATGGCGGACCGACAGCGCCGCGATCGCTTCGCAATAGCGCGTTGCGGCGTCGGTGGCGGCGGCGAGCGTCGTTTCCGGCATCAGGATGGCGAACTCCTCACCGCCGATCCGCGCGACAAGGTCGGACTGACGGGACAGCGCCTGCAGGCTGGCCGCGACTGTCTTGAGGACGGCGTCGCCGGCCGGGTGTCCCCAGTTGTCGTTGACCGCCTTGAAGTAGTCGAGGTCGACGAGGATCAGCGCGACCGGCAGATCGTAACGCAGCGCGCGCGCGTGTTCGGCTTCCGATTGCTGCATGAAGACGCGGCGGTTGGCGAGCCCGGTCAGCCCGTCGGTCATGGCGAGCGTGCGCAGCTCGCGCCGCTGGCCCGATACGACGATCAGGCCGCCGACCAGTACGGCGCCGAGCGTGACCAGCCCGGCCAGCAGCCAGAGCGTGATTTCCCCGGTCTTGATCAGCAGCCGGCGCTGGGCGTCATCGGCCTTGGCGATGGCGCTGGTGGTTTCGAGCACGATCAGGTTGACGAGCTGGCCGCCGTCGTCGAGCAGCGCCCGCGCTTCGGCATGCGCGCCGCCGTCGTCACGGTCGGCCGAGGCCCGCAGCCGTTCCAGCCTGGTATCGAGCGTCCGGCGGTAGCGCAGCAGCTTTTCCAGGTGCAGTGGCGACAGCGCAGCCTGACGATAGCTGCTTTCGACGATGTCCAGCTGCAGCCGCAGCAGATCCTCGACGCCCTGGGACGACATGTCGCTGTCGTCGAGCAGGCCCAGCATGCGTCGTTCGACCACCGAGTTGAAGCGCTCCCAGGCCGCGAACAGCCGCGAGCTGTGGTAGCCGACCGTGCTGGTCTGGTTGTCCAGGGTGTGTCGCATGCCGTGGAACACGGTGGCGGCGCCGGCGACCAGGAGCATGCCGACGGCGAACAGCAGCCCGGAAACGAGCAGGCTGGCGCGGTAGCGGTAGTAGAGGCGGTTCAATCGTCGGTGACCGGCTGGATCGACACCAGGTTCCAGATCCATAGCATTCCCCGGGTCGTACCCAGTTTGTCGACTTCGTCGGGCCACAGCAGGCGCAGCGGACCCTTCTGGCGGACGGTCATCTCGCGGGTTTCAAAACGGGTGGCGATGAGCGGCTCGCGGCGGCGCCACTCCGCCGCGTCGATCTCCACGGCATAGCGGTCGGCCGCGGCAAAGCGCAAGCGCGGGCTGTTTGCGAGGCCGTAGCGCCGGAGCACGTCGCTGAGCTTGACACCCTGAAACGTGCCTTGCTCGCCCCAGATCAGCGACAGCCTGACGCGGTAATGCGGCAGCGATTCGAGTTCGGCCAGCGTCAGCCGGCGGGCGTTCGGGCCGTCGCCGATGCGCAGAACCACGGCCGAAGCGGCCGGGGCCGGCCATGATTGCGCGTCCGCCTGCAGCGCGGCGCCCTGCGCGGCCGGTATGACGGCCAGCAGCAGCGGTACGCTGCCTGCGAGGGAAAGGACGCCCGGGGTACGCCGCATCTGACGGGACTCCGATGGATTGCGTTGAATGTCGACCGCGGACTATGAAGAACCTACATGACAATCGGCTTTCAAAATTTAGCCTGTTGTCGGGTTCAACACCTGAATTCAGATGAATGGTCGGTTCAGCGTCGCTTCGCCCACAGGCCTTCGACGGTGTAGAGCACGATCGCAAGCCAGATCAGCGCGAAGCCCAGCAGCTTGGCCTGGCCGAACGGCTCGTGCCAGAGCCAGACGCCGAGCAGCAACTGTACCGTCGGCCCGGTGTACTGGAGGACGCCGAGCAGCGAAAGCGGGATGCGTCTGGCGCCGGCAGCGAACAGCAGCAGCGGTACGGCGGTGATCGGCCCGGCCAGCGCGCACAGCAGCTGGATGCCGGGGCTGGCGCTGGTAAAGCCGGACTGGCCGCTGCCGATCAGCCAGAGCAGCGCGCCGCCGGCAAACGGGAACAGCAGCAGCGTTTCGAGCGACAGGCCTTCGAGTGCGCCGAGCGATGCGGTCTTGCGCAGCAGGCCGTAGGTACCGAAGGTGACGGCGAGCAGCAGCGCGATCCACGGCAACTGGCCGGTCTGCCAGGTCAGCCACGCCACGCCGGCGGCGGCGACGCCGATCGCCAGCCACTGGCCGAGGCGCAAGCGCTCATGTAGGAACGCGACGCCGAACAGCACGTTGACCAGCGGGTTGATGTAATAGCCGAGACTGGCGTCGATCACGCGGCCGGCCTGGACCGCCCAGATATAGGTGAACCAGTTCGCGCTGAGCAACAGCGCCGATGCCATGAAGCCGGCGAGCAGCTTGGGCTGGTGGCGCAACTGCCCCAGCCAGGCCCACTGGCGCCTCAGCGCGAGGATGACGCCGAGGAACACCAGCGACCAGACCATCCGGTGCAGCAGGATTTCGCCGGCCGGGATCCCGGTCAGCGCCTTGAGGTAGAGCGGCAGCAGGCCCCAGATCAGGAAGGCCAGCGTTGCGTAGAGAATGCCGATTTGCATGAGACGGTACAGCGGAAACGGCCGTTCAGTCTAAGCCAGCCGCAGCGATCGCGAAGCGTACAGACTGCACCGTTTCGGGGCGGTGCAGTCGCGGGGCTCAGTGGCCGCCGAGCGGCAACACCGTGCGGCCGTAGGTTTCGTTCAGCACTTCGGCGATGGCGGTGTAGATCGCCGACGCGCCGCAGACGAGGCCGACGATGCCGGCACAGCGGGTCAGGGCCAGCGCACCGGTGAATTCGGCCGCTGCGAGCAGGAAGAACAGCACGGTCAGCGTGCCGAACACCACGCGGGTGGCGATGCTGGCGTGCAGTGTGCCGACGAACAGGCACAGCGTGAACACGCCCCACATCAGCATGTAGGCGCCCATGCCCGCGGCATTCTGCGCGTCGGCCCAGCCGAGCTTGGGCAGCACGAGCAGGGCGACCAGCGACAGCCAGAACATGCCGTACGAGGTGAAGGCGACGGTGCCGAAGGTATTGCCCTTTTTCCATTCCATGATGCCGGCGATCAGCTGCGCCAGCCCGCCGTAGAAAATGCCCATTGCCAGGATCATGCTGCCGAGCGGGATCCAGCCGACGTTGTGCACGTTGAGCAGCACGGTGGTCATCCCGAAGCCGAGCAGGCCGAGCGGGGCGGGGTTGGCGGTGGTGTCTTTGAGCTGAACGAGCTGTGAGTCGGTCATGGTGTTCCTGTGAATGAAGGCAAAGCCTGCCACCGACGGGCGCCAGGCATGATGAAGGCCTGCCAAAGCGGCAGGCCTTTCGGTCGAGCGGATTATGCCGATGCGGGATTCAGCGGCGATTGCGGCAGATCAACGTCAATCCAGTTGACCCAGAACGGCCAGTTCGCGCAGGTGGCGCATCATGTCGATGTCCATCTGCCGGTACGCCGCCTTCAGATAGGCGGCGTAATTGATTTCGCCTTCGCCGGCGCCCGCCGCAGGTTCCGGCACCGGCGTGTCATAGACGAAACGCAGGAACAGGTGGCCTTCCTCCGGCGATTCGAGCGTGATCGCCAGCGAGCCGCCGGGATGCTGCGCGTTGGCCTCGGTGTCGAAGCGGACGACGGAATGCGGCACCAGCGTGATCCGGTCACGGGCGACGAACCGGCCGAAATCGACCTCGCGCAGCAGCCAGCCGTCGCCGCGTTCGAGCACCGTCACGCGCTCGATGTGCTCGAGAAAGCGTTGCGGCGTTTCGACCCGCAGCATCAGGCCTTGCCACAGCTGCGTGGTGGTCAGCGCCACCACGGCCGGGTTGTTGGCATCGTTGACCTCGATCAGGTGCTCGAAACGCATGCGTCGTCAGCCCCGCTCAGTGATGACGGCCGCCACCACCGTGGCGGCGCGGCGTCGAGAACAGCGCAGCGATCGGCGTGTTCTCGTTCGAGGCCGGCTGCTGGTGATCCCAGCGCGAGCTGTCGCCACCGCCACCTTGCTGACGGCGGTTACCGCCGCCCTGACCCTGGCCTTGGCCCTGGCCGCGCGGTGCGCGGTTGCCGTCGGCCTGACCCTGGCCACCCTGGCGTTTCTGGCCCTGGCCTTGACCCTGGCGTGCACCCTGACCCTGACCTTGGCCCTGCCCCTGATTGCGCGGCTTGTTGCCCTGGCCTTGCGGGCGGGGCTTGCGGCCCTGCTCGCTGTTGCCGTCCTGCTGGCGGCGCGGCTGGCGCTCGGCCTCGCCGTCGGCGCGAGGCTGGCGTGGCTGCTGCTGGCGCTGGCCTTGCCCGCCCTGACGGCGCGGCTGCTGTTGCTGCTGGCCGCGGCGGCCCTGCAGGATCGGTTCGGGCTTGATGCTGGGATCGGGCTCGAAGCCTTCGACGATTTCCTTCGGAATCTCGCGCTTGATCAGCTTCTCGATATCGGCAAGCAGCTTGTGCTCGTCGACGCAGACCAGCGATACCGCCTCGCCCTCGGCGCCGGCACGGCCGGTGCGGCCGATCCGGTGCACATAGTCCTCCGGGACGTTCGGCAGCTCGTAGTTGACCACGTGCGGCAGCTCGTCGATGTCGATGCCGCGCGCGGCGATGTCGGTCGCACACAGTACCTGCAGGGTACCTGCCTTGAATTCGGTCAGCGCGCGGGTACGGGCGCTCTGGCTCTTGTTGCCGTGGATCGCCAGCGCGCTGATGCCGTCCTTGTCGAGCTGTTCGGCCAGCCGGTTCGCACCGTGCTTGGTCCGGGTGAACACCAGCACCTGGAACCAGTTGTGCTGCTTGATCAGTTGCGCCAGCAACTGGCGCTTCTTGTCGCGGTCGACCGGATAGACCTTCTGCGAAATCGTTTCGGCAGTGGCATTGCGGCGCGCGACTTCGATCAGCGCCGGATTGTCGAGCAGCTTGTCGGCCAGTGCCTTGATGTCGTCCGAGAACGTCGCCGAGAACAGCAGGTTCTGGCGTTTGGCCGGCAGCAGTGCCAGCACTTTCTTGATGTCGTGGATGAAGCCCATGTCGAGCATGCGGTCGGCTTCGTCGAGCACCAGCGTGTCGATGTGGCTCAGGTCGAGCGTCTTTTGCGATGCGTGGTCGAGCAGGCGGCCCGGCGTGGCGACGAGGATGTCGACGCGGCTCTTGAGCGCCTTGATCTGCGGGTTGATGCTGACGCCGCCGAACATCACCATCGATTTGACACTGCTGTACTTGCCGTACACGCGGACGCTTTCCTCGACCTGGGCGGCGAGTTCGCGCGTCGGCGTCAGCACCAGCACGCGGATCTTGCCGTGGTCGGTCGGATTGCGCGCGAGGCGCTCGAGAATCGGCAGCAGGAAGCCGGCGGTTTTGCCGGTGCCGGTCTGGGCGCCGGCAAGCAGGTCGCCGCCGTTGATGATGGCGGGAATGGCCTGGGTCTGGATCGGGGTCGGTTCGGTGTAGCCGGCATCCTGCACGGCACGCACGAGTACGTCACTCAAGCCAAGGGAAGAGAAGGTCATAGACTATCCGGTGCGATCGGCCGGCCGCCTTTCACGGGCGCCAGTCTGCGGCAGATCGGGTATTTAGGTTGGTTCGGACTGGAACGACAACGGAGCGGTCACATGCCGGCTGGAGCCGGAACATTGCATCGGACCACTTTGAAACGGAATCGCATTATACGATAGCCCGGCGACAATGCCAGTGGCTTGTCGCCGGGAGGCGGGGAGGAATTGTTACGCTGCGGTCTTGTGGCGCACGATCACGCACTGGTAGACGCCGCCGAAGTAGGTGCGCTTGTCCCAGCTGAAACGGTCGGCGTGGCTGGCGTAGTGGCTGATCTCGTGCTGCCACAACGCATTGGCGAACGGTTCGAGCCAGGCGTTGACGACCTTGAGGATCCAGCGGATCGGCTGCCACATCGCCGGGCGGTGATAGTCGACGAACACCACCTTGCCGCCCTCGGGCAGCTGCGCCAGCATGTGGTCGACGATCTCGCGCTTCTTGTGGTCCGGCACTTCGTGCAGCAGGAAGAAGCTGCAGATCAGGTCGTACGGCTGGTCGGCGGTGTGCTTGGCCGCGTCGGCACGGATCACGCTGGCCCACGGCTTGGCGGCCAGCTTGGCTTCACCGTGCGCGACCTGCGCCGGCGTGATGTCGGTCAGGTCGAACACGCCGTCCGGGCCGACCTTGTCGGCGGCGCGGCTGACGAGATCGCCATAGACGTGGGCGACCTGCCAGACCCGCGAACCGGGTTCGATCTCGTTCAGGTAGGCGCGCATCAGCCGCTGGTCGTTGCAGAACAGCAGTGTCTTGACCACGAGGTTGTGATCGAGCCGGTCGACCTGCGACGGATTGACGTAGGCCCAGTCGTAGACGTCGACCAGATAGTCGGGGACGCCGTCGTAGGCGGGGCCGGTCTTGCGGGGCGGGGCCAGGGTCTGCGTGGTCATCGTGCGCTCCTCGTGGGTCAATTGAGAAGCAGCATCGCTTGTCGATGGCATCGAAACCTTGCGCTAGACCAAGTTTTTTCCTCTGTAGTGCCGGCGGCGGTACAACATCACCGAAGCCGGCGCAATCGTCCGGATGGTCTATGCCTGCCGGACGGGCGTCGGCTACCAGGGGATGCTGCGGCCGTTGTAAGCGATGAAGCGGCCGGTATCGGCCGGCTGCAGTCCGGCGATGACGTCCCGCATTCCCGCAACCGAGGTCGCCGTGTCGATCAGCGCGTATTCGCCGCCCATATCGGTTTGCACCCAGCCCGGGTGCAGCGCGACGCAGCACTGCCGGCCGGGCAGGTCGCGCGCCAGGCTGACCGTCGCGGCGTTCAGCGCGGCCTTGGCGCTACGGTAGTGGTAATCGCCGCCGCTGCCGTTGTCGGCGATGCTGCCCATCTTGCTCGAGATGTTGGCGATGACCGCTTCGGGTGCCAGGCACGGCAGCAGCGCTTCGACGATCTTGACCGGTGCGATCGCGTTGGTGGCCAGCGTCTGCAACCAGGTATTCACGTCGGTGTGGCCAAAGCCTTGCATCGCGCCGCCGTAGATGCCAGCGTTATTGATGAGCAGGTCGATACGGGCTTCGCCGAGCCGGGACGGCAGCATCGCGACCGCCTGCCAGTCGGTGACGTCGAGTTCCAGTACCGTCAGTGCAGGCTGCCATGCGAGGTCGGCCAGATCGGCCGGCTTGCGGCAGGTTGCGACGACATGCCAGCCGGATGCGAGATACTGGTGGACGAATTCGCGGCCGATGCCGCGACTGGCGCCGGTGATGAACAGGGTCTTGGACATGGAAAAGCAATCGTTGGACAAAGGCGCGAGCTTGCGCCGCGTGCTGCTGCTGTGCAAGGCCGTCCTGCTGCTGGCCGCGGCCGGCGCACAGGCGGACGAGGTCTACAGGTGCCCGGATGGCAAGGGCGGCGTGCTGTATACCCAGAAGCCGTGCGCGGGCGGTGCGCGGCTGCAGCAGGACCGGGGGACGCTGTCGGTGGTGCCGGCACCCAAGCTGCCGCCGCCGACACCGAAGGCAGAGACACCGCCGCCGGCCTTGCCGCCGGCCCCGAAGCCGGACAGGACGTCGCGGCGTGCCGATCCGGATGCGGCGATGACCGACAACTGCAACGTCGACAACCCGGACTACGACCCGTATTTCTGCACGCCGGGCAATCTGTGGGGCGTCTATGGTCAGTCCTACGGCCCGCCGTACTACCCCCGGCCGAGGCCGCCGCACCCCCGTCCGCCGCGGCCGCCACATCCGCCGCACAAGCCCGAGCCGCCGAAGCCCAGCGCATCGCCGTACCTGAACCCGCCGCCGCGGCCGTTCACGCCACCGAACCGCTGAGCCTTTGAACCGGCGACGTGCCGGGGCAGCCGGCGGTTTCAGCCGAACCGGACGCCCTGCGCCAGCGGCAGCGTGTCGCCGTCGTTGAGCGTATTGGTTGCACGGCGCATGTAGTTGCGCCATGCGTCGGAGCCGGATTCGCGGCCGCCGCCGGTGTCCTTCTCGCCGCCGAAAGCGCCGCCGATCTCGGCGCCCGACGTACCGGCGTTGACGTTGGCGAGCCCGCAATCGGAGCCGGCCGGGCCGATGAAGGCGCCGGCCTCGCGCAGGTCGGTGGTGAAGATCGCGCTCGACAGCCCCTGCGAGACGGCATTGTTCAGCGCGATCGCGTCGTCGAGCCGCTGGTAGCGCATCAGGTAGAGGATCGGCGCGAAGGTCTCCTCGTGGACCATGTCGGTCTGTTCGGGCATCGCCAGCAAGGCCGGCCGGACATAGTGGCCGCCGGCGGGCACGTTGCCGCCGGCGCGGACATGGCCGCCACCGATCAGCACGTGGCCGCCCTCGTGCACGGCGCGGGCCAGTGCGGCCTGCATCTTGTGCATGGCCGCTTCGTCGATCAGCGGCCCGACCAGGGTCGCCGGCAGGCGGGGGTCGCCGACGTTCAGGTGCTGGTAGGCGGCAACCAGCCGCTCCTGCAGCGCATCGGCGACGTCCTCGTGGACGAACAGCCGGCGCAGGCTGGTGCAGCGCTGGCCGCAGGTGCCGGCGGCCGAGAATACGATCGCGCGCAGCGCCAGCTCGAGGTCGGCATTGGCGGTGACGATCGCGGCGTTGTTGCCGCCGAGCTCGAGCAGGCTGCGGCCGAGGCGGGCGGCGACCGTCTGCGCGACGCTGCGGCCCATCGCCACCGAGCCGGTGGCCGACAGCAGCGCGACGTGCGGATCGCGGGCGAGGTGCTGGCCGACGCTCGCGTCGCCCTGGACGAGCTGGACCAGGCCGTCCGGCGCCTCGTCGAAATCCTTCAGGACATCGAGCACCAGCGCGGTCGCGGCCAGCGCGGTCAGCGGGGTTTTCTCGGACGGCTTCCAGATCACCGCGTTGCCGCACACCAGCGCCAGCATCGCGTTCCATGCCCAGACGGCGACCGGGAAGTTGAACGCGCTGATGACGCCGACCACGCCGAGCGGATGCCACTGCTCGAGCAGCCGGTGCCGGGCGCGTTCGCTGGCGATCGTCAGCCCGTGCAGCTGCCGCGACAGGCCGGCGGCGTAGTCGCAGATGTCGATCCATTCCTGTACCTCGCCATCGGCCTCGCTGGCGATCTTGCCGGCTTCGAGCGTCACCAGTTGCGCCAGCACGGCCTTGCGGGCGCGCACCGCATCGCCGATCCGCCGGACCAGTTCGCCGCGCCGTGGCGCCGGCACGCCGCGCCAGGCTTCGAACGCGACGGTGGCGCAGCCGACCGCGGCCCTGACCTCGACCGCGCTGGCCGGCAGCAGGTCGCCGTGCGCATTGGCGTCGATCGGGCTTTGCAGCGCCATAGGCGGGGTCGACGGGTAATGGGCGACGCCGTCGATGATGGCGCCGGGCCAGCAGTCGGCCTGCTGCCAGCGCTGCAGCCCGATGGCGGCAAGCAGGTCGGACAATAAATGGATGGGCATGATGGGCTCCGCGCGACGGGCGTCAGATGGGGATTTCTTCGGCGTAACGGTCGATCGCGTAATACCGGCCGAAACGGTTGTTCAGGAAGGCGGTCAGCGGCACGCGCTCCTGGGCGACGAAGCCGTGGGCGCCGGGCGCGAGCTGCTGGTCGAAGTGCAGGTCGAGTACCGCACAGGCGCTGGCGGCGGTGGTGAGCTGGATCGCGCTCCACGCCTCGCCGAACAGCTCGCGGTGATAGATCTTGCGGGCGTCGGTGATCTGGCGGAACTGGCCGTCGATCAGTCCCGAAACCGAGACGAAGATCAGCACGACGTCCTGCAGCGTGATCGGAATCGCGTCTTCGAGCATGGTCTTGAGCTGGCGGCGGCCGGTGCGGCTGGCGCCGAGGCGCAGGCCGTTGACGAGGAAGTCCATCAGGTAGCGGTGGCCGGTATAGCGCACCGTCTTGTAGTTGAGCGTGTGCACGCGGCCGGCGAGCGTTTCGCACAGCGTGCCGAGCCCGCCCGAGGTGTTGAACGCCTCGTATTCCAGCCCGTCGAGCGAGAAGTGCTCGAGCCCCTCGAGCGGCTGCACCTCGGCCCGCGCGTTGTCGACGATCGCTTCGCACGGGTTGCAGTACTCGTTGATCAGGCCGTCGGTCGACCACGTCAGGTTGTACATGATCTGGTTGTTCGGATACTGCGGCAGCGCGCCGACGCGCATCTTCAGCGTATCGAGCGTGTCGAAGCGGCGGGCGAGGTCGGCGGCGAGGATGCCGATGAAACCGGGCGCCAGCCCGCACTGCGGCATGAAGACCTGCCCGGGCCTGGCGCCGGCGGCCAGGCGGCGGATCTTGCGCGTGGTGCCGACGTCCTCGGTCAGGTCGAAGTAGCTCGCGCCGGCGGCGAGCGCCGCGCGGGCGATCGCCGGGTTGGCGTCGAAGCTCGTCGCCGACAGCACGGCGCTCTGGTTTTGCAGGCAGTGCGCAAGTTCGGCCGCATGGCTGGCCTTCAGCTGGCGGGTGCTGACCGGCGCGCGCGCGGCAACGCGCTGCAGCGCGGCCGCGTCGCGGTCGGCCAGCGTGATGTCGTAGTCGCCGCTGTGCGCGAGCAGCTTGGCGATGCTGGCGCCGATCTTGCCGGCACCGACGACGAGCACGCGCTTCATCGGCCGGCCTCCCCATGGCTAGACTCGCGATCGGTCGATTCGAAGATGCGGCTGGCACTGGCGGCAACGAAGCCCTGGTACAGCCGGCCGTCGACGTCGGGGTAGCGCCGGGCGAACTCGTAGTAGCACGTCGGCACGAGATGGCTTTCGCCGCCGGCGAAGTCGACCGGCTGGCGGTCGGCCAGCGTCGACGCCTGTTCAAGCAGCTCGGCCGGTGTGCCCTTGATGACGCCGCCAGCGTCGTTGAGCGCGAAGCCGGCGTCGCGGACGCGGGCGATCGCGCCTTCGAGCGTCGTCGGCATCGCCAGCCGGTGGACGGCGACGGTGAAGTGGTTGGCATGCAGGCCGAGCGCGGCAAGCCAGCCGGCGTACTCGCTCTCGGCGGCCAGCGTCCGGTAGTCGCTGTACGGAATTGCCGGCCACAGCCGGCCGGCGACGAACACGCCGGGCGTCGCCGCGGCCTGCGGGTCGACGGCGCCGAGCACCGGGGCGAGGATGGTCTGCGCGGCGCTCGAGAGTGCGGCGACGTGCAGCTCGGACAGGAACACCAGCGGGTCGTCCGGATCGGCCGGCACGTAGCCCCAGGCCGACAGGTGTTTGTCCGGAAAGCTGTACGGGGCATGCCGCCGGTAGCCGAGTTCGAACAGCCTTTGCTCGAGGCAGGCCAGCCGCAGCGGCCCGGTGTCGAAGGTTCGGAACGCCACATGGTCGTTGATGACCGCCGGGTTGTCGGCGGTGAACAGCGCGCGTATGCGTGCCGACTGCGGCGCGATCGCCACGTGGTCATCCCAGAGCGAGGAGAAAAATGCTGCGTTGCCCATGGTCGCATCCCGAACCGCGATAGTTCAGCATAGCGCGCGCTGCGCATCCCGCGTCGTCGGCCGAGGCGCGGCATCGCCGGGCCTGCATTGCGTAAAAAGTCGCAATGAGCAACCTGAATGGCATGCCATGGTAATCCATCACAGGACGTACCCGGACGAGGGGATTACCATCGGATCATTCTCTTAATCCAACCTGACGAGTCGCCCATGAATGCCGTTGCCGATCTTCAGCCTCAAACCCTGTGGCAGCACTTCGCCACGCTGTGCCGCCATCCGCGCCCGTCCAAGCACGAGGCTGCGCTGCGCGAGCATCTGCGCGACTGGGCGCTCGGCCGCGGGCTGTTCGCCGAGGTCGATGCGGCCGGCAACCTGCTGATCCGCAAGCCGGCAACCGAGGGCATGGAGGACCGCGTCGGCGTGGTGCTGCAGGGCCATCTCGACATGGTGACGCAGCAGAACGAAGGCCGGGGGCACGACTTCCACAAGGACCCGATCCGCACGCGGCTGGTCGACGGCTGGCTGCACGCCGACGGCACGACGCTCGGCGCCGACAACGGCATCGGCGTCGCCGCGGCGCTGGCGGTGCTCGAGGCCGACGACGTGCCGCACGGCCCGCTCGAAGTGCTGCTGACGGTCGACGAGGAAGCCGGGATGAGCGGCGTCCAGGGGCTGGCCGCCGGCTGGCTGCAGGGGGGGCTGCTGTTCAACCTCGATACCGAGGAATGGGGGCAGTGCTATATCGGCTGCGCCGGTGGCGTCGACATTACTTACAAGCGTGCGGTGCAATGCCAGGCCGTGCCGGCTGACTGGACGACGATCGAGATCGCGCTGACCGGATTCAAGGGCGGGCATTCCGGTGCCGACATCCACAAGCAGCACGGCCAGCCGATCCGTGCGCTTGCGCATCTGGCGCTCGACGCGATTGAACGCTTCGGTGCGCGTCTCGTGTCGATGCGCGGCGGCACCTTGCGCAATGCGCTGCCGCGGGAGGCCTTCGTGACGCTGGCGCTGCCGGCCGGTGCGCTGCCATGGCTCGACGAGATGGTTGCGCAGTGGCGCAACGGACTGGAAATCCGGCTGCGCCAGGTCGAGCCGAATGCGGCGCTGTCCGTGACCCCGTCGAAGGCGCAGCTGGCATTGAGCGAAGCGTGCAGCCGGACGTCGATGGAGCTGCTGGTTGCCGCCCATCACGGCGTGCTGCGCTGGAGTCCCGACATCGACGGCGTGGTCGAAACCTCGGCCAACCTCGGCGTCGTGCGGATCGACGCCGAACACGGTCTCGAAGCGATCTCGATGGCGCGCTCGCTCAATGCCTACGGGCTGTCCGACATCAAGCGCAAGATCCGCGCGATCGGCCGGCTCGCCGGCGCGGTGGTGATCGAAAGCGGCGAGTACCCGGGCTGGGCGCCGGATCCGTCGTCGCCGGTGCTGGCCCTGCTCAAGGACGTCTACCGCCGGCAGTTCGGCGGCGAGCTGGCCGTCGAAGTCATCCACGCCGGGCTCGAGTGCGGGCTGATCGCGGCCAAGTACCCGCAGATGGACATGGTGTCGTTCGGCCCGACGATACGCGGCGCGCATTCGCCCGACGAACGCGTCGATACCGAATCGGTGGTGAAGTTCTGGACCCTGCTGAAGGCGGCGATCGCGGCGGTGCCGTCGCGCTGATCGGCTATGCTGCTGGATGACCCCGTCAATCCGGAGCAGCGCCGTGACCGAACCCAAGCAACCCTGCACGCCGGATGACGCATCCCGGCGTGTTTTTCTTTCCGGCACGCTGGCGGCGGGTTTTGCGCTCGCCGTCCGCCCGGTCGCCGCGACGACGATCTCGACCGACGGCACGGGCCTGATCGCCGGTGCCGTCACCATTCCGGTGGCCGGTGGCGCGATGCCGGCGTACCGGGCCCGCCCCGACGGCGACGCGGCGGCATTGCCGACGGTGATCGTCGTGCAGGAAATCTTCGGCGTGCACGAGCATATCCAGGCGCTGTGCCGCCGCCTTGCCAAGCAGGGCTATCTGGCGATCGCGCCCGAGTTGTACTTCCGCCAGGGTGACCCGCGCAAATACCCCGAGGTCGACCAGTTGATGAAGCTGGTGATGAGCGTGCCCGACACGCAGGTGCTGGCCGACCTCGATACCACGGTTGCGTGGGCGGCGCAGAACGGTGGTGACGCCAGGCGGATCGCGATGACCGGCTTCTGCTGGGGCGGGCGCATCGTCTGGCTGTACGCCGCACGCAGCCCGGGGCTGAAGGCCGCGGTGGCCTGGTATGGCCGGCTGGTCGGGACCCCCACGGCCAATACCCCGAAGCAGCCGGTCGACGTTGCCGCCGAGCTCAAGGTGCCGGTACTGGGGCTGTACGGCGGCCAGGACAAGGGCATTCCGGCCGAGTCGGTTGCGCAGATGCGCGAGGCGATCAAAAAGGCGAAGGCACCGTCGGAGATCATCGTCTACCCCGATGCCGGCCACGGTTTCAATGCCGATTACCGGCCCAGCTACAACGAGGCGGCGGCGCGCGACGGCTGGCAGAAGATGCTCGGCTGGTTCAAGCAGCACGGCGTCTGACAATGACTACGCTGCCGGCATCGCCTGCCGTACTGCTTGGACTGCGGTGAGCGAAGACCGGCGCGCCTGCCGGCACCGGCTGCACCGGATCCGGTTGCTGCCGCAAGTGCGACCATCATGAAAAAAGCCGGCGGAGCCGGCTTTTTTCATGATGCCATCTTCAAACCGACGACACCGGTGACGATCAGCGCGAGGAAGAACACCCGCACGGCGCCGAGCGGGTCGCCGAACCAGATGATGCCGCCGATGGTGACGCCGACCGCGCCGAGCCCGGTCCAGATCGCGTAGGCGGTGCCGGCCGGAATGCCCTTCATCGCGAACGACAGCAGCGCCATGTTCAGGAAGGACAGTGCGACCGAGCCGCCGATGATCCACGGGCTGGGGTGAAGCTGCACGTACTTGAGCGACAGCGCCCAGACGATTTCGGTAAAGACGGCGATGCCGAGCACGAGCCAGTAATTGGTCATGTAGAACTCCTGTGTTGCGGGCTCGGAAACGACAGGCCCGCCTCGGAAACCCGAAAGAGAGGCGGACGGATTTCGTTCAACGGCCGGCGAGGTTCTCCAGCGCCGGGCCGGTGACGCGGCAGATGCGCCAGTCCGGCAACACCGTTGCGCCGATCGCTTCGTAGAACGCGATCGCGTTGGCATTCCAGTCGAGCACGCTCCACTCGAAACGCCCGCAGCCGCGCTCGCGCGCCAGTTGTGCCAGATGGGTCATCATCGCGCGGGCGTGACCGCGACCCCGTGCAACCGGGCGGACGTACAGGTCTTCGAGATACAGCCCGCGTCGCGCCAGGAAAGTCGAATAGTTGTGGAAGTACAGCGCGAACGCGACGGTCTGGCCGTCCGCTTCGCCGACGATGCACTCGCACGCCGGCGCGGCGCCGAACAGGTCGTCGGCGAGCTTGGCTTCGGTCGCCGTGACGAGATGGCTCAACTGCTCGAACTCGGCCAGTTCGCAAATCATCGCCAGGATTCCGGCGACGTCGTCGGGGCGGGCGGGGCGAATCGTGAAACTCATCGTGCGTGCTCCTGAAAAGCAAAACGGGCGGTCAGGCCGCCCGTTTGATCACTGGTAGATACCTACTTACTTGGCCTGGCTGATCATGTACAGCGCTGCAGCCTTGAACTCGTCGTCGGAGCCGGTGTAGCCGCCTTTCGGTGGCATTGCATTCAGGCCCTTGATGCCGATGGCGATCGCCGAATCGGCACCGTCCTTCAGGCGCGGCCCCCAGGCCGCCTTGTCGCCCAGCTTGGGTGCGCCGGCAACACCGGTGCCGTGGCAGTTGATACAGAGCGACGCATAGATCTCCTTGCCCTTGGTCGCCGGATCGGCTGCGGCGCCTGCAGCAACCGGCGGCTCGGTGAACTTGGCGCCGGCGGCGTTGCCCATGAAGGCAACCGCGCGCTTGACTTCGTCATCGGTCAGATCCGGTGCGCCACCGCGTGCCGGCATGGCGTTGAAGCCTTCGATCGCATGCTTGGCGAGCGTCTCGAAGCCCTTGCCGATGCGCGCAGTCCAGGTCGCCGCATCGCCAAGCTTCGGCGCGCCGGCCAGACCCGTGGCATGACAGGAGAAACAGATCGCCTCGTAGACCGACTTGCCGGAACGCTGTCCCGGCGGCGCGCTGTCGACGATCTTGACGCTGCCGATCGGCTGCAGGCGTGCAGCGACAGCCTCGCCGGTCATCGTGTTGCTGCCGAGATCGATGCCGCTGCCCGAGGTGAACAGCTTGACCACGAGGTAAATGAATACCGGAATACCGACGATCGCGGTCAGAATCAGACCGACGACGCTTTTTGCCGCAGATGCGTTGGAGCCGCTCATGCTGCCATCCCTATGCAAATATTGAAGTCTTGTTTGGAGAACTGTGTACGGAACCGCTTTTTTGTGGCGGCAATTATACCGTCAAAGACGGTCACCAGAAAGCTGCGTGTAGACGGGCCGGCATCTACGCGCTATGATCGCCCCCCTTGGTGCTGCGTCCGTAGCTCAGTTGGATAGAGTGTCAGTTTCCGAAGCTGAAGGTCACAGGTTCGATCCCTGTCGGGCGCACCAATAAAATCAAAGGGTTGCAGGCGAAAGTCATGCAGCCCTTTTTGCTTTTGGTCCGAGGGGTGAGCCGTACCCCGACACGTACCCCGACAAATTCCCCCGCTAGGCAATCCCACCTCGACTAGCGAGGTGGTTAGTCACAAAAGCCTGTCGGGTACTCGGGTTGAAAACAGTCGCGACAGCAGGCCGCGTGAAGCAACGACTGCATGTCGTGATGGCTTGGGCGCATGGCTACCGTATGGCCAACCCGGTCAATGTCGTGCCGTTCCTGCTGCCGCAGCAGCCCAGCAAAACAGTCGGACCACTCATCATCCCGCCATGCCTTGGCGTGGATATTCCCGCGTTCGTCGCTACCCAGTGTCGCGGAACGCAGAGTGATGTCAGCCGTAGACTACTCGAGTTCATGATCTTGACGGCCTGCCGCTCGGTCGAAGAACGTTGGCATGACCTGGGACGAAATCGACTGGAGGCATGCTGTTTGGATCATTCCGGCTGAGCGCATGAAAGCCGGTCTTCTGCACCGCGCGCCACTCCCCACACAAGCCATAGTACTTCTGAAGCAGCAGCAAGGTCAGCACGACGTGCTGGTCTTTCCGTCTTCACGTGATACGTCGTCCTGGCCGACATGGTGCTGACATCCTTCCTCCTGCGTGCCGGTGCACACAGCGACATTCCCGGCCGGACTGCAACGGCGCACGGCTTCCGTTCCAGCTTTCGCGACTGGTGCAGCGAACAGGGTTACGACCGCGATCTTGCCGAGCGGTCACTGGCGCATACGGTGAAGAACAAGGTTGAGGCGGCCTATCACCGCACCGACCCACTGGAGAAGCGCCGACCCTTGATGCAGGCTTGGGCTGACTATTTGGCTTCGCTCATGTGAATGCTCAATACTGTCATCGCTTCGGATCTTTCTTGCTGCGTGAAAGCTGACCTTTTCCTAGGTTGCGCCCATGTTCCCCGTCGACAAGGCTGATGTAGTAATCGGTTTTGGTCAGGTAGATGAGCGTCTTGTGGAATTTTTGACGCTCTTTCGGATTGCCGCCCTTCAGTGTGCCAATGCCCCCGGATCGGAAGTCGTCCTTGTAGCGCTTGCAGTCTAGAAAGGCGCCGGTTCCCTCCGTCGCAACCACGCTCCAGTAGTTTCCTATCTCTAGAGCCAGCTTGGCACTTTCCTGAACGTGTTCACCATCGAATGCGAGTAATAAGTGGAAGTGGTAGCCACGCTGCTGCAAAAACTCCCGTTTCCATATGTAGCCGATCAAGTGGTGAAAGAGCGGGTTACGATCACGTCGATGCAGTAATTTGCCTAATGCTTTTTTTGCCATTGCTGGCGTGACGGCATTGGCGTGATTTTGCTGATAAAACAAGTCAAGTCGGATGACTTGTGTTTTTTTTTCTGCTGTCGCAAAGCGAATTGAGATACTTTTTCGTGTTGTTGTAATTCTTGTTTATGTTGCGACGATGAGCCGCTAGCTTTTCCTTAAATTCTTGCGAATTTCCATCATTTATCATTTCTTCGATCAAGTTATTTAATTCGTCCATCCATGGCTTCAATAGATCAATGGGAATTATATTCTTGACTTGGCTGGCTATTTTGCATCGATCGTTGTGTTGCATTTTTTCAATAAGTAATTCGACACGGGGATTGAATCGATGTTTCGAAAATTCTTGTTTTATTTCCTGTGTGTTTACTTCTAGTGCCTGCAGTAATCTTTTTCCTAAGGTGGTTGTGAGGATGCCGGGCCTCTTTTCTCGTTGATGTGTTCCAAAAGTAAAGATCGTGCCTTTCGAACGGATGAGGGCTTGCGCAGTGGATTCTAGATTTTGAATGTCCAATGCGTAATCGCCTTCGTTAGTTATGTATATCGTCTCTATGTTTGAATCGAATGTGTAAGTGTATCCAGTGGTGGATAGTGCTTCTGTGATTTCATTTCTTCGTGCTGATTTTGTTTTTTTGGGTTTTTTTGTTGGATTTTGTGCAATTTCACTCTCCGATCGTATGTACGTGAGCGTGAGTGGTTTTGCATACATGTTGATGATAGAGCTCATTTTTTCCTCGTCAGATGTACCGCGGACCTTGCTCTTGCAGCTGGTTAGGTTTAATAATTCTATTAATAGTAGTGATTATCATTTGTATTTTGTCTGGGTAGTTGGTAAGTTAATTCTCAATTTTTTCCAGTTACATCTGTAAAATTAGTTCCTATTTCATATTTTCTCAAGGAAATCGACAAGTAGCGTGGGTTGTGGATTGCTCCATCCGATCAGGTAGCAGTTGCTTGACTCACGGTCCTTTAGCCTCGCTGCAATCCGCGATGTACAGACTTGCATGGCGAGCGTGCCACACGCTTCTGGTCGCTGTGAGGACGCCTGTGTGGCGTGTGTCGCTGGATATAAGGGGGGGGCACAGGACAAAAATTGCCTGCCTTACCCATGTTTTGGACCAATTCGCGAGGTAGCCAAAACATGAAGATCATCCGCGTCAAGCAGGTCATCGAAACGACGGGCTTGGCCCGTTCGACGATCTACAAGTACATTGCAGACGGCATATTCCCCAAGCCTATCCAACTTGGGGCGCGCAGCGTCGGCTGGGTTGAAGGCGAAATCCAATCCTGGCTGGAGAAACGGGTCCAGTCACGCGATACGCCTGAGAAATAGAGCAGGAGCGAGCAGGCCGCTCTGGTATGGTTATATTTTTCCAGAGTGACTAAGTTTCTCTGCGCTCCCTATTCGCTTTGGGTTCTGTCCACGAGAACCAATCAATATCGGGCTGGGCGTGTTGTCGCCTGACTCGGTATTGGTAGTATGCTTTTATGTTGTTGTACTGCTTGTATGTTTATCTGGTCGTACTGTTATATACCTGTACGTCTCTACGTTTATGCTCGTAGGCTGTTATGTCTCGAAGCTTATGTGCTCGTATTCTGCACTGGTCCTGCACTCGCTGAATCATCCCGAGTTGTTCTTCCTGCGTTGTCTGTGAGGTGCTTCCTCTTCTATCGCTCTATCGTTCAGCTCCCATGTTCATGGGGTCAGGTGCTCATGCTCAATGAGCGCATTCCCACCAGTGCACCTGCAGTGCTCAGCTGACTCTGTCTATTCCTGTAGGCCAGCTCGCTGAGCTTGGACTTCATCTCTTGTCGAAGCGATCCACCCATTGACCGGTAATACACCAACCTGATTGTGGCTTAATCGTTACTTCGATCGTGCAGGTTAAAAAATACCTCGTTAAGTCAGGATATGTACCTTCCACCGGAGTTCATCATGTCCCGCCATCATCGCAATCCCAACCTGACGCTTCACATTGATCCGCACTTTCGAGGTCTGCCGGTCCAGCAGGATAAAGGGCCATTCATTTACGATTACCTCGATCGCCTGCAAGATGTCGTCGTCAACGCGTTATCTGTTGGGTTTCGTCTGATTGGCTTCCAAAGCGCAGCTGGCCACTCTTCCAGGCACGCGCGCTTTTGCGTACCTTGATCACTCAGTCTGTCAATGCGAGCCAGCCATGAGCCACCGCCTGCACAGCAATGCCCGCACCACACCGCTCACCCGCGAGGAAATCCGCCACTCCAGCCTCTCGCAGCGCGAGCTGATGCTGCGCTACAGCGTCGGCAAGGACACCATCCGCAAATGGCAAACGCGCGACGAATTCACCGATCGGTCGCACCGCCCGCATACCCTGCACACTACCTTGTCCCAGACGCAGGAAGCGCTGGTGCTGATTCTGCGCACCACCTTGCTGCTGCCGCTCGATGACCTGGCCGCGGTGGCCCAGCGTTTCATCAACCCGAACGCCACCCGATCCGGCATCAACCGGCTGCTGGTGCGCGAAGGCGTCGGCAACCTCAAGACACTGCAGGCGCAACTGCAGCCGGAAGAACCCGCCGCGCCCTCCAAGGGCTTCAAGGACTACGCACCGGGCTACTTCCATTTGGACATCAAGTACTTGCCGCAGATGCCCGACGAAACCTCGCGCAGCTACCTGTTCGTCGCGATCGACCGGGCCACCCGCTGGGTGTTCCTGCACATCTACCCGGATCAGTCCGAAGCCAGCAGCGTCGACTTCCTGCAGCGCCTGTACAAGGCGGCGCCGATGAAAATCGAGAAACTGCTGACCGACAATGGCAGCCAATTCACCGATCGCTTCACCAGCAAAGCCAAGACCCCGAGCGGACGGCACGTGTTTGATCGCCGTTGTGCAGCCTTGGGGATCGAGCATCGGCTGATCCCGCCGCGCACGCCGCAAATGAATGGCATGGTCGAGCGTTTCAACGGCCGGATCAGCGAGCTGGTGAAGCAGACCCGCTTTGCCAGTGCAGCGGAATTGGCGCAGACGTTGGACGATTACCGGAACGCCTACAACCATCACATCCCGCAAAAAGCGCTGGGCTTCCGGTCACCGATCGAGTCGCTGAAAATGTGGCAAACAGAGCGACCGGAATTGTTCAAGAAAAAAATCTACAAACAAGCGGAACCCGACAGTTATCGGAGCATTCACGGGTTTTTGCCTTCCGTGTGGACCTACGTTTTCCTGCAGCGCAGATGTACCCGAGCTGGATCGAGAGCAACGAGGTCATCAGCCGGTTCGTCGCATCGTTCAAAGCCAAGATCGATCACAACCGGTACCTGGCGCGTGCGCATCACCGAGGTGCTCACGGCTCATCGGTACGGTATGTCTGGGCGAGGGAGGAGGGCCAGCAGGGCCGTCCGCACTACCACGTCGCGTTTTTGCTGAACGAAGATGCGTTCTGCGCGCTAGGGCAGTTCGAGCTCGGACGTGACAACATGTTCAACCGGCTCTGCGAGGCTTGGGGCAGTGCGCTAGGGATCCCGGTGGAGGCTGCTGCCGGGCTGGTAGAGGTACCGCAGAACCCCTGCTATCACCTACACCGCGATGGCATGGTGGGCGTGGACGACTTCTTCTACCGGACCAGCTACCTGTGCAAGGCCGCGACCAAAGTCTTCGGCGATGGAGTCCATGGGTTCGGGGCTAGCAGATGCTGAGTGCAAGGCTGCAGGGCATGTGAGTAATGCAGTGGATGCAATCGGTGTTGCAGCCGCGGGTGAGAGCGATGGTACCTCTGCGCGACCTGCAGATTCGAAGTCAGCATCTCGCCTCCTTCTCGCGTCGTTTTGACCGGCCCGGGGGACGGGCTTCTGTCCGTCCCGCTTGCTCGGCGAGAACTTTCCTTTTCGAGGATCAGTGGCGTCTGGACCGACCGGCCGATTGAAGGGATGGTTTGGTTGTTCGTCACGCCTCCCCGAAGGCCCCGCCAGTTTGCCGTCGCTGTTCTGACGAGGTGCGCCTTGAGAGTGCTATTGGGCTGCCCGGCATTCTCAGTGCATGGCCAGAAAGGGCTGCCGAGCTTGAGTGCGCCGAGTTGCAAGAGGGGCTCGCATCGCTCTGGGAAGGTAGGGCGACAATCAGCTCAGCCAGCAACTTCCATCGCCATACTGTGTTTTGATCACAACAGGGAGAAAGGTCGTCACCAGATTTGCGGGGGCTCCTAAGCGGTCCGTGAAATTTTGCAGGACTGGTTTGATGAACGACAGCTTGAGGCAGGGAGTTTTCTGACAGCACTGAGGACGTCCGAGTACACCGAATTATGCGTTTCCCTTGGCAGCGCTGTGCAGCAGGCCTCGACATTTTGGCGCTGTTGCCGTGTACATGCGGGGCCGGGGCGTGAAACGTCACTGCATGCCCTGTGCGTAGAAATGCGCTGAAGTTGCAACAAAACAGACGTGAGTATTTTTTGTGCCTTTCTTTTGTGGTAATTTTGTAAAAAATACCTATAAATTTGGGGCTTTTCGTGGGTTTGTCTGGATTGTGTTTGTTCAGAGATGTGTTCTCTTCTCTGGCGTTGTACGCGCGTTGCGCGGTCTCCTGTGTTGCATCTTTCCCCTTCTTGGTTCTGGGTAAGGGTTGCGGAGTTGCCTGCGTTCTAACGGCCAGGTCAGGGCTTGCGCCGGCCTTTGCTTACGGATTTCGTGGGCGGTCCTATCCCTTGGTGTCATGGCTTGGACGTGGCCTTCGGCCGCTCGGTAACGGACGTCGAGTTCTCGAGGGAGTGCCTTTGATGGGGCAAAGGTCTTGTGCACTCCTGTCTCGCCAAATCGGCGTGACATTCAAACTGTGTTCCCTGCGTACCAAACGGTTGACCAAAAACCTGCTTCATCTTGCGTTGCCAGCCGTGGGGATGGCGCAGCTACGCAGCATCGTCGCCAGGATTTCGTTGAAAAATACCCGCCAGCCAGGGTTGGCTCTGTCGATCGAATAATAATCAACAAGATTGCACGCAGCACTCCTCATGTCCCCCATTCTGAATCGACCGGTTTCTGGAATCCCTATGTCTACGATGTCTATCTTGCGGCCATCGCGTGCGGGTAGAAGCTGTGTGTCCATTATTTTTCGTCATCTTGCGTTCTGCATATCTGTACTTGCGTGGCTATTGACTGGCAGCGTTGCGTTGGCGGCACAAACGACGGTATCTGGTGTTATTGATGCGGATACGCGTTGGAGTATGGATGGCAGTCCGTACGTTGTTACCACTGACGTTGCCATACAGAACGGGGCGCTGCTGACGATTGATCCTGGCGTTAGCGTGTATATGAGCAATAACACCGGAATTTCGGTTCTGGCTGGTGGAATACAGGCACAGGGTACGGCTGAAAACCCGATTCGCGTACTTTCTGCAAAGACTTTGTTGGGGCAGGCTGCTGCTCCTGGTGATTGGAAGCAATGGACATTTGGTGCGGGTACTGTCAACACGTCGCTAAACTATGTGGAATTTGAGAATGGCAGTGGCTTGATCGTCAATGGTTCCGCACCGGCCTTTAACTATTTGACGATTAAAAATCAGCTGGGAGCAGCAATTAGCATCGACTTGGCCGCATCACCAACTGGGATGGGAAACAAGGCTAGCGGCAACACGCTGAATGGGGTAGCGGTTCCATCCGGGGATATTACTAAGAGCATCAAATGGGGGATCAAGGGGATCCCGTACATCGTGCCGACTGGCGTTGTTTCAGTCGGTGCTTCGCCGTTTGTCCAAGAAGTCAGCCCGGCGAGCATTGAACAAGGTCAAGTGGTGACCCTGACAGTCAAGGGCGGGCGCCTGGATGGCCTGACTCAGGCTCGTTTCGACGGTGCTGGTTTGTCGTTGACGCCGTTTTCTGGGGGCTCCGCGAGCCAAGCCTTTTTCCAGTTGAAGGCAGATCCTGATGCCGCACAAGGCAAGCGCGAACTACGCTTCTTGACTGATGCTGGCGAGATTGTCGTGGCCAATGCAGTCACAATCGTACCGCCTACGCCGAATATCAGCAGCTTGCAGCCCACGACCGTATTGGCGGGCAGTGGCCTGATACAACTTACTGTTTTGGGGCGTAATTTTACTGCTGCAACTGAGGTCGTGATCAATTCCGCATCGGTGCCGACCACCTATATCAGCGCGGGCGAGTTGAACGCGACGCTGCCAAATCAAACGGCGGCTGGCTCGTTGCAAGTTCAGGCTCGTAATCCAGACTTTGCTCATCTGGGACAATACCTTATTTCCAATGCCACTACGTTGACAATTCAAGCGCCAATTCCGCCTGCGGTCTCGATCGAGCCAACCCCCATTGCACTGCCTCCAGATGGTCGATCGCGGGACATTGTCATTCGTCTTGCCAAGGCTGATTTCCGCGACCATACCTTGTCATTGTCAATTTCTGACCCCAGCAAAGCCACGGTATCACCGTCTACATTGGTCATTCCCGCTGGGCAAACCACTGCCAAGATCAGCATCACCCCCAAGCAGGACGGAACGGTGAGTTTGATTGCCGACTCCAGTACTTTGCAACGGATCAGTGTACCGCTCTTCATTACTGCTGATTTTCGTGGTGCCAACACGGCATATGCGATGCCGGTGGGGATTGTGCTTGAGGGTGTCGTGGCTCCTGTGACCAAACAAGTATCTATACAAGATGCCAATGTAGGGGTTTCTTTGGGCGCGGTGCTTAGAAGCGTTTCTCCTGCTGCGGGTATCGTGGGGTCGAAATCGAACCACGTCATTTACGGTTTTGGAATTCCGGAGAATGCACAGGTTTCGTTGTCGCCGAGTGCCGGCGTAACGGTTGGAAATGTGTCAGTCAATACGGCAGGAGAGCAGATCCGGTTTGAGTTCACGCCGGCTGACGGCGCTGTACCAGGGAAGCGTCGCCTGGTTGTGAAGGATGCTGCGGGTAAGGAGTTGGTCTTTGCGGACCCATCCCAAGCCATGTTTGACCTGATGGCCGGCCTGCCCGTTGTTGAATCGATTGAGCCGCTGTTTGCTGTTCGCGGTTCGACGATCAAGTTGCAAGTCCGTGGCCGAAATCTGCAGCAGGCGAGCCTTAAGGCTTCGCCCGGCGCCGGCGTGAAGCTCGATTCGCAGCCAGAGATTGCTGCAGACGGCAGCAAATTGACCGCATTTGTGGAAGTTGCCGCGGATGCGCCGTTGGGAGTCCAGTTGATCCAGGTGGCGACGCCTGCAGGTCTCTCTTCGTCGCAAGCCGGTGAAGCGAATAGCCTGACTGTTGTATCTGCACTGGGTAGCTCGGTCACACCGATTATTTCGCCCGCGGTTGGCGTTGTTGTTGGCGATGCAGGTCCGCCGGCGAAGCCTTTGCAGTTCGATCCCAACTCGGATCAGATTGGCGTGCTCTTTGGCGCAGGTGCGACCGAAGTGACACCGAATGCCGGGGTGATCGGTACCGACACGCAGGTGACGGTACGTGGCTCCGGGCTGCAGGGCGTCAGTGCCGTGAGCTTCGTGCCGTCGACGGGTATCAGCTTGCAGGGCTCCCCGACCAGTAATGCAGAGGGGAGCGAGCTGCGATTCACCGTGCGTGTCGCGGCAGATGCGACGTTAGGTCTCCGCCGCTTGGTGCTGACTGCGCAAGATAAACCGATCACGTTCTCCCGTGTCACCGACGGGCAGTTCCTGGTATCGGCGCCATTGCCCGAGTTGCAATCGGTTGATCCGCAAGTGGTGCAGGCAGGTCAAGCCACCGCGGTGATGTCGGTTCGTGGCAAGAATCTGCTCAACGTTTCCGCGATCCGTATCGAGCCGTCACAGGGGCTGAGCATTTCGGGACCGTTTGAAACCGATGCGGAAGGCACGCTGCTGAAGTTCAATGTCACCGCTGCCGCAGAGGCGCAGAGTGGCCAAAGAACGGTCATCGTTACGACCCCGGCCGGGGATTCGAGTGCGACACCGCGCCCGGGCAATACCCTGCAGATCGCCAAGGAAGTCGGTAACCGCTACCCCAGCATTGCTGCACCGCTTGTGGGTGTACTTGTCGGCGAAGTTGCACAGATCAAGAGTGACGTGATGCTGGCTTCCGATTTGGTCGGTGTCATGGTGGGTGAGTCCATTCCGCCGGAACAGGTGTCGTTCACGGGCACGCTGGCCGCCAGCCAAATTGGCGTGATTGTCGGTAGCGCAACCAACGGCATTTCGCCGAGTGGCGTATTGCAAGGCGGTGCTGCGAATGTGGTGATTACCGGCTATGGCCTGGATGCAGTGACATCCGTTTCGGTTTCACCGTCGACGGGCATTATTTTGGGCGATTTCCAGAGCTCGGAAGGCGGTGCGCGCCTGACCGTACCGGTGTCCGTGGCGCCGGATGCATCGCAAACGACAAGGACGGTGATTTTGGCCGATGCAAGCGGCAGGCGCATCGCATCCACAGTCCTTGGAAATACCGCGTTCGGCATTGGCAGCTTGCCGACAATGGCCTCGGTTTCGCCGTTGAACTTCGAGCGTGGCAAGCAAACCGTGCTGACGGTACGTGGCTCAAACCTGAAAGGCGTAACTGGCATCTCATTTGCGCCGAATAATGGGGTTCGGTCGATCTACGAGCTGGTTTGGTCGCAAGACAATTTTGGCGAAATGCTGACGGCCTCTGTCACCGTTGATGCAGATGCCACCTTGGGTGGCAGGGTGATTCAGCTGGAAGTACCTGGCGGCATGACCTCGGTCGAAGGGACGCCAGCCAATTCGGTGAGTGTGGTTGTTCCCCAGTGATTGGGTCGTGATGCGGTTTGTCCAATTTGACTTATTTGTAATTGTGCTTTGAGGAAATGTTCATGAATTCTTCTGCTTCGAGACTGAAGCCTGCCCGAATGGGCTCTCTTGTAGTCCTGCTATTGGCGGCATTTTCCAGTGCATCCGCAATGGCAGCCTTTAACAGCGGCAGTACAGGTGCCGATGGCGCGCTGAATCCGACGGTAAATACTGAAATTCAACTGCCGCCTTCGGGCGTCTTGAACTACACCTCGGTAAATATCCCGACGGGTGTAACTGTAAAGTTCAAGAAAAATTCGGCCAATACACCGGTGTTTATCCTCGCCAGCGGCGATGTGTCGATTGCCGGCACGATTGATATTCGCGGTCTGGACGCCAAGGCGACTGGTACCTACGGCGATGGCGTATTGGGTGATGATGGTGTGCCTGGTTCCGGTGGCCCTGGCGGATACGATGGCGGGCGTGGCGGACGCGAAGACGCGGCGCTGCGGGCTGAAATTATTCGTGGTGGGGCAGGATTGGGACCGGGAGGAGGGCCGGGAGGGATTGAGGGGGGGAATGGTTGTGCAAATGGTTATAGCTACTACCCTTACGTCGGAAACGGCGGTGGCTATGCGACAGCAGCCTATGCGTACTATGCCGCTTACCAATGTGGTGTGAATGCAATTAAAACATTTGGTAAGTCGTACGGATCTGCACTGCTGCAGCCATTAATTGGTGGGTCTGGTGGTGGTGGCGGGCGTGGCGGCAAGAATTTCCCTGGCTCCGGCGGCGGCGGCGGCGGCGGCGGCATTTTGTTGGCCTCGTCTGGAAAAATTACACTGACGGGCACAATTGATGCGACCGGCGGCGATGCCGGCGGAGTAGCTGGCACGGATGTCGGTGGCCAAGGCGCAGGCGGCTCCGGCGGAGCAATTCGCCTTGTGGCGACCACCATCGCTGGGAATGGTGGAGTGTATGCAAACGGTGGCTGCATCAATTACAACAATTCGCGTCGGCAGTATTGTGATTCGACGGGTAACACAAATGGCTATGGCGGTTCGGTCGGACGAATCCGGTTTGAAGGCGAGGCTGTAACGTTCAATGGCACGTCTCAACCGACCTATGCGGTCGACAAACCCGGCCCGGTTTTCATCGCCGATGTGCCGGCGATTCGTATTGCCTCCGTGAGTGGCCAGAACGTGCCGGCCAATCCGACCGGCAATGCCGACGTGACCTTGCCGGCGAGCACGACCAATCCGGTGCAAGTGACTTTCCAGACCACCAATGTCCCGGCTGGTAATACAGTGCTGCTGCGCGTGGTCCCAGCATACGGTCAGCCGACCGAGGTGATCAGCTCGGCGATTGCCGGTTCGACGGCATCCGGGAGTGCCACGGTGTCGGTGACCTTGCCGCAAGGCCCAAGCACCTTGCAAGCAACAACTACATATACGGTGGTGGTTGCGGGTTCGATCGACTTGTCGCACTTCGCCAAGAACGAAACGGTGGAGAAGGTCGAGGTGACCGTTGCGCTGGCGGGTGAAACGAAAGCCCGTTTGGTCACGGCCAGTGGCAAGTATTACGACGTGTCCTATCCCGCACTTCGGGCCGCCGGCTTTGTTGGCTAATCCAGCGTCTTGATTTCGGCATTGACCACCCGGCTATTTGCATGGCCGGGTGGTTTGTCGTGTCGATGGCATGTGCCTGTTGCACTTGAATACGTATTGACCAAGAACATGAAACCAAAATCCAACCATCAGTCCGGCAAGCCCATGCTTCAAGCCGGGAGCGATCTCGTGTCTGGCGTAGGCTCGTACGCTGGTCATCGATATGCAGTCTCGGTGGTTGGATTGGCGCTGATGATGGCGCTGTGCAATGCAGCAGACCTGACCATTCAGGATGGCGTTGTAGTCAAATTCGGCGGTGATGCGCAATTGGTGGCCCGAGATCGCCTGACGCTCGGGAAAGGTGTTTCTTTGACTAGCGCAAAGGATGATTCGGTTGGTGGTCAAAGTGCTGCCAATCCACAATCACCTGCGCCGGGGGATTGGCGTGGTGTGCGTTTTGAGAAGTCGGCCAGTACCTCGGGTGCGTTTACACTGGAAGACCTGCAAATCCGTTATGTGGGCAATGGCGCTGCGCTGACGCTGCGCAGCGTCAGCCCGCAAATCAAATACGTGCAGATCAGCGATAACGATATTGGCCTTGCATTGCTTGATGGTGCTTCACCCTCAGTAACTGGGTCGAACTTCTCGCGTAATACAGTCGGGCTGATGGCCGACGGCCAAAGTTTGCCGGTGATTGGCAGTACTCAGTTTGTCGGTAACAGCAGCAAGGCCATCGACAACAAAACACCGACTTCGATCATTCAGGCTACGGGTAACTGGTGGGGGCACAGTACCGGCCCGAAGGACAGTATTGCCAATCCTCAGGGCCAGGGTGATGCCGTTTCAGCGGGAGTCAAATATGGCTCCTATCTGAGTGCCGCACCGCTGTTGAATCCAAGCGTACGTCTGACGAGCCCAGCACAGTATTTTGAACAGCACAATGTGTCGCTAGATGTTTCATGCGTCAACGCGACGGAATATCGAATTGCCGAAGGCGGCGCTTTTGCCGGTGTCTCGTTCAAGCCGTTACCTAATAGCCGCGCAACGGTAGATTTTGTCACCTCGGATGGTGATGGTCCCAAAGCCATTTCGGTGCAGTTCCGCGATACAGCAGGAACGGTTGTTACAGCTGCGCTGGCTGGCTCCGTATTGGTGGATACGCAAGCGCCAAGTCTGACGATTACTAACCCTGCCGCGGGTAGTGTGTTAACCCTGCCCATCTCTTTGGTTGCAGATGCAGCCGATGCGGCCGGTATCGCAGATGTTTCGTTTTACCTCGACGATAAGTTGGTCGCTAGCAAAAAAACACCACCGTTCTCTACTCCTTGGGATCCAGCATCGGTCACGGTTGGTGATCATGTCTTGCTAGTGAAGGCAACGGATGCGATTGGTCGCGTAACGCAACAGACCCGCCCAGTAACAGTCAGTGCTGAGCCCAAATATACAAAATGCGCTGATGAAAATGGCCGTTGTTCGTTCGCGGGTGAGGCGTTGGTAATTTATGGCGCCAACGGGGTATTTACCACGCCGAAGGTTTTTGGCGGTGGCGTTGATTGCACGAATGCAGTCTTTGGCGATCCGCTTGTTGGTACGGTCAAACAATGCCTCATGAAGCCTGTCACCGGTGGCGAGCCTGATAAGCAGGGGCCGACGATTTCAGGCGTGAAATATAACGGTAGTGTGCTTGCTGAAGGTGGGAGCATTACCCGTAATGGCACGTTGACTTTGGATGCCAGCGATCGCAGCGGCGTCTCCAAGGTCGAGCTGTTGCTGGATGGTGCCACCGTTGGCACTGCTTCCGGTGTTGGTAGCTATTCGGTGACGCTGGATATCAGCAACGTGTTGAATGGCGCACATGTGCTCGGCCTTCGTGCGACCGATTCGCTGAACAACGTCAGCACGCAGAACTTCAACGTCAACGTCGCGCACCAGTTACCGGATGCGCCGCGCTGGAGTAGTCCGGCTGCTGGCACGGTGACGCGAAATGCCAGCTTGCAGGTCATTGGCACTGCGCCGGCAGGCAACTCCGTACAGGTTCTGACCAATGGTCAGTCTGCGGGTGGGGCTGTGGTGGCCGGGAATGACGGCAAGTTCTCTACCACGGTCACATTGGTCCCGGGCAGCAACCAGATTCAGGCGACGGCATCCGATCAATGGGGGACGAGTGCGTTGTCGGTGGCCTTGCCGGTGACACTCGATGTGACAGTGCCGGTGAGCCCGTCCAATCTGGTTGCCGTTGCTCAGGTTTCGGGCAAGGTCCGCCTCACCTGGACGAAATCGACCGATCCGAACACGACAGGTTATGACCTCTACCGTGCCGCAGCTTCGTTTGCGACGACGGCCGAAGCGACCAAACTGAATCGCACTCCGCTAGCAGTGACGGTCTATGACGATCTGCCGACACAGGATGGGACTTGGTACTACCGCGTCGTGGCCGTGAACAGTGCCGGTACGCCGTCGGTGCCGACAGAGCTGGCCCAAGTCGTGTCGGACGGTACGGCTCCGCGTGCACTCTCGGTGGCCTTCAACCCACAAGGCAAAGTCGACCCGAGCAGTGGCCGTTTCGGCCAGGGCAAGGTGGGCGTGACGCTGAAGCTCAATGAAGCGCTGCAGGCCGACCCGTATCTGGCGATCGTGCCGCAGGGCGGGGCGCCGATCACGGTCGAGCTGAGCAAGACCGATGCCACAACCTACACCGGTTCCTTCGTCGTCGATGCCAACACACCGGCAGGGACTGCCAATGTGCTGTTCTCGGCCCGCGATCTGGTCGGCAACCGTGGTACTGATATTGATAGCGGTGCCACGCTCAAGATCGATACAGCCGGGCCGGAATTGACCGGCATCGCCGTCAATCCATCCGCACCGATCAAGAACGATGCAGCGCAACCAGTTCAGGTCACCCTGACATTCTCGAAGCCGACCAAGGGCACGCCGCAGGTGAGCTATTTGCTGTCCGGGCCGGTTCGCAGTGCGGTCGCGCTGGGTGGGCTGACCGCCGTCGACGCCACCACGTGGCGCGGTACGGTGACCTTGCCGAGCGATGCAGGCTTGGGCGCGCCTGAATTCCTGTCGTTCAGCATTCAGGCCAGCGATGATCTGGACAACGTGTCGACGAAGGTCTCGGCCTATAACCGCTTCCAGATTTATCAGGGCGAGCTGCCGCCGCTGGGCACGCCGTTCGGTTTGAGCGCCAAGGCGCAGCCGGGTGGCAAGGTCAAGCTGGCCTGGCAGGCCGTGGATAGCGCCAGTGCTTACCAGCTGTATCGCCAGGCGCCGGGTCAGAGCAGCCTGCAAGCGTTGGTGCGTGCCAATGGCGTCGAATACCTGGATCAGACGTCGCAAGACGGGGCGTACAAGTACGCGCTGGCGACGGTGCGCCAGTCGAACGGCCAGGAATCGCTGTCCGGTCAGAGTGCCGCAGTTGATGTGGTTGCCAGTGCCAATGCACCGGGTGCACCGCAGAACCTGACGCTGGCATTGACCGGTCAAGGCATCGTCGCCCAATGGCAAGCGCCGCTGGCAAGCAAGGTCGACAGCTACAAGCTGTATCGCGCCACTGGCACCAGCATCGGCAGCGTCGAGGGGTTGACCGCGCTGAAGAGCGGCATCAAGCAAACGCTGGCGCTGGACGCGAGTCCGTCGCCGACGCAAGGCGCGTACGTGGTCACGGCGCTGGATGCGGCGGGCAACGAGTCGGCGATCTCCAACTCGGCCTACCTGAACGCCAGCCTGCTGCCGGTCCGTAACCTCAAGATCGAGCAACTGGGTAACGAATTGCCGGTGGTGAGCTGGAGCGCACCGAATGGCAACGTAGCCGGTTATCTGGTCTATGTCGGCCCGGACGACAACAAAACCAAGCTCACGCCGAACGCGACGTCGTCGACCCGGTTTACCGATTCCGGTTACACCGCAGGCGAGCGTCGCTACACCATCGCCACGGTCGATGCCAATGGCGTCGAAATGCCGCGCAGCCTGTTGTTGCCGAATGTTGCAACGCAGATTGCGTCTGGTCTGCCGATCAAACGCGGGGTGATGAACAAGCTGCAAGTCCAGGTGGTGAACACCTCGAGCAGCGCCGTCGACAACGTTCGCGTCGACGTGCGCCTGCCGATCAACAAGGATGCAAGCCAGTTCAAGGATCACCGTTCCGAGCCGTTTGGCCTTGCGCCGAACGAGACCCGGCTGATTCCGGTGATCGTTGGTGGCTATGCCGATTTGCCGGGTAATGCACAGGCCCAGGTTGGTGTCGAGATTGCCGCCAATGAGGGCGAATTGGTCAAGATCGCGCGTAACCAGGCGGTCGATGTCACCGATGGTGCGCTGGTGGTCGGTATGTCGACCGATGAATTCACGCGTGGTGCGACCGGCAAACTCAAGCTCAGTATCGAGAACACTACAGACGTTGATGTCGAACTGCTGACCGCGACCAACAACGGCAACGGTGATTCGTCCGAGCTGCGCTTCAAGATCCTTGATGCCGATGGCAACGTGCTGGCGACGCAGCCGTACAAGCAGTCGCTGGGCGCCAATGTCGTCACGCTGATCAATGGCCAGACCGTGGCGCGCATTCCGGCGGGCAGCAGCTATGTCTCCGACGTGTTTGCTGTGAACGTGCCGAACTCGAGCCCGAACAGCATTCGCGTCAAGCTCGAAGTCGACAAACTGCGTTACCACTCGGGCCAGGATGATGAAGTCACCATTCCGGGGCGTGGTTCGGAAAAAACCGTTTCGCTGCTCGATACCGCCTATATCGGCGAAGTGACCGATGTCAGCCCGATCAGCTCGTTCGGCGATCAGGATGTCGTGATCGCCGGTCGTGCACTGGACCGCAGCACCAAGGCCCCGCTACCGAACTCGCGCCTCAAGCTGGTGCTGAACCAGCAGGGCTTCGAGCGCGTCTTCATGGTGCTGACCGATGCAACCGGCGGTTTCAGCTACTCCTTCAAGCCGACGCTGACCGATGCCGGCCTGTACAAGGTCAGCGCGGTCCACCCGGACATGACCGACCGGACCGAGCAGAAGTCCTTCACAATCAATCGCGTGACGGTTGGCCCTACGCCGTACAAGCTCGACGTACCGAAGAACTACCCGTTCACGATTCCGTTCACCGCCAAGGCTGGTGTCGGCACGGCCGCCCGCAATCTGCGTCTGGTACTGGACCCGGCCAGCCAGCCGACCGGTCAGGTGCCGGCCGGGGTAAGCGTGCAGTTGCCGTCGCCGGTGACGTTGGCCGAGCGGCAGACGCTGAACGTGCCAGCAGTCTTCACCGCCAACAACAGTGCGCAGCCAAGCGGCAGCCTGATCTTCAACGTCGTCAGCGACGAGCATCCGCAACCGCTGGGCCAGGTGATGGTGAATTACACGCTCTCTGAAGCGAAACCGTACCTGACCAGCACGCCGAGCTATGTCGAGACTGGCTTGGGGCTGGGCGAGAGCCAGGTTGAATCGTTCGTGCTCGAGAACAAGGGCCTGCAGGATGCGCTGAACCTGCAGTTCACGCTGACGCGTGCCGATGGTGGTGCCGCACCGGCGTGGGTGAGCATTGCCAGCCAGGCTAACGGTACGCTGGCCGTGGGCGAGAAGCGCTCGATCGATCTGAGCTTCACGCCGCCGGCCGGTACAGCGGAGGGCGTGTACGAGTTCAAGCTGCAGGTGCAGGGCGATAACGTGCCGCAGCAACAGCTCAACGTCTATGCCAGTGTGACGCAGTCGGGCAAGGGCAATGTGCTGTTCAAGGCCTCGGACATCTACACCGCGACGGTCGACAAGGCCGGCAAGCTGATTCCGGGCTTGGTCAATGCCACGATCACGCTGCAGAACGAAGACGTGACCACGGTGACACAGGAACTGGTCACCGACAGCATGGGTGAGGCGTTGTTCCAGAGCCTGCCGGCTGGCCGCTACAAGTTCCGCGCCAAGGCGGCAAACCATCAGGAGGTCGGCGGTCGTCTGCAGATCAAGCCGGGGATCACGTACACCCAACCGGTGTTCCTCGACTACAACCTGATCACGGTGGAATGGAGCGTACGTGAGATCGCCATCCAGGATCGCTACGACATCATCCTGAATGCGACTTTTGAAACCGACGTGCCCGCTGCCGTGGTCATGATGCAGCCCACCAGCGTCAACCTGCCGAAGATGAACGCGGGAGACGTGTATTACGGCGAACTGAGCCTGACCAACTATGGGCTGATTCGTGCCGACAACGTGCAACAGCATCTGCCTAAGAGCGATGGTTACTTCCGCTACGAATTTCTGACCGAAATACCATCGACATTGAGTGCTAAACAGCGCGTGACCATTCCATATCGTGTAGTGGCGCTACAACCGCTAGATATCGCTGCCAGCAGCGGTTCTGCATCCGGTGGCGGTTGTTACAACTACAGCAACAGTATGAACGTTAGCTGCCAGTACACCTGCCCCAACGGCAACCGTTCCAATTGTGGTGCTTCGACAGCTTGGTTCTCCGTTAGCAGCAGTACATGCGGTGGCGGGTCGGGCGGCGGTGGTGGTGGTGGTGGTAGCTCCGTCAGCATCGGCGGCTACAGTGGCTTTGGTGGCGGTGGCAAGAGCACGCCGCTGAAGATGAAGGGCAAAAAGTGCGTGTTCGTGCCGAAAGGTGATGGCGAATCGCAATGCAAATGACCAAGAAAGCAATGAATAACAACAAGTTGATTGCCATGCATTTGAAACGGTTTTGGGCTTGGTTTACCACGACTAGGCGCTGTGTGGCCGGAATGGCGATAGCCATTTCGGTCCTGATGGCGCCTCCGACACTCGCCGTTTCCGGCCTCACTGTCACGGTGCCGAACGGTTATGCCAACATCTCGGTCGAGGATTTGCGGGTGCAAAGTCCGGCCGGACCGGTGCGCTGGCAGCGCAAGTGGGACGGCCAGGAGTGGAAGTTCAATCCCCAGTGGGAAAGCCTCTCCCAATCCTGGAAGAACATGACGGGCGGGGTTGGGACAACCATCGGCGGTGGCGCCGAAAACGGCTGCTCGGTGTGGGTTGATGAGGACTGGCAGCCGTCCGGTGGTACTGTCACAGTCGGTGGTGCACCGGTCGGCAAGATGTCGGCGGAGCGGACGATGCCGTTCAATCGGGCGATGGGTGACAATGTCGCCGATTACCCGGTCGCGGCCAAGGTCAGCGTCGACTACGCCACGCTGTGCATGGGCGGCGGGATTTCATCACCCAACTTCGAATACGAAGCCTTCCGGCGCGGCAGCGAGCTCTACCTTGGCGACAACCAGCGCTTCATGTTCAGCGCGCGTGCCTTTATGGAGAAAACGGCTACGCGTGTCGCCGCCGGATTGGGTGATAGTGCGGCGCTTGCAAGCGGTAGTGTTGCGCTCGCTCCCAAACCGGTCGAGAAGGGCTTCCGCTGGGTACACAAGGACGGTGACTGGATCGAGTACGACGCCCGTGGACAAGTGCTCTCCTATGGCGACAAGAACGGCAACACCATCTGGCTGACCCGTGACGGCGGAGGACGGTTGGCAGGCGCGGTCGACGGTAACGGCCGGGTAGCCTTCAGCCTGCATTACTCCGGTGATTTGCTCACCGAAGTGCGCGACTACCCGATTGCCGGCAATGCCCAGGACCTGCCGGCGCGCAGCGTCAAATACCAGTATGACGGCGCCAACCGGCTGATCGCCGTGACTGACGTCCGCGGCAATACCATCCGCTACGACTACGACGCTGGCAACCACATTACCAAAATCACCGATCCCGAAGGCCGGGTCGAACAGATCGCCTACAGTGGTGACACCGTCGTCCAGCGTACCGCCCCGGACGGTGGTGTGACCGACTACGTGTTCGAGTACGACGACGTCAACAAGCAGTTCGCCAGCAAGATCACCGGCCCCGAAACCGCCGCCGGCCGCCGGGTTGAAGACCTAACCCATAACCGCCAAGGCCTGCTGGTGCGCCGCCTCGTCAACGGCCAGACCGACGAAGAGGTCAAATACGACACCGGTGCCCGTGCCGAACTGCGCACTAATGCCCGCGGCTTTACCGCCCGCATCGTCAAGAACGAGTTCGAACAGGTCACCCAGGTCGATTTGCCGGATGGCAGCAGCCGTAAGCACAGCTACAGCGCGCTCAACTTGGTGCCGACCGAAGAGGTCGACGAACTCGGCGTCAAGACCCAATACCAGTACGACGGCAAGGGCAACCTGCTGAAGAAGATCGAAGCCGCCGGCTTGCCTGAGCAACGCGTTACCGAATACCAGGTCAACAGCCAAGGCAAGGTCGTCAAAGCCACGCGCAAGGGGCGTACCGAGGCCAACGGCACGATGACGCCGGATGCAATCTGGCAACTGGGCTACGACGTGCTGGGGCAGATCAACCAGTCTACCGACCCTGAAGGCAACATCCGCCAATACCGCTACGATCGGGCAGGCAACCTAGTGCAATACACTGACCCGCGCGGCAGCGTCACGCGGTTTGAAGTTGATGCCGATGGCAATTTGCTCAAAACCGTCGATGCACTGGGCCGCAGCCAAAGCTACAGCTACGACAAAGTCGGTAATCTGACTGGCTTTACAGGTGCGCGTGGTAAGGCGATTCAAGTTGCTTATGATGCACTGAATCGCCATGTGCGTACCGTCAATCAGGTCGGGGGACAGTCCAAACTCAAATACGACACGCAAAGCATGCTGGTTGAAGAAACCGATGAAGATGGTCGTACTAGTCTGGCGGAATTCGATAACCATTTACGCCTGACTCGCCAGATCGATGCGGTGGGCAATGTCACGCAATTTAGCTACCAACTTCCAGATGGCACCCCAGGGGCCTTATATAACCCCACTGAAATCAAATACCCGACCTTTACCGAGAAAAATCGTTACGACCAACGCGAGCGGCCGACCACGCAGACGTTGTTGAACCCGAATCGCTTGGGCACAGAAGGGCTGGTCAGCAGCGCTGTTTATGACAAGCGTGGCCAAGTTACTAGCGAAACCGACGCAAATGGCAAGACTCGTTACCTTCGTTACAACGAGTTGGGGCTCCTGATAGAAATTACCGATAGTCTTGGCAACAAGACGCAGTCGCAGTACGACGCGCGCGGCAATACGCTGCAAATTAACGATGCAAACGGGCGGGTTAGCAAGTTTGAATATGATCGCAATAACCAGATCGTAAAAGATGTCCTGCCAATGGGGCAGACCACGCAGTACGGTTATGACGCGGCAGGCAATCTAAGCCAGCGTACTGATGCCAACGGCAATGTCAGTCGCTTTAGCTACGATGCTGCTAATCGCCTTGTTGAGGTCAAGCAGTACCGCAATGCTTCTACGCTGAATCGCACCACTACTTACACGTGGGACGAAGAAGACAACCTGCTCAGCTGGAGCGATGTCGACGCGATGCGGCCGGCAGGTCAACAGACCACCAGCGGCACCCTAAGCTACGACGACGCGAGCCGCAAGACCCGTGAATCGGTCCGCTACCCGATGCCGGGTGGCGGTAGCTATAGCCTGAGCTTCGAGTATGGCTACAGCTCTGCGGGCTACAAGACCAGCATTACCTGGCCTGACGGTACTGTCATCACTTACGGTTACAGCGGTAACGGGGGGATCGAAACTGTCACGGTGCCTGGCGAAGGTACGATCAGCATCAACGAGTTCAAATGGTTGGCGCCGACCAAGTTAACCTTGCCAGGCGGTACGACGCAGGAGCGCACGCTTGACGGGTTGCTGAGTCTGGAAACGTTGAAAGTTAAGAACCCTGGTCAGCAAACAATACTGGACGTCGCCAACACCTACGGCAAGGTGCAGGAACTGAAGGCCAACCAGCGCACCGACAGTACCGCTAACGGTAGCAGCAGCAAAGCCAGCAGCTTCAGCTACGACGACGAGACTCGGCTCACGCAAGTCCAGAACGATACCGGCGGCTTGTTCGGCACCGATACGGAAAGCTTCACACTGGATGCTGTAGGCAATCGCATTGCCCACAGCAAAATCAGCGGCGCATGGACTTACGATGCCAATAACCGGCTGTTGCAACGCGGTAGCGGTGGCAACGCCACGACTTACAGCTACGACGAAGTCGGAAACCTCGTCAAACAGACCGAGCCGGGCAACAAGATCACCCAGTACCGTTACGACACGCAGAACCGGCTGGTGGCAGTGCTCGACGGCACTGATAAGCTGATTGCCGAATATGGCTACGATCCGCTCGACCGACGGATCTGGAAGACCCAATATCAGGACGGCCAGCGTAGCTGGCTCAATCCGGCCAAGCGCACCTACTATCTGTACGCAGACGAAGGACTGATTGCCGAGGCCGAGCAAAACATCGACCTGAACGCCGACGGCAGTTTGCGCAACATTGGTGCGACAGCACTGGTCACGCAATACGGAGTCGAGCCCGACAGTGCATTCACCACTGGCGTGTTGTTTGCGAAAACCCGTAACAGCAACAACCAAACCGTTGTCGCGTATTACCACGGCGACGAATTGCCGAAGCCGCTGCAAGCCACCGACAAGGCTGGCAACATTATCTGGGCCGCCAATTACAATGCGTTCGGGCTGGCCACGATCACCACCCCGGCGGCGAGCGCCGAGCATCCTACGATCACGTCCAATCTTCGGTTGCCTGGGCAGTACTGGGACGACGAAACCGGCCTGCATTACAACTTCCATCGCTATTACGACCCGAATACTGGCCGTTACGTCACGATGGATCCGGTCGGGTTTGATGGGGGCATAAACAAGTATGCCTACGTATCCGGCAATCCCGTATCGGGTCGAGATCCGCAAGGTCTTTGCCTAGAGGATTTGTGCGTTGGCGAAGCCATTGCTTATGGGACCTGCGTGGCCGGATGCATGGCATTCGATGTCGCAGCTAACTACGCCTCGGGAGAGTGCCAGAACCTCGGAGCTTCGGCAAAAGAGTGTGCATTAACTTGCTTCGTTCCGTTCGGAAAACTTTTCAAATGGATGGGGAAATGGGCTACGCGTGCATGGGATGCATTTAATAATCTGCCTTGCGCGATTAACAGTTTTCCCGCAGAAACGCTTGTTCAAGTTAAGCCGGCCAAAGCCAAGGCCAAAGATGCCCAACTGGGGAAGGTGGAGTTGAAGCCGATCTCCGAACTCAAGGTTGGTGATGAGGTCTTGGCGCAGTCGGATTGGAAAGAAAAGGGCAAGTTGGCCAAGCGAGATCAGCGTTTGAGCTACGAGAAAATTTCTGACATTTTTGTTAGCAAAAAAGCACAGCTATTGATTCATCTGATGCTGGATGGCGGTGAGGAATTGACCGCAACCGAAGGGCATCCATTCAAAACTCCAGAAGGTTGGCGAGACGCCGTTCTGCTAAAGAAGGGCGGCAAGCTGCTGCTAAAAAGCGACGAAGATTCAGATGCGGAGCGAACGGTTACGATTGACGAAATTCGTACCGAACAGCAGACGTTGCCAGTTTTCAATTTGGAAGTGGCCAATGCACACACCTTCTTTGTTGGAGGGGATGGTGTATTGGTGCACAATGGCAAAGGCTGCAAAAAGGATATTGCAGGCACCATTTATAAGTTTGTAGATAAATATGCAAATAAAGAATATGTGGGAAAGACGATTAGGGAGGTAGAGCAGCGTATCAAAGAGCACGGCGCGAGAGTGAAAGACGGGGCTTATGAGGTGCTGGAGACGGTTAAGGGTACTGCCCGAGATTTGAAGAAGGCGGAGCAAAAGTGGATAGATGAGCTGGGTGGAAAGAAAAATTTAGCTAATAAAGTAGATGCCGTTGCCGATAAGAAACGGCCGCAGTATGACCTTCCTCCAAATCCAAATAAATAGGTTTGCTATGTCGAGTTTGAAGTTTTTTACTGTGAAAGGCGGGGTGGTTGCGCATTTTCCGGAGATGTCAAAAAATGTTTTTGTAACAGTGGATGGCGACTGGGAATCAGGTTTCTCGGATCAGTTTAGGGCGTGCGGAGTACGAAGATTATTCATCAATTATGCACACGGATGGTCGGGTGGTTCTCTTGATTTTTTGCATGAAATAGCTGATTGTGTTGATGAACTTCAAGTTATATTGGTTGATCCGATTGACTTGCACCCCATCGAGCAACTTTCAAATTTAAAGTCGCTTGACTTGGATGTTAGGTTTAAGCATAGCTTTAACTTTGCAAGACTAGGAAGTCTAAAGCGCTGTGCCGTAAGTTGGAATGGAAATTATTCGTCGCTTCTTGAGTGTGGTGGGCTGGAGCATTTGTATTGGTACGGTTATGACGGTGACACAATTCCTGAGGTGCAATTTGCCGATTCTTTGATTTCGCTTCGCTTTGCTGCAAGCAAATTTTCCGATATTGCAGGAGTTGCGCAGTTTAAGACGCTCAAAGAACTGGCTATGACACGAAATTCAAGGCCTTTTGATCATGCTCCGATTGCAATGCTGACTAACTTGGAGTTTTTGGACTTGGATTCCACTAGGTTTCATGGGGTTGAGGCGATAGAAGGTTTGTCATTACGGTATTTGCATTTGGCGTCTTATTCGGGGGCGCTTAATTTGAATTTTGTTGCTGGTATGCGCACTTTGGAGGAGTTTGCTACTGCCGATTTGCGAGGAGGGGTGGAGAGTATCACTTGTTTAGAGAGACTGGAAAATTTGAAGATATTGATGCTTTTCCATAGCAAGGTATTGGACTTGGATTTGAGTGTGATCAAGCGACTGCCGTTAATTCAGTATGTAAGCTTGGATATGAAGCGTGGATATAATGTTAGCCTGAAGGAGCTGGAGGCGCTGGGGCTTTGTGATGAGTGGCGCCTTGATGCGGTGCGCTCAAATATTGTTAGACCATCCGATGCATTTGAATGATTTTTGTTGGGCCTTGATGTTGATTGATTACGATTTCTGCTTCTTTCTGAGAAGGCAGGATGTATTGTGGCCGAGTAAAAAAAGGATGCTTGATTGATTTGCCCCAAATGTTATCACCTCCGTCCAAGCGATAGCCCGGCCCCCGATTGGCAGTGCCCGGCTTGCGGGGCGGTTTACGCCAAGGCGGAAGCGGCATTGCGCGGAGGTAATGCGTTGGCGGGTTCATCCCGTCGCGGTCACGTTGCCCGCCCCGAAAAACCTGGCAGACTGCGATTCAAGCTGCTACTGGTTTTGGCGCTGCTGTGGGGAGGTTGGTCTGGCCTGCAGCATGTGCTGCAGCGGCATGGTGGGCTGAGTAGCATCAGCGCTCAACTCGACGGTGATTTGTCGGAAGAGCAACTGCACGCCTTGGCAGCGACGGTGCAGCCGGGTGAGGTGACGATGTACACCACGACCCATTGCCCATATTGCGCGGCAGCGAAGGGTTGGTTGAAGCAATACGGTTTCAGTTTTGACGAATGTGACGCTGAGGCAAGTGCCGAGTGCGCGCAGCAATTACAGGCGCTGGGCGGGGAGGGGGTGCCCTTCCTGATGGTGCGAGGTCTGCCGATGAAGAACGGTTTCAATTCCGACGAATTCGTGGCGCTGTTGCAGCGCCCACATTGATTAAACAACACCAAAAACACGGTAACTTTCCATGACCCGTTTCGTGGCCAATTCCTTGCTGTCCCGATTTACTCCTGTGCTGAGTTTGACAGCCTTGCTGTGCTCGGCATCGCCGACGCTGGCACTGCTGGCTGTCGGAGCCCCGGCATATGCCGAAGATACGGTCTGCGCCAAGGTGAAGATCGAGATCAAGCAGGAGCTGACGCTGGAACGGCAGGCGTTCGACGCCGAGATGAAGATCAACAACACCACCGACAACGGCGTGATCGAGAACGTCTCGGTGGTGGTAAAGATCACCGATGAGAACGGCACGCCGGTGGCGGCGACGTCCGATCCGAATGATCTGTCGGCGAAGTTCTTCGTGCGGGTGTCGGCCAAGGACAAGATCGACAACGTCGATGGCAGTGGTACGGTCAGCCCCAAGAGCACGGCGGTGATCAATTGGCTGATCATTCCGGCGCCGGGTTCGGCTGGGGATAATCCCGCCGGCAAGAAATATCTGGTCGGTGCGACCCTCAAATACAAGTTCGCCGGTGAAGAGCAGACACTGGATGTGTCGCCGGATGTGATCACCGTCAAGCCGCTGCCGCTGCTGACGCTGGATTACTTCCTGCCCAAGGACGTTTGGGGCGATGATCCGCTGACGGCCGAGATCGAGCCGATCGAGCCGTTTACCCTCGGGGTGCGGGTGAAGAACAATGGCCAGGCGACGGCCAAGAATTTGAAGATCGATTCGGCCCAGCCGAAGATCATCGAGAACAAGCAAGGTTTGCTGATCAACTTTGCCTTGACCGGCAGTTATGTGAACGATGCGCCGGCGCAGAATACGCTGCTGATCAATTTCGGCGATATCGCCGGCAACACCAGCAAGATGGGCCGCTGGATCATGGAATCCAGCCTGGCCGGCAAGTTCACCGAATTCACCGCCAAGTTCAGCCATGCCGACGAGCTTGGCGGCAGCCTGACGTCGATCCTGCAGGCGACCAATGCCCACCAGTTGATCCGCGATGTCCGCGTCGATCTGCCGGGGCGCGATACCGTACGCGACTTCCTGGCGCGCGACGGCGACATTGTGCGCGTGTACGAGTCGGACGGCCCGGACACCGAAGTGCTGGACCGCAGTGCAGTGGCGCAGTTGACGGCCGGGACCAATGCCGCCGGCAACGCCAGTTACCGGCTGGTGATTCCGGCGACGTCGGGCTTCGTTTACGTGCGGGTGCCTGATCCGTTCAACGGCCAGAAGGCGCTGGGGCAGATTCTGCGTTCGGATGCCAAGGCACTGTCGACCGAGAATGTCTGGCTGAGCAAGACCCGTAACGAACAAAGCAAACAGTGGGAGTACTGGCTCAATCTGTTCGATGCCAATACCACCGGCGTTTACGACACCGAATTCCAGGCCCCGCCCGCCGCGGCCAAACCGCCGGTGATCCAGTTCATCGCCGATCAGGTGACCAAGGAAGAGAAGCTGGTGTCGTTCCTGGTCGAAGCCAGCAGTCCGGATGGGCGTCCGGTGACGCTGTCGGCGGCACCGCTGCCGGCAGGCGCAACGTTTACGCCGCAAGCGACCGATCCGCAATCGCCGAAGCTGGCGCGGGCGCTGTTCAGCTGGACGCCGGAGAAAGGCATGGCCGGCAACTATCTGGTGGTGTACACCGCCACCGACGGCACGCTGAGCGCGACGCGCTCGGCCAACATCAAGGTCGATGTCAATGCACCGCCGCCGGGCCCGGGTACCCCGACGATCGACAGCCCGGTATCGGGCGGTGTCGTGACCAGCCTACGGCCGAATCTAGCAGTGCTGACTTCGACCAATTCGCTGGATCCGGCGGTGAAAGTGCAGTTCGAGTTGTACAAGGACGAAGCGATGGCGCAGCAGGTCGAGACCGCCCTAGTAGATAGGATCAGTGGTGGTGCAGCTGCGCTGCCGACAACATGGCGCGCTGCGGCGGACCTGATGGACAACACCAACTACTGGTGGCGTGCCCGGACGTTTGACGGTTCGAAGCAATACAGCAACTGGGTGAATGGCCACTTCTTCGTCAATCTCTACAACGACGCTCCGGACAGCTTCAACCTGACCAGCCCGGCGCCGAATGCCGAGGTCGCCGAGCTGCAGCCTGTGCTGAGCTGGACCAATGCGGTCGATCGCGACGGTGATGTGGTGAGCTATGGCGTCACCGTCTACAAGGACGCGGCACTGACCGAGGTCGTGACACAGGTGGCCGACCTTGCTGCCGGCAGTAGTGGCAGCACTAGTTGGACCGTTGCTGCGCCGCTGGACAACCACGTCAAGTACTACTGGCGTGTGATCGCCAAGGATGCACTGGGCGCGCAAACACCGAGTATCGCCCGTCCGTTCGTGGTGAACACCGGCAACACGCCGCCGTCTGCGCCGGTGATCGTTAGCCCCGCGGTGGGCGGCCAGAGCGCCAACACCACGACGGCGCTGACGATCCAGAACAGCGTGGATGGTGAAGGCGATCTGATCACTTATGTGTTCGAGCTCGACACCGTCAACACCTTCGACTCGGGCGACAAGCGGACTTCGGGTCAGATCATGCAAACCAGCAGCCAGGGCACGTCCTGGAGCGTTGGCAACCTGCTCGAGAACAAGCACTACTACTGGCGTGTGAAGGCGCAGGACGGGCGTGCCGAGTCGGCGTGGGTGATGGGCGATTTCCTGATGAACGCGGTCAACGACGCGCCGCCGGCCCCGACGATCAAGAACCCGGGCAATGCCGCGTGGGTGGCGAGTCTGCAGCCGAGCCTGGAAGCCAATCCGATCGTCGATCCGGAGGGCGAAGTGGTGCGCTATCAGTTCGAGGTGTATCGCGATGCCGGTCTACAGAACAAGGTGTTCAGCAGCGTTGCCGATGCCGCCGCGTTGATCGTGCCGGTGCCGCTGCAGGACAAAGCTTCGCACTGGTGGCGCGTCCGTGCGCTGGATGCGCCGGGCGCCAGCAGCGGCTGGAGCTCGACCTCGCTGATGTATGTCAGCACGGCGCCATACCAGGATCCGACGATTCAGGTGACGGCACCGGTTTCGCCGATCGTGCCGGACGTGGTGTCGGGGACGAATGGTGCCCGCAAGCAGGTCAGCATTCGCTGGGAAGGTGTCGATCCGAACATCGAAGCGACCGTGGCGCTGTACTACAGCACCAGCAACAGCAGTTACGTCGGCAATGTGATCGTCGATGGTCTGCATCAGGCTGCGGGTTCGCAAGCCGGTACTTATGTGTGGGATGTCACCGATCTGCCGGTCGGCACCTACTACCTCTACGGCGTGATCTACGACGCCAAGGGTGTGGGCAAGGCCTATGCACCGGGTGCGGTGGTGATTCCACCGGCCACCCAGAGCGGCAAGATTGTGGTCGCGGCTGGGCAGAATCTGGTCACGAACGAAGATGGCGGCAATGTGGCGATCAAGGTTCGCTTGGGGACGCAGCCGACCAAGGATGTCGTCGTGCCGCTGACCCCAAGTAGCTCCCGTGAGGCCTATACCAAGCCGGCACAGCTGGTCTTCACCAGCCAGAACTGGTCGCAGGATCAATCGGTGGCGATCTACGGCAAGAATGATTGCATCCACGATGGTAATCAGCACTACCAGGTGACTGCGGGCAAATCCGTTTCGTTGGATCCGCAATACATCGGTGTCGCCGCGCTGCCCATCAATCTGATCAACATGGACAATACCGACTGGCAGGACACGTCGAACAATCCGAACATCAATCTGTGCGCGGTTCAGCTCGTGAGCGAGCGCGAGGTCGGTGGCGGTTTTTGGGAAGCAGTGCTGACGGCAGAACTGACGAATGTCGGTGCTGATGCCAGCGCAGTGAATGCGCAGCTGACCCAGGTGCCGGGCGGAATTACGGTGGTCAAAGGCGGGCTGAAGTTTGGCGCCGTAGCGAGCAACGAAACCTCCAAGAGCACCGATACCTTCACCATTCGAGCGCCGTATTCGATGAAGGACGTGGTGCAGCAGGTCAGTGTTGGCTTCCGCTGGAGCGTGACCACCCAACCCTGAGTTTCAAATCCACTGTAACCGACCGGATCGCGTGCTGCTGCCCGCGATCCGGTTTTTATTCCTTTTCAAGTTTGACTCATGTCTTTATCTCAGACGGCCGTTACAACCAAAGGCCGTGATTTTTCGCACGTGGCGTCATCATCCGCGCCCAATTCGGCAGCCCAAATCCGACTGCGTGTTCAAGGCGCAGATGGTCAGGCCCGTGTCGTCGAATTTGCCGCGTCATCCGAAGCCGAGGCGATTCGACGTGCGGTGTCGCGCGGTCTGCGGGTGTTGTCGATCGAGTCGGCCCCTGATTCCGTTGGCGAATCGGCAACGCGGAACGGCCCACGTTTCCCGCTGATGCTGTTCACGCAGGAACTGCTGGCGTTGCTGGATGCCGGCTTGAACCTGACCGAGGCGTTGAGCACGCTGCACGCCAAAGAGCGGCATGCATCGACTCGTGGCACGCTGGGTGATTTGTTGCAGGCCGTGCATGAAGGCAAGAACTTCTCCGACGTGCTTGCTGCGCTGCCGGCGCATTTTCCGGAAGTGTATGTGGCTACGGTGCGGGCGTCCGAGCGCACCGGCGACCTGCCGCGGGCATTGGCACGATATATCGCCTATCAGCTGCAATTCGAGACTATTCGCAAGAAACTGATCTCGGCTGCCATCTATCCGGTGATGCTGCTGATTGTCGGCAGCTTCATCACCTTGTTTCTGCTTGGCTACGTGGTGCCCAGGTTCAGCACGGTCTACGAATCGTCCGGCCGGGCCATGCCTTGGCTGTCCAGCGTGCTGCTGGTGTTCGGCAAGGTGATCTACGCCCATTGGACTTTGGCTTTGCTCGGTTTGATCAGTGGCTTGGCCTTGTTGGGCTGGGCCATCAGCCGGCAGGAAGGGCGGGCGTGGATGCTCAACCAGGTCCTGCGCATGCCCTGGCTGTCCGCCAAGGCCGATGAATTTCGTCTGGCTCGCTTCTATCGCGCAGTCAGTCTGTTGTTAGCTGCCGGCATCGCCTTGCCGCGCGCCATGGGCATGGTGACTGGCCTGCTCGGGCCAAACCAGCAGGCACGCTTGGCGCATTGCCGGCAACAGGTCGAGCAGGGGCAGAGTTTGTCGGAAGCGCTGTTGTCGGCCGAGCTGGCCAGCCCCGTGGCCGAGTCGCTGATCAAGGTCGGCGAGCGCTCCGGTCAACTTGCCGAGATGCTCGAGCGCACCGCACGTTTTCAGGATGAGGATTTCGCACGCTGGATCGATTGGGCATCACGCTTGCTCGAGCCCATTCTGATGCTCGTCATCGGTGTTGTGATCGGTACCGTGGTCGTGCTGATGTATATGCCGATCTTTGACCTGACCGAGAGCCTTTGATGACGGCCGCAATCATTGATACCGAAGTCCGCTTGATGCCCGAACTCATCGCCGATGCGCGCCGCCATGCAGGACAACACGATTGCACCTTGATCGACGCGCTGCGGGAAATCACCGGGTGGGCGCCGGCAACGCTGGCGCAGGCGCTGGGCGCTTGTTTCGGTTACCCCGTTCTGGCCATGGGCGACTTGCAGGCGCTGAGGCCCGATTTCGACCGGATTGCCTACACCGATTGCGTGCAGCGTGGTCTGTTGATTGTCTCCGACGACGCAGGTGCGTTGTGTTTGGTGCTTGGTGACCCGTTTGATGGCGAAGCGGAAGAGTGGGCCTTGCGTCGTATCGCCGGATGCGAAGGGCTGCTCAAGATCGCCACTGCCCATCCCGATGACCTGAAAGCCTATTTCGCGCAGCTGGAACAGCAACTGCGGGCGATGGATGGTTACGACGGTGCCGAGCATGTGGGCCGGGACGAGGAAGTCGCCGCCGTCATCACGCTGGCATCGATCAGCGACGACACCAGTCCGGTGGTTAAACTGGTGAACTCGACCATCTACGATGCGCTCAAGCTGCAGGCAAGTGATATTCATCTGGAATGCGATGCCGGTTGCCTGCATGTGCTCTGCCGTATCGACGGCGTGCTGGTCCCGATTACCCAGGTCCAGGGACAGGAAATGGCCGAGCAGGTCATTTCGCGCATCAAGGTCATGGCCGAGCTCGATATTGCCGAGCGCCGTGTTCCCCAGGATGGCCGCTTCAAGGTTCGCGTCAATGGCCGGGATATCGACTTCCGCGTCTCGGTGATGCCGAACATTTTCGGTGAAGATGCTGTGTTGCGTTTGCTTGACCGGCAAGCGCTGACCGAAACGGCCAAGGGGCTCAGTCTTGATCATCTGGGCCTGGACGCCCCGACCATGCTGGCGATCCGCAGGCTCGCCAGCAAACCGCACGGCATGCTGCTCGTGACCGGGCCGACCGGGTCGGGCAAGACCACGACGCTGTATGCCGCAATCACTGAAATCCATACCGGACGCGACAAGATCATCACCATCGAGGATCCGGTGGAATACCGCTTGCCGCGGGTGCTGCAGATACCGGTGAACGAAAAGAAGGGACTGACCTTTGCCCGGGGGCTGCGATCAATTCTGCGGCACGATCCGGACAAGATCATGGTCGGCGAAATCCGCGACGACGAAACCGCCCAGATTGCCGTACAGGCGGCACTGACCGGTCACCTCGTGTTTACAACAGTCCACGCCAACAACGTGTTCGACGTCCTGGGGCGGTTTCTGCATATGGGTGTGGACGCCTACAGCTTTGCCGCTGCCTTGAACGGCATCGTCGCGCAACGCCTTCTGCGCATGAATTGTCCTCATTGCGCTGTAGATATCTCTCCGAGCGACAGCGAGCTTTCCTTGGCAGGACTCGACCGAACGCAGGTGAGTGGCTGGACGTTCAAGGCTGGTCAAGGTTGTGGTCATTGCCGTGGCGTCGGCTACAAGGGCCGAAAAGCGGCCGCCGAGGTGTTGCAACTGGATGACGCAATGCGTGAGCTGATCGCTGAGCGTGCACCGGTTTCCGCACTCAAGGCGCGCGCCGCCCAGGTCGGTCTGCGGGCGCTCAACGACACGGTGCTCGAATGGGTCGCCCGCGGTGAAACAACGCTGGACGAGGTGATGCGTGTTGCGGGGTAAGCGTAGCGTTCGCCGTGGCACCCTGCTGCTGGTGGTGGGCGCCACACAGGTGGAATGGGGCATCCTTAGTCAGGGACAGTGGGTTCGGGACAGTGTGCACTTGCTCAGCCTGACGACGTCCCAGAACAACGCAACGCTGACGTTGGCTGTCTTGCAGGGGCAGCTTGAGACGGCATTGACCCAGTGGCAGCGCGCCCAAGCCGGCAACAGCTGGCTTCAGGTGCGGGCGCTGCGCGTCATCATCGCCGACGGCTGGTTGTCGCAGACCGAGCTGCCGTGGGGGCCGATGATGAAACGGCCGGCGACGGCGCTGCGTTTTGCTCGCGATTACCTGGCTGGCGCCGGATTTGAGGTCGGCCTGGATGACACCATCCGCCTGGACGATGGTGCATTCGGTGCGCCGCGCTTGGCGGTGGCCTATCCGGCCGGGTTGATGGCGATGCTGGCGCGCTTGGCAAAGCAATTTGATGCGCCGCTGTCATCGGTGTTGCCGCTGAGCGTCGCTGCTTGGGGGCAGACCAAACCGGCTCAGCGCGCCGCTGCACGCGTCCTTGCCATCCAGGACGATGCGCTGTTGTTGTTCGCACGGGGGCATGGTGCGCTGTTTGATGTGAAAGTCCGGCCGGGCTTCGCCCTGCGTGGTGACGCCGACAGCGATGTTGCCGTGGTCGGCGAGCAATGGCAGCGGATGCGATTGCGGGATCCCCAGTTGAACGGCATGACGACATTGCCCGTACTGAGGCTGATCGACGAGGCCTCGCCACGATGGCCGCGAGGGTTGACCGGCGTGACGCTACCGCCCCAAGCAACCGGACAGCGTGTTTCGCCGCGCCTGCATTTGGCGCACTTGGTCACTCGCTCGTTCACTTCGCTGGACGCGCAGCGGGCTCGCCCCACGCCCGGGCTGGGTTGGGGGATGGCTCTGGGGGCTGCGTTGTCGTTGACCATGGCGTTGGTGATCTATGCCGGCCATACGGCCAGCCTGGCGAAGGCGCTGACAGCAGAGGAGACCGCCGGCCGTGCGGTGGTGCGTCCGGTATCACGGGCGACGCTCTGGTCGGCTGATGAGCTAGGCCGCGTTCAGGCGACGAATGCGGCGATTCGCCAATTGAATCTGCCGGTCACTGCTTTGCTGCAGACGTTGGCGCCACCGCAGGACGTGGCTGCTGCGGTCTTGAGCGTCGAAGTGATCGGTGCGGCTGCCGGTGCCAGCGGTCGAAAATCCGCGGTGAAAATCGTCGCCGAGGCGCCCAGCAGCAAGGACATGGCGCGTTACGTCGAGTTTGTCGCAAAGCGCCAGCCGTTCTCGGAGGTCTATCTGACCCAGCACGAAGTACTGGTGGCGGTACCTTCTCATCCCTATCGCTTCAGCATGGAGGCCATATGGTCGAACTGAAGCATGAGAGCCGTGGGAATAGTCTGGTGCAGGGGGCCGAGCGTCTGTTCTGGGCGGCGAAGCAGGGGCTGCGGCACTTCACGCGCCGTTTCGGATTGTGGGGATGGGGCCTGATGCTCTGCTTGGTGCTCAGCCTTGCAGCGAGCGTCGTCATTGCGCATCAAACGGCGCGCATTCGTGCATTGGAAAAACAGCTTTCCGATACTCGGCACGTGGCTCGTCCGGCAAGCGTGCCTGCAATCAATGTGGATGGCCGCGCAAAACTGAAGGCCTTTGCGGACCTGCTCCCGGCGTATGAAGCCATCCCCGCCGTGGTGACGAAACTGCTGTCCCAAGCCGAAGCACAGCACTTGCAGGTCTTGCGTGGAGAATACAAGCCACAGTTGGACGAACAAGGGCAATTCCTGCGTTACCGGATGACCTTGCCGGTGAAGGGGGATGCCGGGGCAATTCACCGTTTCATGTCGTTGGCGCTGCGGGACGAAAAGACGTTGGCCCTGGAGAGCATCCAGTTCAAGCGAGAGAAGCCCGAGTCGTTCGACATTGAGGCACAGATTCAATGGCTGGTCTTCACAAAATCACCCCAGACATCAGGCTATAGCGCGAGTGCCGTTGCTGCGAAGGCCGCGCGATGAGTGTGAAATTGCCGCGCGCCAGATTGCTCGGGATTTTGAGCCTCACGCTGCTGAGTGCCTATTTCATTCCGTCCTCGGATAGCGAGATCGTCGCACCGAGAAAAGCCGGTCATCGATCCGGTACATCGGTTGCACCGTCTCAATCTGCCGCGATGGAGGTTCTGAGTGTTCGGACACGAGATGCTGGCCTGGGGAGTGACGTCGCTTCGGGCGTATTTGCCGTGGCGAAGTGGCGCGTCATTGATGCCAAGCCTATCGCCTCGATCCCGGTGCAGGTTGCTGTGCCACCGCTTGCTCCACAAGCGCCGCCGCTGCCGTTCCGGTTTCTGGGGCGATTGGTTGAAGAAGGCAAGGTGACGATTTTTCTGCAGAACAAAGAGCAAAGCGTCGTTGTTCGCGTCGGCGACACGATCGATGAGCAATACAAGGTCGAGAGTCTCGACGACGGTATTTTGACCTTGCGGTATCTGCCCTTGAATCAGGTGCAAACCCTGGATGTCGGTAGTCAGAGTTAAGAGAAAAACAATGAACACGGTGTGGATGTTCCCGCAGGGGAATGCGGGCTCGGCCAGCAGGCTGGTGCATAGGCTTGCAGCATATTGGCGGACAGGGATGGCGCTGCTGATGGTGGCGCTGCTGTGCAGTTGCGCGGCGGGACAGGCCTTCCGCGAAGGCAATACGCTCTTGGAGGAAGGCAAGACCGAGCAGGGCTTGGCCAAGCTGGCCGAGGCCGCCAAGCTGGAGCCCAAGAACATGGAGTACCGGATCGCGCTGTCGAGCCGCCGTGATTCGATCATCAACAAGCTGATCGACTCGGGCGAGCGCGCACGACGTGAAGGCCGACTGACCGAGGCGGAAAAAGCCTACCGCCAAGTCCAAGCGATCGATCCGAACAATGCGATGGCCAGACAAGGGCTTGATGCCTTGGTCATCGAGCGTCGCCACCGCGCCGTTGTCGCCGAGGCCGAGGCGCTGTTCAAGAAGGGCGGACAGAACGATCTGGCCGACGCAGCCGAGAAACTGCGACCGGTGCTTTCGGAAAACCCTAACCAGAAAGAAGCATTGAACCTCAAGGCCCGGATCGACGAAGCTCGCGGCAGCGCGGTGAAGCCGGAGGCGAAACTGGCTGCGGCCTATCGCAAGCCGGTATCGCTGGAATTTCGCGATGCGCCGCTGCGCTCGGTGCTGGAATCGATCGCCAAGGTGTCCGGTCTGACCTTCTTCTACGACAAGGATGTCAGGCCCGATCTGAAGGCCACCGTCGTAGCCAAGAACACTTCGATCGAAGACACGATCCGCTTGTTGCTGGTGACCAATCAGCTCGAGCAGAAGGTGCTGAGTGACAGCGCGATCCTGATTTATCCAAACACCCCGCAGAAGCTGAAGGACTACCAGACACTCGCGGTGCGGTCTTTCTACCTGACCAATGCCGACGTGAAGGCCGTTGCGAATACGCTCAAGACCATCGTCAAGATGAAGGATATGGTGGTCGATGAGCGTTTGGGGATCATCATCGTGCGGGATACGCCGGAGTCGATCCGGATGGCCGAGCGTCTAGTTGCGCTGCAGGACCTGAGCGATCCGGAAGTGATGCTTGACGTCGAAGTGATGGAAATCAAACGCTCGCGCTTGCTGGAGCTGGGTATCCAGTGGCCGGGCCAGCTGAGTCTGTCCCCATTGCAGTTCGGTGGCGCGCCATTGTCGCTGTATGACCTGACGCATCTGAACTCGTCGCGAATCCAGGCATCAATCGGTCCGACGACCATCAATGCGCGCAAGGAAGATCAGGACGGCAACATCCTCGCCAACCCGCGTATCCGGGTACGGAACAAGGAAAAGGCCAAGATCCTGATTGGCGACCGTGTGCCGGTCATTACCACGACCTCGACCTCGACCGGCTTCGTCTCGGATTCGGTCAGCTATGTCGACGTCGGACTGAAGCTGGATGTGGAGCCGAACATCTATCTGGATGAAGAGGTCGCGATCAAGGTCAACCTCGAGGTCTCCAACCTGATTCGCGAAGTAACCAGCAAGTCGGGGACGCTGGCATATCAGATCGGCACACGTGGTGCGAGCACGGTGTTGCGCCTCAAGGATGGGGAAACCCAGGTGCTCGCTGGCTTGATCAGCGATGAAGATCGTACCAGCGCGAACAAAGTGCCAGGGCTTGGGGAAATGCCGGTGCTTGGGCGTTTGTTCGGCAGCCAGAAGGACGATACCCAGCGCACCGAAATCCTGCTGTCGATCACGCCGCGTGTGGTTAGGTCTCTGCGTCGCCCTGATTTGCAGGCCATCGAATTCGAGTCGGGTACCGAGACCAGTATCGGTGCGGGTTCACTGCGTCTGGGCACTGTGGAGCCGGAGAAGCGCGAGGACGAGGGTGCCAAGGCAAGCACGACATCGGCACCGGCAGCCCCCAAGACGCCAGCGACTACTGATGCTGGCAAGGGAACTACGCCCGTGGTTACGCCGCTGCCGGCCGCGACGCCATCGACGCCGGTTGCTGGCACGACGACGCCAGCCTCCACGGCAACGCCAGCACTGAACTGGCAAGCACCGGCGCAAGCCAAGGTCGGCGAGCAATTCAGCGTGGTGCTGAAGGTGAACAGTCAGGGGGCGCTGAGCGGCATGCCGACCTTGATCGGTTTCGATCCCGCGCTGCTGCAAGTGGTCAGCGTGCAGGAAGGCGAATTCTTCAAGCAGAACGGCGGTCAGACGAATTTCAGTCATCGTATCGACGCCGCCCAGGGCAAGGTATTTGTCGCGACGGTACGGCAAACCCCATCCGGTAACGATGCCGGGGTCAATGGCACCGGTGCGCTGGCAATGGTGACGTTCAAGGCGCTCAAGCCGACCGCGACGGCGAAGGTACAACTGCTGTCGGCCTCGCCTGAGCCGGCCCCGGCGGCGCCGATCGCGCTGCCGATCGAGCAAATCATCCGGATCGTGCAGTGAGCCCGAGGCGAGCGACGCGTCGGAGCCGTGGGTTTACCTTGGTCGAGCTGCTCGTGACGCTGGGCATCATGGGGGTGCTGGTGCTGGTGGCCGTCCCCATGGCCCAGGTCGCGGTCCAGCGCGACAAGGAGCGGCAGCTGCGGCAGGCGCTGAGCCAGATTCGTGATGCGCTGGACGCGTACAAACGGGCGTCGGATCAGGGACGCATTCTGGTCACGATTGGCGAGTCCGGTTACCCGAAAACACTGGACGAACTGGTCGAGGGCGTTCCGGATCAACGCAGTCCGTCGAAACAGAACATGTATTTCCTGCGTTCGTTGCCACGCGATCCGATGAACCCGGATGCAACGGCAAAACCGTCGGAAACCTGGGGTGTCCGAAGCTATCTGTCGCCGCCTGACGATCCGAGCGAAGGCGCCGATGTGTTCGATGTGTACTCAACTTCCGAGAAGGTGGGGCTCGATGGCGTTCCCTATCGCGAATGGTGAGGTTGGCGCGATGATTTCCTCTCTGAAGACAGGCGTTCAGCCTGACGCGCCCGGCAATAAGCGGCGTACAGGATTTACCCTGATCGAGATGCTGGTGGTGCTGGCGATCGTCGCCTTGCTGCTGACGATTGCGCTGCCACGCTACTTCGGTTCGCTCGATCGCTCGAAGGATGTCGCGCTCCAGGAAAACCTGCAGGTGCTGCGGGTGACCCTGGATAAATACTACGCCGACAAGGGTAATTACCCCGACACGCTGGAAGCATTGGTCGAGCAGAAGTATCTGCGTGCGGTGCCGACCGATCCGGTGACCGAATCCACCACCACCTGGGTGCTGATCTCGTCCACCGACCCGGATGTGCAGGGCATCGTCGACGTCAAAAGCGGCGCCATCGGGCAAACGAAAGACGGTCGCCAGTATGAGTCGTTCTGAGTCCGGCCGGCATGGCAGGCACGCGGGGTTCGCCTATCTGTGGGTGCTCTTGCTGGTGGCGCTGATGAGCCTTGGTTTGACCGTCGGCATCGAGATCGCAGCTACGGCGGTGCAGCGGGACAAGGAAAAAAGCTTGCTCGGTATCGGCCGGCAGTTTCGCGAAGCGCTGCGCCGTTACTACGAGACGCCACGACAGGGCGGCGCTGACGCGGGAAAGGAATATCCGGCGAGTCTGGAGGATTTGCTCAAGGACAATCGTTTTCCCGGTACCAAGCGGCATCTGCGACAGATCTTCGTCGATCCCATCACGGGCAAAGCCGAATGGGGGGTATTGCGGGTATCCGGACGGATTGTCGGGGTGTACTCGCTCTCCAAGAAGATACCGATCAAGCAGGACCACTTCGAACCGGATGACATGGGGTTTCGTGGCAAGCAGCAATATCGTGACTGGCAATTTACCTATCCGGCCGATCTGATGTTGCGCCCGGAAAACGCTTCCGCCGTTGCCACAACGGCAAGCACGCCGATGGGCCTAGCTCCGTCGCCGATGCCTGTGGCGCCTCCCAAAAAGAGTGAATATCAATGATCAGCGAACCGTTCAGCCTGTCAGGCTTGCAGCTCAGGCCTTGCCTCGCCGTTATTGCGAAGTGTCTGGTGGCGGCCGCCGCGCTTGGGTGCGTTGAACAAGTCAGTGCAGTGACCTCGGTCGAAGAGGCGTTGAAAGACATCTCGCCTGCCAGTGGCATGTGCTTGCGGGATGCGGTTGGTGCTAGCTCAGGCACTGTAAGCGCCATTCGCCCGAAACCGGACCTGTCGTGCGCGATCGCTCCGACCGAGTTGTCGCCCATGCTGGGACGACCCGAGCTCACGCTGATCGACGTGCGTCTGCGTGCCGATTACGATGCGGCGCGGATCGACGGCGCCATGAATCTCAGCGTGACGGATGTGCGTACCAAATCCTTCCTGCGCGACAAGTTGTTGGTCCTCATAGGCAGTGGTAAATCGGAACGGGAACTGTATGTCGCCTGTGCCGAGCTGAAAGGACAGGGATTCAAACAGGTCAAAGTCCTGCGTGGCGGCATGCCGGCCTGGTGGTCGCTCCAGCGACCACCAGGCGGAGAGCCCGGGGCTGGACAACAGGTGACCCCGTTGACGGCGACGGAGCTCTGGGCCGAAAGCCAGTTCGATGCGAACCTGATTTTACTGGCGACGTCCGACGCGGCCATGCAGCGCGTGCTGCCGGCTGCAACGCGCTTGCCTAATGATCAATCTGCGACAGTACGCGCTGCGCTCGACAAAAAAAGAAAGGCCAAGCAGTCGCCGCTCGGTGTCGTCCTGGTGCTGCCACCCAATGCGTCGGGAACCTTGATCGCGCAGATTCGCGAGGGGATTCAACCCCTGCCGTTGCTGGTCTATACCGGTTCCGCCGCCCAGTACTCGCAACAGATCGCCCAGCAAAAAGCGATCTGGGCGGCGCAGGAACGCGGCCCGAAGAAACTGGGCTGCGGTCTTTAGCCTGATGGATCCGAAATGAACCGGCGGCACTGCTTCAAACTGGGTGTGACCTTCGTGGGCGGGCTGCTGCTGGCGCCGTTCGGCATGTCTGCACTTCCTACTTCCACGACCGTGCGCCGGCAACTGCGGCTGTCGGTCGTGCTGACCAATCCGTTGAACGAGCCGCTACAGGACCAAGTCTTGTGGTTGTACGTGCCCGCAGCCGAGACTGCGACGCAAACCCTGCAAGGACTCTCGGTCTCGATGGCACACGAGGTGCTGACTGATGAGCTTGGGCATCGGTTCGTCAAACTGAGCTTGCCTCAACTCGCCCCTTTGGCCAGCAAAACGGTCAGTATCGCTGCCGACCTGGACATGCGAGTGGAGCCCTTGGCTGCGCTCTTGGCACAGCCCTCGTCCTGGCTACAGGACGAACGCTATATCGAAGTTCGTGATGCACGGATGCAAGCCAAGGCTGCCGAGCTCAAGCGCGACACTGCGCTCGCTACCGGGCGTGCGATCTACGACTGGGTGCGGCAGTCGATGCACTACGCTGGATACATCGCCGACGACCTCGGTGCGCTGTACGCCCTGACGCAACATCGGGGGGACTGTACCGAATACGCCTATCTCGCCGCTGCCTTGGCGCGTGCTTGCAGCATTCCTGCACGCATGGTGGGGGGCTATGTCTCGGACCGAAATTTTGTACCGCGGCCGGAGGAATACCACAACTGGGCCGAGCTCTATATCGATGGCGCCTGGCGCTTGCTGGATGCGCAGAAAGAAAACTGGCTCGCCCCGGCGGATCAATACATCGCGTTCCGGTTCTACCGCGATAAGGTCATCAATCCAGTTGGCCTGGCGCATCGGTTTTTAGTGCAAGGAGCGATGCAGGTGCGTGCCTGATCATTTAGTGTTGTTCTTTTCGACAACGACCGCGTGTTGTCTGGACTGCCCCGGCTCCTGTCGGCACCCCAGTCCTATCTATCCAGCAAAAAATGATTGGACCAGCCCGCCCACCAGCCCAAGGGCTGGTGGGCTATGCCGTTTGCTTGGGCGTCGATACAGCTATCTTGCGGCCTGCCAGCCGTTGTCGGTCTTGACCATCGGGATCGTACCGGTGAAGGCGATCCCGACGTCCTCGGCATACCGTTCGACCGGCTCGACGCCAGAGAAGAGCTCCCGTACCAGCGCTGCATTGAGACCTGGGCAGGCTTGCACTAGATTGGCGGCCATCTGGTGCTTGGCGTTGATCGGGGCACTTTCGAGTTGCTGATCGCCGGTCAATACGTCGCCGATGACAGCCTGATACGCCTTCCAGCGATCAGGGTAGGCGACTTCAAAGTCGCTGGCGAGGCTCCCGGGATTCGCTTTGACCCAGGCGTCCTGATCGGTATCCCAGGCACTGCGGACTTCCTTGGCATGCGTCACCTTGGTTTTCAAGGCCTGGAAATATGCAGGGTAGGTTTCGCTGGCAAACCGTTTGATGTCGGGCGTCGGGGTGAGGTCGATCGTGTATTTGACGTCGACCTGGTAGTTGCGCTCGCCCTGGGCGATGCCGTTGACCTTCTCGAATTTCGATACCGACAGGTATTGGCAGTCGGCCAGCGTGGATGCGATGGCTTGCTTCGCGTCGCTGTCGGAAGGGCCGCTGGAGCAGGCCGTGAGCGAGATGGCGGAAGCGATCAGTAGCGAAGTGGTCAACAAGGCCTTGATGGGCTTCATGGGGATGTTCCTGAGAATGGGAAGCGTGGCGCCACCGGTCACGCAGGGTGCCCGGGACGATGGCGAGGTGGATTGCGGCATCGGCTTAAAAAGCGGTGCTGCAGCTGAACGATTTCGACTTCGTCGCCGGCAGGACCTTGGCGGCGTCTTTGAGCGGGAGCTTGATCAGCATGCCGTCTGCGGTGCGGGCTTGCAGCGTCTTGCCGCTACGCAGTGCATCCCACAGCCCGTAGAAGGTGTTGCTGCCAGCGCGGGAATCGGTCTTGTAGGGCGTCTGGTAGGGACGGCCATCGATCAGCAGATCGAAATCCCGACCGGCGTAACTGCCGTACTCGCGTTGGCCGGCCTTGAGGATCATGGCGACCGGACGACTGTCGTTGCAGGCGATATACAACGAGTTGTGACCACTGACTGTGGTGTACTCGTCGGTTCCCTGGCCCCAAGCCGAGGACCAGCGTCCATCTTCGCCATATGCCAAGGCCTGGGTTGAAATGACCAGCGCGAGACTGGCCAGCATCGTTCTCTTCATGTTGAACTCCTGGTGTGAAATGGATCGACGCGATCCGGTGGTCGGTACGGAGAGGCGGGCTACAACCGGCGGAACAAGCGCTTCGCCAGTGCGGCCAGGCCGTCGATGATCAGTGCGGCGCTGTCCTTGAGTAGTTCGGTCACCGCCTGTTTGACGGTGTCCCACAGCCCTTGCTCGGCATCCTCGCGGGCCTGGTCGGACACATGCTCGCTGCGGGCTTCACGCAGCAGTCCCCAGCGGCGCTCCTGCGGCAGCGTGCGGATGAGGGTGTCGAGCAGCCCGATCAGGCCGAACCCCCACGTCGCCGAGACAGTGCAGATCTGCTCGGGGGACACGCCGAAGTGCTGGCTGACTCGCAGCACTTTGGCGTGGATGCTGCCGGCCTGTGTCGGACCGGGTTGCTGTTGTTGCCAACTCCATTCGTGACTGGGTTCGATCTTGTCGACCTGGTTGATCACGAACAGCACCGGAATGCCGGCACGAGCCGCATACGGCCGGACCACGTCGTTGTAGAAACGCTCGTCGACACTCAGGGCCCGGTCGTCCGCCTTGATGACCCAGAGAATCAGATCGAGCTCGGGCAGCATGTCCTGGTACATCGCCGCATACTCGACATCCCGCGCCTGGCTCTCGCCGACGCCGGGCATGTCGATCAGCGCGATGCCCTTGCCCTGGCGATACGCCAGCGTCAGCTCCTGCGGGGCCCGGGTGCAGGCGTCGACGGCACTGACCTCGACTTCGTCCTGACCGAACAGGGCATTGCACAGCGCCGACTTGCCGGCGCCGGTCTTGCCCAGCACACCGACGACGGCCTGATAGTTCACGACGGCGAAGATCCGTTCGCGCAAGACCTGCAACTGTTCGGCATCAAGGCGAACATGTCGGGCCAGATCGGCCAGCACGGCTTCTGCGAGCGGTACACCCTCCGGCAATGGGGCGACCGACTGGGCGGGATGCGTCGGATCTCCCGCTTGATCCTCCAATGGGCGCTGCATCACATTGCCAGCCCCATGACGTTGCGCATGAACCCGGTGTACGCCAGATAACCGACAAACCAGCCGATCGCTTGCGGCCCGACCAGCCAGAAGACCCGCTTGCGCAGCATGTCGATGCTGTCACGCGCCATGATCAGGTCGGGATGCACGAAGCGGCGGAAGCTGTCGCCGGCGAACATCCCCACGGCGGTGAAACCGCTGCCGACCAGCAGCGAGACCAGATGACCGAAGAAGCCCAACCGGACATTGGGGTTGAACAGGATGAGCAAGTGGATGAACAGGAAAATCCCGAAGCAGATCAGCAGGGATTTCAGGAGTCGTTGCTGTACAGACATGTCAAAACCCTCGTAGTGATTGAAGTGAGTGGACGCAGGCAAAGTCAAAGTGGGGGAGTGGATGTGCAACGTAAGTTGCATATCAACCTATTGAGTTGTATTTCAACTTTGCAACACCTTCCTGTCAACGCGTTGGCAATCAACTATTCAGGTTGATCAGGAGGTGAGATGGACGCGATCGACGTCAAGGCCCTGCAACAGACCATCGGCAAAGCCATTGCCCGGCGCCGGCAAGCGACCGGGCTGACCCAGGAACAGGTCGCCGAACGGCTGAAGATCGGCAACGAAGCCGTGTCGCGGATCGAGCGCGGCAAAGGCATGCCGACCGTGGCGCGACTGGCCGAACTGGCAGCGATCTTCGACTGCGACATCGCCGACCTGCTGCACGAGGTCAGCCCGCGGGCGCAGGATCAGGCGCAACACCTGGACCGCTTGCTCGACCGGCTGGATGCGCAGGACCGGACGCTGGTACTGGAGATCGTCGAACGCCTGGCTGAAGGACTCGGCAAGCGTTAGTGCCCTTGCCGATAACGGCAGTCAGCCATTGGCGGGCATTGCACCCGCCGTCGGTTCGGCCGGCTTGCCGAGCTGGGCAGTGAGCCGGGTAGAACGCGCTGGTGTTCGTGGCGCCGGCTTCGTTGCAGTAGGGGCGCAGCCTGAAGCCAGGGGCTGATCGATTGCCGAAGTGCTGGTCGCGTTCAAAGCCCCTTCGTCCTGCACCGGATAGAACTCTTCCAGCACCTGCGGTAGCTCCTCGGCGCTGTCCTCGAACTGGCCGTTTTGCAACAGCGTGCGTGCCGTCGCTTCCAGCTGCGCCGTATCGACGCCGGCCTGCTGATGCCGCAAGGCCTCATCCCGGGCAAAGCACACCGCCTCGGCCAGGCTGTCGTCATCTCGCAAGGTCAGGTCGACGAAGAACACCGGCGCCCGATGTGACTGGGTCGTGCTCTTGGCCCGTAGCCGCAACATCAACGGCAGATGCTTGGTGTTGCCGCCACTGACCGCCTCGAAATACTGCAACCGTGCTGCCAGCGTCCGCACTGAGTTGTAGCCGGTGGTGCGGAAGATGAAGCTCCCCAGCGCATCGTTCTGACCTTCGACCTGCACGTTCAGGCGCCCATACAGCTTGCAGCCCGTCGCCTTGGCGAACGGGCAGTGCTCCGGTGTCGGGCACGCCAGCTCCTCGATCCCTTCGCCGGTGACGCGCTTGGCACACTCGCCATTGCCGACACACAACGGCCGACCGCTGCTCCGGTCGAACGCACTGAACTCCGCCCGCAGATTCAGCGCACTGTCGTTGAACAACAGCCGCACCGGAATCGCCCGCAGTTTCCGGTTCGGACTGGCCTCGGCCAGTGGCTGATGCAATGGATGCAAGACCCAGCCTTCACGGGTCTGCACCTGCGTCGTCAACGTGAAACCGTCATCCTTCTCCGGCAGCCACTTGCCGTTCTTCTCGACCAGATGGCCGATGCTGATCCGCCCGATCACCGGCGGGGTAATCGCGAGTCCTTTGATCATCACAATCTCCATAAACAAAAAACCCGGCTCAAGGCCGGGTGGGTTGGATCAGAAAGCGTCGGGTTCCGGCGATCGGTTTGGTGTATTGCTGTAACAGCTCGGGATGCTCGGTAGACAATCGTTCCATGTCCGCAGCAACGCGATCCTTGCTGCGCTTCCAGCTCACCCGGCCAGTACTGAACAAGGCACCGGTCGCCGAACCCAGGACGTGCTGAATGCGCTGCTGCAACACCGCGACCTGGGTCTCGATCGCTTCCCGTCGTTGCTTCAACTGCAACAGCGTCGCGAACATGTCGTTGAACTCCGGCGAGTCCGACAGATCCACCACCTGACCATCGTCGTGCGGAAACAGCCACTGCAACGCCGAGCCCGCATCAGCCGAGCCATCGGGTGACGGCTGGGTATCCGACGCCACGCACTGCCAGAACGCAGCTTCACGCGCGACCAGATCGGCGATCCGCTCCTCATCGCGTTCCACCCGGTAGATCCGGAAATCCTGCCCGCCGATCAGTACCGCCACATCGGCCCAGGCATGCCCGGTCACCGCCAACTGATGCAACACCTGGCATTGGTACGCCACCGGAATGCCATCCTCCCACTGCGGTGCACTTTGGTAACCGGCGGTCTTGATCTCCAGAATCCCCGCACCGTCCGGTCCGGCGACCACGGCCCGATCCAGATTCGCCAGCATGAAACGATGCTCCGGATGCTGCAGTACCGCATTCACCCGTCGCACCCGCGCACCGGTACGCTCGGCATAGACGTTCGCCAGTACCGGTTCCAGCACTTGCCCCCAGATCACCGCCTCCTTCAAGGACAGATCGTCCGGCGCCTTGCGCCGGGTCTTCTCCAGCCACAAGGACAAGGCACTCTTGTACGGCGACAAACCCACCGCTGCAGCGGCATCGCTTGAGCCGATGCCCCGCAGCCGCAACTGCAACCATTGCTCCCGGTCGAGCCCGACCGTCGATGCCAGCCGCAAGGCTTGGCCTGATGAATTGCGCATAGCACCTCCAGAAACAAAAATGCCCGGCGCAAAGCCGGGCAATGAATGAGAACAAGAAGAGCGAGAGACCAAGGACACAAAGGACAGCCCGCACCGGTTACGCTGCGGGCTTGGCCCCCAACCACTGGATCTCCCAGTCGCCGTACCAGCAACCGGCATAAAACAGCATGTCCTGCTCGAAGCGCAGCGGATCGGCGCCGTACATCGGGCCGGTCTCGCCACCATCGCTGAAACCCAGATTGATCGAATCCAGGTAGGTGATGTGCGCCCAATCGATGGGACCGATGCGTGGTCCGTCGAACCCCCAGTCGTCGAGTTCCTCGTCTTTGGCATGCCGGCCATGATGCAAGGTCAGATACATACCCGGCGGCGGTGACAAGCTACGGAAACCGCAGCCCCAGCTGTGCCGGGCCAGCAGCTGCTGCAGTTCGGCCTGCACACAGAGATAAGCAAGATTGGGCGGCAAGTGGATCAGTCGCACAGGCAATGTCGTCGAAGGCATGAATCGTCTCCAGCGCAGACGGCTCAGGCCAGCAAGGCCGCTGCTTGCTGCAGTGCCTTGCCCTTCAGCTGTGCACCCTGACCGAACCAGGCTGAATCCAGCCGATGATCCTGCGAACGGGCACGACGTTGATGATCGACATACTCGGTGACCGCATTCAGCAAGCCCCAGGCTGTACCGCGTGAACCCGGCAACAGCGAGCCCATACCGGCGCCGCTATACAAAGCAGTGAGCTGTTGCATCGCCCTGGATGCGGGCACACCGGCGACATCGTGCACCTGCTCGTCCAGCAATTCGCCGAAGAATGACGTCGCCTCGATCGCCGACACCGGCCGTTGCGCCAGTTGCTTGATATTGGTGATGAACGCCTCCCAGCCCGACAGCCCCAGACCCAGCGCCTCCTTCACCGCAGCCGGATCGAATCGGGTCGAGTGCGGCACCTTCACCGCACCGGAGCGATCGCCGACGACCATCTGCAGCGTGTTGTTGCAGACCACCCGCACCGACGTGAACTGTGCCGTCGTGCACAAGGTGCCATCGCAACTGGTCGCCAGCAGCAGATAGGCCTTGACCTTGTCACCGCCGCGAATCAACGCATCCTGACCGGTGCGGGCCAACGCCCACAACTTGCGCCCGCCCTTCAGCACGCCGGCCGTCTCGAGCTCGAAACCACCAGCCGCAACCAGGTCGTTATAGAAGTGCAGCACCTCAGCCGGCTGCACCACCTGATAGCGCTTCGACACCACCGACAACGGTGCTAGCGTATCCGAGCGGTACAACACCTTCGAATCGGCATGGGTACGGATGTGCATGCCATCACTGGCCACGTTGAACAGCACATCGCTCTGATCGATTGACCAGTCCATACCGGCCTCACGCTGCCAGACATCGATGGGTTGATGTGCCGACAACTGATTGCCTAAACCATGCCAAGGCGCTTCACGAACGAAAGCCATGGATTCAACGAGATGGGACATGAGGGGCTCCAGAAAGCAAAAACCCCGGCACAGGGCCGGGGTTGGATGAGGGGAGCAGGGCAATCAGTGCCACTGCAGGCAGCGCATGGTCGCGGATCGTGAGTCCTTGGCTACTCTGCTTGAGTGATATGTGGCTGAAATTTTCTGGAATTATGGGAGTGATGAAGGGGGTCGCACCAGAGCACGGACTGATTGTGGGTCGCTGAGCGGCCGGCGCCTTACTGCTAAACGCAATATGGCGGGTTTTTGGAACTAAGCTTGCTTCAGCCTCACCTGATTGCTAGCTTTGGCAACATCGGGCAATTGACCGGCTTGGCATTCCGCCTGCGCGGTACCCAGCGCGTTGAGTGCAGCACAGCGATCCTCCCATTGTGAGAAGCGCACATAGCGTGCTGTGACACCGTGATCGTTGGCATGCGCCAGCACGCGCTTGATGGTATCCCAATCCGCGCCGGTGACTTCACATAAGCGTGTTGCAGCAGTGCGGCGCAGATCGTACAGCGTCCACTTACCCGCGCTTAGGTTGTAGCGGTCAAGGTCCTGCCGTGCCCGTCGGCACTTCAGACGTTTGGCAAGCCGAGCTTGATAAGCATTCTCTCTCTCTCCGTCTTGCCGGTAGAACTGTCTGGCGGTGATGTCGTTGCCAACATTGGAGCGCAACACATGGTCGTTTTCCTTGATTGGCGCGGGAAACACGAAGTCGCCAGTGCGAATCGCGGCCATTTTCTGCAACTGTTCAAGTGCGAAGTCGGACAGGTGAACGTGATGCATCTTGCGTGCCTTCATGCTGCCTGCCGGAAAAATAATGAGTCGCTTTTCCAACACCACCCAGTTCCAGCGTAACCGCACAGCTTGGTTGCCACGCACTCCGGTCGCCAGCATGAAGCAGATCATGGACTTGCCGGTGTTGGCTTGCGTGCTGGCAGGGAGCTTGTTGTGAAGCAGCTCCACCAGTTCGGCAAAACTCAAGGCGCGCCCGGCCTTGTCGTCCTCGCCGTCCTCACCGATGGCTTCATCACCATGCTTGGCAAGGTATGCAGCGGCATCAAAATTCTCGGCCTTCTGTTGCGCCTTAGGGTCTTTGGACTTGGTTGGCGGATCAAGCTCTAGCAGTGGGCTACCGGAAGCAACATAACCTCGCGCTTTGCCCCATTTGGCAACTTGCCGCACCAACGTCAGCACCTTGTTTGCTGTCACCGCATTGCCGTCCAGCCGCATACGATCGAGGTGATCCAGCAACGGCTTGGTATCCACTTCCTTGATTTTCAATAGGCCGATAACAGGCGCGACATGACACCGCCAGTGCGATTGCCGGACGGCCCTCCAGTGAGCATCCAATGTTGCACCGTGTAGCTCATCCCACTGCGCGAACAGCGTGTTCATCGTGGGTGCGGCGGCTTCGGCAGCAACGGCTTTGGCGGCGGCATCGGCTTCGCGCTGAGCGGCGAGGCGTCGATTATGTTCTTGGCGTCTCGCCTCTTCGAGGTCGGCTTGGTTTTGGCGACGTAGTTCGATGGGGTCGATCTTGTTCCGCACCTGCTCGCGGTAGGTGTTTCGACGTGCGCGGATTTCTGCCAACGAGTCAACGGGCCAAGCTCCGCAACCGATTTCACGCTGCTTGCTGGTATCAGGACTGCGGAATTGGTAGACGAATGACACACTCACGCTGCCACTGCCGCGTACTTGTCCAACCAGTCCGCCACCGTCATTGACGCGCTCACCGTGCTGTGCGGTCTTGATCGCTTTTAGCGTTTTTTCGGTCAACCTGTTTTCGTTTGCCATACCCATGCCCTCAAGGAGGAAGCTGTACCCCGACATGTACCCCGACAAAATGGTACGCTCATATGGGACGATACTAGATCTCATGAGACAATGAATCTGCCTAGTTCATTGAAATTGTTGTGATTTATTTTTATCTTCAAAATAACCTGAGACTGTCTTGGATGTGGAAGTACTAGCTTCCTAAGCTGAATGTCACAGGTTCGATCCCTGTCGGGCGCACCAATCAAATGCAAGGGCTTGCGAGCATATGCCGCAAGCCCTTCTTGTTTTCTAAGAAGCTCTCCGGCCCGAACCGCGTCCCGACGAAATCGCGGCGCGCAACTGGCCGGCTTCCAGGGCACGCCTCGCGAGTCCGGAAACCTGCTGATTTCCTTTCGCTGATCTCCGCTTTTAAGGCCGTCCCGCCGGGACGCCATGGCCGGGTGCCGTCGGCGTGTGGCGATGGCGACGCCGGTGCAAAAAACGACACCGCCCCCGGCCATCCTGCAAAAGCCGACGGAAGTCGGTCTGGTCCGCGAGCCGTTTTCCAGTTCACTGACAATGTGCTTTCCAAAATCTGATTTGCTTGCGCCGGTGCGGTCACCGGGCGCGGCAAACGTGTCGAGAGGAGCGCATCCGGTGTTACCCCGCCTGAAAAGAACCGTTGTCCTGATGCTGGCCGTGGGCCAGTTCGCGCTGTTCCCGGCCAGCCCTGCGCTGGCTTACGTAGCGGGCACGATCACGCCCGCCGTGGTCGATCAGTACCAGATGCTCAATCAGGTCGACACCGCCTATTCGGCCTGGAAGGCGCGCTATCTGCGCCAGGACCCGCAGGACGGCGGCCGGCTCTATGTCTGGTTCGGCGCCGACACCGGCAAGCAGGTGGTGTCGGAAGGACAGGGGTTCGGCATGCTGGCGGTGACGCACATGGCGGCGCGGGACCCGCAGGCCAGGGCCACGTTCGACGCGCTGTTCCGCTATTACCGTGCCCACCCGACGCTCAACAGCCCGTGGCTGATGGCTTGGGCGCAGTCGCTGTCGGGCAACCGGCTGGTCGATACCGACGGCCAGAGTTCGGCGACCGACGGCGATCTCGACGCGGCCTATGCCTTGCTGCTGGCCGACCGGATCTGGGGCTCGGGCGGGGCAATCAACTATCGCGACGAAGCCCTCAAGACCATCAACGCGCTGATGGACAAGGTGGTCAACCAGTCCGAATGGACGCTCAAGCTCGGTGACTGGGTCAGCGACGCCGATGCGACCTATGGCAAGGGCCTGCGTGGTTCGGACCTGATGTTCAACCACCTGCGCGCGTTTCACGAGGCAACCGGCGATGCCCGGTGGCGCTCGGTGCTCGACAAGAGCTACGCCATTGCCGATTCGGTGTTCCGCGCTCACGGGCCGAACACCGGCTTGCTGCCCGATTTCATCGTCAAGCAGGGGGGGGATTACAGGCCGGCGCCCGCCGGCTTCCTGGAAGGGGCCAACGACGGCAATTACAGCTGGAACAACTGCCGCGTGCCCTGGCGCCTGAGTCTGGATTACCTGATCAATGGCGACACGCGCGCGCTGCCCTTGCTGCAGGCGCTGAACCGCTGGGTCAGTACCACGGCAACCGGCGGCGATCCGGGCCGGATTTACGGCGGCTACACGCTGGACGGCACCGCGCTGAACCCGTACTTCCAGATGGCGTTTGCGGCGCCGTTTGCGGTGAGCGCCACCATCGAGAGTGGCAACCAGGCCTGGCTCAACGCCTTGTGGACGCGCATCGCGGCGGCGCCGGTCAACGAATACTATTCGGACTCGATCCGCCTGCTGTCGATGATTGCCGTGGCAGGACTGTGGCAGCAGCCAAAATACACTGCTACGCCTACGCCTACGCCTACGCCTACGCCTACGCCTACGCCTACGCCTACGCCTACGCCTACGCCTACGCCTACGCCTACGCCTACGCCTACGCCTACGCCATCGGCTTGCACCGCACCGGCCTGGGTGGCCGGCACCGCGTACAACGGCGGGGCCACGGTGAGTTACAACGGGCGCAGCTATTCGGCCAAGTGGTGGACGCAGAACGAAAATCCGGCGGGCAATGCCGGCGAAGGCAAACCGTGGAAGGATCTGGGGACTTGCAGCACGGTGCCCACGCCAGCACCATCGCCGACTCCGACTCCGACTCCGACTCCGACTCCGACTCCGACTCCGACTCCGACTCCGACTCCGACTCCGACTCCGACTCCGACTCCGACTCCGACTCCGACGCCGACGCCGACGCCGACGCCGACGCCGACTCCGACTCCGACTCCGACGCCGACGCCGACGCCGTCCGGCGGAAGTTGTCCGGCACCGTGGCAGGAAGGCAGCGCGTATCAGGTCGGTACGCTGGTCGAATACGGCGGCGTCCGCTACCAGGCCACGGTATCGCACGTGGCCCATGTCGGGGCAGGCTGGGCGCCGGCGACGACGCCATCGCTCTGGAGCAACAAGGGGGCGTGCAGGTAGCACGGGCAGGGCGCCATCAACCCAGGCATATCCTGCCGGATGAGCCGTCAGCGGGTGGTGCAGGCCATCACCCGGTCGAGCCGATTGCCTGCGTCAACAGCCCCGCGCCCCTCAAGGCGCGGGGCTTTTGCCTGCCATCCGCTGAAGGTCGCCATCCGATCGCCGGAGTGGGAGTCGTAGCTTTTCTTCCCGAAAACCCGCCGGCGGGAAGGCCGTACCAAGCCGCTGTTTTATTGTCTGACTGAACCGGGCTTGAACAGTTGCTAGGCCGAAGGGGCGCGCCAGCCCAGCTTGCCGTGCAGGCTCACGACCGAGCCGACGATGATCAGCGCCGGTGGCTTGATGCCGTGCCGGGTTATCAGTGCCGGCAGGCTCGCCAGCGTGCCGGTGAGCACGCGCTGCTCGGCCGTCGTCGCCTTCTCGACGATGGCGGCCGGGGTGCCGGCATCGCGGCCGTGGGCGATCAGCTGCTCGCAGATGTGCGGTGCCTGCTTCACGCCCATGTAGATCACCACGGTTTCCGAAGGGCTGACCAGCCTCGGCCAGTCGAGCTCGATCGCGTCGCCGCGACGGTGGCCGGTGACGAAGGTCACCGACTGGGCGTGATCGCGGTGGGTCAGCGGGATGCCGGCGTAGCACGACGCGCCGGACGCCGAGGTGATGCCGGGAACGACCTCGAAGTCGACGCCGGCGGCCGCCAGTTCCTCGATTTCCTCGCCGCCGCGGCCGAAGATGAACGGGTCGCCGCCCTTGAGCCGCAGCACCGTCTTGCCGTCGAGTGCCAGTTTGACCAGCAGCCGGTTGATGTCTTCCTGCGGCAGCGCGTGGTTGTTCGATTTCTTGCCGACGTAGATCCGCTCGGCATCGCGGCGGACGAGTTCGATGATCGCGGGGGCGACGAGGTTGTCGTAGAGCACGACGTCGGCCTGCTGCATCAGCCGCAGCGCGCGGAAGGTCAGCAGGTCCGGATTGCCGGGGCCGGCACCTACGAGGTAGACCGCACCGCGCTGCAGCGCGGCGGCGTCGCTATGCGCGAGGCGCTGTTCGAGCTCGGCCATTGCGCCGGCCTCGTTGCCGGCCAGCGCCTTTTCGGCCGCAGGCCCTTCGAGGGCGGTTTCCCAGAAGCGCCGGCGGGCGCGTTCGTCGCCGAAACGGGTCTTGACCCGTTCGCGCAGCGCGCCGGCCAGCCTTGCAAGTACGCCATAGCCGTGCGGCAGCGTCGCTTCGATGCGTGCGCGCAGCTGGCGGGCGAGCACCGGTGCGGCGCCGCCGGTCGAGATCGCGACCATCAGCGGCGCGCGGTCGATGATCGACGGGACGATGAAGCGGCACTTCTCCGGGGTGTCGACGACGTTGACGAGGACGTTGCGGGCCTCGCACTCGGCGTGCACCTGCGCGTTGACGGCTTCGTCGTCGGTCGCCGCGATCACCAGCCGCATCCCGTCGATGTCGGCCTGGTCGAATTCGCGTTGCGCATGGGTGATCTCGCCACGGTCGCGCAGCGCGGCCAGTTCGTCGGCGAGGTCGGGTGAGACGACGATCAGTTCGGCGCCGGCGGCGAGCAGCAGACGCGCCTTTCGCAGCGCGACGTCGCCGCCGCCGACGATCAGGCAGCGCTGGCGCCGGAGATTGAGGAAAAGCGGAAAGTAATCCATGGCCTGGCCGGAGTAGTGGTTCAGCTGCGATTGTAAGGCCTTGCGCCAGCCGGTGTGACGATCGCGCGACGCTTCCGCATCAGCGTTCGAAGCGCACGCTGCGGATCCGGTCGTAATAGGTGCTGAATCGCCCGACCTCGTTGTAGCCGAACAGGTCGCAGTTCGCATCGGCCGTTCCCGACAGCACGGTGCCGTCGACGAGTTCGATCTTGAGTCTGGCCTTGGCATTCGGCGACGCGTGGTCGTCGGCGTGAAGCACGTCGAAACCGGCCATCCGCTCGAACGGGACGGATTGCCCCGAGTCGAGCGGAATGTCGTGAGCGACCGATATGCAATTGCTGAACGAGCCGGCGCGAAAGCGGGTCAGGGTGCCGTCGCGGTGAAGCACGACGGCCGTCGCATCGGACCAGGCGCGGGCCGTTGCCGGCGCCGGGAGCGCTGCGCTGGCCGTGGCACCTTGATTCGGCGACGGCGTTGCTGCTACCCCGCTCGGCGGCGCGCCGGGCGGGGCTTTGCCGCCGAGCACGCCGTACTGGAACAGCAGCGCGACCAGGCCGGTGATTGCGGTGACGGCGGCGGCGAGTGCCGTCAGTACGCCCGGCAGCGTCTGCCACCAGCTCGAGGGCTTCTTCGGTTCGGCCATGTCGGGTGCTCCGCTGGCGGCGAGTCCGGCGCGCGGGGCGGGTCAGCCGTGCCGCAGCAGCTGCACCGACATCAGCCCCTGCGGATCGGTCCAGCTCGCTTCGACCTGCCAGCCCGCGCCGGCGGCAAGCGCGGCAAAGCGCGCCGTGGTGTACTTGTAACTGTTCTCGGTGTGGATCGTCTCGCCGTGTTCGAATTCGAACACGCAGCCGTCCACGCGCACCGTCTGCGCCCGGGTCGCGACGAGATGCATCTCGATCCGGCACTCGCTTGCGTTGTAGAACGCGTGGTGGCGGAAGGCGGCCGGGTCGAGCGTGGCGCCGAGTTCGCGCTGCAGCCGCGTCAGCATGTTCAGGTTGAAGCGGGCGGTGACGCCCGCAGCGTCGTTGTAGGCGGCGTGCAGCGTCTCCGGCGATTTTTCCAGATCGACGCCGACGATGAAGACCGCGCCGCGGCCGAGGATGTGCGCGGCCGTACGCAGAAAGTTTGCCGCTTCGTGCGGCTCGAAGTTGCCGATCGTCGAACCGGGGAAGAAGCCGGCCTTCGGGTGGCCGGCCAGCTCGGCGGGCAGGGCGAAATCGGCGGTGAAGTCGGCCGCGATCGGGTAGACCGGCAGCGTCGGGTGGTCCTGGGCGAGCTCGACGGCCTCCTGATGCAGCAGCTCGGTCGAGATGTCGACCGGTACGTAGGCGGCAAGCCGCGGCAGCGCGTCGAGCAGGGTGCGGATCTTGGTGCTGGCGCCGCTGCCGAACTCGACCAGCACGCTGCCCTCGGCGATATGGCCGGCGATCCCGGTCGCGTTCTGCCGCAGGATGTCGAGTTCGGTCCGGGTCACGTAGTACTCGTCGAGTTCGGTGATCGCGAGGAACAGCTCGGCGCCGGCCGCGTCGTAAAAGTACTTGGGCGGCAGGCGCTTCGGTCTGGTGCCGAGTCCGGCGATCACATCGGCCATGAATGCGTCCATGCGCGTCTCCTTGTCCGTTCGGCAGTCTGTTCAGCGGGCGAGCCGCAGCCCGCTGAACTGCCAGCGCTGGTGCGGGTAGAAGAAGTTGCGGTAGCTCGGCCGTGCGTGGCCGCGCGGCGTCACGCACGAGCTGCCGCGCAGCACCAGCTGGTTGATCATGAACTTGCCGTTGTACTCGCCGAGCGCGCCGGTCGTCGGCCGGTAGCCGGGGTAGGGTGAATACGCGCTGCTCGTCCACTGCCAGACGTGGCCGAAGGCATTGCCGAGCGCGCCGCCGGCCTCGGCGGCCTCCCATTCGGCCTCGGTCGGCAGGCGCTGGCCGGCCCAGCGGGCAAAGGCGTCGGCCTCGTAGTAACTGATGTGGCAGACCGGCAAGCACGGGTCGATCTCGCGCAGGCCGCCGAGCGTGTGGCTGTGCCAGACGTCGTCGATCCGGCACCAGTACAGCGGCGCCTGCCATTGCTGCGCGAGTGGCCAGCCGTCGGAGAGCCACAGCGCCGGCGTGGTGTAGCCGCCGTCGGCGATGAAGGCCAGCCAGTCGGCGTTGCTGACGAGTTGTGCGGCGACGGCCGCATCCTGCAGCCAGGCCGTGTGCTGCGGCGTTTCGTTGTCGAAGGCAAAGCCACCGCCGCGATGACCGACCGGATGGGCGCCGGCGCGCAGCGCGATGGCTTCCGTACTGGCCGTTGCCGGCACCGGCCAGCGCCAACCCTCGCGGGCAGCCGGGTACAGCGGATTGTGCGACAGCGCATGGAGGATGTCGGTACAGATCAGTTCCTGGTGTTGCTGCTCGTGCTGCAATCCCAGCTCGAGCACCGGCGCGATCCGGTGCAGCAAGGCATCGGATGCGCCACCGAGCAGCGCGGTCATGGCCCGGTCGACATGGGTGCGGTAGTCGCCGACCTCGCCGGCCGACGGCCGGGTGATCAGCCCGCGCTGCGGACGCTCGAAGCGCGGGCCGACCGAGACATAGTAGGAATTGAACAGGAAGGCGTAACGCGGATCGAAGCAGCGGTAGCCGGGGAGATGCGGCTGGAGCAGGAATTGTTCGAAGAACCAGCTGACGTGGGCGCGGTGCCATTTGGTCGGGCTGGCGTCGGGCATCGACTGGACGGTCTGGTCTTCGGGTGACAGCGGTGCCGCCAGTGCTTCGGTTTCGGCGCGAATCCGGTGGTAGCGATCCAGCCAGTCCGCCGCCGTGACTGGCCGACAAGGCATGCTCGGAGCGTTCATCCCGTCGTCTCCAGCTGGGCGAATGCCCCAACATAGGCAAGCCGGCCGGCCGTCGCCAGCCGCGTCCGCGGGACGGTCGCTGGCGGGCGCGACAAAACCTTGATCTGGCGCGACCGGCTACCCGGGCGGCCGTGTTAACGTCATCGCTTCTCATTCTCCCCGGAAGCCCGCCATGCCGATCCGTCTCCTTGCCTGTCTCGCCCTTTTGGCGGCTGCGCCGGTCTGGTCGCAGACGCCGCAGCAACTGGCCAACAGCAAGAGCTGCATGGCGTGCCACAGCGTGACGCAGAAGATCGTCGGCCCCGGTTTCAAGCAGGTTGCCGACCGCTATCGCGGCGACAAGGCGGCGCCGGCGAAACTGGCGGCGAAGATCCGCAAGGGCGGCTCGGGCAGCTGGGGCAGCATGGTCATGCCGCCGGCCGCAGTGACCGACGCCGAGGCGCAACAGCTGGCCAACTGGATCCTGTCGCAAAAGTAGCGGCCAAGAAAAAGCCGCCCCGTAGGGCGGCTTTCTGGTCGCGGGCGGAGATTACTCGACCACGCAATCGACGTAGTAGCGCTTGTCGCCACCGACATCCTCGATCACTAGGCCGTGGATGTAGGTCTCGAAGCCGGGGAAGCGGGCGTTGAATTCGCGCACGAAGCGCACGTAGTCGACGATGGTGGTGTTGAACACCTCGCCCGGTACCAGCAGCGGAATGCCCGGCGGGTAGGGCGTGAACATCACCGCGGTGATCCGGCCTTCGAGTTCGTCGATCGGCACGCGCTGGATCTCGCGGTGCGCCATCTTGCTGAACGCCTTGGCCGGCTTCATCGCAGGGGTCAGGTCCGACAGGTACATCTCGGTCGTCAGCCGCGCGACGTTGCGCGCCTTGTAGATGCCATGGATCTGCTGGCACAGATCCTTCAGGCCGACGCGCTCGTACTGCGGATACTGCTGGACGAATTCCGACAGGCAGCGCCACAGCGGCGTGTTCTTGTCGTAATCGTCCTTGAACTGCTGCAGCGCGGTCAGCATCGTGTTCCAGCGGCCCTTGGTGATGCCGATGGTGAACAGGATGAAGAACGAGTACAGGCCGGTCTTCTCGATCACCACGCCGTGTTCGGCCAGGTACTTGCTGACGATGGCGGCCGGGATGCCGCTCTCGTCGAACTCGCCGTGCACGTTCAGCCCCGGCGTCAGGATCGTCGCCTTGATCGGGTCGAGCATGTTGAAGCCTTCGGCAATGTCGCCGAAGCCGTGCCACGCTTCGCCGGCCTTGAGCATCCACGCGTCGCGGTGGTCCAGGCCTTCGTCGGTCAGGTCGTCCGGGCCCCAGACCTTGAACCACCAGTCTGCGCCGTATTCTTCGTCGACCTTGCGCATCGCGCGGCGGAACTCCAGCGACTCGGCCAGCGATTCCTCGACCAGCGCGGTACCGCCCGGTGCTTCCATCATCGCCGCGGCGACGTCGCACGAGGCGATGATCGCGTACTGCGGCGACGTCGACGTATGCATCAGGTACGCCTCGTTGAAGATGTCGCGGTCGAGCTTGTTGTCCTCGGCGTCCTGCACCAGGATCTGCGACGCCTGCGAGAGGCCGGCGAGCAGCTTGTGCGTCGACTGGGTCGAGAACACCATCGAATCCTTGCAGCGCGGCCGGCCCTCGCCGATCGCGTGGTAGTCGCCGTAGAAGTCATGGAACGCCGCGTGTGGCAGCCAGGCCTCGTCGAAATGCAGCGTCTCGATCTCGCCGTCGAGCAGACCCTTGATTTCCTCGACGTTGTACATCACGCCGTCGTAGGTCGACTGGGTGATCGTCAGCACGCGCGGCTTCACATCCGGATTGGCTTCGAGCTTCTCGCGGCAGAACGGGTTGGCGAGCATCTTCTTGCGGATGCTTTCCGGCTCGAATTCGCTGCGCGGAATCGGCCCGATGATGCCGTAGTGGTTGCGCGTCGGCGTCAGGAAGATCGGCACCGCACCGGTCATCATGATCGCGTGCAGGATCGACTTGTGGCAGTTGCGGTCGACCACGACGATGTCGCCCGGTGCAACGGTGCTGTGCCAGACGATCTTGTTCGACGTGCTGGTACCGTTGGTGACGAAGAACAGGTGGTCGCAGTTGAAGATGCGCGCGGCGTTGCGCTCGCTCGCCGCCACCGGGCCGGTGTGGTCGAGCAACTGGCCGAGTTCGTCGACGGCATTGCAGACGTCGGCGCGCAGCATGTTCTCGCCAAAGAACTGGTGGAACATCTGGCCGACCGGCGACTTCAGGAACGCCACGCCGCCCGAGTGGCCCGGGCAGTGCCACGAGTACGAGCCGTCCTGCGCGTAGTGCGTCAGCGCGCGGAAGAACGGCGGCGCCAGCGTGTCGAGGTAGCTTTTCGCTTCGCGGATGATGTGGCGCGCGACGAACTCCGGCGTGTCCTCGTGCATGTGGATGAAGCCGTGCAGCTCGCGCAGCACGTCGTTCGGAATGTGGCGCGCGGTGCGCGTCTCGCCGTACAGATAGATCGGAATGTCCGGGTTGCGGCGGCGGATCTCGGCGACGAAGGTGCGCAGGCTGTTCAGCGCGTCCTGGGTTTCCTGCGGCGTGCCGCCGCCGAACTCCTCGTCGTCGATCGACAGGATGAAACCGGCCGCGCGGCTCTGCTGCTGCGCGAAACTGGTCAGATCGCCGTAGCTCGTGTAGCCGATGACATCCATGCCCTCGGCCTCGATCGCCGCGGCAAGCTCGCGGATGCCGGAGCCACTGGTGTTTTCGGAGCGGAAGTCTTCGTCGATGATGACGACGGGGAAGTAGAAACGCATGCGAGTGTCCTTGTAAGCACTGGCTGCGCTGGCGGCACGGGACGGCGAGGAGGCGCTTTACCCGGCCTGAGGCGCTGAGGTAAATGGGGCGCGGCGCCTCTGGCGAAGGAGGAGCTTCCCCCCACGTTGCCGGCCTTGGACGTCCCGGAAAGGGCGGTATCTTAAACGAGAAATGTGTCGGTAGATACCTTTTCTTCCCAGCGCCCTGGCGTGCCGTCAGCGCGCTTCGGCGCAGTAAAAAAAACAGCTGGCGCCCATGGGAAGGAAGCCAAGCCATTCCAGTGGTGACCGAGGCGAGCGCTTCAAGTTTCACAAGATCGCGCACCGCCGTCGGATTGGTCAGGATGGCGGTGCGGCCACTGCGCCCGCGTTATGCGGCACGTTGCTCATGACGACGACGCGTTGGCCTGCATTCTGCGCATCGGTCCAAGCAACCGTGACCTGGACACGATTGCTCGCTGCACCAGCTCCTACGGCGGTGGTCACCGTAAATGACGTCGTGCGCCCGGTGACCGTTGTCGCGCCGGCCGCGACCGCGCCAGCCGTTTGCAGCATCGCCTGCCGTGCCTCTTCCAGCTTCGTTTGCGCGAGGAAAACGGCTTCATTGCGTTCGCCGGCCAGCATCGTGCCACGCATCATTTCGCCTTGAAAGCGAGCGAGGACAATTGCCGCAACGCCGATGATGACGGCGGAAATCAGTACCTCGATCAGGCTGAAACCGTTTTGCTTTGACATCGCAGTGCCCATCAGAAATCGACCCAACTACCGGCCACACCGCTGCCTTGGGTCAGGGGGGCGACCTTGAATTTGTCCGGGTTATAGTAGATGGCCGTACTGCCATAGGCGGCATGCGTCGCGTTGCCGTCGGCGGGGCCGTTGGGGATGAGGCCATCCATGTTGCCATCGAAGGCCGCAGCTCCGTTGACCGTAATCTGGGTGTTCCGGTTTACGTTCTGGGCATACAGGAATCCGGTGACCTGCAATTCGCCGCCATTCTGGGTCAGATTGCCATTGACGATGACGACCAGCGGATTTCCAGTGGAAAGGGTACATCCCGATGTGAGTGTCCAGTTTCCTTCTATCCAGAGCACTGACGTACCAGCGGCAATGGCGGGGCAGCCAGTGGTGGGGGTGACGACCGAAGCATTGGCCTTGACCGCGGCTTTATCGGCGCCAAATATCATCTTGAAGAAGTTGTCGCTGCTGAGGCCGGCAATTTCCGGAACGCTGGTCTGCTGATACCCTGCGGAACCGGTATGAGTCAGTGTTCCGCCGGTGACGACATCACAGTTGGGCGTCGGGGCGCCAGCGTCGGGGGCCACATGGACTGCACCGAATATGTCCATATAGCCCTTGTTGATCAGGGCATTGTTGCCGGTATTGATCATGGCAGGCAGCTTGATTTGCGTCCTGACCTGCGCTTTGGGGCCGTCATTGGCACAGGCCGGCGCGGTGATCGACGGCGTGGCCGTGGCATCGTCGGCGCAGCCTTCGCTGACGATGGAAACCGTTCCGCCATCCAGAAAAGCCTGGGCGCGATAGGCCAGACCCGGATTGACGCCCGCAGACGCGGTCAGCAGCGGAAGTGCGTTGGAAAAATACCTGCCTGCAGCGAATCTGTACCGGTCGCTTGCCGGGGATACGCCGGCAACGTAGTTGGAATAACTGCTTTTGAATATGTATGCCGAGTCAATCGCACCGTTGGCGCATCTCGCTCCGCCGCTGCTGGCGGCCTTCTGCAGTAGCACTGTGTTCCCGTCATTGCCCGGAACGTTGTCCGTGAGCAATGCAACATCAGCCTGGAGCCGTGCTGCCAGTTCGTTTGCACCGGCCTCTGCCGCCTCAAATGCCTTGAGGTGCTGATAGTGATTGGCCGAGCTTTTCTGAAAGACGAAGGCATTCTTGTTGGCATACAGCGCCGCAGTGGTGGCAATGAATACCAGAATCAGCGTTACGGCTAAGGTCGCCAGTCCAGCCTGCCTGTGCATGCGGTAATCGGCCATTATTGCGGCACCGGAAGGTTTCGGAGTTGCACGGTTTCGGTCAGCGTTCGCGACTCAGGGCCGTTTCCCGCCTGGCCGGTCAGCGTCACCGTTACGCTTTGCACCAGATTCACAGCGCTTGCGCTGGGGGTGATCGTACTGGGCACGATGGTAAATCTGGTGATCTTGAGCCGTTCCGGATCATTGAGTGCTTCCCATCCATTTCCGTCGCAGTCGCTGACACCGATATCGGGGGCGGCAGTCAGCAGAAAAAGCCGGTTGCTCCGTGACGGTGTGCCGGTGTCGGTCTGAACGAAGTGGAACCCTGTGACTTCGCCAGCCACCACTACGCCGGCACCGGTCGGCGCGGCGCCACCAAGCGGGATGACGGCGCGGTCATAACGGAAGACTGCGCACGTATAGTCATTGCTACCGCCCGTGGCTGGCGCATCGAACCAGATCTTGCGGAACTGTCTGCTTGTATCACTCGGATCGTCGGTGCTCAGCGCGTTGTAGCCGGCGCGACGCAATTCTCGGGTGACGATGGTCATCACCGACTGCAGCTCCTGCTGCAGCACAATGCTGCGAAGCCCATCCCTGCTGCCGGACAGGCTGTTCAGGCCGATGGCGGCCGCAGCACCGAGCAGTAGCAGCCCGATTGCCATCGCAATCATAAGCTCGATTAATGACAAGCCCGACTGTCGGCGCATTCGGATCAGCATGCCGGATACCCGCCAAAGCCGGGTTTGCCCTCAGGTATGCAAAGGCGGGTCAAGCCGGTGATGGTCATTTCGGCACGGAGCTGATAACGGCCGATCTCATAGGTCAATCCCCGTGCTGTGCTCGTACCGTCCGGAAATGCAGGCAGTAAGCGAATCGGGTCGAGAACGGTGTTGTTGAACTGTGTGCTCAACTCTGCGAGCTGCACACTCGGCACCTCTGCCGCGGCCATGGTGCGCAAGTCGCAAGGCGTATCGGCATCGCAAATCCCGTCGGCATCGGCCGCGGGAGCGGGAAGGGCGGCACGGATGCGCCAGTCGCTGGCGCTGGTTCGCGTCATCAGCAGGGTGACATCGACGTTGCGCTTCAGCGCTTCCGATTTGGCGTAGGCAATCAGTGATAGCGTGTTGTTGCCGACGGATTCAAGTCGCTTTCTGTTCAACAAATCGGTAAAGGAAGGTATGCCGATTGCCAGCAGAATACCTAATACGGCCACGGTCGCCATCAATTCGATCAGCGTAAATCCGCGTTGTATGTGCAAGGTGACCATCACCTGCTCCAGCAGGCTGCCGGCGTAGTGCTGGTATTGCCGTTCTGAATCTTGTAGTACATCGTCGCACAGGTGGTATCGGCCGACTGCCGTCCCTGTGCGACGGCTTTGATGCAGTAGGCGGTGCTTCTGTTGCCATCGGTGGCAAGGTCGCCGCTGCAACTCGCGTCATTATTAGCGTGAACCGACATCGTGTAATGGCCGTTCTCGCTGGCCAGCGTCAGCGTGCCGGCCGTCGCACTCAAGTTCAGTGTGGAGAAATCCTTGCTGTAGGCCGGATTATTGGCGCGCCACTTCTCTTCCTGCTGGCCGATCTTGAGTGCCATTGCATGCCCGTCGCTACGCCGGCTCTTGCGCACGTAATCCTGATAACTGGGCAGGGCGATGGCCGCGAGGATGCCGATGATCGCGATCGTGATCATCAGTTCGATCAGGGTGAACCCCTGGATTCTTTTCATGTCTTCCTCCCGTCCCTTCTTGGGGGGACGAAGACATGATAAAGATCCCTGTCAATACAGGGCAATGATTACTTGTAAGCTGCCGGCCGGCGTCGGCGAATCACCGACAGTCGGCGTCAATCCAGCCGCGTGGTTGCTGCGCGCTTGAGCCGGTCGTTGACCGCCAGCCACTCGGGCGACTGCGGTGGCGCTTCCATCAGCAGTACGTCGTGCTGGCGGTCATGGCGGCGCAGCAGCGCGTAGAGTTCGCGGGCGAAGTGCGCGGCATCCGGGGCGAGTTGCTGGTGCGCGATACCTGAGGTAGGTGTGCCGATGGCGCTCCGGTGCAGCAGCAGTACGCGTTCGCCGGCGGCGAGGCGCCGGGCGGCTTCGTCGAGCAGGCTGGGCAGTGGGCCGAGGATCAGCGGGGTCCGCGGGGCGTAATGCGAGTCGAGCAGGCCGGAGGCACGGATTTTCGCCGTCTTGTTGCTCTGGTGGTGCTCGAGCTTGCGGCCAAGCACCGCTTCGATCGCCTCGCGGGGGACGCCACCGGGGCGCAGCAGCTTGGGGGTGTCGTCGACGAGGCTGACGATGGTCGACTCGACGCCGACCGGGCTGGCGCCGCCGTCGAGCACCAGCGGGCAGGCATCGCCGAATTCGTCGCGCACGTGCTGCGCGGTGGTCGGGCTGACGTGGCCGAAGCGGTTGGCCGACGGCGCGGCGAGGCCGCCGCCGAACTGTTCGAGCAGCGCGTGCGCCAGCGGGTGCGCCGGTGCGCGCAGGCCGACGGTATCCTGGCCGCCGGTGACGGCGTCGGGCACGTGGGGCTGGCGTTTGAGGATCAGCGTCAGCGGTCCCGGCCAGAACGCGTCGGCGAGGCGGCGTGCGTCGGCGGGGATGTTGGTCGCCCAGTCGTCGAGCTGCGCCGTACCTGCAATATGAACGATCAGCGGGTGGTCGCTCGGCCGGCCCTTGAGGGCAAAAATCTTCGCGACGGCCGCCGGATTGGCTGCGTCGGCGGCAAGGCCGTAGACCGTTTCGGTCGGGATGGCGACAAGCTCGCCCTCGCGCAGCAGCGCAACGGCGTGGTCCAGTTCGGTCATGGCGACGACGGGTAGCAAAAGGCCGATTATACCCGGCGGGCGTTTGCCGGCGATCGGCATGAAAAAAGCCGGCGCGCGGCCGGCTTCCTGCTTGCCCGCTCGGGGGGGGTCAGAAGCGCTCTGGCAGCTTCTGCAGGATGATGATGCGCTTGTTCTCGAGCCGCACGTAGCCGCCGAACACCAGCTCCTTGAGGATGCGCGCGATCATTTCCCGCGACGAGCCGACGCGGTCGGCGATCGCCTGCTGGGTCAGCGGTTCGGAGATCATCGTGACGTCGTCGATTTCGACGATCATGGTCTCGAACAGCGCGCGCACGCGGCCGTAGACGTCGAGCAGCGCGAGGTTCTTCATCGTCGTCGACAGCTGGCGGATCATCCGCGCGAGGTTGAGGATCAGCTTGTCCTTCAGCTGCGGGTAGGTGTCGATCGCGGTGCGGAAGTCCTGCTTGGTGAACATCAGGAAGGTCGAGTCTTCCTCGGTCTGGGTCGACCACGAGCGCGGCTCTTCGTCGAGCATCGAGATCTCGCCGAACACGTCGCCGGGTTCGCCGATGGTGAAGACGAACTCCTTGCCCTGGTTGTCGCTGGTGAACGAACGGGTCCGCCCTTCGACCAGCACGTACATCGCTTCGCCCGGATCACCTTCGCGGAACAGGAAGGTGCCCTTGGGGAGCTGGCGTTTGACCGCGGCGTTGAAGACGATGTCGAGGTCGGAGTCGGAGAAGTCTTCGAAAATCGGCAACTGGGCCAGAAAAGTTTTCAGCGAGTGTTCCATAAGGTAGATGTCCTTGAAGCCCTATTCTGTTGGATGGCTTTTTAATTGTTGGTATTGGCTGCACTGGCGCCGTTGTGTGGCACCGATGCGACGCCGCTGGCGTGTTCTGCCGGCGGCTGATCGGTTGAATCCGTCGGGGCGGGGACGGTATCCATTTTCTTGGCGAGCATGTACTCGTTCATTTCCTTCCAGCCCGCATAAATGTCGGCCTTGGCGACTCTTGGATTGCGAAGGTAGCAATCTTCCAGTGCCCGCCCGCTGTGCCGGCATGCCGCGCCGATCGCCTTGCCGTTGTCCTGCTGTTTATTCAAAAGGCCCGTGACTTGGTCACAGGCCGTTAATGGCAGCAGCAATAACAGTAGGGCGAGTCGCGATGAAATTGGCATTGTCAACGGGTATCGGGGTGATTGATCCTGATTGTAAGCGAAATCGACCGATTTCGCGTTGACATATGCCAATTACGTCGTATGCCGGGACTCAGTTCACCTGCTGAATGCCTGCAAGCACCCAGCGCGGATCGTTCGGCTTGAGTTTGACGAAGTGCCAGACTTCGGCAAACGGTACGGCCGGCGCGCCGAGCGATTCGCTGACCTTGCCGGAGAAGCGTGCGCTGGCAACCAGCTGGCCGTTGTCATCGCCGGTGTCGATCAACTCGACCTGCAGCTCCGGGAACTCGGCCAGATCCTGGTTGCTGCCGATCTCGGCCTGCAGCGTGTCGAACATCTGCGGCGTCAGGTAGTTGCGCAGCTCCTCAAGTTGCTCTGGGCTGTTCAGCGCCTGCATGTGCAGGAAGCTGGCACGGGCCTGGCGCAGGAAGGCGGCGCTTTCGGTGCCGTCGGGCAGGCGGGTGATGGCCTGCACCGGTGCCGTTGCACCCATGCCTTCACCGATGCGGAAAACGCGATCCGTCGGTGCCGGCTGCTGGGCTTTCCAGTTGGCTGCGCCACCTGCGGCGGCCGGTACCGGGCCGTAACTGGGGGCGGCGCGGTTGCGGCGACGCATGTACATCACGCCGGCGGCGGTGAGACCGCCAAGCAACAGGATCCAGCCCCAGGGGAAGCCGCCGCTTTCCGACTCGGCCGAGCCGGATGCGTTGAGCGCCTTGCCGAGCATGTAGCCGCCGGCGGCGCCAACGGCTGCACCGGCCAGCGCGGTACCGACGCCGCTGCGGGCAGGTTGCTGGGCCGGCGTCTGCGCGGGGGCAGGCGCAGCTTGTTGCATGGGCGCCTGCGGCGCCTGTTTGGGTGCGGTACTCCGCTGCATGCCGGTGGAACGGCTGCCGCCCAGGCGCTTGGCCTCGGCGAGCGGGCTTGCGAACAGCGAAATCGTCAGAAGGCCCAGCAGCAGGTGCTGGTGCATCGGCCGGGTTGTCATATACCGGTATCCCTTTGTGGTCGTGGGTTTGTGAACTATTGCCACTCTTAGTGGGGATGATACCGGACAAGTTCAATACGGCATGACAGTTTCGGCAAAAAGCTGATGCGTTTTAGCTGCGGTGGCCGCGCTCGATCGTCACGCCGACGCGGGCGACGTCCTTCAGGATGCCGGGCTTGGTGACCGACACCCGGACCCAGGGCGCGCCGAAGCGGCCGAGCAGCAGGTGGGCGATATGTTCGGCCAGTGCCTCGAGCAGCTGGAAGTGCTGGCTGGCGAGCTCGCTGCGCAGGGTCTGGGTGACGAGGTCATAGTCGATCGTGTCGACCAGGTCGTCGGAGACGCTGGCACGGGCGGACGGCAGGCCGATGTCCAGATCGAGCAGGACGTCCTGCGGTGCGTGACGCTCCCAGTCGTACCAGCCGATCAGCGTTTGGGCGCGAACGCCGTGAAGAAAGATGATGTCCATATCGTGTGGTGTGCGGCGTTTGGCGCGCGCGCCCCGCAATGCCTTACAATGCCAAGCCCGCGATTGTAGTGGATTGCCCATGTCCTCGCTAATGCTTGTCCTTGCTGCCTATCTGATCGGTTCGCTGTCGTTTGCCGTGATCGTTTCCCGCCTGATGGGGCTGGCCGATCCGCGCAGCTACGGTTCGGGCAATCCAGGGGCGACCAATGTGCTGCGCAGCGGCAACAGGAAGGCCGCTGCACTGACGCTGGCCGGCGATGCGCTCAAGGGCTGGCTGGCAGTCTGGCTGGCGCAGCGTGCCGCGCCGGTGCTGGGGCTTGGCGATACGGCGATCGCACTGGCGGCGGTGGCCGTCGCGCTCGGCCACATGTGGCCGGTGTTCTTCCGTTTCCAGGGCGGAAAGGGCGTTGCGACTGCGGCGGGCATCCTGCTGGCGCTGGATTGGCGCGTCGGTCTGGTCGTGCTGGCGGTATGGCTGGTCGTCGCCAAGGGCTTCAAGATTTCATCGCTGGCAGCCTTGCTTGCCGCACTGATCGCGCCGCTGCTGGCGTGGTGGTGGATGCCGGAGCCGGCGTACTGGTATTCGGTCGGTTTCATTGCCGTGCTGCTGATCGCACGGCATCACCAGAACATCCGCGGCCTGCTGTCCGGCAAGGAAAGCCGCATCGGCGACAAGGCGCGCTGATGCAAACGGCCCGCAGAGCGGGCCGTCCGGTTTCAACTTGGTTTACTTGGCGCGCAGCAGCCGCTGCTTCTCGCGCAGCCATTCGCGCTCTTTCTCGGTTTCGCGTTTGTCGTGCTGCTTCTTGCCCTTGGCGAGACCGATCTCGAGCTTGATCCGCCCGCGGGTGAAGTGCATGTTCAGCGCGGCGACGGTATAGCCGGCGCGCTCGACCTTGACCGACAGCTTCTCGATCTCGCTGGCCTTGAGCAGCAGTTTGCGGATGCGGGTCGGGTCCGGCAGGACGTGGGTCGACGCGGTCGACAGCGGCGAGATGTGCGCGCCGAGCAGCCAGAAGTCGCCCTTGATATAGCTGACGTAGGATTCCTTCAGCTGCACCCGGCCAGCCCGGACCGACTTGACTTCCCAGCCCTCGAGCACGAGTCCGGCTTCGTAGCGTTCTTCAATGAAGTAGTCGTGAAACGCCTTGCGGTTGTCGACGATGGTCATGGCTGCAGATCGAAAGCAAAACGCAATTTTAACCACAGCACCCGCTTCGGGACGAGGTCAACATGCCTATCTTGGTCATTTACGCTGGCGGCACCATCGGCATGCGGCCCGGCCCGGGCGGTCTGGCGCCGGAGGCCGGCGCGCTGGCAGGGCCGCTGCAGGCGCTGGCGACCGATGCGAAGCTCGTCGAATACGAGCCGCTGCTCGACTCCAGTGCGATGGGCCCGGCGCACTGGAACCGGATCGCCGCCGACATTGCTGCACACCGGGACGCGTTCGACGGATTCCTGGTCCTGCACGGCACCGATACGCTGGCGTGGACCGCGTCGGCGCTGGCCTTGCAACTGCGAGGGCTCGGCAAGCCGGTGGTGCTGACCGGGGCGATGCGGCCGTGGTTCGAGCCGGGCAGCGACGCGCCGGACAATGTCGCCGCGGCGCTGGCGCTGCTTCGCGCGGATTCGCCGTTCGCCGAGGTCGGCGTCGTCATGGCGGGCCGATTGTGGCGCGGCTGCCGGGTGCGCAAGCTCGATTGCGATCATGACGATGCTTTTGCCGCACCGAACGAGGCGCCGCTGGGCGCGTGGTCGGACGGGCGCTGGGCGCTCGATGCAGCGCGCCTGCAGGTGCCCGGTGCGATGGCGGCGGTGATGCCGTTCGACCCGACGGCCCGGGTGCTGCACGTGCAACTGGCGCCGGGCTGCACGCCGGCCTGGCTGGCGAGTGCGCTCGAACGCGATCCGCCCGACGCACTGCTGCTGCAGAGCTTCGGCAGCGGCAACCTGCCCGACGACGCCGGGCTGCGCCGGGTGCTGGCCGGGCTGGCGGCAAGGATACCGGTCGTCAATCTGACGCTTTGCCCCAGGGGGCGCACCCGCCCCGGGCTGTATGCGGCGTCGGCCGACGGCGGGCTGATCGACGGCGGCATGATGACGCCCGAGGCTGCGTTGGCCAAGCTGCACGCGGTGCTGCTGCTGCCGGGTCTGGCAGAACAAGGGCGCGCCTTCGTCACCGGCTGGGTCGGCGAGTGCGGCGAGGCGGATTCCCTCGCGGTCGGCGGCGTGGTATAGTCGCTCTCTCTATGGCGGGTCTCCCCGCATGGCTAGAAGGTGAACCTGGTCAGGTCCGGAAGGAAGCAGCCACAGCTTTTGATGCCAGTGCCGGGGGTCGGGCTCGCCACCTCATGCCGAAAACCGGATCGCCGACGCGATCCGGTTTTTTCATTTCGGGGCGCCGAATGCAAACTTGACCGCGATCAAGGCGCCTGCCGTACCGGTGGCGCACTATTGGTTTCGCAAGCTGATGCTTCGTGTATCTCCAGTGGTATTTGAGCGCCGCCTTCCCGCGGCGCTTTTTTTTCGCCCGACGGCAGGAAGTTCCCGGCCCGGCGGGGTAGATTTTGGCTTGTTTTTGCCGAAGTCGCCGCTGCATAATGCCGCATTCTGCAGCCAGTGGCATGCCAATGAAGTTCTTCTTCGACCTGTTCCCGATCCTGCTGTTCTTCGGCACCTACTCGATCACCCACGATCTGTTCACCGCGACCGCGGTCGCCATCGTGACGACCGGCGCGCAGGTAGTCTATTCATGGTTCCGCTGGCGCAAGGTCGAGCCGACACTGTGGCTGAGCTTCGGTCTGGTCGCGATACTCGGCGGCGCAACGCTGCTGCTGCATGACAAAACCTTCATTTTCTGGAAACCGACGGCCCTCTACTGGGTGTTCGCCATCGTGCTGCTCGGCGCCAGGTGGCTGCGCGGGCAGAACCTGATGCAGAAGCTGATGGGCCAGCAGTTGCAGCTGCCGCAACCGGTGTGGGACAGGGTCAACCTGGCCTGGGCGGCGTTCTTTACCGCGATGGGCGTGCTGAACCTGGCCGTGGCCTTCCACTTCAGCGAAGACATCTGGGTCAAGTTCAAGCTCTTCGGCACGCTGGGCCTGACGCTGCTGTTCGTGCTCGGACAGGGGCTGGTACTGAGCCGCTACCTCGACGAGGCGGCGCCGGAACAGGGCAAGGAGTAATCCCGATGGCACTGTACGCAATCATCGCGACCGACAAGGCCGACAGCCTGGCCGACCGGCTGGCGGCACGGCCGGCGCATCTGGCACGGCTCGAAGCGCTGAAGAACGACGGCCGGCTCGTGCTGGCCGGGCCGTTTCCGGCGATCGACGTCGCCGATCCGGGGCCGGCAGGGTTCTCCGGCAGCCTGATCGTCGCCGAATTCGAATCGCTGGCCGCGGCGCAAGACTGGGCCGACGCCGACCCGTACCGGGCGGCCGGCGTCTATGTGTCGGTCGTCGTCAAGCCGTTCAAGTACGTGTTACCCTGACGTGCTGATGACCGCCACACTTGCAGACGAGATTCGCGCCCGGCTTGCCGTACTGGCACCCGAGGCGATCGACATTCACGACGACAGCGCCGCGCACGCCGGCCACGCCGGTGCCGCCGCGGGCGGCGGCCATTTCGATGTCCTGATCGTCTCCGAACAGTTTACCGGCCTCAATTCGCTCGCGCGCCACCGCAAGGTGTACGCGCTGCTCGGCGATCTGATGCCGCACCGTATCCACGCGCTCAGCCTCAAGGCGCTGACGCCGGATGAGCTTTGAAATAAAAGCAATTAAGCATCATCACCAACTTCACCATCACGAACCATCACAAAGGATGTTTTCGATGCGCCAACCCAAACTGATTGCACTGTCGCTCGGCCTGGCCGTGAGTGTCGCCTTCGCCGGCAATGTGGCCACTGTCAATGGCGTGGCCATTCCCGACAGCCGCATGGACTTCTTCGTCAAGCAGGTGACCGAGCGCGGCCAGAAGGACTCGCCGGAACTGCGCGCCAAGATCAAGGAAGACCTGGTCCGCAACGAAGCGATGTACCAGGAAGCGCAGAAGAAGGGCTATGACAAGAACGCGGACGTGCAGACCCGTATCGACATGGCCCGTCAGCAGATTCTCGTTGGCGCGCTGGTGAGCGACTACGTCAAGGCCAACCCGATTTCCGACGCCGAACTCAAGAAAGAGTACGACAAGATCAAGGCCAACTTCAGCGGCAAGGAGTTCCACGCTCGCCACATCCTGGTGAAGGATCAGGCGCAGGCGACCGCGATCATCGCCCAGCTGAAGAAGGGCGCGAACTTCGCCGAGCTGGCGAAGAAGAACTCGCTCGACAAGGGCAGCGCGGAGAAGGGCGGCGATCTGGGCTGGGCGAACCCGAACAGCTTCGTGCCGGAATTCTCGGGCGCGATGACCAAGCTCTCCAAGGGCCAGATCACCCAGGCCCCGGTGAAGACCCAGTTCGGCTTCCACATCATCAAGCTCGACGACACCCGCGATGCCAAGGGCCCGAGCTTCGAGGAAGTGAAGCCGGAACTGCAGCGCGAGATGCAGGGCCAGAAGGTCCAGAAGTATGTCGAGGACCTCGTCTCGAAGGCCAAGGTGCAATAAGCCTCGCCAGCAGCAGAAAACCCCGCTTTGGCGGGGTTTTTTTTTCGTCAGTGCCTGGCGATTTCGCTGCGCCAGCGTTCGCCGATGTACGGGTCGGCCAGCTGGATGTCGCTGATGTCGCCAAGCCCGGCCTGGCTGGCTGCGGCGCGGATTGCCGCCATGCAGTCCTGAGTCGCGGACGCGTCCGGCTTGCTGCCGAACAGCTTGTCGCCGCAATCGCCGATCACGGTCATGAATACGTCGGGCGGCACGTTCAGCAGCGGGTTGGCGTGACGGGCTTCCGTCGTATTAGCCGGCTGGGCGGCCGGTGCTTCGGCGACCGGGCTGGCGACTTTCGGCGCGACCGGCGCGGGTTCGCAGCCGGTCAGCAGGGCCAGTGCCGCGAGCACCGACAGGGGCTTGATCATTGTTGTCTCCTCTCCTCATCCCTGTGGCTTCAGGGCTGGGCAGATTGTATGCCCGTTCGAGGCGCTCGCCGTTCAGCCGCGCCCGATGCTGTACCAAACCAGCCCCACGAGCTCGCGCAGCGCGACGCTGCTGGCGTAGAGCGCACGATCCTTGGGCAGCAGCGACAGCGGGCCGAATGGCTCTCGGTTGGCATAGTCGGTGCCGGCCGGCGTGACGGCGAAGCCGGCGGCGGCGAAGGCCGGCGCAGCGCGCGGCAAATGCCAGGCCTGGCTGACCAGCACGATGCGCCGGTGCTGCGGCAGCAGCATCCGCGCGCTCAGCCGGGCGTTGTCGAGCGTGTCGTCCGACGCGGATTCGACCCAGCGGACCGGGACGCCGAACTCGTCGTTCAGCACCCGGGCCATCAGCATTGCTTCGGGGACGCCGCCCACCGGTGCACCGCCGGAAACCAGCAGCGGCAGCCCGCTCTGTCTGGCCAGGCGCGCGCAGTAGCGGAGCCGGACCAGCGTGGCATTGTTGACCGCCTCGCCGCCCGGTTCGTCATACGCGCCGAAGCGCTTGCCGCCGCCGAGGCAGACGATGGCGTCGGCCTGCTTCAGTGCCGCAGGGGCCAGCGGCGCCGGCTCGAGCGCGCGCATCAGCGCATTGGCGACGAGCGGCGTCGACAAGGCATAGATCAGCAGCACGCCGGTGCCGATCAGTCCGCGCCCCAGCCACGGCCGGCGGCGCAGCCAGCAGGCGCCGGCGACGATCAGGACCAGCCCGTTCGTGGGCGGCAGCAGCAGCGCGGACAGTACGGCTTTGGCGACAAAGGCGGCGGTAGACATGGTCGGCTCAAGAAAAAGGGCCGCATCGCGCGGCCCGTGGTGGCAAGGCAGAGCGAGTTTACTCGCCCAGATACGCTTGCTGGATCTTCTCGTTGGCAAGCAGGTTGGCCGCGCTGTCGGCGAGCGTGATCCGGCCCGATTCCATCACGTAGCCGCGGTCGGCGGTCTGCAGTGCCAGCTTGGCGTTCTGCTCGACCAGCAGCATCGTCACGCCCTCGGCGGCGATCATCCGGATGATCTCGAAGATCTTCTGCACGATGATCGGCGCCAGCCCCATCGACGGTTCGTCGAGCAGCAGCAGCTTGGGCCGGCTCATCATCGCCCGGCCGATCGCCACCATCTGCTGCTCGCCGCCCGAGAGCGTGCCGGCCAGCTGGGCGCGGCGTTCCTTCAGGCGCGGGAACAGGCCGAAGACGCGGTCGATGTCGCTGGCGATCTCGGCCTTGTCGTTGCGCACGTAGGCGCCCATCTGCAGGTTTTCCTCGACCGTGAGCCGGCCGAAGATGCCGCGGCCTTCGGGCACCAGCACCAGCCCGCGGCCGACGTAGTCGTACGGCGCGAGTTTGGCGGTCGGCTTGCCGTCGAAGCGGATCTCGCCGGAAGCCGGCCTGACCATGCCGACCAGCGTCTTCAGCGTGGTGCTCTTGCCGGCGCCGTTGGCGCCGATCAGCGCGACGAGCTCGCCCTTGTTGATGTTGAGGTCGATGCCCTTGACGGCGTGGATGCCGCCATAAGCGACCTTGAGGTCCTTGATGTCGAGAAGCGGGTTCATGGCTGTTTCTCTTATTCCGGGGCGACGCCGAGGTAGGCCTCGATCACGCGCGGGTCGTTCTTCACTTGTTCGGGGATGCCTTCGGCGATCTTCTTGCCGTAGTCGAGCACGGCGATCCGGTCGCACAGGCCCATCATCAGCTTCACGTCGTGCTCGATCAGCAGGATGGTGACGCCATCGCCGCGGATCTTCTCCATCAGCGCCTTGAGCTGGTCGGTCTCCTTGGGGTTCATCCCGGCGGCCGGCTCGTCGAGCGCCAGCAGCGTCGGCTTCGTTGCCAGCGCACGGGCGATCTCGAGCCGGCGCTGGTCGCCGTAGCTGAGGTTGCGGGCCAACTCGTCATGCCGCTTGCCGATGCCGACGTAGTCGAGCAGCTCCTGCGCCTTTTGCGCAATTGCCGCTTCCTCGGCACGCGCCTTCGGGCCGCGGAACACCGCACCGAACACGCCGGCGGCGGTGCGGACGTGCTGGCCGACCATGACGTTCTCGAGCGCGGTCATGTTGGCGAACAGCCGGATGTTCTGGAAGGTCCGGGCGATGCCCGATTCGACCACGACGTACGGCTTCTGGCGGAACAGGTTGCGGCCGGCGAAGGTGAAGCTGCCTTCGTCGGGCTGGTAGAGCCCGGTGAGCACGTTGAACAGCGTGGTCTTGCCGGCGCCGTTGGGGCCGATCAGCCCGTAGATTTCGCCGGGGTTGATCGACAGCGCGACGTCGTTCAGCGCATGCAGCCCGCCGAAACGCTTGTGGATGCCTTCGATTTTCAGCAGCGGCTCGCTCATGCCTTGGCCTCCTCGTCATGCTCGTGGAACTCGCGGGCGCGGCGCTTGGACGGCCACAGCCCTTCGGGGCGCAGCAGCATGATGATGATCATCGCCAGGCCGAAGATCAGCATGCGCAGGTTTTCCGGGTCGAAGACGCGCTTGCCGAACACCGCCGACTGCAGCGGGTTGATCACGTCGCGCAGCACTTCCGGCGTGATCGACACCAGAATCGCGCCGAGGATCACGCCCGGAATGTGGCCCATGCCGCCGAGCACGACCATGCACAGCACCATGATCGACTCCATCAGCACGAACGACTCGGGCGAAACGAAGCCCTGGAAGCTCGCGAACAGCGCGCCCGATACGCCGCCGAAGCTCGCACCCATGGCGAAGGCCAGCAGCTTGACGTTGCGGGTATTGATGCCCATCGCGTTGGCGGCGATTTCGTCCTCGCGGATCGCCACCCAGGCGCGGCCGATGCGCGAGCGCTGCAGGCGCAGGGTGACGAAGATGATCAGGCAGCAGAACGCCAGGATCAGGTAGTAGTAGAGATGGACGGTTTCGAAGCGCAGCCCCAGCCATTCGATCGGCCGACCGAGGTCGTAGCCGGCGATGTTGACCTTGGCGATGTGGTTGATGCCTTGCGGTCCGTTGGTGATGTTGACCGGGCGATCGAGGTTGTTCAGGAAGATGCGGATGATCTCGCCGAATCCGAGCGTCACGATCGCCAGATAGTCGCCGCGCAATTTCAGCGTCGGCGTACCGAGCAACACGCCGAACACGCCGGCGACGCAGGCGGCGATCAGCAGCATGACCAGCAGCGGCGGGTTCATCAGCCAGGCCGGCAGTACTTCCGCCAGATGCGGCGAGTTGAGCAGCGCGAACGAATAGGCGCCGACTGCGTAGAAGGCGATGTAGCCGAGGTCGAGCAGGCCGGCGAAGCCGACGACGATGTTGAGCCCGAGCGCGAGCATGATGTAGAGCAGCGCGAAGTCGACCGCGCGCAGCCACGACTTGCCGTTCTCGAAGCCGCCGGTCACCGCCCACGGCAGCACCGCCAGCACCACGGCGAGCGCGGCGTAGACAATGATCTGGGTTTTGGAATTCATCGTGTTCTCCCTGTACTCAAGCGCGTTCTGCGACGCGTTCGCCCAAGAGGCCGGACGGACGGAACACCAGCACCGCGATCAGCACGACGAAGGCGAAGATGTCCTTGTAGTGGCTGCCGAGGAAGCCGCCGGTCAGATCGCCGAGGTAGCCCGAACCCAGGCTCTCGATGATGCCGAGCAGGAGGCCGCCAACGACCGCGCCGCCGAGGTTGCCGATGCCGCCGAGCACCGCCGCGGTAAACGCCTTCAGGCCGATCATGAAGCCCATGTAGGCGTGGGCCTGATCGTAGTTGGCGGCGACCATCACGCCGGCGACGGCGCCGAGCGACGAGCCGATGATGAAGGTCATCGAGATCACCGTATTGATGTTGACGCCCATCAGCCCGGCGACGTCCGGATTCTGCGCGGTCGCCCGCATCGCCCGGCCCAGCTTGGTGCGCTCGATCAGCCAGAACAGCCCGGCCATCAGCACCAGCGACAGGACGACGATGACGATCTGCAGGTCGGTGATTGCCGCGCCGAAGAAGTCGTGCACCGTCGTCGGCAGGATCTGCGGGAAGGGGCGGTAGTTGCGGCCCCAGATCAGCATCGCCGCCTGTTGCAGCACGATCGACACGCCGATCGCGGTGATCAGCGGCGCCAGCCGCGGTGCGCGGCGCAGCGGCCGGTAGGCGACCCGCTCGATCGTGAAGCCGAGCAGCATCGATACCGGAATCGCCATCAAAAGGCCGGCGAGCAGCAGCAGCGGCCCGGGCAGGTCGACGCCGGCGCCGACGAGCATGTTGATGCAGGTGATCGTGACCATAGCGCCGATCATGACGATTTCGCCGTGGGCGAAATTGATCAGCTGCATGATGCCGTACACCATGGTGTAGCCCAGTGCGATCAGCGCATAAATGCTGCCGACGACAAGGCCGTTGATGAGTTGTTGCAGGAAAATGTCCACCGTAGTGTCCTCGATGTGTGCAAGTTGCAGCCTGGGCGGGCAGCGGATCTGGCGATCCTGGCCCCGGCCGTATCCGGTGGGACGCGGCTGTCACCGGGCCTGGGCGGTTTGTGACCGGACAGGCCGAGCGGTGCAGTTCTACGTGATTATTACCGTAGCAGTTGGTGGTGGAAACTTACATGGGCGCGTCAAGCCGTCAATACCTGCGGCTTTCCCTTACTTGCACAATCTCCCGCAAGTACGCTGGCATCGCGCTTCGGCGTGCGCTGACGGACCCGTCAGTCGCGTGCTCCGGCGTCGATTCAAACGATGGTTTCATTCTGCGGCCGCGAGCAAATCCGCGTTGCCGCCGGTCGCCGTGGTATTCACCGAAACTGCCTGCTCGCTGACAAGCCGGTAGAGCGGGTAGCGCCCGCTTGCCGTTGGCATGACGACGTCGACGATGGCACCGCTGCGTTCGGCCAGGTGCTGCTTGAATGCGACAGTTGGCTGCGCGGCGCACAGGCAGGCGGCGATCGGCAGTGCGAGGGGATCGGCCACCAGACGGCAGCGTTCGCCGAGCGCCGCCCGCCAGGCGAGCAGCTCGGCCGATTCGGCCAGGACCGCGGTGTTGCCGGTCAGTACGACCGCAACCAGCTGTTGCCGCCGGGCCGCAACGGTGCGTGCGTGGCAGGCGATGAGCCCGCGTGGCCGGTAGCCCAGCGTGTTGCGCTCGCCGGTCGGCCCGGGCAGTGCGCGGGTCCGGCCTACGGGGCTGCGCGCGGCGCAGTCGTCGATCAGGGCGATCAGCGCGGCGGCCTCGTCGGCGGCACAGCCGCGCGCCAGTTCGCGCAGCCGCTCTGCCAGCACGAGCGTACCGGCGTCGATGACGCCGGTACGGCAGGGGTCACCGCCCTGGGTGAGCCGCCACGTCAGCCATGGTCCGCCCGCCTTGGGCCCGGTGCCGCTTCGCCGCTGGCCGCCGAACGGCTGCGAGCCGACGACTGCGCCGATCTGGTGACGGTTGACGTAGACATTGCCGGCCTGCACCTGCCCGAGCACCGTGTCGACAAAGCCCGGGCTGCGGCTGTGGACGGCCAGCGTCAGACCGGCGTCGAGCGCGTCGAGGTTGCCCAGCAGCGCCGGCAGCGCTGCCGGACCGTACTGGAGTACCGCGAGTACCGGGCCGAAGATCTCGCCGGGCAAGGCATCGGGACGGTCGATCTCGATCAGCGTCGGCGCTGCGAAGGCGGTGGAGGCCACTTGTTCGAGCCGGCCGGTCTGGTATGCAGGGTAGCCGGCGCGGTGCAGTGCGGCGGTGGCGGCATGGACATGCCCGGTGGCGGCGGCCGAAATCAGCGGGCCCAGGTCGGTGGCAAGCGTGGCGGGGTCGCCAAGCCGCAGCTCGGCCATCGCCGCCCGCAGCCTGGCGAGCAGCGCAGGGCCGGTGGCTTCGGGCAGACAGAGCAGCCGCAGCGCCGAACGGCGTTGCCCGGCACTGTTGAACGCGCCGGCCAGCACGTCGCGAATCAGCTGCTCGGGCTGGGCCGAGGTATCGGCGATCAGCGCGTTGATGCCGCCGGTTTCGGCAACCAGGGGCCGCAGTGTTTCGTGTCTGGCCAGATTGCGATGGATGGCGCGGGCGGTCTCGAGCGAGCCGGTGAACAGCACGCCGGCGACGCGCGGGTCGGCGGCGAGAAGTGCACCGACCCGGCCGTTCCCGGGCAGCAGCTGCAGCACGTCCCGGTCCAGCCCGGCCGCATGGCAGAGGTCGACGACGAAGGCCGCGATCAGCGGCGTCTCTTCGGCCGGTTTGGCGATCACCGGGTTGCCGGCGACGAGTGCGGCGGCGATCTGGCCGACGAAGATCGCCAGCGGGAAGTGCCACGGGCTGATGGCGGCAACGGGCCCCAGCGGCACCGGCGCATGGCCGGCCCAGTCGTGGCGGGCGGTGGCGGCATAGTAGCGGCACAGGTCGACCGCCTCGCGCCATTCGCCGAGTGCGTCGGGCAGCGTCTTGCCGGCTTCGGCCACCAGACGCTGGAGCAGCGGGTCGCGCTGCGCGGTCAGGCACCCGGCGATCCGGTCGAGCCAGTCGGCGCGTTCGGCGACCGGGGTCTGCGCCCAGACCGGCGCGATGGCGAGCGCCCGGCGCAGCGCCAGATCGACATCGGCTTCGCCGGCGTCGACCGCGTGGCCGAGCACGGTGTCCGGCCGGGCAGGGTTGAAGATCGGCCGGCCGCTGCGGGTCGCGCTCGGGGCCTGATGGGTTGGCGCCGCGGTGAACGTATCGTCGACGGGCGCGGCCAGCCGCGTTTGCAGCGACTGCACCGCGTCGCGGTCGGCCCAGCAGACGCCCGGCGCATGCGCCAGGCCGTCGACCCGCGCCGTGGGCGGCGGCAGCGCCGGGCCGGGATGGGCGAGCGCATCGGCCAGCGGGTCGCTGGTTGCCGGGGCCGGCTCGTCGCCGGCCAGCAACTGGTGGACGAAGGCAGTGTTGGCACCGTTCTCGAGCATGCGGCGAACGAGGTAGGGCAGCAGCAGTGCATGTTCGCCGACCGGGGCATAGACCCGGCAACGATGGTGCAGGCCGTGACCGGGCAGCAGCGTGTAGAACGCCTCGCCCATGCCGTACAGGCACTGGTATTCGAAATCCCGGCCGTCGGCGATTGCGTGGATCGCCAGCGCGGTGTAGGCGTTGTGGGTGGCAAATTGCGGCCAGACCGTCTCGGCGGCTTCGAACAGCCGGCGCGCGCAGGCCAGATAGCAGACGTCGGTGTGCGACTTGCGGGTGAACACCGGGTAATCGGGCCAGCCCTCGACCTGGGCCTGCTTGATTTCGCCGTCCCAGTAGGCGCCCTTGACCAGGCGGACGGCGATCCGGCGATCATAGGCCCGTGCGCGCTCGACCAGCCAGTCCACCTGTGCCAGTGCGCGCTTCTGGTAGGCCTGCACGGCAATACCCAGGCCGTCCCAGTCCGCCAGCACCGGTGTGGCGAGCAAGCGCTCGAACAGCGACAGCGTCAGCGCCATGCGATCGCTTTCCTCGGCGTCGATCGTGATCGGGATGTCGAGCTGGCGGGCCAGTTGCGTCAGACCCAGCAGGCGCGGCCACAACTCCTCGTGGACATGCCCGGCCTGGCGCGGCTCGTAGCGGGGGTGCAGCGCCGACAGCTTGATCGAGATGCCGGCGCCGTGGGCGCTGGCGCCGACGGCCAGCAGGGCCTGCCGGTAGGCGGCTTCGTAGCGCTCGGCGTCGGCCTGCGTCTGTGCGGCTTCGCCAAGCATGTCGAACGAGTAGTCGAACCCGGCGCGCCGCCGTGCCAGCGCGGTGTCGATGTCTTCGGCGATCACGACGTGCCGGCCGAGCTCGCGCAGCGCCGCACGCAGTCCGAAGCGGACCAGCGGCTCGGTCGTATCGCTTTCGCTCCAGTGCCGGGCGTGCCCGAGCGTCCAGCGCGCCAGCCTGAGCCAGGCCGATTGTGACTGGATCGGCCGCCGCCAGTCCGCATCATGGAGCAGCTCGGCGATCAGCCGGTCGGCCGTTGCCGTATCGGGAATGCGCGGCAGCGCTTCGGCCAGCGTCAGCAGCACCCGGCCGGCGTCGCTGTCGAGCGGAAACCCCGCGAGCAGTGCGTCGATCCCGCCGCCGCTGCGCCGCTGCACCCGCAGCTGTTCGGTGATCAGCGGTGCATAGCGCTGCAGCAGCGTGTCTTCGTCGGTAGACAGCCTTGCCAGCGGCAGCAGACGCCGGACCAGCTGGGTTTCATCGGCGAAATGCAGCCGGGCAAGGGCCTCCGACGGTGTCATTGCTGAATCGAATGGCGGCATGGCGGTCTCGATGAATGCTGCTACCACCTTAGTCAGTCTGCCCGCGTTGCGCGTCGCCGGCCGGCCGCGACGTCAACAGGTGTTGCGTCGCCGCCAATAAAAAAGCGGCGTCCGCGGACGCCGCCTTGTCGGGGGAGGCGCTTACTTGGCCGCGCCGCCCGCTACTTCCAGTACTTCCCACTTGCCGCTCTTCACCTGGTAGATGGTGATCGGGCCGTTCTTCAGGTCGCCCTTGTCGTCGAACGACACGTTGCCGGTGACGCCCTGATATTCGATCTTCGACAATTCCGGCAGGTACTTGGCCGGTTCGGTCGAGCCGGCTTTCTTCATCGCCTCGACCAGCACCTTGACCGAGTCGTAGCAGTACGGCGCATACAGCTGGACTTCGGTGCCGAACTTGGCCTTGAACTTGTCGAGGAAGGCCTGGCCACCCGGCATCTGTTCCTTCGGCATGCCCGGGCTCGACGAGATCATGCCGTCCGAGTCGCTGCCCGAGAGCTTGATGAACTCCGGCGTTTGCGTGCCGTCGCCGCCCATCACCTTGGCGCTGATGCCGAGCTTCTTGGCCTGCTTCTTCATCGGTGCGGCCTGCGCGTCCATGCCGCCGTAGAAGATCAGGTCCGGCTTGGCGCCCTTGATGCTGGTCAGGATCGCGTTGAAGTCGGTTTCCTGGTTGGTGGTGAACTCGCGCTTCACCACCTCGGCGCCCGAGGCCTTGGCGGCCTTCTCGAACTCGTCGGCCAGACCCTGGCCGTAGGCGGTGCGGTCGTCGACGATCGCGACCTTCTTGGCGCCGAGCTTGGTGACGGCGTATTCGCCGAGCACCTTGCCCTGCTGCGCATCGTTGGCCATCACGCGGAACGTGGTCTTGAAGCCCTGCGCGGTGTAGGCGACGGCGGTGGCCGACGGCGACACCTGCGGGAGGCCGGCATCCGAGTAGATCTTCGACGCCGGAATCGTCGTGCCCGAATTCAGGTGGCCGACGACGCCGACGACCTTCTGGTCGACGAAGCGCTGGGCGACGGTGGTCGCGGTCTTCGGGTCGGCCTGGTCATCCTCGGAGACCAGTTCGAACTTGATCTTCTTGCCGCCGATCTCGGCGCCGCCGGCTTCGTTGATTTCGTCGATCGCCATCTTCACGCCGTACTCGTTGTCCTTGCCGAGGTGGGCGATGTTGCCGGTCAGCGGTGCGGCATGCCCGAGCTTGACCGTGTCGCCGCCATCCGACGGCGCGACGGCGGCGGCCGATGCCGGTTCGCTCTCGGCCTGCTGAGTCGGCTGCTTGCCGCAGGCGGTGATCGACAGCACGGCGGCGGCGATCAGGCTGTAACGTGCGATGCTCATGTTCTCTTCCCCAGGTTTGTTGTGCGTCGAGGTATGCACGGTCACAGTTGCCGGGCAAACCGAACGTAGCAGTGCTTGACGATGCTGGAAATCATCATGGGTAGGCGCCGGAAACGCTGTCAAATCCGGGTTTTCCCGGATGAAGCAAATGCAACAGCAAACCGGCACCGCAAGTGATGACCGGATTTGCGGCTTTGTCCATTAAAGCAAGCGTTTAGCGCCGACAGGCGGCTATGGTGTTCAGGGGGCCGTGGCGCAGCGGGTGTTGGATCGGTGCATCGCGTTGCTCAGGCGGCGCCGGCACGCATGTCCATGACATTCACATCCAGCCGTGCTCGGCGAACGACTCGACCCGGTGACCGGCGACGAGGAAATGATCGAGCAGTCTCACGTCGATCAGGGCCAGTGTTTGTGCAAGTTGCCGGGTCAGCAGCCGGTCGGCCTCGGACGCGTCGGCGCGCCCGGACGGATGATTGTGCGCGACGATCACCGCCGCAGCATTGAGTGCCAGCGCGCGGCGAGCCAGCTCGCGCGGGTAGACGCGCGTTTCGGACAGGCTGCCGCGCGCCATTTCCTCGCAGCCGATCACCCGATGGCCGGTATCGAGGAACAGGGCGACGAACACCTCGACGTCGCGGTTGCGCAGCAGCAGGCCGAGATAGCGCCTGACCGCCTCGGGCGAATCGAGCGCGCTCGAGCCCCGGATTTCCTCGTTCAGCGTGCGCCGGGCCATTTCGAGCACGGCCTGCAGTTGCGCGTACTTGGCGTCCCCCATGCCGGGGACCGCCGAAAAGGCCGGGCGCGGTGCGGCGAAGAGCGCGGCGAGCGAGCCGAAGTGCTTGAGCAGGTCGCGCGCCAGATCGACTGCACTTTTTCCCGGCAGGCCGACGCGCAGGAAGATCGCCAGCAGTTCGGCCTCGGACAGCGCTTCGGCGCCGTGGGCGAGCAATTTTTCCCGTGGTCTTTCGGCGCTGGGCCAGTCGGTGATCGGCATGCTTCTCGGGTAAACTCGTTCCGATGAGAAACCTCGTTATAAGCAGGGGCCCGCAATGAAGCAAAAACGCATCGTGCTCGGCGTCTCGGGCGGAATCGCCGCCTACAAGGCGGCCGAGCTGACGCGGCTGATGGTCAAGGCCGGCTGGCTGGTCGACGTGGTCCTGACCGACGCCGGTGCGCGTTTCGTCACGCCGGTGACCTTCCAGGCGCTGTCCGGCCGGCCCGTGTATCAGCAGATGTGGGCGCCCGAAATCAGCAACGGCATGGCGCACATCCAGCTGACCCGCGGTGCCGATGCGCTGGTGCTGGCGCCGGCGACTGCCGACCTGATCGCCAAGACTGCACACGGCTTTGCCGACGACCTGCTGTCGACGCTGATCGCCGCGCGCGACTGCCCGCTGTTCGTCGTGCCGGCGATGAACCGGCAGATGTGGGAGAACCCGCCGAACCAGCGCAACGTGCTGCAGCTGCAGGGCGACGGCGTGGCGGTCCTCGGCCCGGCTGCCGGCGAACAGGCCTGCGGCGAGGTGGGCCTGGGGCGGATGATCGAGCCCGAGGAAATCATGTTGCGGCTTGAGGCGGCATTCCAGCCCAAGCCGCTCGCCGGCAAGAAAGTGCTGCTGACCGCCGGGCCGACGTTCGAGCGGATCGACGCGGTGCGCGGCATCACCAATACCAGCTCGGGCAAGATGGGCTTTGCGCTGGCGCGCGCCGCGCGAGAGGCCGGTGCCGAGGTGGTGCTGGTTGCCGGCGAGACGGCCCTGCCGACGCCGCTCGACGCGCGGCGCATCGACGTGAAGTCGGCGCAGGAAATGCTGGTTGCGGTCGAGGCCGAGGTTGATGCGGCCGACATCTTCATTTCGGTCGCCGCGGTCGCCGATTACTATGTGCTGAACCAGAGCGAGCACAAGATCAAGAAGGACGCGCACATCCTGACGCTGGAGCTTGCGCCCAATCCGGACATCCTCGCCAAGATCGCCTGCCGCGAGCGGGCACCGTTCTGCGTCGGCTTCGCTGCAGAATCGGAGAACCTGCTCGAATATGCCGAAGCCAAACGCCGGCGCAAGCACCTGCCGCTGCTGGCCGCGAATCTGGTTCAGCAGGCGATGGGGGCCGATGACAACGAGGTTATCCTGCTCGACGACGCCGGCGAACACCGGCTGCCGCGCGGCCCCAAGCTCGACGTCGCGCGGCGCATGATCGACCACATTGCCAAACTTTGCGCCCAACAAGGAAAAGCCGCATGACCCAGCTCGACGTCAAGATCCTCGACGACCGCCTCAAGGACAACCTGCCCGCGTACGCGACGCCGGGCGCCGCCGGGCTCGACCTGCGCGCCTGCCTGACCGCACCGCTCGAGCTGGCGCCGGGGGCGACCGCGCTGGTGCCGACCGGCATCGCGATCCACCTCGAGAACGCCGGTCTGGCCGCGATGATCCTGCCGCGCTCGGGGCTCGGCCACAAGCACGGCATCGTGCTCGGCAACCTCGTCGGGCTGATCGACTCGGACTATCAGGGGCAGATTTTCGTGTCGGTGTGGAACCGTGGCAGCCATGCGTTCACCGTGCAGCCGATGGAGCGGATCGCCCAGCTCGTCGTCGTTCCGGTGGTGCAGGTGGCGTTCAACATCGTCGACGACTTTGCCGAGAGTGAACGCGGCGACGGCGGTTTCGGCAGTACCGGCAAGCATTGAAAAAACGGCCCGACGGGCCGTTTTTACTTGCCGAGCGCGCGCAGCAGGCGCCAGACCGCAGCGTCGGCGCTGATCATCGCCTGCTGCCTTGCGGCTTGCCAGGCGTCGCGCAGCTCGGGCGTGAACGACGCGCCGTAACGCAGCCACAACACGTCGAGATCGTGCATCCGGCCCAGCGCTTCCTGTGCCGGTTTGCAATGGCTGCCGAAATCCCGCCAGCGCCGGCCCAGCCACAGCGCCTGGCCCTCATGCAGGTAGCGCGCCTTCTTGACCCGCAGCCGGGCCGCGTGCCATTCGATGGCAGGGTGGCTCGGGGTGAGGGCGGCAAGGCTGGCCTGAAGCTTGCGCCGGGCCTTGCGGGTGCGCCGGCGGCCGGCATCGGCGACGGTGCTGCGCGTGAAGGCGGTCACCGCGTTGCGAACGCGCCGGTGCAGCCCGTCGACGCCGGTGCGGTGCAGCGCCAGCGTTTCGGCCAGCGAGTGCGTGGCCGGCGAGGCCGGGAGCCGCATCAGCAGCGCGGGGCCGCCGGGCAGCGTCGCGAGCAGTTCGCGCATGACTTCGTCGTCGCGCAGCGCATTGGTGTCATGGGCGAGTGCGCCGAGTTCGCTGCGGATCTGGTCGACCGCGACATTGCCTGCGAATGGTGCGAGCCTGGCGCGCAGTCCGCGGATGGCGACGCGCAGCGTGTGCAGCGCCTCGGGATCGTCGCTGCCGGTGTTGAGTGCGTGATAGGCACGCTCGAGGGCGAGCGCGTCGCGCAGTAGCCGGCCTTGCCATTGCCGCAGCTTGCCCATGATCAGGCCGTCTGCATCCGCACCCAGCCGAGCGCGTCGTACAGGGAGTCGAAGACCGGGATGCCCAGGCTCTGCGTATGGGCGTCGGGCTGGCGCAGGTCGGGCACCATGACGACGCGGCAGCCGGCCGAGTGGGCGGCCTTGACGCCGAAGTTCGAATCCTCGAAGGCGAAGCACTCGCGTGCGTCGACGCCGAGTTCGGCGGCGGCGGCCAGGTAGATGTCCGGCGCCGGTTTCGGATGGACGATCTCGTCGCCGCAGCGGCTGGCGGCGAGATAGTGCCAGAGGCCGACGGCCTTGAGATGGTGTTCGGCGATGCTGCGGCGCGTCGAGGTCGCCACCGCGATCGGCACGCCGCGCTCGCGGAACCAGCCGAACAGTTCGAGGACGCCGGGCTTGAGCGGAATCGGGTCCTTGGTCAGCTTCAGGTAGTGACGGTGTGTCGTGGTACGGACATCGTCGACCGGGAAGTCCGCACCGAGTTCGCCGGTGAGGTAGGCATCGACCTTGCTCGAATGCATGCCGACCATGCCGAGCACGACCGATTCGGCGATCGCCACGCCGAGCTCGTCGGCTGCGTGCTGCCAGGCCCGGCAAGCGATACGCTCGGTATCGAGCAGCAGGCCGTCCATGTCGAAGATTGCACCGCGGGCGGGGAAGGGCTGCATCGCAGATAATCCGTCTTCCATAAAACAACAGTTTAACCGATGCGGCCATGCGGCTGCAGCGAACGGGGAAATCCATGTCCAAACGCAAACTGGCTACCGCGTGCCCCTGTGGCAGCGGGGTCGACTACGACGACTGCTGCGGCCGGTATCACGCCGGCCGGGCCGCGCCCGATGCCGAGGCACTGATGCGCTCGCGCTACAGCGCCTATGTGCTCGGCCTCGAGCCTTATCTATTGTCGACGTGGGCGCCGGAAACGCGACCGGCATCGTTGGGGCTGGCCGACGAGGCGCCGGTCAAGTGGCTGCGGCTGGCGGTGGCCGGCCACTGGCCGGCCGGCGACACCGCCGAGGTTGCGTTTACCGCGTACTACAAAGTTGGCGGCAGGGCGGAGCGGTTGACCGAACGCAGCCGCTTCCGCCGTGATCCGCAGTCCGGCTGGCTGTATGTCGACGGCGCTGTCGAGACCGGCTGAAACCGGCCGTTGAAGCGCCGGAAACCGCCGTCCGTTCGGGGTGGTTGTGCATTTGTGGTGCCGATGCATCAAAATTAAAACGATCGTTTGCTTCAGTGCTTGACGCAGGTCAAGGCGAGGCGTACTTTTCAAACATGTGTTTGAAATTGTGATCGGTCGATTACAAAACACAAGGAGCTCAAGATGGCTGAATCGGCCAAAGCACTCGAAACCTCGACGCGCATCCTCGATGCGGCGGAGAAGCTGTTCGTCGAACACGGCTTCCACGCAACGTCTATGCGACTGATCACGCAGGCCGCCGGTGTCAACATCGCCGCGGTCAACTACTACTTCGGTTCGAAGGACGGTCTGTTCAAGGCCGTGTTCGAGCGCCGTGCCGAGCCGTTCTCGCAACTGATGCTCTCGCATCTGGACGAGGCCGAACGCGCCAGCCCGGCACCGGGCGCGCTGCAGATCGTCCACGCCTTCATCAATGCCGCGCTGCAGATGGGCAACGAGCCCGACCTGGGCGGCCAGCTCTTCGTGAAGCTCCTGGCGCGCACCTTCGTCGAGCCGCACCCGGCGCTGAAGGAAAGCATGCCGCGCCGCTACGGCGAGGTCTCGCGCCGCTACATCGCCGCGCTGGGCAAGGCGATGCCGCACCTGTCCGAGCTCGAGCTGCACTGGCGTTTCCATTTCCTGTCGAGCGCGCTGTTCAACGCGTTCGCCGGCAACAACGTGCTGCGTCTGTTCATGGCGCAACCCATCGTCAACGCGCGCGATCCGGAAATGATCGCGCGCATGCTGCTGCCGTTCGTCGTCGCCGGGCTCAATGCCCCGGCCGCCGGCTGACGTCCGCTTTTCCCCTCAAGAGGAGAGAGTTCATCATGACCGCACTGATCGGAATCGCCGTCGTTCTGGTCGCCTTCCTGGTGCTTGCCTACCGGCGCGCACCGTTGTGGCTGACATCGCTCGTGGTCCTGGCCGGACTGGGCTACTGTATCGCCGCGCAAGGCGCGCACTGGGCCTGGGGCGCGGGCGCGCTTGCCGTGCTCGCGGTGCTGAACCTCAAGCCGCTGCGCCGCGCGATCGTCACCGGTCCGCTGTTCTCTGTCTTCAAGAAAATCACCCCGCCGATGTCGCAGACCGAACAGGAAGCGATCGATGCCGGCACCGTCTGGTGGGACCGTGACCTGTTCTCGGGCAAGCCCGACTACGACAAGCTGCACAGCTATCCGGCGCCGAAGCTGACCGCCGAGGAAGAGGCCTTCCTCAACGGCCCGACCGAAACGCTGTGCCAGATGCTCGACGACTGGCAGATCACGCAGGAAACCAAGGACCTGCCGCCCGAAGTCTGGCAGTTCATCAAGGACAACGGCTTCCTGGGCATGATCATCAAGAAGCAGTTCGGCGGGAAGGAGTTCTCGAACTACGCCCATGCCCGCGTCGTCACCAAGATCGCCACCCGCTCGGGCTCGGCCGCGGTGACCGTGATGGTGCCGAACTCGCTCGGCCCGGGCGAACTGCTGCAGCACTACGGCACCGATGCGCAGAAGAACTACTACCTGCCGCGCCTGGCCAAGGGCCTCGACATCCCGTGCTTTGCGCTGACCAGCCCGGAAGCCGGCTCCGACGCCGGCGGCATCCCCGACTACGGCATCGTCTGCCGCGGCAGCTACACCGATCCGCGTACCGGCGAGAAGCACGACAACGTGCTCGGCATGCGCGTGACCTGGGAAAAGCGCTACATCACCCTCGGCCCGGTCGCGACCGTGCTCGGTCTGGCGTTCAAGCTCTATGACCCGGAGCACCTGCTTGGCGACAAGGACGACATCGGCATCACCTGCGCGCTGATTCCGACCAACCACGAAGGCGTGAGCATCGGCCGCCGCCACTATCCGGGTACCGCGACGTTCCAGAACGGCCCGAACTGGGGCAAGGACGTGTTCATCCCGATGGACTGGATCATCGGCGGCAAGGACTACGTCGGCCAGGGCTGGCGCATGCTGGTCGAGTGCCTGTCGGTCGGCCGCTGCATCTCGCTGCCGGCCATGTCGGTCGCCTCGGGCAAGCTCGCCTCGTACACCACCGGTGCCTATGCCCGCATCCGCAACCAGTTCGGCATGTCGATCGGCAAGTTCGAGGGCGTCGACGAGGCGCTGGGCCGGATCGGTGGCTTCACCTACCAGATGGATGCGGCGCAGCGTCTGGCGCTGACCGCGCTCGACCTGGGCGAGAAGCCGTCGGTGCTGTCGGGCATCCTCAAGTACCACAACACCGAACGCATGCGCAAAACCATCAATGACGCGATGGACGTGCATGCCGGCAAGGCCGTCTGCACCGGCCCGCGCAACTATCTGGCGCTCGGTTACGGCGCGATTCCGGTCGCGATCACCGTCGAGGGCGCGAACATCCTCACCCGCTCGATGATCATCTTCGGTCAGGGCGCGATCCGCTGCCATCCCTTCGTGCTGAAGGAAATGCGCGCGGCCATGGGCAACGACGGCAAGGCTTTCGACGACGCCGTGATCGGCCACATCGGCTTCACGGTGTCGAACGCGGTGCGTGCGCTGGTGCTCGGCGTGACCGGTGCCAAGCTGGCCGGCGGCGGCAAGAACGGCCCGACCGCGCAGTACTACCGCGACATCACCCGTCTGTCGTCGGCGTTCGCCTTCCTCGCCGACATGGGCATGGCCTCGCTCGGCGGCAGCCTGAAGTTCAAGGAAAAACTGTCGGCCCGTCTTGGCGACATGCTGTCGAACCTGTACATCGCCACCGCGTCGCTGAAGAAGTTCGAGGACGACGGTGCGCCGGCGGAGGACCTGCCGCTGCTGCGCTGGGCCGTCGAGACCGCGCTGTTCGACTGCCAGGAAGCGATGAACGGTTTCCTCGCCAACCACCCGAGCGGTGCGCTGGCGTGGCTGATGCGCCGCGTGGTGTTCCCGTTCGGCCTGTCGTACAAGCCGGCCAGCGACCGCACCGGTACCGCCGTCGCCAAGCTGCTGATGGAACCGTCGGCTGCGCGGGATCGTCTGGTGCACTACATGTATCGCTCGAAGGACGAGAACGATGCCGTCGGCGTGCTCGAGCATGCACTGAAGGCCGTGATCGAGACCGAGGCGCTCGAAGGCAAGCTGCGCAGCGCGCAGCGCAAGGGCCAGCTCGCCGGCATCACCGCGCACGAGAAGCTCGAGGACGCCCGCAACAAGGGGCTGATCAACGACATCGAGTTCGCCGCGGTGCAGCGCGCACGCCGGCTGAAGCGTGAAGTGATCATGGTCGACGACTTCGATCCGCAACTGGCGATGGCCGATTCCGGCGCAATCCATCGCAAAGTGATCTGATCGCGCAACGAAACAGGGCGATAGGTAGTGTGATTATTGACACTACATCGCCCGGTGCCGAACCATAGATAAATCGCTCGTTTGAAAAGAGTGATTGAAAAACATACTTGCAGCCCTGCTGCGTCTAAGGAGAGCACGAATGAAACAGATCGCGTTTGCGTTGCGCATGATTGGTGCAGGGAGCCTGGTCGTGGCAGCGGCCGGGGCCAACGCATCCGGTTACAACTTCGGCGTACAGAGCGTCAGCGCACAAGGGGTCGCCAATTCGGCGGGCGCGGCGGCTCAGGATGCCACGACGATTTACTACAACCCGGCCGGCATGACCTATCTGCCGGGGACCAACATCTCCGGCGGTCTGGTCATCGTCGATCCGCACATCAACGCCGAGAACGTCAGCGCCACGACCGCGGCCGGCCGCCAGATCAGCGGCAGCAGCCCCGGTGATCCGACGTCGCCGGTTGCGGTGCCGCAGCTGTACCTCTCGCACCAGATCAATGACCAGCTCTGGCTCGGCCTTGGCATGTTCGTGCCGTTCGGCGATGCGATCGAGTACGACAGCAACTGGGTGGGCCGCTACAACGGCAACACGCTGGACATGATGACGATCGCGCTCAACCCGAGCTTCGCGTTCAAGATCAACGAGCAGTTCTCGGTTGGCGCCGGCTTCACCGTGCAGTACATGGACGCCACGTTCAAGAAGCGCGCCGACTTCGGCACCCAGGCCGGGGCGACGGTCGTCGGCGGCCAGCCGCTGGCTGCGCGGAACCCGGCGCTCGTCGCCGGCACCGGCCAGTACGACGGCGAACTCGACTACGAGGGAACCGACTGGGGCTTCGGCTTCAACCTCGGCGCGATGTGGCAGGTCGACCCGACCTTGCGGATCGGTACCGCCTACCGCTCGAGCATCAAGCACAAGCTCGACGGCGACGCGAACTGGACTCGTCCGAGCACGCTGGGCCTTGGCGCGCTCGACGCGACCGTGATCGGCAATCTGGCGCTCAAGGGTTACCGCAACGGCAGCGGCACCGTCGAAGTCGATACGCCGGATTCGTACTCGCTGAACTTCTACAAGGTGATCAACGACCAGCTCGCCGTGATGGGCGACTGGACCTACACCTGGCACTCGAAGTTCGAGGAACTGCGGCTGAAGTTCAATACCGGCCTGCCGGACGCGGTGATCGAGCAGGACTGGAAGAACACCAGCCGCTACTCGCTGGGTGCAACGTACAAGGTCAACGATCCGCTGACGCTGCGCTTTGGCCTCGCCTACGACCAGAGCCCGGTGCCGAGCGAGACCGAGCGCATTGCCGCGCTGCCGGACAACGACCGGATCTGGTACTCGATCGGCGCCAACTATGCTTTCAGCAAGAACCTGTCGATGGACGTGGCGTACACCTACGTCGACATCCAGGACGCGAGCATGAACAACAAGGAATGCTCGGCGGCCAACGGATGTACAGGCAGCGGTACGACGACCAAGGCCAACTTCAAGAGCTACGCCAACATTCTTGGCGCGCAACTCAACTACCGCTTCTAAGGCAGGACGGCGGACGGGGCAACCCGTCCGTCACCGCGGCCGGCCGGCCGCAGCCTTTGGGGGCGTTTTCCACGCGGGGATAATGCATGTCTAACGTATCGCAGAAACAGATCCGCAAGGTCGCGGTGCTCGGCGCCGGCGTCATGGGGGCGCAGATTGCCGCCCATCTCGCCAACGCAGGGATCGAGACCGTGCTCTTCGATCTGCCGGCCAAGGAAGGCCCGGCCAACGGCATCGTGCTCAAGGCCATCGACAACCTGAAGAAGCTCAGGCCCGCGCCGCTGATGTCGGCGATGCGCGCCGACCTGATCGACGCCGCCAACTACGGCAGCGATCTGGCCAAGCTGGGCGACTGTGACCTGGTGATCGAAGCAATCGCCGAACGCCTGGACTGGAAACTCGATCTGTACGCGAAGATCGCACCGCATCTGGCACCGCACGCGATTCTCGCGACCAATACCTCCGGCCTGTCGATCCAGAAACTGGCCGATGGCGTGCCGGGTGAACTGAAGTCCCGCTTCTGCGGCATCCACTTCTTCAACCCGCCGCGCTACATGTACCTCGTGGAGCTGATCCCGACCGCCGGCACCGAAACCGCCGAGCTCGACGCGCTGGAGACCTTCCTGGTCACCCGTCTGGGCAAGGGCGTCGTGCGCGCCAAGGACACCCCGAACTTCATCGCCAACCGCATCGGCGTGTTCTCGATGCTGGCGACGATCCACCACGCCGAACAGTTCGGCATCCGATTCGACGTCGTCGACGACCTGACCGGCCCGCGCATGGGCCGGCCGAAGTCGGCGACCTTCCGCACCGCCGACGTCGTCGGTCTGGATACCTTCGCGCACGTCGTCAAGACCATGACCGACAACCTGCCGGATGATCCTTGGGCGGCGTATTACAACAGCCCGGCGTGGCTGACCGCGCTGATCGGACAGGGCGCGCTGGGCCAGAAGACCCGCGCCGGCATCTACAAGAAGGAAGGCCGCGACCTCTTCGTGCTCGACCCGAAGGCGGGCCAGTACGTGCCGTCCGGCCAGAAGGGCAGCGACGAGGTCAAGGCGATCCTCAAGCTCGAGGACCCGGCGGCCAAGGTCAAGGCGCTGCGCGAGTCGGCGCATCCGGAAGCGCAGTTCCTCTGGGCCTGCCTGCGCGATGTGTGGCACTACGTGGCCACCCTGCTGGACGGCATCGCCGATTCGGCCCGCGACATCGATTTCGCAATCCGCTGGGGCTTCGGCTGGAAGCAGGGTCCGTTCGAGCTGTGGCAGGCCGCCGGCTGGAAGGCCGTGGCCGAAGCGGTGAGCGCCGACATCGCCGCCGGCAAGAGCATGGCGTCGACGCCGCTGCCGGCCTGGGTCGCCCAGCGTGAAGGCGTGCACGCGCCGGAAGGCAGCTACAGCGCCGCGCAGGACAAGCTGGTCGGCCGCTCGACCCTGCCGGTCTACGGCCGCCAGCTCTATCCGCCGCAACTCGTCGGCGACGCCGAGCCGAACTACGGCGAGACCGTGTTCGAGAACGACAGCGTCCGCATGTGGCTGCCGCCGGCAGCGACCGACGTGCCGGTGCTGTCGTTCAAGACCAAGGCGCACTGCATCGGCGCCGGCGTGCTTGCCGGCGTGCAGGAAGCGATCCGCATCGCCGAAGCGCGCTTCCAGGGGCTGGTGCTCTGGCACCCGGACGCGCCGTTCTCGGTCGGCGCCGATCTGGCCAGCATGGGCCCGGCGTTCATGACTGGCGACTTCGACGCGATCGAAAACATGGTCGCCGAATTCCAGCGTGCGTCGATGGCGATCAAGTACGCCAAGGTGCCGGTGGTCGGTGCGGCGCAGGGCTACGCCTTCGGTGGCGGCTGCGAGTTCCTGATGCACTGCGCGCGGGTCGTTGCAGCGGTCGAAACCTATATCGGCCTCGTCGAAGTCGGCGTCGGCCTGCTGCCGGCCGGTGGCGGCTGCAAGGAGTTCGCGCTGCGCGCCAGCCGCGAAGCCAAGGGTGGCGACATCCTCGGCGTACTCAAGGACTACTACCTGGCAATGGCGATGGCCAAGGTCGGCACCAGTGCCGAGGAAGGCCAGCAGATCGGTTACCTGCGCGAGTCGGACATCGTGCTGTTCAACAGCAACGAGCTGCTGTTCGTTGCGCAGGCGCAGGTCCGCGCGCTGGCCGCCACCGGCTACCGTGCACCGGTGAAGCCCAAGGCGTTCCCGGTCGCCGGCCGTACCGGTGCCGCGACGATCAAGGGCCAGCTGGTGAACATGCTCGAGGGCGGCTTCATCTCCAAGTACGACTACCACATCGGCGTGCAGATCGCCGAAGTCGTGACCGGCGGCGATGTCGAGGCCGGCACGCTGGTCAACGAGGAGTGGATTCTCAAGCTGGAGCGCGAGCGCTTCATGGGCCTGCTGAAGAAGGGCAAGACCCAGGAACGCATCATGTACATGCTGGAGAACAATAAACCTCTCCGGAACTGATCTGCGGGCCTCCGCGGCGCATGGCGGCGTCACCGGGGCTGGTTCGGCATGCTCATGGGCTTCAGCCCATTCCGCTGCCTCGCCATCCCCGTTCCTTGCCCTGCGCCACGGCCTTCCCGCAGCTCCAGCTGCTTTGCACTGACCAGTTCAGCCGATTTGAATACGGGCTTGATTGCCCAATGAATGCTTAGGAGCTCTGCAATGAGCAAACAGATTCAGGAAGTCTATATCGTCGCCGCGACCCGCACGCCGGTCGGCAAGGCGCCGCGCGGCATGATGAAGAACGTGCGTCCGGACGACATGCTGGCGCACGTGATCAAGGGCGCGATGGCGCAGGTGCCAGGCCTCGACCCGGCGCGCGTCGACGATGTCGTCGTCGGTTGCGCGATGCCGGAAGCCGAGCAGGGCATGAACATGGCCCGGATCGGCGCCTTGCTCGCCGGCCTGCCGGACACCGTCGGCGGCATCACCATCAACCGCTTCTGCTCGTCGGGCATCAACGCCGTGTCGATGGCCGCCGACCGCATCCGCGTCGGTGAAGCCGACGTGATGATCGCCGCCGGTGCCGAGTCGATGTCGATGGTGCCGATGATGGGCAACAAGATCGCGCTGAACCCGGAGTTCTTCGCCAGCAACGAAAACATGGCGATCGCCTTCGGCATGGGCCTGACCGCCGAGAAGGTCGCCATCCAGTGGAATGTCAGCCGCGAGGATCAGGATGCATTCGCGGTCGAATCGCACCGCCGTGCGCTGGCCGCGATCGAATCGGGTGCGTTTGCCGATGAAATCACCCCGCTCGACGTGACCTACCGCGTGCCGAATCTGGCCACCGGCGAAGTCGAGCTGGTCAAGAAGACGCTGACCACTGACGAAGGCCCGCGCCGCGATACCAGCCTGGAAGGTCTGGCCAAGCTCAAGACGGTATTCGCCGCCAAGGGCTCGGTCACTGCCGGCAACAGCTCGCAGATGTCCGACGGCGCCGGTGCGCTGATTCTGGTGTCGGAAAAGGTGCTGAAGGAATACAACCTGACCCCGCTGGCCAAGTTCACGACCTTCGCGGTCAAGGGCGTGCCGCCGGCGATCATGGGCATCGGCCCGAAGGAAGCGATTCCGGCCGCACTGAAGCAGGCCGGCCTGACGCTGAACGACCTGGCGTGGATCGAGCTGAACGAAGCCTTTGCCGCGCAGGCGCTGGCCGTCAGCCGCGATCTGGGGCTGGACATGAGCCGCGTGAACCCGAACGGCGGGGCGATTGCGCTCGGCCACCCGCTCGGCGCCACCGGTGCGATCCGCGCCGCAACGCTAATCCACGGCCTGCGCCGCCAGGGCAAGCCGGGTGCCTACGGCATGGTGACGATGTGCATCGGCACCGGCATGGGCGCCGCCGGCATCATCCAGGTGCTTTGAGGCCGCAACGAGTTTCACTCTGCCTGTCTTTTGCCCACGCTGATCCCGTGGGCTTTTTTTCTGGAGGACGACGATGAAAAAACGCGCAATCTCGCTGGCCCTGACGCTGGCCCTGTTCGCCACAGCGGCCCATGCGCTCGACGTTGGCGGCACGACGGTGCCCGACAAGACCGAGGTGGCCGGACAGTCGCTGCAGCTGAACGGCGCCGGCATCCGCAAGAAGGTGGTGTTCGATGTCTACGTGGCGTCGCTCTATACGGCGGTCAAGGCCAGCGATGCGGCGGCGGTGATCAGCGCAAGCACGCCCCGGCGGATTGAGCTGCGCATGCTGCGCGAAGTGTCGGCCAGCACGATGCACGAATCGTTCGTCGACGGCCTGAAGGACAACGTCGCGGCGGCCGAGCTCAAGCGTTTTGCGCCGCAGCTCGACGCGCTCGACAAGGTGTTCCGCGAGGTCAAGACGGTCGGCAAGGGCGACGTGATCCAGCTCGACGTGCTGCCGGGGCAGGGGACGCGCGTTTCGGTGCGCGGCAAGGCCTACCCGACGATCGCCGGCGACGATTTCGCGTCGGCGCTGCTGTCGATCTGGCTGGGCAAGGCGCCGGTGCAGCCGGGGCTCAAGGCGCAGTTGCTCGGCGCGCGCTGATCACCGGTGCGTTTTGCCCGAAAGGACTGCTGCGGCAGTCCTTTTGTTTTATGTAGTGAGGTTACATGTTGATTTTTCTGTCAAAGCCGATTGCTACATTGTTATTTCAATAGTTTCTTATGTTGTAGCGGATTTGATGTAGTCAGTTACATTGAGTAACCGATAAATATAGGTAGTAAAAGTACGAAAACGCTTGCGTAAAAAATGTAGTCTTGCTAAAGTTCACCCATGCCAGCAAGCCTGCTGACATCGCTGAACCAAGACCCTCTCCAAGGAGACGGACATGAAGACCCTGCTGAAAATCGTCAAGAACGTCGAGAAGGCCCAGTGCCTGATCGTGAAATCTTACGGATGGCGTCTGACGCTCGTTCGTTGATGTAATGCGCGGCAACGCGCATCTCTGTAGTACCCGGCCTCTTGGCCGTTATCGACTCCTCCTATTGATGCCCGTGCATCGGCCCCAGTGGCCGGGCCGGGCAATTTTTTTTGTTTGTCGCGCTTTCGTACCGAATCGCCGCTGCGGAGTGGCTTTCGGCTAAAGTACGGTGTTTCCAGCCCGCCTTCGTCGCATGTCCTTCCTGACGCGTTCCGCCCTGTTGAGTCTTGTGTTTGCCGCGGGCGTTGCCTGGGCCGATGACGGCGAGCCGGTCAGCTATCAGGTCCAGATCGATGCGCCATCCGACATCGAGAAGCTGCTCGAACGCTACCTCGACCTGTACCGCTGGCGCGACGAGAAAAAGACCACGCCGGACAGCCTGCAACTGCTCGTCGACCGGACTCCGGAGGAGGCGGCCTCGCTGCTGCGCACGCTCGGCTACTTCTCGGCCAAGATCACCAGCAAGCTGGTGCACGAGGATGGACGCTACCGCGCGACGGTCAGCGTCGACCCGGGTCCGCTGACCCGGGTCCGCACGATCGACTTCCAGCTGACCGGCCCGATCACCGACGACCCCGACTATTACAAGCGCGCACTCGAGCGGCTCGAGGCCGGCTGGGCGCTGAGCGAGGGCGACGTGTTCACGCAGTCGGCGTGGTCGGACACCAAGCAGCGCGTACTCAACCGGATCCTTGCCCGCCGCTACCTGACCGCGCACATCGCCAGGAGCGAGGTCAGCGTCGATCCGGCAGTCAACACCGCCGACATCACGCTGGTCGTCGACAGCGGCCCGGCCTACGTGCTCGGGCCGGTGACGATCAAGGGGCTGCAGCGCTACCCGGAACGCATCGTCACGAACCGGATCGACCTGCAGGAAGGCGGCGAATACCGGCGCAAGGATCTGGCCGACCTGCAGACCGACCTGCAATCGATGCCGCAGTTCGGCGCCGCGGTGGTCGAGGCCGAGCCGTCGCCGACGCCGCCCTACGTTGCGCCGGTGGTGGTCAACCTGCAGGAAGTCCCGCTGAACAAGCTGGCACTGTCGCTCGGTTACAGCACCAATACCGGGCCCCGTGCCGAGGCGCAGTATTACTACAACAACCTGCTCGATCGCGGCTGGGTCGGCGGCATTCGCGCCAAGCTCGACGGCGACGAGCAGGAGGGCGAACTGTCGGTCGATTTTCCGCAGTTCAAGAGCGGCTATTCGCACCGCGCCTATGTCAACTACACCAGCAGCACCGTCGAGGGGCTCGATACCCAGACGTACAAGGGCGGCGTGTTCCGTACGCGCAAGGAAGACCTGATCGACCGCACGCTCGGGATCGAATACCTGCGCGAGCGCCGCGTCAACGCCGACGACCAGATCGAGCGGCCGCAGGCGCTGGTCGCCTACTACAAGTGGATACGCCGCGACCTTGACAACCGGCGCGATCCGAAGAAAGGCAACATCCTGCAGCTCGAGGGGGCCGGCGCGGTTCAAGGGCTGGCCACCGACGAGTCGTTTGTCCAGCTTTATGGCCAGGGCGTGCAGTACTGGAAGGTCGGTACCGGCGACGTCGCCTTCATCCGGCTCGAACTCGGGCAGAACTTCACCCAGGACCCGAGCAAGGTGCCGACCGACTACCTGTTCCGCGCCGGCGGCGCCAACAGCGTGCGCGGCTATGACTACCAGAGCCTCGGCATCGTCAATGGCGGGACGACCGAGCCGGGCCGCGTGCTGGCGACGGCGACCATGGAGTACCAGCATGCCGTCTACAAGGACTGGCGCGCGGCGGTGTTCGTCGACTATGGCGACGCCGCGGACAGCTGGCGCAGCTACGACGGCCAGACCGGCGTCGGCGCCGGTGCGCGCTGGGTCAGCCCGGTCGGCGTGCTCGGCGCCGACCTCGCCTACGGGATCGACGCCGAGCAGTGGCGTTTCTACTTTTCGCTCGGGTTGACGTTCTGACATGGACCACGTCGATATGGACCACGACGCGCCACCGCCGCCGACAGACCAGGCACCGCCGCCCAAGCCCAAGCCCAGGCGCAGCGTGCTGCGCTGGTTGGTCTGGGGCGTGCTCGGCACCGTGCTGCTGCTGGTCGGGCTCGTGGCAGGCGGCCTCGCCTGGATCGACAGCGCCGCCGGCCACCGCTGGCTGGTCGAACGGGTCAATGCCAGCGGCGTGGCCAGACTCAAGTCGATCGACGGCTCGCTGTGGCGCGGCCTGACCATTGACGGCCTGGTCGTTGATACCGCATCGGTGACGGTCAGACTCGACCGCGGCTACCTCGAATGGACACCCGAGGCGCTGCTGGCGCGGCGGGTATCGCTTGCACGACTCGAACTCGGTCATCTCGATATCGCGACCAAGCCCTCGCCGCCGCACCAGCCGCCGTCGCCACCGCCGACGTCGCTGAAGCTGCCGGTCGCGATCGACGTCGACGCCGCGAGCCTGCAACGGTTCACGCTCGCCGGCTCGCCGGTCGACCTGACGAATGTGCGGCTGAACCTGCACAGCGACGGCACGACGCATCGGCTCGACCTGCAGCAGCTCGACACGCCGCGCGGCCGGGTCAAGGCTCAGCTGTCGCTCGGCGGCCAGGCGCCGTTTGCCGTCAGCGGCCGGCTTGGCTACGCCGGCATGATCGAAGAGCGCAAGCTGGAGAGCGAGTTGGATCTGAGCGGCTCGTTGCGCGACCTCGGCCTGGTCGGTGCGGTCAAGGGCGAGAACGTCGGCATCGACCTCGACAGCCGGCTCGACGTGTTCGCACCGTATGCCTACGCGATGTTGAAGGCGGCGAAGCTGAAGGCGCACGGTGTCAATCCTGCGGCATTGCAGCCGGGCCTGCCGAAGGCGCTGCTCGACGTCGATCTGGCGCTGACGCCGAGCACCGGCAAGCTCGCCGCAGGGCGGCTGTCGCTGAAAAACGGCCTGCCCGGGCCGGCCAACGCCGAGCGCATCCCGCTGACGTCGCTGGCTGCCGATTTCACGCTCAGCGAGTCGCACCTCGACCTGACGTCGCTGCTTGCGTCGCTTCCGGGCGGCGGCGAGCTCAGGGGGCGCGGGCGCTTCCGCGCCGACCAGCTCGACGCGACGATAGACATCGCCGGTCTGGATCTGTCGCAACTGGTGCAGCAGCAGCCGAGAAGCCGGCTCGCCGGCCAGATCCTGCTGAAAGGGCCGTACGCAGCCCCCGACGTCCGGGCCAGGCTCGACGATCCAACCTACAAGGCCTCGCTGACGGCCGATCTCGGCTGGATACGTCCGAAGACCGAGCGGCGGCTGGCGGTGCGCACTGCCGAGCTCAAGCGCGGCAACAGTACGCTGGCGCTGAAGGGCGAGTTCGGTTTCGAGCGTGAGGACTTCATTGCCGAGGCCCGGCTGAGCAACGTCAACCCGGCCGAATTTGCCGCCGTTCCGGCCGGCCGGATCAGTGGCCGCGTCGACGCCAAGGGCGCGCTCAAACCGGCACTGGCGGCGACGCTGCACTACGAGCTGGCGCAAAGCACCTTCAACAACCGGCCGCTGTCGGGCAAGGGCGAGCTGGCGTTGAGCGAAACGCGGCTCAAGCACGCCGACCTGTGGCTGGCGCTCGGCAGCAACCGGGTCGCCGCCAAGGGCGCACTCGGCGCCGCCGGCGACAAACTCGACCTGCAGCTCGGCCTGAACAACCTCGGCGAGATCGGCGCCGGCTTTGCCGGCCGGGTGCAGGGGACGGCCCAGTTGCTCGGCACCTTCAAGCGCCCGCTGATCAAGACCGCGCTCGAAGTGAACGCGCTGGCGACGCCGTTCGGCGTCAAGCTGGCGCGCGGCACGGTCGATGGCCAGCTCTATGCCGACCTGAACAGCCCGCTGCGTTTCGATGTTGCGCTGTCCGGGCTCGAGGGTTTCGACGCCAGGATCGCCCAGCTCAAGCTCGACGTCGACGGCACCCGCGGCGCGCACGCGATCCGGCTGGCCGCGGCCGGCCAGTACCGCGACGAGCCGATCGGACTCGATCTGGCCGCCAGCGGCGGGCTCGATCCGCAGTGGCAGTGGCGCGGCAAGCTCACCCGGCTGGACGGTCGGGCAATGCTGCCGATCGCCCTGCAGTCGCCGCTCGACGCGACCTTCGGCGCGGCCCGGGTCGAACTCGGGTCGACGAGCCTCGCGGTCGGCGAAAGCCGGCTGCGGCTCGGCCGGCTGAGCTGGCAGCCCGGCCGGCTCGACACCGACGGCGTGTTCGAGAAACTCGTCGTCGGCGAACTGCTCAAGCTCGGCCAGATCAAGACGGTGCAGGGCGATCTGGTGCTGAACGGCCAGTGGCGGCTGGCGCAGGGGGCAACGCTCGACGGCGAGCTTGCGCTGAACCGGGTCGGCGGCGACATCCGCGTGCCGGCGACCGAACGCAGCCCGGCGCAGCCGCTGCAGCTCGACCAGCTGGCGCTGCGCGTGCTGGCCCGGCAGTCGGCGCTGACGCTCGACGGACAGGTACGCAGCAGCCGTTTCGGCCAGATCGCGCTCAGCGGCGACAGCCGCGTCGATGCGCCGAACTGGCAGCTTGCGATGGGGGCGCCGCTGGCGCTGCGGGCGACCGGCAGGCTGCCCGACCTGGCCAAGATCTCGCCGCTGATCAGCGACAGCCTGCAGCTCAAGGGGGCGATCGACTTCGACGTCAGCCGCAGCGGCCCGGTTTCGCAGGGCGTGCTTGCCGGCAGCATCAACGGTGACGGGCTGTCGATCCGCGATGGCGCGACCGGCGTGTCGCTGCAGGACGGCAAGGTCAGGATCAGGCTGACGCAGAGTCAGGTGCTGCTCGACACGTTCACGTTCAAGGGCGGCAAGGGCGAACTGAGCGCGACCGGCCGCGTCGACCTGAACGACAGTGGTGCCGACGCCGCCGCGACGATCGTGGCGCGCCAGCTGACGCTGATCAACAAGCCGGACATGCTGCTCGTCGTCTCGGGCAAGGGCGATGTCCGCTACGGCAAGGAAGGGCTGTCGGTGAGCGGCAACCTCAAGGCCGATCACGGTGACATCCGCTACAGCTCGACCGACGTGCCGCACCTGTCGGACGATGTGGTGATCGTCGGGCAGAAGAAGGAAGCCGGCAAGCCGCTGCCGCTGGCGAACCTGCAGTTTGAGGTCGACCTCGGCGACGATTTCCGTTTCCGCGGCTACGGACTCGAGGCGCAGCTTTCGGGCCTGTTGCGGCTGAAGACGACGCCGAACCAGTCGCTGCAGGGCTTCGGTACCGTCAAGGTCGAGGAGGGTACCTACCGAGCCTACGGCCAGAAGCTGGCGATCGAACGCGGCATCGTGTCGTTCTCGGGGCAGCTCGACAATCCGGGACTCGACATCCTCGCGGTGCGCGAAGGGCTGTCGGTCGAGGCCGGCGTCCAGGTCAAGGGTTCCGCACTCAACCCGCGGGTGACGCTGTATTCGGATCCGGTCGTGCCGGACAACGAGAAACTCTCGTGGCTGCTGTTCGGCCACGGTACCGACAGCATGGACAAGGGTGATTCGGCCGTGCTGCTGCAGCTGCTGAACGCGGCGCTGTCGAGCGGCGAGCCGGGCCAGAGCTTCTCGGACGAGCTGCTCGGCAACCTCGGCATCGACGAGGTCGGTGTCGCGTCGGACACGATGGAGGACGGGACGACGACCCAGGTCGTCACCGTCAGCAAGCGGCTCAACCGCTGGCTGACCCTCGGGCTGGACAAGAGCGTCAACGGGCTCAGGGACGCGGTCCGCTTTACCGTGCAGATGTCGCGGCGCTGGTCCTTCGTCACCCGGGTCGGCACCGACGAGAGCACCTTCGACGCCAAGTATTCAATCAACTTCGATTCGATTTTCGGCGACGACAAGCCGGCGACGAAACAGGGCAACTAGAGCGTCCGGGCGACGACCCAGGCCTCGACCCGCCGCGCGCCGGCGCGCTTGAGTATCCGGGCGACGGTGTCAGCGGTCAGGCCACTGGTCATCACGTCGTCGACGATCGCGATGCGTAGCCCGGCCACCGCGGTGTCGGCGGCAAAGGCGCCGCGCAGATTGCGGCGGCGTTCGGCAAGGCTCAGGTCGCTCTGGTGGCCGGTGTCGCGCACGCGGCCGATCAGGTCGTGGCGGACCGGCAGCCTCGTCCGCCTTGCCAGCACGTTGGCGATTTCGCCGGCCTGGTTATAGCCGCGTTCGCGCAGCCGGCCGGCATGCAGCGGAACCGGAACGATGACGTCGACATCGGGCGCGGCGGGCAGCCTTTGCGCCAGCAGCGTTGCCAGCGCATGCCACAAGGGCCAGCGGCCGGCGTACTTGGCCGCGGTGATCAGCCTTGCAGCCGCCATGCCGTAACGCAGCGCCGCAAGCGCGGCATCGAAGGCCGGCGGATCGGCGATGCAGCCGCCGCACAGGCCGCCGTCGAGCGTCGGCAGCGCACAGCGCGGGCAGCCCTGCGGTGGCAGATGCGGCAGGTCGGCGGCGCAATCGGCGCAGAAGACGTCGTGACAGAGGCGCCGGCACAGCGTGCAGGCGCCTGGCAGGGCGCTTGACCATGTGCCCGATCGCAAGATGTCCAAAAAATGGCGTGCTGAATTTGACAATGAGGCGACCCGTGCCGAGAATGGCGCACATCCTTTCTAGCCCATTCCGTCATGACGCAAACGATCGAATTCAAACGCCTGACCCCGCATCCGCAGCAGCAGAACTGGGGCCTCGACGACGTGGCGGCGCTGTTCGACCTGCCGTTCAACGACCTGTTGTTCCGCGCGCAGCAGGTGCATCGCGAGCACTTCGATGCGAACCGCGTCCAGCTGTCGACGCTGCTGTCGGTGAAGACCGGCGGCTGTTCGGAGGACTGCGGCTACTGTTCGCAATCGGCGCGCCACGACACCGGCCTCGAGCGCGAGACGCTGATGGATGCCGACGAAGTGATCGAGGTCGCGCGCATCGCCAAGGACAACGGCGCCAGCCGCTTCTGCATGGGCGCGGCATGGCGGGGGCCGAAGACCAAGGACCTCGAGTCGGTGAAGAAAATGATCGCCGGCGTCAAGGCGCTGGGGCTCGAGACCTGTGCGACGCTCGGCATGCTCAAGGACGGCCAGGCCGAGGAGCTGCGCGACGTCGGTCTCGACTATTACAACCACAACCTCGACACCAGTCCCGAGAAGTACGCCGACATCGTCAGCACGCATAGCTATGCCGACCGGCTCGATACGCTCGGCAAGGTGCGCAAGGCCGGCCTGCATGTCTGTACCGGCGGCATCGTCGGCCTCGGCGAAACCCGCCAGGACCGCGTCGGCCTGATCGCGCAGCTTGCCAACCTCGATCCGCAGCCCGATTCGGTGCCGATCAACAACCTTGTCAAGATCGAAGGCACGCCGCTGGCCGGCGATCAGGCCGTCGGCTGGACCGAGTTCGTCCGCACGATCGCGGTGGCACGGATCACGATGCCGAAGTCCTTCGTGCGCCTGTCGGCCGGCCGCCAGCAGATGGACGAGGCGACGCAGGCGCTGTGCTTCATGGCCGGCGCCAACTCGATCTTCTACGGCGACAAGCTGCTGACTACCGGCAACCCGGACGTCACGCGCGACAGGGCGCTGTTCGACAAACTCGACCTCAAACCGCTCTAAGCGCACCTTTCGCAGAAAACCCGGCGGTCTGCCGGGTTTTTTATGTCTTCCTGCTGACCACGGACTGGTGTTTTGTGAAAAAATCGCCGGATTCCAATCCGGTGGCAGCGAATGTGAAGGCATGGATGATCGCGGCATTTGCCGCCTGTTTCGGCGCGGGCTGTGCAACGCACGTCGACCCGCAGCGCATTGCCGCGCCGGGGCCGGCGGTCACGTTCCAGAGCAATGCGCTGCGTCCGGCGAACGGCGAGGCGCTGATCGGCGCCGACGCACTGCAGCCCGGCGACATCCTGCTCTCGACCGGCAACAGCCTGACGTCGGCCGGGATCAGGCTGATGACGACGGCGCCGGTCAGCCACGCGGCGCTCTATCTCGGTGACGGCGACGTCGCCGAAGCGGTCGGCAGCGGCGTGCGCCTGCGCAGGCTGGAGACGATGGTCGACGACGAGGCCGTCGTCGTCGCGTTCCGCCATCCGCGCTTCCAGCCCGAGCAGGGCGTGCCGATGCGCGATTTCGCCGATCGCAGCATCGGCCGGCGCTATGACTATGTCGGCGTGATGCTGCACGCGCCGTTCTCGCTGCAGCGGCGAATCTGCGAGCTGCCGCTGCTGCCGGCGCCGGCGCGTGAAGGCTGCCTGCGCGGCATCGCAACCATCCAGCTCGGCAGCGGCAGCGACGAACGCTTTTTCTGTTCGCAGTTCGTGCTCGAAGCGTACCGGCAGGTCGGCCTGCCGATGACCGACGCCGACCCGCGCTGGATCAGCCCGGCCGACATCCTGCACATGCGCGAGGGTGACGTGCCGTCGCAGCGTGCCAACCAGTCACTGGTCTACCTCGGCCATCTCAAGTTCCGCCCCGAGCCGGCCTTTCCGGCCCCGCCGACGATGCTCGGCAATGTCCAGCGCTTCTGAACGGAGTCACCATGCTGATCGATGCAATCCTCGCTGCTGCCCACTATCTGGCCATTTTCATGGTCATCACCTTCCTGAGCATCGAGACCGTGCTGGTCCGGCGCGAATGGATGCCGACCGCGGCGGCGCGGCTGGCGCGCTACGACATGCTGTATTTCATGATGGCGATGCTGGCGCTGGCCACCGGTCTCGGGCGGCTGTTCTACGGCATCAAGGGGGCCGAGTTCTACCTGCACAACCCGGTGTTCCACACCAAGCTCACCGTCTTCGTGCTGATCGGGCTGATCTCGATCTACCCGACGCGCCGTTTTCTCGCCTGGCGCAAGGCAGCCGCGGCGGACGCGGCCTTCGTTCCGCCCGACGTTGAGCTGGTCCGGGTACGCCGCTGCCTGATGTGGGAAACCCACCTGATCGTGCTGCTGCCCATCCTCGCGGTCCTGATGGCGCGCGGTTTTGGACTGCGCTGACCGGTCGCCGCCGGAAAAAAGCCGCCTCTGGGCGGCTTTTTTGCGACCGATGGCTCAGGCCGGCAGTTCGTCGCCGAGCGCCCGGATCAGCGCGGGGACGAACTCGCGCAGCGTGCCGACGGTGAGCGCAAGGCTCGAATCGAAGATCGCGGCCTGGTCGGCGGCGTCCATGTCCTTGAGCTCGTCCTGCAGCACGTCGAGCATGGTCAGCCGCTTGACCTCGAGCTTGTCGGTGAGCTGGAACGCGAGCTTGTCGTCCCACGACAGTGCCAGCTTGCTGGCGAGCAGGCCGTTTTCGAGGTGCTGCTTCACTTCGGCGGTGTCGAGCGGCTGGCGCGCGAGCCGGGTGATCGCGCCGTCGTCGCCGGGGGCGCGCAGCTCGGTGTCCTGGCCGAGGTCGAACTCGCCGGCGTCGGCCGATTCGAGCCACAGCGTCATCGCGGTTTCCGGCGTTACCTGGGTGTTGACGAGCCGCGTCGGCAGGCTGCCGAGCGTTTCGCGCAGCGTCGAGAGCAGTTGCTCGGCCTTGGCCGCCGACGCGCTCTCGACCAGCACCAGCCCAAGCTGCAGGTCGATGATCGCGCGCTGGCTGCGCGAGCGCGTAAACGCCTTCGGCAGCAGTTCCTCGGCGACGCGCTCGCGCAGCTCCTTGGCCTCCTTGCGGCCGACCTTGCGGTTCTCTTCGGCCTCGATCCGGGCGATCCGCTCCTCGGCTTCTTCCTTGACCACGCTGGCCGGCAGCAGCCTTTCCTCGGTCTTGAGCGCAACGAGGATCGCGTCGTCGAAGCCGTAGGCTTTCAGGTCCGGCGCATGCCGGGCGGGTGCAATCCAGCCCTGGCTCATCTGGTCGTGGCTGCCGCAGGGCAGCCACGGGCGCTTGGCCAGGCAGTCGCCGATGCTGTCGAGGCTGAGTGCGTGGTCGGGGGCGAGGCGGTAGAGCTGCAGATTGCGGAACCAGAGCATGGGGACATCCTTGATCAAACGGTCGCCGATTGTAGCGAGCGCTGCCGCAAACGGGAACGGGCATGCTTGGCTTGCGCGCCGTCCGTCACCGCCTGAGGGTAATGCCAGATTGAGAATAATTAGCGTTTGCGCTAGCATCCAGACCCTCAGCATACCCCCAACCCGGAGCACTCCATCGTGAAGCCCGCCGTGAAGCGTTTTGCCCTTGTCCCGCTTGCTTTCGCCCTGTTTGCAGGCGCAGCCCAAGCCGAATCCGTCACCGTCTACTCGGCACGCAACGAGCAGCTGATCAAGCCGCTGTTCGATGCCTTCACCAAGGACACCGGCGTCGAGGTCAAGCTGCTGACCGACAAGGAAGGCCCGCTGATGGAACGCCTGAAGGCCGAGGGCGAGAACAGCCCGGCCGACATGCTGATCACCGTCGATGCCGGCAATCTGTGGCAGGCCGGCAAGCAGGGCCTGCTCAAGCCGATCGCATCCAAGACCCTGAACGAGAACGTGCCGGCGCACCTGCGCGATCCGAAGGGCGAGTGGTACGGCCTGTCGATCCGCGCCCGGACGATCTTCTTCAACCCGGCGACCGTGAAGCCGGCCGAGCTGTCGACCTACGAAGATCTGGCCGATCCGAAGTGGCAAGGCAAGCTGTGCCTGCGCACGTCGAAGAAGGTCTACAACCAGTCGCTGGTTGCGATGATGATCGCCCAGTACGGCGAGCCGAAGACCGAGAAGATCGTCCGCGGCTGGGTCGCCAATCTGGCGGCGCCGGTGTTCCCGGACGATACCAAGCTGCTCGAGGCGATCGCCGCCGGCCAGTGTCAGGTCGGCGTGGCCAACAGCTACTACTACGGCCGCATCGTCGCCAAGAATCCGCAGTTCCCGGTCAAGCTGTTCTGGGCGAACCAGAACGCCGGCGGCGTCCATGTCAACGTCTCGGGCGCCGGCGTGACCCGCTACGCCAAGAACGAGAAGGGCGCGATCAAGCTGATCGAATGGCTGTCGAGCGAGAAGGCCCAGAACCTCTACGCCGACAAGGACATGGAGTTCCCGGTCAATCCGAAGGTCAAGCCGGACGACCTCGTCTCCAGCTGGGGTCCGTTCAAGCCGAGCATCATCAACATGAGCAAGGCCGGCGAGCTGCAAGGCAAGGCAACGCAGTTGATGGATCGCGCCGGTTACAAGTAAGGTGTCAGTCCTTTGACGAAAACGGGCAGCCTGCGCTGCCCGTTTTCCTTTGAACGTTTTCGCCATGTCCTTTGCCCTGTCCCTGCCGCGGCTCAGCCGCGGCCAACTCTATACGCTGCCGGTTGCGCTGCTGACCGTCGTACCGCTCGCGGTGGTGCTGTCGTCGCTGCTCGATCCGCAGCCCGAAGTCTGGGCGCATCTGGCCGAATACGTCCTGCCGGGCGTGCTGTGGAACACCTTCGTACTGATCGTCGGGGTCGGCGCTGGCGTGCTCCTGCTCGGCGTGCCGCTGGCGTGGCTGACCGCGGTGTACGCGTTTCCGGGGCGGCGCCTGTTCAGCTGGGCGCTGATGCTGCCGCTGGCGATGCCGGCCTACGTGCTGGCCTTCGTCCAGGTCGGCCTGCTCGATTTCACCGGACCGGTGCAGACGCTGCTGCGCTCGCTGTTCGGCACCAGTGCCTGGTTTCCGCAAATCCGCAGCACAGGCGGTGTGATCCTGGTGCTGTCGATGGCGTTCTATCCCTACGTCTACCTGCTGGCGCGCAACGCCTTCCTGACCCAGGGGCGGCGGGCGATCGAGGCGGCGCAGACGCTCGGCGTGTCGCGCAAGCGCGCCTTCTTCACCGTCGCGATCCCGATGGCGCGGCCATGGCTGATCGGCGGCGTCACGCTGGCGCTGATGGAAACGCTGGCCGACTTTGGCACGGTGTCGATCTTCAATTTCGACACCTTCACCACGGCGATCTACAAGGCCTGGTTCTCGCTGTTCAACCTGCCGGCCGCGTCGCAGCTGGCCTCCTTGCTGGTGATGTTCGTGCTGGTGCTCGTTGCGCTCGAACAGTGGGGGCGGGGCGCACGCAGCTATCAGGTGCGCAGTACCCAGGCTGAGCGCATCGTGCTGCGCGGCGCTCAGCGCTGGCTGGCGACGGCGTGGTGCGGCATCGTGCTGCTGCTTGCCTTCGTCGTTCCGCTGTTGCAGCTGCTGGTCTGGGTCAGGGGTGTCTGGGTCGAGGACTTCGACTCGCGCTATCCGGCCTTCATTGGCCGCTCGCTGCTGCTCGCCGCAATGGCCGCCGCGCTGGTGACGCTGCTGGCGCTGCTGCTCGCCTACGCGCGCCGCCGCTACCGGGATGCCGGGACGCGCTGGCTGGTGCGGCTGGCGACGCTCGGTTACGCGGTGCCGGGTACGGTGCTGGCCGTCGGCGTGTTCATCCCGATCGCCTGGCTCGACAATGTGCTGCTGGCCGTCCTGCGGCCGCTGGGCTTCGAAGCGCTGGCGATCTTCAAGGGCACGCTGGCGGTGATGCTGCTGGCGCTGGCGGCGCGTTTTCTCGCCGTCGCGTTCCAGCCGGTCGATTCGGCGATGCAGCGGATCACCCGCAGTCAGGAAGAAGCGGCGCGCTCGCTCGGCCTGAACGGCCGCCAGACCCTGTGGCGGCTGCACCTGCCGCTGCTGCGCGGCGGCCTGCTGTCGGCCGCGCTGCTGACCTTTGTCGACGTGCTCAAGGAAATGCCGATCACGCTGATGACGCGCGCGTTCGGCTGGGACACGCTGGCGGTGCGCGTGTTCGAAATGACCTCGGAGGGCATGTGGGACCGTGCCGCCTTGCCGAGCCTGTTTATCGTGCTCGCCGGCCTGGTGCCGGTGGTGCTGCTGATCCGGAAGTCCGAATCATGATGCTTGAAGTCCACGACGTGTCGGTCCGCTACCCGGGGCGGACGGTGATCGAATCGCTGTCGTTCTCGCTGGCGCCGGGCGAGATCGGCTGCCTGCTCGGCCATTCGGGCTGCGGCAAGACGACGATGCTGCGGGCCATCGCCGGCTTCGAGCCTGTCAGCGCCGGCGAGATCCGCATCGCCGGCGAAACCGTTGCCGGCAACGGCAGTAGCGTGGCGCCGGAGGACAGGCGGATCGGCATGGTCTTCCAGGACTATGCGCTGTTTCCGCACCTGAGCGTGCAGGACAACATCGGCTTCGGAATCAAGGCATTGTCCAACGGCGAACGCCACGCCCGCATCGGCGAAATGCTCGCGCTGGTCGGCCTGAACGGCGAGCGTCACCGTTATCCGCATGAGCTGTCCGGCGGCCAGCAGCAGCGCGTGGCGCTGGCGCGGGCACTGGCGCCGCGGCCGCGGCTGATGCTGCTCGATGAACCGTTCTCGAACCTCGACGCCGAGCTGCGCGAGCGGCTGGGGATCGAGGTCCGTGACATCCTCAAGGCGGCCGGCACGACGGCGATCCTGGTCACGCACGACCAGCGCGAGGCCTTCGCCGTCGCCGACGTCGTCGGCGTGATGATGGACGGCCAGATCCGCCAGTGGGCGAGTCCGTACGCGCTCTACCACCAGCCGGTCGACCGCTTCGTCGCCGGCTTCGTCGGCGAAGGCGTGCTGCTGCCCGGTGTCGTCAACGCCCGCGGGCAGATCGAGTTCGAACTCGGCGCTTTCGAGGGGCCGTTGCCGGCGCATTGCGGCCCGGAAGGCTGCGCGATCGACGTGCTGATCCGTCCCGACGACATCCTGCACGACGACGCCAGCCCGTTTATGGCGACGGTACTGGCAAGAGCGTTCCGCGGGGCCGAGTTCCTCTACACGCTTGCCTTGCCGTCGGGGCGCAAGGTGCAGGCACTGGTGCCGAGTCACCACAACCACGCGGTCGGCGAAGCGATCGGCATCCGGCTGGCGCTCGAGCACGCGGTCGCATTCGTGCGCGATTGACCCCGCGCTGTTGCCACGCGTTTTCCGGGTCGCGTTTGAGCGTAGTTTGGCCCGGAGCTAGGCGCGGCGCGCGCAGTGCAGCCGGTCTACACCAAGTGCTTCGCAATGCGGCATCGGGCCAAAAAACGCCGAAAGGGGCCTTCGCCCAACCGGCGTTGCGTCGAGCTGGCGGGGGATGCCTGCGACGCTCGCCGTGACTTGGTCGGACGAAAAGTGTGCGCCGGCGCGGCCGGAAAACGCATGACAACCGCGCCTCGTCTTGCCCGGCCGCGCAGGCTGGGCGAACATGATCATTTCGCCCGGATTCCCGTCATGATCATTGCCTGCCCGCACTGCCAGACCGCCAACCGGCTCGAACCGCCGCGCATCAAGGATGCGCCTGCCTGCGGCCAGTGCCACCAACCGCTGCTTTCCGGCGCGCCGATCGGCGTCACCGCCGAGAACGCGGCCGAACTGATCGCCGCCAGCCCGGTCCCGGTGGTCGTCGATTTCTGGGCAACGTGGTGCGGACCGTGTCAGGCGTTTGCGCCGGCGTTCGCATCGGCTGCGCAGCACTTTGCCGGCCAGGTGCTGTTCCTCAAGGTCGATACCGACGCCGAACAGGCGCTGGCGGCGCAATACCAGATCCGCAGCATTCCGACGCTGATCGCCTTCGATCGCGGGCGCCAGGTCGAGCGGCTCAACGGCGCGATGTCGTCGGGGCAGTTCAAGGCCTGGGTCAGCCAGCTGGTTTGAAGCCGGCGCAAATGAAAAACGCCCTGCTGGAGCAGGGCGTTTTGCCGGATTGGCCGGATCAACCGGCGCGCAGCTTGGCGTACGGGCTGGTCTCCAGCCATTTCTTCACCCGGTTGGCATCTCCGATCCGGGTATAGCTGCCCTGCGAGTCCATCAGGATCATCACCACCGGCGTGCCTTCGATGGTCGCCTGCAGCACGATGCAATGGCCGGCTTCGTTGATGAAGCCGGTCTTGGACAGGCCGATGTCCCAGTCATCCGACTTCACCAGCGGGTTGGTATTGCGATAGACCATTTCCCGGCCGTTGAGGTTGGACATGAAGCGGTACTCGCTCGATGTCGAGAACTGGTGGATCTCCGGGTAGCGGTGCGCGGCCTTGACCAGCTGGACGAGGTCGCGCGGCGTCGACACATTGCTCGGCGTCAGACCGGTCGAATCATAAAAGCGGCTGCCGCGCATGCCGAGCTGCATGGCTTTTTCGTTCATCTTGCGGATGAACGCGTCGCGCCCGCCCGGGTAGGTGCGCGACAGCGCGGCGGCGGCGCGGTTTTCCGACGACATCAAGGCCAGCAGCAGCACCTCGGCCCGGGTCAGCGAGGTGCCGACCGACAGCCGCGAGCTGGTGTGCTTGAGCATGTCGACGTCGCCTTCGCTGATGGTGATCAGCTCGTTCATCGGCAGGTGTGCATCGAGCGTCACCATCGCCGTCATCAGCTTGGTGATCGACGCGATCGGCATCTGGGCGTCGGCGTTCTTCTCGTAGATGACCTCGCCGCTGTGTTCGTTGACGATCAGCGCGGCCGAGGACTGCACGCCGGGACGCTCCAGCGTCGAGGGCACGGCGACGGCGCGGGATACGCGGACTTCCTGGCGGGCGTTGGCAATGGCCTGGCGACTCACATTGCTCTGTTTTCTGACCGTAACCTTAATGGCCGGTTTTTTCGGCTGAGCGGTTTTCTTCTGTTGATTTTTCGCAACAGTTTGTTTGCCGGCAGGCTTGGACTTGGCCGTTTTGCTGCTGGTTTGGGCATTCTGGGTTGCAGCTTCGGCCATCGGCGCGGCGACGAGCGCAAATGCGGCCAGTACGGCGCAAAGCCCGGAAATTCTTGGTTTCATCAAAACCTCGGAGTCGAGTGCGTACTACTTACATCAGTTGATTCTTATTCTAAAGCAGGTTTGGCTGAAAATGTGGCGAAAAATCAAATGCTAATCGGATGATTTGCAGACGATTGTTTAAACATTTCGCGATGCTTGCAGACAATGTGATATTTCTAATATGCTGCGATGCACCATCGGCGGTTGTGAGACGCCGGTGATCGTGAGCCGCTGTATCTGAATGGAGCATCCCGTGTTGCAGCCGATGTCGCTTGAATCGTTTTTCCAGCAGTTCAACGAAGCCAACCAGAAGTGGTGGGGAAGTTGGGTCAACGCGGTCACGCCGCTTGCGGCAAGTCCGCAGGGGTTTCCACCGGTACAGGGGGTTTCGGCCGAAGCGTTCGATACGCACAACGCTTTCTATCGGCAGCAGCTCAACCTCTGGCTGCAGCTGATCGGTGCCGGCGAGGCGCCGGTCGTCGAGGCGGAGAAGGGCGATCGCCGCTTCTCCTCACCCGAATGGGAGTTGCCGATCTTCAGTTTCCTCAAGCAGAACTACCTGCTGACGTCGAAATGGCTGACCCAGATGGTCGAGCATGTCCACGCTGACGAGGACACCAAGGAAAGGATGGCCTTCTTCGCACGCCAGTACATCGATGCGATCAGCCCGGCCAATTTCGCCGTGACCAATCCCGAAGTGCTCAAGCTTGCCGTCGATACCCAGGGCGAGAGCCTGAACGAGGGGATGAAGAAGCTGCTGGAGGACATGCAGAAAGGCGTGATCACCATGACCGACGAATCGCAGTTCGTCGTCGGCGAGAACCTGGCCGTGACGCCGGGGCAGGTGGTGTTCGAGAACGAGTTGATCCAGCTGATCCAGTATTCGCCGAGTACGGCCGACGTGTTCGAGACGCCGCTGCTGATCGTGCCGCCGTGCGTCAACAAGTATTACATCATGGACCTCAAGCCCGAGAACTCGATGGTGCGCTGGGTCGTCGGCGAAGGGCATACGACCTTTCTGGTGTCATGGAAGTCGATCACGCCGGAACTCGGCCATCTGAAGTGGGACGACTATATCGAACAGGGCGTGGTCGCGGCGACCGACGCGGTACGCAAAATCACGAAGCGCGAGAAAACGAATGTGCTGTCGTTCTGCATCGGCGGCGAACTGGTGTCGTCGGCAGTGCCGGTGATGCAGGCACGCGGGCAGGACTGGTTCGAGTCGCTGACGCTGATGACGGTGATGATCGACCACAGCGAACCCGGCGACATCAAGCACTTTCTCGATCCGGCCGTCGTCGCCAGCCGCGAGGCGGTCATCGCGCAAGGTGGCGTGATCTCGGGCAAGGAGCTGGCGCGCACCTTCGCCGCGCTGCGCGCCAACGACCTGGTGTGGAACTATGTCGTCAACAACTACCTGAAGGGCAAGACGCCGCCGCCGTTCGACCTGCTGTACTGGAACAACGATTCGGCCAACCTGGCGTTGCCGATGCACACGTGGTTCCTGCGCAATATGTACTTCGACAACAATCTCGCCAAGCCGGGGTCGTTTTCGCTGTGCGGGGTGCCGATCGACCTGACGACGATCACCCTGCCGACCTATGTGTTCGCCGCGCGTGAAGACCATATCGTGCCGTGGACGTCGGCTTACCGGACCACCGGCATCTTCAAGGGGCCGCTGCGCTTCGTGCTCGGCGCGTCGGGGCACATCGCCGGTACGATCAATCCCGTATCGACAAACAAGCGCAATTATTGGGTCAATGAGACCCTGGCTGCCGAACCGCAGGTGTGGTTCGACGGCGCGGAGTCCCGTCCGGGAAGCTGGTGGCAGGATTGGGGCCAGTGGCTGGCACCGCGTGCCGGCAAGCGCGTTGATGCACCGAAAACCCTGGGCAACCGTCAGTTCAAGCCGATCGAGCCGGCGCCCGGCCGTTATGTGAAAGAACGCCTGTCCTGAATGCAGTGCCGGGTCAGCCGAACTTGCGGGTGATCCGTTAATCCAAAACACAGCCCGAACGGGCACATGGGAGATTCATCATGACCGACATCGTTATCGTCGCTGCACAACGGACCGCGCTGGGCAATTTCGGCGGCGCGCTGGCCAAGGTGGCCGCGCCTGAACTCGGCGCGACCGTGATTCGTGCGTTGCTGGAAAAAACCGGCCTTGCCGCCGATCAGGTCAGCGAGGTCATCCTCGGCAACGTGCTGACCGCCGGCCTCGGCCAGAACCCGGCCCGTCAGGCACTGCGCCTTGCAGGGCTGCCGGACGCAACGCCGGGACTGACGATCAATCAGGTCTGCGGTTCGGGCCTGAAGGCCGTCGCGCTCGGCCTGCAGGCGATCCTGTCGGGCGAGTCCGACATCGTCATCGCAGGCGGCCAGGAAAACATGAGCGCGACGCCGCACATCCTGCCGGGTTCGCGCGACGGCTTCCGCATGGGCAACGCGCAACTGGTCGACACGATGGTCTACGACGGCCTGACCGATGTGTACAACAAGTACCACATGGGTGTGACCGCCGAGAACATCGCCAAAAAGTACGGCATCAGCCGGACCGAGCAGGACGAACTGGCACTGTCGTCGCAGCAAAAGGCCGCCGCCGCCCAGGCAGCGGGCCGCTTTGCCGATGAAATCGTTCCGGTGACGATTCCGCAGAAGAAGGGCGACCCGGTCGTGTTCGCCGCCGACGAGTTCATCAAGACCAATGCGACGATGGAAGGTCTGGCCAAGCTGCGCCCGGCCTTCGACAAGGAAGGCACGGTTACCGCCGGCAACGCGTCGGGCATCAACGACGGCGCCGCTGCGGTGCTGCTGATGACGCGCGAGAAGGCCGAGGCGCTCGGCCTCAAGCCGCTGGCGACGATCCGTGCCGCCGCGTCGGCCGGTGTCGAACCGAGCCTGATGGGCATGGGGCCGGTGCCGGCGACGCAGCGCGTGCTGGCGCGCACCGGCTGGAAGCTCGACGACCTCGACCTGATCGAGGGCAATGAAGCGTTCGCCGCGCAGGCGCTCGGCGTTGCCCGCGAACTGAAGTGGGACTGGAACCGCGTCAACGTCAACGGCGGCGCGATCGCGCTTGGCCATCCGATCGGTGCATCGGGTGCGCGTATCCTGGTGACGCTGCTGCACGAAATGATCCGCCGCGATGCGAAGAAGGGTCTGGCAACGCTGTGCATCGGCGGTGGCATGGGTGTGGCGCTGGCGGTCGAACGCTGAGTCCCGGCCTGCGCCGTCTGCAACGCCCTCCCGACGGAGGGCGTTTTTCTTGGTGGTTCCTCCGTCCGTCAAGCGACCGGATTGCGGATTGGCCGACCGATACGCGGTCAGCATCGTCGATACGACCAACAAGGTCCGCGCAGGTGGAAAAAGTGGCGCAGATGACCGGAGATAGCAGCGCGATCGGCGAAATCTCGTCGGCCACCGTCCGGCTGGGCGGGCTGGTGGCCAGGCTTGAACGTTCGGCCGGGCAGTTCCGCTGCAACTGAGCGTCTATTGCCGGAAAAGGCCATGAACGGGGTTCGGGGCTGGCGTTATCATCGGGGTTTTCCAAGTTTCGGGGAAACATCTTGTCTTTGCTGATTGAACCGCAGGCGCTGGCGGCCCGGCTGGGCGATTGCGTGGTCGTCGATTGCCGGCATGACCTGGCCGCCCCCGATGCCGGGTGCAAGGCCTACGACGCCGGCCATATCCCCGGGGCGGTGTTCGCCCATCTCGAGACGGATCTGTCCGGCCCGAAGTCGGGTCTGAACGGCCGTCATCCCTTGCCGGCGCCGGAAGCGCTGGCCGAGTGGGCGGGCCGCGCCGGCATCGGCGCGCGGACGCAGGTCGTCGCCTACGACGCGTCGGGCGGGATGTTCGCCGCAAGGCTGTGGTGGCTGTTGCGCTGGCTGGGGCACGAGCGGGTTGCCGTGCTCGATGGCGGCTGGCAGGCGTGGCTGGCCGCCGGTCTGCCGGTGTCGGCCGAGGTGGCGCAGCCGACCGCGGTGCGCTTTGATGCAAGGCCAGATGCGACGGTCGTGGTGGACATGCTGCAAGTCCGGGCGAATCTCGATGAGCCGGCCTGTCTTGTCGTCGATGCCCGCAGTCCGGAGCGCTATCGGGGCCTCGGCGAAACGATCGACCCGGTCGGTGGGCATATCCCCGGTGCGGCGAACCGTTTTTTCCAGCACAACCTCGACGCCGGCGGCCGGTTCAAGCCGGCGGCGCAGTTGCGTGACGAATGGCTGGCGGTGCTCGGCGAATATCCGCCCGCGGGGCTGATCTGCCAGTGCGGATCGGGCGTCACTGCCTGTCACAACCTGTTCGCGCTCGAACTGGCCGGCCTGCCGGGCGCGAGGCTGTACCCGGGGTCGTGGAGCGAATGGTGCGCGCATCCGGACAACCCGGTGGCGCGTTAGCGCGGCCCGTAATCCTGCCGGCGTGCGCGCTGCCTGTCGGGGCCGACGGGAATGCCCGCGGGACGTTGTGCACGACCTTGCCGGCGTCGCGGCATGTCGTCGGTAGCGCCTGGTGGTTCACTTCAACGCATGGCGGTACAGCGGGCGGTAGCGGACGCCGTGCGGCGTCGATTCGGACACGTACAGCACGAGGTGCTCGACAGGCCAGCGGATGGGCGCCGCCAGCGTCTCGGTGACGGGGGCGCCCTTGCGCATCAGGGTGACATGCGGTGCGAAGGGCAGCGGGTCGAAGGTGATGCCGGCGGCGTCCATCGCGCTGCGCAGCTCGCCGGCCAGCGCTTCGAGCCCGGCCGGCGGTGTGCTGCTGCCCAGCCAGACGATGGCGCCGTCCCTGAAGTTGCCGGCGATGTCGAGATCGACGGCAAAGCGTGGCCGGTCGATCGTGGCGATCAGCGCCTGCAGCCGCTGTGCCGTGTGTACGTCGGTGGCGCCGACGAAGGCCAGCGTCAGGTGCAGGTTGTAGTCTGCAGTCGGCCTGCCGCCGAGCAGCGCGTGCAGGCGCTTGCGCTCGGCGGTGATCGCCTTGCGCACCGGCTGCGGCGGCTCGAGGCCGATGAACAACCTCATGCCCAGCCCCGGTCGCGTACGAGTCGCACGGTGGCGAGGCCGGCGTCGCGGGTGAAATCGGCGAGCCGATCCAGCGCTTCACCGACCGGCAGAAGGGTGAAGCCGGCGACCTCGCCGTCGGTATTGTGCGGCACGAAATCGTCCGGCAACTGCAGGTCGTAGGTGTGGAGCACCTCGTCGTGCGTGCCGTCGGGCTCGTTGCGCGTCGTGCGCAGCATGCCGCTCGCCGCCGCCTGTCGTGCCAGCGGCGCCGCTACGCCGGCTTCCTCCCACAGTTCGCGAACGGCGCAGGTGTCGGGTGTTTCGCCTGCGGCGATGCCGCCTGCGGCCAGATTGTCGAGCCGGTTCGGGTCGATGGCCTTGCTTGCACTGCGACGGGCGATCCACAACTGCCGGCCTGCGGTGTAACCGTTGACGTGGACCGCACGGCTGGTCAGGCCGAAGCGCCTGAAGGCCGCGCGTTCCAGTGCGAACAGTGGCCGGGCGGGATCGGGCAGGCCGCGGGCATCGGGGGCAAAGCAGGTGTAGCGCTCGTTGCGCCAGCCGCGGATCAGCCCGGCTTCGCGCATCGCCAGCGCGGCGTGCGCGAGCAGCGCTTCGGCCTGTCCGGGTTCCGCCACGACATGCAGGGCGGGGCCGCTGGCGGCAAAGCGCGGCGACAGCGTCTGCAGAAAGGCGCAGGTGTGCGGTTCCAGCCAGCCGACGGCCTGACCGTAAACGTGGAAGCGAATCAGGCCGCTGGCGTCGAAGCGCGGCTGGGTGCCGAGGTAGGCGTCGATCCGCGCGTCCATCACGCGGCCTCGGGCTCGATCAGCAGCTGGACCGCATCGGCGGCGAAGCGGGTGATGCCGTACTCGATCGGTACGCCGGCGGCGTCGACGTAGACGTTTTCGACATAAAGGATCGGCTGGGTTTTCGGCTGGGCCAGCAGCTGGGCCGTTTCGGGGCGCGGCATCCGGGCGGTGACGCGGCTGAGCTTGCGGCTGAATTCGGTGACCCCGAAGCCGGGCAGCACGTCGGCGATGCAGCCGGTGGCGGCATAGCAGGCGTCGAGCCCGGCAAAGCGGGGCAGCGGGAAGTACTGGGTGCAGACGCCGATGATGCGGTCGTCGACGACGTCGAGCGCGTCGACCTGGAGCACCTCGGTGCCGGCCGCAATCGCCAGCAGCTCGCAGATTTCGTCACGAGGTACCGTGGTGGCGCTGCGCTGGATCCGGCTGGTGCCGCGGCGCTGCTGGTCGTCGAGGCTGTGCGAGAACCGGCGCTTGCGGCCGAGCCGGTAGTCGATCAGTTCCTCCTGCACGAAAGTGCCGCGCCCCTGCTCGATGCGGACGAGGCCGCGGCTTTCCAGCGCCTGTACCGCGCGGCGGACCGTATGGCGGTTGACGTTGAAGCGGCCGGCCAGCTCGATCTCGTTGGGCAGGCGCTCGGTGATCGCCTTGCTGGCGATGTCGGCGGCGAGCGCCAGTTCGATCTGCCGCCACACCGCAATGCCCGATCCGCGTTCAACCCTCATGCCGTGTTCCTGTCCGTTGTCGTTAGATTGGCCGAGATGCTAGCCGGTGGTTGTTTCATCTAGATGATTCTACGTCTTGCGGTAATCCCGGGGCGCGACAACGCTGCGCGCACTGGTAAAATGCACACTTTTCCCGCCCAAGCCCCGGAGCACTTCATGGCCGTCATCCGTCAGGACGATCTGATCGACAGCATTGCCGATGCGCTGCAGTACATCAGCTACTACCACCCGAAAGACTACATCCAGGCCCTTGGCAAGGCGTACGAGCGCGAGGAAAGCCCGGCCGCCAAGGATGCGATCGCGCAGATCCTCACCAACAGCCGGATGTGCGCCGAAGGCAAGCGTCCGATCTGTCAGGACACCGGCATCGTCACCTGTTTCGTCCGCGTCGGCATGAACGTGCAGTGGGAAGGCTGTACGATGGGCGTGACTGACATGGTCAACGAAGGCGTGCGCCGCGCTTACCTGCATCCGGACAACAAGCTGCGCGCGTCGATCCTGATGGACCCGGCCGGTTCGCGCCGCAACACCCGCGACAACACGCCGGCGGTGATCCATTACGAGATCGTCCCCGGCGATACGGTCGAGATCGACATCGCCGCCAAGGGCGGCGGTTCGGAAAACAAGACCAAGTTCGTCATGCTCAACCCGTCCGACAGCATTGTCGACTGGGTACTCAAGACCGTGCCGCTGATGGGCGCCGGCTGGTGTCCGCCGGGCATGCTCGGCATCGGCATCGGCGGCACCGCCGAGAAGGCGATGGTGATGGCCAAGGAAGCGCTGATGGAGGAGATCGACATCCATGAGCTGATCGAACGCGGCCCGCAGAACCGCGCCGAGGAACTGCGGATCGAGCTGTACGAAAAGGTCAATGCACTGGGCATCGGCGCGCAGGGCCTTGGCGGCCTGGCCACCGTGCTCGACGTCAAGATCAAGGACTACCCGACCCACGCCGCCAGCCTGCCGGTGGCGATGATCCCGAACTGCGCGGCGACGCGCCACGTGCATTTCATTCTCGACGGTTCCGGCCCGGCTGTGCTCGAAGCGCCGAAGCTCGAAGACTGGCCGGAGGTGACCTGGACGCCGTCCAGCGAATCCACCCGTGTCGACCTGAACACCGTGACCCGCGACGAAGTCGCCAGCTGGAAGCCGGGCCAGACGCTGCTGCTGAACGGCAAGATGCTCACCGGCCGTGATGCCGCCCACAAGCGCATGGTCGAGATGCTGGGCAAGGGCGAGAAGCTACCGGTCGACTTCACCAACCGCTTCATCTACTACGTCGGCCCGGTCGACCCGGTGCGCGACGAAGTTGTCGGCCCGGCCGGCCCGACCACGGCGACGCGGATGGACAAGTTCACCGGTCAGGTGCTGGCGCAGACCGGTTTGCTGGGCATGATCGGCAAGGCCGAGCGCGGTCCGGTCGCCATCGACGCGATCAAGCAGCACCAGTCGGTCTACCTGATGGCGGTTGGCGGTGCGGCCTACCTCGTGTCGAAGGCGATCAAGGGTTCGCGCGTCGTCGGCTTCGAGGATCTGGGCATGGAAGCGATCTACGAATTCGACGTCGTCGACATGCCGGTGACAGTGGCGGTCGACAGCGGCGGCACTTCGGTGCACGCGGTCGCGCCGAAGGAGTGGCAGGCGAAAATCGGCAAGATTCCGCTCGCGACGGTCTGAACGCTGACCGTGGTGCAATGACGAAGACCGGCCGATGGCCGGTTTTTGTTTGCCGAAAAAAAAGGGCGGCCGAAGCCGCCCTCAAGGTTCTCGTATCTAGGTACAGCGTTTAAAACCCGGTCCAGGTCCCGAACAGCAGACGGTAGCTGTCGGCATCGACCGCGTTACCGTATGACGTCCCGTAGTTGGCACCGATACTGCCGTTTCCGCCATTCATCGCGTAGCGAAGCTGGACGTAGCCGACGGTATTGCTGGACAGCGTGTAGTTCCATTGGCCGAAGAGCACATTGGTATCGCTGTCGTCGATCGTGTTACCGGCGGCGTTCTCCGCCTCGGTGAAGTAGTTGTAGGTCAGGCCGACGGTATGCTTGCCGGCCGAGTAGATGCCCTGCAGCCAGTACTGCTCCTGTTGCGGGCCGGCAAACGAGTTGCAGCCGGCACCGGCCTGGCAGTCCCACGACTTGTAGCCGCCCTTCATCGTGAAGGCGCCGAAGTTGTAGCCGCCGGCGACGAAGTACATTTTGTCCTTGCTGTCGCCGCCGTCGTTGCGGGTTTCCTGGTAACCGGCGTCGACCATGAAGCCGGCCTTGTTGAAGCCGGCGGTGATGTCGTAGAAGTACTCGCTCGATTTGCCGTCGACCTGGTTGTTCTGGCCGCGGAACGAATACTGGCCCGAGAAGGTGAAGCCGCCCCAGTTCGGCGAGTCATAGTTGATCGCGTTTTCCGGGTTGAAGCCGATCACGCCGACCTCGGCCACGTGCATGGCGCCGCCCAGGTTGCCGTACGGCCAGTCGAGCTTCAGGTAGGTCGGCGAGTAGATCTTGCCCAGGCGCAGCGTACCCCATTCGCCTTGCCAGCCGCCCCATGCCTCGCGGTTGCCCCAGGTGCGGGCGGAGCTGCCGGTATTGAGTTCGCCGCCGGTTGCGCTGTTGTCGCGATAGTTTTCGACACCGGTCCAGATTTTCCAGATCACCTTGGAGCCGTTGTCGAGCTTGTCGCTGCCGCTGAAGAACAGCCGCGGTTCGACATCGAGCTCGACTTCGCCCTTGTAGCCCTTGGCCTGGGAGTCGACGTAGTAGACGTCGGCTTCGATCGAGCCGCCGATGGTGACTTCGGCAAACGCCTGGGTGCTGAAGGCAGCCGCGATGGCGGCCGACAGCAAGATACGCGTGAACATGACAATCATCCTTGTATGCAAGACATTTTTCGGGAACCACCCGCAGCGGCACGGGTCTGCCGGCCAGGTGTACGATCACCGTAAATGACATTGGCATTACGCGGAATGCATGTTGTTAGTTGTTGACTATCAAAACAACATTTTTGATAGTTTAAGACAATTTAAGCAAAGTGCTGCCGCCGCCTGAGCAGCCGCAGCGGTGGTCAGTGCTGGCCGAGTGCCCGTTCGATGAAGCGCCTGGCCACCGTCGGCCTTGGCACCTGTACGTCGAACCAGCGCCGTACGTCCATGTCCAGCCCGATCCCGTGCATGTAGTTGTACAGCGCCTTGTTCAGCGCCCGGCCCAGTTCGTCGTGGTCGACACCGGTCGGGTCGACGAAGCCGACGTCGTTTTTGGCGAAACCGCCCGGCGGCAGCGGTTCGAGCGTGACGCCGTATTCCTCGGGGTTCTGGCCGACCGGCGAGTGCACGGTACAGGCGAAGCGGTGGAAGAAGCCGCTCTGGATGCAGCCGTGCTCGAACAGCTGGCGCACGTATTCGAGCGCGTCGACGGTGTCCTGCACGGTCTGGGTCGGGAAGCCGTACATCAAATAGGCGTGAACGAGGATGCCGGCGTCGGTGAATGCCGCAGTGACGCGCGCGACCTGATCGACCGAGACGCCTTTCTTCATCAGCTTGAGCAACCGGTCCGACGCGACCTCGAGCCCGCCCGAAATCGCGATGCAGCCCGAATCGGCCAGCAGCTGGCACAGCTCGGGCGAAAACGATTTCTCGAAGCGCACATTGCCCCACCACGAGATCGCCACCTTGCGGCGCAGCAGCTCCTCGGCCAGCGCCTTGAGCATTTTCGGCGGCGCGGCCTCGTCGACGAAGTGGAAACCGGTCTGGCCGGTCTCAAGGATGATTTTCTCGATCCGGTCGACCAGCTCCTTCGCCGACGCGGTTTCGTAGCGCGAGATGTAGTCGAGCGTCACGTCGCAGAAGCTGCACTTCTTCCAGTAGCAACCGTGCGCGACGGTGAGCTTGTTCCAGCGTCCGTCGGACCACAGCCGGTGCATCGGGTTGAGCATGTCGAGTAGCGACAGGTAACGGTCGAGGGGCAGGCCGTCCCACGTCGGCGTGCCCCATTCCTCGAACGGTACGTCGGGCTCGGGGAAGTTGATGTAGCGGACCTTGTCCTCGTCTCGCACGAAGGTGCGCACCAGCCGCTCGCGCGAGCGGCCGCCCTTCAGGTGGTCGATCAGCGCCAGCAGCGGGCGTTCACCCGAATCGAGCGTGACGAAGTCGACGAAGTCGAACACGCGCGGGTCGGACAGCTCGCGCAACTCGGTGTTGGCGAAGCCGCCGCCAAGGCCGATGCGGATCTGCGGATGACGCGCCTTGATCGTCTGGGCGATCCGGAACGCCGCGTACACGGCGCCCGGGAACGGGACCGACAGCAGTACCAGCGCCGGCTGGTGGCGTTCGATCGCGGCCAGCGTCAGCGTCTCGAGCACCTCATCGACCAGGGTCGGCGGGGCGGCCAGCGCATCGGCGAGCGGGTCGAAGGTCGGCTGGCTCATCGCCAGCGATTCGGCGTAGCGGACGAATTCGAAGCGCGGATCGACCGCGTCGCGCAGCACGTCGGCCAGGTCGTTCAAGTACAGCGTCGCCAGATGCCGGGCGCGGTCCTGCATGCCGAGCGCACCGAACGCCCAGGCCAGCGGATCGCCGCCTTCGTCGTCGACGTAAACGTCGAGCGCGGCGAAGCGCGGGCCTTCGGGCAGGAAGTTGCGGCTGCAGATCCGGTGGCCGACGGTCGAATCGCGGCCCTGCAGGAAGGCGATCGTTGCGGTGACCGTTGCATCGTAGCGATCGAACTGGTCGTGGAATGACTGAACCGCTTCGCTGCGGCGGCGCGGCGGAACGTGCTCGACGCATTGCCGCAGTCTGGCGAGACCGTCGCGCGAGAACAGCGCCAGCACCAGTTGCAGCGCCAGGTCTTCCTGCACTGCATCGAAACCGCGCGAGCGCAGGAAGCCGGTCAGGTAGGCCGTCGACGGGTAGGGCGTATTGAGCTGCGTCATCGGCGGGATCAGCGAGAGGACGCGGAAGGGCTGGTTCAGCACGCGGCACCCCGCCGGAGGATGACGGTGTCCGTTGCATGCCCGTTGCGGGCGGCGATCCAACTCGAAATGTTCATGACCAGGCCTTGCCGAAGAAGCGCGCGGGCTTGCACCGGCGCAAACGCGTATTTTGCCAGACTCGGCGCCCCCGCATGCCGGACCGCGCCGGCCGGTTCACAGCACGGTTTCGAGCAGCGTGATGAAGCCGCTGACCTTCTGCGGCACGAAGCGGTTGCGCGGGTAGTTGGCCCAGATGCCGTCGACCAGCGTATGGGCGCCGAGCAGGCTGCACAGGCGCCCGCTGGCCAGATGCTCGCGCACGTAATAGTCGGGCAGTTGCACGAGGCCAAGCCCGGCCAGCGCGGCGTCGACGAGCGCCGCGCCGCTGTTGCAGCGCAGCCGGCCGCCGACGTGGACTTCGCGGGTGTGTCCGTCGGCATCGCGGAAGCGCCATGTGTTCAGCGTGCCGGCCAGGCACTGGTGGTGCTTGAGTTCGGCCAGCGTGTGCGGCGCGCCGAATTGCGCCAGATAGGCCGGCGATGCGCAGATGTGGTGGGTGCGGCTGCCGAGCTGGCGGACCGTCAGCGATGAGGCGTCCATCGGCCCGAGGCGGATGCCCAGGTCGTAGCCCTCGGCGACGAGATCGACCTTGCGGTTGTCGAGGTTGAGTTCGGCGGTGACCGCCGGCTGCGCCTGCAGGTAGCGGTGCAGCAGCGGCGCGACGACGCGCTCGCCGTAGTACACCGGCGCGGTGATGCGCAGGTGGCCGCTGGGCCGGTCCTGTGCTTGCGATACGGCCTGTTCGGCTTCGCGCAGGCCGTCGAGGAGCGGCCTGCAGTGCTGGTAGTACAGCTGGCCGGCTTCGGTGACGCTGACCTTGCGCGTGGTCCGGTACAAGAGGCGCGCGGCCAGCCGCTGTTCGAGCTGCGACACCTGCCGGCTGACCTGGGCGACCGAGATGCCCAGCCGCTGCGCCGCGGCGGTGAAGCTGTTCGTTTCGACCACGGCGACGAACTCGCTGACGCCTTCCCAGTTCATCGTTGTTGCTCTTTGGAAAAAATATCTTTCCATTAAACATGATTGTCGATGACTGGGTAATAAATAGAATCGACCGTTATTGTTGCCAACCTTCATCCGAGGACATTCCATGCAGACCATGAAGACCCGCGCCGCCGTCGCCTGGGGGCCGAACCAGCCTTTGAGCATCGAGGAAGTCGACCTGCAGCTGCCGCAGAAGGGCGAAGTGCTGGTGCGCATCGTCGCCAGCGGCGTCTGCCATACCGACGCGTACACGCTGTCGGGCATGGATTCGGAAGGCGTGTTTCCGGCGATCCTCGGCCACGAAGGTGCCGGGGTCGTCGAGGCGGTCGGCGAGGGCGTGCGCAGCGTCGCGGTCGGCGATCACGTGATTCCGCTCTATACGCCCGAATGCGGCGAGTGCAAGTTCTGCAAGTCGGGCAAGACCAACCTCTGTCAGGCGATCCGCGCGACGCAGGGCAAGGGCCTGATGCCGGACGGCACGACCCGGTTCTCGAAGGACGGCAAGCCGATCTACCACTACATGGGCACGTCGACGTTCTCCGAATACACGGTGCTGCCGGAAATCGCGCTCGCCAAGATCAACAAGACCGCGCCGCTCGAGGAGGTCTGCCTGCTCGGTTGCGGCGTCACCACCGGCATGGGCGCGGTGATGAATACCGCCAAGGTCAAGGCCGGCGACACGGTGGCGATCTTCGGCCTCGGCGGCATCGGCCTGTCGGCGGTGATCGGCGCCAGAATGGCCGGCGCGTCGCGCATCATCGGCATCGACATCAACACCAGCAAGTTCGAGCTGGCCAGGCAGCTCGGCGCAACCGACCTGATCAACCCGAACGAGTTCGACCAGCCGATCCAGGACGTGATCGTTGCGATGACCGACGGCGGCGTCGATTTCTCGTTCGAATGCATCGGCAACGTCAAGGTGATGCGCTCGGCGCTCGAGTGCTGCCACAAGGGCTGGGGCGAGTCGGTGATCATCGGTGTTGCCGCCGCGGGCGAGGAAATCAGCACCCGGCCGTTCCAGCTGGTCACCGGCCGCGTCTGGCGCGGTTCGGCCTTCGGCGGCGTGCGTGGCCGTTCCGAACTGCCCGATTACGTCGAGCGCTACCTGAAGGGCGAGTTCCGCCTCGACGATTTCATCACCCACACGATGCCGCTCGAGGACATCAACACCGCGTTCGACCTGATGCACGAAGGCAAGTCGATCCGTTCCGTCATCCACTACGCAAAGTAATGGCCATGGCCGATACCCTGGAACTGCTCTCGAGCAACTGCGCGTTCGGCGGCTGGCACAAGCGCTACCGCCACCGCTCGACCGCCACCGGCACGGTGATGACCTTTGCGATCTATCTGCCGCCGCAGGCACAGGGCGGTACGGTGCCTGTGCTCTACTGGCTGTCCGGGCTGACCTGTACCGACGAGAACTTCGCCACCAAGGCCGGCGCGCAGCGTGTGGCGGCCGAACTGGGGCTGGCGCTGGTGATGCCCGATACCAGCCCGCGCGGCGACGGCGTTGCCGATGCCGACAGTTACGATCTGGGCCAGGGCGCGGGGTTTTACGTCAACGCGACGCAGGCGCCGTGGGCCGCGCATTACCGGATGTACGACTACGTGGTCGACGAACTGCCGGCGCTGGTCGAAGCCCACTTCCCGGTGACGCAGCAGCGCGCGATCAGCGGCCATTCGATGGGGGGACACGGCGCGCTGATGATCGCGCTGCGCAATCCGGGGCGCTACAGCTCGGTGTCGGCGTTCGCGCCCATCGTCAATCCGAGCCAGGTGCCGTGGGGCCAGAAGGCCTTTGCGCATTATCTGGGCGAGGACCGCAACAGCTGGCTGGCGTACGACAGCTGCCACCAGCTCGGCCTGGCGCTCGAGCGGCTGCCGATGCTCGTCGACCAGGGCGAGCAGGACGGGTTCATGCCGGAGCAGCTCCAGCCCGATGCGCTCGCCGTCATCGCGCGCCGGAACGACTGGCCGCTGACCTTGCGGCGCCAGCCCGGCTATGACCACAGCTACTACTTCATCGCCAGCTTCATCGAGGACCATCTGCGCTTTCACGCGCATCACCTCGCGGCCTGACGATACCGCGCCCCGGCCGGCCCGGGGCGCTCATGGCTGCTGAAAGCCGGTTCAAGCGCGCGGTGCCGCGTCCGCAACCGTTTCGGGGTCCAGATGCCGTGCCCCCGGACCCTGGGCCCCAAGGGTGTCGTTGGGATTGCGCAGCCGGCAATGCTCGATCGACAGGCAGCCGCAGCCGATGCAGTCGTCGAGATGGTCGCGCAGCGCGTGCAGCTGCGCGATCCGGGCGTCGAGATCGGCACGCCACATCGCGGAAAGCCGTACCCAGTCGTCGCGGCTCGGTGCGGCGGTGGCCGGCAGCGTCGCCAGCGCTTCGGCGATCCGGGCCAGCGGGATGCCGACGCGTTGCGCGACGCGGATCACCGCAACGCGGCGCAGCACGTCGCGGGTATAGCGACGCTGCTGCCCCTGCGTGCGCTGGCTGCTGATCAGCCCCTTGCTCTCGTAGAAATGCAGCGCCGAAACGGCGACGCCGCTGCGGCGCGCGACCTCGCCGACCGACAGCGTCGATGGCAGGCCGGACGGATGGGGCGGTGCGATCGTCATTTTCTCTTGACCTCAACTTAACTTGAGATTTTACGCTGTGATTATTGCAGCCGATCGGGCTGCGCACAACGGAGTCTCAGCATGTCGAACCAAGCCGGAAATGCGGTCTATCGCGTCGACCGTTTCACCGTTCCCGAGGCCGCGCTGGCCGTGTTCCTGGCGCGCGTCGAACAGACCAACCGCTTGCTGGCGCTGCAGCCGGGGCACCGGTTCCAGCGCGTGCTGACGCGCGCCGGAAATCCGCAGCAGGTGGTGACGGTGATCGAATGGGCCGATGCGGCGGCGCTGGCGGCGGCCAGGCAGGTGATCGAGCAGCATTACGCCGAAACGAGGTTCGATGCCGCGGCGTTCATGCAGCAGCTGGGAGTCCACGCCGACATGGGCGTCTTCCACGACGTACCGGCGGTGGCTGCCCATGCAGTTTGAGTTGCCGGGCATCATCCTGTTCACCGAACGCTTCGACGCGTGCGTGGCGTTCTACCGTGACCGGCTGGCGCTGCCGGCGGTTGTCGCCAGGCCGGGGCTGGTCACGCTCGACCTTGGTGGCGCCTATCTGATGATCGAGTCCGGCGGTGTGGGCCGGCGCGGGCCGAAGCCGATCGACGAGAACCCGACCATCCTGCGCTTCAACGTCAGCGACGTCGATGCCGCCGCCGGCTTGCTGAGGTGCCAGGGCATCGACGTCGAGGTGCTGCGGCTGGACTGGGGCGTGGTCGGCTGCTTCAGCGATCCGGACGGCAACCGCTGCGAACTCAAGGATCACTCCGCCAGTTTTCATGTACTGTCCCGGCAGGTGCCGAAACACTGCGAAACCGCCTGATGCCCGGCTGGGCATGGTCGGGCTAGGGAAAAAACCATGAATGAAGCGGAAGACGCCGAAGGGCCGGCAAGGCTGCAGGCCTGCCTTACGCGCTGGCATCTGACCGCCCGGGGCGCGCCGTGGTGCACCGGGTCCGGCTGGCTGCAGGCGGTCTGGCGCAATGGCGAACCCGCGATGCTGAAGGTGGCGCTGGTGCCGGAGGAGCGCCGGGGCGGGCAACTGATGGTCTGGTGGCGCGGCCGGGGCGCGGCGCGCGTGCTGGCCCACGATGCCGACGCCATCCTGCTCGAGCACGCGACCGGCCGGCGATCGCTGCCCTGCATGGCCCGCAACGGCCAGGACGACGCGGCAAGTCGCATTATTTGCGATGTTGCCGCGCGGCTGCACGCGCCACAATCGCGTCCCCGGCCGGACCTGGTGCCCTTGTCGGCGTGGTTCGCATCACTGGCGCAGGCTGCCGGGACGCGCGGCGGGGTCTTCCGCGAGGCCGGCGCGGTGGCCGCCGATCTGCTTGGCGCGCAGCAGGACACCGTTGTCCTCCACGGCGATCTCCATCACGGCAATGTGCTGGATGCCGGTACGCGAGGCTGGCTGGCGATCGACCCCAAGGGGCTGATCGGCGAACGCGGCTTCGATTTCGCCAACATCCTTTGCAACCCCGACCATGATCTGGCGACCTCGCCGGGACGGCTGAACCGGCAGGTCGCGGTGATCGCCGAGGCGGCCGGTCTGGATCGCCGGCGCCTGCATGCGTGGGTTGCCGCGTGGGCCGGCCTGTCTGCGGCATGGCATCTGGAGGACGACACGGGGCCGGATACCGCACTGGCGGTGGCCGGACTGGCGCTGGCCGCGCTACGCACGGGCTGACTGACGGGCTGACCGCGCCGGGCGGTTTGCCGGCATTGAAAAGGAACACCGATGGCACAGAATATTTACGACACCCCGGCCTTCTTCGAGGGCTACAGCCGGCTTGGCCGCTCGGTCGACGGCCTGGCCGGCGCGGCGGAGTGGCCGTCGCTGCGGGCGCTGATTCCCGGTCTGCACGGGCTGCGCGTGGTCGATCTCGGTTGCGGTTTCGGCTGGTTCTGCCGCTGGGCTGCCGGGCAGGGCGCGGCGCAGGTGCTGGGGCTCGATGTGTCGGAGAACATGCTGGCACGGGCGAGATCGGCGACCACCGAGGCCGCGGTGTCCTACGTGCGGGCCGATCTGGACAATCTGGCGCTGCCGGATGCGGGCTTCGACTTCGCCTACAGCGCGCTGGCGCTGCATTACGTCGAGGACATCGCCGGCCTGCTGGCCCGGCTGCATCGCGCCCTCGTGCCCGGTGCGCGGGTGGTGTTCTCGGTCGAGCACCCGATCTACATGGCGCCGAGCGCGCCGGGCTGGCTGACCGATGCCGCGGGGCGCAAGACCTGGCCGGTCGACGGCTATTCGGTCGAGGGCGTACGCACGACGAACTGGCTGGCCGATGGCGTGATCAAGCATCACCGCAGCATCGGCACCTGGATCAATACCCTGCTGGCGCAGGGCTTCACGATCAGCCATGTCGAGGAGTGGGCGCCGACCGATGCGCAAATCGCCGCCCGACCCGAACTGGCGGAGGAACGCGAGCGGCCGATGTTCCTGCTGCTGGCCGCGCAACGTTCGGGCTGAGGGCATCACGGCCATGATCGCCGCCGGGCGATCAGGGTCTTGCCCTGAGGCGTGTCAGTCCCAGTGCGGCGCAAAGTCCGGGTTGGCGAGCCGCTCGCCGCGGTCGAGCATGGCGATCGCCGCCATGTCATCGTCGCTCAGCCGCAGCGATCCGGCCTGCAGATTGGTGGCCAGATTGGCACGCCGCGTCGACGACGGAATCACCGCAAAGCCCTGCTGCAGCGACCACGCCAGCGCCACCTGTGCGGCGCTGCTGCCGTGCCGTTCGGCAATGCCGGCAATCACCGGGTCGTGCATCACCTTGCCGTAGGCGAGCGGCATATAGGCGGTCAGGTGGATGCCGTTGGCGCGGGCAAAGTCGGCCAGCTTGCGGTTCTGCAGGAAGGGGTGGATCTCGATCTGCAAGGTGGCGATATTGTCGGCGCCGACCGCGGCGATGGCCTGCTGCAGATGGGCGATGGTGAAGTTCGACACGCCGATTGCGCGGGTCAGCCCTTGTTGTTTCGCCTCCAGCAGTGCAGCCATGTATTGGGCAACCGGAATCGCGTCGGCCGGTGACGGCCAGTGGATCAGCGTCAGGTCGACCTGATCCATGCGCAATTTGGCGAGGCTGTCCTTCAGGCTGGGAAGCAGCGCATCGCGGCTCAGCGATGCCGTCCAGATCTTGGTGGTGACGAACAACTGGTCGCGGGCGATGCCGCTCTCGGCAATCGCCAGGCCAACGTCGGCCTCGTTGCCGTAGATCTGTGCGGTGTCGACGTGGCGGTAGCCGAGTTCGAGGCCGGTGCGGACCGAGTCGATGACGGTCTGGCCTTGCAGGCGGAAGGTGCCGAGGCCGATGGCGGGCATGGTGTTCATCTGTGTTCTCCGATATGGGGTCGATGGTGCGGGGTTTGATCAGCAGTCGGCGGTGGCCGGCTGCAGGGTCGGGGCGGGTGCGGTGCGGCGATCGAGGCGGCCGCTCAGTACGGTCAGGCCGAAGGCGCCGAGCACGATCAGCGCGCCGATCCACGGCGTATGCATCAGGCCGAGGTGCTCGACGATCAGCCCGCCGACCGAGGCGCCGATCGCGATGCCGACGTTGAATGCGGCGATGTTCAGGCCCGAGGCGACGTCGACGGCGTGCGGGGTGTAGTGCTCGGCCTGCTTGACGACGTAGACCTGCAGAGCCGGCACGTTGCCGAAGGCGACCACGCCCCAGGCGAGGATGGTGGCGACGATCAGCCATTGGCTGGTGGCGGTGAACGTCAGTGCCAGCAGCACGACGGCGAGCAGCAGGAAGATCAGCTTGAGCGAGGCGATCGGGCCGTGACGGTCGGCCAGCTTGCCGCCCCACAGATTGCCGAAGGCGACCGCGACGCCGTAAACCAGCATCACCAGACTGACCGCGTTGCCGCTGAAGCCGGCCACGTCCTGCAGGATCGGCGCGAGGAAGGTGAAGGCGGTGAACGAGCCGCCGTAGCCGACCGCTGTCATCGCATAGGCGATCAGCAGCCGCGGCTGGCCGAGCACCTGCAGCTGCTGCAGCACCGGTGCCGGCGGCGTGTTGCGGATGGTGTTCGGCAGCAGCGCGGCGATGCCGGCGACGGCGATCACGCCGAGCAGCGACACGGCAAGGAAGGTTTCGCGCCAGCCGAAATGCTGGCCGATGAAGGTGCCCAGCGGCACGCCGGTGACGAGGGCGACGGTCAGGCCGGTGAACATGATCGCGATGGCGCTGGCGGCCTTTTCCTTCGGCACCAGGCTGGTGGCGATGGTCGAGCCGATCGAGAAGAACACGCCGTGCGCCAGCCCGGTGAGGATGCGGGCGACGATCAGCGATTCGTAGCCGGGCGCGCGCCAGGCCAGCAGGTTGCCGACGGTGAACAGCGCCATCAGCGCCAGCAGCAGCGTCTTGCGCGGCAGCTTGCCGGACAGTGCGGTCAGGATCGGTGCGCCGATGGCGACGCCGAGTGCGTACAGGCTGACCAGCAGCCCGGCCGAGGGCAGGCTGACGTGCAGGTCGGCGGCGATGGTCGGAATCAGCCCGACGATGACGAACTCCGTCGTGCCGATGGCAAAGGCGCTGATTGTCAGCGCGAACAGGGCAAGGGGCATGGTGTTACTCCGTGATGGATGCCGTGAAGCAATGCCCCGCAGTGTCCCGGTTTTACATTTGCAGATTAAGATAGGTGTGTGGATAAGATATTTGACTGAAAATCAACAATGAAAACGACGCTCGACGAATTGCAGGCCTTTGTCCGCGTGGTCGACGCCGGTTCGATCAGCGCCGCCGCGGTCCAGCTCGGCCAGACGGTCTCGGGCGTCAGCCGGGCGCTGGCAAGGCTGGAAACCAAGCTCGACACCACCTTGCTGCACCGGACGACCCGGCGGATCGAGCTGACCGAGGAAGGGCAGGCCTTCCTGACGCACGCCTGCGGCATCCTCGCCGCGGTCGACGCCGCCGAGGAACAGATGGCGCAGCGCCGCCAGCAGCCGGCCGGGCTCTTGCGCGTCAACGCCGCATCGTCGTTCATGCTGCACGTGATCGTGCCGCTGGTCGGCGAGTTCCGCCGCCGCTACCCGCAGATCCAGCTCGAACTCAATACCAACGACCAGTTCATCGACCTGATCGAGGACCGCACCGACGTGGCGATCCGCATCGGCACGCTGCGCGATTCGACCCTGCACGCAAGGCCGCTGGGCCGCAGCCGGATCCGCGTGCTGGCGAGCCCGGCGTATCTGGCCGCGCACGGCACGCCGGCCAGCGTGGCCGATCTGGCCGGGCATAGCCTGCTCGGCTTCAGCCGGATCGACCTGCTGAACCGCTGGCCGCTGCGCGACGACGCCGGCAACGACGTGCACATCCGCCCGGCCGTGGCGGCGTCGAGCGGCGAAACGCTGCTGCATCTGGCGCTGGCCGGCGAGGGCATCGTCTGCCTGTCGGACTTCATGGCCGCTGCGGCGCGGGAGCGGGGCGAGCTGGTCGAGCTGCTTGCGGACGAGGCGCTCGACGTCTGCCAGCCCATCCATGCGGTCTATTACCGCAATACCCAGCTCGCATCACGGATCGCGTGCTTCCTGGATTACGTTGAAAGCATGATGCGCCGCCAGTTCTAGGCTGGCGCCTGTTGCGCGATCGTTGCCTGCTCCCCAAAACGGAAAAGCCCGGCAAGTGGAACCTGCCGGGCTTCGGGGTCGGGGAAGGCGGTCGCCGTCAGTCGTTCAGGCCCCAGAGCGCCACGAAGGCCCGTTCGACCGAGCCCGGGCGGGTCGTGTAGCGAAGGATGACCTTGCGGACGTTGCGGTCGTGCCCCCGCAGATCGAGGACCCGGCTGGCGCCGTTGGCCGGGATGACAAAGCGCATCGGCAGGACGTCCCGGCCGCCAGTGGAATAAACTACCGTCATGTCCAGCATTTCGATGGCGCGTTCGCGGGTGCGCAGCTGCAGTGCCTTGAAGTCACCGGCGCCTGCCGTGACGATGATTTCGTCATGATCGGCGGCCAGGCGCACCGTTCGCTCGCCGAGCAGTTTCCAGTTGTCGGCCAGCGCAAAGGAGCTGAACGACGAGAGGACGAGGGCTGTTGCAACGAGGGCAAGAATCTTTTTCATTGGATTGGTCACTTTGATGGAAGAGGGAAGTTGCAACTGCGCTTATTTTTCGACGTTGATCATCCAGGGGATGCCGAACCGGTCGACCAGCATCCCGAAGCCTTCCGCCCAGAACGTCGCCTGGTAGGGCATGAGCACGGTGCCGTTCTGCGCCAGCGCGTTGAACAGCGACAGCCCCTGGGCAAAGTCGTCGGCATCGAGGGAGAGCTGGAAGCCTTTGTGCTCCGTACCACTTTCGTCGCAGTCGGCGGCCATGATGGTGCTTCTGCCGACGACAAAGTTGGCGTGCATGACCTTGTCCTGCCAGCCTTCCCGGACGGGCATGCCCGCATCGTCAGGCATGTCGCGGAAATAGGAGATGAATGCGAGCTTTGCGCCGATCGCTTGCGAATAGAAGCGGATCGCCTCTTCGCAGTTGCCATTGAAAAAAACGTACGGTTGCACGTTCATGACGACATCCTTTTACCGGTTCGATTGATGGTGAACAGCGCGAAGCATGCTCCACGGCGCAGATGATGACGTTATGGTTGTATTGTGCAACAGTAAAAATTGGGATGACCCGCACGCCGCCGGTCATGCCCGTCCCTTCCGCAAGCCGCGATCGGCGACATACTGATAGCGATGGGCAGGGATGATCCGTCGCCCCCGACACTTCAGGAGTACCGACATGGTCAGCAAGAACACGATTTGCCTGTGGTACGACGGCACCGCGCTGGATGCTGCAGAGTTCTACGCCCGGACGTTTCCGGACAGCGCGGTAGGTACGATCCTCCGCGCGCCCGGCGACTATCCCGCGGGCAAGCAGGGCGACGTCCTGACCGTCGGATTCACCGTGCTGGGCATCCCCTGCCTCGGCCTGAACGGCGGGCCGGCGTTCAGGCACAACGAGGCCTTCTCGTTCCAGGTCGCGACCGACGACCAGGCCGAGACGGACCGTCTGTGGAACGCGATCGTCGGCAACGGCGGCCAGGAAAGCGCCTGCGGCTGGTGCAAGGACAAGTGGGGCCTGTCGTGGCAGATCACGCCCCGCGCCTTGACGGCGGCGATTGCCGATCCTGATCCGGCCGCGGCCGGGCGCGCGTTTGAAGCCATGATGGGCATGACCAGGATCGACATCGCCACGATCGAGGCGGCCCGGCGCGGCTGACGCACCCGGCGCCCGGAGGCGCGTCCAGCGATCAGCCGGGGACGAAAAAGCGCTCGGAAGCCGCGGCCGGCTGACCGAGGCCGAGGGCGCCGAACAGCGTGCGCGCGAGCAGCAGGTGGCCGTGCGCGTTCGGGTGGTAGACGTCGGCGTACAGCCAGCCGTTGTCCTGGCGCTCCCAGACCCGGGCATGGTCGACCAGCGGCGCGCCGGTCTCGGCGGCCAGCGTGCGCACGCAGTCGTTGTACGCCGGCAGGTGCAGGCTGCGCGCCGGGATCAGCCCGGCCAGCACCGGTGTCGACGTCTGCAGCACGACGTCGCCGCCCCAGTCGCGCACCGCGGCGATCATCGCCAGCAGGTTGGCGCGGAATTCGTCGAGCGGCACCAGTTGGCCGTCGGCCGGGTCATGGTTGCAGTCGTTCAGCCCGGCCATCAGCAGCACGACGTCGGGCCTGAAACGGGCGACGCGGGCAGGAAAGTGCAGCAGCAGCTGGCGGGTGGTGTAGCCGGAAAACGCGGTGTTGATGACGACGTCGTCCTGCCGGTCGAGCTCGAAGCGGACGCGTTCGTTGAAGTGCTCGCTGAACGATCGCGCGCCGAAGGTGTGGACGATGCCGTGGGTGATGCTGTCGCCGTAGAAGAGCCAGGTGACGGGGTGCGCGAGCCGGGACTGGATGGTGCGGAAGGCTTGCATGGACAGGGTTCCGGACGGAAACGCCCATCTTAGGCCGCATGCCGCCGGCACCGTTTTGCCGGTCTTGCCGAGCCCGCCGCGTGAACGGCATCGGGGCAGCCTCGGCAAAGGGCGGGCCGTGCGGCCCGCCTGTTGCCGCACTTATCGGGCGGCCGGATCGCGCACCATGACGACCGGAATCGTCGCGTCACGCACGACGCCCATCGCGTCGCTGCCCATCACCAGATGACGGATGCCGCGGCGGCCGTGGGTGCCCATGACGATCATGCCGGCTTCCCATTTCTTCGCTTCGGCGAGTACCAGATCGGCGACGGTACCGCCGTTCTTTTCGCGCAGCTCGGCGTCGGTCGGCACGCCTTCGGCTTCGGCGATCTTCAGCGCTTCGGCGAGCACGTCGCGGCCGGCGGCGCGGATCGACTCGACATAGTCGCTGACGTTGACCATGCCGCCGAAGTCGATGTACACGAGCTGCGGGTCGACGACGTGCAGCAGCCGCAACCGGGCGCCGAGACGCTTGGCGAGGCGCAGCGCTTCCTGCAGGCCGTGGTTGCTGGTGTCGCTGCCGTCTACCGGGACGAGGATGCGGTCATACATGGCGAACTCCTTTGCCGGGCTGGCCCGGATCGATGAGGTTGCGTTCGGGGACGGCCGCATGGCGATCGTCCCGCTCATGACTTCATTAGAAAGCGGCTTGCCGGCGGCAGCCTTGGCTCAGATCAAATTGTCATGGTTCAGCGCATCGCGAACAGCTCGCGGCGAAAGCGCCGCTCGGGCAGGCCGAGTGCATGCCAGCTTCTGGCCAGCGTGTCGCCGAGCGCCTGCGCCCCGCAGTACCACAGCGTCGACTGGCTGGCGTGGCGGTTGTCGGCGAGGATCTTCGCCAGCGTCAGCGGCCCGTCGCTGCCGCGCTGGATCCAGTGCAGGCTCACGCCGGCTTGCCGGCAAAGTGCCACCAGCCGTTCGGCGAACGGATCGCGGCCCGGCTCGCCGCCGCAGTAGAACAGGCTCACTGCTTGCCGGCTGCCGCCGTTCGCGGCCAGCCACTCGAGCCGGGACAGAAAGGGCGTGATGCCGATGCCGGTGGCGACCCAGACCTGGCCGTGACCTTCGTCGGCGAAGTCGAAGCGGCCGTAGGGCCCTTCGACGACGACCGGCTGGCCCGGCCGCAGCGCCTGCATTCCGCGGGTATCGTCGCCCAGCGCCTTGATCGCGAAGCGAACCTCGCGCGGGTCGAGGCCGGCCGACACGATCGTGAACGGATGCGGCTCGCCGTTGCCGATGCGCAGGTAGGCGAACTGGCCGGGCCGGTGCGGCATGGCATCGACGTTGCAGCACAAGGCGACGATGTCGTCGCCAAGCCGTTCGACCGCGGCGATCGTGCCCTGATGCCGGCGCTTGAGGCCGATGCGGCCGGCGAGCGAGCGCAGCGCGGCGACGCTGCCGGCCAGCGCGCAGAGCGCCAGCAGGGCGCCGAACGGCGTCGGCCACATCGCCGCCGGCAGCAGCACCAGGCCGTGGAAGGTGATGACGAGAAAGGCCAGCGCGAACAGCCGGTGGACCTTGCGGAACCAGTGGTAGGGAATGCGCTTGAGCAATGCGATCGCGACCAGCGCCAGCATTGCGTAGATCGCCCATTCGCCGAGATGCTTGGCCGGCCCGTGCAGCTGGGCGACGAGATCGGCCGCCTGGCCGCCTCCGCCCCCGCCGCGCGGCTTGGCGGCGATCCAGCCCCAGCCGGCCAGCCACTTCGGCACGAGCTTGATCAGCCAGTGCGCGGCGAACAGCAGTGCCGCGGCAATGCCGGCGTGCTTGTGCATCCGGTAGAGCTTGTCGAGGCCGCCGAGCCGGCGTTCGAGCCATGCCGGCCGGTTGGCGAGCAGCATCAGCCACGCCATCAGCACGTAGGACAGCATGCCGCTGAGCACGATGGCTTCCTTGCGCAGCGTCCAGACGGTGTGCGTCTGGGCGAACCACGCCGGATCGACGCTGAGGGTCCAGAGCACGCCGGTCACGAGCAGGATGGGCAGGGTCGTGGGTGTCATTGCTTCGTCCCGGATGGTCAACCCTGCCAGCATAAGCGCATTGATAGTCAATGACATTGACCTATGACAATGGCCGTAGCGTCAGATTGCCGAGAAGTGCCGCGCCCAGCCCTGCTCGCGGAACGACCCGGTGACGAAGTCGACAAAGGCGCGGGTCTTGGCCGGCAGCAGCTTCTGGCTGGCGAAGTACAGCGACACCGGGCCGGCGTCGGTATGCCACTCGGGCAATACGCGGCACAGCGCGCCGCTGGCCAGCTGCCGGTGCACGTGCGTCAGCGGCAGCAGGCCGACACCGAGTCCCGTCAGCACCGCGGTGCGCAGCGCGTCCGGATCGTTGACGACCATGCGCGGCGTCAACGACGCCGGCATCTCGGTGCCGTCGGCATGGCGCAGCGCCCGGTTGTTGATCCGCCCGGTGCGCGGCGAGCGCCGGAGGATGCCGTCCCAGCCGTCGAGGTCGCCCGGCCGCTGCGGCACCGGCCGGCCGCGCAGATAGTCCGGCGCGGCGACCGCGACGATGTGGACGCGCGCCAGTTCGCGCGCGACGACGCCCGGCGTCAGTTCGATGCCGCCGCCGACGGCCGCGTCGAAGCCGTCGCGGACCAGATCGACCTGGCGGTTGTCGAAATCCCAGTCCGGCACGATGGCCGGGTAGCGGCCGAGGAAGGCCGGCATCAGCGGCAGCAGGTACTCGCTGCCGAAGCCCGGTGCCGCCGCCAGCCTCAGTACCCCGGCCGGCTGGCCGGCGTTGGCGCTGACGTCGGCAATCGCTGCGTGGATCTGCGCCAGCCCGCCGCCGAGCCCGTGCAGCAGCCGCTCGCCGGCTTCGGTCAGCGCCAGCCCGCGCGTGCTGCGCTGGAACAGCCGGACGCCGAGATTGCGTTCGAGCTGGGCGACATTGCGGCTGACCGCCGCCGGCGTCAGCGCCAGCCGCCGCGCCGCGGCCGAGAAGCTGCCGGTTTCGGCGCTGCGGGTGAACGATTCGAGATTGGCGAGCGTTTCCATGGTCTTGCTTCAATGAATGCTTGAAACTGATTCTATCCGCTACCGGCTAACTGCTTGAAGTGGCGCGGCGCAAAGTACGGGCATCCACTCACCGCAAGGAGCCCCGCATGCCGACCAAGCACCAGCCGATCACCCCGCAACCGCTCGCCGGCAAGATCGCCGTCGTCACCGGCGCATCGCGCGGCATCGGCGCCGCGATCGCCCGCCGCCTTGCCGCCGACGGCGCGACCGTCGCGATCACCTATCACGCCTCGCCGGACAAGGCCGACGACGTCGTGCGCAGCATCGAAGCCGCCGGTGGCCGGGCACTGGCGATCCGGGCCGATGCCGGCGATCCGGCCGCGGTCCGCGCCGCCGTCGGCCGCGTTGCCGACGCGTTCGGGCGAATCGACATCCTCGTCAACAACGCCGGGATCAGCGTGATGGCGCCGGTCGACGGGATCGGCTTCGACGACTTCCAGCGCATCCTCGCCGTCAACGTCACCGGCGTGTTCGTCGCGACGCAGGAAGCGCTGCGCCATATGGGCGAGGGCGGCCGGATCATCCAGATCGGCAGCTCGATGACGCAGTACGCGGCGTTCGCAACCGCATCGGCGTACACCTTGAGCAAGGGTGCCGTCGCCGGTTTCACCCGTGGTCTGGCGCGCGATGTCGGCCCGCGCGGCATCACCGCCAACACCGTGCACCCGGGGCCGACCGACAGCGACATGAACCCGGCCGACGGCCCGGTCGCCGCGGCAATCGGCCCGCAGATCGCCGTGCAGCGCTACGGCCGCGGCGCCGACATTGCCGATGCGGTCGCCTATCTCGCCAGCCCGCAGGCGTCATTCGTCAACGGCGCCGAACTGCTGGTCGATGGCGGCTTTGCGGCCTGAGCGCGGGGCGGCCGCCCGTCGGCGGCAAAGCTTGATCGCGCGCAAGCAGCGGGCCGGCCGGCCTTGAGATTCACGCGTCGGTCGATCAATGATCAGGTATGCCCCGATCCAGCGCCCAGTCCTTTCCACCACGCAGGCCGCGCGCCGCGACGCCGCCGCGCCGGCGGCTGGCAGTGCTTGCGCTGGCCGTACTGGCCGGCTGCGGCGGGCCGGCATCGCCGACGTGGCAGGGCTATGTCGAGGGCGAGTACGTCTACGTCGCGACGTCGCAGCCCGGCCGGCTCGAGCGGCTGTCGGTCGAACGCGGCCAGCAGGTCAGCGCGGGGCAGCCGCTGTTCGCGCTCGAATCGGCCGACGAGGCCGCCGCGCAGCGCCAGGCCAGCGCACAGCTGGCCAGCGCGCAGGCGCAGCTCGCCGACCTCGGCACCGGCAAAAGGCCGGCCGAGATCGACGTGACCCGCGCCCAGCTCGTGCAGGCGCAGGCCGAGGCGGTCCGCGCCGCCGCCGAGCTGGCGCGCGTCCGGGGGCTGGTCGGCGCCGGTGCGGTATCGCGCCAGCAGCTCGACCAGGCGACCGCCGGTGCCGATGCTACCGCCGCGCTGGTCCGGCAGTTGCAGAGCCAGCTGCAGGTCGACGTGCTCGCCGGGCGCTCGCAGCAGATCAGGGCGCAGGCCGCACAGGTTGCCGCCGCGCAGGCGGCGCTGGCGCAGGCCGACTGGCTGCTCGGGCAGAAGACCGTTGTCGCACCGCGCGGCGGCCTGGTCGACGACACGCTGTACCGCGCCGGCGAGTGGGTTGCCGCCGGCCGGCCGGTGCTGCGGCTGCTGCCGCCCGAAAACGTCAAGGTGCGCTTCTTCGTGCCGCAGACCGTGCTCGGCGGCCTGAAGCTGGGCCAGCCGGTCCGGCTGCGCTGCGACGGCTGCCCGGCGCCGGTATCGGCGAAAATCAGCTACATCTCGGCCGCGGCCGAATACACGCCGCCGGTGATCTACAGCAACGACACGCGCGACAAGCTCGTGTTCATGCTTGAGGCCCGGCCGGCTGCCGCCGATGCGCCGCGGCTGCATCCGGGCCAGCCGGTCGAGGTCGTGCCCGATGGCTGAGGCGCCGGGTTCGGCCGGCGAGTTCGCGATCGACGTCGCCGGCCTCGACAAGCACTTCGGCAGCAAGCACGTCGTGCGCGGGCTGTCGCTGCAGGTGCGCCGCGGCGAGATCTTCGGCTTCCTCGGCCCGAACGGCAGCGGCAAGACGACGTCGATCCGGATGATGTGCGGCCTGCTGACGCCCGATTCGGGGCAGGGGCGCTGCCTCGGCCACGACATCCGCACGCAGCGCGAGCTGATCAAGCGCCAGGTCGGCTACATGACGCAGAAGTTCTCGTACTGGGACGACCTGACGATCCGCGAGAACCTCGATTTCATCGCGCGGATGTACGAGATGCCCGACCGCAAGGCCGCGGTTGCCGCGGCGCTGGACGGGCTCGGGCTGACGGCAAGGGCGAAGCAGCTGACCGGCTCGCTCTCGGGCGGCTGGAAGCAGCGGCTGGCGCTGGCCGCGTGCATGCTGCACAAACCGCAACTGCTGCTGCTCGACGAACCGACCGCCGGCGTCGATCCGGCGGCGCGGCGCGATTTCTGGGAAGAGCTGCACCGGCTGGCCGCGCAGGGGATCAGCGTGCTCGTCAGCACCCACTACATGGACGAGGCCGAGCGCTGCCACAAGCTCGGCTACATCGCCGACGGCCGGCTGCTCGCGCAGGGAACGGCGGCCGAGATCGTCGCCGGCCAGCGCCTGAGCACCTGGGCGGTCCGCGGCGACGGGCTGATCGCGCTGTCGCAGCGGTTGCGCGGCCTGCCCGGCGTCGACCAGACCGTGATGTTCGGCGGTGCGCTGCACGTCAGCGGCCGCGACGCGCCAGCGCTCGCGGCCACGCTGCAGCACGCGGCCGGCGGGCTGCGCGTCGAGCCGGTCGAGACCGGGCTCGAGGACGTGTTCATCTACATGATGAACGCCGCCGAGGCCGCGCGATGAGCCACCGCTTCTCGTTCGCGCGCTGGGCCAGCATCGTGCTCAAGGAGTTCCTGCAGCTGAAGCGCGACCGGATCACCTTCGCGATGATCGTCGGCATCCCGATCGTGCAGATGCTGCTGTTCGGCTTTGCGATCAACACCGACCCGCGCCATATGCCGACCGCGGTGATCGGCGCCGACCAGAGCGAATTTACCCGCTCCTACGTCGCGGCGATGCAGTCGTCGAGCTATTTCGACATCGTCGGCACGCTGCCGGACGAAGAAGCCGGCCGGGCGGCGCTGGCGCAGGGCAGGGTGCTGTTCGTGCTCAACATCCCGGCCGATTTCACCGCCCGCCTGCTGCGCGGCGAGCGGCCGTCGCTGCTGCTCGAGGCCGACGCGACCGACCCGACTGCGACCGGGATGGCGCTCGGTGCCGCCAGCCAGCTCGTCGACGTCGTCAGCCGCCGCGATCTGACCGGCCCGCTCGCGCATCTGGCCGCCGGCGAGCCGCCGTTCGACGTGCGCATCCACCGCTTGTACAACCCGGAAGCGATCACCCAGTACAACGTCGTCCCCGGGCTGATGGGCGTGGTGCTGACGATGACGCTGGTGATGATGACCGGGCTGGCGATGACCCGCGAGCGCGAGCGCGGCACGATGGAAAACCTGCTGGCGACACCGGTGCGGCCGCTCGAGGTGATGACCGGCAAGATCATGCCCTACATCGTCATCGGGCTGATCCAGGCCAGCATCATCCTGCTCGGCGCGCGCTTCGTGTTCCGCGTGCCCATGCAGGGCAGCCTGGTCGCGCTCTACGGCGTGGCGCTGCTGTTCATCGCCGCCAGCCTCACCGTCGGCATCACGCTGTCGTCGCTGGCGAAGAACCAGCTGCAGGCGATGCAGCTGACGGTGTTCTACTTCCTGCCCAACATCCTGCTCTCGGGCTTCATGTTCCCGTTCCAGGGCATGCCCGGCTGGGCCAAAGCGATCGGCGAAGTGCTGCCGCTGACCCACTTCAACCGCCTGGTGCGCGGCATCCTGCTCAAGGGCAACGGCTGGGCCGACCTGTGGCCGGACATCTGGCCGATGCTGCTGTTCACTGCCGTGGTGATGGCGGTTGCGGTGAGGTTCTACCGCGGCACGCTGGACTGAACGCCGGGCTTTGGCCTCGCCCCCCGCTACGGTGCCTTGGGGGATGCGCCATCCGGCGCCCGGTCCTGGGCACCGGAAACCGGCTCCGGCTTGCCGACGCGGGTCCGCGCGACGGAAGGGCGGGCCGCCCTTCCGGTGACGCGCCGGTGCCGGACAGCGCTCAACGCCCCCTGAGCTTCATCGCGAGGATGCCGACAAGCACGCCGACCACCACGCCCGCGCCGCCCAAGAGCAAGCCGTGATGGCTTTCCGAGCCGCTTGCGGCTTCTCCGGGGCCGACACCGCGCAGAACCACTTGCCAGTCCGCCCCGGTGAGCTGCGTCATCCTTACGGCTTCCGGCAGCCCGTAAACGCAGATTTCCCCCCCGGGCAGCTTGCAGAACTGCTTTTCCGGGCATTGCCTGAGTATCGTCTGAGGCGCTCCCTCGCCACATTGGGCGCCGGCGCTGCGCAAGACCTGCAGCGTGACGTCAGGATGCTTCGTAAGTTGCTCCGGCACGGCGCTCTCCTTCTAGCCGGGGTAATCACCAGCATAGTGGCGTTGACTGGCGCTGCTCAAAGCGGTCTGGCGTTCAAGGTGGGGGCGTGGTATCGGGTTAGACCCCCTCGATTGGCACAAGCTACAGCGGCAGGATCACCCCGCTGGGCAACTGGATTCGTGTCGGTCCGATCACACTGTTGAACAGCAGATCGCCACCGGGCAGGAACTCCATGATGGCGTAGTAACCATTGCCGAGCGGTCCGGTGCCGAGGATCGTCTGATGCACCGTGCTGCCGGTGTTCCAGTCGAGCCCCGTGACGACCCAGCCCAAACCGTTCTGGTAGTAGCCGTTGACATAGACGGCATTGGAGCCCGAGCTGATCGCCGGGATCATCGTGTTCGACGAGATGTCCGCCCGTGCCCAAGTCGACGACCAGCTATGCGAAGCGGTGTCCCAGGTGAAGCGCTCGACGCCGATCGGCGACGGCAGCACGGGGCCGCGCAGAAATCCATCGACAAGCGCCGACGTGCCGCTGCCGGTGCTACCGTCGGCCGCCGACACGTTGTTCACTACGAAAGCGCCATAGCCATTGACCGCCACAGACTGGTCGGACTGGATTTGGTACCCCGCAGGCAGGCCGCAGTTGACCTGGATCTGCCCGGCGATGCGATTCGTGAAGCCCGCGGGAATCGCATCGCGCCAGAACGCCACGAGCCCCATGCGCTGCTTGCCGTCGGTGATGACGACGAGCTTGTCCGGATCACTGCCGAAGCCCATCAGTGTCGGCGTAGCGCCCGAGCCCGAACCGAAGATCGTCGGGTAAGTGTCACCGGTCGGATACGGCGAGCTCCACGCGCCGTCGGAGGCATTCTGCGACAGCGTTGCGCCGGTCCATACGAGCTTGCGCATGATCTTGTCGGAGACGACGTAGATGCCGCCGTCCGGATCGACAGCGGCCGAATTGCTGATGCTCTCGTCGGAGCCGAAGGTCAGGGTATGGGGCGTTCCGGCGAAGGAACGGTCGACCACCGTCACCGAGCGTGTGCCGAGCACGACGAGTTTGCCGTCGTAGGTCATCACCACCCCGGTGATGTTCTCGTCGCTTTGCAGAAAGGCAGTGGTATCGAGCGTCCGCACGACACTGATGCCGAGAACGGGCAACGAAGGCGAGTTGAGCGCAAAGGCAAAGATTTTCTTGCCCACGTTCGTGTAGAGCACGTTGTTGTTGTCAACCAAGCTGTAGGCACTCGGAAACGACACGCGACCACCGGTCGGGAGGATCTGATCGACCACGTCCTGCGCTTGCGCGATCGTGGGGATCGGATCGGTCAGCAGTCCGGTCAGGGTGTCGATCACCGTCTGCGTCACGCCCGGCAGCAGGAGTTGGCTCACCGGTGTGAAGCTCGTGCCGGACACCGAAATGTAAGTCACCGCGGTCGACGATACCCCCCACATGTAGTTCGGCGAGGTCGAGGCAAGTGTCATGATGTTGATCGGCCCGGCGACTACCTGCGGTTTGAGCAGGAGCAGCGGCGAGGTGACGGAACGCGTACCTCCCGGTATCAGGTAGGGCAGTGCGTCGGTCTGGGCCGAATCGAAGTGCGTGATCGCGGCCTTTTCCGCCGCGAGATAGGGATTGGGTACTGGATCGGCGGCGATTGCAGTGGCCGATACGGAAAGCGCGACGAGCATCGAGAGTGAACGAAGGAAGCTCGGCAGGGGAAATGCTTGAACCATGTTTTTCTCCTCGAAAGCAGCAAGAACCGAAGCAGAACGATAAGCGCCCGATGACGAACGCAGCTCGGTCGACCCGAGAGGATGTATAGAACAGGCGTTTCGTTTTTGCTGTGTTGCTCAAGAAGGAGATGAATCACCCGGGATTGAGCGAAAGGGGTTTATTGAGAATCGACACGTATTGCAAACCACGGTCGCTGCGGTGGATCAAGCTGTCGCACACGAATCCTGTTCCAGCACATCGATTGAGGATTCAGTATGCATGCCGCGGCGGGTGTGCAAGCCGATGATGTAGCCGGAAAACACGTTTGCGACGAAAGCCATGTAGATGAATTTTCGTCTCCGGGGTGATTCAGCACTGATGCCGTTCACTGAGTCGTGGTGATTTGACCCTGTCAAATTTAACAGGGTATGCCTGTTAAACGACATCTGCGCTGACCGTCTGTCGCTGCCTGCTTGATAATTGCGGGCTGAAAATTAGCATTTTGAATGCTTGTTGAAAGATAAGCTTCGATTTTGCTTTCAATGTCAGAGTCAACTGGAGATTACTTGTGAAATCAATCCGAGGATGGTTTGCCAAGCTGGCAGTGGCTGGCTTGTTAACGAGTGGCATGTTCAGCCAAGCATCTGCCGCTGCACTTGGCTCATGCACTGGTATCCTCACCACGACTTATAATCCTGCCATTACTAACGTGCCACAGGACGTGACTGCTACGGTTACCTCGACCTACGTTAATTGCACCTCGGTGATTCCGTTGTTCGTGGGTTCCGGCACAGGCACCGCAGTCAACCATCTCAAAGGTAGCACCTGCGCGCAGATCGCAACGCCCGGCTCGACTTATGGCGACAAAACGATTGTTTACAGTGACGGCGCAGGCAGTACCTTGGCGGGAGCAGGGGCGACGGTCGCCCGGGTTGACCTGGGAGCAAGCTATGCGGTCACGCGGACTTCCTCCGTGGAAACCGGGGAGTTCAAAGGTGCCAATGCCGTGGAAACGCTGCTTGTACTGAAGACCAGTCTCGCGAGTTGCTCGGACAATACTCCGCTGACACAAACCAGCGGCGCTACCACGCTCGAGTTCGTCGGGGTTCCCTGACCTGATATTGCTGAAAAGGCCCGCAACATCTGCTGCGGGCCTTCTTGCTATTGCATACCTGTGTGTGCGCGGCTTTGGTTGACCTGCCTTTCGCCGTTTCAGGGCCAAGGGGAAGCAGGTTTGGGTTGATGACTACTTTTCTTGAATTATTCATTGCTGGTTTGCATGCCAAGCAACGACAATGCGGACTCCACTGATTCCGGGTGGCCAAGAAGCCGGAGGCAGTTCATTTGGGGCTTACGCGCCTACAGCTATCAAGAAAGTAGCGCATGAACAATATCGATCAGCATTTCCATCCAATAGAAGGATTGTCATGATTCAGTTACTTTCGTTGCTGTCGACCTTTATCTCGCGATTGATCGCAGGCATGTTGTTAATGCTTGGGCTTTGTGCCAGCGCACAAGCTGCGCTGGTCACCTGTACCGGTTCGGCCGCTGATTCGTATACACCAGGCATTACCCAGACCGCCCAAACGGTTCAGGTCGACACGACGTCTACTTATTCGCAATGCACGTCTTTGTTGCCGCTCTGGAATGGCTCTGCCGTCAGCCATGCCAATTTCCCGTTTGCAGGTGCCAGTTGCCTGTCGCTGTTGGGGGTCAGTACCGGCACTATGGCTAAAACGATCAACTGGAGCGATGGTACGAGCAGCACATGGAGTGGCGGCACCAGTACGGTCAATGCGGTGGAAGGAAGCACCGTGATCGTGCGCGTCGCTCCCATCACCGATGGCCGCTACTTGGGGCGTTCGGTCGTCGAAACGAAGGTTTATCTGAATACCGATCTGAACGCATGCTCGACCTCCGGCATGAGCAGCCTGAATGGCACCGCCGAGTTACTGATACTGTAACGTTCGTGACGCTGCCGGTGGCGCTGGTTGCTGGCAGCACATGGCTCGGCCACGGGTGGCGAGCTAGGCATTCCCGGCTTTGCGCGTCTTGGTACGTCTGGCCTCGGAGACGGTCACGCCGCCGAGCCTGCCGTGCCGGGGTTGGTAGCTAGCGGCGGAGAAGCCATGCTGGCGATTCAACGCGCCAGCGGCGTGCCGGCCCTGATGGGCGACCCGAGCCCGGTTGCTGACGCGTTATGTCTTCGGGCACAACGTGCCGGATGTCCGGTGGGCTCGCCGCCGGCTTCTGAATCAGCGTCCCCCGAGCTGCCGCTGCGCACGGGCTCATTGAGCGGGTGCGATCGCCGGTGACGTGAATCACCGGAAGCGGCCCGCCGGATCCGAATGCCTGACTTCGTGCTCCGATGTCGTGTGCCTGGGGCCACGCTGATCAAGCAATCCCCGCATGAGGACGGGGAAGGGCATTGCTCCGGCATGTAGGAACGCAAGCGTGGGCAAGCGGCACGCTTTGCGCACATGCAGTCCCACGGCAATCGCAATGCGCGGGATGACCGATCTCGGCGACGCTTGCGTGCCAGGGAACCAATGCCACGGGTTCCGATGGCGAGCGCTACGCCTGCCTTATCAAGTACGCACCTCCTGAAATTATTGAAATTTAAACACCACTCTGCAACAGTAAGTAACTTTTTGATGTTATGTAAGTTATCTGACGGGAATTCGATTTCACTGGCGTGATCATGGAGGAATGAATGGATACTCGCCAAATTTCGCTGGTCGGTACGGTGGCGGTCATTACCGGCGGCGCACGCGGGCTGGGGCTGATCTACGGACGAAGGCTGGCAGCAGCCGGCGCTAAAGTCGCAATCATGGCGCGAAGTGGCGCACAGCTCGATCTGGCTGTTGCGGCCATCCGTGCGGAGGGCGGGACTGCGCTGGGCGTGCTGGCCGACGTAACCGATGCCGGGTCAATCCGCCGCGCTTTCAATCAGGTGGAAGAGGCGTTGGGACCGCTGTCGCTGCTGATCAACAATGCAGGCAATGCAGGGCCGATCGGACGCGCATGGGAGGTGGACGGGGGCGAGTGGTGGCAAACCATTGAGGTTCACCTTCGCGGGAGTTTCCTGTGCCTTCAGGAGGCGCTGGCCAGAATGGCGCCAAGAAAGCACGGGCGCATCATCAGTATGGCCAGCAATGCGGGCGCATTCCGCTGGCCGACCGCATCCGCCTATTCGGTTGCCAAATCAGCGCTGATCAAGCTCACCGAAAACGTGGCTGTCGAAGCAAGATCGACCGGGGTCAGCCTGTTTGCATTTCATCCCGGCCTCGTGCACCGCGTCGGCATGGGAAGTGATTTCATCGCTCGAGGTGCACCCGCAGGATCGGCGCAGGCTGCACTGGCGGCGTGGATGGCCGACGAGGCGGAGAGCGGCCGCACTGTCGATCCGGAGCCGGGCGCAGAACGTATCGTCGCGCTGGCTTCGGGGCAGTTCGACTTCCTGACCGGACGGTACATTACGGTACACGACGATCTGAATGCCCTGCTGGCGCAGGCCAAGGCACTGAAACGCAGTGATGCGTTGATGCTGCGAATCAGCCCGTTTGACCATGCGTCCCAAGGTGACGGCGATCGCTTTGCCGTCCGGCAGGAGCTCAAGACGACAAGTGCCTGATCCGATTGCCGCGCCCGGGCTTGCTGCGCATTGACCTGCCCCCGGTTCCAGTCCGACGCTTTTTCGGGCTCGCCCGGAATAGCGGCAAAACAGGGGGCGGGTTCATCGGGCTTGGACGGCGTTTCGTGAGTATCAATAGGCACGAAAAACCCCGCGATCTAGCAGAAATGCGGGGTTTGTGAGGCATGGGAGGACGTCCGTGGACTTCGCTGGACGTCGACCCTTACTCCATCCGGTAGTTCGGTGCTTCCTTGGTGATCTGCACATCGTGGACGTGCGATTCGCGGATGCCCGAGGCGGTGATCTCGACGAACTCGGCCTTGGTATGGACGTCGTCGATCGTGGCGCAGCCAAGGTAGCCCATCGACGAGCGCAGGCCGCCCATCAACTGGTGGACGATTGCGGTCAGCGGGCCCTTGTACGGTACGCGGCCTTCGATGCCTTCGGGCACCAGCTTGTCGGCGTTGTTGACGTTGTCCTGGAAGTAGCGGTCCGACGAGCCGTTGCTGCCGGCCATGGCGCCGAGCGAGCCCATGCCGCGGTAGCTCTTGTAGCTGCGGCCCTGGTACAGCTCGACTTCGCCCGGGGCTTCCTCGGTGCCGGCGAACAGGCCGCCGAGCATCACGCAGCTGGCGCCGGCGGCGATGGCCTTGGAAATGTCGCCCGAGAAGCGGATGCCGCCGTCGGCAATCAGCGGGATGCCGTGCTTGGCCAGCGCGTCGGCAACATTGGCAACCGCCGAGATCTGCGGCACGCCGACACCGGCGACGATGCGCGTGGTGCAGATCGAGCCCGGGCCGATGCCGACCTTGACCGCATCGGCGCCGGCTTCGACCAGCGCCAGCGCGGCGGCGGCGGTGGCGATGTTGCCGCCGATGACCTGCACTTGCGGGTAGTTCTGCTTGACCCAGCGAACCCGGTCGATCACGCCCTGGCTGTGGCCGTGCGCGGTATCGACGACGATGACGTCAACGCCGGCTTCGGCCAGCAGCGCCACGCGCTCGTCGGTGCCTTCACCGACGCCGACTGCGGCGCCGACGCGCAGCCGGCCCTGTTCGTCCTTGGCGGCGAGCGGGTGTTCGCTGGTCTTGATGATGTCCTTGACGGTGATCAGGCCCTTGAGGCGGAAGCCGTCGTCGACGACCAGCACGCGCTCGAGCCGGTGTTCGTGCATCAGGTTGCGCGCTTCGTCGATGCTGGCGCCTTCCCTGACGGTGATCAGCCGCTCTTTCGGGGTCATGATCGAGCTGACCGGCACGTCGAGGCGCGATTCGAAGCGGATGTCTCGGTTGGTGACGATGCCGACGACCTGGCCTTGCGCATCGAGCACCGGCAGGCCGGAAATCTTGTGCTGCCGGGTCAGCGCGAGCACGTCGCGAACCAGCATGTCCGGGCGTACGGTGACTGGGTCCTTGACGATGCCCGATTCGTAACGCTTGACTTTGGAGACTTCGAACGCCTGCGCCTTGGGCGTCATGTTCTTGTGGATGATGCCCATGCCGCCTTCCTGCGCCATGGCGATGGCAAGACGCGACTCGGTCACCGTGTCCATTGCGGCGGACAGCAGCGGCAGGTTCAGGCGGATGCTGCGGGTGAGCTGGGTCGAGAGACTGACATCGCGCGGCATCACCGTGGAGTGGGCCGGGACGAGGAGGACGTCGTCGAAAGTGAGAGCTTTCTGAACGATGCGCATGGTGGTCGAAATCCTTTGCACGCAAAAGCAGATTATACCGAAAGCGCCAGATTGCGGCGAGTGTGATTACCACACTGACATTCATCTCGGCAGGGCTGACGCAGTGTGCGTGGCGCAGGTTACAATCGTTACCGATTGAAAAAAACAATCGGGATGGAGTGACGACTATGAGCTTGGCGCTGCGCTACTGGCGCACCGGATTTCTGCTGATCTTCATCGCCTGCGCGGCGATGATCGGCTTTGCGCTGTATCACCAGATCTACAACTGGGTGATGCCGTGCCTGATGTGCGTTTACCAGCGGCTGGCCATCCTGGTTGTCGGCCTGCTGGCCCTGCTGGCTGCGGTGTGGCGCCCCAACAGCAAGGCCGGGGTGAAGCTGCTCGGTGGCCTGATGATTGCCGTGGCATCCGCCGGTGCGCTGGCGGCGATCTGGAACCTGCGCCTGCAGTACGGCCCGGCCGATCCGAGCGTGACCTGCGCGGCCAGCCTGCCGTTTCCGATCGACCTGAACCAGATGCCGGCGTGGATCGGTACGCTGGTCCGCCCGGTCGGCGATTGCTCGGCGGTCGATTTCACGCTGTTCGGCGTGACCATGCCGGTGTGGGTGCTGCTGACCTGTCTCGGGCTGATCGCCGTGATCATCGGGCTGTGTTCGGCGCGCTGTGCCGAGATCGGCCGGAGACGCTGGCGATGACGCTGACCGAGTTCCGCTACATCGTCGCGGTTGCTCGCGAGCGCCATTTCGGCCGTGCAGCGGCGAGCTGCTTCGTTTCGCAGCCGACGCTGTCGGTCGCGGTGAAAAAACTCGAGGACGAGCTCGGCGTGACCTTGTTCGAGCGCGCCGCCGGCGACGTGACGCTGACGCCGAACGGCGAGCGCATCGTCGAACAGGCGCAGCGTGTGCTCGAGGAGGTGCAGGTGATCAAGCAGCTGGCCGAGCAGGGCAAGGACCCGCTGGCCGGATCGCTGCGGCTCGGCATCATCTACACGATCAGTCCCTACCTGCTGCCGCACCTGATCCCGGACCTGCGCGAGCGGGCGCCGCAGATGCAGATCCTGCTCGAGGAAAACTACACCAGCCGGCTGGCCGAAATGCTCAAGCAGGGCGAGATCGACGTGGCGATCCTGGCCGAGCCGTTCCACGAGGCCGGGATCGCAACCCTGCCGGTCTACGACGAGCCCTTCGTCGTCGCCACGCCCAAGGGGCACCCGTGGGAGGCGCTGGCGGCGATTGACTCGGACCAGCTCGCCGAGGAAAACGTGCTGCTGCTGTCGCCGGGCAACTGCTTCCGCGATCACGTGCTGCAAACCTGCCCGGACCTGAACCGCGAAAGCCTGCCGGCCGGCAGCCTGCAGCGCACCTTGCAGGGCTCGTCGCTGACGACGATCCGCCACATGGTCGCCGGCGGCATCGGCGTCACCGTACTGCCGGCGACGTCGGTCTCGAGTGCCGACGAAGCACTGCTGACGATCCGCCCGTTCAGCGAGCCGGTGCCGACCCGGCGCGTCGTGCTTGCCTGGCGCAAGAACTTTCCGCGCGCCGCGGCAATCGAGGCCGTGCGTCAGGCCATCCTCGCCTGCGCACTGCCGGCGGTGACGCTGCTGGACGAGCCGGAAATCCACTGAGCCTGTCCCGGATTGGCGCTGAATCCGGCCGGACGCCGACGCGTTCGGCCTTTTCTATCTATCTGGAGTTGAAATGACTGCCCCTGTCGTGATCGTCGGCGCCGGCCTCGCCGGCTACAACCTCGCGCGCGAGTGGCGCAAGCTCGACGCCGAAACCCCTTTGGTGATCGTTGCCCGCGACGCGGCCGACTTCTATTCCAAGCCGATGCTGTCGAATGCGCTGGCCAGCAAGAAAACGGCGGAAACGCTGGTGATGAAGCCGGCGGCGAAGATGGTCGACGAGCTGAACGCGACGGTGCTGGCGCAGACCGAGGTGCTGGCGATCGACGTCGCCGCACGGTCGCTGCGTCTGGGCAGCGGCGAGACGGTGGCCTACCGCGATCTGGTGCTCGCGCTCGGCGCGGACCCGATCCGCCTGCCGCTCGCGGGCGACGCGGCCGACGAGCCGGTCTCGGTCAACGATCTCGGCGATTACGCGCGCTTTGCCGCCCGGCTCGACGGTGTCGCGCACGTGGCCATCCTCGGCGCCGGGCTGATCGGTTGCGAATTCGCCAACGACCTGATCGCGCGCGGCATCGTGCCGACGGTGATCGATCCGGCCGAAGCGCCGCTGTCGCGCCTGCTGCCGCCGCAGGCCGGCACCTGGCTTGCCGACAGGCTGGGCGAGGCGGGCGTTGTGTTCCGCTGTGGCGTCGGTGCCAGCCGCGTCGACCGCGATGGCGCAGGGTACACACTGACGCTGGACGGCGGCGAGCGGCTACACGCCGATCTGGTGCTGTCGGCGGTCGGGCTGCGGCCGCGTACTGGCCTGGCAGGGGCCGCCGGGCTGGCGGTCGCGCGCGGCATCGTCGTCGATCGCGTGTTGCGGACCAGTGCGGCGCACGTCTATGCGCTGGGCGATTGCGCCGAAGTCGCTGGCCTCAATCTGCCGTTCGTGATGCCGATCATGCAGCAGACGCGGGCGCTGGCGGCGACGCTCGCCGGCACGGACACGCCGGTGCGCTATCCGGCGATGCCGGTGCTGGTCAAGACGCCGTCGTGCCCGACGGTCGTCGCCCCGCCGCTGCGCAACGACGGCGAATGGCTGCTCGAGTCCGTCGAGGGCGGGCTGATTGCCCGCTACCGGCTGGCCGACGAGACGCTGGCCGGCTTTGCGCTGCTCGGTGCCGCGACCAGGGAGCGCCAAGCGCTGCTGTCGCAGTTGCCGGCGTGGCTGGATTGAGCTAGTCCTGGTTCAGTGCCGGTCCGACGACCGGCGCGATGCCGAGGGTGCGCAGCTTGCGGGCTGCGGCATCGGCTTCGGCCCGGGTCTTGAACGGGCCGATCTGTACCCGGGTTTCGAGGTAGGCGGGTACGCCGGCAGCCTGCAGTTTGCGCAGCAGTTTTTCGGCGTTGTCCGAATGCAGGAAGACGCCGGCCTGCACCGTGTAGCCGTCGGGACGCTTGACGATGGCAACGGGGGGCGGGGTCGCGACCTTGACGGGGGCGGTGGTGGCCTCGACCGGCTGGGCCGGTTGGGGGGCTTGGGGCGCGGCAGCTTGCGGCGCCGGTGCTTGTTGCTCGGGCGGCATGGCCGTGGTCGGTGCCTGCGGCCGTGCGGTTTCGGGTGAACCGGCCGGTGCGCTGGCCTGGACCGGGGGAGCTTCGTCGGTCGCTTCGGGTTCGATCGCCGAAGCGCCCACGGCGGCCGGGGCGCTGGCTATCGGGCTCGGTGGCGCGATCTGCGCTGCGCTTTGCGCCGGTCCGCTGCGGTCGAGCCACCGCAGTGCGCCGACGACGGCGCCGATCAGCACCACTGCAACCCCGAGACGCCAGTAAAGCTGGGTATGCAGTTTCTGCTGTGCGCGTTGCGCCTCGATCGGGTCGTCGGTCGTGGCGCGGTTCTGCCCGTTCTGCTCGGTCTCGCTCATCGCTCGGCAAGGCAATACAAGCCAAGTGGCTTGATTTTGTTATAATACTCGGCTGTCCTGTCGCGAATCGCGGCCGGGAACGGCGTCGTCCTGATTGAGGCTAGCCGATTTCCGCCAGCAGTGTAAACCAGACCAAAATCAACTTGTCTCTTAAACGAAACCCACCGGAGTTTGTCCCATGGCTATTGAACGCACCCTGTCGATCGTGAAGCCCGATGCAGTTGGCAAGAACGTGATCGGCAAGATCTACGACCGTTTCGAATCGGCTGGCCTCAAGGTCGTTGCCGCCAAGATGAAGCACCTGTCGCGCGCCGAAGCCGAGGGCTTCTACGCGGTGCACAAGACTCGCCCGTTCTTCAACGATCTGGTGTCGTTCATGATTTCCGGCCCGGTGATGATCCAGGCGCTGGAAGGCGAAGGCGCGATCCTCAAGAACCGCGAACTGATGGGCGCGACCGATCCGAAGCAGGCCGACAAGGGCACCATCCGTGCCGATTTCGCCGATTCGATCGATGCCAACGCCGTTCACGGCTCCGATTCGGCCGAAAACGCCGCAATCGAAATCGCCTACTTCTTCGCGTCGAGCGAAGTGTACGGCCGCTGAGGACTACTGAGATGTCGGTCAATCTGCTCGATTACGACGCGCAAGCGCTTGCCGAACTGATGGTGAAGTACGGCGAGAAGCCGTTCCGCGCCAAGCAGTTGCTCAAGTGGGTCCACCAGCGCGGCGTGGCCGATTTCGATCAGATGACCGATATCGCCAAGTCTTTCCGCAGCAAGCTTGCCGCCGACGCGGCGGTGACGATTCCCGGTCTGCTCGCCGAGCAGATCGCCAGCGACGGCACCGCCAAGTGGCTGCTCGATGTCGGTACCGGCAACGGTATCGAAACCGTGTTCATCCCCGAGGATGACCGCGGCACGCTGTGCGTCTCGAGCCAGGTCGGTTGCGCGCTCGATTGCGGTTTCTGCTCGACCGCCAAGCAGGGGTTCAACCGCAACCTCAGCACCGGCGAGATCATCGGCCAGTTGTGGTGGGCGAACAACCGGCTTTCGGCCGAGCAGGCGCGCATCGGCGCGCCGCTGGAAGAGGGCGGACGCGTCGTCTCGAACGTCGTGATGATGGGCATGGGCGAACCGCTGGCCAACTTCGACAACGTCGTTGCGGCGCTGCGGCTGATGCTCGACGACAACGCCTACGGCCTCTCGCGCCGCCGCGTCACGCTGTCGACGTCGGGGCTGGTGCCGGCGATGGACCGGCTGCGCGACGCCTGTCCGGTCGCGCTGGCCGTCAGTCTGCATGCGCCGAATGACGCGATCCGCGACGAAATCGTGCCGATCAACAAGAAATATCCGCTGAAAGAGCTGCTGGCGGCCTGCAACCGCTATCTGGAAAAGGCGCCGCGCGACTTCATCACCTTCGAATACGTGATGCTGGCCGGCGTCAACGATCAGCCCGAGCATGCGCGCCAGCTGGCGGCGCTGCTGCGCGACGTGCAGTGCAAGATCAACCTGATTCCGTGGAACCCGTTCCCGGGTGCGGACTACAAGCGATCGGGACGGGATGCTATCCTCGCGTTCCGGGACATCGTGATCGACGCCGGTTACATCGTGACCGTGCGCAAGACCCGTGGCGACGATATCGACGCCGCCTGTGGCCAGCTTGCTGGCCAGGTCAAGGACAAGACCCGTCGTGCCGAGAAGCACGCGGCGGAAACCCGGCCGATCGTATTTCGGCCGTAGAAGAGGGATGGAAATGAGCCTGCGTCCGTTGGTACTGCTGGTTGTCTGCCTGTTCGCGACCGGTGCGAGCATGGCGGCAGCCCAGGACGAGGCGTCGCCGGACAAGCGGGCGAACATCCGTGCGCAACTGGCTGCCGAGTACTACAGGCTGGGGCGCTATGGCGTGGCGATCGACGAGGCCAACAAGGCGCTCCAGGCCGACAGCAAGTATTCGCCGGCCTACACGATCCTGGCGCTGAGCTATGTCGGCCTCAAGGACGACGCCAAGGCCAAGCAGAACTTCACCGAGGCGCTGCGTTTGTCGCCGGACGACTCGGATGCCAACCACAATTACGGCTGGTTCCTGTGTGAGCACGGGCAGATGCAGGAAGGCCTCGGCTATTACGAGCGCGCGCTGACCAACCCGCTGTACGCGACGCCGGAGAAGACGCTGGTCAACGCCGGCCAGTGCGCCGCGAAGGGCGGCGACGCCGCGACGGCGAAGGGCTACTACGAGCGTGCGCTGCGCTATCGGCCGAACGATGTGCAGGCCAATTACCAGCTGGCGGAACTCGGCCTGAAAACGCAGGACTATGTCATGGCCAAGCGGGCCGCGCTGGCCCTGCAGAAATCGATGCCGAACAGCGCTGCGCTGGCATGGCTGAACCTGCGGATCGAACGTGGCCTCGGCAATGCCGGTGGCGTCGAGCGCTTTGCGCAGGTGTTGCGCAAGCAGTTCCCCGATTCGCTGGAAACGACCAAGCTGGCCGCTGGCCAGTACGAATAGGCCAATACGAAAAAAAGCGATGACAGACGAGCCGATCCAAACCCCGCCCGAATCTCCGCCTGCCCAACGCATCGGCGCGCAGCTGCGCGCGCAGCGCGAGGCATTGAACCTGTCGATCGACGACGTGGTCACGCAGCTCAAGCTGACCCGCGGCCAGGTGGCGGCCATTGAGGAAGACCGTTTTGGCGATCTGCCCGGCAATACCTTTGCACGCGGCTTCGTGCGCAACTACGCGCGCCTGCTGCAGCTCGACCCCGAGCCGCTGGTTGCCCAGCTGGCCGAGGCTTTGCCCGTCGAGCGCGAGCAGGCGTCGCTGCCGCATTTGGCCGAAGAAGCGACGTTCAGCATCGGTGGTGGCGGTCGCGGCCGGCCGTTGCAGCTGACGCTGACGGTGATCGCCGGGCTGATCATCGGTGCCGGCGGCGTGTTCTGGTACCTGCAGCAGCCGGCCGCGCCCGAGCTGAATGTGTCGACCACGACGCTGGTGCTGCCGGAAGCGTCGGCACCGGCCGATACGGTGTTGCCGCTGTCGATTGCAAGCGAGATGGCCAGCGAAGTCGCATCGGCACCGGTGGCTGCGCCGGCCGCGGTACCGGTGACGCCGGCGCCGGCGCCGGCCAGCGAGGTCGCTTCGGCGCCGGTGGCGAACAGTGGCGAGATCAGGCTGGTTGCCGAGCAGGATTCGTGGATCCAGGTCGTCGATGCCGGCGGCAACAAGCTGATTTCCGAGGTGCTCAAGGCCGGTGACGAGCGCAGCCTCGGTGGCGTGGCGCCGTACCGGATCAAGATCGGCAACTCGCCGAAAACCCAACTCTATCTGCGCGGCCAACGCGTGGACCTGGCGCAGTACAGCCGGTCCGACGTGGCGACGCTGGAACTCAAGTAAGACCCGATGAGCGATATCCTGATTCCCCGCCGCGCGACCCGATCGGTTCGTGTCGGTCATGTCATGGTCGGCAGCGACCATCCGGTCATCGTGCAGTCGATGACCAATACCGATACCGCCGATGCCGAAGGTACGGCTAGGCAGATTTTCGAGCTGTGGCGTGCCGGTTCCGAAGTGGTCCGGATCACCGTCAACAGCCCGGAGGCAGCGGCGCAGGTCGGCAACATCAAGACCAAGCTCGAGAACTGGGGCTGCAAGGTGCCGCTGGTCGGCGACTTCCACTTCAACGGCGACCGGCTGCTGCGCGATTATCCCGACTGCGCCGAAGCGCTGGCCAAGTACCGGATCAACCCGGGCAACGTCGGCAAGGGCAGCAAGCGCGACGAGAAGTTCGCCTTCATGGTCGAGAAGGCCATCGAATACCAAAAGGCAGTCCGTATCGGTGTCAACTGGGGCTCGCTCGACCAGAGCATGGCAACCCGGCTGATGGACGAGAATGCCAGGCGCGCCGTTCCGCTGTCGGTCGAGGCGATCATGCGCGAGGCGCTGATCCGTTCGGCACTCGAATCGGCCGATCAGGCGATCGCCTGGGGGCTGAGCCCGGACCAGATCATCCTGTCGTGCAAAGTCTCGCACGTGCAGGACCTGATCGCCGTGTACCGCGATCTGGGCGGTCGTTGCGATTATCCGCTCCATCTCGGCCTGACCGAGGCCGGCATGGGCAGCAAGGGCATCGTCGCATCGAGCGCGGCGCTGGCGGTGCTGCTGCAGGAAGGCATCGGCGACACGATCCGCATTTCGCTGACGCCGGAGCCCGGTGGCGACCGTACCAAGGAAGTCGTCGTCGCGCAGGAGCTGCTGCAGACGATGGGCTTGCGCGCCTTCACGCCGCTGGTCACCGCCTGCCCGGGCTGTGGCCGGACGACGTCGACGGTGTTCCAGGAGCTGGCACAGAAAATCCAGTCCTTCCTGCGCGAGCAGATGCCGGTGTGGCGTGAAACCTATCCCGGTGTCGAAGACATGAAGGTCGCGGTGATGGGCTGTGTCGTCAACGGCCCGGGCGAGTCCAAGCTCGCCGATATCGGCATCAGCCTGCCGGGGACCGGCGAGGTGCCGGTATGCCCGGTCTATGTCGACGGCGAGAAAACCGTCACGCTCAAGGGCGAACAGGTGGCCGAGGAGTTCCAGGCCATCGTCGAAAACTACGTGGCCAGCCACTACGGCGACGGCGGTGCGAAGCGCCGCGCCGGTGCTGCCCCCAAAACTATCCCGCTTCTACCGGTCTGACAAATGGCACAAACGATTCAGGGCATCCGCGGCATGAACGACATCCTGCCGCAGGAAGGTGCCCGCTGGCAGTATTTTGACGCGGTGGTGCGCGACTGGCTCGCCGCCTACGGCTACAACCAGATCCGCACGCCGATCGTCGAGGCAACGCCGCTGTTCGTTCGCGGCGTCGGCGAGCATACCGACATCGTCGAAAAGGAAATGTACGCGTTCGAGGACAGCCTGAACGGCGAGCAGCTGGTGCTGCGCCCCGAGGGCACGGCCGGCTGCGTGCGTGCCTGCATCCAGCATGGCCTGCTGTACAACCAGACGCAGCGGCTGTGGTACACCGGGCCGATGTTCCGTCACGAGCGCCCGCAGAAGGGCCGCTACCGCCAGTTCCACCAGGTCGGCGTCGAGGCCTTCGGCTTCGACGGTCCCGATGTCGATGCCGAGATGATCGTCATGCTGGCCGACCTGTGGCGCAGGCTCGGGCTGACCGGCCTGCAGCTCGAACTCAATTCGCTGGGCGACGCGCCCGAGCGCGCCGCGCACCGCGAAGCGCTGATCGCCTATCTCGAACGCCACGTCGACATCCTCGACGACGACGGCAAGCGCCGGCTGTACACGAACCCGCTGCGCGTGCTCGATACGAAGAACCCCGCGCTGCAGGAAATGGCCGAGCATGCACCGAAGCTGGCCGATTTTCTCGGCGAGGCATCGCGCGCGCATTTCGATGGCCTGCGCGCCCTGCTGGACCAGGCCGGCATCGGCTACAAGCTCAACGACCGTCTGGTGCGCGGACTCGATTACTACAACCGCTCGGTGTTCGAGTGGACGACAGACAAGCTCGGTGCGCAGGCAACCGTCGCCGCAGGCGGCCGTTATGACGGCCTGGTCGAGCAGCTCGGCGGCAAGCCGTGCAATGCGGTCGGCTTCGCAATGGGCATCGAGCGGCTGATCCTGCTGCTCGAAACCCAGGGCGTCGAGATGCCGCGGGCCGCGCCGGACGTCTATCTGGTCCACAGCGGTGAAGCGGCGTCGCGAACGGCCTTCGGCCTTGCCGGCGAGTTGCGCGCGGCCGGGCTCAAGGTCGTTCTGCATGCCGGCGGCGGCAGCTTCAAGTCGCAGTTCAAGAAAGCCGATGCCAGCGGCGCCAGCTTTGCCGTCGTGATCGGTGACGAAGAGGCGGCGGCCGGCACCGTCAACGTCAAGCGCTTGACCGGCGCTGCGGCCGGCGAGCAGCAGGTTGTCGCACAGAACGCGCTGGCCGCGCACTTGGGCGCTGCGGCATAATCGCGCACATTCGATTGAACATGAAAGGCGGTACGCCGCCCGGGGACTGCAATGGCGTTTGACCTGCAAGAACAAGAACAGATTGCCGAATTCAAGGCGTGGTGGCAGGAATGGGGCAGGTGGCTGGCCGGCGCGATCGCCGCCGCACTCATCGGCTGGGGAGGCTGGGCAGGCTTCGAGCACTATCAGGCTTCGCAGACCAAGGATGCCGCCGCGCTGTACGGGCAGCTGGAAACCCAGCTGCAGGCCGAACCGGCCAAGCTGGCCGAAAGCGCCAAGACCATCGAGCAGCAGTATGGCTCGACCGCTTACGCGCCGCGCGCTGCGCTGCTGGCCGCCAAGGCCGGCGTCGACGCCAGCAAGCCGGCAGATGCCGAAGCGCAACTGAAATGGACCGTGAGCAATGCCAAGGAAGCGCCGCTGCGCGACGTCGCCCGGCTGCGCCTTGCCGCACTGCAGCTCGACGCCGGCCAGTTCGACGTCGCACTGACGACGCTGCAGGGCCGCGAGGATGAAGCGTTCACCGCGCTGTTCGCCGAAGCGCGCGGCGACGTGCTGGTCGAGAAGGGCGACAAGGCCGGTGCGCGCGACGCGTATCGCGACGCCGTCTCGAAGCTCCCCAAGGATGCGCCGAACCTGAAGTTCGTCGAAGTCAAACTCGAAGCGCTCGGGAAGGTCTGACATGCAGATGAAGTGCTCATCCCGCTTGCTGGCGTCGGCAGGCCTCGTTAGCCTGCTCGCGGCCTGCGGTTCGGTCAGCAATGCGCCGACGCCTTCGCCGCTGCCGGTGGTCGACAACCAGGCAGGGCTGACGACGGTCTGGCGTGCGTCGGCCGGCGGCAAGACCGACTTCCGCTTCCTGCCGGCGCTGGCCGGCGACAGGCTCGTCGTGGCCGGTCAGCCGGACCGGCTGAGCGCGCTGAACCTGCAGAACGGCGCCAGCCAGTGGCAGGTCAAGCTCGACAAGCCGGTCGCCGGCGGGGTCGGTGCCGGAGAGGGTCTGATCGCCGTCGGCACGCTCAAGGGCGAGGTTGCCACCTACAGCTACGACGGCAAGCCGATGTGGCATGCGCAGGTCAGCAGCGAGATCGTTTCCCCGCCGGCGATTGCCGACGGCATCGTGCTGGTGCGGACCGTCGACGGCAAGATCAGCGGTCTTTCGGCAGTCGACGGCGCGCTCAAGTGGCAATTCCAGCGCCAGTTGCCGGCGCTGATCCTGCGGAACTACGCGCCCATGACACTGCGCGGCGGGATTGCGCTTGCGGGGCTGGCCGGCGGCCGTCTGGTCGCGCTCGGCGCGCAGGATGGCCGCGTGCTGTGGGATAGCCCGGTGGCGATGCCCAAGGGCGCGACCGAGCTCGAACGGATCGCCGACGTCGTGTCGGCGCCCGAAGTCAACGGCAACATGGTCTGCGCCGCCGCGTACCAGGGGCGCGTGTCGTGCTTCAACGTACTCAACGGCACGCCGGTCTGGTCGCGCGAGGTATCGAGTTATGCCGGGGTTGCCGGCAACAACCGCATGATTGCGGTCACCGATGCCGATGGCAACGTGCTCGGCTATGACCGCAACAGCGGCCGCAGCCTGTGGAAACAGGACAAGCTGGCGGCCCGGCTGGTCGGCTCGCCGGCAATGCTCGGCAACTATGTCGCCGTCGCCGACTACCAGGGTTATGTCCACCTGCTCAAGCCCGATGACGGCAGCCTCGTCGGCCAGTTGGCGACCGGTGGCGACCGGATCGCGGCAGAGCCGGTGGTGTTCGACAACAAGCTGATTGTCCAGTCGCAAAACGGTGACGTTTTTGCGCTGGCCGTGAAATAAACCGTAGAAAGATTCAATGAAACCGACGATTGCCCTCGTGGGCCGGCCGAATGTAGGCAAGTCCACGCTTTTCAACCGACTGACCAAGACGCGCGACGCGCTCGTTGCGGATCAGCCGGGCCTGACCCGTGACCGCCACTACGGCCACGGGCGCGTCGGTGAAAAACCGTACTTCGTCGTCGATACCGGCGGTTTCGAGCCGGTTGTCGATGAAGGCATCATGTTCGAAATGGCGAGGCAGACCTTGCAGGCGGTCGATGAGGCCGACGCCATCGTGTTCATCGTCGATGGTCGTGTCGGCATCACGCCGCAGGACAAGATCATCGCCCAACGCTTGCGCCAGGTCGACCGCCCGGTCTGGGTCGCGGTCAACAAGGTCGAAGGCATGCAGCGCGCCGTCGTCACCGCCGACTTCTACGAGCTTGGTCTTGGCGATCCGGTGGCGGTTTCGGCCAGCCACGGCGAAGGCGTCCGCGACCTGATCAATGAAATCCTCGACGGTTTCGAGGTGCCGGCCGACGAAGAGGAGTCGACGCATCCGAAGTTCGCCGTCGTCGGCCGTCCGAACGTCGGCAAGAGCACGCTGGTCAACGCGGTGCTCGGCGAGGAGCGCGTGATCGCGTTCGACCAGCCGGGCACGACGCGCGATTCGGTCTACATCGACTTCGAGCGCAACGGTTCGCCCTACACGATCATCGACACCGCCGGCGTGCGCAAGCGCGGCAAGGTGACCGAGATGATCGAGAAGTTCTCGGTCATCAAGACCATGCAGGCGATCGAGGACGCTAACGTAGCCGTGCTGGTGCTCGATGCCATGCAGGAGGTTTCCGACCAGGATGCCCGCGTCGCGAGCTTCGTGATGGAAACGGGCCGGGCACTGGTCGTCGCGGTCAACAAATGGGAAGCCGCGAACGCCGAGCAGCGCGACCGGATCAAGCGCGAGATCGACCGCAAGCTGTCCTTCCTCGATTTCGCCAAGTTCCACTACATCTCGGCGCTTGGCGGTCAGGGGGTCGGTGACCTGTTCAAGTCGATTGACCAGGCCTATATGGCAGCGATGATCAAGATTCCGACGCCGAAGCTGACCAATGCTTTGCAGATGATGCTCGAGCGCCAGCAGCCGCCGCTTTCCGGCAAGATCCGTCCGAAGATGCGCTATGCCCACCAGGGTGGTTCCAACCCGCCGGTGGTGATTGTGCATGGCAACGCGCTCGAACAGGTGCCAGACTCTTACTGGCGCTATCTGGAACGCAGTTTCATGAAAGTGTTCAAGCTGCAGGGCACGCCGTTGCGCGTGCAGTTCAAGCGCAGCGCCAACCCTTTCGATGACAAGAGCAAGAAGCCGGGGCCGAAGCCGAAGCCGCGCAGCAAGTTCTGATTGCTGCGCCGCACCATGGTGGCGACCCGACAAGTTCTGTACTATAAGCGTAAGACGCAACCCTATTCGACCAATAACAAACACATCGGAGAACAACAATGAGTGCCAAGGGGCAAATGCTGCAAGATCCGTTCCTGAACATCTTGCGCAAAGAGCACGTTCCGGTTTACATCTATCTCGTCAACGGCATCAAGCTGCAAGGGCAGATCGAATCGTTCGACCAGTACGTCGTGTTGCTTCGCAACAACGTGACCCAGATGGTCTACAAGCACGCGATTTCGACGGTCGTACCGTCGCGCCCGGTGTCGATCCCGCACGAAAATCCGCAGGCGGCCACCGCCTCCGCTGCTGGCGAAGCCTGATCGCCGTTCCTGCTGTTCCAACCCCGATGGGCGCAGTCCGTCGGGGTTTTCACTTGTTTGGGCCGGCGTTGCCGGCCATGAAAAAAGATAGGCATGTTTGAACGTCACAAGGGCGGCGATTCGGCCGTCTTGGTTTGCCTCGACTTCGGCGAGCCGGACTATCGCGATGGTGCCGACGAATTCGTCCAGCTGGTCGAAAGCGCAGGGGTGCAGCCGCTGGCAATGGTCGAGGGCAAGCGTGCCCGGCCGGACCCGGCTTACTTTGCCGGTAGCGGCAAGGCGCAGGAAATCGCCGAGACCGTTCGCGCGCTCGAGGCACCGATGGTGATCTTCAATCACCAGCTGTCGCCGGCGCAGGAGCGCAACCTCGAGCGCATCATGCAGTGCCGCGTGATCGACCGGACCACGCTGATCCTGGACATCTTTGCCCAGCGGGCCCGGACCGCCGAGGGCAAGCTGCAGGTCGAACTGGCACAGCTGGCGCATATCCAGACGCGACTGATTCGCGGCTGGACGCACCTGGAGCGGCAGAAGGGCGGCATCGGTCTGCGCGGACCCGGTGAAACGCAGCTGGAAACCGACCGCCGCCTGATCGGTATCCGCGTCAAGCGTCTGAAGGCGCAGTTGGCGACGGTGCAGAAGCAGCGGGCAACCCAGCGTCGCGCACGGACACGGCGCGGCGAGTTCACGGTTTCCATCGTCGGCTACACCAACGCCGGCAAGTCGACGCTGTTCAATGCGCTGACCAAGGCCAAGCTCTATGCCGCCGACCAGCTGTTTGCCACGCTGGATACCACCTCACGCAAGCTGTTCCTCGATACCGAGCACTCGGTTGTGCTGTCCGATACGGTCGGCTTCATCCGCAGCCTGCCGCATACGCTGGTCGCAGCGTTTCGGGCTACGCTGGAGGAAACCATCGAGGCTGACCTGCTCTTGCACGTGGTTGACATCAATCATCCGCTTCGCGATGCGCAGGTCGAGGCTGTTAATAGTGTTTTGCAGGAAATCGGTGCGGAACAGATTCCGCAACTGATGGTCTGGAATAAGATTGATCTGAAGGGCGGCGAGCCGGCCGTCCTGCTGGACGAGTATGGTAAAATTCGCGCCGTGCGCCTGAGTGCCATGAGTGGGAATGGTCTGGACCTGCTTCGTTCGGCTTTGGTCGATCTCATGAGCCAACCCACCAAGGATAACTAACGATAATGAGCCAAAACGACCCGCAATGGGGTGGTCGTCGCAAGGACGGCCCGCCGGACCTCGACGAAATGATCCGCAATCTGACTGGCAAGCTCGGTCGTCTTTTCGGCGGCGGCCAGGGGCCGCGCCCGCAACTGGGTGGCCGGGGCGGCATGACCGGGATCGGGGCGATCATCGCCGTGCTGCTGGTGCTGTGGGGCGCGTCGGGCTTCTACGTCGTCGACGAGCGCGAGGATGCGGTCATCATGCGCTTCGGCCGCTATGTCGCCACGGTCGAGAACTCGGGCCTGCACTGGCATCTGCCGTGGCCGGTCGAGAGCCGCGAAGTCGTCAATGTCACCGAAATCCGCAGCCTGGATGTCGGCGCGCGTGCCGAAGGCAAGTCGACTGCCGACGAGGCCGTGATGCTGACCGGCGACCAGAACATCATCGACGTGCAGCTGGAAATCCAATACACGCTCAAGTCGGCCAAGGACTTCGTGTTCAACAACCGTCGCAGCGACAAGGACGGCAAGGACCTCGTCAAGCAGGCCGCAGAAACGGCGATCCGTGAAGTGGTCGGCAAGAATAAGGTCGACTACGTCCTGAACGAGGGCCGCGGCAAGATCGGCGAGGACACCAAGGAGCTGATGCAGGAGCTGCTCGACCGCTACGCGACCGGCATTGCGATCGCTCGGGTCAACATCTCCGACGTCCAGCCGCCCGAGCAGGTGCAGGCGGCGTTCGCCGACGCGGTCAAGGCGCGTCAGGACAAGGCGCGGCTGATCAACGAGGGTACCGCCTACGCCAACGACGTGATTCCGAAGGCCAGCGGTATGGCATCGCGGCTGGTGCAGGAAGCCGAAGGTTACAAGCAGCAGGTCGTCGCACGTGCCGAAGGTGATGCCTCGCGCTTCGGCCAGGTTGCTGCCGAGTATGCGAAGGCGCCGCAGGTGACCCGCGACCGGATGTATCTGGACACGATGCAGCAGATGTATCAGAACACCACCAAGGTGCTCGTCGACCAGAAATCGGGCAGCAATCTGCTGTACCTGCCGCTCGACAAGCTGATGCAGATGTCGTCTTCCCCTGCCGCGCCGGTTGCAGCCGCATCCGGCGAGGCCGCCAAGCCGGCCGCCGAGGCCGCGCCGGCACCCGCGCCGCGTTCGACCGACCGCGGCGAACGTTACGGTCGATAAGGGGAGATGAACATGAACCGTATTTTGCCGACTCTGGCACTGATTCTCGTTGCGCTCTTCGTGCTGAGCACGACGTTCTTTACCGTCGACCAGCGGCAGTTTGCCGTGGTGTTCCAGTTCTCCGAGGCCAAGCGGGTCATCAGCGAGCCGGGCATCCATTTCAAGATTCCGCTGCTGCAGGATGTCCGCTACTTCGACAAGCGCATCCAGACGATCGACGAAAACCAGCCGGCGCGGGTGCAGACGATCGAAAAGATGAACGTCAAGGTCGACAGCTACATCAAGTGGCAGATCGTCGACGTCGAGCGCTACTACAAGGCGGTCGGTCTGGACGAACGCAAAGCCGTCGACCGGCTGCGCAACACCGTCAACAACATGCTGCGCGACGAGTTCGGCAAACGCACCGTGCAGGACGTAATCTCGGGCAAGCGCGAAGAGGTGATGGCCTATGTGCGCAAGGTTGCCAATGCCGATGCCGCACGGATCGGCGTCAAGGTGGTCGATGTCCGGGTCAAACGCGTCGAGCTCGAGGACAGCACGCTGGCGTCGGTGTACGAGCGGATGCAGTCCGAGCGCAAGGCCGTCGCCAACCAGCTGCGTGCCGAGGGCTCGGCCGATGCCGAAAAGATCAAGGCCGATGCCGACAAGCAGCGCGAGGTGATCATGGCCGACGCATACAACCAGGCCCAGCAGCTTAAGGGTCAGGGCGACGGCAAGGCGGCGGCGATCTATGGCGCCGCCTACGGCAAGAACCCCGAGTTCTACGCGTTCTACAAGAGCCTCGACGCGTACAAGCAGAGCTTCAGCAAGAAGAGCGACGTGCTGGTCGTCGATCCGAGTTCGGAGTTCTTCAAGTACATGAAGAACCCGCGGAGCGGCGGCAAGTGACAGAGACGCTGGCGCTGGCATTCGCCCTGGTGATGGTGATCGAGGGGCTGCTGCCGTTTGCAATGCCGGCGTTCTGGAAGCGCAATATGTTGCGGATCGCCGGTCAGCCCGACCGGCACATCCGCCTGTTCGGTCTGGTATCGTTGCTCGGTGGCTTGCTGCTCGCACTGGCTGCGCGCTGACCTGTTGATGAATTGAAATGGCGCCCGACCGGCTTTGCCGGCGGGCCTTTGGTTTGACTGGAATATGAGAAACTGGATTCTTCCGGAGTACATTTCCGACGTGCTGCCGCGCGAAGCGCGCCAGATTGAAACCATGCGTCGCGGCATGCTCGACCTGTTCGGTCGTTACGGCTACGAGCTGGTGATGCCGCCGCTGGTCGAGTATGTCGAATCGCTGTTCCTGCTCGACGATCCGGCGCTGAACCTCAAGACCTTCAAGCTCGTTGACGAGCTGACCGGCCGGCAAATGGGGCTGCGCGCCGACATCACGCCGCAGGTGGCGCGGATCGATGCGCACATCCTCGACCGCAAGGGCGTAACGCGGCTGTGCTACGCGGGCTCGGTCGTCAATACCCGTCCGGACGGCATCCAGTCGACGCGCGAGCCGCGGCAGATCGGCGCTGAAATCTACGGCAGTGCCGACGTCGCCGCCGACGTCGAGATCATCGAGCTGCTGTTTGCCTGTCTCGGGCTGGCCGGGCTCGACGATATCCGTCTCGACATCGGCCATATCGGACTGTTCCATGCGCTGGCCGACGCGGCGGCGCTGCGCGGCACGCTGCGGGACGAGGCGTTCAACGCCCTGCAACAGAAAGACGTGCCGACCCTGAAAGCGCTGACGGCCGGGTTGCCGGAGTCGCTGGCGCAGGGGATCTGCGCGCTGCCGTCGCTGTACGGTGGTGCCGAGACGCTGGCGCGCGCACGGGCGGCTTTGCCGCAGCTACCCGGCGTGATGGACGCGCTCGACGCGCTGCAAGCGCTGGCGACGGCGCTGGCGGCGCGGCAGATCGCTGTCCGTTTCGACCTGGCCGAAGTCAAAAGCAGCGACTACCACACCGGGCTGGTGTTTGCCGCGTATACGACCGGTTTTGCCAATGCGCTGGCGCGCGGCGGCCGCTATGACCGTGTCGGCGAAAAGTTTGGCCGGGCCCGTGCGGCGACCGGCTTCAGTCTCGACGTCCGCGCGCTGACGCGGCTGCCGTTCCCGGACGCCGCGCCCGGCATCCTTGCGCCCGCAGGCGACGATCCGCGGCTGATCGCTGCGATACGTGCATTGCGGGTTCAGGGGGAAACAGTGGTCGTCGACCTCGGTGTCGTGGCTGATGAAGTGCGCGTCGACCGGCAGCTGGTCGACGGCAAGGATGGCTGGCAGGTCGTCGCGCTCGACGACAAGGCATAAGATTTCCCTACCGGTCTGTGCGGCCGCCCGCTGCATGCACCGTTCGCAATTCCCTTTGATTTGATTGAGGTTTGGCATGAGCAGAAACGTTGTCGTGATCGGCACCCAATGGGGCGACGAGGGCAAGGGCAAGATCGTGGACTGGCTGACGGACCAGGCGCAGGGCGTGGTCCGTTTCCAGGGCGGTCACAACGCCGGTCACACGCTGGTGGTCGGTGGCAAGAAGACCGTATTGCGGCTGATTCCGTCGGGCATCCTGCACGCGGGCAAGGCCTGCTTCATCGGCAACGGTGTGGTGATCTCGCCGGAAGCGCTGCTGAAGGAAATCGACGAGCTCGAAGCCGCCGGTGTCGACGTGCTCAAGCGCCTGAAGATTTCCGAGGCCTGCCCGCTGATCCTGCCGTATCACATCGCGATCGACCAGGCGCGTGAAGCGGCCAAGGGCGACAAGAAGATCGGCACCACCGGCCGCGGCATCGGCCCGGCCTACGAGGACAAGATCGCGCGTCGCTCGATCCGGCTGCAGGACCTGTACTACCCGGAGCGTTTCGCCGCCAAGCTGCTTGAAAACCTCGACTGGTACAACTTTGCGCTCAAGCACTACTACAAGGCCGAGCCGCTCGACTTCCAGCGCGTGCATGACGAAACGCTGGCGTACGCCGAACGCATCAAGCCGATGATGGCCGACGTTTCGCGCGATCTGTACGAACTGAACAAGTCCGGCGCATCGCTGCTGTTCGAAGGCGCGCAGGGCACGCTGCTCGACATCGACCACGGTACCTATCCGTTCGTGACCTCGAGCAACTGCGTGGCGGGTGCGGCGGCACCGGGCGCCGGCGTGGCGCCGCAGATGCTGCAATACGTGCTCGGCATCGTGAAGGCCTACACCACCCGCGTCGGTTCGGGCCCGTTCCCGACCGAACTGTTCGACGATGTCGGTGCCGGCCTGGCCCAGCGCGGCAACGAGTTCGGTTCGGTGACCGGCCGTCCGCGTCGCTGCGGCTGGTTCGACGCGGCCGCACTGAAGCGCTCGATCCAGATCAACGGCGTGTCGGGCCTGTGCGTGACCAAGCTCGACGTGATGGACGGCATCGAGACGATCAACCTCTGTACCGGTTACAAGCTCGACGGCAAGCTCGTCGACATCCTGCCGATCGGCGCCGAGAACATCGCGCGTTGCGAGCCGATCTATGAAGCGATGCCGGGCTGGAGCGATTCGACCGTCGGCATCAAGCGCTACGAAGATCTGCCGGCGAATGCGCAGGCGTACCTGAAGCGCATCGAAGCGATCTGCGAAGCGCCGGTCGACATGATTTCGACCGGTCCGGACCGTGAAGAAACCATCGTGCTGCGCCATCCGTTCAACGGGTAAGCGCAATCGATGACAGAAGCCCCGCCAGCGTGCGGGGTTTTTTTTGCGGCTATGGCGGCGATAGCAACAATTGACTGTCTGTTGTTTTGATAATGGTTATCATTAATAAAAAGGAGCCCGCCATGGTCAAGACTGCCACCTTTGCCGCTACCCATTTCACCGTCGCGTTCGCGGTCGCCTATGCCCTGACCGGCAGTTTCGGCGTGGCCAGCCTGCTGGCGCTGGTCGAGCCGATGGTCAACACCGTGGCGTACCACTTCCACGAGAAGGTCTGGGAGCGCATTCGCGGCCGGCGCGACAGCGTTGGCGCCGACGCCGGTCACGCCGGATTGTGCGGTCACGGCCACTGAGGCCGTTTATCGGTCAGTCTGCAGCGGACGGTGTGTCCGCTTGCGCTGTGGGGAGGCTTGCATTCATAATGAGAATGCTTATCAATATTTGACATTGCCTCCATGTACGTTTGCGTCTGCAACAGCGTTACCGACAAAGACATCCACCGCGCCGTGATGCGGGGCGTGCGCACGTTCAAGGAACTCAAGCACGAAACCGAGGTGGCGACGTGCTGCGGCAAGTGTGCCGGTTGTGCCAAGCAGGTGCTGAAAGAGGCGATCCACCAGCATGCCCGCGACGAGCATGCGGTGCCGTCCTTCGGCGGGCTGGCTGCAGCCTGAGACGCAATGCACGAATGCAAACGGGGCGCCCATCGGCGCCCCGTTGTCGTTTCTTCCTGCCGGGCAGGATCAGCCGGCTTGCAGTTGCAGGTAGTTCGGCAGTCCGAGCGCGTCGATCAGGCCAAGCTGCTGTTCAAGCCAGTGCGCGTGATCCTGCTCGGTGTCGTCGAGCAGGGTGACCAGCATGCCGCGGGTGACGTAATCCTGCACCGATTCGCATAGCGCGATGACCTGTTTCAGCGCATTGGCAACCTCGATCTCGGTGACCAGATCGTTCTTCAGCATGGCCGGCACATCGGCGCCGATGCGCAGCGCAGTGCGTGCGGCGACGTTGGGCGTGCCGCCGAGGAAGAGGATGCGTGCGATCAGCTTGGTTGCGTGGCCGATTTCGTCGCCGCGCTCGTGGTCGATACGGGCGAACAGCTTGGTGTAGCCCCAGTTGTCGTACATCTGGCTGTGGACGAAGTACTGGTCGATCGAGGTGAGTTCGGCGGCGAGCAATTCGTTCAGTGCCGCGATGACCTTGGTATTGCCTTGCATGTCGGTTCTCCGTTCTTATTCGCCAACCTGCGATTGCAGGTAGTTCTGCAGTCCGAGCGAGGTGCGCAGCTCGGCCTGGGTTTCGAGCCAGTCGAGGTATTCCTCTTCGTCTTCGAGCAGGTTCTCGAGCAGATCGCGCGAAACGTAATCCTGCGCCTCCTCGCACAGCGCGACGGTTTCGCGCAGGGTCTTCAGGTGACCGCCGACGAGCTTGAGGTCGCAGTCGAGCATTTCCGGTACGGCTTCGCCGATCAGCAGCTTGCCCAGCTGCTGCAGGTTCGGCAGCCCTTCGAGAAACAGGATGCGCTCGATCAGCTTGTCGGCGCGTTTCATCGCGTCGATCGACTCGTGGTAGACCCGGTCGTTCAGCTGCTTGTAGCCCCAGTTCCGGTACATGCGCGCATGCAGGAAATACTGGTTGATCGCGACCAGCTCATTGCCGAGCACGCCGTTCAACGCTTTGATGACTTTCTTGTCGCCTTGCATCGTGATTCTCCATTTCTTATTGCTGGGTTTATTTTATCCGGATTTGATTCGATTCCTAATTATTTGTTTGCACGAATATCCGAATATATTGCGAATCATTACCGTTTGAATTGCGGATGGATAATTGTTCTCATTATTGCAATTGCCGGTGGCGCGTTGTCATGGCCGCAAGGTGGAGGGCCGGCGGAGCGGCGTGGTAGTCTGCCGGACGTCCAGATGATGAGAGTACCTGCCATGCCGATTCCGTCCGCCGACCAGCTCGCGCTGGCCCAGCAGCTTGCCGATGCCAGTGCCGAGGTGATCCGCGGCTACTACCGCCAGGACTTCGCCATCATCGACAAGGACGATGACAGCCCGGTGACGCAGGCCGACCGCGAGGCCGAAAAGGCGATGCGGGCGCTGATCGAAGCACGGCGGCCGCAGGACGGCATCATCGGCGAGGAGTTCGGCGAGCAGAATGCCGATGCCGACTGGGTGTGGGTGCTCGACCCGGTCGACGGTACCAAGTCGTTCACGGTCGGGCGGCCCTTGTTCGTGACGCTGATCGGGCTTATGTATCGCGGCGAGCCGGTGCTCGGTGTGATCAATCAGCCGGTTACCGGCGATCGCTGGATCGGTGGCGAGGGCGTGCCGACGACGCTGAATGGCGCGGCCGTGCGGAGCAGCGCCGTCGGCGAGCTGGCCGGCGCGATCATCGGCACCACCGGGCCGGAATATCTGCCAAGGGCGCGGCCGGTGTTCGAATCGCTGGCCCGCCGCAGCCGCTACCAGATCTACGGCGGCGACGGCTATCTGTACGCACAGCTCGCCAGCGGCTGGCTGCAGCTTGTCGTCGAGGAGGGGCTGAAGCTGCACGACTTCGCCGCGCTGGCGCCGGTGATCAACGCCGCCGGCGGCAGGATGACCGACTGGCAGGGGAAGGCACTGCACCGGCACAGCGAAGGCTGCGTGCTGGCTGCCGCCAATGCGACGCTGCACGCGGCCGTGCTCCCCGAGCTGGCGGCATTGACGGTATAATCGCCGCAAAATCACGATACCGCCGCACGGATTAGCCGACCATGTTCAAGAACACCCGATACGTTTCCGAATACACCCAGTTCATGCAGGGCTACCTGAAGGACCATCCGGATGTGGCCAAGGGCCAGGTCGACGGGCGTGCGCTGCTGTGGGACAAGGCACCGATCAATCTCGACGAGCGCGAACGCGCCGGCGAGTCGAACGTGCCGCAGAAGCCGTACCCCTACCTGACCGAATAAGCGTCGTCATACTCCAGAACAGGCCGGCATTCCGGCCTGTTTGCATTTGGGCAGTCCGGGCCGCCGGGTGCCGCATGTTAAGATCGCGGCCATTCCTCTCCATCATTCAGGAAGCCGTTCCATGCGTCTGGGTACCCCTTTATCCGCGTCGGCCACCAAGGTCATGCTGCTGGGCTGCGGCGAGCTCGGCAAGGAAGTGATCATCGCGTTGCAGCGCCTCGGCGTCGAAGTGATCGGCGTCGACCGCTATGCCGATGCGCCGGGCATGCAGGTCGCGCACCGCAGCCACGTGATCAACATGGCCGACGCCGCAGCGCTGCGGGCGCTGGTCGAAGCCGAGCGTCCGCAGCTGATCGTGCCCGAGATCGAGGCGATCGCGACCGACGAGCTGCTGCGGATCGAGGCCGACGGCCTGGCCGAGGTGATCCCGACCGCGCGCGCGACCAACCTGACGATGAACCGCGAGGGCATCCGCCGCCTCGCCGGCGAAACGCTAGCCCTGCCGACGTCGCCGTACCGCTTTGCGTCGAGCTTCGACGAAATGGCCGCTGCGGCTGCCGACATCGGCTATCCGTGCCTGGTGAAGCCGGTGATGTCGTCATCGGGCAAGGGGCAGTCGACGCTCACGGGGCCGGATGACCTGCGTGCGGCGTGGGACTATGCGGCCAGCGGTGGTCGCGTCGACGCCGGCAAGGTCATCGTCGAAGGCTTCATCGACTTCGACTACGAGATCACCTTGCTGACGGTGCGCGCGATCGGGGCCGGCGGCGAGGTCGAAACGCAGTTCTGCGCGCCGATCGGCCATGTGCAGGTCAAGGGCGACTACGTCGAGAGCTGGCAGCCGCAGCCGATGAGCCCGGTCGCGCTCGAACGCGCGCGAGAGATCGCCAGGGCAGTGACCGACAACCTCGGCGGTCGCGGCCTGTTCGGGGTCGAGCTGTTCGTCAAGGGCGACATGGTGTGGTTCTCCGAAGTCAGCCCGCGGCCGCACGACACCGGTCTGGTGACGCTGGCGAGCCAGCGCTTCTCCGAGTTCGAGCTGCATGCGCGGGCGATCCTGAAACTGCCGGTCGACGCCAGCCTGCGCGAGCCGGCGGCGAGCGCGGTGATCTACGGCGGCATGGACGAGGCCGGCATCGCTTTCGACGGCGTCGCCGATGCGCTGGCGGTGCCGGGCGCCGACCTGCGCCTGTTCGGCAAGCCCGAAGCGTTCGAGCGCCGCCGCATGGGTGTTGCCGTCGCGACGGCCGCGGACACCGATCTCGCACGCGAGCGCGCCAGACTGGCCGCATCCTGCGTCAAGCCGGTCAAGGTGCAGCGATGAGCGAAGTGCAGGAAATGACGCCATACCAGCTGCTCGGCGGCGACGTGGTATTGCGGCAACTGGTCGACCGCTTCTACGACATCATGGCGAGCGATCCGCGCACGGCGGGCATCCACGCGATGCACGCGCCGGATACCGCGCTGATCCGCGACAAGTTCTTCGACTTCCTCTCGGGCTGGCTTGGCGGTCCGCAGCGCTTTATCGAGAAATACGGTCATCCGCGCCTGCGCGGCCGGCACATGCCGTTTTCGATCGGCGAATCCGAACGCGACCAGTGGCTGCTGTGCATGTTCCAGGCGATGGAACAGACGCCGATGGATCCGGCCCTGCGCGAGCACCTCGAAGAAGCGTTCTACAAGACCGCCGACTTCATGCGCAACCAGGGCTGATCGGTCCGCGCCGGGAGAGCTGGATGCTGATTCTGCCCCTGCCGGCGCAACCCGACTGGCGGCGCCCGCCGTGGGTGACGCTCCTGCTGATCGTTGCCTGCTGCGTGATCTATTTCGGTTGCCAGTACCACGACGATGCCCGCCGTACGCGTGCGTTCGAGCACTACCACGCTGCCGGGGTCGCCGAGATCGAACTGCCGCGCTATCTCGCCGAACTCGAACGCCGTGGCGAGCAGGCGCTGCTGACCGAGCTGCGCGCCGACGGCGACGGTTTGTCACCGCGTACGCTGATGGCGCTGCAGGGCGATCCGGATTTCCTGCAGCGGCTGGGCACCGATCAGGTCATCGGCCCGGCGATGCCCGAATACGCCGCCTGGCGCGCCGGCCGCGCCGGGTTTGACCGGCTGTACCGGCAGGTGTTTACCGACCGCTTCGCGCTGCGACCGGCCGCCCCGACGCCGCTGGCCGCGCTGATGCACATGTTCATGCACGGCAGCGTCGACCATCTGCTCGGCAATATGGCGATCCTGTTCATCGTCGGCTACACGGTCGAGGTGGCGCTCGGCGGTGGCGTGTTCCTGCTGTTCTATCTGATCGCCGGTTTCGGTGCGGCCATCCCGGACCTGATCGGCGGTGCGCCGCGCTATTCGGTGTCGCTCGGCGCCTCGGGCGCCATTGCCGGCGTCATGGCGATGTTCGTCGTGCTCTATGGGCTGCGCAGGATCCGTTTCTTCTACTGGTTTGTCGTCTACTTCAACACGATGAAGGCGCCGGCGCTGATCGTGCTGCCGGTCTGGCTGCTGACCGAACTCTGGATGAAGCTCAGCGCCCCCGAGAGCCATGTCAACTACATGGCGCATTTTGCCGGGCTGCTCAGCGGCACGGCGCTGGCGGCGGTTTACCGTTTCCGGCGCAAGGGGCGTTCGGCGGCAAGGATCGAATCGGACGATGCCGCTGTGCGGAGCCTGGCGCAGCAGCGGCAGGCGGAGCGCTGGGCTGCCGATCTGCAATTCGACAAGGCGGCGACGGCGTATGCGAAGCTGGTACAGCAGCATCCCGCTAACGCGGAGTTTGTTGCAGCGTATTACCGCACGGCTAGGCTGCAGGCCGATCCGGCATTGCGGCGGCAGGCCGGGCTCACGGTGATCGGACTGGCACCGGCCGAGCCCGCACTGCGGCCGGCAGCGGCCGAGGCCTGGCAGGCCGCGCTGGCGCAGCGCTCGGCCCTGCCCAAACTCGCCGTATCACAATGGCTGCGGCTGGCCGCGGGCTGGCTCGACGACGGAGATGCCGACAGCGCCGGGCGGCTGTTGCAAATGCTGGTGCAGCGCGCGCCGGCGCAGCCTGCCTTGCCGGTACTGCTCTACCGCGCCGGCAAGCTGTTCAGGCGGAAAGGGGATGTGGCCCGTGCCGACGCCTGCTGGCAATTGCTGACGCAGCATTATCCCGAGAGCGACGAGGCCAGACTGCCGCGTTACTGAGCGGCAAGCCGGTCGAGCATCTGCAGCAGCTTCTCTGCTTCCGGGCGGGCCGGGTGGCGGGGAAAGCGTGCGATCAGCGCCAGCAGCAGCTTTCGGGCCTGCACATCGTCGCCACGGTGTTCGCAGAGGAGGCGCGCGCCAAGCAGCATCGCCGCCGCGATGGCGGCGTGGCCCGGAAAGCGCTTCTCGAATCCGCGCAGCAGGCTGAATGCCAGCGCGGGCTTGCCTTGCTCGTGCGCCAGCTGGGCCAGCCGCACGGCCAGCTCGCCGCTGGCCGGCTGGAAATCGGCCAGCCGGGGCCGGACCGATTCGATCACGGCGAGTCCCTGTCCCGGCTTGCCGGCCTGCTGCAGCGCGGCGAGGTAATGGCCGGCCGCGGCGCGCAGGGCGTCGTCGGGCGCGCCGGCGGCGAGCAGCAGCTTCAGGTAGCGTTCGTGCAGGCTCAGCTCGGCCGGATGCTCGCGCAAGGCGGTACGCAGCGTGGCCAGCGCGGCACCCGTCTCGTCGGCAAGCAGCAGCGCGGCGGCTTCGCCGACGGCGCGCTGTTGCGGCGTTTGCGGCGCCGGGGCGGCGGCATGGACGGCCAGGCCGATCGCGTCGTGATACTGGTACAGCACGTAACCCATCAGCCGGTACATCACCAGCGTGAAGTACATATGGATGAAACCCACGCAGCTCCAGCCCAGCAGCGGGCTGCCGATCCGGCCCGGCAGCGCGTATGTTGCCGCCGTGGCACCGATTCCCAGCAGGGCAAGGCAGGCCCACAGGCCGAGGTAGGGCAGGCCGATGTCGCGGATCAGCTCCCAGAGCCGTTCGGGCGAGACCGATTCGACCAGGCTGTCGCTGAGCGTGAGCTGCATGATGCTGGCCGGCCACGCCAGCAGCAGCACCAGCGACAGCAGCTCGCCGGCCAGCGGCCCGAGCGCCGTTCCGGCCAGCGCGACGATGGCGCCGGCCAGTACCAGCGCCACAAAATGCTTGTACGGCCGCCATCGGTGCGATTCGTCATGCTGGAACGCGAGCGGCGTTTCGCCATGATGGCCGATCGCGGTGCGCTCCAGCACCGAAAACGCAAAGCGCAGAAAGCAGACCGCCACGAGCAGCAGCCCGAGCAGGCCGGCCAGTCCGCCGCCGGTCAGCCACATCAGCGCGGCGAACACGGCAACGAAGCCCGCGAGCGGCAGCAGTGCTTCCGGCCGGAACGGATAGGCGAAAAACCGCGGGAAGCACTCCCAGTAGGGCGTGATCGCGGGCGGACGGCGTGAAGTCATCGGATGGGGCGGCTGGACGGACATGCCGACACTCTAGCCGAGCAAAAATGCCCGAGTCATCCCCGGGCCGGATGTGTCGCCGAAATGCCCCGGAGGCGCGGACGGTGTCTTGCCGCCATTCAGTCGGCGTGCCGGCAGTCCTTGCGGTAGCCGGGCAGCGCGCTGGCGGCAGGCAGGCACGCCAGCCGGCGGGCTTCGTCGAGCGCCGCCGGCAGTGTGCCGCGGTCAAGCGGTCGCCAGCCCATTTGCTCGCCGAAGTACCGTGCCCAGGCGAACTCGACGAAATAGGCGCGCCTGGCCTTGTCGTAGAAGCCGGCATCCTGCGCATAGCCGGCCAGGCTGCGATAGGGGTCGTCACCGAGCGCCGAAAGCGTTGCCGGCAGTTGCGCCGGCGTAATCGCCTTGCCGCGCGCGTCGTACAGCCAGGCCCAGTGGCGGGCGACCATCTGCGGCCAGAAATCGCCGTCGAGCTTGCCGATCAGCTTGACGCTGGTCTGGCTCTGGCCCGCTTTCAGCAGTGCGCTGGCGAGATGGTGCCGGTCGGTCAGGTAGAAGCCGCCGTCGGGGCCGAGCACGACCGGAATCTGCTTCTTGCGCGCGATCGCGTCGAGCCGTGCGGCCGGCTTGCCGGCGAGCCTCGCCGCTTCGTCGTCGACCTGGATCCGGCCGACATTGGGCTGGGTCGGGCGCAGCGCGGCGAGCGGCAACTGGCAGATGTCGTCGATCGGCGTTTGCACCGTGCACGGCGCCGCGTGGACGACCGGGCTCGCCAGCGCGGCCAGCAGTGCCAGCGGATTCAGCCCGATGCGCACTCAGGCTCCGTCGGCATAGCCGTTCTGCCGCCATGCCTCGAACACCGTGACCGCGACCGCGTTCGAGAGGTTGAGGCTGCGCTGGCCCGCGCGCATCGGCAGGCGGATGCGCCGGTCGGCGGCAAAGCGCGCCAGCACGTCGTCGGGCAGGCCGCGCGTTTCGGGGCCGAAGACGAAAACGTCGCCGGGCTCAAACGCGAGCGCATCGAAACGGCTGCTTCCCTTGGTCGTCATCGCAAAGAAGCGCCGGCCGGGCAGCGCCGCGGCCAGCGCATCCCAGTCGTCGTGGACACGCAGTTCGGCGTACTCGTGGTAGTCGAGTCCGGCGCGCTTGAGCTTGCTGTCGTCGAGCTCGAAGCCGAGCGGCCGGACGAGATGCAGCGTGCAGCCGGTATTGGCGGCGAGCCGGATCACATTGCCGGTGTTGGGGGGGATTTCCGGTTGAAACAGAACGATGTCGAACATGGTGAGCCGATGAATGGTGAGCGTGTTGTCGTGGTTTGTAAGTTTAATTGCCTATGCTGCATTGCACACCGCCGACGAGGGTGATCGGTATGATACTGATTCCAGAGGAAATTCTGCGCTCCGCCGCAAAGATGGCCATGCTCGACGGGCTGGCGCCGGCGCAGACGATGGCCGTGGTCTTCCGTGCGATCGATCACGAGTTCGCCGGTGCCGGCGGCCGGCGCTTCAACCCGGCGCGTACCGCCGGCATCGGTGCGGCGATCTACGCGGCGATGTTCGGCTACGCCTTCCGGTTTGTCGCCGATCCGGGCGAGCGCGGCGGACACCGCTGGGAAAACGAGATTCCGCAGCACGGCTACAGCCCGCCGTTCCAGTCGCTGTTCATCGAGGCGATGCTGCTGGTCGACACGCACCGGCGCCGCCGCCACGCCATGGCCGAGCCATTGTAACCGCGCTGACACGTCGTTTCGTTAGGCTGACGCATTGTCGATACGGTGGCGGCGGGTGAAGCTGCTAGAATCGGCAACAGCTTTTTGCCCCGGATCATCCATGAATACCGCTACATTGCTGATCAGCTGCCCGGACCGCAAGGGTCTGTCCGCCGCGATCGCCAACTTTCTGTATACCTACAACGCCAATATCGTCCACGTCGACCAGCACCAGGACAACTCGGAAAACCTGTTCCTGATGCGAGTCGAGTGGGATCTGACTGATTTCACCCTCGACATGGACGCGTTCACCCCGGCGTTCCAGCCGATCGCCGACCGCTTCCAGATGCAGTGGACCGTCGCACTGTCGGCCGAGCGGCCGAAGATGGCGATCTTCGTCTCCAAGTACGACCACTGCCTCGTCGACCTGCTGTATCGCCACAAGAGCGGCGAGCTGCACTGCGATATTCCGCTGATCATCTCGAACCACGACGATTGCCGCGCGCTGGCCGAGTTCTACGGCATCGCCTATCACGTGATTCCGGTCGGCAAGGACAACAAGGCGGGGGCCGAGGCCGAACAGAAGGCATTGCTCGAAGCGCACGGCATCGATCTGATCGTGCTGGCGCGCTACATGCAGGTGCTGTCGCACGACTTCACCGCCGCCTATCCGCAGCGCGTGATCAACATCCACCACAGCTTCCTGCCGGCATTCGACGGCGCCAAGCCTTACCACCGCGCATTTGCCCGCGGCGTGAAGCTGATCGGCGCGACCAGCCACTACGTGACCGAGGTGCTCGACGACGGCCCGATCATCGAGCAGGACGTGATCCGCATCTCGCACCGCGACGATGTCGAGGAGCTGATCCGCAAGGGCCGCGACCTCGAGAAGATGGTGCTGGCGCGCGCGGTCAAGTGGCACCTCGAGCACCGCGTGCTGGTGTATTCGAACAAGACCGTGATCTTCGCCTGATCCGCATGCGGCCGCCGGCGGAGCGCAATCGTTCGAAGGGCGGCCATACGGCATGAGTACCTTCCACTACCGCGCCGTCGGCGGCGACGGCCGCGAGGTCCGCGGCGCGATCGAGGCAGACAATGCGCGCCAGGCGCGACTGCAGTTGCGCGAACGGGGCTTGTGGGTCAGCGAACTGGCCAACGGCACGGCGAGGGCACGCCGCCAGCGCGGCCTCGGCACGGCACGGCTGGCCTTGCTGACACGGCAGCTGTCGACGCTGCTCGACGCCGGCCTGACGCTCGATGAGGCGCTGGTCGTGCTCGGCGAGCAGAGCGACGGCGAGCGCGAAAAGGCGCTGGTGCTGGCGCTGCGCAGCGAGATCCTCGCCGGCGTGTCGTTGTCACAGGCGCTGGCGAGCCATCCGGCGGCGTTTCCCGAGCTGTACCGGACCATCGTCGCCGCCGGCGAGGAGTCGGGCAAGGCTGCGGCGGTGATGCAGCGGCTGGCCGACTACCTCGAAAGCCGCGCCGCGCTGGCATCGAAAGTGATGCTGGCGTTCATTTATCCGATGGTGGTGATGGTCGTCTCGGTGCTGGTCATCATCGGCCTCCTGACCTGGGTCGTCCCGCAGATGGTGACGGTGTTCCAGAGCGCCAAGCAGACACTGCCTTTGCTGACCCGGGCGCTGCTGTGGACCAGTGCCGTGGTCCGTGACTGGGGGGCGGTGCTGTTGCTGCTGGCCTCGGTCGCCGGTTTTGCCGGATGGCGCGCGTTGAAGCGGCCGGCGGTTCGGCGCGCTTTCGATTTGTGGACGCTGAAGCTGCCGCTGTTCGGCCGCTTCGAGCGTGCCGGCAATACCGCCAGACTGGCGTCGACCTTGGCGATCCTCGTCGGCAGCGGTGTGCCGCTGTTGCGGGCGATGGGCGCGGCGGCCGGCGTGATCGGCAACCTGCCGCTGCGCGACGCGGTGCAGACCGCGGCGACACAGGTACGCGAAGGGATGTCGCTGTCGCGCGCGCTGGCGGAATCGAAACTGTTCCCGCCGGTGCTGATCCACCTGATCGGCAGCGGCGAGGCCACCGGCCGGCTCGAGCAGATGCTCGACAAGGCGGCGCAGCAGCAAAGCCAGGAACTCGAAAACCGGGTGGCCACGTTCACCAGCCTGCTCGGCCCGATCATGGTGCTGCTGATGGGCGGCGTGGTGCTGCTGATCGTGCTGGCGATCCTGCTGCCGGTGTTCGAAATGAACCAGCTGATCAAATAACTCAAACGTGGAGCAGAGATGATGCAAGCCCGAAGCGCGGTCCAGCGCGGTTTTACCCTGATCGAGATCCTTGTCGTGATCACCATTCTGGCGATTCTCGGCGCGCTGATCGTGCCCAAGATCATGGACCGGCCGAACGAGGCGCGCGTCGTTGCGGCCAAGCAGGACATCCGCAGCGTGGTGCAGGCGCTCAAGCTCTACAAGCTCGACAACGGCCGCTACCCGACCACCGAGCAGGGGCTGAAGGCGCTGACCGAGAAGCCGGGCCTGCCGCCGGTGCCGACGAACTGGAAGACCGGCGGTTATCTCGAGAAGCTGCCGAAAGACCCGTGGGACGGTGATTACCTCTATCTGAATCCGGGGCTCAAGGGCGAGATCGACGTGATGAGCTACGGTGCCGACGGCGCGCAGGGCGGCGAAGGCTACGACGCCGACATCGGCTCGTGGCAGCTCTAGATTCATAGCATGTTCCGCCGACGCGGCTTCACGCTGGTCGAAATCCTGGTCGCACTGGCCATCGTCGGCCTGATCCTCGGGCTGGCGGTGGTGCGGCTGAACGACTCGGACGCGACGACGCTGTCGCGCGAGGCCGAGCGGCTGGCGCTGCTGCTCGACGGCGCCCGCGACGCGGCGATCAACTCGGGCCGGGCGACGGCCTGGTCGAGCGACGGCCGCGGCTACCAGTTCTGGCTGCTCGACGACCAGAACGGCTGGCAGGCGATCGGCGCCGACGAAGTGCTGCGCGCGCGCGAGTGGCCCGAGGGCATCGCGCTGAGCGCGCTGACGGTCGACCTGCGCGAGCGGCCGATCGGCGAGCGCATCGTGTTCGAGCCGTCCGGCGTCAACGCGCCGTTCCGGGTCGAGCTGCGGCTCGGCGAGGTGCGCTGGCGGCTCGACGGCGACGCGATGGGACGGGTCGTGGCCCGCGCGGTGAGCGATGCGGCCTAGTCACGGTTTAACGCTGGTCGAGGTGCTGGTTGCGCTGGCGGTGCTGGCGATCGCGATGGCCGCGGCCTTGCGCGCGGTGTCGGCGAGTACCGATACCGCCGGCGAGCTGGCGACGCGCACGCTGGCGGGCTGGGTTGCGCAGAACCGGCTGGCGGAAATCACCGCGCGCGGCGAGTTTCCCGAGCCGGGCCGGCGCGAAGGCCGCGCCAGCATGGCCGGGCGCGAGTTCGTCTGGCAGGAGGACGACGGCGTGTCGCCGAACCGCAGCTTCCGCCGCGTCGAAATCAAGGTCTATGCGGAAGGCAAGCCGGACCACGCCGTCGCCACGCTGACCGGATACCTGGCCCATGTCCCGCGCTGACGGCTTTACGCTGCTCGAATTGCTGGTTGCGCTGGCGATCTTCAGCGTGATCGCGCTCGTGGCGTGGCGCGGGCTTGATTCGGTGGCGACGACCAAATTGCGCCTCGATGCCGAGGCGCAGTCGTGGCGCGAGCTGTCGCTGGTGTTCGACCGGATCGGCGACGACCTCGGCCAGTCGCTGCGGCGGTCGTGGCGTGATGGCGAAGGCCGCTTGCAGCCGGCCTTCGGCGGCCGTGATGCCGCGTCCGCGCCGGCGCTCGAATTCGTCCGCTTCGCCCGCGACCGCGATCCGCAACGCGTTGCCTACCGCCTTGACGGCAACACGCTGGCACTGCAACTGTGGGATGTGCTCGATGCGGCACCGGACGCCAAACCGGCGACGCTGCCGCTGCTGGACGATATCGGTACGTTCTCGGCCGCCTTTCTCGATGCCGGAGGCACTTGGCAGACGCACTGGCCGGCCGGTGCCAGTGCCGCCGCCGAGGCGCCGTTGCCGCGCGCGGTGAAGGTCACGCTGGCGCGCGTCGGCAGTGCGCCGATCGAGCGGGTGTTCGCGCTGCCATGAGCGCGTCGATGCGGCGACAGTCCGGCATCGCGCTGATCACCGCGGTGATCACCGCTGCGCTGGTTGCCGCGCTGGCGGCGTGGATCGCCTGGCGCCAGCAACTGTGGTTCTTCCAGCTCGAAAACCAGCTCGACCAGGGGCAGGCGAGGGCGATCGCCTATTCGGGGATGCAACTGGCGCGTTTCACCTTGCGCGACGATGCGCGCAACAACCAGCTCGACCATCTGCTCGAGCCGTGGAACATCCCGATCCCGGCGATTCCGGTCGAGCAGGGCAAGGTCGGCGGGCGCTTGCTCGAACAGCAGGGCCGGTTCAATCTCAACAACGTCGTCATCGACGGCCGGGCCAGCGATGCGGGCATCGCCAGCTGCCGGCGCCTGTTCGAGCTGCTCGGCATTCCGGCGCAGCGCGTCGACGCGCTCGTCGACTGGGTCGATGCCGATGGCGAAGCGCGTTCGGGCGGCGCCGAGGACGGCGATTACCTGCCGCGCGGTTACCGCACCGCCAACCAGCCGCTGAACGATCTGGCGTCGCTGTCGCGGATCAGCGGTTTCGACGCCGACACCATTGCCCGGCTGACGCCGTTCGTCACCGTCCTGCCGCAGCCGACACCGGTCAACGTCAATTTCGCGTCGCCCGAAGTCCTGGCCGCGATGATAGAGGGCATGACCCTGCAGGACGCGCAGGCCGTGGTGGCCCGACGCGCCGGCCGTTACTTCCAGAATGTGGCCGAGTTCACCGACGCGGTGCCCGAGCGCGTGCGCGGCCGGGTTCCCGGCGAGTCGCTGACGGTGCAGAGCCGCTATTTCGTCAACGAAATCGATGCCCGCTTCGGCCGCGTGACGGTGCGCTACGCCTCGCTGCTCGAGCGCAACGGTGACACATTGCCGCGAATCGTGTGGATGCGCCGGCGCTAGCCTTGATACATTTGGCATCCATCCGGCATCGAACCTTCGTCGTTTGCCGTGCTCTATGGTCGCAGTGCTCGCCCGTTCAACCCGCGCCGGAACACCGGCGTCACCAAGGATGATTCATGAACGTTTCCACCCTTGCCTTGCTCGCGCTCGGGCTGTGTTCGACCGCCGCCACGGCAGCCTCGTTCCGCTGCAACAACGACCTTGTCTATGTCGGCGATTCGCGCGCCACGGTGCTGCAAAAGTGCGGCGAGCCGATGGTCAAGGACTCGTTCTGCAAGGCGCCGCCGCAAACCGTGTCGACCGGCGGGCAGGGCACCGTGGTCAATGTCGTGCCGTGCGAGAACGTCGACGAATGGACCTACAACCCCGGCAGCGGCAAGTTCCTGACCACGCTGCGTTTCGAGCGCGGCACGCTCGCGGGCATCAGGGACGGCGATCGCGCCAAGTAGCCACGCCGTCCATGGCGGAGTGCGGCCGGACCGCTTCGGCGAAGCGGTCGCCCGAGCCGGTGGTCGCCGCCGCCGCCGGCACGCCGCGCACGGCCGGCCCTGGCGTCAACGGTCGGCGTTTCTCCCGCTCGCGGCCAGCGCGGTTTGCATTTCCCGCATCGACAGCATGCCGTCCTTGTTCGCATCCAGATGCTCGAAAATCCGCTCGGCCCTGGGGGTCATGAACTGGACGAAGCCGTCCTTGGTCACGTCGCCCGCCATCGGCGGCGGAACCGACGCGTCGCTGCCCTTGCCGGCCAGCCTTTCCCGCGCCGCCTCGCGTTCCAGCTCGGTCAGCACGCCGTCCCGGTTCTGATCGAGCCGATCGAACATCCGGTCGACGCGATTCATGGCGTTCTGCATGAACTGTGCATGCGACACGCCGCCCTGTGCGCCGGCTGTTGCCGATGCCATGCAGCCGAATGCAACGGCCAGGGAAACGATCTTCAGCGCCTGCATGATGCTCATCCTGTTGAATTAACGACTATTGCCGAATCATAGCGCCCGATCATCTGCAGAACTGAGACAGAACGCAAAGCCGGTCGACAAAATGCAACGGTCGGAAAGCAGGGGACAGGTCCGGTCAAAGGGCGCAATAAAACAGACAGACGAGGCAACGCTTGGGCGTTTTCACCCTCCAATCAGGCTGACGGTCGTCGTTCCTGGCGGTGCTGGGCACGCATGCGGTGACCGGGGCCCCGGGTCGAGGGGGAAGCCAACCAGTACCGGAGGGCTGTTCATGCAAGTGAGATCTGTGTACGTGTTCAGAGGCAGGACCGGTGAAGCATGCTTCACCCTGAGGGACAATCTGGGGGCGCGCGAAGAACTGGATGTGGTGCTCGAGACCCACAAGAAACTGAGGCCCGATGAACGGAGCCCCACTTACGGCGAGTATCCCGACGACCTGGCGCGGGACCTCGGCTTTGCCCGCCTGAGCTATTACCGCGTCGACCGGCCGAGTCCCGATCCGAAGATCATCCTCAACTGACTATCGCGGCCGCGCTATCCGGATGCGACTCGCGCTTGGTGCGCGGCGCCAGGCCTGCGGATGCGCCGAGTGGCGAGTCGGGCAAAAAAAAGCCCGGCATCGCCGGGCGAATGTACAGCACGAGAAGGGGGGGACTTTGTACAGGGCCGGGCGTGGATACGGCGGCCTTCACCCTGCCGCAGCGGTGGCCGGAACAACCTGGCAGAGCGCCGTTGCGACGAGTACCAGACTACGCAGCGGCGACGCGCCTTGAAATCGGAATGATCCGAAAAACCTGCTTGCCCGCCCCGAGCGGGCATTGTTTTGGCTTCGGTCGTTAGCCATCGGCACCGGTAAACCTATATAATGCCCGCCACCGCAACGGCAGCTCGTTCCGAACGAACCGCCGATGCCCCTGTAGTTAAATGGATATAACGGGCCCCTCCTAAGGGCCAGTTACAGGTTCGATTCCTGTCGGGGGTACCACCATGCCCGCAACCCGTCCCGGGGGCGGGTTTTTTTGCGCCTGCCGGCCGGGCGTGTTTTTTTGGCGTGCCTTGCGCTTGGCGTACACGCTGCTGGCAGGCTTGCTGGCATATAATCTTGGCCGAGACGGCGCCCTGGGCGGCGCCGCGAATAAGAAGACTCCGCAGACTCAGGCAAAGGAAGAAACATGCTACGCAGCACCAAGATCGTCGCCACGCTCGGCCCCGCCTCGAGCGATCAGAATACGCTGGACCGCCTGCTCGCCGCCGGCGTCAACATGGTCCGCCTGAATTTTTCCCATGGCAGTGCCCAGGACCATATCGATCGCGCCGCGATGGTACGCGCGTGTGCGGAGCGGGCGGGGCAGGCTCTGGCGATCATGGCCGACCTGCAAGGACCGAAGATCCGCGTCGGCAAGTTCGAGAAGAACAAGATCACGTTGAAGAAGGGTGACCGCTTCATCCTCGACGCCGCGTGCGAGCTCGGCAATCAGGAGCGCGTCGGCCTCGACTACAAGGAGCTGCCGAATGATGTCGAGCCCGGTGCGATCCTGCTGCTCGACGACGGCAAGGTGCAGCTCGAGGTGCTCGAAGTGCGCGGCCCCGAGGTGTATACGACGGTGCTGGTCGGCGGGCCGCTGTCGAACAACAAGGGCATCAACCGCAAGGGCGGCGGGCTGACCGCGCCGGCGCTGACCGCCAAGGATATGGAAGACATCAAGACCGCGGCCAAGCTCGGTGCCGATTTCGTCGCGGTGTCGTTCCCGAAATCGGGTGCCGACATGTATATGGCGCGCACGCTGTTGCGCGCAGCCGGCAGCAAGGCGCAGCTGATTGCCAAGATCGAGCGCACCGAGGCGATCGCCAACCTGGAAGAAATCGTCGAAGCGTCGGACGGCATCATGGTCGCGCGTGGCGATCTGGCGGTCGAGGTTGGCGATGCGGCGGTGCCGGCGCTGCAAAAGCGCATGATCAAGGTGGCAAGGCAGAAGAACAAGCTGTCGATCACCGCGACGCAGATGATGGAATCGATGATCAGCAGCCCGGTGCCGACGCGCGCCGAAGTCTCCGACGTTGCCAACGCGGTGCTCGACGGCACCGACGCGGTGATGCTGTCGGCGGAATCGGCGGCAGGCCAGTTTCCGGTCGAGACGGTCGAGTCGATGTCGCGCGTCTGCATTGAGGCCGAGAAGTCGGTCGGTCGCAAGATCAGCGACGACATCCTCGGCCCGGGCGAGTTTTCGCGCATCGACCAGAGCATTTCGATGGCGGCGCTGTTCGCGTCGGCGCACCTGCAGGTCAAGGCGATCGCCGCGCTGACGCAGTCGGGTTCGTCGGCGCTGTGGCTGTCGCGCTTCGTGTCGGGCATCCCGATCTATGCGCTGACGCCAGAAGTCGAGACCTACCGCCGGCTGGCGCTGTTCCGCGATGTGCTGCCGATGACGATTTCGCAGGAAAACACCGACCGCGACAGCCTGCTGATCCGCGCCGAAGTCGAGATGCTGCGCCAGGGCGTGGTGCAGCAGGGCGATCTGGTCGTGTTCACCTACGGCGAGGTGGTCGGCCAGGGCGGCGGGACCAACAGCATGAAGATCGTCAAGATCGGCGAACACCGCAACGGCTGATCCGGCACCGTTCCCCCCAAACCGCCACCATCGAGGTGGCGGTTTTTTTTGCGCCGCCGGCGGGAAAAAAAAGCCCGCGTGAACGCGGGCTGGAATCTCTCGTATTTAGGAACCTGAGTTCCTGAAACCATCATATGCGCTGTCAGCGGCCCGTACAGCGGAACGAGTTACGCTTGATGATGCGAAAATTTACATATCAACCATTCATTTTTCTTGTTATTGCTTTTTGCAACCAAATGACCGGCGGGCGCTTCACAGCTTGAACTTGCCGAACATCTGCCGCAGGAAGGTCGCCATCTCGTTGAGCTGATGCACCGTCGACGTGGCGCGCTGCATCGCAGCGTCCGACTTGTGCATCTGCGTGGTGATGTGCTCGGCGCTTTGCGCCATCGCCGTCGTCGCGTTCTGCTGCTCGCTGGTCGACAGCGCGATCTCGCCCATCCGTCGCATCACTTCGTCCATGTTCTCGCGGATATGGGCGATCTTCTCGGCGGCGGTGTTCGACAGCGACACGCCGCTCTGCACGGCGGCGTGCGTGCGCTCCATATTGCTGACCGCGGCAGCGGTCTCGGTACGCACGCCGTCGATCATGCCGGTGATTTGCAGCGTCGCCTGGCCGGTGCGCTCGGCGAGCTTGCGGACCTCGTCGGCGACCACGGCGAAGCCGCGGCCGGTTTCGCCGGCGCGGGCGGCTTCGATCGCTGCGTTCAGCGCCAGCAGATTGGTCTGGTCGGCGATGTCGCTGATCACGCGGATGATGCCGCTGATGTCCTGGGCGCGCTGGTTCAGCCCGTCGAGCAGGCCGGCAAGCTCGCTGACCGCTTCGGCCGACTTGCCGACCTCGTCGGCAACGGCCTTGACGGTTGCGGCCGATTCGCCCGAGAGCGCGCCGGTGGCGTTGACGAGGCTGTCGGCCTCGCGGGCGTTGTCGGCGATATGGCTGATGCTGACGGTGATTTCCTCGATCGTCGCCGCGTTCGACGCCGACAGGTCGGACAGCGCCTGCGAGTCGGTCGACAGCTGCTTGACCAACTGGTCGATGTCGGCCACGCCGCGCGTCAGCTGCTCGTTCTCGCGCTGCAGCTCGCCGAACATGCCGCGGAGCTGGTCGGTAAAGCGGTTGAAGGCTTGCGCGGTTTCGGCGATTTCGTCATTGCCGGCCACGTCGATCTTGCGGGTCAGGTCGCCGCCACCCTTGGCGATTTCGCTCATCGCGTCGCGAACGCGCACGAGGCCGGCGAGCATCCGCCGAACCAGCACGCCCGACAGCGGCACGATCACCGCGAGCATGACCGCGAGCGCGCCGACGCTCAGCCACAGCAAATGCCTGAGCGGCGCCAGCGCGACGGCCTTGTCGACGACGAGCACCAGCTCGAACTCGGTGCCGTCGATCGGCTGGATGTCGACGAACTTGGCCGCACCGTCGACGTCGACCTCGCTCAGCGCGCTGTTGCCGGCGATGGCGGCCATCTTCTCGGCGCTCATCTCGGGCGCGAAATCGCTGACCGGCTTGAGTACCTTGCCGCCATCGGCATGCGCGAGCACCTTGCCGTCCTTGCCGGCGAGGAAGGCGTAGCCGTTACCGGGCAGCTTGATGTTCAGCACGTCCTTGACCACGCCGTCGAGATAGATGTCGGCCGCGGCGACGCCCTTGAGGTTGCCGGCGGCATCCTTGACCGGTGCGGCGAAGGTCAGCACCAGTTGCTTGGTCGACGCGTCGACATACGGCGCGGTGACGATGGCCTTGCCGGCGCCGACGGCCTGCTTGTACCAAGGGCGCGAGGTCGGGTCGTAGTCCTTGGGCAGCGGGATCGGGTGGTCCTGCTGCATCTGCTTGTCGACGGTGCCGATATAGGTACTGTCGAACTTGGCGCTCTTGGCCGCCTGTACCAGCGGCGGCAGCAGCTCGGTGGCGCTGCCGAGCGCATGTGCGGTGCCGGCGACGATGTGCTGCTTGCCTTCGACCCAGTTGGTCAGCGCGACGTTGTAGCCGATGGCGGTACTGTTGATCTCGCTGGCCAGCGAATCGAGGATCTGCGCGCGCTGGCTGGTATACGCGGCGACCGACAGTGCAACGGTGATCAGCGCGGACAGCGCGGCGACGAAAACGACGAGTTTGGTGCGTAGTGATTGCATTGCATCTCCCGGGGCGAGTGGTCGAGTCCTGTATCAGACTTCGGTGTTATAGCTTTGAGGCGCGACCATATGTCATTCGGGTGATGACGCCAATAAGGTTGAACCGGCGATGCGGTGCGAAGCCGACGCGCGGTATGAAAGTGTCGGTTTGATGTCGCTCGCATTTGCTTTCAGGCGCGGTCCGTGCTTTGCCGTCGAAAAAAAGCCGGCCACACGGGCCGGCCTGTTGCGGGGCAGGGCGGTGTCAGAGTCGGATCACGCGCAGCACGCCGGGCACCTCGTTCAGCCGGGTGAAGATGCGCGGCAGGTCGTCGACACGCTGGATTTCGACGGTGAAGCGCATCCGCGCCAGCGTGTCGCGCGACAGCGTGTTGACCGCGGTGACGTTGATCTTCTCGCGCGACATCACGTCCGAGAGGTCGCGCAGCAGGCTGGTGCGGTCCTGCGCTTCGACGAGGATGTCGGTCGAGAACACGCCGCCGGCCTGCGTGATGCCCCAGTCGGCCTTGATCAGCCGCTCCGGCGCCTCGGTGGCCAGGCGCTTGAGCGTCGGGCAGTCGCTGCGGTGGATCGAGATGCCGCGCCCCTTGGTGACGAAACCGCAGACCGCATCGGGCGGCACCGGTTTGCAGCACCGGGCGAGCATCGTCATCAGCTTGTCGACGCCCTCGATCAGGATGCCCTCGCCGCGCTGGTCGGCGCGGGCGCGGCGGATCACGTCGTCGGGGTGGACCGGTTCTTCCGGCGTTTGCGGCTTTTCGTCGAAGGTCAGCGACTCGGCCAGCGCGCGCAGGGTCAGCTCGCCCTGACCGAGCGCGGCGAGCATTTCGTCGACGGTCTTGAAGCCGAGCCGGTGCGCGACGTCGTCCTGCCTGGCCTGGGTGCGGCCGACGCGCGCGGCCTCCTTGTCATAGAGCGTGCGGCCGGCCTCGATCGCGACGTCGAGGTTCTGCTGGCGGATCCAGTAGCGGATCTTCTGCGCCGCACGGTGGCTCTTCACATAGCCCTGATGCAGCCAGTCGAGGCTCGGACCGCCTTCCTTGGCAGACAGGATTTCGACGCGCTGGCCGTTCTTCAGCGACGTCGACAGCGGCACGATGGCGCCGTCGACCTTGGCGCCGCGGCAGCGGTGACCGAGGTCGGTGTGCAGGTGGTAGGCGAAGTCGACCGGCGTGCTGTCCTTGGGCAGGGCGATGACGCGGCCGGCCGGCGTCAGCACGTAGATCGTGTCGTCGAACAGTTCGGCCTTGAACGCGTCGGCCAGCTCGCCCTCGCCGACGACGTCGCTCTTCCAGTCGAGCAGCTGGCGCAGCCAGGCGATCTTCTCTTCGTACTTGCTGTCGCCCTTGCCGCCTTCCTTGTAGCGCCAGTGCGCGGCGACGCCGAATTCGGCGTGCTCGTGCATCTCGAAGGTGCGGATCTGCACCTCGAGCGCCTTGTCGTTGGGGCCGATCACCGCGGTGTGCAGGCTGCGGTAGAAATTGCCCTTCGGGTTGGCGATGTAGTCGTCGAATTCGCCCGGGATCGGCTGCCACAGGTTGTGGACGATGCCGAGCACCGTGTAGCAGTCCTTGACGTCGTCGACCAGTACGCGCACCGCGCGGATGTCGTACAGCTCGGAGAAGTCGAGCTTCTTCTTCTGCATCTTCTTGTAGATGCTGTAGATGTGCTTGGGCCGGCCCATCAGGCTGGCGTGCTCGACACCGGCGGCGGTGAGCTCGATGCGCAGCTTGCCGATCACGTCGTCGATGAACTGCTGCCGGTCGATCCGGCGCTCGTCGAGCAGCTTGGCGATCTTCTTGTAGACGTCCGGGTGCTGGTAGCGGAAGCCGAGGTCTTCGAGCTCCCACTTGATCTGCCAGACACCGAGCCGGTTGGCGAGCGGCGCGAAGAAGTCGAGCGTCTCGTCGGCGATGCGGCGGCGCACCTCGTCGCTCGCCTGGCCGAGCACGTGCATGGTCTGGGTGCGCCATGCCAGCTTGATCAGCACGACGCGCATGTCCTCGACCATCGCCAGCAGCATCTTGCGGATCGATTCGATCTGCGCCGCGGCCTCTTGCGGCTTGTGCACCGCCGAGACCGTGAGCTGGCGGATCTTGCGCACGCGGTTGACGCCGTCGACCAGCGTGGCGACGTCCTTGCCGAAGCGCTTTTCGATCTCGACCGCGGCATCCTTCAGATGGTCGGGCACGGCGAACAGCAGCGCGGCAATCACCGCGTCGGCGTCGAGCCGCAGGTCGGCGACGATGGCCGCGCTGGCCACCGAGTGCGGGAAGATCAGTTCGCCGATGTCCGGCAGCCGTTCGTCGCCGTAACACTCGGCCGCCCACGCCAGCGCCGCCTTCAGGCGGCTCATCGCCTCGGGCGGGTAGCGGTCGGACAGCTGCGCCAGCCAGCCTTGCGGGTTGGCGGCTTCAGCAATCGACTGGGCGAGTGGGCGGGTAACGGCGACCATGGCATCAATGGATTAGCGATAAGTCAGGAATTTTGCCCCATTCACCGGGTCAGTAGAAGGCGATATTTTGATGATTGCAATCATAAGCAGCCGTGGCCCCGTTTTTTACCTCTGCGCCGGTTGCCGGATAGCGCGCTGCAGCGGGCCGATCTTGCGAAAGGCGCCGGATGGCGGCAGCGGCGGTATACAGTTGCAGCAGTCCCTGCCGATTCATAAAACTCAGAACAAGGTTTTCATGCCCCGACGTTTCCTGCGGCGATTGCTGCCCGACCATGCCACGCTGAAGAAGAATGCGTTCCTGCGTCGCTACGCGCACTGGTTTTCCCATCCCAATCTATGGCATCTGAACCGGCACTCGGTCGCCGGCGGCGTTGCCGCGGGGATGATCGGCGGGATGATTCCGGGGCCGTTGCAGGTGATCACCGCCAGCCTGCTGGCACTGGGTTTTCGCGTCAATCTGCCGGTTGCCGTGTTCGCGACCTTCTACACCAATCCGCTGACGATCGGCCCGCTTTACTGGATTGCGGTCAAGCTCGGCGGTTTCATCACCGGGCTGGGCGGCGGGGAGCACGTACCGCCGATGCCGGGCTGGTCCGGGCTGACGATGCTCGATTGGGTCCAGGCCATGTGGCACTGGATGCTCTCGCTCGGCATGCCCCTGCTGATCGGCCTGCCGGTGCTGGCGGCACTGCTCGCCGTCGGCGGCTTCGTGGCCGTGCACGGCATCTGGCGGGTCTACATCTGGCTGGCGCTGCGCAAGCGGGCCAGTCGTCGTCGCTGGCGCTAGGCCGGGGAAGCGATTTGGCCACGCTTGCCGTGTGTTGAACCGGCCGGCCATGTGCCATGGCAGCGCCATATACTCCGAAATTCCGACGGCATGATGTGGCTGCAAGAAATGAACGACGTACGCATTCTGTTTTTCGAAGGTGCACCTGGCGCCGGCAAGTCCTGCCTGTCGCAGCATCTTGCCCGGCAGCTGGAGGCAAGCGGCCGATGCGTGTACTGGCTGGAAGAGCATGAGCTCAACGAGGCGGTGTTCGCCCCGTTTCATGCGCAGGTCGGGAGTGGCGAGGGTGCGGCGATCACCAGCCTGCTGGTGTGCTGGCAAAGCCTGCTGGCCCGGATCGACAGGTCGGCGGACATCCTCTGTCTTGATGGTGCCTTCTTTCATTCGACGATCAAGGTACTGCTCGCGCATGGCGTAAGCCGGCCCGGCATTGATGCGTACTTGAAGGCGCTGTATCCGCTTCTCGCCCGGTTTCGGCCCTGCCTGATCCATCTGGTGTGCGATGTGGCGCGGGTACTGCAGGAAACGATTGCGGAACGTGGCCACGCCTGGGCTGCGCTGGTTGCTGCCGATGTGGCCGACTACCCGGTGCAGCGTGCCGCGCAGCAGACCGGCGAGAGCGGGCTGATCGCGTTCTTTGTCGAAAGCCAGCTGCAGCTGGCGACGTTTGCGACCGCATACCCGTTTGCGCGGCTGCGCATCGATACCACCGCGCGGGACTGGGCCGGATACCAGGCGGCCTTGTGTACTGCTTTGGGGGTGCAGCCGGACGAGCCGGTGCGTTTCGAGGACTGTCTGGCGCAATACACCGGCATCTATCAGCCGCCGGACGGGTTTCCCGAAGCCTATCGCCAGCCGTTTCAAGTGGAGCTGGTCGGCGACGAATTGCGCCTGCATATGGGCTTCACGCGCAATTTCCGGCTGGAGCCGCTGGCCCGGAACCGCTTTGCCATCATCGGCCGGCCGCTGGAAATCGAGTTCGTCCGGGACGACGAGGGGCAGGTATGCAGCGCGATCTATCCCTTCGTGCCGGATCGGCGCTTTGTCTGCGAGCGGCTGGTGACCACCTGAGCCCAGTGGAGCAGTCGCTAGCTGAGCGGTCGGGCTAGTACGTCTGCGCCGCCGCCAGTTCGTCCTGCAGCCGGTGCAGCAGTTGCAGCCGGCTGTCCGGAATCGCCCCGTCCCTGACCGCGCCGAGGATGGCGCAACCCGGCTCGTGCCGGTGCCGGCAGTTGTGGAAGCGGCACTGGCCGAGCCGCTCGCGGAACTCGGGCATCAGTCGCGGCAGGTCGTCGGCGGTCACGTGGGCGAGGCCGAACGACTGCAGTCCCGGCGAGTCGATCAGGTCGGCGCCGGGCCCGAGGTGGTACAGCGTCGCGTTGGTCGTCGTGTGCTTGCCCGAGTCGAGCGCGACCGAGATGTCGTTGACCCGCGCGCGCGCCTCGGGAATCAGCGCATTGGTGATCGTCGACTTGCCCATCCCCGACTGGCCGACCAGCACCGACACATGGTCCGCGAGCCAGGGCTGCAGCGGCGCGATGTCCTCGGTCGCGGCAAGTTCAATGACGTCGTAGCCGAGATCGCGATAATAGGCGAGCCGCGCGCGCGCGGCGCCGGCCTCGGGCAGGTCGCACTTGTTCAGCAGGATCAGCGGCCGGATGCCGGCGTCCTCGGCGGCAATCAGGCAGCGGCCGATCAGTTCGTCGAAGAAGCTCGGCACCGGCGCGACGACGACGACGATCTGGGTGACGTTGGCGGCGATCAGTTTTTCGCGCCAGGCATCCGACCGGTACAACAGCGTGTCGCGCTTGAGCGCCTTTTCGATCACCGCCTGCTCGTCGCTGGAAACCTTGATCGTGACCCGGTCGCCGCAGGCATAGTCGGTTTTCTTGCCGCGCGCGCTGGCAATGCGGGTGCTGCCGTCGGGGAGTTCGACGATGTAGGATCTGCCGTGGCTGGCGATGATCTGTGCGGTATCGGTCATTCGGTATCGCTATCAGGGAAGAGGGCATCGACGCGTGCGGCGCAGATGAAATCGTTGCGGGTCAGCCCGCCGGCCGAGTGCGTGCTCCAGATCACCCGGCAGCGGTTGTAGTCGACTTCGAGGTCGGGATGGTGGTCCTGGCTGTGGGCGATCCAGGCGATCGCGTTCACCAGCGCCATGGTCTCGTGGAAGTTGCCGAAGCGGAAGGTCTTTTCCAGTTGCGGGCCGATCACCTGCCAGTCGTCGAGCTGCGCGGCGGCAAGCTTGACCGTGTCGTCGACCGGCATGGCGGGCGCATCGGGGATGCAGCGTTCGGTTGCGAGGCTCATGGCGTGCTCCTGGTTACGGACACCAATCTTCTTTGTAGCCGTCCGCGTCATCCGAGTCGCTTCAACGCAGCGATCCGCAGGCTGGCCGGCGGGTGGCTGTCGTAGAACAGGCTGTGCAGCGGGTCCGGTGTCAGCGTCGCCGCATTGTCGCGGTAGAGCTTGACCAGCGCGTGGATCAGGTCGCCGCTCGACGCCTGTTCGGCGGCGTAGGCATCGGCCTCGTACTCGTGCTTTCTGGACAGCATCGAGCCGATCGGCCCGAACAGGAAGGTGAACACCGGCAGCACTAGGAAGAACAGCACCAGCGCGGCGGCAGTCGTCGGCTCGTACACGCCGAGCCCTTCGTAAAACCACGGCTGCGTTTTCAGCTGCCCCAGCAACCAGAGCATGCCGAGCATCAATATGAAGGTCCACGCCAGCCGTTTGACGATGTGGCGGCGCTTGAAGTGGCCAAGCTCGTGCGCAAGCACGGCCTCGATCTCGTCGCCGCTGAGCTGCTTGAGCAAGGTGTCGAAGAAAACGATGCGTTTCTTGGCGCCAAGACCGGTGAAATAGGCGTTGCCGTGGCTCGAGCGCTTGCTGCCGTCCATCATGAAGATGCCGCCGGCGCGGAAACCGCAGCGGTTCAGCAAGGCTTCGATCCGCGCACGCAGGCCCTCGTCCGGCAGCGGCTCGAACTTGTTGAACAGCGGCGCGATCCAGGTCGGGAACACCCACATCAGCAGCAGCGAGAAGCCGACCCACGTCGCCCACACCCACAGCCACCACGCGTCGCCCATCGCATCCATCAGCCACAGCACGACTGCCACCAGCGGCAGGCCGATTGCCGCGGCGATCAGCGAGGTCTTGACGAGGTCGGCGGCGAAGGTCGCCGGCGTCGTCTGGTTGAAGCCGAACGCCGTCTCGATCCGGAACGTCGAGATCCACGAGAACGGCAGTGTCAGCAGCGTGTTGGCCAGTGCGAGCAGGGCGATCGTCGCCACGCCGGCGGGAATGCCGGGGCCGAACCAGTCGGTCGTCAGCGCCGAGAGCCAGCCGATGCCGCCACCGAGCGTGAATGCGACGAGCAGGATCGCATCCCAGATCGCCGTCAGCATGCCGAATCGCGTTTTCGCCACCGTATAGTCGGCGGCGCGCTGATGCGACAGCAGGCTGATCTCGCTGGCGAACTCGTTCGGCACCGCGCCCCGGTGACGGCGGACGTGGTTGATGTGGCGCTGCGCCAGCCACATTTGCAGCAGCACGCTGGCGGTCAGCGCAAAAACGAACAGGGTGGTGAACGCGTGCGCGGTCATCTGCTTACTCCATCGGGGATGAACGATTATCGCATACCCGCACCCGGCCGATGCAGCAAGCGCGGGCGCAGCGGTGTTGCAGGCACTGCAGCGCAGGCGTGTCATCAGTTGTGACTGTAACGCGACTTGCAGACAATGGCGCATTGCCACCGTCAGCCGTCTGCCTTCATGCGTATCCTGCTTGCCTCCTTGTCGTTGACGATGTGCGCGCCGCTGTCCGCCGGCCTGCTTGCTGCGGCGCTGCTGCCGCAGGCGCAGGCGAACGACCGCGAGTTGTCCCTCATCGGCGGCAATATCCAGCGGCGCGCCAACGGCGTGCTGGCGTTGATGGGCTATTCGGTCGTGCCGGACATCACGACGAGCTCGCTGTCGATCAGCAGTACAACGACCGGCGATACGGGGCTGATGATGTCCCAGCTCGGCGGCGGCGCCACCCTGAGCAAATCGGTGCCGGTCTACCTCGAAGGGGCGCTGTCATACAGTCGTTATGATCCGACCTTCCTGGCCTCCGACGGCAAGGTCGAGCGGGAGCTGCCGCTGCGCTGGAACAGCCTCGCCGTCAGCGGCGGCATCGGCTGGGATTTCCCGATTGCCGAAAACCTCGTGCTGCGGCCGATCTTCAACATCGCCATCGGCGAGGTCGCCAGCGACGTGACCGGCGCCAAGTGGTTCGTCGAATACAAGCTCGACCGCGACTTCAACTTCCTCGACAACGGCTCGCTCAGCGCCTACGGCCTCGGCGGCTCGATCATGCTCGACTACGAGGACATGAAGCCGGAGCGCGACATCGACGTCGAACTGCGCTACAGCAATATCCCGCTCAAGAGCTTCGGCGGCAGTGCCGATGCGGTGCAGGGACACGCCAGCGCCGAAAGCGTCAGCCTGTGGGCGCGCTATCGCGCACCGATCGACGACTGGACGCTGCTCGACCGCCCGTTCCGCTACGTGCTCGAGTTTGCCCAGACCCAGTTCATGGGCGATCTGCGCGGCGCGCTCGGCTTCAATTACCTGACCTCGCTCGGCCTCGGGGTCGAGCTCGACTCGAGCAAGTACGACATCATCGTCACGCGCACCCGGTTGGTGACGCGCTATGTGTTCGGCAACAACGTCTCCGGCGTGTCGGTCGGGCTGGCGGTCAGTTTCTAAAGGTATCTACTAAAGGTATCTAAGAGTAGATGCCCGGCCGTTACGCGATTGCGCCGTTGGCGCGCAGGGCTCACCCAATGCTGCCGCCCGCGACAATGCGGTTGCAAGGCGGAAAATCTGACGGATTTCATGCATTTGGCATGGGTTTGTCAGCTTTGCCGCTGGGCAGGGCGGGTTGATGCGAATGCGTCGGATTTTGGTCTGCTGAAATTTCGCTGTCCGATCAGGGGTTTATCGGTTGTGCTGCGAAATTGTTGCGGCGGGGTGTTGACGGAAGACGGGGAAGTGCTTAAAGTTGCGTTCTCTGCTGATGACGCAGCGAAAGAAACGAAGCGAAACCCGCCGAGTTTACCGAGCGAAGCGTCCTGAAGCAAGCGATCTTTAACAAATTACAGCCGATGAGTGTGAGTGCTTGATGAGTGCATCAAGTGCTTGCACTTAAATGATAGAAAGCAGTCTGGCCGCTTCGGTGGTCGGGCGAGTTTTTTTGAGTTAACGCAAGTGCGCAACTATTCAGTGATTAAACGAAAGAGTTTGATCCTGGCTCAGATTGAACGCTGGCGGCATGCTTTACACATGCAAGTCGAACGGGGTTGAGGAGCTTGCTCTTCAATCTAGTGGCGAACGGGTGAGTAATACATCGGAACGTGCCCAGTAATGGGGGATAACCTGCCGAAAGGCAAGCTAATACCGCATACGCCCTGAGGGGGAAAGTGGGGGATCGCAAGACCTCACGTTATTGGAGCGGCCGATGGCTGATTAGCTAGTTGGTGAGGTAAAGGCTCACCAAGGCGACGATCAGTAGCGGGTCTGAGAGGACGACCCGCCACACTGGGACTGAGACACGGCCCAGACTCCTACGGGAGGCAGCAGTGGGGAATCTTGGACAATGGGCGAAAGCCTGATCCAGCAATGCCGCGTGGGTGAAGAAGGCCTTCGGGTTGTAAAGCCCTTTTGTCAGGGAGGAAATTCTGGCCCCTAATACGGGTCGGGGATGACAGTACCTGAAGAATAAGGACCGGCTAACTACGTGCCAGCAGCCGCGGTAATACGTAGGGTCCAAGCGTTAATCGGAATTACTGGGCGTAAAGCGTCCGCAGGTGGCTTGTTAAGAGCGATGTGAAAGCCCCGGGCTCAACCTGGGAACTGCATTGCTGACTGGCTCGCTAGAGTACGGCAGAGGGGGGTGGAATTCCGCGTGTAGCAGTGAAATGCGTAGAGATGCGGAGGAACACCGATGGCGAAGGCAACCCCCTGGGCTGATACTGACACTCATGGACGAAAGCGTGGGGAGCAAACAGGATTAGATACCCTGGTAGTCCACGCCCTAAACGATGTCTACTAGTTGTTGGGCTTTTCGGAGCTTAGTAACGCAGCTAACGCGGGAAGTAGACCGCCTGGGGAGTACGGCCGCAAGGTTAAAACTCAAAGGAATTGACGGGGGCCCGCACAAGCGGTGGATGATGTGGATTAATTCGATGCAACGCGAAAAACCTTACCTGGTCTTGACATGTCTGGAATCCCGAAGAGATTTGGGAGTGCCGTAAGGAGCCAGAACACAGGTGCTGCATGGCTGTCGTCAGCTCGTGTCGTGAGATGTTGGGTTAAGTCCCGCAACGAGCGCAACCCTTGCCATTAGTTGCTACCATTCAGTTGAGCACTTTAATGGGACTGCCGGTGACAAACCGGAGGAAGGTGGGGATGACGTCAAGTCCTCATGGCCCTTATGACCAGGGCTTCACACGTCATACAATGGTTGGTCACAGAGGGTCGCGAAGCCGCGAGGTGGAGCCAATCCCATAAAACCAATCGTAGTCCGGATCGCAGTCTGCAACTCGACTGCGTGAAGTCGGAATCGCTAGTAATCGCGGATCAGCATGTCGCGGTGAATACGTTCCCGGGCCTTGTACACACCGCCCGTCACACCATGGGAGTGGGTTTTACCAGAAGTAGCTAGGCTAACCTTCGGGAGGCCGGTTACCACGGTAGGATTCATGACTGGGGTGAAGTCGTAACAAGGTAGCCGTAGGGGAACCTGCGGCTGGATCACCTCCTTTAAAGATAATGCCTCATTAAGCATTCACACTCATCGGCTGTAGGTTAGAGATACGGAGAACTGGGTCAGTAGCTCAGTCGGTTAGAGCACCGTCTTGATAAGGCGGGGGTCGCTGGTTCGATTCCAGCTTGACCCACCATTTGCTTTGCGGATGGACAAACAGTTTGATCCGATGGGGGCATAGCTCAGTTGGGAGAGCATCTGCTTTGCAAGCAGAGGGTCGTCGGTTCGATCCCGTCTGCCTCCACACCTTGCGGTGAGCCATCACCGTGTTGGTTTAGATCCGGAAGGACTCAGAATCAAGTGCATTCAATCGAGAGATTGCGTGGATTTCATTCTGACTGCTTCAGTTGGACGAGATTTATTCTCTGTATCGCTCTTTAACAAGATAGAAGAAGCAAGACTCAAATTTATTCAGTAATGAATGGGTTTGATTGCATCGAGTTTTGAATTCGAGAGAATTCGAAGTCGCAAACACAGCTTGTAGCCGCAAACCACGTGTTTGAGGTTATAGGATCAAGCGACTAAGTGCATCTGGTGGATGCCTTGGCGATCACAGGCGATGAAGGACGCGGCAGCCTGCGAAAAGCTGCGGGGAGCTGGCAAACAAGCTTTGATCCGCAGATATCCGAATGGGGAAACCCGGCCCTTTTGGGTCATCCATGACTGAATACATAGGTCATGTGAGGCGAACCCGGCGAACTGAAACATCTAAGTAGCCGGAGGAAAAGAAATCAACCGAGATTCCCAAAGTAGTGGCGAGCGAAATGGGAAGAGCCTGTACGTGATAGCGGTAGTCTTAGTAAAACGGCATGGAAAGGCCGGCGATAGTGGGTGATAGCCCCGTATACGAAAAGACCATCGTGGTACTAAGCGTACGACAAGTAAGGCGGGACACGAGAAATCCTGTCCGAAGATGGGGGGACCATCCTCCAAGGCTAAATACTCGTGATCGACCGATAGTGAACCAGTACCGTGAGGGAAAGGCGAAAAGAACCCCGGGAGGGGAGTGAAATAGAACCTGAAACCGGATGCATACAAACAGTGGGAGCCCCCTCGTGGGGTGACTGCGTACCTTTTGTATAATGGGTCAGCGACTTACGTTCAGTAGCGAGCTTAACCGAATAGGGGAGGCGTAGGGAAACCGAGTCCGAATAGGGCGATCAGTTGCTGGGCGTAGACCCGAAACCAGGTGATCTATCCATGGCCAGGATGAAGGTGCGGTAACACGCACTGGAGGTCCGAACCCACTAATGTTGCAAAATTAGGGGATGAGCTGTGGATAGGGGTGAAAGGCTAAACAAACCTGGAAATAGCTGGTTCTCCCCGAAAACTATTTAGGTAGTGCCTCAAGTATCACTAACGGGGGTAAAGCACTGTTATGGCTAGGGGGTCATCGCGACTTACCAAACCATGGCAAACTCTGAATACCGTTAAGTGCGAGCTTGGGAGACAGACATCGGGTGCTAACGTCCGGTGTCAAGAGGGAAACAACCCAGACCGCCGTCTAAGGTCCCAAATGATCAATTAAGTGGAAAACGAGGTGGGAAGGCATAGACAGCCAGGATGTTGGCTTAGAAGCAGCCATCATTTAAAGAAAGCGTAATAGCTCACTGGTCGAGTCGTCCTGCGCGGAAGATGTAACGGGGCTCAAATTGATAACCGAAGACGCGGATATGTACTCTGTACATATGGTAGGGGAGCGTTCCGTAAGCCTGTGAAGGTGACTTGTAAAGGTTGCTGGAGGTATCGGAAGTGCGAATGCTGACATGAGTAGCGTTAAAACGGGTGAAAAGCCCGTTCGCCGAAAGCCCAAGGTTTCCTACGCAACGTTAATCGGCGTAGGGTGAGTCGGCCCCTAAGGCGAGGCTGAAAAGCGTAGTCGATGGGAAACAGGTTAATATTCCTGTACCGATTCTGAGTGCGATGTGGGGACGGAGAAAGGTAGGTCAGCCATCTGTTGGAATAGGTGGTTTAAGCGTGTAGGTGGGGGATTTAGGCAAATCCGGATCCCTGTTAACACTGAGGCGTGACGACGAGGGCCCATTGGGCCTGAAGTGATTGATCCTATGCTTCCAGGAAAAGCCACTAAGCTTCAGCTCAGAATTGACCGTACCGCAAACCGACACTGGTGGGCAGGATGAGAATTCTAAGGCGCTTGAGAGAACTCAGGAGAAGGAACTCGGCAAATTGACACCGTAACTTCGGGAGAAGGTGTGCCTCTGTAGGGTGAAGCGACTTGCTCGTGGAGCTCGAAGAGGTTGCAGTGAAAAGGTGGCTGCGACTGTTTATCAAAAACACAGCACTCTGCTAACACGAAAGTGGACGTATAGGGTGTGACGCCTGCCCGGTGCCGGAAGGTTAATTGATGGGGTGCAAGCTCTTGATCGAAGCCCCGGTAAACGGCGGCCGTAACTATAACGGTCCTAAGGTAGCGAAATTCCTTGTCGGGTAAGTTCCGACCCGCACGAATGGCGTAACGATGGCCACACTGTCTCCTCCTGAGACTCAGCGAAGTTGAAGTGTTTGTGAAGATGCAATCTCCCCGCTGCTAGACGGAAAGACCCCGTGAACCTTTACTGTAGCTTTGCATTGGACTTTGAAGTGGTTTGTGTAGGATAGGTGGGAGGCTTTGAAGCAGAGACGCTAGTTTCTGTGGAGCCGTCCTTGAAATACCACCCTGACCCCTTTGAGGTTCTAACCTTGGTCCGTCATCCGGATCGGGGACCGTGCATGGTAGGCAGTTTGACTGGGGCGGTCTCCTCCCAAAGTGTAACGGAGGAGCTCGAAGGTTACCTAGGTACGGTCGGACATCGTACTGATAGTGTAATGGCACAAGGTAGCTTGACTGCGAGACTGACACGTCGAGCAGGTGCGAAAGCAGGACATAGTGATCCGGTGGTTCTGTATGGAAGGGCCATCGCTCAACGGATAAAAGGTACTCCGGGGATAACAGGCTGATTCCGCCCAAGAGTTCACATCGACGGCGGAGTTTGGCACCTCGATGTCGGCTCATCACATCCTGGGGCTGTAGCCGGTCCCAAGGGTATGGCTGTTCGCCATTTAAAGTGGTACGTGAGCTGGGTTCAAAACGTCGTGAGACAGTTTGGTCCCTATCTGCAGTGGGCGTTGGAAATTTGAGGGGGGCTGCTCCTAGTACGAGAGGACCGGAGTGGACGCATCTCTGGTGTACCGGTTATCACGCCAGTGGTATCGCCGGGTAGCTAAATGCGGAAGAGATAAGCGCTGAAAGCATCTAAGCGCGAAACTTGCCTCAAGATGAGATTTCCCTGGGAACTTGATTCCCCTGAAGGGTCGTGGAAGACCACCACGTTGATAGGTCGGGTGTGGAAGCGCAGTAATGCGTTAAGCTAACCGATACTAATTGCCCGTGCGGCTTGATCCTATAACCTGAACCGCGTGGTTCGGGTGTGTTGCGACAAGCTCGACACAATCAAACCGAGCCTTTGCTTCTTCTATCGAATTCAGAGATATGACTAGTAGTAAACAGTCGTAACTCAACCAGTTACGTCTGGCGACCATAGCGAGTTGGTCCCACGCCTTCCCATCCCGAACAGGACCGTGAAACGACTCAGCGCCGATGATAGTGCGGGTTCCCGTGTGAAAGTAGGTCATCGCCAGACTCCCCATAGAAAACCCCCCATCAGCAAAGCTGGTGGGGGGTTTTGCTTTAGGGGGCTGAAATGTAGTGGTCTACTAAACCCGGACACCCATTTAAGGCGAGAATGCTCGCCATGAAGAGGTGCCTGATGACCAAACAACGCCGTTCGTTTTCCCCCGACTTCAAGCGCAAGGCCGCGGCTCTGGTGCTCGACCAAGGGTACAGCCACGTCGAGGCCTGCCGCTCGGTCGGCGTCGCCGAATCGGTGCTGCGTCGCTGGGTTCAGCAGCTGCAACAGGAACGTCAGGGCATCACGCCTCAGAGCAAGGCCATGACGACGGAGCAGCAGCACATCCAGGCGCTGGAGGCACGTATCGATCGCCTTGAGCGCGAGAAGGCCATTTTAAAAAAGGCTACCGCGCTCTTGATGTCGGAAGGGATCGAACGTACGCGCTGATCGAGCAGATCGGCCGGGATGAACCGCTAGCCTTGCTCTGTACGCTGTTCGAGCTGCCGAGATCCTGCCTGTATGCTTATCGAGCACGCTGCCAACGCGTAGATACCGAACGCCACGCGCAACGTCGCCGGGTGCATGAACTGTTTGTCGAGAGCCGCAGTTCAGCGGGCAGCCGCAGCATCATGGGCATGCTGCGCGAGCAAGGCATGACGCTGGGACGGTTCAAGATCAGCCGCTTGATGGCGGAGCTGGGACTGATCTGCAAGCAACCGGGTGCGCATGCCTACAAGCGGGCCACGGTGGAGCGGATCGACATTCCGAACCGCCTGGACCGGCGTTTCGTGGTGGACGGGCCGAATCAGGTCTGGTGCGGCGATATTACTTATGTCTGGGTGCAAGGTGGCTGGCATTACCTAGCGGCGGTGCTGGACCTGTTTACGCGCCGTGTGGTCGGTTGGGCGTTCTCATCTCGGCCGGACGCAGAGTTGGTGGTGCAAGCGCTCGAGATGGCCTACGAACAACGTGGCCGGCCGCAAGGTCTGCTGTTTCACTCCGACCAGGGTGGCCAGTACGCCAGTCGCAAGTTCCGCCAGCGGCTGTGGCGCTACCGGATTGGGCAGAGCATGAGCCGACGCGGAAACTGTTGGGATAACGCGCCGATGGAGCGGCTGTTCCGCAGCTTGAAGACGGAGTGGGTGCCACATGTGGGTTACATGACGGCGCAGGAAGCGCGCCGGGACATCAGTCATTACCTGATGCATCGGTACAACTGGCTGCGGCCGCATCAGTTCAATGACGGACTGGCGCCGGCCGTGGCGGAAGAAAAGCTTAACGCAGTGTCCGGAATGAGTTGACCACTACAAAAACGGCAACACGGGCTCGTGTTACGGCGGAGCCGGTGACGTTGGGCGGTGAGGCTGGGTCTTGCCAGCTTCCCGGCGGTTCGAGGAGGGGCTCGAGGACGAGGGGCTTAGTGAAGCTCGATGTCGAAGTCGACCCTGGCCTGAGGCGCGAGCGGGGCGGCTTGCGTCTCGTGCTTGCTTGCTTCACGCTCCTGCACGCTCTGGCTGTTATTGACCATCCAGGACAGGTTGGTAGCTGAGTCGGCGTTGCGCAATGCTTCGTCAAGTTCGATCTTGCCGTTGCGGTACAGCGTGTACAGCGATTGCTCGAAGGTTTGCGAGCCTTCGGTGAGCGTCTGCTCCATCGCTGCCTTGATATCGGTGAGCTGGCCGTTGCGGATCAGCTCGGCGATGCGGTTGGTGTTGCGCATGACCTCGACTGCCGGCGTCAGCTGCCCCGCTGTGCTGCGCACCAGCCGTTGGGATACGACTGCAGTCAGCGCGGTCGAGAGGTCGTACAGCAGGGCTTCGCGTGCTTCCTGCGGGAAGAAGTTCACGATCCGCGAGAGCGAGTGGTAGCTGTTATTGGCGTGCAGCGTCGAGATGCACAGATGCCCGGCCTGGGCATACTGCAGCGCATAGTTCATGGTTTCGCGGTCGCGGATTTCGCCGATCATCAGCACATCGGGCGCTTCGCGCATGGCGTTCTTCAGGGCTTCGGCATAACTGTGTGTGTCGACGCCGATTTCGCGCTGATTGACGAGGCTCTTGCGGTGCGAGTACAGGTGCTCGATCGGTTCTTCGATCGTGAGGATGTGGCCGGGGTGGTGTTCGCTGCGATGCTCGAGCATTGCCGACACGGTTGATGACTTGCCCGAACCGGTGGCGCCGACGATGAGAATGATGCCGCGCTTTTCCATGATCAGCTCGCGCAGTACCGGCGGAACACCGAGCTCGTCGATGGTCTGCGCTTTGGGCCGAATGAAACGGGCAACCATGGCGGCTGCCCCGCGCGTGCGAAAGACGTTGATGCGGAAATTGCCCAGCTCGGGCAGCGTGAGCCGGAAATTGAGCTCCCAGTCCCGCTCGAAGCGTTCGATCTGCTCGGCACTCAATAGCTGGTAGATCAGCTGGCGCGTATGGTCCGCGCCCAGGACTTGGGCATTGGCCGGGTGGCACTGACCGTTGATCTTGATGACGATGGGCGAGTCTGCCGACAGAAACAGGTCGGAGGCTTGTCGTTCGGCCATCAGTTTGAAAAACGGCAACAAATTCATTCGGGCACCCGGCCGGCTGTTGGTTTATTGGGGTTTCAGCTCTCTCCGCAGGATTTTACCGACATTTGACTTCGGCAGTTGGTCTCGAAACTCAACTGCGCGCGGAACCTTGTAATTCGTGAGATTGGCGCGACAGTGGTTGATTACGTCCTGTTCGTTCAGGGCGGAATCCTTCTTGACCACGAAGACCTTGACCGCTTCACCGGACTTGTCGTCGGGGATGCCGATGCACGCGACCTCCAGTACGCCCGGGTGATCGGCGACGACGTCCTCGATTTCGTTCGGGTACACGTTGAAGCCCGAGACGAGGATCATGTCCTTCTTGCGGTCGACCAGCTTGAAGTAGCCGGTCGGAGACATCACCGCGACGTCGCCGGTTGCGAGGAAGCCGTCGTTGCCGAGGACCTTGGCGGTTTCCTCGGGCCGTTGCCAGTAACCGCGCATGACCTGGGGGCCCTTGATGAACAGTTCGCCGGCCTGGCCGGTGGCGAGCACATTGCCGTCGTCGTCGCGGATCTGCGCGTCGGTCGACGGCACCGGCAGGCCGATCATGCCGTTGTACTCCTTCAGCGTCATCGGGTTGATCATTGCCGCCGGCGAAGTCTCGGTCAGGCCGTAGGCCTCGACCAGCGGTACACCGGTGATCTTCTTCCACTTGTCCGCCACTGCATGCTGGACGGCCATGCCGCCGCCCAGCGCGAGCTTCCAGGTGCGGAAGTTGAGCTTGGGAAAATCGGGGTTGTTGGCGAGCGCGTTGAACAGCGTATTGACGCCGGTCATGCAGGTGACCGGATACTTGGCCAGCTCCTTGACGAAGCCCGGAATGTCACGCGGGTTGGTGATCAGCAGGTTGGTCGCGCCGACCTTGGTAAAGACCATGCAGTTCGCCGTCAGGCAGAAGATATGGTACAGCGGCAGCGCGGTGACGATCAGCTCCTTGCCTTCGTCGACGGTATCGCGGATCCAGGCGTGCGCCTGCTGCATGTTGGCGACGATGTTGCCATGTGTCAGCATCGCGCCCTTGGCAACGCCGGTGGTGCCGCCGGTGTATTGCAGGAAGGCCAGGTCGTCGTGACCGAGCGCGACCGGTTGCAGTCGTTGCGCGCTGCCGCGGCGAAGCGCGGCGTTGAAGCCGAGGTGGCCGGGCAGCGAATAACCAGGGACCATCTTCTTGACGTGCCGAACAACACTATTGACGAGCAGGCGCTTGGGGAAGCCGAGCAGATCGCCGACCTCGGTGACGATCACCTGCTTGACCGGCGTGTCGGCGATGATGGTTTCGAGGGTGTGGGCAAAATTGGCGAGAATGACAATGGCATCGGTGCCGGCGTCCTTGAGCTGGTGCTGAAGTTCGCGTGGTGTGTACAGCGGGTTGACGTTCACGACCGTCATGCCGGCCTTGAGAATGCCGAAAATCGCGATCGGATACTGCAGCAGGTTCGGCATCATCACCGCGACGCGGGCGCCGCGGGCCAGTCGCAAATCCTGTTGCAAAAATGCGGCAAAATCGTTCGAAAGCCGGTCAAGCTCGGCGTAGCTAATCGCTTTCCCCATATTGATGAACGCGTCGCGCTCGGGGTAGCGTGCGACGGTCTTGGCGATCACGTCCGGGATCGAGTCGAACTCTCGAGCGTCGATCTCGTGGGGGACATTAGCCGAGTAACTGGCAAACCAGGGCCGCTCCATATACCTCTCCTTGTGGTTCTGTGCACACTCTAGGGTTGTAAGCCTGCTTAGAACAAGCCGTATGTGAGCGTAGTTTCGCCAAGTAATTGTTTCTGTTAGAATGAGGGTTGTCCCCAAGATACGGGGATGGTGCTTGGGAATGGGCGCATTTTTGCAGCCCATTTTTTGTTTTTCAGCGAAGGAATCTATGGCAGCGAACGTGCAAAGCGTGCTGGATGCGACGCTACCGGGTCTGGGCTACGAGCTCGTCGACCTGGAGTTGGCGCACAACGGGCTGGTGCGGGTCTTTATCGACAAGCCGGGGGGCATCACGGTCGACGATTGCGTCACCGTCAGCAACCACCTGACCCGTCTCCTCATGGTCGAAGAAATCGCCTATGAACGGCTGGAGGTTTCGTCACCGGGGCTGGATAGGCCGCTGACCAAGCCCGAAGACTTCACACGCTTTGCCGGTGAAAAGGTGCGGCTCAAGCTGCGCCTTCCGCTGCCGGACAAACGCAAGAAACTGCTCGGCACGCTCATCGGCCTCGAGGACGGTGCAGTGGTGGTCGATGTCGATGGCGAGCGCCTGACGCTGCCAATGACGCAAATTGACAAAGTGCGGCTCGAGCCGCAGTTCTGATCTCAAGGTCTACAGGCGGGCTTCTTGCCGAAGGAATCGAAACGATGAGCCGAGAAATTCTGCTGCTGGTGGATGCACTGGCGCGCGAAAAAAATGTAGAAAAAGATGTCGTGTTTACCGCGCTGGAAATGGCGCTGGCATCGGCGACGAAGAAAACCTACGAGGACGAGGTCGATATCCGTGTCGACATCGATCGCGATACCGGTGACTACCGTTCGTTCCGCGTCTGGACCGTGGTCGAGGACAACGATCACGAAGAGCCGTCGTGCCAGATCGCCATCACCGATGCGCCCGAATACGATCCGGAGCTGCAACTGGGCGAAACCTGGGAAGTCGAACTCGAACCGATCGAATTCGGCCGCATCGGCGCACAGGCGGCCAAGCAGGTCATCCTGCAGAAGATCCGTGATGCCGAGCGCGAGCAGAACCTCAACGATTTCCTGGCCCGCCGCGAGCACATCGTCTCGGGCAGCATCAAGCGGCTCGAGCGCGGCAACGCGATTCTCGAGCTTGGCAAGCTCGAGGCGATCCTGCCGCGCGACCAGATGATCCCGAAGGAAAACCTCCGGGTCGGCGATCGCGTGCGCGCCTTCCTGTTGCGCGTCGACCGCCTCGGTCGCGGCCCGATGCTGGTGCTGAGCCGGACCGCGCCGGAATTCATGGCCAAGCTGTTCGAGATGGAAGTGCCGGAAGTCGAAAACGGCCTGATCGAACTCAAGGGCGTGGCGCGGGATCCGGGCATGCGTGCCAAGATCGCGGTCAAGTCGAACGACCCGCGCGTCGATCCGCAGGGGACGTGTATCGGCGTGCGTGGCACCCGCGTCAACGCGGTGACCAACGAGATCGCCGGTGAGCGCGTCGACATCATCCTGTGGTCGGACGACCCGGCGCAGTTCGTGATCGGTGCGCTGAGCCCGGCCGACGTCAATTCGATCGTCGTTGACGAAGACAATCATGCAATGGATGTCGTCGTCGACGAAGACAACCTCGCCATGGCCATCGGCCGTGGTGGCCAGAACGTCAAGCTCGCTTCCGAGCTGACGGGCTGGAAGATCAACATCATGACCGTGAATCAGGCCGAGGAAAAGAACGAGGTCGAGTTCACCAAGGTGCGCGAACTGTTCATGCAGGCGCTCGACATCGACGAAGACGTTGCCGATGCGCTGGTGCAGGAAGGGTTCAACACGCTGGAAGAAGTGGCTTATGTGCCGCTGAACGAAATGCTCGAAATCGAGGTGTTCGATGAGGACACCGTCAATGAGCTGCGCTCGCGTGCCCGCGACGCACTGCTCACTCAGGCCATTGCCCGCGAAGAAAAGCTCGAGCATCAGTCGGAAGACCTGAAAAACCTGGAAGGCATGACCGCTGAACTCGCTGCCGCGCTCGCCGAGAACGATATCCATACCCGCGACGACCTCGCGGAGCTGGCCGTCGACGAGCTCATGGAAATGACCGGCATCGGCGAGAACGAGGCCAAGCAGTTGATCATGAAAGCCCGCGAGCACTGGTTCGCATAAGGCGGGGAGAAATGCATGAGTGAATTGAAAGTCAGTGAGTTCGCGGCAGAATTGAGAATGCCGTCGCAAGAGTTGCTCGAGCAGCTCAGCGCGGCCGGTGTCAGCAAATCCGGCGAGTCCGACGCGGTGACCGCCGAGGACAAGGCGCGTCTTCTCGATCATCTGAAAAAGAAGCACGGTGGCGTCGACAAGCCCAAGATCGTCGTGACCCGCAAGCAAACGTCCGAGATCCGCAAAACCGATTCGACCGGCAAGGCCAAGACCATCCAGGTCGAGGTGCGCAAGAAGCGCGTGGTTGAAGCGCCGGTTGCGCCGGTTGTGGCGCCGCGTGTTGATGCGGTCGCCAATCCCGCTGCGCCTGTGATCGGTGATGCCGAGCGTGCGGCCCGCGAAGCCGAGGCACAGCGCCAGTCCGCGCTGCGTGAGCGCCAGGCGGCAGAGATGCGCGCCAAGCACGGAGGTGAAGCGCCGAAGGAAGAGGTGCGCGAAGCGCCGGCAGCAGAAGCGCCGGTGGCTGTTGCCGCCCCGGCGCCGGTCGTTGAAGTGGCGGCCGTCGCTGCGCCTGCACCCGCTGCACCCGCTCCGGTTGCCGCACCGGCTCCGGTTGCGCCTGCCGCACGCCCGGCCGCCGCGCCGGCGCCGGCCGCTGCTGCGCCGCGTGGCGATCGTCCGCGCGTCGGCATGCGCGTCGAGCTGCGCAAGCCCAAGGACACCCCGCTGCGCGCGCCGGAACCGGTCAAGCCGGAGCCGGCCAAGGTTGTGCCGGCCGTCGCCAAGCCCGCGTCGCCGGCCGCCAAGAAGGACGAGAAGCGCAAGTGGGACGACGGCAAGGCCAAGAAGGGGATCAAGACCCGTGGCGGCGACGCCGGTGGCGGCTGGAAGTCCGGCAAGAAGGGTGGCCGTCGCAACCAGCAGCAGGACAGCGACAACGCGCATGCCTTCCAGGCGCCGACCGAGCCGGTCGTGCACACCGTTGACGTTCCTGAAACCATCAGCGTCGCCGATCTGGCGCACAAGATGGCCGTCAAGGGGGTCGAGGTCGTCAAGGCGCTGATGAAGATGGGCATGATGGTGACCATCAACCAGGTGCTCGACCAGGAAACGGCGATGATCGTCGTCGAGGAAATGGGCCACATTCCGCGTGCGGCCAAGCTCGATGATCCGGATACCTATCTGGAAGAGTCCGACAAGAGCGAGCACGAGCAACTGCCGCGTGCGCCGGTCGTGACCGTCATGGGTCACGTCGACCACGGCAAGACGTCCTTGCTCGACTACATCCGTCGCGCCAAGGTGGCGGCTGGCGAAGCCGGCGGCATTACCCAGCACATCGGGGCGTACCACGTCGAAACCGGCAAGGGCATCGTTACCTTCCTCGATACCCCGGGTCACGAGGCGTTCACCGCCATGCGTGCCCGCGGTGCTTCGGCGACCGACATCGTCGTGCTGGTGGTGGCGGCGGATGACGGTGTGATGCCGCAAACGATCGAGGCGGTTCACCACGCCAAGGCGGCCGGCGTGCCGATCGTGGTTGCGGTCAACAAGATCGACAAGCAGGGTGCCAACCCGGAGCGTATCCGTCAGGAGCTGGTGGCGCAGGAAGTCGTGCCGGAAGACTGGGGTGGCGATACCCAGTTCGTCGAAGTGTCGGCCAAACAGGGCACGAACATCGACGCACTGCTCGACGCCATCCTGCTGCAGGCCGAAGTGCTGGAGCTGAAGGCACCGGTCGATGCGCCGGCAAAGGGCATCATCATCGAAGCGCGCCTCGACAAGGGGCGTGGTGCGGTGGCGTCGATGCTGGTCCAGTCCGGCACCCTGAAGAAGGGTGACGTTGTGCTGGCCGGTGGCGTCTATGGCCGCGTTCGCGCGATGCTGGACGAGACCGGCAAGCAGATCACCGAGGCGGGCCCGTCGATTCCGGTCGAGATTCTCGGCCTGTCCGAAGTGCCGGCGGCCGGTGAAGATGCGATGGTGCTCGCCGACGAGAAGAAGGCACGCGAAATCGCGCTGTTCCGTCAGGGCAAGTTCCGTGACGTCAAGTTTGCCCGTCAGCAGGCTTCGAAGCTCGAGAACATGTTCGCGCAGATGGCCGAAGGCGAAGTGCAGAACCTGCCGATCATCATCAAGACCGACGTGCAGGGTTCGGCCGAAGCGCTGGCCGGTTCGCTGCTGAAGCTGTCGACCGATGAAGTCCGCGTGCAGATCCTGCACTCGGGCGTTGGCGGCATCTCGGAATCGGACATCAACCTCGCGCTGGCTTCGAAGGCCGTGGTGGTGGGCTTCAACGTCCGTGCCGATGCGGCTGCCCGCAAGCTGGCCGAGTCGGAAGGCGTCGACCTGCGTTACTACAACATCATTTACGACGTGGTCGATGATGTGAAGGCAGCGCTGTCGGGCATGCTGGCACCGGAGAAGAAAGAGCAGATCATCGGTCTGGTCGAGATCCGTCAGGTGTTCGTCATCTCCAAGGTTGGCTCGATCGCCGGTTGCTACGTGCTCGACGGTATCGTCAAGCGTGGCGCGGGCGTCCGTCTGCTGCGCAACAACGTGGTCGTGCACCAGGGCGAACTCGATACCCTCAAGCGCTTCAAGGACGATGTCAAGGAAGTGCGCGCCGGTTACGAGTGCGGTCTGCAGCTCAAGAACTACAACGACATCCAGGAAGGCGATCAGCTCGAAATCTTCGAAATCATCGAGATTGCGCGCACGCTGTAATGTCGTGAGGTGCGAGGGAAGGGAAGATGCAGGTCGCTTCCCTTGCATCGGCAGGCGCGGGTTCATTCCTGCGCCTTTTGTCTTTTATGCGCCGTGCGGCCTTGGGCGGCACGGCATTGATGGCAGAAACAACCATGGCCAGAAATTTCACCCGCTCCGACCGGATCGCGCAGCAGTTGCAGCGTGACGTCGCCGAGCTGATCCGTGCCGAGCTCGACCATCCGAAGGCGTCGCTGATCACGATCACCGACGTCGAGGTCTCCCGCGACAACTCGCACGCCAAGATTTTCTACACCTTCCTCGGCACGTCCGAAGATGCACAAGCCATTGCCGCCAAGCTCGAGCAAGCCAAGGGTTTCCTGCGCAGCGAGCTGGCGCGCGGCTTCAAGTTGTTCAAGATGCCCGAGCTGCACTTTCATTACGATCATTCGATCGAGCGCGGCTTCAAGCTCGATACGCTGATTTCGCAGGCAGCCAGCCTGCCGAAGGCGCCGGACGACGAGGGCGAAGCCTGAGATGGCGAAGCGCAAGATCGACGGCGTGCTGCTGCTCGACAAACCGTTCGGGATCACCAGCAACGCAGCGCTGCTGAAGTGCCGCTGGTTGCTGTCGGCCGAGAAGGGCGGGCACACCGGCGTGCTCGATCCGTTCGCAACCGGGCTTTTGCCCTTGTGTTTCGGCGAAGCGACCAAATTCGCGCAGCGGATGCTCGATGCCGACAAGGGCTACCGGGCGACGATCCGGCTCGGCCAGGTGTCGACGACGCTCGACGGCGAAGGCGAGATCAGCGACAGCGGCGAGGCGCCGACCGATCCGGCGCTGATCGGGCGTGTGCTGGCGGCTTTCGTCGGCGAGATCGACCAGGTGCCGCCGATGCACTCGGCGCTCAAGCATCAGGGCAAGGCGCTGTACGAGTACGCGCGCCAGGGGGTCGAGATCGAGCGCCAGGCGCGCCGGATCACGATCTATTCGATCGACGTGGTGTCGTTTGCTGGTGCCGAGCTGGTCATCGACGTTTCGTGCTCGAAGGGAACATACATCCGCACGCTGGCCGACGACATCGGACGGATGCTGGGTTGCGGCGCCTACCTGACGGGCCTGCGCCGGACCAAAACCGCCGGGTTTTCGCTCGAACAGTCCGTGTCGCTCGATGTCTATATCGCGATGTCGCTCGACGAACGCGAGGCCTGTCTGCTGCCGGCCGATACGCTGGTGCAGGACATGCCGCTGCTGACGCTTGACGACGAGGAAGTCGCCCGCTGCCGCAACGGCATGAGCATCCAGCGCTCGTCGGGCTGGTCGGCCGAGGGGTTGTTCCGGCTTTACGCTGCGGCCGAAAGCGGCGATAATGCGCGATTCATCGGTTTGGGCGAAGTGGCATGCGATGGTGTGCTGCGGCCCAAACGTCTGCTGGCCACTGGCCAGTGAAAGGAGCGCGGCTGGGTGAAAACTCGGCCGGGCTTGTCGGGAGCGGGGCAGCTGCCCTGGCCCAATCACCACCTGGAGTACTGAAATGGCAGTTACCGTAGGCCAAAAGGCTGACATCGTTAAGCAATACCAACGCGCCGAAGGCGATACCGGTTCCCCGGAAGTGCAAGTCGCGCTGCTGACCGCACGCATCAACGACCTGACCCCGCACTTCAAAGAAAACAAGAAGGACCACCACTCGCGTCGCGGCCTGCTGAAGATGGTTTCGCGCCGTCGTCGCCTGCTGGACTACCTCAAGCGTACCAACGCCGACGGTTACCGCGAGCTGATCGCTCAACTGGGTCTGCGCAAGTAAGGCAGCCTCACTCAAAAGTCGCAGTCATCGCACTGCGACTTTTTTGTTTCTAGGATGTCGAAATGATCTTGTTCCGCCCAAAGACGGCTTCGGCGGCGGGGCAAGAGGTCGTGAAAGCCGGCCAACTGGAATGTGCCGAAGCCGGCGACAACCGCCGGGCTCTTGCCCTGGCGAGCGGCGTTGTCGCAGCGGGATGATTGCCCGTGCCGCAGGCAAACAACTGCAAGGAAAATCCGTGTTCAACAAAATTACCAAGTCGTTCCAGTACGGCAAGCATACCGTGACGCTGGAAACGGGCGAAGTCGCCCGTCAGGCCTCCGGCGCCGTCGTCGTGTCGATGGACGACACCGTCGTCCTCGTGACCGTGGTCGCCGCCAAGGGCGTGAAGCCTGGCCAGGATTTCTTCCCGCTCACGGTTGACTACCAGGAGCGGACCTACGCCGCCGGCAAGATTCCGGGTGGCTTCTTCAAGCGCGAAGGTCGTCCTTCCGAAAAGGAAATCCTCACCAGCCGCCTGATCGACCGTCCGATCCGCCCGCTGTTCCCGGAAGGCTTCTTCAACGAAATCCAGATCATCGCGACCGTGCTGTCGCTGGATCCGCAGATCGACTCGGACATTCCGGCGATGATCGGTGCGTCGGCCGCGCTGGCGATCTCCGGCCTGCCGTTCCAGGGCCCGATCGGCGCCGCGCGCGTCGGTTATGCCGATGGCCAGTACCTGCTCAACCCGAGCAAGGACGAGCTGAAGACCTCGCAGCTGGACCTCGTCGTTGCCGGTACCGAACAGGCCGTGCTGATGGTCGAATCCGAAGCCCGCGAGCTGTCGGAAGAAGTGATGCTCGGCGCCGTGGTCTTCGGTCACGACGAACTGCAGAAAGCGATCAGCGCAATCAACGCGCTGGCCGACGAAGTCAATCCGGAGCTGTTCGACTGGAACGAGCCGGTCAGGAACGAAGCGCTTGAAGCGCAGGTTGCCGAAATTGCCGGCGAAGACCTGAAGCTGGCGTTCCGCGTTGCACAAAAGCAGGCGCGCAGCTCCAAGATCGGCGAAGCGTGGGACAAGGTCAAGGCGGCCCTGATCACCGAGGCGACCGACACGCTGGTTGCCAACCAGATTCGCGGCATCTTCCACGACATGGAAGCCAAGATCGTCCGTAACCAGATTCTTGACGGTTACCCGCGGATCGACGGTCGCGACACCCGCACCGTGCGCCCGATTACCGTGCGCAACGGCGTGCTGCCGCGCACCCATGGCTCGTCGCTGTTCACCCGTGGCGAAACCCAGGGTCTGGTCGTCGCCACGCTGGGGACCAAGCTCGACGAGCAGAAGATTGACGCGCTGGCCGGCGAGTACACCGACCGCTTCATGCTGCACTACAACTTCCCGCCGTACTCGACCGGTGAGACCGGCCGTGTCGGTACGCCGAAGCGCCGCGAAATCGGCCATGGCCGTCTGGCCAAGCGCGCGCTGATCGCCGTGCTGCCGTCGCCGGAAGATTTTGCCTACACGATGCGTGTGGTGTCGGAAATCACCGAATCGAACGGTTCGAGCTCGATGGCATCGGTCTGCGGTGGCTGCCTGGCGCTGATGGATGCCGGCGTGCCGCTGAAGAGCCACGTTGCCGGTATCGCGATGGGTCTGATCAAGGAAGGCAACCGCTTTGCCGTCCTCTCCGACATCCTCGGCGACGAAGACCACCTTGGCGATATGGATTTCAAGGTTGCCGGTACCGAAAACGGCGTGACCGCGCTGCAGATGGATATCAAGATCAACGGCATCACCAAGGAAATCATGAAGGTGGCGCTGGATCAGGCCCAGGCTGGCCGTATCCACATCCTCGGCATCATGAAGGCAGAAGTGGCCGGCGCGAACACCGAGGTGTCGCAACACGCTCCGCGCCTCTACACCATGAAGATCAATCCGGAAAAAATCCGCGACGTGATCGGCAAGGGTGGTTCGGTGATCCGTGCGCTGACCGAGGAAACCGGTACGCAGATCGATATCGCCGAAGACGGCACGATCACGATCGCCTCGGTGTCGTCGGCCGGTGCCGATGAAGCCAAGCGCCGGATCGGCGAGATCACCGCCGAAGTCGAGATCGGCAAGATCTATGAAGGTCCGGTCGTGAAGATCCTCGACAACAACGTCGGTGCGATCGTCTCGATCATGCCGGGCCGCGACGGCCTGGTGCACATCAGCCAGATCGCCAACGAGCGCATCAAGAACGTGTCCGACTACCTCAAGGAAGGTCAGGTCGTTCGCGTGAAGGCGCTGGAGCAGGACGAGAAGGGTCGTGTTCGCCTGTCGATCAAGGCCGTGCTGAACGACGAAGCGGCTGTCGCTGCTCCGGCGGCTGCGCCGGTCGAAGGCGAGCAGTAAGCGCAAGGGAGCTGCGGCTCCCGCTGCGACGATGCAACAAGGGCGCCGATGGCGCCCTTGTTTTTTTGATGGTATTGCGAAAAACACAAAGGGCGCCATCGGCGCCCCTTGTCGGTCGGTCGCGAGCGCTTAGGCTGCGGCGCCACCGGCTGCAGCGGACTTCTTCGCTGCGGTCTTGACTGCATCGGCGGTCGCGGTGGTTGCGGCCTTGACCGATGCGTCGGCGAAGTCGGCGACCTGCTTGGCTGCCTTGGTCAGGCTGTCGACGGCAGCAGCGGTGGCCTGCACGGTCGACTTCACGGCGGCGACGGCGACGTCGGCGCCGGCCGGGGCCGACTTGACGAAGCGGTCAAGGCCCGAAACGACCTGCTTGTTGAAGGCGGTCGATTGTTCTTCGGCGATCTTGGTCAGTTCGGCCTGGGCTTGCGACGTGATTTCGTACACCTGGCGCGAATACTGGCCAAGGTGGTCAACGCCGGCTTCGAGCTGCTTCTGGCGCAGGGCGAGGGCTTCCTGTGCGTCCTTGACGGCGGCCAGCGACTTGACCTGCTTGGCGCCTTCCTCGAGGCCAGTCTTGGCGGTTTCAAGGTTCAGCTTGGACAGGCGCTCGGCCGAGTCCAGATAAATACGGGCAAAACGCAGTGCGGTTTCGACGTTTTCGGTGGCAAAATCGACGAACTGTTGTTGAGCTTGACTCATGGCGGCTTTTCCTCGAGATGGGTTGGCGTTTCGATGGCAGCGCTGTATTTGGGTATGATTTGTTGCTCTGCACAATCACGACCATTTTTGGATTGGTTACGGTATTTGTCAACCTGTTTTTTGTGCGCTGCAACATCTGCAGTTGCGAGGTGACGAGCGGTAGCGATCTACAATGCAGCCATCGAGCTGCAGACCAAAGGGAGCTGGCATGAGTGCCGAAGAAAAGCGCGTCATCAAGAAATACCCGAACCGTCGCCTGTATGACACGGCGACGAGCAGCTACATCACGCTGGCCGACGTCAAGCAACTGGTGCTCGACTGTATCGACATCCAGGTGGTCGACGCCAAGAGCGGCGAGGATATTACCCGCAGCGTGCTGCTGCAGATCATCATGGACGAGGAAGCGGGAGGCATGCCGCTGTTCAGCTATGACGTGCTGACGCAGATCATCCGCTTCTACGGCAATGCGATGCAGGGGCTGATGGGCAACTATCTCGAAAAGAACCTGCAACTGTTCGCCGAGATGCAGCATCGCCTGCAGGACCAGGCGTCGTCGGCGATGAGCGGCGACAACCCGATGCTTGGCAATGCCAATCTCTGGGGCGATTTCATGAAGTTCCAGGGGCCGGCGCTGCAAAGCATGATGGGCAATTACCTGGAGAGCAGCACCAATCTGTTCGTCGACATGCAGCAGCAGTTGCAGGATCGGGCCAAGAACCTGTTCACCGGTTTCGGCATGCCCGGTTATGGCAAGACCGAGGCGGAGCCCGACGAGCCCCAGCCTTCGGCGCCGCCGCAGGCCGAGCCGGCGAAGACGACGACGCGAAAACGCACTACCAAGAGCTAAGCGCTTGAATTAAAATCGCATGTTGTCCCTGCGGGCATGCCAGAACGGCATGCCCGCATCGTTTTGTACCGGCGCGGCGGAGCACGCGCGGTGAAGTGTGCGCCCGAGAGCGCCGGAGAATTGCATGTCCGCACCAAGAGTTGGGTTCGTTTCGCTGGGCTGTCCGAAGGCTTTGACGGACTCCGAGCAGATCATCACGCAGCTGCGTGCCGAGGGCTACGATATTTCGCCGTCGTATGACGATGCCGATCTGGTTGTCGTCAATACCTGTGGCTTCATTGATTCCGCCGTGCAGGAGTCGCTCGATGCGATCGGCGAGGCGCTGGCCGAGAACGGCAAGGTGATCGTCACCGGCTGTCTGGGCAGCAAGGAAGACGGCAACCTGATCCGCGAGACGCACCCGAAGGTGCTGGCGGTGACCGGCGCGCATGCACGCGACGAGGTGATGAACCACGTCCACCAGCACCTGCCCAAGCCGCACGACCCGTTCATGGATCTGGTGCCGCCGGCGGGGGTCAAGCTCACGCCGAAGCACTACGCCTACCTGAAGATTTCCGAAGGTTGCAACCACCGCTGCACCTTCTGCATCATTCCGAGCATGCGCGGCGACCTCGTGAGCCGGCCGATCCACGACGTGCTGAAGGAGGCCGAGAATCTGGCCAAGTCGGGCGTCAAGGAGCTGTTGATCATCTCGCAGGACACCAGCGCCTACGGTGTCGACGTCAAGTACAAGACCGGTTTCCACAACGGCCGGCCGGTGCGGACGCGGATGACCGAGCTGTGCGAGGAACTCGGCAAGCTCGGCATCTGGGCGCGACTGCATTACGTCTACCCGTATCCGCACGTCGACGAGGTCATTCCGCTGATGGCCGAGGGCAAGATCGTGCCTTACCTCGATATCCCGTTCCAGCACGCCAGCCAGCGCGTGCTCAAGCTGATGAAGCGTCCGGCCAACAGCGCCAACGTGCTCGAGCGCATCAAGAAGTGGCGCGAGATCTGTCCGGACCTGACGATCCGTTCGACCTTCATCGTCGGCTTTCCGGGCGAGACCGACGCCGATTTCGACGAGCTGCTGGCCTTCCTCGACGAAGCCCAGCTCGACCGCGTCGGCTGTTTCACCTATTCGCCGGTCGACGGCGCGACGGCGAACGATCTGCCGGACCACGTAGCGGCGGATGTCGCCGAAGACCGCAAACGCCGCTTCATGGAAAAGCAGGCGGCGATTTCCGCGGCGCGACTGCAGGCCAAGATCGGCCGCGAGTTCACCGTGCTCGTCGACGAGATCGACGACGAAGGCGCCGTGGCGCGCACCTATGCCGATGCACCGGAGATCGACGGGCTGGTGTTCTTCGAGCCGGCCGCCGGCGTGCGGCCGGGCGACTTCGTCAAAGTGCGGATCACCGACGCCGACGAGCACGACCTGTGGGCCGAGCAGATCGAAGGCTGACCGTGGATACCTCGTACGAGCGCCGCTTCGGCGGCATCGCCCGGCTTTACGGCGCTGCCGCGCTGGAGACATTCCGCGCTGCGCACGTCTGCGTGATCGGTGTTGGCGGCGTCGGCTCGTGGTCGGCCGAGGCGCTGGCGCGTTCCGGCATCGGCGCGATCACGCTGATCGACCTCGATGACATCTGCGTGTCGAACACCAACCGGCAACTGCCGGCCCTGGCCGGCCAGTACGGCAGGATGAAGGTCGCGGCGCTGGCCGAGCGCATCGTCGCGATCAACCCCGAATGCCGGGTGACGACGGTCGAGGATTTCGTCGATGCCGACAATCTGGCCGCACTGCTTGGCGTCGGTTTCGATTACGTCGTCGACGCGATCGATTCGGTCAAGACCAAGGCGGCGCTGATCCACTGGTGCCGGCGCAACAAGGTCAGCCTGATCACCACCGGCGGCGCCGGCGGCCAGATCGACCCGACGCAGGTGCAGGTCACCGATCTGGCCAGAACCACGCAGGACCCGCTCGCCAGCAAGGTCCGCAGCATCCTGCGGCGCGAGTACGGTTTCCCGAAGGGCGACAAGAAGTTCGGCATCGACTGCGTGTTCTCGACCGAGCCGCTCGTCTACCCGCAACTCGACGGCAGCGTCTGCGCGCAGAAACCGGCCGTCGGCGATTCGCCGGTGCGGCTCGATTGCGAGGGCGGTTTCGGCGCCAGCGTCGCGGTCACCGGCACCTTCGGTTTTGTTGCCGTCGCGCACCTGCTGAAGAAGCTCGCGACCAAGGTCTGATGCGGCTTCTCCGGCAAGGGACGGGGCACTCGGCGTGATAAAATCGGCCGATGCCCCTTCACCTTGTCCTCCCTTATTCCGACTGGGCGGCGCGCGACGAGATCGCCGCTTTTGCCCGGTCCGTTTCCCTGCCCGCGACGGCGATGCTGCTCGGCCGCGGAGCCCGCCGGCCGGCGCGGCCAGAGCCGCTCGAAACCTGGCTCGCCAACCGCTGCGGCCTGGGTGATCTGCCCGTTGCACCACTGACGATGGCGCTTGACCTGCCCGGCGAGGCGCCGGGTTTCTGGTTGCGGGCCGACCCGGTTCACTTGCGTGTCGATCGCGACCGCCTGCTGCTGGTCGATGCCGGACACTTTCCGCTGACGCAGGCCGAGGCCGACGGTCTGTGCGCCGGGCTGAACGCGCTGTATCGCGATGACGGCCTGCGCTTCGTGGCGGCGACGCCGTCGCGCTGGTACCTGCGGCTGCCGGCCGATCCGGGCCTCGTCTGGTCGCCGATCGACGCCGTGCTCGGGCGCGATGTCCGCGAGCATCTGCCCAAGGGCGACGGCGCGCTGCGCTGGCATGGCTTGCTGAACGAGATCCAGATGTGCCTCTACAACCATCCGGTCAATGACGCGCGCGTGGCCGCCGGCAAGCCGGCGATCCAGAGCGTCTGGCCCTGGGGGGGCGGCCAGTACCCGCTGGCCGACAAACCGGTCGCGCCGGCGCAGCCGGTGCTGAGCGACCTGCCGCTGGTGGCTGCGCTGACCCAGCACGGCGGCGGCCAGGCGAGGCCGGCGCCAAGCGATTTTGAGGCGGTTTCCGGTGATGCGGTCGTGGTTCTGGATACGCTGCGCGATGGCAACCTCTACGGTGATGCGCATGCGTGGCTGTCGGCCTGGCTGGCGCTCGAAACGGACTGGCTGGCACCGGCGCTGGCGGCGCTGAAGGGCGGCCGGCTCGACGAACTGGCGATCTCGATGCCCGAGGCGGGGTTTGCGGTCAAAGTCACCCAACGCACGTTGTGGGCGTTCTGGCGCAAGGCGGTGTTGCCGTGGGAGGTGGCCTGATGTCCCAGGTCCGTGCCCGCCCGGTCGCGAGCGACCACCAGCAGCGGCTGATGATGGAAGGCATGAGCGCGCTCGAGGCGCGGCTTTACGCGGCGCGCGGCATCGCGTCGCCGGCCGAGCTCGAGCACGACCTCAAGCGCCTGCTGCCGTTCACGACGATGAAGAACGCCACCGCTGCGGCCATCCGGCTCGCCGATGCGATCGCCGCGAAGGAGCGGCTGCTGATCGTCGCCGACTACGACGCCGACGGTGCGACCGCCTGCAGCGTCGGCATGAAAGGGCTGACGATGCTCGGTGCCGTCGTCGACTTCGTCGTACCCAACCGCTTCGAGTACGGCTACGGGCTGACGCCCGAAATCGTCGAGCTCGCCGCACAGAAGTCGCCCGACCTGATCGTCACCGTCGACAACGGCATTGCCAGCGTCGCCGGCGTCGCCGCGGCCAAGGCGCGCGGGATCGACGTACTGGTCACCGATCACCATCTGCCCGGCGACACCTTGCCCGACTGTCTGATCGTCAATCCGAACCAGCCCGGCTGCGACTTCCCGAGCAAGCATCTCGCCGGCGTCGGCGTGATGTTCTACGTGCTGATGGCGCTGCGCGCCGAGCTGCGCGCCCGCGGTGCGTTCGCCGATCCTTCCGCCGGTGCCGCCGAGCCGAATCTGGCGACGCTGCTCGATCTGGTCGCGCTCGGCACCGTCGCCGACGTCGTCAGGCTCGATGGCAACAACCGCATCTTGGTCGAGCAGGGCCTGCGTCGGATGCGCGCCGGTCGCGCCAGCGCCGGGGTGATGGCGCTGTTTGCCGCCGCCGGCCGCAATCCGGCCAAGGCAAGCTGCTTCGACCTCGGCTTCACGCTCGGCCCACGGCTCAACGCTGCCGGCCGGCTCGACGACATGAGCTTCGGCATCGCCTGCCTGTTGTCGGCGTCCGAGGAGGATGCATTGCCGCGTGCGCGCGAGCTTGACCAGCTCAACCGCGCCCGCCGTGACATCGAGGCCGGCATGCGCGAGGAAGCCGAAGCCGCGCTGCAAAGCGTCGCGATCGACGCGCGCTACTGCATTACGCTGTACCGGCCGGACTGGCATCAGGGCGTGATCGGCATCGTCGCCTCACGGGTCAAGGAGCGTTACCACCGGCCGACCATCGTGTTTGCCGATGCGAGCGACACCGAGGTCAAGGGCTCGGGCCGGTCGATTCCGGGCCTGCACCTGCGCGATGCGCTTGATCTGGTGTCGAAACGCCATCCGGACCTGATCGTCAAGTTCGGCGGCCACGCGATGGCGGCGGGGCTGAGTCTGCGGCCGAACGACATCGGCCGCTTCCAGACGGCGTTCGAAGCCGTGTGCCGCGAGCTGATGAGTGAGTCCGCGCTCGAGCGCGTGATCGAAACCGACGGCGAGCTGCCGGCGGCGGATTTCTGCTTCGAAACGGCCGAGCGGATCGAGCGCCAGGTCTGGGGACAGGGCTTTCCGGCGCCGCTGTTCCACGGGCATTTCCGCGTGCTCGAGCAGCGGGTCGTCGGCGAGCGCCACCTCAAGGTCAAGCTCGCCAACGATCACGGCATGGTGCTCGACGGCATCCGTTTCCAGCACCCGGATCCGCTACCGCGCGACGTGACGGCCGTGTACGGTTTGTCGGTCAACGAATTCCGCGGCGAGCGCATCCTGCAGGTGATGCTCGATCACGTCGAGGCCACCTGAGCTATTTGCACTCGATGGTGATCGCGTAAACGTCGTCGGTTTCGTGCGGGTTGCCGATCAGCCCGTAGCCCTTGGGGCAGAGGTCGTGCGCTTCGTCGAAACTGTCGGCGGCGCTGCCGGTTTCGATATGATGGACGGGTTTGCCGTTGGGGCCGAATTCGGCGGTTTCGACCGAGGCGCAGCCGGCGAGCCAGGCGGCGCCGAGCAGCGCTGCTGCGAAGAGCGGTGTTTTCATGATGTCCGTGATTGGCGGTGCGGTAGGGCATTGTTGCGATTTGTGGTTGTCATCTACAACTGAAATAGTGGCGCGAGCCGCGATGGTCACGGCAGGAGGTGGCGGGTGGTTGGTACAGCATTCATTCGTTACGGGCTGCCCGGTGTCGCGCTGCTGCTTTCGGCCTGCACCGTGGTGACGGTGACCGGTGCGGTGGTCGGGACAGCGGTATCGGTGACGACGAGCGCGGTCGGGCTCGCGGTCGACGGCACGGTTGCGGCCGGCAAGGGCGTGGTTGCCGCTGGCGGCATGGCGGCCGGGGCGATATCGTCCAGACCGACGGCGAGCGAAGCCAGTTCGGCCAGCGGCGTCGCCAACCAATCGCGGTAAGCGGGAGAGGAAAACCATGCGCGCAATCGCATTCGCCATGACTTTGTTTGCCGCGCCGGCCATGGCGGGCACGGTGCTCACGCCGGCCGAGGCGTATGCGCTCGGCGATGCCGCGTGTACACCGCTGAAGAACGGCCTGCTCGACTGCCAGACGGTTGCCGCACCGCCACCGCCGCCCGCATCGGACCCCGCTATCCGGCCGCTTGACCCGATGTTTGCGCCGGCGACGCAGGTTTTCCCGGCGCCGAGCGCCGAAGCGCCGATCCTGCCGAGCTTTGATCCGGTGCCGGCCCGGCCGGACGGCGACACCGTCGAGATCGGCTGGGATATCGGCTTCGGGACGGTGGCGAGCTGGTGGGAGGTGTACGACAACGAAGCCCTGCGGCTGAAATCGCGCAACTTCGTCCAGCGCCCGCTCGGCGCCGCGCCGCTGGGCGAGAACGTGCCGGCGAGCGAGGGAATGATCGTCCAGGGGGGCGTGCAGTCGCTGTCGGTGCAGAGCGGCGTCTACAGGCTCGGCCCGTTGACGCCGGGACGGCACGTGATCGAGGTGCGGCTGTGCAACCCGGACGTCGATGGCAAGCCGCTGTGCACGGGCAAGACCTTCGAGGCCTGGGTCGGCGGCAAGGACGAGCAGGCCGGGGGGCTGCCCGACAAGCCGCAATTCGACTGGATTCCGCAGATCACCACCGGCGAGCCGATCACGGTGGGCTGGAACATGTGGTGGGGGCGGACCGGCAGCTACTGGCAGTTGCTCGACGACAAACAGGTGCTGCTCGAGTCGCGCGAGTTCGGCGAACACACCGAGCACAGCCAGTCGGGGCAGACGGTGCTGAAGGGGCTGGCGGCGGGCAAGCACAGCCTGCAGGTGCGGCTGTGCAATGCGCTGCAGTGCGCCGACAGCGACCCGGCGCCGGTCGAGGTGCTGTTGCCGCCGGCGGCGCCGTCCAAACCGTTGCTGGCGCTGCAGCCGCTGGACAACGGCTGGTGGCTGCTGCGCTGGTCCTTGCCGAAATCCACCCAGCTCGTCAGGCCGACCGACTGGCAGTTGCTCGATGCCGACGTGCCGGCGGTGCTGATGCACGAACGCGCAGTGCGCGCGTGCCAGGTGTCCGACGACACGCAGCAGACCGTGGCGAGCTACTGCGGCGAAGCCCGGATTGCCAGGTCCGCCATGCCGGCGCAGTTGCTCGTCCGGGTCTGCGCCGGCCAGCGCTGCGTCGACAGCGATACGGTGCCGGTGGTGATGCTGCTGGCGACGCCGGAAACGGAGTGAGCGGTGTGGGGCGCCTGCGTGCGCCGGGTCGGCGCATCGGGGGCAGGGCGATTCAATGACGCTAAGGCCGCTGCGGCTGTCCTTCCTCCGCCACCGGTGCGGCGAAATGAGTGCCGCGGGCGTTGAAGATGTACTCGGCCTCGAACGCCATCAGGCTTGCCAGCAGCAGCAGGCACAGTGGCGGCAGCAGGATCGCGCAGACGAGGGCGAGCCGCTCCCACGCCATGTGCATGAAGACGCAGACGATCAGGCCCGCCTTGTACAGCATGAAGGTCATGACCAGTGTCCAGCGCAGCGCGCCCTGAACCTGTAAGTAGTCGACCAGGTACGAGCAGGCGCTGAGGATGAAGAGCAGCCCCCAGATGATCAGGTACAGGCTGACCGGATGTTGCTGGCCGTGTTCCATGATGGCCTCCAAAAGCGACACTCAAACGTCCAATGCTGTTTAACGCAGTGCACAAAACGCCGATGGCAAGGCGTGCGAAGCGCAGACAGTACAAACGGGTACGGCAAGCGAGCACAACACAGCAAGCGGCGTTTTGTGAGCAGCGTTCACCACAGGTAAAAGAACGCAAAGATGAATACCCAGACCAGATCGACGAAATGCCAGTACAGGCCGGCGATCTCGACGCGATCGGCGTCGCCGGGTCGTCCATCACCGGGCGGCTCATCGTCGTGGCGCCTGAGCAGCCGAATGGCGACGGTGGCGAGGTAGGCCACGCCGGCGCTGACGTGCAGGCCGTGAAAGCCGGTGATCATGAAGAAGCACGCGCCGAACTGCGCCGCACCGAGCGGGTTGTTCCACGGCCGCACGCCCTCCGTGATCAGCTTGGTCCACTCGAACGCCTGCATGCCGACGAAGGTTGCGCCCAGCGCGGCGGTGACCAGCATCAGCGCGGCGGCGCGGCCCCGCTCGCGGCGGCAGGCGAAGTTGACCGCCATCGCCATCGTGCCGCTGCTGCTGATCAGCACGAAGGTCATGATGGCGATCAGCAGCAGCGGCAACCGGCTTGCGCCGACCTGCAGCGCGAACACCTCGCTCGGGTTGGGCCAAGGCTCGGCCGTGGTCATGCGCACCGCCATATAGCCGCTGAGGAAGATGCCGAAGATGAAGGTGTCGGACAGCAGGAACACCCACATCATCGCCTTGCCCCAGGGCACTTTGAACGTCTCGCGGTCGGCGGACCAGTCGGCCGCCAGACCGTCCAGACCGGTCGGTGCGGCGGTCCCGGCGGCGGGGGAAGAGGGGGTCGGATCAGGCATGTTGATCAACCTCGGTGGGTCTGGGGCCTGTTTACAGGCCCTGGCCGCTGCCGCAAATGGCCTGCAGCGTGGCCGGCGGGATCAGGAAGAGCACGCCGTACAGCAGCAGCCAGACCAGCAGCATGAAGTGCCAGTAGCGTGCGCACAGGCGCGTGCCGGGCACGGTGTCCGCGCCGCGCCGCGCACGGACCAGCAACACGCCCAGCACGGCCAGCCCGCCGAGCACATGCACGCCGTGCAGGCCGGTCAGCAGGTAGAAAAAGCTGTTGGCCGGATTGCCTGCCACGCCAAATCCCAGCGACTGCAGTTGCTGCCAGGCCAGCAGCTGGCCGGCCAGAAAGGCGCAGCCGAACAGGCCGCCGAGCCGGAGCGCGCGCTTCGCGCCGGGGCGCATTGCGGCCGACTGCAATGCGATGCCGGCCAGCAGCAGCGCCAGCGTGTTCCAGCGCAGCAGCGCCGGCTCGGGCAGGCGTTGCCAGTCCGGGCTGCCCAGCCGGACTGCGTACGCCTGGATGAACTGCAGGAACAGCACCGTGATCACGGCGATCAGCACCCACAGGCCGATCCGGGCGGCGGCATCCGCGGTGGCGCGATCCGGTCGGGCGGCGGCGTCGTTCATGGCGTGTCCTTTTCACCGCCGCCCAGCGGCGACGTCGAGGTCTGCGGCAGGAAATCCTCGTCGGCGCCCGGCACGCTGTAGTCGTAGGGCCAGCGGTGCACCTCCGGCAAGTCCGGCCCCCAGTTGCCATGGCCGGGCGGGGTTTGCGGCGTCTGCCATTCCAGCGTGGTTGCGCCCCAGGGGTTGGGGCCGGACGGCTGGCCCTTGAACGCGCTGCGGGCAAGGTTGTAGAGGAACACCAGCTGGAACGCGCCGACGACCAGCGCGGCGACGGTGATGAAGGCGTTCAGCTGCTGCGCGGAGGCCGGGATGAAGGCGTAGCCGTCGTACGCGTGATAGCGGCGCGGCATGCCGAGGATGCCGAGGTAGTGCATCGGAAAGTAGATCGCGTAGCTGCCGACGAACGTCACCCAGAAATGCAGCTTGCCGAGCGTGTCGTTCAGCATCCGGCCGGTGACTTTCGGGTACCAGTGGTAGATGCCGCCGAAAATCGCCAGGATCGGCGACACGCCCATCACCATGTGGAAGTGGGCAACGACGAAGTAGGTGTTCGACAGCGGCATGTCGGTGCTGACATTGCCGAGGAAGAGCCCGGTCAGGCCGCCGATCACGAAGGTGCTGACGAAGCCGATGGCGAACAGCATCGGTACCGTCAGATGTATGCTGCCGCGCCACAGCGTAAGCAGCCAGTTGTAGACCTTGATTGCGGTCGGCACGGCGATGACCAGCGTGGTGGTGGCGAAAAAGAAGCCGAACCAGGGGTTCATGCCGCTGACGTACATGTGGTGCGCCCACACGATGAAGCTGAGCACGCCGATGATGACGATGGCCCACACCATCATCCGGTAGCCGAAGATGTTCTTGCGCGCATGGGTGCTGATCAGGTCGGAGACGATGCCGAACGCCGGCAGCGCCACGATATAGACCTCGGGGTGGCCGAAGAACCAGAACAGGTGCTGGAACAGGATCGGGCTGCCGCCCTTGTACGCGAGCGCCTGCCCCATCGACACGATGGCGGGCATGAAGAAGCTGGTACCGAGCAGCTTGTCGAACAGCATCATCACCGCGCTGACGAACAGCGCCGGAAAGGCCAGCAGCGCCATGATGGTGGCGACCCATATTCCCCACACCGTCAGCGGCAGGCGCATCAGCGTCATCCCGCGCGTACGCGCCTGCAGCACCGTGGTCACGTAGTTGAGGCCGCCCATCGTTGCGGCGACGATGAAGATCGCCAGCGACACCAGCATCAGCACGATGCCGCCGCCGCTGCCGGGCGTGCCGGGCAGGATCGCTTGCGGCGGGTACAGCGTCCAGCCCGCGCCGGTCGGGCCGCCGGGCACGAAAAAGCTCGCCATCAGCACCAGCACCGCCAGCAGGTACACCCAGTAGCTGAGCATGTTGAGGAAGGGGAGCACCATGTCCCGCGCGCCGACCATCAGCGGGATCAGGTAATTGCCGAAGCCGCCGAGGAACAGCGCGGTCAGCAGGTAGATCACCATGATCATCCCGTGCATGGTGACAAACTGGTAATAGCGTGCGGCGTCGATCCACGGAAACTGGCCCGGAAAACCGATCTGCAGCCGCATCAGGTTGGACAGAACCAGCGCGACCAGCCCGACCGCAATCGCGGTGACCGTGTATTGCACCGCGATCACCTTGTGGTCCTGGCTCCATACGTAGCGGGTCCAGAAGCTGCGTGGTGCGTGATCGTGTTCCGGATAGCTCATGACGTTCCCTCAGCGTTGCGTGGTATTCGCCGCAGGCTTGCCGGACAGCGATTTGATGTAGGCGACCAGCGCGTCGACCTCCTGATCGCTCAGGTCGGCCTTGGGCATGATGGGCTGGAAGCCCTCGACCAGCGTCGCGTTCGGCGCGGTGATCGCTTCCCGCAGATAGGCCTCGTCGACCAGCGCGGTCTTGCCGCCCGCCAGCTTCTCGCGCTTGCCGTACAAGCCCTGCCAGCCCGGCCCGACGCCGGAACCGGCCGTCGGGCTGTGGCAGGCCACGCAGCCCTTGCCCTGTGCCAGTGCCTGTCCCCGGCTGACCAGCGTCGTTCCCGGCGCCGCCGCACCGGGTTTGGCGGCGGGCGGTGCCATGCCCGCCTGCTGCCTGCCCAGCCATGCCCGATACGCGGCCTCGTCGTCGACGACCACAAGGCCGCGCATGCTGGCGTGACCCACGCCGCACAACTGTGCGCACAGGATCTCGAATCGCCCCGTTCTGGTTGGCGTGAGCCAGAGCGAGGTGACCATGCCCGGCACCATGTTCATCCGGGTCCGGAAGGGCTGGACGAAGAAGTCGTGCAGCACGTCCTGCGAGCGCAGCAGGATCTTCACCGGCCGGTTCACCGGCAGATGCACCTCGGGTGCGTCGATCAGCACATCGTCGCGTCCGCGCGGGTCGGCCGGATCAAGGCCGAACGGATTGGCCGGGCCGACGAAGCGCACGTCGGTCGCACCCAGCCGGCCGTCGTCGCCGGGCAGGCGGAAGCGCCACTGCCACTGCCGGCCGACGGCCTCGATGACCGTGGACCCCGGCGGTGCGTTGATCAGGTCGCCATACACGAACAGCCCCGGCGCCAGCATGGCGGCGATGCCTGCCGCGGTCAGCCAGATCAGCCTCCATTCCAGCTTGCGGTTGCCCGGCTGGTAGGCGGCACGATGGCCGTCGCGGTGACGGAAGAGGACGACGCAGTAGGCGATGAAGACATTGACCGCAATGAAGACCGCGCCGGTGATCAGCAGGGTGATGGCCAGCGTGGTGTCGATCAGCGCCCAGTTGGAGGCCAGCGGCGTGTACCACCACGGGCTGAAGACGTGGAACAGAACCGCCGCGATGACCAGTGCGATCAGTACGATTGCGAGCGCCATGGGATGCCTGCCTGTCGCCGGCCCCGAACGCGTGGCATGCCCATGCTTCGGGACTTGCGTCGTTTTACGCTAGCACATCGTGACCGGCGCACCGGTCCGGCGGGGCAATCGGGCGATGACCTGCGGTTTTGCCCGATATCGGGCGGCCGGGGAAGGAGGGGGGGCGGGCCGTGCCGACCCCGGCACGCAACTTGCTTGGACTATGCTGGTTCCTATGCAAAGTCCAGCCCACATGCTTCGCGTCCTGCTCGTCAACGACACTGCCAAGGCCATCGGCGCACTGCGCGATGCGCTCGAGCACGCCGGCTACACGGTGACCGCCGAGGTCACCGGCGCCGCCGCCCTGTTGCGGGCGGTCGAAACGCAGCGTCCCGACGTGGTGATCATCGACACCGAATCGCCGTCGCGCGACACGCTCGAACAGCTCGCGGTGATGGGGCACGCGGCGCCGCGGCCGGTGGTGATGTTCGCCGACCGCGGCGAGCCGCAACTGATCCGCGACGCCGTCGGCGCTGGCGTCACCGCCTATGTCGTCGACCACGTCGGTGCCGACAAGCTTGCGCCGATCATCGAGCTGGCGCTGGCCCGCTTCGAGGAAGAGGCAAAGCTGAAGAAGCGGCTGGCGGATGTCGAGCAGCAACTGGCCGACCGCAAGCTGATCGACCGGGCCAAGGGCATCCTGATGGACAAGCGCGGCCTGAGCGAGGCCGAGGCGTTTTCAACCTTGCGCGACCAGGCGATGAAGCAGGGCATCAAGATCGCCGAAGTCGCGCGGCAACTGATCGCGATGTCCGGTCTTCTGGGCTGATCGCGAGGGTCAAAGCGATGTCACACCTGTATGAATCCTTGCCCGGCTACCGGATCACGGGCTCCGACGCGCCGGAAAAAGCCGTGCTCCGGCTCGGCTTCGTGCCGCTGTCCGACTGCGCGCCGCTGGTCGCGGCCAAGGTGCTCGACCTTGGGCGCCGTCATGGCATCGCGATCGAGCTGCACCGACAGCCGTCGTGGGCGGCGGTGCGCGACAAGCTGATCTCGGGCGAGCTCGATGCCGCACATGCGCTCCACGGCCTCGTTTACGGCGTGCAGCTCGGCATCGGCGGGCCGCAGGCCGACATGGCCGTGCTGATGACGCTGAACCGGAACGGCCAGGCGATCACGCTCTCGACCCGGCTGGCCGACGCGCTGCAGGCCGGCCGCGGGCTGCGCGAGCTGCTGGCGTCCGAATCGCGGCAGCACGTGTTCGCGCAGACCTTCCCGACCGGCACGCATGCGATGTGGCTGTATTACTGGCTGGCGGCGCAGGGCATCGACCCGTTGGGCGACATCAAGGCCGTGGTGATTCCGCCGCCGCAGATGAGCGACGCGCTGGCTTCGGGGCTGCTCGACGGCTACTGTGCCGGCGAGCCGTGGCACGCGGTTGCCGAGGCCGAAGGGCTGGGGCGGACCGTGGTGCGCAGCGGCGAAATCTGGCCCGACCACCCCGAGAAGGTGCTCGCGTGCCGGCGCGATTTCGTCCGGCAATGCCCGAACGCCGCGCGGGCGCTGACGATGACGCTGCTCGAGGCCTGCCGCTGGCTCGACGACCCCGGGCACCGGCGCGAGGCCGCCGGCTGGCTCTCCGGCCCCGGCTATGTCGGCCGTGCCAGCGCGCTGATCATGCCGCGGCTTCTGGGCGACTACGGCCGGCTTGGCGACACCGCGCCGCTGATGCGTTTTTTCGATGGCGGCAGCGTCAACTACCCGTACCTCTCGGACGGGCTGTGGTTCCTCAGCCAGTACCGGCGCTGGGGGCTGTGGTCCGGCGACGCCGACATGCTGGCGATCGCACGCGCGATCAACCAGACCGCGCTGTACGGCGAGGCCGCGTCGAACCTCGGCGTGCCGCAGCCGGCCAGCCCGATGCGCCGCAGCGTGCTGATGGACGGCCGCGTCTGGGACGGCAGCGATCCGCAAGCCTATGCGGACGGTTTCGACATCCGCATCAAGCCCTGATCGCCTGCCTGCGCGCCTTATCCGGCCCGGTGCGGCCATGGAAAGACCGTAGACGGACTCCGAGCGGACGGCCGGCACCGACGTGCCGATCTGCGCATCAAGCTGCGATGCTGCAGTGCGCAAATACCGTGCGATACCGCGCTACTTGCACCGATGCGGTGCGCCGGAATCGTCCGCAGCGCTGCGCAATACGGGCAAATTCCCATGCTGTACGGATAAAACCTTTCTGGCACGGCCCTTGCTAGATACGAAGTGACCGGCGCAATGGCGCGCCGGGCACCGAATGCAAAGCGACAAGGCCAACGGCGGTCTTCACGCTCAAGGACAACGGCGTCCCTCCATGTTTTCCACGACATGGGCGGACGCCGTTTTTGTTTTCTGATCGAGCTTGGGAGAGTCAACCATGAACCGTTCCTTCTGGCGTGCCGGGCATACGCCGACGCTGTTTTCCGCCTTCCTCTATTTCGACCTCAGCTTCATGGTCTGGTACCTGCTGGGGCCGCTGCAGGTGCAGATCGCCGGCGACCTCAACCTGACGACGCAGCAGCGCGCGCTGATGGTTGCCACGCCGATCCTCGCCGGCGCGCTGCTGCGGCTGGTGATGGGCGTGCTGGTCGACCGGATCGGCGCCAAGCGCGCCGGGCTGATCGGCCAGCTCATCGTCATCGCCGCCTTGTTCACCGCCTGGCAGGTCGGCTTCTCGACGCTGACCGGCGCGCTGACGCTCGGGCTCTTCCTCGGCGTTGCCGGCGCCTCGTTCGCCGTGGCGCTGCCGCTGGCCTCGCGCTGGTATCCGCCCGAGCATCAGGGCACGGCGATGGGCATCGCCGGCGCCGGCAACTCGGGCACCGTCCTCGCCGCGCTGTTCGCGCCGATGCTGGCGGTGGCCTTCGGCTGGCAGAACGTCTTCGGCCTGGCGTGCATCCCGCTGGTGCTGACGCTGGTGATCTACGCGCTGACCGCCAGGGACGCGCCGGGCGCCGCGCCGAAGAAGCGCCTTGGCGATTATCTGGCCGTGCTCGGCGAGAAGGACGCGTGGTGGTTCATGTTCTTCTACGCGATCACCTTCGGCGGCTTCTCCGGCTTTGCCAGCGCCTTGCCCGGTTACTTCCACGACCAGTTCGGCTTCGACGCCAAGACCGCCGGTTTCTACACCGCCGCCTGCGTGCTGGCCGGCTCGGTGATGCGCCCGATCGGCGGTGTACTGGCCGACAAGGTCGGCGGCACCAAGTCGCTGCTCGTCGTCTACACGGCCACCGCCGCGCTGATCGCCGCCGCCGGCTTCGGTCTGGGTGGCTCGGCCGGTACGGTCACGCTGTTCATCGCAGCGATGCTGTTCCTCGGCGCAGGCAACGGTGCGGTGTTCCAACTGGTGCCGCAACGCTTCGGCAAGGAAATCGGCGTGATGACCGGCCTGATCGGCATGGCGGGTGGTGTCGGCGGCTTCGCGCTGGCGGCAAGTCTGGGGGCGATCAAGCAGGCCACCGGCGACTACGCAAGCGGCTTGTGGCTGTTCGCCTGCATCGCCGCGCTGGGCTGGATGAGCCTGGCCGGGGTGAAACAGCGGTGGCGCAGCGACTGGTCGGTTGCGGCGGCACGGGTCTGAATCTGCTGCGCAGGCGATATGCGGCGTTGCGCGCTCCTCGAACTCCTCATGGGCTAATACCCATTCCGGGTTCTGTGGTGCGGGCGCCTTGCCTCTCGCCTGCTCGCGACGATTCATCACTAATTGAACAACTGAAGCGGGAATGATTATGAAAAAGCCCAAACTCGTCGTCGTCGGCAACGGCATGGCCGGCATCCGTACCGTCGAAGAGCTGCTGACGCTGGCGCCCGATCTGTACGAGATCGCCGTGTTCGGCGCCGAGCCGCACCCGAACTACAACCGCATCCTGCTGTCGCCGGTGCTGGCCGGCGAGCAGGAATTCAAGGACATCGTCCTGAACCCGCTGTCGTGGTACGCGGAAAACGGCATCCGCCTGCATCTGGGCAAGAGCGTCGCGCGGATCGACCGGCACCGCCGCACCGTCGTTGCCGACGACGGCACCGAGGAGCCGTACGACCGGCTGCTGCTCGCGACAGGGTCAATGCCCTTCATCCTGCCGGTGCCGGGCAAGGATCTGAAGGGCGTGATCAGCTACCGCGACATCTACGATACCGAGACGATGATCGAAACCGCCCTGACCAAGAAGCACGCGGTGGTGATCGGTGGCGGGCTGCTGGGGCTGGAAGCGGCCAACGGGCTGAAGATTCGCGGCATGGACGTGACCGTCGTGCATCTGGGCGAGTGGCTGCTCGACAAGCAGCTCGACGTGACCGCCGGCAAGCTGCTGCAGGATTCGCTTGAGGAGCGTGGTTTGTCCTTCCTGCTGCAGAAGCAGACCGCCGAGCTGGTCGGCAACGATGCCGGCGAAGTGACCGCGGTGCGTTTCAAGGACGGCGACGAGGTCGCGGCCGATCTGGTCGTGATGGCCGTCGGCATCCGCCCGAACACCGCACTGGCCGAATCGGCGGGGCTGCACTGCAACCGCGGCGTCGTCGTCAGCGATGCGCTGCAGACGTTCGACCCGCGCATCTACGCGGTCGGCGAGTGCGTCAGCCATCGCGGCGTCGCCTACGGGCTGGTCGCGCCGTTGTTCGAGCAGGCCAAGGTCTGCGCCAACCATCTGGCACAGCTCGGCATCGGCCAGTACAAGGGCTCGGTGCTGTCGACCAAGCTCAAGGTCACCGGCATCGACCTGTTCAGCGCCGGCGACTTCATGGGCGGCGAGGGCACCGAGGACATCGTGCTGTCCGACCCGGCCGGCGGCGTCTACAAGAAGCTCGTGATCAAGGACGACCAGCTCGTCGGCGCCTGCCTGTACGGCGACACCGCCGACGGCGCGTGGTACTTCAAGCTCTTGCGCGAGGGCCGCAAGATCGCCGACCTGCGCGATCACATCATGTTCGGCGAATCGGCGATCGGCGATGCCGGCGTGCAGGGCCAGAGCCGTGCCGGTGCGATGCAGGACAGCGACGAGGTCTGCGGCTGCAACGGCGTGTGCAAGGGCACCATCGTCAAGGCGATCAAGGACAAGGGGCTGTTCACCGTCGACGACGTCAAGAAGCACACCAAGGCGGCGAGTTCGTGCGGCTCGTGTACCGGCCTGGTCGAGCAGATCCTGATGAACACGCTGGGTACCAGCTTCCAGGAGGCGCCGAAGACCAAGGCGATCTGCGGCTGTACCGACCGCACCCACGGCGAGGTGCGCAAGGCCGTCCGCGAGCACCACCTGACCAGCCACAAGGCCGTCTACGACTTCCTCGAATGGCGCACGCCGAACGGCTGCGCGACGTGCCGGCCGGCGGTCAACTACTACCTGATCTCGACCTGGCCCAAGGAGGCCGTCGACGACCCGCAAAGCCGCTTCGTCAACGAGCGCGTCCACGCCAACATCCAGAAGGACGGCACGTTCTCGGTGATTCCGCAGATGAAGGGTGGCGTGACCAACTCGTCCGAATTGCGCCGGATCGCCGACGTCGCCGACAAGTACCACGTGCCCATGGTCAAGGTCACCGGCGGCCAGCGCATCGACCTGCTGGGTGTGAAGAAGGAAGACCTGGTCAACGTCTGGAAGGACCTCGGCATGCAGTCGGGCCACGCCTACGGCAAGTCGATCCGCACGGTGAAAACCTGCGTCGGCAGCGAGTTCTGCCGCTTCGGCACGCAGAACAGCACGCAGATGGGCATCGACCTCGAAACCATGCTCGCCAACATGTGGTCGCCGCACAAGGTCAAGCTCGCCGTCTCCGGCTGCCCGCGCAACTGCGCCGAATCGGGGATCAAGGACGTCGGCGTGATCGCGGTCGACAGCGGCTGGGAGCTGTATGTCGGCGGCAACGGCGGCATCAAGACCGAGGTCGCGCAGTTCCTCTGCAAGGTGAAGACCAGCGACGAGGTCAAGGCGTACACCGGCGCCTTCCTGCAGCTCTACCGCGAGGAGGCGTACTACCTCGACCGCACCGTGCATTACATCGCCCGTGTCGGCCTCGACTACATCAAGCAGAAGGTCGTCGACGACGCGGACTCCCGCCGTGCGCTGTACGAGCGGCTGCTGTATTCGCTCGAAGGGCTGCCCGACCCGTGGGCGGCGCGGATCGCCGGCGCGCAGAAGAACGAATACATCCCGATCAAACTCGTCGAAGGAGCGCCGGCATGAGCACGCTGACCGTAAGCGAACACTGGCTGCGCGTCTGCGCGGTTGCCGACATCCCGGTGCTGGGCAGCCGGGTGATCGAGCGCGAAGCCGGCAATATCGCCGTGTTCCGTACCGCGACCGACAGCGTGTTTGCCTTGCTCGACCGCTGCCCGCACAAGGGTGGCCCCTTGAGCCAGGGCATCGTCCACGGCGAAGCGGTGACCTGCCCGCTGCACAGCTGGAACATCGACCTGACATCGGGCGAAGCCCGGGCGTCCGACGTCGGCTGTGCGCGGCGGTTTCCCGTCAAAGTAGAAAACGGCGAAGTTTTCCTCGCATTGAGCTGAGGGCTGTAATCATGGGCAAGACCGTCACCAAATCTACTTGCTGCTACTGCGGTGTCGGCTGCGGCGTGCTGATCGAGTCGGACGGCGAGAAGATCACCGGCATCCAGGGCGATCCGTCGCATCCGGCCAACTTCGGCCGGCTGTGCACCAAGGGTATGACCCTGCCGGCGACGGCCGCCAGCCTGACCGGCCGGGCGCTGCATCCGGAAATGCGCCTGACGCGCGACGCCGAACGTCAACGCGTCGACTGGGAGGCGGCGCTCGATACGGTGTCCGAGCGCTTTGCCGACATCATCGAGCGCCACGGCCCGGATGCGGTTGCGTTCTATGTATCGGGCCAGTTGCTGACCGAGGACTACTACGTCTTCAACAAGCTCGCCAAGGGCGTGATCGGCAGCAACAACATCGATACCAATTCGCGGCTGTGCATGAGCAGCGCGGTAACCGCGTACAAGCTGGCGCTCGGTGCCGACGGCCCGCCGACGTGCTACGAGGACCTCGAACTTGCCGACTGCGTGCTGTTCGCCGGCAGCAATATGGCGTACGCGCATCCGGTGCTGTTCCGCCGGCTCGAAGCGGCCAAGGCGACACGGCCGGCAACCAAATGGATCGTGATCGACCCGCGCCGTACCGACACCGCGGCGGTGGCAGACCTGCACCTGCAGATCCAGCCCGGCACCGACGTTGCGCTGTTCAACGGCATGCTGCACCACCTGATCTGGGAAGGGCTGGTCGACCCGGCCTATATCGCCGCGCACACGGCCGGCTTTGCCGACCTGAAGGCACTGGTGCGCGACTATACGCCCAAAATGGCGGCCGAGATCTGCGGCATCCTCGAGGCCGACCTGATCCAGGCGGCGGAATGGTTCGGGCGGACCGACGGCGCCTCGTTGTCGCTGTACTGCATGGGGCTGAACCAGTCGGCGCACGGCACCGACAAGAACCTGGCGCTGATCAACCTGCATCTGGCCACCGGCCAGATCGGCAAGCCCGGTGCCGGCCCGTTCTCGCTGACCGGCCAGCCGAACGCGATGGGCGGGCGCGAGGTCGGTGGCATGGCGACGATGCTCGCTGCGCACCGCGACATCGCGATTCCGTCGCACCGCGCCGAGGTTGCCGAAGTCTGGAACGTGCCGGCCGGCCGGCTTTCGGGCCAGCCGGGCCTGCCGGCGGTGGCGATGTTCGACGCGATTCGCGACGGCCGGATCAAGGCGGTGTGGATTGCCTGTACCAACCCGGCGCATTCGCTGCCCGACGCCGGCAGGGTGGCCGAGGCGCTGGCGGCGGCCGAATTCGTCGTCGTGCAGGAAGCGTTCACCGGCACCGATACCGTGCCGTACGCCGACGTCCTGCTGCCGGCCGCGACCTGGGGCGAGAAGGGCGGCACGGTGACCAACTCCGAGCGCCGCATCTCGCGCGTCCGCGCCGCGATCCCGGCGCCAGGCGAGGCGAAGCCCGACTGGTGGATTGCGTGCGAAGTCGCGAAACGGATCGAAGCTCGCCTGCATCCCGATGAAGCGTCGTGCTTCGGTTATGCGAACACGGCGGCGATTTTCGACGAGCACCGCAGGCTGACGATCGGCCGCGACCTCGACATCGGCGGGCTCGACTATGCACTGCTCGAGTCGCACGGCCCGCAGCAATGGCCGTTGCCGGGCGGCATGAAGCAGGGGCTGGCGCGGCGTTACGTCGACGGCCGCTTCGCGACGCAGGACGGCCGTGCGCGCTTTCACGCGACGCCGTACAAGCCGGTCGCCGAGCCGACCAATGCGCGCTATCCGTTCCACCTGCTCACCGGCCGGCTGCGCGACCAGTGGCACGGCATGAGCCGTACCGGCCGGTTGCCGCAGCTGTTCGCGCACACGCCCGAGGCCAGCCTGACGATGCATCCGAACGACGCCGAGCGCCGGGGCCTCAAGGCCGGCGAGCTGGTCAGGGTCGCCAGCAAGCGCGGCGCACTGGTGCTGCCGCTGGCGATTGGCAACGATGTCCCGAGCGGCAGCGTGTTCGCCGCAATGCACTGGAACGGCCAGTTCCTCAACAGCATCGGCATCAACGAAACCAGTGCGCCGATGGTCGACGGCAAGTCCTTCCAGCCCGAGCTCAAGCACGCAGCGGTGCGGATCGAGCGTGCCGAGCTGCCGTGGCGCGCAATGGCGGCACTGCGCAGTCCCGACGTACTGCAGCTGCACGCGGCGGTGCAGCCTCTGCTCGCCGGCTGCGACTACGCCGCGGTCAGCCTGGCCGGGCGCGATGCGCTGGTGCTGCGCGCTGCCTGTGCCGAGGCGCCGGCCGGCTGGCTCGAACGGCTGTTCGCCGTGCTCGGCCTGCTGCCGGGCGCCGACGTGCTCGAGTACCGCGATGCGCGCCGCAATGTCGTCAAGCGCGTCGGCTGGCACCAGTTGGATGAAGGAGGTGGGGCGCTGGCCGGCTTCGTGTTCGCCGGTGACGTGTCCGGCGCCGAAGGCCTGCTCGACACGCTGCTCGAAGGCGAAACGTGGCAGGGGCCGCGGCTGGCGGTGTTCGCGCCGAAGGGCGCAAGCGCCGCGCCGCGCGACCGGGTCGTCTGCAACTGCACCCAGGTGCGCGAATCGCAGATTCTCGGCCGTGTCGCGACCGGCGCCGGCATCGACCAGCTGAAAGCGGAACTCGGCTGCGGCGGCGTCTGCGGCTCGTGCGTGCCCGAACTCAAACGCCTGTGCGCATCGGCGTCACGGGCGGCCTGAAAACGGTGGCCGGCGCTGCCGGCAAGGGGCCTCACGGGGCCGAAGCGAAGACGGTACGCGTTGACACGGCAAATGCACCCGGCATGCCGGTCACACTGAGGAGAAGATCATGAAAGGCAAAGTCATCCTGCTCGGCGCCGGCCCCGGCGATCTGGACCTGCTGACGCTGAAGGCCGCGAAGGCGCTGGTGGCGGCCGAGATCCTGCTGCTCGACGACCTCGCCAACCCGGAGATCGTGACGCTCGCGCCCGGGGCGCGGGTGATCCGCGTCGGCAAGCGCGGCGGCTGCAAATCGACGCCGCAGGATTTCATCCAGCGGCTGATGCGCCGCTACGCGCTGGCCGGCAAGGTCGTCGTGCGGGTCAAGGGCGGCGAAGTGCTGCTGTTCGGCCGCGCCGGCGAGGAGATCGCCTACCTGCAGGCGGCCGGCGTGCCGGTCGAGATCGTCAACGGCATCAGTTCCGGGCTGGCGGCCGCGGCGAGCCTCGGGATCTCGCTGACGCACCGCGAACACTGCCGCGGCGTGACCTTCGTCACCGCCCATGCACAGGACCACTCCGAACCGGACTGGGATGCGCTGGCCGCGACCGGTACGACGCTGGTGGTCTACATGGGCATGAGCCGGATCGCCAGCCTTGCCGGCGGCCTGATGCGGACGCTGCCGTCGTCTACGCCGGCGGCTGTGGTGCAATGGGCGAGCACCGCGCGCGAGCAGCGGCTGGTGACGACGCTGGCCGCGCTGGCCGGCGACGCCGAAGCCGCCGGCCTCGGCAGCCCGGCGATCATCCTCGTCGGCGAGGCGGTCGGCGAAGCGTTGCCGAGCGCGCTGCCGCTGGCGGCTTAGCGTACCGGCAAAACCTGGCGCAACCCGGCAGTGCGTACGAATGTCCCGCGCCCTGCGGTCGCAACAGCACGAGTACGGCAAGCGAGTACAGACAGGGCTGGCTCGCCTAGCGGTACTTGATCGCGATGCCGATAAGGCGCTGGCCTTCGATGCCTTGAACCGTCGCCGCCCAGTACGGGCCGGACACATAGGCGCCGACCGGCTGGATGCGGTCGTAGACGATGACAACCGCGTCGGCGCCGAGCTGCGCCGCCTCGGCGCGCAGCCTGTTCTCGACATCGGCGACGGCCGGCGCCGGGTCGGTACTGGCGTCGATTTTCACTTCGCCGATCCGGTCGAACGGCTTTTTCGGCTCCTCGCGCAGGATCTGCACCGAATCCGGGCTGGTCGCTGCCGGGTGCGGGGCGCCGACGTACTGGGTCGACGTGGCGTCGATACTGGCGCAGGCCGCGAGCAGCAAGGCGAGGGCGGCGGTGACGAGCGGGGCGGCTTTCATGAAGGTCTCGCTTGGACGGATGAGAATCAATCCCGATTTTAGCGCCAGCCGGAATCGTTGCCATCGAGAACTTCATTGCACAAATGCACAGTGCCGGACAAGAGCGCCACCCCAGCGGGTTCACGTCCGGCGGTCACGCTGGGGCATCAGCGATCGGCGCTAGGAGGCCGGGCCTTGCACCGGCATGCATCCAGGCTGAACCTGCCCGGGCCGTGGATGGCCAGCACGATGAAGCCGCCCGCCATCGCCAGATTCTTCAGGAACATGATCATCTGGATCTGGTCGCCGAACTGCGTGTGGAACAGCGCCGCCGCAGCCAGGCAGAATCCCGCCAGCAGGGCCGAGGCGACGCGGGTCTGATAGCCGGCGAGGACCAGAATGCCGGCGCCGATCTCGAAGACGATCGTCGGCCAGAGCAGGATGGCGGGGACGTGCATGGCTTCCATATACGCCGCCGTGGCGGCCTGTGCGCCGATCTTGCCCACGCCGGAGAGGATGAAGATCAGCGCCATCAGTGCACGGGCGATGACGATCGCGATGGATTGGGCCTGGATATTCATGGTAGGACCTCGCTGTATCAGTTCGGCCGCCGGGGCGGATTGGTGGTGGTAAAAATATAGCGGGCAAAGCGCCACTGCCCATCCGCTTCCCGATGGAAGAGGAACAGCTCCTGATTGGCCTCCGGCCCCGGCGGCTGATCGCTGCCCAGCACCTTGACCGTACCGGTCGAACGGGTCCGGGCAAACGCCCAGTCGTGCGAGAGCTGGCTGATCTCGTCGATCCGGAAGCGGATGTCGAGCCTGATGGCGCCGAAGACGCGCTGATAGGCCTCGCGTACCGCCGCACGCCCGACCGACGGCGGGCTGTGCTGCGGCATGAAAACGCCGTCATCGCTGTAGAGCGCCATGACGCGCTCAACATCCGCGGCATTCAGCGCCTGCTCATAACGGTTGAGCTGCCGGGTGATGCTGGCCGTGGTTGCGTCACCGGTCATGGGTACAGCGGCCAGCGCCGGTACTGCGGCGCTGAAGGCGGCGGCAGCCAGCGCCAGTCGGAAAGACTTGTTCATGATGATGCTCCCGTGTCAGACCACGACCACCAGCTTGCCCTGGGCCTGATTGCTTTCCATCAGGCTGTGGGCACGGCGGACGTCGTCAAAGTTGAAGGTTTCAACGCGCAGCGACGGTATGCGCCCGGCGGCAATGCCCTTGGCGATGGTGCGCAGCGGTGCGCTGCTCAACGGCAGCGCGGGCGTGCCCAGCAGCCCGCTGCCGAAGAAGCTCAACTGCGTCGCACCGGGCAGGTCCTGCATCAGGTGAAACTGCTCGAGTACCGGCGGGCCACCGAGCAGGCCGATGACCGTGACTGCGCCGAACGGGCGAAGCGTCCTGATCGTGTCGCGCAGCGTCGCGGCGCCGACCACTTCCAGTGCCGCGTCCACCCCGGCCGGGGCAATGGCGCGAACGGCCGGTGCGATGTCGCCGTTGTCGACGACGACCTCGTCGGCACCAAGCCGCACGAGGCGCTCGGCATGGGCGGGAGAGCGGGTGGTGCCGATCACCCGCAGGCCGAGCACCTTGGCGTAGGTCACCGCGGCCAGGCCGACCGACGAGGTCGCGCCGCGTACCAGCAGGGTTTGCCCTGCTTGCACGGCCAGCGTCCTGACCAGCGCGCCCCATACGGTGAGGTAGGCCTGCGGCAGCGCCGCCAGTTCTTCCCAGGACAGCGCAGTACCGTCGAGTGCAATGACATTGCTGCGCAGAACAGCGATTTCTTCCGCGTAGCTGCCGGTGCGGCCGAACTGCAGACCGCCCATTGCGGTCGCCACCCGCTGGCCGACCCGGAACGTGCCCGACGCGTCGGCGACGACTTCGCCGACCGCCTCGATACCCGGCACCCTGGGGCCGTCGATCGCGCCCGTCTTCCCGGCGCGAAGATACGCTTCGGCGCGGTTGAGGCCGAAGGCCCGTACCCGGATCTGCACTTCATCCGGGCCGGCTTGCGGTGCGGGAATGTCCCGCAGCTGCAGCGCTTCCGGGCCGCCCGCCTGTTCGATCACATACGCTTTCATGATGGTCTCCTCAGGCGCGCGGCAGGCTGGTGGCGAAGAGGTAGCGGTGAATCCGCCATTCGCCGGCTTCACGACGGAAGATGAACAGCTCGTTGTTGCCCTCGTCGACCTCGACGCCGGCGGCCAGAATGTGGGTCCGCCCGGCGGAACTGGTCCGCGCCCAGGCCCAGTCTCCCGATTCCTCGACGTCGTGAATGTCGAAGCGGACTTTGAGCTTCAGGTTCATGAAGACCTGCACGTAGCCGGCCAGTACGGCCTCGCGGCCGACCAGGGCCGGTGCATGCTGCGGCATGAACACCGGCTCCCGGCCGTACAGGTCGAGGATGGTGTCGATGTCGTTGGTGTTGAGTGCCAGTTCGTAAGTGCTGATCAGTTCCCGGATGGACATGGTTTCGGCTCCAGTGATTGGGCGGCTTTTGTCTGCTGCCGTGGAACAACGATATCCCTGTCAAATGCGGTGAAAAAGCCACTATGATTGCAGTCGTCATCTCATAAATGAGAGGTTTGCCGGTGGATCTGAATGCAGTACGGATGTTTGTCGCCGTGGTTCAGGCCGGGAGCCTGTCTGCCGCCGCGACGCGACTGGCGGTGCCACTCCCGACACTGAGTCGCCGCATCCGCGAGCTGGAGCGCGAGCTGAACGTGCAATTGCTGGAGCGGTCGGTGCGGGGCACCAGGCTCACCGACTCGGGCATGCAGCTTTACGAGAGCGCCAACCGGGGGATCGAGGAGCTGGCAGGGGCAGAGAGGGCGGTGATGAGCGATCAGGCACAGCTCAAGGGCCTGCTGCGCCTGTCGCTGCCGCCCGCGTTCGAGCCGTGGTGGGCGCTGCTGTCCCAGTTCCAGCGGCTGTACCCGGGGATAAGGCTGAATGTCTTTACCACCGAGCGGCGTGTCGACCTGATCGAGGATGGCGTCGACGTCGCATTGCGGGTCGGCGCGATTGCGCACGAGGCGATGGTTGCGCGGCATCTGCTGTCCTACCGCCACGTGCTGGTGGCGGGGCCGGCGCTGCTCGAGCGCTTCGGCAAGCCGGAAGCGCCGGCCGACCTGCACCGGTTCCCGTGCGCGACCTGGCGCCTCAGTGCGGCGGGGATTGCCCGCTGGCAGCTCGGCGCGCAGTTGTTCGAGCCGCAGGCCGTGCTGGCCACCAACGATTACCTGCACCTGCACAGTCGCGCCCTGCAAGGCGAAGTCGTGACTGAACTGCCGCCGTTCCTGGCGGCCGAAGCGCTCCGGGACGGTCGCCTCGTGGCGCTGTTGCCGGGCTATCCGCTGCCCGAGCAGCAGATCAACCTGCTTTACCCGTCCCACCGGCACCCGTCGTCGATCGTGCGGGCCTACCTGGAGTTCTGCCGCGACCGCCTGCCCGATGTGCTGAACGGACACCGGTCGTCAGCCGCGCCCGGCTGAACGAAAAAATCCCGCAGCAGTGCCGCGGGGTTGGGGTGTTTGTCGCAGTGCCCGGACCTGATTGTTTTCAAACAGCAATCAAATCGGCGTGCAGCGGTAACTTCCTTAGTAGGTGTAGAACATCCGCTGGATTTCCTTGGTGTCCTTTGTCTTCGTCAGCGCGAGCATCAGGAGGATGCGGGCCTTCTGCGGGCTCAGGTTGTCGGCGGCGACGAAGTCGAGTTCGTCGTCGTTGGCCTCGCCGTTGCGTGCGGTGATGCCGCTGCCGGTGCGCGAGCTGCGGACGACCACGACGCCCTTGCCGCGGGCTTCCTTCAGTGCGTCCTTGACCGGCGTGGCCAGGCTGCCGTTGCCGGTGCCGGCGTGGACGATGCCGACGTCACCGCCGGCGACGAAGGCGTCGATCGGCGTGCGCTTGGCGTTGGCATAACCGTAGACGATGTCGACTTCGGGCAGCTTGTCGAGCTTGCTGACGTCGAATTCGGTGTCGGTCGTGTTCTTGCGGGCGGTGGCGCGGTAGAACACCGGCTTGCCGCGGACAACATAACCGAGGTTGCCCAGTTCCGGCGCGCGGAAGGTGTTGGCCAGCATGGTGCTGGACTTGGTCACTTCGCGGGCACCCTGGATTTCGTCATTCAGCGCGACCAGCACGCCGCGGCCGGCCGAGTCCTTGCTGCCGGCAACGCCGACGGCGTTGTACAGGTTGATCGGGCCGTCGGCGCTGATCGCGGTCGCCGGGCGCATTGCGCCGACGATGACCACCGGCTTCTTGCTCTTCACGGTCAGGTTGAGGAAGTAAGCGGTTTCCTCGATGGTGTCGGTGCCGTGGGTGATGACGATGCCGTCGACGTCGGACTGCTTGAGCAGCTCGTTGACGCGCTTGGCGAGCTTGAGCCAGTGGTCGTTGGTCATGTTCTCGCTGGCGATCTGGAACACCTGCTCGCCCTTGACGTTGGCCACGGTCTTCATTTCCGGCACGGCTTCGATCAGCTTCTCGACGCCGATCTTGGCCGCCGTGTAGCCGACGGTGGTCGTGCTGGTGGCGCCGGTGCCGGCGATCGTGCCGCCGGTGGCAAGGATCATCACGTTGGGCAGCTTGTCGGCCGCGTGGACCGAAAACGCGGTAAACAGCGCAGCGGCACAGAGGCCTTGCTTGGTGAGGGTGGCAAACATCGGCATTCTCTCCGGTGTCGGCAGGCGCTTCGCTCACCGGGTCGGTGACACCGGGCCTGCCCGTTTTCTGGGTTGGAATACGCTGCCCGATGGCAGGGTGAAAACGATCATGCTTGCCGGGTTTTTGCAAACCTATTGTCACCTTTCCTGATGGGGAAATGCCTTAGCAGGGCGCGAAAGGATTTGCGCTATTAGGACGTGGAATCAACGCCTTACGGTTCCTGTTCGTGCTGCATCTGCACAAAAACGGGGCGCAGGGCGCACCCGTGCTGGATGTGCCGAAAGCTGCGTCGCAACAAGGACTTGAATGCGGCCGTGGCACGCCGACCCGTTTTTCGGCGGCTGTCGCGCACCGTCGTGATGCGCCCCGGTGATCGCCGCATCACCGCGGTGGGCGGATACCGGCGGCTGGCGATCGGCTATGCTTGTCGTTTTTCGTACCCGGTCCGACGATGAATCCGCCCCGCATTGTTCCGTTTTCCGCCACCGACGTGGCGCCCAGTCACGATCATCCGCGTCCGGACCGGCGCGTCGACGGCAACCCGCGGCGTACGACGTGGGAGCACTACACCCGGCAGGGGCTGTCCAGCGGCATCTGGGCGTGCGAGGTCGGCAGCTGGAACATCCGCTTTGCCGACAACCGCGACGAGTTCTTCTGCGTGATCGAGGGCTGGGTGCGGCTGCACGACGAGGCCGGCGGCGTGGCCGAATTCGGAGCGGGCGATGCGGGGGTGATTCCGGCCGGTTTTGTCGGCCGTTTCGAGGTCGTCGAGGCGGTGCGCAAGTACTTCGTCGTCGTCGACCAGCCGGGCTGAACTAGAGGCCGACCAGCCCTGTCTCGATCAGCTCGTCGAGCAGCAGCGCCATGTCTTGCGCGGCGTCGCTGTCGGGGTCGAGCGAGAACACGTCGGCGTGGCGGATCACCGCGGCTTCGTACAGCTCGGCCGGCCTCAGCGTGGCGCCGAGTACTTCGCCGGGGTAGTCGTGCCGCAACTGGCGCAGCGCGTGCTCGCTGCCGATACTGCCGCGCTGGTAGCGGTTGAGCAGGTAGCGGCGCGGTTTGCGCGGCACCAGCCGCTCGAGCCCGGCCAGTGTGCGTGCGCTCATCCGCGCGCCGTGCAGCGCCAGCGTTTCCGGCGATACCGGCACCAGCACCAGGTCGGCCGCGAGCAGCGCCGAGAAACCGAGCACGCCGAGCATCGGCCCGCAATCGATCAGCACCGGCGCCTGGCCGTCGAGCATTTCGGCGGTCAGCCCGAGCTTGAGCCGCCACAGGTGGTCGCGATGGCGGGTGAGCTGGGCGTCGACTTTCGACAGCGCCAGCTCGGACGGGATGAAGTCGATGCCGTTCGGCAGCGGCCGGACCAGGTCGGACAGCGCCGCGGTGCCGCGGAAAAAGTCGTGAATCGTCGCGCCGGGGGCGGCGCCGAAGCCCCAGTAATGACTCAGGTGCGCCTGCGGGTCGAGGTCGATCACCAGCGGTGCCGTGCCGTTCTGCGCCATCGCGGCGGCAAGGTTGGCCGTGACGGTCGTCTTGCCGACGCCGCCCTTCTGGTTGAAGACCGCAATCGTGGTCATGGTTTGCCGTTGATCGCCGTTGATCGGATCGCCGACCATAACCAAAACCCGCCGCCTTTCAAAGCCCGGAACGCAAAAAGGGCCGGCAAAGCCGGCCCGTACAACAGCATTTGCTGATTTTTATGCGGGGCGAGCGAGTACGAAATAGTCGAACGTGCCGTCGTCCGCGCATTCGACCGTGCCCTGGCAAGTGAAGCCGCTGCGCAGCAACACCCGGCGCGAATGATCGTGCGCCGGTTTGACGATTGCCATCAAGGCAGGAAGCGGACCGCGCTCGAACAGCCAGCTGCTGGCGGCGCGCACCGCTTCACTGACGTACCCCTGACCACGATGATCGCGCGAGATCGCGTAAGCCACTTCCGGTAAATCAACCTTGACGCTGGGCTTGGGCCAGATACCCAGCCAGCCGATCATCTCCCCCGTGGGCAGGCAGATTGCGAACGGCAGGCTGGGCTGGGCCGGGTTGAAATCGTCGTAGCGCGTGCAGTGCCACGTCAGCCATTGTGTGCATTGCTCCCGGCTCATGGCCCAGTCGTTGAGAATGTCGGTGATTTCAGGCTGAAGCGTCAGCGCATGCAGTGCATCGATGTCATCGAGGGTAAACGCACGCAGGTTCAGGCGCTCGGTTGCAATGTGCAGGGTGCGCAGGTTCTGCGTCATCGGATGATCCAGGTCGGTGGGGTCGATCGGCGCAGCAGACGGGCGTTGCGCTGGCGGTTGAATACGCCGGGCGCGAATCGGTTTGACGTTGCCTCTGGGGTTGCGGTAGTTGCGGATTGCAGTGTGGCCGCTTCTCAGAGCCTGTTCAATGTCTTTTCGCGTCAGCGTTCGGGGCAGTACCGGGGGGCGGGCAAGGCGAGAGCCGCGCCGCGGTACAGGTACCGCAAGCGGTTTGCAACGCTGCACGCAGCCGGCAATGCTCCGAACCCGAAGGGCCGAGCCGGAAAAAGGTCATCCACTGCGTTGTACTCCTTGCCAATAACCGGTTATTGCCCGCGTCGCACGCCTTGTGCCTGACCTTTTTCCGGCCCGGCACTGACGTGAAAAGACATTGAACAGGCTCTCAGCGGGCACGCAACGCGGGCAGGTTTGCCCGCGTTGCGTCGTCTGAGATTGCGCTAGAGTGTTTCGGCCGCGTAGTCGGCCAGCCGCGAACGCTCGCCGCGCTGCAGCGTGATGTGGCCCGAGTGGTTCCAGCCCTTGAAGCGGTCGACGACGTAGGTCAGCCCCGACGAGCCCTCGGTGAGGTAGGGCGTGTCGATCTGGCTGATGTTGCCAAGGCAGACGACCTTGGTGCCGGGGCCGGCGCGCGTGATCAGCGTCTTCATCTGCTTGGGCGTCAGGTTCTGCGCCTCGTCGATGATCAGGAACTTGTTGAGGAAGGTCCGGCCGCGCATGAAGTTGAGCGACTTGACCTTGATGCGCGAGCGGATCAGGTCGCGCGTGGCGGCACGGCCCCAGTCGCCGGCTTCGGCGTCGGTCTGGTTCAGCACGTCGAGGTTGTCCTCGAGCGCGCCCATCCACGGCTGCATCTTTTCCTCTTCGGTCCCCGGCAGGAAGCCGATGTCCTCGCCGACCGGCACGGTGACGCGGGTCATGATGATTTCGCTGTAGATCTTGGTTTCCAGCGTCTGCGCCAGGCTCGCCGCGAGCGTGAGTAGCGTCTTGCCGGTGCCGGCCTGGCCGAGCAGCGAGATGAAGTCGATCTCCGGGTCCATCAGCAGGTTGAGCGCGAAGTTCTGCTCGCGGTTGCGCGCCAGAATGCCCCAGATGGCGTTCTTCTGGTGCGAGTAATCCTTGAGGCTGACGATCAGCGCGCTCTTGCCGTCGATCTCGGCGACCCGGGCAATGAACGGGGTCTCGCCCTGCTGGTACAGCAACTGGTTCGGATAGAGGTCGATGACGTCCGGCCCCTTGATCCGCCAGTAGCTGCGGCCGCCTTCCTGCCAGCTCTGCAGGTCCTTGCTGTTTTTCTCCCAGAAGGCCTGGTCGATTTCGCGCATGCCGGTGTAGAGGAGGTCGGTATCCTCGAGCACCTTGTCGTTGAAGTAGTCCTCGGCCGCCAGCCCCATCGTGCGGGCCTTGATGCGCATGTTGATGTCTTTCGACACCAGAATGACGTGGCGCTTGGGCTGCATCTGCTGCAGGTGGTGGACGACGCCGAGGATCTGGTTGTCGGCCTTGCCCATCGGCAACTGCGACGGCAGCACGCTGGTGATCGCTTCGGTCTGCAGGAACAGCCGGCCGGTGGCCTGCTCCTTGCTCGGGCCGTCGAGCGGCACGCCTTCGTGCAGGCTGTGTTCGCGTCCGGCGACAAGCTCCTCCATGAAGCGGCTGGCCTGCCGGGCGTTGCGGGCGACTTCGGACATGCCCTTCTTGTTGTTGTCGAGTTCTTCCAGCGTCATCATCGGCAGGAAGAGGTCATGCTCCTGGAAACGGAACAGCGAGGTCGGATCGTGCATCAACACGTTGGTGTCGAGTACGAACAGCTTGGTGTCGTCCTTGCGGCGAGGCTTGCGGGCAGCCATGTCGTTCCCCTTGCTGGTTGGTGCTGTGCGGATGCAGCAGCCATGAAAAAAGCGGCGCACGCGCCGCTCTCCCTTACTTCAGTGTCCGGACAAAGCCGAGGACTTCCTCGACATGCCCCGGGACCTTGACGCCTCGCCACTCCCTGGCGATCTGTCCGGTCCGGTCGATGACGAAGGTACTGCGTTCGATGCCACGCACCTGTTTGCCATACATGTTCTTCATTTTCATGACACCGAATGCTTCGCAGGCGGTCTCCTCCGGGTCGGATACCAGTTCGAACGGAAAACACTGCTTGGTCCTGAAGTTTTCGTGCGACCGGACGCTGTCGCGGCTGATGCCGAAGACCTTCACGCCGGCGGCGTCGAACGCGTCGTGATGGATGCGGAAATCGTTGCCCTCGAGCGTGCAGCCGGGGGTGCTGTCTTTCGGGTAGAAGTAGAGGACGAAGGCCTGACCCCTGAGTGCTGCTGTATCGAAAACGCCGCCGCTGGTCGTCGGCAGGCTGAGGGTGGGGCACGGCGTGCTGGACATCTGCGGAGGTTCTCCTTCTCGTTATGCTTACCCTGATTGTCGGCAATCGGCGCGGCGAGGGCAAGTCGGTGGCGGCGGCAAGAGTCGTGTATCCGGCTCGGCTTCCTGCCGGTAAAATGCCGGCCATTCCAATGAAATCAAGCAGGGTATTGCAATGAGCATCAAGTCGGACAGGTGGATTCGGCGCATGGCCGAAGAGCACGGCATGATCGAGCCGTTCATCCCGGGCCAGGTCAAGGAAGTGAACGGCGAGCGCATCGTCTCCTACGGCACGTCGAGCTACGGCTACGACATCCGCTGCGCCGACGAATTCAAGGTGTTCACCAACCTGAACAGCACCATCGTCGACCCGAAGAACTTCGACGAGAACAGCTTCGTCGACGTCTCGGGCAAGGGCTACTGCATCATTCCGCCCAACTCGTTCGCGCTGGCGCGTACGGTCGAATACTTCCGCATCCCGCGCAACGCGCTGACCGTGTGTCTGGGCAAGTCGACCTACGCGCGCTGCGGCATCATCGTCAACGTCACGCCGTTCGAACCGGAATGGGAAGGCTATGTGACGCTGGAGTTCTCGAACACTACGCCGCTGCCGGCGAAGATCTACGCCAACGAAGGTGTCGCGCAGGTGCTGTTCTTCGAGGCCGACGAGGACGACGTGTGCGAAACCAGCTACCGCGACCGTGGCGGCAAGTATCAGGGCCAGAGCGGCGTCACGCTGCCGAAGACCTGAGCGCGGCTGACAAAACCCTGCTGGCTGTGCTCGCTTGCCGTACGCGTACTCTTGCGACCGCAGGGAGTCCCTTTGGGACGTGTTCGCACGCCTAGCTGTGAAGGTTCAATAGGTTGTTTCGGGTGTTCACCCGGAGAAGTTCTGCGAGACTGGAAATCGCCAAACCCCCAGTCACAGAACAAGACACCGGATGAACACACATAAGAATGCCCGACTGACGTATCTGCGTCGCCTGGAAATGGTTCAGGACATCACCGAGCATGGTTTGTCGACCGCGGCGGCGGCGGCACGCCATGGCGTAAGCGCGGTCACCACCCGCAAGTGGCTGGGCCGCTATCTGGTCGGCGGCGCGGCTGCCTTGCTCGACAAATCCTCGCGTCCCGAGCGCTCGCCACGTGCCATTGCGCCCAGCGTTGCCCTGACGATCATCGAATTGCGTCGCAAGCTGTTCCTGCAGGCTCGCATCGCAAGCTATATCGGCGTGTCCAAAGCAACCGTCAGTCGCGTGCTGCGACACGCAGGGCTATCGCGGTTAAGCGACCTGCAGCCCGCAGAGCCTGTGCAGCGCTACGAGCGCGAAACGCCCGGCGAACTGCTGCACGTCGACATCAAGAAGCTCGCCCGCTTCGAGCAGGTCGGCCATCGCATCACCGGCGATCGTCGCCAGAACAGCCGAAACAGCGGCTGGGAATATCTGTTCGTGGCGATCGACGACCATAGTCGCATCGCCTTCACCCGACTCTACCCCGACGAGCGCCGCGCCAGCGCCATCGACTTCCTGCGTGCGGCCAACGACTACTTCAAAACGCTGGGCGTACCGCTCCAGCGCCTGATCACCGATAACGGGCCCGCCTTCCGCTCCCATGACTTCGGCCGCGTTTGCGTTGAACTGGGCATTAAGCAGAGGTTCACCCGCGCCTACCGACCGCAAACCAACGGCAAGGCCGAGCGCTTCATCCAGTCCGCGCTGCGCGAATGGGCCTACGGCCAAACCTATCAACACTCGGATGAGCGCGGCGCAGTCCTGAGGTATTGGAATCATTATTACAACTGGCACCGTCCGCATCACGGCATCGGCTGCCACGTGCCCATGTCCCGTCTCTCAGCAACGAAAAACAACGTCTTGACTCTTCACACCTAGCCAGCACCGTTGCACCGGGTTTTTAGCCGTACTGAATACGCCCTCAGGGTGTCAATCGAAGCCGCCGCACAGGCGGCTTTTTTGTTACGCCCGTTCGCGCCGAGCATGACACCCCGTAAGCCTGCAAGCTATAAGTGCGGTGGGAGGCGTGCAATCGGGAGGGCACATGACCTTGTTATCGCGCTACGTCGTCGACGAGCCGCTGCTGAGCAAGCCGCACTGGTCGCTGCACCGCGGCCGTGACGAACAGGCCGGCCATGCGGTGATGCTGCTGGCGATCCGGCCACCGTGTGACGCGAATGCGCTGCTCGCGTTCCGGTATCCGCAACTGCTGACGCCGGAGGCCGCGTTCGACCACGACGGGGCGAGCTGGCTGGTGATCGGCGACGCCGCGTTCGAGCCGTTGTCACAGCGGTTGAGGCGCGAAGGTCCGGTCGCGCCGCTGTCCGCGGTTGGCTGGGTGCTCGATGTGCTGGCGGCGCAGCGCCATGCCCTGCAGCAGGGGCTGGCGTTCGAGTCCGGCGAAGACACCCTGATGATCGACGCGAAGGGCGGCGGCTGGCTGTTGCCGGTGCCCGGCCCGGCACCTGCGGACCCGTTGCCGGCTGCCGTGCAACTGCTGCAACGCCTGATCGGCGATGCTGCAACCCAGCCCGAACTGCGCGGGCTGGTCGCGGCCAGCGGCGGCGGGGCCGATGCCTGGTCGCAGGCGTTGCGGCGCTGGCTCGATGTGCAGGGCGGGACGCCGACCGGCGGCACGCTCGACAAGCTCCTGTGGCGCATGCAGCGCAGCAGCGACTTTCCGGCGCTGTCGCAGGCCATCAGCAGCCTCAACCAGATCCAGGTCGGCGACGGCGAGCATCTGCAGGCGCTGTCCGACGTGGTGCTGCGCGATTTCGCCCTGACCAACAAGCTGCTCAGGCTGGCCAATTCGGCAATCTACGGCCAGTACGGCGGCACGATCAGTACGATCTCCCGCGCGATCGTGATCCTCGGCTTCAACACGATCCGCAGCCTTGCGGTGACGGTCCTGCTGTTCGAGCACCTGCACGACAAAAGCCGGGCGCAGGCGATCAGGGAGGCAACTTTGCGGGCGTTCTTCTCGGGGCTGCTTGCCCGGGCGCTGCATCGCCGCAGCGGAGCGCGCGATACCGAGGAAACACTGGTCTGCGGCATGCTCCATCATCTGGGCAGGCTGTTGACCATCTATTACTTCCCCGACGACAAGCTGCGCATCGACCAGCGCTGTCGCGAAGGGCGGAGCGAGCAGAGCGCCGCCAAATCGGTGCTCGGACTCGATTTTTCCGAGCTGGGGCGCGGCGTGGCACGGCAGTGGCGCTTTCCGGAGCGCATCTGCCGCAGCATGGAGTCGCTGCCCGACGGCATCGTCCGTGCGGCACAGGCCGAGCAGGAAAGGCTGCGCCAGTACGCCAATCTCGGCAGCGAGCTGCTCGTCGTGCTCGATGGCAGCGACGAGACCGGCATCGACCGGCTGCAGCAACTGCACCGGCGCTATCTGCCGGCCACGGGGCTGACGCTCGACGATCTGAGCACCGTGCTGAACGAAGTCTCGGCGCAGTTTCGCGACTATCTGCATGCGCTGGGCATCACCGCCAGCGACAGCGCGTTCCTGAGCGGTCTGTCCAGGCTGGACGCCGCGCGGCTGAAGGCGGTGGCGCCCGATACGATCGATCAGGCCCGGCTGGAAACGACGCTCGAAGGCGGCACGCGCGCGCATACGGCGATCCTTGCCGCCGGCGTGCAGGACATCGCCAACACGCTGGTCGGCGGTTTCAGTCTCAACGACCTGCTGCGCATGGTGCTCGAAACGATGTACCGCGGCATCGGTTTCGACCGGGTGCTGCTGTGCACGCGTGACGTCAAGCGCCACGCCATCGTCGGCCGCTTCGGCTTCGGCGCCGATATCGCCACCGTTCTGCCCGGTTTCCAGGTCGAGCACGGTGCGGTGGCCGACGTGTTCCAGGTCGCGCTGCAGCGCAATGCCGACATCCTGATCGAGGATACGCACGACGCGACCATTCGCGACCGGATCCCGGCCTGGCACGCGCAGCGGCTCGGAGCGCGGACCTTCATCGTGCTGCCGCTGGTGCTCGACAAGCAGGTGATCGGCCTGCTGTACGGCGATCGCCGCGCGGCCGGCAGCCTGAAGATCGGCAACGACGAGCTCAACCTGCTCAAGACCTTGCGCAACCAGGCGCTGATGGCGATCCGGCAGGCGCAGTCTTGAACGCTGCCGGTTCTGTGCGGTCAGTGCGACATGGACTCACGCAAAAGGACGGGCAATGAAGCAACGCGCAATCGGGGTGAATGATGGCAATTAACTGGCTGGTCGCCCTGCAGGCGATACCGTGGGGGCAGGTGATCGAGAACGCACCGAAGATCATCGACGCGACGAAAAAGCTGTTCACCAAGGCCAAGGCGGCCGAGCCGCCGCGCGAGATCGTCATCGACGCGGGCGCGCCGACCGACGAACCGGCCCGGCTGGGCCGGGTGGAACGGCTGGTCGAGGAAAACCGCCACGAGCTGATCGTGCTGCACGAAGGCTTGCAGGCGTCGACCCGGCTGATCGGCGAGCTGGCCGAGCAGAACGCGCGGATGGTCGGCGAGATCGAGGCATTGCGTCGCCGCGGCCGCGTGCAGTTCTGGTTCTGCGCGCTGCTGGCGCTGCTGCTGGTTGGCGTCCTGCTCAGGCTGGCGTGATGCCGGCGGACAAAAAAAGCGCCCCGACGGGGCGCTTTTTATTACCGGCGTGCCGCGATCAGCGCAGCGTTTCCAGGTACTTGTCGGCGTCGAGCGCGGCCTGGCAGCCTGAAGCGGCGCTGGTGACGGCCTGACGGTAGATGTGGTCCTGCACGTCGCCGGCGGCAAAGACGCCCGGCGCGGTGGTTGCGGTGGCGCCGCCGTCGCGGCCGCCCTTGGTGATGATGTAGCCGGTGCTGTCCATCTCGATCTGGCCGCGGAAGATGTCGGTGTTCGGCTTGTGGCCGATCGCGATGAATACGCCGGCGACCTCGAGGTCCTTGGTGGCGCCATCCTGGCTCGACTTCAGTCGTGCACCAGTCACGCCGGTAGCGTCGCCCAGCACTTCGTCGAGCGTCTGGTTCAGTTCGAGCGTGATCTTGCCCTCTTTGACCTTGGCCATCAGGTGGTCGACGAGGATCTTTTCCGCGCGGAAGGTCTCGCGGCGATGGATCAGCGTCACGTGCGCAGCGATGTTGGCGAGGTAGAGCGCCTCTTCAACGGCCGTGTTGCCGCCGCCGACCACGGCAACCTTCTGGCCGCGGTAGAAGAAACCGTCGCACGTTGCGCAAGCCGACACGCCGCGGCCGGCGAACGCCTCTTCCGACGGCAGGCCGAGATACTGCGCCGATGCGCCGGTCGCGATGATGAGCGCGTCGCAGGTGTACTCGCCGGCGTCACCGACGAGGCGGATCGGCTTCTCGTTCAGGTGCGTCGTGTGGATGTGGTCGAAGATCATTTCGGTGCCGAAGCGCTCTGCGTGCTTCTGGAAGCGCATCATCAGCTCGGGGCCCTGAACGCCGTCGGCGTCGGCCGGCCAGTTGTCGACATCGGTGGTCGTCATCAGCTGGCCACCCTGAGCCAGACCGGTCACCAGCACCGGGTTCAGGTTGGCGCGTGCGGCATAGACGGCGGCGGTGTAGCCGGCCGGGCCGGAACCGAGAATCAACAGGCTGGCGTGCTTGGTGGCCATGAGCTTTCCTAGATGGGGTCGCAAAGGCGGATAGTTTAAATCAGCTGTGTTTCGACAATCTAATCGAATATGTCTATTGACCCGATTGCCGTGCCTCACCGGTGACGCGCAGTTCGACCGGCACCTGCAGGTAGGGGATGCTCAGTCCCTCGGCGTCGATCGCCGCAACGAGGTCGGCCACCACGGCCTCCGGCGCGATCACCTCGACCGCGACCGGCACTTCGCCGGCAAGCTCGAAGAAGGTCGCCTCGTGCCAGTGGTGGCGGCCGAAACCGGCGAGCGCATGGAACGCCGTCGCGCCGGAAGCGCCGCGATCGCGCGCCTGCTCGAGCAGCCATTCGTACAGCAGTACGCCGTGATGACGGCGCGTCTGGGTCAGGTAGAAGCGGACCAGCTGCATCATGCACCTCCCTTGAGCGCGGCGACCGTCTTCAGCCCCAGCCACGTCAGCGTCAGCGAGCCGCCGACGTGCAGGCCGATCGCCGCGACGGCCCAGCCGAACTGCTGGCGCAGAATCAGTGTGGTCATCTCGGCGGAAAAGGTCGAGAACGTCGTCAGCCCGCCGAGAAAGCCGGTCGTGACCAGCAGCTTGACCTCGGGCGAGATGCCCTGCCAGAGCGTGAACACGCCGAGCGACAGGCCCATCAGGTAGCCGCCGATCCAGTTGGCCGCGAGCGTGCCGGCGGGCACGGTCGGAAACAGCGGGTTGAGTGCGATCGACAATCCCCAGCGCGCCCAGGCGCCGAGCGCCGCGCCGATGCCGATGAAAAGCAGGCTGGTATAGTTCATAGTCGAAGCAGGGCGGAAGGATTGCCGCCGATTATAGTGCTCCCGCCATTTCTGCGAGTTTCTTGTGCCCAGTCGATTATTCACGCCACTGCTGCTGCTCGGACAGTTGCGCCGCGCGCCGGTGCGGCGGGTCGTGCTCAAGCAGCTGTATTTCACCGGCAACCAGGCCGCGTGGATCATGCTGCTGATCGGCGTTGCGCTGGGCGGCATCGTGATGCTGTTGCTGCACGGCCAGTACGGACAGAGCCGCGAGGCATCGCTGCGGCTGCTGGCGACCTTGAGTTTTCGCGACATCAGCCCCTTGCTCGCCGCGCTGGTACTGATCGCGCGCTCCTCATCGGCCGTGGCGAGCGAGCTGGCGGCGATGCGGGTTCACGGCGAACTCGACAGTCTTGCTGCGCTCGGCATCCCGGTGTCGGGCTACATCGTCCTGCCGCGGGTCATCGGCATCAGTGTATCGGCCGCGCTGCTGTCGTTCTATCTGGCCAGCGCCTCGCTGGTCGGCGGCGCGATCGCTTCATCGGGCTGGGAAATCGGCTATCAGGTGCAGCGCATCGACCAGGTCCTGCAGTTCGGCCTGGTGCTGCAGTGCCTGGCCAAGTCGCTGCTGTTCGGACTGGCGGCGGCAGTGCTCGCATGCATGGCCGGCTTGCGCGCCGCGCCGTATGTCACCGAGATCCCCAAGGCATCGTCGAGCGCGGTGGTTCGCGGCCTGCTGGCGGTGTTCTTTGTCGACCTGCTGTGGGTGCTGTTCTCGTGAGCTGGAACTTTGCCGCCTGTGCGCCCGGTGTGTGCTACGGCATCGAACGGGAGCTGGACCAGCGCGAGGGCCATGCCGTGGTGACGGCCTTGCAGCGCCTGTACCCGGGGCGCGTGGCGTGCCTGCAGGAGAGCGGCGGCTTCGTCAACAACCTGCGGGTGTGGGAAAACCTGATTCTGCCTGCGTGGTACCATGAATCGGCATCCTTGCCGGTGCTCGAAGCGCGCTTGGTCGCGGCGATGGACGCGCTGGCGATACCCGCCGATGGGCGCGCTGCGCTGACGGCGGCGCTGCCGGCGGCGTTGTCGAAATCGCAGCGTCGCGAGCTGGCGCTGGCCCGGTCGCTGGTGCAGTCGCCCGATTGGCTGGCCGTCGAAACCGAATGGCTGGTCTGGCTGAACGGCGCGGCCAGCGTCGCCTGCAAGGAAGTCTACGGTGCGTTGGCGCTGCGCTGCCCGGTGCTGCTGTTCGGCGCCGGAGCGTTGCAGCACGCCGAGCCGTTGCCGGATACCGGGGAGGAGAATGCTGTTACTCAGGGATAACGATCCGCGCTTTCGCCGGCTCGGTCTGCGCGTCAGTGCCTTCGTGCTGATCGGCGTCGGCATTGCGCTGACGCTGCTGGTGTTGCTCGGCCTGCGTCAGGGCTATTTCGTGCCGAAAACCCGGCTGCATTTTGTCGCCGAGCATGGCGCCGGGCTGATCCCGGGGATGCAGGTGAGGCTGTCCGGGTTCAAGATCGGCGTCGTCGATGCGGTTGCGCTGAACGATCAGGCCAAGGTCGACGTCGACCTGCTGGTCGAGGAGCGCTACATCAAATGGATCAAGCCCGATTCGACCGCGATCCTGCAGCAGGACGGGCTGATCGGCGACCATTACATCGAAGTCGCCGGCGGCTCCCCGAATCAGGCGCCGATCAAGGAGGGGGGCAAGCTCGCGTTTGCGCCGGCGCTGGGGCTGTCCGAGATCGCGCTCGACCTGCGGCAGCGCGTCGTCCCGATCATCGACTCGGTGCAGACGACGCTCGACACCGTCAACGACCCGAACGGCGATCTGCGCCAGACGCTGGCCAATGTGCGCGGCCTGACCGCCGAGCTGCGCCAGACCCGGGCGTCGGTCGACGAGCTGATCGTCAACCTGAACAAGCTGAGTGCGCACGATCTGCCCGCCGTTGCGCAAACCGGCCAGCAGGCGCTCGCCCGCGTCGATACGCTGGCCGCCGAACTGCAGACCCGCATGCCGACAATGCTCGACAAGCTCGACGGCACCTTGTCGCACGCCAGTCGCGCCGCCAGCGAGGCCGAGGCGATGATGGCGACGACACGCCGCGCCGTCGACACCGCCGCGCCGAGGTTGCCGGCCATCCTGCGCAACAGTGATGCGGTACTGCAAACCAGTCGCGACGCGCTCGACGGCGCGTCGCAGTCGTGGCCACTCAAGCAATGGCTGCCACCGGCCGATACCGCGGCGCCGCTGCCGCCGAGCCGGCCATGAGGGGCGCCCTGCGATTCGCCCTGCTGGCGGCGCTGCTGCTGAGCGCCTGCGGTGGCGCGCCGCCGGCGCCCCGGCCGGTGCTGCTGCAGCGTGCCGATGCCGCCGCGCTGGCTGCCAATCGTGCAACCCAGTCCGGCAACGACGAGGATGCGGCGGACTTGTGGCGCTCGGCGCTCGAGCTGCGTACCGCGATCGACGACTGGCAGGGCGCGGGTGAGGCGCGCCTCGGCCTGGCACAGGCGCAGCGCCAGCTTCAGCGCCCCGACGCAGCGGTCGCAACGCTCGATGGCATGCCGGACGCCGTGCTCTATCCGCCATCGCAGCGCGCACGCGCTGCCTATCTGATGGCCCTGCTGACGGTTGCGCAGCCGGGGGTGGCGAGGGGATGGCTGCAGCGTGCGCGGACGCAATGCACCGCGCCGTGCGCGCTGGCGGTGCCGCTGGCGAATCTCGATGCGCGTCTGTTGCTCGCGGAGGGTGATCCGGCCGCGGCGCTGGCGATGGCCGCATCGCCCGTCGATGCGCCACCCGCCGAACGCGCCCATGCGGCGCGGATTCGCGCCGAAGCGCTGGGGCAACTGGGGCGGCCCGCGGAGGGCCTGGTCCAGCTCGCCGATGCGATAACGGCCGATCGGCATCTGGCGGAACCCGCCTACCTCGCCGACGACTTTGCGTTGCAGCAGCGCCTCGCCGATGCCGCCGGGGAAGGCCGACTTGCCGACGAAGCGCGTACCCGGCTCGCGGCGATTTGCGCGGTGGCGAGGGTTCCGGCGTGCGCGCTTCGGCAGCCTTGAGGGATCGGGTTCTTTCGCGCTATAATCTTCGGCTGTGTGCGGGATGGTCCCGTGCGCAGATTCTCCCGGTTCGCCCCGATATGGGTGCCCTGCAAGTCAGGGTGTCGCGCGAACGGTAGTCCATAACCCTATCGATTTGGAGATTTACCAATGTCCGTTAGCATGCGTGAAATGCTTGAAGCTGGTGTTCACTTCGGTCACCAGACCCGTTACTGGCACCCGAAGATGGGTCAGTACATCTTCGGTGCGCGCAACAAGATTCACATCATCAACCTCGAAAAGACCCTGCCGCTGTTCGAAGAGGCGCTGAAGTACGTGCGTCGCCTGTCGGCCAACAAGGGCACGGTGCTGTTCGTGGGTACCAAGCGTTCGGCACGCGACATCGTTGCCGAAGAGGCCGTCCGCGCCGGCATGCCGTTCGTCTCGCACCGCTGGCTCGGCGGCATGCTGACCAACTACAAGACCGTCAAGCAATCGATCAAGCGTCTTGAAGAACTGCAGGCGATCCTGGCCGACGAAAACAGCGGCTACGGCAAGAAAGAACTGCTCGACATCCAGCGCGAAGTCGAGAAGCTCGACCGCTCGCTCGGCGGCATCAAGGACATGAAGGGTCTGCCGGACGCGATTTTCGTGATCGACACCGGCTACCAGAAGGGTGCGCTGGTCGAAGCCAAGAAGCTGGGTATTCCGGTCATCGGCATCGTCGATACCAACAACGACCCGCAAGGCGTCGACTTCGTTGTGCCGGGTAACGACGACTCGTCGCGTGCCATCCGTCTGTACGCCCGTGGCGTTGCCGATGCGGTGCTCGAAGGCCGCAACCAGGCTGTACAGGAAATCGTTGCTGCGGCTGCTGAAGCGCAGGCCTGATTCGCATCGCGCGAGTCCGAAATGAAAAAGGGGCGTTCAGCCCCTTTTTCATAAGCTAGTAAACCGAATTCAATACTGTATCTGAACCGTATTCAGGAGAATCAACATGGCAGCAATCACCGCAAAGATGGTCGCCGAACTGCGCGAACTGACCGGCCTGGGCATGATGGAGTGCAAGAAGGCGCTGGTCGAAGCCGATGGCGACGTCAAGAAGGCCGAAGAAGTCCTGCGCATCAAGTCGGGCAACAAGGCGTCGAAGATGGCCGGCCGTACCGCTGCCGAAGGCGTGATCGCCGCGTTCATCTCGGACGACAAGAAGGTTGGCGCCATTGTTGAAGTGAACTGCGAAACCGACTTCGTCGGCAAGGACGCGGGCTTCATCGAATTCGCCTCGGCCGTCGCCAAGGCGGTTGCCGTCGCCAATCCGGCCGATGTTGAGGCGCTGGCAGCCACCGCTACCGATTCGGGCGCTTCGGTCGAAGACCTGCGCAAGGCGATCATCGCCAAGCTCGGCGAAAACATGACGCTGCGCCGTTTCGTTCGTTACGAAACCGCTGGCCAGCTGGCGACCTACCTGCACGGCGGCAAGATCGGCGTGCTGGTCGACCTCGAAGGCGGTGACGAAGTGCTGGGCAAGGACGTGGCGATGCACATTGCCGCGGCCAAGCCGAAGTCGCTCGACGCATCGGGTGTCGATGCCGAGCTGATCGAAACCGAGCGTCGCGTTGCGATCGAGCGTGCCAAGGAAGCCGGCAAGCCGGAAGCGATGATCGAGAAGATCGCCGAAGGGACCGTGCAGAAGTTCCTGAAGGAAGTGACGCTGCTGAGCCAGCCGTTCGTCAAGGACGACAAGCAGACCATCGAGCAACTGCTCAAGGCCAATTCGGCCAAGGTCAACGCGTTTGCGCTGCTGGTCGTTGGCGAGGGCATCGAGAAGAAGGTTGTCGACTACGCAGCCGAAGTCGCAGCCGCAGCCAAGCTTTAAGCTATTGTTGTAGAAGTGCCTGACGCCGCGCGGTAACGCGCGGCGTTTGTCCGCCTGTCATATCGGCGGCAATCAGAATAATTCGTATCGTCGAGCGCCCCGCACAAGGAAAACCCAAATGAGCCAAGCCCCCAAATACAAGCGCATTCTGTTGAAACTCTCCGGCGAGGCCCTGATGGGCGATGACAGCTACGGGATCAATCGGGCTACCATCGATCGTATTGTCGGCGAGGTGAAGGCGGTCGTCGATCTGGGTGTGCAGGTCGCCGTGGTCATCGGTGGCGGCAACATCTTCCGCGGCGTGGCGCCGGCTGCGGCCGGGATGGATCGTGCAACGGCCGACTACATGGGGATGCTGGCGACGGTGATGAATGCGCTGGCGCTGCAAGATGCGATGCGTCATGCCGGCATCGTCAGTCGGGTGCAGTCGGCACTGACGATCCAGCAGGTTGCCGAGCCGTACATTCGCGGCAAGGCGATCCGCTATCTCGAAGAGAACAAGGTGGTGATCTTCGGTGCCGGCACCGGCAATCCGTTCTTCACGACCGATACCGCGGCCGCACTGCGCGGGATGGAAATGGGTGCCGACATCGTTCTCAAGGCAACCAAGGTCGACGGCGTCTACACCGATGATCCGAAGAAGAACCCCGATGCGGTGCGCTACCAGACGGTGACGTTCGACGAGGCGATCGGCCGCAACCTGAAGGTGATGGATGCGACCGCATTCGCGCTGTGCCGCGACCAGAAGATGAACATCAGCGTCTTCAGCATCTTCAAGGCCGGCGCGCTCAAGCGCGTGGTGCTTGGGGAAGACGAGGGCACGCTGGTACACTGCTGATCTTGGTGGGGCGCTCGCTCGCCCGTGCCGGATTCAGGAATGCTCGAGCAGGCGGATTCGGTCCGCCTGTTTCGTTTGTGCTGTGAGGACAAAAAATGATCGCCGATATCAAAAAGAACGCCGAAACCAAGATGCAGAAGTCGATCGAGTCGCTCAAGATCAGTCTGAGCAAGGTGCGCACTGGCCGTGCGCACATTGGTCTGCTTGATCACGTGATGGTCGACTACTGGGGTAGCCCGACGCCGATCAACCAGGTCGCCAACGTAACCTTGCTCGATGCGCGCACGATTGGTGTGCAGGCCTGGGAAAAACCGATGGTTGCCAAGGTTGAGAAGGCGATCCGCGACTCCGACCTCGGCCTCAATCCGATGTCGATGGGGGATGTGATCCGCGTGCCGATGCCGATGCTGACCGAAGAGCGTCGCAAGGAGCTGATCAAGGTCGTCAAGGGTGAGTCGGAAGATGCCCGCGTGGCGATTCGCAACCTGCGCCGCGACGCCAATGACCAGCTGAAAAAGCTGCTCAAGGACAAGGACATCTCCGAAGACGACGAGCGCCGTGGGCAGGATGATATCCAGAAGCTGACCGATCGTTACATCGTTGAAGTCGACAAGGTCTTCGCCGAGAAAGAAAAAGAGTTGATGACGGTATAAAGGCCGGATTCGTGACCCAGTTTTTCAGCTCGACGCTTGCGGTGCCGCAAGCTAATACATGCGTGCCGCAGCACGTTGCCATCATCATGGATGGCAACGGTCGCTGGGCCAAGAAGCGGCTGATGCCGCGCGTGTTCGGCCACAAGAAGGGCGTCGATGCGCTGCGGGAAACCGTCAAGGCGTGCGATTCGCTCGGCGTCCGATACCTGACCGTGTTCGCCTTCAGTAACGAGAACTGGCGCCGACCGGACGACGAAGTGTCGTTCCTGATGGGCTTGTTTCTCAAGGTGTTGCAGGGCGAAATCGAGCGGATGTGCCAGAACGGCATACGCTTGAAAATCATCGGCAACCGGACGCGCTTTCCCGCCGAGCTGCGCGAGTGGATCGAGGCCGCCGAGAGCAAGACGGCCGGCAATCCGGGGCTGACGCTGACGATTGCCGCCGATTACGGTGCGCGCTGGGACATCCTGCAGGCGACGCATCGCCTGCTGGCCGAGCACCCGGACAAGGCGACCAGCTTCGGCGAGGAGGCGCTGACGCCCTATCTGTCGATGGCCTACGCGCCCGAGCCCGACCTGTTCATCCGTACCGGCGGCGAGCAGCGCATCAGCAACTTCCTGTTGTGGCAGCTCGCGTATACCGAGCTGTACTTCACCGATCTGCTCTGGCCGGATTTCGATCAGGAGGCGTTTGGCGCGGCCATCGACTGGTACCGTGGCCGCGAGCGCCGCTTCGGCCGGACCAGCGAACAAGTGCAGGCGGCATCCGCATGCTGAAGCAGCGCGTACTGACCGCGCTGGTGCTGATCCCGCTGATCCTGCTCGGCCTGTTCGCCTTGCCGCAGGCGGCATGGACCGGTTTTGTCGCGGTGATCCTCGGCTTTGCCGCCTGGGAGTGGCAGCGGCTTGCCGGGATGCACGGGCTGGTGGCCCGGCTGTATCCGCTGCTGACGCCGGGGCTGTTCCTGCTGCTGGCGCTGCCGGTGTCGTCGCCGTTCATGCTGCTCGGTGTCATGCTTGCGGGGTGCGTGTTCTGGGGCCTGGTCGTGCCGTGCTGGCTCCGGACCAAGTGGCGGCTGGCCGATGGCGGCAACATCAATGCCCTGCTCGGTTGGGCCGTGCTGTTGCCGGCCGGACTGGCGATGGTCGTGCTGCGCGACGGCAGCATGGGCGGCTGGCTGCTGCTGATCATCATGGCGATTGCCTGGGTGGCCGATACCGCTGCCTATTTCAGCGGCAAGGCCTTCGGGCGCCGCAAGCTGGCGCCGACGATCAGTCCGGGCAAGAGCTGGGAAGGGGTCGTCGGCGGCATGGCCGGTGTCGCGATCTATGCGGCGGTGGTGCCGAAGGCGCCGTTCATCGGTGGGGATTCGGTTGCGACCTGGGTCTGGGTCGCGCTGGCGCTGCTGCTTACCGCCCTGAGCGTGATCGGCGATCTGCTCGAATCGCTGTTCAAGCGGCAGATCGGCCTCAAGGACAGCAGTCAGTTGTTGCCGGGGCATGGCGGCGTGCTCGACCGGATCGACAGCCTGCTGGCCATCCTGCCGGTTGCGGCCGCGCTCTATCTTTCCTACCTGCTGTTTTATCTCGTGCCTGGGCATTAGTCCGGCGAGGCTGAATCATGGCTCCACAAATTCTGACCGTTCTCGGCTCGACCGGCAGCATTGGCGTCAGCACGCTCGACGTCGTTGCCCGGCATCCAGAGCGCTTCCGCATTCATGCACTGACCGGGGCGACCCAGCTCGAGAAGCTGCACGACCAGTGTCTTGCATTTTCGCCGCGCTATGTCGTCGTGCTGGCCGAGCCGGCTGCCGAGACCTTGCGCGCCCGGCTCAGGGCCTCGGGCAGCGAGACCGAGGTATTGTGCGGCGAAGCTGCACTTGAACGTGTCGCCAGTGATCCGGCAGTGACGACGGTGATGGCTGCCATCGTCGGTGCCGCAGGGATGAGGCCGACGCTGGCTGCGGCGCGTGCCGGCAAGCGGGTTCTGCTGGCCAACAAGGAAACCCTGGTCCTGGCTGGCCGGCTGTTCATGGACGAGGCGACCCGTTGCGGTGCGACGCTGCTGCCGATCGACAGCGAGCACAACGCGATCTTCCAGGTGCTGCCGCGCGCGTATCGCGAGGCGCCGTACGCCGGTACGCTGTGCGCTGCCGGCGTCAAGCGCATCCTGCTGACCGCATCGGGCGGGCCGTTCCGCCAGCGGCCACTGGCCACGCTCGCCGATGTGACGCCCGAGGAGGCAGTCCGGCATCCGAACTGGTCGATGGGGCGGAAGATTTCCGTCGACTCGGCGTCGATGATGAACAAGGGGCTCGAGGTCATCGAGGCGCGCTGGTTGTTCAATGCCGACGTCGATGACATCGCCGTCGTCGTTCATCCGCAAAGCATCGTCCATTCGATGGTCGAGTATGTCGACGGCTCGGTGCTGGCCCAGCTGGGTGCGCCGGACATGCGCATTCCGATCACCTACGGCCTGGCCTATCCCGAGCGTGCCGAATCCGGTGCCGCTTCGCTGGACCTCTTCAGTGTCGGCCGGCTCGATTTCGAAGCGCCCGATCTGGCGCGTTTCCCCTGTCTGCGCCTGGCATTCGAGGCGCTGCGCGCCGGTGGTGCGGCAACGGCAGTGCTCAACGCCGCCAACGAAGTGGCTGTCGCGGCTTTTCTTGACCGCCGCCTGGGCTACACCGGCATTCCGGCGCTGATCGACGCAGTACTGGCCGAATGCGAAGGGCAGACCTGCGCGGAAAGCCTCGATGCCCTGATGGATGCCGATGCGCTGGCTCGCGAGCGGGCCGACGCATGGCTGGGCGCGCGACGCTGAGATGTTGCTGACCGTCCTGGCCTTTATCGTGACGCTGGGCGTGCTCGTGACCGTGCACGAATGGGGTCATTACTGGGTGGCGCGGCGCTGCGGCGTCAAGGTGCTGACGTTCTCGATCGGCTTCGGCAAGCCCTTGCTGCGCTGGCGGCGTGGCGACGAGAACTGGCAACTGGCGGCGATCCCGCTCGGCGGCTATGTGCGCATGCTCGACGAGCGCGAGGCGCCGATTCCGCCGCAGGACGCTGGCCTGGCGTTCAATCGCCAGCATCCGTTCAAGAAGATCCTGATCGTCGTGGCCGGTCCCTTGGCCAATCTGATCCTTGCCGGGCTGCTGTATGCCGGCCTGTATGTTCATGGCGTCGATGCGATCCGCCCGGTGGCCGGGCAGGTGTTGCCGGCATCGATCGCCGAGCGTGCCGGCTTTCGTCCTGGCGATCTGCTCGTCGCCGTGGCCGACCGACCGGTGGCCAGCTGGGACGAAGCCTTCGTTGCGCTGCTCGACGCGGCCGGTGACGACGCGCCGGTCGCCGTGCGGGTGCGCGATGCGCAGGGGCGCGAATCGGAGCGGACGCTGCCGCTGGCCGAGCTGGGGCGCAGCGTCTACGAGCCGCGCCTGCTGATCCGCCTCGGTTTCTCGCCATATCCGCTGACGACGACGATCGAGCGGGTCGAGCCGGGGAGTGCTGCCGATGCGGCCGGACTGCGAGCCGGCGACGTCATCGTGACGCTCGATCAGCGGGCGCTGGCGCAGTGGGGGCAGCTCCAGTCGGTGCTGCAGGAAGGGGCTGCGCCGCTGACGCTGGGCGTGCTGCGCGACGGCACGGTGCGCGCGCTGACCGTTGTGCCGAAGGCGGTTGGGGTCGGCGGCCGGACGATCGGACGTCTGGGGCTGGAGCCGGCGGTGGACAAGCAGGCCTGGCAGGCGGCACAGGTCCGCCTGCAATATGCGCCGCTCGGGGCGGTATCGGCCGCCGTCGAGAAAATCGCCATCCAGACCCGTCTGACGCTGAGCATGTTCGGCCGGATGATCGTTGGCAAGGCATCGCTCGATCAGGTGAGCGGCCCGCTGACGATTGCCACCTATGCCGGAGAAAGTGCGCGGCTGGGCTTGAGCACCTATATCGAATACCTGGCGCTGATCAGCCTGAGCCTTGCGGTGCTGAACCTGCTGCCGGTGCCGCTGCTGGACGGCGGGCATTTGTTGTATCATGTCGTCGAACTTTTGACCGGCCGGCCTGTGTCGCCGCAGGTCGAGGCAATCGGGCAGCGCATCGGGCTGACCCTGTTGTTCGCCTTGATGGCGCTTGCGCTGTTCAACGACATCCACCGACTTTTCCTGGGCTGATCGAGCCAGCATCCGACCGACAATGACATTGAAACCGCTTCATCTGCTGCTTGCCGCCGCACTGAGCTCGGCAAGCGTTGCCGCGCACGCCGTGGCACCGTTCGTGATCAAGGACATCCGGGTCGAGGGGCTGCAACGCACCGACCCCGGCACCGTGTTCAGCTATCTGCCCGTCAAGGTCGGCGACCGTTTCGACGACAGCCGGGCGACCGAGGCGATCAAGTCGCTGTTCGCGACCGGCTTCTTCAACGACGTCCGGGTCGAGTCCGACGGCAGCGTGCTGATCGTCACGGTCGAGGAGCGGCCGACGATCGCCCAGGTCAACATCAACGGCGCCAAACTGCTCGAGAAAGACCAGATCAAGACCGCGCTCAAGGGGCAGAACTTCGCCGAAGGGCGGATTTTCGACCAGGCCGTGCTCGACGCCGGTGTCAACGAACTCAAGCAGCAGTACTACTCGCGCGGCCGCTACTCGGTCATCATCAAGACGACGATCACCAAGCTCGAGCGCAATCGTGTCGGTGTGCAGTTCGACATCTCCGAAGGCGAGGTCGCGCGGATCAAGCAGATCAACGTCGTCGGCAACAAGGCGTTTTCCGATGGCGATGTCGGTGACCTGTTCTCGCTGACGACGCCGAACTGGATGTCCTGGTACACCAAAACCGACCAGTACTCGAAGCAGACCCTGAGCGCCGACCTGGAAAAGCTGCGCTCCTACTACCTTGATCGCGGCTATCTCGAGTTCAATATCGACTCGACCCAGGTGGCGATTTCGGAAAGCCGCGAGGACATGTTCCTGACGGTCAACGTGAGCGAGGGTGACCAGTTCACCGTCAGCGACGTCAAGCTGGTCGGCGACACCATCGTGCCGCGCGAAGAGGTCGAGAAGCTGATCGGCATCAAGGCCGGCGAAGTGTTCTCGCGCGAAAAGCTCAACAAGACCACCGCGGCGATCTCCGAGCTGCTCGGCAACGAAGGCTATGCGTTCGCCAACGTCAATGCGGTGCCGGAAATCGACAAGGAAAAGCACACGGTTGCATTTACGCTGTACGTCGATCCGGGTCGCAAGGTCTACGTGCGGCGGATCAATATCAGCGGCAACAACCTCACGCGCGACGAAGTGATCCGGCGCGAGCTGCGTCAGCTCGAATCGGCGCAGTACGACGGCGCCAAGATCAAGCGTTCGAAGCAGCGCCTGAATCAGCTCGGCTATTTCAACGAGGTGACGATCGATACGCCGATCGTGCCCGAGGCGACCGACCAGGTCGACATGAACGTCCAGGTCACCGAGCAGAAGACCGGTACGTTCAACATCGGCGCCGGTTACGGCCAGTCCGAAGGCATCGTGGTCATCCTGTCGCTGTCGCAGAGCAACTTTCTCGGCAGCGGCAAGCAGTTCACCGCCGAGGTCAACACCAGTCAGTCGAACAAGGTGTACTCGCTGGCATTGACCAACCCGTATGCGACACCGGATGGCGTGTCGCTGGGCTGGAACATCTATCAGCGTGAAACCGATGCGTCCGATCTGGATATCGGCGACTACGCGACCTCGTCGTACGGCGCCGGCATGTCGATGGGCTTTCCGGTGTCGGAAACCAACCGGATCAATGTCGGCCTCAACTACGAAAACCTCGAGCTGATCACCAATAACGATTCGCCGGGTTACATCAAGGACTTCGTTGCCGCGAACGGCAACCAGTACAACAACTACCCGATGACCGTCTCGTGGGCGCGCGATACCCGCGACAGCGGCTCGTACCCGACCAAGGGCTGGTATACGCGCGTGGCCGGCGAGGTGTCGCTGCCGTTCTCCGATCTCGACTACTACAAGATCCTCGGCCAGAGCCAGCTCTTCATTCCGCTGTCGAGCGAATTCACGCTGATGTGGAACATTGACGCGGGCTACGGCGACTCCTACGGCAGCAACAGCTATCCGTTCTACAAGAACTTCTATGTCGGCGGCGTGAACTCGGTGCGCGGCTTCAAGTACGGCACGATCGGCCCGAAGGACGAGGACGGCAACGGTATCGGCGGCACCCGCAAGCTGGTGAGCAACCTCGAGTTCCTGTTCCCGATGCCGGGCGTCAAGAACGACAAGTCGATGCGCCTGTCGGTCTTTGCCGATGCCGGTGACGCCTGGGGCGAGGGCGAGGATATCGACTTCTCGACCTTGCGCTACTCGGTCGGTGCCGCGTTCACCTGGATCTCGCCGGTCGGCCCGCTCAAGCTCGTTTACGCGCTGCCGCTGAAGTCCGAGGATGGCGACCAGATCGAGCGCTTCCAGTTCCAGCTGGGCAAGGTGTTCTAAGTTGCGAGGAAACGGTATGAAGCGACATGCATGCTGGCTGATCGCCGCGGTGCTGCTGAGTGCGTCGGCTTGGGCTGCCGACATGAAAATCGGCTTTGTCGATACCGATCGCATCCTGCGTGAGTCGGCACCCGCGCAGCGGGCGGGCAAGAAGCTGGAGAAGGAATTCGAAAGTCGCCGCCAGGAGCTGCAGCGTCTTTCGGCGCAGGGCAAGAACCTGCAGGCGCAGATGGACAAGCCGGGCGTATCCGAAAATGACCGCAAGGCCAAGGAAAGGGATCTGATCCGGCTGAATCAGGACTTCCAGCGCATGCAGCGCGAACTGAACGAAGACCTCAATGCGCGCCGGAACGAGGAGCTTGCCGGCATCCAGGAGCGTGTCAACAGCGCGATCCAGCAGATCGCCAGCGGCGAGAAGTACGACCTGATTCTGCAAGAAGCCGCCTGGCGCAATCCGCGGATCGACATCACCGACAAGGTGCTGCGTCTGCTGTCGGACAAATGATGGCAGGGCCGATTGCAATCTCGGCGCTGGCCGAGCGTTTTGGTGCGCAATGGCATGGCGACGACGTCCGGGTTGCGCGGGTCGCGCCACTGGAGTCGGCCGGGCCCGATGCGCTGGCTTTTCTGTCCAACCCGCGCTTCAAGCCGCAACTGGAAACCAGCGCCGCCGGCGTGATCGTGGTGCGCGCCGCCGACGCAGCGGGGCTGCAGCGACCGCACGTGGTTGCCAGGGATCCCTACCTGTTTTACGCGCAAGTGGCGCAGCAGCTCTATCCGCAACGCCAGCCCAAGGCCGGCATCCACCCGCAAGCCTGCGTCGATCCGTCGGCCCAGGTGCACGCATCGGCCGAGGTCGGCCCGAACGTGGTGGTCGGTGCCGGTGCGGTGGTCGGCGCGGGCAGCATAGTCATGGCCAATGCCTATGTCGGCGAGCGCGTGACACTGGGGCGCAACGTCTTGCTTCATCCGAACGTCACGGTGATGGACGACTGCCATCTCGGCGACCGGGTCGTCGTCCATCCGGGTGCGGTGCTCGGCGGCGACGGTTTCGGCAATGCCTGGGCCGGTGATCACTGGGAAAAAATCCCCCAGATCGGCCGTGTGCTGATCGGCGACGACGTCGAGATCGGCGCGTGCACGACGATCGACCGCGGCGCGCTCGAAGATACGGTGATCGGCCAGGGCGCGCGCATCGACAACCTGATCCAGATCGGCCACAACGTCGAGATCGGCGCGCACACGGCGCTGGCCGGCTGCGTCGGTATTGCCGGGTCGACGAAGATCGGCGCGCGCTGCCAGATCGGCGGTGCGGCAATGATCAGCGGCCACCTGGAAATCTGCGACGGCGCGGTGGTTCTCGGCGGTACGCTGGTCGCCAAGTCGATCCGCGAGCCCGGCGCCTACGGCGGCCCTTATCCGATGCAGCCTCACTCGGACTGGGTCAAGAATGCAGCACAGCTGCGACACCTCGGCGAGTTGGCACAACGTGTCAGACAGCTGGAAAAAAACATGGCGAGCCTGAGCGCCGCCGCTGGAGAAAAAGAATGAGCCAAGTGATGGATGTCCGCGAGATCATGGAATGCCTGCCGCACCGGTACCCGTTTCTGCTGCTGGATCGGGTGGTCGAGCTCGAGCCGGGCAAGTCGATCAAGGCGGTCAAGAACGTCACCGTCAACGAGCCGTTCTTTCAGGGGCACTTCCCGCAGTACCCGGTGATGCCGGGTGTGCTGATCCTCGAGGCGCTGGCGCAGGCCGCCGGTGTCCTGTCGTTCAAGAGTGTCGAAGAAGTCCCGAGGATTCGCTCTACCTGTTTGCAGGCATCGACAACGCGCGTTTCAAGCGCCAGGTGCTGCCGGGCGACCGGCTGACGCTGTGCGTCGAGATCGTCGCGCACAAGCGCGGCATCTGGAAGTACGTCGCCAAGGCCTTCGTCGATGGCGAGCTGGCGGCCGAAGCCGACCTGATGAGCGCACACCGCGTGATCAGCCGCTAAGTTTACGGAGCGAACATGCCGAAGATTCATCCCGCTGCGCTGGTCGATGCGCGTGCCGATCTGGCCGACGACGTCGAGGTCGGTCCGTTTGCCGTCATCGGTCCCGATGTGCGGATCGGCGCCGGGTCGGTCGTCGGTGCCGGCGTGCAGATCGAGGGTGTCACGCGCATCGGCATCGGCAACCGCTTCCACCCGCACAGCCATATCGGCTGCGCGCCGCAGGACAAGAAGTACAAGGGCGAGCCGACCGAGCTGCACATCGGCGACGGCAATACCTTTTTCCAGAACATGACGGTGTCGGTCGGCACGGCGCAGGACAAGGGCGTCACGCGGATCGGCGACAACAACTGGTTCATGGCCTATGCCCACATCGGCCACGATTGCACGATCGGCAGCAACACGATTTTCGCCAATGCGGTGACGCTCGGCGGCCACGTCAGCGTTGCGGACTGGGCGATCCTCGGCGGCCTCTCCGCGATCCACCAGTTCTGCACGATCGGCGCCCACGTAATGGCCGGTGGCGGTTCGATCATCGTCCAGGATCTGCCGCCTTACGTGATCTGCGAGGGTAATCGCGCCGTTGCGCGCGGTGTCAATCTCGAGGGGCTCAAGCGCCGCGGTTTCAGTGTCGACGCGATCGCCCGGGTCAAGCAGGCTTATCGCCAACTGTACCGGCAGGGGCTGCCGTTCGACGAGGCGCGCGCGAAGATCGAGGCCGATGCGCCCGGCGCGCCCGAACTGCAGGCCTTTGTCGACTTCTTTGCCGTGAGTCAGCGCGGCATCATTCGCTAAAGACGACGAGGCGATGAACGATCGACTCTTTGAAGCCGGGAGTCGCGGGCCCCGCATCGCCATCGTGGTCGGCGAGGCGTCCGGCGACCTGCTCGGATCCCAGCTGATGCTGGCACTCAAGGCCCGCCTGCCCGGCGCCCAGTTCGCCGGCATCGCCGGTCCCAAGATGATGGCGGCCGGCGCCAGCACCATGGTGCCGATGGAGAGCCTTGCGGTGCGCGGCTATGTCGAGGTGCTCAGGCATCTGCCCCGGCTGCTCGGCATCCGTCGCCGGCTCAAGCGGGCGATTCTCGCCGAAAAGCCCGACCTGCTGATCGGTATCGACGCGCCGGATTTCAACCTCGGCCTCGAGGCCGCGGCCAAGGCGGCCGGCATTCCGACCGTCCATTACGTCGGGCCGTCGGTCTGGGCCTGGCGTCCCGAACGGCTGAAGAAGATCGGCGCGTCGGTGTCGCACATCCTGCTGCTGTTTCCGTTCGAGGAAGAAATCTACCGTGAGGCCCGGATTCCGGCGACCTATGTCGGCCACCCGCTGGCCGACCTGATGGCGGTCGAGCCGGATCAGGCGGCCTTGCGCGAGCAGCTGGGCGTCGAGTCGGGCGGGCCGGTGTTCGCCCTGCTGCCGGGGAGCCGGCAGAACGAGCTGGAGATGCTCGGCGCGCTGTTCGTCGAGACGGCGAAGAAGCTGTATGAGCGTTTCCCGGATGCGACCTTCCTTGTGCCGTTCATTACCCGCGAAACGCGGTTGTATTTCGAGAGCGAGATGTGGCGCCAGGGCGCGCAGGAACTGCCGTTCCGGCTGATGTTCGGCCATGCACACGAAGCGATGCAGGCTTCCGACGCGATTCTTGTCGCGTCCGGTACCGCTGCGCTCGAGGCGATGCTCGCCAAGCGGCCGACCGTCGTCACCTACCGGATCACCAATTTCACTTACCGGATGGTGAAGAAAAAGCTGCGCCTGCCCTATGTCAGCCTGCCCAACGTGCTCGAGGGGCGTTTCGTGCTGCCCGAGCTGATCCAGCACGAGGCTACCGCCGAGAACCTGAGCCAGGCGCTGGCCAATCTGGTCGTCGACAAGCGGCTGGCCGGCAAGCTGGCCGACTGCTTTACCGCCCACCACAAGGCGCTGCGCTGCAACGCGGCCGAACGTGCGGCCGACGCGGTGATCCGCCTGCTCGGGACGCGCACATGGGCCTGATCTGCGGTGTCGACGAAGCGGGGCGCGGGCCGCTGGCCGGCTCGGTCTACGCCGCCGCGGTGATCCTGCCCGACGACCACGGCATCGTCGGCCTGAACGACTCGAAGAAGCTGTCGGAAAAGAAGCGCGAGCAGCTGTTTCCGCTGATCCAGCAGCGTGCGCTGGCCTGGGCGGTTGCCAGTGCCAGCGCGGCCGAGATCGACGAGATCAACATCCTGCAGGCGACGTTTCTGGCAATGCGCCGCGCGATCGAGGCGTTGCCGCTTGCGGCGACCGCGGCGCTGATCGACGGCAACCGGGTTCCGCCGCGGCTGGCGATACCGGCCGAGGCCATCGTCCAGGGCGATGCCAAGGTAGCGTCGATCGCCGCTGCGTCGATCCTGGCCAAGGTGTCGCGGGACCGCGAGGCGGTCGAGCTCGACGCGCGCTATCCCGGTTACGGCCTCGCGCAGCACAAGGGCTACCCGACCGCGGCGCATCTCGCTGCGCTGCAAAAGCTGGGGCCGACGCCGGAACACCGCCGCAGTTTCGGGCCGGTCAAGGCGCTGCTGGCGCAGGCCGCGCTGTTCTGACTGTTGCAGGGACTGTTGCAAAGGGCGCCTTGCACCGCGCCATGGGCGTTGCGGTGCAACGGGCGGATCGCCGACAATCGGCCGACAAATTTTACTAGTTCAGGGATAGGACGATGTTCGTTGTCATCGGCTACATCTTCATGTGCGCCTGCATTTTCGGCGCCTATGCCGCCCACGGCGGCCACCTTGCTGTGCTGTGGCAGCCGACCGAAATCGTCATCATCTTCGGTGGCGCACTCGGCGCGATGATCGTCGGCTACGGCGGCAAGCCGCTCAAGGCCGTGATGAAGGCGCTGCCGACGCTGTTCAAGGGCAGCGCCTACAGCAAGGCCTTTTACATGGACCTGTTTGCGCTGCTGTTCGAGCTGCTGACCAAGGTGCGCAAGGAAGGCCTGATGTCGATCGAGGCCGATGTCGAGGATCCGCACAGCAGCCCGGTGTTCGCCAAGTACGACCGGATCGCCAAGGACCACCACCTGGTCGAGTTCATCACCGACTACCTGCGGCTGATGGTCGGCGGCAACCTCAACGCCTTCGAAATCGAAAACCTGATGGACGTCGAAATCGATACCCATCACCACGAGGCGGCGATACCGGCAACGGCGATCACCAAGCTGGCCGACGGCCTGCCGGCGTTCGGCATCGTTGCGGCGGTGATGGGCGTCGTGCACACGATGGGCTCGTTGCACCTGCCGCCGTCCGAGCTTGGCGGGCTGATCGGTGCCGCGCTGGTCGGGACCTTCCTCGGCATTCTGCTGGCCTACGGTTTCGTCGGGCCGCTGGCGCAGATTCTCGAGCGCAAGGTCGAGGAGTCGAGCCAGTCGTTCAATACCGTGAAAGTCACGCTGCTCGCGAGCCTGAACGGCTATGCGCCGCAGGTGGCGGTCGAGTTCGGCCGCAAGGCGCTGAATTCGACCGAGCGGCCGTCGTTCAAGGAGCTCGAGGAGTTCGTCAAGAATGCCAAGGCCAAGTAATCACCGCGTGTACGGGGTGCTGGAATGAGCGACGAATCGCAACGGCCCATTGTCGTCAAGCGGGTCAAGAAGGGCGGGCACGGCCACCACGGCGGCGCATGGAAGATTGCCTACGCCGACTTCGTGACCGCGATGATGGCGTTTTTTCTGCTGATGTGGCTGCTGGGCTCGGTGTCCAAGGGCAACCTCAAGGGCATTGCCGACTATTTCTCCAATCCGCTCAAGGTGGCCAGCCGCGGTGGCGAAGGTGCCGGTGATGCCGATTCGCTGATCAAGGGTGGCGGCAAGGACTTGTCACAAAAAACCGGCCAGCTCAAGAAAGGGGCGCCGACGGTCGAGGACCTGCAGAAGGACAAGAACCGGCTTTCGGCGCTGAAGAAGAAGTTCGAGTCGCTGATGAACGACAAGGCGAAGAAGAACAGCAAGCTTGCCCAGTTCAGGGACCAGCTCCGGCTCGACATGGTCGCCGAAGGCCTGCGCATCCAGATCGTCGACAAGCAGAACCGGCCGATGTTCAAGTCGGGCGTCAGCGAGCTGGAGCCCTATGCCGTCGAGATCCTCGACGAGATTGCGCAACTGCTGAACGAGGTGCCCAACTCGGTCTCGATTTCCGGGCACACCGATGCGCAGCAGTACGCGAGCGGCCAGCGCGGGTTCAGCAACTGGGAGCTGTCGGCCGATCGCGCCAACGCGGCGCGGCGCGAGCTGATCCATGGCAGCCTGGCCGAGCAGAAGATCCTGCGCGTCAACGGCTTTGCCGACGAAGTGCCGCTCGATAGCGGCAACCGGCTCAATCCGGTCAACCGGCGGATCAGCATCGTCGTGCTCAACAAGGACGCCGAGGGCGATATCCGCCAGCAGGCCGGCATGGGGAGCGATGCCGCCAGCGAACCGCAGTCTGCCGGAACATGACCGCGGTCCTGCGCCTGCTGGCGCTGCAGGGCGCCGGCTGGCTGGCCGCGCTGGTGCTGCTCTGGTCGCAGCCCGCCTGGATGCAGTCGCTGCTGGCCGGAGGCACGGCTGCCGGGCTGGCCGCGCTGACCGGCCGTCGCTTCGTGCCGATGCACGCACTGATGCCGCCGCTGTGCGTGTTCGCGCTGCTGGGTGGCGTGCCGCCGTGGGTCTGGCTGGCCGCCGCGCTGCTGACGTGGGCGCTTGGTGCCGGTGCGTTTCGCTACCGTGTGCCGCTCTATCTGTCCAACCGGCATGCGCTGGCGCGACTCGAAACGCTGATCCCGCCCGGTGCGCGGGTCATCGACCTCGGTGCCGGCACCGGTTCCGCCTTGGTGTGGCTGGCGCGCCGGCGCAAGGACCTGTCGCTGAGCGGCGTCGAGATGGCGCTGCTGCCCTGGCTGATCGGCAAATGGCGCTTGCGCGCGAGTCCGGTCGGGTGGTGCCGCGGCGATGCATTCGACGTCGACCTCTCGGCGTACGATGTGGCCTATGCCTATCTGTCGCCTGCGCCGATGGTGGCGCTGTGGCACAAGGCGTGCAGCGAGATGGCGGACGGCGCGCTGCTGATCAGCAACAGCTTCGGCATCGACGGCGTGCCGCCGTGGCAGCGGCATCCGGTCGGAGACTGGAAACACAGTGAGTTGCTCGTATGGCGTCCAGGAGTGAATCCGTGAACGCGGCGGCATGGCGGGATTGCCCCTTGCCGGCGATGCAGGCCACCCGCGATGGCCTGCTCGGGCTGCTGCGGCGTGTCGATCGCCTGAAGCCGGCCGAGGTGGCCGACGTCGTGCTGACCGATCCGCTGCTGACCGCGACGGTACTGCGCGATGCGAGCCTGCGGACCAAGACCAGCATGAGCGTCGACGTCGTGACGATCGAGGCGGCGGTGATGCTGGTCGGCGTACTGCCTTTCGTCGAGCGCCATGCGCGGGGGCTCGCGCTCGAAACCGTGCTTGCCGGCGATGCCGCGCGGCTGGAGTGCTGCCTGGCGCTGATCGCGCGCGCGCAGCTCGCGGCGCGAATCGCAGGGGGCTTCGGGCTCCGCCGGATGGATGCCAGGGTCGAGGAGCTGCAGGTTGCCGCGCTGCTGAGTGTGGTGCCGGGCCTGCTGGCGCAGCTGCACGGCGATGTTGCCGACGTCACGGCCTTGCTCGCGGCCTGGGATTTTCCGGAAGTGCTCGTCCAGCTCTGCGTCGGTGCCGATGACATGCCGCCGCGACAGAAGCTGCAGCAGGCATCGTTGCGGCTTGCGGCAGGGCTCGAAAAGGGCTGGTGGGGCGACGAGGTGTCGCAGGCCGTCCAGAGCATCGCCGCGGTCTTCGATACGGCAGAGGGCGACGTCTGGCGGCAGCTTCACGAACCGGTGCTGGCGCAGGCGCATGCGCCGCTGGCGGCGCGGGTCGTGCCTGTTGCGACCTGGCTGCCGATGGTGGCCGGCGCCTGGCCTTCCCCCCGGCCGGTCAGGGATGTGCTCGCGGCGCGGATGCAGGCGCTGCATCTGGCCGGCCTGCAGGGGCTGCCGGCCAACCAGATCATGCGGCTGGCCGTGCGTGCGCTGGTCGAGGGCTTGCAGCTGCGGCGGGTGCTGCTGGCGATTCCGCAGGACGGCGCGCTCGTGGCGCGTTTCTGCGTCGGTGCGAGCGTCGACGACCCGATCCGCAGCCTGAATCTGCCGCTGGCCGGTCCGCAGCTGTTCGGTCAGCTGATGCAAAGACCGCAGGCCGTCTGGCTCAACGCCGACAGCCGGCCCAAGCTCGTGCCGCAACTGACGCCGGCGCTCACCGCGCTGATCGGTGACGGCGATTTTTACGCGATGTCGCTGTTCGTCGGCGACAAGGCCGTCGGGATGTTCTTTGCCGACCGTACCCTGCCGCTGGACGCGCAGTCCTATCTGTCCTTCAAACAAATCTGCCAGCTGACGAGCCGTGCGCTCGCCGGCAGGGCCGCCCTCTGATGCTGCAAGACGCCATCCACTCCGTCCACAATCCGCTCTACAAGCAGCTGCACAAGCTCGCGACGCAACGGCGCGACCGGCTCAAGCTTGGCCTGACCCTGCTTGACGGCCCGCACCTGATCGATGCTGCGTTGTCGGCGGGCTGGCCGCTGCAACGGCTGCTCGTCACCGATGCCGGCCTGCAGCGCCCCGAGGTGGCGGGGCTGGTCGCGCGGGCCGCCTTGCCGACGCACCCGCTGGCCGAGGCGCTTTTTGCCGAGCTGACCGAGTTGCCGAGCCTGAGCGGCGTGATTGCGCTGACCGCGATTCCGCCGGCACCGGTGCCGCGCCGCGATGGTCTGGTGCTCCTGCTCGACGGCGTGCAGGACCCGGGCAACGTCGGCACCTTGCTGCGTACCGCGGCGGCGGCCGGCGTCGACCAGGTCTGGCTATCGACGGGCTGCGCCGATGTCTGGTCGCCGCGGGTGCTGCGTGCCGGCATGGGCGCGCACTTCGTGCTGCCGCTGATCGAGCGTGCGCCGCTGCTCGACTTGCTCGACGGCTTCGACGGGCCGCTGGCGGCAACCCTGCTTGACGGCGCGGTCGACCTGTATGCGGCCGATCTGCGCGGCGATCTGGCGCTGGCACTCGGTGCCGAGGGGCAGGGGATTTCGGCCGGACTCGCCGCCAGGGCCGTCAAACGGCTGCGCATTCCGATGGCGGCCGGGGTCGAGTCGCTGAACGTCGGTGCCGCCGCGGCCATCTGCCTTTACGAGCGCGTGCGTCAGCTCGGTGGCGCCGGGCGGGTATAATCGCCGTTTTGGGTTTGCGAGAGCAGCATGCAAGCGTTTCCCGATGGCGTGTTCTTCGAAGCCGAGCTGCCGCTGGCATGGCAGCGGCAGCGGTGCTGGCAACCGCTGGAGGTTGCCCGTTATTTCGACGTACTGGCCGACTTCGAGGTCGTCGACCGCGCCGATGCGGCCGATGTGCATCAGGCCAAGCTCGATCTGCAGCTCGTCTGGCTGGCGCGGCTGATGACGCCGTCGCTGCCGGCCAAGGTGGCGGTAACGGTCGGCCTCGAGTCGGTGCGCTGGCTCGCTGCCGATCTCGAGCCCGGCGAGCGCGGCTGTCTGGCGATCGCGCCGGGCGCTGCGTTGCCGCACCTGCTGGCGCTGCCGGCCGAGATTTTCGATGTTGACGCGTCGCCGCAAGGTACGGTGGTGACCGCGCGCTGGTGCTTCGATCACGCCGGCGCGAAGGATGCGTTCGAGCGTTACGTGTTCCGCCGCCATCGCGAACAGATCCGCCACGGGCGCGGGGGCGAAGCGTGAGCGCGCTGGCAGGGCAGATTCCCGCCGCGTGGCAGGGGCCGCTCTCCGGCGTGACGGCAAAGCCGGCGTTCGACGCGCTGTCCCGCTTTCTCGATGCCGAGCTCGCCGCCGGCAAGACCATCTACCCGCCGCGCGCGAACTGGTTTGCCGCGCTTGCCGACCTGGCGCCCGACGATGTCCGCGTGGTGATTCTCGGGCAAGATCCCTACCACGGTGCCGGCGAGGCGCACGGACTGAGCTTTTCGGTGCCGCACGGCGTGAGGACGCCGCCGAGCCTGCGCAACATCTGGCAGGAAATCGCCCGAGATCTGGGTATCACGCCGCCGCAGCACGGCAATCTGGCCGGCTGGTCCGGTCAGGGGGTGCTGCTGCTGAACAGCGTGCTGACCGTCGAGGCCGACAGGGCCGGGTCGCACGCCAGACGCGGCTGGGAGGCGCTGACCGACGCGGTGATCGCGGAGCTGGCGTTGCGCCACGAACACCTCGTATTCATGCTCTGGGGTGCCTATGCGCAAAAGAAGGCTGCGCACGTCGACGCACAGCGCCACTGCGTGCTGGCGTCGGCGCACCCGTCGCCGCTGTCGGCCTACCGCGGCTTCCTCGGCAACGGCCATTTTTCGGCCGCTAATGCCTATCTCGAACAACACGGAAAGGCGCCCGTCGACTGGGCGCGGGTCGAATGAGCCAGAAACTACTGAGTTTTGATATCGGCGGTACGCAGATCAAGTACGGCATCGTCAGTGACAGCGGCGAGGTGCTGCTCGCGCACTCGGTGCCGACGCAGGCGCAGGAAGGCGCCGCGGCGCTGCTCGACCGTCTGGTTGCGCTGGCACGGCCGGTTGTCGAGCAGAACGACGTGTGCGGCATCGCGATCAGCACGCTGGGGCTGGTCGATGCCGACAGTGGCCGGATTCTCGGCGCTGCCGAGGCCGTGCCCGACTATGTCGGCATGTCGCCGAAACTGGCGCTCGAGGATGCGTTCGACCTGCCGGTGACGATCGAGAACGACGTCAACTGCGTCGCGCTGGCCGAAGGCTGGCAGGGTTCGGCCAAAGGCGTGCAGCACTATATCGCGCTGGCGATCGGCACCGGCATCGGCGGCGGTATCGTCATCAACGGCAAGCTCTACCACGGCGCCCGTTCGGCCGCCGGCGAGTGGGGCTATATGCGCATCGCCGACCGCTGCTGGGAAAACCATGCGTCGATGCGCGGCCTTGTCACCGAGGCGATCCGCGTCAGCGGGCGCAGCGACTGGGATGGTCGGGCGGTGTTCGCGGCCAGCGACGCAGGCGACGAGCAGATGTGCCGCGTCGTCGACGAATGGCTCGATCTGCTGGCGACCGGTATCGTCAACCTGATCTATGTGCTCAACCCCGAGCGGGTCGTCGTCGGCGGCGGCATCAGCGGTCGCGGCGAGCGCTTCCTGAACGAACTGCACGCCGCGATCGGCGCGCGGATCGAGCCGGGCTTCCGCGAGATGAGCGAAGTCGTGCTCGCCAGCGCCGGCAATCACGCCGGCATGATCGGCGCGGCACGCAACTGGTTCCTGAACAAGCGTCTGTTCTGATATCCGATAACAACCAAGGGCGAGACTGACCGTGAAAATCCTGTTCAACCACCTCGGCTTCGAGCCGCAGACCCGCAAGCAGGCACTGATCGAGGCGCCGGCCGATGCGGCGCTGACGACCTTCGGCGTCTACAACGCCGACACGCGCGAATGCGTGCATCGCGGCGACGTCCGTGCCGAAGGTGGCGTTGCACGCTGGAAGGACTGGCATTTCTGGTCGGCCGATTTTTCCGCGCTGACCGCACCGGGCGAATACTTCGTCGTCGTCGATGGCGTGAGCCCGGCGCTGGTGTCGCATACGTTCGCGATCGGCGAGGGCCTGTTCGGCGAGCTGCTGCTGTCGGACATCGTCCATTACATCAAGGGCCAGCGCTGCACCGGGCTGTACGACCTGGCCGACCGTTCGCGGCCGAAGTGGGGCAGCGACGAGCGTCGAGACGTGCACGGCGGCTGGTACGACGCGTCGGGCGACTGCTCCAAGTACCTGAGCCACCTGTCGTTCGCGCAGTTTATGAACCCGCAGCAGACGCCGCAGGTGGTCTGGAACCTGATCGACGGACTGGCGCAGCTGCCCCAGCAGTCGAAGTGGTTCAACGAGCGCATCGTCGACGAAGCCCTGCACGGCGCCGATTTCCTCGTCCGGATGCAGGACCCGGCCGGGTATTTCTACATGACGGTGTTCGACCAGTGGAGCAAGGACGAAAACCGCCGCGACATCTGCGAGTACAAGACGCAGAAGGGCGACAAGTACGATACCTACCAGTCCGCCTACCGCCACGGCGCCGGTGTCGCGATTGCCGCGCTGGCGCGGGCGTCGACGCTGGGCCGCGATGGCGAGGGCTTTGCCCGTGCCGATTACCTGAAGGCGGCGCAGACCGGTTTTGCCCATCTCGAAGCCAACAACGTCGCGTACCTCGAAGACGGTGTCGAGAACATCATCGACGACTACTGTGCGCTGCTCGCCGCGACCGAGCTCTTGGCGGTGACCGGTGACGGCGCCCATGCCGATGCTGCGACGCGCCGCGTGCTGAACCTGCTCGAGCGCCAGCAGATGGATGGCTGGTTTGCCGCCGATGCGGCGGGCGAGCGCAGCTATTTCCACGCGGCCGAGTCGGGGCTGCCGTACATCGTGCTGATGCGCTATCTGGAAGTCGTGCCGGCAAGCCCGCTGGCCGGCCGGATTCGCGAAGCGCTGCGCGGCGCCTACGAGTACGAGCTGCGCATTTCCAGCGAGGTCGCCAACCCGTTCGGCTACCCGCGCCAGTTCGTCAAGCTGCCGGGCCAGGACGGCAAGGTGCAGTTCTTCATTCCGCACGACAACGGCACCGGCTACTGGTGGCAGGGCGAGAACGCCCGGCTCGGCTCGATCGCCGCCTCGAGCGGCCGCGCCGCCGCGCTGTTCGCCGGCGAGCCGGAACTCGCCAACCGCATCGCCGCGCATGGCCAGAACGCGCTCGACTGGGTGCTCGGCGCCAATCCGTACGACGCGTGCATGCTGCAAGGCTGGGGCCGAAACAACCCGCGTTACGAGCCGGGGTTCTACAATGCGCCCGGTGGCGTGTGCAACGGCATCACCGGTGGCTTCGACGACGACCAGGACATCGACTTCCGCAAGTCGGAGGTCGCGACGATGGCGCACAGCTGGCGCTGGACCGAACAATGGATGCCGCACGGCGCTTGGCTGTTCCTCGCGCTGTGCACCCGACTGAAAAAGGAAAACTGATATGGCTATCGTGGTGACCGGCGCAGCCGGCTTTATCGGCTCGAACATCGTCAAGGGCCTGAACGCCCGCGGCGAAACCGACATCATCGCCGTCGACAACCTCACCCGTGGCGACAAGTTCCGCAATCTGGCCGACACCCAGATCAGCCACTTCGTCGACAAGAACGACTTCATCGCCGAACTCGCCAGTGGCCGTTACGACGGCGAGGTCACCGCGATCCTGCATCAGGGTGCGTGCTCCGACACCATGGAGCACAACGGCAAGTACATGATGGAGAACAACTACCAGTACACGCTGGGGCTGTTCGAGTGGTGCCAGGCCGAAGAGGCGCAGTTCATCTACGCCTCGAGCGCGGCCACCTACGGCAACGGCGACAACGGCTTTCGCGAGGACCCGGAGTGCGAAGGTCCGCTGAACGTCTACGGCTACTCGAAGCTGCTGTTCGATCAGGTGTTGCGCCGCCGCTGGGAAGAACTTTCCGCGCAGGCGGTGGGCTTTCGCTACTTCAACGTCTACGGCGCGCGCGAGTGGCACAAGGGCCGGATGGCCTCGGTGGCCTTCCACAACTTCAACCAGTACCGCGAGTCGGGCAAGGTCAAGCTGTTCGGCGAGTACGGCGGTTACGTGCCGGGCGGCCACCTGCGCGATTTCGTCTCGGTCGAGGACATCGTCAAGGCCAATCTGTGGTTCCTCGACAATGACGAGGTCTGCGGCATCTACAACCTCGGCTCGGGCCAGGCACAGCCGTTCAATGACGTTGCGTCGACCGTGGTCAATGCCTGCCGCTCTGCCGAAGGCAAGTCGATCCTGACGCTCGACGAGATGGTCGGCGAGGGCATTCTCGAGTACATCGATTTTCCCGATGCGCTGAAGGGCAAGTACCAGTGCCATACCGAGGCCGACCTGACGCTGCTGCGCGAAGCCGGCTATACCGAAGCGTTCCTCACCGTGCAGGAAGGTGTGTCGCGTTATGTGGAATCGCTGTTGCAAGGCTGATCTGACGCAATGTGCACGCAAAAAGCCGGCAAAAGCCGGCTTTTTGCTTTCCACTATCCGGATTGATTGAAAATTTTATGTAAGAATGTTGGCTTGTCACTACCGGGGTGCCCCGATGCGTGTATTCCGTCTGCTTGCGGCCAGTACGCTGGCGCTGAGCCTGGGGGAGGCCCAGGCCGCGGTCAATGTCGCGACCTTCTCGCCGCAGGGCGAGGTCCGGCAGGTCGAACAGGTGCGTGCGACCTTCTCGGCACCGATGGTGCGGATGGGGGACGTCTCGGCCGCTGCGCCGTTTGCCGTGTCGTGCACCTTGCCCGGCAAGGGCCGCTGGATCGACGACCGCAGCTGGGTGATCGACATCAGCGGTGATCTGCCGGCCGAGACGACCTGCCGCTTCACGCTCAAGCCGGGCCTCAAGAGCGTCGACGGCAGCGTGGTCGACGGTCGCGACGGCAAGCGGGCGTTCCAGTTCTCGACCGGCGCGCTGGCGATTGCGGAAAGCTGGCCGGATCGCGGCGAGACCATCGACGAGGATCAGGCCTTCGTACTGCGCTACAACGGAGCGCTTGGCGGCAAGCAGCCGCAGCTCTACTGCAAGATCGAGGGCCTGCCCGAACGCGTGCCGGTGACGCGTCTGCCGGCGACCGACACGGCGACGCTGGTCAAACACCTCGGCGAACAGAAGCGGGCGGCGACGATCGAGGCGGTGCGCTGTGCCCAGCGCCTGCCGGCCGGCAAGAAGGTCGTGCTCGTCCAGCCGCGCGCCGGCAAGGTCGAAATGCGCGCGTTCGACGTCCGCCCCGAGTTCAGCGCGTCGTTCAGCTGTTCGCGCGAGAACGCCAGGGCCGCGTGCATTCCGTTCAAGCCGGTGACGCTGTCGTTCAGCTCGCCGGTGCCGCAGAAGCTCGCCGACAAGATCCGGCTGGTGACACCCGAAGGCGAACGCGCGCCGGAGCCCGACCGCGATGCGCGCAACGGCACCGTCGATGCGGTCCGGTTCAAGCCGCCATTCGCCGCACTCGGCGCGTTCACGATCAAGCTTCCCGGTGATCTGGTCGACGACGCCGGACGCAAGCTCACCAATGCGTCGGCGTTTCCGCTGGCGTTCAAGACGACCGACTACCCGCCGCTGGCGAAATTCGCCGCTGCGCCGTTCGGCATCATCGAACTCGGTGACGATGCGGCGCTGCCGGTGACGCTGCGCAATGTCGAATCCGACCTCAAGGTCGGCGAAATCCGCGTCGGCGCCGAAACGCTGGCGGTCAACGACGACAAGGGCATGATGACCTGGCTTGCCCGGGTGCTCGACCACCACGAGGGCGTCGTGCCGGTGACGCGCAACGGCAAGACCGAACAGGTCGAAACGCGCCGGCTGAGCTTGCTCAAGGGCCAGAAGGGCGTGACGCCGCTGGCGCTGCCCGGCAAGCCCGATGCCAAGGGACGCTGGCCGTTCGAGGTTGTCGGCATTCCGCTCAAGACGCCGGGCCTGCACGTGGTCGAGATCGAATCGCGCCTGCTCGGCAAGGCGCTGCTCGGCGCGAACAAGCCGATGTACGTGCGCAGCGCGGTGCTGGTCACCAATCTGGCGGTGCATTTCAAGCAGGGACGTGACAACGCCGCCGTGTGGGTGACGACGCTCGATCGCGGCCGGCCGGTGCCGCAGGCCGACGTCAGCATCTACGACTGCAAGGGCGTCGCCCGCTGGCATGGCAAGACCGGCGCCAACGGCGTTGCGGCGGTGCCGCAGGCGCTGGGTCAGCCCGATTGCAGCGGCACGACGCTCGACGGCTACTTCGTGACCGCGCGCAAGACCGACAAGGGCGTCACCGACGTGTCCTTCGTGCGCTCGGGCTGGAACCGCGGCATCGAATCGTGGCGCTTCCCGTTTCCGACCAGCAGCAGCGACCGGCCGTCGGTGCAGGCGCACTCGGTGCTCGACCGGATGCTGTTCCGCGCCGGCGAGACGGTGTCGATGAAGCACTATCTGCGCGTCGAAACGACCAAGGGTTTCGCGCTGCCGAAGGCGAGCCAGTTGCCGGACCAGTTGCGCATCGTCCACGACGGCAGCGGGCAGGAGTACCGCCAGCCGCTGGTGTGGCGCCAGGGGCGCTACGCCGACTCGAGTTTTGCCCTGCCCAAGGACGCCAAGCTCGGCGAGTATTCGATCGTGCTCGAAAAGGCCGCCGTCAGGACGCGCAGTGACGATGCCGACGGGTATGACGGAGGGGGCAACGGACTGACGTTCTACTCGGGCACGTTCCGCGTCGAGGAATTCCGCCTGCCGGTGATGACCGGCTCGCTGACCGTGCCGGCCAAGGCCGGCATCGCACCCAAAGACCTGCCCGTTGATGTCGCACTGGCCTATGTCAACGGCGGTGCGGCCAAGGGGCTGCCGGTGCAGGTATCGGCGATGCTGCGCGAACGCTATGCGCGGCCGCAGGGTTACGACGGCTATTCGTTCAGCCCAGCCGAGGCCAGGCGCAACGAGACGCAGTCCTCGCTCGACGGCAAGGTGGTGCTCGACAAGGCGGCACTGTCGCTCGATGCCAACGGCGGCGGCAAGGTGGCGGTGAAGGCGCTGCCGGCAATCGACCGCCCGTACGACATGGTCGCCGAGGCCACCTACGCCGATCCGAACGGCGAGGTGCAGACCCTGTCGCGCACCGTGCCGCTGTGGCCGGCCGCGGTGCAGATCGGCGTCACTGTCGACGACTGGGTGTCGGTCGGCCGTGAAGCGAGCCTCAAGGCCGTGGTGCTCGATACCAACGGCAGGCCGGTGGCCGGCCGCAAGGTCGTCGTCAACGCCGTGCGCCACACCTACCAGTCGACACGCAAGCGGCTCGTCGGCGGCTTCTACGCCTACGATCACGACGAGCAGGTCGACGATCTGGGCAAGGTCTGCAGCGGCAGCAGCGATGCGCGCGGCCTGGTGTTCTGCGATATCGCGCTGAAGGACGCCGGCAGCATCGAACTCGTCGCCAGCGTCGACGACGGCGAAGGCCATACGGCCCGTGCGGCGCAGTCGGTCTGGGTCAGCAAGCAGGACGAGCTGTGGTTCGATGTCGACAACAATGACCGGATCGACCTGCTGGCCGAGAAGGAAAGCTACAAGCCCGGCGAGACGGCGCGCTTCCAGGTGCGCATGCCGTTCCGCAAGGCCACCGCCTGGGTCGCGATCGAGCGCGAGGGCGTGATCGACACGCGCGTGGTCGAACTCGAAGGCAAGTCGCCGGTGATCGAAGTGCCGGTCAGTAGCGCATGGGCGCCCAACGTCTACGTGTCGGTGCTGGCGGTGCGCGGTCGCGTGCGTGACGTGCCGTGGTACTCGTTCTTCACCTGGGGCTGGAAGGCGCCGGTTTCGTGGTGGGATGCGTACTGGAACGAGGGCCGGGACTATCAGGCTCCGACGGCAACGGTCGATCTGGCCAAGCCGGCGTTCAAGTACGGCATTGCCGAAATCCGCGTCGGCGAGGCCGGGCACAGGCTCGGCATCACCGTGACGCCGGACAAGCCCGGCTATGGCGTGCGCGATACCGCGCACGTCACCGTTCAGGTGAAGCTGCCCGACGGCAAGCCGGCGCCGGCCGGCACCGAGCTTGCATTTGCCGCCGTCGACGAGGCGCTGCTCGAGCTGCAGCCCAATCCGAGCTGGGACCTGCTCGACGCGATGCTGCAGCGGCGCAGCTACGGCGTCGAAACTGCAACGGCGCAACTCGAGGTCGTCGGCAAACGCCACTACGGCCGCAAAGCGCTGCCGCCGGGCGGCGGGGGTGGCTCGGCGCCGACGCGCGAGCTGTTCGATACGCTGCTGGTGTGGAATCCGAAGCTGGTGCTCGACGCCAATGGCCGGGCGAAGATCGCCGTGCCAATCAACGACTCCCTGACCCGTTTCCGCTTTGTCGCGATTGCCGATGCCGGGACCGGTTACTTCGGCACCGGCTCGGCCAGCGTGGCGGTGACGCAGGACCTGCAGCTGACGTCGGGCTTCGCGCCGCTGGTGCGCGAGGGCGACCAGATCCGCGCGTTGGCGACCCTGCGCAACGGCAGCACGCGCGCGATGAGCGTCCAGGTCAGCGCGCAGGCCGAAGGCTTGCCGGCACTGCCGGTCAGCAAGCTGACGCTGCCGGCCGGCGAGGCGCGCGAGCTGGTCTGGCCGATGGGTGTGCCCGACGGGTTCAAGTCGCTGAAATGGACGCTGACCGCGACCGAGGTCGGTGGCAAGGCGGTCGACCGGCTGACGTTCAGCCAGCAGGTCGACCCGGCGGTGCCGGTCACGGTACAGCAGGCGACGCTGCGCCGGATCGACGCCGACGTCAGCATCCCGGTGGCGCTACCGGCGTCGGCGCTGCCGGGGCGGGGCGGTGTCTCGGTGCAACTGCAGTCGCGGCTGTCGGCCGAGCTGCCGGCAGTGCGGCGCTGGTTTGCCGACTATCCCTATGTCTGCCTCGAGCAGCGGGCATCGGTCGCGATCGGCCTGGCGGACAAGGCACGCTGGGACGCGCTGATGGCCGAGCTGCCGGTCTACCTCGACGCCGACGGTCTGGCCAACTATTTCCCGCCGCGCGAAGGTGATGCGGCCCAGGGCAGCGATACGCTGACCAGCTACCTGCTCGCCGTGTCGTCCGAGGCCGGCTGGACGGTTCCGGAGGCCAGTCGCGAGAAAATGCTGCAAGGGCTGACACGCTTCGTCGAGGGCCGGCTCAAGCGCGATGCGTGGGCGCCGCGTCCGGATCTCGACGCGCGCCGGCTGGCGGCGCTCGAAGCGCTGAGCCGCTACGGCCGGGCCGAACCACGCCAGCTCGCGGTGCTGACGATCCAGCCGAACACCTGGCCGACGGCGATGCTGGTCGACTGGCTGTCCCTGCTCGAGCGGCTGCCGGCGCTGCCGGATCGCGCGGCGAAGGTCGCCGAGGCGGAGCAGTTGCTGCGCGGGCGCCTGAGCTATCAGGGAACCCGGCTGCAGTTCTCGGCCGAGAAGGACGACGACTGGTGGTGGCTGATGCGTAGCGCCGACGTCAACGCGGCACGGCTCCTGCTGGTGACGCGCAGCCTGCCGGGCTGGAAGGACGATCTGCCACGCTTGCTGAACGGCCTGATCGGCCGGCAGACGCAGGGTACGTGGCGGACGACGACGGCCAACGTCTGGGGTTCGCTTGCCGTGGCGGCATTTGCCCGGCAGTTCGACGCGACACCGGTTGCCGGCAGCACAAAGGTGGTGCTCGGTGAGGCAACACGTGAACAGGCATGGCCTGCGGCGACGCCGGTACCGGTTTCGCTGCCGTGGCCGGCTGGCGGCAAGGGCGTGCTGGCGATCAGGCACGACGGTGCGGGTGCGCCGTGGGCGACGGTGCAGGTGTCCGCCGCGGTGCCGCTCAAGGCGCCGGTCGGTGCCGGCTTCCGCGTCAAGAAGACCGTCAGTGCGGTCGAGCAGAAGGTTGCGGGCCGGTACAGCCGTGGCGACGTGCTGCGGGTGAAGCTCGATGTCGATGCGCAGAGCGACATGACGTGGGTGGTCGTCGACGACCCGGTGCCGGCCGGCGCAACCGTGCTCGGTGGCGGGCTTGGGCGCGATTCGGCAATCGCGACACGCGGCGAGCGGCGCGAGGGCGAGGCATGGCCGGCTTACGAGGAGCGCCGCTTTGCCGGCTACCGCGCCTATTACGGCTACGTGCCGCGCGGTACGTTCTCGGTCGAGTACACGGTGCGGCTCAACAGCGCCGGCGAGTTCAAACTGCCGCCGACACGGGTCGAGGCAATGTACGCGCCGGACGTGTTCGGCGTGTTCCCCAATCCGACCTTCAAGGTCGTCGATGCGAAGTAAAACCCGCCCCATCAGACGGCTGCGCCTTCGCGTTTTGCTTCCGTTCGGTGCTCGGCGCACCCCAAGGGCACTTCCTTCGGGGCGTCCTCATGGACCGTACGTCCATTCCGGCGCCTGCGTTCCGGGCGAAAGCAAACCGCTTTGGCCCGCTCGCCTGCTGAGGCAGGTTTTCATTGGGGGGGCGTTGCTGGCGATCTCGCCGGCGTGGGCACTGCCGACGTTCGATGCGGTCAGGGCCGACTGGCGCTCGTCCGACGCGGTGCTGCTCGATCGTCGCGGCGTCGAAATCCAGCGCGTCCGCGTCGACATGACGCAGCGGCGCGGCGACTGGGTGGCACTGGCCGAGACGTCGCCGGCGCTGCGGCATGCGCTGGTGGTGTCGGAAGACAGGCGCTTCTACGCACACAGCGGGGTTGACTGGTCGGCCGTCGCGGCGGCGGCGTGGGGCAATCTCTGGAGCAGCAAGACCCGTGGCGCGTCGACGCTGACGATGCAACTGGTCGGGCTGATCGATGATGACCTGCGCCGCGACCAGGGACGGCGCAGCTTCTGGCAGAAGGCCGGGCAGAGCGTGTCGGCGCAGGCGCTCGAGCGCAACTGGAGCAAGGCGCAGATTCTCGAGGCCTATCTGAACCTGGTCAGCTTTCGCGGTGAAATCGTCGGCCTGTCGGCGATGTCGGCGACCCTGTTCGGCAAGTTGCCGTCCGGCCTCAATGCGCGCGAGTCGGCGATTGCCGCGGCGCTGATCCGGGCACCGAATGCCTCCGTTGATCGTGTCGCGGCGCGTGCCTGCACCATCCTCAAGGACATGAAAACGCACGACGACTGTGGCGGGCTGCACGGCGAAACCCGGCTCGCGCTGGCACGCAAGGCGGCCCCGGCCGCGCAGGCCGACGCCCGGCCCGAGGCGCTGGCGCCGCACTTCGCCCGGCAGGTGCTCGCCGGCGCCAAGGCCGGGGCGCGCATTCCGACGACGCTGGACGCCGGCCTCCAGCGCTTCGCGACGCAAACGCTGCGCCGGCATCTGCTCGAGCTGAGTCGGCGCAATGTGCAGGACGGTGCGGTGATCGTGCTCGATAACGCCAGCGGCGACGTGCTCGCCTGGGTCGGGGCGAGCGGCGGGCTGTCGAAGGCGCGCGACGTCGATACCGTCGTGGCGCTGCGTCAGGCCGGATCAACGCTCAAGCCCTTCCTGTTCCAGCTGGCGCTGGAAGGGCGCTGGCTGACGGCGGCGTCCTTGCTCGACGATTCGCCGCTCGACCTGCAGGCCGCCGGCGGCCTCTATGCACCGCAGAACTACGCGAAGGATTTCAAGGGGCCGGTATCGGTACGCACGGCGCTGGCGGCGTCGCTCAACGTGCCGGCGGTGCGCACGGTCGAGATCGTCACACCGAACCGGCTGCGCGACCGCCTGCATGCGCTCGGCCTGAACAGCCTGTCCGAAGCCGGCGACTACTACGGCTATTCGCTGGCGCTCGGTGCGGCCGACGTGCGCCTGGTCGACCTCGCGAATGCCTACCGGGCGCTGGCCGACGGCGGCCTCGCATCGCCGCCGCGCTTGCGCAGCGATACGCCGCCGGTAAAGGGCAGGCGCGTCATGGATGCGGCGACGAGCTTCATCGTCGCCGACATCCTGTCGGACCGGACGGCGCGCTCGCGGACCTTCGGGCTCGAGAGCGCGCTGGCAACGCGCTACTGGAGCGCGGTGAAGACCGGTACCAGCAAGGACATGCGCGACAACTGGGCGGTCGGCTTTTCGCGCCGCTATACGGTTGGCGTCTGGGTCGGCAACGCCAGCGGCGAGCCGATGTGGGACGTGTCGGGCATGCACGGCGCCGCGCCGGTCTGGCTGGCGGTGATGAGTCGCGCGCAGCAGTCGCCATCGCGGCCACCGGCTGCACCGCCGGGTGTGGTTGCAAGGCGGGTCACGTTCGACGGCAATGTCGAGGCCGCGAGGCAGGAGTGGTTCATCAAGGGGACCGAGCGCAGCGAAATCCGCGTCGCCGCGGCCGACGCCAAATCGTCGCCGGCGCGCATCGTCAACCCGGTCGACGGTGCGATCTACGCGCTTGACCCGGATATCCCGCCACAAAGCCAGCGCATCGTCTTTCGTTCGGAGGGTGTGCCGGGCGCGATCTGGTGGCTCGACGGCCGGCGGCTCGGTCGCGGCGCAAGCGTGGGCTGGTTTCCGTGGCCGGGGCGGCACCTGCTGCAGTTGCGTGACGCCAGGGGCGGGCTCGTCGAGGAGCGACGATTCGAGGTGCGCGGCGCAACAGTCAGGCAGGGGCGTGGACGTTGAGCGTATCGTTACAAACTCAATGGAATGGCATGACGTATGCTGTAGGCCCAAACCTATATCTTTTACAGGGAGTGCTTTCATGAAAACCGTAACCAAGTTGCTGCTGGCGATGATGGTCTCCGCTGCGATCCCGGCGTGGGCGGCCGATGGCGCCGCCGTGCCGCTGGTCGTTCTCAAGGAGGAGGACAAGCTGACCGTGCAGATCGCCGCGATCGACGCGGCCAAGCGCAAGCTGACGGTGAAGCTGCCCAGCGGCGAACTCGCCGATGTCGACGCCGGTCCCGAAGTGCGCAACTTCGACCAGCTCAAGGTCGGCGACAAGGTGACGACGCGGATCGGCGTGGCGATCGCCTACGAACTGCTCAAGGGTGGCGCCGGTGTGCGCGGCACGACCGAGTCGACCGACGCAGCGCGCAGCGCGCCGGGCGAGCGCCCGGGCGGCGGCTGGGTGAAGACCGAGACGCTGGCGGCCGATGTTGTCGCAGTCGATCGCAAGACGTCGCGTGTCAAGCTCAAGACACCGGACAGCAAGATCGTCGAGGCCAACGTCAAAAACCCGGCCGCGCTCGAGCAGATCGCCGTCGGCGACCAGATCGAGGTGACCCTGCGCCGTTCGATCGCGATCTCGGTCGAGCCGGCGGCGCAGTAAGTCGTCACCGGGCGCGCGGGGCGTGCGCGTCGCCGTCATGCGGCGAGGTATAATCGCCGCATGACTACGCCCCGCTTCAAAACGCTCGAGGACTTCGTCGGCAACACGCCGCTGGTCCGACTCAAACGCCTGCCCGGCGAGACCAGCAACGTCGTCCTCGTCAAGCTCGAGGGCAACAACCCGGCCGGCTCGGTCAAGGACCGGCCCGCGCTGTCGATGATCCGCCACGCCGAGGCGCGCGGCACGATCCGCCCCGGCGATACGCTGATCGAAGCCACCAGCGGCAATACCGGCATCGCGCTGGCGATGGCCGCCGCGATGATGGGCTACCGGATGGTGCTGATCATGCCGGGCAATTCCAGCGTCGAGCGCGTCCAGACGATGAAGGCCTACGGCGCCGAGGTGATCCTCGTCGACGGCATGGAGGTTGCCCGCGACCTGGCCGCGCAGATGGTGCTCGATGGCAAGGGGCTGGTGCTCGACCAGTTCGCCAACCCGGACAACCCGCTGGCGCACTACGAGACGACCGGCCCGGAAATCTGGCGCGATACCGAAGGGACGATCACCCACTTCGTCTCGAGCATGGGCACGACCGGCACCATCATGGGAACCGGGCGCTACCTCAAGGAGATCGCGCCGCATGTCGAGATCGTCGGCGTCCAGCCGAGCGACGGTGCGGCCATTCCCGGCATCCGCAAGTGGCCGGCCGAATACGTGCCGGCAATCTGCGACTTCTCGCGGATCGACCGCGTCATGGAAGTCGGCCAGCAGGAGGCCGAGGAGATGACGCGCAGGCTGGCGCGCGAGGAAGGCATCTTTGCCGGCATTTCGTCGGGCGGCGCGCTCGCCGCCGCGCTGCAGCTGTCCAAGCAGGTAGAGAACGCCGTGATCGTGACCATCGTCTGCGACCGTGGCGACCGCTACCTGTCGACCGGGGTGTTTCCGGCGTGAACCCGCTCGACTGGATCGGCCATGTTGCCGGCGTCTGCACGACGTTTTCCTTCCTGCCGCAGGTGATCAAGGTCTGGCGGACGCGCTCGGTCGAGGACATTTCGCTCGGCATGTATTCGCTGTTCGTGTTCGGCGTTGCACTTTGGCTGCTGTACGGTGTGGTGATCGCCTCGTGGCCGCTGATCATCCCGAACACGATCACGCTGGTGCTCGCCGGCTCGGTGCTGGCGATGAAGCTGCGCTACTCGGTGAGGGGAAAGCGATGACGCCGGTCGATCTGCACTGCCATTCGAACGTCTCGGACGGCCTGCTGCCGCCGCGCGAAGTCGTGCGCAAGGCGTTCGAGCGCGGCTGTCAGCTGTTTGCGCTGACGGACCACGACGATGTCCGTGGCCTGCCCGACGCCGCCGACGAAGCGGCACAGCTCGGGATGCAGTTCATCAGCGGCGTCGAGATATCGGTCAGCTGGGGCAAGCACACCCTGCACATCGTCGGGCTCGGTTTCGATCCGAACCACCCGGCCATCGTCGATGGGCTGGCGAGCGTGCGTGCCGGTCGGGCGGAGCGCGGCGAGCGGATGGCCGCGGCGCTGGCGGCCGTCGGTATCGACGGCGTGCTCGAAGGTGCGCGTCGCTATGCCGACAACCCGGAGATGATCAGCCGGACGCACTTTGCCCGCTACCTGGTCGCAGCCGGTTACGCCAAGGACACCAAGAGCGTGTTCAGGAAGTATCTGGTCCGCGGCAAACCGGGTTACGTCGAGCACGAATGGGCGACGCTGCACGAGGCCATCGGCTGGATACGCGAGGCCGGCGGCGTTGCCGTGCTGGCCCATCCGGGCCGCTACGAGCTTGGCAACGAAACGTTGCGCGTCATGCTGACCGAATACCGGCGGCTTGGCGGCGAGGCGATCGAGGTCGTCTCGGGCAGCCACGGTGCCGCCGATGTCGGGCGCTTCTCGCGGCTGGCACAGGAGTTCGGTTTCCTTGCATCGGCCGGCACCGATTACCACGCAACCGGCGAAGGTGCCCGCGAGCCGGGGCTCAACGCCGATCTGCCCGTCGGCTGCGAACCGGTCTGGACGCGCTGGTGGACGCTGCCGTCCACGACAAACTTGCCCTGACGTCCGGCCGCCCGTCCGCTACAGTCGCAGCACAACTCCCAGAAGCGAGCCCATGTCCCAGTTTTTTTCGATACACGCCGAAACGCCGCAGTTGCGCCTGATCAAGCAGGCGGTCGAGATCGTCCGCAAGGGCGGGCTGATCGTCTATCCGACCGACTCCTGCTATGCGCTCGGTTGCGCGCTCGACAACAAGGATGCGCTCGAGCGCATCCGCCGCATCCGTCAGTTGAGCGACAAGCACCATTTCACGCTGGCGTGCCACGACCTGTCGCAGCTCGGCAACTACGCGCGCGTCGACAACCGGACGTACCGGATGCTCAAGAGCGCAACGCCGGGCAACTACACCTTCATTCTGCTGGCAACCAAGGAAGTGCCGCGCCGCGTCTGGCATCCGAAGAAACAGACCGTCGGCCTGCGCGTCCCCGACCATCCGGTGGCGCTGGCGTTGCTCGAGGAACTGGGCGAGCCGATGCTGTCGAGCTCGCTGCTGCTGCCCGGCGAAGAAATGCCGATGTCCGATGCGTGGGAAATCCGCGACCGGCTCGAGCACGATGTCGATCTGGTGATCGAGGGCGGTTACTGCGGTGTCGAGCCGACGACGGTGATCGACCTTTCCGATGGGGCGCCGGTGCTGATGCGTGCCGGCAAGGGGCCGCTGGCGCCGTTTGGGCTTGAGTGAGGATGGCATGATGGGTGGTTTTGACCTGGGCAGTTTTATCCAGACCGTTTGCATCTGGGCGATTCCGGTGCTGTTCGCGATCACCGTGCACGAGGCCGCGCACGGCTACGTGGCGCGGCACTTCGGCGACGATACCGCGTCGCGGCTGGGGCGGATTTCGCTGAATCCGGTCCGGCACATCGATCCGATCGGCACGGTGGTGCTGCCGATGGCACTGCTGGCGCTCGGCGGCTTCCTGTTCGGCTGGGCCAAGCCGGTGCCGGTCGATTTCGGCAAGCTGCGCAACCCGAAGCGCGACATGCTCTGGGTGGCCGCGGCCGGGCCGGGGTCGAATTTCGCGATGGCGATCGTCTGGGCGCTGCTGATGAAGGTTGCGCTCGGCCTCGAAGGCTTCAGCCTGCAGGAGCCGATGTTCCTGATGGGGCAGGCCGGGGTGACGATCAACCTGTCGCTGATGGTGCTGAACCTGCTGCCGCTGCCGCCGCTCGACGGCGGGCGCATCCTCGTGTCGCTGCTGCCGCACCGGCAGGCGGAGCTGGTGTCGCGGATCGAGCCCTACGGCTTTTTCATCCTGATCGCGCTGCTGGCGACCAATCTGTTGACCGCGATCATGAATCCGCTGATGAAGATCGCGGCGCTGCCGATCATGTTCATCCTGCATTAACCATCAAACAGTCAAGGATTTAGCTTCATGTTTCCCGACCGCGTCCTCTCGGGTATGCGCCCGACCGGCAAGCTGCACCTGGGGCACTATCACGGCGTACTGAAAAACTGGGTCAAGCTGCAGAGCGAGCACGAGTGCCTGTTCATGGTCGCCGACTGGCATGCGCTGACGACCGCGTACGACGACGTCAGCGTCATCGAGAAGAGCGTCTGGGACATGGTGATCGACTGGATTGCCGCCGGCGTCGATCCGGCGCAGGCGACGATCTTCATCCAGAGCCGCGTGCCCGAGCACGCCGAGCTGCATCTGCTGCTGTCGATGGTGACGCCGCTGTCGTGGCTCGAACGCGTTCCGACGTACAAGGACCAGATCGACAAGATGAGCCACAAGGACCTCGGCACCTACGGCTTCCTTGGCTACCCGCTGCTGCAGTCGGCCGACATCCTGCTCTACCGCGGCAATCTGGTGCCGGTGGGCGAGGACCAGGTGCCGCACGTCGAGATCACCCGCGAAATCGCCCGACGCTTCAACCACGTGTTCGGCAAGGAAGTCGGTTTCGAGGAAAAGGCCGAGGCGGCGGTCAAGAAGATCGGCGGCAAGAAGGGCAAGCTGTACGAGGAGCTGCGCACCCGCTACCAGCAGAACGGCGATGTCGAAGCGCTCGAATCCGCCCGCGCGCTCCTGGCCGAAACGCAGAATCTGTCGCATGGCGACCGGGAGCGGCTGTTCGGCTACCTCGAAGGCGGCGGCAAGATGATCCTGCCCGAGCCGCAGCCGCTGCTGACGTCGGCCAGCCGGATGCCGGGTCTTGATGGCAACAAGATGTCCAAGTCCTACGGCAACACGATCAGCCTGCGCGAGGATGCCGATTCGGTTGCCAAGAAGATCAAGCAGATGCCGACCGACCCGGCGCGCGTTCGCCGCACCGATCCGGGTGATCCGGAGAAGTGCCCGGTCTGGCAGCTGCATCAGGTGTATTCGGACAAAGCGACCCGTGCCTGGGTCGTCGAGGGCTGCAAGAGCGCCGGCATCGGCTGTATCCAGTGCAAGCAGCCGGTGATCGACGGCGTGCTGGCCGAACAGGCGCCGATGTTCGAGCGTGCACAGCCTTATCTCGAAGACCCGACCCTGGTGAAGAAGATCGTTGCCGACGGCTGCGAGCGTGCACGCGAGCTGGCACGCGATACGATGCGCGACGTGCGCGAGGCGATGGGCCTCGCTTACGGCTGAGCGCGACCAACAAGGCCGGCGTACTTGCCGCCGACGGTTGCGACTTCAGGGCGTCTCTTGATAGGGACGCTTCGTACGCCTTGCGGCACCGCGACCCCGGTATTGGGCCGCTCAAAAAAATGGAGAGTTTCTCGATGTCCGTGACGATTCGTCCCGCCGCAGCTGCCGACGCCGCGGCGGTCCATGCGCTTGTTACCGCGGCGTTTGGCCAGCCCGGCGAGGCAGATCTTGTCGTGGCGCTCAACGAGGCAGGGCGTACCAGGGTCGAGCTCGTTGCCGACGTCGACGGCCTGATCGTCGGCCACCTGCTGTTTTCGGCCGCCTCGGCCGATGGCGTCGCCGGCGAGGTGGCCGGGCTGGCGCCGCTGGCGGTCGCCGCCGACTGGCGCCGGCAGGGCGTCGCCAAAGCGCTGGTCGACGCGGGGCTGACGGCGCTGAAAGCACGGGGTGCCGCGGCGGTCGTCGTGCTCGGCGATCCGGCCTATTACGGCCGCTTCGGCTTCGTGCCGGCGGCGAACTACGGCCTGGTGTGCGAATACGACGTGCCGGCCGAGTACTTCATGGCGCTCGAGCTCTGGCCCGATGCGCTGGCGTTCGCCGCCGGCACGGTCCGCTATGCGCCGGAGTTTGCCGGGCTGTGAGCGCCGCCGACGCGCTGGCGCACGTGCTCGGCGAGCCGGTGCACCAGCTGCCGGCCGATCTGTACATCCCGCCCGATGCGCTGCGCGTGCTGCTCGAATCGTTCGAGGGGCCGCTCGACCTGTTGCTCTACCTGATCCGCAAGCAGAACCTCGACATTCTCGACATTCCGCTCGCCGACGTTACCGCCCAGTACATGCGCTATGTCGAGGCAATGCAGGCGAGCCGGCTCGAACTCGCGGCCGAGTACCTGCTGATGGCGGCGGTGCTGATCGAGATCAAGTCGCGCCTGCTGCTGCCCAGACGTGACGAGTATTTCGACGACGGCGCCGATTTCGAGCCCGAGGACCCGCGGGCCGAACTGGTCCGGCGTCTGCTCGAGTACGAGCAGATCAAGCAGGCGGCGCTCGGGCTCGACCGGCTGCCGCTGGCCGGGCGCGATTTCCACTTCGTTGCCGTGCTGTTCGAGCGCGAAATGGTCCAGCGCCTGCCCGAAGTCGGCGTAGCCGACCTGCGCTCGGCCTGGCAGGCCATCCTGACCCGCGCCAGGCGCAATCAGCATCATCAGATCACGCCGGATACGCTGTCGGTGCGCGAGCAGATGAGCCGGATCCTCAAGTTGCTGCAGGACGGCTGCCACCACGCGTTCGAGCGGCTGTTCGAGCCCGATGGCGGCGTACCGCTGCTGGTCGTCAGCTTTCTGGCCGTGCTCGAGCTGGTCAAGGAGTCGCATATCGTCGTCAGTCAGGACGACGGTTACGCGACGATCTATGTGCGCCTTGCGAAAGGCATCGGGGAGGGCGTATGAGCGTCGCGCCGAAAACCGTGCTGGAAACGGCGCTGCTGGTCGCGCAGGAGCCCTTGCCGATGGTTGCGTTGCGGCAGCTGTTTGCTGATGCGCTGAGCGGCAAGGAAGTGGCGGCACTGCTCGATCAGCTGCAGCAAGACTGGGAAGGGCGCGGCGTCGAGCTGGTCCAGCTCGCGACGGGCTGGCGTTTTCGCGCCCGGCCGGCCATGCAGCCCTATCTCGACCGGCTCAACCTCGAGCGGCCGCCACGGTACTCGCGTGCGGTGATGGAAACGCTGGCGATCATCGCCTACCGGCAGCCGGTAACGCGCGGGGAGATCGAGGAGATCCGCGGCGTGGCCGTATCGAGCGCGATCGTCCAGACGCTGAAGGAGCGAGGCTGGATCGACGTCGTCGGCCACAAGGAAGTGCCGGGGCGGCCGGAGCTGCTGGCGACGAACAAGCAGTTTCTTGACGATCTGGGCTTGTCGTCGCTGTCGGGCTTGCCGCCGCTCGCCGAGCTGGGTGGCTTGATCGAGCCGGAAGAGTGACGGCACTTTACCGAGGTCAATCAGGCCGCTTGCCATCCGCGGTACACTGCTGCCGAACTTCTCGTCAGGATTGCCATGAATGAAATGACCGCCGTCGGCATTGGTGCCGTCGCCCTGTTCGTCGTCTGGAAATGGGTTGCAGCCAGGGTGGCCGGCTACGGCCGCGGCAAGGTGTTGCAGCACCTGGCCGGCGGCATCGCCGGCATGCTGGTGCTGGCGGCCATCGTCGGCGTGCTCGCGCCGTCGCGCATGCCGGCACAGCCCGTGCCGGCGGCCAGCTCGGTACGCTAGAACAGCGTTGCCGTGGTCGGCGTTGCGCGCGGCACCGGTGCGCCGTACAGGTTGCCGGGCAGGCGCAGAAAGGCTTCGGCCGTGAGGACTGAGGCGCAATCCAGCCATGCGTCGTAGTCGCGTTCGGCGATGACGACAAGGCTGCGCTTTTCATCGCCGGGCCTGTGCATGCGCGACATCAGCGGGTGCGCATCGGCATTGACGGTGAGCTGGCTGAACGAAAAGCTGTAACCGCCGTCGTCTTCCTTCCACGGACGCCAGATGCCGGCCACTGCAAACGCTTCGCCATCGGCGGGCTCGATGCGCCAGCGCTCGGCTTGGCCGGTTTCGTAGCAAGGCTCGTAAAAACAATGCATCGGCACCAGGCAGCGGTAATGCCTGCGCCAGGCCGTCCGGTACGACGGCAGCTCGCCGACCGTTTCGGCGCGGGCATTCATCGTGCTGAACGGTTTTCTGCCCGGCGGCAGCTTGCGCTTCGGGATCATGCCGTAGCTGGCGATCATCGCTTCGCGGCCGCCGTCACCGGCAACGATGATCGGCGCGGCGTAGTCCTGCCAGGCCTCATCGGGCCAGTCGCCCAGTGGCGCCGGCGTGCCGAAACGGGAGGGCCATGCAGTACTCGGGACGGGGGTGTAGTTGACGCACATCGGCCGCAGGCGAAAAAACGCCCGGCGCCAGATGGCTGGCCGGGCGCTGTTGCGTGTCTGGAGCGGGCGACGGGAATCGAACCCGTGTTCCGAGCTTGGGAAGCTAGTGTCTTACCATTAGACGACGCCCGCAGAAGCCATGCATTCTAGCCGATTGCCGCCTGTCGGGCAATCGGCGCGGGGGCTCGCCCGAACCGGCCGCCGGGCCTGTAGACCGGAAGCAGCGGGGAGGGTTTCATGGCCGGCAAGACGTCGTTCAATCAGGTTCCGTGGCTGGAAAACGCCGATCTGTTCGGCGGCGATACGGCGCTCAAGGCGGCGGTCCGGACGTTTGGCGCTGCGTGGGCTCTGCCTGGCTTGTGGCGGCGCGGCCGTCTGCTCGGCCGGGCACAATGGCTGGATATCGCCGATGCGGCCAACCGGCATCCGCCCCGGCTGATCCAGTACGACCGGCTCGGAGCGCGCTGCGACCGGGTGGTGTTCGATCCCGCCTGGCACGATCTGCTTGGGTCGATTACCGCGGCGAGGCTGCACAACGCCGCCTGGGCCGTACCGCGAGCCGGGGCTCAGGTGGCACGGGCCGCGGGGTTCTACCTGCAGGCGCAGCTCGAGGCCGGCAGCCTGTGCCCGGTGACGATGACCTATGCGGCGATCCCTTTGTTGCTCGACCAGCCCGCGCTGGCGGCCTGGCGCCGGCCGCTGCTGTCGGATCGCTATGACCCGCGGCCCTTGCCGGGGCCGGAGAAGGCCGGCGTGCTGGTCGGGATGGGCATGACCGAAAAGCAGGGTGGCTCCGACCTGCGCAGCAACCGGACCCGGGCCGAAGCCGATGGCGATCGCGCTCGGCTGTCCGGTCACAAGTGGTTTTTCTCGGTGCCGCAGGCCGATGCACACCTGGTGCTGGCCCAGGCCGCGGCCGGGCCTTCGTGCTACTTCATGCCGCGGTTTCGCGATGACGGCGAACTCAACGGTATCCGGCTGCTCAGGCTGAAGGACAAACTTGGTAACCACTCGAACGCCAGTGCCGAGGTCGAGTTCGACGGCGCGCTCGCCTATCCGGTCGGCGAACCCGGCCGCGGCATCGCCACCTTGCTGGCGGTGGCGGCGCGGACGAGGCTGGACTGTGCGATCGCCTCGGCCGGCATGATGCGGATGACGCTGGTCGAGGCGCTCCATCATGCGCGTCACCGCCGCGCCTTCGGGGGGGCGCTGGTCGATGCGCCGCTGATGCGCACTGTGCTGGCGGACATGGCGATCGAGTCCGAAGCGGCGATGTGGCTGGCGTTGCGGCTTGCCGATGCGGCGGACAACGAACCGATGCTGTTTCGCATGCTGACGCCGGTGGCGAAGTACTGGATCTGCAAGCGGGCCGAGGCCTTCATCGGCGAAGCGATGGAGGTGCTCGGCGGCAACGGTTACTGCGAGGATTTCCGGCTGGCGCGTGCTTACCGCGAAGCGCCGGTCAATGCGATCTGGGAAGGGGCGGGCAACATCATGTGCCTCGATTTGTTGCGCGCCTTGCAGCGGCAGCCCGACTCGCTGGCACTGTTGATGGGCGAGCTGGGCGCCGCTGCCGGCGGGCATCGCGATTACGATCATGCACTCGGCCAGCTGCCGGAGAAACTGCGCAGCGCCGACGAGGCGGGCGCCCGGCATCTGGCGAGCTGGGTTGCGCGGCTGGTTCAGGCCGGGCTGCTGTTGCGCTATGGCAGCAAGGCCATCGGCGACGCTTACTGCGCCAGCCGGCTGACGCAGGGCGATGCGCTGTTCGGCGAGGCCGTCCATCGCGGCGCGTCCGCGATCCTGCGGCGGGCGTGGCCGGAATGAAAAGACCCGGCGCGAGGCCGGGTCCGGGTGCTTACTTCTGGGCGGTTTCGTCCGGCAGCCGCCAGCCGCCGCCGACCGCCTTGTAGAGCGCGACGCGGCTGTTGACCTCGTTCAGCTGGGCATCGACCAGCGCAAGGCGGGCGTTGAACAGGTTGCGTTCGGTGTCCAGCACTTCGAGGTAGCTCGAGTAGCCGTTGTCGTAACGCAGGTTCGCCAGTTTGTACTGCCGTTGCAGCGCGACGACCCGGTCCGCTTGCGCGCGGGTCCGCTTGTTCGACTCGCCGTTGGCGACCAGTGCGCCGCGTACGTCGGCAAACGATTGCTGGACGGTCAGGCGGTAGTTGGCCAGCGCCTGTTTCTCGACGGCGCGGGCCTGATCGACCTGCGCCGCGGTCAGTCCGCCATCGAACAGCGGCATCGCGAGGTTGCCGGCAAACGACCAGGTCTTGGCCGCACCGGTGAACAGGTCCGAGAACGACAGGCTTTGCACGCCAAGCAGGCCGGTCAGCGAGATCGTCGGGAAGTAGGCGGCGCGGGCGGCTTCGACGCTGGCGCGCGCACCGATCAAGCTGGCCTCGGCCGACTGGATGTCCGGACGGCGCAGCAACAGATCGGACGGCAGTCCGGCCGGGATCGCCGGCGGGTTGCCGAGATCCTGGATCGACTTGCCGCGCTGCGGTGCCGACTCGATGATTGCCTTCGGGTCTGCACCGATCAGTACGCCGAGCGCGCCTTCGGTGGTCGCGATCGCGCTGACCAGATCAGGCACTGCGGCGCGGGCGATGTCGAGTTCCGATTCGGCCTGACGCACGTCGAGCTCGGAAATCAGCCCGCCCTTGAAGCGCTTGGTCTGCAGCGCGTAGGTCTCCTCGCGCGACTTGACGGTGTCCTGCGAAATCGACAGCTGCGAGTCGAGCGCGCGCAGGTTGAAGTAGGTCTGGGCGACTTCGGCTTCGAGCGAAATCTCGACGCCGTCGCGGTTGTAGGCTGTGGCGAGGTAATTGCGCCGTGCGGCCTCGGTCTGGTTGGCCAGCTTGCCCCACAGGTCGATCTCCCAACTGGCCGACCCGGCGACCTGGTAGTCGTTGTAGGTGCCCAGCACAGCCTGCGAACCCTTTTCCGAGGTCTTCTGGCGGGCGCCGCCGGCGCCGAGGTCGACGCGCGGCAGCTGTGCGGCCGAGTTGATGCCGAGCACGGCACGCGCCTGATCGACGCGGGCGCTGGCGATCGCCAGATTCTGGTTGTTGCTGCGCGCGGTTTCGATCAGCTGGTCGAGCGTCGGGTCGCCGAACTGCTTCCACCAGCCATCGCTGACCCAGTCGGGTTGTACCTGGGCGGTGGCCGGCAGCGGCATCTGCGGTGCCTTGGTGTCGGGCTGGAAAAAGGCGCAGCCGGACAGCAGGGCGAGCGCGACGGAAACGGACAGAAGTTTCAGCTTAGGCATGGTGGTCTCCCGAAGTCGGCGCGGCGTCTTTCTTCTTGCCCAGGCCCATGATCAGTCGGAAGAAGAGCGGAACAAAGAAAGTGGCGAGGCAGGTTGCGGCGAGCATGCCGCCGATCACGCCGGTGCCGATCGAGTGCCGGCTGGCGGCGCCGGCGCCGCTCGAGGTGACGAGCGGAACGCAGCCGAGAATGAAGGCCAGCGACGTCATCACGATCGGGCGGAAGCGCAGCCGGGACGCTTCCAGCGCCGCATCGAGCAGCGACATGCCTTCGTGGACCTTCTCGACGGCGAACTCGACGATCAGGATCGCGTTCTTCGCCGCCAGGCCGATCAGCGTGACCAGGCCGATCTGGAAGTAGACGTCGTTGTTGAGGTCGCGCAGCCAGACCGCGAGCAGCGCACCGAACAGGCCGAACGGCACGGCGGTGACGACGGCGATCGGCAGGGTCCAGCGCTCGTACTGCGCGGCCAGGATCAGGAACACCATGATGATCCCGAACACGAAGGCCTGCGTCGACGTGCTGCCGGCGAGTTTCTGCTGATAGGCGCTCCCCATCCACGCGAGCGTGAAGTCCGAGCCGAGATCCTGGCTGGCGACCTCCTCGGCGGCGTTGATCGCCTGACCGGTCGAATAGCCTGGTGCCGGCTGCAGCATGACCTTGCCGGCGGCGAACACGTTGAAGCGTTCGACCAGTTCCGGGCCGGTAACCGGCTTGACCGTGACGAGCGAGTCGAGCGGAATCATCTGGCCGCTGGCAGCGCGCACGAACACGTTGCGAATGTCGCTTGGGCGCGAGCGGAAGTCGGCTTCCGACTGCAGCTCGACCTTGTACGTCCGGCCGAACTTGTTGAAGTCGTTGACATAGAGCGAACCGAACGTTGCCGACAGCGTCTGGAAGACCTGGTCGACCGGCACGCCGAGCGTCTTGGCTTTCTCGCGGTCGAGGTCGAAGTACATCTGCGGTACGTTGGCGCGGTACGTCGTCGTCACGCTGGAGAATTCCGGACGCTTCTTGGCCGCCTCGATGAACGATTGGATGGCGGCTTCGATCTGCTTCGGATCGGTCGTGCCACGGCTCTGGATATAAGCCTCAAGGCCGCCGGTCGTCGACATGCCGGTAATGGCCGGCGGGTTGAACGCCAGCACCACACCGTCCTTGACCGCGTGGGCGCCAAAGCCCATCACCTGTTTGGCGAGCGAGAACGAATCCTGGCCTTCGCCTTCACGCTCTTTCCAGTCCTTCAGTGTCATGAAGGTCGCCGCTGCGTTCGAGCGATAGGAGCTCGACAGCAGGTCAAAACCCGAGAACGTCAGGACCTGATCGATGTCCTTGTTCTTGGCGAAACCGGCGTCGAGCGTCTGTGTCACCGCCTGGGTGCGGGTCAGCGACGCGGCGTCCGGCATGATCGGCACGACCATCAGATAACCCTGGTCTTCGTCGGGAACCAGCCCGCCCGGTACGCGCAGGAACAGCACCACCAGCAGCACGATCATCGTGCCGAACAGCGTGAACGCGACCAGCACGCGGCGGTTCAGGAACGCAACGCCGGAGACATAGCCGTTGGTCATCTTGTCGAAGCTGCGGTTGAACCAGCGGAAGAAGCGGTTCGGCTCCGAATGTGTCGGCTTGAGGATCAGCGCGCACAGGGCCGGCGTCAGTGTCAGCGCGACCAGACCCGAAATCACCACCGAGACGGCGATGGTGACGGCGAACTGCTTGTACATCTGGCCGGTCATGCCGCCCATGAAGGCAACGGGCAGGAAGACCGAGCACAGCACCAGCACGATCGCGACAACCGGACCGGAAACTTCTTCCATCGCCTTGATCGCAGCGTCCTTCGGCGAGCATTTCTCGGTCGACATGATCCGCTCGACGTTCTCGAGTACGACGATCGCATCGTCGACGACGATACCGATCGCCAGCACCATGCCGAACAGCGTCAGGAGGTTGATCGAGAATCCGAGCGCGTACATGCCGGCAAAGGTGCCGATCAGCGAGACCGGAACGGCGAGGCAGGGGATCAGCGTGGCGCGGGCGTTCTGCAGGAAGAGGTAAACGACGATGAAGACGAGGATGATGGCTTCGAACAGTGTATGGACCACTTCCTCGATCGAGATCTTGACGAACTTGGTCGTGTCGTACGGGATGTTGTATTCCATGCCCTTGGGGAAGCGCGCCTTCATCCCGTCCATGGCGCCGCGAACCGATTCGAGCACCTTGAGTGCGTTGGCGCCCGGTTGCAGGTAGACGGCGATGCCGACGGTGTCCTTGCCGTTGTGCTTGGCGACGACGTCATAGCTGTCGGCGCCGAGCTGGATGCGGGCGACATCCTTGAGCTTGGTCTGCGAGCCGTCCGGGTTCGAGCGCAGGATGATGTTGCCGAATTCCTCGGTCGTCTCGAGCCGGCCCTTGGCGGTGGCGGTGTAGGTGAATTCGAGCGGCTCGTTGGTCGGCGCGGCGCCGACCTTGCCGGCGGCGAACTGCTGGTTCTGCTCGTTGATCGCATTGACGACGTCGGACGTGCTCATGCCGAGCTGGGCGAGTTTGTCCGGGCGCAGCCAGACGCGCATCGAGTAGTCGCCGGCACCGATGACGGAAATGTCACCGACGCCGTTCAGCCGCTTGAGGGCATCGACGACGTTGAGGTTGGCGTAGTTGGCGAGGAACAGCGAATCGAGGCTGCCATCGGGCGAGTCGAGCGTCACGAAGGCGAGAATCGACGACGATTTCTTCTGGACCGTGACCCCCTGCTTCTTCACCGTGTCCGGCAGTTGCGCCATCGCGGCCTGGACCCGGTTGTTGACGTTGATCGTCGCCATGTCCGGGTCTGCGCCGATGTTGAAGTAGACGTTGAGCGTCATCGCGCCGTTGGACGCGCCGGACGACTGCATGTAGATCATGTCCTCGACGCCGTTGACCTGTTGCTCGATCGGTGCGGCAACGGTTTCGGCGATGACCTCGGGCGAGGCGCCCGGGTAGGAGGTCGTCACGGACACCTGGGGCGGGACGATGTTCGGATACTGCTCGACCGGCAGCGCCTTCATCGACACCAGGCCCGCAAGGGTGATGATGATCGAGATGACGCTGGCGAAGATCGGCCGTTCGATAAAGAATTTGGAGAACATGCCGGCTCCTTATTTGGCGGCCACGGCCGGGGCGCTGGCGCCTGCCGGAACCGGATGCACCGGCAGACCCGGACGCGCCTTGAGCACGCCGTCGACGATCACGCGGTCGCCATTCTTGAGACCCGACGTCACGACGAAGTCGTTGCCGCGTTCCTGACCCAGCTGGACCACGCGCGGCGCGACGACGTTCTTGTCGTTGAGCACCAGCACGGCCTTGTCGGCCTGGAACTGGATGACGGCGCGTTGCGGAATCAGCATCGCGTTGTTGAGCTGTGCACCGTTAACCACGACGCGGACGAACTGGCCCGGCAGCAAGTCACCTTCGGGGTTCGGGATCACCGCACGCGCCTTGATCGTGCCGGTGGCCGGATCGACCTTGCTGTCGGAGAAGTCGATGCGCCCGCTGTGCTTGAAGACCGAGCCGTCCGCCAGCTTGAGCGAGACCTGATAGCTGCGGTCTTCGGGCAGCGTGACGCTGCCGCGCTGGGCGGCTTTTTCCAGTGCCAGCTTTTCGGCCTCGGAGAACGAGAAGTTCGCGTAGAGCGGGTCGAGCTGGACAATCGTCGTCAGTAGGCCGCCATTGGTGGTCGGCGAAACCAGGCTGCCTTCGGAGAAATTGATCTTGCTGGCCATGCCGGAAATCGGCGCAACGACATTGGTATAGCCGAGGTTGATACGGGCTTCCTCGGTGCTGGCCGTGGCGGCAGCGAGGTTGGCGACGGCGGCGTCGTAGCCGGCATTGGCGTCGTCGAAATCCTTTTTCGAGACGGCGTTTTCCTTGAACAGCGGCGTGATCCGGTTGCGGTCCGCCGTGGCCTTCTCGAGCGATGCCTTGGACTGCGCCTGGGCGCCCAGTGCCCGGTCGAGCGCTGCCTTGAACGGCGCCGGGTCGATCTGGAACAGCGTCTGGCCTTCCTTGACCGGCTTGCCTTCGGTGTAGACCCGCTTGAGCAGAATGCCGTCGACGCGCGCGCGCACGTCGATCTCGCGGTAGCCGGCCGTCTGGCCCACCGCCTCATAGGTGTAGGGAACGGTCTGCGTCTTGATCGTGATCACGCCAACCTGGGGCGGAGGGGGCTTCGGCGCCTCTTGCTGTTTGCATGCGGCCAGGCTGATGGCGAGGGCGGCGGCGAGCAGGGTGGGGATCGCGGTGAATTTGCGGCAGCGGGGCACGGGAGTTCTCCAGGTGCGTTTTTTTACAGAGACTCGGCGTCGAGTCTTTATTGGCGTGCAAGGCGCGGCCCGCTCTGGATTAGCGGGCGGTGATGTGCAGTTTACCCAAAATTGAACTGATTTTATGACAACTTGTCGCCCGCCTGAGATGGCGGCAATTTATGGTTGTGTGCTGCAACATATTGCGGCCTTGCATCGTAAACAAGACGGCGAAGCTGTGCGCGCTTAATCCATGTAGATATTTACGTCGCCGATTCCGACATTTAGACTGGACAGTCCAATCCAGTGGTTGTGGCGGTGCCGATGTCGGAGCAGGAAATTCATGGTCAGGGCTGCCGGCAGCGCATTGTCGCTGCGGCGCTGGAGGTCTTTCGCGAATGCGGCTACCGCGCCAGCGTCGATCGCGTCGCACGCCAGGCCGGCGTCGCACGTCAGACGATCTACAACCATTTCGCATCCAAGCCGGCGCTCTTCGCCGCGGTGTTGCAAGAAGGCTGCGCGGCGCACCGGGCGCGATTGCTGAATGCCGACGGCTCCCTCGCGGAGCGCTTGCTGCACTTTGCCGAGGGTATGCAGGCCAATCTGCTGACACTGGAGGCGATCAATCTGCACCGGCTGCTGACGCACGAAGCGCCTCGCTTCCCTGAACTTGCGGCGCAGGTTTATGTCAATGGCGTGCAGGCAACGGGTCAGCAACTGGCCGGTATGCTGTCGCAGGCGATGCGGGACGGCGAAATGCGGGAGGACGACCCGCAACTGGCCGCAGACATCTTCCTCGATGTGGTGGTCAGCCACGACCGTGCTCGCCTGCTGTTCTGTATGCCGTTGCCGGATACCGCTGCGCAGCGGGTGTTGCTGCAACGGAGAGTCGAGGTGTTCCTGCGCGCCTACGTGAGGTCCTGACGTCGTTGCGCTGCCGCTGCGACTTGAAGCCGTTGCCACGAAGCAATAGTAGAAAAATCAAATAATCGAGATACAACCGAAGGGATACGCCATGCAGCAACGACTTGCCGTGCTGTGCGCCGTGCTGGCGCTTGGTTTTACCGCCTGCAGCAAGCAGGATGATGCCGCCAGGGCCGGCGGGCCGCCTCCGGCCGAGGTTGCCGTCGTGACCGCGGCACGGGGCGACAGCGCGGTCACGCGCGAGTTTCCGGGTCGGGTGACGGCGTACCGCACCGCCGAGGTTCGCGCCCAGGTCGAAGGCATCCTGCAGCAGCGGCGCTATGCCGAAGGCAGCGAGGTCCGTGCCGGTCAGCAACTGTTCCAGATCGATCCGCGCACGCTGCGTGCCAATCTGGCCGCGGCCAGCGCCGAACTGGCGCGCGCGCAGGCCAGCGCCGAGATCGCCGCGGCGACGGTCAAGCGCTATGGCCAGCTTGTCGGCGACCAGGGTGTGTCGCGGCAGGAGTACGACCAGGCGCAATCGACGCTGAAGCAGGCGCAGGCCCAGGTGCTGGCCGCGTCCGCCGCGGTCGACCGCGCCCGGATCGACCTCGAGCATGCTTCGGTGTCGGCGCCGATCTCGGGCCGGATCGGCCGGGCGCTGGTGTCCGAAGGGGCGCTGGTCGGCAAGGGCGAGGCGACGCATCTGGCGACGATCGAACAGCTCGACCCGATCTACGTCGACTTCAACCAGTCGGCCAACGACCTGCTGCGACTGCGCCAGCAACTCAAGTCCGGCAAGCTGAACGCGGCCGATGGCCTGCCGGTCGAGCTCATCCTGCCCGACGGCAGTGCCTACCCGCATGCCGGCAAGCTGCTGTTCTCGGAGCAGACCGTCGATCCGGCGACCGGCACGATTGTCGTGCGCGCCCAGTTCCCGAATCCGGACCGTTTGCTGATGCCGGGCGTCTATGTGACCGCCCGCTCCGCCCAGGGAACGCTGAGCGGCGCGGTGCGCGTGCCGCAGCGCGCGGTGCAGAGCTCGCCGCAGGGCCAGTTCGTCTATGTCGTCGACAAGGATGGCAAGGTGGCGCAGCAGCCGGTCAAGACCGCCGGCTTCTCGGGCAAGGACTGGCTGATCGGCGAGGGCCTCGAGGGTGGCGAGACGGTGATCGTCGAAGGCATCCAGAAAATTCGTCCGGGTGCGCCGGTCAAGCCGGTGCCCTATGGCGCCAGCCAAGTCTCAAGCCAGAGCGCCAGCCAAGTCACAAGTCAGAGCGCCAGCCAAGTCACAAGTCAGAGCGCCAGCCAAGCCACAGGTCAGGGCGCAGGCCAAGTCGCCAGCCAGCCGGCAGCGGCGGCAAGCGCCGTCCCGGCCAAGCGGTAAGGGGGCGCGACCATGTCACGCTTCTTCATCGACCGCCCGGTGTTCGCCTGGGTGATTGCACTGATTATCATTCTCGCCGGTCTGCTGGCGCTGCGCGGGCTGCCGGTGTCGCAGTACCCGGAGGTTGCACCGCCAGGCCTGACGATCTCGGCCACGTATCCCGGTGCCAATGCCAGGCTTGTCGAAGAGACGGTGACGGCGCTGATCGAGCAGGAAATGAACGGGCTCGAGAACCTGCTGTACTTCGACTCGGCGAGCGACAGCAACGGTTCGGCGACGATCACGCTCACGTTCGCGTCGGGCACCGATATCGACATCGCCTCGGTCGAGGCGCAGAACCGCATCAAGCGGGTCGAGGCGCGGCTGCCGGCCGAGGTGCGCCAGCAGGGCGTGCAGGTCGCCAAGTCCCGCCGCAACTACCTGCTGTTCATGACGTTGTATTCGCCCGACGGCACGCTCGACAACGTCGCGCTCGGCAGCTATGCCAGCTCGGCGGTGCTCGACAGCCTCCGCCGCGTCAAGGGCGTCGGCGAGGCGACGCTGTTCGGCACCGAGTACGCGATGCGCGTCTGGCTCGACCCGCAGAAGCTCGCCGGTTACAAGATGACGCCAGCCGAGGCGCTGGCGGCGGTGCGGGCGCAGAACGTCCAGGTCGCAACCGGCGAGCTCGGCCAGCTGCCGGCGGCGCCGGGGCAGGAAATCAACGCGACCGTCGTTACCCAGGGACGTTTCGTCACGCCCGAGCAGTTCGGCAGCATCGTGTTGCGTGACGGCGGCGGTGGCGCACAGGTGCGGCTCAAGGACGTCGCGCGGGTCGAACTCGGCGCGCAGGACTACTCGGTCGTCGCACGCCTGAACGGCAAGCAGACCGCCGCGATCGGCGTGAAGCTGTCGCCGGACGGCAATGCGGTCGAAACCGCGGGCCTTGTGCGCGCGAAGATGAACGAACTGCAGCGCTACTTCCCGCAGGGCGTGGCCTGGGACATCCCGTACGACACGTCCAAGTTTGTCGACATCTCGATCAAGGAAGTGCTGAAGACGCTGGCCGAGGCCGTCGTGCTGGTGTTCCTGGTGATGTACCTCTTCCTTGGCAACCTGCGCGCGACGCTGATTCCGACCATCGTCGTGCCGATCGCGCTGACCGGCTCGCTGGTCGGCCTCTACCTGCTCGGCTATTCGATCAACGTGCTGACCTTGTTCGCGATGGTGCTGGCAATCGGCATCCTCGTCGACGATGCGATCGTCGTGGTCGAGAACGTCGAGCGGATCATGGCCGAGGAAGGGCTGGCGCCACGCGAGGCGACGCAGAAGGCGATGGGCCAGATCGTCGGCGCGATCGTCGCGATCACGCTGGTGCTGTCGGCGGTGTTCGTGCCGATGGCGTTCTTCACCGGTTCGGTCGGCGCGATCTACCGGCAGTTCTCGGTGACGCTGGTGCTGACGATGGGCTTCTCGGCACTGCTGGCGCTGACGCTGACGCCGGCGCTGTGCGCGACGATGCTCAAGCCGATCCACAAGGGCGAGCTGCACACGCAGACCGGCTTCTTCGGCTGGTTCAACCGCAAGTTCCACAACACCACCGTCGGCTACGTCGGCTGGGTTGGGCGCATCCTGCGCCGCTCGGGGCTGGCGCTGCTGTTTTTCGCGCTGATCCTTGCCGCCACCGGCTGGCTGATGAGCCGCTTGCCGACGTCGTTCCTGCCCGACGAGGACCAGGGCTATTTCGTCAGCCTGGTGCAACTGCCGGCCGGCGCGACGCGCGAGCGCACGCTGCTGGTGATGAACGAAGTCGAGCAGTACTACATGAAGCAGCCCGAGGTCGAAAAGGTCATCGGCGTCGTCGGTTTCAGCTTCTTCGGTCGTGGCCAGAACGCCGCGCTCGCCTTCGTGACGCTGAAGGACTGGAAAAACCGTCCCAGGAAGGAAGAGGGCGTGTCGACGCTGGTGCAGAACGCCAACATGATGCTGTTCCGGATCAAGCAAGCCTTCGTGTTTGCCCTGAACGTGCCGCCGATTCCCGAGCTGGCGTCGGTCGGCGGCTTCGACTTCCGGCTGCAGGACCGGGCCGGCGTCGGCCGCGAAAAGCTGCTCGAAGCGCGCAACATGCTGCTCGGCATGGCCGGGCAGAACCCGGCGCTGGCCGGCGTGCGGCCGGAAGGCCAGGAGCCCGGGCCGCAGCTCTATCTCGAGGTCGACCGTGTCCGTGCCAGCCAGCTGGGCATTCCGCTGGGCGACCTGAACGATACGCTGTCGATCGCGCTCGGCTCGGCCTATGCCAACGACTTCGTCCGCGACGGTCGCATCCTGCGCGTGCTGATCCAGGCCGATGCGCAATCGCGCTCGTCGCCGGACGGCATCCTCGCGCTGCAACTGCGCAACCGCCAGGGAAATCTGGTGCCGCTGGCGGAAATCGCCACCGCCAGCTGGGTCGTCGGCGCGCCGAAGCTCGACCGCTATAACGGCCTGCCGTCGTACAAGATCAGCGGCGGCCCGGCGCCGGGCAAGAGTTCGGGCGACGCAATGGGCGCAATGGAGGAGATGGCGGCCAAGCTGCCGCAGGGCATCGGCTTCGAGTGGTCCGGCACCTCGTACGAGGAGCGCCTGTCGGGCTCGCAGGCACCGTTCCTGTTCGGGTTGTCGGTGCTGGTCGTCTTTCTGTGCCTTGCCGCGCTGTACGAAAGCTGGTCGATTCCGTTTGCGGTGCTGCTGGTCGTGCCGCTGGGGATCTTCGGTGCGGTGGTGGCGATGACGTTGCGCGGGCTGCCGAACGACGTCTACTTCAAGGTCGGGCTGATCGCGATCATCGGCCTGTCGTCGAAGAACGCGATCCTGATCATCGAATTCGCCAAGGACCTGCAGCGCCACGGCATGGGCTTGACCGAGGCGACGCTCGAAGCGTGCCGGCTGCGGTTCCGGCCGATCCTGATGACGTCGATCGCCTTCATCGCCGGCGTGTTGCCGCTGGTGATCAGCACCGGCGCCGGCGCGGCAAGCCGTCATGCGATCGGTACCGGGGTGATGGGCGGGATGATCGCCGCTACCGTGCTCGCGGTCTTTCTGGTGCCGGTGTTCTTCGTCGTGACGCGCAAGCTGTTGCCGGACAGGGCGCACAAGGCGTCGACCGACGCCGCCACCGATGATTGCCGCTAAGGAGCACGCGATGAAAACAACCGTTATTCCGCTCGCGCTGCTGGCCCTGCTCGGCGGCTGCGCCGTCGGTCCCGACTACCAGCGCCCGGCGCTCGAGATGCCGAAGCAGATCGGCGCGGCCGACCGGCCGGCAGCCGTGCCGGCGCTGGCTTGGGAACGCTATTTCACCGATCCGGCGCTGAGGCCGCTGATCGAGGATGCACTGGCCAACAACCGCGACCTGCGCGTCGCCGTTGCCCGGGTCGAGGAGGCGCGCGCGCTGTATGGCATCCAGAAGGCCGATGCGCTGCCGTCGTTCAGTGCGGTGGGCGCCGGGGCGGCGAGCAGGGTGCCGGCGACGGTCAATGGCGGCAGCGCGGCGACGATTTCGCGCCGCTACGATGCCAACCTTGGCCTGCTGTCGTACGAGCTCGATTTCTGGGGGCGGGTGCGGCGCCTGAACGAGGCGGCGCAGGCCAGTTACTTCGCCAGCGAGGCGGCGCAGAAGAGCTTCCGCGCCGGGCTGATCGCCGACGTCGTCAGCGGCTATTACGGCGCGCAGGCGCTGTCGGAGCAACTGGCGTTCTCGCGCAAAACCGAGGTGGCGCGGGCCGAGACCTTGCGGCTGGTCCAGCGCAGGCTCGATGTCGGCGTCGCCGGCAGGCTCGAGTTGCTCGAGGCGCAGAGCGCGCTCGAAACGTCGCAGGCGGTTTCGGCGCAGCTGGCCAGGCAGAAGGACAATGCCAGGCATGCGCTGAGCGTGCTGGTCGGCCGCGTCGTCGGCGACGACGAAATCATTTCCGGCGACGCAACACTGCTCGAAAAACGGCCCTTGCCGCTGGCGATTCCCGCCGGCCTGCCGTCGGATATCCTGCTGGGGCGCCCGGACGTCGAGCAGGCCGAGCAGCAACTGGTTGCGGCCAATGCCAATATCGGCGCAGCGCGCGCGGCGTTCTTCCCGAAGGTGACGCTGCTCGGTTCGGCCGGCACGGCCAGTGCCGAGCTTGGCGATCTGTTTGGCAGTGGCAGTGGTGCGTGGAGCTTCCTGCCGACGGTATCGATGCCGATTTTTGACGGTGGCCGGACGCGCTCGGGGCTGGCGCTGGCCGAAGCGCGCAAGGTCGGTGCGGTTGCCGGCTACGAGAAAGCCATCCAGGTTGCATTCAAGGAAGTGGCCGATGTGCTGTCGGACCAGCAATGGCTCGATGCCCAGCTTGAGGCGCAGCAGCGGCTGATCCGCAGCCAGACCGCGCGGATGGATCTGGCCGAGCAGCGCTACCGGGACGGTCTGACCAACTATCTGGAGTTCCTGATCGCGCAGCGCGACTACTACGCTTCGCAGCAGACGCTGATCGAGGCGAGGCGGGCGAGGCTGACTGTGGCGGCGCAGGCGTACAAGGCGCTGGGTGGCGATTAGACCGCACAAACGACAACGCCAAGGTTTCACCTTGGCGTTGTCGTTCCGGAGGTCGGGGCTCAGCCCATGTGCTGGCCGCCGTTGATGGCGAGGTTGGCGCCGGTCATGAAACCCGAGACGTCCGACGAGAGATAGCCGATCAGCGCGGCGATTTCTTCGGGCTTGCCGAGGCGGTTGACCGGAATGTGCGAGATGATTTTGTTGCGCACGTCCTCGGGCACTGCCATCACCATGTCGGTGGCGATGTAGCCCGGCGAGATCGTGTTGACCGTCACGCCCTTGCGTGCCACTTCCTGCGCCAGCGCCATCGTGAAGCCGTGCATGCCGGCCTTGGCCGCCGAGTAGTTGGTCTGGCCGAACTGGCCCTTCTGGCCGTTGATCGACGAGATGTTGATCACGCGGCCCCAGCCGCGCTCGGCCATGCCGTCGACGAACTGCTTGCAGACGTTGAAGACCGAATCGAGGTTGGTCTTGAGCACGTCGTCCCAGCTGACCTTGTCGAGCTTCTTGAACGTGGCGTCACGGGTGATGCCGGCGTTGTTGATCAGGACGTCGACCTGGCCGACTTCGGCGGTGACTTTTGCGGCCAGTGCGACGCACGCATCATAATCGGTGACGTCGCATTGAAATGCGTGGAAGTTGTAACCCAGCTCCTTCATGTCGGCGAGCCAGGCTTGCTCCTTGCCCGGACGCGAGTAGGTCGTCACAACGGCGTAGCCGTCGTCTGCGAGCCGTTTGCAGATGGCCGTACCAATGCCACCCATGCCGCCGGTAATCAATGCGATTTTTGCCATGATGTGCTGTCCTTCTCGTTTTGTATGTTGTCGTTCCTGCCTGGGGCTAGGCAGTGAAAATCTTACTACTTACATTCTTTGGATGTAAATAAATAAGCGGGTCCGCCTGTGTGTGGCAGCAACACTACTTCACTAGGAAGTTAAATACTGATGAAAGAAATGCCGGTGCACTCACCCCCTTCCGTTCTGATCAGCGGTTGCTCTTCAGGTATAGGCCACATCGTCGCGAAAGGGCTGCAGGCCCGTGGCTGGCTGGTGTTCGCAACGGCGCGCCAGCACAACGATGTTGCACGGCTGGCCGACGAGGGCTTTGTTGCCCTGCAACTGGATATCGCCGACGATACGTCGATTCGCAGCTGTGTCGATCAGGTATTGACCCACACCGGCGGTCGCCTCGACGCGTTGTTCAACAACGCCGGTTTCGGTGTTCCGGGGGCCGTCGAGGACGTGTCGCGCGATGCGATGCGGCATCAGTTCGAAACCAATGTGTTCGGCAGTCTGGCGCTGACCAATGCGGTGTTGCCGGCGATGCGCAGGCAGGGCCGTGGGCGGATACTGTTCAACAGCTCGGTGCTGGGGTTTGCGGCGATGCCGTACCGCGGGGCGTACAACGCCAGCAAGTTCGCGCTCGAAGGTCTGGCGGATACGCTGCGGCTGGAACTGGCAGGTTCCGGCATCCACGTGTCGCTGATCGAGCCCGGGCCGATTGCGAGCCGCTTTCGCGCCAATGCGCAGCTGCAGTTCGACCGCTGGATCGACGAGGCGGCGAGCGTGCATGCGCCGGCCTACCGGGCGATGCGGGCGCGGCTTGCCAGAGCGGGGCCCGCTGCGCCGTTCACGCTGCCGCCGGAGGCGGTGCTGCAGGTCGTGATCGCCGCGCTTGACGCGGACCGCCCGGCGGCGCGTTACCGCGTGACGGTGCCGACGCACGTATTCTGGTGGCTCAAGCGGCTGCTGCCGACCCGCCTGCTCGACTTGGTACTTTTGCGCGCCAGTGGCGACGAGCCCGGTCATGTGTACGGACGCAAGTAAATCCGTCGCGTCGGCATGACCGAGTCACATTCCGCCGTCCTTGTCCAGAATTGAGGGGGGGCGGGTGTTCGGCTAAAATACGGGATTCCAATCTGTTGCATTCGCCATGACCAAGTACATCTTCGTAACCGGCGGCGTTGTTTCTTCTCTCGGGAAGGGCATCGCCGCCGCGTCGCTTGCGGCCATCCTCGAGTCGCGTGGCCTCAAGGTCACCATGATGAAGCTCGATCCGTACATCAACGTCGACCCGGGTACGATGAGCCCGATGCAGCACGGCGAAGTGTTCGTGACCGAAGACGGCGCCGAGACCGACCTCGACCTCGGCCACTACGAGCGCTTCATCCACTCGAAGATGAAGAAGAGCAACAACTTCACCACCGGGCAGATCTACGAATCGGTGATCAAGAAGGAACGTCGTGGCGACTACCTGGGCAAGACCGTCCAGGTGATTCCGCACATCACCGACGAGATCCGGCTGTTCATCGGCGAAGGCACCGAAGGGGTCGATCTGGCCGTGATCGAGATCGGCGGCACCGTCGGCGACATCGAGTCGCTGCCCTTCCTCGAAGCGATCCGCCAGATGGGGGTCGTGCTCGGTCGCGAAAACGTCTGTTTCGTTCATCTCTCCTACGTGCCGTACATTGCTGCCGCCGGCGAGATCAAGACCAAGCCGACCCAGCACAGCGTCAAGGAGTTGCGCGAAATCGGCATCCAGCCGGACGTGCTGATCTGCCGCGCCGATCGCGTCGTGCCGGACGACGAGCGCAAGAAGATCGCGCTGTTCACCAATGTGTCGGAAAAGGCCGTGGTGTCGTGCCCGGACATGGATTCGATCTACCAGATCCCGCGCGTGCTGTCGGATCAGGGCATCGACGACATCATCTGCAAGCAGTTGCAGCTGACCCTGCCGAAGGCCGACCTTTCGATGTGGGACCGCATCGTCGGGGCAATCCAGAATCCGAAGCAGACCGTCAATATCGCCATGGTCGGCAAGTACGTCGACCTGACCGAATCGTACAAGTCGCTGATCGAGGCGCTGAAGCACGCCGGCATCCACACCGAGAGCGAAGTGAAGATCCACTTCGTCGATTCGGAGTCGCTCGAGACCGAAGGTCCGGGTTGCCTGGCGTCGGTCGACGCGATCCTCGTGCCGGGCGGTTTCGGCAAGCGCGGCGTCGAGGGCAAGATCGTTGCGGTCAAGTACGCCCGCGAAAACAATATTCCTTACCTCGGCATCTGCCTTGGCATGCAGATCGCGCTGATCGAATACGCGCGTGACGTTGCCGGCATGAAGGGCGCGAACTCGACCGAGTTCGACCTCGAGACCGGGTTCCCGGTCGTGGCGCTGATCGACGAGTGGGTCAACCACGACGGCAAGATCGAGACCCGCGACGAGAACTCGAACATGGGCGGCACGATGCGCCTTGGCGCGCAGGAGTGCAGGCTCGTTCCGGGCAGCCACGCGGCGAACATCTACGGTGCTGACGTGATCACCGAGCGCCACCGCCACCGCTACGAAGTCAACAACCACTACCTGCCGCGCCTCGAGGCGGCCGGGCTGACGATCAGCGGCAAATCGACCGGTGCTGAGCAACTGGTCGAGACCATCGAGTTGCCGGAGCACCGCTGGTTCTTCGCGTGCCAGTTCCATCCGGAATTCACCTCGACGCCGCGCGATGGCCATCCGCTGTTCAAGTCCTATATCGAGGCGGCGGTCGATTACGCCAAGTCGCAAGGGCGTGAAGGCCTGAGCTGCTGATCAACCCGGGCCACCAGCAGGTGGCCCGTCATGCGTATTGGCCGGGTGTTGCGACACCTCGCCGGGAGACAAGCACCATGAAGCTGTGCGGATTCGAAGCCGGTCTCGACAAGCCGTTTTTCCTGATTGCCGGGCCGTGCGTGATCGAGGGCGAGCAGTTCTCGATCGACGTTGCCGGTCAACTCAAGGAAATCACCGCCGAACTCGGCATCCCGTTCATTTTCAAGTCGAGTTTCGACAAGGCCAACCGTTCGAGCGGCAAGTCGTTCCGCGGCTTCGGCATGGACGAGGGGCTGAAGATTCTGGCCAAGGTCAAGGAACAGATCGGCGTGCCGGTGCTGACCGATATCCATGAGATCGACCAGATCAAGCCGGTTTCAGCCGTTGTCGACGTACTGCAGACCCCGGCCTTCCTGTGCCGCCAGACCGATTTCATCCGGGCCTGTGCGCAATCGGGCCGGCCGGTGAACATCAAGAAGGGCCAGTTCCTCGCACCGGGCGACATGAAGAACGTCATCGACAAGGCCCGCGAGGCCGCGCGCGACGCCGGCCTGCCCGACGACGTGTTCATGGCTTGCGAGCGTGGTGCCAGCTTCGGCTACAACAATCTGGTGTCCGACATGCGCTCGCTGGCGATCATGCGCGAGACCGGTGCGCCGGTGGTGTTCGACGCGACCCATTCGGTCCAGCTGCCGGGCGGCCAGGGCGACAAGTCCGGCGGTCAGCGCGAGTTCGTGCCGGTGCTGGCGCGCGCGGCGATGGCGGTCGGCGTCGCCGGCCTGTTCGCCGAAACGCACCCGGACCCGGCGTGCGCGATGTCCGACGGCCCGAATGCGTGGCCGCTGCCGCGGATGAAGGAGTTGCTGACGGTGCTCAAGGCGATCGACACCACGGTTAAGGCAAACTCCTTGTCTGAACAAACGCTGTAACCCGGTGCCGGCAGTATCGGCGCTGGTCTGTTCTACAAACGTCATCATCAACAAAGGAAAGCATCAATGAGCGCAATCGTTGAAGTGATCGCCCGCGAGATTCTCGACTCCCGCGGCAACCCGACCGTCGAAGCAGACGTCCTGCTCGAATCCGGTGTGATGGGCCGTGCCGCCGTGCCGTCCGGCGCGTCGACCGGCGAGCGCGAAGCGCTCGAACTGCGCGACAACGACAAGTATCGCTACCTCGGCAAGGGCGTGCTCAAGGCCGTCGAGAACATCAATACCGAGATCGTCGAAGCGATCATCGGCCTCGATGCCGCCGACCAGGCATTCATCGACAAGACCATGCTCGAACTCGACGGTACCGAGGACAAGAGCAAGCTGGGCGCCAACGCCATCCTCGCCGTGTCGATGGCCGTTGCCAAGGCTGCAGCCGAAGAATCGGGCCTGCCGCTGTACCGCTACATCGGCGGTTCGGGCCCGATGAGCCTGCCGGTGCCGATGATGAACGTCGTCAACGGTGGCGAGCACGCGTCGAACAGCCTCGACTTCCAGGAACTGATGATCGTTCCGGTCGGCGCACCGACCTTCCGCGAAGCGCTGCGCTACGGCGCCGAGATCTTCCACAACCTGAAGAAGATCCTGCACGACAAGCACCTGCCGACCCAGGTGGGTGACGAAGGCGGTTTCGCGCCGGACGTGGCCAATGCCGAAGAAGCACTGGACCTGATCCTGGCCGCCATCCACAAGGCCGGCTACAAGCCGGGCGAAGACATCGCCATTGCGCTGGACTGCGCCGCGTCGGAATTCTTCGACAAGGCCACCGGCAAGTACGTTTACAAGAAGAGCGACCAGCGCGCACTGACCAGCGAACAGCAGGTCGACTACCTCGAGAGCCTCGTCAACAAGTACCCGATCATCTCGATCGAGGACGGCATGGGCGAGCGGGACTGGGACGGCTGGAAGGTGCTGACCGACCGCCTGGGCGACCGCGTCCAGCTCGTCGGCGACGACCTGTTCGTCACCAACACCAAGATCCTCGCCGAAGGCATCGCCAAGGGCATCTGCAACTCGATCCTGATCAAGGTCAACCAGATCGGTTCGCTGTCGGAAACGCTCGCTGCGGTCGATCTGGCCAAGCGCAACGGCTACACCTCGGTCATGTCGCACCGTTCGGGCGAAACCGAAGATTCGACCATTGCCGATCTGGCCGTTGCAACCAACTGCATGCAGATCAAGACCGGCTCGCTGTCGCGTTCGGACCGTATCGCCAAGTACAACCAGCTGCTCCGTATCGAGGAAGAGCTCGGCGATGCAGCGGTGTACCCGGGCCGTGGTGCGTTCTACCAGCTCAAGAAGTAAGCGCCTAAAACGCTGCAAACATGTAGTAAGATGGAAAACCGGGGTTCGGCCCCGGTTTTTCTTTGGTTCCAACCCGGTTTCTCCCGCACTCACCCATGCGCCTGCTTGCCATCGTCCTTGCCTTGTTGATCGCCCTGTTGCAGTGGCCGTTGTGGATCGGCAAGGGTAGCTGGTTGCGCGTCTGGCAGCTCGACAACGAGCTCGTCGCCAAGCGCGCCCAGAACGAGCGGCTGAAGGAGCGCAATGCCGCGCTCGACGCCGAAGTCGCCGACCTCAAGTCCGGTACCGATGCAATCGAGGAGCGTGCCCGCAACGAGCTGGGCATGATCCGCCAGGACGAGGTGTTCTTCCAGGTGCTCGATCGCCGCAAGCCGGCCAGCGGCCCGTCGATTGCCAGCCAGATCGCGTCGGCACCCTGAGCGCATTTCGCTCGAATTGTGCTGCTGTCGTGGTTTAATAAACAAATATTCACAACTGTAACGGCCTGACTGTATATTGGTATCTCATCGACGATGAGGTGCATGATGGCAACGCCGGTTTCTCCCGCTGCAAAGCGCAAGTCCGATACCCTGTATTTCCAGCTGGCCGAGGAAATGGCGCAGGCGATTGCGGCCGGGGTGCTGAAGGCCGGCGAGCGGTTGCCGTCGATCCGCCGCCTTTCGGCACAGCGCCAGATCAGCCTGTCGACGGTGATGGAGGCGTACCGCGAGCTCGAAGCGCGCGGGCTGATCGAGGCTCGGCCGCAGAGCGGTTTTTACGTCAGGGCGCTGCATCCGGCCTTCGTGGCGCCGGCGCTGACGCAGCCGCCGACCGAGCCGCGAGAGGTCGTCACCGCGCCGGTGCTCTGGCCCTACCAGGTCAACGAGAACCAGTCGATCCGCGTCGATTTCGGCCTTGCGATCCTGTCCCCCGAGCTGTACCCGACCCAGCAACTGCAACGGCTACTGGCGCAGACGACGCGCTACCAGCCGAGGGTGCTGGCCGATTACGGCAAGCCGGCCGGCGACATCGAGCTGCGCCGGCACATCGCCCGCCGCTCGATCGCCTGGGGCGGCCAGTTCGAGGCCGACGACGTGCTGATCACCAATGGCTGTCTCGAGGCGATCAACCTGTGCCTGCGTGCGGTGACGTCGCCGGGCGATGTCGTCGCGATCGAATCGCCGGCCTATTTCGGCCTGCTGCAGATCCTCGAGAGCTTCCAGCTCAAGGCGCTGGAAATCCCGACGCATCCGCAGAACGGGATTTCGATCGAGGCGCTCGAACTTGCGACGCGCGACGGTCGGGTCAAGGCCTGCCTGCTGATCCCTAGCTTCTCGAATCCGCTCGGCAGCGTGATGCCGGACGAGAACAAGAAGCGGCTGGTCGAACTGCTCGCGAGCCGCAGCATTCCGCTGATCGAGGATGACCTGTACGGTGAATTCTTCCACCACGGCAGTCGCCCGCGCCCGGCCAAGGCCTTTGATCGCGACGGCAATGTGATGCTGTGCTCGTCGTTCACCAAGGCGCTGGCGCCGGGGATGCGCGTCGGCTGGGTCGTCGCCGGGCGCTGGCGGCGCGAGCTCGAGAAGCTCAAGTTCATCAACACCTATTCGACGCCGCTGGCCCTGCAGCAGACGATCGCGCGCTTTCTCGAGAACGGCGGCTACGACCACCACCTGCGCCGGTTGCGGCGTGCCGTGGCCGAGCAGGTCGACGGGGCGGTATCGGCAATCCGGCGTTTCTTTCCGAAGGACACGCGGCTGAACGTGCCGCAGGGCGGCTATGTGCTGTGGGTCGAGTTGCCCGAGTGTGTCGACACGCGCGAACTGTTGCGGCTGTCGCTGGCGGAAGGGATCAGCTTTGCGCCGGGCGAGCTGTTCTCGCCCAGCCACAGCTACCGCAACTGCCTGCGCATCTGCTGCGTCGAGCCATGGACGACAAGGCACGAGCGCGCGATCCAGCGGCTGGGCGAGCTGTGCCAGACGCTGATCCGCCCGGTGCCGCAGATCGCCACCACCGTGTGAACGCTCAGTTCTCGCTGCTCGGGTTGCCGTCGTCGACGTGCATCACGACCATGCAGCTGGTCGGGCCGCTGTGCTGGACCTCGTCGCAGAACGGCGAGTACGACATCAGGCAGGGCTGGTTGGAGCGGGTTTCGTCGATCCAGATCACGTCGAAACGCTGACCGCAGACCGAGTCGAGCACCATGCGCAGCGTGCTGATGTTCTCGATCAGCCCGCCGGCGGTGTACGGGCTGAACAGGCTGGTGGCAAGCGCGAGCGCCGCGAGGCGTGGGGGGCGAATCATGGCGGACCTCCCGGCAGTCGCCCGGCACAGCCGCCGGCCCCCGAGGGGTACTGCCATGATTCACTCTAGATACTTACAACCGCCACTTCAGTGACAGCGGGGCGCCGAACGTCGGCTGGCGATGCCGGGTCAGCCGGGCGAGCCAGCCCGAGCGGGCCGAGAGCTGCAGCCTGGCCTGCACCGAGATGGCTTCGACCAGTGCGGTGCCGCGCACCGGCGCGGTCCACTGCTCGCCCTGCCTGAGCGTGACGTCCTCGCCGTCCAGCGTCAGCCAGAGGCTGCCGGCGGTGCAGCGCAGCGCCCGCCCCGGTGTGAGCACCAGCCTGTGCAACTGGCCGGATTCGAGTGTCAGGGTCTTCATCGTCGTCTCCTGTCGTAACCATAAGAACCTGTTTACGATCTTTTCACGGCCGCGCCGATCCGGAAAAAACGCAGCCACAAGGCGTGCGACGCGGGCAATAACCAGTTATTGGCAAGGAGCACAACGCAGTGGATGCGTTTTTTCCGGATCGGCCCTTCGGGTTCCGGGCATTGCCGGCGGCGGACTGCGTTGCAAACCGCTTGCGGTACTCGTACCGCGGCGCGGTTCACGCCTTGCCCACCCCCGGCACTGCCCGGAACGCGGTCGTGAAAAGATCGTAAACAGGTTCTAAGACGATGCTACGGCGGCACCTGTCGCGGCGTCAGACGCAGCCGTTCGGTACTGTGATGGTGCAGCGGGTCAGCCGGTGCTGATTGTAATGCCCATGCCGATGGCAAGCTGTTTGGTCGCCACCGGTTCAGTCGTCGTCGCTGCCCGAAAGCGGTGGCTGGTAAGCCTCGCCGCGGCGCAGTGCGCGCAACAGGAAGCGGGCGGGGTCGACGGCACGGACGAGCGACTTCTCGAGCGGCAGCGGTTCGCCGTCGAGCTGGCTGGCGAGCAGCTCGCCCATCAGTGTTGCCCAGCTCAGGCCGCGCGCGCCGAAGCCGAGTACGCCGTACAGCCCCGGCTGGCGCGGGATCTGCTGCGGCTGGTGGCAGCGCGGGTAGCCCGCGTGCCAGCGTTCCGGCAGGGCGCCGACCAGCGGCAGCCGGTCTGGCGAGGCGGGGCGCTGGCAGAGCCGGTGGGTCAGTGCAATGTCGTCGGCGAGTCCGGCGTCGGGGAGTAGCGCCATCAGCGCCTTGCGGTTGTCGTCACCGGCGGCGGCCAGATCACCGCCGTAGGCGGCTGCGCCGATGACCCGTTCGCCGGCGTGGGCGCCGGTGACGTAGCCGGCGCCGGCGATGCCTGCCGCGGGCAACGGCAATGCATCGGCGGCGAGCCGGCTGGCGACGCGGGCGACGCTCCACAGCGGCAGCTCGGACCCTTGTGCCAGCGCGCGTGCGGCGCTGGCGTTGGCGAGGATCACGACCGGTGCGGTGCCGACAAGGCGATCCTGTGCGTCGAACGCCTGCCACTGCTGCGTCGCCTCGTCGCGCGCGAGCCGGACGATCGGCGTGTCGGGCCGGAAACGGATGCGATCGGCGTGGCGCGCGAGCAGTGCGGCGCAGTAGGCCGGCGGATTGATCCAGGCGCCGCGCTCGAACCACCAGCCGCCGCGCGCCGGCCGCAGCCCGAGCCGGGACCGCGCATCGTCGGCGGACCAGAATTGCAGGCCGTGGCAGGTGCCGGCCTCGGCGATTTTGCGCTGCAGCGCTTCCTGCGCATCGTCGCGCGCGACCTGCAGGATGCCGTCGACGCCGTGCGGCACGGTCAGCCCGGCTCCGGCGAGTTCGGCCAGCTTTGCCAGCGTCGCTGCGTTGCCGGCACGGCTGAGGCGGGACAGCAGGTTGTCGTCCTGCGAGACGTAGGCGTGCATCAGGCCGGCGGGGTTGCCCGACGATTGCGTGGCCGGTGCCGGCGCGCTGTCGACGAGGTCGATGCACCAGCCGCGTGCGGCCAGCCGCTCGGCGGTGGCGCAGCCGGCGAGCCCGGCGCCGACGATCAGCGCATGCCTGGCGGTGCTGGCGCTGCGGGCCTGCCGCGGTGCGCGGGCAACGCCGCCGCGCAGCATGTGCCACTTGCTGCCGTAACCCTTGGCCCTTTCGACGGCGAAACCGCATTCGTTCAGGCTGCGCCGCACCGTGCCGGCGGCGGTGTAGGTCGCCAGTGTGGTGCCGGGATGACTGAGCCGCCACAGCTGCCTGAAGACCTCGGGCGACCACAGTTCGGGGTTCTTGGCCGGCGAGAAGCCGTCGAGATAGATCGCGTCGGCACAGGCGTCGAGCTCGGGCAGCACGTCGAGCGCATCGCCGAACAGCAGCGTCAGCGTGATCCGGCCTTCGTCGAGCGCCAGCCGGTGAAAGCCGGGCGTGAGGTCGGGCCAGCGTTCGACGAGCTGTGCGGCCAGTTCGCCGAATTGCGGGAGGCGGGCGAGCAGGGCCGCCAGGTCGTCGCGACCGAAGGGGTGGCGCTCGACCGAGGCGAAATGCAGCCGCCGGCCCGCGGCCGGGTCGGCCCGCCATGCGGCCCAGGTCACCAGAAAGTTCAGCCCCTGCCCGAAGCCGGTTTCGACGATGGTGAACATGTCCCGGCCCTGCCAGCGCGCCGGCAGGTCGTTACCGTTCAGGAAGACATGTTCGGCCTGGCCGATGCCGCCATCGGGCGAGTGGTAGGCGTCGTCGAACTCGTTCGAGAACGGGATGCCGTGTTCGTTGAAGGCGAGCCGGGCGGGCGTGATGCGGGCGGGCAAGGGTGGCTTCCGGGCAAAGTCGCGATTCTACGTGCCTGCGACGGGGACGTCGTGTCCGGAGAGGAAACGGCGTACTAGCAGCCAGAAGCCGATGCCGGCGACGAGGTTGGCGCAGGCAAACCAGACGTTGCCGCCGCCGTCGTAGCCCAGCCGGACGATCTCGATGCCGATCGTAAAGAACACCATCGTGATCATGCCGAGCGAGGCGGCGACGGTGCCCTTGCTGACGCTGCTCGAGAACAGCGTCAGCCGGTACAGCGCTGCGTTGGCCAGCCCGACACCGAAGGCGTAGAGGCTGATGCCGGCGACCAGCCAGGCGATCGCGTTGCTGTCGACCAGCATGGCAGCGGCGGAGACGCTCAGGCCGGTCAGTGCCGGGATCAGGCCGAAGCCGATCATCCGGTGGATCGGCACCCGGTCCGCCACGCGGGCCAGCGTGATGTTGCCGAGGATCAGCGCCGCAAATACCGGGATCTGCCACAGGCCGAAGGTCAGCGGCGTCATGTGCGCGCGCTCCATCAGGATTACTGGCGCCTGGCCGATCCAGGTCAGGATCGGCAGGCTGGCCGCGCCGATCGCGAGTGCGCCGCAAACGAAGCGCCGGTTGCCGAACACCTTGCGGTAGTCGCCGGCGATGCTGCGGATGCTGAACGGTGTGCCGCGCAGCTTGGCGGTTTCGGGCATCGTGCGCCACAGGCCGAACAGCGAGATCGATGTCGTGATCGCGATGAGTACGAAAATCATCCGCCACGGCGCGACCTCGATCAGCGCCGCGCCGGCCACCGGCCCGACCAGGGGGGCCAGTAGCGCGACATTGGCCATCAGCGCCATCACCCGCACGGCCGCCGTTTCGGAAAACGCTTCCTGGATCGACGCGTAACCGATCGCGGTGACGAAGCACAGCCCCATGCCCTGGAAGAAACGCAGCACCATGAACTGGCCGATCGAGCTGGTCGGCAGCGTCAGCAACAGCAGCACGATGAAGGCCGAGACGCCGAACAGCATCAGCGGCCGCCGGCCGATCCGGTCCGACAGCGGCCCGAGCAGCCATTGCAGCGCCGCGCCGCCGGCAAGGTAGGCCGCCAGCGCCGTCGGCACCAGCGACGACGGCGCGTTGAACTCGTGTACGACCTGCAGCATGCCCGGCAGGATCATGTCGTTGGCGATGTAGGTCGAAAACTCGAACAGCACCAGCGAGATCGGGAACAGCATCGTTCGCCAGGTGAGTCGGGAGATGGGCTGGGCGGTCATGGGCGGACTTCGGGGAATCAACCCGCCAGTCTGACCGATGACGACGGAATGCGCGATGGAGGATTACCGCCGTTGCGACACTTCGGGCGGGGTCGGGCAACGTCGGCCAAGCGCCGCCGCCGGCCCATGCTTACGCCGCCGCTGCGGTGCTGTTTGGCGCAAATGCAGTGCTGCGCTGCATTTGCGCTGGCGGATGAAACGCAAGGCATGGCCTGACGGCAAATAGCGCCGAATTTCATATTGAGTGGATTGCATATTCTTTGCGGGTCTATTTGGCGGCTTCCTATCCTTGTCGTTCATTTACAGACAAGGAGGAATGTATGCCGTCCAGCCGTTCACAAACGCTTTCGTCGTTCAGACACGCCGGCCTGCTGCCCGGTCTGGCCGCGCTGCTGCTCGCCGGCCAGGTCAGTGCCGCCTCGGTGCTGGCGACGCCCGAGCAGCAGGCGCTCGACGCCCGGGCGATCCAGATCAGCAAGCGCAATCCCTTCTTGCTGCAGCGCGCGCAGCTGGCTTCGGCGTACGCGGCAGCCCACGGTGCGCCAATCAGCAGAGAGGCCGGCGCGCGGCTCGACGAGGCGATCGACGAGCTGGTGTTCAGCGCCATCCAGAAGGCGGTGAACAACGATCCGGCGTATCCGAAGGTCTACTGGCTGAATGCGCCGCCGCGCGACTGGTTCGGCCTCACGGTGCCGGGCGGGCGCTATTCGTACGACAACCCGGACAACATCTACCGGACCATTCCGGTCGACGGCGACTCGCGCTACGTGATCCGCGGCCAGCGCCGCGGCAGCGGGCCGAGCGACGTGACGTTCTCGCTGATCAGCAACCCGAACTACCAGCAGAGCATTGCCGTGCTGAGCGGCAAGGACCTGGTCGTGGCCGGCGACGGCAGTTTCACCATCACGGTCGACAGCCAGCCGGCCAACGGCCGGGTCAACCACATCCGGTCGACCGCCGAGGCGAAGCAGCTCTTCGTGCGCAACAACCTCGGCGACTGGGCCGCGGAGACGGCCGACGCGCTCAGCGTCACCCGCCTCGATGCGCCACCGCGCCCGGTGAAGAGCGACGCGGACATCGTCGCCGACGTCCGGACCAATCTGAACGAATCGACACTGGCCTACGCGGTCGGCACGCTGGGGCTGAAGACCTATGCCAACCCGGTGAACACGCTGCCGCAGCCGAGCTCGTCGGCCACGCTCGGCACGCTGGTGACGCAGGCCAGCAGCTTCGGGCATTTCCGCCTGACCGACGACGAGGCGCTGCTGGTCACGGTCAACACCGGCGGTGCCGGCTACTTCGTGCTGCCGCTGACCGACCCGTGGACGGTCAGCGTCGAGCCGGATCGCCGCCAGGTCAGCCTGAACCATGCGCAGGCGGTTGCCGATGCCGATGGCGGCTACACCTTCGTGATCTCGCCGCGCGATCCCGGCGTGCACAACTGGCTCGACACCGCGGGGCTGCACGAAGGCACGCTGATGCCGCGCTGGCAGAACCTGCCGGCGACGCCGCCGGCCAGCGGCGGCCCGGCCATCGCCACCCGCGTCGTCAGGCTGGCGGAACTGCCGCACTACCTGCCCGCAGGGACGCGCTACGTGACGCCGGCAGAGCGCCAGCAGCAGCTGGCGGCGCGTGCAGCCGGATACGCGGAGCGGGTGGCAACCGACTGATCGGGACGACGGTCAGCAAGGCTGCGGGCGGAGGCGTCGGTGGATGGCGCCCGCCTGCACCAGCCAGCCACGCTGCTGCCAGCGCCGGTACATCAGCACGCCGCGCAGCCATTCGTCGCAGAGCATCGCCAGCCAGACGCCGGCCAGCCCGAGGCCGAGCGCCGTACCGAGCAGCCACGCGCCGCCGACGAGAATGGTCCACATCGACAGCATGCCGACGACGACCGGGTACCGTACGTCGCCGGCCGCGCGCAGCGCGTTGATGGCGACCAGGTTGGCAACGCGCCCCGGCTCGAGCACGATGCCGATGTACATCAGCACCGTGCCGGTGGCGATGATCGCCGCATCGGCGGTGAACAGGCCGAGCAGCCACGGCGCGGCCAGCGCGACCAGCAGCGCCATGCTGCCGGCGAACAACCAGCCCAGCTTCAGGCTCTGCAGCACCTGCCGGTAGGCGGCGTCGAACTCGCCGGCGCCGACGAGCTGGCCGATGAGGATCTCGGTCGCGAGGCCGATCGCGACGCTGGTCAGCACGACGATGTGCACCAGCTGCATCGCGTAGGTCTGCGTGGCCAGCGTCGTATCGCCAAGCCGCGCGCTGAGCGCGGTGATCGTCATAAAGGCCAGATACCAGCTGACCTTCTCGCCGGCGGCCGGCAGGCCGATGTGCAGGATGCGCCGCAAGACGTCGGCCGGAACGACGAGCAGCTCGCGCAGCTGCGGATGCCAGCCCAGCGCACGACCCAGCAGCAGGATCAGTGCCAGCAGCGCGACGATGCGTCCCAGCACGGTGGCGTAGGCGACACCCTCGACGCCCAGCACCGGCGCGCCGAGCAGGCCGAACAGCAGGACCGCATTGCCGCAGGCACTGACGACGTTCTGCGCCAGGCTCACCCACATCGCCGTCCGGCTATGGCCGTGCGCGCGCAGCACGGCCGATACCGACAGGTTGACCGCCTCTAGGCACAGGCTGGCGCCGACGATGACGAGATAGGGGCGGGCGTAACCGCGCAGCGCGTCGGAAAGCTGCATCGCCCGCAGCAGCGGGTCGGCCAGCACGGCGACGACGATGCCGAGTGCGAGGCCGAGCCAGGCGTTGACCGCGATCGCGGCAACGGCAACGCTGCGGGTGCCCTGCCGGTCGCCGGCGCCGATGTGGTGGGTCAGGACGACGCTGCCGCCGATGGCAACGAAACCGAACACCATGATGCACAGCGAGACGACCTGGTTGGCCGCCGACAGGCCGGCGACGGCGCTGTCGCCGATGTGGCTGACCATGAAAACGCCGATCATGCCGACCAGCATGTGCAGCAACTGCTCGAGGAACAGCGGCCAGGCGAGCTGGAACAGGGTGGGGCGCTGCGGGGCGGGATGCATGGCGGCTGGTTTTCCGGGTGGTTTCCGCCATTCTGCGCAATTCTCCGGCGCAATTCAAACCGGTTTGAATTGGAGTTTTGGTGGTTCAGGAGCCGGTCAGGGCGATGAAGCAACCACGGCTCGTGCTGGTGGCGTATCGTGCTTTGCGGCATGCTCGCCGCTTTTCCGCACCGGAGCCCGGCCATGAAACAGATCGACACCGTGACGCTGGACGCGCTGGCGGCGCAGGCCGCGCAATCGCCGCGCCGACGTGCCAACCACAACCTGCATCCGGTGCTGGCCGATCCGGTCCAGCGGCTGGCGATTGCAATGGAGCCCGATACCTATGTGCGGCCGCACCGGCATCCGCACACCTGGGAGCTGCTGTATCCGCTGCGTGGCCGCTTTGTCGTGCTGCATTTCGACGCCGCCGGTACGGTCATCGACCGCGCGGTGCTCGGCGACGGTGTCGCGGTGGTGGAGACGCCGGCCGGCGTCTGGCATGCGGTGCTGTCGCTCGACGAGGGCGGGGTGATCTTCGAGGTCAAGCACGGCCCGTATGCGGCGATCCCGCCGGAGGACTATGCCGCCTGGTCGCCGGCCGAGGGCGAGGCGGGCGTTGCCGGGCTGATTGCGCGCTATGCGAGTGCCCGGCCGGGTGACGTGCTGGCGTAGCGCCTTTGCGCTGTCCGCTAGCGGTCGGCCTCGCGCACCGCGCGGCCGAACCAGACCGCGAGCAAGGTCAGCAGGGCGAGCGCGGCGAAGGTCCAGTGAAACGCCGGCAGCAAGGCTTCGCCACCGATGCCGGCCGGCGCCAGCGCCGCCAGCAGCAGGCTGCCGACGGCAACGCCGAAGGCCATCGACAACTGCATCGCGGTGATCCAGCCGGTGTTGCCCATATTGGTGTTCTCGGGGGCAGTTCGGTCACCGTCGCGGCATTCAGCACCGTGTACTGGGTCGAATTCAGCGCGCCGTTGAGCAACAGCAGCGCGACGATCTGCACGCCGGCGCTGTCCGGCTTCAGCCAGCCGAAGGCCCAGGTCGCCAGCGCGAGCAGGATATTGGTTGCTGTCAGCAGCCGTGCCCGGCCGAATAGGCGGATCAGCGCGGGCATCAGCGGTTTGGCACCGATCGCGCCGATCGACGCGACACCGATGTACAGCCCGGCCTTGGTCGGGCTGAAGCCGAGCGCCAGCTGCAGCTGCAGCGGCACAAGGAGCGGCACCGCACCGGTGCCAAGCCGGCCGAGCAGCGTCGCGAGGATGCCGGCGCGGTATCCGCCCTGTTGCCACAGCGCCGGCGAGAATAGCGGCGCCGGATGCCGGCCGAAGTGGCGGGTGCACAGCCAGAGCGGAATCAGCGCCGCCAGCGCGAGCGGCAAGGCCAGCGAAACCGGCAAGGCCTTCTGGCCGAGCGCATCGAGCGCGGTCGTCAGCACGGCGATGCCGCCGGCAAACAGCAGGAAGCCGAGCGTATCGAAACGCTTGGCGTCGCTGTGCCGGTAGTCGGGCATGCAGCGCCGGATCAGCAGCAGCCCGAGCACGCCGACCGGGACATTGATGAAGAAAATCCAGCGCCACGATGCGTATTCGGCCAGCCAGCCGCCGAGCAGGGGGCCCAGCAGCGGGCCGACCAGACCGGGGATGGTCACGTAGTTCATCACCCGCAGGTAACGTTCGCGCGGGTAGTGATGCAGGATCGTCGCCAGCCCCACCGGCATCATCAGCGCCGCGCCGGCGCCCTGCAGCACGCGCACGACGACGAGAAAGCCCAAGCTTTGCGAGAAGCCGGCCGCCAGCGAGGCGGCGGTGAACAGCAGCAAGGAGCCGGCGAACACCCGGCGGCTGCCGAAGCGGTCGGCCAGCCAGCCCGATGCCGGCGTGCAGACGGCGACGGCCAGCCCATAGGCGAGGATGACCGCATGCAGCGAGAACGGGCTGGTGCCCAGTTGCGCCGCCATGGCCGGGATCGCGGTATTGAGGATGGTGACGTCCAGCATCTGCATGAACATCGCGATGGCGACGAGCCAGGGCAGGCCGCGGTAGTGGCGGGTGATGTGGGTGCGGGCTTCCATGGGCTCAACCGGGTGACGGGGTGCTGCCGGCGTGTGCCGGCAGTGCGGCCAGCAAGTCGGCCGGTACCGGATACTGCGCGCACAGGGCGCGCTTCTGCACCGCAGATAGTTGCTTGACTGCGTGTTCTTCGCGGCTGGCGCTGGCGCGGTCGGCGTGCGGGATCACGGCTGCGAGCCGCCTAGGCGGATTGGCGCGGGTGTAACGCGCGCCCTTGCCGGCAAGGTGGGTGCAAAAGCGCGCGACGACGTCGTTGCTGATGCCGGTATAGAGATGGCCGTTGGCACACTCGATCAGGTAGACGTACCAGGACATGGAAGCGGCCGGGATGCGGAAGCGGACGATTGTACCCGCCGGCGCGGGCGCTATTCCATGTCTTGCGCCCTGGCGCGCGCGTGCATTTCCTCGGCCGACAGCCGTTCGCGTTGCGACGAGATGTACCAGCGGTGCCCGAAGGGATCGACGATGGTGCCGCTGCGGTCGCCGTAGAACTGGTCGGCCGCCGGCCGCGTCACGACCGCGCCGAGCCCGACGGCACGTGCGATGGTCGCGTCGACGTCTTCGACATAGAGCAGCAGCCCCACCGGCGTGCCGCCGACGGTCTGCGGGCTGTGGGCCTCGTACTCGGGGTGTTCGCTCGCCAGCATCAGCGGCTGGCCGTTGATGCGCAGCTCGGCGTGGCCGATGCTGCCGCCGGCGCCTTCGAAGCGCATCGCCTCGGTGGCGCCGAATGCGGCCTTGTAGAAATCGAGCGCGGCGTGACCGTCGTCGACGATCAGATAGGGTGTGACTGCCGTGTATTCGGCGGGAATCGGCGGGACAGGCATGGGGGACTCCGGCGGAGGTGACGCTCCACGATAGACCGCCTGTGGCGCGACGGGTGCGTCCGTTCATCGACGCGGCGCCGTATTGCCGGAGGGCCGAAGGAAAGGGGCGGCTACCGTTGAATCTGGCGAGCCGATTCGCCGTTTTCCGCCGACAGGAGGCGTCATGAAACCGCAATGTCCAGCGCTGGCGATCCTTGTCGCCCTGATCGCGTCGCCGCTGTGGGCTGACGATGCGGTCTTCCTCAACCCCGGGCAGCTCATCTGGCAGGCCGCGCCGCCGACCCTGCCCAAGGGCGCCAAACTGGCCGTGCTGCGTGGCGATCCGGCCAAGTCCGGGCCGTTCACGATTCGCCTGAGCGTGCCGGCGGGCTACAAGGTGCCGCCGCACCGGCACTCGCGGGCCGAAAGCGTGACGGTGATTTCGGGCTCTTTCCATCTCGGCCTTGGCGACAGGATCGACAAGGCAAAGGCGCACGAACTCAAGGCCGGCGGCTACCGTTACCTGCCGGCCGAGGTCCATCACTATGCGGTGGCCAGGACCCGGGGCGTCATCCAGATCGAAGGCGAAGGGCCGTTCGACATCCATTACCTCGATCCGGCGGACAAGCCCGAAGGCAAGTAGGCGCCGGTGCGACGCGGATGGGCGCAGCGCTACCGGCGGTGCAGGCGCAGGATTTCGCCGTCGCCCTCGTCGGTCAGCAGGTAGAGCCAGCCGTCCGGCCCCTGGCGCACGTCGCGGATGCGGCGCTTTTCGCCCTGCAGCAGCCGTTCCTCGGCAACGACCCGGTCGCCGGATAGCGCCAGCCGCACCAGCATCGTGTCCTTGAGTGCGCCGACGAAAACGCTGCCGGCCCAGCCCGGGTAGCGCGTGCCGGTATAGAACGCCATGCCCGACGGCGCGATCGACGGGTCCCAGTGGTAGACGGGCTGTTCCATGCCGGGCTTGCTCGTTCCCTCGCCGATTTTCATGAAGTTGTAGTCGCGCCCGTAGGTGATCACCGGCCAGCCGTAGTTGGCGCCGGCTTGCGGGATGTTGATCTCGTCGCCGCCGCGTGCGCCGTGTTCGACCGTCCAGAGCCGGCCGCTGGCGGGATTGATCGCCGCGCCCTGCGGGTTGCGGTGTCCGTAGCTCCAGATTTCCGGCAACACGTCCTTGCGGCCGGCAAAGGGGTTGTCGGCCGGCAGGCTGCCGTCAGGCCGGATCCGGACGACCTTGCCCAGATGCGTGCCGAGATCCTGCGCGCGGTCGCGCTGGTAGCGCTCGCCGAGTGTGATGAACAGCGTGCCGTCTCGCGCAAACACCAGGCGCGAACCGAAGTGCGCGCTGCCGTCGACCTTGGGCTGCTGGCGGAAGATCACCTGCAGTCCGGCCAGGCTGGCCTTGCCGTCCGCCTCGGCCAGCCGCGCTCGCGCAACCGCCGTGCCGGCGCGGCCGCCACTGCCCGCCTCGGCGTAGCTCAGGTAGACGAGGCGGTTGTCGGCAAACTTCGGGTCGGTCGCGACATCGAGCAGCCCGCCCTGGCCGGTTGCATACACGCCGGGAACGCCGGCGACGGGTGCGGAGAGCTCGCCGGCGGCCGAGACGATGCGCAAGCGGCCGGGGCGCTCGGTCACAAGCATCCGGCCGTCGGGCAGGAAGGCGAGCCCCCACGGGTGCTCGAGCCCGCGAGCGACGGTCGTCGTGGCCCAAGCGCCGGAGGTACTGACCGGCACCGCAGCCCGGACCCCGCCGGCCAGCACCAGCCCGGCCAGCGCAATGCCGGCCGCGCGCAGAACGCTGCCGATCCGGTGGGGCATCGCCGCATGGCGTGGTACAGCAGGCTGGATCATGGCCGGATTCCGGGGGTTGGGCTCCCCAGCATAGCGGGCGGCGCGGCGATGCGGGTATCCGCCGTCGGCTGTTTCGTCGACCGGTACCGCGGCGGGCATGGCCGGGTGCAATACTTCCGGCATGAGTACGGCGATTTTCCGCTTCTACGAGGAGCTTAACGACTTCATCGCGCCCGAACGGCGCCGGTGCGAATTCACCTGCGTGCTGGCGCGGGCGGCAACGGCCAAGCACATGATCGAGGCGCTCGGCGTGCCGCATACCGAGGTCGAGCTGGTACTGGTGAATGGCGAGTCGGTCGGCTTCGAGCGGGTGCTCGACGACGGCGACAGGGTGGCGGTCTACCCGAAGTTCGAGTCGCTCGACGTCTCGCCGCTGCTGCGCGTGCGCGAACACCCGTTGCGGGTGACGCGCTTCGTTGCCGACGCGCATCTCGGCGGGCTGGCACGGCTGCTGCGCATGGCCGGCTTCGACACCCTGTACGACAACCATTTCGCCGACGACGAGATCGAAAGGCTGGCCGGGGTGGAGCGGCGCATCGTGCTGACGCGGGACCGCGAGCTGCTCAAGCGGCGCACGATCACGCACGGCTGCTACGTGCGCGCGCTCAAGCCGCCACAGCAGTTGCGCGAGGTCGTCGACCGGCTCGACCTGGCCGGCAGCGCCCAGCCGTTCACGCGCTGCCTGACGTGCAATGCACCGCTGCGCGCGATCGCCAAGGCCGACGTGGTCGAGCGCCTGCCGCCGGCGGTGCGCGAGCAGCACACGCGCTTCAGCACCTGCGACGTGTGCCGGCGCGTCTACTGGGAAGGCTCGCACTGGCTGCGGATGCGGGCGCTGCTTGAAACGCTGGGGTGCTGAGGTGGCGGGGCGGATTGCCGTGCTGACCGCGCTGGCGATGCTGGCCTTTGCCGGCAACTCGATCCTGTGCCGGCTGGCGCTGCGCGACGCCGCGATCGACGCGGCCAGCTTCACCGTGATCCGCCTTGTTTCCGGCGCGCTGGTGCTCTGGCTGATCGTGCTGATCCGTGGCGGCAGGGCCGCAGGCAACTGGCGATCGGCGCTGGCGCTGCTGGCCTACGCGGCAATGTTCTCGTTCGCGTATCTGGGGCTGACCGCGGCCACCGGCGCCTTGCTGCTGTTCGCTGCGGTACAGGCGACGATGGTCGGCGTCGGCTGGTGGGGCGGAGAACGGATGAATGGCGGGCAGTGTTCCGGGCTCGCCATGGCAATGGCTGGACTCGTCGTGCTGCTGCTGCCGGGGCTGTCGGCGCCGCCACCGGCGAGTGCGGCGCTGATGGTCGGCGCCGGCATGGCCTGGGGCGTTTACTCGCTGCGCGGCCGCGGTTCGACCGATCCGCTCGGCGAAACCGCCGGCAACTTCGCGCGTGCCGTGCCGCTGGCACTGCCGTTGCTGGCGTGGTCGGTGCGGCCGGCGGGCCTGGACGGCGTCGTCTTCGCGGTGCTGTCGGGGGCGCTTGCCTCGGGTTGCGGTTACGCGGTCTGGTACGCCGCGCTGCGCGGCCTGAGCGCCTCCGGCGCCGCAGCGGTGCAACTGAGCGTGCCGGTGATCGTTGCCGCTGCCGGCGTGCTGCTGCTCGGCGAGCCGTTGTCGCTGAGGCTGGTGCTGGCCTCTGCGGCGATCCTCGGCGGCATCGCGCTGGTGCTGCGGGCGAAGCGCCCGGCCTGACTCAGCGCGTGCCCACCAGCAGCTCGCGCAACACATAGGGCAGGATCCCGCCGTGCCGGTAGTAGTCGACCTCGATCGGCGTATCGATCCGGCAGCGCACGGCGATGTCGCGTGCCTTGCCGTCGGTGCCGGTGATGCGCAAGGTCAGGTCTTGCTGCGGCTTCAGCCCGCCGTCGATGCCGACGATGTCGAAAGTCTCGTCGCCGACCAGTTGCAGCGTTGCGGCGCTGTCGTTGCCGCTGAACTGCAAGGGCAGCACGCCCATGCCAACAAGGTTGCTGCGGTGGATGCGCTCGAAGCTGCGCGCGATCACTGCCTTCACGCCGAGCAGTTGCGTGCCCTTGGCGGCCCAGTCGCGGCTTGATCCGGTGCCGTACTCGTCGCCGGCGAACACGACGGTCGGCGTGCCGGCGGCCAGATGCGCCTGCGCGGCGTCGAACACCGTCGCCTGCGCGCCATCAAGCAGCGTGTACCCGCCCTCGGTCCGGCTGCCGTCGGCCTTCGCCGGCAGCATCAGGTTCCTGATCCGTACATTGGCGAAGGTGCCGCGGATCATGATGTCGTGGTTGCCGCGCCGGCTGCCGTAGCTGTTGAAGTCGGCGCGCGGCACGCCGTGCGCGATCAGGTACTGGCCGGCCGGCGTCTTCTCGCCGAACGAACCGGCCGGGCTGATGTGGTCGGTAGTGACCGAATCGCCAAGGACCAACAGCGCCCGGGCGCCGTGGATGTCGCTGACGGTGCCGGGCTGCATCGCGAAGCCGTCGAAGAACGGCGGCCGGGCGATGTAGGTCGATGCCGGCCACGAATAGACCTGGCCGGATGGCGCGGGGATCGCGTTCCACAGCTCGAGATCTTTGGTGAAGTCGGCATAGAGCCGGCGGAAGACCGCCGGGTCGAGTGCCGTCGGCAGCAGCGCGGCGATCTCGTCGGCCGCGGGCCAGACGTCGCGCAGATAGACCGGCTCGCCCTCGTTGCCGATGCCGAGCGGTTCGGACTCGAGGTCGATGTCGACCCGGCCGGCAAGCGCGAAGGCGACGACCAGCGGCGGGCTGGCAAGGTAGTTGGCGCGGATGTTCGGATGGATGCGCGCCTCGAAATTGCGGTTGCCCGACAGCACCGCCGCGGCAATGACGTCGTTCTCGGCGATCGCCGCGTTGAGCTCGGGCGTCAGGTCGCCCGAGTTGCCGATACAGGTGGTGCAGCCGTAGCCGGCCAGCGCGAAGCCGAGCTGCGCCAGCGGCTCGAGCAGGCCGGTTTTTTCCAAGTACTCGGTGACGACGCGCGATCCCGGCGCGAGGCTGGTCTTGATGTGTGGCTTGACGCGCAAACCATGGGCGACGGCCTTGCGCGCCAGCAGCCCCGCCGCGAGCAGCACGCCGGGGTTCGACGTGTTGGTGCAACTGGTGATCGCCGCGATCAGCACGTCGCCGTGGCCGAGGTCGATGCCGCTGTCGTGGCGGTCGTCGATGCGGTCCGGCGACGGGCGGTTGTCGGCCATCTCGACGACGTTGCGCGCCGAACCGGTGTGGTCGAACTGCTGGCCGTCGACGGTGCTGCAGCTGCTTTCCTGCCCGACCGGGTAGCGCCGAGCCAGCTCGGCCGCCGGCTTGCCGAAACCGTTGTCGCCGACCGGTGTCGAGAACAGCGTCTCAAACGTCTCGCGCATCGCCGGCAGCGCGATCCGGTCCTGCGGGCGCTTCGGTCCGGCCAGGCTGGGGACGATGCCGGCGAGGTCGAGCGTCAGCGTGCGGGTGTAGTCGATGTCGCCGGCCTTGGGTATACCGAACAGCTGCTGCGTCCTGAAGTAGGCCTCGAACGCCTCGATTTCGCTGTCGAGCCGGCCGGTGCCGCGCAGGTAGGCGATCGTCTGTTCGTCGACCGGAAAGAAACCCATCGTCGCGCCGTACTCGGGCGCCATGTTCGCGATCGTCGCCCGGTCGGGCACCGTCAGGCTGGCCGTGCCGTCGCCGAAGAATTCAACGAACTTGCCGACCACCTTTTCGCGCCGCAGCAGCTCGGTGACGGTCAGCACCAGATCGGTTGCGGTCACGCCGTCGCGCAGCCGGCCCTTGAGTTCGACGCCGATCACGTCCGGCGTCAGGAAGTACACCGGCTGGCCGAGCATGCCGGCCTCGGCCTCGATGCCGCCAACACCCCAGCCGACGGCGCCGACCGCGTTGATCATCGTCGTGTGGCTGTCGGTGCCGACCAGCGTATCGGGGAAGGCGACGCCGTCGCGGATCTGCACGCCACGGAACAGGTATTCGAGGTTGACCTGGTGGACGATGCCGATGCCCGGCGGCACGACCTTGAAGGTGTCGAACGCCTGCATTCCCCATTTCATGAAGCGGTAGCGCTCGCCGTTGCGGGCGAACTCGAACTCCATGTTCCGCTGCAGCGCATCGGGCCGGCCGAACACGTCGACCTGCACCGAGTGGTCGACGACGAGGTCGACCGGCACCAGCGGCTCGATCAGCGCGGGGTCGCGACCGAGCGCTTCGACGGCGCTGCGCATCGCGGCCAGATCGGCGAGCAGCGGTACGCCGGTGAAGTCCTGCAGCACCACGCGGGCGACGATGAACGGAATCTCATCGACCCGTTCGCCCTGCGGCTGCCAGTTGGCCAGTTGCCGGACGTGGTCAATGGTGACCTTCTTGCCGTCGCAGTTGCGCAGCACCGATTCGAGCACCAGCCGGATTGACACCGGCAGCCGCGACACCGGGCCGACGCCGGCGGCTTCGAGCGCGGGCAGGCTGTAGTAATCCAGCGTTTCGCCGTTGGCGAGGGCGAGCGACTTCAGCGTATGCAGCATGGCGGGGCTCCGTCTGCGGGGTCGATAAACAGTCCGACCGCGTGCGGGGCCGGCCGTTCACGTGATCGCATTCATCTTCGCAGATCGGGACGCCGGAGCAAGGTACGCCAGCCGGCGGGCGCCGGTTCAGTGGCGCGGCGGGCCCGGCGGCAGGTAGGGGAGCGCCGCCTGAAGCGCGGGGATGCTCAGCGCGACCCACGCCGCCGCCAGGATGGCCAGCCACAATCCCTTGCGCTCGGCGTTGAGCAGCCAGCACAGCCAGCCAAGCACGCTGCCCAGCAGTGGCACGAACTGGAGCAGGATGGAGAGCTCGTAGTAGAAGCGTGGCAGTCTCGGGTTTGCCAGGCCGACGGTAAGCACGAAAAACGCAAATTGATAAAGACAGTAACCGAACGCCAGTCCGACGATCACGATGCCGATCCGCGTCCATGTCTGCGGCGTCATTTGCGGCCGCCCGAGTTTGAAGTCACGCCCTTGAACCCTTCGGTCGAGCGCTCGAGCCACTGGCAAAAGGCGTTGGTCATCGGATCGTTCATCGCCGTTCGCGGTGCAATCCAGCAATAGCCGCGCACCGGGACGATCGGCGCCGCAAGCGGTGCGATCAGGCTGCCGTTGTCGAGTTCGGCCTGCATCATCGGCAACGGTCCGAGTGTGACACCGAGGCCGTCCATCGCCGCCTGCAGCGCCAGGTAGAAGTGGTCGAACTGCTGCGTGGCCGCGGGCTTGAGGTCCGGAACGCCGGCCAGCGTGAACCAGCGCTGCCATGCGGTCGGGCGCGTGTCGGCATACAGCAGCGTGTGGCCGGCCAGATCGGCGGGCGTGCGGATCGGCTGGCGCTCGAGCAGCGCCGGGCTGCACAGAGGCAGCTCCCATTCGTCGAGGAAGGGCTTGCTGACATAGCCGGGCCAGTCGCCGGGGCCGCGGCGGATCGCGACGTCGAACGGTGTATCGAGCCGGCTGATGTCGCGGTCCGACGTCATCAGCCGCAGCTCGACGTCCGGGTGCTCGCGCTGGAACTGTGCCAGATGCGGCAGCAGCCAGTACATCGCCAGCGTCGGCGTGGAGTTGATCACCAGTCGACGCTGGCGGTTCGGTTGCATCAATTGCTGAGTGGCATTGGCGATGATGTCGAAACCGTCCTGCACCTGCACCAGATAGCGCCAGCCGGCATCGGTCAGCCTGACCCGGCCGCCGGCGCGCTCGAACAGCTGCACCGATAGCCATTCCTCGAGTTGCTTGATCTGCTTGCTCACAGCGCCGTGCGTGACGAACAGCTCGTTGGCGGCGGCGGAAAAGCTTTCCAGCCGGGCGGCGGCTTCGAAAATGCGCAGGGCGTTCAGCGGCGGAAGGGTCTGGCTCATCGTGTGAGTATATCTCACAGGCGATGTGGCGATTACTCGTTTGTTTTGCCGTCGTGATCGCGTTACGCTCGCAGCCAAATCCCCGGTTTGCGTTCGGTACTGACGCGGGCCGCGATGGTCCGCATGCGCGGCCATCAATGGAGTCGATACGGACGCGAGTCCGCCGTACACAACGCAACCGCAAAGGTCACCCCCATGCTTGAAGCCTATCGCCAGCACGTTGCAGAGCGCGCCGCCCTTGGCATTCCGCCGCTCGCACTCACCGCCCAGCAGGTCGCCGACCTCGTCGCGCTGCTGCAGAATCCGCCGGCAGGCGAGGAAGAGTTCCTGCTCGACCTGATCACCAACCGCGTGCCGCCGGGCGTTGACGATGCCGCCAAGGTCAAGGCCGCCTTCCTCGCCGCCGTGGCGCAGGGAAAGGACACCTGTAAGCTGATCAGCCGCGCCAAGGCGGTCGAACTGCTGGGCACCATGCTCGGCGGCTTCAACATCAAGCCGATGATCGACCTGCTCGGCGACACCGAAGTCGGCACCGTCGCGGCCGAGGGGCTGAAGAAAACGCTGTTGATGTTCGACTACTTCCACGACGTGAAGGAACTGGCCGACGGCGGCAACGCCAATGCCAAGGCCGTGATCCAGAGCTGGGCCGACGCCGAGTGGTTCACCAGCCGTCCGGAAGTGCCGCAAGCCGTGACGCTGACCGTGTTCAAGGTCACCGGCGAAACCAATACCGACGACCTGTCGCCGGCCCCGGACGCGTGGTCGCGCCCGGACATCCCGCTGCACGCGCTGGCGATGCTCAAGAACACCCGCGACGGCATCACGCCGGAAGAAGACGGCAAGCGCGGCCCGATCGCCTTCCTGCAGGAACTGGCCGCCAAGGGCCACGCCGTTGCCTACGTCGGCGACGTGGTCGGTACCGGTTCGAGCCGCAAGTCGGCGACCAACTCGGTGCTGTGGTGGACCGGCGAAGACATCCCGTTCGTGCCGAACAAGCGCTTCGGCGGCTACTGCCTTGGCGGCAAGATCGCGCCGATCTTCTTCAACACGCAGGAAGACTCGGGCGCGCTGCCGATCGAAGTCGACGTGACCCAGCTGAACATGGGCGACGTGATCGAGCTGCGCCCGTACGAAGGCAAGGTGCTCAAGGGCGGCGAAACCGTATCCGAGTTCAAGGTCAAGTCCGACGTGCTGTTCGACGAAGTGCGCGCCGGCGGCCGGATCAACCTGATCATCGGCCGCGGCCTGACCGCCAAGGCGCGCGAGTCGCTCGGCCTGCCGGCCTCGACGCTGTTCCGCCTGCCGCAGGCACCGGCCGAATCGACCAAGGGCTTCACCCAGGCGCAGAAGATGGTCGGCCGTGCTGTCGGCCTGCCGGAAGGCCAGGGCGTGCGCCCGGGCACCTATTGCGAACCGCGCATGACCTCGGTCGGCTCGCAGGACACCACCGGCCCGATGACCCGCGACGAGCTGAAGGACCTGGCTTGCCTCGGCTTCTCGGCCGACCTCGTGATGCAGTCGTTCTGCCACACCGCGGCCTATCCGAAGCCGGTCGACGTCAAGACCCACCACGAACTGCCGGAGTTCATCCGCAACCGTGGCGGCGTGTCGCTGCGTCCGGGCGACGGCGTGATCCACAGCTGGCTGAACCGCATGCTGCTGCCGGATACCGTCGGCACCGGCGGTGACTCGCACACCCGTTTCCCGATCGGCATCTCGTTCCCGGCCGGCTCGGGCCTCGTTGCCTTCGGCGCCGCCACCGGCGTGATGCCGCTGGACATGCCGGAATCGGTGCTGGTGCGCTTCAAGGGCGAACTGCAGCCGGGCATCACCCTGCGCGACCTCGTCAACGCGATCCCGCTGTACGCGATCAAGGCAGGCCTGCTGACCGTGGCCAAGGCCGGCAAGAAGAACATCTTCTCGGGCCGCATCCTCGAAATCGAAGGTCTGCCGGACCTGAAGGTCGAGCAGGCGTTCGAGCTGACCGATGCGTCGGCAGAGCGTTCGGCTGCCGGTTGCTCGGTGCGCCTGAACAAGGAGCCGATCATCGAGTACCTGAACTCGAACATCGTGCTGCTGAAGTCGATGATCGCCGACGGTTACGGCGATGCCAAAACGCTGGCCCGCCGCGTCAAGGGCATGGAAGCATGGCTGGCCAACCCGAACCTGATCGAGCCGGATGCCGACGCCGAATACGCCGCCGTGATCGAGATCGACCTCGCCGATGTCAAGGAGCCGATCCTCGCCTGCCCGAACGACCCGGACGACGTGAAGGTACTGTCCGAAGTGGCCGGCACCAAGATCGACGAAGTGTTCATCGGTTCGTGCATGACCAACATCGGCCACTTCCGTGCCGCCGGCAAGCTGCTGGAAGGCAAGCGCGACATCCCGGTCAAGCTGTGGATTGCGCCGCCGACCAAGATGGACGCGCAGCAGCTGACCGAGGAAGGCTATTACGGCACTTTCGGCACCGCCGGCGCGCGTACCGAAATGCCGGGCTGCTCGCTGTGCATGGGCAACCAGGCGCAGGTGCGTGAAGGCGCAACCGTGGTGTCGACCTCGACCCGCAACTTCCCGAACCGTCTGGGCAAGAACACCAACGTGTTCCTCTCGTCGGCCGAACTTGCCGCGATCGCATCGCGTCTCGGCCGCATTCCGACCGTGGCCGAATACATGGCCGACATCGGCGTGATCAACGAGAAGGGTGCCGAGGTCTACCGCTACCTCAACTTCAACCAGATCGACAGCTACCAGGCCGAAGCCGCAAAAGCGACGGTTTGATCGTACGATTCCGGTCAGCCTGACCTGAAAACAGCCCGCCAATCGGCGGGCTGTTTGTTTTTCAGCGTGCACTGTCGCCGGCGGGGCCGTTGTCGGGCGGCGCGGCTACGGCAAGAGCGCCGATGGCCACGGCCGGCGGCCGCGCCAGCCCGACCACCTTCGATCCGTCGCGCCATGCAGGCCGGTGTGTAGCGCACGGCTGCGGACGGCTTGGCGTGCGGCGAGCCATGGGGCGGGTTTCCGCGCCGGGCCACTTTGAGATTCGTCTGAAGTGCGGGTGTTTCGTGCTTCGGTATCTTCCGAATCAGAAGCTTGGTTCACTTTCCGGCATTCGAATCGGGAATGAATTGAGGTTTGCTTCAGTGTGAGGTGGTCAATTCCCTCCTTTCTTTGACGTTGTTTTGATGCTTTCAGGAGTCATCATGAAAAAATTCGCTTTTGCCGCCGCCGCGCTGTCGATTATTCCCGCGCTGACGTTTGCCGCCAGTGCCAATACGATCAATTTCCAGGGGGAAGTGGCTGACCAGACTTGCTCCGTCACCATCAACGGCAATGCAACGACGCCGATGGTGCTGTTGCCGACCGTGCCGGCGAGCCAATTGGCCGCTTCGGGCAGCACTGCCGGCCAGACGCCGTTTACCGTCGGCCTGACCGGTTGCACCGCGCCGGCTTCGGCATTGTCGGTCAAGACCGTTTTTGTCGGCAACAACCTGAATACGGGCAATCGTCTTGGCAATACCGGTTCGGCCACCAATGTCAGCCTGGAGCTGGTCGACCCGGCCACGCCGGCCACGCCGCTGGATCTGACCGGTCAGACCGGCGCAGCGGGTCTGGTGCTGGCGGCAGGTGCCACTTCGGCATCGCATGATTTCGCCGTCCGCTATTACGCCGAAGGCGCGGCCACCGCCGGTTCGGTGCTCGGCAGCGTCCAGTACGCAGTGTCCTACCAGTAAGTCGTTTCCAATGGGCCGGCCGCGAATCTGGCGGCCGGTTTTCATTGGTGCAGCCATTGCGGAGTCGTGAATATGATCCAGTCAGCCATTATTGCCGCACTGCTGTGGTGTCTGGGCATCTTTGTGCCTGCCGCGGCCAGTGTCACGATGATCAATACCCGGGTGGTTTATCCGGGGGATGCGACCGAGCGGACGATCCAGCTGAACAACGACGACCCGATTCCCAGCATCGTTCAGGTGTGGGTCGACTCGGGCGATGCCGCTTCGACGCCTGAAACGGCCGATGCGCCCTTCGTTGCGCTGCCGGCGCTGTTCCGCATCGAGCCCAGGTCGGGGCAGGTGGTCCGGCTGATTTATACCGGCAAGGACCTGCCCCGGGATCGGGAATCGGTCTTTTACCTGAATATTGTTCAGGTGCCGCCGAAAGACGCGCTCAAGTCGCAACAGAATCACATGACCGTCATCCTGCGGAACCGTTTGAAGCTCTTCTATCGGCCGTCCGGCATTGAAGGTCGTTCGGATGACGTGAGCAAGCAACTGGCCTTTTCGCTGGTGCAGGACGGAAACAAGGGCCGGGCTATCAGGGTAAAGAACAATTCCGGCTATTTCGCCTCGCTGGCGAGCGCCAGGCTCGTTGCCGGCACCGAAGAACTGGCATTGAACGCGGAGATGGTCGCGCCCAAATCGGCCGTCAATTGGGAGGTTGGCGATCGTGCCGCGAAAATGAAAGGGCCGATGAAAATCAAGTACACGCTGATCAATGATTACGGCGCGATCGTTGCTGCCGAGGCGGTGGTGGATATCGAAGGACTTCGGCAGGCGGGAGAGCAATAGCGGGCCGGGTTGTGTATTGAAGCACCGGTTCCGGCCGACCTGTTTTTCTTCCCCGAAGAGGTTTTTCATGAAGCGCGGCATTCCGAATCGAACTCCGCATTCCGCAGTTGATGTCCTGCCCGTCAAACCGCTGGTGCAGGCGCTGATGGTGGTGTTTTGCGCCGGCTCTGCGATGGCCGACGGCGTGCCGCCATTGGCGGGTGAATCCGAGTACCAGTTCGACGAGAGCCTGCTTGTCGGCAAATCGGTTTCGCCCGGCACGATTGCCCGTTTCAACAAGGCCAACGCGGTCAATCCGGGCGAATACCAGGTCGATGTCTATATCAACGAGGGTTTTCTTTCCAGAAAGACGATCGAATTCCGCGCCGACCGGCAGGGCGAGGTGCGGCCGTGCCTGAGCAGCGATCTGCTGCTGGCCGGTGGCGTGTTGCCGGACAAGATTGCGGCCGCGGCCGGCGAATGTGCGCCGCTTGGCGATCTGGTGGCCGGTGCGGCCAGCCGTTTCGATCAGGGGCGGCTGCGGCTGGACCTGTGGGTACCGCAGGCGTCGATGAAGCGCGTTGCCCGGGGCGCGGTTGCGCGGGACGACCTGAACGCTGGCGAAACGATGGTCTTCGTCAACTACGACACGAACTACTACCGCTCCGACGCCGCCGGCCTGTCGAGCGATTCGCTCTACCTGAACCTCAACAGCGGGGTGAATCTGGGCGCCTGGCGCTTCCGGCAGCAGTCCAGCTACAACGGCACGGTGAGCGGCGGCAAACGCAAGGGCAACTGGGATGCGCAGCAGACCTACGTCCAGCGCGCCATTCCCGCCTGGCAGAGCGAACTGAAGGTCGGCGACAGCTATACGCCCGGCAACTTTTTCAGCAGCCTGAGCTTTCGCGGCGTGCAGCTGGCCACCGACGAGCGCATGGTGCCCGATTCGCTGCGCGGTTACGCGCCGACGGTGCGCGGCATCGCGACGACCAACGCCAAGGTATCGGTCCGCCAGGGCGGGGCGCTGATCTACCAGACGACCGTGGCGCCGGGGCCGTTCGCGATCGACGACCTGTACCCGACCAGCCTCAGCGGTGATCTCGACGTCGCGGTTGAAGAGGCGGACGGGCGCATCTCGACCTATACCGTGCCGTTCAATGCGCTGCCCGAATCGGTCCGGCCCGGCCGTTCGCAGTGGAACGTGTCGGCCGGCCGCGTGCGAGGGATCGAGGGCAGCGACGCCTACTTCGGCGATGCCACCTATCAGCGCGGGCTGACCAATGCGCTGACCGCGAATGGCGGCATCCGCGTGTCCGACCACTACCTGTCGGCGACGCTGGGCGGGGTGCTGGCAACCAAACTCGGTGCGTTCGGCGTCAACGCGATCTACTCCAGTTCCGATGATCCGGTCGACGGCCGGCAGCAGGGCTGGCAACTGTCGGCGAACTACAGCCACGCCATCGCGCCGTGGGGAACGACGTTCTCGCTGGCCGGCTACCGTTATTCGACCGACGGCTACCGCGAACTGGCCGACGTGCTCGCCGTCAGCAGCCTGGGCAGCAATGCCGACTGGCAATCGAAGACCTACCGCCAGCGCAGCCAGTTCACCGCGACGATGGCGCAGAGCCTGGCGAGCTACGGGCAGCTCTACCTGTCGTTCTCCAGCAGCGACTACTGGGATGGCCGCGGCCGCGATACCCAGTACCAGCTGACCTATTCCAAGGCGTACAAGAGCGTCAGCTACAACCTGTCGCTGTCGCGGCAATGCATGGCTTCGCTGAACGGCATCGGACCGGAAGGCGGCGCGATGCCGTCGCCCGGGACGGCCCAGTCGTGCGGTGCCAACCAGAACATGGTGATGTTCTCGCTGTCCTTGCCGCTGGGGCCGGGCGCAACGTCGCCGGTGTTGTCGGGCAGCGTGAGCCGGCAGGGCGGCAGCCAGGGCGAGACCACGCTGCAGACGACGCTGGCTGGAACGGCCGGCGAGACGCAGGACTTTAGCTACGCCGTCAATGCGGCCTACGACACCGCCGGCAACGGCGTCAGCGGCGGTGCGAGCGTTCAGCAGCGCCTGCCGGTTGCCACGGTCGGCGGCAGCTACTCGAAGGGCCAGGGCTACTCGCAGTGGGGCGCCAGCGCCCGTGGTGCGGTCGTCGCGCATGCGGGCGGCGTGACTTTCGGTCCTTACGTCAACGACACCTTTGCCCTGGTCGAGGCCAAGGGCGCCGAGGGCGCGCGCGTGATCGGCGGAATGGGGGCGGAAGTCGACCGCTTCGGCTACGCGCTCGTCCCGTCGCTGGTGCCCTACCGCTACAACGATGTCGCGCTGGACAGCAAGGGCATGAGCGGCGATGCCGAACTGACCGAGGGCACCCGGCGCACCGCACCGTACGCCGGTGCCGCGGTCAGGCTCAAGTTCAGGACGCTGGAAGGCAGCGCACTGCTGATCAGGTCGCACCAGGCGAGCGGCGACGGCCTGCCGCTGGGCGCCAGCGTACTCGATGCCAAGGGCGCGGTGATCGGCCTCGTTGGCCAGGGCAGCCAGATCTATGCCCGAGCCGCGGGCGACAAGGGCGAGTTGCTGGTCAAGTGGGGCGACGGCAACGGCGAACAATGCAAGCTGCCGTTCGATTTGAGCGGTCAGGCGAAGGCTACGAAGAACCCGTTGTTCCGACTGGACGCGGTCTGCTTGCCGGTGCCGGCTACGGCCAGTGCTGCACGCAAGGAAGGATGAATGCCATGACGAAGATGCAAACGACCATTTCCACCATGAAGCGCGGGGGGCTGCTGCTGGCTATCGCCGTGCTTTCATCCGCGTCGGCGTGGGCGACCTGCTACCGGATCAGCTATGCGCCGGGTGGTGTCACCGATGTGAACTCGGCCTACTACGTTGATCCGGCCTACGGCACGACCGGTGTGTGGAGCGGTGCAACCGATACCTCCGGTACGAGTGGCGGGCTGCCGGCGCTGGTCAACATCAACAGTTCGACCTTCCAGCCCGACGGCACGCTGCTGGCGAGCGGCACCACCGATTTTCTCCGTTCTGGCCTGGAACAACCGTACAAGCCGGAGCAGGTGCTGTACCGCTGCACGGCCAGCGAGGCAGGCCAGCTCTACGAGTACTACGCCACCAACGGTGACAACGACTGGGGCGGGATGTACGAGGATGGCGCATCGGCCGGCATGCCGGGAGCCTACCGGACCTATGCGAAGGGCATGCTGATCCGCGTGACCAACACGATTACCGGCGAGTATTACTCGCGCTACTGGAAGGCCCGGCAGCTGACCGGGCTGGACGTCGATTCGAAGGGATGGATTCTGGTCAAGGCGAAGAATTTTGCCGGCTACAAGGTCGAGCTGCTGCGGATGAACAATTCGGCCGCGTGGACCGGCAGCGGCATGTACGGCTACTCGCAACCCGCCGCCTACGTCGCCTTCAAGGGGGGCGGGATGTCGTCGGGGCTGACGGTCGGCGCGGACTCGCGCTACGTCTATCACGGCTGGTACGGCGACTGGCCCGGGGCAATCAACCTGTACAACCGCCTGACGGTGCGGCGCTCGGCCACCTGCGGCGTGACCAGCGTGACGCCGACGGTCACCTTCCCGGTGATCACCGCGGCCGAAATGAACAGCGGCGGTTCGCGCCAGGTACCGGTCTCGATCAAGTTCGACTGCCAGACCGGGGCGCCGGCCAATACCGGCCTGACGGCCTTCGCCAGCGGCATCGCGACGAACCAGACCGCGATGGGCTTGCTGGTCAACCCGGCCAATGCCGCTGCCGCCGTGGCCGCCGGGGTAGGGACCGCCGGTTCGGGCGTGAGCTACCTGCTGTCCGACGGCTACGGCAGCGACCCGACCGTCGCCACCGGCGTGGGGGTACAGATCTCGCGCACCAGCGGCACACCGCTGAAGCTGTTGAGCACCTTGGGTACGCTGGGCGGCGGCAATGCGGCAGGCTGGTACCCGGTGCTCGACGATGCGACAGCAGGCGCGGTGGTGAGTGGCGTCACGTCATATACCAAGACGCTGAACGCCAAATTCATGGCGCTGCCGGGCAAGACTGCGACCGTGGGCCGGTTCAGCGGCCAGGCGCAGGTGATCATCCAGGTGCAGTAGCGGGAGGGTGAAGGAGGTGCAAATGAGGGCAGTGCGCTGGCTGTGCGTCTTGCTGGTATCGGTCGTCGTCGGCATGCCGGCTGCGGTGCAGGCCGGGGTCATCGTCGAGTCGTCGCGCGTGGTGTTTGCGGCCGGCGCCCGCGAGCAGTCGCTGCTGCTGGCCAACAGCGAGTCCTACCCGATTCTGGTGCAGGTCTGGATCGACGATGGCAAGCCGGAAGGCACGCCTGAAACCGCCGAAGCACCGGTCATGCCGCTGCCGGCAATCTTCCGGCTCGAGCCGGGCGAGAAGAAGAACCTGCGCTTGCTGAATACCGCAGGCGCTGCCCAGCCGCGGGACCGCGAGTCGCTCTACTGGCTGAACGTCTACGCGGTGCCGCCGCGCGACGCGAAGCTGCCGCCGGGGGCGTCGTCGCTGACCGTGGCGATCCGCTTGCAGCTGAAGGTGTTTTTCAGACCGAAGCTGGCCGTACCGGTCGACGCGCGGCTCGACCGGCTCCGGTTTTCCATGCAAGGGCAGGGTGAACATGCCTTGAACATCGAAAACCCGACACCCTATTTCGTCACCCTCAGCCGCCTGAAAATCTCCGGCGGGGGCGGCGAGCAGCAGCTTGCCGGTGGCATGATCGCGCCATTTTCGGCAATGAAGGTCGCGGTCGATGACGGGATTGAGGGCGTGCGATCGGTCGATTACGCCATCATCGATGATGACGGCAACGAAATAGCCTTGCATTCGGCGCCGGAGTAACAGCCATTGGCCTCAGGGCGATTGCACCGGTGGTCACGATGCACCGCCATTTTTGAGATCAATCTCAATCGCCGGGACATTGCCGGCGCGTATGCTGGCAGCAGGCCTGTGGCGAGGCAGGCGGCGCCTGATTGGCCGGGCGCACTGACAAGCGGCGCAAGTCAGTGATATGGCACCAAGGTGGTGCGGCAGATATTCGATAGGGCAGCAAGCATGAATTTCAACACAGCCGGGCATGTGCAAGCCGTATCGCGAACGGTCCTGCTTGTGGAGGATCATGTATTCCAGCAGGAATACATGGCGCAGCAATTGCGGTTTGAAATGAGCTGCCAGGTCGATTGCGCCGCGAACGGCCTCGAGGCGCTGGAGAAGCTGAAACAGAAGCGCTACGACATGGTGGTCTGTGATTTGGCAATGCCCGGAATGGATGGCATTGTCTTCATCAAGCACCTGGCGCAGTTGCATGATCGGCCCGATCTGATCATTCTGTCCTCGCAGCCGGCATCGTTGCTGCACCTGGTCGAGCGTCTGGCCAAATCACTGGGTTTCGAGCGATTTACTGCGCTGGCCAAGCCGATGGTGATCGACCAGATCAAGGGCGCGATACGGCAGTTCGAATCGTCGGGTGTCGCGGCGGAGCATTGGCCCGCGGCCGACAGCCCGATGGCAGCCGCTGCCGTTGAAGTACTCGAAGGCTTGATCCGCAAGCAGTTTTTCCCGTGGTACCAGCCGCAGCACGATATCGCGACGGCAAGAGTCGTCGGGGTGGAAGTGCTCGCCCGCTGGCATCACCCGCAACGCGGTGTTTTGCCGCCGTCCATCTTTCTGGATACGGTGATCGAATCGAACTGGATCAACCACCTGAATTCCATCCTGCTGGAAAAAGCGCTCAGGGCACAGGTGAAATGGGCGAAGGCGGGGCGCAGGCTGGCCATTTCGTTCAATTTGCCGGTCTGCCTGCTTGCGGAGGAGTCGCTGCCGGAGCGTCTGCTCAACATCGTCGAGCGTTGCGGCGCCGATCCCGGTGCATTGATGCTGGAATTGACTGAAACGACCGTGGCCGATCAGTTCAGCGATTACCTTGCCGGCGCCGCGCGGCTCAAGCTCAATGGCTTCAAATTGTCGATCGACGACTACGGCACCGGCTATTCATCGCTGTTCCACCTGATGTCGGTTCCGTTCGATGAAATCAAGCTTGATCGCGCCTTCGTGCATGGCGCACACAAGGACATCGCCGCGCAGGCCGCGCTGGAGAGCAGTATCGCACTGGCCCGGCGTCTGGATATCAAGGTCGTTGCCGAAGGGATCGAAGACCCGCGGGATCTCGCGCTGCTGCGGCATCTGGGCTGCAGCACGGTGCAGGGCTATCTGTTCAGCAAGCCGCTGACGGAGCCGGCATTCGAGAGGTTGCTGCTCGGCCAGGTTTGACCCAAGTGGAATAATGCCATTCCACTTTTCCAGCCTATCAGAATCCTCTTATTTTCCAGGTTAATCATGACGACTAATTTTGCGTCATGACAAAAATCATTCCTTCCTTTCGTGCGCTGAATAATTGGATTCTGCATCCAAAATTCGCGTACAGGCTGATTTGTTGCCTGGCAATAGCATTCGTTCTCGGCGTGCTGGGTGCCATTACGATGTATTGTTATGCTTCGCTGGTGAGTGAAATATCCGCTTACAGAAAGGTATTCAACAACAGCTATATCCATGCCCGTGACTATTACGAGAACAGCGAGTCTGATCTCGCCGGCATCATCAAGGCCGTAGACTTCTCCGGGTATGGCGATCCGCCGGTCGAAGGCGAGGGCAAAAAGGTATTCCGCTTCAAGCCGGGCAGCGCTCTGGACGGACGGCAAGGCGTGCTCCACCTCTCGGTCAAGATGCGGCGTTCGCTTCGTTTGTCGGAGATGGACCTGGTCTATCTGAATACGCAGACAGGAACGGCCGAGTACGTGTTTCAGTCCTCCGTTGATGGCGATATTTATCTTGGCCGCTTGCTTCAGGCAGTGCGAGATGTCGACATGAATCAGGCGAGCGAGTCGGAAACAAGAATCTTGCGTGTCGGCGAAGGCGAGCAGGAAAGAACCTATCTGTTCGAGCCGTTGGCATCGAGTATCATGCCTCATGCATGGCTGGGGCTGGTTTTGCCGAAAAAGCAGATCGAGAAATCGATCACGAGGGAAATTGGCACCGTTCCGGATCTGAATATCAAGTATCTGGTCATGGATCAACATGGCGAAGTGCTCAGGGGAAAGGCAGAGACCCGTTGGCGCCATCAGAACAACGCCGAATTCCTGCAAAAGCTTCGACAGACTGAAGACGGATTTTTGGATTTCGGCATGCCAATATTCATGATCTGCCTGAAAAAGGAGTTGGGTGACGGGCAGCGCCAGGTTGTATTTTATGCGAGCTATATCGACGTCCTGTGGCAAATCCGGCATCCGGTACTGTTCGGCCTGGGACTGTTTGCCCTTGCTGCCGTGGCGGCCTGTGTCGCGGTTCGTCATGTCAAATACGCGGTGCTTCTGCCGGCCGAGGATCAGGCGGCGCAGCTGCTGGAGCGGGAGGCATTCAATCGCGCAATGCTGGCGCTGGCACCGGTTGGCATCTGCGTGCTGCGCCGCACGAATGGCGAGTTGCTGATCTGCAATGAGCAGGCCAAGTCGTTGCTGGCGCTGGGGCTGGATGTCGGCGGAGTGTGGCAGGGGCTGCATGCGTATTTCCTGAATCTTCCCGTTGTGGGGATGAACAGGCCGTTTCATGGTGATGTGAGCGTCTTGGCTGCGGATGATGAAGCAACTAGGCACATTCATTTCTCGCTGATCGATTTGCAGTACAACGATCAGCCGGTGCTGTTCTGCGTTTTCACCGACGACAGCGACCGCAAGAACGTCGAGCTGGCACTGGCCGCCGCCAGGGATGCGGCCGACAGCGCCAACAAGGCCAAGTCGGCCTTCCTGGCGATGATGAGCCACGAGATCCGCACGCCGCTCTATGGCGTGCTGGGCACGCTCGAGCTGCTGGGCAAGACCGCGCTGTCACCGCAGCAGCATGGCTATCTGGGCACGGTGCAGCAGTCGTCTGGCAACCTGCTGCAGATCATCAACGACATCCTCGACTTCTCCAAGATCGAGGCCGACCAGCTGAGTCTGGCGTTGGCGCCGTTCAACGCGATCGAACTGGCCGAGGGGGTGGCGCGGAACTTCGCGCCGCTGGCGCGGCAGAAAGGCGTCGATCTGTACTGCTGCCTGCAGCCGGACGTGCCGGTGCTGCTCGGCGACCGCCACCGGCTGCAGCAGGTGCTGAGCAATCTGGTCGGCAACGCGGTCAAGTTCACCGACAGCGGCAAGATCGTCATCCGCCTGAACGGCCGCGAGGTCGAGCCCGGCCGGTTCGCGCTCGACCTGCAGGTCACGGACTCGGGCATCGGCATCGGCAAGGCCGACCAGGCCCGACTGTTCGAGCCCTTCACCCAGGCCGACGATTCGACGGCACGGCGCTTCGGCGGGACCGGGCTGGGGCTGTCGATCTGTCGCAAGCTCGTCGCGCTGATGGGCGGCGGGATCGAACTGGTGAGCGAAACCGGGCTGGGCAGCAGCTTCACCGTGCGCTTGCCGCTGGCGATCACCGAGCGGCCGCAACCGGCCAGCCTGGCCGGCGTGGCGCTGGTGCACGTGCAGGCCGGCGCGAGCGATTGGCGCGAGAACCTGCTTGCCCAGATCCGGCATGCCGGCGGTCAGGCGCAGCCGTTCAGCGCAACCGCGGCCATCGGTCCGGACGACATCCTGCTGGTCGCCGGGCCGGCGGACGCCGGGCTGGTGCAAGGCTTTGCCCATGTGGTCCGGCTGACGCCCGAGGGCGCACCGGCTCCCGAGTGGCACGACGACGGCTGGCACGTGAGCGGGCTGTGCCAGCAGGGGCTGCTGGACGCGCTGCGGCTGGCCGGCGGCCAGGGGTTGCATCCTGCCGCGGCGGCAGCCGGGGGCGAGCCGGCGGCGCACCGCGGGCTGCACGTGCTGGTGGTGGAAGACCACCCGATCAACCAGCTGGTGATGAGCGACCAGCTCGAACAGCTCGGCTGCACGGTCACGCTGGTGGCCGACGGCCGCGAGGCGCTGCAGCGCTGGCGCCGGGGCGAGCGCTACGACGTGATGCTGACCGACGTGAACATGCCGAATCTGGACGGCTACGCGCTGGCGCGGCAATTGCGTGTGGACGGCATCGGCGTCCCGATCGTCGGGGTGACGGCGAATGCACAGCCGGAGGAGGCGGCGCGTTGCCTGGCGGCGGGGATGGACGCCCATCTGGCCAAGCCCGTGTCCCTGAGCAGCTTGAGCCAGACACTCCGGCGGTTCTGGCGGTTGGCTGGCCTACCGGATCAGAGAACGCTTATAGTTTAATGCGATATACATAGTGGCCCAGCTCAAGCCGGCCCGAGGGTCATAAGGGGCGGACCGTGAAAAAAGAACAGTTTCAGTTATCCCGATTCCTGCTGCATGGTGTGGCCGCGCTGGCCATTGTGCTATTGCTCGCGTCATTCCTGTTCCACTACTACGTGATGCTCGGGAATGTGCTCGCCGAATACGGAAATCGGGCAAAGTCGCACGCAGCGGCTCTGGCGGTACAAACCAGCTTTGAGAATTGGGTTGTCTCGTCCTTTGCCAGGCTGGCATTGAGTGTTAGCAAGAACGCGGGGGAGGGAGCGCCATTCGTCCAGCCCCATTCATCCGGGTCTACTGGCATCGGAACCGCCGTGTCCGAAGGTGGGGTTCTGATTGCCGGTGATCGCCAGCCGAGCAGTGAGTTCACGGATTTCAGTAGGCAGGCTGAACTCTTTTCCCTGGTGACTACGGTCTCCTGGCAGGGCGTGGAAACCAGACGACGCCGATTCCTGATTTCTTCGGAGATGACGTTTCTTTTTCTCTCTCCCAGTTTGTTCGGCCTGAGCCATCTGGAGCGGCGGGGCAATCCCGCCGAGCGGCAGCGCCTGCTGGAAGCCGCCGGCATGCCGGTTATCCGGGATTACACTGAGCGCCAGTTCAAATCACCACAGCGGGACGCGATCTGGGGGGCAGTTCACCAGAGTGCGTTCGATGCGCAACCGGTAACGATCTGTTATCTACCGATCTACGGCCCGAATGGCAAACCGGTCTCGTATGTTGTCAGCGAAGTGCTGGTGTCGGATCTCGTGTCCGCCCAGCGCCTGAAGCCTTATGGCATGCAGCTGATGCTGCTCGATCCGGAAGGCAAGCCGGTTTTTGTCGATCCGGCACTGAAACAGGGCCGCCAGCTGGCGGATCGCATCATGTCGATGCGGGGTGATTTCCACCTGGAAATTGATTGGCGCAATGCACGGCTGCTCATGTTCTATCAAGGGCTGGTCTCCCATTGGCGCATTGTGTATGCCGTACCGCTTTCCGCGGTTATTGCAAGGCACACTATTGTCGTTGTCATTTCGCTGCTTTTCCTGCTGACGGGACTCGTCGGAATATTCTGGACCGCAAGGGAAGTTCGTCGTCGCATCATCGAACCGGCACGAAAAAACGCGGAGGAAGTCATCAAGGGCCGTGATCTCATCCAGACCCTGATGGAATTGGCCCCTGTCGCCCTGTGTCTGTTGAGGGTCGACAGGGGTACGGTGCTCATTCAGAACGAGCGTGCTCGCGAATTGGCGCAGCTGGAGATCAGCAAGGGAGAGGCGCGCTGGCCACTGCTCGATTTCTTTCTGGCCGTCCCGTCCGCGGGGCCAGAGATACCCCATTCGGTCGAAGTGGAGACCAATGCGCCCGACCATGAGCGACGGCAGTACATCGTGGCCAAACTGATGAGAATCCGGTACGAGGACCAGCCCGCGCTGTTCTGCGCATTCAGCGACGTCAGCGACCGCAAGAACGCCGAGCTGGCACTGGCCGCCGCCAGGGATGCGGCCGACAGCGCCAACAAGGCCAAGTCGGCCTTCCTGGCGATGATGAGCCACGAGATCCGCACGCCGCTCTATGGCGTGCTGGGCACGCTCGAGCTGCTGGGCAAGACCGCGCTGTCACCGCAGCAGCATGGCTATCTGGGCACGGTGCAGCAGTCGTCGGGCAACCTGCTGCAGATCATCAACGACATCCTCGACTTCTCCAAGATCGAGGCCGACCAGCTGAGTCTGGCGTTGGCGCCGTTCAACGCGATCGAACTGGCCGAGGGGGTGGCGCGGAACTTCGCGCCGCTGGCGCGGCAGAAAGGCGTCGATCTGTACTGCTGCCTGCAGCCGGACGTGCCGGTGCTGCTCGGCGACCGCCACCGGCTGCAGCAGGTGCTGAGCAATCTGGTCGGCAACGCGGTCAAGTTCACCGACAGCGGCAAGATCGTCATCCGCCTGAACGGCCGCGAGGTCGAGCCCGGCCGGTTCGCGCTCGACCTGCAGGTCACGGACTCGGGCATCGGCATCGGCAAGGCCGACCAGGCCCGACTGTTCGAGCCCTTCACCCAGGCCGACGATTCGACGGCACGGCGCTTCGGCGGGACCGGGCTGGGGCTGTCGATCTGTCGCAAGCTCGTCGCGCTGATGGGCGGCGGGATCGAACTGGTGAGCGAAACCGGGCTGGGCAGCAGCTTCACCGTGCGCTTGCCGCTGGCGATCACCGAGCGGCCGCAACCGGCCAGCCTGGCCGGCGTGGCGCTGGTGCACGTGCAGGCCGGCGCGAGCGATTGGCGCGAGAACCTGCTTGCCCAGATCCGGCATGCCGGCGGTCAGGCGCAGCCGTTCAGCGCAACCGCGGCCATCGGTCCGGACGACATCCTGCTGGTCGCCGGGCCGGCGGACGCCGGGCTGGTGCAAGGCTTTGCCCATGTGGTCCGGCTGACGCCCGAGGGCGCACCGGCTCCCGAGTGGCACGACGACGGCTGGCACGTGAGCGGGCTGTGCCAGCAGGGGCTGCTGGACGCGCTGCGGCTGGCCGGCGGCCAGGGGTTGCATCCTGCCGCGGCGGCAGCCGGGGGCGAGCCGGCGGCGCACCGCGGGCTGCACGTGCTGGTGGTGGAAGACCACCCGATCAACCAGCTGGTGATGAGCGACCAGCTCGAACAGCTCGGCTGCACGGTCACGCTGGTGGCCGACGGCCGCGAGGCGCTGCAGCGCTGGCGCCGGGGCGAGCGCTACGACGTGATGCTGACCGACGTGAACATGCCGAATCTGGACGGCTACGCGCTGGCGCGGCAATTGCGTGTGGACGGCATCGGCGTCCCGATCGTCGGGGTGACGGCGAATGCACAGCCGGAGGAGGCGGCGCGTTGCCTGGCGGCGGGGATGGACGCCCATCTGGCCAAGCCCGTGTCCCTGGCGGAACTGACGGCGGCTTTGGCGCCGTTTCGCATGCGCAGCGCATCTCCTCCGGCGAACGTGCTGCCCCATCTGGAAGGACTCAAACCGGCGATGAGAGAACTGTTCGTTTCGACGGCCAGAGCGGACTGGCTTGCGGTGCTGGCGGCCATTCCGGGCGGCGATTCGGCATCGGTCGTTGTCCATGCACACCGGCTCAAGGGCGCGTTGGCGACCATCGGCGCGGCGGATGCCGTGGAGTACTGTGCCCGCCTGGAGGAGCGTGCGGCCGAAGGCGCAATGGACGATACGGCAGACGATGTCCGGTGGCTGAATGATTATCTGAGTCCGATATTGGAGGTGTTGCCATGAGCATCAAAGTGGTTTTGGCGGATGACCATCCGATCGTGTTGCTGGGTATCCGCATGGCTTTCGAAAGCGAGCAGGACCTTGAGATCTGCGGCGAGGCGGCGGACTCGACCGAGCTGGTCGAGCTGATCGAAAAGACGAGTCCGGATGTCCTGATCTGCGATTTCTATATGCCGGGCGGCAAGTATGGCGACGGGTTGACGCTGATTGCCCACCTCAGGCGCAAATACCCGGAAGCAAAGCTGATCATCCTGACCATGATGGCCAATCCCCTGCTGCTGGAAAGCATTCTGGAAACCGGGGGCAATGGCATTCTGCTGAAAAGCGGCCGGCAGGATGAGGTCGTCAATGCGGTCCGTACCGTTGTCGCGGGCGGAACCTATATCGATGCAACCGTCAGAAAAATCCTGGACGAAGCGCGGCTCAGCCATCTGACTTCCCGCGGGGAAATCGCGCAGACCGAGTTGTCGAGAAAGGAGCTGGAAGTACTGAGGCTGTTTGTCGAAGGGAACACGGTGTCCGGCATTGCCGAGATGCTGCACCGCAGCGTCAAGACGATCAGTCACCAGAAAATCGCCGCTCAGAAAAAGCTGGGGATATCGAACGACAGGGAATTGTACGAATACGCGTTGCGGCATGGCTTGCTGTGATCCGCAAGGCAACCCCCGTTTCGCGCAGGCCGGCCGCTGCCGGTCGAGCCGCAAGCGACGGCCTGATCGCTTGATCACGGTCGGTTTGACGTGAAAACGGCCCGCCGGATGGCGGGCCGTTCTGTCATTGCGGGCGCCTGAAGCAGGCGGGCGTGCGCCGGGCTGCCAGCGGCGGATCAGCAGGGTGCAGGGGCGAGCAGCCGCGCCGCTTCGGCGTCGAGCATCGCGATTGCGTTGCCATGCCGGCGCAGCAGGCTGGCCGGCAGCGGGTTGCCGATGTCGCCCTGCAGCGCCTTGTGCACCGTTTCGGCTTTTTTGTCCCCGCTGACCATCAGTACCGCGCAGTGCGCCTGCATGATGCTGCCGATGCCGAGAGTGATGCCTTGCCTGAGCACCGGTTGCTGCGCGCCGAAGTACTTCTGGCCGACGCTGACGGTAACCGGGTCGAGTTCGGTGACGATGCTGCCGCTGTCCTCGGCGCAGCCCGGTTCGTTCATGCCCAGATGGCCGTTCATGCCCATGCCGAGCAGCACCAGATCGAGCGGACCGCGCTCGGCCAGAAAGGCGTCGACGCGGCGGCACTCGGCCGCCAGATCGCCGGCCACGGCGTCGTAGAACACGATACGTTCCGGCGGCACCGCCAGCGGGCCGAACACGGTTTCCTGCATGAAGGCGCGGCAGCTTCCGGGATAGTCGGCGGGCAGGCCGACCCATTCGTCGAGGCCGACGTAAACCACCCGCGACAAATCGACCTCGCCGGCGCGCTGCATTGCCACCAGCCGCGCATAGGCCGCGCGCGGCGTGTCGCCGCCGGCCAGACACACTACCGCGTCGGGTTTGGCGCGGACGCAGTCGGCGATCAGGGTGGCGACGGCGTCGGCCAGCGCGGCCGGGTCGGCATGAATGCGGGTTTGCATGAGCGAAGCTCCTGTTCGTGATCGATGCCCGTCAGGCTAGCGCCTGCCCGGCGCGCACTCGGTATCAAAATCCGCCGCCGCTGCAACCTTTGTCCGTTTTGTTGCCGCGCCGAAACATTTGCCGTGCCGGTTTGCAGTGTCGAGACAAATGCTCAATGAGATGTAGCCTTCGCGGCAGCGCGGCTTTCTAGACTCGTTTCCAACGCCCCACCGAGGGACGGCGAACAGAAGGAGTCCAAGATGACCGCACCCAACATCCTGCTCACCCGCATCGACAACCGGCTGGTCCACGGCCAGGTCGGCGTGACGTGGACCACCGCGCTCGGCGCCAACCTGCTTGTCGTCGTCGACGACGTCACCGCCGCCGACGAAATGCAGCAGAAGCTGATGGCCATCACCGCCGACCAGGTCGGCGTCGGCATCCGCTTTTTCACGGTCGAGAAGACCATTGCCGTGATCCACAAGGCATCGCCCGCACAGCAGATCTTCCTGATCTGCCGCACCCCGGCGACGGTGCGCCGGCTGGTCGACAGCGGTGTGCCGATCCGCGACGTCAACGTCGGCAACATGCATTTCTCCGAGGGCAAGCGGCCGCTGTCCAAGAAGGTCTACGTCGACGACGCCGACCTTGCCGACCTGCGCGCGCTCAAGGCCGCCGGCATCAACGTGTTCATCCAGGACACGCCCGGGGACACCAAGGACACCATCCAGTAGGGGAGACCGTCATGCATGAAATCACACTGATGCAGGGGCTGATGCTGGCCGGCGTCGCCTTCATTTTCGGGATCGACTTCTGGCTCGAGGCGCTGTTCCTGTTCCGGCCCATCATCGTCTGCACGATCACCGGCGCCATTCTCGGCGACCTGCAGATCGGCCTGATTACCGGCGGGCTGACCGAGCTGGCCTTCGCCGGGCTGACCCCGGCCGGCGGCGTGCAACCGCCAAACCCGATCCTTGCCGGGATCATGACCACGGTGATCGCGCACAGCGCCGGCGTCGATCCGAAGACCGCGATCGGCCTCGGGCTGCCGTTCAGCCTGCTGATGCAGTACATCATCCTGTTCTACTACTCGGCGTTCTCGATGTTCATGCCCAAGGTCGAGCGCTATGTGCGCGACAACAACACCACCGGGCTGGGCCGGATGAGCCTGCTGATGACGCTGATCGTTGCCTGCACCTACGCGCTGGTGGTGTTCCTGTGCGCATACTCGGCGCAGGGCGCAATGCAGGCGCTGGTGAAGTCGATGCCGGGCTGGCTGAGCCACGGCTTCGAAGTCGCCGGCGGCATCCTGCCCGCGGTCGGTTTCGGCCTGCTGCTGCGGGTGATGCTGAAGATGCAGTACGTGCCGTACCTGCTCGCCGGCTTCCTGTTCGTCTGCTACGTGCAGATCCAGAACCTGCTGCCGGTGGCGGTGATGGGCGCGGCCTTCGCCCTGTTCGTCTACTTCAACAGCAAGCCCGAAGCGGCGCCTGCCGCACCCGCTGCCCAGCCAGAGGAGGATTTCAGCAATGGCATCTGATCACACCACGTCCAGCGACGACGCCGTCGTCACCAAGGGCGACATCACCAAGCTCGCTTTCCGCTCGTCGATGCTGCAGGCCGGTTTCAACTACGAACGGATGCAGTCGGTCGGCTTCACCACGGCCATGCAGCCGCTGCTGAAAAAGATCTATCGCGACGATCCGGACGGGCTGAAGGCCGCCAACAAGGACAGCCTCGAGTTCATCAACACCCACCCGAACCTCGTCGGCTTCCTGATGGGGCTGCTGATCTCGCTCGAGGAGAAGAAGGAGGACCGCGCGCTGATCAAGGGCCTGAAGGTGGCGCTGTTCGGGCCGATCGCCGGTATCGGCGATGCGCTGTTCTGGTTCACGCTGTTGCCGATCGTCGCCGGTGTCTGCGCGTCGTTCGCGATCCAGGGCAATGTGCTCGGGCCGCTGATCTTCTTCCTTGTCTACCTCGTGGTGTTCTTCATGCGCGTCGGCTGGACCCACATGGGCTATACGCTCGGGGTCAAGGCCATCGACAAGATCAAGGACAGCTCGACGATGATCGCCAAGTCGGCAACCATCCTCGGGGTGACGGTGATCGGCGGGCTGATTGCGTCCTATGTGCACATCAACGTCATCGCCAGCTTCGCGATCGACGCCACCCACAGCGTCGGGCTGCAGAAAGACTTCTTCGACAAGGTCTTTCCCAACCTGCTGCCGATGGGCTACGTGATGCTGATGTACTACCTGCTGAAGAAAAAGCAGGTGCATCCGGTCATGCTGATCCTGATCACCTTCGTGCTCTCGATCGCGCTGTCCTGGCTCGGCATCCTCTGACCCGTTTTTCCGGCCGGTCCCCCTCCCGCCGTGCCGGAGGCGGCGGTTCCTGTAACCGCCGCTCCCTTTCCTGCATCACGGACGCCCGCGTCACAGAAGGAGTCTCCATGATCAGCCTCATCGTCACCGGCCACGGCCGGTTCGCCTCGGGCCTGCTCGGCGCGGTCGAGCAGGTGTTCGGCCCGCAAGCGCAGGCCGTCGCCGTCGACTTTCCGCCCGAGCTCGGCACCGCCGAACTCGAGGCACACCTGAATGCCGCCGTCGCCAGCCTGCCGGCCGGCGCCGGCATCGTGTTCCTCACCGACCTGCTCGGCGGCTCGCCGTTCAAGCTCGCATCGCAAATCGCCCTGGCGCAGTCGCAGCCCTGCGACGTGATCGCCGGCAGCAATATGGCGATGTTTGCCGAAGTCGCGCTCGAGCGCGACGAGATTGCCGGCGTCGGCGATTTCGTCACACGTGCGCAGGCGGCGGGCAGGGCCGGCGTGGCCAGCCTGCGCGAGCGGCTTGCGCGGCAGCAGGCTCGCGCCAGCGCACAGGACGACGGGCTTTAAGCGCTTGGGCTTAAGGACTCAGTAGCGCAAAGCCTGCAGGGCGGCGTCAATCTGCCTTGCCGCCTGCTGGCTGCTCTGCTCGGGGTGGTTGAAGTAGTAGCTGATCACCCGGAAGAACACCTCGCGCGCCTGCTGCGACGTGGCCATCGAGTGCGCCATGCTCGGCAGCAGGCGGCCGTGCTTTTCGGCGTCGCGGAAGGCGCTGACCGCGTCGAGCCCGCAACTGTCGAACCCTTCGTGGCTTGCGTCGGTGCGGGGCGGAATGGCGCCCTTGCGCCGGGCCAGCTCCGACTGGAGCGCCGGGTTCATCAGCACGTCGGCCAGTGCCGCCTGCGTGTCCGCCGCGCTTTCGGCCGTGCGGAACAGTGCAAAGCTGTCCAGCCCGTAAACGAAGTAGCCGGCGGTGCCCGGCGCGGGCACGCAGCGCAGCGTCTTGCCCGGCACCATGCCCTGCAGGACCAGGTCGGCCTTGGCCCAATCGCCCATGATGAACATCGCCGCGCGGCCGCTGCGTATTGCCGCCATTTCCGGCGACTTGCCGGTGCTCCCCGGTGCGGCGTACTGGCGCAACTGCCGGAAGCGTTCGAGCACGGCCACCATTCGCGCGCTGTTGATGGCGGCGCTGTCCTGTTCGACGAAGACCTTGCGGTAGAACGCGCCATCGGTCAGGCCGAGCAGGACGCTCTCGAACAGCGTCGTCTCCTGCCAGTCGAGCTTGCCCAGCGACAGCGGGATGTAACCGGCCGCCTTGAGCCTGGGCGCCACCTTGAAGAACGCGTCCCAGCTTGCCGGCACCGGCAGTTTCAGCGCATCGAACGGCGCCGGGTTCACCAGCATCCAGTTGATCCTGTGCAGGTCGGTCGGCAGCGCCACGTAACGGCCCTTGTACTTGACCGCGTCGCGAACCACGGCCGGCAGGACGGCGTCCCACTGCTTTTCCCTCGCCGGCGGGTAGGGGGCGGCCAGAAAGCCCAGCGACGCCCATTCCTGGATGATCGGCCCTTCCATCAGCGCCGCCATCGGCGGGTCGCCGGCGATGGCCCGGGCCTGCAGCACCGCGTAGGCGCTCTCGCCGCCGCCGCCGGGCACGACGAAATCCTTCCAGTACAGCCCGTGCCGGCCCAGCTTCGACTTCAGGAGCGCCAGCGCGGTGACCTCGCTCGGCAGCGTCCAGTAGTGCAGCACCTCGATCTGTCCTGCCTGCGCCGGGAGACTCAGCGCCAGCAGGCAGGTTGCAAGCAGTTTCTTCATCGTTTCAGCCATTGCGCAGCAGCACCAGTGTCGCCATCAGGCCGCCTTGCGGATCGTTGTGCAGCACCAGTTCGCCGCCGTGGCTGCGGGCGATGCTGCGGGCGATCGCCAGCCCGAGTCCGGTCCCGCCCTGATCGTGGTGGCCGCGGAAATACGGTTCGAAAACCTTCTCCAGCAGTCTGTCCGGCAGGCCGGGGCCGTCGTCGCCGACGAACAGCGTGATCCGGTCCGCCTGCTCGTCGAGCGTCAGCGTCACATGGCGGCCGAACTTGAGGCCGTTGTCGATCAGGTTGCCGATGCAGCGGCGGATCGCCAGCGGCCGGCCGCGTATCGGCGCCACCTTGCCCCGCAGCAGCACGCGCTCGCCGTAGGCTTCGATCAGTTGCGCGAGCAGCTGCATCACGTCGACCCGCTCGATGTTCTCGTGGATGTCGGTGTCCTTCATGCTCTGCAGCGCCCCCTTGACCATCAGCTCCAGATCCTTGAGGTCGGCCTCGAACTTCTGCTGCTGCGTCTCGTCGTCGAGCATCTCGGCGCGCAGCCGCAGCCGGGTGATCGGGGTTTTCAGGTCGTGGCTGATGGCGGTGAACAGCATTTCCCGGTTGTGCAGGTAGGCGCGCAGCCGGCCCTGCATCCGGTTGAACGCCCGCGTCGCGGCGACGAACTCGGCATTGCCGGCCTCGGGCAGCGGCGGCACGTCCAGCCGCGAATCGAGTTCTTCGGCCGCGCTCGCCAGCGCCTCGATCGGCTTGAGTTCGCGCCGCAGCAGCGGCCAGGTGAACAGCAGCACCAGCAGCATGCCGAAGGCAGTGAACCAGAACTGCCGCGGCGTGAGGAAGGGGACGTCGAGGGCGTCGTAAGGCGGTGGCAGCGGTGCGGCGAGGAACAGCCATTCCTTCGGATTGATCTGCAGCTGCAGCACCAGAATGGGCGCGTTCTGGCGCAGGATGGGCAGCGAGAACCGCGCCCAGCCCGGCGGCAGATCGGCCATCAGCACGCCAGCGTTGAACACGCGGAGCTGGTCGGCGCGGGTCAGCGCGACGCTTACGGGCTGGTCGCTGCGCAGGTGCAGCGCCAGCTCGCGCGTGGCGATCTCGACGATTTTCCGGCCGGCCTTGCTGGCGGGCAGCGGCTGCTGTTTCAGCTCGTGATTGTTGATCGAGACGAAGAACTGCGAGCCGCCCAGCTCGCGCTGCTGCGCCAGCACCAGCTGGCGGTAGTTGCGCGGCAGCGCGCTCATGAAGTTGACCGTGGCAATGACGCCCTGCGTCATGCTGCGGATCGCGCTTTCCAGCCCGGCGTCGATGCGCGAGCGGTACTGGTAGTACCAGAGCGCGCCGGCCAGCAGCTCGGCCAGCAGCAGCGCGGCGACCAGCATGCACCAGACGCGGCCGAACAGCGAGCGCGGGTAAAGGCGCGCCAGCCGGCGCCACCATTCGCCGCCCGTCGAGGGGGCGATGTCAGTATTCGCGCCGGACATCGGCACAGAGCATGTAGCCCTGATTGCGCACCGCGCGCACCAGCTCGCGCTGGCCGTCGCGCAGACGTTGCCTCAGCCGGCTGACCTGAACGTCGACGCCGCGATCGAGCGGGTTGTTCTCGCGGTGGCGGGTGATCTCGGAGATCGCATCGCGGTCGAGCACCTCGTGCGCGTGGCGCAGGAACAGCGACAGCAGCGCGTATTCGGTGCCGGAAATCGGTTCGACGCTGCCGTCGGCATGCAGCAGCTCGCGGCGCAGCACGTCGAGCTTCCAGTCGCCGAACACCAGATAGCGCGGTTCGGCGCCGGATGCCGGTGTCTGCGCCATCTGGTTGCGCCGCAGCAGCGCCTTGATCCGCGCCAGCAGCTCGCGCGCGCTGAACGGCTTGGCCATGTAGTCGTCGGCGCCGAATTCGAGCCCGATCACCTTGTCCGCCTCGTCCGACGCCGCCGTCAGCATGATGATCGGCACGGTCGAGAACTGCCGGATCATCCGGCACAGCGTAAACCCGTCGTGACCGGGGAGCATGATGTCGAGCACGACCAGGTCGATCGCATCCTGCTTGAGTACCGACATCAGCGTGCTGCCGTCGGGCAGCGCCCGGACCCCGAAGCCGGCACGGCCGAGGTACTCGGTCAGCAGGGTCCGGATTTCGGCATCGTCGTCGATCAGCAGGATGGTTGCCGCCCGGGCGGCGTGGTGCGCGTGCAGGTCCATGGCCGATTATGGGGCGATCCCGGGCGGCAATTGCAATCGGGGATTTGCGTTACATCAACGTGCGCCGATTCAGGCGGTTTTCCGGTCGACGACGACGTGATCGAACTGCGCGCCGTCGATGCTGACGTCGAACGCCTTGCCGAAGCCGACGACGTAACGGCCCGTTTGCGGCGTCAGCTCGAACAGCGAGAAATCGAGCCCGCGCAGCAGGGCCAGCATCTTCTCGCCGAAGCGCTCGTCGAACAGTGCAAACACCGCGTCGTTGCCGTCGTCGCCGAGCCTGGTCACGTCGCACAGCCAGCGCGCACGCTCGCGGCCGAACAGGTTGGCGGTGTCCGCCTCGTCGGCGAGCAGCATCACGTTGGCCTGCCGGTGCGCGTCGATGAAGCGGTAGTGCTCGGCCAGGCGGCTGATGTAGATGTAGAAACGGCCTTCGCGATGGACGAACGGCGCGTAGCTGATGAACGGTGCGCCTGCATCGTCGAGGCAGGCGATCGCCAGTGTTCTGCGGCTGGCGACGAAATCGAGAAACTGCTGTTTTGCGCTGGCAAGGTCGATGGCCATGGTCGGCGTCATCCTGTCGGTCGGCAGCCGGCTATTGTCGGGGCTGACGGCCGGGATGTCACGGCCTGCAATCGCGGCGCCGGAGCGGGTAAAATGCGGGTAGCGCCGGCCACAGAGCCGGCCTTGTCATTGATCCGGTCCGCCCTTTGCGAGGGCGACCACCTGGAGAATACCGATGTCGCATCAAACCGCCCGGCCCATCGTGGTCGCGGCCCTGTACAAGTTCGTTACGCTGGACGATTACGCCGCGCTGCGCGAGCCGCTGCTGCAATGCATGCTCGACAACGGCGTGAGGGGCACGCTGCTGCTCGCCGGGGAAGGCATCAACGGCACGGTGTCCGGCACGCGCGCCGCGATCGACGCCCTGCTGGGCTGGCTGCGTGCCGATCCGCGCCTGGTCGATGTCGACCACAAGGAATCGTATTGCGACGAGCAGCCTTTCCTGCGCACCAAGGTCAAGCTGAAGAAGGAAATCGTCACCCTCGGCGTCGACGGTGTCGATCCGAACAAGCGCGTCGGCACCTATGTCGAGCCGCAGGACTGGAATGCGCTGATCAGCGATCCGGAAGTCCTGCTGATCGATACCCGCAACGATTACGAAGTAGCCATCGGTACGTTCGAAGGCGCCATCGACCCGAAAACCGAGAGCTTCCGCGAGTTTCCCGACTACGTGAGCGCGCACTTCGATCCGGCCCGCCACAAGAAGGTGGCGATGTTCTGCACCGGCGGCATCCGCTGCGAGAAGGCATCGAGCTACATGCTCGGCGCGGGTTTCGACGAGGTCTATCACCTGAAGGGCGGCATCCTCAAGTATCTGGAAACCGTACCGCAGGACGAGTCGCTGTGGCGCGGCGACTGTTTCGTCTTCGACAACCGGGTGACGGTGCGTCACGACCTGTCCGAAGGCGACTATGTGCTCTGCCATGCCTGCCGCGAACCGGTGTCGGTGGACGAGCGCCAGTCGCCGGATTACGTCGAAGGCATCAGCTGCCCGCATTGCCGGGACAGCCTGAGCGAGAAGACCCGCGCCGGCGCCCGCGAGCGGCAGAAGCAGATCAATCTGGCCAAAGAACGCAAGCAGCCCAGCCCGCTGGGACGCAATCCGCGCGGCGACGATTGAGTCCGGCGCGGACGGACGATGAAAAACAGCCCGGCCAAGCCGGGCTGTTTCCATTCGATGGACTCAGCCGCGAATCCGCATCGTCAGTCCCTTGAGGAAGTTGCGCAGCAACTGGTCGCCGCAGCGGCGGAAGTTCTTCTGGCCTTCCTTGCGGAACAGCGCGCTGAGCTCCGGCTTGGAAACGTCGAAGTCCACGCTGGCGAGGATGGCGTGCATGTCCTCGTCCTTGAGTTCGAACGCGACGCGCAGCTTCTTCAGCACCGTGTTGTTCGAGACCGGCCAGACGGCCTCCGGGAGGGGGCGGCTGTCGTCCTTGCCGCGCCTGTACACCACCAGGCCGTCGAGGAAGTGGGCGAACATCTGGTTGTCGCAATGCTTGTAGCCGTCCTCGTCGTCCTTCTTGAGATAGGCCCGGACGTCGGCCAGCTGGGCCTCGAAGCCGGCGAGGGCGGTGATTTCGACGAGCTTGGCGTCGCTGATGTCGAGCATGTAGCGCACGCTGCGCAGTACATCGTTGGAAAGCAATTCGGTTCCTTGTCTTGGCTGGGCGCGGCGGGAAAGCCGGGCCGAAACCGCCATTTTGCCACCTTGTCCGCGCCCCCGGCAGTGCTGGCACCGTCTTGCTGTCCTTTCGGTTCCATGCGGCTTCGTGCCGCGCCGTCTGTTCGCCGGCCGGATTTCGGGCTAAATTTCTAATTTTTCTCGATATTTTCGTCGTTTTGGCTTGCCCGGCCTGTGCCGGCAGGGCAAAATCCCCGTCTTTTTTCGGGCCGGACATCCATCCGGCATGTGATGAATTGATGGCTTGCCCACCCATCGTGACCTGGTCACAAAGTGGCGAGACGTCTTAGACCTTCTAGCCCAGGGGGTGTGGGATAAACATGACGAATCTGGCTACGGCTGCAGCCTTGCAGCTGGATATGACGACCCAGCTCCCTGTGTCGTCCTACTTTGACGAAACCCTTTTCCAGATCGAGCAGGAGCGCCTGTTCGCACGGGGGCCGAAGTACATCGGTCACCAGCTGATGGTCCCGGAAGTCGGCGACTATCACGTACTCGAGATGACCGACGGTGCCAAGTACCTGAAGCGCACCGATCAAGGCGTCAAACTCCTTTCCAATATCTGCCGCCACCGTCAGGCCACGATGCTGTCCGGTCGCGGCAACGGCACGCACACCGTCTGCCCGCTGCATCGCTGGACCTACGACCAGCACGGCAAGCTCGCCGGGGCGCCGCATTTTCCGGGCAATCCGTGCCTGCATCTGCCGGAAACCGGGCTGGTGCAGTGGAACGGCCTGCTGTTCGAGAGCAACGGTCGCGACATCGAGGCCGACCTCAAGGATCTTGGCGTTGCCAAGCACCTCGACTTTTCGAACTATGTGTTCCACAGCGTCCAGGTCGACGAATACGAAGGCAACTGGAAGACCTTTATCGAGGTCTACCTCGAGGACTACCACGTCGAGCCATTCCATCCCGGCCTTGGCCGTTTCGTCACCTGCGACGACCTGAAGTGGGAGTTCGGCGACTGGCACTCGGTGCAGACCGTCGGCGTCAACAACGCCCTCGCCAAACCCGGCTCCAAGGTCTACCAGGAGTGGCACAAGCAGGTTCAGGCCTACTACGGCGACAAGGTGCCCGAGCACGGCGCGATCTGGCTGACCTACTACCCGAATGTGATGGTCGAGTGGTATCCGCACACGCTGGTGATCTCTACGCTGATTCCGACCGGGCCGCGCAGCTACAAAAACGTTGTCGAGTTCTATTACCCGGAAGACATCGCCTGGTTCGAGCCCGAGTTCGTCGCCGCCGAGCAGGCCGCCTACGCCGAGACGGCGGTCGAGGACGTCGAAATCATCAACCGGATGGAAGCGGGACGGATGGCGCTGTACAAGGCCGGCCGCAACGAGGTCGGCCCGTACCAGAGCCCGATGGAGGACGGCATGCGCCACTTCCACCAGTTCCTGCGCCGGGAGCTCGGCGACGCGATCCGCGCTTAGGGCTTGGCCCAATGGCGCGGGCGGCCATGCAGGCCGATCATCGCGTCAGTACACAAGGCAGCCTGTGGCTGCCTTTTTTCATTCGTCGAGCCCGCCCATGACCGCAACGCACTGGCATCGCCTGAAAGACTCCGGCCCGTTCTGGATGGTGATCGCGTGCCTGAGCTTCGGCGTGATGGGGGTGTTCGTCAAACTCGGCAGCCGCAGCTTCAGCACCGCCGAACTGGTGTTCTACCGCTGCCTGGCCGGCTTCGTCGGGATCCTGCTGATCGCGCTGCCGGCGCGGCGACCGCTGCGGGTATCCTGGCCGCTGCTGCAGGTTCATCTCGGGCGCAGCATTTCCGGCTTCCTGTCGCTGATGCTGTACTTCTACGCGATCAGTCGCCTGCCGCTGTCGACTGCGGTGACGCTCAACTACACCTCGCCACTGTTCCTGATGGTGGTTTCCACGCTCTGGTACCGGCAGTGGCCGATGAGCCGCCAGGTGCTGGCCATCCTGTTCGGCTTCGCCGGCGTCGTGCTGCTGTTGCGGCCGGCAATCCACGGCGACGAATGGCTGGCCGGCGTACTGGGCTTGTGCTCGGGGCTGCTCGCCAGCATCGCCTACCTGAACGTGCACGAGCTTGGTCGCCGCGGCGAGCCGGAATGGCGGACGGTGTTCTACTTCTCGCTGGTGTCGTCGCTCGGTGCCGGCATCTGGATGCTGCTGCAGCCGGGGGCGCTGGCGCCGCTGCATCTCGACAACCTGTGGGTCGTGCTCGGCATGGGGATCAGTGCGACCATCGCGCAGCTGTCGATGACGCGCGCCTACAGCAAGGGCAAGTCGCTGGTCGTCGCCAGCCTGGCCTACCTGACCGTCGTGTTCTCGACCTTGTTCGGCGTGCTGTTGTGGGGCGACCGCCTGCCGCCGTCGAGCTATCTGGCAATGCTGCTCATTGCCGCGTGCGGCGTGGTTTCCGCCCGTTTGGGCTCAGGGGCGGGGGCGCGGTCACAACGGCCGGACTAGTCCCATTTTGTCGTCTCCGGTGGTGCAGCTAGAATAGGGCCGACCGGGGAGAGTGCATGCGCATACTAATATCAAACGACGACGGTTATTTCGCGCCGGGCCTGGCCGCGCTGGCTGGCGCACTGGCCGAGCATCACGACGTGCTCGTCTGCGCACCGGAGCGCGATCGCAGCGGTGCCAGCAACTCGCTGACGCTCGACCGGCCGCTGACGGTGCGTACCGCGCCGAACGGTTTCCGCTATGTCAACGGCACCCCGACCGACTGTGTCCACCTCGCCGCGACCGGGCTGATGGAAACGCTGCCCGACATGGTGGTGTCCGGCATCAACCACGGCGCCAACATGGGCGACGACACCATCTATTCCGGCACCGTCGCCGCGGCAACGGAAGGCTTCCTGCTTGGCGTGCCTTCGATGGCGGTGTCGCTGGCTTCGCGCAACCCGGCCCACTTCGAAACGGCCGCCAGAGTCGCGGTCGAACTGGCTGCACGCATCGAACGCGACCCATTCCGGGGTGCGGTACTGCTCAACGTCAACGTGCCGGATCTGCCGTACGAAGCACTCGCCGGCCACCGGGTCACGCGACTCGGCCGCCGGCATCGTGCGGCGCCGGTGATCAAGTCCGCCAATCCCCGCGGCGAGGCGATCTGGTGGGTCGGCCCGCCCGGACTCGCCGCCGATGCGGCGGAAGGCACCGATTTTGACGCGATTGCCCAAGGGCTTGTGTCGATCACGCCGCTGTCGATCGACCTGACCGCTTACCCTCAGCTGGATTTCATCGAATCATGGCTGCACGCATGAACTTCAATACCTTCGATGGCGCCGGGATGACCTCGGCCCGCACCCGCGCCCGCATGATCGAACGCATCAAGCAGCTCGGCATTCATGACGCCAAGGTGCTGGCGGTCATGGGGATGATCCCGCGACATGTTTTCGTTGACGAGGCGCTGTCGCACAAGGCCTACGACGACACGGCGCTGCCGATCGGGCACGGCCAGACCATCTCGCAGCCCTACATCGTCGCGCAGATGACCGCACTGGCACTGGGGGCGGCGCAACATGAAAAAGTGCTGGAAATCGGGACTGGCTGCGGCTATCAGGCCGCGGTATTGTCTCAGCTGTTCAAGACGGTCTATACGATCGAGCGCATCGGCTCGTTGAGCAAGGGCGCAAGAGAGCGGCTCAACCTGCTCGGGCTGCACAACGTGAGGGTAAGGCATGCCGACGGCAGTCGTGGCCTGCCCGATGCCGCCCCGTTTGACGTCATTCTGATCGCTGCCGCGGCCCCCATCGTGCCGGAGGACCTGGTCGAACAGTTGCGCATCGGCGGCCGGCTGATTTTTCCGGTCGGCAGTGAAGACCAGGAACTGCGAATGATCGAGCGTACCGACGAAGGCATCGTCGAGACGCGTCTTGAGAAAGTACGGTTCGTGCCCCTGTTGCCCGGCCTGGCCTAGGGCCGGCCACGATTGCGCAACGCAGCGCACGGGGTGATCATGCGGCACAGCCGAACCATTTACCGCTGCCGCTGAACCACACCCGGCAGGCAGCCCGACAAGGAGAGACTTTGTGAGTTGGCCGCGCCTGATCGCCCCGACCGTTCTACTGCTTCTGGCAGGGTGTTCCAGCACCCCCCGTCAGCCGGCACCGATCGTCGATCATACCAATCCGACTCCGCTTCCGGCGGCCGTTCCGGCAACGCCGGTGGCCGTGCCCGCCGGCCAGTACATGGTAAAAAAAGGCGATACGCTTTACCGGATTGCGCTCGAGCACGGGCTGGCCTACCGTGACCTGGCCAGCTGGAACGGCCTGACCGATTTCAACGACATCAAGATCGGACAACTGCTCAGGCTGAACCCGCCACAGGGCGCGGCCACGCCGTCCGGTGTCGAAGTACGCCCGCTGGGTGAACCCGCCGTCGTGAGCAGCACGCCGCAGCAGGTCAAGCCTGCAGCCAAAACGGCAAGCGCAGCGGCGCCCGTTGCTGCCAAACCACAGCCGGCAGCTGCAAGTGCTGCTGCGAAGGCCAGTGCATCCGCTGCGTCGGCAGTGGCGAAAACCCCTGAAAAATCAGCCACGAAGCCCGGTGCTGATGATGCCGATGTGGCGGACTGGGTCACGCCGACTCCCGGGAAGCCCGGCAAGGGCTTTACCGAAGAGAGTCGCGGCATTGATATTCCCGGAAAAATGGGACAGTCTATTGTTGCGTCAGCATCTGGAAAGGTTGTTTACGCAGGCTCAGGGCTTCGTGGTTATGGCAAGATGTTGATCATCAAGCATAACAAGGAGTTTTTGTCAGCTTATGCCCATAACAGCAAGCTGCTCGTGAAGGAAGGCGACAACGTCAAGAAGGGCGAGAAGATTGCCGAGATGGGGAACACCGACTCCGACCAGGTCAAGCTGCACTTCGAAGTTCGCAGATACGGCAAACCGGTCGATCCCGCCAAATATATTCAGCTTGAATGACCGACCATGAACGATCAAATCGATATGCTGGAAAATGATTCGGGTCTCGATCGCGGAGATGAGGCCGAACGGGAAGAGATGGATGACGAGGCAGAGGCCGAGGCCGAAGCCAGCGGTGCCGAGGACGCCGATCACACCAGCTACGAAAGTACCGGTGACGTCACGCAGATTTACCTGAACGAGATCGGTCGCAGCCCTTTGCTCAAGCCCGATCAGGAGCGCGAGCTGGCTCGCCGCGTCGTGCAGGGGGATTTCGAGGCGCGGCAGAAAATGATCGAGCACAACCTGCGCCTCGTTGTGAACATCGCCAAGCACTACATCAACCGTGGGATGACGCTGCTCGACCTGATCGAGGAGGGTAATATCGGCTTGATGCATGCGCTGGAGAAGTTCGATCCCGAGCGGGGCTTCCGTTTCTCGACCTATGCAACCTGGTGGATCCGCCAGAGCATCGAGCGCGCGATCATGAACCAGTCGCGGACGATCCGCCTGCCGGTGCACGTGATCAAGGAGCTCAACGTCTATCTGCGTGCGCAGCGCCATCTCGAGACGCATCTGGGCTACGAGCCGTCGCTCGAGGATGTTGCACATCTCGTCGGCAAGGACGTCGAGGACGTCCGGCGCGTCATGGGCCTGAACGAGCGGGTCGCCTCGCTCGATGCGCCGCTCGATATCGACCCGATGCTGACCATCGGCGAGTCGATTCCGGACGAGCAGAACGAAGGCCCGGAGATGATCCTGCAGAATGCGGAGATCCAGCGCTATGTCCGCGAGTGGCTGCGCCAGCTCAACGAGAAGCAGCGCATGGTCATCGAGCGCCGTTACGGGCTGAACGGCTACGAGATCTGCACGCTCGAGGATCTGGCTGCCAGCCTTAGCCTGACCCGCGAGCGGGTGAGGCAGATCCAGATCGAAGCGCTGGAGCAGTTGCGGCGCATCCTGCGTCGTTACGGCGTATCGCGCGACGTTGTTCTTTGAGCTGGCGCCGCAAAAAAAGCCGACCTGCAAGGTCGGCTTTTTTCATTCGAACAACTCAGATGCCGCGCAGCAGCTCGTTGATGCCGACCTTGCCGCGGGTCTTGGCGTCGACCTTCTTGACGATGACCGCGCAGTACAGGCTGTACTTGCCGTCGCTTGAGGGCAGGTTGCCCGAGACGACGACCGAACCGGCCGGAATGCGACCATAGCTGACTTCGCCGGTCTCGCGGTCGTAGATCTTCGTCGACTGGCCGATGTAGACGCCCATCGAAATCACCGAGCCTTCTTCGACGATCACGCCTTCGACGACTTCCGAGCGCGCGCCGATGAAGCAGTTGTCTTCGATGATGGTCGGGTTGGCCTGCAGCGGCTCGAGCACGCCGCCGATGCCGACGCCGCCCGAAAGATGGACGTTCTTGCCGATCTGGGCGCACGAACCGACGGTAGCCCAAGTGTCGACCATCGTGCCTTCGTCGACGTAGGCGCCGATATTGACGTACGACGGCATCAGCACGACGTTCTTGCCCACGAAAGAGCCCTTGCGCGCGATCGCATTCGGCACGACGCGGAATCCGCCGGCGCGGAAGTCGGCTTCGGTATAGTCGCCGAACTTCGACGGCACCTTGTCGAAGTACTGGGTGCAGCCGCCATCCATCGGTACATTGTCGTTGATGCGGAACGACAGCAGCACCGCCTTCTTCAGCCACTGGTGGGTTTGCCACTGGCCGCCGATTTTCTCGGCGACGCGCAGCTGACCCTTGTCGAGGGCGTTGATGACTTCGTTGATCGCGTCGCGCAGCTCGGCCGATGCCGAACCGGGGTTGATGTCGGCGCGGTTCTCGAAGGCGGTTTCGATCACGGATTGCAGGTTGCTCATGCTGTTTTCCTGGTGGGTTTACAAAGATTGGACGAAGCGGACGATGCGTTCGGCCGCTTCGAGGCATTCCTGTTGCGACGCGACCAGCGCGATGCGCACATAGCTACAGCCCGGATTCACGCCATGGGCTTCACGGGCAAGGAAGGAGCCGGGCAGGACGGTGACGTGCTCCTGTGCGTAGAGCCGCTTGGCGAACTCGGCGTCGTCGATCGGCACCCTAGCCCACAGGTAGAACGATGCGTCGGGCAAGCTGACGTCGAGTACCGTCTGTAGCCGCGGCGTCACCGCTTCGAACTTGGCCGCGTACTCGCGGCGGTTGTCCTCGACGTGCGTTTCGTCGTCCCAGGTGACCGCGCTGGCGGCCTGGATTGTCGGGCTCATTGCGCAGCCATGGTAGGTCCGGTAGAGCAGGAATTGCGCCATCAGCTTTGCATCGCCGGCGACGAAGCCCGAGCGCAGGCCGGGGACGTTCGACCGCTTCGACAGCGACGAGAACATCACCAGGTTCGTGTAGTCGCGGCCTAGCTTTGCTGCGGCTTCAAGGCCGCCGAGCGGTTTGTCCTTGCCGAAATAGATTTCCGAATAACATTCGTCGCTGGCAATGACAAAACCGTGGCGATCCGACAGTGCAAACAGCTTTTGCCAGTCGCCCAGCGACGCGACTGCGCCGGTCGGGTTGCCCGGCGAGCAGACGAAGACCAGTTGGGTGCGCGCCCAGACGTCGTCGGGGACGGCGTCCCAGTCGGGCTGGAAGCGGTTCGATGCGGTGCAGTTGACGTAATAGGGCTCGGCGCCGGCCAGCAGCGCCGCGCCCTCGTAAATCTGGTAGAACGGGTTCGGCGACAGCACGACCGGCTTGTGGTCGGTGCCGGTATTGATGATCGCCTGCGCAAACGCGAACAGTGCTTCGCGGCTGCCGTTGACCGGCAGGATTTCGGTGGCCGGGTCGATGCCGATCCCGTAACGGCGCCGGGCCCAGTGGCCGATGGCTGTGCGAAGCGCCTCGCTGCCCTGGGTCGCCGGATAGGCCGACAGGCCGTCGAAATTGGCGACGAGCGCATCCTTGATCAGTTGCGGGGTCGGGTGCTTGGGTTCGCCGATCGACAGGTTGATGGGCTTGAGCGCCGGGTTGGGCGTGATGTCGGCGAAGAGCTGGCGCAGCTTCTGGAACGGGTAGGGATGCAACTGCGCAAGATTCGGGGACATGGCGGCCGGACTTAGGGAAAACGACAAGTATAACCCGCCGGCCCCCGTCGTCACCTGTCGGTGTCAGGCACCCGACGGGCAGGTCTGCCACGGGGTTAATCATGATTCGCGCCGCCCGTCATCGGCATGGGCTGCGCGCCTTCGTGACCTGTGCGCTACTGGCGCGCCGTTCTGGCGTTGGACGGCTGCGGCGCGTTGAAGTTGCTGCGGTACGGATTGATGTCGAGCCCGCCCCGCCGCGTGTAGCGGGCATAGACCGACAGTTTCAGCGGGGCGCAGGCTCGCTGGATGTCGACGAAGATGCGCTCGACGCACTGCTCGTGGAACTCGTTGTGGTTCCGGAACGAGATCAGGTACTTCAGCAGCGATTCGCGATTGATCGGCTGGCCGACATAGCGGATCTGCACGCTGGCCCAGTCGGGCTGGCCGGTGACGAGGCAGTTGGACTTGAGCAGGCTGGAGGTCAGTACCTCGTCGACCGGGCTGTCGGCCTCGTCGCAATGCAGCAGGCCCGGTTGCGGCGTGTAGCTGCCGACCTCGATGTCGAGGTTGTCGATGCAGTACCCGTCGAGCTCGCCAAGGCGCTGGCGATCGAATGCTTCGGGTTCGATCAGCTCGACCCGGACCGTTGCGCCGACGGCGTCGCCGAGGTCGTGACGCAGCAGCTCGGCCAGCGCTTCCGCGCTGGCGAGCCGCGTCTGGTTGAAGCTGTTGAGGTAGAGCTTGAACGATTTGGATTCGATGATGTTCGGGCTCGAGGCCGGAATCTCGAACACGGCGAGCGCGATCTGCGGCTTGCCGCGCATATTGAGCCACGACAGTTCGTAGGCGTTCCAGATGTCGACGCCCATGAACGGCAGGGTGGCGCCGATGCCGATTTCGTCGCGCTTGCCGCTGCGCGGGATGGCGAACAGCAGGCTGGGGTCATACTCGGCCTTGTAGCTGACCGCCTTGCCGAGGGGGGAGTGGTGTTCGTTGCTCATTGCGCTTCAGCCGGATGACGTGGGGACGAAGTTTAACGGTATTTGCGTACCAGCCCGACCATGATGCCGAAGATTTCCAGCCCTTCCTGCGGGCGGATCGGCGCATAGGCGGCGTTGTGCGGCAGCAGCATGTAGCCCTGCTTGTCGCGGCCGAGTTCCTTCAGCGTGTACTCGTTGTCGACGACGGCAACGACGATGTCGCCGACACTGGCGGCATGGCGTTTCTCGACGATGGCGATATCCCCGTCGTGAATGCCGGCCTCGATCATCGAATCGCCCTTGACCTTGACCATGATGGTGCTGGATGGCTTGGGAATCAGGTATTCGTCGATCGTCAGCGATTCGCTCATCGCGTCGTTGGCGGCCGCAGGCATGCCGGCGGGGATCGGGAAGTCGGCCAGCTCGCGCTCGAAGAAGCGCTTTGTCGGCGCCAGGCGCTTGTCCGGCGTCATCTCGACGTAGCCGGCCAGCGTCAGCCGCTTGATCAGTGCCGAGACGGCCGACTTGGACGCCATGCCGAGCATGTCGCCGATAACGGCATAAGAGGGGATGCTGCGGTAGTCGGCGTAGTAGTCCTGCAACTTGCCGAGGTATTCCTGGTCACGGTTCGGGTTGCCCATAGTCTGCGCGATAGAGAACATTCGTTCCACAAGCGTAGTGAACGATCGTACGCGTGTCAATCGGTACGCCGCCATCCTGTGTCGGCAGGGTAAAATGGCCGGCTAGTCTTGAGTTGCACGATCGTGAAAATCTATCTCGCCCCGATGGAGGGGTTGCTCGACCACTTGCTGCGCGACATGCTGACCCGGACGCCCGGTGTCGACATTTGCGTGACCGAATTCGTCCGCGTATCCGGCAGTCTGCTGCCGAACAGGGCCTTCCAGCGTATCGCACCGGAGCTGCTGAACGGCAGCCGTACGCCGTCGGGCGTGCCCGTCCGGGTGCAGCTGCTGGGGTCCGATCCGGCCTGCCTGGCCGAGAACGCGGCGCGTCTCGCCGAACTGGCGCCAATGGCCATCGACCTCAACTTCGGCTGTCCGGCCAAGTCGGTCAACCGCCATCGCGGCGGCGCCGTGCTGCTTGACGAGCCCGAGCTGCTGCACGAAATCGTCACCAGCGTGCGCCGTGCCGTGCCGGCCGAGGTACCGGTCACGGCCAAGATGCGCCTCGGCTACAACGACCGTGCACGCATGCTCGATTGCGCCCATGCGCTGGCATCGGCCGGGGCGGCCGAGCTGGTCGTGCATGCGCGGACCAAGCTGGATGGCTACAAGCCGCCGGCGTACTGGCACGAGATCGGCCGGATTCGCGAAGCCGTGACCGTTCCGGTGGTCGCCAACGGCGAGATCTGGACCGTCGACGATTACGTGCAGTGCCGGCTCGAGTCCGGTTGCGACGACGTGATGCTCGGTCGCGGCATCGTCGCCGACCCGGGGTTGGCCGCGCGGATCAAGGGGCTGCCGGCGCCGGACTGGGGCGACGTCAAGCCGCTGCTGGCGGCGTTCTGGGACGACGTGCTGATCCATATCCTGCCCAAGTATCAGGCGGGGCGGCTCAAGCAGTGGCTCAACTACCTGAAGCGGGTTCACCCCGAGGCTGGCGCCGCATTCGAGTACATCAAGACCGTCAAGGATCCGGATGCGATCGGCGCGTGGCTGGCTGCGGGCTGCCCCGTTCCCGGGGCGTGAATCAGTGCGGCGACAGCGTCAGGACCGTGTTGCCCTGAAGCACTTCCTCCGACTTGAGCCGCCACTGCCCGGCGGTGTCACCGAGCTCGAGCTGCCAGCGGTGTGACGGTAGCGGCTGGTCCAGCTGCGCCGCGTACAGCATCGGCCCCTGCTGGGCGAGTTTCAGCTGCTGATCGTGCCCTGAAATCGTTGGGTGGATGATCTTGAGATAGAGCTCGCCGCCGGCCGGATGGTTGAGTAGGATGCGAATCGCCCGGCTGTCGTCGCTGACCATCAGCTGTGCATTCAGGCCGAGCGCGCGCGCCTTGTCGTCGCGCGCCAGGCGCTGGTTGATTTCCTGGCCTTCCTTGTAGTAATCGTCCGAGACGAGGCTATCCTCGGTCTTGAAGGCGATGACGAAGGTGGCCACGCCGGCCACCACGGCCAGCGCGGGGAAGAACATCAGGAACCAAGGCCACGGCGATTTGTACCAGGGTGATTTGCGGGGAAGGGTCGTGCTCATGACAGGGCCTGCGTGTTTGCGGTGCTGGATGGACCGCCGGGCCCGGTAAAGGATTCCCGGCGGAGCGAATTACTGGCCGATGAACGTCGCTTTTTCGCGCGTGCTGATTTCGGGCTTGTCGACGGCGGTGATGACGAAGCGGATGTCGTGGCTGCCCTTGCTTGCCACTTGCGGTTCGGCCTGCAGCCGGACGCCGACCTCCTGGATCTCGGTCGGCGCGACGTCGACGGTGGCCGGGCCATCGATGACGACGCGCAGCCCGGGCAGCCCTTCAGCAGTGATGCGGTAGGCGTGGCGCGCCTCGTCGGCGTTCTCGATCTGGACGCGGTAGCTGTTCTCGAGCCAGCCGTCGTCGGTTTCGCGCACCAGCGCAACGCGGTCGCGGGCGATATTGGCCTTGACCGGCTGGCGCAGCACCAGGCCGGTAACCGTCGCCGCCACGATGATGGCGAGCACGACGCCGTACATCAGCACGCGCGGCCGGGCGATGCGCCTGACGATCTGCCGCTCCGGATAGTCGCCCTTGAGCGCGTTTTCCGAGGTGTAGCGGATCAGTCCGCGCGGGTAGTTCATTTTGTCCATGACGCTGTCGCAGGCGTCGATACAGGCGGCACAGCCGATGCATTCGTACTGCAGGCCGTCGCGGATGTCGATGCCGACCGGACAGACCTGCACGCACATCGTGCAGTCGATGCAGTCACCGAGCCCCTCGGCCTTGTAGTCGGCCCCCTTCTTGCGGCTGCCGCGCGCCTCGCCGCGCTTTTCGTCGTACGAGACGATCAGCGTGTCGGCGTCGAACATCGTGCTCTGGAAGCGTGCGTACGGGCACATGTACTTGCAGACCTGTTCGCGCATCCAGCCGGCGTTGCCATAGGTTGCAAAGCCGTAGAACAGGATCCAGAACAGCTCCCAGCCACCAAGCGCCAGAATCAGCATGTCGGACCACAGTTCGCGGATCGGCGTGAAATAGCCGACGAAGGTAAAGCCGGTCCACAGAGAAAACACGATCCAGATCGTGTGCTTGACGGTTTTCAGCCGCAACTTGCGCGCGGAAAGCGGGCCATTGTCGAGCTTGATCCGTGCCGGACGATCGCCTTCAACCCACTTCTCGATCCACAGGAAAATCTCGGTATAGACCGTCTGCGGACAGGCATAGCCGCACCACAGCCGGCCGCCGATCGTCGTCCATGCGAACAGGCCGAATGCACAGAGCATCAGCAGCGCGGTCAGGTAGATGAAGTCCTGCGGCAGGAAGAGCAGGTTGAAAATGTAGAACTTGCGCGTCGAGAGGTCGAACAGCAGTGCCTGACGGCCGTTGATCTGCAGCCACGGCACGGCGTAGAAGAACAGCTGGGTGGCGATGACGGCAAAAATGCGCCAGTTGTTCCACAGGCCGGTCACCCAGCGCGGATAAATCTTCCGGTGCGCGGCATACAGGTGGATCTGCTCGTACTCGCCGTCGTCGCTGACGACATTGACCGGAATGTCCTGGAGTTTCTGCTTGCTCATCGCGCTTTCCTGCTGTGCTGTTCCCGGGGGCAACCCAAACGGTTCTCGTTCGCGATCGCGCATCAGGATGGTAAAACGGGCGGGGATAAGCCCGCCCGTTGTACTTGCCGGAAAACCGGCGACTTACTTGGTCGTGGCGACCGGGTTGCTCGACAGGCCGTAGACGTAGGCGGCGAGCAGGTGCACCTTGCTGTCGCCGAGGAAGTCTTTCCACGCCGGCATGACGTTGTCGCGGCCGTTGGTGATGGTCTCGACGATGGTTGCTTCGGAACCGCCGTACAGCCAGGTCTTGTCGGTCAGGTTCGGTGCGCCGACATCCTTGTTGCCCTTGCCGTCCGCGTTGTGACAGGCGATGCAGACCTGCTGGAAGGTCGCCTGGCCACGGTTGGCGCGCAGCTCGTTGTGCGGCCGGCCGGCAATCTGCAGCACGTAGTTGGCAACGTCGCGGACCTTCTCTTCACCGAAGGCGGCGCCGAAAGCCGGCATCTGGCCGTGGCGACCCTTCTGGATCGTTTCGAGGATCTTCTCCGGCGTGCCGCCATAGAGCCAGTCGCTGTCGGTCAGGTTCGGGAAGCCCTTGGCGCCACGTGCATCGGCGCCGTGGCACTGGATGCAGTAGGTGTAGAACAGGCGCTGACCCATCTCGCGCGCGTCCTTGTCCTGTGCGACCTGGGTGATCGGCATCTTCGCGTACTTGTCGTAGATCGGGCCATACTTGGCGTCGGCCTTGGCGACTTCCTGCTTGAACTGGCCGGTCGACGTCCAGCCCTTGGCATTGCCGAACAGCACCAGGCCCGGGTAGAGCGCAAGGTAACCGACCGCGAACACGATGGTCAGGATGAACAGCCACAGCCACCAGCCCGGCAGCGGATTGTTGTACTCCTGCAGATCGCCGTCCCACTTGTGGTCGAGCACCGCGGCCTTTTCGCCTTTCTTGAGCTTGATCACCGCCTGGCTCTTGAGCAGGACGGCGAGCCAGATCAGCGACACGATCACGATGACCGCGATGAAAACGCCCCAGAAACCGCTATAAAAATCTGTCATCTCATTCTTCTCCGTACGGCAGATTTTCAGGCACGCGGGCCGTGGTGCGGGGTGTCGTCATCCAGCAAGGGGGCCTGCGCGGCTTCGTCGAAGCCGGCGCGGCTCTTGCGGCTGTACGCCCAGGCGCAGATTCCCAGAAAACAGCAGAAGCTGACGACGGTGACGGCGATGCGCGCGATGTCCTGAAAATCCATTCCGTATTACCTCTTGTTCTTGAGTGCCAGGCCGAGACCTTGCAGATAGGCGATCAGCGCATCCATCTCGGTCTTGCCTTCAACGGCCTTGGCTGCACCGGCGATATCGGCATCGGTGTACGGCACGCCGACCTTGCGCAGCGCGTCCATCTTCGCCGGCAGCGACTCGGCGTCGACCTTCTGCGCAGCCAGCCACGGGAAGGCCGGCATCACCGATTCGGGCACCACGTCCTGCGGCCGCATCAGGTGGGCACGGTGCCATTCGTCCGAATAACGGCCGCCGACGCGGGCGAGATCCGGACCGGTCCGCTTCGAGCCCCACAGGAACGGATGGTCGTAAACCGATTCGCCGGCGACCGAGTAGTGGCCGTAGCGTTCGGTTTCGGCGCGGAACGGGCGGATCATCTGCGAGTGGCAGTTGTAGCAGCCTTCGCGGATGTAGATGTCGCGCCCGGCCAGCTGCACGGCCGTGTACGGCTTGACGCCCTCGATCGGTTTGGTCACCGACTTGGAGAACATCAGCGGCAGGATCTCCACCAGCATCGCGACACTGATGGTGGCGATCGTCAGGACGATCAGCCAGCCCACGTTTTCTTCGATCAGTTTCTGAGCCTTGTTCATTTTCTTCAGATCCTCTCAGCTCAGGCGTGGGCGGGTACGGCCGGGATCGGCGCGTTGACCGGCTTGCCGTCGAACACGGTGCGCAGCACGTTGTAGAACATCAGGAACATGCCGGCGACGAAGCAGCAGCCACCCAGGAAACGGATGAAGTAGTACGGGTGCGTTGCCTTGACCGAGTCGATGAACGAGTAGGTCAGCGTACCGTCCGGGTTTACCGCACGCCACATCAGGCCCTGCGTCACGCCGGCGATCCACATCGACGAGATGTACAGCACGATGCCGAGCGTGGCGATCCAGAAGTGCGCTTCGATCAGCTTGATCGAGTGCATCTGCTCGCGGTCGAACAGGCGCGGGATCAGGTAATAGATCGAGCCGATGGTGATCATTGCCACCCAGCCCAGCGCACCCGAGTGCACGTGGCCGACGGTCCAGTCGGTGTAGTGGCTCAGCGCGTTGACGGTCTTGATCGCCATCATCGGACCTTCGAACGTCGACATGCCGTAGAACGACAGCGCGGTGACCAGGAACTTGAGGATCGGGTCGGTGCGCAGCTTATGCCAGGCGCCCGACAGCGTCATGATGCCGTTGATCATGCCGCCCCAGCTCGGCGCCAGCAGGATCAGCGAGAACACCATGCCCAGCGACTGGGTCCAGTCGGGCAGGGCGGTGTAGTGCAGGTGGTGCGGACCGGCCCACATGTAGGTGAAGATCAGCGCCCAGAAGTGGACGACCGACAGCCGGTACGAGTACACCGGGCGACCGGCCTGCTTCGGCACGAAGTAGTACATCATGCCGAGGAAGCCGGCGGTCAGGAAGAAGCCGACCGCGTTGTGGCCGTACCACCACTGCACCATCGCGTCGACGGCGCCGGAGTAGGCCGAGTACGACTTCCACAGCGACACCGGAACGAAGGCGCTGTTGACGATGTGCAGCAGCGCGACGGCGAGGATGAAGGCGCCGTAGAACCAGTTGGCGACGTAGATGTGCTTGACCTTGCGCTTGGCGAGGGTGCCGAAGAACACCACGGCGTACGCGACCCAGACGATGGCGAGCAGGATCTTGATCGGCCACTCCATCTCGGCATATTCCTTGTTGAAGGTGATGCCGAGCGGATAGGTGATGACGCACAGGACGATCACCAGCTGGTAGCCCCAGAAGGTGAGCGCGGCGAGGCCGTCAGAGAACAGGCGGACATTACAGGTGCGCTGGACGACGTAGTAGCTGGTGGCGATCAGGCCACAGCCGCCGAACGCGAAGATCACTGCGCTGGTATGGAGCGCGCGCAGGCGTCCGAAGTGAAAATACTGGCCCAGATTGAGTTCCGGCCAGACGAGTTGCGAGGCGATGAACACCCCGAGCAGCATGCCGACAATGCCCCAGACGACTGTCATGATGGCGAATTGCCGCACCACTTTATAGTTATATGTGGCTTGGTTTTCCATGGGAGCGCTCCGAATGTTCTCCAAGAACGGCGGTTATATTAAAACTTGTGATTGCGCGATCCGCTGCTAGCGAACGGCGGGCCTGACCGGTATTTCTGGTCGGTATTTGCGCAATAAGCCGGCGCGACTATAACGAGGGAGGCACTAGTCCAACCTTGATTTAAATCAAGCCGCCCGACGACCAACGTGCATTTTACCGTGCCGGGCGTCCTCCAGTCAGTTGTTTTTTTCCCTGCCGGCCTCATTTCCGGGCGACTCGTGCCCGGGGCGGTCGTCGTCCTGCAGGATGCGGTGCGCCGGCCCTTCCAGGTCGTCGAATTGCCCGCCGCGAATCGCATTCCAGAACAGCGCGCCGATCACGACCACCAGCAGGACCGAGAGCGGAATCAGCAGATAGAGGCTTTCCATCAGCTTCTCCGGGTTGGGCGGGTCAGCCGCAGTGCATTGAGCACGACCAGCAGCGAGCTGGCAGCCATCCCCGCGCTGGCCAGCCAGGGCGTAACCAGACCGGCGACGGCCACGGGCAGTGCGATCAGGTTGTAGAGCAGCGCCCAGCCCAGGTTTTGCCGCACGATCTTGCGTGTCCTGCGGGCAAAGGCGATGGCCGCGGGAACGTGCCGCAGGCGGTTGTCGAGCAGCACGGCGTCGCCGGCGCCATGCGCAACGTCGGTGCCGCCCCCCATGGCGACCGATACCGAGGCCGCGGCCAGTACCGGCGCGTCGTTGACGCCGTCGCCGATCATCAGCACCCGTCCGCCGCGGGCCTGCAGCGCGTTCAGATGGGCAAGCTTGTCCTCGGGTGACGCACCGGCGCGCCAGCGCGTGATCCCCAGTTGCCCGGCCGTTTCGGCAACGGCAGATTCGGCGTCGCCGCTGAGGATGTGCGTATTCAGGCCCATCCGCGTCAGTGCGGCGACTGCGGCCGCTGCATCCGGGCGGAGCGTGTCCGTGAGGCGGAACCAGCCCAGCCACTCGTCATCGCTCGCCAGTGCCAGCACGGTGCCCGATGCGGGGATCTCGGGCCGGGTTTGCCGGACATGGCGGGCGACGAAATCGGGGTGGCCGATCGCGTGCCGGACGCCGCCGATGACGCCGACGAGGCCACCGCCGGGGTGGTTGACGATGTCGCAGGCCACGCGGGGTTCGCCCTTGCAGGCGCCGGTAAAGGCGCGCGCCAGCGGATGTTCCGAGTGGAGCTCGAGCGCCGCGGCGAGTGCGAGCAGCGTCGACGGATCGTGCGTGCCAAGCGGCTGGACGGCCTGTATGCGCGGCTCGCCGAGCGTCAGCGTGCCGGTCTTGTCGAATACGACGTCGGTAACGCCCGCCAGCGTCTCGAGTGCATGCCCGCGGCTGATCAGCACGCCGCGCCGTGCCAGCGTGCCGGTGGCTGCGGTCAGCGCCACCGGCGTCGCCAGCGACAGTGCGCACGGGCAGGAAATCACCAGCACGGCGACGGCGATCGGCAGCGCGTGGGTCGGGTCGTGCCCGTGCCAGTAGAGCCAGGCTGCGGCGGCAGCCAGCAGCAGTGCGGCAACGAAGCGGCCGGCAATCCGGTCGGCCATCAGCGCCAGCCTCGGCTTTTCGGCGAGCGCACGGTCGAGCAGGCGTACGATGCCCGCGAGCCGCGTCTCCTGCCCGAGGCGTTCGACCGAAACGATCAGTGGCGAGCCGAGGTTGACGGTGCCGCCGGTGACGACGTCACCGACCCGCTTGTCGACAGGAAGGCTTTCGCCGGTCAGCATCGCCTCGTTGACCTGCGATTCGCCCTCGATCACGCGTGCATCGGCGGGAACGGCCTCGCCGGGCTTGACCAGCAGCACGTCGCCGACGCACAACCGGGCGACCGCGGCCTCGTGCGGCGTGCGCCCGTCCGGATAGTCGGCGAGCCGGTGCGCGAATGCCGGGATCAGTGCGGCCAGCTGTTCGAGTGCGGCGCCGGCCTTGGCGCGCGCCTGCGATTCGAGATAGCGGCCGGTCAGCAGCAGGAAGACGAACATCGATACCGAGTCGTAGTAGACCTCGCAGTGGTCGGTGATCGTTGCGTAAACGCTGGCGACAAAGGCGAGCAGCACGCTGATCGCGACCGGCAGATCCATGCCGGTCCGGCCGCGTTTGAGGTCGCGCCAAGCCGAAACATAGAAGGGCCAGCTCGAATACAGCACGACGGGCAGGGTCAGCACCAGGCTTGCCCAGTTCATCAGGCCAAGCCAGCGCGGTTCGATTTCGCCGGCCGGTGCCAGATAGACCGGCACCGCGAACATCATGACCTGCATCATCGACAGCCCGGCGACCCACAGCCGGAATAGCGCCGCCTTGCGCGATCTGGCCTGCGCCGCTTCCTGCCGCGCCCTGTCGTAGGGCAGCGCCCGGTAGCCGATCGCGGCAACCGCTTCGAGGATCGCCGACAGGCTGGTCCAGGCCGGGTCCCAGCGCACGCGGGCACGGTGGCTGGTGTAGTTGATCGACACGTCGGCGACACCCGGCACGCGGGCAATCTGCCGTTCGTTCAGCCAGATGCACGCCGCGCAGCTGATGCCTTCGATCATCAGAGCGGCGTCTTTCAGCTCGCCGTCGCTGGCGACGAAGCCCGCCTGCAGTTGCGGGTCGTCGTAGAGCGCCAGTTGTTCACGCAAGGCCTGCGGCAGCGGCTCGGCGCGGCCGGCCGGCTTCTCGCGCTGCTCGTAATAGGCGTGGAGCCCCGCGTCGATGATGCTCTGGGCGACGGCCTGGCAGCCGGCACAGCAGGCCGGTTCGTTGCGCTGGCGGTAACGGATGGTCAGGCTGGTGCTGTCGGGTACGGATTCGCCGCAGTGGAAGCACTGCAGGTCGACAGGCGGAGAAGCGGCGTTCATGGCGGCATTTTACCCGAGCCGGCGGCTCGCCGAACGATTGCGCCGCAATGAAAAAACGCCCCGGCGGGGCGTTTTTCCGGGTGCTTACGCCAGCCCTTTGGGGAGCGAAAACACGACGTTTTCCTCGATGCCGTCCATCGGCGATACCGATTCGGCACCGAACTCGCCGATCCGCTGGATGACACGCTGGACCAGCACGTCCGGCGCCGACGCGCCGGCGGTAATGCCAACCCGGACGCCGTCGGCAAACCATTCGGGCTTGAGTTCGGTTTCGTTGTCGACCATGTACGAGTCGATGCCGAGGCTGGCACCGACTTCGCGCAAGCGGTTCGAGTTCGAGCTGTTCGGCGAACCGACCACGACCAGCACGTCGACGTCGCGCGCCAGCTGCTTGACCGCATCCTGGCGGTTCTGCGTCGCGTAGCAGATGTCGTCCTTTTTCGGGCCGACGATGTCGGGGAAGCGTGTGCGCAGCGCATCGACAACGCGTTGCGCGTCGTCGACCGACAGCGTGGTCTGCGTCACGTAGGCGAGCTTGGCGTTGGCATTGACGACCATGGTCGGCACATCCTCGGCTTCCTCGACCAGATACATCCCGCCGTCGGCCTGGCCCATGGTCCCTTCGACTTCCGGGTGACCCTTGTGGCCGATCATGATGATCTCGAAACCCTGCTGACGCAGCCGCTTGACCTCGAGGTGGACCTTGGTGACCAGCGGGCACGTTGCGTCGAACACCGACAGGCCGCGCGCCTCGGCCTCGGCGCGCACCGCCTGCGAGACGCCGTGCGCCGAGAAAATCACCGTATTGCCGGCCGGCACCTCCGCCAGCTCCTCGACGAAGATCGCGCCCTTGGCCTTCAGGTCCTCGATCACGAACTTGTTGTGGACGACCTCGTGGCGCACGTAGATCGGCGCGCCGAACTTCTCCAGCGCCTTTTCGACGATGGCGATCGCCCGGTCGACACCGGCGCAGAAGCCGCGCGGCTGCGCGAGGATGATCTGCATGCTCATGCGGATTCCTTTTTGCGGAAGCTGTCCCAGACCATCAGCGCCGCGCCGACGCAGATCGCCGAGTCGGCGAGGTTGAATGCCGGGTAGTACCAGTTCCGATAATAAAGCTGGATGAAGTCGATGACGTGACCGAATAGCACCCGGTCGATCACATTGCCGAGTGCGCCACCCATGATCAGCGACAGCGCCAGCGCAAACATCGTCTGGCCATGGTGCTTGCGCAGCGTCAGCACGATGAACACCGAGACGCCCAGCGCCAGCACGGTGAAGAAGTGCCGCTGCCAGCCGCCGGCGTCGGCGAGGAAGGAGAACGCCGCACCGGGGTTGTACGCCAGTGTCAGGTTGAAGAAGCCGGGAATCACCGGCAGCACGTCGCCGTAGGCGAAGGCCGCTTCGGCGGCGTGCTTGGTGAGCTGGTCCAGTGCGATGACAACGACTGCCAGCGCGATCCACTGCCAGAACCGCTTAGGCATGCGCGCGCGCCTCGCCCTGGCCGTGCAGGTTGTCGTCGCAACGCGCGCACAGACCCGGGTGGTTGGCGATCGTGCCGACGCTCGGCAGGTAATGCCAGCAGCGCTCGCACTTGGTGTAGACCGACGGCGTGACGCCGATTGCCAGCGCCTCACCCTGCTTGAGCCCGGCCTTCGAGGTGATCAGCACGAAGCGCAGTTCGTCACCGAGGCTGGCGAGCGCGTCGTACAGCTCGCCGCCGGCAGTTACTTCGACTTCGGCCTGCAGGCTTGAGCCGAGCTTGCCTTCGGCGCGCAAGACCTCGATGTCCTTCTGAGCGGCGGTACGCGCTTCGCGAATCAGCGCAAACCGGGTCGACAGTTCGTCGGCGTCGGCGACGGCCGGTGCCTTGTGCCAGGTCGACAGGAAGACGCTGTCGTCGCTGCCGTTGAGCACTTCCCATGCTTCGTGCGCGGTAAACGACAGGATCGGCGCCAGGATGCGGACCAGCGACTGGCTGATGTGCCAGAGCGCGGTCTGCGCCGAGCGGCGGATCGCCGAGTCGGCCTTGGTCGTGTACAGCCGGTCCTTGATGACGTCGAGGTAGAACGAGCCGAGCTCTTCCGAGCAGTAGCGGTGGATTTCCTGCACCGCCGAGTGGAACTCGTAGCGATCGAACAGCGCGGCAACGCGCTGCTGGAAGGCGTCGAGCTCGACCAGTGCGTAGCGATCGAGTGTCAGCAGCTGCCCGGCCGGAACGACCTGTTCCACCTTGAAGTCGGACAGGTTGGCGAGCAGGAAGCGCAGCGTGTTGCGGATGCGGCGGTACGAGTCGGTCGTGCGCTTGAGGATCTCCTGCGACAGCGACATTTCGCCCGAGTAGTCGGCGCTGGCGACCCACAGGCGCAGCATGTCGGCACCGATGCTGTTGAAGATCTCCTGCGGCTCGATGCCGTTGCCCTTGGACTTCGACATCTTGTGACCCTTTTCGTCGACGGTAAAACCGTGGGTCAGCAGTTGCTTGTACGGTGCACGACCTTCGGTCGCGCAGCCGGTGAGCAGGGACGACTGGAACCAGCCGCGATGCTGGTCCGAGCCTTCGAGGTACAGATCGGCCGGCCAGCCGAGTTCTTCGCGCTGCCGCAGCACCGCGTAGTGGGTCGAGCCCGAGTCGAACCAGACGTCGAGCGTGTCCTTGAGCTTTTCGTAGTGTTCAGCTTCGGCGCCGAGCAGTTCCTCGGCTTCAAGCTTGAACCAGGCCTCGATGCCTTCGTTTTCGATGCGCTGTGCAACCTGTTCGAGCAGTTCGCCGGAACGCGGATGCAGGTCGCCGGTTTCCTTGTGCACGAAGAACGTCATCGGCACGCCCCAGTTGCGCTGGCGCGAGATGCACCAGTCCGGGCGGTTGCCGATCATCGCCTCGAGCCGCGCACGGCCCCAGGTCGGGAAGAACTCGGTGTCGTCGACGGCCTTGTTGGCGTGCTGGCGCAGCGTGCTGCCGTTCACCGCCTTTTCCATTGCGATGAACCACTGCGTGGTGGCGCGGAAAATGATCGGCGTCTTGTGGCGCCAGCAGTGCGGGTAGCTGTGCTTGAGCTTTTCGCTCGCAAACAGCGCCTGATGCTCGTCGAGCGCCGCGATCACCAGCGGGTTGGCTTCCCAGACGGTCTTGCCCGGCGCGAACGGCGCACTGCTGACGTAGCGGCCATCGCCGCCGACCGGGTTTTCCACCGGCAGGTGGTAATGCAGGCCGACGAGATAGTCGTCGAGGCCGTGCGCCGGGGCGGTGTGCACCAGGCCGGTGCCGGCCTCGGTGGTGACGTGCTCGCCGAGGATGACCGGCACTTGCCGGTTGAGGAAGGGGTGTTGCAGCTGCAGCAGGTTCAGCCGCGAGCCATGGGCCTTGGCGATCACCTCGGCCGCTTCGATGCCGTAGCGCTTCAGCGCGGATTCGGCCAGGTCGGCTGCCAGCACCAGCAAGCCCTTGGGCGTGGCGATCAGGTCGTAGTTCAGCTCCGGGTGGACGCACACGGCCTGGTTGGCCGGCAGTGTCCACGGTGTCGTGGTCCAGATGATCGCGTAGGCGGGCTGGTCCTGTAGGTTCACGCCGCCAAAGGCCTGCGACAGTGCTTCGGTATCGACGAAGCGGAAGCCGGCGTCGATCGCCGGCGACACCTTGTCCTCGTACTCGACTTCGGCCTCGGCCAGTGCCGAGCCGCAGTCGACGCACCAGTGCACCGGCTTCTGGCCTTTGACGATGTAGTCGTTGGCGTGGATCTTGCCGAGCGTGCGAACGATGTTGGCTTCGGTCTTGAATGCCATCGTCTGGTACGGATCGGCCCAGTCGCCCCACACGCCGAGACGGATGAAGCCGGCCTTCTGGATTTCGATCTGCTTGGCGGCGTAGCTGCGGCACAGTTCGCGCACGAAGGCGGCCGGCAGGTGCGTTTCCTTTTCGCCCAGACCGTTTTCCTTGCGGAAGGCGACGATGCGGGCATGGATGTCCGGATTGGCCTTGACGGCCTTTTCATCGTTCTTGGCGATTTTTTCGATCTGGTGCTCGATCGGCAGCCCGTGGCAGTCCCAGCCCGGCACGTACGGTGCATCGAAGCCGGCCAGCGACTTCGACTTGATGATGATGTCCTTGAGCGTCTTGTTTACCGCGTGGCCGAGGTGGATTTCGCCGTTCGCATACGGCGGGCCGTCGTGCAGGATGAACTTGGGCCGGTTTTCCTGCCGGGCGCGCTCGCGCAGCTTCTTGTACAGCTGCTTGTCCTGCCACTGTTTCAGGAAGCCCGGTTCGCGCTTGGCGAGGTCGCCGCGCATCGGGAAGGCGGTGTCCAGCAGGTTGACCGGGTATTTGTTCGGCGCTTTTTCGCTCATGGTGTCTCTCGGTGTTGGGCACGTGTCGCGAACCAGTCGCGGGCTTGGTCACAATCTTTGTGGATCTGGGCGATCAAGGGTTCCAGACCCGAGTACTTTTCTTCGTCGCGCAGCTTGGCGAGAAAATCCACCCTCAGGTGCTTGCCGTAGATTTCGCGCTCGAAGTCGAACAGGTGCACTTCCAGTACCGGCGCCGCATCGGCACCCTTGACCGTCGGTCGCACGCCGAGGCTGGCAACGCCCTGCCACGGCTTTTCCAGTCCGTGGGCCTCGACGACGAAGACACCCATCATCGGCGGCTTGTTGTGGTGCAGCTGGATATTGGCGGTCGGAAAGCCGAGCTGCCGCCCGAGCTTGTCGCCGCCGGTCACCCGGCCGGAAATCGAATAGGGCCGGCCGAGAAGGGCGGCGGCATGCGCCATGTCACCGGAGGCCAGCGCGGTACGCACCGCGGTCGATGAGACGCGCTCGCCGTCGTGGGCGACGGTCGACAGCGCATGCGCGTCGAATGCCTCGGACTGCGACAGCAGCGCGATATTGCCCGCGCGCCGCGCGCCGAAACAGAAGTCGTCGCCGACGATCACGTAACGGGCGTTGAGCCGCCTGGCAATGATCTCGTCACGAAAGGCTTCCGCTTCGTAGCCGGCAAAGCGCCGGTCAAAGCGCTGGACGATCAGGTAATCGACGCCTTCCGCGGCGAGCAGCTCGGCCTTCTCGCGAAAGCTGGTGAGCCGTGCCGGCGCGGTATCGGGCGCAAACAGCTCGCGCGGATGCGGCTCGAAAGTCAGCACCGCGGTCGCGAGCCCGCGAACGCGGGCGATGTCGCGAACCTGGGCCAGCATGGCCTGGTGCCCGAGATGCAGGCCGTCGAAGTTGCCGATGGTCAGTGCACAGGGCGGAAGTTGGGCTGCGGTAACACCGCGTACGACTCGCATGATCGGCGTGGCAATCGGGTGCAAAACCGTAGATTTTAGCGGGTATGCGCCGGCTTGTCAGGCGCGCCCGGTGCGATGTTTTGCACGCATTCGACGGTTGCACTTTCTATATTGAAGCGACTTGTCAGGGGTGCCTCATGAACGATGCCTACCAAGCGCTTTTGCGCCTGCTGCCACTGGTGTTGGCGGCATCAACCCTGCACGGCTGCCTGTACTGGCTGAAAGGCGGTCGGGCGATGACGGTGCGCGCACGGCGCCGGTGTGTCCATGTGGCGGCGCTGGTGCTGGGAGGCGGGCTGTGGATTGCCAAGCTCGGCTGGCTGCTGGTGATGGCGCCGGAGCGCCTCGGACAGCTTGCCCTGCTGCCTGCGTTCGGCGGGCTGCTCGTCCTGCTGGCGGGAAGCGCCGTAGCGCTGCACCTGTTGGCCGGCCACCGGTTGCGGCCGATGGGGCTGACCGTACTGGCACTCGGCCTCGCCGTCGCACTGGTCGCCGGCGATCGCTTGACTGACCTTGGCGCCGGTTTCGCGCCACCGGTGCTCGGCATCAGCGTGCTGATGCTGGTCGCCGCGACGGCGCTGACATGGGGAGGCCATGGCAGCCTCGCCGGCACCTCATCGCCGCCCTGGCAGTATCCGGTGCTGCTGGCCGTGTTCACGCTTGCGATGGCGGGCTCGTACCTGTTGCCGGGGGGGTATGCACCGCTGCCGATCATGGACCCGGGCGGCGATCCCGATCAACTGACCGCACTGGCGGCGACGGGGGGCTTGCTATTTATTGGCGTCGTAACCGCGCCGCCGCTGGCACTACTGCTCAAGGCCGAGGCCGCGCCGGCCGACGCCGGCCAACTCAGGCGACAGTCGTGGCTGGCTACCGGCTTGCTGCTGGCCTTTGTGCTGACCGGGGCGGGCTGGACGCTTGCCCAGGGCCAGCGGATGGCGGAGGCGCGAGCCGTCGGTAGCGATGCGTGGACTGGTGAGCTGGCGCAGCTGCAGGACATGCGCCAGAAGCTGGTCGCCGCGGATACGCCGCAGGCTTGGCGTGGCGAAGCGGGTGAAGCACTCCGCCGCGACTGGGCCAACTGGCGGCGAGCCGCCGGCGTGGTGGCGAACGATGATGTGACGGAGGGGCGAGGCGTCGCCTTCCAGGTCGAACGTGACCAGATATTCCGCGCGATCGACACCCGGCAGCAAGCGCTGGTCGGCTCCCTGGGTGCGACCGGCAACGAGTCCCGCCTTACCGGCGCCGCCGTCCGGGCTGTCACGGTCGCGTGGTTGCTGGTAACGGTGGCGCTGATCCTCGCGGGGGTTTTCGTCATTGCGCGGGTCGCGCGCAGTGCGCGGCATGCCAATGCCGAGCGCATGCGGCTGCAGGCCGACATTGTCGAGCGCGAATCGCTCAGCGATGCGCTGCAGCGCAGCAACGAGGCACTACAGGGCGGGCTGGACGCACTGCGGCGCCACCTGCAGGACGTCTCGGTCCAGCGCGAACTCGGGCGCATGCTCGAGTGCTGCCAGACCTTCGACGAAGCGCGCGACATCATCCGGACGAGCATGGCCAAGCTGTTCCCCGAGAGCGCCGGACAGTTGTTCATCGACAACCCGGGCACCTCCCAGCTCGAAGAGGCCTGTCGCTGGGGCGAGCTGCCGCGCTCGCACACGGCGATCGCCCCGGACGATTGCTGGGGCGTGAGACTGGGGCAGCCTCACTGGCTGCAGTCGCCGCAGCAGGGGCCGCGCTGCCGACATGTGCCGGTGGCGCCGGCGAGACAGAGCCTGTGCATTCCGCTGACCGCGCAGGGGCGCAACCAGGGGGTGCTGACCTTGCTGGGCTCGTTGGCGCGGTCCGAAAACCAGTTCAGCGACGTCGAGCACCAGCTGGCGCTGTCCGTCGCCGAGCAGATCTCGCTGGCGATCGCCAATCTGCAACTGCGCGAGACGCTGAAGCAGCAATCGATCTCCGACCCGCTGACCGGGCTGTTCAATCGCCGCTATCTCGAAGAGTGCCTGCGCCGGGAGCTGGCCCGGGCCAAGCGCAGTCATGGCGCCCTCGGGGTGGCGATGGTCGATATCGACTATTTCAAGCGTTACAACGATACCTACGGGCATGAGGCCGGCGATGCCGTACTGCGCGCCCTGGCGCAATGCCTGCTCAACCTCGGCCGTGCAGACGACGTCGTCTGCCGCTACGGCGGCGAGGAGTTCACCGTGCTGCTGCCGGGCATCGACCGCGACGGGCTGACCGACTGGGGTGAGCGGCTGATGGCCGCTGTGAGGTTGCTCTCGGTGGATTTTCATGGCCAGCGCCTGATCGGCATCACGATCTCGATCGGCGCGATGCTGGTCGGCGGCGGCGAGTCCGATACCGATTCGCCGCTCGAGCTGGCGGATGCCGCGCTCTACGCCGCCAAGCGGGAGGGGCGCAACCGCCTGCGCTGGTGGACGCCGGCCGATCCGAGCCGGGCCGACGCCGAGCGCGAATCCGTCGGCACGCTGCATTCGGCCCACTGAACCCGCGGGTTTACGGCGCGGCGTCCACCGTGCCGTCTGCGCGCGCCGTTCCCTGGCTGACCTGATTGTTGTTCAGGCGGACTCGCACCGACTGGCCTTCGCTCGCGCTGTTGAGTGCCACACCCTCGTTGCTGACGTCGATGCCGCCGATCCGCACGACCAGCTTGACGCGCTGCCCCTGGCGAATGACGTTGGCCGAACGCAGCATTTCCGCGCGGATCGGCGCTCCGCTTGCCAGTGCGGTGCCGAGCGTCCGTCCGGCGGCCTGGGCTGTGTCGAGCACTACGCTGCCTGGCAGGTCGGCAAGATTGCCGCGCTGCGGCTGCAGGTCTGCAGTGCCTAGCACGTGACCGGCCGGCAGGGGCCGGGCTGCAACGTAATAAACCACCTCCTGGCCGATCTGCACGGGCAGGTTGACCGACCAGCTGGCGCCGTCGATGCAGCGGACGCGGACCTGGGCATTGCCGAGCAGGCGCTGCCCGGGGGCAAGCTGGATGTCGCGCTGCGCGCAGGCAGCCAGCTTCAGCCGGCTGTCCAGGTGGCCGGCCTTGACCGTTGCGCCCGGCGAGGTGCTGAGCTGCTGCCTCACCCATGCCTCAACCTCCTGGCGCAGAACGTCGTTGTCCATCGGCGCGGCGTGACTGACGGCGCTGGCCGCGAGAAGTACGAGGGGGGCTGTGCGTTTCATCGCGCCATTATATGTTGCGAGCACGCCGCACCGACAGCGGGCGTCACCGACGCGTCATGTTGACGCTTTAGCGTTCTGCGCTTTCGTTCACAATAAGGATGAGACGCAATGAAGCACGGTATTCCGGCCCTGGCGCTGGCCACATTGATCGGTACGGGCCTGTCCGCCTGCGGTGGCGGCAGTGACGGCGCATCTCCGACCCCGGCGCCGACTCCGGCGCCCACCCCCGCACCGAGCGCCAAATCCGGCCAGTTTCTCGACGCGCAGGTGGCGGGGCTGGAATACTCGACCAGCAGCGATGGCGCCCTGCGGGTCACCGATGCCAGCGGCACGTTCGGCTATCGCGATGGCGACACGGCCACATTCCGGGTCGGCGATATCGTGATCGGCTCGGCCAAAGGCAAGGACAAGGTGACCCTGGCCGATTTCGATCCAGCCAACCCGCTGTCCGACAAGGTCATCAGCCGGGCGCGGCTGCTGCAAACGCTCGACGCCGACCAGGATCCGGACAACGGCATCGCTATCGAGGCGGCGACCCGCGCCGCACTGAAGGGCAAGTCGCTGCCGCTCGACGACATGCAGGCATTCGATGCTGCCGCCAGCGGCGTACTCGGAAAGGTGCCGGTCAGTACCGCGACCGCTCGCGAGCACTTCGAGTCGACACTGGCCATGCTGAACGGCGCAGCGACGACCAAGGTCAGTGCATCGGGCGTAACGCTCGAAATCAGCAAGTACCGCGTCCAGGTGCCCGCGAAGTTCTACGTGCCGTACCCGGGGAGCGACGCCGGCATCAAAGCTGCCTTCCCGCAGGGCTTTCCGCTGTCGGTCGGCTCCAGCCTTGCCTACAAGGGCAAGGACGCCGACGGTAGCCAGCTTTTCTACATCCTGACCGACCGCGGCCCCAACGGTGATTCGCCGGACCAGTCGGACAGCCGGAAGAGCAAGGTGTTTCCGGTGCCGGGCTTCAATCCGAAAATCGGCCTGATGCGCCTGAAGGGCGGCGTGGCGACCGTCGAATCGACGACCGACCTCAAGGATGTCGACGGCGGCAGAATGAGCGGCTTGCCGCTTCCTGTCGGTGTGGTCGGCGCCACGAACGAAGCGGCGCTGAACGAAGCTCTGGGCAAGCTGAACCCGGCCGACGATGTGCGCGGCATCGACCCGGAAGGGCTGTCGATCGACAAGGGGGGCAAGCTGTGGCTGACCGACGAATACGGCCCCTTCCTTGCCCAGCTCGACCCTGCAACCGGCAAATTGCTGAAAAAGCTGGCGCCGGGCAGCGGTCTGCCCGGCATCATCGCCAAGCGCCAGGCCAATCGCGGCTTCGAAGGTGTGGCGGTGACGCCGTCGGGCAAGGTCGTTGCGATGGTGCAGTCGATCCTGTCGATCGAGGATGCCAAGGACAGCAACGGCAAGACGCAGAAAACCAGCAAGTCGCCGGTAATTCGCCTGGTCGAGTACGACCCGGCGACCGGCACGACGCGCATGCTGGCGTACCCGTTCGACACGGCGATCTACGACAAGGCCAAGGACGCCAAGCTCGGCGACCTGATTGCATTGTCCGATACCCGTTTCCTGCTGATCGAGCAGGGTGCGCAGAAGGACGGCGTGGTCCACAACATGCTGGTGCTGATCGACACGGCCACGGCGACCGACCTGACCGGCAGGACGATCAACGGGCTCGAGGTCGAGTATCAGGGTGATCTGGCCGCCATCAAGGCCGCCGGCGTTACGCCGGTCGCCAAGCGCGTGCTTGCCGATCTGCGCGATGCGAAGTTCGGCTGGGTGGCCGAGAAGGCCGAAGGGCTGACGCTGATCGACGCCAATACGATTGCGCTGATCAACGACAACGATTTCGGCCTGTCGGGCAAGATCGTTGACGACAAGGGCGTGGTGCTCAAGGGCGATGACTGCAGCCAGGACGCCGGTGGCACGCTGACTGGCAGCAAGTGTGCGGCGCTCGCCAACCCGAAATACCGGATCGGTCGCGGCAGCGACGACGAACGCCCGAGCCGGCTGTGGGTGATCCGTTTCGGTACGGCGCTGAAGGACATTGCGCTGTAACGCGAAGCCGGTCTCCACCCCGGAAAGCCCCGCTCGCGGGGCTTTTTGTTACGGCAGCTTGCGCGCGGGATCACTTACAATGTGCGGCTCAGTTCACGGAGTTTCCCATGCTCGACCTGCTTTTCGGCATTACGACGCTGGTCGTCCTGATCGCCGGCGTTGTCGTCGTGCTGCGCCTGCAGCAACTTGCCCGAACCCAGCAGGACGTGCTCGACCTGCTGTCGCAGGAGCTCGAGGCCAAGCACCGGCAGATGCTCGGCGATCTGCATGCGGGCCTTGCGCGGCAGACCGAATCGCAGCACGCGGCGCTGGCGCAGCACGGCAGCCTGCTCAACGAGGCGGTCAACCGCTCGGCCGGCCAGTTGCGCGATGCGATGGGCGAGTCGTTCGACCGGCTGCGGGGCGGTGTGAGCACCGAACTCAAGGACACCCGCGAAGCGCTGAACCGGCTGGCCAGTACACAAAGCGAATCGCTGTCGGCCATGCGGCTGTCGCTGACGTCGACGCTGTCGGAAACGCGTGAGCTGATGCTCAAGCAGCTCGCCGATATCGCTTCTGACCTCAAGGGCAAGCAGGATGCGCTGCGCGAGGACGTGCTGGTCAAGCTCTCGACGATGCTGGCCGAGCAGTCGAAGCGCGAAATGGAGCAGATCCAGCTGCTGTTGCAGGCCACGTCGCAGCAACTGACCACCACCGTCGGCGAACTGACCAAGACCGCCGATACGCGGCTGGCCGAAATTTCCGGCAAGGTCAACGAGCGGCTCGACGAGGGCTTCAAGAAGACCAACGAAACGTTTGCCAGCGTGATGGCGCGGCTGGCGACGATCGATGAGGCGCAGAAGAAGATCGACGGGCTGACGACCAATGTGGTCAGCCTGCAGGAGCTGCTCGGCGACAAGCGCTCGCGCGGCGCATTCGGCGAGGTGCAGCTCGAGCACCTGGTGCGCAACGTGCTGCCGGCGCAGGTGTACGAATTCCAGGCAACGCTGTCGAACGGTACGCGCGCCGACTGCCTGCTGCGACTGCCGGAGCCGACCGGGCTGGTCGCTGTCGACGCCAAGTTCCCGCTCGAGAACTATCACCGGATGTTCGACCCCGCGTCGGACAAGGTGGTCGCGACACGCGCATTCAAGGTCGACGTCAAAAAGCACATCGACGATATTTCGGGCAAGTACATCATTACCAACGAAACCGCCGACGGCGCGGTGATGTTCGTTCCGGCCGAGGCGGTGTTTGCCGAGATTCACGCCTATCACCCGGATCTGGTCCAGCATGCGCTGGCGCGACGGGTGTGGATCGTGTCGCCGACCACGCTGATGGCGGTGCTCAATACCGCGCGCGCGGTGATCAAGGACGTCGAGACGCGCAAGCAGGTCCACATCATCAAGGAGGCGCTCGGCAAGCTGTCGCAGGAATTCGGGCGTTTCGACGAACGGATGAAGAAACTGGCGACGCATATCCGCCAGGCGCACGACGACGTCCAGAGCGTGGCGATCACCAGCGAAAAGATTTCGCGGCGTTTCGTCGAGATCGAGCAGGTGAAGCTCGAGGGCGATGGCGCCGACCCGGCTCGGATCGAGGCGTAAAAAAAAGCCCGCTGGCAGGCGGGCACTCAAGTCATGAGGAGAGATGAAGCTTTGCCGGTTGTTCCGGTACGGTTCAACTGGCACAAGTTCATGTTAAATCGCGCCCGCCCCGGTCTCCACGGCCAAACTCACACCTGTGAGTAATGCCGTCCGGATGGAGCTGGTGTGGTCTTTTCGGCAAATTGGCGCCGGCCGTGTTCGGCTCGTCCGCGTGTCGTGGTATTAAGCGTTTTTGCGCTCAACAAGAGACCGGGGAGGTTCGAATGAAAACGCATCTGGCACTGCTGGTGCTGTGTCTGACTACCGGACTGGCGCACGCCGAGATCTACAAATGGAAGGACGCCAACGGCAACTGGCAGTATTCCGATACGCCGCCCGCCGGGGCCGACAAGGGCAAGGCACAGATCGTCAAGACGACCAAGCAGCCCGTGACAACCGTTGCGCCGCCGGCCGCGAAGGCTAGCGCGCCGGTAGCATCGGCGGTGCAGCCGGCTCCGCAGACCCAGGCCGAGAGCAAGAAGGATCCGAAACTCTGCGCCGAAGCGAAGACCCGGCTTGGTTACCTGCAGGCGGCGCGATTCAACAGCCTGAACGACAAGGGCAAGGTCGAATTCATGACCGAAGAGCGCAAGAAAGAGGAAATTGCCAAAATCCAGGAAGTCATCAAGAACAGTTGCTAGCCGGCTGCGGGGCGGGCCTTACTGCTCGCCGCCACCTTTCTTCATCGCCTTGCCTTCGGCAACGCGTTTGCGGCGCACTTCCTTGGGATCGGCAATCAGCGGGCGATAGATTTCGACGCGATCGTGCTCGCGCAGCACCGCGTCCAGCTTGATTGCCTTGCCGAAGATGCCGACCTTGTTCTGCGCAAGGTCGATTTCGGTGAGCTCGTCCAGAAGCCCGGACTGGGCGATGGCCTGCTCCGCGGTCGTGCCGGCGGCCACTCGCAGCGCGACGAGCTTTTGCTTTGCCGGCGTGGCGTAGACGACCTCGACGCTGATGGATTCGCTCATATCGCTCAACCGTGGCGCCGATCGGCTTCCTTGACGAAGCAGTCGACGAAAGTGCCGGTGATTTTCTCGAACACCGGGCCGATCAGTACCTCGAGCGCCCGGTTTTCAAACTGGTAGTCGAGTTCGAACTCGACCTTGCACGCGTCTTCCATCAGCGGCGTGAATTGCCATATCCCCGACAGCGTCTTGAACGGCCCGTCGACGAGCTGCATTTCGATGCGGTTCTCGCTGTTGAGATTGTGGGTGCGGAAGAACGACTTGACCCGCAGGAAGTCGATGCGCAGCGTCGTGTTGAGCGTGGTCGGGGTGCGCTCGTGCACCTCGACACCACCACACCATGGCAGGAAGCGCGGGTAGTGCTCGACGTCGTCGACGAGGCGGAACATGTGCGCGGCAGAGTGGGGAACGAGAACGGACTTGCGGATTTGCTTCATCGGGAACGGCGTCGCGCCTCGGGTCACAAGGCGCTAGAATAGGCGGCCTTCGCCCATGAACGACTGTCGGAAATGACCGAGTATCCTACCGCCCACCCCGAAGCCATGCAAGCCGGCCTCGCTGCCGATGTCGCTGCACTCAGGCTGCCGCCACATTCGATCGAGGCCGAGCAATCGGTGCTCGGCGGGCTGATGCTCGACAACACGGCGTTCGACAAGATCGCTGACGTCATCAACGAGAACGACTTCTACCGCGAAGACCACAAGAAGATCTGGCAGCACATCGTCAAGCTGATCGAGCACAACCGGCCGGCCGACGTGATCACCGTTGCCGAATCGCTCGACAACTCGAACGACCTCGCCTATGTCGGCGGACTGGCCTACCTCGGTTCGCTGGCGTCGAACACGCCATCGGCGGCCAACATCCGCCGATACGGGGAAATCGTCCGCGAGCGTTCGGTGATGCGCCAGCTTGCCGGGGTCGGCACCGAGATCGCCGAGTCGGCGTACAACCCCGACGGCCGTGAATCGGCCCAGTTGCTCGACGAAGCCGAGTCACGGGTTTTCCAGATTGCCGAGCAATCGGCCAAGGGGCAGAAGGGTTTTATCGCGATGCCGCCGATCCTCAAGGAGATCGTCGAGCGCATCGACCACCTGTACCAGCAGGACAACCCGTCCGAAGTCACCGGCGTCGCCACCGGTTTCATCGACCTCGACAAGATGACGTCGGGGCTGCAGAAAGGCGACCTGATCATCGTCGCCGGCCGGCCGTCGATGGGCAAGACGGCGTTTTCGGTCAATATCGCCGAATACGTCGGTGCCGAGCTCAAGCTGCCGGTCGCGATCTTCTCGCTGGAAATGGGGGCGGCGCAGCTGGGTATGCGGATGGTCGGCTCGATCGGCAAGATCGACATGCACAAGCTCAAGACCGGCCGTTTCGAGGACGAGGACTGGCTGCGACTGACGCATGCGGTGAACAAGCTCTCCGAGGCGCCGATCTTCATCGAGGAGACCGGTGCGCTGACTGCAATGGAGATTCGCACCAAGTCACGAAGACTGGCGCGGCAGGTCGGCGGCCAGCTTGGCCTGATCGTGATCGACTATATCCAGCTGATGGCGGGCCGTGCCGGCGCCAAGGACCAGAACCGGGCGACCGAGGTCAGCGAAATTTCCCGTTCACTCAAGGGCTTGGCGCGCGAACTTCAAGTGCCGATCATTGCGTTGTCGCAGTTGTCGCGTGCGGTCGAGCAGCGTACCGACAAGCGCCCGATGATGTCCGACCTGCGAGAGTCCGGCGCCATCGAGCAGGATGCCGACGTGATCATGTTCATGTACCGCGACGACTACTACAACCCGGATTCGCCGCACAAAGGTCTGGCCGAGTGCATCATCGGCAAGCACCGTAACGGCCCCACCGGCAAGATTCCGCTGGTGTTCATGGGGCAGCATTCTCGCTTCGACAATGCGCTGATGCGGCCGGAAGGCTGGTCGAGCGACCTCGAGTAACAACCTCATCCAGTGCACCAACAAAAAACGCCAACCCCTTGTCCGGATTGGCGTTTTTTGTTGATGTTAAAGCGATACTTTAACGGAAGTAGTTGAGCGCACCCTCGAGCCCGACCCGGTTGATGCAGAACGGCGCTTCGGCCTGCACCCTGGGCTTGGCGTGGCAGGCGATGCCGAAACCGGCCTCGTGCAGCATCGGCAGGTCGTTCGCGCCGTCGCCGAGCGCGACGACCTGCTCGCGCCGCAAGCCGAGCGCTTCACGCAGCGCGATCAGTTCGGCCTTCTTGCGTTCTGCGTCGACAATGTCGCCGTTCACGCGGCCGGTCAGTTTGCCGCCTTCGATTTCGAGCACATTGGCGATCGTCTTGCTCAGGTTCAGACGGGGTTGTAGCCGGTCGGTAAAGAAGGTGAACCCGCCGGAAATCAGCAGCGTCGTGGCGCCGGCCGCCTGGAAGCCCGTCAGCATTTCTTCGGCCCCCGCCATCAGTTGCAGCCGCTCGTCGTAAACGCGCTGCAGCGCGCCTTCGTCGAGCCCGGCCAGCAGTGCGACGCGACGCGTCAGGCTTTCACGAAAATCCAGTTCGCCACGCATCGCTGCTGCGGTGATCTCGGCGACCTGCGGCTTGATGCCGACCATGTCGGCGATCTCGTCGATGCACTCGATCGTGATCAGCGTCGAATCCATGTCCATGACGACAAGGCCGATGTCGCGCACGCCGAGTTCCTCGGGGATGAAGGCGTAGTCGAGCTGATTGCTCTCGCAGAAATCGGCAACCGCTTCCTCGTTGCCGATGTGTGCGCCGTGCAGCTTGAAGGCGCGCTGGCTGATGGCTTCGATCTGGTGCGCATCGGACAGGCGGGCGAGTTGCTTCAGGTCCTGAGTGGCAATGTCGGGGGCTTGGATGACGAGACGGTGCATGGCTTCGGGCGGTCGGGCGGAAAAGAGGGCGATTCTAGCACCGGACGGCATGCCGCCCGGTGCTGCGGCTTGCGCGGTTCAGGCGCCGTGGCACTTCTTGAACTTCTTGCCCGAGCCGCACGGGCACGGATCGTTGCGGCCGACCTTGGGCTCTTCGCGCTCGACGCGCTCGACCTGGCCGTACTTCTGCTCGAGCCAGTAGAACATCACGTCCTCGACGATCCACGGTAGCTCGGAAATGCGCTCCTCGCGCTGCTTGACCGTCAGCGGGCGGCTTTCGTCATCGGGCTCGTGACCTTCCTCGAGGGCGAGAACGGCCGCGACCGAATCGAACAGTTGCTCGTCTTCGTCGAGCGCCTTCTGCCAGACGTCCTCGCGCGCGAGCAGGCCAAGGCGGAAACCGCTGGCCCAGTAGGCGCCGAGCGAGTCCTGCCATTTCTCGTCGGCGCCTTCGTCCGACAGTACCAGCGGGAAATACAGCGGCTCTTCGCCGATGTTTTCGCGCCGTTTCGGTGCGAATGCGGCCTTGATGCTGGCGGCGTGCCGGCGGATCAGCGAGAACGTTTCTTCGGCCTCGGTGGCGTCGTCGAATTCGGGCGGCGTGCCGTCGAAGACCTGCGGCAGCCATTCATCCTCGGGGACTTCGTCGGGGCCGACGGCCAGCGCCACCAGGAAGCCGTCGAGCATTTCCAGGTCCATGGTCTCGGCAGGCGTGCGCGGCGACATCAGGAAGGCGTCGAGGCGGTCGAGTTCGGTTTCGTCGAGGGGTGTTTGCATATCGGTCATGGTGTTCACTTGGTGAGTTCGGCGAGCAGTTCCTTGATGCGAACGGCGCGCAGGGTGGGTTCCGGCCAGTTGCCCTCGACGCGCATGCGGTCGGGCGGCAGCATCTTGTAGTTTTTCTTGCTCTGGATCAGCTGGATCAGCTTGAACGGTTCGACGACGGTGTTCGGTGCAAAGGTCAGCACGATGGCCGTGTCGGCGGCGTCGATCTTCTGGATGCCCATGGGCTTGGCCAGCATGCGCAGGCGGTGGCAGTCGAGCAGCACCTTGGCCGGGTCTGGCAGCAGGCCGAAGCGGTCGACGAGCTCCTGCAGGATATCGTCAAGCTCGTCCGGCGTCTCGCAGTTGGCGAGCCGCTTGTACAGCGACAGCCGCTCGTGCACGTCCGGGCAGTAGTCGTTCGGCAGCAGCGCCGGGGCATGCAGGTTGATCTCGGTGGTGATGCCGAGCGGTTGCGACAGGTCGGGCTCGAGGCCCTTCTTCAGCGACTTGACCGCTTCGTTCAGCATCTGGCTGTAGAGCGAGAAGCCGATTTCCTGCATCTCGCCCGACTGCGAATCGCCGAGCACCTCGCCGGCGCCGCGGATCTCGAGGTCGTGCATCGCCAGGTAGAAGCCCGAGCCGAGTTCTTCCATCTGCTGGATTGCCTCGAGCCGCTTCTTCGCATCGGCGGTCATCCCCTCGAGGTCGGGCACCAGCAGATAGGCATAGGCCTGGTGGTGCGAGCGGCCGACGCGGCCGCGCATCTGGTGCAACTGCGCCAGGCCGAACTTGTCGGCACGGTTCATCACGATGGTGTTGGCGTTCGGGATGTCGATGCCGGTTTCGATGATCGTCGTGCACAGCAGGATATTGAAGCGCTGGGCGTGGAAGTCGCGCATCACGTGCTCGAGCTCGCGTTCGCGCATCTGGCCGTGAGCGACGCCGATCCGTGCCTCGGGCAGCAGCGCGGCGAGCTTCTCGCGCATGTTCTCGATCGTGTCGACTTCGTTGTGCAGGAAGAAGATCTGGCCGCCGCGCTTGAGCTCGCGCAGCGCCGCCTCGCGGATCACGCCGTCGGAATACTTGGCGACGAAGGTCTTGACCGACAGCCGCTTGCTCGGCGCGGTGGCGATGACCGAAAAATCGCGGATGCCTTCAAGGCTCATCGCCAGCGTGCGCGGAATCGGTGTTGCCGTCAGCGTCAGTACGTCGACATTGGCGCGCAGCGCCTTCAGCTGTTCTTTCTGCCGGACGCCGAAGCGGTGCTCCTCGTCGATGATGACAAGGCCGAGCTGTTTGAAGGCGACGTCGGGCTGGACGAGCTTGTGCGTGCCGATGACGATGTCGACCGAGCCGTCGGCCAGACCCTTGAGTGCGGCGGTGGTTTCCTTGCCGGTCCGGAAGCGGCTCAGCTCGGCGATGCGCACCGGCCAGTCGGCGAAGCGGTCGGCAAAAGTCTGTGCGTGCTGTTCGGCCAGCAGCGTCGTCGGCACCAGTACCGCGACCTGCTTGCCGCCGGCGACGGCCGCGAACGCCGCGCGCAGCGCGACTTCGGTCTTGCCGAAGCCAACGTCGCCGCATACCAGCCGGTCCATCGGCTGGCCGACACGCATGTCGACCAGCACGGCCTCGATCGCCGCGGCCTGGTCGGGCGTTTCGTCGAAGCCGAAGCCTTCGGCGAATGCTTCGTAATCATGGTGTTTCCATTCGAACGCATGGCCTTGTCGCGCCGCGCGCCGCGCGTACAGGTTGAGCAGTTCGGCCGCCGTGTCGCGGACCTGTTCGGCCGCGCGGCGCTTGGCCTTTTCCCAGATGCCGGAGCCGAGCCGGTGCAGTGGCGCCGCATCGGCCGCACCCCCCGAATAGCGGCTGATCACGTGCAGCTGGCTTACCGGCACATAGAGCTTGTCGCCGGCGGCGTATTCGAGCAGCAGTAGCTCGGTTTCGCCCTCGCCGAGGTCCATCGCGGTCAGCCCCATGTAGCGACCGATGCCATGGGCTTCGTGGACGACGGCGTCGCCGATCTTGAGTTCCGACAGATCGCGCAGCATTGCGTCGGTGTTGCTGCGCTTTTGCTGCTTTTTCCCGCGTCCCTGGGCAACGGTCGGATACAGGTCGGCCTCGGTGATGACCGCCAGTTGCTCGCCGGTCAGCATGAAGCCGTTGTAGAGCGGCGCGGCCGACAGCATCAGCCGGGTCTTGCTGGCCTCGACAGCGTCGGACCATGCTTCGACCAGCGTCGGCTTGAGGCCGTACTCGGCAAAAAACTGCGCCATCGTCTCGCGGCGGCCAAGGCTCTCGGCGGTGATCAGCACCTTGCCCGGAAAATCGGCAACGAAGGCTTCGAGCCGTGCCAGCGGATTGTCGGCGCGCCGGTCGACGGCAAGCTGCGGCAGCGGCTGGGTCGGGATGGGCAGGTCGCCGCCGCCGATCAGCTCGACCCGGCGTTGCGGCTTGATCCGGCCGAAAAGCTCGTCCGGCGCCAGATAGAGTTCGGCCGGCTTCAGGATGGGCCGGTCCTTCTCGCCGGACAGGTTGCGGTAGCGGTCCTGTGTATCGCGCCAGAACGCCTCGGCGGCGTCGAGCACGCCGCCGTGCAGCGCGACGACCGCTTCGGCCGGCAGGTAGTCGAACAGCGTCGCAGTGTGGTCAAAAAACAGCGGCAGATAGTACTCGATGCCTGCCGGCGTTACGCCATTGCTGATGTCCTTGTAAAGTTGGGACTTACTCGGGTCGCCCTCGAAGATTTCGCGAAAGCGCTGGCGGAATTTGGTGCGGCCGGCGTCGTCGAGCGGAAACTCGCGCGCGGGCAGCAGGCGGATGTCCGGTACCGGATAAAGGCTGCGCTGGGTGTCGACGTCGAAGGTGCGGATCGTCTCGATTTCATCGTCGAACAGGTCGAGCCGGAACGGGAGTGGCGAGCCCATCGGGTACAGGTCGACCAGCCCGCCGCGGATCGAGAATTCGCCCGGGCTGAATACCTGGGTAACGTGGTTGTAGCCGGCGAAGATCAGGTCGGCGCGCAGTTTTTCCGGGTCGAACTTGCTGCCTTTCCTGATGTTGAAGGTGTAGGCGGCGAGATACTCGACCGGTGCAAGCCGGCCCATCGCGGTCTGGATCGGAACGATGATGACATCGGCCTGCTGTTCGCGGATCTGCCAGAGGCTGGCAAGTCGCTCGGAGATCAGGTCGTGATGCGGACTGAAGTGGTCGTAGGGCAGGGTTTCCCAGTCGGGAAGCTGGACGACGGTATGCTTCGGCGCAAAGTAGCGGATCTCGTCCCTGATCCGGCCGGCATCCTGGGCCGAAGCGGTAAGGATCAGCAGCGGGCGCGCCTGCGTTGCCAGCCGTGCCAGCAACCAGGCGTCGGCCGAGCCGTGGGGCGTGGCAAGAAGCAGGCGTTCGCCGGCGCGCGGCAGGGTCGGGGTGGTCATGTGCGGATTGTGCGGCAATCGGAAATAGCCCCGATTATACCGGTGGCGATGAAAGCTTCAGTACAAGCCATGTGGCGAAGACCATCTGGCGGATAAGAATACGAGGAGGGGCAATGTCGGTACGGTGGTGGCGCGAAGCGCAACTGGCGGGGCTCTATGGTGTGGCGCAGTGTCTGTCCTGGCTGTTCGTGACGCCCGGCCAGTACGGCTCGCTGGTTGCGCCGCATGTCGGTGTCGCGGTGGCCGGCCTGCTGCTGCTCGGCTCCCGCGCGTGGCCGGCGCTGGCGCTGGCGGCCTGGGTGCTGCCGGCCCTGAGCGGCTTGTCGCTGCCGGCCATCGCGCTGGTCGCACTGGCGCAGGTGCTGCAGGCGCTGCTGGTCGTCGGCCTGCTGCCGGGGCTGGCGGCATCGGGTGACGTCCGCGTCCGCGATGCATTGCGGCTGCTCGTTGCCGGGCCGCTGGTCGGTGTGCTGCTGGCGGCAACCTTCGTGTCGATCGTTTTCGGCGTATTCGAGCCGGGGCGGGAACTCAATACCATCGGCTTGTGGATCGAGCGCACAATGGGCGAGGCACTCGGCATCCTGATCGTGGTGCCGTTTGCCGCCGGCCTGCGCTCCGAGCTGCGCAGCTTCAACGCCAACCGGCTGATCGAGCTGACATTGCTGGTCACGGTGACCGCGGTCGGGACGATGCTGATCTACCGCCATTACGGCGAGGGGCTGGCCAACCTGCAGTTCCTGCTGTTCCTGCTGATCATCTGGTCCGCGCTGCGGCTGGGGCATATCGGCAACGGCTGCACGATGGCGACCGCCGTCATGGTGGCGACGGCCATACTGCACGGGCTCAGCCTGCCCGGCGCCGACGATCTGTCGATCATGCTCCACCTCTTTACCGTCGCCGTTGCCGGACTGCTGATGGCGGCGTCGTACCGCGACGAAGCGGCGGCGGCCCGCAGCGTGCGGCTGGCGGCACAGGTGTTCGACAACGCATCGGAAGGCATCCTGATTACCGATGCGCAGGCGCGCATCGTCGCGGTGAATCCGGCGTTCAGCCGCGTTACCGGTTTCGGCGCCAACGAGGCGATCGGCAAAACGTCGCGGATGTTCGGCGAGCACCGCCGCTCGCGCGAGAAGAATCGCGAAATGGTCACCCGGCTGGCCGAGCACGGCCACTGGGAAGGGGAAATGCTCGATCGCCGCAAGAATGGCGAGACTTACCCGGCCTGGCTGTCGATCAGCGCGGTGCGCGACGAGGTCGGCAACGTCAGCAATTACGTCGGCGTGTTTTCTGACTACACGCACCGCAAGGAAGCCGAACTGCGTCTGCACTTCCTGGCCAATCACGACGCGCTGACGCAGTTGCGCAACCGCAGCGCAATGCATGCGGCGCTGAGGCAGGCGGCCGAGCATGAGTCGGCCGAGCCTTTTGCCTTGCTGTTTCTCGACCTGGATCGCTTCAAGGCGATCAACGACAGCCTTGGGCACGATGTCGGCGACGAGCTGCTGAAGGTGGTGTCACAGCGTCTGCGCGGCTCGCTCAAGGATGGCGACATTACCGCCCGGCTCGGCGGGGACGAATTCACCGTGCTGCTGCGCGGCATGCAGAGTGCCGACGATGTCGCTGCCGTCGCCGAGCGCCTGCTGAGCCGGCTGGGGCAACCGGTGCTGATCCAGGGGCACGAGCTGTTCGTGACCTGCTCGATCGGCATCAGCCTGTTCCCCAGTGACGGCCTGCTGCCGGCGCAACTGATCAAGAACGCCGACGTGGCGATGTACCGCGCCAAGGAGCTCGGCAAGAACACCTTCCAGTTCTTTGCGCCGGAAATGAATGTCCGCGCCTTCGAGCACCTGGTGCTCGAGAACGGCCTGCGTCATGCGCTCGAGCGCGACGAGCTCTGTCTCTACTTCCAGCCGCAGGTCGACCTTGCCGCCGGTACGCTCTATGGCGTCGAAGCCTTGCTGCGCTGGTCGCACCCGCAACTGGGGCTGGTGCCGCCGGCGAGCTTCATTCCGCTGGCCGAGGAAAACGGCCTGATCGTGCCGATCGGCGAGTGGGTGCTGATCGAGGCGTGCCGGAAGATGCGCGACTGGCTCGACGCCGGCCACGACATCCCGCGCGTCGCCGTCAACCTGTCGCCAAGGCAGTTCATGCGCGAGCAGTTGCCGCAGCAGGTCGCAACGGCGCTGGCCCGGGCGCAACTGCCGGCCGACCGGCTCGAGCTGGAGATCACCGAAAGCATGATCATGCAGAACCCGGACCGCGCGGTGCGCATTCTTGCGCAACTGCGGGAAATGGGCGTGCTGCTGGCGATCGACGACTTCGGGACCGGCTATTCGTCACTGTCGAACTTGCGGCATTTTCCGCTCGATACACTCAAGATCGACCGTTCGTTCATCGAGAGCGCGCCGGATGACGAGGACAGCGGCGCCATCGCCGAGGCGATCGTCGCGATGGCGAAGAAGCTGCGCCTCAGGGTGATCGCGGAGGGCGTCGAAACGCAGCAGCAGGCTTACTTCCTGCGGCGGACCGGCTGTCATGTCGTGCAGGGCTACCTGTATGCGCCGCCGCTCTGCGACGTCGAGCTGCTGCATTATCTGGCGCAGAACGGGCTGATCGGGAACGGCGAGGCGCGCGTGCTCGCGGTCTGATATTGCCGGCCGGCTCGCCGCGGCTGCTAGAATTGCGGCTTTCCTATCTTCGCCGCCGGCGATTCGTCGCCGCCCGCCATGCAAAACAAACTGATTCACGGCTTTCACGCCGTTTCGTCCCGACTGAAGCGCTTTCCCGACAGCGTGCGCGAGCTGTACCTGAATGCCGCGCGCATCGATGCCCGCGCCAAGGAACTGATCAAGCTTGCCGAAGAGCAGGGCGCCAAGGTGGTGCTGGTCGACGTCGCCCGGCTCGACGGGCTGACCGGCAAGGCCCGGCACCAGGGCGTTGCGGCACTGATCGACCCGACCAAGTCGTACGTCGCGCTCGACGATGTGCTCGAAGCGCTCGATGAGCCACCGTTCCTGCTGGTGCTCGACGGCATCACCGACCCGCACAACCTCGGCGCCTGCCTGCGCGTCGCCGACGCGATGGGCGTGCACGCGGTGATCGCGCCGAAGGACAAGTCGGTCGGCATCAATGCGACCGTGTCGAAGGTTGCCTGCGGCGCGGCCGAAACGGTGCCGTACGTGATGGTGACCAATCTGGCGCGAACGCTGCGCGAGCTGAAGGAGCGCGACGTCTGGATCGTCGGCACTGCCGCCGAAGCCGATACCGACCTGCACCACTTCGAGGCCCGCGGCGGCATCGCCTGGGTGCTGGGGAACGAGGGCGAGGGGATGCGCCGCTTGACGCGCGAGCATTGCGACCAGCTGGTGTCGATCCCGATGTACGGCTCGGTCGAGAGCCTCAATGTGTCGGTTGCGACCGGGATCGTGCTGGCCGAGACGCGCCGGCAGCTTTCGCTGCGCTGATTCGCGGGCGCTAGGAAAAATGGCCGGCATTGCCGGCCATTTTGACGTTTACGGCTTGGGCTTGCCCCAGCTGCCGGTGCTTTTCGGCGCCGTGGCGGCTTCGCCGTAGGCCGACTTGATGCCCTCGGCCAGTTCGAGCACGGCGCTCGCATACAGCGTGCTCTTGTTGTAGCGGGTGATGACGTAGAAGTTCGTGTAGCCGAGGTAGTAGCGGGTGAAATCCGGCTCGGTATCGAGCGCGAACAGCACCGCCTTCCGTTGCGGGTCGACTTCGTGCAGCGGCTTGATACCCTTGGCCATCATCTCGGCCACCGTGTAATGCAGGTTGAACTTGTCAGCCAGCAGCGCGTCGACCTGGTCGCTGTCGACGTTGACGACATCCATCGTCGGGCCGTTCTTCTCCCAGCCGTGCGCGGCGAGATAGTTGGCGACGCTGGCGATCGCGTCATCGGCGTTGTTCCAGATGTCGCGATGGTGGTCGCCGCTCCAGTCGACCGCGTACTGGCGGAAGCTCGACGGCATGAATTGCGGCCAGCCCATCGCGCCGGCGTACGAACCCTTGAACGACAGCGGATCCTCGTTCTCCTCGCGCGCCAGCAGCAGGAACTGGGTCAGCTCCTTTCTGAAGAAGTCGGCGCGGCGCGGGTAATCGAAGGCGACGGTCGACAATGCGTCGATGACGCGGAAGCTGCCGGTATTGCTGCCGTAGTTGGTTTCGGCGCCGATGATCGCGACGATCACCTCGGCAGGCACGCCATAGCGCGCGGAGACCGCGGCGAGCGTGGCGGCATTGGCTTGCCAGAACTTCGTTCCGGCCTTGATGCGCGCCGGATTCACGAAGTTGCCGCGGAACTGGTACCACGGGCGGCTGGTCGACGGGCGATCGAGGATGGCGAGGATGTTCGGCTTGAGCTGTACCTGCGCAAACAGCGCATCGAGCTTGTCGCGGGGCATGTTTTCACTGGCGGCGACGTCGTTCAGGTATTGCTGCACATCGGGCCGGGCAATCAGGGCGTCATCGGCGAGCGCCGGTGCGGTCAGGGCGAGCGAAAGCAGGGTGCAGATCAGGGTGGTGCGCATGGATTCCTCAAGCGGCTGGGCCGGACGGTTTGATTTATTGCGACAGCGCGCTGGACAGCAGCTTGGCGGTGACGTTGACGATCGGGATCACGCGCTCGTAGGCCATCCGGGTCGGGCCGATCACGCCGAGCGTGCCGACAATCTCGCCGTTGCTGCGGTACGGCGCGGTGATGACCGAGCAGTCGCCGAGCGGCTCGAGACCCGATTCGCCGCCGATATAGATCTGCACGCCTTCGGCGCGGTTGCCGACGTCGAGCAGCTGCAGCAGCGCGGTCTTGCGGTCGAACAGCTCGAACAGCTGGCGCAGCCGGCCCATGTTCGACGCCAGATCGTCGCTGTCGAGCAGGTTGCGCTCGCCCGAGATCAGCACCGCGTCGCTGCCCGACGAGGCCATTTCGTCCTGCGCCGCCGCGTTGAGCAGGGCGACGAGCTCGCCCTTCAGTGCGTGCACCTCGGCCTGGACGACGCTGCGCAGATGGCCGAAAGTCTTGCCGGCGCAGTGGGCGTTGAGAAAATTGGCGGCTTCGGTCAGCTGTGCCGGCGTGTAGGCGGTCTGTGTGGTCAGGATGCGGTTCTGCACGTCGCCGTCGGCGGTGACGAGGATCAGCAGTACGCGGTTCTCGCCGAGTTGCAGGAACTCGATGTGCGTGAGGATGGCCTCCTGCCTTTTGGGCAGCATGACAACGCCGGCGAAGTGCGTCAGTTGCGATACCAGTTGCGATGCGGCAGCGATCGAGCGCTGCGGATTGCCCTTGGGCAAGCCGCCAACCTCGGGCGTAGCGGTCCGCTCGAGCCGGTCGAGTGACTGCATCACCATCAGCGAGTCGACGAAAAAGCGGTAGCCGCGCGCCGTCGGTATCCGCCCGGCCGAGGTGTGCGGGCTGGCGATGAAACCGAGGTCTTCGAGTTCGGCCATGACGTTGCGGATCGTCGCCGGGCTGACCACCAGGCCGCTGGCCTGGGACAGGGTCTTCGATCCGACCGGCTGGCCGTCGGCGATATACCGTTCGACGAGGGCCGTGAGCAGATGTTGGGCGCGTTCGCTGAGCATGCTCCGATTCTAACGCCGTTGCCGTGTGCGTGCCCGGGGTGGCTATGGTTTAATTCCGCCATGGTGGCCGCTGGCCACCCGAATGGATATCGCAATGACAACCCTGTTCAAGACCGTGGCGCTGGTCGGCCGGCGAAGCACGCCGACCATCGCCGAACCGATGGCCCGCCTCGCGGCGATGCTGACCGCGCGCGGTGCAAGCGTGCTGATCGACGAGGAGGCGGCGGCCGAGCACGGCATCGCCGCCTACCCGACCGTGGCGCGCGAAATGATCGGCCGGCTCGCCGATCTGGTGATCGTGATGGGCGGCGACGGCACCATGCTCGGCATCGCACGCCTTGTGGCGCCGTACCGGATTCCGCTGATCGGCGTGAACCAGGGGCGGCTCGGCTTCATGACCGACGTGCCGCTCGGCGAGATGGAGAAAGTGATCGGCGACATGCTGTCCGGCGCTTTCGTCCCCGAGGAGCGCATCCTGCTCGAAACGACGATCTGCCGCGGCGACGAGGAGTTCGGTCCGTCGCTGGCGTTCAACGACGTCGTATTCAGCCGCGGTTCGACCGGCTCGATGATCGAGTTCGAAATCATCATCGACCGCCAGTTCGTCTACAGCCAGCGCTCGGACGGACTGATCGTCAGCACACCGACCGGTTCGACCGCTTACGCGCTGGCGTCGGGCGGGCCCATCCTGCATCCGAGCCTGCCGGCGGTAACGCTGGTGCCGATCTGCCCGCAATCGCTGTCGAACCGGCCGATCGTCGTCAGCGACGACGCCGAAGTCGAATTCCTGCTGACGCGCGCCAACGACGCACGGGTCTATTTCGACAACCAGTCGGACTTCGAGCTCAAGGAGCACGACCGCGTGCGCATCCGCCGCTACCGCAACACGCTGCGCATCCTGCACCCGGTTGGCTACAACTACTACGACATGCTCCGGGCCAAGCTGCACTGGGGCCACAAGCTGCAGTAACCCTTTACCCCGAACGGACGTCCCGAACGCATGCTGCTTTCGCTCAGGCTCAAGAATTTCGTCATCGTCGACGAGCTCGCGCTCGATTTCACCGCCGGCCTCACGGTGCTGACCGGCGAGACCGGCGCCGGCAAGTCGATCGTGCTCGACGCGTTGGGTCTGCTCCTTGGCGACCGGGCCGAGAGCGGCATCATCCGGCATGGCTGCGAGCGTGCCGAGCTGGCCGCCGAGTTCGAGCTGGGCGATGTGCCGGCCGCCGGCGAATGGCTGGCCGAGTCGGACCTGGCCGATGTCGATCCGGCTCGCCTGGTGCTGCGCCGGACCATCGACATCCACGGCAAGAACCGCGCTTTCATCAACGGCAGTCCGGCGACGCTGGCGCAACTCAAGGCCGTCGGCGAGCTGCTGGTCGACATCCACGGCCAGCATGCGCACCAGCGCCTGTTGCGTGCCGAGGTGCAGCGTCAGGTGCTCGATGCCTACGCCGGCGCCGAATCGCTGGCGGCCGAACTGGCCGAAGCATGGCGCGGCTGGCGCAGGCTGGCGGACGAGCTCGACGCGGCGCACCGCAATGCGGCGACGTTCGAGGCCGAGCGCGAGCGGCTGCAATGGCAGATTGACGAGGTCGCCGCACTGGCGCTCGGCGACGACGAGTGGGGCGCGCTGCAGGCCGAACACAAACGGCTGCACCATGCCGCCAGCCTGATCGACGGCGTGCAGGCGGCCTTGCTGGCGCTGGCGGACGGCGACGAAAACTGCCAGGGCTGGCTGGGTGGTGCGCAGCACCGTATCGACGAACTCGCCGGCTACGACGACGGGTTGGCCGAAGCGCGCGAACTGCTGGCGTCGACCGATGCCCAGCTTGCCGAGGCGGTGAATACGCTGCGGCGCTATGCCGACGGGCTCGAGCTCGATCCGCAGCGGCTGGCCGATGTCGAAACCCGCATGGACGCAATCTGGCGCACCGCGCGCAAGTATCGCTGCGAGCCGGAACAGCTCGCCGGCCTGCTGGCCGAATGGCAGGCGCGGCTCGATACGCTCGGAGGTCGTGACGGGCTGGCGCGGCTCGAGGCCGATGTCGCCGGCGCCGAGAAGGCGACGCGCGCGCTGGCCAAGGCATTGACGGCCAAGCGGGCTGCCGTGGCGCCGACGCTGGCCGAGGCCGTGACGCGGGAGATGCGGCCGCTGGCGCTGGCCGACAGCCGCTTCGAAATCGCACTGAGCCCGCTCGACAAATTGTCCGCGCATGGCGCCGAGAGCGTCGAGTTTCTTGTCGGCCACGGCGATGCGCCCGCGAAACCGATGGCCAAGATCGTTTCCGGTGGCGAGTTGTCGCGGATCAGCCTGGCGCTGCAGGTGATCGCGGCAACGCAGGGCGGGATTTCGACCTTCGTATTCGACGAGGTCGACGTCGGCATCGGCGGACGGGTTGCCGAGATCGTCGGGCGCCTGCTCGCCGACCTGGGTGCCAGCCGCCAGGTACTGTGCATTACCCACTTGCCGCAAGTCGCCGCCTGCGGCCATCGGCATCTGCAGGTCAGCAAGGCCAATACGCCGGCCGGCATCGTCAGTGCGGTGCGCCCGCTGGCGAGCGACGAGCGCATCGAGGAGATCGCCCGGATGCTCGGCGGCGTGGAGATCACCGAAACCACGCGACGCCACGCGGCCGAGCTGCTCGGTCTGGTCCAGTCGGCATGAGCGAGGTCGTCTGCTCGCCGGCGCCGGATTGGACCGACGCCGATGCCGGCTTCATGCGCGAAGCGCTGGCCGAAGCGGCGCGCGCCTGTGCCCTGGGCGAGGTGCCGGTCGGCGCGGTCGTCGTGATCGACGGCGAGATCGTCGGCCGCGGCTGCAACCAGCCGATCACGCTGCACGACCCTAGTGCACATGCCGAGATGCTGGCCTTGCGTGACGCGGCGCAACGGCTCGGCAATTACCGCCTGCCCGGTGCGCAGCTCTACGTGACGCTGGAGCCCTGCCTGATGTGTGCGGGCGCGATGCTGCACGCGCGGCTGGCGCGCATCGTCTACGCAACAACCGACCCCAAAACCGGCGCCGCCGGTAGCGTGATCAACCCGTTTCCGGATCGTCGCCTCAACCACCAGACCGAAGTTGTCGGCGGGCTCTTGGCCGACGAGGCGGCCGCGCAGCTGCGGGCGTTCTTCCGGGCGCGCCGCGAAGCCGAAAAGGCGCGCCGCGCCACGGCGGGCTGAGCAGGGCCGGTTGTGACATTTGCGCGTCAGCGCAATACGGCATCCGCTGTAGTCGGGTATTCCGACGCTACACTTGATTCCGCCATCTGCGGCCGGCTGCAAGCCGCCGCGCCAACATTCACAAAAACGAAGGTGGGGTCGAAAATGAAACGTCTGGTATTGCCGCTCTTGCTCACGGCGGCGTTTGCGCACGCGGACAGCGTGGTATTCGAGGAAAACTTCGAGGGTGATCTGGCCAAGTGGGTCGGCCAGCGCGGCGACGGCTCGGTGCCGATGAACGCCTCGCTGGTCGACGATCCGCTCAAGCCCGGCAACAAGGTCGCGCGCTTCGACAAGCCGGTGTACGGCGGCGACATCTTCACCAAAGAGCAGTTTCCCGAAGGCAAGTATGTGCTGTCGTTCGATTACCTCGGCACCTGCGGCGGCAACTGCGGTGGCGTCATCGGCGTGACCGCCGAATTCCCGGGGCGCGACCAGTGGCTGGCCGGCACGGCCAATTCCGGTTTTCCGGACCGGATCAAGGACACCGGCAAGTGGGAGCATTACGACCTCGACTTCAAGGGGCGTTTCGACTTCCACCTGGCGCTCGAGCAATGGACCAGCTCGGCCGGCGCGGGCAAGGACATCTATTTCGACAACATCAAGCTGGTGCGGAAGGGTGACGCCGCAGCGTCGGCCGGCACCAAGGCCGCCGCGGCCGTCGCCGTTACCGGCGTGCCGGCGCCGAAGTCGCCGCAGATGGTCGGTTATTTCCCGGCCTGGGCCAAGCACAACAGCAATTACTGGGTGAAGGACATCGAAACCTCGGGCGCGGCCAAGCGACTGACGGTGATCAACTACGCCTTTGCCAACGTCAAGGACAACAAGTGTGTCGTCGGTGTCGAGGCCAAGGGTGTTGGCGCGGCGGCGGACGATTACTGGGATCCGGTGCCGAAGGCGCACACGCTCGACGGCAAGGACGATCTGGGCGACAAGGGACTGTTCGGGCACTGGAATCAGCTCAAGCAGCTGAAGAAGGCCAATCCGAACCTCAAGGTCGTGATCAGCCTGGGTGGCTGGAGCTGGTCGAAGTACTTCTCGGATGCGGCGCTGCCGCAGAACCGCGAAGCCTTCGTCAAATCCTGCGTCGACGCCTATATCAAGGGCAACGTGCCGGACAAGCAGGGCAAGCTGGTGAGCGGGCTCGCCGCCGGCGTGTTCGACGGGATCGACGTCGACTGGGAATACCCTGCCGCCGAGGGCGAGAAAGGCAATATCGTCCGCAAGGAGGACACCAAGAACTTCACCGCCTTGCTGGCCGAGTTCCGCAAGCAGCTCGACGCGGTCAAGCCCGGCCTGATGCTGACGATCGCCAGTCCGGCCGCCAGCGACAAGTCGGCGATGATGGAACTGGACAAGATCCATCCGTCGCTCGATTTCATCAACATCATGACCTACGACTTCAGCAACGGCTGGGCCAACCAGAGTCAGCCGCACGCCAATCTGTACGGCAGCAAGAAGGACCAGTTCGCGATCGACTATACGGTCAAGGATTACCTCGAGAAAGTGCCGTCGCAGAAGCTGGTGCTGGGCGTGCCGTTCTACGGCTACGGCTGGATGGTCAAGAGCACCGACAACAACGGCATGTACCAGCCGGCCAGCGGCCCGGCCAAGGGGCCGGTCGAACAGGGCAGCAAGCCGTACGCGCAGATCAAGACCGCGCCGGGCAAGGTGTTCCGTGACGACAAGACCCGCGCCGTCTGGAAGCTCAGCGGCAACGAAGTATGGAACTACGACGACCCGCAGGCGCTGCAGGAGAAGGTCGAGTTCGTGAAGAAGAACAAGCTCGGCGGCGTGATGTTCTGGGAGCTGTCGAACGATACGGCCGACGGCGAGCTGAGCAAGACGCTGGCCGATGCGCTGAAGAAGTAAGCGCGCCGGCCTCGTGAAAGGACGCCTTCGGGCGTCCTTTTTTTATGTCCGAACCGTTCCGCGCGGCTTAGTGACGCGGTGCCAGTCTGTTAGAATCAACGGTTCGTTCCACCTTACGCACTTACCATGCTCAGCCTCTACAACACCCTCGCACGCGAGAAGCAGGTCTTCACCCCCATCCATGCCGGCAAGGTCAATATGTACGTCTGCGGCATGACGGTGTACGACTACTGTCATCTCGGCCACGCGCGGGTGATGGTGGTGTTCGACATGGTGGCGCGCTGGTTGCGGGCGTCGGGTTACGACGTCAATTACGTGCGCAATATCACCGACATCGACGACAAGATCATCAAGCGTGCGCTCGAGAACGGCGAGGCGATCAACGCGCTGACCGCGCGCTTCATCGCGGCCATGGACGAGGATGCGGCGGCGCTCGGCGTACAGAAGCCCGATCACGAGCCGCGGGCGACCGAGTTCGTCGGTAAAATGCACCATCTGATTGCGCAACTGATCGACAAGGGGCTGGCCTACCCGGCGCCGAACGGCGACGTGTACTACGCGGTGCGCAAGTTCGACGGCTACGGCAAGCTTTCGGGCAAGAGCCTCGAAGACCTGCGCGCCGGCGAGCGTGTCGATGTCGACGTCAACAAGCAGGATCCGCTCGATTTCGTGCTGTGGAAGGCCGCCAAGGTGGACGAGCCGCAGGACGCCAAGTGGGCATCGCCCTGGGGCGAAGGCCGGCCGGGCTGGCATATCGAGTGCTCGGCGATGAGCTGCCACCACCTCGGCAGCCATTTCGACATCCACGGCGGCGGCGCCGACCTGCAGTTCCCGCACCACGAGAACGAGATCGCCCAGTCCGAAGGCGCCAGCGGTCATGCCTACGTCAACTACTGGATGCACAACGGTTTCATCCGCGTCGACAACGAGAAGATGTCCAAGAGCCTGGGCAACTTCTTCACGATCCGCGAAGTACTGCAGAAGTTCGATGCCGAAGTCGTGCGCTTCTTCATCCTGCGCGCCCACTACCGCAGTCCGCTCAACTACTCGGACGTGCACCTGAACGATGCCAGGAATGCGCTGACGCGACTGTACACCGCACTCAAGGGGGTGCCACCGGCCGATGTCGCCATCGACTGGCAGAGCCCGTATGCGGCACGCTTCAAGGCCGCGATGGACGACGATTTCAATACCGTCGAAGCCGTGGCCGTGCTGTTCGAGCTGGCGCACGAAGCCAACCGGCAGCAGTCGGCGCAATTGTCGGGCGAGCTGAAGGCGCTGGCTGCCGTACTGGGCTTGCTGGAGAGCGACCCGCAAGCCTTTCTGCAGGGCGGCGATGCCGGCGAATGGACGGCCGAAAAGGTCGACGCTGCGATTGCCGCACGCAAGGCGGCGAGGGCGGCGAAGGACTGGGCCGAGTCCGATCGTTTGCGTGACGAGCTGGCCGCCGCCGGCATCGTCATCGAGGATGGCCCGCAGGGAACCAGCTGGCGACGCCAGTAGCCCGTTGTTCCCTGAAGAAAACGGCCTCGATGAGGCCGTTTTCTTTCCTCGGCCCCGGCGTCTACAATGGCATCGGGTATTTTGTGACTAGTAGACTATCCCGCCATGCGCCATCCAGACGACCGCCAAACAGCCGAACTGCCGGGACTGCCCGTCACCAAAAAACGGGGGCGGCCATCGATCGGCCCCAAGGCAATGACCTCGGCCGAACGCAAGCGCCGCAGCCGCTTCAACCAGCTGCAGCGCGCACTGCAGAGCAAGGATGTCGCCAATACGCAGATTCCGGCCCAGCTCAACGCCGTGGTTGACGAATCGACCCGGCGCTACCTGGTTGCCACCGCACGGGAGCAGGGCACGACCGTGGGCCGGCTGATCGACCAGCTGGTTGCCGCCGAACGGCACCGGCAGGAAGAAGCCAAGCGCCCCGCATTCGAGCTTGTTTCGCCGAATGCGCCAGCCCCCCAGCGCTGAGGGCACGGGCGATCAGTCCGGTTTTTGCGCCTGCACGGACAATTCGACGTATGAGATGAAGAACTGGGCCGGTTCGACGGTGTCGTCCCCCAGCGTCCAGGCATCTTCCATCGTGCCGTTGTCGGCGGAGGCCTTGAGCCAGAGTTCGGCCAGCTGTTTCTCGCTCAGCTTGTGCTGGCGGCCGTAGGCGATCGCATCCTGCTTGGCCGTGCGGTAACACGGGATGGCTTTGCGGGCGTATTCCTTGCTGGCCGGATCGACGCTGGCGGGAATCGCCCGAAGACAGGTCACGAACGCCTGGGTCACCGGGCCGTCCGAAATCGGCACCGATGCGGCGAATGCAAGCGTGGTGATGTGGGCGGCTGCGAGTGCTGCAGCGGTCTTGAGGATGTTTCGTTTTTTCATGGGCGAAGCATAACGTCCTGGGCGAGCGGCTGTGAATGGATTGCCGCCCGGGTGTGCGATCCTGGCCATGCGCGCGCGGCACTTCCCGGGCTGGAAGGGTGGTGAGCGAGGGCGTGCCTGACTGCGGAGCCGGGCGGCGTTCTGGCCGGTGGCTCGGGCTCTTGGGCATAAAGTTCCGCCGCGGTGAATAGTCACCCGGCATGCATAAGCGGGTGCGAGGCTTGTGTTGCGTCAAGCCTGGCAATAGCAAGCGGCAATTAAACTTTGGCTTCCGTTTGATTTTCCGTTGCCCGGGTGTCGCTTCTCGTTCTCCGAGTTTCGTCGATTTCGTCTTGCGCCGTCCGCGCCTCGGTCGCCATGGAGGGCGTGCGTGCACGATCATGACAACAAGCAAAACCCGAGCGTCAACAGTCAGGCCGACTGGTACCGGCTGGACGTGGATGCCGTACTTGACCACCTGAACAGCGATGCGCATGGCCTGGACGAGGCCGAAGTGCAGCGTCGGCTCACCCGGCACGGTCCGAACAGGTTGCCGGAGCAGGCCGGCAGGCCGCGCTGGCTCAAATTTCTCGCCCACTTCAACGACGTACTGATCTATATCCTGCTCGCGGCAGCAGTGCTGACCGGCGTGATGGGGCATTGGGTCGACACCGTCATCATTCTCGGCGTGGCGGTCATCAATGCGCTGATCGGTTTCTACCAGGAAAACAGCGCGGAGAAATCGCTGCAGGGCATCCGCGGCATGCTGTCCAGCCGTGCGCACGTGATCCGTGCCGGTGCAAAGCGTGATATCGATGCCGAGGCACTGGTCCCCGGGGATATCGTCACGCTGCGCCCGGGCGACCGGATCCCGGCCGATCTGCGCCTGCTCGAAGTGCACAATCTTCGCGTCGAAGAGGCCATCCTCACCGGCGAGTCGACCGTCGTTTCCAAGTTCATTGATACGATCGCCAGCGAGTCGGCCATCGGCGACCGCATCAATCTGGCGTATTCCGGCACGACCGTCAGCGCCGGCACCGCAACCGGGGTCGTGGTCGCTACCGGCGAGCATACGGAGCTGGGCCACATCAACGGCATGCTGGCCGCGGTCGAGCCGCAGCAGACGCCGTTGCTGCAGCAGATGCACCGGCTGGGCAAGGGCATCTTCTACCTGATCGTCGCGATGATGGTGCTGCTGTTCGTGTTCAGTGCCGTGCTGCACGAAGCCCCCTTGGGCGAGCTGCTGCTCACGCTGATCAGTCTGGCTGTCGCCGCCGTGCCGGAGGGCCTGCCGGCCATCATCTCGATCATCCTGTCGATGGGCGTGCAGAGCATGGCAAAGAAAAACGCCATCATCCGCAAGCTGCCGACGGTCGAGACGCTGGGCGCGATGACGGTCATCTGCTCGGACAAGACCGGCACGCTGACGATGAACGAGATGACCGTGAAGGCGGTGCTGCTCGCCGACGGCGGCTATCTGGTCGACGGCGAGAGCTACGACCCGGCGGGTTCGTTGTCCGACGAGGCGACCGGCAGCGATGTCGATCCGGCCAGCCGGCCGGCGCTGAAGCAGTTCATCGCCGCGATCCATCTCTGCAACGATGCGCAGCTGCGGCAGGGCGACGATGGCCGCTGGCAGATCATCGGGGCGCCGACGGCCGGGGCGTTGCAGGTGCTGGCCGCCAAGACCGGGCTGCATTTCGACGATGCCGAACTGATCGACAAGATTCCGTTCGATTCTGCCTACAAATATCAGGCAACGCTGCACCGCACCGACCGGGTCAACACCGTCTTCATCACCGGTGCGCCGGACGTGCTGTTCGCCATGGCGGAATCCGAGCTGGGCGAGGGTGGAGCGCAGCCGTTCCGCCGGGACTTCTGGGAGGCCGAGATGGCGCGCTATGCCCGGCTCGGCCTGCGCATGGTGGCCGCCGCATGCAAGCCGGCCGCCGACGACGCAAGCCGCATCGATCACGACGATCTGTCCGGCGGCGTGGTTTTCCTCGGCATTGCCGCAATGATGGATCCGCCACGTCCCGAGGCGGTCGAGGCGATCGCGGTCTGCCAGCAGGCCGGCATCCGCGTGAAGATGATCACCGGCGACCACCCGGAAACGGCGATGGCCATCGGCAAGATGCTCGGCATGCGCGATTGGCAGGATGCGATCACCGGTGCCCAGCTCGAGCACATGAGTGATGCCGAGCTGGGCAGGGTGGCGGCAAACCACGACATCTTTGCGCGCACGAGTCCGGAGCACAAACTCAGGCTGGTTCGGGCCTTGCAGGCCAGCGGCGAGGTGGTCGGCATGACCGGCGACGGCGTGAACGATGCGCCGGCGCTGAAGCAGGCCGATGTCGGCATCGCCATGGGCATCAAGGGGACCGAGGTCACCAAGGAGACCGCCGACATGGTGCTGGCCGACGACAATTTTGCGTCGATCGCCCGCGCGGTCACGGAAGGCCGCCGCGTCTACGACAACCTGAAAAAAACGATCCTGTTCGTTTTGCCGACCAATCTGGCGCAGGGGCTGCTGATCGTTGTTGCGTTGCTGGCGGGTACGACGATTCCGCTGACGCCGCTGCAGATCCTCTGGATGAACATGGCGACATCGACCACGCTGGCCTTCGGCCTGGCGTTCGAGCCGGCCGAGGCGGGCATGATGCGGCGCAAGCCGCGCGCGCCGGGCAAGTCCATTCTCGATCTGCATGCCTTGTGGCGGATCGGGCTTGTCGGCGTCCTGATCGCCGGCAGCGCATTCTGGCTCGAGGCGTACCTGCTCGGCCGCGGCTACGGCGAGGGCTTCATCCGCTCGGTGCTGCTGCAAACGCTGGTCACGGCGCAGTGGGTCTACATGTTCAATTGCCGCATCCAGGACCGGTTCTCGTTGAATGCGGCCATGTTCCGCAATGCCGGGCTGTGGCTGGCGAGCGCAATCCTGTTGCTGCTGCAACTGGCGATCTGCTACGTACCGGCAATGAATCGCGTCTTCGGCACCGAACCGTTGCCGCTGGCGTACTGGGGCATTGCCCTGCTGATCGGCTTGGCCGTGTTCGTCGTGGTCGAGCTGGAGAAGTGTGCGGTGCGCTGGCTTCGGCAGCACCGGCACGAAGCAGCATGAACGTGATTGACCACCAACCAGGAGAATGTGATGACCACCATCCTTGTTCCCGTCGACGGCTCGCGCCAGTCGATGAATGCGGTCGAAGCCGCGCTTGATTTTGCCGATTACCAGCCGTTCGACCGTCTGGTGCTGCTGAACGTACAGGTGCCGATCGTGCGTGGCCGCAGCTTCATGACCGACGCAGACGTGCTGGCCATCTACAAGGCCGAGGCCGACCGTGCTTTCGAAGACGCCTGCAAAACGCTCGAGGCGCGGGGTGTCCGCTTCGAGGCGCTCGCCCAGCCCGGCCCGGTGGCCGAGACCATTGTTCGCGTTGCCGGCGAGATCGGTGCGGATCACATCTACATGGGGACACGCGGTTACGGCGCAGCCATCAGCGCCATGCTCGGGTCGGTGGCCGGCAAAGTCGTCGGCCTGAGCGATCTACCCGTCACCCTTGTCAACTGAGCTGCAAAGGAGAGCCTGTCATGCTGAATATTCTGATTCCGGTCGATGGTTCGGACAATGCGCTGCGTGCGGTCGACTACGCGATCGGGCTGGGAAAAACCGGCAAGCCGCTGACCGTGCGACTGCTCAACGTGCAACAGCCCATGCTGTACCCGTCGCTGGTCGAAGGAATCGCCAACACCCAGTCGATGCAGGCGATGCTGCACGAGCAGGGCGAGTCGGCCATTGCCGCTGCAGCCGCAAGGCTGGCCGATGCGGGCATCCCGTTCAGCCAGAAAATCCTGTTCGGCAAACCTGCGACGGTGATCCGCGAGCAGGCCGGGCGTGCCGACTGCCATCGTGTCGTCATGGGAACGCGCGGCAGCGGCGCGTTGCAGCGCTTCGTGTTTGGCTCGGTGGCCTACAGCGTAGCCAGCACTGCAAGCGCGCCGGTGACGCTGGTCAAGTAAACCGCGCGGCTTGGCGGTCCGAAACACCGGAATGGCGGCATCTTTTCGGTGTGTCGGACGCCAGGATGCCCGGCTGGAAAACCATCAGGGCAAGGTGGATGGGTGGTGCAGGGCGACCTGCTTGACCGCCATTTGCCGGCGCCGCTTTCTTGTGCGACTCTCTTGTGAAAATTTCTACGAGAGTCAGTAATTCGCCTGGTGTTGGTTGTTATCGCCGTCTGCGCGGCACTGTATGGTGCCGTGCAATTCCGGCTGGATGACGGGCGGCTTGGGCCGGTGGACGGGATGAAAGAGCGCATCGCCGCGCAGATTTCGAAAGTCGTCGCGGACAAGACCCCACCTCAGACCGCCCATCCGCCGGTTGCCGCAGGCGGCCTGGGTGCCGACGACAACGGTCAGCAATATGTCTACAAGTGCGCGGACGCCCGTGGCGCAATCACTTACCAGCAAAACCCTTGCGGCCGGGGTTCGCGGCTTGTTTACCAAAAGCCCATTTCGGATTTTCCAGCGACCGCGGATCGTTCCGCGAACCCGTCGCGCATTCAGTCGGCTCAGCCTCAAGGGGATCCTCAGGTAGTGGTCGCCCGCGGCCCCGATCCGATCGAGTGCAAGCGATTGCGTCAGGTTTACAGTCGCAACTGGGCTGAGAACAAGCTCAAGGATTGCCCGTACTGCAAGCGGGTAATGATGGATGCTTCAGAAAAAATGTTGTCGATGGGTTGCCCGCCGATCAATGGCTGATCGCTCGTTGTTGCAGGCCTGGCGACCGTGGCGGACCGCTTTGGCGTCATGAGGGATCGGAGCATCCCGGCCGCGCGGGGTTGCCTCTCGCGTGTCGTACTGAAGCGGCTAGGGAGCGCAGTGCTCCGAACCGCTTCCATGCCTAGATAACTTTACATAATATACATTATGCGACATAAAAGAATAATAAAACTTGCAACTTGATGCATATCAACTTTATTGTTCCAGCCAAGGACTATTCTGGCGATGACCCAATCGGCACGATTCCAGAATCGCCCCGGCCTTTGATCAGGCCGTTGCCGCCGTGAACGGCGGCACTTTCAAAACCAAGGAGATCACCAATGGCTGTTACTTCGGTGCAAGAACTCGACGCTCTGGTTGCCCGCGTAAAGAAAGCGCAGCAACTGTTCGCAACCTACACCCAGGAGCAAGTCGACAATATCTTCCGCTGCGCCGCGCTGGCCGCAGCCGATGCGCGCATCCCGCTGGCCAAGCAGGCTGTCTCCGAAACCGGCATGGGCGTGCTTGAAGACAAGGTCATCAAGAACCACTTTGCATCGGAATATATCTACAACGCCTACAAGGACGAAAAGACCTGCGGCGTGCTGTCGACCGACGACGCGTTCGGCACGATCACCATTGCCGAGCCGATCGGCATCATCTGTGGCATCGTCCCGACGACCAACCCGACGTCGACGGCGATCTTCAAGGCGCTGATTTCGCTGAAGACCCGCAACGGCATCATCTTCAGCCCGCACCCGCGCGCCAAGGATTCGACCAATGCCGCCGCGCGCCTGGTGCTCGAGGCCGCTGTTGCCGCCGGCGCGCCGCGCGACATCATCGGCTGGATCGATGCGCCGAGCGTCGAGCTGTCCAACCATCTTATGAAGCACCCGGACGTCAATCTGATCCTGGCAACCGGTGGCCCGGGCATGGTCAAGGCCGCCTACTCGTCCGGCAAGCCGGCGATCGGCGTCGGCGCCGGCAACACGCCAGTGGTCGTTGACGAAACCGCCGACATCAAGCGCATGGTCGCGTCGATCCTGATGTCGAAGACCTTCGACAACGGCGTGGTCTGCGCATCCGAACAGGCCGTGATCATCGTCGACGAAGTCTACGAAGCCGCCAAGGAGCGCTTCTCGAAGAACGGCGGCCACATCCTGAACAAGAAGGATGCCGAGGCCGTCCGCAAGGTCATCCTGATCAATGGCGGCCTGAATGCCAATATCGTCGGCCAGTCCGCGATCAAGATCGCCGAAATGGCCGGCGTCAAGGTGCCGCCGTACACCAAGGTGCTGATCGGTGAAGTGACGTCGGTTGGCGAGGAAGAAGCCTTCGCGCACGAAAAACTGAGCCCGGTGCTCGGCATGTATCGCGCCAAGGACTTCTACGATGCGGTCACCAAGGCCGAAGCGCTGGTCGCGCTGGGCGGTATCGGCCACACCTCTGCCCTGTACACCGACCAGGACTTGCAGGCCGAGCGCATCAACTACTTCGGCGACAAGATGAAGACCGCGCGGATCCTCATCAACACCCCGTCGTCGCAAGGTGGTATCGGCGACCTCTACAACTTCAAGCTGGCCCCGTCGCTGACGTTGGGTTGCGGTTCCTGGGGCGGTAACTCGATCTCCGAGAACGTTGGTCCGAAGCACCTGATCAACAAGAAAACCGTCGCGAAGAGGGCCGAAAACATGTTGTGGCACAAACTGCCGAAGAGCATCTATTTCCGCCGCGGTTGCCTGCCGATCGCACTCGAGGAACTGAGCAACAAGAAGCGCGCCGCGATCGTTACCGGCCACTACCTGTTCAACAACGGCTTCTGCGACGAGACCATCCGCATCCTCAAGCAGATGGGTCTGGAAGTCGAAGTGTTCTACGACGTGCCGGCCGATCCGACGCTGGAAGTGGTCCGTGCCGGCGTGGCGCTGCTGAACACCTTCAAGCCGGACGTGATCATTGCGCTCGGCGGCGGCAGCCCGATGGATGCGGCCAAGATCATGTGGGTGATGTACGAACACCCGGACGTCCACTTCGAAGAACTGGCACTGCGCTTCATGGACATCCGCAAGCGCATCTACAAGTTCCCGAAGATGGGCATCAAGGCCGAACTGATCGCAATCCCGACCACCTCGGGCACCGGTTCGGAAGTGACGCCGTTCGCCGTGGTGACCGACGAGAAGACCGGCATGAAGTACCCGATCGCCGACTACGAGCTCACGCCGAACATGGCGATCATCGACGCCAACCTGGTCATGGACATGCCGAAGAGCCTGACCGCTTACGGCGGCATCGACGCGGTGACCCATGCCCTCGAAGCCTACGCATCGGTGATGGCGACCGAGTACTCGGACCCGCAGGCCCTGCAGGCGCTGAAACTGCTGAAGGAATACCTGCCCTCCTCGTACGCCAACGGCGCCAAGGATCCGAAGGCGCGCGAACAGGTGCACAACGCGGCCACGATCGCCGGCATGTCGTTTGCCAACGCCTTCCTCGGCGTCTGCCACTCGATGGCGCACAAGATCGGTGCCGAGTTCCACCTGGCGCACGGTCTGGCCAACGCCCTGCTGATCTCGAACGTCATCCGCTACAACTCGGTCGACATTCCGACCAAGCAGACCGCGTTCAGCCAGTACGATCGCCCGATCGGCAAGTGCCGCTACGCCGACATCGCCGAGCACCTCGGCCTGCCGGGCAAGAACGACGACCAGAAGGTCGAATCGCTGATCGCCTGGGTTGACGAAATGAAGGCTTGCCTCGACATTCCGATGTCGATCCAGGCGGCCGGCGTGCCCGAGAAGGAGTTCCTCGCCAAGCTCGACGAGGTGGCCGAAGAAGCGTTCGACGACCAGTGCACCGGCGCCAACCCGCGCTATCCGCTGATCTCGGAGCTGAAGCAGTTGCTGCTTGACAGCTACTACGGCCGTCCGTATGTCGAAGCGTACGAACGCGAAGAAGCCAAGACCAAGTAAGCGCTTGCGCTGAAAAGAAAACCCCGGCACCTGCCGGGGTTTTTGTTTGCCCGCGCATTACCCCCTTACACGGACAGTGCAACGGCGAGATGCGGGTCGATGATGGTGAAGCGCCCTTCTCCGCCGCTGCCCAGCACGCGGTTGCGCACCAGCTTCTTCAGGCTGCTCTGCACCTGCGACGACGATACCGACGCAACACCGGTCTGTTCGGCCAGATGGGCGCGGAACGCGTTGCCGTACAGCCGTGGCGCACCCTTGGCGATTTCGACCAGCAGCAGCCGGTCCAGCCGGCTCATGTCCTCCCACGACAATGCCGACACCGCATGGCGCTGCAGCCGGGCCTGCTGCAGCTGCAGGCCTTCGGCCAGCGTGCGCTGCGGGTTCAGTACCAGATCCTCGATCAGCGCCCGCAGGTAGTACGGTATGCGCTGCAGCCGGTTGAAGGCGTCGAGCATGCCGGCCTCGTCGACCTGCCCCCAGGTGATGCCCTCGTAGGGGCTGGACAGCTGGCCGAAGGTGCGCTCGCCGTCACGGTTTCCCTGCGTGCGCAGCTGATACTGGCTGACCAGGTGCCGAACGAAGCCATCGCCGATGTCGGGCAGGTTCAGCACCGCGCTCTGCTGCTGGAGACGCAGCGGAATGGCCTGCGTCTCGTTGCCGAGGGTGACGCCCATGACCAGTTTGGCGCGCCCGCCCAGCGCGCCAAATGCATGCATCACGTCGCGCAGCATCGCATCGCCGCCGGGCTGCATGGCAATCAGGTCGGCATCGTCGATCAGCAGCAGCGATTTGCGCTTGTCGTCGCGCAGTTGTGCAAGTTCGCGCGTCAGTCGTTCGGCCAGCGTCAGCCGGGTGGGCGCTTGCCGGCCGGTCAGCGATGCAAGCTGGCGACTCAGCCACTTCTCGCCGGCGGCGAAGTCGGCCAGCCACTCGACAAACTGCCGTTGCAGCGCGCGGGGCGAGACGGCGTCGCAAGCGAAGTAGCGGACACGCCAGCCGGAACGCTCGGCTTCGGCAATCAGGTCGCGTTGCAGGAATTCGCTCTTGCCCATCTGCGCCGGCGAAGCCAGCGTTACCGACTGCGCCAGCCCGCTTTGCAGGGTCGCCATCATGGCCTGCGCCAGCTCGGCACGCGCAAAGTGCCATCCCGTTCCCGATTCCGTTGGCATGCTCGTCCCTCATCCACGAATGCATAATTATGCATCAACACACTATTTGATGCATTCGAGAATAATAGTTGTTCTATCTAACTGATTAACAAAGAAAATATGATTTGCTGTACTGCGGAATTAAACGGCGGTGAGCAAAACCCGAATATTGGCAATATTCCAATTCCGGCGGATGAGGCCGGGTATCAGGATGCAGGGCAAGCCATTCAACACCGCAAGGAGCCCTCATGCTGCAAGACATCCTGCCCGCCGGAAGCATCCGCTTTGCCACGCAGTTTGCCGACTGGCGCGACGCCGTCCGCTCGGCATGCGAGCCGCTGCTCGAACGCGGTGCCATCGAGCCGGCCTACATCGACGCGATCATCGACAACGTCGAGAAGATCGGCCCCTACATCGTGATTGCGCCGGACGTGGCGATTCCGCATGCCCGCCCGGAGGCCGGCGCCAAGGCGATCGCGATGTCGCTGCTCAAGGTCGAGCACCCGGTGAAGTTCGGCGACGACCCCGACCATCATGCCCGGCTGCTGTTCGCCTTCTCGGCCACCGATTCGCACAGCCACCAGCGCGCACTGAAGCAGCTCGCCCACTGGATCATGGACGAAGACAAGTTCGCCGCCCTGCAGGCGGCCACCACCACCGGGCAGATCACCGCGCTGATCGCCTCGCTCGCCGACTGATTCATCACGTCTGACAAGGAACACCACCATGAAAATCCTCATCGTTTGCGGTAACGGCCTCGGCAGCAGCCTGATGCTGGAAATGGCCGTCAAGGACGTCCTGCGCGAACTCGGCAGCGACGCCGAGGTAAGCCATACCGACCTGTTCTCGTCGCGCAGCGAAACCGCCGACCTTTTCCTCGGCTCGCGCGAGATCATCGACAACCTCGACGACGGCAGCCGCAAGGTCGCGTCGCTGAAGAACATCATGGACAAGGCCGAGATCAAGTCGGTACTGGCGCCCTACCTGTCCTGACCCCCGCACGCCGGCCGCCCGGCCGGCTTCATCACCCGCAGAGGTGCACCATGAAATTCCTGCTCGACATCCTTTCCGATCCGGCCGTGCTGATCGGCGTGTTTGCGCTTGCCGGCCTGCTGCTGCAAAAGGCCAAGGTTTCCGACGTCGTCGGCGGCACGATCAAGACCATTCTCGGCTTCGTCATCCTCGGCGCCGGTGCGCAGATCCTCGTCGGCTCGCTCGACATCTTCCGGCAGATCTTCGACCATGCCTTCGGCCTGAAAGGCACGATCCCGAACAACGAGGCGATCGTTGCGCTGGCGATGAAGCAGTTCGGCACCTACACCGCCTACGTGATGATCCTCGGCATGGGCTTCAACCTGCTGCTGGCAAGGGTCACGCCGCTGAAGTACATCTTCCTGACCGGTCACCACACGCTGTTCATGGCCTGCCTGCTGGTTGCCGTACTGTCGGCCGGCGGCATGCACGGCATCGGTCTGGTGCTGGCCGGCGGTGCGCTGCTCGGTGTGCTGATGGTGGTGATGCCGGCGCTGGCGCAGCCGTTCACCCGCAAGATCACCGGCAACGACAGCTTCGCGCTCGGCCACTTCGGCACGATCGGCTACCTGTCCGCCGCGCTGGTCGGCAAGGCATTCGGCAAGGGCGGTCGCAGCACCGAGGACATCAAGGTGCCGGAATCGCTGCGCTTCCTGCGCGACACGTCGATCTCGATGGCACTGACGATGGGCATCCTCTACATCATCGTCTCGCTGTTTGCCGGGCCGGCCTTCATCGAAGGCACGCTGTCTGGCGGCGTGAACTTCCTCGTCTTCGCGATCAAGCAGGCGCTGGTGTTCTCGGCCGGGGTCTACATCATCCTCGCTGGCGTGCGGCTGCTGATTTCGGAAATCGTGCCGGCCTTCAAGGGCATTTCCGACAAGCTGATCCCGAATGCCAAACCGGCGCTGGATTGCCCTGCGGTGTTCCCGTTCGCACCGAACGCGGTCGTCATCGGCTTCATGTCGAGCTTCCTCGGCGGTTTGCTGGCGATGTTCCTGACGCCGGCACTGGGCCTGGCGGTGATCGTGCCGGGACTGATTCCGCACTTTTTCACCGGCTCGACCGCGGGCATCTACGGCAACGCCACCGGCGGGCTGCGTGGCGCGGTCGTCGGCGCCTTCGTCAACGGCCTGCTGATCAGCTTCCTGCCGGCGATCCTGCTCAACAGCCTGGGTGCGCTCGGGTTTGCCGGCACGACCTTCGGCGACACCGACTTCGGCGTGGTCGGCATCGTGCTTTCGGTTTTCCTCGGTCGCTTCTGACCGGCGCGGTCCAAAAAAAAAGGAGCCTGCGGGCTCCCTTTTTTCGATGCCGCGGATCAGGCGGCTGCCAGCGCCTCGAGCGCTTCGCTGATCTCCAGCCACTGCATTTCCAGCTCGTCGATCTCGCCCTTGAGCTGCGACTCGCGCCGCAGTACCGACTGCAGCTCGTCCTTGCGGCCGGCTTCGTACAAGGCGGCATCCTGCAACTGCGTGGTCAGCTCGGCGTGCTCGGCCTGTTTCGGCGTCAGCGCCTTTTCGATCTTGCCCAGACGCTGCTCAAGCGGCTTGCGCTGTTGCGCCAGCGCCTGGCGCGCCTCGGCTTCGGCACGTTTCTGTGCCTTGCGGTCGAGCCCCGCGTCGGATGCCTGCAGGCCGGGTGCGGCCGTTTCGCCGCGTTTTTCCTGGCTGTAGCGCGAATAATCGTCGAGGTCACCATCGAAAGGCTGCACGGTGCCCGATTCGATCAGCCAGAAGTCGTCGACCGTCGCCCGCAGCAGGTGCCGATCGTGCGAAACGATGATGATGGCGCCGTCGAAATCGGTCAGCGCCCGGGTCAGTGCCTGCCGCATGTCGATGTCGAGGTGGTTGGTCGGCTCGTCGAGCAGCAGCAGGTTCGGCCGCTGCCAGATCACCAGCGCGAGCGCCAGCCGCGCCTTCTCACCGCCCGAGAACGGAGCCACCGGGCTCGATGCCATAGTGCCGCGGAAGTCGAAACCACCGAGGTAGTCGCGCAGCTCCTGCTCGCGGGTGTCGGGCGCGAGCTTCTGCAAGTGCCACAGCGGCGACTCGTCGAGTCGCAGATGCTCGAGCTGGTGCTGGGCGAAATAGCCGACCTTGAGCCCCTTGCCCTCGTGCCGCTCGCCGGCGAGCAGCGGCAACTCGCCGACCAGCGTCTTGATCAGCGTTGATTTGCCGGCGCCGTTGACGCCGAGCAGGCCGATCCGCGCCTGCTTCTGCAGGCTGAGATCGAGCTTGCGCAGCGTCGGTTTGCCAGCGGCATAACCTGCCTCCCCGCCTTCGATGCGCAACAGCGGGTTCGGGCTCGATTCGGGCTCGCGGAACGAGAACGTGAACGGCGAATCGACGTGGGCCGCGGCGATGATTTCCATCCGCTCAAGCGCCTTGACCCGGCTCTGCGCCTGCCGTGCCTTGCTCGCCTTGGCCTTGAAGCGGGTGATGAACGATTCGAGGTGGGCGATCTCGCGTTGCTGCTTGTCGTGCGCCTGCTGCTGCTGCGAGAGCTTTTCGGCGCGCTGCGCCTCGAAGCTGGCGTAGTTGCCGGTGTAGAGGTTGAGCTTGCCCTGCTCGACATGCAGGATGCTGCCGACGGTGGCATCGAGGAAGTCTCGGTCGTGCGAGATCACCAGCAGCATGCCCTGATAGCTGCGCAGCCAGCCTTCGAGCCAGACGACGGTTTCGAGGTCCAGGTGATTGGTCGGTTCGTCGAGCAGCAGCAGGTCGGAGCGGCACATCAGCGCCTGCGCCAGATTCAGCCGCATGCGCCAGCCGCCGGAAAAATCGGAGACCGGCCGCGCCATTTCGGCTTCGGAAAAGCCGAGTCCGGCCAGCAGCTTGGCGCCGCGCGCCCGCGCGGTATAGCCGTCGACGGCTTCGTAGCGGGCCAGCAGCTCGGCGTGATGGACGCCGTCGTCGTGATCTTGCGCCAACGCCTGTTCGAGTGCGCTCAGTTCGGCGTCGCCGCGCAGCACGTAATCGAGCGCCGGGTCGGCCAGCGCCGGCGTTTCCTGCGCAACGTGACCGATCGTCAACCGCGGCGGCAGTTCGATGTCGCCGCCATCGAGGTGCAGCTCGCCGCGCAGCAGGGCAAAGAACGATGATTTCCCGGCGCCGTTGGCGCCGACGACGCCGGCCTTCTGGCCGGGATTGAGGGTCAGGTCGGCCTGGTCGAGCAGGACCTTGAGGCCACGTCGCAGCGTGGCGGATTTGAGTCGGATCATGGGTCGGAGTTTACCAGACCTCCGGTCGGGCCCGGACCTGGCCGGATCAGGTGATCAGCGCGTCACGCAGCAGGCTGAACGCGTCTTCGGTGACGCCGGCGCCGAGCGCGATGACGCGCAGCGCGCCGCTGGCAAGGTGTGCCTCGACCTCGTGCCGCATCAGCGTCAGCCCCTTGTCGTTGCGGCTGGTGAGCAGGAAGCGGGTACCCTGCGGGCTGATCCAGCCGACACGCAGCCGCCGCGGCGGTGCGCCGCCGTCCAGCCATTCGACCCAGTCGCCGCGGACCGGAAAGGCAATGGCAGCGGCAGGCTCGATCACCGATGGTTCCGGTTCATGGAATGTGTCCGGCACCTCGTCGGTGATGTATTCAACCTCCGGCGCCGCCGGGCGGATGGCGATGGCCTGCTCGATGACCGGCCCGGCCGGCGCCGCGGGCTCCGCAGCCAGCGCCTGCTTCAGCCCCTGGCGAATGGCACTGGCGTGCAACTGCACCAGTTCGGAGAAGAAGCCCTTGCGCACCTCGTCGGCGACTTCGGCGTCCCTCATCCCCTTTTCGAGTTTGGCCAGCAGCGCCGGCAGCGTATTCACCAGTTGCAGACGGTCTTCGGGTCTGACCTTGGGTGCGATGCTCCACAGCAGGTCATCGACGACGGCCAGCCGCTCGATGAAGAGCGGCGCCGCCTCGCCGTTGCCGTCGTAGGCGGCAACCAGCGCAGCGCGCCACTGCTCGTGGACGAAAGCGACGACCACCGGCGGGTGTGCCGGCTTGAGCCGCTGCTCGAGCAGTGTCTGGACCGTGGCCTGGGCCAGTTCGCTGATCTCGCCGGCCAGCAGCGCCTCGGCCTGCTCGCTGATCGACGCGTCGATCTCGTTGCTTTCGGCGTCGAGCCATCGGTCGAGCGAGTCCAGTGCAGTCTGGAATATGGTTGCATCGTCGCTGAATGTCCGGGCAACCTCGGCGATCAGTTCGGCGAACTTGCGCAGCCGGGCGTCGTCCTCGGCCGGCTCGTCCTGCCACTCGAGGCTGGCCTCGGCGATCCGGTCGATCAGCCGTCGCGCCGGATGGGACTTGTCGCTGAAAAATCCGGCGTCGAGCATCGCCGCCTTCAGCGCCGGCACCTGCAGCCGGGACAGCAGCCCCTTGGCGGCAACCGGCAGCCGGGCATCGTCGAACAGCCGGTCGAACAGCAGTGCGACCAGTTCGACGGTCATCGTGTCGAGCCGGTCGAGCTCCTGCGTCCAGCGGCTGCCGCGCAGCAGGGCCAGCAGGTTTTCCGGCTGGGCAAAGAGGTCCTGCGCGCTGCCGAACGCATCCTGCTGCAGGTGATCGAGAAAGTTGAACCAGTCCGGACGGACCGGCCGTTGCGCCGCCGCTGCACCGTTGTTGCTGAACAGCTGGTTCAGGTGAGCGATCAGCTCCGGACGCAACAACGAGGCCGCGCCGGCAGCACCGCCCGCAACTTCGCCTTGCGGCACTGCGCCGTCGCCACCGGCGTCCGGCGCGCGCCGCGCAACGCGCGACGTGCCGGCCCGGCGGGCGAGCGCCGGCAGCGCGACATTCTGCTGGATCAGGTACTGGTTGAGCTGCTGATAGACGTCGGCCACCTTGCCCGACAGTTCGGTCTCGAACGTCCGCAGCGCGACAAGCCGCGCGGCAAGACCGCTTTCGAGCTGCTGGCAGGCGCTGAGGAAGGCTTCGCAAATGGCCTTGGGACTGAGCGGGCCGGCCGTTTCGCTGCGCTCGGGCAGCAAGGTGGCCAGCCGCTGTTCGAGCTGGGCCAGCGTGTCACCGCCCTTCTGCTGCATGGCGTTCGTTACGCTGCTCAGCGTCAGCGAGGCTTCGTATTCGTCATTGGCCACCAGCGACAAGGCGTCCGGTGCCAGATTGACCTGGAAAAAGCTGCTTTCGCCGCGCGAGTCGCGCGCCTGCAGGCTGGCCTCGAAACTGGCGAGGAATTGCTGCTTGAAAGCCGCGATGATCGCGTCCTTCTTGGTTTGCGCCTCGACGCGCGCATCGAAGTACTGGTCGCGCAGCCCGCGCTCGGTAGTGGTTTCGGCGAGCTGGAAGAAGGCTTCCTGCAGCTCATCGAAGAAATCGTCCAGCGACTCGGTCAGCATCGTCAGCGCCAGATCGCGACAGGCGATCAGCGTCCCTGCCGACGGGCGGGCTTCGGATTGGGCGCGTGCGGTCTGCATGGGTCGGCCGGCCTGAAGTGAATTTTGTATATTAGGGTATGGTAATGTTTTGAGAATTTTCCGGCCAATCCGACCACTGGCGGACGGGCGGCGATGAGACACCGATTGCCTTCCAGCCCACGTCCGCCTTGGCGATTGGGGAAAACCGAGGTTGAGGAAAACCCGGTCTGGCGGGGGTATGGGGCCGGGTATAGAGTCAAAGTCAGCTTTAACGACGCAGAGACAGGCTGACATGACCTTTTCCGTTCCCCGCTCGCAGCTGGACGCGCTGTCCCAGGCCCGCGAACCCCTCGCCGACAATATCCGCTCGCTGTTTGCGCGCTATTACGCGGATCTTCCCGCCGAGGACTTCGACGCCCGGGATGCCGACAACTGGGCCGGTGCCGCATTGTCGCACTGGCGTTTCGGCGCCCGGCGCGGTGCCGGCGAGGCGCTGCTGCGCGTGAACAATCCGACCCTGATCGAGCACGGCTGGGAGTGCAGGCACACCGTCGTCGAGCTCGTTGTCGACGACATGCCCTTCCTGGTCGATACCGTCGGCATGGCGATCCACCGCCTTGGCTACGCGGTCCATCTCGTCGTCCACCCGGTACTGCGGGTGGCGCGCGACGCCGACGGCCAGGCGACGGACCTTGGCGACGATGGCGTGCACGAATCGTGGATGCACTTCGAGATCGACCGGATCACCCGCCCCGAGGCGCTGGACGAGCTCGAACGGGAAATCCGCCGTGCGCTTGAAATACTCGCCGTTGCCGTCGCCGACTGGCCGAAGATGACCGAACACATCGGCGCGACGCTCGAGGCGCTGCGCACCAGCCCGCCGCCGCTGGCCGAGCGCGAGATCGCCGAAACCATCGCTTATCTTGAATGGCTGCGCGACGACCACTTCATCTTCCTCGGCTGCCGCGACTACCGGATCGACGACATCGGCGGCGACGGCAATATGTGGATCACCCCGGGGTCGGGACTGGGCATGCTGCGCGACGACGGCGTCGGCGGCCCGTCGCGCACCTGGGCATCGCTGACGCCCGAGTTGCGCCAGATCGCCTACCGGCCCGACACGCTGCTGATCCTGACCAAGGCCGACACCCGCTCGGTGATCCACCGGCCGGTGCACCTCGACATGGTCTGCCTCAAGCGCATCGACGCCGCCGGCAAGGTCGTCGGCGAGCTGCGTCTGCTTGGCCTGTACACCGCCAGCGCCTACAGCGTGCCGCCGCGGCAGATCCCCATCCTGCGCGACAAGATCGCCCGTGCAGTCGCGCAATCGGGCGTCGATCTGGCCGGCCATCGCGGCAAGGCACTGCTCAATGTGCTCGACACCTATCCGCGCGACGAACTGATCGAAACCGACGCGGACGAACTGGCCCGGATCACCGACGGCATCGTCGGACTGCAGGAGCGCAACCGGACGCGGATCTTCTTCCGCGACGACATCTACGGTCGCTACGTGTCGGCAATGCTCTACGTGCCGCGCGACAACTACACGACCGAAGTCCGCGTCAAGGTTCAGCAACTGCTGCTCGAGCGGCTTGCCGGCGAGAGCTGCGAGTTCAACGTGCTGCTGTCGGACAGCCCGCTGGCGCGCATCAACTTCATTACCCGCATCCAGCCCGGCACGCATCCGCAGTACGACGCGCAGGAAATCGAGGCCGAGATCGCCGAGATCGCCCAGCGCTGGCCGGACGAGCTGCGCCGGCAACTGGTTGCCCATGGCGGCGAGGAACAGGGAGCGGTCCGCTACCTGCGCTATGCCAACGCGTTCTCGGCCGCCTACTGCGCCGATTACCCGGCGCGCGTGGCGGTTCACGATATCGACGCGCTCGAGACGGCGCTGACTTCCGGCCGGCTGGCGACGAGCATCGTCCCGGGCAGCCAGTCCGACACCCGGCTCTGGCGCCTGAAGCTGTATCGCAATACGCCGATCGAGCTGTCCGACTGCCTGCCGCTGCTGGAAAACCTCGGCGTCCGCGTTCAGGACGAGCGGCCGTACAAGCTCGGCTTTGCCGACGGCAGCGCGGCATGGATCATCGACATCGGCATCCAGCTGCCGCAAGCCGGCGCGCTGGAAGCGCCGCAGTCGCGCGCCCGGTTGCTCGATGCGTTCGAGGCCATTTTTGCCGGCCGCAGCGAGAACGATGCGTTCAACCGGCTGGTGTTGCACGCGGGCCTCGACTGGCGCGACGTGCTGGTGCTGCGCGCCTATGCGCGCTACCTCAAGCAGATCGGCCTGCGCTTCAGCCAGGAAACGCTTGCCGACATGCTGCTGCGCTTCCCGGCCCAGGCGGGGCAACTGGTCGCGCTGTTCAACGGCCGGCTGAAGCCGGACGCAGCCAGCGCCGTGCAGGCCGACGCACTGAGCAAGGGGCTGGCGCAATTCGCCGCCGACCTGCCGAACCTCGACGACGAGAAGATGCTGTCGCGGTTCCGCTCGGCGATCGAGGCGACGATGCGGACCAACTTCTGGCAGGCGGATGCGGCCGGCGAACCCAAGCCCTATGTCTCGTTCAAGATCGCATCGGCGCAGATTCCGGAGATGCCGCAGCCGGTTCCGCTGTTCGAGATCTTCGTCTATTCGGGCGAGATGGAAGGCGTGCACCTGCGTGGCGGCAAGGTCGCCCGCGGCGGCCTGCGCTGGTCCGACCGGCGCGAGGACTTCCGCACCGAGGTGCTGGGGCTGGTGAAGGCGCAGATCGTCAAGAACACCGTGATCGTGCCGGTCGGCTCGAAGGGCGGCTTCGTCGTCAAGAACCCGCCGGTTGAGCGCGAGGCTTTCCTTGCCAAGGGCGTCGAGTGCTACCAGACGCTGATCCGCGGCATGCTCGACCTGACCGACAACCTCGTTGACGGCAAGGTCGTGCCGCCACAAGGCGTCACCCGCCGCGACGAGGACGACCCCTACCTCGTCGTTGCCGCCGACAAGGGCACCGCCACATTCTCGGACGTGGCCAACGCACTGTCCCAGGAGTACGGCTTCTGGCTCGACGACGCGTTCGCGTCGGGTGGCTCGGTCGGCTACGACCACAAGAAGATGGGCATTACCGCGCGCGGTGCCTGGGTGTCGGTCGAACGGCACTTCCGCGAGATGGGCATCGACGTTGCCGTCGATCCGATCACCATCGCCGGCATCGGCGACATGTCCGGCGACGTGTTCGGCAACGGCCTGCTGCGCTCGACCGCGGTCAAGCTCGTCGCGGCCTTCGACCACCGGCACATCTTCATCGACCCGAACCCGGATCCGGCGCTGTCGTACAAGGAGCGTGAGCGGCTGTTCACCCTGCCGCGCTCGAGCTGGGCCGACTACGATGCAAGGCTGATCTCGCAGGGCGGCGGCCTGTGGCCGCGCACCGCCAAATCGGTTCCGCTCTCGCCCGAAATGAAGGCGCTGCTGCAGGTCGAGGACGACGAGCTCGAGCCCAGCCTGCTGATCCAGGCCATCCTGAAGGCGCCGGTCGACCTGCTCTACAACGGCGGCATCGGCACCTACGTGAAGGCGAGCACGCAGACCCACGCCGAGGCGAACGATCGCGGCAGCGATGCCGTGCGCGTCGACGGGCGCGAACTGCGCTGCAAGGTGGTCGGCGAAGGCGGCAACCTCGGCTTCACCCAGCTCGGGCGGATCGAGTACGGGCTGTCGGGTGGCCGCATCTTTACCGATGCGATCGACAACTCGGCCGGCGTCGACTGCTCGGACCACGAAGTCAACATCAAGATCTTCCTCAACCGCATCGTTGCCAGCGGCGACATGACGCTGAAGCAGCGCAACCAGCTGCTCGCCGAAATGACCGACGAGGTCGGCCGGCTGGTGCTCGAAGACAACCGGCTGCAGACGCAGGCCATCTCGCTCGAGCGGATGCAGGCGCCGTCGCTGCTGTCGGTGCACCAGCGCTTCATGCAGGCGATGGAGCGCCAGGGCAAGCTGTCCCGCCGGCTCGAGTACCTGCCGAGCGACAGCCTGCTGCTCGACCGCCAGCAGGCCAAGCTCGGGCTGACCCGGCCGGAGCTCTCGGTGCTGCTCGCCTACGCCAAGATCGCACTCAAGCAGCAACTGCTCGCCAGCGCGCTGCCCGACGATGCACGGTGGAACGCACAGCTCGCCGACTACTTCCCGCGCGCACTGGTCGAACGCCACGGCGAACGCGTTGCCGAGCACCCGCTGCGCCGCGAAATCGTCGCCACGCTGCTGACCAACCATGTCGTCAACCGCTACGGCATTACCTGCGTCTTCCGCCTGAGCGAGGAAGTCGAACGCCCGGCCGACGCGGTCGTTGCCGCGCTGATCGACGCGCAGCAACTGCTCGACGCCGAATCGCTGGTGCGCGAGATCGAGGTCGCCGCCGGCATGGCGGTCGCCGAACAGTACGAGCTGCTGTCGTCGGTACGCCGCCAGACCGAGCGCGTCGCGCGCTGGCTGTTGCAGCATCCGCTGAGCGCCACCGAGCGGGACCATCTCGCCACCTGCACCGAGCTGTGTCTGCCGCGCCTGCCCGAGTGGCTGGCCGGCAGCGCCGATGCGCAGGCGCGGCGCGAAGCCTGGATCGAGGCTGGGGTGCTTGCGCCGCTCGCCGGCAAGGTGCTGGCGATCGAGCACGCGATGCCGTTCATCGAGCTGGCGCGCGGCGCCGTCGACACCGGCACGCTGGCCGAGCGGATGAAGCTCTTCCTGTCGCTGGGGCAGACGCTGTCGCTCGACTGGCTGGCCGGTGCAATCGAGAAGCTGCCGCGCGAGAACCGCTGGCAGACCCTTGCCCGCCTTGCGGCGCGTGACGATCTGCAACGCCTGCACGCAACCTTGACCGACCGCGTCTGGCAGCGTCCGCAGGCCGATGCCGATGCCAAGCGCTCGACCTGGCAGGACGAGGCGTCCGAGTCGCTGGCGCAATGGCTGCGCATGCTCGACGAGCTGCGCGAGAGCCAGCCCGATCTGGCAATGATCTCGGCGGCGCTGCGTGAACTGCGGGCGCGGATGACGGCCTGATCTTCGGCCTGATCCAGCGGTCCGGCACCAGGGCGGCGCAGCGTTGCGCCGCCTTTTTCATGCCCGCCGCCACCGCGCGCATTCCCGCCGATCCGGCCGGCCAATCCGGTATAATGGCCGGTTTTCCGACCGATACAGACCGTGATGGAAGCCGAACAGCTCAACCAGATCGACAACCACCTCGCAGACCTGGCCAGCCGCGCCGAGGAGCTGAAGCGTTACCTTGACTATCCGGGCAAGCGTGACCGGCTCGAGGAGGTTGTCCGCCTCTCCGAAGACCCGGACATCTGGAACGACCAGAAGAAAGCCCAGGAAATCGGCCGCGAGCGCAAGGCGCTCGAAGACGTCGTCGTGGTGCTCGACGAGGTCGCCGGCGGCGCCGCCGATGCCAAGGAGCTGTTCGACATGGCGCGCGGCGAGAGCGATTACGACACCTGCGCCGCGATCAACGACGACGCGCAGGTGCTCGAAGAAAAGATCGCCAGGCTCGAATTCCGCCGGATGTTCAGCAATCCGGCCGACCCGAACAACTGCTTCATCGACATCCAGTCGGGCGCCGGCGGCACCGAGGCGCAGGACTGGGCCGGCATGCTGCTGCGCATGTACGTGCGCTACGGCGAGCGCAAGGGCTTCAACGTCGAGGTGATGGAAGAGTCCGAAGGCGAAGTCGCCGGGATCACCAGCGCGACGATCAAGCTCTCGGGCGAATACGCCTACGGCTTCCTGCGCACCGAAACCGGCGTGCACCGGCTGGTGCGCGTGTCGCCGTTCGACTCGAACGCGCGCCGCCACACGTCGTTCTGCTCGGTCTTCGTCTACCCCGAGGTCGACGACAGCTTCGAGATCGAGATCAACCCGGCCGACGTGCGCACCGATACCTATCGCGCTTCGGGCGCCGGCGGCCAGCACATCAACAAGACCGACTCCGCGGTGCGGCTGACGCACGCGCCGACCGGCATCGTCGTCCAGTGCCAGAACGACCGCTCGCAGCACCGCAACCGCGACGAAGCGTGGGCGATGCTGCGCGCCAAGCTGTACGAACTCGAGCTGCGCAAGCGCATGGAAGCACAGCAGACGCTTGAAGCCGGCAAGGCCGACATCGGCTGGGGCCACCAGATCCGCTCCTACGTGTTCGACCAGAGCCGGATCAAGGACCTGCGCACCAGCTACGAGGTGGGCAACCTCAAGGGCGTGATGGACGGCGACCTCGACGGCTTTATCGAAGCCAGCCTGAAGCAAGGCGTTTGACCTTTGACCGGGTCGCGCGCGACCCTGCATTGACGGAAACAAGAATGAGCGAACAGCAAGAACACGTCGTCCAGCAGGACGAAAACCAGATCATGGCCGAGCGCCGCGCCAAGCTCGGCGCGCTGCGCAAGCAAGGCCCGGCTTTCCCGAACGACTTCAGGCGCGCCGACGTCGCCGGCGATCTGCATGCGCGTTTCGACGGCGTCGAGAAGGAAGACCTCGAAGCGCAGAACGTCACCGTCAGCGTCGCCGGCCGGATGATGCTCAAGCGCGTCATGGGCAAGGCGAGCTTTGCCACGGTGCAGGACGTGAGCGGACGCATCCAGTTCTACATCAGCCGCGATTCGGTCGGCGAAGAGGTCTACGCCGCGTTCAAGACCTGGGACATGGGCGACATCCTCGGTGCCGTCGGCACGCTGATGAAGACCAAGACCGGCGAGCTGTCGGTACAAGTCACCGAACTGCGCCTCCTGACCAAGTCGCTGCGCCCGCTGCCGGACAAGTTCCACGGCCTTGCCGACCAGGAGCAGAAGTACCGCCAGCGCTACGTCGACCTGATCGTCAGCGACGTCAGCCGCGACACCTTCATCAAGCGCTCGCGCATCGTGCAGAAGATCCGCGAATACATGGTGAACGAGTCGTATCTCGAAGTCGAAACGCCGATGATGCACCCGATCCCGGGCGGCGCCACGGCCAAGCCGTTTACGACGCACCACAATGCACTCGACATGCCGCTATTCCTGCGCGTTGCGCCCGAGCTGTACCTGAAGCGGCTGGTCGTCGGCGGCATGGAGCGCGTGTTCGAGGTCAACCGCAACTTCCGCAACGAGGGGATGAGCACGCGGCACAACCCCGAGTTCACGATGATGGAGTTCTACGAGGCCTACGCCGACTACCAGCGCATGATGGATATGACCGAAGGCGTGATCCGCTATGCGGCGCGCGAAGTCATCGGCCACACCGTGATCGAATATCAGGGCAAGCCGGTCGACCTGTCCAAGCCCTTCGCCCGCTTCACCATCGCCGGCGCGATCAGGCACTACAACCCGCAGTACACCGACGAGCAGCTGCACGACCGTGCCTGGCTCAAGGCCGAACTGGCCCGCCTGGGTGCCAAGCCGGTACTGACCGACGGCATCGGCGGCCTGCAGCTCTCGCTGTTCGACGAAACCACCGAAGAAAAGCTCTGGGAGCCGACCTTCATCGTCGACTACCCGGCCGAGGTGTCGCCGCTGGCGCGCGCCAACGACACCAACCCGGGCATCACCGAGCGCTTCGAGCTGTTCATGGTCGGCCGCGAGCACGCCAACGGCTACTCGGAGCTGAACGACCCCGAAGACCAGGCCGCCCGCTTCCAGGCCCAGGTCGACCTGAAGGACAAGGGTGACGACGAGGCGATGCACTTCGACGCCGACTACATCCGCGCGCTCGAGTACGGTCTGCCGCCGACCGGCGGCTGCGGCATCGGCATCGACCGGCTGGTGATGCTGCTGACCGATTCGGCCAGCATCCGCGACGTGATCCTGTTCCCGCAGATGCGCCGCGAGGACTGATCCCCGCAACCATTCGCCGAACCGGCGAATGAGCAATAAAAAAACCGGCGATTCCGCCGGTTTTTTTATTGGATGTACATCAAATCCTGTATTGCGAAGTCTCGCGCTGCATATTTCCCGCCAATTCGCCAAGCTGTTTGGCCGAGCTATTGGTCTGCTGCGCAATGGCGCTGTTTTCCTCGGTCATTTGCGCAATGCGCTCGACCTGCTGGGCAATATTGGCACTCGCCAGCGATTGCTCGCGCAGCGCCGCCGAAATGTCGTTGACCATCTGCACCGTCTGTTCGGCCTTGCCGCCGATCTGGCCAATGACGTCGCGTGCGGCATCGGCCTGCGCCACGCCGGACTTCACCAGACCCACCGCCTGGTTCATGCCGGCCACCGAGCGTTGCGCGCGCTCGCCGACCGCCTCGATGATCTTCGAGATTTCCGCCGTCGAATTGGCGGTGCGCTCTGCCAGCTTGCGCACCTCGTCGGCGACGACCGCAAAGCCGCGCCCCTGCTCGCCGGCGCGTGCGGCCTCGATCGCCGCATTCAGCGCCAGCAGATTGGTCTGGTCGGCGACGTCGCGGATCACGCTGATCACCGAGGAAATCTGCTGCGTCTGCGCCTCGAGCTCGGCCAGCCGTTCGGCCGCCTCGCCCACGCCTTCGGCGATCTGGTTGATCTCCTGCACGGTACGGCCGATGACCTCCCGCCCCTGGAGGACCAGCTCGCCGGACGCCTTCGCCAGACCCTGTGCCTCGCCGGCGCGGTCGGACACATGGCTGATGCTGACGGTCATCTGCTCGACCGACGACGCCATGCTCGCCGTTGCGTCGCTCTGGTAGTTGGCGCTCTTGGCGACCTGCCCCGATGCATCGGACAGCTCGCCGGCCGAACCGGCCACCTCGCCGGCAGCGCGCTGCAGCTGCCCGAGGCTGCCCTGCACGCGATCCATCAACCGGTTGAACGCCGTCACCGTTTCGCCGACCTCGCCCTTGCCGTCGGTGCTGGCACGACGCTTGAAGTCGAGGTCCTGCTCCACGCCACGGATCGCGTCGCGCATGCCGTTGAGCGGCGTGACGATGGCGCGGTAGCTGATCAGGCCAAACACGCCGGCACCAGCGAGGCCGAGCACCAGACAGAGGATGGACTGGAAGGTCGCGCTGCTGAACGCCTTCTGTGCATCCTTGGCCTGCGCGGTCGACCACTCCTCGTTGTACTTCGCATGCGCATCCAGCGCAGCGGCAACGCGCTGCGACTCGTTGTAGCTTCTGGCCAGCAGGCCATTGGCTTCGTTGCGCTGCGCCAGCCGCGAAAGCGCCAGCGCCTTGTCCTGGATCTGCAGGTAGGCCTGCATGCTGTCCTTGTTGTCGGCCAGCAGGCGGACATCCTTCTGGTCCGCGGTGTTGAGCACGTTCTTTTCATAGTCGCGGAACGACTGGGCGATCTTGTCCTTGTAGCCTGCAATGCGTTTTTCGAGCTCGTCCTGATCCTGCGTGCTCACCGCATTGAGGTGGCGGAACGTGGTGACGCGCATGCGCTGGAAGGTGATGTTCGCGTCGCTCAGGTAGCGCAGACTGGGAATGACGTTGCGGTTGATTTCTTCGACATGCCCGTTGATCCGGTTCAGCTGATAGATGCCCAGGCCGGAAAGCAGGGTCAATACCGCCGCAAATGCCGCGATCAAAGCGATTAATCGTGTCTTGACGGTCATGGGGGTTCTCGCAAATTGACTGACTGTATGTATCGAATTTAACGCAAGCTGAATGTAATAATTGTGGGTTGTCATTTGCAGCAATGCCAATGGTATTAGGAATTGGTAATGCAGGCAAAAAAAATGCCCCGGATTGATCGGGGCATTGATTGCGGTAATGATGCTTAAATCAGCATGCCGGGACACCTACGGTTAATGCAAGCCCGCCCAAAGACGTTTCCTTGTATTTGTTCTGCATATCCATGCCGGTGCGGTACATGGTTTCGATCACCTGATCGAGGCTGACCTTGTGCTGCCCGTCCTCGAGAATCGCCAGTTGCGCGCACTTGATGGCCTTCTCCGCCGCAACGCCATTGCGTTCCACGCACGGAATCTGCACCAGCCCGCCGACCGGGTCGCAGGTCAGGCCGAGATGGTGCTCCATGGCGATCTCGGCCGCATTCTCGACCTGCGCAAGGTTGCCGCCGCTGACTGCGCAGTAGGCTGCCGACGCCATCGAACATGCAACGCCGACCTCGCCCTGACAGCCGACCTCGGCACCGGAAATCGACGCATTCATCTTGTAGAGCATGCCGACCGCTGCGGCGGTCAGCAGGAACTCGACCACGCCCTCGTCGCCTGCGCGCGGGTGAAAGTTGCGGTAGTACTGCAGTACCGACGGGATGATGCCGGCGGCGCCATTGGTCGGCGCGGTCACGATGCGCCCGCCGTTGGCGTTTTCCTCCGACACGGCGATCGCGTACAGCATCGGCCAGAGCATCACGTCGGTGCGCCCCGCCAGCTGCAGCGATACCATGCGCCGGAAAATGGCCGGCGCCCGGCGCTTGACGCCGTAACCGCCGGGCAGGTCGCCCTCCTGCCGGCAGCCGCTTTCGATGCAGTCCTTCATCACCGCGGCAATCTCGAACAGCCCGGCGCGCACCTCGGCCTCGCTGCGCCAGCTGGTTTCATTGGCCATGACGATATCGGCGATCGTCCGCCCTTCCCGCTGGCAATGCGCCATCAGTTCGGCGGCGCTGGCAAACGGGTAAGGCACGTCGGCGGCGGTCGCGGCGGCCTGGCCGAACTCGGCATCGGACACGATGAAGCCCCCGCCGACCGAGTAGTACACCTCGCGCGCCAGCAGGCCACCCTGATCGTCGAAAGCGCTCAAGCGCATGCCGTTCGCGTGCCTGGGCAGGAACTCGTGCATGTGCAGCACCACGTCGCGCCGGCCGTCAAACGGCACCGGCTGCCTGCCGTCCAGCATCAGTGTCGCGTCGGGCTGCATCAGTGCGCGGGCACGCGGGACGATGATCGCCGGGTCGACCGTGCGCGGCGCGCGGCCTTCAAGGCCGTTGAGCGTGGCCTCGACCGTGCCGTGCCCCTTGCCGGTCAGCGCGAGCGAGCCGTACAGGTCGACGACGATCCGCCCGGCCCGACCGGCCAGCCCCTCGGTCGTCAACTGGCCGGCAAAGCGTCTGGCCGCGACCATCGGCCCCACCGTATGGGAGCTCGACGGACCGATGCCGATCTTGAACATGTCAAACACACTCAGCATGGAGTACTCCTGCCGGGCGGGGTCGCCGCCCGGTTGACGGATGCAGGTTCGCGGTGGCGAATCCTGCGCCCGGATTTACAGATAGCTGCCGACGAAGTCGCCGGCGATGCCGACCAGGCCCATGACGAAGACGAAGCTGGCGAAGGACGAGCGGTAGATCATCAGCCGCGGCACGCGCTTCATCAGCATCACCGGCATCAGGTAGGCGTAGATCGCGATGATCGGCGCCGACAGCGCGCCGATGATCTTCAGGATCGGCGGGTTGTACACGGCAAGGAACCACAGGCCGACCATCATCAGCACCGTCACGACGCGGTTGATGCGCGTCCGGTCGAGCTTTGCCTCGTCGGCCGGATTGCGCCACGTCATCAGTCGCGTGATGATGCCGACCAGCCCCTCGCGGGTGCCGACGAAGTGACCGAAGTATGAGCTGGCGATCGCAAGGAAGGCGATCAGCGGAATCACGTACTTGAGGAAGGGCTGGTGCACGGCCAGCGACAGCACGGTGAGGATGTCGACGTTCTTGGCCTGCGCCTCGGCCAGCATCGCCGGCGTCGTGGTCATGAGCATCGACAGTACGAAGAACATCACGAACACGAGCAGGATCAGCGAGGTCCACTTGATGATGCCGTCGGTGCGCTTGACCGCCTCGTCAACCGGATACCGGGCACGGTACGACGCGCCGAGCGTCGAGCACACCGGCGAGAAATTCATCGCGAACACCAGCACCGGGAACAGCAGCAGCAGGTTCTTCATCACCTCGCCGCCAGTGGTCGGCGCAGTCACGACCGCGGTATTCCAGTACGGAATCATGTACAGCGACAGCAGTGCCAGCAGGATGATCAGCGGGAAGGTGATGATCGACGTGACGCGGACCATGATCTTCTCGCCGGCGAGGATCACGCTGGTCAGGCCGACCAGCAGCACGAAGGTCAGCACCGGCCGCGACACCTCGCTCACGCCCATCTGGTTGGTCAGGAACGACGAGACGATGTTGGTGATCCCGGTTGCGTAGCCGACGCAGATCGTGATGATCGACAGGAAATACAGCACCGACACGGAAAAGCCGACATTGCGGCCGAGATCATGTTCGACGGCACCGACGATGTCGGTCGCCTTGCTGCACGATGCGACGACCCGGGTGATGCCGCGGTGGGCGATATAGGTCACCGGGAAGATGATCGCGGTGAGGATCAGCGTCGGCCAGATGCCGCCAAGCCCTGCGCGAATCGGCAGAAAGAGGATCCCCGCCCCCACCGCCGTACCGAAGCACGTCAGCACCCACTCCCAGTCTTTTCTGTCCAGCTTCATTTCGACCCTCCTGAGGCCCGTTGTTGTCAGGCCGTCCCTTATGCGAACGGCGTGTGGCGACTTTTTACGGGCTGCAGGAGGGGGCGGCTGTGACTTAATCACATAATGCGCACTTTCCCTTATGCAAATTGCGGCATATCAATATAAAAATCCGGAATAAGGCAAGGCGCTTGTCCATTCAATTTTTTCACTCTTCATGCCGCTGCAGCGCCCACAGCCGTGCATAGTGACCATCGCGCAGCAGCAGCTCGGCATGCCGGCCGCGTTCGACGATGCGGCCGCCGTCCATCACCGCGATCTCGTCGGCATCGGCGATCGTCGACAGCCGGTGAGCGATGATCAGCGTCGTCCGGTTCGCCGACACCGCCTTGAGCTCGGCCTGGATGCCCTTCTCGGTCTTCGAGTCGAGCGCGCTGGTCGCCTCGTCGAAGATCAGGATCGGCGGGTTCTTGAGGATGGTCCGGGCAATCGCGACGCGCTGCTTCTCGCCGCCCGAGAGCTTGAGGCCGCGCTCGCCGACCATCGTCTCGAAGCCGTCGGGCAGCTTTTCGATGAAGTCGTAGATGTGCGCCGCCCGCGCCGCCTCGATCACCTCGTCGCGGCTTGCGCCCGGCTTGCCGTAGGCGATGTTGTAGTAGATCGTGTCGTTGAACAGCACCGTATCCTGCGGGACGATGCCGATGTGTGCGCGCAGGCTTTCCTGCGTCATGTCGCGCAGGTCGACGCCGTCGATCGTCACCTTGCCCTGCCAGATGTCGTAGAAGCGGTACAGCAGCCTTGATAGCGTCGACTTGCCCGCACCACTGGCGCCGACGACAGCGAGCGTCCTGCCGGCCGGAATCTCGAAACTGACGTCGTTCAGGATCTGCCGCTTGCGCTCGTAGCCGAAGTCGACATTCTCGAAGCGCACGGTGGCGCTGCCGGTATGCAGCGGCACGGCCCCGGGCGCGTCGTTGACTTCGGAGTTCTGTCGCAACAGCGTGAACATCTTCTCCATGTCGGCCAGCGAGTGCTTGATCTCCCGATAGACGAAGCCGAGGAAGTTCAGCGGCGCATACAGCTGCAGCAGGAAGGCGTTGACCAGCACCAGATCGCCAAGCGTCATCCGTCCGTCGACGACATCCCTCGCCGCCAGCCACACCAGCGCGGTCACGCCGGCGGCGATGATCACCGCCTGCCCGGCGTTGAGCAGCGACAGCGACACCTGGTTCTTGACCGAGGCGCCCTCCCACTTCTCGAGGCTGCGGTCATAGCGTTCGGCCTCCCAGCGCTCGTTGTTGAAGTACTTGACCGTCTCGTAGTTCAGCAGCGCGTCGATCGCGCGGGTATTGGCCTTCGAGTCGAGCTCGTTCATCTGCCGGCGGAACGCCATGCGCCACTCGGTCACGCCGAGGGTGAAGCCGATGTAGATGACGATGGTGCCGAAGGTGATCGCGGCGAAGTACCAGTCGTACTTCTTCAGCAGAATGATCGCCACCAGCGCGATTTCGACCAGCGTCGGCAGGATGTTGAACAGCATGAAGTTGAGCAGGAAGGCGATGCCCTTGGTGCCGCGGTCGATGTCGCGGCTCATCCCGCCGGTCTGACGCTCGAGGTGGAAGCGCAGGCTCAATGCGCTCAGGTGCTTGAACACCTGCAGCGCCACGCGCCGGATCGAGCCCTGCGTAACCTTGGCGAATACCGCGTCGCGCAGTTCGCCGAATACCGACGAACACATCCGCAAGGCGCCGTAGGCAAACACCAGCGCAACCGGCATCACCACCATGCTCTTGCTGCCGTCGAGTGCGTCGACGATGTCCTTGAGCACCAGCGGCACGGCAACGTTGGCGAACTTCGCCGCGATCAGCAGGCCCAGGGCCAGGACCACCCGGTTCTTGTAGCGCCAGAGATAAGGAAAGAGCGTGCGCAACGTTTGCCAGTCGTTGCGCGGGACGAAATCGGGAGCGGCCATGATTGTTCTTATCGACAGACGACAGGAACAGATGCGGCCACGGCGGCCGATTGCAAGCCCGGGCTCAGTGCAGCGTGCGCGGGATCGACAGCACGAACTCGGGGATGTCGACGTGGAACTCGGTGCCGTCCATCGTGCGCATCAGATAGCTGCCGCGCATGGTGCCGACCGGCGTTTCCAGCGTGGCGCCGCTCATGTACTCGAACGACTGGCCCGGCTCGAGCACCGGCTGTTCGCCGACGACGCCAAGGCCGCGCACCTCCTGGACGCGGTCGTCCATGTCGCGGATCACCCAGTGGCGCGAAATCAGCTGCGCCTCCGTTTCGCCGTGATTGGTGATTCTGATGTGGTAGGCGAAGACGAACCGCCCTTCGTCCTCGTCCGACTGCTCGGCAACGAAACTGGCCCGCGGCTCGACCACGATGTGGTACCTAGGACTATCGCTCATGCACGCTTCCCCATTGATGGTGGACAATCTTAGCAGGCCGCCCCGCCTGCCGCAGGGCTGGCAACGCTACAATCATGTCATTGCCACCGGAGTACGCCCATGAGCCAGTTCCGCATCGCCCCCAGCATCCTGTCCGCCGACTTTGCGCGGCTCGGCGAGGAAATCAGCAACGTCATCGCAGCCGGCGCAGGCCTGATCCACTTTGACGTGATGGACAACCATTACGTCCCCAACCTGACGATCGGCCCGCTCGTCTGCGAGGCGATCAAGCCGTACGCCACCGTGCCGATCGACGTGCACCTGATGGTCAAGCCGGTCGACCGCATCATCCCCGACTTCGCCAAGGCCGGCGCCAACATCATCACCTTCCACCCCGAGGCGTCGGACCACATCGACCGCAGTCTCTCGCTGATCCGCGACCACGGCTGTCAGGCCGGGCTGGTGTTCAATCCGGCCACCTCGCTCGACCATCTCGACTACGTGCTCGACAAGGTCGACATGGTGCTGCTGATGTCGGTCAACCCGGGCTTCGGCGGCCAGTCCTTCATTCCGGCGATGCTCGACAAGGCCCGCGCTGCACGCGCCAAGCTCGATGCGTACAAGGAAAAGACCGGCCGGCACATCCACCTCGAAATCGACGGCGGCGTGAAGGTCGACAATATCGGCGCGATCGCCGCTGCCGGCGTCGATACCTTCGTCGCCGGCTCGGCGGTCTTCGGTCACCCGGACTACAAGGCGGTCATCGATGCGATGCACGCCGAAATCGCCAAGGCCCTCGCATGACGATCCGCGCCCTTGCCTTCGACCTTGACGGCACCCTCGTCGATTCGATCGCGGACCTCGCCCGCGCCGCCAATGCCGCCCGCGCCGACCTCGGCCTGCCGCCGCTCGCCGAAGCCACGGTGGAGAGCTACGTCGGCGACGGCGCAAACAGCCTCGTCGCGCGCACGCTGGCCGACGACCACGGCGCGCAATGGCGCAACTCGCCCGAACAGCAGCAGGCGATGCAGCGGTTCGACATCCACTACAAGGCCGGCCTGACGATCGCGACGCGTTTCTACCCCAAGGTGCAGGAGACGCTGCACGCGCTGCACGAGCGCGGCCTGCCGCTCGCCATCGTCACCAACAAGCCCGAGCGCTATACGCTGCCGCTGCTGCGGGAGCTGGGCGTGTCGGAACAGTTCGAGGTCGTGGTCGGCGGCGACACCCTGCCCGAGCGCAAGCCGTCGGCGCTGCCGCTGCAGCACGTGCTCGAGCGCTTCGGCGTCGCCGGGGACGAGATGCTGATGGTCGGCGATTCGAAAAACGACATCCTCGCCGCGCGCGCCGCCGGCTGCCCGGTCGTTGCGGTCGAATACGGCTACGGCAGCGACGTGGCTTCGCTCGGCGCCGACCACATCATCGCGTCGTTTGCCGAGCTGCTCGAGTTTGTCGAAGCCTGATCGGCGGCAGCAATGAAAAACGGGCCGACGGCCCGTTCTTCATTGCTGCGACATCCCGGCGTTCAGGCCCGCCGGTAAGTCACGAAAGCGAAGTCGATCTCCTTGGCGCTGTGCTGGGCCACGCGCTCGGCTTCACGCCACTCGCCCGCCGGCAGCGCCGGGAAGGTCGCATCGCCGTCGGGTGACAGCGCCACCTCGGTCAGGTACAGCGTATCGGCGAGCGGCAGCGCCTGGCGGTAGATCTCGCCGCCGCCGATCACGAAGGCCTTCTCGTCACCGGCACATGCCGCCAGCGCCGCTTCGATGCTGGTGAACGCTTCCGCGCCCTCTGCCCGCCAGCCTGCATTGCGGGTGATCACCAGGTGGCGGCGGCCGGGCAAGAGGCCGGGCAGCGAGTCGAAGGTCTTGCGCCCCATCAGCATCGGCGCGCCCATCGTCAGCGCCTTGAAATGCTTGAGGTCCTCGGGCAGGTGCCAGGGCAGCTTGTTGTCGATGCCGATGACGCGGTTCTGCGCCAGTGCGGCGATGATGGCGAGCTCCATCTCAGACCGCCACCGGCGCCTTGATCGCCGGATGAGATTGGTAGTTTTCGAGCACGAAATCCTCGAACTCGAACGCGAAGATGTCCTTCTTCGCCGGATTCAGGCGCATCGTCGGCAGCGGCAGCGGTTCGCGGCCGAGCTGGGTCTGCACCTGCTCGAGGTGGTTCAGGTAGATGTGGCAGTCGCCGCCGGTCCAGACGAAATCGCCGGGCTCGAGGTCGCAAGCCTGCGCCATCATCAGCACCAGCAGCGAGTACGAGGCGATGTTGAACGGCACGCCAAGGAACAGGTCGGCGCTGCGCTGGTACAGCTGGCACGAGAGCTTGCCGTCGGCAACGTAGAACTGGAAGAACGCATGGCACGGCGGCAGCGCCATGTTCTCGATCTCGCCGACATTCCATGCCGATACGATGATGCGGCGCGAATCCGGGTTGGTCTTCAGCGTCCTGACCACGTCGGCGATCTGGTCGATGTGCCGGCCGTCGGCGGTCGGCCAGCTGCGCCACTGGTAACCGTAGATCGGGCCGAGCTCGCCGTCGTCGCGCGCCCACTCGTTCCAGATCGATACGCCGCGTTCCTTCAGCCAGTTGTTGTTGGTTTCGCCCCGCAGAAACCACAGCAGCTCGTAAATGATCGACTTCAGGTGCGCTTTTTTGGTCGTGACCAGCGGGAAACCTTGCGAAAGGTCGAAACGCATCTGGTGGCCGAAAACCGACAGCGTACCGGTACCGGTGCGGTCTTCCTTCTTCGTGCCGTGATCAAGAACATGCTGAAGAAGATCGAGGTATTGCCGCATCGTGCACTCCGGGGCCGGCAGTGCGCCGGCGTGTCGAATCAAACCTCGATTCTACCGTCCCGTTGCGAGTGCGTCTCCCCGGCGGCAGGCGCCACGCTGTCGTCCGGTTCAGGCAGGCTCACCGTAAAGGTCGTGCCGTGGCCGAGCAGGCTGTCGCAACGGACGCCGCCGCCCATTTCCTCGGCCAGGCGCTTGACGATGGACAAACCCAGCCCCGTCGTATGCTCGCCACCGGTAGGCACCGCGGAGAGGCGGCCGAACTTGCGGAACAGCCTTTCCATTTCGTGCGGCGCAATGCCCGGACCGTGGTCGTGAACGCCGATCTCGACCATGCCGAGCGAGCGCGCCGCGGCGATCTCGATCGTGCTCTGATGCGGCGCGTACTTCGATGCATTCGACACCAGATTGTCGAGCACCTGCCAGAGCGCCTGGCGGTCCGCCAGCACGATCAGACCGTTCCGGCCGTAGCGGCAGCGCTGCTGCTTTTCCTCGAGCCGCCCTTCCCAGCTCGCCAGCAGCTCGGCGACGACATCGTCGAGCTGCAATGGCTCAAGCATCAGCCGATACTGGCCGGATTCGAGCGTATTGATGTCCAGCAGGTTGCCCAGAATGCGCTGGATCCGGTTCGCCAGCTGGGTAATGCCCTGCAGGCGGTCGCGCACACGCTCCTTGGGCCAGACGTCGAACTTGCTGCCGATCAGCCCCGCCATGCCGCCGATGCTCGCAACGGGGTTCTTCAGGTCGTGGGCGGCGATCGTCAGCAGCTCGTTCTTCTCTTCGTTCAGGCGGGAGAGCTCGGCGTTGGCCGTCTCGAGTTCGGTATTGCGCTGCGCCAATTCGTCGGTCCGCGCGGCGACCTGCGTCTCCAGCTGCTGGCGATGCCGGGCGATCGTGCTGGCCATGGCGTCGAAGCTGCGCGCCAGATCGCCGAGCTCGTCGTTGCGTTCGGTATCGAGCGGATGGGTGTACCGCCCTTGCGCCAGCGACTGGATGGCGGCCTTCAGCCTTCCCAGCGGACGCGAGACATCGACCTTGAGCACCCAGGCCATCAGTCCCAGCTCGATCAGCAACGCGATCAGGCCGAGCAGCAGCACCATGCTCGCGGCCAGCGCAGCCTTTTCCTGCAGCAGTCGCTTCGGGTAGACGATGACGAACAGCCAGTCCGCGCCGCGTATCTGCGCCATGCCCAGCCACGACTGGCCGTCCGGGCTTTCGACGAAGAGCTGCCCCGGCGATGCGCCGGTGATCGCCGCGAACTGCTCGCGCAGCGTCTTGTCGCCGGCGTCGTTCACGTTGTAGCGGCCGCGTGCGGCCTCGACCTGTTTCATCCGCTCCGGGTGGGCGATCAGGTCGCCGTGTCGCGTAATGATGAAATTGGTCGTCCCCGGAACGCCGACGCTGTTGGTCCGCGCAATCAGTTGGTCGAGCAGCAGGTCCTGCCCGGCGCCACCGATGTAGCGCCCCTGAAAGTCGATCGGCGTCACCACCGAAACCATCCACTGCACGGCCTGCTTGTCGAAGTAGATGCCGGTCCAGAACGTCTTGCGCTCCGGGTTGCGCGCCGGCGTGGCGCCGACCTCGGTTTCGAGGTCGAATTCGAAGTCGGCCACCGAGCCGTTGCGCGCGTAGTTGAGGTCCGGCAGGAACATCAGGCTGCCGTCCGAAACGTTCAGGTCGATGAAGGTATCGTAATAGCGGTTGCGAAACGCCGGCCCGTACCGGCTCAGCAGGTCGTAGCCGAGCATGACCTGCCGCATGAACTCCGGCGTCAGCTCGACGCGTGGCAACAGCGCAACGGTGGCGTGATACTCGAAGTCGTCGCGCTCGACCCGGATCCGCCACATGCCGTCGCGATCCTGCTTGAGCAGCGAGTGGAACTCGGCCGACACGTCGCTGCCCTGCATCTGCGCGTAGCGGCGGATGAACTCGTTGCGCAGCAGCCTGGTATTGGTTTCGGCCTGCAGGAAGGGCTCGCTCTCGAGCTGGCTGCGGGCCCGGATGTACTTCTCGAGATTGGTCAGCGCCTCTTCCTGCAGGCGCAGATAGCTGTAGTAGTAGCTGGCGGCGGAAATGAGCAGCGAAACGACGGTGATCCGGAACGCCATGTTCCGGAGGACGCGACGGAAAAGGCGACTGGGCTTGGAGCGTTCCATGCGCGCAGCATATCCAAATGGAAAGCCTTGCGCAAAATCTGGATCAGCCCTGTATCAGCTGGGGTACTCGGTGTTCAGTGCCTGGTAGCGCACGCCGACGATTTCGATTTCCTCGGTCCCGCCCGGCAGGCGCAGGAGCACCGCGTCGCCATCGCGGGCCCGCAACAGCGCGCGGGCGATCGGCGCCGTCCAGCTGACGTAGTGCCGCTTCAGGTCGGTTTCGTCGATGCCGACGATGGAGACCGTTTCCTCGCTGCCGTCTTCGCGCAGATAAGTCACCGTCGCGCCGAAGAAGACCTGGTCGGTCGCCTCCCTCGCTTCCGGATCGACCACCTCGGCATTTTCGAGCCGCTTGGTCAGAAAGCGGATGCGCTTGTCCGTTTCGCGCAGCTTCTTCTTGCCGTAGATGTAGTCGCCGTTTTCGGAGCGGTCGCCGTTGCTCGCCGCCCAGTTGATGATCTGGGTCAGCTCGGGGCGCTGCTTGGTGACGAGGTCGTGCAGTTCGGCCTTCAGCCGGCGCCAGCCGCCCGGGGTCATGTAGTTCTTGCTGCCGGCCGGGACTTTCAGCTCGGACGGGAGTTCGTCGTCGCCGTCGCGGTCTTCTTCCCTGGTGAAGTCCTTGCTCATGGCGGACTCAATGGTCCTTGGCTTCGCCGTTGAGCTTCAGGCCGGCCCATTTCATCACCGCCAGCACCTCGGTTTCGGACAGCTCATAGAACTGGCCACGCTTGAGCCGCCCCGGCAGCGTCAGCGCGCCGAAGCGCACGCGCATCAGCCGCGAGACGGTCAGGCCGAAATGCTCGAACATCCGCCGCACCTCGCGGTTGCGCCCTTCCTTGAGCACGACGCGGTACCAGTGGTTCATCCCCTCGCCGCCCTGGGCTTCGATGTGGGTGAACTTCGCCGGACCGTCGTCAAGCTCGATGCCCTTGCGCAACTGGGCAACCTGCTCGTCGGTCAGTTCGCCGAGCACGCGAACCGCGTATTCACGTTCCATTTCGAAGCTCGGGTGCGTCATCCGGTTCGCCAGATCGCCCGAGGTCGTGAAAATCAGCAAGCCGCTGGTATTGAAGTCGAGCCGGCCGACGGCGACCCATTTGCTCGACGACAGTCGCGGCAGGCGCTCGAACACGGTGAGCCGGCCTTGCGGGTCGTCCCGCGTGACCAGTTCGCCTTCCTGCTTGTGGTAGAGCACCACGCGCGCAAGGCGATCCTGCCAGCGCATCGTGACGCGCTTGCCGTCGATGCGGACGTCGTCGCCCTGCCCGACCTTGGCGCCCAGTTCGGCGATCTTGCCGTTGACGCTGACGCGCCCGGCCGCAATCAGTTCTTCCATGTCGCGGCGCGAACCGATGCCGCTGAACGCCAGCGCCTTCTGCAGCCGCTCTTCGCCAACCTGCGCCGACGTCAGCCGCTTGGCGCGCAACTGCTTTTGCACCGCGACTTCGTGCTGCGAACCCGCGCGCTGCTTCATGCGCTTGGCCTTGGTTACCACGCTGCGACTGCGAACCGGCTCAGCGCCGGTCTTGTCGGCACCCGCAGCACCTGCGGCGGCGCCGCCGCGCTTGGACGACGGCGCCGCAGCGGCGCCGTGCGGCTTGCGTCCCGATTCGAACTCGTCGCCCGGCTTCGGTGCTGCACGTTTGTTGCGACTCGCGAGGCCAGCGCGCTGCTGACCTGCGGCATTTTGTTCACGAATCGCCGGCTGGGGGCGGCGGGCACGAGTGGTTTTCATCGAAAGGCAAATCCGGAAATAACAGACGATTATATCGTGCTTCGCCGCGCCCGTTGATGCCGGCCGTTCGATCGCGGGGCGACAAGCAAACAGGGCCGCTCGCGGGCGGCCCTGTCAAACGGCAGGCCGAACCGGTCAGCTTTCGGCGCTTTCGGTAAAGAACGCAATGCAACCCAGGCTGGTCAACCCGAGATTGAAGTGCTGGCTCTCGAACCGCCCGGTCCCGCGCAGTTCGGCCTTGCGCAGGATGTCGTAAAGCACCTCGACTTCCTTGAACATTTTCAGGACCCGGGTGTCGCCGTTGAGGCTGGCTTCGATGGCATCCTTTGCCGCATGTTCACTGCCGACGACGATCCTGCCATCGGCGCTGCTGTACAGCTGCACGGCCGGCGGAATACGCACGGCCAGCCTGTCAAGGCAGGCGCCGATCTCGTCGCCGAGGCGTGTCAGTTCGGTCGCGGCCTTGTCGCGCACGTCGGCCAGACGGATCGTCTCGTCACCCGGGTGAGCCCCCAGAAAACGGGCGATACCCTCGTCGATATCCCATTCATCACTATCTGCATGTCCGTTCGGACTTTGTACGGCTTCCACGTTGTTGCTCCTCGATACGCTGCTGATCTGTTTTTAGCCTAGTTCAGCAAACGCTTAAATCGGCCTGGTTGTTAATTTGTACTTTATTGCTTTTGATCAAGCATCGCCTTGAGCTCGAAAATCAGCGCCAGCGCGGCGCGCGGGCTCAAGTCGTCGGGGTCGACATCTGTCATTTTTTCGACGAGCGGATGCGCCTCCGGCTCCTGGATGGGCTCGATCGGCGCACTGAACAGATCGCCCTGATGCGCTTGACCCGGGCTGGCCTGTTCCAGTTCCGCGAGCTTGCGCTTGGCCTGACGGATCACCTCGCGCGGCACGCCGGCGAGCTGGGCCACTGCAACGCCGTAGCTCTGGGACGCCGGTCCTTCCTGTACCGCGTGAAGGAAGACGATCCTGTCCTTGTGCTCGACCGCATCGAGATGGACATTGGCGACCACCGGGTAATCCTGCGCCAGTCGGGTCAGCTCGAAGTAATGCGTCGCAAACAGCGTGTACGCGCGGTTCTTGTCGATCAACTGTCGGGCGATCGACCAGGCGAGCGCCAGCCCGTCGAAGGTCGATGTCCCGCGGCCGACCTCGTCCATCAGGACCAGGCTGTGCTCGGATGCGTTGTTGAGGATGTTCGCCGTTTCGGTCATCTCGACCATGAAGGTCGAGCGCCCGCCGGCCAGATCGTCCGATGCGCCGATGCGCGTAAAAATCCGGTCGACCTTGCCGATCACCGCCTGCGTCGCCGGAACGTAGCTGCCGATGTGCGCGAGCAGCACGATCAGCGCCACCTGGCGCATATAGGTCGATTTACCGCCCATGTTCGGACCGGTGATCAGCAGCAGCTTGCGCGTCGGGCCGAAGCTCACGCCGTTCGGGATGAAGTCGTCGATCTGCGCCTCGACCACCGGATGACGGCCGGCGTCGATCTCGAGCCGGACGTCATCGACGAACTCCGGCGCGACGTAGCCGCGCTGCTGTGCATGCTGCGCAAGGCAGGCGAGCACGTCGACCGTCGCGATCGCCTGCGCCGCCAGCCGCAGCGGCGCCAGCTGCATCTGCAGCGTATCGAGCAGCGCGTCGAACAGCTGCTTCTCAAGCGCCAGCGCCCGATCCTGGGCCGACAATGCCTTTTCCTCGAACACCTTGAGTTCGGGCGTGATGTAACGCTCGGCGTTCTTCATCGTCTGGCGCCGGCGGTATTCGGGCGGCACCTTGTCGACGTTGGCATTGCTGATCTCGATGAAGAAACCGGCGACGCGGTTGTATTCGACCCGGAGCGTCGGGATGCCGGTGCGTTCGCGCTCGAGCAACTCCATCCGCTGCAGGTATTCGCCGCAGTTCGCCTGGATGCCGCGCAGCTCGTCGAGCTCGCCCGAATAACCGTCGGCGATCACCCCGCCCTCGCGCAGCACCACCGAAGGCTCGGCCATCACCGCTTTTTCGAGCAGCGTGCGGAGCGCGTCGTCGGGCAGCAGCGCCTGCGACAGTCCGGCAAAGAACGGCGTTGCCGGCAGCTGCTCGCCCAGTTGCGGCAACAGCGCCAGGCTGTCGCGCAGGCTCGAGAGGTCCCGCGGGCGGGCACTGCGCAAGGCGATACGAGCGGTGATCCGCTCGATATCGGCAATGCCGCTCAGTGTCTGGCGCAGGCCGTCGGCCGCGCCGGTATCGAGCAGGGCGCCGATCGCAGCCTGCCGCTCGAGGATGGCCGGCTGCTGCCGCAGCGGGTGGTGCAGCCAGTGGCGCAGGCAGCGCGAGCCCATGCTGGTCTCGCAGGCATCGAGCAAGGAAAACAGCGTCGGCGCGGCTTCGCCGCGTATGGTTTCGGTCAGCTCGAGATTGCGGCGCGTCGCCGGATCGAGTTCGATGTACTGGCTGGCGAACTCGACACGCAGGCCGGCCAGCGCCGGCAGTACGCCGCCCTGCGTGGTCCGGACGTACTCGAGCAGGGCGCCGGCGCCACCGACTGCCAGCATGGTGTCCGCGACGCCGAAGCCTGTCAGGTCATGGGTGGCGAAATGCCGGGTCAGCGCCCTTGTGGCGCTTTCACGGTCGAACTGCCACGGCGGCATCTGCCTGACCGGAATGGCCAGCGCATCGAGCAGCGCAAGCTCGGTATCAGACGAGACGACGATCTCGGCCGGGCGCAAGCGCTCGAGTTCGGTCGGCAGGCGTTCGACCTCGGTATCCATCAGCGCGAAATCGCCCGATGCAAGCGACAGCCAGGCGAGCCCGAGCCTGCCCTTGTTCGCGACGATCGCCAGCAGGCGGTTCTCCTGCTTGTCGTCAAGCAGCGCCGCATCGGTCAGCGTGCCCGGCGTCACCACGCGCACGACCTTGCGCTCGAGCGGCCCCTTGGTCGCGGCCGGATCGCCGAACTGCTCGCAGATCGCCACCGACTCGCCCAGCTTCACCAGACGCGCGAGGTACTGTTCGGCGGCGTGATAGGGCAAGCCGGCCATCTTGATCGGCTGGCCTGCGCTCTGGCCGCGCGTGGTCAGCGTGATGTCGAGCAGCTTGGAGGCCTTGACCGCATCGTCATAGAACAGCTCGTAGAAGTCGCCCATCCGGTAGAAAACCAGCTTGTCCGGATGCTCGGCCTTGAGTTTGAGGTACTGCGCCATCATCGGAGTGTGACTCAACTCCTTGTTTTTGCTTGATGTTTTATCCAATTCTCTAATGCCTGTCTAATACTGGGGAGCCAATCAGCGAGATTTTACCTTGAGGGAGACCTCAGATATGGCAAGAAAGTCGCAAGCGCCCGACATCGAGCCGTTCCGACGGCCGGCTGCGGGACGAATGCAGGAAGGAGCACTGCTTCACTAACCCGGCGCATGCGCGGGTGCTGATCGAGGTTTGGCGGCAGAAATGCAACGAGAAGCGGCCGGAAAAGGCTTGAGGTGGGCTGACGCCTTCGGCTTGTGAAAGCAATTGGCGATGAAAAAACCGTTAGTATCGGGTGCCGGACTCTAGAGAGTACTGCCACTCATGACGGGTTGACGTCGCTTCGGCGCCATCGAGGCATCACAGGGAAATATTATTTCGCAGTCCACAGAGAAAACACTACTAATTGCATTGGCTTATAATGCGTCAGTAATTTCCAAGCTTCACAATCGATATGCAGCGTTTCACGCGTACAGCGCTCAAATCCATCCAATGCCGTGGAAAGCATACTCACCATGCCGGACAGCAGCTTACAAACATGGTCGTGGGTTTTTATACAGAGCGCTCTAGGCGGCCATAGGGGGTAACAATATGGTGCTTGCCATTTTTCGCACGCCCCCCCGAACAAGCCCGACGAATCTATACTTGCTTTTTCGATGACCGGACACCATTCCGCCCCGCGCCGATTTTTCAGCCCCCACCGATTCGCAATCCAAAGGAGAATACAATGCACCTTTCCAAGGCGATAAAATTGAACGTCATTGCACTTTGCCTTGCCGCGAGCGGCCATGTGAGCGCTCAAGGCAATCCCCCTCCCGACCTTCTGCTAACGACCCCGGCAACGCCTGAAGTGATCCACAAGGGACTGCAGGCCGACGGCTACAGTCTGGCCATTGCCGCCTACAACTGGGGTTACCCGTTGGTCAGGATGGAGCGGGTCGCTCGTGAGTACACCGACACCCCGTCCCCAAAACCTGCAACCAGCTATCGCGCCCCCTTGGGGCAGATCGGCTGGGCGACCTCGCTAGCCACGCCGGCTGCGACGGACATGCCCACCGCCAACAATGACACCTACTACATGAGTGCGGTGCTTGACCTGAACGAGCCATACATCCTGACGGTGCCTGACACCCGTGATCGGTACTACGTCATCGACGTTTTCAACATGTGGCAGGAGCTGGAACACTACATTGGCCGCCGCACCACCGGAACAAAAGCCGGCAAGTATGTGCTGGTGCCGCCCGGCTGGAAGGGGGCGCTGCCGAAAGACGCCAAGCGTCTGGATGTCACAACGCGAAAAGTCTGGCTGTGGGGGCGGCTGCACGTCAAACAGGGAGAAGACACCACTCCCGTGCTCGCGCTTCAGAAGAAATTCTCGGTCACCCCGGCAAGCGGAAAAACCAGCAAGCTTGAACGCCTGCCGGCCCTCCCCCAAACCGGCAACGCTGAGCTCGGCTTCTTCACCGAGCTGGCCGCCGCACTCAAGAACAACGCGGTCAAGCCCGCAGACCGGGCGCTGTTTGCCCAGTTCGCGCGCGTCGGCCTGACCGAGAAAGGCTTCGACAGCAAAAAGCTCGACCCCGCCACCCGCAAAGGCATGATCGAAGGGTTAAAGGATGCACCCGCGGTCGCAGTATCGTCGTTTGCGAGCACATCGTCGGTGCGCAATGGCTGGAACTGGGTAACGGGGCTCGACAACTTTGGCTTCAATTACCCGCTGCGCGCCATGGTTGCCGGGCCCTACCTCGGCGGGCAAGGCGAGCGCGAGGCGATGTATCCCATTCGTTATACCGACAGCACAGGCCAGACACTCAACGGCGCCAATCGCTACGCCGTCAAGCTCGACTCCGCGCCGCCCGTAGGCGCCTTCTGGTCACTGACGATGTACAACGCCGATGACAAGATGCTGGTGAACAATGAGATTGGCCGTTACAAGGTCGGCACCGATACGCCGGGATTGAAGGCTGCGCCGGATGGCTCGATCACCATTCCGATCTCGCACAGCAAACCGGCCGGCGAAAACGCGGCCAACTGGCTCCCCGCACCGAGCGGCAATTTTTATGTGATTTTGCGCCTGTATCAGCCTTCGGATGACATCCTGTCCGGCAAATGGGCTTTGCCGCAATTGCACAAGGTCAACTAAGCGACATTCCCCCTCTCCGCCCAGGAACCGTTCATGACAACACTCAAAATGACGGCGGCCAGCCTTTGCCTCATGGTCGCCTTTACTGCCGCGACGGCCCAGACCGAACCATTGGGCGGCCAGCCGCCAATCGGATCGAAGGCTTCCGCGCCTGACCTGAGTTATCAGGTCAAATACCAGCGCGCCTTTGAGGTGGCATTGTGGGCATTGCCTGCTGTGGCAATTTACCGGTTTCGAAGCGCGGCCTTTGACGACCTCGGCCTGAAAGACAACGACATCATTGCCTATTCGACACCAGCTACGCCGAAGTTGGAGGCAATTACCGCGAACAGCACAACGCCTTATATCACCGCGTTTGCCGACCTCAAGAAGGAGCCTGTTGTCCTCGAGCTTCCGCCGGCCGGCCCGGATGGCAGCCTCTACGGTCAGGTTGTCGATGCGTGGCAACTCACGATTGCGGACGTCGGGCCATCCGGACTGGACAAGGGCAAGGGTGGCAAATACCTGTTCACGCCGCCTGGCTATGCAGGCACGGTTCCGAAAGGATACATCCAGGTCAAGTCGCCAAGCTACCGCATCGCCCTTGCGTTCCGCTCCGTGATTGCCAAAGGCAAAACCGCCAAAGATGCATACGCGTATTCGAAGCATCTCAAGATGTACAACCTGTCGCAGTCCGCAAACCCGCCCAAACAACGTTTTGTCGATCCTGCCAACGAGCGTTACGCCACGCTGCCATTCTATGACGAGCGCTACTTCAACGACGTATACGACATCTTCACCTACGAGCCGAGCAGCCCGGATTACAAGGTGATCATGGGCATGCTGTCGACGCTGGGCATCGAACGCGGCAAGCCGTTCAATCCGGATGAAACAACCAAGAAGGCCATGCGCCAGGCCGCTGTCGACGCCTGGGCCTACCTCCAGTCTCGGTTCGACAATTTGCCGCAGGAAGCGATGATCTGGCCTGATCGCCATTACGCATCGCTACTGCTGCCAGACAAGAATAAAAAGTTCACATACGACGACGGGGATCGCATTGCAATCGACATGCGCGCGATGATGTACTTCTGGTGCACGTATGTACCCAAAGAAGTTTCGGACAAACCACCGACAGCCTACCTGATGGCGCTTCGCGATAAAAATGGGGACGCATTGGCGGCCGGGAAAACCTACAAGGTGACTGTGCCTGCAAACATGCCGGTCAAACAATTCTGGGCCGTCACCGTTTACGACCGCGCCACCAATTCCTTCATCTATACGAAGTCAAACAGAACGACCCTTTCTTCGTATGATCTTCCAAAGATGAAGAAAAATGCAGATGGCAGCGTTACGCTGTACGTCGGGCCTGCAGCTCCCGCCGGTGAGGAAGCCAACTGGATTCCCACCGAAGGGAAGCGACCACTCCCGGCCGTCCGGCTTTACGGGCCAACCGAAGAATTCAACAACAAGTCATTCAAAATGCCTGATTTCGAACTGGTCAGGCAATGACCACTTTTTGAACTGGACTGAACACGCTGCCGACAGAGCAAATCTGTCGGTCAGCTGTTGCATCCCGAAGATAATTCGAGCCCGCCTCCGAAGCGGGTAGCGCCAGGCGGCCGTGCGCGAATTCCTCACGCCACGGTTTCCAGGTCCGGACTCGAGCGCTGCCTGCGTCACCACGGCCTGGCAGCTTGCGGGCGCTCGAAACGGCCGTACCGTCAATGGCAGCGGAGTCACCGGCCGGCTAATTCCGGTCGCTGCGGCGCCGGCTTGCACGCCCGATGACGGCGATCATCACCGCGCCGGCGCTCGGGCTGCTCGATGCAAACCGGCGTTTTCGGCCATTTGCCGTCACAATGTGCGCCTCCGCGATCATGCATCGACGTCATGGACAGCCAGAACCGCCGCCGACTCAAGCAACTCAAGAAGCAACTGCAAGCCACCGCCCCCGCCGCACCGCCGCCACCGGCGGCGCCGAGCGACCACGAGCTGTTTTTACGTGCAACGGCCGGCACCCGGCCATTGCGCCTGCCCGGCCAGCACCATCACCCGGCGACGCCGCCGAGCCCCTGGCCGCAGGCGCGCGCATCGACCGGCGATGCATCGACAGTCGATGCGATGAGCGATTTCTGGCCCTGGGACGAGCTCTCCGCCGGCGAGGAGCTGCTGTATCTGCGCCCCGGGCAGCGGCTCGACACGCTCAGGAAGCTGCGACGCGGCCACTGGCTGGCGCAGGCCGAGCTCGACCTGCACGGCAGCGACAGCGACAGCGCGCGCCGGCAGGTCGGCGAGTTTCTCCACGCGGCCCAGACGGCCCGACTGCGGTGCGTGCGCATCATCCACGGCAAGGGGCTGAGCTCGCGGAACAAGGAGCCGGTGCTCAAGCACAAGCTGCGCAACTGGCTGGTCCAGCGCGACGAAGTGCTGGCCTTCAGTCAGGCGCGGCCGGCAGATGGCGGCAGCGGCGCGGTGCTGATCCTGCTGAAAAACCGGCGCTTCACGCTCGCTTAACTGGCGACGCCTAGTGTTTTCGCCTATCGTGTCGGCGCCTCACGCGCTGACAAGAATATGGCAGCACCACCTTCCTTTTGCCGGAACCCTGCATGACCGATTTTGCCCACAAGCGCTGGCCCAAGTGGCTGCTGCTGCTCTGCTTTGCCGTTCTCTGGTTCAGCACGCTTGGCTACCGCAAGCTGATTTCGCCTGACGAGGGCCGATATGCCGAGATCGGCCGCGAGATGCTGGCCAGCGGTGACTGGCTGACGCCGCGACTCAACGCGATCAAGTATTTCGAGAAGCCGGCGCTGCAGTACTGGGCGACGGCGACCAACTTCAAGCTGTTCGGCGAAACCGAGTTTGCCGCCCGGCTGTGGCCCGGGCTGACCGGCTTTCTGGCCGTCATCGCACTGTATTTCACCGCCAAGCGGCTGTTCCGGCGCAAGCCCGACGCCGAGACCCGGGCGGTCGGCGCTGCGGCCATCCTCGCCAGCAGCCTCTGGTGGATCGGTAACGGCCACTTCCTGTCGCTCGACATGGGCGTATCGAGTTTTCTGGCGATCGCGCTGTTTGCCTTTGTCTGGGCGCAGCTGGATGACGCCACGGCGCGCGAGAACCGCAATGCAATGCTGGTCGCCTGGGGGGCGATCGCACTGGCGATCATGTCCAAGGGGCTGATCGGGCTCGTTTTTCCCGGTGGCACGCTGCTGGTCTACTCGCTGTGGGCCCGCGACTGGAAACCATGGAGGCGGATGCACTTCGTCAAGGGCATCGCGCTGCTGCTGCTGATTACCGCGCCGTGGTTCGTGATGGTGTCGCGCACCAATCCGGAGTTCGCGCAGTTCTTCTTCATTCACGAGCACTTCCAGCGCTTCGCCACCGACACCGCCCGCCGCGACGGCGCGTGGTATTACTTCATCCCGCTCCTGATCGCCGGCATGCTGCCGTGGGCCGCGCTGCTGCCGCAGATCGCCCGTGCCGGCTGGCAGCGTGACGGCATCCGGCACTTCCAGCCCCAGCGCTTCCTGCTGGTCTGGGCCGTGCTGATTTTCCTGTTCTTCTCCAAGTCGCAGTCGAAGCTGCCGTCCTACATCCTGCCGATGTTCCCGGCGCTGGCGCTGTTGGCGGGCTTCGTGCTGACCGACCTGCGCCGCCGCAGCTGGCTCTGGCTCAGCGGTACGATGCTGGCACTCGGCATCGCGCTGATGGCCGCGGTACCGTTCATCGCCGCCAAGGGCAGTGACAAGACGCCGCAGATCTACAATGCGGCGTTTTCCGAGTGGGCGCTGGTCGGTGGCGGCATCATCACCGCACTTGCCGCAGCCGCACTCTGGAGCGCATTGCGCCGGCGCTTCGACCTGACGCTGATCGCACTCGCCGCTACCGGGCTGATCGGCGCACAGATCCCGATGCTGGGTCACAACGCCTTTGCCGCGACCAACTCGAGCTATTACCTGATCGAGGCGATCAAGCCGCAACTGCAGCCCGGCAGTACCGTGTACATGTACCGTTACTATGACCAGACCGTGCCGTTCTACCTGAAGCGGCCGGTGCAACTGGTCGAATACGTCGACGAATTCGAACTCGGCCAGCGGCACGAGGCCGGCAAGCTGATGCGGGACGACGAATTCTTCCGGCGCTGGCGCGACGACCCGGCGCCGGTTGCGATCACCAATCCGGACCGCTTCCGCCAGTTGCAGCAGCATGGGTTGCCGATGCAGGTCATCGCCCGCGACCCGCGCCGCATCGTCATCACCCGCCCTGCTTCGGCCACACGCTGAGCGAAACGGAACGATCGAGACACGCCATGGACTTTCTGCCCTTTACCCGCCCGACCATCGACGAAGAAACCATTGCCGACGTCGCCGACGTGCTGCGCTCGGGCTGGATCACCAGCGGCCCCAGGGTTGCGGCGCTCGAGGCCGCGCTGTCCGGCTACTTCGGCGGCCGGCCGGTCCGTGTCGTCACGTCGGCCACCGGCGCGATGGAGATCGCGCTGCGGCTGATCGGCCTCGCACCCGGCGACGAAGTCATCACCACGGCGATGACCTGGGTCGCGACAAGCAACGTCATCATCAACGCCGGCGGCAAGCCGGTCTTCGTCGACATCGATCCGGCCACGCGTAACATCGATCTCGACCTCGTCGAAGCCGCGATCACCCCGCGCACGCGGGCGATCCTGCCGGTCGACCTCGCCGGCCTGCCGGTCGATCGCGACCGGCTCTACGACATCGCCGGCAGACACGGCTTGCGCGTGATCGAGGACGCCGCCCAGTCGCAGGGTGCCAGCTGGAACGGCCGGCGCATCGGCAGCTTCGGCGACCTCTGCTCGGTGTCTTTCCACCCGAACAAGAACATGACGACGATCGAGGGCGGCGCACTGGTGATGAACACGCCGGAAGAGGCGCGGCTGTTCGAGAAGTGGCGCCTGCAGGGCGTCACCCGGTTGCCGGACGGCACGATGGATGTCGACCTCCCCGGCGGCAAGTACAACCTCACCGACGTTGCCGCCGCAGTCGGCCTCGGCCAGCTGAAGCGGCTCGACGCCTTCAACAAGCGCCGTACCGAACTGGCCGATCGCTACTTTGCCAGGATCGACCGCGGGCTCGGACTCGCACTGCCGCTCGAATCGAGCGAGAGCAACTGGCACATGTTTCAGGTGCTGCTGCCGCTCGAGCGGATGAGCATTTCGCGTGGCGAGTTCATCGCCCGGATGAAGGAAGCCGGCGTCGGCGTCGGCGTCCACTACCCGGCGCTGCACTTGTTCAGCTACTACCGCGGCCTTGGTTATACGGACGGCATGTACCCGCATACCGAGCGCGTCGGCGCCAGCACGATCAGTCTGCCGCTGTTTCCTGCAATGATCGAATCGGACGTCGATCGCGTCTGCGATGCGCTTTCCGCCATACTGACGCCGGTGCTGAGGGCGTGAACGCCGATGACTTCATCGCCGCTTAAACCTGCCGCCGCATCATTCGACACAGACGCCACCGATACGCAGCCCATGTCCGAACCTACCGTTTCCATCGTCATCCCCGTCTACAACGAAGAGGATGGCCTCGCCGCACTGTTCGACCGCCTGTACCCGGCACTCGATGCGCTCGGCAAATCCTACGAAGTGCTGTTCATCAACGACGGCAGCCGCGACCGCTCGCCGGCGCTGCTCGCCGACCAGTTCCACAAGCGCCCCGACGTCACCCGGGTGATCCTGTTCAACGGCAACTTCGGCCAGCATCGCGCGATCCTCGCCGGCTTCGAGCATGCGCGCGGCCAGCAGATCGTCACGCTCGACGCCGATCTGCAGAACCCGCCCGAGGACATCAAGACGCTACTTGACGAAATGGACAAGGGCCACGATTACGTCGGCTCGATCCGCCGCCAGCGCAACGACTCGGTCTGGCGCCACGTTGCCAGCCGGGCGATGAACCGGCTGCGCGAGAAGCTCACCCGGATCAGGATGACCGACCAGGGCTGCATGCTGCGCGCCTACAGCCGCCGGATCATCGACACGATCAACCTGTGCAACGAGATGCACACCTTCATCCCGGCGCTGGCCTATTCGTTCGCCCAGAACCCGACCGAGGTCGTCGTCGGCCACGAAGAACGCTTCGCCGGCGAGTCGAAATATTCGTTCTACAGCCTGATCCGGCTCAACTTCGACCTGATGACCGGTTTTTCGATCGTGCCGCTGCAGATGTTCTCGATGCTCGGCATGGTGATCTCGACGCTGTCGGGCTTTCTGGTGCTCTACCTCGTCGGCCGCCGCTTCCTGATCGGCCCCGAGGAAGGCGGACTGTTCACGCTGTTCGCCGTCGCCTTCCTGCTGATCGGCATCGCACTGTTCGGCATCGGCCTTTTGGGCGAATACATCGGCCGGATCTACCACGAGGTACGGCAGCGGCCGCGCTACCTGATCGCCGGCATCCTCGAAAACCGGGGCCGCGAGTGACGCGCGCCGTCGTTTTCGCCTACCACAACGTCGGCGTCCGCAGCCTCAGGGTGCTGCTGGCGCAAGGCGTGCAGATCGACCTCGTCGTCAGTCATGAAGACAACCCCGCCGAGAACATCTGGTTCGGCTCGGTCGCGCAGCTGTGCCGGGACCATGACATCCCGTGCATCACGCCGACCGACCCGAACACCCCCGAGATCGAGGCGCGCATCGCCGCACTGGCGCCGGACTTCGTGTTCTCGTTCTACTACCGCCACATGCTGAAAGCGCCGATCCTCGCCGCGCCGACCCGCGGGGCGTTCAATCTGCACGGCTCGCTGTTGCCGAAATACCGCGGCCGGGTGCCAGTCAACTGGGCGATCATTCACGGCGAAACCGAATCCGGCGTCACGCTGCACGTAATGAACGTCAAGCCCGACAACGGCGCCATCGTCGACCAGGTCGCCGTACCGATCCTGCCCGACGACACCGCACACGACGTGTTCGAAAAGGTCACCGTTGCCGGCGAGCTCTGCCTGATCCGCGCCTTGCCGAAGCTGATCGCCGGCACCGCGACGTTCACGCCGCAAGACCTGCGTCTTGGCGGCTACTTCGGCGGCCGCAAGGCCGAGGACGGCCGGATAAACTGGCGCCAGAGCGCCACGCAGCTGCACAATCTGGTGCGTGCGGTAACCCGGCCGTATCCGGGCGCGTTCAGCGACACCGGTCGCGGCCGGCTGACGCTCTGGCGCAGCCGGTGTGTGGATACCGCGCCTGCGCAGCCGGACGCGACCGGCGCAGCGCTCTGGGGCGCGGCCGGCCGCCTCTGGCTCCGGATGAACGACGGCACGCTGCTGTGCGTGCTCGACGCCGAACTCGACGGCACGCCGCTGACGCCGGATGCGCCCGGCCTGCCACTTGCACTCGAATCCTGATTTCAATACCGACAAGCAGACATCACCATGAAAAAAGTCCTCATCCTCGGCGTCAACGGCTTCATCGGTCACCATCTGACCAAGCGCATTCTCGAGACGACCGACTGGGAAGTGTTCGGCATGGACATGTACGCCGGCAAGGTCGGCGAATTTCTCTCGCACCCGCGTTTCCACTTCTTCGAGGGTGACATCACCATCAACCAGGAGTGGATCGAGTACCACGTCAAGAAGTGCGACGTCGTGCTGCCGCTGGTTGCGATCGCTACGCCGGCGACCTATGTGCAGGAACCGCTGCGCGTGTTCGAGCTCGACTTCGAAGCCAACCTGCCGATCATCAAGTGGTGCGTGAAGTACAAGAAGCGCGTGGTGTTCCCGTCGACCTCCGAGGTCTACGGCATGTGCAAGGACGGTGAGTTCGACCCGGAGAACTCCGAACTGATCTACGGCCCGATCAACAAGCCGCGCTGGATCTACGCGTGCTCGAAACAGCTGATGGACCGCGTGATCGCCGCCTACGGCCAGCAGGAAGGCCTCGACTACACGCTGTTCCGCCCGTTCAACTGGATCGGCGCCGGCCTCGACAGCATCCATACGCCGAAGGAAGGCTCGAGCCGCGTGATCACGCAGTTCCTCGGCCACATCGTCCGCGGCGAAGCGATCAAGCTCGTCGACGGCGGCGCGCAGAAGCGCGCGTTCACCTACATCGACGACGGCATCGCCGCGCTGATGAAGATCATCGATAACAAGGACGGCAAGGCGTCGGGCCAGATCTACAACATCGGTAACCCGGTCAACAACTACTCGATCCGCGAACTGGCGACGATGATGCTCGAGCTGGCCGGCAAGTATCCGGAATACGCCGAGGGCCTCGCCAATGTACGCATCGTCGAAACGACGTCGGGCGAGTACTACGGCAAGGGCTATCAGGACGTGCAGAACCGCGTTCCGAAGATCGACAACACCAGAACCGACCTCGACTGGGCGCCGACCGTCACGATGGCCGACGCGCTCAAGGGCATTTTCGACGCCTACAAGGATCAGGTCGCCGAAGCGCGCAGCCTGGTCGACTGATCCATCGTTCCGTTCCTCGAAAAAACCGGAAGGCGCCGCCCTCCGGTTTTTTCATGATAACGCCGCCCCGCACGAGTCCTTATAATGGCGAGGCTTCTCGCCCGAACAGACCGCCATGCCCGCCCCAAGCAACCCGACCGATATCGCCAGAGAAACGCTGAGGCAGTTGATGCTGCGGCGCGTCCCGCCTACGCCGGACCATTACGCGCAGATCTACGATGCGATCGCCGAGACGCCCGAAGAAGACCGCCTGCCGCCGCTGATGCACGCCATCGACGCCGCACTGCACACCCTGCCGCGACAGGGGCAGGAGTTCCTGCGCCTGATCAAGCAGCTGCGGCAGTCGGCCAGACTGGGCGAGTGGAAGGAAATTCCGCCGCTGGTCTTCCGTGCGGTCGAGCTGCAGGGGGGGCAGGCGAAGCTGGCGATGCCCTGGGCCGACCTCGTTCGCGAGCTGGTCCGCCTCTGGGACATGCGCAACCCGCTGTACACGCCGACGCGCAAGCAGGAGTCGCTCGAGCGCGTACTGATCCATTTCAGCAACGAACCCGAAATCCTCAACGACAAGCTGGCGGCGCTGCTGCAGGCCTGGAGCGAAACCAGCGGCGAAGCCGGAGAGCCGGCCATTGCGGCAACGGCAAGTGCCGCGCCGTCCGCCGACGGTGCCTGGTCGGACTGGCGTGACGCGGTCGTCCAGACGCTGGAGCTCGGCGTGCGGCCCGCACTGGCGGCGAGCTCGCCCGAGCTGGCCGACGAGGCAGGCCAGATCGGTGCAGAGGCCCGCTCGATCACGAGCGAGTACGACCTGCAGAAATGGCTACCCAGACTGAAGAAACTCTGGCTGCGGATCGAGCTGCAGGGGCAGCAGGAACGACGGCTGACCGATGGCCTGCTCAGCCTGCTGCGCTTGCTGACCGACAATATGAGCGAATTCGTCGTCGACGACGGCTGGCTGCAGGGCCAGGTTGCGGTGGTGCAGGACATCATGTCGCGGCCGCTCGACATGCGGCTGATCTACGACGCCGAAGCGGGGCTGAAGGAAGTCATCTACAAGCAAAGCCTGCTGAAGCAGAACCTGCACGACGCACAGACGACGCTCAAGAGCATGGCGACGACCTTTCTCGACCGCCTTGGCTCGCTGTCGGCAAGCACCGAGCAGTATCAGGAGAAAATCCGCCAGTACGCCGACAAAGTGCAGACGGCCGACAACCCGGCCAGCCTCAAGTTCGTGCTCGACGACATCATGCGCGACACCCGCACCTTGCAGCTGGACGTGCTGCGCTCGCGCGACGAGCTCGTTTCGGCCCGGCAGGAAGCCGACAGCGCGCAGCAGCGCGTGCTTCAGCTCGAACGCCAGCTGCGCGAGGTCAGCGAGAAGGTGCGCGAAGACCAGCTGACCGGTGCGCTCAACCGGCGAGGGCTCGAGGAAGCCTACGAGGTCGAGTTGTCACGGATGGCGCGCAACCACGAGACGATGGCGCTCGCCCTGCTCGATATCGACAATTTCAAGAAGCTCAACGACCAGATGGGCCATGCCGCCGGCGACAGCGCGCTGGTGCATCTGGTCCAGGTCATCCGCGAGCTGCTGCGGCCGACCGACATCGTCGCCCGCTATGGCGGCGAGGAATTCGTGCTCTTGCTGCCGGACACCGAAATCGACGACGCGATCCAGATCCTGCAGCGGCTGCAGCGCGAGTTGACGCGGCGCTTCTTCATGCACAACAACGACAAGCTGCTGATCACCTTCAGCGCCGGCGTCACCATGGTCACGCCGGACGAGCATCGCGCCCATGCGATCGAACGGGCCGATCACGCAATGTACCGTGCCAAACTGCTCGGCAAGAACCGGGTCGAGCCCGAGCCGCCGTTTTCGGCGAGCTAGAAGAAACGGCCGCAAGCGGCCGTTTCTTTCGCCCCTATGGTGCGCCCTATGGTGCGGCGAACACCTCGTCCTGCAACACCGTCGCGGTACCCAGCTTGGCAACGACGATGCCGGCCGCATGGTTGGACCAGCTCATCGCTTCGGGCAGCGGCAGACCGGCCGCCAGCATCAGCCCCAGCGTGGCAATCACCGTATCGCCGGCGCCCGACACGTCAAAGACCTCGCGGGCCAGCGTCGGCTGATGGACGACGCCGCTGCTGCGGAACAGCGTCATCCCCTCCTCGCTGCGCGTGACCAGCAGCGCCTCGAGATCGAGCTGCTCGCGCAAGGCCTGCGCCCTGGCGGTCAGGTCGGCCTCGTCGCGCCACTCGCCGGCAACCTGGCGGAATTCGCTGCGGTTCGGTGTCAGCAAGGTCGCACCGCGATAACGCGAATAGTCGTCGCCCTTCGGGTCGACCAGCACCGGCTTGCCGGCTGCGCGGGCTGCGGCAATCATTTCGTAGACGTGCTGCAGACCGCCCTTGCCATAGTCGGACAGGATCACCACGTCGGTATCGGCAAGCAGCCGGCGGAAGTCGTCAAGCTTTGCCGCGAGAATTTCGTGACTTGGCCTTTCCTCGAAATCGATCCGCAGCAGTTGCTGGTGGCGTGCCAGCACGCGCAGCTTTACCGTCGTGGCGATCTCGGGATCCCGGTACAGCGAGGTCTTGACCCCGTCGTCGACGAGCAGCTTCTCCAGACTGCGCCCGGCCTCGTCGTCCCCGACGACGGCGAGCAGCGTTGCCTGGCCACCGAGCGAGGCGATGTTGCGCGCGACGTTGGCCGCGCCACCGGCACGCTCGTCGGTCTTGCGGATCCGCGCCACCGGCACGGGTGCCTCGGGCGAGATCCGCTCGACATCGCCGAACCAGTAGCGGTCGAGCATCACGTCTCCGACGATCATGACGCGCGCACCGGCAATGGCCGCCTTCAGGGCGGCGACAGTTTGACCCGCCGGCAGCATCATTTGCGTCCGATCGCGTCGTATTCGAGCCCCAGCGCGCGCACCGCTGCCGGCTCGTACAGATTGCGGCCGTCGATGATCAGCGGCGTCTTCAGCGCCTGCTTGATCCTGTCGAAGTCCGGCGCACGGAACTGCTTCCACTCGGTTGCAATCAACAGCGCGTCGGCACCGTCGAGTGCGTCCATCGGGTTCTCGGCGTAATCGATGCGCTCACCCAGTACGCGATGCGCCTCTTGGTTCGCCACCGGATCGAAGCCGCAGACGGTCGCGCCGCGCGACACCAGGCCATCGATCAGCGTCAAGCTCGGCGCTTCGCGCATGTCGTCGGTACCCGGCTTGAACGCCAGCCCCCAGAGCGCAAAACGGCGACCGCTCAGGTTGTCACCAAAGCGAGCGACGACTTTGTCGATCAGGCGCTGCTTCTGTGCATCGTTCGCTTCCTCGACCGCGGCCAGTACGCGCAGCGGCACGCCGTTTTCCTCGCCGGTCTTTTGCAGCGCCTTGACGTCCTTCGGGAAGCACGAGCCGCCGTAACCGCAGCCTGAATACAGGAAGCTGTAGCCGATGCGCGGATCGGAGCCGATACCGCGGCGCACCAGCTCGATGTCGGCGCCGAGCACCTCGGCGAGGTTGGCCAGCTCGTTCATGAACGAGATCCGCGTCGCCAGCATGGCGTTGGCGGCGTACTTGGTCAGTTCGGCCGAACGGATGTCCATCACCAGCGTCCGGTCGTGGTTGCGCTGGAACGGATGGTAAAGCGCGCGCATCGTATGGATCGCCTGTTCGTCCTCGGCACCGATGACGATGCGGTCCGGACGCATGAAGTCCTCGACCGCGGCGCCCTCCTTGAGGAACTCGGGATTGGAGACGACGCTGAAATCGAGCGACAGGCCGCGCTTGGCCAGTTCGTCGGCGATGGCCGCCTTGACCTTCTCGGCGGTACCGACCGGCACCGTGGACTTGTCGACGACCACCTTGTAGTCGGTCATGCGCTGGCCGATGTTGCGCGCGGCCGCAACGACATACTGCAGGTCGGCCGAGCCGTCCTCGTCGGGCGGCGTGCCGACGGCGATGAACTGGACCGTGCCGTGCACGACCGAACGGTCGATGTCGGTCGTGAAGTGCAGCCTGCCAGCGGCAACGTTGCGGGCGACGACTTCGTCGAGGCCCGGTTCGTAGATCGGCAACACGCCCTGATGCAGCTTGTCGATCTTGGCCTTGTCGAGGTCGAGGCAGAGTACGTCGTTGCCGACCTCGGCCAGGCAGGCGCCGGTGACGAGGCCGACATAGCCGGTTCCGATGACGGTGATTTTCATAGCAGTTCCAACGATTGGTTGATTCGGTTCAGCGTCGCGACCGGGTCGGCGCTCCGGGTGATCGGCCGACCGATCACCAGATAGTCGCTTCCGGCACGGATGGCCGCATCCGGGGTCATGATCCGGTGCTGGTCGTCGGCGCTGGCGTCCGCGGGCCGGATGCCCGGCGTCACCAGCTTGAAATCGGCGCCGCAGGCGGCACGAAGCAGCGCGGCTTCCTGGGCCGAGCAGACCACGCCGTCGAGCCCGCAATCCCTGGTCAGCCGCGCCAGACGCTCGACTTGCACCGCGGGCTCGGGCAGCCCCAGCTCGGCCAGCTGCACCGCGTCCATGCTCGTCAGCACGGTTACCGCAATCAGCAAGGGACGCGCCGGCAGGGCTTCAAGCGCTTCGCGCGTGGTCTCCATCATGGCGCGGCCACCCGAGGCGTGGACGTTGACCATCCAGACGCCCAGACTCGCCGCTACTTTGCAGGCCTGTGCAACGGTATTGGGGATGTCGTGGAATTTGAGGTCGAGAAAAACATCGAAGCCCTTGGCCGCCAGCGATTCGACCAGTTGCGGCCCCGCCGTGGTGAAGAGCTCCTTGCCGACCTTCAGCCTGCACTGTGCCGGCGAGACGAGATCGGCAAATGCCAGCGCTGCAGCGGCGTCGGCGAAATCAAGCGCGACGATGACTTTGGGGTCTTTCATAGATTTGTGTCCGGAAGAAATCAGCCGGCATTTTTCTTGCGGCCACGCACCGGCGGGTAGGTCTCCCACTCGTTGCAGGCCGGGCAATGCCAGAAATACTGTTTGGTCTTGAAGCCGCAGTGGCGGCAGTAGTACATCGACTGCTCGCGCGTGACGTCGTTCAGCAGCCGGACGATGATCTCAAGCTCGGGCTTCTGGTCGTCCGGGGCGACGAGCAGGTGCGCCTCGAGCACCTTGCGCAGCCCCGGCATCGTCGGGTGTTCGCGCATCCGTTCACGGACGAAATCGTAGGCAGCATCGACACCCTGCAACGACATCAGGCGCTCGTACGCCAGGTCCATCACGTCGAGTTCGGGATACTGCTTCAGCAGCCGCAGCAGCAGCGTCGTGCCTTCCTGCTCGCGGCCGAGTGCATCATAGGCAGCCATCAACTGGCGCATGGCCAGTGCCAGCGCGTGCGGCTCCTGCGATTCGAGTTCGAGCCACTCGCCGATGGCCTTGGCGTAATCCTTGTCGGCCATCGCCATCTCGCCCAGCAGCAGGCGCGCGCGGGTGCATTGCCGATGCGTTTCGAGCGCCTGTTCGAGGTAATGGCGTGCCTCGTCGCTCTGCGACCGGGCCAGCGACTGCTCGGCCAGCTCGCAGTAGAACTGGGCGATCTCGTGCTGGTAGCTGTGACTGTCGTCGCGCAGTTGCTGCGCGGTCTCGATCGCTTTCTTCCAGGCCTTTTCGAGCTCGTACATGCCGAGCAGCTCGGTCCGGGCCTGCCTGGCGTAGTCGCTGTGCTGCAGCTCGTTCAGCAGCGCCTCGGCCCGGTCGAACAGGCCGGCCTTCATGAAGTCCTGCGCCAGCTCGAACTGTGCCTGCTGGCGTTGCGCATCGGTCAGTTCGCGCCGCTCGAGCAGCTTCTGGTGCATGTTGATCGCCCGCTCGAGCTCGCCGCGGCGGCGGAACAGGTGGCCAAGCGAAAACTGCAGTTCGATCGTCTCGGCATGATGTCTGGCGATGTCGACGTAGACCTCGACCGCGCGGTTGGTCTCGCCGTTCAGCAGGTGGTTCAGTCCCTTGAAGTATGCCGCCGGCAGTGAGCGGGTTTCCGACAGGACGTGTTTGATATCGACGCGCGCGGCCAGCCAGCCGAGCCCGAAGAAAATCGGGAAGGCGATCAGCCACCAGTATTGGGATTCGAGCATGGGGAAAGCCTGTCAGGCCAGAGGGTCAGACGGCGTCTCGCGGCGGCTGCAGTGCGGCGCCGTCGACGGTTACGACTTCGGGCGTGCTGCGCGTGCGCACTTCCTTGCGCAGCGAGACAAGTTCACGGCGCAGGCGAATCACCTTGCCGAGCACGGCCAGGATGCCGAACACGGTGCCAAGCACGAACGAAATCAGTAGCAACAGCGCCAGCGGTGCCTGCCAGACGTAGCCGAGGAAAAAGTTGAGCGCCACCGGCTCGGCATTGTGCATGGCAAAGCCGAACAGTACGACGAACAGCAGGAATTTGATCAGCCAGAACAGGTAGCGCATCCGCACGTCCGCAACAATGATTCGACCTCGCATTGTAGCCGATTACACCCATGCCAGCGCAGCGGGCGACATGCAAAAAAATGACGACACCCGGGGGTGTCGTCATCATTGCCGCAAGCGACAGGATTACATCAGCTCGTCAACGCGCTCACGCAATTCCTTGCCGGCCTTGAAGTGGGGAACGAACTTTTCCGGCACCTCAACTTTGCTGCCGGATTTCGGATTGCGCCCCACGCGCGGCGGTCGGTAGTTGAGGTCGAAGCTGCCGAAGCCACGGATCTCGATGCGCTGGCCTTGGGCAAGGCTCTTGGCCATGGCATCGAGAATGGTCTTGACGGCCAACTCAGCATCCTTCGCAACAAGCTGCGGATAGCGCTCGGCGAGCTTTGCGATGAGTTCGGACTTGGTCATGCCGCCTCAAGCCTCCTTACTCTTGCGAGCCGGACAGCTTGGCCTTCAGCAGCGCGCCGAGGTTGGTCGTACCGGCCGATGCATCGGCGGAGAGCTGGCTCATTGCAGCCTTTTCTTCGCCCATGTCCTTCGACTTGATCGACAGGTTGATCGAACGGTTCTTGCGATCAACGTTGATGATCATGGCTTCGACTTCATCACCTTCCTTCAGGACGGTGCGGATGTCTTCGACGCGGTCACGCGACACTTCGGTAGCGCGCAGGTAGCCTTCAACTTCGTCGGTCAGGCCGATGACAGCGCCCTTGGCGTCAAGCGACTTGACGGTGCCGCGGACGATGGTGCCCTTGTCGCTGGTCGACACGTAGTTGTTGAACGGATCGCCTTCGAGCTGCTTGATGCCGAGGCTGATGCGCTCCTTGTCGATGTCGATCGACAGGACCACGGCTTCGACTTCGTCGCCCTTCTTGAAGTTGCGAACGGCTTCTTCGCCGGTTGCGTGCCACGACAGGTCCGACAGGTGGACCAGGCCGTCGATGCCGCCCGGCAGGCCGACGAACACGCCGAAGTCGGTGATCGACTTGATCGCGCCCTGCAGCTTGTCGCCCTTCTTGAAGTTCTGGCCGAACTCGTCCCACGGGTTGGCCATGCACTGCTTCATGCCCAGCGAGATGCGGCGCTTTTCTTCGTCGATGTCGAGGATCATGACTTCGACTTCGTCGCCCAGCGAAACAACCTTCGACGGATGGACGTTCTTGTTGGTCCAGTCCATTTCGGACACGTGCACCAGACCTTCGATGCCCTGTTCGATTTCAACGAATGCACCGTAGTCGGTCAGGTTGGTGACCTTGCCGAACAGGCGGGTGCCCGACGGGTAGCGGCGCGACAGGCCAACCCACGGATCTTCGCCGAGCTGCTTGAGGCCGAGCGAGACGCGATTCTTTTCCTGGTCGAACTTGAGGACCTTGGCTTCGATTTCGTCGCCGACAGCCAGCACTTCCGACGGGTGCTTGACACGACGCCAGGCCAGGTCGGTGATGTGCAGCAGGCCGTCGATACCGCCGAGGTCGACGAATGCGCCGTAGTCGGTGATGTTCTTGACGATACCCTTGATGACCGCGCCTTCGCGCAGGGTTTCCATGAGCTTCTGGCGCTCTTCACCCAGCGACTCTTCCAGTACGGCACGACGCGAAACCACGACGTTGTTGCGCTTGCGATCGAGCTTGATGACCTTGAACTCGATCTGCTTGCCTTCGTACGGGGTGGTGTCCTTGACCGGACGGATGTCGACGAGCGAACCCGGCAGGAAGGCGCGCAGGCCGTTGACCATCACGGTCAGGCCGCCCTTGACCTTGCCCGAGATGACGCCGGTCATGACCAGACCCTTCTCGAGGGTGTCTTCCAGCTCGATCCACGCAGCCAGGCGCTTGGCCTTTTCGCGCGAGAGCTTGGTTTCGCCGTAGCCGTTTTCGATGCTGTCGATCGCGACGGTAACGAAATCGCCGATCTTGACGTCGAGTTCGCCTGCGTCGCTCTTGAATTCTTCAACCGGAATCAGCGATTCCGACTTGAGGCCGGCATTGACGGTGACGAAGTTGTGGTCGATCGCGACAACTTCGGCGGTGATGACTTCACCAGAGCGCATTTCCTGATTTTGAAGGCTTTCTTCAAACAGGGCGGCAAAGCTCTCCATCGAGCCAAAAGCAGTTTCAGTAGTCATTGAGAAAATGTTCCAAACCTCCCTACTGACGCAGGGAGCGGGGGGTAAGTTGAACTTCATCGGCACCGCCTTGCGCAGCGCCGATCCCTTGCTTCAAAAATACGACGGCGCCGGTTACGGCAACGCCGCAACCGGTCACAGCCGTGATTTTATTGAATTCTCTTTTTTACTTCAAGCGTTTAGCAAACTTTCCCACCAACGGCAGACCTGATCGACCGCCTCGTCGATACCCATTCCGGTCGTATCGAGCAGCAGCGCATCGGGCCATTGCTGCAGTGGCGCCACCGCACGGGCGCGATCGCGGGCGTCGCGCGACTCGAGATCGGCGGCGATCGCGGCCAGATCGGCCGGCTCGCCACGCTCGCGCAACTGCTTGCAGCGCCGCTCGGCCCGCGCCTGCGCCGATGCGGTCAGGAATACTTTCAGCCGCGCGTCGGGAAACACGACCGAACCCATGTCCCGGCCGTCGGCGACCAGCCCCGGCGCCCGGGCAAACGCATGCTGGCGCGCCAGCAGCGCCGTCCGCACCGCGGGCAGCGCCGCGACGATAGAGGCGCCGATGCCGACCGATTCGCCGCGGATGGCCTCGGTGACATTTTCACCATCGAGCAGGATCGCCGCGCCGTCGAACTCGACATCGAGTTCGCCAGCCAGCCGGGCGACGTCGACCTCGTCGCGCCAGCGCAAGTCGCGGCGCTCGGCCGCCAATGCGGTCAGCCGGTACAGCGCGCCCGAATCGAGGTAGTGAAACCCCAGCGCAGCCGCAACGCGCTGCGCGACCGTGCCCTTCCCCGACGCAGACGGACCGTCGATGGTGATGACGGGAACAAGCGACATACTCAACTCCAATGAAAAACCGGCGGCCTTGGCCGCCGGCGCATGAACAATACGACACTCAATCCTTGAGGATGGCTTCGATGCGCGCCAGTTCGTCGGCGCTGAAGTCGAGCCGCTCGACGGCACCAACGTTCTCGACGATCTGCTCGACGCGGCTGGCACCGATGATGACCGAAGTCACCGTCTGCAGCGCCCATGCCAGCGCCATCTGCGCCAGGCTCTGTCCGCGCTCGACGGCGATGTCGTTCAACGCCCTCACCTGTGCCAAGCGCGCCTCGACCTTGTCGGCCGTCAGGAAAGGGTTGTCGGCGGCCGCGGCGCGCGAATCGGCCGGAATGCCGCCGAGGTAGCGACTCGTCAACACCCCTTGCGCCAGCGGGCAGAAGGCGATCGAACCGATCCCTTCATCGGCGAGCACCGTCGTCAGTGCTTCGGCATTCGCACCGTCGGCCGGGCGCTCGATCCAGCGGTCGAACATCGAGTACGACGGCTGGTGGATCAGGCACGGGGTGCCGAGCTGCTTGAGGATGCGCGCCGCATCGCGCGTCTGTTCGGCCGAGTACGACGAGATGCCGACGTAGAGCGCCTTGCCCTGGCGGACGATCGCGTCGAGCGCGCCCATCGTCTCCTCGAGCGGCGTATCGGGGTCGGGGCGGTGCGAGTAGAACACGTCGACATAATCGAGCCCCATGCGCCTGAGGCTCTGGTCGAGACTGGCGATCAGGTATTTGCGGCTACCGAGATCGCCGTACGGGCCGTCCCACATCTGCCAGCCGGCCTTGGTCGAGACGATCAGTTCGTCGCGGTGCGTGCGCAGGCCATCGGCAAGAACACGACCGAAGGTTTCCTCGGCGGAGCCAGGGAGCGGGCCGTAGTTGTTGGCAAGGTCGAAATGGGTAATCCCGAGGTCGAACGCCTTGTGGATCATCGCCTTGCTGTTGTCGAACGCCTTGTTGCCGCCGAAGTTGTGCCACATCCCCAGCGAAACCGCCGGCAACATCAGGCCGCTGCGGCCGCAACGGCGATAAGGCATGCGGCCGTCGTAGCGCGCGGTATCCGGTACATAACTCATGCGTCTCTCCTGAGTGTCGGCGCGAAACCGTCGCGCCGGGACGGTCATTTTCGGGCACGCCCGCCCCACTCGGCCCGCGCCTTGCTGGCACGGTCGATATAGGATTTCAGCGCATCGGCGTCACCAGCCTCGATCAGCGCGGTCAGCCGGTTCAATGCCTCGGTATTGGCACGCAGGTCGGCCAGCACCGCACTGCGGTTGGCCATGGCGATATCGCCCCACATGTCCGGGTGCGAGCCGGCGATGCGCGTGAAGTCGCGAAATCCGGTCGCGGCGAAATCGAGGCAGGCGGCGACGTCGGGTTTGTCGAGCAGCGCGTTCATGTATGCGAACGACAGCAGGTGCGGCACGTGGCTGACCGCCGCAAAGATGCCGTCGTGCTCGGCCGGCGTCATCTCGAACACTTCGGCGCCGCACGCTTCCCACAGGGCGCGGGTGCGCGCAACCGCATCGGCGGCGGTTTCCGGCAACGGCGTCAGCACGACGCGGCGCCCCTCGAACAGCCCGTACTGCGCCGCGGCGGCGCCAGACAACTCGGAGCCGGCAATCGGATGGCCGGGCACGCAATGCGACAGCTGTCCGGCAAGGTGCTCGCGATACAGCGCGGCAACGTCCTGCTTGGTCGAGCCGCCGTCGGTGACGATGCAGTCGTCGGCCAGTACCGGCGCGATCTCGGCCATCAGCCGCCCCATCTGCCCGACCGGCGTCGCCAGCAGCACCAGGTCGGCACCGTCGACCGCTTCGGCCGCGACGTGCGAGGCGCTGTCGATGACGTTGAGGTCGAGTGCGCGCGACAGGTTGGCCGCATTGCGCCCGACGCCGACCACGTGCCGGACCAGTCGGGCCCGCTTGAGCGCCAGCGCGAACGAACCACCGATCAGGCCGGTGCCGAGCAGAACCAGTTTGCGAACAGGAGTCATCGGGTCATCGCTCCGCCAGCCGGCGGGCATTGGAAACGGAAATGCCGCCACCCGGAAGGCAGCGGCGAGGCATTCATCGGCGTCACTCCCGGGTCGGCCCCGGAAGCAGCGCCGGCCATTTTAACGGCATTGCGCGATCAGCGACGCGTTTCCAGCGTTTCGATCAGGATCAGCTTGCGGTTCGGCGCATCCGCAGGCGGGTTTTCGACACGCTCCTCGCGGACCTTGACGGTATAGCCGACGCCCGGTTGCGGCTCGAAACCCTCGATGCCGAAGTACATCAGCTGCCAGTCCTTGGCGCCCGGCTCGCGCACCTGCAGGCACTCCATCTTGCCGACACCGGAGCAGGTCTTGCGCTCGGGCGAGATTTCCAGCACGCGTTCGACACCGGCCGGGGCAGCGGCATCGGCGCGCACCAGCGAGATCAGGTTGCCCGCGTCGTTGCTGAAGATCAGCTTGCCTTCCGCCAGCGAGAACGACTTGGCACCATTGAGCACCTGATGCATCGCATGTTCGTACGTTGCGGTTTCGTTCTGGATGCACGCCATCATCGTCGACGCCAGCGGGCCGACCTTGAGCGGCTTGACGCCGTACTCGATCTGCCCGGTGAAACGGTTGCAGCCTGAAAAACCGCTGATGCGCGCGCCGTCGATCTTCACCGTCAGCTTGCCGTCGTCGCCGAAGCGCTGGACGCTGCCGTCGTACACCAGCCGCTCGACGCGATAGTCGCCGTCGAGCATCGAACGCGCCTGCGCGCCGGACATCATTGCCAGTGCCAGCGTGCCGACCATCAGGCCGCTGCGAAGTATCGATTTCTTCATGTCTGTTCTCCTTGCGTTCAAATCGTACGGCCGACGGCCTTGGCGATCGCGCCAAGCGTCACCATCAGTGCCTTGAGTTCGTCGGGCGTCAGCGCCTGGTCGGCGTCACACCACGCATCGCACGGGTTCGGGTGCATTTCGATCAGCAGCCCGTCGGCGCCGGCCGCAACTGCCGCCTGCGCCAGCGCCGGAACCATCCATGCCTTGCCGCCGGCGTGGCTCGGGTCGACGATCACCGGCAGATGGGTTTCGCGCTTGAGCATCGGAATCGCCGTGACGTCGAGCACGTTGCGGTAGGCGGTCTCGAAGGTGCGGATGCCGCGTTCGCAGAAAATGATGTTGTGGTTGCCGCCGGCGGCGATGTACTCGGCCGACATCAGCCACTCGGTCACTGTTGCCGACAGCCCGCGCTTGAGGATGATCGGCTTGTTGACGCGGCCGACCTCCTTGAGCAGGTCGAAGTTCTGCATGTTGCGCGCACCGATCTGGATCACGTCGACGTCGTATTCCATGAAGGTGTCGAGCATCCGCACGTCCATCAGCTCGGTCACGATCGGCAGCTTGTGCCGTTCTGCCGCGCGCTGGAAGTACTCGAGCCCCTGCACGCCGAGTCCCTGGAATGCGTAGGGACTGGTGCGCGGCTTGAACGCCCCGCCGCGCATCATTCGGCAGCCGGCGGCGGCGGCGGCATCGGCCGCGATGTTCATCTGGTCCTGCGTTTCGATCGAGCACGGCCCCGAGATCACCTGGATCTGCTCGCCGCCGATCGGAATGCCGCGCACCTTGATGACCGAACCCTGCGGATGCGAATCGCGCGAAACGATCTTGTACTGCTTGGTGACGCGGTTGACGCGTTCGACGCCGGCCATGATTTCGAAATGGCCCGGGTTGATCCGGTCCTCGTCGCCGATGGCACCGATGATCACCAGCTCGGAGCCGCGGGAGACGTGCTCCCGCAGGCCGGCCTTGCGAATTTCGTCAACCACCGCCGCGACCTCCGCGTCGCTGGCATGGTGCTGCATCACGATAATCATTGTGCTTGTCCGATTTGGGGTCTGGCCTGCGTTTACGCTAGCAGGCGAATAGGCTGAACATCGTCGCAATACTCGGCGCAGGCGACAACCGTCATTTTACCTTGCAACGTTCATGCTGATGGTCTTGCCCGGTAGCCCCGCCTGGCACACGAGGCCGCCGATCGCCGACACGGCCGCCGCCAGCGCGAAGACGGTGACACCGGAAAAATCGCGCCACAGAAAGCCGGCAATGACCCCGCCGAGACTGCCGCCGATGCCGAACGATGCGGCGATGTACAGTGCCTGCCCCTTCGCGGCATGGGCGCCGGCGAAATGCCGGTGCAGATAGCCCATGGCCACCGCATGATGGCAGGCGAAGGTAAACGCATGGCCAAGCTGGGCGATCACCAGCAAGGGCAGACTGTGCGCGCCGAATGCAATCAGCAGAAAGCGCCCTGCCGCGATCGCAAAATCACCGACGAACAGCGTCTTCGGCGACAGGCGCGCATTCAGCCACGGCATGGCCATGAACAGCCCGACCTCGGCCAGCACGCCGACGGCCCATAGCCAGCCGATGGTCGACTGGCCGACGCCGTGTTCTGACAGGTGGATCGAGTAAAAGCTGTAATACGGCCCGTGCGCCAGCGACATCAGGAAGCAGCCGGCAAAGAAGATCCACACTTCGCGCCGGCGCAGGATGGCGCCGAAGCCGGCAGCGCCCTCGTTCGCCGCAGGCCGGGCCGGCGACTCGGGCAGGCGCCAGCAGTACACCGCCAGCCCGGCCATCGTGCCGACCACGGCCAGCGAAAACACGTGTACGCCGCTCGCTTCGATCCAGTAGCCGGCGCCGAGCGACGCCGCGATGAAACCGATCGATCCCCACACCCGCAGCCGTGCATAGCGGCCGCTGTCGCCGGACAGCCTGGCGATCGCCAGCGACTCGACCAGCGGCAGCGCCGCACTCCAGAAAAAGCTCGCGAACAGTACGGCAATGAACATCGGCCAGAACGTGTCGACGGCGAGCAGCGGCAGAAAGCCGAGCAGGCCGGCGACGCCGGCCAGACGCAGGATCGTGCGACGACGACCGCTGCGGTCGGCCAGCCAGCCCCAGATCGCCGGCGCATAGATCCGGTTGACCTGGGTCAGCGAGGTCAGGATGCCGATCTGCCACGCCGGCAAGGCCAGCGCAGCAAGATAGAGCCCCCAGTACGGCGAGAACAGCCCGTTGAAGGCGAAGTAGCAGAAGTAGAAACCGCCGATGACGGCGACACCGCCAGCCGGCGGCTCAGCCTTCACGGAACTGCTGGGCCGCGACGCGCAGGTAGTAGAACATCGACACGATGGTCAGCACGCCGGCGATGTACAGCGCGATCGCACCGATCAGGTCGGTCGGCACGCCCGGCAGCAGCGGTCCGCTCCAGAGCAGGAACAGGATCGCGAGCATCTGCGCGGCGGTCTTGAGCTTGCCGATGTAGGCAACGGCGACGCTCTTGGTCTTGCCGAGCTGGGCCATCCATTCGCGCAAGGCCGAGATGGTGATTTCGCGGCCGATGATGATCACCGCCAGCCACGCCGGCGCACGGCCGATTTCGACCAGCAGGATCAGCGCCGCGGCAACCATCAGCTTGTCCGCGACCGGATCGAGAAAGGCGCCGAAGCTCGACGTCTGGTTCCAGCGCCGGGCCAGATAGCCGTCGAACCAGTCGGTCAGCGCCGCGACGGCGAAAATGGTCGCGCCGATCATGTTCTTCATTGGCATGCTGACCAGCACATCGGGCAGGTAGAACAGGCCGACGAAAACCGGAATCAGCGCAACGCGCAACCAGGTCAGCAGGATGGGCAGATTCAGGGGCATCGGTGCAACGTCGGCAAGGCAGGAAAGTACCGCATTCTAGCGTTTGCCCCGGTTGCGCGAAACACACAATCGCATCCGCCCCGGGGCATGTCGGTGAACGATGCTGGCGGCGAACGCCGCCTGGGCTTCGGCGTGACAAACGGCGACACCGGTACCGGCCGCGATTGACAATAAAACGATCGTTTGACACCGTGGCGGGCATTGCTCCGGGAGCCCCGCTCAAATGAACGCACGCCTGCTGCGCCACCTGATCAACGGGTGGCCCCCTTTCCTGCTGACCGGCATCCACGCCACGCGGATTACCGACGACTTCCGCGAGGTCGACGTCGAGTTGCGGCTGCGCTGGTACAACCGCAACTATGTCGGCACCCATTTCGGCGGCAGCCTGTTCGCGATGACCGACCCCTGGTACATGCTGATGCTGATGCACGTACTCGGCCGCGATTACTACGTCTGGGATCAGGCCGCCGGCATCGATTTCCTTGCCCCCGGGCGCGGCGTCGTGACCGCGCGCTTCCGGCTCGACCAGGCCACGCTCGACGACATCCGCACCCGGACCGACGGCGGCGAGAAATATCTGCCGCAGTTCCGGATCGACATCGTCGACGCCAGCGGCGAGGTTGTCGCCCGGGTCAACAAGACGCTGTACGTGCGCAAGAAGCCCAAGGCACGCGAACCGCTGCCGAAGGCGGCGGCCGGCTGAGCCCGGCTGGCACAAACGCGGTCGCGGCGGCAGAATCACGCCTCGAACGACAAGACGAGGATCTGCCCGATGCAACACGTGATCGACGCCACGCGCGACTGGCTGGAAAAGGCCGTCATCGGGCTGAACCTGTGCCCGTTCGCCAAGGCCGTTTACGTCAAGGAGCAGGTCCGCTACGTGGTCAGCGAAGCGCGCCACCTCGATGCTTTCCTCGAGGAGCTCGACCGCGAGCTCGATCTGCTCGCAGCGAGCGACCCGGAACGGATCGACACGACGCTGCTGATCCACCCGACACTGTTCGACGATTTTCTCGTCTTCAACGACGTCGTCGGCATTGCCGAGGAAGCCGTGGGCGAGCACGGCCTCGACGGCGTGCTGCAAGTCGCCAGTTTTCACCCGCGCTTCCAGTTCGCCGGCACCGAACCCGACGACATCGGCAACTACACCAACCGGTCACCGTACCCGACGCTGCACCTGCTGCGCGAGGACAGCATCGCCCGTGCCACAGCGGCGTTCCCCGATGCGTCGGTCATTTTCGAACGCAATATCGCTACGCTCGAAAAGCTCGGCCACGCCGGCTGGGATGCGCTGCAAATCGGCCCAAAGGAATGAACATGCACATTCGCGAAACCCGCCCCGACGATCTGCCCGCACTGTTCGCGCTGCGGGCGCAGACACGCGAGAACGCCCTTGGCGTCGAGGAGCTCGCCGGCTACGGCATCACCCCCGAATCCAGTGCCGCAGCGATGCAGCGAGACGAGATCAAGGGCTGGCTGTGCGAGGCCGACGGTAGCATCGTCGGCTTTGCCAGCGGCGATCGCGCCAGCGGCGAGATGCTGGTGCTGGCGATGCTGCCCGACTACGAGGGCCGCGGCATCGGCAAGGCGCTGCTCGATCACGTCGTCGGCTGGCTGCAATCGCTCGGCCACGCCCGGATCTGGCTCGTCGCCAATCCGGACCCGACGGTCCGCGCCCACGGCTTCTACCGCCATTGCGGCTGGACCGCCACCGGCGAGCTGATCGGCGGCGAAGAAGTCATGGAGTACCGAGGCGTTCAGCCGCGCAGCGCCGCGTAGATCTTCTCGGCCAGCGCGGCGTTGATGCCGTCGACGAGCATCAGGTCGTCGACACTCGCCGCCTTCACGCCCTGTAACCCGCCAAAGCGCGCCAGCAGCCGCTGCCGGCGCTTCGGGCCAACACCGTCGATGTCCTCGAGGCTCGACGCCACCCTCGCCTTGGCGCGGCGCGCCCGGTGGCCGGTGATCGCGAAGCGGTGCGACTCGTCGCGGATCTGCTGCACCAGATGCAGGCCGGGATGGTCGCGCTTCAGGTGTTTGACCTCGTGCGTCGTCGCCAGAATCAGTTGCTCGAGCCCGGCCTTGCGTGTTTCGCCCTTGGCGACGCCGATCAGCGTCGGCTGCGTCAGCCCGACTTCGGCCATCACCGCCTCGGCCTGCGTCAGTTGACCCTTGCCACCGTCGATCAGGATCACGTCGGGCACCACGCCCTCTCCGGCGGCGATCTTGCCGTAACGGCGCTCGAGCACCTGCTTCATCGCGGCATAGTCGTCGCCGCCGGTGATGGCCCCTTCACCACTCGTGGGGATGTTGTAGCGGCGGTATTCCTTCGGCTGCATGTCGCCGCGGTCGAACACCACGCAGGATGCAACGGTCAGTTCGCCCATCGTGTGCGAGATGTCGAAACACTCGATCCGCTGCGTTTCTTCGGGCAGGTTCAGCGCCTCGACCAGCGCCGCAAGCCGGCCGGCCTGCGTCGCGGACTGGCCGAGCCTGAGCGCGATCGCCAGCTCGGCGTTCTTTCTGGCCATCTCCAGCCAGACCCTGCGCTCGCCATTCGGGTTGCTGTTGAGCCGCACCGCACGTCCCGCCTGGTCCGACAGCAGCGAGGCGATCACCTCGGCATCGGGCGGGGCGGGGTCGCACAGCACCATGGGCGGAACGCTGCGATCGAGATAGTGCTGCGCCAGGAAGGCCGACAACGCGTCGGCCGCGTCGTAGTCATCGGCATGACTGGGGAACAGGTTCTTGTCGCCGACGTGGCGTCCGCCACGCACCATCGCCAGGTTCACGCAGACCATGCCGTCCTTGACGACGCAGGCCACGATGTCGGCATCGCGCTCGCTGGTGTTGCTGGAGACGAACTGTTTTTCCTGAATCTTGGCCAGCGCCTGGACCTGATCGCGCAGCATCGCCGCCCGTTCGAAATCCCAGCTTTCCGACGCGGCCTGCATCTGCTGCTGCAGTTCGTCCAGCAGCTCGGTGGCCTTGCCGCTGAGGAACAGCGCCGCGCTGTCGACATCGTGCCGGTACGCCTCCGGGCTGATCAGGCCGACGCACGGCGCCGAGCAGCGCTTGATCTGGTGCAGCAGACAGGGGCGCGAGCGATTGGCAAACACCGTGTCCTCGCAGGTGCGCAGCTTGAACACCTTCTGCAGCAGCTGCAGCGACTCCTTCACCACGTAGCCGTTCGGGAACGGCCCGAAGTACTGGTTGCGCTTGTCGAGCGCGCCGCGGTAATAGGCCAGCCGCGGTGACGCGTGGCCGCTGATCATCACGTAGGGATAGCTCTTGTCGTCGCGGAACAGGATGTTGTACCGCGGTGAAAGCGCCTTGATCAGGTTGTTCTCGAGCACGAGCGCTTCGGCTTCGCTGCGCACGACCGTCGTCTCGATTTTCGCGACTTGCGCCAGCATCAGCCGGATGCGCGGGCCATGGTCGCTCTTCTGGAAGTACGAACCGACGCGCTTGCGCAGGTCGAGTGCCTTGCCGACGTAGAGTATGGCCCCTTCGGCATCGAGGTAGCGGTACACACCGGGCAGGTGCGGCAGCGCCTTGACGTGCTCGATCAGCGCGGCAAGTCGGGCATCGGTGGCCGGGGTGGCGGGTGTTTCAGCGTTCATCCGTTCATTTTACCGCGTCTGCGCTGCGGATTTCCCGAAGCGACAGATCGGCCGGTCGGGGTCATAATCCGCGCCTTTGTCCTCGCCGGCGATCCCGGCGCGGTCTATGACGCAATTGAGTCGCCCGCATGACCCGTGCGCAGCCCGAGCGGCGACCATACCCGGGAGTACGCGCCATGGCGCAACGCGACGGCTTTACATCTACTTTTGGCGTTCTGGTCGCCACGCTGGGCTCGGCGGTCGGGCTCGGTAACATCTGGAAGTTCCCCTACCTGACCGGCACCAACGGCGGCGCCGGTTTCCTGCTCGTTTACCTGCTGGCAACGCTGCTCGTCGGTCTGCCGGTGATGATCGCCGAGATCATGCTCGGCCGCACCGCCCGCGCCAACGCGGTCAGCAGCTTCGAGATCCTCTCGCCCAGGCAACCGTTCTGGAAAAGCATCGGCTATATGGGGCTGGTGGCCGCGGTGCTGATCCTCGCCTTCTACACCGAAGTGGCCGGCTGGGTGTTTGCCTATGTGGTCAAGAGCCTTACCGGCGCACTCGGCCACACCGATCCGGTTGCCGCCAAGGCAACCTTCGGCGCGCTCGTCTCGTCGCCCGCACAGGCGCTGCTCTGGCAATGGCTGGTACTGGCGCTGACCGGCGGCATCATCATGCTCGGCGTATCCAAAGGCATCGAGGCCGCGGCCAAGAAGCTGATGCCACTGCTGTTCCTGCTGCTGATCGCGCTGTGCGTCCGCAGCCTGACGCTACCCGGCGCGGCCGAGGGTCTGCGCTTCCTGTTCGCACCGGATTTCACCAAGATCAACACCGGCGTACTGCTGACTGCGCTGGGGCTGGCGTTCTTCAAACTGTCGATCGGCATGGGGACGATGCTGACCTACGGCAGCTACTTCCGCCCGGAGCAGAACATCCCGACCACGGCCGCGCGCGTCATGCTCGCCGACCTGAGCGTGTCGCTGCTCGCCGGGATGGCGATCTTTCCGGCCGTGTTCGCCTTCGGTTTCGAGCCGGCCGCCGGCCCGTCGCTGGTGTTCATGACGATTCCGGCCGTATTCGACAGCATGCCCGGCGGCAGCATCTTCATGACGCTGTTTTTCGTCCTGACTGCGGTGGCATCGCTCGGCGCGATCCTGTCGATTCTGGAAGTGCCGGTAGCAATGATGACCGAGCGCTGGTCGTGGAGTCGCAGGAAGGCCACGCTGGCCACGCTGGCCGTGATCGCGCTGCTCGGTGCACCGGCTTCGCTGTCGCAAAGCCTGACGCAACACTGGACGCTGTTCGGGCTGAATGCGTTCGACCTGTTCGATTACCTGAGTTCGAACGTGCTGCTGCCGCTCGGCGGCATCCTGATCTGCCTGTTTGTCGGCTGGCACTACGGGCTGCCCAGGCTGCGCGCCGGCCTGTCGAACGACGGCGCGCTCGACAACGGCAAGCTGGTGGGCGCGCTGTTCGTGCTACTGCGCTATATCTCGCCGCTGCTGATCGTCATCGTCATGTTCAAGGCGATCGGCGCGTTCTGAGTGCCCGCCTGCCGCGGGCGGAGAAAGCTCGGCCGGCAGGTCGAACGCCGGCGGACTGACGTCGGCGCCGGCTTCGAGCAGGTAGATGAAGGCCAGCAGCTCGGCCACCGCACGGTAGAGCTGCGGCGGAATATGCCGGTCAAGGTCGACCTGCATCAACAGCGACACCAGTTCGGGCGATTCGTGGACGAACACCCCGGCCGCGTGCGCCTTTTCGATGATTTTTTCGGCGGTCAGCCCCTGCCCCTTGGCAACGACGCGCGGCGCGCCACTGCCTTCGCCATAGGCCAGCGCCACCGCCTGCTGGCGGCTTTTGGGCTTATTCATCCGGACCGTCGACAATGGCCGGCGTCGCGGCCAGCGCCAGCCCCGCGGCAGCAAAGCGCGCAGCCAAGGCTGGTTGGCCGCCCTGCAGTGCCGCACGGGTCTCGTCGCTCGGTGCGATAAAGCGGATATTGAACCGCCCGCCCTGCAGCTCGGCCACGACCGACACCGACCCCAGTCGCGGAAGGTCGAGGTCGAGCCGGGTTTGCCAGCGCTTGAGCTGGGCATCATCCGTGGCGGCGGCATGTTCGTCGGCCGCTTCGACGTTCAGCGTCCAGCGCAACGGCTGGCCTTGCCACGCCTGCCCCTGCCAGATGATGCCGTTCTGGTCGAGGGTGTCGAGCTGCCGTTGCACGAGCTGGCCCAGCACGGCCTTGGCATCGTTCAGCCTGCCGTCGCCCGTTCCGCCGGCTGCGCCGGCATCGCGCGACACCGGCTCCCGCGCCTCCGGCAGGTTGTTCTGCGGCTCGCGCATCAACGCCTGCAGCGGCCGTTCGCCGCGCGCCCAGTCGGCCTGGTGCGATTCGTAGAAAATTCCGCTGTCGTTGACCACCTGCGTCAGACGTGCCGCCAGTTGCATGGCGTCGGGCGCCGCGCCGCGAGCCATCAGCGGCACCGGATCGACGCCGGCAGGCTTCCCTTCGCCGGGACGAAGCAGCTCGGCCAGCACCCGTGCCGCCGAACTGAGTGTCGTCGCCGGGCGCGGCGTCGCGTCGCCTTGCAGCAAGGCAAAGCGCAGCGTTGGCGAGGCCGAGACGACCTCAAGCTCGACAGTGGTGCCTGGCTCGGTATTGCGTGGCAGGTTGAGATCGAGCAACTGATCCTTGATCTGGACCAGAAAGCGGCCACCGGGCAGCTCGTTGCGCACGATGGCCTGAAGGCGCTCGCCCAGCGTCAGCAGCGGCGCTTCGGTCGGCGCCGGCAAGGTCCCGGCATCGATCAGCGGGGTCTGGCCCTGCAGGTATTGCTGCAGCAGGCCGATACTGCCCGGCAGCATCGCTATTGACGCCCCGGCTTGCGGTACAGCGCGATGATCAGGTCGACCTCTCCGCGCGACAGGCCGCATACCGAGGCCACCTGCGACGCCTCTGCGCCCTGCTTTGCCAGCCGGATCGCGTGCGCGTACGGCGACTCGGCCGGCAGCTCTTCATGCGGTTCGATGCCGCTCGCCACCGCCTCGACCTGCTGGGCAGCCAGCCTGATCTTGAGCCGCTCCACCTCCTGCCGCAGCGCAATGACCTCCTGGGCCAGCGCGTCGGCAGACGACACCCTATGGTGCGGCCAGTGCCAGCCATGCCGCTTGAGAAAGAACAGCAACTGCGCGACGTAAAACACGATCAGGGCCAGACTGATGTAAAGCAGTTGCTGCCAGGTGATCACAATGCCGTTCATGCTCGATGCCCTTGGGGCCGGAATTCAGCGATAGGCTCGATTCAGTTTATCGGTGTTGTGCAGGTTTTGCAGCGCCCCCTGCGACTCGTCCCGCGCCTGGCGGATCAGCGGCATCAGCGCCGCCAGCAGCGCCTGCGACTCGCGCAGCAAGGCTTCGGCCTGCGCCCGCTGTGGCGAGGCGCGCCAGTCGACCACCTGCTGCGCATCGGCAGCCGCATCGTAGCGGGCCAGTGCGTCGAGCACCGTATCGGGATCGCCGGAGTCGAGCGCAGCCTGCACGCCCAGCAGGCTGTCCCGCAGGGTGCGCAGCGCCGCGAGGGAATCAGGCGCGGCCATAGCTGAGCACGCTGGCCGAATCCTGACGCGGCGCCTCGGCCGCCTGTGCGGCTTGCGCTACCGGGTCGATCGCCTCCCACGACTGCTTGAGGCCGCCGAGCAAACCGAGCACTTCATCGAACAGCGCGACATCGTTGCGCAGATTGGCCTGCAGCAACTGGTTGCTGATGTATTCATACAGCGCGTCGAGGTTGTCGGCCAGCTCGCCGCCCTGGTTCTTGTCGAGCGACAGGCGCAGGCCGTCATCGACGATCGCAATCGCCTTCGACGTCGCCATGCCTTTCTCGGCGACATTGCCGGCCTCGAGATGCATCCTGGCCATCGCCACGGCCTTGATCGCGCCGTCGAACAGCATCGTCACCAGCCTGTGCGGGCAGGCAACGTCGACCGCCATTTCCACCGAGGTCTGGCCGTAGGCGTTCAGCGCTTTTTTCATTCCCAACATCAGTCTTTCCTTTTCAGCGTGCCGATCAGTTGGCCGACAGGCTAGCCAGCATCGCCATCAACGACGAACTGCTTTGCTGCATCTTGGTCAGCGTCTGGTCGAGCGCGACGTACTGCTTGCGCAGCCGGGCTTCGGTTTCGGTCAGCTTGGCGGTCATCGTGGTCCGCTGATCACTAAGCAGCTTGATGCTGCGATTGATGCCATCGGTACGGCTGTCGAGCGTGCCGCCCTTGGTCAGCATCTTGTCGAGCATGTCGTTGAGCTTGTAGCCGAAGCTGTCCTGGGTCGATTCCGGCGGTTTGGTCGGGTTCTTGGTCTTGTCATAGGCGCCGAGAAACGACAGTACCGAATCCAGGTTGTTGGTGACCGCCTTGTCGAGCTTGGTCGAATCGAGCGCCAGCTTGCCGTCCTGCTGGAACGAGACACCCAGTTGCGACAGCGTCTTGATCGCGTCGTCACCGCTACCGAACGACACACCCAGCATGCCCCGCAGCTGATTCTGCACGCCACGGACCGATGCATCACCCTGCAGGATGCCACCGGTCTTGGTTTTCGCGTCGTAGCCCGAAGCCGAGCTGATCGTGGCTTGCATGTCGTTGTAGGCCTTGACGAAGGCCGTCATTGCCGTCTTGATCGCACCACTGTCGCGCTGGGATGTCAGCGTCACCGGCGTGGACTTGCCGGCCGAATCGATCGTCGTTTTCAGCAAGTTGATCGTCAGGCCGCCAACTACATCCGTCAGCGTATTGCTCTGACTGACGACGTCGATGCCGTTGATCTTCGCCTTTGCATTCTGCGCAGCGTCGCCCGGCAGGATGCCGAAGCTGCCCGACGGTGCGGTCGGGTCGAACGCCAGTTCATTCAGCCCGGACGATGTTGCTGCGCCGGCATTCACGTCGAGCTTGAACGCCATTTTTTCGCCGGTCTTGGCACCGGTCAGCACCAGCCGCACGCTGTTGTCGGTCTCCTTGACGATGGACGCAGTCACACCGAGGTCGGATTTCTTGTTGATCGCATCGCGCACTTCACCCAGGGAAAGCTTGCCGTCCTTGTTGGCATCGCTCAGATCAACGGTCGCCGCCTTGACGTCCGGGTTGGTGGTAAATCCGCCGCCCGAGGCGGTGCCGAACGTAAACGTCAGTTTGAGTCCGCTCAGGTCACCTGTCGCGAGTACCGCATCGGCGTTCTTGTACAGCGGCGCGCCACCACCATCCGTGGCGTTGGTCGTGATGCGCTGTGCCTTGGCCAATTGCGACACCTCGAGTGCAAAGCTGCCGAGATCGGCCGTATTGCTGGCGGTGATCGTCGCGATGTCCGACGCGCTCGACGTCGTCTTCACACCGTTGAGCTTGTTGATGTCGAGCAACGCCGCCATGGCGCTCTGCAACCCCGACACCGCCCCCTTGACCGCGCCCAGCGCGCTCAGCTGCGACTGGAAGCTCACCTCCTTCGAGTTGAGCTTGGCGATCGGCTGCTGCTCGATCTGCATCAGCTGGCTGACAATCGAATTGATGTCGAGCCCTGAGCCGCCGTTCGAGGTAATCGTTGCCATGGGGTTTCCTTTTCAGACGTATTGCGAGGTCAAGCCTTGTCGCGCACCAGCAAGCCGCGGAGCTTGTCGATGCTTTTGGCAATGTTCAGCGCCTCCTCGGTCGGAAGCTGCCGGATGACTTCCTTCGATTGCGTGTCGATGACCTTGATCAGCGGGATCTGCGTGTCCTTGTCGACACTGAACTCGACACCCACTTCCGGCTGCATCGATTGCACCGTTTCATTCAATTTCTTTACTGCATCCTCGACCGCGGCGGCCTGCTGCTTTGGCGTCAGTGCCTGCACGGCATCCGGGTTGCTTGCAACGCTGCCGTTGGCCGACTGTACGGCCGCGGCAAACTGGGCAGCGGGCTGTCTTGCATCTCCGTATTGCTGCAGCGCCGGCGTCTGGGCCGGGGGATTGATCGACGAAATCGTCATGGGTTCCCTCTCCTGCAATAAAGCCCCGGCACACGGCCGGGGCTTATCAGTTTAACGCAAGGTCAAACCGTAGGCTTAGCCGCGGAGCAGGCTCAGCACCTGGTTCGGCAGCGCGTTGGCCTGTGCCAGCATCGCGGTGCCAGCTTGTTGCAGCACCTGGTTGCGCGTCATGTTGGCGGTTTCCGAAGCGAAGTCGGTATCGCGGATGCGGCTGCGCGAAGCGGAGAGGTTCTCCGACGTCGATTGCAGGTTCGAGATGGTGTTCTCGAAGCGCGATTGCACGGCACCGAACTTGGCACGTTCGTTGTTGATCAGCGAGAGAGCCGAGTCGACGGTCTTCAGGGCTTCGGTGGCGTTGGCGAAGCTGGTGATGTCCAGCGACGAAACCTTGTTCAGCGTCGAGTTGACCGTTGCTGCACCGACCGCGCCGAGCACGTTGGTGCCGCCAGCCGCCTGAACGGCCGAGAACGATTTTTCCGAGTCGAACGTCAGTTGACCGGTGACCAGCACGCCGTCGGCCGTGGTGTCGGCCGCGAGGGTGCGCGACGCGCCAAGCGCCGTGGTCTGGTCTGCCTTGAGTGCCTGGACCGAGGTCGTGCCGGCGTTGGCCGTGGCGGTATCCTGCAGCTTGATGTTCTCACCGGTGGCGCTGGTCAGGATGATGCCGCTGTTGTCGGAAGCGAGCGATGCGGTCACACCGGTCTTGGCCGACTTGTCGTTGAACGCGGTGACTGCGGCAGCCAGGCCGTCTGCACCCGAAGAAGCCGACAGCGTGAACGACACGGTTTCAGCGGTCGAGTTCTCACCCATGATCTTGAGGTTGTATGCGCCAGCAGCGCTGAAGCTCACCTTGGCATCGGTACGTGCCGATGCGGTCACGCCGGTGGTGTTCGATGCGTTGTTGACGTCTTGCGCAATGGTCTTGGCAGTTGCGCCGGTGGCGACGTTGATCGTCTTGCTGCCGATGAAACCGTTGACATCGAAGGCACCCGAGGTCACCAGCGACGCTTCCGAACCGGCACCGGCGACCGAGCCGGCACCCAGACCCGCGCCGGCCGCGCCGACCTGGTTGTTGCCGTAGTTGGTGGTGCGCAGGTTGGCTGCGCTGGCAGAAATCGTCTGGTTGGCATTGGCGCCGACCTGGAACTGGGCAGTACCGAACGAACCGTCGAACAGCTTCTTGCCGTTGAATTCGGTCGTGGTCGAAATGCGGTCCAGTTCGGAAACGAGCTGGGTCACTTCGTTCTGCAGCGACTGGCGGTCGCTGGCCGAGTTGGTCGAGTTGGCCGACTGCACGGCGAGCTCGCGAATACGTTGCAGCATGTCGCCGGCCGAGCTCAGCGCGCCTTCGGCGGTCTGGGACATCGAGATGCCGTCGTTGGCGTTGCGCTTGGCTTGATCCAGGCCGCGGATCTGGCTGGTCATGCGCTCCGAGATCGACAGGCCGGCGGCGTCGTCCTTGGCGCTATTGATGCGCAGGCCCGACGACAGGCGTTGCAGCGAGGTATTGAGGCTGGCTTGCGAGGTACCGAGGTTGCGCTGCGAATTGAGCGAAGCAACGTTGGTGTTGATGACTTGAGCCATGATGTTTCTCCGATAGAGAGACGATTATTTTTGGGAAGCCGGACCAGCGTTGCTGCGTCCTTGTTTGCCTTATCGTCACGCCGGGGCCGAACTTTAGCGTTTGCTTAAATTTTTTTGCTCGCATCGGCGCGGCGACCGGTTGCGAAGCGGCTTAGGGCACTTCCGAACGCGGTATAGTGACGCGCTCACTGACCGAGGAAGTCCAGATGTCCAAGCGCCCCTCACGTCGCATCAATCCCCCCCGGTCGATCAACGGCTCGAGTCGCGGCAAGTGCTGGCCGAACAGATGCACAACCAGGGCAATCCGGCGCCGCTGGAAGCGCTGTGTCGGGATCTGTTGCAAGATGATCACGGCAACGCCTATGCCTGCGCCAATCTTGGCGTTTTGCTCGAGGCCAAGTACGAATTCGGACAGGCGCTCGCCCTGTATGAGGCGGGACTTGCAGCGCACCCGGACAATTTCGAGCTGAACTTCAATCTCGGCAATCTGCTGCGCCGCCTCGGCGAAAACGAACGCGCGCTCGCCTACGCGAGTACCGCCGTCGAACTGGCGCCGGGGGATGCGCTGGCCTGGCTGTCGCTAGCAAGCCTCGCGCGTCAGACGCGCAGGTTCGACGACTCGCTGCAGGCCTGCCAGAAGGCACTGGCGATCTCGCCGGACCAGCCGCTGGCGCTCACGCATCTGGCCAACTACTACCTCGACACCGGCCGGCCCGGCGAGGCCATCCGCCACTACCGCAAGGCATTGGCCATTGCTCCCGATGCCGAGCTGGCCCACAGCAACATGCTGCTGGCCATGCAGTACGACGCAGAAACACCGCTGCAAGAAGTGGTCGATGCAAGCGCGGCGTACGCACGCAAGATCGGCGACGAAGCCAAGGATCCTGCCCCGTTTCCAAATGATCCTGCACCATGGCGCCGGCTGCGGCTTGGCTTTGTTTCCGGCGACTTCCGCAGCCATGCTGCGGCCTATTTCCTCGAACCGCTGCTGGCGCGGCTCGACCGCAGCCAGTTCGAGCTCTTCGGCTACAACACGCACACGACCAGCGATGTCGTGACCGAGCGCTTGAGCCGCTACTTCGATCGCTTCCAGTCATTTGCATCGTTCGATACCGACGCCCGCTGCCGGCAGATCCGGGACGACCGGATCGACGTTCTGATCGACCTGTCCGGTCATACCAGCGGACACGCACTGCACGTGCTTGCCTGCAAGCCCGCCCCCGTCCAGGTGACGTGGCTGGGCTACCCGGGCACGACCGGCTTGAGCAGCATCGACATCCGGATCACCGACGAGGTCGCCGATGCCTGCGCCCGGGACGGCGAGTACAGCGAGGCCCTGTACTACCTGCCGGCGCCGTTCTGCGTCTACCGGCCGTGCATCCGCAACCCGCTGCAGCGTTACTGGCCCGACTACCAGGTCAAACCCACCCCGGCGCTTAGCAATGGCTTCATCACCTTTGGCACCTGCAACAACCTGTCCAAACTCAGCAAGCAGACGCTCGATGCCTGGGGCAGACTGCTCGGGCGCATGGCGAATGCCAAGCTGCTGATAGAGGCAAACGGCCTGGAGAATCCGGAAGTCCGCCGGTCGCTGGTCGAGCGCTGCACCCGGAGCGGCATCGACGAATCAAGGCTGATCCTGATTCCGCGCACATCGACCAATCAGTACCTGACCTATCACCAGATCGACATCGCGCTGGACCCCTTCCCGCTCACCGGCGGCACTACCACGTTCGACACCTTGTGGATGGGGGTGCCGCTGGTTTCGATGATCGGCGACAGCTACCGCAGCCGGATTTCCACTTCGCTGCTGACCGCCACCGGGCTCGGCGAATGGCTGGCGAGCGATGAGGCCGAATATCTGGGCAAGGCGGTTGCACTGGCAAGCGATGTCAATGCACTCAACCAGCTGCGGCTGTCGCTGCGCGAGCATGTAGAACGCGGCCCGCTGATGGACGAGCAGCGCTTCGCCGTCTATTTCGACAATGCGCTCAGGCAGGCGTGGATCAACTGGTGCAACCACCAGGGGGCCGAAGTGGCGCCAGCCCCTGTAACGCCCCAGCAACAAGCGCAGGTATTCATCAGCAATGGCAATCGTGTCCCGCTCGAACAGGAATTGGCGCCGCTGGCCCGGTCGGTCGCCGAGCACAACTGGCCGCGGGTCTATCAGCAGGCGGAGCGGATTCTGGGTTGCCTGCCGCGCCAGCCCGACGCGCTGGCCGCACTGGCCGAGGCCGACTTTGCCAACGGCCACACAATGGCGGTCTGTTATCTGTCGAACGCGCTCGACGCTGCGCCGGATCGGCCCGAATACTATCTGCGGCTGATGGAAATGCTGATCGCCCAAGGTGAACACGCCGCTGCTCAGGGCATCGCGGCGCTGGCCGAAGCACGGTTTCAGCCGCAGTAACGTCGCCGCGCGGCATCATCCGCGCGGCAGCGCTTACAACCGGAAAATATCGGCCAGGATGTCGCGCCGGTTGGGCTTGAAAATCAGCCGGTCGGCGCCGGCAAACACCAGCTGATCGGGCGGCACGTCGCGATTGACCACGCTCACCCCTTGCGACAGTACGGCATTCCGCCCGATGTGCGATCGGCCGATGATCGCGGTATTCGGATACATCACCACGCCCGGCTCGATCACCGGCGCGACTCCGTGATTCTTGCCGACGGTCGAGTTCTGATAGAGCACCAGATGGCTGCCGTACGTGGCCTTGGCCAGTACGATTCCGACCGAATGCCCGATGAAGAACACATCAGGCATTTCCACTTCGTAGAACAGGTCGATCCCGTTCAGTGTCTTGTTCAGCAGGAACAAGCGCGTGGCGACCCGGGTATCACCGCCGGCGCGCCAGAGCGTGTTCGCAAGGAAGTACAGATAGAGGCAGTACTGCGTCGAGTGCAGATGGCTGAACTTGCCGGGCTGCCACATCCGCACCGCGTCGATGCACGTGCCGGTACGGGCCAGCGCATCGTCAAGATGGCGATCCAGCTCGCGCCGGACGGCATCGGCCCTACCGTCGGGAAAGAAATGGCAGATCTGCGTACTCGTGTAGTCGAGCAGACCTTCGCGCGTCTGGTCAATCAGTTCCATCGCGTAATCCCTGCAGGTACTGGCCGACCTTCTCCTGCACCGGCGCCGGCCGGACGCCGAACGATTGCAGCAAGATGCTGTTGAAGCTGGGGAGTGCAGCCGCTCCGCCGGTGCCCGAATAGCCGATCTGCCAGCCTTGGTCTGAAAAAACCGCCGCAATATCGGCGTTGCTCACGTTCCGGCCGGAGACAACGTTAACGATACCCGCGTATTCCGAGCCGGCGATCTTCAGTATCGAATCGACGACGTCGTCGATATGGATGTAATCGCGGACGATGGCGGGAGACGAATCGACGCGGAATGCACGTGCCAGCCTCGCCTGCGACAGCAGCCCGCTCAGGAAGCCGTGCGCCCGGCTCGTCCAGCCGTAGACGCACCCCAGCCTCAGGACCACGCTGCGTGGGCCGGCGAGCGTCAGGCACAGGTTTTCGCCCAGCGCCTTCGACAGGTCGAACAGGTGCCGCTTCGATGCGGGATCGAGCTGAAGCGGTGTTTGCTCGTCGACCAGCCGGTCGCCGAGCGTGTCGTACAGGCGCACCGACGACAGATAAACGAGCCGGCCGACCTTGTTGCAGAGCAGCAAGCGCGACAACAGGTTCACGTGGACGTCGATCGTCGAGGCCGGCGACGCGAGGTAATCGGCCGTTGCGCCGGCGCAATAGAAGACGGTCCCGAGGTCCTGGTCGACGAGGCCCGGCAGTTCGTGCCGTGTCGGACAGGATGGCTCGAAACCTTGACGCCGCAGCACTTCGGCAAGAGCACCGCCGATGAAGCCGCTCGCGCCGACGATAGTGAGACGCTCAGCCACGGCGCAGCGGTGCGTGCAGCGCCGGGTTGCGATGGCGCAACAGTTTGGGGCTGACGTTCCGGCAGATGCTGAACCCGGCACCTTCGAGCAGGGACGCATCCTTGACCGCCACCATGTTGAACCCGTGCGGCGGTCCGTCGAGGTAGACCGAATCCACCGGGATCAGCTCGATCGGCTCGCCACTCATGTCGCGGTTGGAGTTGTAGTCGCGCAGCGCATAGACGACGTAGCCATTGCTCGACAGCAGCGAAACGATCTCGGTGTTGGCCAGGCCCGCATCCCAGTCGACATAGCTGCGGTGGACCTCGAACACGATGATCGGCGCATGCGCGGCGTCCAGCGTCAGATATGGCGACGCGCCCTGCAGCGCGGCGAGTTCCGCCCCCTCGATATCGAGCATGATCAGGTCGGGTCCGCCGTCCTTGCCGAAGTAGTCGCGCAGCGCCACCGTGGCAAAGCCACCTGCGTCGACGACCTCGGTACTGGCGAACGAGTCATAGCCGACCAGCTTCAGTGTGGTCGAACTGTCGGACCACAAACCCTCGGGACGGATTCGCACGTTGTCGAGCCCGTTCAACTGCAGATTGCGCTCGAGCATCCTGCGCTGGTCGTCGTTGGGCTCGAACGCGTGCACAACCCCGCCGGCAGCGGCAACGGCCTTGGCAAGAAGCACCGCCTGGTCGCCGAAGTACGCCCCGCCGATCACGATGTTCCGGCAGCGGCCGGCAAAGTGCAGCAGCAACTTGCTCGTTTGCGGCTCCCAGACATGGTCGGGAACCGGCCTGTCGGCCATGACGAAATCACGGGCAATCTTCGAGCGATAAAGGAACTCGAATTTCAGCCCGCCGCTCAATGCCTTGACCAGCGGCTCGCCCTCGACAAACAGCGCATCGACCAGCGGGCCGGTGATTTCCTCGCGGATATCGAAATCGATGAGCTGGTTCCGCTGCTCGAAATCGAGCAGCATTTCAACGAACGATGAGCGCATTGATTCGCTCGCGGCCAGTTTCTGGAAGGCGGCGGACAATTGCTCGGCCTTGTTCATTCGATTTTCCTCTCGTCAGATCAATTCTGCAGCGCTGGCAGCGACTTGTCCTTTTCGGACATGCTCACTGCCGGCACGATTGGCCAGGCAATTACCAGTGCCGGATCGAAGCTCGCAATACCCGCGGCACAGGCGGGGTCGTACGGTACGGTCATTTGATAAAAAACCAGCGTATCGTTTTCGAGCGTCTGAAACCCGTGCGCGACGCCCTTCGGAATATAGAGCTGCAAGCCGTTGTGCTCACTGAGCTCGACCGAATGCCACTGCCGGTAGGCGGGTGAATCGCCACGCAAATCGACGATCGCGTCGAAGATCGCCCCCTTGTGAACGGCGACCAGTTTTTCCTCTTCGAGCGGTGCGGTCTGGTAATGCAGGCCGCGCAGCGTTCCCCGTTTCTCGTTCCACGACACGCTTTGCTGGATGAACCGGCCGTTAAGGCCATGTTCGGCGAATTGCTCCACGCACATCGTCCGGGCAAAGAAACCCCGTTCGTCGCAAAGCGGTTCGGATTCGATGACGAAGGCGCCTGGAATCGGCGTCGGGTGAAAAATCATCGCAGCACCGTTACCGCCGGAATCGGCACGACGAATTGTCCGCCCCAGTCGCGGATGCCGGCCATATCGGCGACAATTTCGTCCTTGATGTTCCACGGCAGGATCAGCAGGCAATCGGGCTTGTCTTGCATGACGAACTCGGGCGGCCGCACCGGAATCCGGCTGCCGGGCAGGTATTTGCCTTGTTTGGCAGGATTGCGATCGACGACGTAGTCGACGAAGTCGCGACCAATACCGCAGTAGTTGAACAGGGTGTTGCCCTTGGCCGCGGCACCGTAACCGACGATCCGCTTGCCGTTGCGCTTGGCATCGACCAGAAAGGCGAGCAAGTCACGCTTGAGCGTACGAACACGCTCGGCAAAGGCATGATAGGTCGCCGGGTCGGTCAGTCCGGCCGACACCTCGTGGTCGAGCATCGCGTGCACCGCGGCGGTTTCTTCGTGTCGTGCGCCGGCATGGCAGCCGTAGATTCTCAGGCTGCCGCCGTGGGTCGGTAGAGTCTCGACGTCGAAAATCCTCAGCCCGGCTTGCGCAAATACCGGCAGCAGCGCCGTCAGCGACAGGTAGAAATAGTGCTCGTGGTAGATCGTGTCGAACTGCTGGCCGGTTATCAAGCGCAGCAGGTGCGGGAACTCCAGCGTGATCACGCCCTCGTCGGCCAGCAAGATCGGCATCGCCGCAACAAAACCGTTGATGTCGGGAACGTGGGCGAGGACATTGTTGCCGAGCAGCAGGTCGGCCTTCCTGCCCGATCGGGCCAGCTCGTTCGCAGTCTGCGCGTCGAAGAAGGTCTGCAGCGTCGGTACGCCTCTGGCCTCGGCGGCGCGGGCGGTACTTGCGGTCGGCTCGACGCCAAGACAGGGAATCTGCCGCTTCACGAAATACTGCAGCAGGTAGCCGTCGTTGCTGGCGATCTCGATCACTTGGCTGGCGCGATCAAGCGCGAAGCGCGCCACCATGTCGGCGACGTAGCGCTCGGCGTGCACGAGCCACGAACTCGAATACGACGAAAAATAGACGTAGTCGTCGTGGAAGTGCGTATCGGCACGCAAGACCTCGGTCAGCTGCACCAGCCAGCAGTTGCGGCAGACCATCGCGTGCAACGGGTAGTACATCTCGCCGCGGTCGAGATCGCGCTCGGCAACGAAGGCGTTCGATACCGGCGACAGGCCCAGGTCGACGAACGAGTCGACTAGCCCGGCGCCGCAGGCGCGGCAGTGATGAGCGTGGCTGGGTGGTACAGTCATGAGAAATACCGTTCGATTTGCGACAGCGTCAGCGCCCGGGCCTGTTGCGGCTCATCGAGCACCGTGCGGTACCAGTCGGCCGTGTACTGCAACGACTCGTCGAGCGACCAGCGCGACTGCCAGCCCAGCAGCTGTTGCGCCTTGCTCGAATCGAGGTGCAGTAGCGCCGCTTCGTGCGGCGCATCGTAATCGGGTTGGTGAAGCGTTTGCAGTTCGGGCCAGTATCGCTGCAAACGGTGCAGCAGTTCGCCGACGGCGAGATTGCCTTGTGCGTTCGGGCCGAAATTGAACGCACCGTTCACCTGCGGGTCGCCCCGCAGCGCGCACGCACCGAGCAACAGATAACCATGCAGCGGCGCCAGCACGTGCTGCCATGGCCGCGTAGCGGCGGGCCTGCGCAGCACCAGCGGCTGCCGCTGCTGCACTGCGCGGACCGCGTCGGGGATCAGCCGATCCTCCGCCCAGTCGCCACCGCCGATCACGTTGCCGGCACGTGCAGTGGCGATGATCGTCTGCCGCTCTTCCAGATAGGACTTGCGGTAGCTGTCGACCAGCAGCTCGCATGCGGCCTTGCTGGCCGAGTACGGATCATATCCGCCGAGCCGATCGGTTTCGCGGTAGCCCCAGTGCCATTCGCGGTTGTCGTAGCACTTGTCGGTGGTCACTGCGACGACGGCGCGAACCGACGGGCAATGACGGACGCCTTCGAGCACGTGCGCGGTGCCGAGCACATTGGTCTGCCAGGTGAGGATGGGGGCGCGGTAGCTGGCCCGCACCAGAGGTTGCGCGGCCAGGTGAAAGACGATCTCGGGCCGAACCCGATCGATGGCCTGCCTGAGCAAATCCGGCTGGCAAATATCGCCGATGGTGTGCGAAGCCAGCATGCTCTGCAGATCGGCCAGTTCGAACAGATTGGGGCTGGTATCGGGCGCCAGCGCAAAACCGTGCACTTCGGCGCCAAGCGTATTCAGCAGCGTCAGCAACCAGCCACCCTTGAAGCCGGTGTGGCCGGTAATGAAAACGCGCTTGCCGCGATATGCGAGGTTCACGTCCATGATTTCCACGGCGGATTACCGGAATCCCATAGCGATTCGAGCAGGTTTTTCTCGCGCAGCGTATCCATCGGCTGCCAAAAGCCCGAATGCTCGTACGCCATCAACTGGTCTGCTTGCGCCAATCGCTGCATCGGCTCGATTTCCCAGCTCGTTTCATCGCCGTCGATCAGTTCGATACAGCGTGGATCGAGCACAAAGAAACCGCCGTTGATCCAGCCACCATCGCCCTGCGGTTTTTCGACGAAGCCGGTGACCCTGTCTTCGCTGCGGATCAGCGCCCCGTATCGTCCCGGTGGCTGCACCGCAGCGACCGTTGCCCAGCAGCCATGCGAGCGATGGAAGGCGATTTCAGCGCTCAGATCGATATCGGCAACGCCATCGCCGTAGGTAAAGCAGAACGGTTCGTCCGGATCGAGATAACGGGCGACGCGCTTGAGCCTTCCGCCGGTCATCGTCGTCTCGCCGGTATCGACGAGCGTCACGCGCCACGGCTCACCCTTTTGCTCATGCACGGTGATGCTGTTGTTCGAAAGGTCGATCGTCACATCCGACATGTGCATGAAGTAATTGGCGAAATACTCCTTGATGACGTAACCCTTGTACCCAAGGCAGATGATGAAGTCATTCACGCCATGCGACGAATAGATTTTCATGATGTGCCAGAGCAGCGGTCGGCCACCGACCTGAATCATCGGTTTTGGCTTTAGGTGGCTTTCTTCCAGAATCCGCGTACCCAAGCCACCCGCCAGAATCACAGCCTTCATCATTGCTTCCAATCAAAATCATTCAATCGCCAGCAAAATCGCAAGCAAATCGGGCATTCTCCGCTCGAGAACGACTGCGGCATCCAATTGCGATACTTCCATGCGGCTTTTCGCCACGCCGGCGGCCCAGTTTACTGAAATTGCCAGTGTTGTGTACGCCAGATTCATTTCGCGCGCCAGTACCGCCTCGGGCATGGCCGTCATGCCGACCATGTCGGCGCCGTCGCGGCGGATCTTGCGGATCTCGGCTGCGGTTTCCAGCCTCGGCCCCTGCACGCAGGCGTAGACGCCGCCATCGACCAGCGGCACCCGGGTCTGCGCGGCCGCCCGCAGCAGCTCGCTCCTGATTGCGCCATCGTAGGGTTCGGTGAAGTCGACATGCGTGATCGCCTGGTCGCCGCCGTCGAAAAATGTCTGCTGCCGGCCCCAGGTGTAATCGATGAGCTGGTCGGGCAGCACCAGCACGCCCGGGCGCAGCGACGGCTTGATTCCGCCGACCGATGCAAGCGCGACGACGCGGGTCGCGCCCTGCTCGGCCAGCGCCCAGATGTTGGCGCGGTAGTTGATCCGGTGCGGCAGAATGGTGTGACCGTAGCCGTGACGAGCCAGGAAGAGGACTGATCGGCCGGCCAGCTCGCCGATGATCAGCGGCCCGGACGGCTCGCCGTACGGCGTCCGCACGATCAGCCGCTGCTGCACGCTCAATCCCGTCAGGCTCGCCGCTCCGGCGCCGCCGATGATGGCCAGCATGATCGCTCCGAACCGGTTCAGCCACGCGGCGCCGGCCCTTCAATCATATGCACTGGCGAAGGCGCAAACGAAAAAGGCGGCCCGCAGGCCGCCCTTGATCGAACACGGCCGATCAGCCCCTCGGCAGCGTGAAGCGGCTCAGGTATTCGGCAAACTCGCCGCCGACCTCGGGGTGCTTGAGGCCGTAAGCCAGCGTCGCCTTCAGGTAGCCGAGCTTGGAGCCGCAGTCGTAACGCGTACCCTTGAGCTTGTGCGCAAGGATGTGCTGCTCCTGCATCAGCGCGAAGATGCCGTCGGTGAGCTGGATCTCGCCACCCTTGCCCGGCTGCACGTGCTGCAGGTGGTGGAAAATGCGCGGCGTCAGGATGTAGCGGCCGACGACGGCGAGATTCGACGGCGCTTCTTCGGGCTTGGGTTTTTCGACGATGTTGTTGATGCGCAGCCGGCCGTTGGTGCCGTCGACCGCGACGATGCCGTACGAGCTGGTTTCCTCCTGCGGCACCTCTTCGACGCCGAGCACCGCGCAGTGCGTATCGCCGAAGACTTCGACCATGCGCGCCATTTCCGACGTCGTGCCGCCGTCGATCAGATCGTCGGCAAGGATGACCGCGAACGGCTCGTCGCCGACCACCGGCTCGGCGCACAGCACCGCGTGCCCCAGCCCCAGCGCTTCGGGCTGGCGGATATAGATGCACGTCACCGACTTCGGAATGATCGACTGGACGATGTCGAGCAGCTTCTGCTTGCCCTTGGCCTCGAGCTCGCTCTCGAGCTCGTACGCCTTGTCGAAATGGTCTTCGATATTGCGCTTGTTGCGGCCGGTGATGAACACCATTTCGGTAATCCCGGCATCGAGCGCCTCCTCGACCGCGTACTGGATCAGCGGCTTGTCGACGACCGGCATCATCTCCTTCGGGCTGGCCTTGGTGGCCGGCAGGAAGCGGGTGCCCATGCCGGCAACGGGGAATACGGCCTTGCGGATTTTCTGCATCGAAGTTGCTCCTTTGTAGTCTTGTGCTAGCAAACCCAGCCGCAGTGCTGCACCCATCGCCTGGTCGGACTGGCGCTGCGTCAGCACGTCGGGCCATTGCGAGACCGCAGACCGCCCCAGGCCGAGTGCATCGGCAAGGCGGGCCTGGTTGCCAAACAGGCTCAGGATGTCGGATTTGCGCATCGCGTCATTGTTCAACAATTTGAACCGCAAAGGCAAGCCTAGCGCACCTTCGTTACACGTTCATAAAAATAAACATTTAGCCAGCCAGCAACGCACGCAACCCCGCCTCATCCAGCACGGCAACGCCAAGCGACGCCGCCTTGGCAAGTTTCGATCCCGCCGCGTCGCCGGCGACGACGTAATCGGTCTTCTTCGACACACTGCCCGACACCTTGCCACCGGCAGCCTCGATCAGCGCCTGCGCCTGATCGCGACTCAAGGTCTGCAACGTTCCGGTCAGCACCAGCGTCTTGCCGGCGAGCACGCCGGCCGCTTCCGCCTGCGCCGGCAGACTCGCCAACAACACCTCGCGCTGCGCGTCGAGCTCGTTCAGCATGGCACGGCGGCCGTCGACCGCCAGCCAGGCCTGCAACGAGGCAAGCACATCCGCAGGCAGCCCACCCAAGCTTGCCACACCGGCCGCAGCCAGCACCGCGGGCGTCGGCGCCACTTCGGCCAGCTGGCGCGCGCGCAGCGGCGTCAGCTTCGGCACGCCCAGCACGGCATAGAGCTCGGCCACAGCCAGCCTGTCGCGCCATTCCGCACTCGGCGGATGGGTATCGGCCGCGGCAACACCGGCACCGAGCAAAGCGTCGAGCGCCTGCTGGTTTTTCGGTTCGGCAAAGAAATCGGCAATCGAATCGGCAACGGTCGCACCGACATCGGGCAGCACGCGCAACAGCGGCGCCGGCGCTTTGCGGATCAGCGCGAGATCGCCAAACCAGTCGGCCAGCGTCTTGGCGGTCGACTCGCCGACATGACGGATGCCGAGCGCGAACAGCAGCCGCGCAAGCGGCGGGCGCTTGCTCGCAGCGATACCGGCGATGAGGTTCTCGGCCCACTTGCTCGCAATCTGGCCGGCCTTGACCGTTTCCGGCACTACGCTGTCACGTTCGTCGGCGCGACGCTTCATCTCGAGCATGTCAGCCAGCGTCAGCCGGTACAAATCGGCAACGCCGTGCACGTAATCGAGATCGACCAGATTGTCGATATAGCGCTCGCCCAGACCGTCGATATCCATCATCCGCCGACCGGCGAAGTGACGGATCGCCTCCTTGCGCTGCGCCGAGCAGAACAGCCCGCCCGAGCAGCGCGCGATTGCCTCGCCCTCCTCGCGGACCACGTGCGAGCCGCAGACCGGGCAGGCTTTCGGCAGCTCGAACGGCGCATACTTCGGCTCTCGCACCGTATCGAACATATCGGCTCCGGGGCGCTCGACCATCGGCCGTTCGGCCTGCACCACACCAACCACTTCGGGAATCACGTCGCCGGCACGGCGGACGATGACCGTGTCGCCGACGCGCACGTCCTTGCGGCGCACCTCGTCCTCGTTGTGCAGCGTCGCATTGGTCACGGTCACGCCGCCGACGAAGACCGGCACCAGCCGCGCTACCGGCGTGATCGCACCGGTCCGGCCAACCTGGACGTCGATAGCCTCGACCGTCGTCAGCGCCTCCTGCGCCGGAAACTTGTGCGCGACCGCCCAGCGCGGTTCGCGCGAACGGAAGCCGAGCTCCTGCTGGAGCGCAAGCGAATCGACCTTGTAAACGACGCCGTCGATATCGAACGGCAAGTCGGCGCGCAGCGCGGCAACGCGGTCGTGAAACGCCACCAGCCCGGCCCCGCCCCGCGTCCGGACGCGCTCGGCACACACCGGCAGACCAAAGCCCTGCAGCGCATCGAGCAGATCCGAATGCGCCGCCGGCTGCCAGCCGTCGACCTCGCCAACACCGTAGGCGAAGAACGACAGCGGCCGCATCGCGGCAATCGCCGGATCGAGCTGGCGCACCGCGCCGGCGGCTGCGTTGCGCGGGTTGACGAAGGTCTTGGCGCCCGCGGCTTCCTGTTTTTCGTTCATCGCATCGAAATCGTCGCGACGCATGTAGACCTCACCGCGCACTTCGAGCAGCGGTGGTGCATCGCCGTGCAGCCGCAGCGGAATCTGGCCGATCGTGCGGATGTTCTGCGTGACGTCCTCGCCGGTCATGCCGTCGCCGCGTGTCGCCGCCCGGACGAGCACGCCCGCTTCGTATCGCAAACTGATCGCCAGACCGTCGAACTTCAGTTCGGCAACGTAATCGACCGGCGCATCACCATCACCGAGCGCCAGCTCCTTGCGTACGCTGGCATCGAAAGCCAGCGCACCGGCCGCACTCACGTCGGTCTCGGTCCGGATCGACAGCATCGGCACTGCATGGCGCACCGGCTCGAACTGCGGCAAGGGTTGTCCGCCGACACGCTGCGTCGGCGAATCGGCGGCTTTCAGCTCCGGATGCGCCAGCTCGATCGCCTCGAGCTCGCGGAACAACCGGTCGTACTCGGCATCGGGCACCGTTGGTGCATCAAGCACGTAGTACTCGTGGCCATAGCGGTGCAACAGTGCACGGAGTTCGGCCGCACGGGCGAGCACGGAATCGGAAATCGTCATGTCTTCGGTCCAAATGAAAACGCCGCTGACTGGCAGCGGCGCATTCAGAGCATTCGTTCGATCAGGCAAACAGCCGCAGCGCCGCCATCGAGCCCGGTGCAATGCCGCGGTCGTCCATCTGTGCGTAGATGCTCGACAACTGCGTGCGGATATTGGCAATGCTGCCCGGCGCCAGCGGACGCCCCGAGTCGTCGACCAGCTCGCCCGCGAGCAGGCCTGCCAGCTGTTGCGCAATCTCGCTCAGGTGATCGAACACCGGCAGGCCGCCGGCAACGCGCGGCACGTCGAACAGGAAGGTCAGCCCCTCGCTGGTATTGCCGAACGGGCTCTGGTCCTGATTGACCAGCGAGAACAGCGCCTTGCCCGACTCGCTACGGTAGTGGTAGAGGCCGTCGGCGCCGCGCACCAGGCCGGACTGCTCGGCGAACTGACGTACGCGCTCCATCGGGAAGGGCCGCCCCTGCGTGACGATGTTCATGCCGATCAGCACGTCGACCGAGGCGCAGAACTCGTCGAGCTCCTTGGCGGCCGTCAGCTTGCCCGAGCGCTGCGGGAAGGTCACCACCGCCTCGTGCGCATCGGCAAACTGCTGCACCGCCATGCAGAAGGCGTTGAGCTGCTCCTGGGTCAGCGACCCCTGGCGGTCGGCCAGCTGCAGACCGGCACGCAGTTCGGTGTAGTAGGCGGTGCTGCGCGCGCTGACGACCTCCCACTGGCCGGACTCGCTCAGCCCCAGCAGCATCACCCGCTTCGGCGCCGGCAACTGCGGCACCGACACGGCGGCAATCGGCTCGCCGGCGTGGACTTCGGCAATGAAATCGAGCGACGAATCGAGCTGGCTCGTTGCCAGCACTTCGACGTCCTGAAGTTCGACCTGCTTGGCGACCGGTTCCGGCGCGGGTGCAGGTGCCGGCGAGGCATCGACGTCGAACGCCGGCTGGTCGTCTTCGATGTCGACTTCGGGCACGTCGAGCTGCGGCTCGCGGCGAAGCACCGTCGCGGGAGCCGGTTCGATCATCGGCTCCAGTCGCTGGCCGCTGGCCGCTGGCCGTACCATGTTCTTCTGCGTATCGAGCAGCACGTCGGGCTGGTTCTGCGCGAACGCGCGCTGCGCCTGCTTGCGGTAGCGGTGTTCCTGCCACCAGTTGAAGGCATAGACCGCGGCGACAATGACGCCGCCGGCAATCAGCGATCCGAGTTGTAAGTCTGTCATGGTTTCTGCACGTCTTTCCCGTTGCACCTGCAACGGTAGGATTATTCCGGATTCGTTCGGTTCAACTCAAGGCTACGGTTCACCTTGCACTTCGCTCACGTCGCAAGTGCCGCATCGCGCATCGTCAGCGCTTGCTGGATATCGACCGCCACCACGCGCGACACGCCCTGCTCCTGCATCGTCACGCCGACGAGCTGCTCCGCCATTTCCATCGTCAGCCTGTTGTGACTGATATAGAGGAATTGCGTGCGCTCGGCCATGGTTTTGACCAGATTGCAGAAACGCAGCGTATTGGCATCGTCGAGCGGCGCATCGACCTCGTCGAGCAGGCAAAACGGCGCCGGATTGAGCCGGAACAGCGAGAATACCAGACTCAGCGCTGTCAGTGCCTTCTCGCCACCCGAAAGCAAATGGATGGTGCTGTTCTTTTTGCCGGGTGGCTGGGCCATGATCTGCAGGCCGGCATCGAGGATTTCATCACCAGTCAGGTGCAGCTCGGCGTGGCCACCGCCGAACAGCGCCGGAAACAGCGCCTGCAGGTTAGCGTTGACCGTGCCGTAGGTTTCCTGCAGCAACGAGCGCGTCTCGCGGTCGATCCGCCGGATCGCTGCCTCGAGCATTTCGACCGCCGACGCCAGGTCCTGGGCCTGTGCACCCAGATAGCCGGCACGCTCCTGCGCGCTTTCCAGTTCGGCCAGCGCGGCCAGGTTGACCGCACCGAGCGCCTCGAGCGCCTGCGTCATCCGCGTGATTTCGGCGGCGAGACGCTGCACTCTGGCGCCATTGCCCAGCTTCGCCAGCAAGGCCGCCTCGTCGGCGCCGGCTTCGACCAGTGCCTCGGCGTGGCGCTCGTACGCCAGTCTTGCTTCCTGCTCCTGCAACTTCAGGGCGGCGAGCGCCTCGCGCGCCGGGTCCAGTGCCGTGGCAATCGCCCGCCGGTCGGCGTCGCGCTCGTCCAGCGACTGCGTGACGCCATTCAGCGCGTCACGGGCCGCCGCCAGTCCAAGCTCATGTTCACGCCGCACATCGAGGGCGAGCTGCACCTCGCCGTCCAGTGTCGCACCGCCAGTCTCGTCGAGTTCGATCAGTTGCTGCTCGAGCTGATCGCCCACTTGCGCGACCTGTTCGGCCAGCGCCTCGCGGCGATGTGCGAGCTCTGTCAGGCGATCCCGCGCGCTTTGGGCCGCAAACCGCAGCGACTGCGCATGGTGCTCCGCCTTGCGCAGAAGCTCGCGCTGCGTCGCGGCAGCCGCCTCGAATGCCTTGCGCGCCTGCGCTGCGGCTTCGGCCTGCTGCTGCAGCGGCGGCAGCGTCGCCTCGGCCGCCTGCAGCTCGTCGGCCGCCGCTTGCCTTGCCTGCACGGCGTGCTCGTGCTGCCCGGTCACGTCAGCCCATGCCTGTGACGCCGCCTCGCGCCGCGTCCGCCGCTCGGTGGCCGCGGATTCGTGCTTCGCCAGCTCGCGCATCTGCGCCTGCAAGCGTTGCTGGGCCGCCGCTTGCTGTTGGCGTTGCGACTTCAGCGCAGCCTCGTGCCCGGCCGCGTCGTACTCCGCCTTTTCGCCGGCCAGCTCGGCCGCAGCCAGCGCCGGCGCCAAGGTCGCCAGCGCTAGCTCGGCATCCGACCGCGCCTGCCGACGTTGCACCATGCCCGCCGCATCGCCGCTGGCGGCGTGGTAGCGAACCCGCAGCGCATCGACCAGATGCCCCTCCGGCGTCACGAAGCACGCTCCTTCGGGTAGCTCGACGCGGCGCGCCAGGGCGACGGCAAGCTCGTCAACACAATACGCCGAACCGAGCAGCGCATCGGCCAGCCCCTTCAGGGCCGGGTCACGCAGGGCGACCCGCGCCGCGAGCGGCTGCAGCCCATCGAGCGACGGCCGCGACGCGCCCTGCGCCTGCCGTTGCAGCACGGTGGCCGCCACCGGTGCAGCCAGATCGGGTACGGACTCGGTCAGATGCCCCTTGAGCGCATCCCCCAGCACCGCCTCGAGCGCGGTTGCCCATTCGGCGTCGACGTCGAGCGAATCCAGCAAGAGCGGCGCCGCAGCCAGCCCTGTCTGTTCCAGCCAGTCGGCCACGTCGGCGCCCTCGTGCTCGATGCCGAGCGCTGCGAGCCGCGCCGCAGCATCTGCGCGGGCCAGCGCCAGCGCCTCGCGCTCGGCACGCCGCTGGGCCAGATCGGCGCGCGTCAGCGCCAGAGCCTCTTCGCGCTGCGAAATCGCCATACCGAGGTCGTCGTGAGTGCGACGCAGGTTTTCGGCTTCGTCCCTTTGCGCGACAAGCCCGGCCTCGTCATCATCGCCACCGGCCGCATCGGCGCTCAATCTGGCCAGGCGGATCGCCAGTGCCGTCTCTGCCTGCTCGTGGTGTTGCAGTTGCTGGCGAGCCAGGGCAACCCTGGCGTGTGCCGACGACAGCTGCTCGCGTGCAACCTGCTGCGCCTGCTCGCCGCCGGCAGCGTCATCGTCGACCTGCGGTTGCAGCAGCCGCACCTCCTCGAGCTCCAGCATCGCATCGTCGAGTTCGGCATCGGCGTCGTCGCGTCTCATCTGCCAGCCGGCGAGATCGTCCGTCAGCGTCGCGCCCTGCTGCTCGAGCCGGGCCAGTTGCTCACGGCTGGCGCCTGCCAGCTGCTGCAGCCGTTCGCGCGTCTGCCGCTGGTGCATCTGCCGCTGTTCGAGCTGCGCGACGACCGTATTGGCCTCATAGAGCGCGGTCTGCGCCAGCTGCACCTGATCGCCGGCAGCGTGGTGCTGCTCGCGCAGGGCGACAATGCTCGCCTCGTGCGCGCGCAGCGCCGCCAGTTGTGCTTCGAGCGCGTTCTGTGCCGCGCCGATGCTGCCGCGCACCTGCTCGAGCGACTGGCCGGCATCAAGCTTGCGCTGCAGCGCCAGCAGGTTCTGCTGCTCGACGATGCCCTGCTGCAGTCGCTGGTACTCGGCGGCGACTTCGGCCTGCGCCTGCAGCCGCTCGACCTGCGCACCGAGTTCTTGGCGAATGTCGTCGATTCGCGCGAGATTGTCGCGGGTATCGGCAAGGCGCGATTCGGTTTCGCGCCGTCGCTCCTTGTACTTGGAGACGCCCGCGGCCTCTTCGAGGAAATGGCGCAGCTCGTCGGGCTTGGCCTCGATGATGCGGCTGATCATCCCCTGCTCGATGATCGCGTAGCCGCCCTTGCCGACGCCGGTGCCGAGAAAGAGATCGGTGATGTCGCGGCGCCGCACCGCGAGGTTGTTGATGTAGTAGTCCGAGTCGCCCTGGCGGGTCAGCACGCGCTTGATCGAAATCTCGGCGTACTGCGACCACTGGCCTGCGGCCAGCCCTTCGCGGTTGTCGAACACCAGCTCGACCGACGCGCGGCTGACCGGCTTGCGGCTGGTCGAGCCGTTGAAGATCACGTCCTGCATCGACTCGCCGCGCAACTGCTTGGCCGATGACTCGCCGAGCACCCAGCGCACCGCGTCGATCACGTTCGACTTGCCGCACCCGTTCGGCCCGCAGACGGCGACGAGCTGCCCGGCGACGTGGATCGTCGTCGGGTCGACGAAGGATTTGAATCCGGCAAGCTTGATATGGCTGAGACGCACGCGGGGCTCCAGACGGAGCCCCGATTGTAGCGGCCTGCGCAAGGCAGGCACAGACCGCTGCCGCGATCAGATCCGCGGATTCGGGCTGACGCGGCCGATCGTCATGCCGGCCTCGGACAGCCAGCGCCGCGCGCCGTCACGCAGCGCCGCGGCGTCGGTCGCCTGCACCGCCTTGTACACGGCGTCGACCTGCGATACCGGCAGGCCGCCGGCATCGTTGGTCAGCAGGCGCTGACACAGCATCTCCGGCACATCGAGCTCGGCGCGCGCCTCGCGCAGCACGATGCGCCTGGCGGCGTCGAGCTCGGACCGGCCCACCGGCGTATCGCGCAGCGACGCGAACACGCTGCGCACCTGCCTGGCCGCCTCATCCTCATGTTTTGGGTCGATATCGAAACCGACGACGAGCTGGGCAAACTGCGCCGAGCTCGGCAGCAACTGGTAGTTGACGGTCGGCGAATAGCTCATGCCGCCGTCGTCGCGCAGCCGCAAGCGCAGCCTTTCCTCGAGCACCGTTTTCAGCAACCAGCCCTGCGCGATCGTTTCGGGCGACCACGGTTGGCGGGTGTTGAACTCGATCCGTACATAGCCACTGCGCCGGGTGGTGTCGGTTTCCTGAACATCGCCGCCGGCGACGGCTTTGACCGGCGCGATCACCGTCGGCACGACGTCATCGCGCCGCGGCAGGTTGGCCAACCACTTCTCGAGCAGCGGCTTGACCGCTGCCGGGTCGAAATCGCCGACGAGGCCGAGCGTGAATCGTGACGGGTCACCATAGAGCTGGCGCACGACCTGCTCGAGACTGCCGTTCTGGTACTCGTCGTACCAGCGCGGATTGGCGATCTGCAAACGGTAATCATCGGGGAATGCCGCGTCGCGCATGTCCTGGTAGATCAGCCGGGCAAAGCTGTTGATCTGCGCGTCCGGTTTGACCAACTCGTCCCGTCCCCAGCCGCCGAGGCGATCGTTTCGCGGGTCACGGTAAAAGCGGTGGTGCAACTCGGCGAACACCGTCGGCAAGCCCGACGGCTGGGCACTGCCGTAGAAGCCGAACCACTCCTGCTCGACCGACGTCGCGAGGCTGACGCCGTCGGCGAGACGGATACGTGCGACCTCCAGCTGCGGCAACAGCGCCACCGTCATGCCGGCAATCGCCGACGGGGCGATCAGCGCCGCCGGGTACTGCGACTCGCCGAACTGGAACAGGCCGCCCATCGCACCAAAGCGGAACTGCACCAGCCCGTCGCCGCCGGCCATCGGGCGCAGCAACACTTTCACGCCGTTGGACAACACCAGCGTCTCGATATCGCCGTCGCGCCGTGCGCTGGTGATCTTGCCCGGAGCGGCCTTCGGCCCGGGAAAGGCGAGCGTTGCGTAATCGCCGAAGGCGGCTGGTTGCGGCCCGGGCTTGAAACCCTTGTACCAGCCGAGCACCGTGTCACGGTCGGGCAGTTGCTTGATGTGTTTGGGCTGATAGGCGAACTGCAGGTAGCGCGGCCGGGCCAGCGCATCGGCCAGCAGCGCCGACAGCGTCTTGGCGTCGACCCCGTCGACCGCCTTGCGCAGCTCGGGTAGCTCGGCCCGGCTGTCGCTCCACGGGTGCTGGCCGAGCGCCGCCATCGCCAGCAGGTCGGCCTCGGCCTTGGCACGGCCGCGACCATTGGCTTGCCACTGCACGACCGTACCGATGAATTCGCGCTTGAGCTGCGCCAGCGTCTGGTCATCAAGCGGCTGCACGACGAAGGCAGTCAGTTGGCCTTCGAGATTCAGCAACTGCTGCCGCGTGTCCAGCTGGCCGCTGTGCTTGTTGAGCTCCGGCACCAGCCGGTAGCCGAAATTCAGAATCGGCTGCCCGTCGTCGCGCCAGCGCCAGTCGATCTGCGGCCTGATCGCGCGCTGCGCCAGCCTTTGCGTCAACGCATACTTCAGCAGCGCCACCACATAGGCCTTGCGGACACCTTCGGCACTCGCAAAGTCCGGGCGCGGGAACGAGAGCCCCAAATTCGCCCAGTCATTCATGCCGTCGTCGACAAGGCTGACGGTATACGCCAGCGTCGTCGACGGCGGCATCGGCGCACGCAGCTGCGCCGGCTTGCCGCCAGCCTCGGGCCACAGGCCGGCAAACTGCTTGCGCAGTTGCGATTCGACCTGGTCCGGGTCGACATCGCCGGCGACGACAAGCGTCATTCGGCCCGGCACATACAGTCGCCGATACAAACCGCTCAGCGCATCGGCCGGGATCTTGCCGATCGAGTCGGGCGTACCGTAGGACCAGGCACCGGCGCCGGTGCCCTGCTGGTACAGCGCATGTTGCTGCAGCCAGGCACGGAATGACGCGTCGTTCTGCCGCCCGCGCAACTCCTCGGCGACAACCTTGCTTTCAGCCGCCAGGGTCGCCGGATCGAAACGGATACCCGACGCGAAGCCAGCCAGCACCTTGAGCCCGGCGGCAACCCCGGCAGTATCGCCATGCGGCAGGGCCAGCTGGTAGACCGTTGCCGACGACGATGTCCAGCCGTTCAGGTGCTCGCCGAAGCGGAAGCCCTGGGTACGCAGATACGGCACCAGCGTGCCGTTCGGGTACGCATCGGTATCGCGGAACGCCATGTGCTCGATCAGGTGCATGCCGCCGTCGAGCGTGGCGTCGCCAACATCGACCTCGCCGGCGTTGACGACCAGGCGGAACTCGACCTCGCCGACCGGCCGGTCGGTATGCCGGATCGCGTACCCGAGGCCGTTATCGAGTACGCCGATCCGATCGGCGGCCTGCGCCAGACCGGCGCAGCACACGAGTATCCAGAACAACTTTCGCATCAGATGAATTCCCGCCATGAAACGGACAATCATACCAATCACGAAAGCAGCGAACCAAAACAACAGAAAGAATTGAATTGATTTAAAGCAAGAAATTGAATGTCATTTCTGGATGACGATTTTCGGAAATTTTGCAGAGAAGTCCTGCGCCCGCTCGGCGACCTTGACCGCGACCTTGCGGGCGATCTCCTTGTACAGTGCCGCGACCGTGCCGTCCGGGTCGGCGGCGACACTGGGCTTGCCGGCATCGACGCTGGTGCGGATGCCCAGATCCAGCGGCAGCTTGCCGAGCAGCGACACGCCGTAGTCCTCGCCCATCCTCTCGCCGCCGCCTTCGCCGAAAATCGGCTCGACATGGCCGCAGTTCGAGCACACGTGCGTACTCATGTTCTCGACGATGCCGAGAATCGGCACGCCGACCTTCTCGAACATCTTCAGCCCCTTGCGCGCGTCGAGCAGCGCGATGTCCTGCGGCGTGGTGACGATCACCGCACCGGTCAGCGGCACCTTCTGGCTCAGCGTCAGCTGGATATCGCCGGTGCCCGGCGGCAGGTCGATGACCAGGTAATCGAGGTCGTCCCACAGGGTATCGTTCAGCAGCTGCTGCAGGGCCTGCGTGACCATCGGGCCGCGCCAGACCATGGGCTGCTCGGGGTCGATCAGGAAACCGATCGACATCGTCTGCACGCCGTAAGCAACGATCGGCTCGATGTGCTTGTTGTCCGGCGACTGCGGCTTCTGGTCGGCAACCCCCATCATCAGCGGTTGCGACGGGCCATAGATATCGGCGTCGAGCAGCCCGACACGGGCCCCTTCGGCGGCCAGCGCCAGCGCCAGGTTCACCGACGTCGTCGATTTGCCGACGCCACCCTTGCCGCTGGCGACGGCGATGACGTTCTTGACGTTCTTGAGCAGCGGCACGCCGCGCTGCGCCGCGTGCGACACGATCTGGCTGCTCACCGTCACCTCGACCGCGCTGACGCCGCCGACCGATGCCAGCGCGGCCGTGAATTGCGCGCGGATCGCATCGAACTGGCTGTTCGCCGGGTAACCGAGCACGATCTCGGCACGGGCCCGGCCATCGATCAGATCGAGCCTTTTGATGCATTTGCCGGCGACATAGGTCTTGCCGGTGTTCGGATCGATAAGCGAGGCGATAGCGGCCTGCAGCAGGTCGGGCTGGGACATCGTGGGAGTTCCTTCACGCGCGGCGCCAAAGAGGCGGGAGATAAACGACATGGCGAAGCGATCAGCATGGTTGACTGGATTAGTCGGCTATTTTCGCGGATCGGCGGTCGAAAAACAAACGCCCCGCATTGCGGGGCGCCTGACACCGGCCCGGATGCTCAGTACGGGTTGCCGAGCATCACGTAAAAACGCGCCTTTTTGTTGTCGCCGTACGCGCCGGCGACGTAGAACGGCCCAAGGAAGGTATCCATGCCGACGAAAGCCGTCACCGAGGTGTGCAGACTGTCCTGGGACTCCTCGACCGCATCGAACAACTGCCCCACTTCGAGCGCACCGCCGACGTACACCTTGCTGTCCGGAACCAGGAACGACAGCGGGTGATACAGCGCGACACGGCCGTAGGCCATCGAATCGCCGATGATTTCCTGATAGCCGTAACTCGACAGGTTCATGAAGCCGCCCAGCCACTGGACGTCGTTGACGTCGTTGTCGCCCCCGCCGCGCTGCACGACGCCGTGCAGCTTCACGTGTCCGCCGAAATCGCCGAGTTTGAACCCCTTGACCAGCGTTGCACTGGCCTGGCTGTAGGTGTCGAAATCGCCCTGATCGGATTGCCCGCCAAACGACTGGTACATCTGCGCGTTGAACAGCACCCCCTCGGTCGGAAAAGCCAGGCTGTCGAGCTGGTCATAATAGATTCTCAGCCGGACGCCCCAGTCCTTCTGGCCGAAGTTCTCCAGTCCATTGCGAATGCCTGTATCTCCATCGGCAGGATCGCCACTGGAATCCTCCGGCACGAAGCCGATATCCCGCGCACCGCGGTAGTCGTTGAATGCGAAACCCAGGCGGACCTCGCCATATTTGCCGTAGCCGGAACCGACGTCAAGGCCGGCCCTTTCCTTGCGGTACCTGTACTGGGCAACCTTGCTGCCTTCGAGCCAGATGTCGACCGGCTGGTTCTCGATGCTGAAGTACGGCGCCACGAAGGCATAGCCGTCGAGCTGCAGCGGCTGGTAGAACTCGGTCGAAAACTGCGTGTGATCGCCCAGCCGCAACAGCGACGACCACTCGCCGCCCAGATCGTTGATCCAGGTGCGCCGGTAGCGTGCCGCCAGGCTGTAGCGGTTGTCGGTATCGAAGTCCGTACTCAGCGCCAGCCCGAGATTCAGGTAGTTCGGCCCCCAGCTTTTCTCGACCGGGGTCAGCCGGAACAGCTGGCCGTTGCTGGTATCGAGCAGTTCATAATCGAGCTGCGAGAAATCGCCGCGCGCGTAGGTCTTGGTCAGCCGGTCATTGAAGGCGGCATTGTCCAGCGGCTTGCCCGGCGCGATGTCCAGCGCGCCCTTGAGCACGTCGGGGTTCACGTAATCGAGCTGGGCCACCTGGATCTCGTTGATCGGCTTGGGCACGAGCTGTTTTGCCTGCCTGGCCAGTGACCATTTGCGGTATGCCGGCGCCGGCAGCGCATAGCGCTCGAGCTCGGGCAACTGCAGCTGCGCTGCGGCCTCGCCGCGCTCGATCAGTTGTTTGACCTTGGCAAAGTCCGAGCTCGACAGCTTGTCGAGGTCCGGCGTGATCAGAACGTCGCGCCCCGGCCTCAGGCTGGCGATCTGCGGCCGCTGGTTCTGCAGGATCATCAGCCGCGTGTACTGATCGGCCACCGAGAACAGGTTGTCGATCTCGGAACTCTTGAGCGGCGGCGATGCGACATCAACGGCGATGACGACGTCGGCGCACAGCTTGCGCGCCACGTCGACGCCCATATTGCGCGACAGCCCGCCGTCGACCAGCGTCTGGCCCTCGAGCGGCACCGGCGGAAACACGCCGGGCACCGCCATGCTGGCACGCATCGCGCTGACGATGTCGCCATCGTGCAGCACGACCATCTCCCCGGTCTCGAGGTCGGTCGCGATCGCGCGATACGGCGTCGCCAGCTGGTTGAAGTTGTTGACGGTGCCGCCATAGGTCAGCTCGCGCAGAAAATACTCGACCTTCTGCGTACCGATCGCCGCACGCGGGAAAGCGATGGTGCCGTCATCGCGCAAGCCAAGCTCGATGGGCACGTTCCCGACGCGATCGAGCTCCTTCTGGCGGAACGACAGGCTCTGCCTCGGCAGGTTGCTGCTCAGCAGATCATCCCAGTTGGCCTTCTCGCTCTCGGCGATCAGCTCTTCCGGCGTGCGCCCCGCGGCATAACCGCCCGCCACCAGCGCACCGATACTGGTCCCGACGATGCAGTCGATCGGCACCCGCGCGTCTTCCAGCGCCTTGAGCACGCCGATGTGCGCAAGCCCGCGCGCGCCGCCGCCGCCGAGCACCAGGCCAATTCTCGGGCGCGACGATTCGGCGGCCGGGAGCACTGCCGCCGCCAGGCCCATGACCACGCACACCACGAATCTGCACGAAGAACGCCGCATTCAATCCCTGCTAAATTGCTTGTATCGTCAATATTTTAGATGACCTGGCCATGCAACTCATTGCGCATCGCGGGCTGGCCCGCACGGTTCCGGAAAACACCCTGGCCGCCTTTGCCGCTGCATTATCCAGCGGGTTCGACGGCTTGGAAACCGACATCCGCCTCTGCGCCGATGGCGAGGCGGTATTGTTTCACGACCGCATCACCCCCGACGGCACGCCGGTTGCGGCGCTGAGCCGCAAGGCGCTGTCGCAGCAGGCCGGTTATCTGGTGCCGACGCTGGCCGAGGCGCTCGACACCTTTCCCGACGCCTTCTGGAACCTCGAAATCAAGTCCGGCGACGCGGCGCAGACCGCGTTCGAGATCATCGCGGCGTCGCGGCGACGGCACCGGCTGCTGCTGTCGTCATTCCGCCACGACATCGTGCTGGCGGCCGCCGAATCGCTGAAGATCGAATGTGCGCTGCTGCTTGCGCACCGGCCGCCGGCGCTCGCCCCGCTGCTCCACAGCGCGATGGCGCACGCGCAGTTGCGCGGCCTCGTCTGGGATTTCGAGATCCTCGACCTGTCCCTGCTCGAGCAGGCGGCCGATCTGGGCTTTCGCAGCTACGTCTACGGCGCACAGACCCAGTACGAGCACGCGCTGTGCCGCGACTACGACGTCCACGGCATCATCACCGACCACCCGGAGTTTGTCGGGCTGACACCAGCGCCGGCATTGCAATAATCACGTCGCACCGAGCGCCACCGGCCATTGCGTCCCGTTGCGGCATCGGTCAACATGCCGCCGCCTTCAATCGGGATTGCATATGTTATTGCTCGAATTCGCCGTCGTCATCGCGGCCATCCTCATCGGTGCCCGCATCGGCGGCATCGGCCTCGGCGTGATGGGCGGGCTCGGCCTGGCCGTACTGACCTTCGCCTTCGGACTCAAACCGGCCACCGCGCCGATCGACGTCATGCTGATGATCGTCGCCGTGATCACCGCCGCCGGCTGCCTGCAGGCGGCCGGCGGCATGGATTACCTGGTGCGCATCGCCGAAAACCTGCTGCGCCGCCATCCCAAGCGCATCACCTGGTTTGCGCCGCTGGTCACCTACACCTTCACGCTGTTCGCCGGCACCGGTCACGTCGCCTATTCGGTGCTGCCGGTCATCGCCGAAGTCGCCCGCGAATCGGGCGTCCGGCCCGAGCGGCCGCTGTCGATCAGCGTCATCTCGTCGCAGGCCGGCATCACCGCCAGTCCGATCTCGGCCGCCACCGTCGCGCTGCTGTCGCTGCTGTCGCCGGCCGGCGTACATCTGTCCGACATCCTGATGATCGCAATCCCGGCAACCCTGATCGGCACGATGGCCGGCGCCCTGGTCGCCAGCAGGCTGGGCGTCGAACTCGACCTCGACCCGGTCTACAAGGCCAGGCTGGCATCGGGCGAGCTGCAACCCATCGACAGCAGCGCCCGGCCGGCACTGCCGGCAGCGGCGAAGTGGTCGGTCTGGATATTCCTTGCCGCAGCGTTCTCGGTCGTGCTGCTCGGCTCGTTCCCGGCGCTGCGCCCGTCATGGGGAAGCGGCGACAGCCTGGTCAGGCTGGAGATGTCGCAGGCCATCGAAATCATCATGCTGTCGGCGGCGGCGCTGATCCTGCTGGTCAGCCGCGTTCACCCCGAGCAAGTGGTCCGCGACAGCGTGTTCCGCGCCGGCGCGGCGGCCGTCATCGGCATCTTCGGCGTTGCCTGGATGGGCGACACCTTCATCCAGGGCAATATGTCGTTCTTCTCGCACAACATCCAGTCCGCCGTGACCGCGGCGCCGTGGCTGTTTGCGCTCGCGCTGTTCGCCATGTCCATCCTGCTCTACTCGCAGGCGGCAACGATACGCGCGCTGATGCCGCTCGGCATCGCGCTCGGCATTCCGGCACCGGCGCTGATCGCGATGTTCCCGAGCGTAAACGGCTATTTCTTCATCCCGAACTACCCGACCGTGATCGCCGCGATCAACTTCGACCAGACCGGCACAACGCGCATCGGCCGCTGGCTGCTCAACCACAGCTTCATGCTGCCGGGCCTGACGTGCTCGGCGGCCAGCGTTTCCAGCGGCTTCGCTCTGGCCGGATGGTTGCTTTAACGAACATGACAACGGCTTGATATTACTGACAATTTCGTGAATTAATCACGAAAATCAGAGTAAATCGGGCATGGTCCGGTTTTGCGGCAAACCGGATCATCGGTGTATCAGCGGCACCCCGATCGCAGCGACTCACAAGCAATGGCCGCGACGGGCTGTCCGAATCACACCGCGAGGCCCGTCATGCTCCAGATCCCCGCACTCCAGTTTCGTGCCAGCCGGCAGTCCGCCACGCCATCCGTCCGGTACGCCCCGCGCCCGTCCGTGCCGGCTGACGACGCACCACACTTCGAAGACTGGCTGCAGCGGCGGCGCCAGCTCAGGCGGCGCCGGCTGATCGACACGCACCATGCAACTCCGTCTGAAAGCTGGTCGGACCGGCTGGTCTTTACATTGATGCACACCGAAACGCGCCAGCGCGGCGACGAAGCGCAACCGGCCTGCAAGCGCCAGCAGCTTCGTGACGCCTACACCGGCCAGACCGGCAAACCGCGCAGCCGGCTGGTACTGCTGGCCTAGATCTGGCGGCGATAACGCCGGACGGCCCCGGAAGCCGGTCCGTCGACCGGATCGCTGATCGCGATCCATTGCGGCTGCGGCGCGGCGGTTGCCAGCAGGTCGGCATGGCGCCAGCCGAGGGTGCTCGCTTCTTCGAGCAAGGCGTCGATCAGTCGTGGTGCCTGTGCCGCCGCCGCTGGAGCAAGTGCCAGCCGTAACGTCCCTCCGGGTTCCAGACAGCCCTGCCCCATGCAGCAACCGTCGGCCCGCCACAGGGCAAGACGCCGGCCGACCACGGCCAGACCCGATACAGGACTTTGCGGCCCGGCCACGCCGAATCCGACCAGACCGGCACCGATGTCGCGTTCGTACGGATAAACCACCCAGGCCGGATCACCGACGATATCGACCGTTACACCCACGTGCAGCAGCCCGAACAGCGCGACGACATCGCTGTTGCGCATGCGGATGCAGCCGTGCGATGCGGGCACCCCCATCGGCTCGCTGTCCGGCGTGCCGTGGATGTAGATGTAGCGGCGCATCGTGTCGACCGTGCCGAGCCGGTTGAACCCGGGCACGGTGCCGGACAGCCAGATGATCCGCGACAGGATCCAGTCCCGCCCCGGATGCGCGACAGCAAGCTCGGCCGAGTAGACCTCCCCGGTCGGGCGTCGCGCGCGGAACACCGCGTTGATCGGTTCGCTACCGCCGATCAAGGCCCTGACCACATGTCGCCCCCGCGGGGTCTGGAAGCTGCCGGCGCGTTCGCCCGCGCCCAGCGCAGCCGTTGATACCGGGTACTGGCGCAAGACCGAGCCGGATTCGTCGTGCAGCGTCAGCACTTGCGAGGGGATGTCGATTGAAATGCGCATAGGCTGTCGAGTGTACCCCCGCCTCCGGCGATGCGCGACCCGGCCCCCTTGCCGGACAAGCGCTGACCAAGGCCGCGCCGGCGTCCGGCGTTGCACTCCGTCCGGCCGGACCCGATATGCGACGCGGGCCCGACACCGCTACGGACATGCCGGACACGCTACCGGGCGTAGAACAGGTAATCCGCCTCATACGCCACCTGCTGTTTCTGGCCCAGACTGGCGCTGGTACACGGCGTGGCGGGGGCAACCCCGCCCTTGGTGTTCACGCGCTGGATGAAACTGATCCCGGCCATTTTGCCCGCACCGGACAGGGAATTGGCCTTGACCAGCTGCAACGGGATATTCCCCGCCGGCGCGGGGCTGACCGCGACCTGGCTTCCGGTCACTTTCGAGCCATCCACCGACTCCCAGGTCGGGCCGCCATAGTACTTGCCGACCACCTGGCGGCGCTGGTCGTAGAGCACTGCACTGGGGCCGGCAAACGCCCATTCGAACTGGCCCGCAGCGTCTTTCTTGGCACGGCACTCGTAAGTGATCTCGCCCACCCCGGTCGTGCTCATGACCAGTTTGTCCGGCGGATTCACCCGGATCGACTCGGGCAAGGTGGATTGCTGCATCGCCGGCGGCGATGCGCACGCGGCCAGCAGACACAGCGAAGGGGCAACGGCGTACAGGGCATTCATGACGACCTCCATCGGTTTTTCACGCGGCAGATTCCGGTCATTCATTCATATGCACGCGTCCTGCTGACGGATATGCACCATTCCGGACGCTCCGATGGGTGGTAGGCACCGTTCTGCCTGCTGTTTAGAATCGCGCTTTTGCGAACGGAGTCCGACATGAAGCTTTACGGCATCCCTAACTGCGACACCGTCAAGAAAGCACGCACCTGGCTTGCCGAGCATGGCCACGACTACGACTGGCACGATTTCAAAAAGCAGGGCGTCAGCGCCGAGCTGCTCGCCCACTGGGCCGACAAGGCAGGGTGGGAGACGCTGCTGAACCGGCAAGGCACGACCTGGCGCAAGCTCGACGACGCCAGCAAGGCCGCCGTAACCGACGCCGCCTCGGCCATCGCAGTCATGCTGGCGCAGCCGTCGGCGATCAAGCGGCCGGTACTTGACCACAATGGTACGATCACCGTTGGCTTCAAGCCCGATACCTACAACGCCCTTTTCAGCCGCTGAGACCATGAACGACGCCACGCTAGACCTGACCCTGCAACTGATCCGCCAAGCCTCGGTCACCCCCAACGACGCCGACTGCCAGCAACTGATGGCCAACCGGCTCGCAAAGCTCGGTTTCCATATCGAACCGATGCGCTTCGGCGACGTCGACAACCTGTGGGCGCGCTTCGGCAACGAAGGGCCGGTACTGGTGTTCGCCGGTCATACCGATGTGGTGCCGACCGGCCCGCTCGACCGCTGGCATTCGGACCCGTTCGCGCCGGATATCCGCGACGGCCACCTGTTCGGCCGTGGCGCCGCCGACATGAAGGCCTCGCTCGCGGCCTTCGTCACCGCCACCGAGACTTTCCTTGCCAGACACCCGAATCCCAAGGGCTCGATCGCTTTCCTGATCACCTCGGACGAGGAAGGCCCGGCGCACGACGGCACGGTCAAGGTCATTGAGGCTCTGAAGGCGCGTGGCGAGCGGATCGACTACTGCATCGTCGGCGAACCGACCAGCGCCGAAACCTTTGGCGACACGATCAAGAACGGCCGCCGCGGCTCGCTGTCGGGTCATCTGATCGTCCATGGCGTGCAGGGGCACATTGCCTACCCGCACCTGGCGAAAAACCCGATCCACCTGCTCGCACCAGCACTCGCCGAACTCGCCGCGACCGAGTGGGACCGGGGCAACGCCTACTTCCCGCCGACAACGTGGCAGGTCTCGAACATCCACAGCGGCACCGGCGCGACCAACGTCATTCCGGGAACGGCCGAAGTCCTGTTCAACTTCCGCTTCTCGACCGAGAACACCGCCGACACGCTGAAGCAGAAGGTCCATGCGATCCTCGACGCACACGGGCTCGAGTACGAATTGACGTGGAACCTGTCGGGCGAGCCGTTCCTGACCGACCATGGCGCGCTGATCGACGCGATCAAGGCCTCGGTTGCCGAGGTCACCGGCGTGGTGCCGCAACTCAACACCACCGGCGGCACGTCCGACGGGCGCTTCATCGCCAAGTATTGCCCCGAGGTCGTCGAATTCGGCCCGATCAACAAGACGATCCACAAGCTCAACGAGTGCGTCGCGGTCGAGGACGTCCCCAAGCTGTCGCAAGTCTACGCAGGCGTGCTCGAACGCCTGCTGGGCTAGGAAGCAGTCAGGCTGGTTGCCACAACGGCAGCCAGCCCTCCCCCTTGAATTCGATTGCAATACCGACCCCCGGCACTGCCGCCAGCGTCTCGTCGCAATAGAGCAGCGGCATTGCTTCACGCAACCACGGTGGCACTCCCGCCTCCTGATAGAGCTGCTTGAGCGGGCGAGTCGGCCCGTCGGCACGCAGGCGCAAGCGCTCGCCACCGGTGCGCGGCCGCAGCTGCCAGCGCCCCGCCGCCGATTCGGCAATGCCCTCACCCCTTACCCACGCCAGCCGCCCTAGCGGCGTTTCGACCGTCACGCCGGGCTCGACATCGATCACCAAGTCGAATCGCACCGCCGGTACCGGGTAGAGGCGCTGGCGGTAACGCCGCACCCGCCGGCTCCGCCAGCGCAGCTCGGGCTGCGCATCGGCTGCCGCGCCGAGCTGCAACACGAAGGCATCGAAAGCGCGGGCATCGGCGACAATGCCGACACCGGCCAGCCAGTGCCTGAGCGCATTGCGACGGCGGCGCTCGCTCAGACCGGCCGAGACGGCAAGATCGAACGCACCGTCGACCACGCAGGTGGCCAGATCGAGCTCGGCCAGATCGCACAACAGTGCATCGGCCTCGGCGGCCTGCCCGGCCAGCCGCGCGAGCGATGCAACCACGCCCGGATCGCGCTGCAAGAGCGGCGGCAGGATTTGGTGACGCAGGAAGTTGCGGGTAAACCGCGTATCGGCGTTGCTTTCGTCGTCGACCCACGTCAGCGCATGCAGATCGGCGTAGTCGCGCAGCACGCTGCGCGGCACATCGAGCAGCGGCCGAAGCAGTTGCAGCGCCGGAGTCAGGGCGCGGCACTCCGGCATCGCGGCCAGACCGCCCAGGCCGTTGCCGCGCAATGCGTTCATCAGCACCGTCTCGGCCTGATCGTCGCGATGATGCCCAAGGCAGAGCACCTCGGCGTCGAGCGACTCGAATGCCGCGTAACGCGCCGCGCGCGCCGCGGCCTCGATGCCCAGCACACGTGCATCGACCCGCACCCGCTCGACACGACAGGGCACGCCGAGTGCCGTGGCAAGGCCGCGCGCGGCCTCGCCCCAGGCATCGGCATTCGGCGACAGGCCGTGGTGGACATGAACGGCAGAGAGGAAGAAGCCGTGCGTGGCGCGCCATTGCGCCAGCAGGTGCAGCAGCACGACCGAATCGAGCCCGCCGGATAGGCCGACACAGACTCGCGTACCGCTGGAGACATGCAGGCGGGCGAGGCATTCGCCCACCCGCCCGGCAAGCTTACTGGAGGGGCACTTCCTTGAACTGGCCATAGCCCATCAGGCGCTCGAAGCGGGTATCGAGCAGTGCGTCGATCGACTTGTCGGTCACACCCTTGAGTGCGTCGGCAATCGCTTTCTTCATCGCCTGCATCATCTGCGCATGGTTCCGATGCGCACCGCCAACGGGTTCGGTCACGATCTTGTCGATCAGCCCCAGGGTTTTCAGCCGGCTGGCGGTAATGCCGAGCGCCTCGGCGGCATCCGGCGCCTTTTCTGCGGTTTTCCACAGAATGGACGCGCAGCCTTCGGGCGAAATCACCGAGTAGGTAGAGTACTGCAGCATCTGCACCACATCGCCGACGGCGATCGCCAGTGCGCCACCCGAGCCGCCCTCGCCGATGACCGTGCTGATGATCGGCACGCGCAGCTGCGCCATCTCGAACAGGTTGCGGCCGATCGCCTCGGACTGGCCGCGCTCCTCGGCGCCGATGCCCGGGTAGGCCCCCGGCGTATCGATGAAGGTGATCACCGGCAGGCCGAACTTCTCGGCCAGCTTCATCAGCCGCAGCGCCTTGCGGTAGCCCTCGGGACGCGGCATGCCGAAGTTGCGGAAAATCTTTTCCTTGGTGTCCCGGCCTTTCTGGTGGCCGATCACCATGACCGAATGGCCGTTGAACCGCGCCAGCCCGCCGACGATCGCGTGGTCGTCGGCAAAGGCACGGTCACCGTGCAGCTCTTCGAAATCGGTAAAGATCGCGCTCAGATAATCGAGCGTGTACGGCCGCTGCGGATGGCGTGCGACCTGGGAGATCTGCCAAGGCGTGAGCTTGGCGTAGATGCTTTTGGTCAGCTCCTGGCTTTTCTTTTCCAGATGGCCGATCTCGACCGAAATGTCGACGGCGGAATCGTCCTGGACGTAACGCAGCTCTTCGATCTTGTTTTCGAGCTCGGCAATGGGCTGCTCGAAATCGAGGAATGTGGTTTTCATGCTTGCTCGGTTCTCCCGCGGCGCGCACGCAGGCGCCGACCCTGGGCCGGGTCAAAATTGCGCAACTATACAGCAAGCCCCGGCCGCCATGAAGCGGTGGACGGTGCGCAACTGGACGGCCGTTTCATGTCCTCATGATATCGCCCCGGCATCGGGCATGTCGGCCGGCGCATCCGAAACGACCGTTCGGCAGCGACGACAGGCAGACGAATGCGCTAAAGTTTCCGACAACGATGCCGATACAAAGCATAATCGCCATCCAGGAATCGACCGCGGCGTGGCCCGCGAACGATAAGGAAACCAGCATGAAGATCGACTCGTCTACCCGGTCGCCGGCACCGCAAACGCCGCGCAACACCGAGCGAACCAGTCAGACCGGCAAGGCCGCACAGGCCGACGACCTCAGCGTCAGCATCAATCCGGCCGCAGCCGAGCTCGGCCAGGCCGACGCTGCCGGCGCGCCGTTCGATGCCGAGCGCGTCGCATCGCTGCGCCAGGCGATCGCCGAAGGCCGCTTCAGCGTTCGTGCCGACGCCATTGCCGACAAGCTGATCGACAGCGTCAAGGAACTGCTTGGCCGCTGATGCGGTCAAGTCACCATGAACGATACGCCAGACTGGGCCGCGCTGCTCGGCGCCGCCACCGACACCTACAGGCAGCTTGTCACGTTTTTGCACGACGAACAGCACTGCCTGACCCAGAACCAGCCGGATGCGCTGGCGACACTGCTGCAACAGAAGCAGCAGGCCGCCCTCTCCGCCGATGCCGCCGGCAACGCGCTCAATGGCGCGTTCGCATCGCTCGGCCTCGACAGCGGTGCGGCGATCGCCGACTGGCTGGGCGCCAATCGCCCGGGCCTGCTCGGCCCGTGGCAGCAACTGCTCGAGCAAGTCCGCCAGGCCGAACTGCTCAACCAGTGCAACGGCAGGCTGATCGAATCGCGCAAGCACGCGCTCGACACCCTTGTGTACACACTGGCCGCCGGTCAGGACGATGCGCTCGGCTACTCGGAGCAGGGCCAGTTGCAGGGCGGCATGGGCCGCCATATCGCCGACAAGGCCTAGCCCGGGCAGGCGCGGCCGGCCACATTCACTCGCCAGCCATGTCGCTCCCCGCGTTGACCGCTCGCCCTTCCTTCTGCACCGGCCGCGCCTGGCGGCTCAGTTGCCACGGGCAAACACCGTTCGCCCGCCTTCAAAGCGCGACGCAAAATACGGCAAGGCCATCGACTCGACCCTGATCTGACCCTTGCTCGACGGTGCGTGAACGAACTTGCCGTCGCCGAGATAGATGCCGACGTGCGAATACGGCCGGCCCTGGGTGTTGAAGAACACCAGATCTCCGGCCTGCAATTGCGACTCGGCCACCGGCCGGGTCCGCGCGGCGATATCGGCCGCAGTACGCGGCAGATCGACGTCGAGCGCGTTCTTGTAGATGAAGCGCACCATGCCGCTGCAGTCGAGCCCGGCTTCCGGATTGTTGCCGCCGAACTGGTAGCCGACGCCGAGCAGACCCAGCGAATACATCACCACCTCCCGTCCGTCGCCCTGCGCCTGGATGTGCGCGAGACTGCGATCGACCGGGTACGGCTTTACCGGTTTGCTTGGCGTGGTGCTGCATGCCGCGAGTACAAGCAGACTGGAGACCAGAACGAGACGGAGACTTTTGCGAAGCGGCATGGCGGCAACCAGACAGCGGGAGACCCGGCGATCATGCGATCGGCACGGCCATTTCGCAAGCCGACAATGTTACGTGTAACATCCATCGTTCGCCCACGGACAAGCCGATGAAGCCCGCCAAGCGCCCCACCCTGCAGGACGTTGCCGCCCTCGTCGGCGTCACCAAGATGACCGTCAGCCGCTACCTGCGCGACCCGAACCAGGTGTCGGTCGCTCTGCGCGATGCGATCCAGCAGGCGGTGGAAACGCTAGGCTACATTCCGAGCCGTGCGCCGGACATCCTGTCGAAGGCGCGCAGCCATGCGATCGGCGTGCTGCTGCCGTCGGTGTCCAACCAGGTGTTCTCGGCGCTGATCCGCGGTGTCGAATCGGTGACCGAGCCGGCCGGCTACCAGACGCTGTATGCGCACTTCGGCTACGACGAACGCATCGAGGAAGCACGGATCGCCACGCTGCTGTCGTTTCATGTCGACGGGTTGATCCTGTCCGAGACGCGGCATACCGAGCGCACGCTGCGGATGATCCGCACCGCCGGCATCCCGGTTGTCGAGGTAATGGAAACGCCGGCCGAGCCGATCGACCTCGCCGTCGGCCTCGACCACGTTGCCGCGGCACAGGCGATGACCGAGGCGATGATCGCCAGCGGCAAGCGCCGCATTGCCTACCTTGCCGCCCGGCTCGACAGCCGTACGCGCCAGCGTATTGCCGGCTACCGCCAGGCACTGGCCACGGCCGGACTGCCGGCACACATTGTCGAAACCGAGGCACCATCGACGTTCACGCTCGGCGCGGCGCTGGCCGAGCAGGCGCTGGCCGAGGTGCCCGGCCTCGACGGGCTGTTCTGCACCAACGACGACATCGCCGCCGGCGCACAGCTTGCCTGTCAGCGACGCGGCCTCGTCGTGCCGGGCGACGTCGCCGTCGCGGGCTACAACGCACTCGACATCGGCCAGGCACTGTCGCCACCGCTGGCCAGCGTGATCACGCCACGGGAGGCCATCGGCCGGGTCGCGGCCGAACGCCTGCTCGGCCGCCTCGGCGGCCGCGATTATCCGGACCGGGTGGTCGACCTCGGCTACACGCTGTCGCTCGGCGGCAGCGTCGCCCAAACCTAGAACCTGCTACTGACCGGCCTGCACCGCCGCCAGCGTGCGCGCCAGTACGGTGTCGAAGTCGCCGTCAACCGAGACGTGAATCACGTCCGGCTCGTCGTCACCGGGCGCTTCGAGCGCGTCGAACTGGCTCTGCAGCATGCCGGCCTTCTGGAAATGCCCCTGCCGCGCCTTCATGCGCTCGAGAATCAGCGCGTAGCTGCCCTCCATGAACACGAAGGTCAGCTTGTCGTTGTCCTTGCGGATGCGGTCGCGATAGGCCTTCTTCAGCGCCGAGCAGACGATCACGGCGGTTTCGTTCTTGCGATCGACACTGAACACCGCGTCGTTGATCCGCTCGAGCCACGGCGCACGGTCGTCGTCGTCCAGCGGCGTGCCGCCGCCCATCTTGACGATGTTGGCACGCGGATGCAGATCGTCGCCATCGATGAACTTGGCGCCCAGCCGCTGCGCCAGCGCGGCACCAATGCTCGACTTGCCGCTGCTCGACACCCCCATCACCACATAACTCTTCCCGGACATCGGTCGTACTCCTTGTTGTATTCGGAACGGCTCGCCCGTCACCGGCGAAATTTGCGCTAGCGCAGACCCGCATCACATTTCGGTTTACCGCAATAGGCATCGGTTCTGGCTTGTTGATACGATGTTACCGGTAACAAATCAAAAAACAAGCACGCAAGTCCAAAAACTCAAACGGAGTCGATCCATGTCAGATTTCACGCTGATATTCACCGCGGCGGGGTCCATCGTCCTGCTGCTGGTGCTGGTAATGAAAGTCAGGTTGCATGCACTGGTTGCGCTGATCCTCGTTTCGATGGTGGCCGGCATCGCTGCCGGCATGAACCCCGCCAAGATCGCCGACACCATCCAGAAAGGCATGGGCGGCACGCTCGGCTTCGTCGCCACCGTCGTCGCGCTCGGCGCGATGTTCGGCAAGATGATGGAAGCCACCGGCGCGCTCGACCGGATCGCGCTGACGCTGCTGGGCAAGTTTGGCGAGAAGCGCGCGCATTGGGCCGTCTCCGTCACCGGCCTCGTCTGCGCGCTGCCGCTGTTCTTCGACGTTGCCGTCGTGCTGCTGATCGGCGTGGTGTTCGCTCTGGTCCGCCGCGGCGGCGGCAGTGTCGTCAAACTGGGCGTCGCACTGTTCGCCGGCATCGCCGCCTGCCAGGCATTCCTGATCCCGGCGCCGCCGCCGATCCTGGTCGCCTCGCAACTCAACGCCGATTTCGGCTGGATGATCCTGCTCGGCCTTGCTGCGGCGATTCCAGCGATGATTCTGGCCGGCCCGATCTACGGCAGCTTCGTATCGAAGTACGTCGACGTGCCGCTGCCGGCGCATGCACAGGAAAGCCACCTCGGCGAGAACAAGGGCGAGCTGCCGTCGTTCGGCCTCGCACTGGGTCTGGTGGTTCTGCCGCTGCTGCTGGTCGGACTGAAGACGATCGCCGCGCGCTTTGTCGAAGTCGATTCAACGGCCTACAACTGGCTGCAGTTCGTCGGCCATCCGTTCACCGCGATCCTGCTCGCCTGCCTGTCGGCGTTCTACCTGCTCGGCGTCAAGCGGGGCATGAGCCGCGAGTCGATCATGAAGATCTGTTCGGCCGCGCTCGAACCGGCCGGCATCATCATCCTCGTGACCGGCGCCGGCGGCGTGTTCAAGCAGGTACTGGTCGACTCTGGCGTCGGCGGCGCACTCGGCAACATGCTTGCCGGCGCCGGCCTGCCGGTGACGATCCTGGCATTCACCCTTGCCGCCGCGGTCCGCGTGATCCAGGGCTCGGCCACCGTCGCCATGCTGACCGCCTGCGGCCTGATCCTGCCGATGATCGAACACATGAACCTGAACGGCGCGCAGCTCGCCGCGGTGACGATCGCCATTGGCGGCGGTGCGGTCGTGCTGTCGCACGTCAACGACTCGGGCTTCTGGCTCGCCAACCGCTACCTCGGCATGACCGAGAAGCAGACGCTGCAGACATGGACGGTGATGGAAACCATCATCGGCGTCACCGGCGGCGTGGTCGCCACGGCGGCGATGGCCTTCCTCTGAACCGGCAACGACCTTGATCCAGCCCCGCCCCGGCGGGGCTTTTTCATTGCCCGCGAGCGCGGCCGCGGCGACAATGCCAGCCTTCCGAGGAGAACGAAACATGAAGCCGACCGGTACCTACGACCCGCGCGTCCCCGTTCCGCTGGAGCGGCGCGTCTTTTCCGCCCGCGACGTGATGTCGCTGTGGTTTTCGCTGGCCATCGGCCTGATGGTGCTGCAGACCGGCGCACTGCTGGTACCCGGACTGGGCTTCGGCTCGGCATTGATCGCCATCACCATCGGCAGCGCGATCGGCGTGGCCTGCCTTGCTTCGGTGGCCGTGATTGGCGCAGATACCGGGCTGGCAACGATGTCGGCGCTGCGGCCGACACTGGGCCTGCGCGGCGCCAGCCTGCCGGCAATCTGCAACCTGATCCAGCTGATCGGCTGGGGTGCGTTCGAAATCGTCGTGATGCGCGACGCCGCCGGCGCACTGATCCAGCGTGCCGGTACCGGATCGGCGCTGTGGCAGAACCCCGTGCTGTGGACCCTGCTGTTCGGCGGCATCTCGACACTGATCGCCGTCTTCGGCCCGCTCGGCTTCGTCCGCCGGGTGCTGCGACGCTGGGGTATCTGGCTGCTGCTCGCAGCCGCCGCATGGCTGACCTGGCACCTGTTTGCCGCCTACGACGTCGCCGAACTGTTCAGCCGCCCGGGCACCGGCGCACTCGGCCTCGGCACCGGTATCGACCTCGTCATTGCGATGCCGCTGTCGTGGCTGCCGCTGGTCGCCGATTACACCCGCTTTGCACGGCAACCCGGCGCCGCCTTCCGCGGCACGCTGGCCGGCTATCTGATCGGCAACCTGTGGTTCTGCAGTCTGGGCGCGGCCTACACGCTTGCCTTCGCCCAACAGGGCGGCGACAACGCGCTGCTGTTCGCACTGGCCGCGTCCGGCGGCGGGCTCGCGCTGCTGCTGATCCTGCTCGACGAAAGCGAAAAGGCCTTTGCCGACATCCACTCGGCCGCCGTGTCGGCGTGCACGCTGGTACCGGCCCGGGTCGAGTACGCCGCACTTGCCTTTGGCGTGCTGTGCACGGCCATCGCCCTGTTCGTACCGTTCGCGCGCTTCGAGAGCTTCCTGCTGCTGATCGGCTCGCTGTTCGCACCGCTGTTTGGCGTCGTGCTCGTCGACCATTTCATCGTCCGGCGCCGGCAGATCGACCTCCCGGCCATTGCCCGGACCGGTGGCGCCTACTGGTACTGCGGTGGCTGGCACATCCGCGGCCTGCTCGCCTGGTCGCTCGGCATCGTCGCCTATCACCTGACCGTGCAGCTGCTGCCCGGCATGATGGCCTCGGTACCGGCGCTGCTGATCGGCGGCACCGGCTACTGGCTGCTCAACCTGAGCGCGGCAAAGCCGGCCAGCTCAACGGCGTAAAATGCACGGCACGCCTTGTCAGCAACGCTTCGCTTCGGTACTATTCGGCCTCCCATCGCGGAGAGATGGATGAGTGGTTTAAGTCGCACGCCTGGAAAGCGTGTATAGGTTAATAGCCTATCCGGGGTTCGAATCCCCGTCTCTCCGCCAAAATACTAAGCTAAGGCCCTGATTATTCAGGGCTTTTTCTTTGTCTATTATTCTTGGTATGCCATCCAGCATGCCACATAGAGGTGGCTGCACTCGGACTGTTCTGGACAATCCCGGACATCGTTCCGCTCCCCACGCCCCTGATCTCACTACCCCAGCTAGCGCAAATCGACGGATAAACAGCCCGCACTTCTGACCTAGCAATCTTCGTTGCGACAGTAACTCTAGAAAATTTCAGCCATATATCACCCAAGAAGAGCAACCAAGGACTCGCGATCAGCGAGCCTTGCCCTACCTGCAGTGGTGCTGATTGCCCTGCTCCCCTTCATCCAACCCCGGCCCTGTGCCGGGGTTTTTGCTTTCTGGAGCCCCTCATGTCCCATCTCGTCGAATCCATGGCTTTCGTTCGCGAAGCGCCGTGGCATGGTTTAGGCAATCAGTTGTCGGCCCATCAACCCATTGAGGTCTGGCAGCGCGAAGCCGGCATGGACTGGTCGATCGATCAGAGCGATGTGCTGTTCAACGTGGCCAGCGATGGCATGCACATCCGTACGCATGCCGATTCGAAGGTGTTGTACCGCTCGGACACGCTGGCGCCGCTGTCGGTGGTATCGAAGCGCTATCAGGTGGTGCAGCCGGCCGAGGTGCTGCACTTCTATAACGACCTGGTGGCCGCAGGCGGGTTCGAGCTCGAGACCGCTGGGGTACTGAAGGGCGGGCGCAAGCTGTGGGCCTTGGCCCGCACCGGTCAGGATGCATTGATCCGTGGTGGCGACAAGGTAAAGGCCTATCTGCTGCTGGCGACCAGCTGCGATGGCACCTTGTGCACGACGGCGCAGTTCACCTCGGTGCGGGTGGTCTGCAACAACACGCTGCAGATGGCCGTCGGCGATCGCTCCGGTGCGGTGAAGGTGCCGCACTCGACCAAGTTCGATCCGGCTTCGGTCAAGGAAGCCTTGGGGCTGGGGCTGTCGGGCTGGGAGGCCTTTATCGGCAACATCAAGCAACTGGCGCAACGGCCGGTGTCGGCGATCGAGGCGACGTCGTTCTTCGGCGAACTGCTGGATGAGCAAGTCCACGATGTTGCCGGGGTACCGGCGTCCAAGGCGATGCAGCAGCTCACCGCGCTCTACAGCGGTGCCGGCATGGGTTCGTTGTTGCCTGGATCACGCGGTACAGCCTGGGGCTTGCTCAATGCAGTGACCGAGTACGTCGACCACCAGCGGCGTGCCCGTTCGCAGGATCACCGACTCGATTCGGCCTGGTTCGGTCAGGGGGCACAGCTCAAGCAACGGGCGTTGGCGCAAGCGATGGGTCTGACGGCATGAGCACCTTCGACCATACCCCGGAGCCTTGGCATGTGAGCCAGTCTGACCATCCCGGCGTCGGCCTGCTGATCAAGCCGATTCCCGGCCAGGTCATCGCCGAAGTCGATCCCGGTGAATGCAATGGCGGCCGATGCCCGTCGCATCGTCGCCTGCGTCAATGCGTTCGAGGGGATTGCCACCGAGGTGATCGAGCGGATGGCGCCGAAGTAACGAGTGATCAGCGTCCCATAAGTCGACACGGAGGCCGATTTGCCCCAGTGCCGATCCAGGAAGCGAATAATCGGCCCGTTAGCCTTTCGGAGGGAAAGGGTCTTTACCGTGGCTGTCCTTGTCACGGATACGGCCATCCGGGCGGTGAATAACGAGTTCGGACTGCTGATTGCGAGCAATGCTCCGCCCCGCATCGATTGCCTGCTGCTGCGTGTCGTGCACGGAAGTCGCCTTCCCGTTTCCTTCTCCCTTAACGGCCCATCCGTCCGGATGCGGAACGACATGTTGGTTCTTTCCAGCCATGGTTAGTCCTTTCTACAAAGTTGCTCGATTTGCGGTACGGGCCCAACGCTCGCACCACAAAAAACACAATAGGTAGTAGGGAAATAAAAATCAACAACAACATGTAGTAAATAACCGTTTATCCAGACAACAAAGAACCCCTCAACCAGGTTGCTTCAGGTTGCTTCAGTTCTCTTCCCTTTTTCAACTGCAGATCCACAACGCCCGCTCGGCTTCTGCCGGGTGGGCGTTGTCGTTTCTGCCTTTATGACGTCCAGGAGGTGTCATGTGTCGTTCATCAGGCCAGGCCTTGCGGCTGGCATCGACGGTCGGGCTCGACCGGGAAGCGTGGTTGCAGTGGCGGTTGCGCGGGATCGGGTCTTCCGATGCCGCTGCAGCTGTCGGACTGTCGCCGTACAAGAGTGCGTTGTCCTTGTGGCTGGAGAAGACCCGGCGCAAGGCGCCGGACGATCTGTCTTTGAAGGAGGCGGTGATCTGGGGGCAGGTACTGGAACCGGTGTTGGCGAACGTTTATGCCGAGCGCACCGGGGCACGGGTGCGGCGGGTGAATGCGGTGCTGCAGCATCCGGAACACCGTTTCATGCTGGCCAATCTGGATCGGGCCGTGGTCGCCGGACCGGACGGCGCGGGGATTCTGGAGATCAAGACCGCCGGGTATCACAGTGCGCCGCAGTGGGAGGACGGCATTCCGGTGGCGTACCAGTGCCAGGTCTTGCATCAGTTGGCGGTGACCGGGCATGCCTGGGCCGATGTGGCGGTACTGATCGGCGGGCAGGATTTCCGGATTTATCGGGTGGAGCGGGATGAGGACCGGATTACCGATCTGATCCAGCGTGAAGCTTCGTTCTGGTCTTGCGTTGAATCGGATACCCAGCCTTCGCCCGATGGCTCGGCCGATGCGGGTTCGGCCTTGCAGTGGCTGTTCCCGCACGACGACGGCCAGGTGGTCGATCTGTCGGATTCTCCGGAATTCAACGACATGTTCGCGACGCTGTTGCAGTTGAAGCAACGCCGGGAGGATGTCGAGGCCAGTGAGGCGTTGATTCGACAGCGCATCCAGCATGTGCTGGGTTCGGCCACCGGGGCGTTGTTCAGTGCCGGCCGGGTGAGCTGGAAGCGCAGCAAGGATCGCGTTGCTGCAGACATCGAACGATTGTCTGCCGAGCATCCCGAGCTGTTACAGCAATACAGCAAACCGATCGCCGGAACCCGGCGTTTTCTGATCCAACCTACCCGGCCTTGAGCCGGGTTTTTCGTTTATGGAGATTGTGATGATCAAAGGGCTCGCGATTACCCCGCCGGTGATTGGCCGGATCAGCATCGGCCATCTGGTCGAGAAGAACGGCAAATGGCTGCCGGAGAAGGACGACGGTTTCACGCTGACGACGCAGGTGCAGACCCGCGAAGGCTGGGTGTTGCATCCGTTGCACCAGCCCTTGGCCGAGGCCAGTCCGAACCGGAAGCTGCGGGCGATTCCGGTGCGGCTGTTGTTCAACGACAGTGCGCTGAATCTGCGGGCGGAGTTCAGTGCGTTCGATCGCAGTAACGGTCGGCCGTTGTGCGTTGGCAATGGCGAAACTGCACGCCGGGTCACGGCGGACGGGATCGATGACGTCGCCTGCTCGACACCGGAGCACTGCCCGTTCGCCAAGGCGATGGGCTGCAAGCTGTATGGTCGGCTGAACGTCCAGGTCGAGGGACAGAATGATGCGCTGGGGAGTTTTATTTTCCGCACCACCGGCTACAACTCGGTGCGGACGCTCGCGGCACGGTTGCAGTATTTCGAGGCGGTCAGTGGTGGCAACACCAAGCATCTGCCGCTGATGTTGCGGCTGCGGGCCAAGAGCACGACCCAGTCGCATCGGGCGCCGGTGTTCTTCGTCGACCTGACCTTGCGCGATGACGACACCCTGGCCGAGGCGGTGTGCTTTGCCCGGGATGAAGCGTTGCGGCATCAGCAGGCCGGGGTCGATACGGCGCAGCTGGAAGCGACGGCACGGGCTTTGCTGCAGAACGGCCAGTTCGAGGACAGCGCCGAGGAGTTGCCGCAGGTGCTGGAGGAGTTTTATCCGGTGCAGGATGAAGGGACTTCGAACACAACTGGCACCGCTGTGGCCGATCAGTCCCTTGCTTCGGTACCGGTTGCGGCGAAGCCGACGGCGCCACGAACACGGGTGCGTTCTACCCGGCTCACCACCCAGCTCGGCAAGCCGGCCGAACCGACGGCGGGTGCAATGCCCGCCAATGGCTGACGTTATCGCGTTGTGCGCTGGCGCAGTCCTGTCGCCAGCCGTTCCACCAGATCGACCACCATCGCGCGGTCCTGTGCGGTGAGTCGATCGAGCAATCGGTCCAGGTGTTGCGCCTGATCCTGCGCCCGCGGGCTGACCTCGTGCAACAGGTCTGCGATGTCGCAGTCGAAGATCGCCGCCAGTTCGGCCAGTCGCGCCACGGTCGGCATGCCTTTGCCGCGCTCGATCCGCGACACGGCTTCGTTGCCGATCTTCAGCCGTTCGGCGACCTGTTCCTGGGTCAGTCCGGCCGCCTGCCGGCGCCGGGCAATGGCTTTGCCGATGGTCTGTTGCAGGGCCTTGACGTCGATCGCGTCCATCTCACCTCCTGATCAACCTGAATGGTTGACTTCCAACGCGTTGACAGGAAGGTGCTGCGAAGTTGAAATACAACCTATTAAGTCTAGTAACAACCTGTAAGGCCAGCATCATTCCTGGTCTTCACCCTGTCTTTGTCACCGCTACCCCACTTTCAAAAGGAGCTACCCCATGTCCGAATGGCATTACGAGCAACACGGTCGACGCCATGGCGCCGTCGCCGAGACCGCCATCCGCACGCTGATCGAACAAGGCCAGCTCGATGGCCACACCCTGGTGTGGTCGCCGGGCCTGAGCAGCTGGATGCCGCTGGCCGAGACCGAACTGGCTGGCCTGTTGCAGAACAGGCAGGTCCCACCGGCATTGCCCGGCGCACGGATCAGCCAGGCCGCCGTCTGGACCCTGGCGTTTGCGCCGCTGATTGGCGTGATGCTGGCGGCCATGATCGCCGGTGCCCGTGCTGCCAGCGAGTACACCGTCGATGCCGAAGTGGCCCAGGCCTTGCGTGACAACCAGTACTGGTACGTGACGCTGCTGCTCAATGTCGGCCTGAGCTGCTGGGACCTGCACCGCCTGAAACAGGCCGGGGTCGATACGGCCAGCTTCGGCAAGAAGGTGTTCATCGTGCCGGTTTATCTGTGGCAACGCGCCCGCGCGCTGAACCAGCGCCCGATCCACTTCTGGTGCTGGATCGCCACCTTCGTGTTCGCGCTGCTGGCCTAGCCCCCCATTTCGAATCCAAGGAACTTCAATGACGTCCCCTCCCAACCAGGACGAAACACCGTCCGAACCGGACATCGCCACCGAGGTCCTGGCGCTGTTGCATCACCCGCAGGCGCAGGTCAGTGCCGAGCAGTTGCAGGCGATCCGCGATCGCATCCATGAAGTCGTGCATTACCAGGCGGTCGTCGGTGTGCTCGGCAAGACCGGTGCCGGCAAGTCCAGTCTGTGTAATGCCCTGTTCGGTCAGGAAGAGACTGAAGTCAGCGCCATCGATGCCTGCACCCGCGCACCACAGGAAATTACCCTGGCGTATCGCCAGGGCAAGGGCATTGCACTGATCGACATGCCCGGTGTTGGCGAGAGCCAAGCCCGGGATGCCGAGTATGCGGCGATGTACGAGGACATGCTGCCCGAGCTCGATCTGATTCTCTGGGTCATCAAGGGAGACGACCGTGCCCTGAGCATCGACGAGCGTTTCTACAACGACGTGGTCAGGCCGTATGCGGCACGCGCCGGCATCCCGGTGCTGTTCGTGATCAATCAGGTCGACAAGATCGAACCCAGCCACGAATGGAGCTGGCAACAGCAGCAACCCGGACCGGTACAGGCCGGCAGCATCCGCGCCAAGGTGCTGCGGGTCAGCCAGCACTTCGATGTGACGGCCGAACAGGTCTGCGCGGTGTCGGCGACCTGGGGATTCGGTCTGGTCCAGTTGATCGAGACCATCATCCGCACCCTGCCGAAAGAACGGCGCTGGGGCTTGCTGCGCGAGGCCCGAACGGAGCACGTCTCAAAAAAAGCGCGTCAGGACGCCGAACAGGGCTTGTGGGACACGCTCAGGCACGCGGCGACCGAGATTCTCAAGGAGAGCGCCGGACTGATCGTCGACGGACTGACCGCGCTGGGCCGACGGCTGTTCAGTTGGTGGTGATGCGAATCGCACCGCGCCACCTTGCCTCCCCACAGCCATTTCATGTCCGGATCGTCCTTCGTCGCTCACAACGCCCGGATCCCGTCATCCGCACCGAGCGGGTTTTGCCCATCCCATCCACCAGAGGAAATCCATGAAACCTTATCTCTCATTGCTTGCGCTCGCAGGCGCCGTCGCCATCAGCAGCGGATGCAGCGCCAGCGAAGCGCCGTTTCAGGTCTCGCTGCAGACCGTCCAGGACGTGCCGGTGATTCAGCTCGAATCCGTCACCGACAAGGTCGTCCTCACCGGCTTCACGGTCAACCGTGGCAACTGCACCAGGACGAAGGTCGGCGGGATCTACCCGCTGCCGCTCACCTTCAAGTTCGGTGATGGCGTGAAGCTCTTTGCCTACCTGTGCAAGGTCAAGGAAGTCGCGCTGACCACCGACCAAGGCACGTTCACCTATTCCTTCCGCTGATCAAAACCCGCTGAGATGCGAAGCGGGCTCAGCCCGCTTCACGCATTGATCGACGGTTACTTGCGAGACCCCATGAATACCCCAACGCCTTCCCGCCGTCCCCCATTGGCAACCCTGTGCGCCCTGAGTCTCCTGACGCTGGGCCTGACCCACTTCGCGCACGCGCAGGAGCAGACCAGCGATTCGGTACTCAAACCCGTTCCCGGCGTCACGTTCAAGCATGACGAGCAGCGCAACAACTGGACCGTGGCCTGGAAGAACAAGCAGTACGTCCTGCCCAATGCCAGCTGGGACACGATGACCATCCACCAGATCAAGGACTACGGCGTGTCCAAGCTGGTGCTGACCTCGGGCAGTGCCGGCCGGGCTTGCGAGCAGGAATACCGGCTGTACCTGTTCGCGCCCAACGGCGAGGTGGATGAATGGCGGGACTTCAAAACCTGCTATGCGCAGAAGCAGTCGGTCCAGATCAAGGGGGACTACATCACGGTCAACCTGGACGGCAAGAAAACCGACCTCAACCCCAACGAGGACGCCGCAGCACGTCCCAACGCCCTGCGCTGATACAGCCACGCCCCCATCACGGGGGCGTGGCTGCACGGTCGTCCTGTGTTTACACCCGAGCGAGTGAAATGAAAGCCATCCCCGTCCTGTTTATTTTTTGGTTTGTTCTGTCCATCCTCGTCGGCCTGACCGCCAAAGCCTCCGGCCGCAGCTTCCTGGTCTGGTTCTTCCTCTCGATGTGCATCGATCCGATCCTGGGTTTCCTGCTGCTGCAGGTCACCAAGGGGAAGTAGGCCATGCTCTTCGTCGGACTCCTGGCGATCATCTACCTGCTGATGTTCGTGGTCATCGCCATTTACGCCAAGCGCACCGGTCGCAGTGCTTTGGGGTGGCTGCTCTTGTCGCTGATCCTCACCCCGTTCATTGCGCTCATCATCCTGCGCGGTAACGCGTTGCAAAAACAACGCGCCACCCGAGGGTGACGCGGTCTGAATGCCCTCACGGATAGGGGCTTTTTTTACTAACAAAGACAAGATCACGCGGGCCTTGTTTCGCCCCCGGCCTGCGAATGTAGTTTCACCTTGCCAATATCTACGATGACAAAGTCGTTCAGCCACACCGAAATGATAAACGTGGGTGCGACGAGCGTCATTGGGTTGATGCAACCCATAAGACAAAGGGACTACAAACCCCTCACTTCATGAACGTCGAGTTTTTCACTCAACCACTTCAGCACGACATACAGTGACAAATTTCGGATTGGCAATCCTGCCGCACACAGCTCTTGGGATGGCTCTTTATGTGGCGAGGAATGGATATCATGAATAGGGAAAATTGCGTCAACGCGAGAGGAAACCCTGCAGATTTTGACGTACGGATCTCTGGGATTCCTTATACTCTCCTCTCCCATTATCTTATCAATTTTTTCTTTATAGCAATCCACACTCTGGACTTTCGGACTTCGGCGCAAATTAACTACAACTCCCGGTGTTTTAGCACTTAGTTTCAGATGCGCCGCCACCGGCGAGCTCCCAAAAACCACCCAGCCGCCAACATCGGGCTTGCGGTGTGCTAACGCAAAGTGCGAAAAATCAAGTGGCAATCCAGATTTCTTTAACTGACTGTGCAGCCCGGACCAAGCGTAGATTGCTTCCTCGAGCAACAACTGCTCTCTCATAACCTGAGACAAACCGACCGGCGAGATCACGAACTCATCTAATGCGGAATTCCATTTATCGAGGCAACCTCTGCTACTTCTTGCCGTTAGCGGCAACGCCAACCAGCGAAACCCTCCATGCGTGTCATTGCCGCTAGTTTCATTCGTAAGCTGAAATGTACCGTAAATAGAAGTGATCAAATAATACTCAACTGCGTGCGCCACAGCATGCTGCAATTCCGCTTCCACCGACGGTGACATGAAAACAATACGGGATAAGGAGTCGCGAGAGTGTTGCCGAAGCAGCTCCGCAATTTTCTTTTCTTTCGACGTTCTCGGCGTCCTCGCCAACCTGGCGACCGCGCGAGCATGTTGAAGGTGGCGTTTGTTGACCCCCTTTCCGACGTAGAAAACCTCAGACTCTGTACGAGTTGGGTCACATAGCACATACACATACGGTTCTGTCTCCACAAGGCTTGCATGATCAGTTACTGGACTACATGCCAAGAAATGTGCCTGCTTTACCGCCTCAGCAATCACAGTCAACGAGCCCTCACATTCCCCCTTAGCAACAAATAGAACCCTCCCCGAATGGTCCGGGACTTCCGATGTAACCCGGATCAGCCCATCGCCAAAATCAACAACGAATCGCGTCACCATAGCGCATCCATTCACGCGACATTACCTAGGAATACACTCAGGGCCTTGGCGGATAACAAACTCTATTTTTTGCCTGCGAAACTCTGCAGATATACTTTCCCGTCCAAGTCGACGAATGTTATCCGCCAACACTTTGCATTTCGGCAGAGATGATCTCTCGAAATCTTCAGCAGCCAGATTGGCGAACACTGCCACCTGATCATCATTACTCTGACTTTGTTGGGGAGATTCTTTGTGTTGTATTTTTTTCTCTACGACTGGATCATCCGTATGTTCGCTCCGCTGATCTTGATCTGCCAACCCTGCATCATCACGGGACTCCGAATTATTTTGAGCCAATGGCACCGAAGATGCTTTCTTCAGATCGGACTGAGCTTGCAGTAATTCTGCAATACACAAACCCTCAACATGATCGCGAGCACTCTTGCCCGAAAGTCCGGAATCATTATTCACATATGTTTCAGCACGTTTATCGGCACAGATCTTCAGCTGTGCTGTTTGAGCCAAACATTTAGCATCCCACTGATCCAGCAGCTGCTGGGGGGGTGCTCCTTCACTTGGATCAGCATCACCGCGGTTAGCGTTTATATAGATGCACATATTGTGCAAAAAATACTTATTCGTATCCGGATCTTTTTTTGCAACATCTAAAACTTCCTTCCACTCACTCACCTCTTTTCTTTCACTTCTTTCTGCGACAGATGCGCTTGCAATTATGATTGCGGAAACAGTTACCGTACCAATCGCCACGACAATATTATTCAGCTTCATCACCACTCCTTTCTCTTACCGAACACTACAGATTAAGCTAGGCGTTTTGCTGCCACAATCCATCTGAGCGACATATTCGGCATTCACCTGCGAAATTAACGAAGCACGATAAAGTTTTTCAGCATTTCGCCGATAAGAAACATCGTTTGTCATCGTCAGAAATGTCACCGCAACGCGCTTACGATGTGTTGCATTTTCGAAGCTTTCAGACTGATATGCCTTATATGCTATCAAACCGAACGCCGCAGCAAATGAGAACCCAATAACTCCAAGCCCGATTTTTATATTCTTCTGCATGTATCCCCCGACCTCAATTTTGAGCAATAGCTAAGCTCAACCTGTTTCGACATCACCAGATGCAACGCCTTAACTGCATCTAACAAAGGATGGTTGATTCCCAGGTCATTGTCAAATTGACAATTATATCAGTGTTGTAGAACAGCAAGCTGGCCTCAGCAAGCGCCCAGCGACTGGCCAAGTACAGTCAAATGCAGCGCTTCAAACCACGGCTGCCAAGGAAAGTATCAACAGATACCTAGACTGGTGATTGCCCTGCTCAAAGTACCTTGGAATGCGGTGACAGTTGTGCAGCTGCCACCGTCATAGAGGAAGAGGGTAAGTGTACTTCGGTGAGTAGCGCATTCTATTACCGCTCCGTTTGGAAGAGCGGACTCTACGTGTCGCATCCCGGACGATAATTTAAGCCCCCGAAGCTGGCAGCTCTATCTGGCTCGCTCGGCTTTGGCTACGCTGATCACCTCGCTTTCCGAGTCCAACCGATGATCGTCCAGTTGCACCGCCGCGCCCGCACTACACCCGCCGTCCGCGCTGAAATCCAGGCCGCACCGGCCAGCATCACCGATGCCGAGCTGGCCCGGCGCTACAACGTCAGCTCGCCCACCATTGCCAAGTGGCGGCGGCGCGAGTCCGTGCAGGACCGCTCGCATACGGCGCACCGCTTGCAGACGACACTGACCCCAGCCCAGGAAGCCATCGCAGTCGAACTGCGCAAACTGCTCAAACTGGGACTGGATGATTTGCTGGTGGTCGTGCGCGAATTCCTCACGCCGACGGTTTCCCGCTCCGGACTCGACCGCTGCCTGCGCCGTCACGGCGTTGGCAGCTTGCGGGCGCTCGAACCGGCCGTACCGTCACCGCGCAGCAAACCCTTCAAGGATTATGCACCGGGCTTCATTCACGTCGACGTCAAATACCTGCCGCAAATGGCCGATGAAACGCGCCGGCGTTACCTGTTCGTCGCGATTGATCGCGCCACCCGCTGGGTGTTCGTGCAGGTCAAGCCGAACAAGACGGCGGCGGCAGCCAGAGCCTTCCTGGCGGCGCTGAGCAAAGCCGTCCCGTTCAAGCTGCAGACGCTGTTGACCGACAATGGCAGCGAATTCACCGATCGGCTATTCAACAAGCAAAAGCAGGCCAGCGGTGAGCATGAATTCGACCGGCTGTGCACCGCACTGGGCATCGAGCACCGCCTGACCAAGCCGCGGCACCCGCAAACCAACGGTATGGTCGAGCGTTTCAACGGCCGGATTGCCGACGTTCTGGCGACGCACCGCTTCGAGTCGGGCGAGGATCTGGCGCAGACGCTGGCGCGGTACGTCTGGCTGTACAACCAGCATTTGCCGCAATTGGCATTGCAACACCGCACGCCGATTCAGGCCATGAAGGATTGGGCGCGCGACCGGCCTGATCTATTTCATAAACGCGTGATCAATCGTCCGGGACTGGACATCTACGTCATCATCAGGTAATGGAGGGGAGAACAGGGGACGGCTAACGGGAACGTTTTTGAGCCCCCCACAGCCCGAGAAGCAGCCGAGCAGCGTAGAGCATCAAAAGAGTACCCAAGAAGTCCCCGATGATCATAGTGACGGCACTCTGGGCAAAATCACTGCTTATGCCACGCCAATAGAACCAGAGTTGGTGGAAAACCGCGCTCAATACCGCGAAGATACCTGCGATTTCAAGCAGGCTATGACCGGTCAGACCTTCGAGACCGATGGTCAGTTTGCGATACTGAAGGCAAATGAAACGGGCAAGCAACGGAGAGAAACCAGAAATCAGTCCGGCACCAAAAGCAGTGACCAGATCCCCTCGAAAATACGCGGCGTAACTGATAAAAATGGAGGCAATACAGATACCTATAGCACCTTCACCAACAAACAAAAGAATAAACAGTAAACGCAGGCCGCTGGGAAGGAAAATCCAGTCGGTACCTGTCGAGAACGAGTGATGGGCAACAATGAGCATATTCAAACGGAAAAATACCCAGTAAAGCAAAGCTACGCCAGTTACGACGATCACGGAATGCAGTATTTTCATTGGAAGGTTTGCCAAAGCCAATCAAACGATACCGGATTATTCACGTTGAGCCTTCTCCATGCAGGCTGCCAGCCTCTCAAAATAGGAGTCGGCAAGCGACGTAGGTTCTACATAGCGTGTCCTGCCATCATCGGCATCCGCAATCAGAGTTAGCATTCCTTTTGCGCGCAATGATTTCAGGCGGCGATGCACCGTGCTTTCAGACACATCTGGAAGTAAGCGCATGGCCTCCAGTACCGTGATTTTCCTGCGTTCCCCCCAAGCTACAGCAAACACATTCAGCAAGCGCTCCTCCACGACATCCAGCGCAGGGAACGATGGCAGATCACGAATCGCCTCAGCCATCCGCAGAAAACGTAGGTAAATTTGCTTGTCGGTCATGCAGAATAGTATCCCGCCGATACAGTAGCGTGGAAAAAGGACGCCATCACTGATGAGCAAGCAGCACATCCTTACCGTGGAAAATTAGCAGCAATGCGATCAGCCCCAGCTTGCACATCGGTATCGACTGGGCGAGCCCCCCCTGAAACACCGGCCAGCTGTTCCCACTTAAAACTAGGGATATGCATACGGTTGTGTTCATGACCGACAGTAACGACAGAACGGTCGAAGTCCTCGGCCACGAGCGCCGACGGCGCTGGTCCATCGACGAGAAGCTGAGCGTGGTGCGAGCGCTTCGAGCCCGGCCGCAGCATCTAGCTGGTCGCCCGAAATCACAATAGGATCGGCACCACACCGGCCTTGGGCCTACGCCGTCGCCCGCCACCGGCTCGCGCACATTCCGGGCACCATGACCCCCGCTTGACCAAGGATGGCCTTGCTTGCCAGTCGTGGCCATAGGCGCAGGACCAAGTCAGCTTGGTCTCGCTGTTGACATAGACGGCGCTCAGGCAATATCCGCCGCGCGATCGAGCCAAGGCTTGCATCTGCTCGATTGACAGACGCCGGCCGTTACAGATCTGGCACCAATGGCCGGCGATGATATTCCTGGGGCGATTCATCCACTCGTGTCCGTTGGCGCAGCGCCAATGCAACGGGGTCCAGACATCGACGTAAGCCGTCGATACGCACTCGCCCCCATGTTGGTGGGCAAGCTGCTGCATCCGGTCGAGTCCCAAGAGGTGGGCATCATGGCCGCACTGCGGACACCAGCGCCCCTGCCGGATCGAGCTGGGCACGGCGTGCCATTGATGACCTTGGGCACATTGCCATTTCAGCTTGGCCTGGCTACCGACGTAACGTCTGGACAGACAGTGGCCTTGCCTCTCTGCCGCCAGCGCTTGCATAGCAGCGAGCCCGAGCTGCCGCGACATGCGCGCGCAGGTCGGACACCAGGCACCTTGCAATATGGTGCTAGTCCTGGTGTGCCATTCGTGCCCCTCGCCGCAACGCCATAACAGCGGCGTGCGCTGATCGATGTAGGCCGACAAACACCATCCGCCCCGCTTCGCCGCCAAGGCGGAGACATCCGGTTTCCGAGCATCCCGCGCACACTGTGGACACCACTGCCCCGAACGGATGTTTCGGGGACGAGCAGGCCAAACATGGCCTTGCGCGCACTGCCATACGAGCGTGGTATCCGCATTGGTGTAAATCGACGACAAGCATCGGCCGCCTCGCGCCGCAGCCAAGGCAGTCAATCCAGCCAGTTGCTCGGCTCGGCGGAGCTCAGACACAAGCTCGTGCAACAAAGGCGCTGAGTTCAAAACTCGATGAATGCATCATTTTCAATGTAGTAATTTAGTGCCATTAAATAATCACTCAACTCAGCCACATCCAATTACTGATCTACATTGCCAACAATATCTTCAATATCCCCTCTTGAAATAGTGGATATCCAACCAAGATTTTTGGTCTCTTCGCACTCAGCAACCTCCTCCTCTGGGCTGAGTTCGAGATTGGCAACGTAAAACAAACATTCCGAATTCAACAGAGCAGGGATACCTTTAAGGCATAGCCATCCGTTATGTTTGCTTGGACTGGCTAAAACACCCCTCAGCACAAATAATTTACTCATAAAACCCTCTATCGACAGTTGAGTTTTTTGAATCTACCCTGCTGATTGAGGCGTAGGGTACCTTGTACTGGCCCCGCTGCTTGTGCTGCACCGCGGCATTAACTTAATTTTTGTTGGATCATAAGAATGACGACTCAAAGTCACAATGAAATTCTGAGTTTCTCTAAAATAAATATCGATTATTTTTTTGCAAAAATTTCAATGTTTACTTCAAAATTTTGCAATGACGCTCCAATTCTTAATACTCCTTTCTTGAAGGAAAAAACTGCAAAATTATATCCTTCTTCGACCAAGGAAAATAAGTTTGTTTTGCGGATGCGATTTTTTATGTGATTGGTATCGGAAAGTAGCTGCGCCTCAGTGGAATCGAATCCAAGCTTGGCACAACTACCGGATAACCATTTTAACCATATCGACGCTATCTCTCCCTTGTCAAACCTGCAACAGAGCAGGAACGGCTCTGAAAGAAACTCTACGTCGAGGTAATAATAAACATAATTTCCATTTACCATTTCCTTAGATCCAGCTCTCCGCAACTGTTCTTTCAGGAGACCTGAATCGACAACAGCAAGCCTCAGGCCATTGAGAGTAACTCCCAAGTCGTCAACCATGAAATTAGGCTTCATGATAATTTAACCATCTTTCCAGTATCAATTAAATTGCCCTTGTCGCCATTCTCGATGAAATATTGAACCCCGCCGCCGGCGCCCAAATGCGGATTCGCCCTCGCGGCCCCTACTGCCATGCAGGTATCTTCTTTTACCACGTATGCATGAACACTAGTTCGCATCGGTCGTGCTCCAGGTGTATTGCCTTCGTGAGAAAGTTGCAGTGCATCATTGTAATCTTTAGCATTTCCGTTTTTCAAGACTTCTGTTGATTTCACCAAGTAATTCCCTGGCGCATTTCCATGTGGGTAAAGTGTATGTAAAACCGTCCCCTTTTTTACCACCGTGTTTCTATATGAATCAACGCCACTATAGGGCGCGGTTCCTTGCCAGCTTTTCGCGGTTTTTGCTGGATCTTTCCCAGCGCATGGATCACATTTCTGGCACTTTTTACCTGCATTCGGTTTCGACGGAGCAAGGCCGCGCGGGTCCACCCATCCCACTGGATTTGGCGCATATGCATGCGTATTCAACCCACCCAGCAAACCAATCGGGTCCTTGCTCACAAACCGGCCGACTTCCGGATCGTAGTAGCGATGGCGGTTGTAGTGTAGCCCGGTCTCCTCGTCCGCATACTGGCCCTGGAAGCGCAGCGGGTTTTGCATCCCGGCAGCCTTGGCGGCATCGCTGATTGCTTCTTTTGCCTCACCCCAAGCCTTGTATTCGGCACTCCAGGCGATCTGGCCGGCGGCGTCGGTCAAGAGTTGCGGCGTGCCGAGGTGGTCAACGTGGTAGTAGCCAGTGTGTTTTTGCCCGTCCCGCTGCACCACCTGCGCCAGTGGCACGAATGAATTGGCTTCGAATAAGTAATGACGTTGCGTTGTGCCATCATCTTCGCTCGCCAGTACGTCACCATCCCACAGGAATAGCGTGGTGGCGCCGGCGGTTTGCTTGCCGATACGACGGCCGAACGCGTCGTAGGCATATTCAGCGCGGCCCTTTTCGGTTTCTGCCTTTGTCAGTCGGTTGAACTCGTCCCAGCTGAAGCGGCTGACCTCGCCACCGTTCTGCTTTCGGATCAGATTGCCGCGCGCGTCGTAGTCGAAGTGTGTGCCGGCATAGTCTTTGAGCAGGTTGCCCAATGCCTTGGGCACCTGCGGTGGGAGCGTGCTGCCGCTGGTCGCGGCGCTGCTGCGGGCTTGCTGCGGACGACCGGGGTCGACCACGTTGCTGGCCGGGTCGAAAGCGAAGCTTTCGCTATGCTGGGGACTGACCGCAGCCAATAGCCGACCGACCGGGTCGTAGCGGTAGCTGGTATCGCCGCTGCGGCTGTCGCTGATGCTGAGCAACTGGTCGACCAGGTCGTAACGGTAGCGGCGGTTGATCTGCGTGGCACCGCTGACCTGCTGCTGCAGGACGCGCCCCATGGCGTCGTACTCGGTGGTGGTGCTGAGCCGGTTGGCCAGCGTGCGCGCGGTTTCGCGGTGCAGGTCGTCACGCTCGAAGCTGGCAAGCTCCTTGCTATTCCACAACACGCCGTGGACATGGCCGCTGCCGTAGGTCAGCCAGTCGACCCGGCTGCCGTCCGGGCGCACGCTAGCAATGCGGTTGTCGAGTTCGTCGTATTCGTGCCGCCAGTCGAACTGGCGGGTTTGCCCGAACAGCCGGTAGTGATGGCTTTCCCGATCGAGGCTGCCGACTTCGTCAAACCAGAAATGCACGGTGCTGTAGCGATTGCGCGCTTCGGCCAGTCGCCCCAGCGGGTCGTAGCGGAAGCTTTCTTCGCTGGCGCCGCTACGGCGGCGCAGCAGCCGGCCCGAATGATCGTAGTCGAGATCGGTTTGCTGGCCGGCTTCGTTCACGCTCAGCAGCCGGTCACTGGCGGTTTCGTACTGGTAGGCGGTGCGCATGCCGTCGAAGGCGGTTTCTTCCAGCAGCCGGCCGACCGGATCATAGGCGAAGCGGTAGCTGTCGCCGTTTTCATTCACCAGCGTGGTCAGCCGGCCGAGCTTGTCGTAGCTGTAACCCAGCTGCTGATTCAGCGCATCGGTTCGGGCACTGATGCGGCCGGCCTTGTCATAGCCGTAGCGGGTGGCACGATCCAGCGTATCGGTGTGGGTAAGCAGCCGCCCCTCGGCGTCGTACTCCAGCTTGCTCCAACTGCCGTCCGGGTTTTGCACACTGGCGAGGTTGCCATCCTTGCCGTAGTGATATTGCGTGAGGCCACCGGCCGCATCGGTCGCGGTCTGCACGCGGCCGCGTGCATCATATTGCCAACTCGTGGCTTTGCCGGAGCAATCGGTATAGCTCAGCAGCTGGCCGCTGGCGTTGTAGGCCAATTGCTTGACGCCGCCCTTGGCATCCTTGATCTGCACCGGCAGGCCTTGCGCATTGTAGGCGTACTGGGTTTCGCGGCCTTTGGGGTCGATTTCCTTGGCCAGATTGCCCTTGTCGTCGTACTGCCGTCGCCAGCTGTATTCCAGCGGGTCGATGATCTCGATCAGCTGATCTTGCGCGTCGTAGACCATCCGCACCATGCTGCCGTCGGGGCGGATGTGCTCAACCAGGTTGTCGCGCTCGTCGTAGGCGTAACGGTCGTTGGTGCCGTCGGGATGGGTATGCTTGATCAGGTTTTTGTGATCATCTCGGAAGAACCATTCTTCGCTGAAGTCGGGGTAAATCACCCGATAGGTGAAACCCAGCAAATCGGCGTAGTACCAGGTTTCGCCACCGTACGCGTCGGTCACCACGGTGAGGCGGATATTGTCGTCCCAGCGCAGACGGATTTCATCGCTGCCGCCATCGGCATATTCGCGAATGGCCCGAGCAGAGGCGGTCACGCCGTCCCATTCCAGATTGATGCCACGCCCCGTACGATCGGTGTAGCGGGTAATCAGGTGGTGCTGATAGCGGTATTCACGGGTGTGGCCATTCTCGTCGGTTGCCGAAACCAGGTCGCCCTGGGCGTCGTAGACGTAACTGGCCAGCACCCGCGGGATCGGCGCATCGTCGGTGGGGAGCGACAGAATGCGGCTGATTCGGCCGGCATCATCACGCTCCAGTACCGCACCGCTACCGTCGCCCAAAACGATGCGTGTCAGCCGGCCCGTTGCGTCGTAGCTTTGCGCCAACGTGTTGCCGGCCCGGTCTTTCAGCAGCGCCAGTTGGAAGCGTTGACCATGCAGCTCATACACTTCGAGCAGCTCGTGACCGCGGGTGACCGTCAGCAGGTCTTCGGCTACGCGGCTGAGCATCAACCCTTCGGTGCGATCCTGGTGATGTGCACCGACTTCCAGCGCTGGGTACTCGAGCGTGCGACCCTCGGCGTCGTGGTAGACCAACTTGCCGCTGCCGTCTTCGACGACCAGGTCAAAGCGGGTGGTCTGTGCCGTAATCCAGCGTGCGCCCAACTCGCCATCGTCAAACATTGCCAAACGAGAATTGTAGGTGCGCAGCCAGACCAAGGGCATCACGCCAGGCAGTACGAAATCGGTATGCGAGAGCGTCTCGTCACCCAAGGCGTAGCCAATCGAGTGCTTGGATTTGTTGGCGCTGCTGGCACCGCCCGCGCAGGATTTGCAGCTATTGGCACTGCGTGCTGCGGCCTCCTGCTTGCTGGTGTACTCCATGGTTTTTTGGTCTTGTCGGTGCACGACCTTGCCGCGCTTGCCCGGTAGTGCGGCGCCTTGGGCCTTGGCTTTGCTAAAGCGCTTTTTAATGGCGGCCAGCAACAGCTTGAGCAGCGCCATCAGACTGTCTTTTGCAGTCTCGCTCGCCAGGGCCGTGATCTTGCCGGCGATCATGGGCTTGAGCGATTTGGTCAGGTAGTCGAGCAAGCCCAGGATGGTTTTCTTGGCCTTTTCGTTCAGCATCATCGAAGCGGCTTTGGACGCGACGGCGGTCGCCGCTTCGCGATAGAACGCACAAACCGCGCCAAACATGCTCTTGAGCTGCACTTGGGGGTTACGCACGAAACTGCCTTTGCCCGGCACCGCCCCCTTGGGCACCGCGCGATATTTGCCAACCTGACCGGTCACAATTTGCCGCAGAAAGCCGGCAAACTGGTCGATGACTTTGCTCACGAAATCGGCGACATCCTTTAGCACGCCGGGCAGCACGGTCATCATTTTCTGCACTGCGTCTTCCACTTTTTCAGCCAGTGCCTTGCTTGCCAAAATATGGGCAACGATCGTATCCACGAGCGCCGGGCCAATCACTTTGCCCGAGCGGATGAGTGCCATGCGTACACCACCCAAGACCGGACGCATGGTGACCCGCAGTGCAGCGGTACCAGGGGCTGGAATCAGACCAATGCCATTGATGCCGACGCCCATCCAATCGACGAAGTCCGCTTTGTCCCGCTTTTGCGAAATCTCGTACAAATCAACCAGCAGATCGCCAGCGGCGATCAGATTGCCCACAACCGGCAGCGCACCAGCAACATTTTGCAAATCGTCCAGCGTGACGTGATTGTCGGTGAGCTTGCGTAGCCAGGCATCAAAACCACCCACTGCAGCTCGCGTATCGGCAATGATTTCTTTGGAATAAGGGACGAAAGCGGCTTGCCGAGGGGCGGTCATGACGGGTCTATCTCCAGGCGTGAATCGCCTTTGTCGTTCGAATCAGTACGTTGCAATACGCGTTTATTTCTTCAACTTACGGGCGGAATTCAACAAGTCGCGCACCTGCGCAGCGGTATCGGCGATCTTGTCTGCTTGAGAAAGTGCCGCAGAGGCTTCTCCGGCGCTCGCTCCGTTCCTTGCTGCGCCAATGGCTTGCGCAGCTAACTGATCGGTGTTGTTTTGCCTGCCCGGCAAAAGCGCAGTCAGCTGTTGTGCAGCCTGTTGAGCGGTGGCGGCAGCCGGCGCCACATCATCCTTCAGCTCAGGAAACGGGAAAGTGCCCTTTGAAGCCTGGGTCTGCCGGGGATCGCTCAGAAAGCGAACACTCACAGCCCCCAATGGCACCCCTGACACCGCAGCGTAGCCTTGGTCATCCAGCATGCCTTCGTGCCGCTTGCCCTTCAGATCCGTCAGCACGTACTTGCCACCCTTGATCGCTTCCTTGTTCTCATACAGATGGAACAGCTCGATTTGACCAAGCCCCTCCTTATTCGGAAACATGGGAAGCGGCATGCTTTTACTTGCCGGTCCATCCAGGCTGTGGCTCGCGCCTTTGACATCAATCTTGCCCGGCGCATGAATCTCGATATTCCCGCCCTTGAGCCGGATATAGGCGCCGCCCGAGGTCAGCAGGATTTCCTGACCGGCGTTGATCGTGACCTTCTGGTTCGCCGACTGCTGAATATCCTTCGCCGCGTTGATCTCGACGTTGTCACTCTGCGCCTGCACCTGAACCTTGCCCTTGGCGGCGATCAGCTTCAGGGCGATCTGGTCTTTGACGCCTGAGACGAACAGGCTGATGTGTTCGCCGACGTTGTGCAGCCATCTGCGACCGGAAGTCTGCTGGGTGTCGCGCTGTGCGATCAGGTCGAGGTTGCTGCCGGCGGCGATGGCCTGGCTGTTCGGCGTGGTCTGGGCTAGGCCGGCCGGGGCGCTGACGACGATCAGCGGCTGTTGGCCGGCTTGCTCGCCTTTGCCGTCTTTGGCGCTGTTCGTGCCGTTGGCCCAGCTCTCCAGCGCCTCCTTCAGGTGATGCAAATGGCCCTGTTGGGTCTTGGCCGCCTTGGTGTTGTCCTTGATGGTCTCGGGGCCGGTTTCGATGGTGTCGGCGAGCTGGTGGGTGGCGACGTCGCCGAGGCTGCTGGCGAGTTCGAACGCGGCGTCGAGCTGGGATTGGGCTTGGGACCGGTCGAGCTGGTTGCCGCCGGCGCCGTTGGCGGCCTCAGAAGTGATCAGCAGGCCGTTGGCGGCGCGGATCGCGCCATTCCGGTCGGTGCGCAGTTCGAAGCCTTCGCCACGGGGCGTGCCCTTGCCATCGGATCTCGGGTGGATCAGGAAGCCCTGGTTGAGCTGGGTCTTGCCATGTTCGGAACTGAGCTTGGTGCGCACCTCCCCCTGGGTGTCGTCGAACAGCAGTTCGCCGTACTGACCGCCACCGTGTTCCTTGGTCTTGATGCCGGAGAGGGTCTTGTTGGCGGGCAATGAGCCGGCGCCGCTGAACGCCGGGACCGGGTGGCTGCCGTTGTAGACGACGCCGGTGACCAGCGGCCGGTCGATGTCGCCTTCGAGGAAGTCGACCAGCACTTCCTGACCGACGCGGGGAATGAACTGGTGGCCCCAGCCGGCACCGGCCGAGGGCATGGCGACGCGCAGCCAGCAGCTGCTCTTGTCGTCGAGATTGGCGCCGTACTCGGGGTGTTCGGCCTGGCGCTGCCAGTGGAACTGCACCTTGATGCGGCCGAGTTCGTCGGTGTGGACCTCGCCGTCACCGGGACCGACAACGGTCGCGGTTTGCTTGCCAAGGCTGGTCGGTTTGGCGGCGTCGGTATGGGCGTAGGCCGGTGTGAGCGGGATACCGCGACGCTGGGCGTCGAACTGGGCAGCGAATGGTGCTGGTTCTGCACTACCTGATTGCTTTGCGCTTTGCTGCGACGGCAGCAAACGGCTCAGGTCGGTCGGCAGGTTGTTGTTGGCGGTGAAACGCAAGCCGGTGACGGTGAATTCGCGGTCTTCCGGCGCATCGAAGTCGTGCGCCGGGTGATTGGTCAGCGTGAACCACTGGCCGGGTTCGAGTGAACGGACGGTGCCTTCGCCGCTGAAACCCTTCTTGTTCAGATCGTGCGCCTGTTGGCGCAGTTGGCTGTAGCGTTGCAGTTGCTCCGGATCGCCGTAATACAGGCCCGGCGCATCGTAGTCTTCCAAGCTGGCTTCAGCCTGTGAGCCGTTGCCTTGCTCGGTTCGGCTGCCGTCGCCGGCATCTTGTGTCCGGGTCGGCTTGTAGTCGAAGCTGGTCAGGCTGACCTTGTTGCTGCCGAGTTGGCGGCGGCTGTTCCACGCGGTGAGCGTGTCATCTTCTTCAGTGGCGTCGGCACGGTGAAAACGGATGCTGGCTTGCGCCAGTTGCGGCAAGGCGTAGGCATCGTCGAACACCCGCATCGTCACCGTTGGGGTATCACCGCCTTGGTGAACGAAGCGGTAGCTCAGTCCCTCTTCATTCAGTAATCGCTGGATCAGGTCGAGGTCGGACTCGCGGTACTGAAGACAATAACTCCGAGGTGCGTAGATCTGGCCGAGTTCGAACTCGACCGCGAAGTGCGACTGGAATACCGGGTTGCTGGCCGCGTGTTCGGTGATGATCGTTTTGACGATGTCGGGAACGCTCAAGTCCTGATGGGTCCGACTGGTACGTCGATGCTGCAGCAGGGCTAGTGGCGGCTCGATGATCAGACAGTAGCGGGCAAAGCCGCCATCCGAACCCAGGGATTTTGCTGCGGTGACGATACCTGTACGAACCACGCTGCCGCCGTCAGCGGTTTCAATGCCCAGTTCGGCAGGCTGGCCCAGCAGGGTCTTGAGCTCGATCTCTGCGTCGGGCGACAGGCACTCCAGCTCGTAGCGGTACGGCTTGGACAGCACTTCGTCGGCCCGCAGCGTTTGCGGCAGCAGCCGTTCGCCAAAACGGCCACCCTCCCCCAGTTGCAGCGTCAATAAACGCTGGTCCTGACTGAACGCACTGGCAAACGCAGCGAGCATCTGGTCGAGCTGCATGACAACCTGCACCGGCTAGGAAAAGCGCAGATTGTAGAGGGTAACTTTCTTTTGAGTAAGGAAAAGAAAGCAAGAAGAAATAAAATCACAACACTGTGCGCTGACATCACAGCACAACATACATCTCAGCCCGACGCGCGGTCAGCCCTTGTGGATCAGGGTTACGATGGCCGCAAACCACGGCAAGATAGCCAAGAAGGACCAGATCATGCCCAGCCGCACGTGCTTGAACTTCGCGCACGCGATCTGGGCATTGCGATGTATCTGGGCGGCCCAGTCGTCGAGCCACTCGTCGATCGAGGCTGCCTTGAAATCCTTGATGTAGTCGGCCTCCGCTCGCGGGCCGATGCGTCCGAAGAACAACAGCGATTTCGCGGGACCGGTGACGCGAGGCAGCACCGCCATGGCGGCGCAGATTAACCCGATCACCAGCAGGATGAATGCAGTCAGAGTGAACAGGACGGCCCAGGCGGTGCGCGCCTTGACGTCGGCCGCACTGAAGGCCGCGCCAAGGCCGCCCAGCATGGCCGTATCCAGCGCGACGATAACGCCGACCTTGACTTCGGCTGCGGCGATCCAACCGAGGTGACGTTCAAAGATCCATTGCGCCGTCTGTAGGCGGTCGGTGTTGCTGCTCACGTTTGTCTCCTTCGAAATCTTTGCTCAACCATCAAATCGTCGCCAGACGCGCATTGGGCCGGGCGCCGTGATCGGCGCTTCTTCACGCACGCTCACTCCAGCGCCCCCTTTCAGGTTGACCCGGACGGGACCGTGCTGACGACGGAATGCATGCGTGGATCCGATCAGCCCGCCACCGACGCCCAGCTTGACGATAAGCAGCACCAGAAACGTGGCGACCTGCTCCGGATTCTCGATTTCCGACAGCATGGCACGCGCGTCCGGACCACTGGGTAACGCCAGAAAACTAGGGTGCGAGTGCCACTCGCCCAGGTAGTTGAATCGCTCGGGCTGATTGCCGGTGAGCAGATGGAAACGCCGCATGAACTTGCGATGTAATGCGGGATCGCGCACAAACCTGGTAGGGCTGCCGTCCCGCTGGACCGACAAGTCCTTGACGAGGAAACGACCATTGCCCAGATGTTCGCCAGCCATCACGCCGCCAATCTCGTTGCGACCCGCTGCGCGCAGCTCCTTCTTGAGCTTTCGTGCACACCGGGCGCTGAGGATGATGTCGATCACGCCGGGTCTGCCGCTGCGGGTACAAGGGCTCGGGCCTCACCTTCAGGCGTAGAGTCCTTGCTTGTCGCCGTCGGCACCGCACCCTTGAGCAGTAGCGGAAAGGTCTGGAACGGCATCTTGAAGATCCACTCTGCCCGCAGGCCGATCAAGTAGACCGAATAGGGGTAGTCGGAGGCTTCAACCGGCCGCAGCATGTCCAAGGCCATACGCGCCAGATGTGCGGAGATCACCGACACGTCAGTATCGTCAGCGACCATGGCGGCTTGGTCGTCGGCTTCGGCACCGTAGTCCAGGGCGCTGTCGTCGGGCGGCTTCGGCCGCGATGGATCGGTCATCCATGCCCAGATCTCGTGACGGACGTCGAGGGGGGGCGCTTCGATACCGGGGCGGCACCGGGCGAGATAGCCGCCGAAACCGCCGCCGAAGACACGGCCCCACACCATGGGCACCTGATCCTGGGTCGCCACGGCGGCGGCGATGCCAAAACCCTGGCCGCTGCCGGTGGTCTCCACGATCAGGTCGCACGCGGTCAGATTGCGCAGGCAGGCCTCGAGGCTGGAGGTGGAATGCTGGCCGCCCAAGCGGCCGGTCCAGGATTGGACATCTACCGTGGGATTGATGGCGCGCAGCCGCGCAGTGACGCCGTCGACTTTGTGGGAGCCAACGGCGGTCCAGTCCAGGTCATTGCGCACCAGGTTGCCGGCCGTCAGCACATCGTCGTCGACGAGCATGAACTTCGTGACTCCGGAACGGGCCAGCGATGCAGCCACCTTGCTGCCCATCGACCCACACCCGATGATCGCCACGCGCTTGTCCCCGGCGGCCGCATTGCGCTCGGGCGTGCGCTGCTGTTTGTCCATAGGTACCTCGGCGATGGTATAGGCCTTCTCGCTGTCCAACCACTTCGCAAGCACGCAGTCTCCGAGCAACCCGACCACGATGCCGTTGCTGTCGAACGGAATCGATGAAAACTCGGCCCAGATCTCAGCAGCGGGGCGACGTGGGTCGATCAACGCCAGGTGTCGTGCATCACCATACTGAACCACGGCGATGCGCCCGACGCGGTTCGGGTTCTCGCGGAACTGGGCGGGAACGCTCATGTCAACCCAGCTCTCCTCGTCCGCAGAGGCCATCAAGCCCACGGCAGTAACGATCCACGCCGAGCTATGTGCCGACGTTAATAGGTCCAAAAACTGGACCTTTTCCGTGCGCCGGCGAACCTCGGCCTTCAATCCGTCGCTGATAATCAGACGGAGGAAGCTGCCCAGCAAGCGCTGGGCCTCCGTGAAGCGATGGTCAGACGGTACTTGCAGTTGCACGCCATTGCCGTCGATCTGCGATTCGGTGTCCAGCAGCTTTCGTGCGCTGATCAGCATGTCGCGCGCCGTGAAGTCGGGGTGCCAATTGTCAGCGCGGATTTCCAAGCACAGCTCCCCGCTGGGCCATTGATGGCCCGACCAGCGCTCGCCGGACGTGCGTGGACAGACGCGAAGCGGTACGAACGGATAGACGAATGGGTAAATCAGCTGCGCCTCGCGCAGCTGATCGCCAGCCTCGAAGTCGATGTCGGCCCGGATAATGCCTTCGCGGGCGTCAACATGCCAGTCGACGCGCTTGACCCAGCCCTCGGCCATGAGCTCCGCGACCGTCTGCTTTTCCAGCGCCAAGCGGTCGTCGAACCGCTGGAACCACATCATCAGGAAAAGCCTTGCTGGGTGCGAGAAGGCTGCGCGGGCGTCCTCGGGAACGAGAAATCACTGGAGGCAGAGGCAACCGTTGCGGTCTGCAGCAGGCCCAGCCCCAAGGAAGCCGTCTTGGCCTCTTTCTTGGGCTCCAAGGCCTCGATGGCCGTGGGATAGTCGAAGTCCGAGCGGCGACGGTTGGTGCCGAACAGGGTCTGGAAGGCCTCAGGCGCGTGCTTGTACAGAGTGGGACCGATGCCGGTCTGGCGACCGCTACACTGGCGCTGTTCTGCCTCGGAGGCCAGCACGGAGCGGCTGATGCAGCAGCGAGTTCGTTCGCCCTTCATGCCAAGCCGTGTGATCGACGTGATGCCGTGTTCCAGGCCGATGGCCAAACCCAGCTTCCCTACGTCGACGCCATCGGCCTCCAACTCGGCCAGCGCCAGCTTGAAGCTGCTGCGCATGGCGGCCGCGCAGAGCAAGGCGTTCTTGGCGGTTTCGGCATCGTCGGTGGTCTGTGCGGTGCCCTCGACGACGATGCCGTGGATGCAGTCGCCGATGAATCGGATCTTCTTCCCAGCGAAGTCGTCGTGCAGCACGCTGTCCAGCTCGCCGCGCAACACATGCAGGCACCGGACGGCATCCTTGGCGTCCTCGTCATCATCCACACGGTCGGCTACGTAGCGCGTGAAGTTGTCGATGTCGGCGTAGATCGACGCGCTTTCCTGTCGCCGCGAGTTGGCAGGAGTCAGGATCTCCAGATCGATGGTCTTGAATGGTGGCGTGTGACGCGTGAATTCGAACTTGGCGATCGGACTGCTGGCGAGTTCGTCCTTCCAGGTTTTGACGACATCATCCACGGTAACTTCCAGCTCAGCCTCGTCTTGGGCCTTTTCGATCTGAGTGGTCGTCAAGGCTGTGGCGTCGACATCGAGCACCTTGTCCCAACCTGCAGTGAGGCGTGCGACGTTGGTCATGTAGATACCCTCGTCGGTACCGCCGGCGCGCTTGGCGGCCTGGTTGGCTGGATTGCCGAGGAACAGAGGCTCGCGACTGGAACGGCGGCCGTTGTTGACGGCCAAAGCCTTGCCGGAGTCGATGCCAACGCGCGTCTTGGCCGCAGGCAGTGGGTCGTCACCATCTTCGCCGGTCTTGGTCAGTACGTCGCGAATCAGCTGGGCAGTGGCCACGGCCTTGAAAATCCGGGCCTGCTCGTCGTCGTAGGGTTTGGCAAACACCGCATGCAGGCGCTGGTTGTGGAAGTCGACCTCGATGGCCTCGACGTCCTTCAGAATGTTGCGCACAGCCCGGTAGTGCAGGTTCAGGAAGCGCAGCGTCCGTCGGTGAGCGGTCTCTCCTTCGAACGCCGTCACATTCAACATGTCACCGATGTTGAGGATGTCGATGTACAGATGAACGCCGTCTACCCGGTAGGCTACGCCGTTGGCGAGCCCTGTCAGATCGGTCGTGCGCACGTACTCCTTGATGGTCACCGTCTGAACCTCGCCGATTTTCGACTTGATCCGCTGCTTCGCCGTCTCTTCGTCCCAAACTCGTTTCGCCATCTCCGCCCCAGTCGCTAAAATTACAACATATGTCAGCGCAATTCACGGTGCCAATCCGCCTATTTCCGTAAGTCAGGCCGGTTTAGTGGACTTCAAGGCTGATCAGCAAGAAAGTTTGCTGTCATAAGCGCGTGGCCCTGTGACTGCGAATAACGTGCAAACGTGATGTCGCTTTCTGACGCTGGATGAGGAGCTACAGGACGCCTGCGGTGTCGACATGGGGTACAGACGAGGGCAGCGGAGCAGGACCGAAGGCGTTAGGCCATGATCTGGTTCACACCCCTAGTTTGGGACTATGCAGCGGGAAATACGCCTAGCGCTTGGGCGACGCCACTGCGATTGACCGGAAGCGACCAAAGACTGCAACACGACCGCACCTTTGCGGCAGCTCATCAGCACCGACTGGCACCAAATCCATGGGTACCATCTCCGAAGCGCTTGGTAGCCACCTTGCAGAGATAGCTCGCTCGGTAGAAGAAGTCCTCCACACTGGCGCCATCATCACGGCGCAAGCGATAACAGGCATTCTTCGGCACCTCGACCAGCCCTTCCACGCCCTCAACCGACAGATCCAGCGCTGACGCCCACGCCTCCTGCAGACGGTTGAACAGGTTGTCCCTGCCCATCTCGTACTTTCCCAAGGTGCAGAACGCATTCCCGTTCAGCATGAAGGCCACGTGGTAGTGCGGTCGACTTCGCTCCCCCACTTCTCGCGCCCAGACATAGCGCACGGATGAGTCATGCGAGTAACGACGCAGCTCACGTGCCCTCTTCCGGTTGTGTTCGACCTTGGCTCTGAAGGACGCCACGAAGCGTCCGATGACCCCGTTACCTTCGACCCAGGACGGCTCCAATCGACCAGAGGGGAAGCGAAGATCGATACGGAAGGCAAAAACACGAGGATGCTCGGCTAAGGCTCGTTCCACCGTCACCTGAAGTCGATTCAGATACTCAAGAACGAAAGGCCCCTTGCTCCGCTGAATAGGAAGACCAGCGTAGTGACTGTCGTCGTGCAATGTTTGATTGGTGTTAGCTGAATGGCGAAACATGATTTAACTCCCGTTGAAGTACATAACTTCAGACACGGAATTAAATAAATATTTTTCATCACCAAGCGAGATGAACGCCCAGCTTAACCAGACCCAAAGACACCTATCCAGCAAACACTTGACTTGCATTGAGATACGAGTAGAACACCCTACTAAAGAGGCACGGTAAGGATCATGCATTCATGATCAAACCAAAAGCCATCAAACAAGCACATACATGCTGTTAGCACCATGATACCGGAATACCAATCAATGGACATACTAGGTCAATCAGCATAACGCAAGCACACATGCAGTGCATGTATAGACGAATCATCCAATCAGAATAAAGTATAAGTATAAAGCATACTACCAATACCGAAAATGACACATCCAAAATCACCAACACACAATAACATCACCAAGAAAAACAGATCAAGAAATGCCAGCGGCCCGCAACAAAATCAACTCTGAGAAAATATCATCACCTCAAGAGTAATTTCGTCACACAGAGCAGAACACGGGAATAGCCCCACCTGACGATGCATCAGCTTAGACAACCAAGAATGTCGTCTTCGATCGATCCGAGGCATTGAAGATAGCAATAACGCGACATAAGACCAATCGAGAGGGAACCCCTCTCGATTGGTGCTTTGCTGTCAAATTACGAGGCGTCACGCGCCTTGATTTTTTCAACGACCCAGTCGTCGATCTCCGCATCTACCCAAGCCACGCGGCCACCGCCTATTGGTACAGGCCTCGGGAACGCGTTGACTGCGATGTACTTGTAGATGGTCGATCGACGCAAGCTGGTTTTTTGCATGACGTCGGCAAGGCGGATGAGGTGCATGGTGTCGCTCCTGTCTGGTGGGTCCAGACCATCCGGGGCGGCACTACTTTTTTACGTAGCGGGACGGCAGCGGAAGAGCCCAGCTGCACCTCAAGGCTGGAGCGCACTCTTAAGCAGACAGGATGCCCACTGCAAGTGCAGCAGAAGCTAGGAAAAACCAGCAGATGTCTAGTTAATTACCACAGAAAATTTGATATATTTCTAGTATATTTCCCATGCATTTCTTATGTATTTTTTTTGCATTTCTCACACTAGAAGCGATATATTTCCTGCACGAAAGAACAGCATTGCACCAACTCTTGACCTCGGTCACCATCCAAAAAAACAAACGAAAAACACATGACAATAGTTCGCGACTATAGTAATGACAGGGAAGCACACCCTCTCGCATGGACTCTACTCAAGCGATGCCTTCCTTCGTGGAAGCTGGATGAACGAGAACGAGTTTGGATATGGCTCAAACTTAGCCATTCAGGTGATGACCTCCCCCTGGACGGGTTCGGCACGGTTGAAACATATAAACGAATGGCCGAAATAATCGACAAGAACGAGTTTGCAACTCTCCTTGAGAATGACAGGACGACAACTCAAGTACCAAAACACGACTTACGATGGATTGACAAGACCGGCCGACAAATAAGCTGGCTTCTTCACGAAATAAAGCGCAACAGCGACATTCCCGATATTCAATGCCCCGCACACTTACCCGAAAAAGAAGAATTTATTGCACGACTCGATTATTGGTCGGAGTCGATCTCAAAGAAAAGGAAATTCCTAGAGAGCATTAGAAACCAATGGAACCGGCACTTGCGCGAAGACAAAAATTACAAATGGTTCGAAGGAGATAATGAGAAACAGAAGTGCGAGGCGGCTTGGGAATGGCTTCAAAAAGTTGATCACCGCCTGCTACGAGGTACATCGAAGTTTACAGAGATTGAGCATTTACAACGATGCTTCGACACTTCGACGCTAACCACTAACGAAAAGCTCTATTACATCAATGAAATAAAAAAAGAAATGAAGCGTCGGCAGTCAAAGGAAAATCTGAAAGGAAAAATTCAAACCAACCTTGCGTTACCCGACGAATCCAGGAATCAGCTAACAGAACTAGCCAAACGAAACGGCATGACAATGACAAAGATGGTCGAGTACCTCGTCAGGCATGCACATACAAATGGCTTACCTAAGGAATAAATCTTCAACGCCATTCGAACTACTTGAAATCCAAGTAGTCCGCCCAAGCCTGCATTAATGGCCGGCGCTGCTCCAGCAAATCGGTACGGTGATACGCCGCTTCGACCTTGTTCTTGACGGTATGGGCCAGTGACCGTTCGGCCAGATCACGGTCATAACCGTGTTCGCTGCACCAGTCGCGGAAGCTGGAGCGAAAACCATGTGCCGTTGCAGTCCGGCCGGGGATATCGCTATGAGCATCTGCACGCCGAAGAAAGGACGTCAGCACCATATCGGACAGGACGACACCATCACGCGGCGAGGGAAAGATCAGCACGTCATGCTGACCTTGCTGCTGCTTCAGAAGCGCAATCGCTTGCGCGGCGAGTGGGACGCGATGCAAGAGACCGGCTTTCATTCTCTCGGCCGGAACGGTCCAGACTGCATATCGCCAGTCAATTTCGTCCCAGGTCATACCACGTGCTTCGACCGAGCGGCAGGCGGTCAGAATCACGAACTCGAGCAGCCGACGGCTGACGTCACTCTGCTTTCCACGAAACTGGGCAGTAACGAACGCAGGAATATCCCGCCAAGGCATGGCGGGTTGATGGGTCGTACGGACTGTTTTGCTGGGCTGCTGCGGCAGCAGGAACGAGACGACGTCGACCGGATTGGCAGCGCAGTAACCATGCGCCCAGGCCCAAGCCATTACGGCATGCAGTCGTTGCTTCACACGACTTGCCGTTTCCGCTTTGTCGAGCCAGAGCGGCCGGAGCGCATCGGCAATGTGTTTGGGCTGAATCTGGTCCAGCTGCAATGCACCCAAGCTTGGGAAAGCATACTGCGTCAGGGTGTTGATCCATTGCTGGCCGTGCTTGACGTTCTTCCAGCCTGGCAACAACTCCGCATGCAGTCGCTCGGCGGCCTCCTTGAACGTCGGAATTGTTGGAGCACTCGGCGCACCCAGTTCGCTCGCTCTGGCATCCAGTGGGTCAATCCCCTGCGCCAGCTGTTCACGCATGGCCTGCCCCATTTTGCCGGCTTCGGCCACCCCTACCTCGGGGTAGCTCCCCAAGCCCGCATTGCGGCGCTTGCCACTGACCGGACTGACATAACGAAGCACCCACTTGCCCCGTCCCTTCGTCGCGGAAGGGTGCAAGGCGAGACCGGTAACCCCACCGTGTGGCAGCGCTGAGTCGTCGGGTTTGATGTTTCTGGCTTTGGCATCGGTCAGGTTGGCCATGGCATACTCGGCGAGTTGGTATGCCACACAGTATGCCATTTTCGAGAGAACGATTCAGATACCCATGGACTCGTGCGGACACAAACCCAATAAAATAAAGAGTGTAGCCACAGAAAATGGATGTTCATGGACATGCACGGACTGAATTATGGCGGTCCGTCTCTCCGCCAGAATACGATAAGCCCTTGATTTCTTGGTAACTTACTGAGAAACAAGGGCTTTTTCTTTGGCGCGTGGATACGAGTGTGGATATTCAACTCGAGACACGGGGCACTCAAGTCTTCAGCGCTGTAGATATGAACCACCCCATGAAACCTGCCCGGCACGTCGGCAAACGGCAGTAAACGAAATGCCGCAGAAACCGAACCCACCCGAGGTTCGCCACGCCATTACGGCCTAGCAGCGCAGAAAATACGCCCCCGACGCCCAGCGGAATCGGGGGCGCCTGCGGATTACTGGTAGGCCACCGTCAGCATCGCCATGGCGCTGCCCGTCTGGGCCGGGATGCGACTGACATGGAACGAGGCACGTTCGGACGAAACAGGCAGCCGGCGGGCCTCCCCGGCTGCAACGCTGTTCCCGAGTGCATCACGAATCTGCAGGGATGAATTGATGCTGGTCAGACTGAGCGCGGCCGTGGATGCGCGCGCACCACAATGGCCGATCTCCATCGAGACGTTCGTCGTCTGGAACAGCGTATCCGGAGCGGCAAGGGCCGATCTGGGCGCCGGAACCAGGCTATAGGTTGTCGCGTGCCCGATGGAGCAAGGGCTTTCGACGACCTGCCCGACAAAGGTAAGGGTGCCGCCGGCGGCAATGCTGCCCGTCGCGGTCGCAACCGCGGCCAAGGCCAGCCCTGAAAAAACAAGCGCCTTCATCTGTATACCTCCTCGTGGTCATGCATCGACGTCTATGCGCCGCGCATCATTAATTCGGCTTCGGCCGTGACAACTTGAGGAGTCAACAAAAATATTACAAAGGCATTTTTCGTATTGATGCGGGGCGACGTACGACGCCCGCACATTCAGATCCGGCCACCGCCCATGACCGGAACACACCACAGCAACTGCGCTGCGCCGCCCAGCTCGCCGAATACGACCGCGTACTGGTCGAAATCGTGACCGAGCTGCGTCGCCCGCTCGGCAGAAACACCGAGGACCAGCGCCGACGACTCCGGCGCCCAGCCCGCATCAAGCGGCTCACCGATGCCGTCGAACCAGGTCACGCCACATTGCGCCAGCGTGTCGGTCAGGTTCTGGTGGCGGGCGCGGTTTTCGTGCTCGCACAGCGCCACCGACCGCGGGTTGGCCGCCGAGACGAAGGCCCACGCAACAACGCCGTGCTGTTGCAGCACGGCGTCCAGATCGGGATGGCGGCGGCCGATGCGCAGGCCCAGCTGCAGCGCCGGCACCACGTAGCGCGTGGCGCGGTAGGCTGCTTCGAGGCGCTGGCGCTCGACCGCGTCCATTACTTGATGTTGTGCTGCTTGATCAGCTGCAGCATCTGACCGAACACGCGCGGCGTGCCGCAGAGCACGTCGCCCGACTCGAGGAATTTCTCCTCGCCCGCGAAGTCGGTCACCAGGCCGCCGGCTTCCTGCACCAGCAGCGTACCGGCGGCGATGTCGACGAGCTTGAGGTCGAACTCGAAGAAACCGTCGAAACGGCCGCAGGCGACATAGGCCAGATCCAGCGCAGCGGCACCCGGGCGGCGCACGCCGGCGGCTTTTTGCGCCATGTCACGGAAGATCGCCATGTAGGCATCGAGATTGTCGAACTTGGTGTACGGGAAGCCGGTGCCGACCAGCGCATCCGACAGGTCGCGCACCTTGGACACGCGGATGCGGCGGTCGTTAAGGAAGGCGCCGACGCCACGCGTTGCGGTGAACAGGTCGTTGCGGTTCGGGTCGTAGACGACGGCCTGAGTGATCACGCCGCGGTGTTCGAGCGCGATCGAGACCGCGTATTGCGGGAAACCGTGCAGGAAGTTGGTGGTACCATCGAGCGGATCGATGATCCACACGTATTCCGAGTTGCCGCGCGCGCCGGATTCTTCGGCGATGATCGCGTGCTGCGGGTAGGCTTCGAGGATGGTTTCGATGATGGCCTGTTCGGCGGCCCGGTCGACTTCGGAGACGAAGTCGTTGTGGCCCTTCTTTTCCGGCTGGATCAGGTCGAGATTGTTCGACGCGCGCTGGATGACGGAGGCGGCACGGCGGGCGGCGCGGACGGCCGTGTTGAGCATCGGATGCATGGCGGGTTCCTGTACGGTTCATCAGCGGATCGACGGGAACGCGGGCCGGAAAGGCCATCAAGCAACGCGATGCAAATTGTCTGCGATCGGGCGCGTGCGCCGGATCCGCCTGTAAAGATCGAAAATCGGCCCCCATTGTAACCAACTCAGTGATGAATCCCAAGACCTCCGGCACCGCGCCGACCGCTCCGCACTCCGCCAACCTCGAAGCCAATCAACAGCTTGCGCGCTTTCGGGTCATCCTCTCGCACACCTCGCACCCGGGCAATATCGGCTCTACCGCCCGGGCGATGAAAACCATGGGCCTGAGCCGGCTCTACCTCGTCAACCCGAAGGAGTTTCCGTCCGAAGTGGCCGTGTCGCTGGCGTCGAACGCGCACGACCTGCTCGACAACGCCGTTGTCGTCGGCTCGATGGAAGAAGCGCTTGCCGGCACGACGCTGCAGGTCGCGATGACCGCGCGCCGGCGCGAACTGGCCCAGCCGTTGCAGACGCCTCGCCAGCTCGCGCCCGAACTGGTCGCCGAAGCCCGGCACGGCGGCGAGATCGCGCTGGTGTTCGGCACCGAGATGAGCGGCCTGACGATCGACGAAGTCCAGCTGTGCAACCGCCGGGTGACGATCCCGACCAACCCGGACTACTCGAGCCTGAACCTTGCGCAGGCGGTACAGGTGCTGTGCTACGAGCTGCGCGCCACCCTGCTCGACGACGTCAGCCACCTCGAAGAACAGCGCAATCTGGCCAGCCATGAGTATGTCGAGCTGTTCTACCAGCACCTGGAAGAAACGCTGACGACGATCGGCTTCCTGCGCCCAAAGGCGCCGAAACGGCTGATGCCGCGGCTGCGCCGGATGTACCAGCGCATCGGGCTTGAACAGGAGGAGGTCGACATCCTCCGGGGCATCCTGCGCGCAACGCTCGAGTTCGACCGCAGAAACAAGGACGAATAGCACGCCGGCACGGCCTGCGAAATTCGGCACCAAACGGACCGAACCGCAGGCGACACGTGCATCGCGGCTGGCCGGCCACCGCCAGCGGGATGGCGCCGACCGCGCTTACTCCAGATAGCGCCGGCCGCCGTAGCCGCTGATTGCCATCAGCACCCGGACGATGCCGTGCGAGATCCACGGCAGGATACGGAAATACCAGCGGCCGCGGCGCAGATCGTCCGGCGCGATCGCCACCGAATCATGGTCGAGCCGGCGCTGCAGATCGTCCCGCAGCGCGCCGGCCAGATCATGGTCGCGCACGACGATATTGGCCTCGCGCGCCAGCAGCAGGCTGAACGGATCGATATTGCTCGAACCGACCGTTGCCCAGTAGCGGTCGACGACCGCAACCTTGGCGTGCATGAACCCCTTGCGGTATTCGTAGATCTCGATGCCGGCCTTGAGGAAGCTGTGGTAGAAGCCGCGACTGGCGTAGTGCAGCAGCGCATGATCGACCCGCCCCTGCAAGAGCAGCACGACGCTGACGCCGCGCTCGGCCGCACGCAGCAAGGCGTGACGGAAGCGGTAGCCCGGCAGGAAGTACGCGTTGGCGATGATGATCTCGTCGCGCGCGGTCTCGATCGCGCGCAGGTACTCCTGCTCGATCGCGTGGCGGTTGCGGAAGTTGTCGCGAATCGCCAGCTTGGCGATGCTCTGCCCGGCCTTCATCGGCTTTGGCGGCGCCGGTAGCGTCCTGGCCCACTCGGGCTGCAGCTGCACCCAGGCGGTATGGCGCCAGACGCGGTCGGCGGTTTCGCGCATCTGCGCAACCAGCGGCCCGTTGACCCTCACCGAGTAATCGTAACGCGGCGCCAGTTCGGGTGAGTCGACGTCGGACAGGATGTTGATGCCGCCGATGAAACCGACCTGGCCGTCGACGACCGTCAGCTTGCGATGCAGCCGCCGGAGCCGCTGGCGGTTGAGCGAGAAGCGTCCCACCTCGGGCCGGAAGAACAGCAGCCGGACGCCGGCGTCGCCCAGCCGCGCCTGCCACCCGGCGGGGAAGTTTCGCGCCCCGAAGCCGTCGATCTGCATCTGCACGCTCACCCCGCGTCGCGCCGCCGCCATCAGCGCCTCGATCACCGCGATGCCGACCGCGTCGGTTTCGAACAGATAGCTTTCCAGATAGATTTCGCGCCGCGCCGATTCGATCGCCGCGATCAGCGCCGGAAAGAAATCGGCGCCGTTGTACAGCAGCGTCAGGTGATTGCCGCGAACGAAATCCGTCATGCCTGCCCTCGGTGCAGGACCGTATACAGCGGCGCATGATCGGACAGCGCCGCCCATGGCGCGCCACTCAGGACGTCGGCGGCCTCGATCTGGAAACCGCGCACGTAGACGCGGTCGAGCGACAGCAGCGGCATGCGGGCCGGAAAGCTCCGTGCCGAATCGCCGTGCAGCGCCTCGAACGCCTCGACGACGCCGAGCTCGTGTCCGAGCAAGCGCGTCGACTCGCGCCGCCAGTCGTTGAAATCACCGGCCAGCACCATCGGGGCGTTCTTCGGAATGCGCTTGCCGATGAAATCGACCAGCATCGCCAGCTGCTTGCGCCGGTCGTGCCCCAGCAGGTTCAGGTGGACGCACAGCGCGTGCAGCGGCTGGTTCCAGTCCGGCAGATCAAGCTGGCAGTGCAGCAGCCCGCGCTGCTCGAAGCGGTGCAGCGTCAGATCATGGTTGTAGTAGTTGCGGATCGGAAACCGTGACAGCAGCGCATTGCCGTGATGGCCGTGCTGATAGTTGGCATTGCGGCCGTAGGCGGCGGTCAGCCCGTCGCCGGCCAGGTACAGGTGCTGGCCTTCGTCGGGCCAGGTTTCGAAGCGGTGCGCGTGCGAGCGGTGTGCGCCCTGCACTTCCTGCAGGAACACGAGATCGGGCGACAGCTTCTTGAGCGCATGCCGCACCTCGTGCACGACCAGCCGGCGATTGAACGCCGACAGCCCTTTGTGGATGTTGTAACTCGCAACGCGCAGCTTGTTCACGATCTGGAGGTCGGCCGCGAACACTCCGCGGCCTGATGCTGGACATGATGTCCAGCTTATCACGCCCGCCCGCCGCACCCCCGCATCACAACAAACCAAGATCCGGCGAATGCCTCAGCCGAGCAGGCCGGCGGCATACAGCAACAACATCAGCACACAGGCAATCAGCGGTGCATTGAACTTGAGCAGCGTGACTGCCATGGCGGAATGCGACGACTGGGCTTTGAGCATGATGGCGCTCCTTTGGCTGGATACGGCCATCGTGCCCGCGCAACCCGGCGCCAACCTTGCGCCCGGTCAAACCCGATAGCGATTTCGCATATCGCCCGCCTGTCGCAACGGCCCCGGCCATGCGGGTAGAATGGGCAAGGGGCAGCCGCCCGCAGATCGCCCTTCGGTTTCAACCAGCCAGGAGTCGATATGGTGTTCGAAGAAAAGCAGCCCATCGAGGGCCTGCACATCAACCTGCCCGTGCGCAAGCGCGACGAGCGCAAGCACACCGACACGACAACGGCGCCGCCACCAGAGGCACGCCGGGTCGACGTGACGCTGCAGAAGCCTTTCGACCATGACATCGGCGATCTGTACGACCCCGACCACCCGCCCGAAAACGACTGAGCGATCAGTGGCCGGTGCGCACCGGCAGCATGCGGATCGCGTCGGCGTTCGATGGCGAGAACACCATTTCCGCGGCCTGCGACCAGTCGACCCAGCGGTAGCGGCCGTGCTCGCCCGGCGACAACGTGACCGGCAGCTCGGCCGGCACCTCGAGCGAGAACACGTGCTCGGCGTTGGTCGTCACGCCGGGCGCGTAGCGGTGGCGCCAGACCTCGTAGATTTCGTACTCGTTGACGCGCTGCCAGTCGTCCAGCCGGTACAGGGCCGCGTCGATACCGGTTTCCTCGCACACCTCGCGCCTGGCCGTCTCCGCCAGCGCCTCGTCGCCCTCGCGGCTGCCGGTGACCGACTGCCACGCATTCGCGAAGTCGCGCCGCTCGATCAGCAGCACCTTGCACTCGGGCGTATGGATCACGACGAGTACGGAAACCGGTTGTTTGTAGGTCATCGCGGCATTATACAATCGCCGTCCGCTTCCACCCCCCTTCCTCAGTCATGAGCAGCGCACGCCGATGAACGCGCCTTTCTCCGCCGCCCGCATCCGCGACGAATTCCCGGTCTTCCGCCATCATCCGGACCTGGTCTACCTCGACAACGCCGCGACGACGCACAAGCCAGCAACGGTGCTCGACGCCGAGCGGACCTTCTACGAAACCGCCAATGCCAACGTCCACCGCGCCGCGCACCGGCTCGGCAGCGCGGCGACCGACGCGTTCGAAGGGGCGCGCACGCGCATCGCCGCGCACCTGAACGCCGCCCATGCCGACGAAATCGTCTTTACCCGCGGCACGACCGAAGCGATCAATCTGGCCGCCTACAGCTGGGGCCGCGCGAACCTGCGCCCCGGCGACGTGGTGCTGCTGTCGACGCTCGAGCACCACGCCAACATCGTACCGTGGCAGCTCGTCGCACAGCAGACCGGTGCCGTCGTCCGGCCGGTGCCGCTCGGTGCCGACGGCCAGCTCGACCCGGACGCTTACCAAGCGCTGCTGGCCCGGGGCGTCAAGCTGGTCGGGCTGACGCAGTGCTCGAACGCCACCGGCGTGCAGCCGCCGCTTGCGGCCATGATCGCCGCGGCCAAGGCCGCCGGTGCAACGGTGCTCGTCGACGGCGCGCAGGGCATCGCCCACGATGGCGTCGACGTGCAAGCCCTCGGCGCCGATTTCTATGCATTCTCGGGCCACAAGGCCTACGGCCCGACCGGCATCGGCGCACTGTGGGCGCGGCGCGAACTGCTCGCGCAGATGCCGCCATGGCAAGGCGGCGGCGAAATGATCGAGCGCGTGTCGTTCGACGGCACGACCTTCGCCGAACCGCCGTTCCGCTTCGAGGCCGGCACGCCGCCGATCGCGCAGGCGGTCGGCCTTGCCGCGGCGCTGGGCTGGCTCGCCAACCTCGACCGCGACGCCCTGCTCGCCCACGAACTGGCGTTGCGCGACCGCTTCGAGGCCGGCCTGGCCGGACTCGACGATGTCCGTATCCTGGGTGCGGGCGCACCGCGCGGCGCGATCAGCGCGCTGACCTTCGACGGCATCCACCCGTACGATGTCGCGCAGTTCCTCGACGGTTACGGCGTCGCCGCCCGCGTCGGCCAGCACTGCGCCGGACCGCTGCACCAGGCGCTGGGCATCGCCGGCAGCCTGCGCTTTTCGTTCGCCGCCTACAACACCGACGCCGACGTCGACACCGCGCTGGCCGCACTGGCATCGACACTGGAGTTGCTGCGATGAGCCATCCGCCCCCGTTCGATCACCCCTTCGGCACGGCGCTCGACCGCAATGCGCTGGCCGAAAGGCTCGAGGCGGCGGCCGGCTGGGAAGCCAGGAACCGGTTGCTGGTCCAGCTGGCGCGCGAACTGCCGCCGCTGCCCGACGCTTTCCGCAACGACGAGTACCGCGTAGCCGGCTGCGAAAGCACCGCCTGGATCGTCACCGGCTGGCAGGACGGCCGGCTGCTCGTCGCCGCCGACAGCGACTCGCGCATCGTCAAGGGCCTGCTCGCGCTGCTGCTGACCGCCTACCACGGCCGCACCCCGGCCGAGCTGGCCGGCTTCGACTTCGAGGCCTGGCTGGCGTCGCTCGGCCTGCAGCGTTTCCTGACCGCATCGCGCGGCAACGGCCTGCGCGCGATGGCCAGAACGATTCACGACGCGATTGCGGAATACTCGCATTGACGCTGTCCTGATGACGCGCGGATGCTTGGGCGGCTAATACCAGAAGGAAATGCCGCCCATGAAATCCGCCCGCTCACTGCTTGCCACCCTGATCGCCTGTGCCGCCATCGCCGCGCCGACCACCGCGCTGGCCCGCACTTACACCGCCGGCGCCGAAGCCACGTTCGCGCCGTTCGAGTCGCTGAACCAGAAGCGCGAGGTCGTCGGTTTCGACGCCGACATCATCGCCGCCATCGGCAAGAAGACCGGCCTCGACATCAAGATGGTCAACACGCCGTGGGAAGGCCTGTTCATGAGCCTGAACAACGGCGACATCGACATCGCCGCGTCGGCGATCACGATCACGCCGGACCGCCAGAAGACCATGGACTTCAGCCAGCCCTACTTCGAAGCGCAACAGCTGATCGTCGTCCCCGAAGGCAGCAAGGTCGCAACCCTGTCCGACCTGAAGGGCAAGAAGATCGGCGTGCAGACCGGCACCACCGGCGACATCGTGTCGCAGAACGCCTTCGGCAAGACCACGCCGGACATCCGCCGCTACGAGAGCATCACGCTGGCGATGCAGGAACTGCGCGACGGCGGCCTGCAGGCCGTGGTCGGCGACAACGCCGTGGTCAAGAACTACCTGAAGAACAACCCGGGCGCGAAGTTCAAGCTCGTCGACGACAAGAGTTTCAAGAAGGAGTACTACGGCATCGCCGTGCGCAAGGGCAACAAGCAGTTGCTCGACCAGATCAACAAGGGCCTCGGCGCCATCAAGGCCGACGGCACCTACCAGACGATCTACGGCAAGTATTTCGGCAAGTAAGCCGAACTCCCCGAAAAAGCCCGGCCTGTGCCGGGCTTTTTTGTCAGCCCCCCCCCGATCCGGCCGGCTCAGCGCGTGCGTGCCGACCCCTCCGGCACCGCCTGCGGGGTGCCGTCGAAGCCCGGACTCACGCGCCGGCCGATATCCCTGAGCCTTGCCATCTGGTCAACCATCGCCGGCGCCTCATCCAGGCTGGTCACGAACGTCCACAGATAGGTCATGACCGCATACACATGACCCGGCGTCACTGCCGGCGTCGTGGCCAGCTGCACGATGGCGAGGGCGAAGAGCAATGCCGCCGCCGTGCCGACCACCAGGAACGCCGAGGCCTCGCGGTCCGAGAGCCAGATCCTCAGCTTCGACAGCACGGTGTAGTGACGCAGCAGGGTCTTCGAGCCGGCTCGCTCGACCATCCGGATTTCGTTCTCGAGCCTGTCATTCAGGCGCTCGTGCAGCGCTTCGTTGCGTCGGGCAAATTTCGGCAGCCTCGTGATGCAAACGAGCAGTGCGGCCGTGCTCGCCAGGCCCAGCCACGGCTCGATGATCAACAGCATGGCTGCCGCGCCGAACATCGACACCAAGGCGGTGGTGATGATCGGCACATGCTTCTCGAAAAAATCCACGAACTCGCGCGCCAGCACGACGCGCGCCGCGGCGGTCGACGTCGGCTGCTGCTGAAGACGCTGGGCAAGCACCACGTCCACAGCCAGGTCGGCGTAGATGCGGGTGAAGGTGCGTGTGTCCATCGCCCGGCGTGCGGCGCCCACCAGCCAGAACGACAGCACCACCGCGGCATACCAGATCGCGCTCGATACATCGCCGCGGATGATGGCGTTCACGGCAAATCCGGCAAAGAGCGGGTAAGCCAGCAGCAGCGCGTTTTCGAGGGCCACCAGTGACAGGGTGACCGACAGTTGCCCCGGATAGGCCTTTGCAATAGCCTTGAGCGTACCGGCAGCCGTCTGCTGGCCGATACCTTGCGCCGGCGCGCAGGAGGCCGATGGAGGAATGCTGTTCATGGATTACACGAAAAAATTGAGCGGTCGCTCAATATTACTTGAGCGACCGCTCAAATCGCAAGAGCGGGTATCCTGCCAATCACGGAACCAACCAGCAGGCACCCCGCTTTGCCGCCATCCAACCGCAAAGACCAGATCATCGACTCGGCCCTGAAACTCTTCAGGACCATGGGCTTCGCCAATGTCTCGACCCGCGACCTTGCCGATGACGCAGGCTTGTCGCGAAGCCACATCTATCACTACTTCGCCGACTGGAACGAGCTTCGCCGGGAAGCGTTCTTGCGGTTTGCCAACGCGCAGCTACAGGAAGTCGGCGCCCTGGTTGCAGGCATGCAGCCGGACGACGCGCTGCGGGCCTTCCTTCGCAACTGCCTGCCCGCCAAGGGCGACGACGCCTGGGTGCTCTGGCTGGATGCCTGGGATGAAGCGATGCACGACCCGGCGCTGGCCAAGACCTACCAGGCCGTGGACGAGCAGTGGCAGCAGATGCTGGCGACATTGATCGACCATGGCGTCGAGGCCGGTGTCTTCCGCTGCAGCTCGTCCAGGCGCGCAGCCAGGCAACTGTTCTTTCTGGCCATTGGCTACGCCAACGACCTGATGCTTCGGCAGTCCGACCAAGCGGCGGCCGAGGCCGAGGCGGAGTTGATGGAGGTCGCGGACCTGCTGCTGGGTACGCACCCCGCGCCGGCCTGATCGCCGCTGGCCGCATCGCTGGCGGGGACTTCATCGACCGGAATCCGCACGGCAGGCCGGGCCGATGCCGGCGCCATTGCATGCGGGATCGAAGCGGATCGGCGACCCGGAGCACGGCATCATCGCCGGCCCCGTGAATGGTTTGCAGCTGACGGAACGGATTTGTCCTGCACGGAGGCTGCCGGCAGGACGCCGCACATCCCCCGCTGCATCAGCGCGTCAGGCGGTCAGCCCCGCGTGTAACGGGCCACATCCTCGTCGCAGATGCGCTCGCCGAGGAAGCCGAGCAACGCCCGCACCGCCGGCAGCAGCCCGCGACGACTCGGGTAGACCGCGTGGACGATGCCCGGAGGCGGAAACCAGTCCGGCAACACCTGGACCAGCGCGCCGGATTTCAGCTCGTCGCGACACATGAAATCGGGCATCAGCGCCATCCCGACGCCACCGACCGCGGCGCTGCGCAGCGTCTGCAGGTCTTCGGCCACCAGCCTCGGGTAATGATTGAACGGATATTCGGCGCCGCCCGGCCCGTTCAGCAGCCACTGCACCCGCCCGTCGCTCTCGCCGGTTGCCACCGTATCGAGCCAGGACAACTCGTCCGGCCCGCCCGGCTGCCCCTGCCGCAACAGCTGTTCGGGGCTGGCGACCAGAATCGTCCGGCTGACGCCGAGTTTCTTGACGACCAGCGTCGCGCTGTCCTGCAGTACCGGGCGCACCCGCAGCGCAACGTCGATGCCTTCGTCGATCACGTCGATCGGCCGGTTGGCGATCAGCAGGTTCAGCCGCACCTGCGGATAACGCGCCATGAACTCGCCGAGCAGCGGCGCCAGCGACCATTGCGCCAGCGTCACCGGACAACTGACCTTGAGCGTGCCGCGCGGCTCGGACTGGATCTCCTGCACCGCCTCCTCGGCGGCCCTTGCCTCGTCGCGGATCGCCAGGCAGTGGCGGTAGTAGCGCTCGCCGGCGTCGGTGAGCGACAGCTTGCGCGTCGTCCGCTGCAGCAACCGCACCCCCAGCCTGGCTTCGAGTTCGGCCACCCGCCGCGACAGCCGCGATTTCGGAATGCCGAGGCTGCGGCTGGCCGCGCTGAAACCGCCCTGTCCGGCGACTTCGGCAAAGAAAAGCATGTCGTTGAGATCGAGCATTGCCCACACCATTGTTCCACCAACAGGACAATGTATCGCATTTTTGCCGGCTTATCGCCGATTGGATGCAAGACCACAATACGTCCATCGCATCAACGCGACCCGACACATTCAGGAGAGTCCCACCATGAAGCTGCTGCACATCGATTCCAGCGTCCTCGCCGACAACTCGGTCTCGCGCCAACTGACCGCCCGCATCACCCGCGAATGGCAAGCCAAGCATCCGAACACCACGGTCGACTATCTCGACCTGGCCCAGGAAGCCCCGAGCCACCTGTCGATCGACTCGCTCGGCTTCCGCCTCGGCGTCGACGCCCAGACCGAGGTGCAGCGCGCCGAGAACCAGCGCACCGAAGCGCTGCTGCAGCAGTTCCTTGCCGCCGACGTCGTCGTCATCGGCGCGCCGATGTACAACTTCTCGGTACCGAGCCAGCTCAAGGCGTGGATCGACCGCGTCGCCCAGGCCGGCCGCACCTTCAAGTACACCGAGAACGGCCCGGTGGGCCTTGCCGGTGACAAGACCGTGATCGTCGCCTCGAGCCGCGGCGGCTTCTACTCGACCAGCGAAGCGATGCGCGCGCTGGACCATCAGGAAAGCTACCTGACGACCGTGTTCGCCTTCTTCGGCATCGACAATGTCCGCTTTGTCCGCGCCGAAGGCATGGGCATGGGCGACGCGGTGAAGAACGAATCGCTGGCTGCGGCAGAGAAGGAAATCGCTGCGCTGGCCTGACCGTCACGCCAGCCCCAACCAGCAGCACACAAAAAGGCCCACGAGGCCGAGACCGGCCGGCGCCAACCCGGCGACCGGCCCAACGCGCCGACCACGCGCAATCACTGGAGCAAAACACCATGAAGAAACTGCTGACCCTTGCCGCTTTCGGCGGCCTGCTGAGCCTGTCGCAACTGGCCAGCGCCGACGCGATGCCGACCCAGTTCGACGGCAGCCGCGCCAACTTCCACACCGCGCCGACCCGCGTCGCCGACGCTGGCGACACCAAGTCGCAAGACCGGCTCGAGTGGCTGCACAAGCAGGCCGGCCCGGGTTCGGCGGCAGGCTGACCGGACCCCGACCATGTCCAACCCCGAAGCGCGCTTCGACAAACGCCAGGTCCAAGCGGCCTGGCGTTTGTTCGACGAGGCCCACCCCCCTTGCGCCAGTGCCGGTCTGATCTACCTGCTCGAGGAATCGGCCGGCCGGCTGCTGCTCGACGGCGGCGAATCGCTGTATCCGGGCGGGCTCTACATCGGGCCGCTGGCCGGCAGCCCCAGCGCGGAATCCGGCCTGGCCATCCGCGGCATCCAGATTTCAACGCCGGCGACCTCGCCCAGACGGCTATGCAGGACGCAGATCCCGGTGGTGACCGCGCCGGGCAGCCGGACCCGGCTGCTGGCCGGGCGCATCGGCCAGTGCGCATCGCCACTGCCGTGGCCGGGCGCATTGCTCGACCTTCACCTCGATACCGCCGCGAGCTGGACGCTGCCCGACGGACACCGCGCCCGCGTCATCGTCATCAAGGGCGCGCTGCAGGACGGCTGCACCCCGGTCGCCGCCGGCGGCGAACACGCCATCGACGGCGCGGCGACCCTCCATGCAGGCTGCCGCAGCCACGCGCTGATCTGGCTCGAAGGGTAATGCCCTGCACGCCACAAAACTTTCGTTTTTTGGCGCGCCTTTTTGTGTGACGCTGCGTTGCCCGTCGTCGCCATGGCTACGGCCATGACGCCGCCTCGCGCCTTGATCCGCACACAAATCCGTCGCCCCTTAACGCACGATTTATCACGTGCAGGGCACTAACGCTCTTCCTTGCCCGACACCCAGATCGAGAACACCAGCCAGATGGTGTTGAAGAAGGCGATCAGGAAGCCGAGGAAACCGAGCGCCGGCAGGCCGAACAGCATGGGACCGCTGTCGACCGTCATCACGATCGACGAACCGATGATCAGCGCGCCGGTGACGATGCCCATCGTCAAGCGGTTGGCGCTCTTGGCCAACTGGCTGCCGAAGCGGTCGAGCCGCTTCAGGTCGAGGTCGACGCGCAGGTTGCCGCGCCGCGCCTGCTTGATCAGCTTGCCGATATCGCGCGGCAGGCCGGCGACCAGGTGGAACGCCTCGTAGAGGCCGTCCTTGCCCTTCTTGTAGAGCGATCGGGGCTGGAACCTCGCCAGGATCACCTCGCGCACGAACGGCGTCAGGTGCGGCACCATCTGGAAACCCGGATCGAGCTGGCGACCCAGCCCCTCCAGGGTGACCAGCGCCTTGAACAGCAAGGTCAGATCGGACGGCAGGGTGATCTCGTGCTCGCGCATCAGGCTGGCGACGTCGCCGAGCAAGGCGCCGAAACGGATGTCCTTGAGCGGCAGGTTCTCGTAGTTGAACATGAACTCGGCAATGTCGATGCCGAGCTTTTCCTCGTCGACGACGGTGTCGCCGGTCCATTCGAGCAGCACGTTGAGGATGCCGTGCTCGTCGCGCTCGGCCAGCGCCGCCAGCAGGTCGACGATCTGGTCGCGGCGCGGATGCGGCAGGCGGCCGACCATGCCGAAATCGAGAAAGGCGATCTTGTTGTCCGGCAGGTACTTGACGTTGCCGGGGTGCGGATCGGCATGGAAGTAACCGTCGATCAGCACCATCTTCAGCACCGCATCGGCGCCATGCGCCGCCAGCACCTTGCGGTCCAGCCCCATCGCATCGGCCAGCGCCAGGTCGTTGCCGGCGACGCCGCCGATCCACTCCTGCACGTTGAGCCGCTCGGACGTGTACGCCCAGTGCACCTCTGGAATCCGGATGTCCGCATTGCCGGCAAAGTTCTGCGCAAACCGCTCCTGATTGCGCGCCTCCGACGACAGATTGAGCTCGCGCCGCAGCGAACGCGCGAACTCGTCGGCAATCTTGCGCGGCTGGTAGCGGCGCGTTTCGGGAAACTCGAACTCCATCAGCCCGGCGATGTGCGCAAGGATGCGCAGGTCGGCCTCGATCTTGGCGGTGATGCCGGGCCGGCGCACCTTGAGCACCACGTCGCGGCCGTCCTTGAGCCTGGCGCGGTGCACCTGCGCGATCGACGCCGCGCCGATCGGCACCGGGTCGAGTTCGTCGAACAACTCGTGCGGATCGCGGCCGAGGATGTCGGTCAGCTCGGGAACGAGCTGGGTGAACGGCAGCGACGGCACGTTGCTCTGCAACTGCTCGAATTCGGCGATCCACTCGGGCGGGAACACGTCGACCCGGGTCGCAAGCACCTGGCCGAGCTTGATGAAGGTCGGCCCCAGTTCTTCCAGCGCCCGCCGCACCCGGACCGGCGCCTCCAGCGCCTCGATCTCGTGGTCGCCGGGCAGGTGCAGCAGGTCGGCGCCGCGTTCCAGCCCTTTGGCAAGCCCGAGCCGGTGCACCAGATTGCCCAGCCCGTGCCGCACCATGACGGTGATGATCTCGCGTACGCGCGGCAGATCGCGCATGACCGAGAAGGTTTCTTTCAACACCGTTGAACTCTCCCTGTGATTGGCATGTCAGCCAGTATGGCGCCACGGCCACGTGCGGTGACCGGCGACGGCCAGACGCCCGCAACGGGCGCCGGCTTACAGCTTCCGAATATTAGGCTTTACAGCTTTTTTGTACATCCGATACATTCCAGACCCATGAAATGGTACCGAATCCCCGCAGCGCTGCTTGCCGGCGCCTGCCTTGCCCTGATGCAGCCCCTCGCCCACGCCGAAGAGCCGCCGGCGGATACCGGCAACTGGAGCAGGTCGTCCAAGGAGGGCGGCGACAACCAGGCCGCCGCGCAGGAACTCCTGCTGCAGGCAATGAGCCTGATCGGCGTGCGCTACAGCTGGGGCGGCAACACCCCCGAGGAAGGCCTCGATTGCAGCGGCTTCATCCGCTATGTATTCCAGAATTCGCTCAACATCACCCTGCCGCGTACCGCGCTCTCGATGTCGCAGACCGGCCAGACGGTGAACAAGGACGAGCTCAAGCCCGGCGACCTGGTGTTCTTCAACACCCTGGGCCGGGCTTTTTCGCACGTGGGCATCTATCTGGGCGACAACCGCTTCATCCACTCGCCGCGCGCCGGCAAGAGCGTTGAAGTCTCGAACATCCAGCAAAGCTACTGGCAGCAGCGCTGGAACGGTGCGCGGCGCATTGCCGGCGCGTCGGGCAGCGGCATCAACATGACGACGCTGCTTGCGTCGGCCGGCAACAGCAAGGCCCGCGCCGTCCCCCGCCCGGCCGCCGTCGCCACCGCCGAGCGCCAGTGCCGCAAGGTCACGACCGGCAAGGGCAGCAAGCGCAAGACGACGACGGTCTGCGAACGCAGCGCCGCCAAGCCGGCCAGCGCCCAGAGCAGCACCAAGCCATCGAGCCGGAAAGCCAGTGCCAAACCGGCAAGCGGCAAGTCGGCCAAGCCTGCGGCAAAGGCGGCAAAAAAACCGGCGGCCAAACCATCGGCCAAATCGTCAACCAAGCCGGCCGGCAAAAAACCGGCAACGGCCACGAACAAACCGGCGCAGAAAAAAACGTAATCAGGCCGGCGCCGCGGGCACCACGATCAGCCCCGCACGCTGGCCGACGGCGACATCCGGATTCGGGAAGACGATCAGCGCACCGGCCTCGTCGACAATCCAGCGCGTCTCGCCATCCTCGGCCAGCAGCATGCCCTGCGGCAACGGCGTGAAGTTGTCCGTCTCGGCGTCGATCAGCAGGCGGAACGCGTCGCTGTGTTTGATGACTTCGCGCGAAACGCGATAAACCGTCACCCCGCCCGCCGGCGGCTCGGGCAGCGCACCCTCTATCAGCCCGCGCAGGTAAGCATCGAGCCGAGACAGATCGACACCCCGGTTCTGGCCGAACGGCATTGCCCGGCCCAGCTCGACGGTAAACGCCGATGCCCCGCAGTAGCGGCTGCTGAACAGCGTGAATGTCGGCGCCGCGGCCGACTGCAGGAGCACGGCCGAAATGCCGGCAAGCCCGAGCCTGGCGATTTCGACCTGATCGAAATCGCACCCCTGCGCCGGCAGCGGACAGATCGCGAATTTCTCGATCAGGCTGCCGTGAATCGCCGTATGCAGGTCGTAGTGCAGCCGCGGCACCGCCCCTCCACCTTGCGAGAAAAAGCGGCCGAGCTGCATTTCCAGCATCGCGGCGCGGCGCGCCTCCGCATCGTCGCCGGCATCGGGCACCCGGCAGAACTGGCGGTTCATGTCCCGCTCGACAAAGCGCTCGCCACGACGCAGCGCCTCGATATTGCCGATGATGAACAGCACGCGGGCACGCGGACGCAACTCGCCCGACAACAGCGCCGAGATCAGTGTATCGACGAGTTCGACCGGTGCCGTCTCGTTGCCGTGAACACCGCACGATATAACGACGTCGAACACCCGGTGTTCGGGCTCGCGCGGCTCGAAGCGAATCACGCCCTCGTCGAGCACCTGCACGTGGGTGCCGTTGGCCTGGCAGTACGGCAAGGCAATTGCGGTGCGCCCTGCCAGCGTTTCGGCAAGAAAACTGTTCATCGGGAACCACCTTCAAGACGTTGAAACGGGTAAATCGAACCGAGTCCGAGCAGCGCCGTCAGCTCATCGAGCGCGGTACGCACTTCGAGCAGCAATTGCGGGTCGGCCAGATCGGCTTCGCTCAGGCGGTCGCGGTAATGCCGTCCGACCCAGCCGGTCAGCGCCTCATATAGTGCCGGCGTCAACCAGATCCCCGGGTGGACCGCTGCGGCCTCGGCATCGGTCAGCGCCACACGCAGTCGCAGGCAGGCGGGTCCGCCGCCGTTGCGCATGCTCTGCTTGAGGTCGTAGACGCGGACATCGGCCAGCGGGCCGTCCTGCGCCAGCAGCGCCTGCAGATACGCCCACACCGCCGGCGTCTCGCGGCACTCCTCGGGCACGACCAGCCGCATCCGGCCACCGCCGGCGTCGAGCAACTGGCTGTTGAACAGATAGCTGCGCACCGCGTCGTCGACGCTGACCTTCGTCGCCGGCACCTCGATCAGCCGCAGACCGCCGAGCTTCGTATCGAGTTCGGCATAGACCGCATCGCGGCCGACAAAGGCCGATTCATGGCAGAACAGCACGTCGAGGTTGCCGACCGAGATCACATCGTTGTGGAACACGCCGGCGTCGATCACGTCGGGGTTCTGCTGCACATAGACGGCATCGCGCACGCCGTGCCGTCGTGCGACCGCCTGGCTGGCTTCGAGCGTCTGGCGCGCCGGGTAGTGTTGCGGTGCCAGCGATCCGCCCCAGTGCCGCTGACCGTAGACGAATAGCTCGACCCCGGCAGCGTCGTAGGCCCTGGCCAGCCGCGTGTGGTTGGCCGCGCCCTCGTCGCCGAAGGCCGGGTGCATTGCCAGCGCCGGGTGATGGGCGAAATGCGAGGCATCGCCGAAGATCGCCTTCAGTGTCCGTCCGGTCTGCTCGTGTTCGATCGCCCGGTGAAACTTGTTCTGCAGGTTGGCGACGCTGAAATGCACGCGGCCGTCCGCGGTATCGCCGGACGGGCTGACCGTCGCGGCGTTGGCAACCCACATCGCCGATGCCGACGACGCGGCCGCGAGCAGTTGCGGCGCCTGTTTCGCCGCCGCGGCCAGCACGCCGGCATCATCGCCACCAAAACCGAAGCCGCGCAGGACATCGACCGCCGGGCGCTCGTGCGGCGGCAGCACCCCCTGCCGGTAGCCCAGGTCGGCGAGCGCCTTCATCTTTGCCAGCCCCTGGAGCGCGGCGGCGCGCGGATTCGCCGGCTGGCCCGCATTGCCGGTCGACGCGACGTTGCCGAACGAGTGCCCGCCGTAATGGTGGGTCGGCCCGACCAGACCGTCGAAATTCGCTTCGCATCCCGCCATGTGTCCCCCTGTCGGTTACAGCGTCACGCCCGGCGGCAGCTGCGCCGGCAGCGCCAGCGTCGGCGCCTCGAGCGAAGCGACCGGATAGGCGCAGTAATCGGCCGCGTAATAGGCGCTCGGCCGGTGGTTGCCCGATGCGCCGATGCCGCCGAACGGCGCGGCGCTCGACGCACCGGTCAGCGGCTTGTTCCAGTTGACGATGCCGGCGCGCGCATCGCGCCAGAAGCGCTGGTAGCGCTCGGCCGAATCGGACAGCAGTCCGGCCGCCAGACCGTAACGGGTCCGGTTGGCCAGCGCGATCGCCTCGTCGAAGTCGCCATAGCGCTGGATCTGCAGCAAGGGGCCGAAGTACTCCTCATCCGGCAGCTCGGCCACGTCACTGACGTCGATCAGCGCCGGCGACAGCAGCGCCGAGCCCGGCCGCAGCCGCTTCAACGGCAGGATCGACCGTGCGCCGAGCGCGACCAGCCTGTCCTGCACCGCCAGCAGCGCATCGGCCGCGGCGTTCGAAATCACTGCCCCCATGAACGGCGCCGGCTCGGCATCCCATGCACCGACACGAATCGACTGCGCCACCGCGGCCAGACGCGCGACCAGTGCATCGCCCCACGCGCCCCGGGGAACGAGCAGCCGCCGCGCGCAGGTGCAGCGCTGGCCGGCCGAGACGAAGGCCGACTGGACGATGTGGTGCAGGGCGGCCGGCACGTCGGCAAGCTCGTCGACGATCAGCGGGTTGTTGCCGCCCATTTCCAGCGCAAGAATCCTGTCGGGCCGGCCGGCAAACTGCCGGTGCAGCGCATAGCCGGTCGCGGCGCTGCCGGTGAACAGCAGACCGTCGACACCGGCGTGCGCGGCAAGCGCAACACCGGTGTCGCGACCGCCCTGCAGCAGCCCGATCACCCCGGCGGGCAGCCCCGCCGCCAGCCACAGCTCGACGGTCTTCTGCGCGACCATCGGCGTCAGTTCGGACGGTTTGAACACGACGACATTGCCTGCGATCAGCGCCGGCACGATGTGGCCGTTGGGCAGATGGCCGGGAAAGTTGTACGGGCCGAAGACCGCCAGCACGCCGTGCGGCCGGTGCCGCAGCACCGCCTGCGCATCGCCCTGCTGGCTCTCGTGCTCGCCGGTCCGCTCGGCATGGGCACGCAAGGATATCTCGACCTTGTTGACCATCGTCGTGACCTCGGTCAGCGCCTCCCAGCGCGGCTTGCCGGTCTCGCGGCCGATCAGCGCGGCCAGCTCGGCCTGCGCACCGCGCAGCATGTCGGCGAACACCCGGACGACGGCGACGCGCTCCTCGATGTCCAGATCGCGCCATGCGGGGAAGGCCGCCCGTGCTGCGGCAACCGCAGCGTCGACCTCGGCGCCGTTCGCCGCCCGCCCCTGCCAGACGATGTCGCCGCTCACCGGGTTGGCCGATGCAAACGCCTCCCCACTGCCGGGCCGCCAGGCCCCGTTGATCAACAGCATGTCTACTCCTTGCTTGAAAGTGGCACCGCACGCACGGGGTCGCCGTCGGCCAGCCCTAGCGCGTCGAGTACGGATTGCGGCAACGGCAGCGCATCCTCGAGCGGCCGGGTGATCGCCAGCGCGCAACGGAAGCCGGCCAGTTGCCGGTTAGACACCAGCCAGGGCACGCCGCCCTTGGGTGCACCGCTGATCGCCAGCGCCTGGAAGCAGGTGCTCTGCCGCACCGCGCGGATGTCGGCGCGCGAACATTCGAGCGTCGGGCCGGCATCGAAAATGTCGATATAGCCCTGGTAGCGAAAGCCCTCGTCTTCGAGCAGCGCGCGCGCAGGCCGGGTCGCCGGATGCACGTCAGCGATCGCGTCCTGCGCCTCTTGCGACAGCAGCATCGTATAGATCGGGTAGCGTGGCATCAGTTCGGCAATGAACGACTTGCTGCCGACATAGGAAAGGAAATCGGCGCGGGCGAAGTCCATCGTGAAGAAGTGCCGGCCCAGGCTTTCCCAGAACGGCGAACGACCGTCAGCGTCCGACACGCCGCGCATTTCGGCGATTACGCGCTCGGCGAAACGCTCGGGAAACTCGGCCATGAACAGAAAGCGGCTTTTCGACAACAAGGCGCCATTGCCGTCGCGGCGCCAGTCCGGGTGCAGGAACAGCGAACACAGCTCGGACGAGCCGGTCATGTCCGACGTCAGGAACAGCGTCGGCAGCTGCTTGTAGATGTCGAGCTCGCGCGACGCGTGCACCGACAGGCCGACCCGGTAGTTGTACCAGGGCTCCAGCATGCCGACCGCCGCCTCGATCGCGGCAATACCGGCCAGCTCGCCATTGCCTTCGTCCTCGAGCGCGAAGAAATAGCCGGCATCGGCCGAGCCGCCTTCGTCGGCAACGGTACGCTCGCTCGCGGCGATCCGCGCGGCCAGTCGCGCCGGATCGGGCTGCAGGGTGGTGACGCCCACGCCGGCGCTGCCGGCCAGCCGGACAACCGCGTCGAGATCGGCATGCGCCAGTAAACGGACTCTCATCGGGTACACCTCCCGATCCCACTGTATGCAGCCACCGTGGCGGCAGCCATTCGGTAAAGCCGCAATGTCCGCCGCAAGCGCGCTGAAAACAAAACCGCCCGGCAAGCCGGGCGGTCAGGGTAAGAGCGTTTCGGGACTAGGTCTTGAATGCTTTCAGCGCGCGAGGCTTGCCCGACGGGTTGTCGCACGCCTCCAGCAAGGGGTCAGGCCTTGAACGCCTTCAGCGCGCGGGCAAAGCGCGCCAGACCTTCGTCGATGTCGGCATCGGCTATCACCAGCGACGGTGCGAAACGGATCACGTTCGGCCCGGCCATCAGCACCATCAGCCCTTCGGCCGTCGCGGCGTTCAGCACGTCCTTCGCCCGCCCCTCGTACTCGGGCTTGAGTGCCGCACCGACCAGCAGGCCAAGGCCGCGGACCGCACCGAACACGTCGAGTTCGGCATTGATCGCCTCGATTCCGGCGACGATGCGCGCACGCTTGGCGGCGACACCGGCCAGCGTTGCCGGATCGTTGATCACGTCGAACACCGCACCGGCAACGGCGCACGCCAGCGGGTTGCCGCCGTAGGTCGTGCCGTGCGTACCGGCCGAGAGGTGCTTGGCCAGGTCCGTGGTCGTCAGCATCGCGCCGATCGGGAAGCCGCTACCGAGGCTCTTGGCACTCGACAGGATGTCCGGCACGACACCGAAATGCTGGTAGGCGAACAGATGGCCGGTCCGGCCCATGCCGGTTTGCACTTCGTCGAAGATCAGCAAGGCATTGTGCTTGTCGCACAGCGCACGCAAGCCCTGCAAGAACTCGCGCGTCGCCGGCAGCACGCCGCTTTCGCCCATGATCGGCTCGACGATCACGCAGGCGGTATCGTCGTCGATCAGGGCTTCGACACTGGCCAGATCGTTGTACTCGAAATGGGCGATCCCTTCCGGACGCGGGCCGAAGCCGTCCGAATACTTCGGCTGGCCACCGACCGACACGGTGAAGAAAGTCCGGCCGTGGAACGAGTTCACCGCCGACAGCACCTTGTGCTTTTGCGGCCCGAAGCGGTCGACGCCGACACGGCGCGCCAGCTTCAGTGCGGCCTCGTTCGCCTCTGCGCCGGAGTTGCAGAAGAACACGCGCTCGGCGAACGTCGCGCCGACGATCTTCTCGGCCAGCGCCAGTGCCGGCTCGTTGGTGAACACGTTCGACACATGCCAGAGCCGGTTTGCCTGCTCGGTCAGCGCGGCAACGGCCACCGGATGGCAGTGTCCCAGCGAGTTGACGGCAATCCCGCCGGAAAAATCGACGTATTCGCGACCGGCCTGATCCCAGACTCGGCTGCCCTGACCTCGGACCGGCACGAAGGCGGCTGGGGCGTAGCTGGGTACCATGTACTGGTCGAAATCGGCGCGGGTCGGTGACATCGGCGTTTCCTTGATCGGGAGTGAATTGGACAGGCGTTGGACAATAAAAAACGGGCCACCGTAGTGGCCCGTTTTTCCGTGACGATCAGTGCGCTTTCTGACCGGCCAGGAACAACCAGGTTTCCATCACGGTGTCCGGGTTCAAGGATACCGTTTCGATCCCCTCTTCGACCAGCCATTGTGCGAAGTCGGGATGGTCCGACGGCCCCTGGCCGCAGATGCCGACGTACTTGTCCAGCTTGCGGCACGCCGCAATCGCCATGCTCAGCATCGCCTTGACTGCATCGTTGCGCTCGTCGAACGACGCCGAAACCGGGCCACCCGAATCGCGGTCGATGCCGAGCGTGAGCTGGGTCATGTCGTTCGAGCCGATCGAGAAACCGTCGAAATGCTCGAGGAAACGCTCCGCCAGCACGGCATTGGCCGGGATTTCGCACATCATGATCAGCCGCAGACCCGCCTTGCCATCCGGACCACCCTCGCCGCGCTTGAGGCCGTTGCGCTCGAGCAGCTCGACCACGCACTGCGCCTCGTTCAGCGTACGCACGAACGGGATCATCACCTCGATATTGGTCAGCCCCATCACGTCGCGAACCTTCTTGACCGCACGGCACTCGAGCTCGAAGCAGTCGCGGAAGCTCTTGTCGACGTAACGCGCCGCACCGCGGAAGCCCAGCATCGGGTTTTCTTCGTGCGGCTCGTACTGCGGACCGCCGATCAGGTTTGCATACTCGTTCGACTTGAAGTCGGACAGGCGGACGATGACCTTCTTCGGCCAGAACGCCGCGCCCAAGGTCGCGATCCCTTCGGCCAGCTTGTCGACATAGAAGTCGACCGCACTGCGGTAGCCGGCGATCCGCTCGTCGATCTGCGCTTTCAGCTCGGCCGGCACGTTCGGGTAGGCGAGCAGCGCCTTCGGGTGCACACCGATCATCCGGTTGATGATGAACTCGAGCCGCGCCAGACCGACGCCTTCGTTCGGCAGCTGGGCGAACTCGAATGCCAGTTCCGGATTGCCGACGTTCATCATCAGCTTCACCGGCGACTCGGGCATCTTGGTCAGCGCGATGTCCAGCTTCTCGAACTTCAGCAGGCCGCTGTAGACATTGCCGGTGTCGCCTTCGGCGCACGACACGGTGACGAGGTCGCCGGTCTTGAGCATGCGGGTTGCGTCGCCGCAACCGACGACCGCCGGCACGCCGAGTTCACGCGCGATGATCGCCGCGTGGCAGGTCCGGCCGCCACGGTTGGTGACGATGGCCGACGCGCGCTTCATCACCGGCTCCCAGTCCGGGTCGGTCATGTCCGACACCAGCACGTCGCCCGGCTGCACCTGATCCATTTCCGACACGTCGCGGATCACGCGCACGGTGCCCTGGCCGATCTTCTGGCCGATCGCACGGCCGCTGGTCAGCACTTCGCCCTTTTCGAGCATGCGGAACTTCGACATCTTGTCGGCGGCGGCTTCCTGCGACTTCACCGTTTCCGGCCGCGCCTGCAGGATGTAAAGCTTGCCGTCGACGCCGTCGCGACCCCATTCGATGTCCATCGGCCGGCCGTAGTGCTGCTCGATGATCAGCGCGTAGCGGGCCAGCTCTTCGACTTCCTCGTCGGTGACCGAGAACTTGCGGCGGTCGGCCGCGTCGACGTCGACGGTCCTCACCGACTTGCCGGCGGCGGCCTCGAGGTCGAACTCCATCTTCAGTGCCTTGCCGCCGAGGTGCTTGCGCACGATCGCCGGACGGTCGGCCTTCAGCGTCGGCTTGTGCACGTAGAACTCGTCCGGATTCACCGCGCCCTGCACCACGGTCTCGCCAAGGCCGTACGATGCGGTGACGAACACCACGTCCTCGAAGCCGCTCTCGGTATCGATGGTGAACATCACGCCGGCGGCGCCCTTGTCCGAACGGACCATGCGCTGGATGCCGGCCGACAGCGCGACGAGCTTGTGGTCGAAGCCCTTGTGGACCCGGTAGGCGATGGCGCGGTCGTTGTACAGCGAGGCGAACACGTGCTTCATCGCGTCGAGCACGTTGGCGACGCCGACGATGTTCAGATAGGTTTCCTGCTGGCCGGCGAACGACGCATCGGGCAGGTCTTCGGCGGTGGCCGACGAGCGCACCGCGACAGTCACGCCTTCGCCAAGCTGCGCATAGTGCTCGCGGATCTCGGCTTCGAGCTCGGCCGGGAACGGCGTCTCGATGATCCAGTCGCGAATCTGCTTGCCCACCACCGCCAGTTGCTTGACGTCGTCGACGTCCAGCTTCGAGACGGCGGCGTCGATGCGGTCGGCCAGGCCGTTATGGGCGAGGAACACCCGATAGGCGTGCGCGGTCGTCGCAAAACCGCCCGGAACGCGGACGCCCTTCTCGGCCAGCTGGGAAATCATCTCCCCCAGCGAAGCGTTCTTGCCGCCGACGTACTCGACGTCGGACATGCGCAGGTGGACAAAATCGATCACGTTGCGATCATTGAGGTAGGCGGTCATCTACGGCCTCGGCTCCACAGAGTTGGTTCGAATGCTTTTAAACTTATGTTGCAATGCGCAAAGGGTTACTGCCATTCTAGGCACGCAGTCCTTGCCGGCTAGTCGGGATATTCCATTACATGCTATCCCGCAATTGGCTGTCAGGATGATGGCCATTTACGCCGAGCAGCAACATTCACGTCCCCGCCTCGCGCGCCCGGAGCCCCGATGCCTCGCACTGCCTTCTTCGTATCCGACCGAACCGGCATCACCGCAGAAATGCTCGGCCACAGCCTGATCACCCAGTTCGAAGACGTGAACTTCCGCCGCATCACCCTGCCGTACATCGACAGCGCCGAAAAGGCCCATGAAGCCACCGCCCGCATCCGCCACCAGGCCGAAGTCGACGGCTGCCGGCCCATCGTCTTTTCGACCGTCGTCGACGATGCGCTGCGCGAGATCATTCATGTCGACGAAGCGCTGACGCTGGATTTCTTCGAAATCTTCATCGGCCCGCTCGAAAAGGAGCTCGGCCGTGAATCTTCACACTCGGTCGGCAAGACGCACGGCATCGCCAACTTCGACGAATACAAGGCGCGGATTGATGCGGTCAATTTCGCGCTCAACCACGACGACGGCGTGATGCCGCGCGACCTGAACGAAGCCGACATCATCCTGATCGGCGTTTCCCGGGCCGCCAAGACGCCAACCTGCCTGTACCTGGCGCTGCAGTATGGCATCAAGGCCGCCAACTATCCGCTGACACCGGAAGACTTCGGCCAGCACACGCTGCCCAAGCTGCTGCTGCCCTACCGCAACAAGCTGTTCGGCCTGACGATCGACCCGGTCCGGCTCGCGCAGATCCGCGAGGAGCGCAAGCCGAACAGCAAGTACGCCGCACTCGACAACTGCCAGTTCGAGGTCGGCGAAGCCGAAGCGCTGATGCGCCATGTCGGCGTCCCCTACCTCGCATCGACGACGCGTTCGATCGAGGAGCTGGCCACCACCATCATGCACCGCACCGGACTGACCCGGCGCACCTACTGAGGGCGCCAAGCCCGGAGTCGTCATGCCCCGCACCGCTTTCTTCGTTTCCGGCCGGACCGGCATCACCGCCGAGATGCTCGGCCACAGCCTGATCAGCCAGTTCGAAGAGGTCAATTTCCGCCGGATCACGCTGCCGTACATCGACTGCATCGACAAGGCGCGCGAAGCGATCGAACAGATCCGCGAGCAGGCCCGTACCGACGGCGTGCGGCCGGTGGTCTTCTCGACGCTGATCGACGAGGACCTGCGGCAGTGTTTCTACATCGAGGAAGCGCTGACGGTCGATATTTTCGCGACCTTCATCAAGCCGCTCGAAGAGGAGCTCGGCGTCAAGTCGTCGCATACCGTCGGCAAGGTCCACGGCATCGCCAACTTCGAGGAATACAAGAACCGCATCGACGCGGTGAACTACTCGATGAGCCACGACGACGGCGGCATCTCCCGCAACCTGGCCGACGCCGACGTGATCCTCGTCGGCGTGTCGCGCGCCGGCAAGACGCCGACCTGCCTGTACCTGGCGCTGCAGTACGGCATCAAGGCCGCCAACTACCCGCTGACGCCCGAAGATTTCGCCGACCACAAGCTGCCGCGCGTGCTCGCCCATCACCGCAGCAAGCTGTTCGGACTGACGATCCAGCCCGAACGGCTGTCGCAGATCCGCGCCGAGCGCAAACCGGGCAGCCACTACGCGTCGATCGACATCTGCCGCGCCGAGGTCGCCGAGGCGGAAACGCTGATGAAGCAGGCACAGATCCCTTATCTGAACACCACCTCGCTTTCGATCGAGGAACTCGCCAGCTCGATCCTGCACCACAGCGGTTTGAAGCGCCGGCTGTTCTGAGCTGTGAGCTGAGTCACTGCGGCGCCGTCCGCACAAGCGCTTACGCGCAACTACAGCTTTCGCACCCCAAACCGAACCGGTACACTCGGCGTTTCCTTCGTCCGCACTCCACACCATGCCCAGCGGTAACACCGAGACGGCCTCGGCCTTCGAATTCAAGAGCGCCAGCGTGCAACTGGTCAGCTTCGTCCCCGCGACGCTCGACCCCGAACGACTCGAGGACGAGCTGCGGGACAAGCTCGGCGACGGCGAGCACATGCTCAGCGGCGCCCACGTCGCCATCGACTTCTCCAGCCTGCCGCAAACGCCGGACAGCGACATGCTGCGTACCGCGGTCGCGCTGCTCGCCCGCTTCGGCCTCGACGCAGTCGCGGCCCAGGGCGGCAACGACGCGCAACTGGCCGCAGCGCGCGACGCCGGGCTGATCGTCATCGACAGCGACGCCGTCACGCACCTGTCGCCACCAAAACCGGCCGAAGCCGAGCGCGTACCGGCGATGATCGTCACCAAGCCGATCCGCGCCGGCCAGCAGGTTTACGCCCGCGGCGGCGACCTCGTCGTACTGGCGCTGGTTTCGAACGGCGCGGAGGTCATCGCCGACGGCAGCATCCACGTCTACGCGCCGTTGCGCGGCCGGGCACTCGCCGGCGCACGCGGCGATGCCGCCGCCCGTATTTACACGACCTGCCTCGAGGCCGAACTGGTGTCGATCGCCGGCGTCTACCGGACACTGGAAGAGGCACTGCCGGCCAACATCAAGTCGGCCGCCGCGCAGGTCCGCCTCGATGAAAACAAACTCGTGATCGAGGCCCTGAGCGGCCTCGTCTAAACCAGCAGATACATAAAGGATTTCAGCAACGTGGCCAAGATCATCGTCGTCACCTCCGGCAAGGGAGGCGTAGGCAAGACCACCACCAGCGCCAGCTTCGCAACCGGGCTCGCGCTGCGCGGCTTCAAGACCGCCGTCATCGACTTCGACGTCGGCCTGCGCAACCTCGACCTGATCATGGGGTGCGAGCGCCGTGTCGTGTACGACTTCGTCAACGTCGTGCAGGGCGAAGCCTCGCTGAAGCAGGCGCTGATCAAGGACAAGAACTGCGACAACCTGTACATCCTGCCGGCGTCGCAGACCCGCGACAAGGACGCACTGTCGAAGGAAGGCGTCGAGAAGGTACTCAAGGAACTCGAGCACGAAGCGTTCGACTACGTGATCTGCGACAGCCCGGCCGGCATTGAGACCGGTGCCTTCCTGGCGCTGTACTTCGCCGACGAGGCCATCGTCGTCACCAACCCGGAAGTCAGCTCGGTGCGCGACTCGGACCGCATCATCGGCATCCTCGACGCCAAGTCGAAGAAGGCCGAGGAAGGCGGTTCGGTCAAGACCCATCTGCTGGTCACCCGCTACAGCCCCAAGCGTGTCGACTCGGGCGAGATGCTCTCGCTCGACGACGTCCAGCACCTGCTGCGCATTTCGCTGATCGGCGTGATCCCGGAGTCCGAGTCCGTGCTGCAGGCCTCGAACGCCGGCTCGCCGGCGATCCACCTGAACGGCTCGGACGTGTCCGAAGCGTACAAGGACGTCGTCGCCCGCTTCCTCGGCGAACAGAAGCCGTTGCGGTTTATCGATGCACCGAAGCAGCCGTTCTGGAAGCGGCTCTTTGGAGGTTAATGAATGTCTATCCTGAGTTATTTTTTCGGCGAAAAAAAGAAAACTGCCTCGGTTGCCCGCGAACGGCTGCAGATCATCCTTGCGCACGAACGCGCCGGCGGCCGTGCAACGCCGGACTACCTGCCGCAGCTGCAGAAGGAGCTGATGGAGGTGATCTCCAAGTACGTGTCGGTTAATCCGGACGACATCAAGGTCCAGCTCGACAAGAAAGACGACATGGAGGTGCTTGAAGTGAATATCGTGCTCCCGGAAGGGCCGCGGCGATAGAATCCAAGCATTCCGTGCCATACGATCCAAAGAGAGGCGCACGCCTCTCTTTGCCATTTCAGGACTCCCCATGACGATCGTCATCAAGACCAGCGAAGACATCGCGAAAATGCGTATCGCCGGCCGGCTGGCCAGCGAAGTGCTCGACTACATCACGCCGCACGTCGCTCCCGGCGTCACCACCGAAGCACTCGACAGGCTGTGCGCCGATTACATGCGCGACGTGCAGGGAACGATCGCCGCGCCGCTCAACTACTGCCCGCCCGGCTACACGCCCTATCCGAAGTCGATCTGCACCTCGGTGAACAACGTGATCTGCCACGGCATCCCGAACGACAAGCCGCTGAAGAACGGCGACATCGTCAACCTCGACATCACCGTCATCAAGGACGGTTACCACGGCGACACCAGCCGCACCTTCCTGATCGGCGACAAGGTGCCGCTGCACGCGAAGCGCCTGGTGCAGGTCACCTACGACTGCATGTGGCTCGGCATCGATCAGGTCAGGCCGGGCGCCCACCTCGGCGATATCGGCGCGGCGATCCAGCACTACGCCGAGAAGGCCGGCTTCTCGATCGTGCGCGAGTTCTGCGGCCACGGCATCGGCCAGGTGTTCCACGAGGAGCCGCAGGTCGTCCACTACGGCAAGGCCGGCACCGGCATCGAGCTTGTTCCCGGCATGATTTTCACGATCGAACCGATGATCAACGCCGGCAAGCGCGAACTCCGGGTCATGCCCGACGGCTGGACCGTCGTCACCAAGGACCGCAGCCTGTCGGCGCAATGGGAGCACACGATCCTGGTGACCGACAGCGGCTACGAGGTACTGACCGTTTCGGACGGCGCCCCTGCCCGCCCGGAACGTTACCTGCTCGACTGAGTTTCACCCTACCCAGAGGACCGCCGATGCGCTCGGTCAACGCGATTCGTGACGACTACGCCGCCGCCAAGCTTGCACTGCGAGCCCGCTTCGCCGCGCCGCGCCGCACCACCCCCCTGCTGCGCGCGCTGGCCCGGCAGACCGATGCCACGCTGTGCGAGCTGTGGGAGCGCCATCAGTTCGGCTGCGACGTGCTGCTGGTCGCCGTCGGCGGCTACGGCCGCGGCGAGCTGTATCCGCACTCGGACATCGACCTGCTGATCCTGCTGCCGGACCAGCTCGGCCCGGCGCTGCTCGAGAAACTCGAGGTCTTCGTTGGCGAGCTGTGGGACATCGGCCTCGAGGTCGGCCACTCGGTCCGGACCGTCGCCGACTGCCTTGCCGAAGCGGAAAAGGACATCACCGTCCAGACGGCCCTGCTCGAATCCAGGCTGCTGGTCGGCGACGAGGCGCGCTTTGCCGCGTTTCGCGACACGGTCTACCGCTATATCGACCCGAAGGAATTCTTCGAAGCCAAGCTGCTCGAGCAGCAGGCGCGCTATGGCCGCTTCCAGAACGCCACCTACAAGCTCGAACCCAACCTGAAGGAAGCGCCGGGCGGCCTGCGCGACCTGCACCTGATCGGCTGGATCGCCGCCAGCCTCGGCCTCGGACGCGACTGGCGCGCACTGGCGGCGATGGGCATGCTGACGCGCGAGGAAGGCCAGAAGCTGCGGCGCGCCGAGCGCGTACTGCGGACGATACGCATCCAGCTGCACTGGCTGGCGCGCCGGCGCGAAGACCGCATCCTGTTCGACCACCAGAACCGGCTTGCCGACCTGTTCGGCTACGAGGACGACGGCAAGCTGCGCGCCAGCGAACAGCTGATGGCCCGCTACTACCTGGCCGCGCGCATCATCACCCAGTTGGCGCCGCTGCTGGTCCAGGCATTGCGCGCGCGGATCTTCTCGCAGGTCGGCAGCGACGCCGTGGCGCTCAATCCGCGCTTCCGGTTGCGTGGCAGCACGCTCGAAATCACCGCGCCGGACGTGTTCGAGCGCGAACCGTCGGCAATCCTCGAGCTCTTCCTGCAGTTCGAGCAGCAGCGCGATGTCACCGACATCGCGCCTGAAACGCTGCGCGCGCTCTGGCACGCCCGCCCGCACATCGACGACGATTTCCGCGCCGATCCGCACAACCGCGAACTGTTCATCCAGCTGTTCCGCGAGCCGCGCGGCCTGACCCGCATCCTGCGGCGGATGAACCAGTACGGCGTGCTCGGCCGCTACATCCCGAAGTTCGGCGAGCTCGTCGGCCGGATGCAGCACGACCTGTTCCACGTCTATACCGTCGACGAACACACGCTGATGGTGCTGCGGAACATGCGCCGCTTCGCCCAGCCGGCGTTCACGCACGAGTACCCGCTGTGCTCGCGGCTGATCGAGGGGTTCGAGCACCCCGAGGCGCTCTACCTCGCCGCGCTGTTCCACGATATCGGCAAGGGGCGCGGCGGCGACCACTCCAAGCTCGGCGCCGACATCGCCCGCGAATTCGTCGACCAGCACCCGCTGCGCGACGACGATCGCGCGCTGGTCGTCTGGCTGGTCGAGCACCACCTGACGATGTCGCATGTCGCCCAGAAGCAGGACGTCTACGACCCCGAGGTCGTCGCGCACTTCGCCGAGCTCGTCGGCACGCAGCGCCGGCTGACCGCGCTCTACCTGCTCACCGTCGCCGACATCCGCGGCACCAGCCCCAAGGTCTGGAATGCGTGGAAGGCCAAGCTGCTCGAGGACCTGTTCAGGGCAACGCAGCGCCAGCTCGCCAGCGAAGACCTGCCCCCGTCGACCTGGCTCGAAGAACGCCAGGAGGACGCACTGAGCCAGCTGCGGCTGTACGGGCTGCGCAACGACGCCCACACGGCGTTCTGGAACGAGCTCGACACCGTCTACTTCCTGCGGCACGAAGCGCGCGAGATCGCCTGGCACACGCGCCAGCTCTTCAACAAGGTCGGCAGCACCACGCCGATCGTCCGCGCCCGGCTGTCAGAGTCGGGCGAAGGCCTGCAGGTGCTCGTCTACACCCGCGACATGCCGGACCTGTTTGCGCGGATCTGCAGCTTCTTCGAGCGCGCCGGCTACAACATTTTCGACGCGCACGTGCATACGACGCACCACGGCTATGCGCTCGACAGCTTCTACGTATTCATCCCGGAAAACCGCCACGACAGCTACCGTGATCTGATCGGCTTCGTCGAATACGAGCTGACCGAGCAACTGACCAGGGCCGGCCCGCTGCCGGCGCCGATCAAGGCGCGGGTTTCGCGCCAGCTCAAGCACTTCCCGGTGCAGCCGCACGTACTGATTCGCGCCGACGAACGCGGCAAGTTCCACGTGCTGTCGATCGCCGCCGGCGACCGTCCGGGCCTGCTGTCGACGATCGCCCGCGTGCTCGCCGACCACCGGATCGACATTCAGAGCGCCAAGATCATGACGCTGGGCGAGCGCGCCGAGGACAACTTCCTGATCTCGGGGCCGCGCCTCGGCGACGAACGCAGCATCCGCCAGCTCGAGGGCGAACTGCTGCAGGCGCTGCAGGTCTAGGACACTACTTGCCGGGCCTGCTGGCGTCGCGCTTGTCGGCGCTGCGCTCGGCGGCCTGATAGGCGAGATAGTAGCGGTTGACCGCCGACACGTAGTCGAGCAGGTGCTGGCCGACGGTGCGGCGCGCAACCTCCTCGACATTGCCTCGCCAGACATTGGGGTCAAGGCCTTGCGCCTTGGCCTTCTGCCGCAGTTGCTGCACCCGTCCCTCGCCGGCGTTGTACGACGCGATCATGAAGTAGAGCTGGTCGGTCGGCGTAATGCTGCTACCGGAAAACAGCCTGCGCAGGTACGACAGGTAGCGCGCCGCCGCGGTGACGTTCTGCTCGGTATCGTGCGGATCCTTCACGCCCATCTTGCGTGCGGTGCTCGGGTTCACCTGCATCAGCCCGGTCGGACCACCGCCCTTGCGCGTCATCGGCTGCAGCTTGGTTTCGCGCTGGCCGATCGCGGCGAGCAGCAGCCAGTCGAGATTGTTTGCCGCCGCCACCAGCTGCAGCATCGGCGCAAAAAAGCCGAGCTTGTCCGTCGCACTCATCTCGTCCGGCGCATCGGCGCGCGCATCCTTGGGCAGGAAGCGCTGCGTTTCGATTGCGGCCTTTTGCGCCAGCTTGCCGCCGGTCGATGCGATAAAGCCGTTGAGCACCGCCAGCAGCTGCGGATGCTCGGGCGCGACCGCCCACGCAACCGGCACCGTGTCGCCGGCGCAGGCCTGCGTCTTCAGCGCCGGGTAGCGCTTGCTCCACAAGCGGACCAGGTAATCGGTCGACACCGTCGCCGTCGCGCCACGCTGGACCTCGCCGAACAGCTTCTCGACCGGCTCGCCGGGCTGGGCGTCGGTCACCCTGACCGCGGCCAGCTCGTTCGCCAGTACGCGCCGACCGAAGCTCGCGGTCGGGATCGTCAGCGCCCGCTCGCCGAGTTCGTCGATTCTGGCCAACGCAGGTGCACTGCGGCTCTGCACCACGCACCAGCGCTCGTTCAGATACGGCGCAGTGAATTCGGCCAGATGGCCGGCGCCGGCAATCACCGGGATCAGCCCGGCGGCGATATCGCCTTCGCCGTCGCGCAACTTGGGCAGCAAGGCGCCTGCGTCGACCGGCACATACTGGATGCGCAGCGGCACCCGCCCTTTCGGGCGGTTGCGGTTCAGGTATTTTTCCAGCTCGGCGAGCATCGCGTACTCGACGCCTTGCGGCCGACCGTTGACGAAGAAATACGTCGACGGGCCGAGTGCGACCAGCACGCGCAAGCGGTCCGGCGGATTGGCCGGATCGTAGTCGGCACCGGCAAGCTCGGTCGGTTCGGTCAGGGCGGGGTGAATGCTGGCAGGAGCGGCGACGGGCTTCTTCTTGGGCGGCTTGCTGGCCGCCATCGACACCGGCGAGGCATAGACCAGGGCCAGCAACAAGTACCTGATCGCAAACGTTTTATACGGGTGGGCTGAGCGCATTTTTTTGATTCTAGCGGGATTCGATCAATTCGGCATGTCGCCAACACCGCTTGAAGCGGCCAGACAAATCCGTTACCGGCATCGGGCGCGCTTATAATGGCGCGCTTGTTGAATGGAAGACCGTCATGCCGCTGCTCCTCGTTGAAAACGCTTCGCTCGCCTTTGGCCACTGGCCGCTACTCGACCATGCCACGCTGGCGCTCGAGCCGGGCGAGCGCGTCGGGCTGATCGGCCGCAACGGTCAGGGCAAGTCGTCGCTGCTGAAAGCCGTTGCCGGCGTGATCCGGCTCGACGATGGCGACATCCGCATTCCGGCCGAGGTACGCACCGCCTATGTCGCACAGGAACCCGAGTTCACCGCCGGTGCAACGGTGTTCGACGCTGTGGCCGACGGCCTGGGCGAACTGAAACAGCTGCTTGCCGATTACCACGCGGCGACCCACAACCAGGACGGCTCGACCGCCGCGCTCGCACGGCTGACCGAGCTGCAGCACGAGATCGAGATTCGCGACGGCTGGCGCTTCGACGCACTGATCTCGACCACGCTGACCCACCTCGACCTGCCTGCCGACACGCCGGTGGCCGCATTGTCGGGCGGCTGGAAAAAGCGCGTCGCACTGGCCCGCGCGCTGGTGGTCGAACCGCAACTGCTGCTGCTCGACGAGCCGACCAACCACCTCGACGTCAGCGCGATCGAATGGCTCGAGGGCCTGCTGAACACCTTTGCAGGCAGCGTGCTGTTCATCACCCACGACCGGCGCTTCCTCGACAATGTCGCCACCCGCATCGTCGAACTCGACCGCGGTCGCGTCACGAGCTTTCCGGGCAACTTCAGCGCGTACGAAACGCGCAAGGCCGATCAGCTTGCCGCCGAGGAGCAGGTCAACAAGAAGTTCGACAAGGTACTGGCGCAGGAAGAAGTGTGGATCCGCAAGGGGATCGAGGCACGGCGCACCCGCAACGAAGGCCGCGTACGGCGGCTCGAGCAACTGCGGCGCGACCGTGCGGCACGGCGCGAGCGGGTCGGCAACGTCTCGTTCCAGCTCGACGCCGGCGAGCGCAGCGGTAAGCTCGTTGCCGAGTTCGAGCACGTCGGCAAATCGTTCGTCGACGCGAACGGCGGCGAAAAGCGCATCATCCGCGACTTCACCACGCGGCTGATCCGCGGCGACCGCGTCGGCCTGATCGGCCCGAACGGCGCCGGCAAGACGACGCTGCTCAAGCTGATCCTCGGCGAACTCGAGCCCGACACCGGCAGCGTCAAGCGCGGCACCAACCTGCAGGTCGCCTACTTCGACCAGTTCCGCACCCAGCTCGACGAAGAAGCCGCAATCGTCGACGTGATTGGCCAGGGCAAGGACTACGTCGAGATCGGCGGCCAGCGCAAGCACGTGATGGGCTATCTCGAGGAATTCCTGTTCGCGCCCGAGCGCGCGCGCAGCCCGGTCAAATCACTGTCGGGCGGCGAGCGCAACCGGCTGCTGCTGGCGATGCTGTTCACCCGTCCGGCCAACGTGCTGGTGCTCGACGAACCGACCAACGACCTCGACATCGACACGCTCGAGCTGCTGGAAAACCTGCTCGCCGACTATCCGGGCACGCTGTTCCTCGTCAGCCACGACCGCGCCTTCCTCGACAACGTCGTCACCCAGACGATTGCCTTCGAGGGCGACGGCCTGCTGGTCGAAAACGTCGGCGGTTTCGCCGACTGGCAGGCGGCACGCGCGCGCAAGCTGGCGCATGCGCCTGCCAAGGCGGCCGACGCAGAGATCAAATCCGCCACCGAACGCAACAAGCCGCGAACGCAGAAGCTCAGCTACAACGAGCAGCGCGAGCTCGAACGCCTGCCGGCCGAGATCGAAACCCTTGAGACCGAGCAGGCGGATTTGCAACAGGCGATGCTCGATCCGCTCCTTTACAAAGACAGCCCGATGAAAGCACGGGAAATGCAGGATAGAATCGACGCCATCGAAACCCTGCTGCTGGAAAAGCTCGAGCGCTGGGAAACCCTCGAGGCCAAACGCCCCTGAACATGAACTGGCCCACGAACTGGCCCTGGCCACGCCGGCACTCGAAATCGGCCCAGACGTCGCTGCAGCCGCTGCGGCGCGGCCTGATCCTGCTCTATGCGGCACTGATGGTCGTCGGCATCGCGATGCTGTTCTGGGCGACGTCCCGCGACTACCAGCAGGCGCTCGACGAAGCCGAACGGCAGAACCTCTCGCTCGCCCGGTCGCTCGACGAGCACGCGACCCGAACCTTCGTCTCGGTCGAGCAGGCGATGCAGAACATCATCGAAAACCTCGAAGGGCTTGGCGGCGTCGACCAGGCCGACGAGTACCTGACCTATCTGCTGCTGCGCGACAAGGTCAAGCTCGCGCCGCAGGTGCGCGGCATCATCGCGATCGACTCGCACGGGCGCATCCAGAGCCATGGCCTCGAATACCCGACCCGGCGCGTCGACCTGTCGGACCGCTCGTACTTCCGCGACCACCGGCAGTTCCCCGATCTGCGCCCGCAGATCCAGCTTCCGATCGTCAGCCGCACCGACGGCAAGTGGCTGATCCCGGTCACCCGGCGCATCAACCGGCCCGACGGCAGCTTCGGCGGCATCCTGCTTGCCGGGGTCGAACCGAACTACTTTCTCGATTTCTACCAGTCGCTGAAACTGCCGCCGAGCATGCACATCCAGCTGCTGCGCTCCGACGGTGTCGTCATCCTCAACTACCCGTTCGACGAGGTCCACGTCGGCCAAAGCGTGCGAGCGCGCGACCCGCTGAAGTTCGAGCAGCGCCGGCTGATGCGCAACACCACCTACCGGCAGGCATACCCGGCAACCGGCAAGAACGCACTCGTCGCCTTCCACGCCAGCCAGGGCGAATTGCCGCTGATCGTCACCGTCGCGATCGACGAAGACGCCGTGCTCGGCAAGTTCCGCGACAACCTGCTGACCCGGGCCATCGTCGCGCTGGCGCTGATGCTGATCGTCACCGTGCTGTTCTACCTGCTGCTGCGCCAGCTGCGGCGGATCGAGCAGATCGAGGGCCGGCTGTACCTGACCCAGTTCACCGTCGACGAGTCGCCCGACGCGGTGCTGTGGAGCGACCGCTTCGGCCATATCCGCTACGCCAACCGCTCGGCCTCGCGGATCACCCACTACACGCCGGACGACATCCTGGCGCTTCGCTTCGCCGACCTCTTCCCCAATATCGGCGAAGCGCAGTGGCTGGAGCTGTGGGGGCGGCTCAAGCAGGAACGCCAGCTCGTGCAGACGACGCACCAGCGCGACCGCTACGGCCAGTTGCTGCCGGTCGAAGTCACGCTGTCGCACATCGAGTTCAACAACGAGGCCTACACCTGCGCAACGGTGCGCGACATCACCGAGCGGCAGAACACCGAGCGCGAACTGCGTCGCCACCGTGACCATCTGCAGGATCTGGTGCTCGAGCGCACCGCCGAGATCCGCACCGTGCTCGACGCCAGCCCGCTGGCGATCATGCTCTCGGTCAAGGGCACGATCCGTCTCGTCAACCCGGCGTTCGAGAAGCTGTTCGGCTTCACCTCCGGCGCGATCATCGGCCAGCCGATGAGCCTGATCCACGCCGACCAGAGCGAGTTTTCCGACAGCCAGCAGCAGATGCTGCAGAAGGTCCAGCAGGGCGAAGTCTTCCGCGGCGAAATGGCGCTGTTCCGCCGCGACCTGTCCGAATTCTGGGCCATGCTGTACGCGAAGGCGCTCGACCCGGACGATGCGGACAAGGGCGTCATCTGCGTGATCGAGGACGTCACCGCGCAGCGGATCGCCGCACAGGCGCTGCGCCAGTCCGAACGCCTCAAGCGGACGATCATCGACACGACCGCCGACGGCTTCATCCTGCTCGACGCCTCCGGGCGCATCGTCGAGATCAACCAGGCGTTCTCGCGCCTGCTCGGCTACCGGCGCGAAGACGTCGTCGGCCACCCGCCGCAGGTGCTGTGGGGCGAGCAGGCGGCGAAAATCTTTCCGGCCGACCTGACGCGCCGCGTCGGCGCCGGCAACCACATCGCGGAAGTCAGCCTGCGCGCATCGACCGGTGAGTCGCAGCCCTTCCTCGTCAACTCGGCGGCGATCAACGACGAACATCAGCAGCTCGAATACGCGTTCGCCTTCCTGACCCACATCGGCCGGCTCAAGGAATTCGAGCGCAATCTGGTCGAGGCAAAGGAAGCGGCCGAAAGTGCCAACGTCGCCAAATCGGCCTTCCTCGCCAACATGTCGCACGAGCTGCGCACGCCGATGCACGCGATCCTGTCGTTCTCGGAAATGGGGCTGTCCAAGGTCGGCCGGACCGAGCCGACCAACCTCGCCCGCTATTTCGAGCGGATCAACTCGAGCGGCAACCGGCTGCTGGTGCTGCTGAACGACCTGCTGGACATGTCGCGGCTCGAAGCCAATCGCATGCAGTACGACAAGTCACGATATTGCCTGCAGCAGACGATCCAGGCGGCCGTCAGCGAGATCAACCCGCTCCTGATCGGCAAGCGGCTCGACCTCGACGCCGACGATGCAACACCGCCGCTGCTTGCCGTCTACGACAAGACCCGAGTGATGCAGGTCGTCGTCAACCTGCTGTCGAACGCGATCAAGTTCAGTCCGGTCGGCGGCAGCATCGCCATCGACTATCTGGCCGACGCAACGATCGACGGCAAGCCGGCGATCGGCCTCGCGGTGCGCGACCACGGCCCCGGCATCCCGCCCGACGAGCTCGAGCAGATCTTCGACAAGTTCATCCAGAGCAGCCGGATGCGCGCGACCGGCGGCACCGGGCTCGGGCTGGCGATCAGCCGGCAGATCATGGAAGACCATGGCGGCAAGGTTTTCGCCGCCAACCACATCGACGGCGGCGCCGTGTTCACACTGCTGCTGCCGGCGGAGCGCGACGCGGGCCGCTGAGTTTTGAATACCGGGCGATTGGCGTACAATGCCGCGCTTTCCTGCCGCAAATCCAAGATAAATCAAGACCATGCCCACGCTCGCCCAGCAAGTTGCCCGCCGGCGCACCTTTGCCATCATCTCGCACCCGGACGCCGGTAAGACCACGCTGACCGAGAAGCTGCTGCTGTTCTCGGGCGCGATCCAGCTCGCCGGCACCGTCAAGGGCAAGAAGGGCGGCAAGTTTGCCACCTCGGACTGGATGGACATCGAAAAGCAGCGCGGCATTTCGGTCGCTTCTTCGGTGATGCAGTTCGACTATCGCGACCACGTTGTCAATCTGCTCGACACCCCGGGCCACCAGGACTTCTCCGAAGACACCTACCGCGTGCTCACGGCGGTCGACTCGGCACTGATGGTGATCGACGCGGCCAAGGGCGTCGAGGAACAGACGATCAAACTCCTGAACGTCTGCCGGCTGCGCAATACGCCGATCGTCACCTTCATGAACAAGTACGACCGCGAAGTGCGCGACAGCCTCGAGCTGCTCGACGAGGTCGAATCGGTGCTGCAGATCCGCTGCGCGCCGGTGACCTGGCCGATCGGCATGGGCAAGACCTTCCGCGGCGTCTACCACATCCTCAACGACGAAGTCCTGCTGTTCAACGCCGGCGGCGGCAAGGCCGACGGCAGCGTCGAGATCATCAAGGGGCTCGACAACCCGCGCCTGGACGAGCTGTTCCCGCTCGAGATCGGCAATACGCGGATGGAAATGGAGCTGGTGCACGGCGCGAGCCATCCGTTCAACCTCGACGAGTTCCTCGCCGGTACGCTGACACCGGTGTTCTTCGGCTCGGCGATCAACAACTTCGGCGTGCGCGAGATCCTCAACGCACTGGTCGACTGGGCGCCGGCGCCGGGCTCGCGCGACGCGACCGTACGCAGCGTCGACCCGACCGAAGAGAAGTTCTCGGCCTTCGTGTTCAAGATCCAGGCAAACATGGACCCGAAGCATCGCGACCGGATCGCCTTCCTGCGCGTCTGCTCGGGCGAGTTCTCGCGCGGCATGAAGTTCAAGCACCTGCGCCTCGGCCGCGACATCGCGGCCAACTCGGTGGTGACCTTCATGGCGCAGGGTCGCGAACAGGTCGAAGAGGCTTACGCCGGCGACATCATCGGCCTGCCGAACCACGGTAATATCCAGATCGGCGACTCGTTCTCCGAAGGCGAGGCGCTGTCGTTCACCGGCATCCCCTACTTCGCGCCGGAACTGTTCCGCATCGTCCGGATCAAGAACCCGCTCAAGCTCAAGCAGCTGCAGAAAGGCCTGCAGCAGCTCGGCGAGGAAGGCGCGGTACAGGTCTTCAAGCCGCTGAACGGCTCGGACCTGATCCTCGGCGCGGTCGGTGTCCTGCAGTTCGAGGTCGTCGCCTCGCGACTGCTGAACGAGTACGGCGTCGAAGCGATTTTCGAATCGACGACGATCTACACCGCCCGCTGGGTCAGCTGCGAGAACGCCAAGAAGCTGACCGACTTCGAGAACAGCCTCGGCAACAACCTGGCGCGCGACGCCGCCGACAGCCTCGCCTACCTGGCCACCAGCCGCGTCAACCTCTCGCTGACGCAAGAGCGCTGGCCGGACATCGTCTTCCACGCCACCCGCGAGCATGCGGTGACGCTCTAAGCCAACCGTATAACCGCAAAGAACGGGCCGACTCATGTCGGCCCGTTTTGTTTTCCGCCACCTGGAAGACGGTTCGCATGAAAAGCCACTCCCGAACGGGAATATCTGCTAGCTGTGAAGAGTCAAGACGTTGTTTTTCGTTGCTGAGAGACGGGACATGGGCACGTGGCAGCCGATGCCGTGATGCGGACGGTGCCAGTTGTAATAATGATTCCAATACCTCAGGACTGCGCCGCGCTCATCCGAGTGTTGATAGGTTTGGCCGTAGGCCCATTCGCGCAGCGCGGACTGGATGAAGCGCTCGGCCTTGCCGTTGGTTTGCGGTCGGTAGGCGCGGGTGAACCTCTGCTTAATGCCCAGTTCAACGCAAACGCGGCCGAAGTCATGGGAGCGGAAGGCGGGCCCGTTATCGGTGATCAGGCGCTGGAGCGGTACGCCCAGCGTTTTGAAGTAGTCGTTGGCCGCACGCAGGAAGTCGATGGCGCTGGCGCGGCGCTCGTCGGGGTAGAGTCGGGTGAAGGCGATGCGACTATGGTCGTCGATCGCCACGAACAGATATTCCCAGCCGCTGTTTCGGCTGTTCTGGCGACGATCGCCGGTGATGCGATGGCCGACCTGCTCGAAGCGGGCGAGCTTCTTGATGTCGACGTGCAGCAGTTCGCCGGGCGTTTCGCGCTCGTAGCGCTGCACAGGCTCTGCGGGCTGCAGGTCGCTTAACCGCGATAGCCCTGCGTGTCGCAGCACGCGACTGACGGTTGCTTTGGACACGCCGATATAGCTTGCGATGCGAGCCTGCAGGAACAGCTTGCGACGCAATTCGATGATCGTCAGGGCAACGCTGGGCGCAATGGCACGTGGCGAGCGCTCGGGACGCGAGGATTTGTCGAGCAAGGCAGCCGCGCCGCCGACCAGATAGCGGCCCAGCCACTTGCGGGTGGTGACCGCGCTTACGCCATGGCGTGCCGCCGCCGCCGCGGTCGACAAACCATGCTCGGTGATGTCCTGAACCATTTCCAGGCGACGCAGATACGTCAGTCGGGCATTCTTATGTGTGTTCATCCGGTGTCTTGTTCTGTGACTGGGGGGTTGGCGATTTCCAGTCTCGCAGAACTTCTCCGGGTGAACACCCGAAACAACCTATTGAACCTTCACAGCTAGCCACAGGGATGGTGCCGCGTTCAAATAGCAACGATGGCGCCAGTAGAAAAACATACAACGGTTGCACATGACATACTTCGCCAGCGCAACCAAATCTGCGCAAACCGTGCCGAATCGAGTTGATCCTGATCAATGCCGACGCGGATTCCCGCCCTCACAATGAACGTGCTTTTTTGCAGAGCGCAAAATAGGTCAACGGAGTAGTCTTAATTCCAGAGGAAGCGCCCCACCCGGCGACGATCCGCGGGTCCGGTGGTTCCAACCACTGTTTTTACTGATCGTTGAACAGATTCATCGAAAGGAGCATCACCATGAACGCACCGGAAACCAACCTGCAGATCAATGCCTGGCGTGGCTTCAAAGAGGGCGAGTGGCAGAAGAAAGTCGCGGTCCGCGATTTCATCCAGCTCAACTACACCCCGTACGAAGGCGACGACAGCTTTGTCGCCGGCCCGACCGAGCGCACCAACAAGGTCTGGGAAAAGCTCTCCGAGATGCTGAAGGCCGAACGCGCCGCGCCGGGGCAAGTCCTCGACGTCGCTGCCGACCGCGGCACCAGCATCACCGCTTTCGGCCCGGGCTACATCGACAAGAATCTGGAGAAGATCGTCGGCGTACAGACCGATGCGCCGCTCAAGCGCGCCATCTTCCCGAACACCGGCCTGCGCATGGTGCAAAGCTCGCTCGAGGAAATCGGCCGCGAACTTGATCCGAAGATCGAAGAGGTCTTCCACAAGTACCGCAAGGACCACAATTCGGGCGTGTTCGACATCTACAACCCGCTGATCCGCGCCTGCCGTTCGTCCGGCGTGATCACCGGTCTGCCGGATGCCTATGGCCGCGGCCGCATCATCGGCGACTATCGCCGCGTGGCGCTCTACGGCATCGACCAGCTGATCGAATTCAAGAAAGCCGAAAAGGCCGAAACCGACGATTTCGACTTCACCGAAGACACCATCCGCCTGCGTGAAGAACTGTCCGAACAGATCCGTGCGCTGGGCGAGCTGAAGGAAATGGCCGCCGGTTACGGCTTCGACATCGGCAAGCCTGCCGCCACCGCGCAGGAAGCGATCCAGTGGACCTATTTCGGCTACCTCGCCGCGATCAAGGAACAGAACGGCGCCGCGATGTCGATCGGCCGCATCTCAACCTTCCTCGACGTCTACATCGAACGCGACCTGAAGGAAGGCAAGATCACCGAGGCCGAGGCGCAGGAATTCATCGACGACCTCGTCATCAAGCTGCGCATCGTCCGCTTCCTGCGTACCGAGGAATACAACAGCCTGTACTCGGGCGACCCGACCTGGGTGACCGAGTCGATCGGCGGCATGGGCAAGGACGGCCGCACGCTGGTGTCGAAGAACAGCTTCCGCTTCCTGAACACGCTGTTCAACCTCGGCCCGGCACCGGAACCGAACCTGACCGTGCTGTGGTCGCCGGCGCTGCCGCAAGGCTTCAAGAACTTCTGCGCCAAGGTGTCGATCGAAACCAGCTCGATCCAGTACGAGTCGGACGAACAGATGCGCCCGCACTGGGGTGACGACTACGCGATCGCCTGCTGCGTGTCGGCCATGGAAGTCGGCAAGCAGATGCAGTTCTTCGGTGCCCGCTGCAACCTGGCCAAGGCCATGCTGTACGCGATCAACGGCGGCGTCGACGAAAAGAGCGGCAAGAAGGTCGTTCCGGGCTTCGAGCCGATCACGTCGGAATACCTCAACTACGACGAGGTGATGGCCAAGTACGACAAGATGCTCGACTGGCTGGCTGCGACCTATGTCAAGGCACTGAACGCGATCCACTACATGCACGACAAGTACTCGTACGAGCGGATCGAGATGGCGCTGCACGATCGCGACATCCTGCGCACGATGGCTTGCGGCATCGCCGGTCTGTCGGTCGCGGCCGACTCGCTGTCGGCAATCAAGTTTGCCAAGGTCAAGACGATTCGCAACGAGGCAGGCGTGGCCGTCGACTTCGAAATCGAAGGCGAGTACCCGGCATTCGGCAACAACGACGACCGCGTCGACGAAATCGCCGTCTACCTGACCGAATCGTTCATGAACAAGGTCAAGAGCCACAAGACCTATCGCAACTCGCTGCCGACCCAGTCGATCCTGACCATCACGTCGAACGTCGTGTACGGCAAGAAGACCGGCAACACCCCGGACGGCCGCCGTGCAGGCGCGCCGTTCGCACCGGGCGCCAACCCGATGAACGGTCGCGATACGTCGGGCTTCGTCGCTGCCGGCGCATCGGTCTCCAAGCTGCCGTACGAAGCTGCGCTGGACGGCATCTCGTGGACCGCCTCGGCAACGCCGGATGCGCTGGGTCACTCGCTGGCCGATCGCGTCAACAACCTGACCGCCTGCCTCGACGGTTTCTGCAACGCCACCGGCTTCCATATCAACGTCAACGTGCTCAACCGCGACACGCTGCTCGATGCGATGGACCACCCGGAGAAGTACCCGCAGCTGACCATTCGTGTCTCGGGCTACGCGGTCAACTTCATCAAGCTGACGCGTGAACAGCAGCTGGACGTGATCAACCGCACTTTCCACGTGAAATGCTGATCTAATAAGAAGACGAGGGGGTGGGCCCGCCCTGCCCCCGCAGCGAACAGGGCGGCCCTCGGGTCGCCTTTGTTTTGCCCACCGGAGATTAAACGATGTCCATCGAGATCGTAGAAGTGCAAAAGCCGCTCGGCGAAATCGTCCCGGCCATGGTCGACGAAAACGGCAAGATGTGCGGTTTCGTCCACTCGTTCGAAACCGGCGCCGCCGTTGACGGCCCGGGCATGCGTTTTGTCGTTTTCGTTTCGGGCTGTCAGTTCAGGTGTCTGTACTGCCACAACCCGGACACCTGGAAACTGCACAACGGCAGGCAGAAGACCGTCGACGAGGTCGTTGCCGAGATCGGCAAGTACGCTGCATTCCTGAAAATGACCGGCGGCGTCACCATTTCCGGCGGCGAACCGCTGATGCAGGCGCACTTCGTCGGCGAGATCTTCTACCGGGTCAAGAAGGAATACGGGCTGCACACGGCGCTCGACACCCAGGGCTTCCTGGCCGCCCATCTCGAGGACAGCTGGTTCGACAACGTCGACCTGGTACTGCTCGACATCAAGCAGTTCAACCCCGAACGCTACGAGCGCCTGACCAGCAAACCGCTGCAGCCGACGCTGGACTTTGCCCGCCGGCTGCAGAAGATGGGCAAGAAGATCTGGTTGCGCTATGTGCTGGTGCCAGGCTGGTCGGATGACTTCGACGACGTCGAAGGGCTGGCCGGGTTCGTCCAGTCACTCGGCGATATCGTCGAGCGTGTCGAAGTCCTGCCCTTCCACAAGATGGGCGAACACAAGTGGGAAGAGCTCGGGATGAAGTACGAACTCGGCGATGTCGAACCGCCGAGCAACGAGGTGACCGAGCGCGTGCGCGGCCAGTTCCGTGCACGCGGGCTGAATACCTACTGACCGACAACGGGGCCGCAAGGCCCCGTTCTTCATCGGCACGTCACCGGCGCGTCATTTCGCATACATATAGCCGCGCGACATCGGCGTCGGGTTCTGCCCCGGCGCGCCGGCACGACAGCCGAGCAGCTGGTAAATCGATACCCAGTCGTTGGCGAATGCCCATGCGCAGCCGGCGAGATAGACGCGCCAGATGCGGTAATGCTTGTCGTCGACCATCGCCCGTATCCTGCCGGCATTCGCCTCGAAGCGTTCGGTCCAGAAATCGAGCGTTCTGGCGTAATGGCGGCGCAGCGACTCGACATCGAGCACCTCGATCCCGGCGGCCGACATTTCCTTCACCGTCAGCGCCAGATGCGGCAGTTCGCCGTTCGGGAACACATAGCGGTCGATGAAATCGCCGCCGCCGAAATACGCACCGCTGCCATTCTCGACATCGGTCGTCGTGATGCCGTGGTTGAGCACCAGCCCGCCATCGCGCAGCAGGCTGTTGATCTTGGCGAAATAGCCGGGCAGGTTCGCCAGCCCGACGTGCTCGAACATGCCAACGCTGGTGATCTTGTCGAACGTGCCGGTCACGTCGCGGTAGTCGCACAGCAGCACCTTGCAGCGATCCTCGACCCCGGCAGCGCGGATGCGTTCCTGCGCCAGCGCGTGCTGGTTTTCCGACAGCGTGATCCCGGTTGCGCGCGCGCCGAACTTCGTCGCCGCGCGCAGCACCAGTGCGCCCCAGCCGCAGCCGATGTCGAGCAGCTCCTCGCCCGGCCTGAGCATGATCTTGGTCAGGATGTGGTCGAGCTTCTTGAGTTGCGCCGTATCCAGGTCTTCGTCGCCGTGCTCGAAATACGCGCACGAATAGACCATCTGCTCGTCGAGCCACAGCCGGTAGAAATCGTTCGACACGTCGTAGTGGTACTGGACGGCCTCCGAATCGAGCGCGCGCGAATGGTGCCGGCCGCGCGCTGCCAGCCGCCCCCAGAGCCTGTGGCCCGACACCAGCCGGCCCGCCAGCTCGACCGCCACCTCGAACACGCTCGGCAGCGGCCCGTCGATGTCGACCTGCCCCTCGACATACGCTTCGCCGAGGCTGGCAAGGCTCGGGCGGCGAAAATAGCTGACCGCGTGCGGACTCGGCAGCGTGATCGTCACCGTCGGCGACGGCGAGAAGCAGTAGTCGCGACCGTTCCACAGCCGGATCTGCAGCGGCAGCTCCCCGTGCGCGCGAACCTGCCCTACCCAGCGGTCGAATTGATCGAGTCCGAACCGTCCCAGTTTGTCGATCAGCATGCGCGCACTCCTCGGGGCTGGCCACGCCGCGGCCATGCCTCTGATTCTAGGACGCTTGCCGGAAATCAACGTTCAAAGCTGCCGGACGCGCTGCGACTAATCACGCCCGGGCCGACAAGGACACTGTGCTAAAATCCGCGCCTCCGTCCCTTGGCCTGGGCCATGTACGAACTCCTGATCGGCTTGCGCTACACGCGCGCCAAACGCCGCAACGGCTTCATCTCGTTCATCTCGCTCGTCTCCATCCTCGGCATCACGCTCGGCGTCGCTGCGCTGATCATCGTGCTGTCGGTGATGAACGGCTTCCAGGAAGAGGTCCGCGACCGGATTCTCGGCATGGCCGCGCACGTGCAGATCACCGGCGCCGACAACCGGCTGCCGGACTGGCGGCAAGTCGCCGCCGACGCCAGGCAGAATCCGCACGTCGAGGCCGGCGCGCCCTACGTGCTCGGCCAGGGTCTGCTCGCCAACGGCAGCCTGGTGAAGGGCACGATCATCCGCGGCATCGACCCGGCGCTGGAGCCCAAGGTCAGCGAAGCGGCAAACAAGATGCTCGCCGGCCGGCTGACGGACCTGCAGGACAGCCAGTTCAACATCGTGCTCGGCTGGCAGCTTGCCGCCGAACTCGGCGTGCGTGCCGGCGACAAGATCACCCTGATCACGCCCCAGGGGCAGGTCACGCCCGCCGGGCTGATTCCGCGCTTCCGCCAGTTTCTCGTCGTCGGCGTGTTCCGGGCCGACTACTACCCGTACGACGCCGGCCTTGCCTTCATCCATATCGGCGACGCACAGAAGCTGTTCCGCACCGGTGACGACGTCAGCGGCGTGCGCCTCAAGCTCGACGACCTGTTCAATGCCCGCAACGTCGCGCGCGAGCTGGGCCGGGCGATGCCGTCGCTGCTGGTCAGCGACTGGTCGCAGGAGAACCCGACCTACTTCCGCGCCGTCGAGATCGAGAAGCGGATGATGTTCATCATCCTGACGCTGATCGTTGCCGTCGCCGCATTCAACCTTGTCTCGACGCTGGTGATGGTCGTGACCGACAAGCAGGCCGACATCGCCATCCTGCGCACGCTCGGTGCATCGCCCGGGTCGATCATGAAGATCTTCGTCATCCAGGGCGCGATTTCGGGCTTTGTCGGCACGCTGTGCGGCGTGCTTGGCGGCGTGCTCGTCGCCAGCAACCTCGACGTCATCATCCCGACGATCGAGCGCATCCTGAGCATCCGTTTCCTGTCGCCGGACGTCTACCTGATCACCGAGCTGCCGTCGAAGATCATCCCGAGCGACGTCACGACCATCGGGGCGATCTCGCTGCTGCTGGCGCTGGCGGCCACGCTGTACCCGAGCTGGCACGCCAGCCGCATCAACCCGGCCGAGGCGCTGCGCTATGAGTGAGACCGCGATGAACCGGACGATCCTGAGCGCGCAGAACCTCGTCAAGCACTACCGCGGCGGCAAACTGGAAACGCCGGTGCTCGAGGGCCTCGACTTCCACCTCGAGGCCGGCGACACCGCCGCGATCGTCGGCGCCTCGGGCTCGGGCAAGTCGACCCTGCTGCACTGCCTTGGCGCGCTCGATACGCCGACCAGCGGCCGCGTGCGCATCGGCGACGTCGACCCGTTCGCGCTGAACGAAGCGAAGCGCGGCGTGCTGCGCAACCGGCAGCTCGGCTTCGTCTACCAGTTCCACCATCTGCTGCCCGAGTTCTCGGCCGAAGAAAACGTCGCGATGCCGCTCCTGATCCGTCGCGAACCGAAGGCGCAGGCGCTTGCCGCTGCGCGCGCGATGCTCGAGCGCGTCGGCCTCGGCCACCGGCTGCACCACAAGCCGGGCGAGCTGTCGGGCGGCGAGCGCCAGCGGGCAGCGATCGCCCGGGCGCTGGTCAACCAGCCGGCGTGCGTGCTCGCCGACGAGCCGACCGGCAACCTCGACCGCGGCACGGCGGAGTCGGTGTTCGCGCTGATGCTCGAGCTCAACCGCGAACTGCGCACGAGCTTCGTCATCGTCACCCACGACCCGCTGCTGGCGCAGCGCTGCCAGCACCGCTACCAGCTTGCCGACGGCCGGCTCTCCGAGCTCTGACGATGCTGCTCCGCCTGCGCCGTACCGACCGGCTGGGGCTGATTGCCGGCGTGGTGTCGATTGCACTGGCGCTGCTGCTGACGACGCTGGTCTACCTGCACCACGGCCGGGCATTTACGCTCGACGGCTATCCGTGGCTGCGCTCGATCGGCTGGCTGCTGTTCATCGGCCAGATCGGCCTGCTGATGTCGAGCATCATCCATTACCACCACCGCAGCCTGCCCGCGCTGATCCGGCTGTACGCGTGGCTGATCTTCCAGTTCGCGCTGACCTATTACGCGCTGGTGCTGTTCGACTTCGACAACAGCGCCTTCGCCGGCATCCACGACCTGCACGCCTACAGCCCGGACAAGCCGCTCGTTTTCTTTACCGGCGCGCTGAAGACGTTTCTCGACTGCCTGCACTTCAGCATCGTCACCTCGGCAACGGTCGGCTACGGCGACATCTATCCGCGCGACTGGCTGGCGCGAATACTGACCGACGTGCACATCCTCTCGGCCACCGGCGTCGCGATCATCGGCTTCGGCCGCTACTTTTCCGGCCATGACGCGCCCCCCGGCGCCCAGCGCTAGCCGATGCGCATCTTCCGGACCGACCGGTTTGCCCTGCCGCTGCCGCCCGGCCACCGCTTTCCGGCCGAGAAATACCGGCTGCTGTACGAAGCGGTCGCGGACGATCCGGGCCTGCGCTTTGCCGACGCCCCGCGCGCCGACAACGCCGAACTGGGCTGCGCCCACACCGCCGGCTACCTGCACAAGCTCGACACTGGCACGCTGAGCCGCGCCGAGGAGCGTGCCATCGGCCTGCCATGGTCTCCAGCACTGGTCGAGCGCTCGCGGCATTCAACCGGCGCGACGATCGCCGCCTGCCGTGCCGCACTCGGCGACGGCCTGGCCGCCAGCCTCGCCGGCGGCACTCACCATGCCTACGCCGATCGGGGCAGCGGCTTCTGCGTATTCAACGATTCCGCCGTCGCGCTCAGGCTGTTGCAGCGCGAGGGCGGGATCGGGCGCGCACTGGTGATCGACCTCGACGTCCACCAGGGCAACGGCACGGCGGCGATCCTCGCCGGCGACCCGGCGCTCTATACCTTTTCGATGCACGGTGCCGGCAACTTTCCGTTCCAGAAGGAACGCAGCGATCACGACGTCGAACTGCCCGACGGCAGCGGCGACGACGCCTACCTGAGCCGGCTGGCGCACGAGCTGCCCGGCCTGTTTGCGGCCAGCTGGCCGGACCTGGTGATCTACCTCGCCGGCGCCGACGCCTACGCAGGCGACCGGCTCGGCCGGCTGGCGCTCAGCCAGCCCGGACTGGCCGAGCGCGACGAAATGGTGCTGCAGGCCTGCCGGCGCTACGGTGTGCCGGCGGCGATCACGATGGGGGGCGGCTATGCGGTGCCGATCACCGATACCGTGGCGATCCACGCAACGACGATCCGCACCGCGCTGGCGATCGCCCGGCGCGCCTGAAGCCGCTTCAGGCCAGCCAGTAGCCGAGACGCTGCGTCAGCGTCAGCGAACTCCACCATTTCTCGCCACGCGCCAGCATGTCCAGCCCGTGGTCCGACAGGAACCACGCCCGGACACCGTTGGGCCAGTCCTGCGCGGCGATCCAGCCGTTGCGGCGGAAATAGCCGAGCCACAGCGCCGCCTCGGCGCCATAGCCGTCGAGATAGGTCGTGATGGCCAGCGGGCCGGCTTCGAGGATGGGGTAGCCGAGGCGCATCCGGCGCATCACGCCCAGCGCGCGCCTCGGTCGCGGGATATTGCTCATGACGGGGGGAGATGGAGAAAAGGCCATTTTTCATCATGTCCTTACAGTTTCACTACGCCATATTGGCGAGCGTGAATATCACCGGTTTAGCACCAAAGGCCGGACCGGCGGTCCACCTTCAGGGCTTTGTGCGGCTGGCCGGCGCAAAGCCCGCAAACGCGCCGGGAGATTTCCCGCACGGAAAGCCCCCGGCGAAAGCCTTGCAACGACGGATTTCCGCTCGCGTAATGCCTTGGAAAAATCGCCGTATGTCATTGTGAAATAAGGACTTTTCATGAAATTTTTGGCTGGCAAAACCATATTGACACTGATACCTTGCGGCTTGACTCTGAATCCGAACGCCGCCTGAACCGATGTCGAACACCCATCCTCACCCGCCCCACCTGCCGCTGCTGTGGCTTGCCGCAGCGATCGCCGCCCCGGTATCGCTGACCGTCACCGCCTATGGCGTCGCCGAATACGGCCCGCAGGAAACGGTGCAGGTCCAACACGTCACGCAGCCCCTCGCCACGCCCGAGCTGGTCAGCCGCATCGCAACGACGCCGCTGCGTCAGGACGACGTGATCCGCAACGGCGACACGCTGGCGCGCGTGCTCTCGCGGCTGTCGGTCGACGACCCGGCCGCGCTCGACTACCTGCGCCGCTCGGCGGATGCGCGCGGCTTTTTCGATCTCGCGCCGGGCCGCAGCATCCATGCGGTGACGCAGCGCGACGGCCGGCTGAACGAGCTCGGCTACGTCAACGCGCAAGACCAGCGGCTGACGCTGCGCCGCGACGGCGACCGCTTCAGCGTGAGTTCGGAACAGGTCGTGCTGACCCGCTCGACCGCCTACCGCAGCGGCAGCCTCGCCAGCGCCGGCGCACTCAAGTCGCTCGACCTGCCCGGCAGCGTACGCCAGCAGCTCGATGCGCTGTTCGGCGACGCCAAGCTTGCCCGGGGCAGCCGCTACAGCGTGGTCTACGAAACGTTCAACGACGACGGCCAGACCGTGCGCACCGGCCGGGTTCTGGCCGCATCGCTGAACGACGGCAAGTCGGTCAGGCGCGCGTACTGGTTCCAGCCGCAGGGGCAGGACGGCGGCTACTACAACGAGAACGGCGAGAGCGCGTCGGCACGCTTCCTGCGCTATCCGACCGAGTTCAGCCACGTCTCGTCGGAGTTCGGGCTGCGCATGCATCCGGTACTCAAGCGCAGGATCGGCCACGAAGGCGTCGACCTCGCCGCGCCGAGCGGCACGCCGGTCTACGCTGCCGCCGCCGGCAAACTGGTCAAGTACGGCCGCGAAGGCGCCTACGGCAACATGGCCGAGATTCGCCACGACGGCCGCCTGCAGACCGTTTACGCCCACATGAGCAAGTTCGCCAGCGGCCTCAAGGCCGGCAACACCGTGAGCAAGGGCCAACTGATCGGCTACGTCGGCAGCACCGGCCGCTCGACCGGGCCACACCTGCACTACGAATTCCGCATCAACGATCAACCGGTCGACCCTTTGGCAGTAAAATTGCCGGCCGACGCGGCGCTGGGAAAGACCTGGCTCGCCGCGTTCAAACAACAGACCCTGCCGCTGGGCGACCAGTTGGCACTGCTGGACGGTTCGAGGATCGCCAGCCGCTGAAACAACGACGAGGACCCATGCCGCGCCCGCAACTGCTGATCGGCCTGATGACAGGCACCAGTCTGGACGGCATCGACGCCGTCCTCGTCGATCTTTCGAACGCACAGCCCCTGCTGCTCGCAGCGCAAGGCAGCCCGCTGCCCGAGGCGCTGCGGGATGACCTGCTCACACTGCAGGCACCGTCGGCCGACGAGATCGACCTTGCCTGGCGTGCCGGCAACGCTCTGGCGGACTGCTATGCCGATGCCGTGTCCGCCTTGCTGTTGCAGGCTGGCGCCGCTGCCGACGATGTCGTCGCCATCGGCAACCACGGCCAGACCGTCCGCCATCGCCCCGAACGGGGCTATACGATCCAGCTCGGCAACCATGCACGGCTGGCCGAACGCTGCGGCATCACCGTCGTCGGCGACTTCCGTTCGCGCGATGTTGCCGCCGGCGGTCAGGGCGCCCCGCTGGTGCCGGCCTTCCACCACGCGATCTTCGCCGATGCCCGGCGACACCGCGTCATCGTCAATATCGGCGGCATTGCCAACCTGACCGACCTGCCGCCCGACGGCGCCGTCTCCGGCCACGACACCGGCCCCGGCAACGTGCTGATGGACCTGTGGATCCACCGCCACCGTGGCGAGCGCTACGACGCCAGCGGCGCCTGGGCCGCCAGCGGCAAGGTGATCGGCACGCTGCTGGCACAGCTGCTGGCGGAACCGTATCTGGCGCAGCCGGCACCGAAAAGCACCGGACGCGACCTGTTCCACGCCGACTGGCTGGCCACGCAGCTCGCCGGCCGCAACGACGACCCGGCCGACGTGATGGCAACGCTGACCGCCTACACCGCCCGCACGATCGCCGACGCGGTCAGGACCACGGCCCCCGGCGCCGACGATGTCTTCGTCTGCGGCGGCGGTGCGCACAACCCGACCCTGCTGGCCATGCTCGGCGACGCCCTCCCCGGCGTCGGCATCGCCAGCACGGCATCGCTCGGCGTCGACCCGGACTGGGTCGAGGCGATCGCCTTTGCCTGGCTGGCGCAGCGCTGCATCGACAGCGCCTGCGGCAACGTCCCGGCGGTGACCGGTGCGGACGGCCCGCGCGTGCTCGGGGCAATCTGGCCCGCCTGAGCACCGCGCATCGCGTACCCGGCAAGGCGTAAGTAAGCACGATGCAACCGGCGAGGTTTTCGCAAGCGCTCTAGGGTAGACTTGCCGCCGGATTGTCATCTACCGGACCCGCGCCGATGTCGCACCCCAACCAGTTCGACCTGTTCCGCAGCCGCCGCTTCCTGCCGCTGTTCGTCACACAGTTCTTCGGCGCGTTCAACGACAACCTGTTCAAGAACGCGCTACTGGTGATGATCGCCTTCCACGGACTCTCGGCCGCCGGCATGGGCGCCGCAACGCTGGTCAACGCCGCCGCCGGCATCTTCATCCTGCCGTTCTTCCTGTTCTCGGCCTTTGCCGGGCAACTGGCCGAAAAGTACGACAAGGCCGTGCTGGCACGCTGGGTCAAGATCCTCGAAATCCTCATCATGCTCGCCGCCGGCTACGGCTTTGCCACCCGCAACGCCGCCGTGCTGCTGGGCTGCCTGTTCATGATGGGCGTGCACTCGACGCTGTTCGGCCCGCTCAAGTACTCAATCCTGCCGCAGTACCTGAAACCGCAGGAACTGCTCGGCGGGAACGGCCTGATCGAGATGGGCACCTTCATCGCCATCCTGCTGGGCCAGATCGCCGGCACGCTGATCGTCAGCCACCAGCCGCACGGCGAAACACTGATCATCTGGGCCTGCGTCGGCGTCGCCGTCCTCGGCTGGCTCTCCAGCCGCAGCATGCCGGCCGCCCCGCCACCGGCCGCCAAACTCCCGATCAACTGGAACGTGTTCGGCGAGAGCTGGCACATCATCAGGCACGTCAAAAAGAACAAGACCGTCTTCAACAGCCTCTTGGGCATCTCGTGGTTCTGGTTCTTCGGCGCCGTCTACCTGACCCAGCTGCCCGAAGTCGCCAAGACCGTGCTGCACGGCGACGAGCAGGTCTACACGCTGCTGATCACGCTGTTCTCGGTCGGCGTCGGCGTCGGCTCGATGCTGTGCGAGCGGCTGTCCGGCCGCACGATCGAGCTCGGCCTCGTGCCCTTCGGCTCCATCGGCCTGTCACTGTTCGGCATCGACCTGTACTTCGCGCTGGCCAATTCGCCCGCAGGCCAGTACGGGCTGACGGGCTTCATCACCGCCGCCGGCCACTGGCGCGTGATGGCCGACATCCTGCTGCTGGGCGTGTTTGGCGGTTTCTTCATCGTCCCGCTGTATGCGCTGATCCAGACCCGTTCCGAACCGGGCTTCACTTCGCGCGCCATTGCCGCCAACAACATCCTCAACGCCTTCTTCATGGTCGTCGCCGCCGGCATGAGCATCGTCCTGCTCAAGGCCGGCATGTCGATCAAGGGGCTGCTGCTGACCGTGGCGCTGATGAACGTCGCCGTTGCGATCTACATCTACTCGCTGATCCCCGAATTCATGATGCGCTTCCAGGTCTGGATTCTCACCCACCTGCTCTACCGCATCCGCGCGCAGGGGCTGGACAACATCCCCGACACCGGCGCCTGCGTGCTGGTGTGCAACCACGTCAGCTTCATGGATGCGATGGTGCTCGCCGGCCGCGTGCGCCGGCCGATCCGCTTCGTGATGGACCACCGGATCTTCAAGATTCCGCTGCTCAACTTCATCTTCCGCACCGCCGGCGCCATCCCGATCGCCCCGGTACGCGAAGACCCGACGCTCAAGGACAAGGCCTTCGACCGCGTCGCCGCCTACCTCGAAGCCGGCGAAGTCGTCTGCATCTTCCCCGAGGGCAAGATCACCAAGGACGGCGAGATGAACCGCTTCAAGCCCGGCATCGAGGAAATCATCCGCCGTACGCCGGTGCCGGTGATTCCGATGGCGCTGCAGGGCCTGTGGGGCAGCTTCTTCAGCCGCAAGGACGGTGCAGCCATGATGAAATGGCCGCGCGGGATCTGGTCGAAGATCGGGGTAAATGTGGGGGAGCCGGTGATGGCGGAAGTTGTAACGCGCCAAGGGCTAGAAGAAAAAGTCAAAGCATTGCGAGGAGAGTGGCACTAGGTGTTGGGTTTCGTCTGATTGGCTTCCAAAACGCAGCTGGCCGCTGTTCCAAGCGCGTGACCTTTTGCGTACCTTGATCACCCAGTCCGTCAATGCGAGCCAGTCATGAGCCACCGCCTGCACAGCAATGCCCGCACCACACCGCTCACCCGCGAGGAAATCCGCCACTCCAGCCTCTCGCAAAGCGAGCTGATGCTGCGCTACAGCGTCGGCAAGGGCACCATCCGCAAATGGCAAACGCGCGACGAATTCACCGATCGTTCGCACCGGCCGCATACCCTGCACACCACACTGTCGCCAGCGCAGGAAGCGCTGGTGCTGATCCTGCGCACCACCTTGCTGCTGCCGCTCGACGACCTGGTCGCGGTGGCCCAGCGCTTCCTCAATCCGAACGCCACCCGATCCGGCATCAACCGGCTGCTGGTGCGCGAAGGCGTCGGCAACCTCAAGGCACTACAGGCCCAACTGCAGCCGGAAGAACCCGCCGCGCCCTCCAAAGGGTTCAAGGACTACGCACCGGGCTACTTCCATTTGGACATCAAGTACTTGCCGCAGATGCCCGACGAAACCTCGCGCAGCTACCTGTTCGTCGCGATCGACCGGGCCACCCGCTGGGTGTTCCTGCACATCTACCCGGATCAGTCCGAAGCCAGCAGCGTCGACTTCCTGCAGCGCCTGTACAAGGCGGCGCCGATAAAGATCGAGAGACTGCTGACCGATAATGGCAGCCAGTTCACCGACCGCTTCACCAGCAAAGCCAAGACCCCGAGCGGACGGCACGTGTTTGATCGCCGTTGTGCAGCCTTGGGGATCGAGCACCGGCTGATCCCGCCGCGCACGCCGCAAATGAACGGTATGGTCGAGCGTTTTAACGGCCGGATCAGCGAGCTGGTGAAACAGACCCGCTTTGCCAGTGCAGCGGAATTGGCCGTCACGTTGAATGACTACCGGATCGCCTACAACCATCACACCCCGCAAAAAGCGCTGGGCTTCCGGTCACCGGTTGAATCGCTGAAAATGTGGCAGCAAGCGCGGCCGGAATTGTTCAAGAAAAAAGTCTACAAACAGGCGGAACCCGACAACTAGGCGCCACGAGCCAAAGATACCCAGAAAACCCGTTTCTATTGGTGGGGGGGGCGCTGGGTATTTAGTAGTATCACCATACTGATTTACTGGCATGGCTTGCACTGCGTTTCGCCACCTTGGTCGCATCTGCTTTTGCAGCTGGAGATGATAAACGACGACAAGATACTCGGCGAGATCATTGTCAATTTAGCCTTGTTATCGCTGGCCTACTGGAATACACGGACACCCACTACCGATAAATGATTCTCAACCGAGCAGGCTCAGAGTCTGATGAATAAATTCGTTGCATTGCTCCTCTTTTTCATTTCATGCACTGTCCACGCAGGCTGCGAAGAAAATCTGCCAAAATGGGGGAAGAAACTCCAGCCAGGGAGGACGTTATCCACTCAATTTGCAAGTTGCAGGGTCTGGCCTGCAGCCCCCTCCCTGACGCTTGCAGTGCTCCCCTATCTGCGTGAGCACTCCGATGGTTTCGTCGAGGTGTATGACCTTGAAACTCTGGTTGTGGATACCGCCAGTGGCACGATCGTCGCCCATCTATTTCAATCATCAGCCATCACATCCGATACTGTCCGCCTGTCCAGTATCACAATGGATACTGCACGCTATCGCTTAACGCAGGACCGGCGCGCCTTCGGCATTCGCATCGCTTATATCGGACAATCAAGAGTCAACCCGTACAATCCGACGTCATTAAACCTGTATGTGTTTGACGGTCGAAAGCTGTCAATTGTACTGGCCAAATTGGCTGTTTCTGTCAACGGCGGAGAGTGGGATGGAAACTGCAGAGGGGCATTTTATTCAATCGTCAGGACGATTGACTCCACTTCAACCACCTCACACAACTACGCCGACTTGAAGATAAATGAAGAGCAGAAATCTGTGCTTGCAACCGGCACCATGGATGATTGCAAGGAACAAGCCAGCAAAAAAAAGCGGAGGCAAATTTCCGTGAAATTCAAAAACGGTCTGTACGACTTACCCACACAACTGAGGCTGGATTAATTTTTACATAACATTCACACCGAACGGATGTTTTTACTTCGGCAGCACATTCAACCTGCACTTGAAAAACTTGCTGTTCAGGTACTCCGTCAGCGCCTGATTGCCGTTATCGGTTATCGCGCCATCCACATCGTGGCAACGCCAGACAAAGTGCTCGTTCAGCCGGATCGTACCATCCAGATCGGCACTCACCAGCCAACGGGCAAACTGCTGGCCGTCGTCCGAGTCCGACCACGCCTTTGATGCGCAGACTTCGTCCGGCAGCCCATTCAGCACCACGGCCATCACAGCCTGATCGTGATTGCCGGCGGTTTGCCAGTCGGCAGCAACATCCGGGTACACAGCCTGAGGCGTTGAAGTCGGGTCGATGAACAGTCGATATCCCATCTTGTTTTCTCCCAGTGTCTCAGTCGACGGCCAGCCAGACCGTATCGTCGCGCAGTTCGACCTTGTGGCAAGGCGTGTGGCCTTCGTCCGGCGCCTGCGCCTGGCCGGTCTGCAGGCTGATCTTGAAATTGTGCAGCGGGCAGGCAACGGTGTCACCGTACACCAGCCCGTGCGATAGCGCGCCGCCCTTGTGCGGGCAATGGTCGTCTAGGGCGAACACGCGGTTGTCCAGCGTGCGGAACAGCGCGATATCGGTCTTGCCTTCGCGCTTGACGACGCGGGCGCCCTGCGCCGGGATTTCGTCGAGCTTGCAGATGGATTGCCACTGGCTCATGTCGGTTTTCCTTTTTCAGCCCGCCGGGTATCCAGCGGGCATCAGTCATTGTCGGTCGGTCAAACGGTCAGGTCGGTGAAGCGCGCTGCTGCATCGGCACCCAGTTGCGCCTGCCACGGGTCCGGCTCGCCGGCCAGCGCCAGTTGCAGCCGCGCCCACAGCGCCTTGCGGTTGGTCGCGTCTTCGAGCACCTTGGACTTGATGTAGTCGAGGCCGACGCGGCCCATGTAGTGCACGGTCCGCTCGAGGTAATACGCCTCTTCCCGGTACAGCTGCAGCACGGCGCCCGAGTATTCGAGCACTTCGTCCTCGGTCTTCACCTTGGTGAAGAACTCGGCCACTTCGGTCTTGATGCCGCCGTTGCCGCCGATATAGATTTCCCAGCCCGAATCGACGGCGATGATGCCGACGTCCTTGATCCCGGCTTCGGCACAGTTGCGCGGGCAGCCGCTCACGGCAAGCTTGACCTTGTGCGGCGCCCACATCCGGTCGAAGGCCTTTTCCAGCGCAATGCCCATGCCGGTCGAATCCTGCGTACCGAAGCGGCAGAACTGCTTGCCGACGCAGGTTTTCACCGTGCGCAGCCCCTTGGCGTAGCCCATGCCGCACGGCATGTCGAGCTCGCGCCACATCTGCGGCAAGTCCTCCTTCTTCACGCCGAGCAGGTCGAGCCGCTGGCCGCCGGTGACCTTGACCATCTTGACGTTGAACTTGTCGGCCACGTCGGCAATCTTGCGCAGCTCGGCCGGGCTGGTCACCCCGCCCCACATCCGCGGGATCACGCTGAAGGTGCTGTCCTTCTGCACGTTGGCGTGCACGCGCTCGTTGATCAGCCGTGCCTGCGGGTCGTCCTTGGCTTCGCCCGGCCAGGTCGAGATCAGGTAGTAGTTCAGCGCCGGACGGCAGCTCGGGCAGCCGTCCGGGGTTTTCCAGTGCAGCGCCTTCATCGTGTCGGCCAGCGTCACCAGATGCTGTTCGCGGATCGCCTCGCGCACTTCGCCGTGGGTGTGGTCGGTACAGCCGCACATCGACTTGCGCTTCGGCGCATCCTGGAACGAGCTGCCGACGGTGCTCATCAGCACCTGCTCGACCAGCCCGACGCACGACCCGCACGAGGCGCCGGCCTTGGTGTGCTTCTTGACGTCGTCGACGGTGAACAGGCCCTTTTCCTTGATCGCCTTGACCAGCACGCCCTTGGTCACGCCGTTGCAGCCGCAGATTTCGGCGTCGTCGGGCAGCGCGGCGGCGCGGCTGGCGCCCGAGGTACCGGTGTCGCCCAGATCGCGCGGCGGGCCGAACAGCAGCTGGCTGCGCAGGTCGGCGACATCGCGCTCCTGCCGCAGCAGCTGGAAGTACCATGCGCCGTCGCTGGTGTCGCCGTACAGGCAGGCGCCGACGAGCTTGTTGTCGCGCACGATCAGCCGCTTGTAGACGCCGCCGGCCGGGTCGGACAGCACGATCTCGTCGCAGCCCTCGCCGCCCATGAATTCGCCGGCACTGAACAGGTCGATGCCGGTGACCTTGAGCTTGGTCGATGTGGTGGTGCCGGTATAGCGCTGCTTGCCGCAGCCGCCGAGCTGGTTGCCGAGCACCTTGGCCATCTCGAACAGCGGCGCCACCAGACCGTAAGACACGCCGCGGTGGCTGACGCATTCGCCGACGGCGTAGATGTGTTCGTCGCTGGTGGCCAGCGTGTCGTCGACGACGATGCCGCCCGCGACCTCGATGCCGGCATCGCGCGCCAGATCGGCGTTCGGCACGATGCCGACGGCCATCACCACCAGATCGGCCGCGATCACTTCGCCCGATTCAAGCTGCACGCCGGCAACGTGGCCGTTCTCGCCGACCAGCGCCTGCGTCTTGGCGCCAAGCTTGAATTTCAGCCCCTGTTCGGCCAGCGACTGCTCCAGCAAGCGGCCGGCGGTTTCGTCGAGCTGACGGTTCAGCAGCCAGTCGCCCAGGTGGATCACCGTGACTTCCATGCCGCGCAGCTTCAGCCCGTGCGCGGCCTCCAGCCCCAAGAGGCCGCCGCCGATCACCACCGCATGCCGGTGCAGCGCCGCGGCGACGATCATCTTCTCGGTGTCCTTGATGTCGCGGAAGCCGATCACGCCATCCAGATCGCTCCCCGGCACCGGCAGCATGAACGGGCGCGAACCGGTCGCGACCAGCAGCTTGTCGTAGCCGATGGCTTCGCCGGCGGCGGTGTGGACTTCGCGGCGCTCGCGGTCGATGCGCGTCGCCGCACAGCCCTTGATCAGCCGGATGCCGTTGTCGCGGTACCAGTCCAGATCATTGAGGATGATGTCCTTGAGCTTCTGCTCGCCGGCCAGCACCGGCGAGAGCTGGATGCGGTTGTAGTTGCCCCACGGCTCGTCACCGATCACGGTGATGTCATAGCGGTTTGCATCGTGCTTGAGGATTTCCTCCAGCGTGCGGATGCCCGCCATGCCGTTGCCGATCAGTACCAGTCGCTGTTTTTGCATTCCTCACTCCTTGGCTGACACCGCGCGCGGTGTGATGCGTTGCAGTGATGATCGCCAATTCATGACGTTTGGGACAGGTAAATACCGACGCCGGAAACTTGATGAAAATCAAAGCCTTCTGCCCTTATAGTTCTTTCGAACTGGTACCGTCTCACTTGCCTAATCCTGTTGCACTAGCCGTCGTACGTGAAAAAAAACGCTACCTCACGGTGGCGTTTTGTCTTTTCGGACTCGGCCTACTCTAGGTGTGAAGAGTCAAGACGTTGTTTTTCGTTGCTGAGAGACGGGACATGGGCACGTGGCAGCCGATGCCGTGATGCGGACGGTGCCAGTTGTAATAATGATTCCAATACCTCAGGACTGCGCCGCGCTCATCCGAGTGTTGATAGGTTTGGCCGTAGGCCCATTCGCGCAGCGCGGACTGGATGAAGCGCTCGGCCTTGCCGTTGGTTTGCGGTCGGTAGGCGCGGGTGAACCTCTGCTTAATGCCCAGTTCAACGCAAACGCGGCCGAAGTCATGGGAGCGGAAGGCGGGCCCGTTATCGGTGATCAGGCGCTGGAGCGGTACGCCCAGCGTTTTGAAGTAGTCGTTGGCCGCACGCAGGAAGTCGATGGCGCTGGCGCGGCGCTCGTCGGGGTAGAGTCGGGTGAAGGCGATGCGACTATGGTCGTCGATCGCCACGAACAGATATTCCCAGCCGCTGTTTCGGCTGTTCTGGCGACGATCGCCGGTGATGCGATGGCCGACCTGCTCGAAGCGGGCGAGCTTCTTGATGTCGACGTGCAGCAGTTCGCCGGGCGTTTCGCGCTCGTAGCGCTGCACAGGCTCTGCGGGCTGCAGGTCGCTTAACCGCGATAGCCCTGCGTGTCGCAGCACGCGACTGACGGTTGCTTTGGACACGCCGATATAGCTTGCGATGCGAGCCTGCAGGAACAGCTTGCGACGCAATTCGATGATCGTCAGGGCAACGCTGGGCGCAATGGCACGTGGCGAGCGCTCGGGACGCGAGGATTTGTCGAGCAAGGCAGCCGCGCCGCCGACCAGATAGCGGCCCAGCCACTTGCGGGTGGTGACCGCGCTTACGCCATGGCGTGCCGCCGCCGCCGCGGTCGACAAACCATGCTCGGTGATGTCCTGAACCATTTCCAGGCGACGCAGATACGTCAGTCGGGCATTCTTATGTGTGTTCATCCGGTGTCTTGTTCTGTGACTGGGGGTTTGGCGATTTCCAGTCTCGCAGAACTTCTCCGGGTGAACACCCGAAACAACCTATTGAACCTTCACATCTAGGTGTCGGGTTCCGCCTGTTTGTAGACTTTTTTCTTGAACAATTCCGGCCGCTCTTGCTGCCACATTTTCAGCGACTCGATCGGTGACCGGAAGCCCAAGGCTTTTTGCGGGATGTGCTGGTTGTAGGCCTGCCGGTAATCCTGCAGCGTCTGCGCCAACTCCGCTGCGCTGGCAAAGCGGGTCTGTTTCACCAGCTCGCTGATCCGGCCGTTGAAACGCTCGACCATGCCGTTCATTTGCGGCGTGCGCGGCGGGATCAACCGGTGCTCGATCCCCAGGGCTGCGCAGCGGCGATCAAAGACGTGCTGACCACTGGGGGCCTTGGCCTTGCTGGTGAAGCGGTCAGTGAACTGGCTGCCATTGTCGGTCAGCAGTTTCTCGATCTTCATCGGCGCCGCTTTGTACAGCCGCTGCAGGAAGTCGACGCTGCTGGCTTCGGACTGATCCGGGTAGATGTGCAGGAACACCCAGCGGGTGGCCCGGTCGATCGCGACGAACAGGTAGCTGCGCGATGTTTCATCGGGCATTTGCGGCAGGTACTTGATGTCCATGTGGACATAGCCCGGTGCGTAGGCCTTGAAGCCCTTGGAGGGCGCAGCGGGTTCTTCCGGCTGCAGCTGCGCCTGCAGTGTCTTGAGGTTGCCGACGCCTTCACGCACCAGCAGCCGGTTGATGCCGGATCGGGTGGCGTTCGGATTGATGAAACGCTGGGCCACCGCCACCAGATCGTCCAGCGGCAGCAGCAAGGTGGTGCGCAGGATCAGCATCAGCGCTTCCTGCGTCCGGGACTGGACAGGTATGCGGCCGGTGCGACCGATCGATGAATTCGTCGCGCGTTTGCCATTTGCGGATGGTGCCCTTGCCGACGCTGTAGCGCAGCATCAGCTCGCTTTGCGAGAGGCTGGAGTGGCGGATTTCCTCGCGGGTGAGCGGTGTGGTGCGGGCGGTGGCTCATGGCTGGCTCGCATTGGCGGACTGGGTGATCAAGGTACGCAAAAGGTCACGCGCTTGGAACAGCGGCCAGCTGCGTTTTGGTAACCAATCAGACGAAACCCAACATCTAGGATGGACATGTTCCGCTGGGGCTAGATCCGTGCAGGACCATTCATGAGTCGCGGTGCGATTTATTGCACCGTCTGTCGGCAAGTTTAGTGCTTGATACGCAAAATCCTGCACCACCTCCTGCATTGCACAAAATAATGTCTAATCTATAGTGAAATGATTTCAATCACAGGAGAGACATCATGAAATTCGCATTAATACAGGATATGGAATGAGCAAAAAATAATCCACAGAAACAATCATCTAGCAGCAATCAAAGCATAACAAAATCCACCACGAGAACCAATTCGCCATCCATGCTTTCGCACGACAACTTACAAAAGGAGCATCATTATGCCATTTAATCCAAACCAATCAAAAATCGCGATAACCATGCCAAGGTTCACATTACAAAAAAACTCGGACGCGTTCGACAATTACAGTGAGCCATATATACTATCAATGGCGATCGACACAAATGGAGAGGCAAATCCTGAAATAGATTTCAACTTCATGCCATTCCCTAAAGTAGCTCCTGCAAGCACAGTTACCATGCTTGGGGATGGACACTTGCTATACGGACCCAAAAATCCCGGGGAATTTATTGCCCTATCCATACTGATGATGGAATCAGATGCCGACATGCAGGAACGCGGAAAACTAATAAAAGAGATCATAGAAAGTAGAGCCGCCGACCTTGGCATCAGCGCCATAATTGCAGCAAATCCTGGCTCCGCCGCCATAGTCGGAATACTTAAAGAACTCGCTTCGTTTGTAGCCAGTGCGCTATCAAAAAATGGAGATGATGAACTTTTTCGCGCAGAAGGATCATTTCTCCGGGACCAGCCAAACCCTTACCACATCAATCGCAGCTACGAGCATCAGAATGACTTTGTTAAAGTAACAATTCAAATAATCCCACTCGAAACCCCCAATGGAGAAGGTGCGCTCGTGCAAGCCCTGCCACTGTAAGTCAATCAGGCCAGCCCATCTAACCCAAAAAAATAAACGCCACCATGCGGTGGCGTTTATGCACCTCCAGATTAGCCAACTCAACAAGGACACTTGCCGCCGGCCGCCCGGTCGGCGCTGGGGAAGCGCGCATCCAGGCAGTAGCGGTAGAAGTCCTCGCGGCTCATCGGCACGGCATCCGGGTGCTGGCTACGCATGTGCTCGACGTAGTACTCGTAGTCGTGCACGCCGACCATCAGCCGGCAGGTCTGCACGACCTTTTTCGCCGCGTCCTTGAGCCCGGACAGCCAGTCCGAGCCGAGGCTGTAGCGCTCGAACTCGGCACGGCTCATCGGCGTCCCGGCACCGTGGCGGCGCTGGTGGTCGAGCACGTAACGCTGGTAGTCGTCACCCTCGTCCACCGCCGGCGGCGGGGCCGGCTCGCGCCGGCCACCGGTCAGGAAAGACAGGTCAAGCATTGGCTGCCGCCTCGTCACCGCGCATCACCACTTCGGCCTCGCGCACCGTCGGGTGACGCGCCGCCAGTGCACGGCGGACGTTGAAGAACGCCGCCACCAGCATCACCGCCGCCACGATCATGAAGAAGCCGCACAGCGTGGCATTGATCTGGTTGTTGAAGGCGATGCGCTGCATGTCCTCGACCGTTTTGGCCGGCGCGATGATCGTCCCGTTGGCCGCAGCGGCGTTGAACTTGTCGGCTACGGCAAGGAAGCCGATCTTCGGGTTCTCGCTGAAGATCTTCTGCCAGCCGGCGGTCATCGAGGTGATGAACAGCCAGACCGTCGGCACGATCGTCACCCACGCGTAGCGCTCCTTCTTCATCTTGAAGAGCACGACGGTACCGAGGATCAGCGCCATCGACGCCAGCATCTGGTTGCCGATGCCGAACAGCGGCCACAGCGTATTGATGCCACCCAGCGGGTCGACCACGCCCTGGTAGACGAAGAAGCCCCAGCCCGCAACGGCGATCGTGGTGCCGACCATATTGCCGAGCCAGCTGCGGCTCTTGCCCAGCGACGGGATCGCCACACCGGCCAGATCCTGCACCATGAAGCGGCAGGCGCGCGTACCGGCGTCGACCGCGGTCAGGATGAACAGCGCTTCGAACAGGATGGCGAAGTGGTACCAGAACGCCATCATCGCGCGGCTGTTGAAAATGTCGGTGATGATGTGTGCCATGCCGACGGCAAAGGTCGGCGCACCGCCGGCGCGCGACAGGATCGAGTGCTCGCCGACGTCCTTGGCGATCTGCACCAGCATCTCCGGCGTGACCACGAAGCCCCAGCCGTTGATCACTTCCGACGCCGACTCGACCGTCTTGCCGATCACGGCGGCCGGCGAGTTCAGCGCGAAGTAGACGCCCGGGTCGATCACCGAGGCGCAGATCAGCGCCATGATCGCGACGAACGACTCCATCAGCATGCCGCCGTAGCCGATCATGCGCATGTGGCTTTCGCGTTCGACCAGCTTCGGCGTCGTACCCGACGACACCAGCGCGTGGAAGCCCGAGATCGAGCCGCAGGCGATGGTGATGAACAGGAACGGGAACAGGCTGCCCGAGAACACCGGACCGGTGCCGTCGATGAAGCGGGTAACCGACGGCATCTTCAGCTCGGGCGCGGCAAAGACGATGCCGACGGCCAGGCCGACAATGACGCCGATCTTCAGGAAGGTCGACAGGTAGTCGCGCGGCGCCAGCAGCAGCCACACCGGCAGCACCGAGGCGATGAAGCCGTAGATCACCAGCGCCCAGACGAGCTGAGTGCCGTGCAGCGTGAACATCGGGCCCCAGACCGGGCTCTGCGCGATGTCCTCGCCGTAGACGATGGCCAGCATCATCAGGATGAAGCCGATCACCGAAATCTCGCCGATGCGGCCCGGACGGATGTAGCGCATGTACACGCCCATGAACAGCGCGATCGGAATCGTCGCCGCGATGGTGAACGTGCCCCACGGGCTTTCGGCCAGCGCCTTCACGACGATCAGCGCCAGCGCCGACAGGATGATGATCATCACGCCGAGCGCGCCGAGCATCACCACCACGCCGGCGAAGGGGCCGAGCTCCTGCTTGGCCATTTCGCCGAGCGAGCGCCCGTCGCGGCGGGTCGAGATGAACAGCACCAGGAAGTCCTGCACCGCACCGGCGATCATCACGCCGATCAGGATCCACAGCGTGCCGGGCAAAAAGCCCATCTGCGCGGCGAGGATCGGGCCGACCAGCGGGCCGGCACCGGCAATCGCGGCAAAATGGTGGCCGAACAGCACCCACTTGTTGGTCGGCACGTAGTCGAGGCCGTCGTTGCGGCGTTCGGCCGGCGTCATCCGGCGATCGTCGAGCTCGAATACCTTGTTGGCGATGAACGAGCTATAGAAGCGGTAGGCGATGCTGTAGCAGGCCACGGCCGAGACCACCAGCCATACCGCGTTGACATGCTCCCCACGGCTCAGCGCCAGCATCCCGAAGGCAAACGCCCCCACGATGGCCACGGCGAGCCAGATCAGTTTTGATTTGAACGTACTCATCCTGTCTCCGAGTCATGAAATCACTGCGTCCGGGCGGCGCAATGTAGTCGTTTTTATGACACTACAACAGACAGGATGATCGCCGCCGACGCGGCGGCGAAACATAAGCATTTTCCCTAGGGGGAAAACGCGGTCAGCCCAGCTTCAAACCGACGATGCCGGCCAGGATCAGCAACACGGACAGCACGCGCCACAGATTCATCGGCTCGTGGAACCAGACGATGCCGAGCAGCACCGTACCGAGCGTGCCGATACCGACCCAGATCGCATAGGCGGTGCCGAGCGGCAGGTGCTTCACCGCATAGGCGAGCAGCCCCATGCTGACCGCCAGGGTCGCGACAAAAACGATCGAAGGCAGCGGACGCGAGAAACCGTGCGACGCTTTCAGTGCGAGCGCCCAAGCCACTTCGAACAGGCCGGCGAAAACGAGGGAAATCCAGGGGATGAGAGTAGGAGACATGGGCCTTTTCCTTGGTGAAGGTCGGGGCCGTCCCCGGATGAAACGAGACAGTGCCGGGTCGTCCCGGCACTGGAGATTACGTGCCCAGCATATCGGATGCCGGGCCCGCGGGAAAGTAGAAGCCACTAACAAAACCCTGCTGGCGGCGTTGCGCTCACTGGTCGTACGTCTTGTACTGCCTGCGTTTCGCGCGCCTTGCCAGCACCGTTTCACTGGATTTTGTTAGCGGCTCTATCGTGGCGATCAGCCCAGGCCGAGCGCCAAATCCGCGGTCAGGTCGTCGATATGCTCGAGGCCGACAGCAATGCGGATCAGCCCGTCGCGGATCCCCGCGGCGGCGCGCGCTTCCGGCGTCAGCCGGCCGTGTGTCGTCGACGCCGGATGGGTGATCGTCGTGCGCACGTCGCCGAGGTTGGCGGTGCGGCTCATCAGCTGCACCGCGTCGACGAGCTTCCATGCGGCATCCTTGCCGCCCTTGAGCTCGAACGACACCACACCACCGCCGCCCTTCTGCTGGCGCATCGCCAGCGCATGCTGCGGGTGGCTTTCAAGACCCGGGTAGTAGACGCGCTCGACGGCAGGCTGCGCCTCGAGCCAGGTCGCCAGCTTGAAGGCGTTGTCGCAGTGCGCGCGCATGCGCAGCGGCAGCGTTTCCATGCCCTTGAGCAGCACCCAGGCATTGAACGCCGACAAGGTCGGGCCCGAAGTCCGCAGGAACAGGTAGACCGGCTCGACGACCTCCGACTTGCCGACGACGGCGCCGCCGAGCACGCGCCCCTGGCCATCGAGGTATTTGGTTGCCGAATGGATGACGATATCGGCCCCCAGTGCCAGAGGCTGCTGCAGGATCGGCGAACAGAAACAGTTGTCGACCGCCAGCAGTGCGCCATTGGCGTGGGCGATCTCGGCAATCGCACCGATGTCGGACACGTCAGTCAGCGGGTTCGACGGTGTCTCGAGAAAGAACAGCCGGGTATTCGGGCGGACCAGCGCCGCCCAGTCGGCCGGATCGGTCGGCTTGGCGTAGCTGACTTCGACGCCGAACTTGCTCATGTAATTGTTGAAGAACTGGATCGTCGAACCGAATAGCCCCGCCGATGCAAGGATGTGGTCGCCGGCCTTCAGGTGCGCCATGCACAGGCCAAGGATCGCACTCATGCCCGACGCCGTCGCCACTGCCCGCTCGGCCCCTTCCAGCGCGGCCAGCCGGTCCTCGAACGCGGTCACGGTCGGATTGGTGAAGCGCGAATAGGTGTAGCCCGGAATCTGGCCGCCGAACTTCAGCGCGGCATCTTCGGCGCTGTCGACGACAAAGCTCGACGTCAGGAACAGCGCATCGGAATGCTCGCCGAACTCGGTACGGTGGGTGCCGGCGCGGACGGCCAGCGTGTCGGGGTGCAAATCGGTGCGATCGGTCATTTCGGCATCCTTGGGCGGAGATGTATCGGCGTTCAAATGGTAAAAGGGCCGGAGAATGATCTCGCGGCCCTTGTTATGCGCATCGCTTCTTTGATCTGGTGTTATTAGATCAAATTCTGCTCGGCAACGCCAATATTGAGGTCGAGCACGCGGCTGTCCGGATCCCCTTCCTTGCTCTTGGTCGACAGCGGCGACAGGCGCTTGGCTTCGAGTGCATCGAGGTAGGCATCGGTGATGTCGCCGGTGATGTAGCGGCCGTCGAAACACGAAGTCTCGAACTCGACGATCGCACCGCCGCTGGCATCGGAACAGGCCTGGATCAGCGCCGACAGATCCTGGTAGATCACCGCATCTGCACCGATCTCCTCGGCGATCTGCTCGTGCGTACGGCCGGTCGCGATCAGTTCGGCGCGCGTCGGCATGTCGATGCCGTAGACGTGCGGATACTTGACCGGCGGCGCCGCCGAGGCAAGATAGACCTTTTTGGCGCCGACGTCACGCACCATCTGGACGATTTCCTTCGACGTCGTGCCACGAACGATCGAGTCGTCCACGAGCAGCACGTTCTTGCCGCGGAACTCGCCGGCGATCGGGTTCAGCTTCTGCCGCACCGATTTCTTGCGGCTCGCCTGCCCCGGCATGATGAAGGTCCGGCCGATGTAGCGGTTCTTCATGAAGCCCTCGCGGTACGGCAGCTTCAGCGTATTGGCCAGCTCGAGCGCCGCATCGCGGCTGGTGTCCGGAATCGGGATCACCACGTCGATATCCATGGCCGGCACCATCGCACGGATCTTGTCGGCAAGCTGCTCGCCCATCTTCAGCCGCGCCTCGTGCACCGAAATGCCGTCGATCACGCTGTCCGGCCGGGCAAAGTACACGTGCTCGAAAATACACGGCACGAGTTTCGGGTCCGGATGGCACTGGCGACTGTGGAACTCGCCGTCGAAGCTCACGTAGATCGCTTCGCCCGGGGCCACGTCACGCCAGAACTTGAAGCCCATCGTGTCGAGCACGACCGATTCGCTGGCGACGAGGTACTCGGTCCCTTCGGGCGTCTCGTGCCGGCCGAGCGACAACGGGCGGATGCCGTGCGGATCGCGGAACGCAACCAGACCGAAGCCGGCGATCAGCGCAACGACCGCATAGGCGCCGCGAACGCGCGAATGCACGGCTTCGATCGCGTCGAAAACGATTTTCGGCGTCAGGATCGGGCCCTGGGTGCGGCGGCTGATCTCGTGCGCCAGCACGTTGAGCAGCGCTTCGGAATCCGAATTGGTGTTGATGTGCCGCAGATCGCTGCGGTACATGTCTTCCTTGAGATCCTTGTCGTTGGTCAGGTTGCCGTTGTGCGCCAGCACCATGCCGAACGGGCTGTTGACATAGAACGGTTGCGATTCGGCCAGGCTCGACGCCGATCCGGCAGTCGGGTAGCGGACGTGGCCGATGCCGGCGTTGCCAAGCAAGGAGCGCATGTTCCGGGTGCGGAACACGTCGCGCACCAGTCCCTGCCCCTTGTGCATGTGGAACACATGCCCTTCGGCGGTCACGATGCCGGCAGCATCCTGGCCACGGTGCTGCAGGACCAGCAACCCGTCGTACAGCAACTGGTTGACCGGAGTTTTGGCGACCACGCCGACGATGCCACACATAACAGAAACCTCGATACTTGGTAAAAGCTTGCTTAGTCGAAGGACACGTGCGCCGCCAGCGCTTCCGGCAGCCACGGCAGGGTCATCCTCGCCGCCTGCTCGAACAGCGGGCTGAACATCGCATTCCGCCACATCTCGGTCTTGGGCAAGCCGGTCATGCCGCCGGCCAGTACCAGCAGGATAACGAACAGGCTACCGCGCACCAGACCGAACAGCGAACCGAGCAGACGATCGACCGGCTTGAGTCCGGTCGCCTTGAGAAACTGGTTGAGCGTGATCCGCACGATGGCGCTGGCCAGCCAGGCCGCGCAAAAAATCAGCACCAGCGCGGCTAGATAGCGCAGGGACTCGCTGGGCAGCGCTGCCGGCATGTAGGCCGAAATGGGGGCGGCATAGTTCAATGCAAGCCAGGCCGAAATCACCCAGCCGGCCAGGGCCAGCAGCTCCTGCGTCAGCCCCCGCATCACCGACAGCAGGATCGACAGGCCGAGGATGGCGAGAACGACGTAATCGAAGCCGGTCACCGTAGGCTCTTACTTGCTGACCAGTCGGGCCGACACGCCCAGCGCGTCGAGCTTCTGCTGCCAGGTCCGCGCCTTGGCCTGGTCGGCCGGGCCGACGCGCACCCGGGTCAGCGCGCCCTTGTCGGTCTTGACCGATTCGCCGTAAGCGGGAATGCCCGACTCTTTGAGCTTGGCGACCATCTGCTGCGCCTTGGCCGGATCGGCGTAGGCACCGAGCTGTAGGTAATACTGGCGCGGCGCACCCGCCTTGTCGTCACCGTCGTCGAGCCCCTGCAGGATGCGTGCGGGATCTTTGGCCGGCGTCGGTTTCGGCGTTGCTTCAGGCGATCTGGCTTCCCTGGCGGGGGTCGGCTTCGGCGTTGGCGAGGGCTTGCGCTCGAGCTGCGGATTGACCAGCTTGCCCGGCAGCAGCGCGGCGTTGTCCTGATCGATCAGCGGCGTCGATTCGGCCTGGACCGGCGGCACGACAGGCAATGGCGTCGACGCCACCGTTTCGGCCGGCATCGGCGCGCTGGCCGCGGCCGCAGCCACGGTCGACGCGGACGGCGCACTGGCGATGATCTCGACGGGCGTCGAGCCATTGTTGAGCGCGGCCGGCGGCTCGCCGTCCATGACGGTCCACAGCACGACCAGCGAAAACAGCACCAGGGCGACCGCCCCGACCAGCCGTCGCCGTGCGCGTTTGCGCAATTGCAGGAGTTCTTCGCTGATGTTTTCTCGAGCCATACTCAGCGTCCACGCGCCGCCAAGACTTCGGCGACGGTGTAGAAGGAGCCAAAAGCGAGGATTCTATCACTATCGCCGGCAAGCTGCTCGGCACCGCGCCACGCCGCCGCCACCGAATCGTAGCGCGACAGCTTCGCCTGCGGCGCCGCAGCGGCAACGAGCCCGGCGACCATGTCGGCACTGGCGGCGCGCGGCAGAGCGGGTGCGGCCAAATGCCAGTGGTCGATGCTGTCCTTGAGCAGCGCAACCACGCCGGCGATGTCCTTGTCGGCCATCATGCCGAACACCGCATGCCGGTTGGCGGCAAAGCCCATCTGGTCGAGCGCCGCTGCCAGCACCCGGGCCGCATGCGGATTGTGCGCGACGTCGAGCACGACCTGTGGCCGCCCCGGCAGAACCTGGCAGCGCGCCGGCCACTCGACCTCGATCAGGCCGCGCTTGATCTGTCCGATCGACACCGGCAGCTTGTCGCGCAAGGTATCGAGCATCGCCAGCGCCAGCGCGGCATTGCCAAGCTGGTAAGCGCCGCGCAGCGCCGGCAGCGGCAGCGCATGACGACGCTGCTCGGGCGTCCAGCACATCCATTGATTGCCCTCGGCCTCGCGCTGACAGCCGAAATCCCGGCCAATCAGCCGCAGCGGCGCACCGATGGCCTGCGCATGCCCGACCAGGCTTTGCGGCGGGTTCGGATCGGCACACAACGCCGGGCGGCCAGCACGGAAAATGCCGGCCTTTTCAAAACCGATCGACTCGCGGTCGTTGCCCAGAAACGCCTGATGGTCGAGATCGACGCTGACCACGCCGGCGACATCGGCATCGAAGATGTTGATCGCGTCGAGCCGGCCGCCAAGGCCGACCTCGAGCACCGCGGCGTCGACGCCGGCGCGCATGAAGCAGTACATCGCCGCCAGCGTGCCGAACTCGAAATAGCTCAGCGAGGTTTCACCGCGCGCCGCCTCGATTGCGCGAAATGCATCGACGATCTCGTCGTCGGACACCGGCACGAGGCCGATGGCAATCCGCTCGTTGTAACGGCTCAGGTGCGGCGACGTGTAGGTGCCGACGCGGTAGCCGGCAGCATGCAGCATCGTCGACAGGAAAGCGCAGACCGACCCCTTGCCATTGGTACCGCCGACGGTCAGCAGCGGAAACGCCGGCGCCATGCCCATCGCCGCCCGCACCGATTCGACACGGGTCAGGCCCATGTCGATTTCCTTCGGGTGCGATTGCTCCAGATGGGCGAGCCAGGCGTCGAGCGTGTCGGCGTCAAACCGCGACATCAGGCATTCACCGCCGGCTGCTTCTGCAGCAGGGTCAGCAGCTGCACCAGTTGCTGGCGCATTTCACGGCGGTCGACGATGCGGTCGATCGCGCCCTTTTCGAGCAGGAACTCCGAGCGCTGGAAGCCTTCCGGCAGCGTTTCGCGCACGGTCTGCTCGATCACGCGCGGGCCGGCAAAGCCGATCAGCGCACCCGGCTCGGCCATCACGACGTCGCCGAGGAAGGCGAACGATGCCGACACGCCACCCATGGTCGGATCGACCAGGATCGAGATGAACGGCAGGCCCTTGTCGGCCAGCTTGGTCAGGATGGCCGAGGTCTTGGCCATCTGCATCAGCGAGTTGAGGCCTTCCTGCATCCGCGCGCCGCCCGATGCGGCAATGCAGATGAACGGCAGGTTGTGTTCGAGCGCGACCTTGGCGCCCCGCACGAACCGCTCGCCGACGACCGAACCCATCGAACCGTTGACGAAACCGTACTCGAACACCGCCAGCACGACCGGCACCGTGTGGATGGCGCCCTGCACCACCACCAGCGCCTCGTCCTCGTCCGAGCTTTTCTTGAAGCCTTCGAGCTGCTCGCTGTAGCGCTTGGCCGCCTTGAACTTGAGGATGTCGATCGCCTGGACTTCGGCGCCGATCTCGAAACGCCCTTCGGTGTCGAGCAGCAGGTCGACGCGGCGACGCGCCGAAATGCGGTTGTGGTAGCTGCACTTGGGGCAAACGTCGAGATTCTTCTCGAGGTCGGTCCGGTACAGCACTGCGCCGCAGGCCGAGCACTTGTGCCAGAGCCCTTCCGGCACGGCGGACTTGGCGCCGGGCTCGCGGCTCTTGATCTTCGGAGGCAGGAGTTTCTGCAACCAACTCATCGTGAATCTCCTTGTTTCAGCGGCGCGCAGTATCCATCGCGGCGCGGACGCTGGCAAGAAATTCCGTCAGCCGATCCGCCAGACCGGCCTCGCCGGCCTCGACCTCCTGCACCAGTCGCGAACCGATCACCACGGCATCGGCGACCGCGGCGATCGCGCGCGCCGTCTCGGGGTCGCGGATGCCGAAACCGACGCCGACCGGCACCGACAGGTGCGCGCGCAACTCGTCGAGCTTGGTCGCGACACCGGCAACGTCGAGCGTTGCCGCGCCGGTCACGCCCTTGAGCGAAACATAGTAGACATAGCCGCTGACCAGCCGCTCGACCGCCTGAATGCGACTGACGGGCGTCGTCGGTGCCAGCAGGAAGATCTGGTCGATGCCGTGGCGCTTGAACGTCGATGCACACTCCTCGGCCTCTTCGGGCGGCAGGTCGACGGTCAGCACGCCGTCGACACCGGCGCTCACCGCTGCCTGCGCGAAGGCTTCGTAGCCCAGCGCTTCGACCGGGTTCGCGTAGCCCATCAGCACGACCGGCGTCACCGCGTCGTCCCTGCGGAACTGCGCAACCATGCCGAGCACGTCGCGCAGGCTGACACCGTGAGCCAAGGCTCGCTCGGACGCACGCTGGATCACCGGGCCGTCGGCCATCGGATCGGAAAACGGTACGCCGAGCTCGATCACATCGGCGCCGCCCTTGACCAATGCATGCATCAGTTCGACGGTGATGCCAGGGCGCGGATCGCCGGCGGTGATGAACGGGATCAGGGCCTGGCGGCCGTCGGCCTTCAGGGCCGCGAGAGTTTTCTGGATACGGGACATGAATGAAGTCACCTAAACGGCGGACACCGGCCGGTGCCCGCGCATGATCAGAGCTGGATGCCGTCGAGCTTGGCGATCGTCGGAATATCTTTGTCGCCGCGGCCGGACAGGTTGACCAGCAGCACTTGGTCCTTGGACATCGTCGGCGCGATCTTGGCCGCATGCGCCAGCGCATGGCTCGACTCGAGGGCCGGAATGATCCCTTCGAAACGGCACAGGTCATGGAAAGCCCGGAGTGCTTCGTCGTCGTTGATCGCGACGTACTCGGCCCGGCCGATGTCCTTGAGGTAGCTGTGCTCGGGGCCGACGCCCGGATAGTCGAGCCCGGCGGAGACCGAATGCGTTTCGACGATCTGGCCGTTCTCGTCCTGCATCAGGTACGAGCGCTGACCGTGCAGCACGCCGACCTTGGCATTGGTCGTCAGCGGCGCGGCATGCTGCCCGGTCTCGACCCCGTGGCCGCCGGCCTCGACGCCGATCAGTCGCACGCCCGGCACGTCGACATAGGGATGGAAGATGCCGATCGCGTTCGAACCGCCGCCAACGCAGGCGATCACCGCGTCGGGCTGACGGCCGATGAGGTCCTGCATCTGCACCTTGGCTTCTTCGCCGATCACGCACTGGAAGTCGCGCACCAGGGTCGGATACGGGTGCGGCCCGGCGCAGGTACCGATGATGTAATAGGTCGAATCCACATTGGTGACCCAGTCACGCATGGCTTCGTTCATTGCGTCTTTCAGCGTCTTGCTGCCCGAGCTGACCGGCACGACGGTCGCGCCGAGCAGCTTCATCCGGTAGACGTTGGGCGACTGGCGCGCGACGTCCTCGGCACCCATGTAGACGACACATTCGAGACCGTAACGCGCCGCAACGGTCGCCGACGCCACGCCGTGCTGGCCGGCGCCGGTTTCGGCGATCACGCGCTTCTTGCCCATCCGCCGCGCGAGCAGCGCCTGGCCGATGGTGTTGTTGACCTTGTGCGCACCGGTGTGGTTCAGGTCTTCGCGCTTGAGGTAGATCTGCGCACCGCCGAGCAGCTCGGACCAGCGCCTGGCGTGGTAGACCGGGCTCGGACGGCCGACGTAATGGGCGAGCTCGTAACGGTACTCGGCCATGAACGCCGGATCGGCGATGGCCTTTTCGTATTCGACGCGCAGCTCGTCAAGCGCCGGCATCAGCGTTTCGGCGACGAAAATGCCGCCATGCCGGCCGAAGTGACCCAGTGCATCGGGCTGGTTGTAGCGAAGCTTATCGTTCATCGGTCTTCCCGTTTGCAGCCAGATGCACCGCCTCGACAAAGGCGGCCACCCTGGCCAGATCTTTTTCACCCTTGCTGCGCTCGACGCCGCTGGATACGTCCAGCGCCCAAGGCCGCACCTGCCTGACCGCCTGCGCCACATTGCCCGGATGCAAGCCGCCGGACAGGATCAACGGCAGCGGCAAATCGTCCGGCAACACTTTCCAGTCGAAAGCCTCACCGGTGCCACCAGGCACGCCGGGCACATAGGCATCGACCAGCAGGCCGCGCGCATCGTGATAGCGCCTGGCACATTCTACCAAATCCGTATCCGGTTTTACCCTAAGTGCCTTGATATAGGGCCGCCCGAACGACCGGCAGTATTCGGGCGCTTCATCGCCATGAAACTGCAGCAGATCGAGCGGCGCTTGCGCCAGCACGTTGCGCACGAAGGCCGGCTCGGCATCGACAAACAGGCCGACGCTGGTCACGAAGGCCGGCAACGCGGCCGTGATGGTCGCGGCGGTTTCGGCCGAGACGCTGCGCGGACTCGGCGCGTAGAACACCAGTCCGATCGCATCGGCCCCCAGGCGGGCCGTCTCGACCGCAGTGGCCACATCGCGCAGGCCGCAAATCTTGATACGCGGAATCAAAGGTTCACCTCAAATCAGTCCATGCCGTTCACCGGGCTCGGTATCGAGCCCGTACTCGGCCGGATAGCTGACGCCGGCCAGATACAAGCCGTCGGGCATGAAGGTCGGCGGTGCCACGGCGCGTTCGCGCGCCGCCAGCAGCGTATCGATCCATTCCGGGGCTTCGTTGCCTTTGGCGACGTGCAGCAATGCCCCCATGATATTGCGCACCATGTGGTGCAGAAAGGCATCGGCGGAAAAATCGACCATCAGCAGGTCGCCCTGCCGCGAGAGACTGAGCCGGGTCAGGGTCTTGACCGGCGTTTTGGCCTGGCATTCGGCGGCACGGAAACTGGAAAAATCGTGCGTCCCAAGCAGCCTTTGCGCCGCGGCATCGAACGCGCCCAGATCCAGCGACTGATGGATCCAGCCGACGCGCCCCGCCATCAGCGCCGGCCGGACCGGATGGTTGAGCAGCAGGTAGCGGTAATGCCGGGCGTGGGCAACGAACCGCGAGTGGAACGAGTCCGGCACCGCCCTGGCCCACAACACCGCCACCCCGGGCGGCAGGAAGCTGTTGACGCCGCGCACCCACGCGGTCAGCGGGCGATGGACGTCGGTGTCGAAATGCGCAACCTGCCGGCTGGCGTGGACGCCGGCATCGGTCCGCCCGGCCGCATGCACGCGCACCGGATGACCCGCCATGCGCGACACGGCGTCCTCGAGCGCACCCTGCACCGTTTTCATCTGCGGCTGGATCTGCCAGCCGCTGAAACCCCGTCCGTCGTACTCGATTGCCAGCGCGTAGCGGCTCACTTACCTACCCCTATCAATATCCAGCCGATCGCGCACAGCAATACAGCACAACAACACCGCTGGCCCGGACCAAACGGCAGCAAAGCCAGCCTGACCGGCTCCGGCGCCGGCCAGTCGACGCCATCAAGCCAGGCGCGCCAGCCACCGGCGCGAGGCTTCGGCGCCGCCAGCAGCGTCTCGGCGTAATCCAGCGTCAACGCCAGGCGCAGCGCCCAGCGTTCACGCCCAAGCCCACACAGTGCCAGCGGCGCTGCCAGCGTGTAAAGCCCGCAGAAGAGCCGATCCCGCCCCAGCCCCAGTTGCAGCGCCTGCAGGCTCGCCAGCATGCCGACCAGCCGCAAGGCCTGCAGCCCACCGAGCCACAACCCTTCCTCGCTCGGCGCCCAGGCCAGCGCACCGAGATGGCGGCCGGGCGTCCCCCAGCCGTACACGACGGCCAGTGCCAGCAACAGGAACCGTACGCGTCCGAGCGTACGCCCCAGCGGCGGGCGTCCTGCCACAGCGCGAACAGGGCGAGCAGCAGCACCGAAACGACAAGTGGCGTGGGCCGCAGCACATGCAGCCAGCACGCCACCGTCACCCAGCACAGAATCCAGTTGGCCGGGTGGATACGCGACAACATCGTCGATCAGAGTTCGGCGAGCAGGCGCTGCGCCTCCTGCTGGTGATGGGCGCCGCCTTCGCCGAGCGCCTCCTGCAGAATCTCGCGCGCGCCTTCGGTATCGCCCATGTCCAGATAGGCTTTGGCCAGATCGATCTTGGTCTGCACCGGGTCATCCTCACCCGCGGCCAGTTCGTCGCCGCGCTCATCGCCGCCCAGACTCAGGTCCAGCCCGGACAGGTCCACCTCAGGCAAGGCTGCGGGCAGCTCGGCGTCACCGGCGAGGGCGTCGCCGAAGTCGAAGTCCAGCCCCAGATCGCCCTCCTCGTCGCCACCGCCTTCCGGCAATGCGAGCGCCGCCTCGGGCTCGGCAGCCGCAAGCTCGGGCAGTTCGAGGTCGAGCGGGAAGTCGAGTTCATTCCCGCCTTCGAGGTCGAAATCGGCCGGCACGGTCGGCGCATCGAGCAGCCCGTCGAGCCGGTCCGGCACCCCGGCTACCGATTCACCAACGTCATCGGCGACAGGCGCCGTGGCGACCGCCTCGACCGGCGCGGGCACCCCGCCATCCAGATCCTGACCATCCAGATCAAAGTCGAGATCGTCGAGCAGCGACGCCATGCCGGTCGCCGCGTCGTCGGCCGGACCGCCGGCAGGCAGGTCGGCCGACGGCGTCTCTTCCGCCTCGACCGCGTCGCCACTCAGGTCCAGATCCAGATCGAGCGCATCCGCAGCGACGGCGACCGCAGCAGCACCAGCGGCGACACCAGTCACTGCACCAGCCGCAACGCCACCACCCGCCGGCGCTCCCGCCTTCTGGTACAGCGGATTCGCCGAATCCAGATTGCGCCCCATGTAGGCGGCCTGCTCCCACAATGCCCCCTGGCCGCCAACCTGGGCGAACAGCGACGACGCAATCTCCTCGAACGCCACGTTGTCCTTGCGCGCGGCATAGATTTCCAGCAGCTTGAGCCGGATCTCGTTGCGGCTTTCATCCTTGCCCAGCGCATCGCGGAGAATTTCCTCGGCCTGCGCATCGCGACCGTAGGCCATGTAGACCTCGGCCTCGGCCACCGGATCGACCTCGTCGGTGTCGATGGTCCCCAGCCCCTGACGACTGAAGTCGGTCAGGAAGGAATTCTCGGTCGGCTGGGTACTGATCACGGCACCGCCACTGCCACCGATCACGGTATTGGGCTTGAGGTCGCCCGCCGTCAGGAAGCTGTCTTCGAACTGCGCCGGCTTGCGGCGACGCATCCACACCAGGCCGCCGAGACCGGCCAGCACGGCGGCCAGCCCGCCGCCGATCAGCAGCGGATTTTCGAGCATCGAATCGACGAACGACGGCTCCCCGGCCGGCGGCGCGACGACGACCGGCGCGCGCTTTCTGGCAACCGGACTCGCCACGGCAAGCGACGACGCAGCGACCGGCGCGGCAGCGCTCGCAGCCGCGACCTCGGCGACTGCCGAAGCCACTTCGGCCTTCACCGCCGAGGCACTGGCCGGCACCGTTGCAGATGCCGCAGCGGCAAGCCCGGACGGGCTCTTGATCGCCAGCGCCTGCTCCATGTCCTTGATGTTCTTCTGCAGCTCGGCGACACGCTGGTTCGCCTCGTCAAGCGACTTCTGGCGCGCCTGCGCCTCGTCCTGCAATGCCTTCAGCTGCGTATCGGCAGCCTGGCCGCCCTTGGAAAGCTTGAGCACGTCTTTGCCGGACTCGCCCTGCGCCAGCCCCTTGTCATCGACCTTGGCAGTGATCCTGCCTGACGCCGCGCCGGCACCGGCATCCGCCGCCGACTGCTTGCCGGCTGCATTGGCCAGCTGGTTGCGGTAGCTCGCCCAGTTTTCACCCTGCAGACGGATTTCCTTGGCCGCTTCGTCACGGCTCACCGACGCCATCGCATCGCGATCGGGCACGCGGAGGATCCTGCCGCGTTTGAGGCGATTCATATTGCCGTCAAAGGCCGACGGATTGCTGCGATACAGGCTGACCAGCACCTGTTCGTAGCTCACGCCATCGGCCTGGAACTTGCGCGCCAGCGACGACAAGGTATCGCCGCTCTTGACCGTGTAGGCATCGGCGGCCGGCGCATCGGCTGCCGCCTGCTGCGTCGCCCGGGCCGGTGCAGCGGCCTTGGCCGGCCTGACCGCGGCGGACGAAGGCGCCGCGCCCGATGCCCCCTTGCCGACAACCTTTCCGGGCAGCTCGCTCGATCGCGCCGGCGTGTTGCCATAACCGACCGGGTCGATCAGCGCCGAGTATTCGCGCTGGATCCGTCCCGACGCCCAGTTGAGTTCGACCAGCAGGCCGAGGAAAGGCTCGCTGACCGCCTGACTCGAGGTCACCAGCACGTAGTACTGGCCGTTGGCGCGCTTGTCGATATTGAAGCGCAAGCCCAGCGACGACGGCGGATACGGCACCTGCGCATTGGCATAGCCCTCCGGCGAAGCCAGGCTGACCGCCAGCGAATCGGCCTCTCCCGGCTGTACCGACGTCAGGTCGATCTCGGCACGAAACGGCTGCCCCAGACCGGAAACGACATTCAATTTGCCAAGGCCGGCGGCATGACTCACCCAAGGCGTCGCAAGCATCATTGCCAATACGCATGCTTTGAGTTTCGATTGAATTTGCACGATGTCCCCCCAAGGGCGCTAGATCACCAGCCGGCGTGTGCTGAGTGCATTATTTGAATATTGGAACGCAACATATCACCCCGGCAGACGGGGTTGCAAGAATGCCCAAAAGGCGAAAAACAAATCGTTGCGGATTCACCATTGGCGCGGCTTTCAGCCTGATTAAGCCACTACCGGGGCACGGCAAAAAATCACCCCGAATCATCCGTACGGCACATCGCGGAACACTCGCCAATTATTTGCAAATAAAGTAAGAATCATCCGAATACGCCGCCCCCGCCCTCTGGCGGATAGAGCTGCCTCAGCCCGATCAGTGCATCCATGCACCAGTGCGCTTCGGCCCAGCCCCAGACCTCGGCCAGCTTTGCCTGGCGCAACGCCGGCGGCGGCGACTGACGCAACAATGACAACGCCGTCACCAGGGCCCCGGCGGCATCGCCAACCACCAGCGGATGCGCCAGCGTCTGCTTGCTGAGCTTTTCGCCACGCTCGTTCACCAGCACCGGAATATGCGCGTATGCCGGCGTCGCATAACCCAGCAATTGCTGCAGATGGCATTGCCTGGGCGTCGAATCGAGCAGATCGGCGCCGCGCACCACATCGGTGATGCCCTGGGCCGCATCGTCGACGACAACAGCCAACTGATAGGCGACCAGGCCATCCGCACGCAGCAGCACGAAATCGCCCACTTCGCGAGCCAGATCCTGCCGCAGCCATCCCTGCAGCGCATCGGGAACGGCCATGCCGCGATCGCCAACCCGCACCCGCCAGGCTCTCGCCTCGCGCCCCGGTGCCAGCCCTGCGCGGCACGTCCCCGGATAGACCGGTCCGTCGATGCCGGCGTGGGCAATCTGCGCGATTTCCTTACGGGTACACGCACAACCGTAGAGCCAGCCATCGGCCCTCAGGCGCTCGATCGCCGCCATGTACAGCTCGGTCCGCCGGCTCTGGTGGCAGACCTCACCGTCCCACTCGAAGCCATACCCATCCAGCACCCGAAGAATGCGGTCGGTGGCGCCAGGCACCGTACGCGGCGGGTCGAGATCCTCGATCCGCAGCAACCACTCGCCCCCCGCCCGCCTCGCCTGCAGATAGCTCGCAACCGCAGCCAGCAGCGAGCCCATGTGCAGGTCGCCGGTCGGACTGGGCGCAAAGCGGCCACGATAGGCCGGCGAAGTTAGCACCCCGGATTCTTTGGAAATAGCCACGCCGTCACTCAGCCCGGAAAGGGCTTTGGTAATATCGCGATATTCTGACGACCGTCTCGCATCAAGAAAAGGACAAAAATCATGACCTACGTTGTCACCGACGCCTGTGTGAAGTGCAAGTACACCGACTGCGTCGACGTCTGCCCGGTGGACTGCTTCCGCGAAGGCCCGAATTTCCTGGTGATCGACCCGGACGAATGCATCGACTGCACGCTGTGCGTCGCCGAATGCCCGGTCGAGGCGATCTACGCCGAGGACGACGTCCCGGCCGACATGCAGGACTACATCGCGCTGAACGCCGAGCTCTCGCAGCAATGGCCCGCCATCGTCGAAAAGAAGGACCCGCTGCCCGACCACGAAACCTGGGCAGCCGTCAGCGGCAAGATCGACCAGGTCGAGCGCTGAGCACCGGCTTGAATGAAACGGGCAGGCCGATTATAATCGCCTGTTACCCCTTGCCTGACCGGCGTCGCTGACGGCAGGCTTTTATCCATAAGGAGCACACATGCGACATTACGAAATCGTCTTTATCGTGCACCCGGACCAGAGCGAGCAAGTGCCCGCGATGGTCGAGCGCTACAAGAGCCTGATCGCTACCGGTAACGGCACCGTTCATCGCCTGGAAGACTGGGGCCGTCGCCAGCTGACCTACCCGATCCAGAAGATCCACAAGGCTCACTACGTACTGATGAACGTCGAAATCGGCCAGGAAACCCTGGACGAGCTCGAACACGCGTTCAAGTTCAACGATGCAGTGCTGCGTCACCTCACCATCAAGATGGATCACGCCGTAACCGAACCGTCGCCGATGATGAAGGAAGAGAAGTCGAAGTCGCTGACCGGCGGCGCGCAAGCACAGGAAGGCCAGGCTGCTGCCTAAGTGCCTGATCGCAACAAGGCGGTTCTCGGCGGCACGCTGATCGAACTACCCGCTCTGCGCTACACCCCTGCAGGCATTCCGGTTCAGCACTGCGTCATCAGTCATGAATCCAGCCAGCAGGAAAACGGCAAGCTTCGCCAGGTCATCGTCGAAGTGGAAGCGGTGGCAGTCGGCCCGACCGGCCAGGCGATCAGCCGGCTCACGACCGGCCAGCAGCTCAAGGTTCGCGGCTTCTTTGCCGCGGCCGGACAGCGACAGCGCCGACGTCTTGTTTTGCACATCAACGAATTTGAATTGCTGAATTGAGGAATTAACAATGTCCCGTCATCTGTTTAAGCGGAAAAAATTCTGCCGCTTCACCGCCGAAGGCATCAAGCATATCGACTACAAAGATATCGCCATCCTGAAGGATTTCATTGCCGAAAACGGCAAGATCATCCCGGCCCGCATCACCGGCACCAAGGCCAAGTACCAGCGCCAGCTGTCGACCGCGATCAAGCGCGCTCGTCTGCTTGCCCTGCTGCCGTTTACCGATCTGCACTGATTCGAGGAGAAACTGACATGCAAATCATTCTGCTCGAAAAAGTCGCAAACCTCGGTGGCCTCGGCGACGTGGTCAAGGTCAAGGACGGTTACGCACGTAACTTCCTGATCCCGCAAGGCAAGGCCAAGCGTGCCAACGATGCCAACCTGGCTGAATTCGAAGCGCGCCGCGCCGAACTCGAAGCCCGCCAGGCTGACATCCTCGCCGGTGCCCAGTCGCGTGCCGCTCAGCTCGAAGGCGCCGTGGTCACCATCAGCCAGAAGGCTGGTGTTGACGGCCGCCTGTTCGGCTCGGTGACGACCGCCGACATCGCCGAAGCATTCACCAGCAACGGCATCGACGTGAAGAAGTCGGAAGTCCGCCTGCCGGAAGGCCCGTTCAAGGCCATCGGCGAGTACGACATTGCCCTCGCGCTGCACCACGATGTCGTGGTCGAAGTGAAGGTAACCGTCGTCGGCGAGCAGTAATCGCCCGGCTCCGGCTCCATGAAAAAGGCACCTTCGGGTGCCTTTTTTGTTGCCCGTCCGCGCCATCATTGCCGCCCGGCGTAGCCAGGCCCGGTGGCGCACAGAACGCAGGGCCGCGCGGCTGGGCGCTCGCAAGTAGAGCACATCCTTTCTCACCCCTGAAGCCGCCTAGGTAACGGGGATCATTTCGGTTCGCCAGCGCACCGGACCTGACCACCCGGAGCAACCTCGCAAGCCAGGACGAAAAAAAGCCGACCCTTTTACAGGGTCGGCTTTTCATCAGTCGGGTAACTCAGCGCTTGTCGCTGCCCGATTCGTGCGGGAAGTCCATGTCGGCATAGGCCACCAGACGGCTCTTGTTCTTGATCCTGTAGCCCCACCAGATTGCCAGGAACAGCGGGATGCCGATGTAGGTTGCCACCACGCCGACCCAGTCGATCCGGTCGAGCAGGAAGGCCTGGTAGTTCTGCCCCAGCATGATCACCATGCACAGCGCGAAGGCGAACATCGGCCCCAGCGGGAAGAAGCTGGATTTGTACGGCAGGTCCTCAAGCGAATGCCCCTGCGCGACAAAACCCTTGCGGAAACGGTAATGGCTGATCGCGATACCGAGCCAGGCGATGAAGCCGGTCATGCCCGAGGTGTTCAGCAGCCAGAGGTAGACCTCCTTGTCACCGTACAGCGAGGTCAGGAAGCACAGCGCGCCGACGGCGGTCGTTGCATACAGCGCGTTGCGCGGCACGCCGTTCTTCGACAACCGTGCGAACAGCTTCGGTGCCTTGCCTTCGGTGGCGAGGTTGTAGAGCATCCGTGTCGACGCATACATGCCCGAGTTGCCGGCCGACAGCACCGCGGTCAGGATCACCGCATTCATCACCCCGGCGGCAAAGGCCAGCCCGGCGTGCTGGAACACCAGCGTGAACGGCGAGACTCCGATGTCGGCGACGTCGTTCTTCAGCAGGCTCGGGTCGGTATACGGAATCAGCACGCCGATCAGGAAGATCGCCAGCACGTAGAACAGCAGGATGCGCCAGAACACCTGCTTGACCGCGCGCGGGATGTTGCGGCGCGGGTTTTCCGACTCGCCGGCGGCCACGCCGATCAGCTCGGTTCCCTGGAACGAGAAACCGGCGATCATCGCCACGCCGAGCATGGCCGGGAAGCCGCCGACGAACGGCGCATCCCCGGTGGTGAAGTTGCCGAAGCTCTGCTGCGCCCCGCCCTTGAGGATGCCGAAGATCATCGCCAGCCCCACGCCGATAAACACCAGCACGGTGATCACCTTGATCAGCGCAAACCAGTACTCGGCCTCGCCGAAGCCCTTCACCGAGATGTAGTTGAGCAGGAACATCAGCCCGAGAAACAGCGCACTCCAGTAGATGCCCGGTACGTCCGGAAACCAGTAGTGCATCACGAGCTGCGCCGCGGCGAGCTCGACCGCGATCGTCACCGCCCAGTTGTACCAGTAGTTCCAGCCCAGCGCGAAGCCGAAGCCTTCGTCGACGTACTTGGCGCCATAGGTCGAGAACGACCCGGCTACCGGCATGTAAGCCGCCAGCTCGCCCAGGCTGGTCATCAGGAAGTAGACCATCAGGCCGATCAGCGCGTAGGCGGCGAGCGCGCCGCCCGGGCCGGCCTGCGACACGGTAGCACCGGACGCGACGAAGAGCCCGGTCCCGATCGAGCCGCCGATGGCGATCATCGTCAGGTGGCGCGCCTTGAGGCTGCGCCGCAAGGTGGGCGCGCCGCCGTCGGCGGCGTGAGTTTGGTGTTCTTGCATATTGTGGGTTCTATAGAGATTGAACACGCCCGGCGACGCCGGAGCACACGACCATCATCGAAGCAAACCCGGCAGGGTAGCAAACTGCCGGCAATGGTGAAACGGCGGTTTTCCACAATCATCACGGCAACGGCGCATCATTTTATTTCATATGATATATTTCAGTTAAGTACTAAATAAGGAGGGACCATGGAATTCGAAGCACGCATCGCGCGCATCTGCGCAGCCAACCCGGATGCGCCACGCGATGCGATCATCGCATCGCGCCGGCTGTTCCGTGCCGCCCACCTGCTCGAAAACCGGATCAACGCCGCGCTCGCGCCATTCGGACTCGACATGCGCGAGTACCTCGCACTGGCGCTGCTCGCGAGCAACGCCGACGAGCCGATGCGGCCGACCGAACTCAGCATTACGCTCGATGCCACGCGCACCCAGATCACCCGGCTGCTCGACGCGCTGGAAAAACGCGGGCTGCTCGAGCGCGCGCCTTCGGTCACCGACCGCCGTGGGCTTGAACTGAACATTACTGCAGCCGGCAGAGACCTGCAGAAAAGTGCCGTACCGGCGGTCCATGCTGCCTATGAAGCTTGCTGGGCGCTGGTGCCGTCCCCGTTGCAGCCGGGGTTGCTCTCCGCGCTCGGCAGCATCGACCGGGGGCTGTCGCAACCGTGAACCTGCGCCTGCACGCGCGCTACCGGGCCGGCAAGAAGCGGCTGCTGATGGCGCTGCTCGGCCTGATCACCGGGGTCGAGTTTCTCGAGAACGTGATGTTCGTCTTCGCCGCCAGCCACATCATGGGCGGCGTGGGCGCCGCGCCGCGCGAATTTGCGCAGGCGCAGGCCGCGTATGCAATCGGCAGCCTGCTGATGATCGTCAAGCAGCAGTGGTCGGCACGGCGCTTCGGCTACCGCCGCTACCTGTGCGGCGCACTGACGCTGTTCATCATCGGCACCGTCGGCTGCTCGCAATCGGCCAGCCTTGGCGAACTGACGCTGTTCCGCTTCGTCCAGGGCCTCGGCGGCGGTGCTTTCTTCACCAGCACGCGCGTGCTGATCCCGCTGATGTTCAAGGGGCAGGAACGTGCGCTGGCGGTCAAGTACTTCATGTACGGGATCTTCAGCGCGTCGAGCATCGCCCCGCTGCTGGCCGCCACCCTGGTCGACAGCGGCAGCTGGCATCTCGTGTTCTACGGTGCATTGCCACCGGCGCTGCTCGCGCTGTTCGGCGCATGGTGCCTGCTGCCCGACGCGGGAACGAGCCACGAGCGGGAACCGCTGGCCATCGGCGGCCTGCTGCTGTTCGGCGCGGCGGTGCTGTGCCTGCAGCTGATGCTCAGCGACACCCGCTACGACGTCTTCTCGCACCCGTACCGGCTCGCCCTGCTTGCCAGCGGCGGCACGGTGCTGCTGCTCGCCTTCCTGTTGCACCAGTGGCGCCATCCGCGGCCCATCCTGCACCTGCGCGCACTGGCCAGTCCGGTCTACCTGACCGGGCTCGGGCTGTATTTCCTCTATTACGCAATCAAGAATTTCAGCGGCTACCTGTTTCCGATCTACGCCGAACGGGGGCTCGGCATCCCGCTGATCGCGGTCGGCTGGCTCGACAGCTTTGCCGGCGTCGCCACCTTTGCCGCCGTGTATTTCTACATCCGCTTCAGCCGCAAGCTGCAGAACAAGAAACCGATGATGCTCGCCGGCACGCTGATCATGGCCGGCGTCTGCTGGTGGTATTCGCTGATGCCGCCCGGCGTCGATACCCACTGGCTGATGTACGGCCTCGCGCTGCAGGGGCTGTTCGCGGTGCTGGTCGTGCTGCCGGTTGCCGGGCTGACCTACAGCGAGCTCGGCGACGAGTATTTCGGCCACGGCTACCAGGGCAAGAACCTGATGCGCCAGCTGGCCACGTCGATCTCGAGCGCCTTTGCCGCCGTGCTGCTGCAGGACCGGCAATTCGAGGTACACAACGACCTCGCCGCAACCGTCCACGCGGGCAACCCGCAGCTCGACCAATGGCTTGCCGGCCTGAGCGCCAGCTTCGGCCGTCACGGTTACGACAGCGCACAAGCCACGGCCGCCGCGCACGGCGTGCTCGAACAGCTCATCGCGCAGCAGTCGCAGCTGCTGGCCTGCGAATCGCTGTACCGCTATCTGGCCGGCTTCACGCTCGTCACCGGTCTGGTCATCGCCGTCCAGCGCAGGCTGAGGTAGGCGCCGGACGTCCCCCCGGAAACCGGGCACCGGCCGACCATCGCCGCAACAGCGCCTATCCTGCAAGCATGACAGGGAGCAACCGGCCAGAACCTGCGCCGGGAGGTCAACATGCTCAACGCGCTCACCAGATGGCTCTGCATCGTCCTGATGGCCAGCACCGCCTGCACCATGGCGGCCCCGCCCGCCCCTACCCCTGCCATCGCATCCGCCGCCGGCCAGGCGCGCATCTACGGCGAGCTTCCCTACCAGAACCCGGCCTACACCGGCGATCTGGACGGCATGATCAAGCGCCGCCAGATCCGCGTACTGGTCACGTATTCGAAAACCAACTACTGGGTCGAGAACGGCCGGCAGCGCGGTGCCTCGTACGAGGCGCTCAAAGCTTACGAGGACGAACTCAACAAGCGGCTCAAGACCGGCAACGTCAAGGTCTTCGTCGTGTTCGTGCCGACGCGGCGCGACCAGATCATCCCGGCACTGCTCGCCGGCCGCGGCGATGTCGCCGCCGCCAGCCTGACGATCACGCCCGAGCGCCTCAAGCAGGTCGACTTCAGCGACCCGACCATCACCAACGTCAACGAGATCGTCATCACCGGCCCCGCCTCGCTCAAGATCGGCAAGCTCGAGGACCTGTCCGGCCAGCAGCTCTACGTCCGCAAGTCATCGAGCTACTGGACGCACCTGCAGCAACTGAACCAGCGCTTCATCAAGGAAAAGCGCCCGCCGATGAAGCTCGTTCCGGCCGCCGAGGAACTCGAGGACGAGGATCTGCTCGAGATGCTCAACAGCGGCCTGCTCAAGTTCGCCATCGTCGATGACTTCAAGGCCAGACTGTGGGCCAAGGTGCTGCCCAAACTGCAACTGCATCCGGACCTCGCGGTCAACCGCGACGGCCAGATCGCGCTGATGCTCCGCAAGCACAGCCCCAAGCTGAAAGACGACCTCAACACCTTCATCAAGACGCACGCGCGCGGCACGGCGTTCGGCAACACCATCTACAACCGCTACTTCGGCGAACAGAACTTCGTCCGGAACGCGCTGCAGACGACCGACCTGAGCCGTTTCGAGGCCACCAAGGCGATCTTCCAGCGTTACGGCAAGCAGTACCAGATGGACTACCTGCTGATGATGGCGCAGGGCTACCAGGAATCGCGGCTGGACCAGCAGGCCCGCAGCCACGTCGGCGCCATCGGCGTGATGCAGCTGATGCCGGCCACCGGCAAGGAAATGAAGGTCGGCGACGTGCGCCAGCTCGAGCCCAACATCCACGCCGGCGTGAAGTACATCCGCTTCATGATCGACCAGTACTACGCCAAGGAGGCGATGACGGCGGTCAACAGGGGCCTGTTCGCATTCGCCTCGTACAACGCCGGCGCCGGCCGGATCGCCCAGCTGCGCAAGGAGGCGCAAAAGCGCGGGCTCGACCCGAACAAGTGGTTCAACAATGTCGAGGTCGTCGCCGCCGAGAAGATCGGCCCGGAAACCGTCACCTACGTCAGCAACATCTTCAAGTACTACATCGCCTACACGCTGCTGATCAAGAGCGAACAGGAGCGCGAGGCGGCAAGGAAACGGATGGGGGCGCCGCAACGTTGATTCTTGCACATCGCCCGGGCCGGCAAGGCTGCTAGACTGGAGCGCTTCCCACTCGCCCCGTCCCCATGCTGATCGCCGACTGGCTTCCCTCCTTCATCGACCGCGCCTTCATCCGCGACGCGGCCGTATCGCTGATCTTCATCAGCGTGCTGCTGCTGGTGCGCGCACTGGTGCGCCGCGCCATCCTCAGCCGCCGGGACATGAGCGCCGAGCTCAAGCGCCGCTGGCTGGTCACGCTGCGCAATGTCGCGCTGGTGGTATTCGTGCTCGCGATGGCGCTGATCTGGGCCAACGAGATCGAAACACTGGCCGTTTCGCTCGTCGCCATCGCCGCCGCCATCGTGCTGGCGACCAAGGAAATGATCCTCTGCGGCATGGGCTCGATCTACCGGAGCAGCAGCAACGCCTTCAGCGTCGGCGACCGGATCGAGATCAGCGGCCTGCGCGGCCTTGTCATCGACACCAACCTGCTGTGCACGACACTGCACGAATCGAGCCAGGTCCAGACGCACAAGGGCACCGTCGGCCGGGCGGTGACGTTCCCGAACAGCCTGCTGCTGTCCCAGCCGCTGTTCAACGAAACCGCGCTGGGCCAGTACGTGATCCAGACCGTCCACGTGTCGATCGACCGGCAGACCGACTGGCAGCACGCCGAAACGCTGCTGCTCGCCAGCGCCAACGCCATCGTCGCCGACTACGCCGACGACCTGAAGCACCACGCGCGCCAGCTCGAGCGCAGCTATGCGGTCGAAACGCCGACACTCGAACCCCGGCTGCGCATGTCGCTCGAAGACCGCGAGGACATCTCGCTCCACCTGCAACTGCCGGCCCCGCTCGGCCAGCGCGCCACCATCGAGCAGCGCATCCTGCGCGAGCTGCTGACCGGGCTTTACGGCACCCCGGAAAAAACTGACGTGAAATCATAAACTTGTTGCCCTGCCCGGAATTATCTGGCATAGTTCGCAACAGATCGACGACCCGCGCTTGACGCGGGTTCGTTTTTTGCATTGCCCCTGACCTTTCATCCGGTTCCTTTGCGTTCGCGGTTCATTCTGGTTGGCGGCATGTTTTAACGCCGTGACCAGGCCAATGGACCCGAATCGCCTGCCCGCTCCTCAGCGGGCCTGGGTTTCGTCGTCTTGTCTGCCCAAGAACGGCTTCACCCTGCAAGGAAGTCGCAATGAATACCGAAAACAATACCCAGAACATCTCCGCCCTCGACAGCGTTGTCGAAGCGGCCATCGATGCGCCCGTTGCCGCCGCCGCAACCGAAACGACCGAAACCAACTCCTTTGAAGCTCTCGGCCTGTCGATCGACATCGTCCGCGATCTGGCCAGCAACGGCCTGACCACGCCGACCGCGATCCAGGCGCAAGCCATTCCGCAAATCCTCGCCGGCAACGACCTGCTCGCTTCGGCGCAGACCGGCACCGGCAAGACCGCAGCCTTCCTGCTGCCGGCGATCCACATGCTGGGCATGGCGCCGAAGCACCACAGCCGCGGCCCGCGCGTGCTGGTGCTGACCCCGACCCGCGAACTGGCCGAACAGGTTGCCAAGGTGGCAACCCAATTCACCCGCCGCATTCCACGCTGCAAGGTCGTCAGCATCGTTGGCGGCACGCCGTACCCGGTGCAGCACAAGCAACTGTCGCAGCCGGTTGAAGTCGTCGTCGCCACCCCGGGCCGCCTGATGGACCTGATGAACAGCGGCCGCATCGACTTCCGCCGCCTCGAACTGCTGGTGCTCGACGAAGCCGACCGCATGCTCGACATGGGCTTCATCGACGACATCGAAACCATCGTGTCGCAACTGCCGGCCGAGCGCCAGACCGCCCTGTTCTCGGCCACGCTGTCGGAAACCGTCCAGCGCTTTGCCGCACCGATGATGAAGGATCCGGTCCGCGTCGAACTCGCACCGACAGGCAGCCCGACCGCCAACATCACTCAGGCCATCCACTACGCCGACGGCTACGAGCACAAGATCAAGCTGACCGCCGCACTGATCAACGGCGCGCCGAACACCCAGAGCATCGTCTTCACCGCGACCAAGGTCGACGCCGACAGCGTGGCCGATGCGCTGCGCATGGACAGCATCCGCGCCGACGCACTGCACGGCGACCTGCCGCAACGCATGCGCCGCAAGGTCCTCGACAAGCTGCGCCGCGGTGAGATCGACGTCATCGTCGCCACCGATGTCGCCGCCCGCGGCATCGACGTCGCCGGCATCGGCCTGGTGCTGAACTTCGACCTGCCGAAGTTCGCCGAAGACTATGTGCACCGGATCGGCCGTACCGGCCGTGCCGGTCGCGAAGGCCGCGCCGTGTCGCTGGTTGGCAAGAACGATTTCCACCTGCTGACCAAGATCCGTCGCCGCTACGAAATCGAAGTCGAAACGATGGCCGTCGAAGGCCTCGAAGCCAACTTCAACCCGGCCAACCGCGCACCGCGTGGCGAAGGTCGTGGTCGCCCGCAAGGCGGCCGCGGTTTCGGCGGCCGTGATGGCGGCAATTTCCGCCGCGAAGGCGGCTACGGCCAGCGCGACCGCAGCTTCAGCAGCGATCGTGGCGAACGCAGCTACGCCGACCGCGCGCCGCGCGAAGATCGTCCGTCGTTCGGCGACGCCCCGCACCAGGAGCGCAGCTTCGGCGGCGAACGCAGCTTCAGCAAGCCGCAAGGCGAGCGCAGCTACGGCGACCGCAACGACCGCGCGCCGCGTCGTGATTTCGGCGGTGCACCGCAAGAACGCCGCAGCTATGGCGACCGTCAGGACCGCGCACCGCGTGGCGAATTCGGCGCACCGCAAGAGCGCCGCAGCTATGGCGATCGTCAGGACCGCGCACCGCGCGGCGAGTTCGGCGCACCGCAGGAACGCCGCAGCTATGGCGACCGTCAGGACCGCGCACCGCGTGGCGAATTCGGCGTACCGCAAGAGCGCCGCAGCTATGGCGACCGTCAGGACCGCGCACCGCGTGGCGAATTCGGCGCACCGCAAGAGCGCCGCAGCTATGGCGATCGTCAGGACCGCGCACCGCGCGGCGAGTTCGGCGCACCGCAGGAACGCCGCAACTACGGCGACCGCAGCGAGCGCCAGTTCAGCGACCGCGGCTTCGGCGGCGACAAGCCGGCCGGCAAGCCGCGTGGCGAGCGCCCGGCAGGCAAGTCGTTCGACCGCCCGCGTCGCCCGGAGTAATTCGAACGCAACCAGCAAGAGCCCGGCAATGCCGGGCTTTTTGCTGTCCGGCGCTCATCGCAGCCGGGTGATCGCCGGGCTCATGGACATCGGCTCCTCCCCGGCGGACGCAGGCCGGGCACCCGTCGCGCCAGAACGGATGAGCCGCGCAGGCCGCGGCCGCTCGAGCGCCGGCGTGAGGCCGGGACTCAACCCGGATGAGGCATCCGTGGGCGACGTCCACCACCGGACCACGTAAACCGGCGCATTGCCGCCAAGCGCCTCGGTGCCGGCCACAACGGTTCGTCAACGGCACACGGGCTGACTAGCACCACGCAGGCACTGCGGCGCATGCCGCTACGGTGCGTACAGGCGCCCCTGCCAGGTCTGGCGTTCGGCCAGCCTGGCGGCGACACGCTGTTGCAGCGCGGCCAGCGGCACGGTGTCCGCGGGTGCCAGCCGCAGCCGCTCGGGTACCTCGCTGCCGACGCGCTGGATGGCGATTGCCGGCGACAGCCGCTCGAGAAAATCGACCACCAGCTCGACATACTCATCCGGCGTGAACAGTGGCACCGCGCCGGGATTGCGGCGCCAGTCCCGCGCCAGCGCGGTGCCGCGGATGAGCTGCAGCTGGTGCATCTTCAACGACGCCAGCGGCAGCCGGGACAGCGTCGCCGCCGCTTCGAGCTGCGAGGTCCGCGACTCGCCGGGCAGGCCGAACAGCAGGTGACCGCTGACCGGCAAGCCGCGCTCGGCAAGGCGCCGGATCGCGTCGACGCTGGCGGCAACATCGTGACCGCGGTTGACACGCTGCAGCGCCGCATCGTCGCACGACTCGATGCCGATCTCGACCTCGACCGGCGCGCGTTGCGCCAGCCCGGCCAGATAGTCGAGCAAGGGTTCCGGCAGGCAGTCAGGCCGCGTACCGATCACCAGGCCGCCGATGTCGGGGTGGGCCAGCGCCGCCTCATACTGCGACTTGAGCGTTTCAAGCTCGCCATAGGTATTCGTATATGCCTGGAAGTAGGCGAAGAAATGGCGCGTCTTCGGGTAGCGCCGGCGCAGACGCCCCACGCCCTCGTCGAGCTGCGCCTGCAGATCGAGCGGCCGGTGCAGGTAGGCCGGGGTGAATCCGGCATTGTTGCAGAAGGTGCAGCCGCGCCGGCCGAGCGAGCCGTCGCGGTTCGGGCAGGTGAAGCCGGCGTTCAGCGATACCTTCTGCACCCGGCCGCCATGGCGCTGCGCAAGCTGGTCGTGATAGCGGAAGTAACGATGCGCACCGAAATGCGCGGGGATCGGGTTCTGGCTCATCGCGGGAGCATAGCCGGCGGCGGCGGCGACCGCCTTGACCCACGGCAATCACCGGTCAAACCGCACCGCACACGGATCAGACCGGCCTTACCCGAGCAGCAGCGCCGGCAGTCCATGCCGGGCCCGCGCCCGGTTGCATGCCTCGGAGAAAACGCCGACATCCGCCAGCGGTGCAAAATCGCGGCACGGATTCGGCCGCTCGCGATAGAGACCGCAATGCACGGCAACGCCGATCTCGCCGACCAGGGCCACGCAGCGCGGCCGCGCGTAGTCGGTGCCGCGCAAGCGGTAGAGCTCGCTCGTTTCGGCGTCGGCCAGCGCATCCGGCACGCAGCCGCCTTCGCTTTCGAGTTCGGAGCGGTGAAAGGTCACGCGGAACGCGGCACAGCACGCACCGCAGGAAAGACAGGGATTCATTGCGGCCGGACAAAATCGGCAGTTTAACGCGTTGCCGCCGCAGCCCCCAGCCGCTAACCTCGACGCACTGCAAAAACGCCAGCCCGATGAAACCCGACCTCGCACTCCGCCCCATCCGGCCCGATACGCTCGAGCACGTACTCGCCATTCAGGCCGCCTGCTACCCGGCCGGCTACCTTGAAAGCCGCGACGTCTTCGCCCGCAAGCTGAATCTGTCGCCGGATTCGCACTGGCTGGCCTGGCGAGGCAGCCAGCCGCTCGGCTATTTTTTCACCCACGCCTGGCGCGGCGAGACACCGCCCCCGCTCGCAGCCGAGCTCGCCGTGCTGCCGGCGGCGCCCGATTGCCACTTCCTTCACGACCTGGCCCTCCTGCCGTCTGCGCGCGGCACCGGCGTCGCCCAGGCGCTGATCGGCGCGGCACTGGCCTGGGGAAAGCGCACCGGACTGCACCGGACACTGCTGGTCGCGGTGCAGGGTTCGGCGCCGTTCTGGTCCCGGCACGGCTTTGCGCCGCTCGGCCCCGCCGACGGCTACGGCGACGGCGCGCTGCGCATGATCCGGCACGACGGTGTGCTGCCCGCCGGCCGAATCCGCTAAAATAAACGATTGGAATCGAGATGGAGTCTCAGGGCATGTTGAAGCGTTACCGCCCCTCACGCCGGGGTCGCACCCCGGCCGATGCCGCCGATCTGCTGCGCCTGGCCGACGGCCTGGCCCACGCGACCAGCCGCCTCGAAGACGTGTTCTGGGAGAAGCAACTGGCAGAACGCCTGCAGCGCCTGATTGCCGATGGCGAAGAAGATGCGCTGAATCAGGCGCTCGATGCCGCCAGCGAGTCCGAGGCCGGTGAAACGTACAACGTGCTCGCCGATGCGATCGAGGCCGCTTGCGAGATCCAGCAGATCGAACGCGACGGCGTCAGCTGGGACGTGCTGCTGTTTGCCGCCCCGGCACTGGCCTGGTCGCGCTGGCAGATCGGCGGCGGCCACCTGCCCGATGCCCAGCTGCAGAACCTGCGCGTCCAGCTCGGTGCACATGTCTTCTCGCGGATCGCCAAGATTGCGCTCACCGACTACCTGTTCAGCCCGGACCAGTTGCCGCGCGGCTACATCCCCACCGCCGAGCTGACCCAGGCACTCGGCGATGCGGCATTCAGCCGCGAGACACTCAGGCTCGACGCCGACCAACTACCGGAAACCCGGCAGTTCCTCTCCGACACCCGCTATCTGCTCGGCGCCGTCGTCGTGCCCAGCGGCGCAGCGGTGTTCCGCTGGCAGGAGGAAGACGGCAACCGCGACGAAGCGCTGAAGCAATGGCGGCAGCAAGGCGGCGCCGCCCTGCAGCCGGTGCTGGCCGGCGCCGCGTACGAGCTGCTGCTGCCCGGCGCCTATCATGCCGCCTGGCGTGACGCCGACCGGGCATCACGCGCCTACTCGCTGCGTGCAACCGTCGCCTACCTCGTGCTGACGCTCAATCTGGAACCCAAGCATTTTCAGGCCAGCATTGCGCCGTTCGCCGGCCGCGAACTCGAGGAATACCGTGTCGGCTTCTGCAAGCTCGGCGACGACCAGGTGCTCCACGGTATCATCTGGCCCCTGCTCGATGGCGAGGACGAGACCAGCGATTGCGCCGGCGAGATCGAGCAGCTGCTGGTCGAGATCGGCATCGGCGACGTCCGCATCCACGAGCGCGACTTTCCGCTCGACTACTGCGACGACTGCGGCACGCCGCTCTACCCGAACGCCGATGGCGAGCTGCTGCACCCGGAAATCCCCGAGGAGACCGACCATGGCGACGCCGCGCCGCGGCAACTGCACTAGCAGACACCTGATCGCGGTGCTGATGTTGCTGGCACTGGCCGGCTGCGCCAGTGTCGATCGGGAAACCAGCGTGTCCGGCCATATCGACGTAGGCGTCGGCATTCAACGCTGAATGCAAAAAGGCGCATCTTCGGATGCGCCTTTTTCATGTCGCCAAACAACGACAGGGTTCAGGCTTCCGCCACCGGCCGTCCCGGCGAAAGGTAGGCCAGCACCACCCTGACCCGCTGCGGACCCAGCACGACCGACGCAACCTGCGCAAGCAGCGAACGCTGATCTTGCGGCGCGCACGCCTCGCTGGCGGCCTTCACCCAGCATTCGCAACCGTGGATCGATGCATCGGGCGCCACCGTCACGGTGTTCGGGCCGATCTTGCACCAGCCGGCACGCGCTTCGGTCTGGATATGATCGACATCGAACGTGTTGGACGTCGTCGAGCCCGCGGCAATGCGGTAGAAGTCATGCTCGCCATCCCAGGCGCTGACGGCCACCGCGCTCTGGTTGATGACCCGGCCATTGAATGGCCAGGACGTGTACATCGCATTGGCGCCGCCGGCAGCCATCAGGCAGACCAAGGCAAGCATCGACATCATTCTTTTCATGGGTTTGGCTATTAAAAGTGCAGTCAGCATTCATAAAAGCACGATCCATGCCAAGCATTAATATCGTTATATATCAAACGGATGGGCATCAAGAAAGGCGAAGCAACTCCCTGTCGCCCATCAAACAGTGCGATTTTGTCGCTCTTGGGCGACAAACAGCGCTTTCCACCACGAGAACAACGCGTGACGGACCGGCATCAGGTCGCCATTTCACGACAGCCGCCCGAACGCACCATTCGAGATCGCAGGTCAGCCCGATCCCGATGCCCCGCATCACCGGCGACTATTGCCCGTGCCGCTTTTCGAGCTTGCATTCATAACTGAGCACGACCTTGCCGGTTTCGTCGACGCTGTCGAGCTTGACCGAGAACCCCCAGAGCCGGGCGATATGCTTGAGCACTTCGTGGACGCTGTTGCCCAGCGGACGCCGCTGGAACTGGTAGTGCCTCAAGGTCAGCGACCGGTCTCCGCGGGTATTGACGTCGAACACCTGGATATCCGGCTCCCGGCTGGACAGATTGTATTGCTCGGCCAGCGCCCGGCGGATATAGCGGTAGCCCTCGTCGTCATGGATCGCCGAGACGCGCAGCCTGGCCTGATAGTCGTCGTCCAGCACCGAAAACAGCCGGAAATCGCGGATCAGCTTCGGCGACAGATACTGGGCGATGAAGCTCTCGTCCTTGAAGTTGCGCATGGCGAAATCGAGTGCCTGCCGCCAGTCGCTGCCGGCGAGTTCGGGGAACCAGTAACGATCCTCGTCGGTCGGTTCGATGCACATCCGCTGGATATCGCGGTAGATCGCAAAACCCAGCGCATAGGGGTTGATGCCGTTGAAGTACGGGCTGTCGATTCCGGGCTGCAGCACCACGTTCGTATGGCTGTGCAGAAACTCCATGATCGCCGCATCGGTGATCAAGCCCTCGTCGTAAAGCCGGTTCATCAGCGTGTAGTGCCAGAACGTCGCCCAACCCTCGTTCATCACCTGCGTCTGGCGCTGCGGGTAGAAGTACTGCGCAATCTTGCGGATGATGCGCACGACCTCCCGCTGCCAGGGTTCAAGCAATGGCGCGTACTTTTCAAAGAAGTACAGCAGGTTTTCCTGCGGCTCTTCGGGGAAGCGTCGTGGCGATTCGACCCGTTCGATCTCCGGTCGCTGCGGCATGGTGCGCCACAGGTCGTTGACCTGGCTCTGCAGATACGCCTCACGCTCGCTTTGCCTGACCAGCTCTTTTTCGAGCGACAGCTTTTGCGGCCGCTTGTAGCGGTCGACACCGTAATTCATCAGCGCGTGGCACGAGTCGAGCAACTCCTCGACCCGCTCCTCGCCGTATTTTTCCTCGCACTCGGTGATGAATTTCTTGGCGAACACGAGGTAGTCGATGATCGCCGACGCATCGGTCCAGGTCCGGAACAGGTAATTGCCCTTGAAAAACGAGTTATGGCCAAAGCTGGCGTGTGCAATGACCAGCGCCTGCATGGTCATCGTGTTCTCTTCCATCAGGTAGGCAATGCACGGGTTCGAATTGATGACGATCTCGTACGCCAGGCCCATTGCGCCGCGCTGGTAGTTCTTCTGCGTCGAGAGGAAATGCTTGCCGAAGCTCCAGTGGTTGTACATCACCGGCATGCCGACCGATGCGTAGGCGTCCATCATCTGCTCGGCCGAGATGACTTCGAGCTGGTTCGGATAGGTGTCCAGCCCAAATTCGGCGGCAATCCGGGCGATTTCGTCGTAGTAGCGATTGATCAGCTCGAAACTCCACTCCGAGCCGGAAGAAATCGGCCCCATCCTGGTCTTGCGGCGCGTTTTGGTGGCGGTACTCATTCAACCTCCCGCATGCACGGCTGTTTTCTTGAACAGGTCGTGGAAAACCGGCCAGATTTCGGCGGCGGTCTTGATGCGCCGCATCGCAAACTGCGCGTGTCGTTGCGCGACCATCTCGTATTCGAACCACAGGTTCTGCGGCTCGCCTTCGGTGATCTCGACGTAAGCGTAGTACTGAACCAGCGGGATCAGCTCCTCGTCGAGAATGCTCCGGCATTGCGGCGAGTCCGAATCCCAGTTGTCACCGTCCGAGGCCTGGGCGACATAGATGTTCCAGTCGACCGAGCTGTAACGCTGCTCGATGGTTTTCTTGACGAGCTTGAGCGCCGACGACACCACCGTGCCGCCGGTATCGCGCGCATGGAAAAACTCGTCCTCGTTGACCTCGAACGCCTGGGTATGGTGACGGATGAACACCACCTCGATGCGTTCATACACCCGGATCAGGAACAGATAAAGCAGGATGAAAAAGCGCTTGGCGATATCCTTCTTGTATTCGTCCATCGAGCCGGACACGTCCATCACGCAGAACATCACTGCCTGCGTCGTCGGACTGGGAACGCGGATGCGGTTGGTATACCGCAGGTCGAACGGGTCGATGAACGGAATGTTCATCAGCCGGGTCTTCAGCAGCCGTATCTGCGATTGCAGTACGTGCACCTCCGGCGAATGCTCGTCCTGGCTTTCAAGCAGTTCGTCCAGCCGTTCCTGCGCCGCGTTGAGATCGTCGAGCGGCGTTGCCGACAAGGCAATGCGCCGCCCCAGGGCCGATCTCAGACTGCGCAGCACGTGTATGTTCGTCGGCGTGCCGTCGCTGGTGAAGCCGGCGCGGACGGGCTTGAGCACCACGGTTTGCTGCAGCTGGGTTTTGACGAGATTGGGCAGTTCGAGGTCGTCAAAGAAGAAATTGAGGAACTCCTCCCTGGTCAGCTCGAAAACGAAGTCATCCTCGCCGTCGCCGCCCTGACCCGCACCGCCCTGCCCGCCGCTGGCACCGCCTTCCGGCCGTTCGATCTCGTCGCCCTTTACATACTCGCGGTTGCCGGGGAACACACGTTCCCACACCCCGCCGTGCGCATGGCCCAGCGTCGGCTCGCTGGTATCGTGGACCGGGATCGACACCCGTTCGCCGTGTTCGATGTCGGTGATCGAACGGTCCTTCACCGCCTTCGCCACGGCGCCCTTGATCTGTGACTTGAAGCGCCGCAGAAACCGGTCCCGGTTCACCGCAGACTTGTTCTTGCCGTTCAAACGTCGGTCAATCAGCTGGAACATGGCTATCCCCAGTGAGGCGCGAGGGTGAGGCAAAGGTGTCTGGCGGGTAGCCGGTGCAACCGCACCGGCAACGCCGGGTCATCCCGGTGTTCATGGCCCTACACCTCACGTCCTACCCGCACTGGTTCACGATGACTTCCTGACGCGCAGATACCACTCGCACAGCAACCGTACCTGCTTGGGCGTATACCCCTTGGTCACCATCCGGTTGACGAAATCCTCATGCTTGCGGTGCTCTTCGGCGCTGGCCTTGGCATTGAACGAAATCACCGGCAGCAGCTCCTCGGTATTGCTGAACATCTTCTTCTCGATCACCGTCCTGAGCTTCTCGTAACTTGTCCACGCCGGATTCTTGCCCGCATTGCTCGCGCGTGCGCGCAGCACGAAATTGACGATTTCGTTGCGGAAATCCTTCGGGTTGGAAATCCCGGCCGGCTTCTCTATTTTTTCGAGCTCGTTGTTGAGGGAATTGCGATCGAACGACTCCCCGGTATCCGGATCGCGGTATTCCTGATCCTGGATCCAGTAATCGGCGAAAGTCACGTAGCGGTCGAAGATGTTTTGCCCGTATTCGGAGTAGCTTTCCAGATACGCGGTCTGGATTTCCTTGCCGATGAACTCGACATATTTCGGCGCCAGGTACTCCTTGATATAGGAAATGTATTTCTGCTCGATTTCCTGCGCAAACTGCTCGCGCTCGATCTGCTGTTCGAGCACGTACAGCAAGTGCACCGGATTGGCTGCGACTTCCTGATGGTCGAAGTTGAACACCTTGGACAGTATCTTGAATGCGAACCGTGTCGACAGCCCGCTCATGCCCTCGTCGACGCCGGCAAAGTCGCGGTACTCCTGGATCGACTTGGCTTTCGGGTCGATGTCCTTCAGGTTCTCGCCGTCGTAGACGAGCATTTTCGAAAAACTGCTCGAGTTTTCCGGCTCCTTCAGCCGCGACAGCACCGAGAATTGCGCCATCATCTTCAGCGTGCCCGGCGCGCATGCCGCATGCGCCAGCGAGGAATTGCGCAGCAGCTTGTCGTAGATCTGCGTTTCTTCGGTCACGCGCAGGCAGTACGGCACCTTGACGATATAAATCCGGTCGAGGAAGGCCTCGTTGTTGCGGTTGTTCTTGAACTGCTTCCATTCCGACTCGTTCGAGTGCGCAAGAATGATGCCTTCGAACGGAATGGCGCCGAATCCCTCGGTGCCCTTGAAATTGCCTTCCTGCGTTGCCGTCAGCAGCGGGTGCAGCACCTTGATCGGCGCCTTGAACATTTCGACGAACTCGAGCAAGCCCTGATTCGCGAGGCACAGCCCACCCGAATAGCTGTATGCATCCGGATCGTCCTGCGCGTATTTCTCGAGCTTGCGGATATCGACCTTGCCGACCAGCGACGAGATATCCTGATTGTTCTCGTCACCCGGTTCGGTTTTGGCAATGGCGACCTGCTTGAGCACCGACGGATAACGCTTGACCACGCGGAACTGGTTGATGTCGCCGTTGAATTCATGCAGGCGCTTGACCGCCCACGGGCTGGGAATCGCCTTGATATAGCGCCGCGGAATGCCGTATTCCTCTTCGAGGATCTGTCCGTCCTCGTCACTGCTGAACAGGCCCAGCGGCGATTCATGCAGCGGGCTGCCCTTGATCGCGTAGAACGGGACCTTTTCCATCAGCTCCTTGAGCTTTTCGGCAATCGAACTCTTGCCGCCCCCGACCGGCCCCAGCAGATAGAGGATCTGCTTCTTTTCCTCCAGCCCCTGCGCTGCGTGGCGGAAATAGGCCACGACCTGTTCGATGACCTCCTCCATGCCGTAAAACTCGCGGAACGCCGGGTAGAGCCGGATCACCTTGTTCTGAAAGGTGCGCGAGCGGCGGGGATCGAGCCGGGTGTCGACCATCTCGGGCTCACCGATGGCCATCAACATCCGCTCGGATGCGGTCGCGTAGGCGGATTTGTCCTGCTTGCACAGCTCGAGGTAGTCCCGCAGGCTGAGTTCCTCCTCGCGGGTCCGCTCGTAGCGAGACGAGAAGTTGTCGAACACGTCCATGACACACCTCCGTGGGTGGGTTTCGGAATGGCCCTGGAAGTACACTGCTTGGCGGGTCGGGCTTGATTCCGTTATAGACGCCACCCTCCGTTTCGCCGCGGAGTGTGCTTGTTCCTGCTGCTGCGAGGACAAGAAAAACCGATTTAAATTCCCTAAAAATCAGTCACTTGAACAAATAAAAAACGTGCGGCGCGCCAATGTAACAGTTAGCGCAACAGCGACGAGAGCTGCCACAGCCCCCAGGCGACGAAGGCCGTGCCGATCACGTTGCGGACGAGCGGATGACGCAGCGCCCGGAGCAGCGATTGCGCCACCGAGCCGATCAGCAGCAGGTTTGGCAGGGTGCCCAGACCGAAGGCCAGCATCGCCAGTGCACCCTTGAGCGGCGACGCGCTGGCCAGCGCCGAAATGCTCGCCGTATAGACCAGGCCGCAAGGCAGCCAGCCCCATAGCAGCCCGACCCATAACGTTTGTGGCCAGCGACGGATAGGCAGCGCCTTTCTGAGTACGGGCTGAAGATGCCGCCACACCGGCACGCCCAGCTGCTCGACCCGGGTCAGCCAGCGCGCCCAGCCGGCCAGATAGGCCCCGAGCGCGATCAGCAGCAGTTGCGCCAGCACGAACAGCCCGGTCTTCAACGCCTGCAATTGCAGCAATACACTGAACGAGCCCAGCGCGCCAAGCAAGGCGCCGATCAGGACATAGCCGGCGATCCGGCCCGCATTGAATCCCAGGTGATACGGCCAGCGGGCGCCGGCGGGCAGTTGCAGGCTGAACGCGGTCACCACGCCGCTGCACATGCCCAGACAATGGCCACCACCGAGCAGGCCGGCCAGAAACAGCGCCAGCAGGTTGTATTCGGCCATTGCACTCCGGTATCAGATCAGTTTGGAATAGCGCGCCGCCGTCTCCGTGGTTCTCAGGTAGCGGTCGAAGACCATCGCGACCGAACGCACCAGCAGGCGCCCCTTGGCGGTGACCGCAATCCGCTGCGCGTCGATGGTCACCAGTCCGTCGGCCTGCAATGCGGCGAGCGAGCGCAATTCTTCCGCAAAGTAGTCGGTGAAATCAATCAGGTAGGCGATTTCCACCGGCTGGTACATCACCTCGAACTGACACATCAACGACTGGATCACCGCGCGGCGCAGCAGATCGTCGTGCCTGAGCGTGATGCCGCGCTCGACCGGCAGCGTCGCGGCATCGAGCGCCGCATAGTAGTCGTCGATGGTCTTGCGGTTCTGCACATAGGCCGGCCCGACCTTGCCGATTGCCGACACGCCGAACGCCATCAGGTCGCAGTCGGCATGGGTCGAGTAACCCTGGAAGTTGCGATGCAGCCGGCCATGGTCCTGCGCCTTCGCCAGTTCATCGTCGGGCAGAGCGAAATGATCCATGCCGATGTAGCGGTAGCCGGCAGCGAGCAGCTGGTCGATGCTCGCCTGCAGGATGTCGAGCTTGGCCTCGGCCGAGGGCAGGTCGGCGTCGTTGATCCGCCGTTGCGGCATGAAGCGCTCGGGCAGGTGCGCGTAGTTATACAGCGCGATGCGCTCGGGCCGGATCGCGATCACCCGCTCCAGCGTCCGGTGAACACGCTCGGGGGTTTGCAACGGCAAGCCATAGATCAGGTCGAGATTGATCGATCTGAAGCCTGCCGCGCGCGCGGTATCGATCAGCGCCCGCGTCTCGGCCTCGCTCTGCACGCGGTTCACCGCCCGCTGCACGTCGTCGTCGAAATCCTGCACGCCGACACTCATCCGGTTGAGCCCGAGCCGCGCCAGCAGCCGCACCGTCTCGGCCGACACCTTGCGCGGATCGATCTCGATCGAAAACTCGCCCTGCGGGTCCAGCTCGAAGCGCCGGTGGATCGCCGTCAGCAGCCGTTCGAGCTGGGTATCGGACAGAAAGGTCGGCGTGCCGCCGCCGAAGTGCAGTTGCCTGACCTTCGGCCTGAAGGCCAGCGCCGCGCACTGCAGATCCATTTCACGCTCGAGGTAATCGATGTACCGCTCGGCGCGGCGCCTGTCCTTGGTGATGATCTTGTTACAGGCGCAGTAGTAGCAGATGGTGTCGCAGAACGGGATATGAAAATAAAGCGATAGCGGGTGACGCGTCGTTCCCGCTTGCTGCTGCACCAGTCGTTCGAGATAATCGTCGGCGGTCATCTCCCCGAAACGGTCTGCCGTCGGGTACGAGGTATAGCGCGGCCCCTTGCCGTCGTGTCGCCGGATCAGGGCGCGGTCGAATTCGATCAGTTGCTGATTCATTGTGGTCGCCAGGTGGTATTTTGCTTGGTTGTGCTCTAAGGCGAGCTTGCCGATAATCAACGCATGCAATCTTGACGGCGATCAAAGCCCGTTTACCCGGACACCGGTAATCGGTCAGACCGTTTTATTGCCCCTTCACCTGTAGAGCCCCGCCATGCAACCAGCCCTTCAGCCCCGCGACGTCACCTTCAAGCAATTGCGTCAGGCCTGCTCCAATTGCAGCCTGCGCGAGCTGTGCCTTCCCAACGAGCTGAGCGCAGAAGAGATGAAGCAGGTCGACGACCTGATCGGCCAGGGCAAGCCGATCAAGCGCGGCGAGGCACTGTACCGCGCCGGCGAACCGTTCCGGGCGCTGTACGCGGTCCGGGTCGGCTTTTTCAAGACCAGCGTCGTTTCCGAAGACGGTCGCGAACAGGTCACCGGCTTCCACATGAGCGGCGAGCTGATGGGCATGGATGCCGTCAGCGGCGACCACTACACCTGCGACGCCGTCGCGCTCGAAGACAGCGAAGTCTGTGAACTGCCGTTCGCCGAAATGGAAGTGCTGTCACGCAAGATTCCGGCACTGCAGCACCACTTCTACCGGGTGATGAGTCGCGAGATCGTCCGCGATCACGGCGTGATGTTGCTGCTCGGCAACATGAAGGCCGAAGAGCGCATCGCCGCCTTCCTGCTCAATCTGTCGCAACGCTTCCAGATCCGCGGCTACTCGGCCACCAGCTTCCACCTGCGGATGACCCGCGAGGAGATCGGCAGCTACCTCGGCCTGAAGCTTGAAACCGTCAGCCGAACGCTGTCGAAGTTCCAGGACCAGGGGCTCATCAAAGTGCAGAACCGGCTGATCGAGCTTTACGACGTGGCCGGACTCAAACAGCTCGTCAACAACTGCCAGAGCTGAGCGTGCCCGGGGTGCCATCCATACTGGCATTGGCCCCCGCCCCGATGCTCGACGCATTGCGCGCACGCAATGCGCAGCGACAGGGCCCGGAGGTGGACTGGCTGCCGCTGCTGCCGCCATCCGCCTCCATCAAGACACCGCCGAATAGCGCCGATACCCTCGTCGTACTGATCAATGCCACGCTGGACGACATCGTGCCGTGGCTGCACCACCCCCGCCTCGTCGACCTGGCCGCCTACGGCGACCCGCCGCTGGCCAGCCAGCACGGCTGGATCATCGGCGCCGGCGGCGCACGCGCCGCGGTTGACGCCGCCACCGCGTTGCTCGATGCCTTGGCACCACCCCGGCCGCAGGCCTGGCTGCATCTCGGCCCCTCCGGCGCCGGCGCCTTTGCCGCCGGTCTCGTGCAGCACTGGCAGAGCCAGACACTGGCGATTCTCGGCTGGCTCGGCGGCACCGATCGCTCGCAATGGGTGTACGACCCCGGACACTGGCAGGCACTCACGCAGGTCACTCTGGCGCAAGCGCGTGAAGACGCCACGCGTTACCTCGCTATGGCCGCCACGACACCGTTCGAGCCCGCCCGGCCTACACCCGCCGCGCTCACGCGATCCTTCCCCTTCCTGCACGACGACACCGCTGCGCCTGCTACGCTGCTCGCGCAGCTCGTGCTGAGCATCCCGGCACTGCCGCAGCAGCAATGAAAAAGGCCGCCCGAAGGCGGCCCGACATCATCTGCGATCGACGCTGCGAATCAGGCGGCAGTCTTGCGCGTGGCAGCCTTCACGGTCTGCTCAACGCCGTTGGTCGTCGCTTCGACGAAGTCGCTGGCCAGCTTCTGCGTGGTCTTGGCGACGGCGTCATAGGCGCTGCTGGCGGTTTCAACCGCATTGCGCAGCACGTTCACCGCTGCGCCGGTACCTGCCGGTGCATTCTGGATGGCGCTATCGAGCGTACCCACCAGCTCCTTGTTGAACGACAGCACCTGCTCTTCGAGCAGCGCGCCCAGTTCGTGCTGGGTTGCGCTGGCAGCGTCGAACACGGTCCGCGCCACGTTGAGCGACTTCTCGACCGACGGCTGGGCCAGTTGGCGCTGGAGGTTGACGAGCCCCTGGACGTCCTTGACCTCCGACAGCGTTTTTGCGGTTTCTGCCTGTTCGGTCAGCAGTTCGCGGGCGATGCCGAGTTGCAGGCTGACGAGACGCTCGACGCCGGCCAGGGCGATCTGGCTCAGGCGCAGCGACTTTTCGAGGTTGGCTTGGTTGATTTCGGCAAACTTGGATGCATTGAACATGTGGTTTCTCCTATTTGTGCACTGCAATATACCGATGCCATTCTAACCCTCAACGTGTACGCGTCAAGTTATTTATTGTGCACCGCACAAAAACGCAAAATCTCCGGTGCAGCCACCCCGGATCGTCACCGCCGCCAAGGCGACGCGGGGCGGCGGGATGCTAGAATACGCCGATGAATCAGCCCGCCTTCATCCATCTCCGCATCCACTCCGAATTCTCCGTGACCGACGGCATCGTCCGTATCGACGATGCCGTGAAACACGCCCAAAAGCTCGGCATGCCTGCACTCGGCGTGACCGACCTGATGAACCTGTTCGGTCTGGTCAAGCATTACAAGGCCTGCCGCAGCGCGGGCATCAAGCCCGTCATCGGCCTCGATGCCTGGATCGAAAACGAGGTCGATCGCGACAAGCCGTATCGCGTGCTGCTGCTGGCCCGTGATCGCGACGGCTATGGCCGGCTGTGCGAGCTGCTGACCCGCGCCTACCGCGACAACCAGTACCGCGATCGCGCCGAGCTGCGCAAGGAATGGATCGCCGACGGCGACAACGGCCACCTGCTCTGCCTGTCCGGCGCGCACCTTGGCGAAATCGGCCAGGCACTGCTGTCGGGCAACTACGACGCGGCCCGCGATGCGACACAATGGTGGGCCGGACAGTTTGCCGGCAATTTCTACCTCGAGCTGCAGCGCAGCGGCCAGCCCGAATGCGAACCGTGCGTTCAGGGCCAGCTCGACCTCGCCTCGGACCTCGACCTGCCCGTCGTCGCCACCCACCCGGTCCAGTTCATGGCAGCGGACGATTTCAAGGCACACGAGGCGCGCGTCTGCATCGCCAGTGGCCATATGGTCGCCGACAAGCGCCGGCCAAAGCTCTTCACCGACGAACAGTACTTCAAGAGCCCGGCCGAGATGGCCGAGCTGTTCGCCGACCTGCCCGAGGCGCTGGCCAACTCGGTCGCGATCGCGCAGCGCTGCAACCTGACCGTCACGCTCGGCACCAACTACCTGCCGGACTTTCCGACGCCGGACGGCATGACGCTCGACGACTATCTCATCCATCTCGCCAAGGAAGGACTCGAGGCCCGTCTCGCCCAGCTGTATCCCGACACGGCGCAGCGCGATGCCGAACGGCCACGCTATCTCGAACGGCTCAAGTTCGAGACCGACACCATCATCCAGATGGGCTTCCCCGGCTACTTCCTGATCGTGGCCGACTTCATCGTCTGGGCGAAAAAGAACGGCTGCCCGGTCGGCCCGGGCCGGGGTTCGGGTGCGGGCTCGCTGGTCGCGTATTCGCTTGGCATTACCGACATCGACCCGACCGCATACGCGCTGCTGTTCGAGCGCTTCCTGAACCCGGAACGGGTATCGATGCCCGACTTCGACATCGACTTCTGCCAGGACAACCGCTGGCGCGTGATCGAGTACGTGCGCGAGAAGTACGGCGCCGAGGCGGTCAGCCAGATCGCAACCTTCGGCACCATGGCCGCGAAGGCGGTGGTGCGCGACGTCGGCCGCGTGCTCGACCTGCCGTACATGTTCTGCGACGGGCTGTCGAAAATGATTCCGGCCGCACCGGGCAAGCACTTCAGCCTCGATGATGCGGTCGAGATGGTCCCCGAACTGGCCGAGCGCGTCCGCAACGAGGACGAAGTCAAGGAGTTGTGGGAGCTGGCGCTCAAACTCGAAGGCATGACGCGCAACATCGGCATGCACGCCGGTGGCGTACTGATCGCACCGGGCCAGATCACCGACTTCTGCCCGGTGTATCAGGCCAGCGGCGCCGACGCGTCGCCGGTGTCGATGCTCGACAAGGACGACGTCGAATCGATCGGTCTGGTGAAGTTCGACTTTCTGGGCCTGCGCAACCTGACGATCATCGAGCTGGCGCTGCAATACATCAGGGAGCAGACCGGCGAGTACCTCGACCTGATGAGCATGGGTTTCGAGGATCAGGCCGCATATCAGGTCTTCCGCGACGCCAACACCACCGCCGTCTTCCAGGTTGAATCGGACGGCATGAAGCGGCTGCTCGAGAAACTGCAGCCCGACCGTTTCGAAGACATCATCGCCGTGCTGGCGCTGTACCGGCCGGGCCCGCTCGGTTCGGGCATGGTCGACACCTTCATCAACCGCAAGAAGGGTCTGGAAGTCCCCGACTACTTCCACCCGGATCTGGAGCGCTGCCTCGAGCCGACCTATGGCGTGATCGTGTATCAGGAACAGGTGATGCAGATCTCGCAGATCATCGGCGGCTACACGCTCGGCGGCGCAGACATGCTGCGCCGCGCCATGGGCAAGAAGAAGCCCGAGGAGATGGCCAAGCACCGCGAGATGATCGCCGACGGCGCCAAGAAAAAGGGCTACGACCCGGCGCTGGCCGAGATGCTGTTCGACCTGATGGCCAAGTTCGCCGAATACGGCTTCAACAAGTCGCACACGGCGGCGTACGCGGTGGTGTCGTATCACACCGCGTGGCTCAAGGCACACCACACCGCGGCCTTCATGGCAGCGACGATGAGCTCGGAACTCGACAATACCGACCAGCTCAAGATCTTCTACGACGACTGCATCGAGAAGAACCGCCTGGAGATGTTGCCGCCGGACATCAACGAGAGCGTCTACCGCTTCGTCCCGGTCGGCAAGAAGCAGATCCGCTATGCGCTGGGTGCGATCAAGGGCGTCGGTCAGGGCGCGGTCGAGCAGATCGTCGCCGAACGCAAGGTCAATGGCCCGTTCAAGGACCTGTACGACTTCTGCCGCCGCACCGACAAGAAGGAAGTCAACAAGCGCGTGCTCGAGGCGCTGATTCGCGGCGGCGCGTTCGATGCGCTCGACGACCACCGCGCCCGGCTGATGGCCAATGTCGAGCAGGCGATGAAGCTTGCCGAGACCGAGGCCGCCAATGCCAACCAGAACTCGCTGTTCGACATTTTCGAGCCGTCCGCGGTGCCGACGGTCGAGCCGATCGAGGTGCCGCGCTGGGACGACAAGGTCAAGCTCGCCGAGGAAAAGACCGCGCTGGGCCACTATCTGTCCGGCCACCCGTTCGACGCGCATGCCAAGGACATCAAGGGCCTGATCAAGACGCGTCTCGACCGGCTCGAGCCCAAGCGCGAGCTGCAGTACCTCGCCGGCATCGTCGGCGGCCTGCGGGTCAAGAACGGTGACCGCGGCCGGATGGCCTTCCTGCAGCTCGACGACGGCAATGCCAAGGTCGAGGTCGCGCTGTATTCGGAAGTGTTCGAAGCGCACCGGACCAAACTCAAGGACGACACGCTGCTCGTTGTCGCCGGCAAGGTCAGCGAGGACCGTTTCAGCGGCGGCCTGCGCGTGATCGCCGACGCGGTGATGGATGTGCCGGAGGCGCGCAGCCACTTTGCCCGGTCGCTAAACCTGCAGGTCAACGGCAACGCCGATGCCGCACGGCTGTCGACGCTGCTGTCGGCCTACAACGGCGGCGCCTGCCCGATCGAGATCGACTACCGGACCAGCGGCGCGCGTTGCGCCTTGCGGCTGGGGCTCGACTGGCGCGTCACGCTGCACGATGCGCTGATCGCCGAACTCCAGAGCTGGCTTGGCAACGACGCCGTGAAAATCCGTTTCTGACCCCGGACGGGCCGGACTGCAAAGTCCGGCCCGTGTTTTTTGCGGCGAACGAAAACGCTCACCCTAAGGAATACGCGTATCCCGCATCGGGCAAAACCCTAGCTTGCCATCGCATGTAGTCGCGCCCAGCATCACAACATCGCTCACTGACCCATCAGACCGGAACGGTTGCGTATCCGGCATCACGGAGAACCACATGGACGAAGAACTCAAACGAAAAGCCCTCGACTACCATCGCTATCCGCGCCCCGGCAAGATCCAGGTCGCGCCGACCAAGGGGCTGTCCAGCCAGCGCGAGCTGGCGCTCGCCTACTCGCCGGGCGTTGCCTACGCCTGCATGGCCATCGTCGAGGACGAGGCCGAAGCCCGCAACATGACCGCACGCGGCAACCTCGTTGCCGTCATCACCAACGGCACTGCGGTGCTGGGCCTCGGCGACATCGGCCCGCTGGCCGGCAAGCCGGTCATGGAAGGCAAGGGCGTGCTGTTCAAGAAGTTCGCCGGCATCGACGTGTTCGACATCGAGATCGACGAGAAAGACCCGGAAAAACTGGTCGAGATCATCGCCTCGCTCGAGCCGACCTTCGGCGGCATCAACCTTGAGGACATCAAGGCGCCGGAGTGCTTCTACGTCGAGCAGAAGCTGCGCGAGCGGATGAACATCCCGGTGTTCCATGACGACCAGCACGGCACGGCGATCATCGTCGGCGCAGCGGTCAAGAACGGCCTGAAACTGATCGGCAAGAAGATCGGCGAGGTAAAGCTCGTCGCTTCCGGCGCCGGTGCCGCCGCGATCGCCTGCCTCGATCTGCTGGTGTCGCTCGGCGTGCAGCGCGAGAACGTGATCGTCTGCGACTCCAAGGGCGTGATCCACACCGGCCGCACCAACCTCGACGAAACCAAGCAGCGCTACGCCCGCGACACCGATGCCCGCACGCTGCAGGACGCCATCGGCGGTGCCGACATCTTCCTCGGCCTGTCCGGCCCGGACGTGATGAGCCAGGACATGGTCAAGACCATGGCCGAGCAGCCGCTGATCCTCGCGCTGTCGAACCCGGACCCGGAAATCTCGCCGCCCAAGGTCAAGGCCGTCCGCCCCGACGCCATCGTCTGCACCGGCCGTTCGGACTACCCGAACCAGGTCAACAACGTGCTGTGCTTCCCGTTCATGTTCCGCGGCGCGCTCGACGTCGGCGCAACGGCGATCACCGAAAGCATGAAGCACGCGGCCGTCAATGCCATCGCCGAGCTGGCGCTGGCCGAGCAATCGGACGTCGTGGCCGACACCTACGCCAACGAGAACCTGACCTTTGGCGCCGAATACCTGATCCCGAAGCCGTTCGATCCGCGCCTGATCATCAAGATCGCCCCGGCCGTCGCCCGCGCGGCGATGGAAGCCGGCGTTGCCACGCGGCCGATCGAGGACTTCGGCGTCTACACCGAAGAGCTGACGCAGTTCGTCTACAAGTCCAACCTGTTCATGCGCCCGGTGTTCGCCGCCGCGCGCAAGGCCAAGAAACGCGTGGTGTTCTGCGAAGGCGAAGACCAGCGCGTGCTGCACGCGGTGCAGGAAGTCATCGACCTCGGCCTGTGCTACCCGATCGTCATCGGCCGTCCGAGCGTGATCGAAAGCCGGATCGAGAAACTCGGCCTGCGCATCCGCCCCGGCGTCGACTTCGAGCTGTGCAACCAGGAAAACGACCCGCGCTACCGCGAATACTGGACGCTGTACCACTCGCTGATGATGCGCAAGGGTGTGTCCGAAGAGCTGGCGCAGGCCGAGGTGCGCAGCAAGACCACGCTGATCGGCGCGCTGATGGTCAAGCGCGGCGAGGCCGACGCGATGATCTGCGGCACGCACGGCCAGTACCACCGTCATCACTGGTATCTGGAAAACGTGCTGGGCCTGCAGAACGGCGCGACGACGACCGCGGCGATGAACGCGCTGCTGCTGCCGACCGGCAACATCTTCATCACCGACACCTATGTGAACCAGGACCCGAGCCCGGAGCAACTGGCCGAGATCACCTGCCTCGCCGCCGAGACCGTGCGCAACTTCGGCATCCAGCCGCAGGTCGCACTGCTGTCGCACTCGAGCTTCGGCACGCTGAGCGACCCGTCGGCACAGAAGATGCGCCATACGCTCGAACTGCTGCGCGAACAGGCACCCGACCTGGATGTCGACGGCGAAATGCACGGCGATGCCGCGCTGTCGGCCGAGATCCGCCAGCAGGTGTTCCCGCACTCGACGCTCAAGGGCGACGCCAACCTCCTGATCATGCCGAACCTCGACGCAGCGAACATCTCGTTCAACCTGCTGAAGATCACCGCCGGCGACGGCGTGACCATCGGCCCGATTCTGCTCGGCATTTCGGCACCGGCGCACATCCTCACGCCGACCGCATCGGTACGCCGTCTCGTGAATATGGCCGCACTTGCTGCGGTACAGGCCGCCGCAAAGGTCTAGAATCGGAAGCGGCCCCACGCCGTGGGGCCGCACCGTTTTACGGCGGTGCCCGCCGTTCCTTCCGGAGCCCGCCATGAGCGATACCCCGCAAGACCCGTTCGGCTTCTTTACGCAATTCCTGAAGCCGGGTACGCCCAACCCCTTCATGCCGCCGCTGACCGAAGAGGAAATCGACCGCAAGATCATCGAGATGCGCACGATCGAACAGTGGCTGACGATGCAGGTCGGCATGCTGCAGATGACCGTGAAGACGCTGGAGATGCAGAAAGCCGGGCTGCAGGCGTTCAAGAAAGGCATCGACCCCAAATCCGACACGCCCTGATGACCCAGATTTCCCGTTTCCCCGCCCGCACGCTCGCCGCGCTTGCCGCACTCGTCCTTGCAGCCTGCACAACCCCGCCCTCCGCGCCACCAGCCCAACCCGCACCGCCCGCTCAGCCGGCGCCGACACCCGCGCCGACACCGCCGGCCGCCGACATGGCACCGTACCAGCCCGCAGACTGGGCATCGCTTCCTGCTGTAAGCGATGCCGACTGGCTCGCCGGCTTCGATGCCTGGCTGCGCAGTTGCCCGCGCCTGCAAAAGCAGCCGCGCTGGGCGACGCTGTGCGCCGATGCGGCCACGCTGTCGAAGGATGCAGCCGGTGTCCGGGCCTTCCTGACCGGCCGCCTCGTCCCGCTGACGCTGCGCAATGCCGACGGCAGCAACCAGGGCCTGATCACCGGCTATTACGAGCCGGTCTATCCCGGCAGCCTGAGCCGGACGAGCGCCAATACCGTTCCGGTCTACGGCCCGCCGAACGACATGATCACGGTCCAGCTCGACAGCCTTTACCCCGAACTCAGGGGCAAACGCCTGCGTGGCCGCCTGAGCGGCAAAACGCTCAAGCCGTACTCCGACGCTGCCGATATCGCCAGACTCGCGAAAGCCAGTAAGCTCGATGCCCCGGTGCTCGCCTGGCTGCCGGACCCGATGGACCTGCAGTTCCTGCAGGTACAGGGTTCGGGCCGGATCAAGCTTGCCGATGGTCGCGAACTGCGCCTCGGCTATGCCGACCAGAACGGCTGGCCGTATCGCGCGATCGGCAAATGGCTGATCGAGCAGGGCGAGCTCAAGGCCGCCGACGTCAGCATGCAGACCATCCGCGCGTGGGCGCGCGCCAATCCGGCCAAGGTGAACCAGTTGGTCGCCAGCAACCCGAGCTACGTGTTCTTCCGCACCCTGCCCGACAGCAACGAAGGCCCGATCGGCTCGCTCGGCGTCCCGCTGACCGCCGGTTACAGCCTCGCCGTCGATCCCCGCCACGTCCCGGCAGGTGCGCCGATGCTGATCGACACCACCCGCCCGGACGGTACGCCGCTGACGCGGCTCGCCGCCGCGCAGGACACCGGCGGTGCGATCCGCGGCCAGGTCCGCGCCGACTTCTTCTGGGGCAAGGGCGATGCCGCCGGCGAGCTGGCCGGCAGGATGAAGCAGCCCGGGCGGCTCTGGCTGCTCTGGCCCAGGGGAGAACCGCTGCCGGACGCCAACTGAGGCCATCCGGACGCGATCAGGGGTCGGCCGCGCCGCCGCGGTTGACCCCTGCTGCCGCATTGGGCAAGATGCAAGACATCCCCAAGGCAATATTCCGATACCTGATCATGGCGTTCCACTCCAACGAAATCTGGCTCGAATGGCGATGGCGTCGCTGGTAAGCGTCCCCTGCCGTCCCGCCCTTTTCCTTCGTCTGGAGTTGTCATGATCACGCGCGATGAATTCGCGGCTTTGGCTCGCCAAGGCTACAACCGCATTCCCGTCATCCTCGAGCTGTACGCCGACCTCGACACGCCGCTGTCGGTCTACCTCAAGCTCGCCAACCGCCCCTATTCCTACCTGCTCGAATCGGTCGTCGGTGGCGAGCGTTTCGGTCGTTACTCGTTCATCGGCCTGCCCGCCCGGACCCGCATCACGGTCACCGGCCAGCACACCGACGTCATCCACGACGACCGCATCGTCGAGACCCACGACGGCAATCCGCTCGACTTCGTCGCCGAATACCAGAAACAGTTCAAGGCTGCGGTGCCGGCCGGCATGCCGCGCTTCATGGGCGGCCTCGTCGGCTACTTCGGCTACGACACGATCCGCTACGTCGAAAAGAAGCTTGCCCACTGCAGCAAGCCCGATCCGCTCGGCGTCCCCGACGTCCAGCTGCTGCTGTCCGAGGAGCTCGCCGTCGTCGACAACCTGTCGGGCAAGCTCTACCTCGTCGTCTACGCCAACACCGATCACCCGGAAGCGTACGAGCGCGCCGAGGCACGGCTGGCCGAGCTGCGGCTCAAGCTGCGCGAACCGGCAAAACTGCCGCTGTCGGGCCCGGCAAAATCGTTCACGAGCGCGCAGTCCGAGTTCGGCGAAGCCGCGTTCAAGGAAGCGGTACTCAAGGCCAAGGACTACATCGCCGACGGCGACGTGATGCAGGTGGTGCTGTCGCAGCGGATGACGATGCCGTTCGATCAGGACCCGCTGGCGCTGTACCGCGCACTGCGGTCGATCAACCCGTCGCCGTACATGTTCTTCTACCACTTCGGCGACATGCACATCGTCGGCGCCTCGCCGGAAATCCTCGCCCGGCTCGAAGGCGACACGATCACCGTGCGGCCGATCGCCGGCACCCGCCCGCGCGGCAAGACCCGCGAGCACGACGAGGCGCTGGCGGAGGAGCTGCTGGCCGACGAGAAGGAAATCGCCGAACACGTGATGCTGATCGACCTCGGCCGCAACGACACCGGCCGTGTCGCCGAGACCGGCTCGGTCAAGCTCGTCGACCGGATGACCATCGAGCGTTACTCGCACGTGATGCACATCGTTTCGAGCGTCGAGGGCAAGCTCAAGGCCGGCCTGAGCAATATCGACGTACTCAAGGCCACCTTCCCCGCCGGCACGGTCTCCGGCGCACCCAAGGTGCGGGCGCTCGAGATCATCGACGAGTTCGAGCCGAGCAAGCGCGGCATCTATTCGGGCGCCGTCGGCTATCTCGGCTTCAACGGCGACATGGACGTGGCGATCGCGCTGCGCACCGCCGTGGTCAAGAACGAAACGCTCTACATGCAGGCCGGCGCCGGCATCGTCGCCGACTCGGTACCCGAGAGCGAATGGCAGGAAACGCTGAACAAGGCCCGCGCCGTGCTGCGCGCCGCCGAACTCGTTCAGGCCGGCCTCGACGCCTGAGTCCGATCCAAGGCCGTCGCCCGCCCCGCGTACAGATTCAAAGGAATTCCGCCATGCTGCTGATGATCGACAACTTCGATTCGTTTACCTACAACATCGTCCAGTACTTCGGCGAACTCGGTCAGGACGTCCACGTCTACCGCAACGACGAAATCTCGATCGAACAGATCGAAGCGCTCAAGCCCAGATACCTGGTCGTCTCGCCGGGCCCCTGTTCGCCGAAAGAGGCCGGCATTTCGGTCGAGGCCATCCGCCACTTCGCCGGCAAGCTGCCGATTCTCGGCGTCTGCCTCGGCCACCAGGCGATCGGCGAGGCGTTCGGCGGCAAGATCATCCACGCCAAGACGCTGATGCACGGCAAGGTCTCGCCAATCGAGCACACCGGCGCCGGCGTGTTCAGCAAGCTACCCTCGCCGTTTACCGTCACCCGCTACCACTCGCTGGCGATCGAGCGCGAATCGCTGCCCGATTGCCTTGAAGTGACCGCCTGGACCGCCGACGGCGAGATCATGGGTGTGCGCCACAAGACGCTGGCGATCGAGGGCGTGCAGTTCCATCCCGAGTCGATCCTGACCGAGCACGGCCATCAGATGCTCGACAACTTCCTCAAGGAATGGGCGTGATACGCCGCATCGCCGCGGCCTTGCTGCTCACGGCGGCCGGTGTGCAGGCCCAGCCGTCGCCCCCCGCCATCAGCGAATGCGATCGGCACAGCGTCAATCAGGTCGAACTGAGCCGCTGCCTGGGCCAACTGGAAACCGGCGCGATACAGGACAGGCTCAATGCCGAGGCCGCCGCGCGGGCCGCGATGCGACGACTCGATCAAACGACGCCGGACAGCCACGCGCTGGGCCTGTTCGAAACCGATGTCGCCGCCTACCTCGCCTACCGCGATGCCCACTGCAACTGGGCCGGCGCATCGTTTTACGGCGGCACGGTCGCCGGCGTCGCGATGCAGACTTGCCGGATCGACATGGACCGGCGGCGCGCCGACGAGCTGTCGCGCTTCTACGTGAACTGAACCCTAGCCATCCAGGCGGACAAACCACCATGATTACCATCCAGGCCGCACTGAGCCGGCTGATCTACAGCAACGAGCTGTTCTTCGACGAAATGGTCTACCTGATGCGGCAGATCATGACCGGCGAACTGACGCCGGTACAGACTTCCGCACTGCTGATGGGCTTGCGCACCAAGGTCGAGAGCGTGTCGGAAATCGCCGCCGCCGCGACGGTGATGCGCGAGTTCTCGAGCAAGGTGGCCGTACAGGACCGACGCCATCTGGTCGACACCTGCGGCACCGGCGGCGACGGCGCGCATACTTTCAATATCTCGACCTGCTCGGCCTTCGTCGCCGCGGCAGCCGGCGTCAAGGTCGCCAAGCACGGCGGCCGCTCGGTCAGCTCGAGCAGCGGCTCGGCCGACGTGCTCGAGACCCTCGGCGTCAAACTGAACCTGACACCGGAGCAGGTCGGCCAGTGCATCGACGACGTCGGGCTCGGCTTCATGTTCGCGCCGAACCACCATCCGGCGATGAAGTATGTCGCGCCGATCCGCCGCGAACTCGGCGTACGGACGATCTTCAATATCCTCGGCCCGCTGACCAACCCGGCCGGCGCCGACAACCAATTGATGGGTGTATTCCATCCTGACCTCGTCGGCATCCAGGCTCGCGTACTGAAGCAGCTCGGCTCGAAGCACGTGATGATCGTCCATGGCTGCGATGGCCTCGACGAGATCACGCTGTCGGGCAACACCTCGGTCGCCGAACTCAAGGACGGCGACATTACCGAATACGAGCTGGACCCGCGCAACTACGGCTTCGAGCCGTGCGACATCAAGGCGCTGCATGCCGGCGATGCGCAACAGTCGGCCGGGATCATCCATCGCGTGCTGGCCAACGAAGCCGGCCCGGCCCGCGATATCGTGCTGCTGAACGCCGGCGCAGCGATCTACACCGCCAACATCGCCGTCACGCTCGAGGACGGCATCAACGCCGCACACGAAGCGCTCGCCAGCGGTGCCGCAGCCGCCAAGCTCGACGAACTGGTCCGCGCGACCGGCCAGCTTGCCAATTAATCCGTAGAGTCAACCATGTCCGACATCCTGAAACAGATCTGGGCGACCAAGCACGACGAGGTCGCCGCTGCACGCAAAGCGGTTCCGCTGGCCGAAATCCGTGCCCAGGCCGAAGCCAACAGCGACCGCCGCGATTTCGTCGCCGCGATTCGCGCAAAGCACGCGGCGGGCCAGCCCGGCATCATCGCCGAGATCAAGAAGGCCAGCCCGTCCAAGGGCGTGATCCGTACCGACTTCCAGCCGGCCGAGCACGCGGCCGACTACGCAGCCAACGGCGCCGCCTGCCTGTCGGTACTGACCGACCGACAATACTTCCAGGGCCACGAGGACTACCTCAAGGCCGCGCGCGCCGCCTGCACGCTGCCGGCGCTGCGCAAGGATTTCATGGTCGACGAATACCAGCTGTTCGAAGCGCGCGCCTGGGGCGCCGACTGCGTGCTGCTGATCGCCGCCGAGCTGCCGCTGGTGCAGATGAAGGACTTCGAAGCCATCGCGCATGCGCTGGGCATGAGCGTACTGGTCGAAGTGCATAACGGCGAGGAACTGGATGCGGCACTGCAACTGGCCACCCCGCTGGTCGGCATCAACAACCGCAACCTGCGCACCTTCGAGGTCAGCCTCGACACGACACTGGGGCTGCTGAAAAACATCCCGGACGAGCGGATCGTCGTCACCGAAAGCGGCATCCTCGCAACACAAGATGTCGCTTTAATGCAACAAAACAACGTCAACACTTTCCTCGTCGGCGAAGCCTTCATGCGCCAGCCATCCCCCGGAAAGGCGCTCCACGGCTTGTTCTTCGGCTGAGATACACACTCTTCCCTGCGGATCAATCAGGGCGATTTGTAATGTGAAATACATAATCGCCTCGTAGACTTCACTGCACCGAAACGGCATAGAAAACGAACGCACGGCGTAAGCCTAGAGCGTTCACACGCCGGATTTCCGATCGCCCTGCCTGCGCCGATTCCCGGAGACGCCTGGCGGGGCAACAGTACAGGCCGGCTACACAAGGCCTCTTATCCGCAACAGGAGAGTGAAGTAATGAAAAAGACCCTGATCGCCGCCGCCCTCGGCGCCGCTTTCGTGGCCCAGTTTGCTGCAGCCGAAGTCACCGTCTACGGCTCGATCCGCGAATCGCTTGAATACGACCAGCTCAAGGATGCCGGCGGCAAGGATTACAACGGTGAAGTCCAGCTGATCGACCAGTCGTCGCGCTTCGGCTTCAAGGGCTCGGACAAGCTCGACATCGGCGGCAAGGTGATCTGGCAGATCGAATCGGCCATCAAGACCTCCGGTAACGGCGGCACCGGCAACACCACCTGGGGCGGCCGCAACACCTTCGGCGGCTGGCAAGGCGACTGGGGTACCCTGCGCTTCGGCAACTACGACAGCGCCTACAAGACCCTGCTGACCTCGTCGGACCTGTCGAGCCTGTTCGACAACTACGCCGACACCGCCGACTACAAGGGCAAGGGCGCCGTGTATGCCCAGCTCAACAGCCGTCTGCAGAACTCGGTCAGCTACGATTCGCCGAAGTTCGGCGGCTTCCAGGTTCGCGGTTCGTGGGGTCTCGACCAGAATTCGCAGGCTGGCGGCAACTCGCCGATCTACGCGGCGTCGGCACTGTACAGCGGCTACGGCTTCGTCGGTGGCCTCGGCTACTACTACTCGAAGAACCGCACCTTCGCACAGACCACCGGTCTGGCGTCGGCCGACCAGGCCAGCAACACCACCAGCGGCGCATCGACCTGGGCGACCAACCTGGCACTCGGCTACAAGTTCGACTTCGGCCTGCAGCTGGGCGCGGGCTGGGAACACATCGACAGCGACAACGGCAAGACCGGCACCGACTGGGAAAACTACGCCGTGGTCGGCAACTACAAGTTCGGCCAGTTCGAAGTCCAGGGCGTCTATGCCTGGTCGGACGAGCAAATGGGTGTTGCCGACAACAGCGGTGCCCAGGCTTCGCTCGGCCTCGTCTACTACGCGACCAAGCAGACCCGTTTCTACACCTACCTCGTGAACCTCGACAACGACACCAAGGGCAAGTTCAAGAACAACTCGGGCTCGCTGACGCCGGACTTCGTCGACCAGGACGGCTACGCGTTCTCGGTGGGCTTCCGTACCGACTTCTAAGCCGTATCTACAGTCTTCCTAGACTTCAAACCGGGCACTAACGTGCCCGGTTTTTTTTCGTTCCCCGACAGCAGACCTCGCCGCCAGCTGGTTCAGCGCTTGAGCTTGAGCCCCGCAAGCGCCGATGCCATCGCGCCGGACGCAGCCGGCACATCGGCTTTCGGCGCTTTCCGCCTTGCAGGCTCCGCCGCCGCACCAGCCGGTGCCGCAACCGACGCATTGCCAAGCCGCATCGTCAGCGCCACGCGCCGCCGCTTCAGATCAACCTCGAGCACCTTGACCCTGACGACGTCGCCGGCCTTGACCACTTCGTGCGGATCCTTGACGAAGCGGCTCGCCAGCGCCGAAATGTGCACCAGCCCGTCCTGATGCACGCCGATATCGACGAAGGCGCCGAAATTAGTGACATTGGTTACGACGCCTTCGAGCACCATCTCCGGGCGCAGGTCCTTCAAGTCCTCGACGCCGTCGGCAAACCGCGCGGTCTTGAACTCGGGGCGCGGATCACGGCCCGGTTTTTCGAGCTCGGCGAGAATGTCCCTGACCGTCGGCACGCCAAACCGGGCATCGGTAAACTCGGCCGGGTTCAGCTGCCGCAGTTGTACCACGTCACCGATCAGCGCCTTGACGCTTTTCTGCACTCTGGCGACGATGCGCTCGACCAGCGGGTACGACTCCGGGTGCACCGCCGATGCATCGAGCGGATTCTTGCCGTTCATCACCCGCAAAAAACCCGCCGCCTGCTCGAACGCCTTCTCGCCCAGCCGCGGCACCTTGAGCAGGGCCTTGCGGTCGGCAAACGCGCCGTTGGCGTCGCGGTACTGGACGATGTTGGCCGCCAGGGTCGCGCTCAGGCCCGATACCCGGTTGAGCAGCGCGGCCGATGCGGTATTCACGTCGACACCGACGGCGTTGACGCAGTCCTCGACCACCGCATCGAGCGAGCGGGCGAGCTGGCCCTGATTCACGTCATGCTGATACTGGCCGACGCCGATCGCCTTCGGGTCGATCTTGACGAGCTCGGCCAGCGGGTCCTGCAGCCGCCGGGCAATCGACACCGCACCGCGCAGGCTGACATCAAGCTCGGGAAACTCCTTCGCCGCCAGCTCGGATGCCGAATACACCGACGCGCCGGCCTCGGACACCACCAGCTTGCTCAGTCCCAGCGCCGGAAGCTGCTTGATCAACTCGCCGGCGAGCTTGTCGGTCTCGCGACTCGCAGTGCCGTTGCCGATCGCAATCAGCTCGGCACGGTGCTGCTTCGCCAGCCGCTCGAGCACCGCCAGCGCCCCGTTCCAGTCGCGCCGCGGTTCGTGCGGGTAGATCGTTGCGGTGTCGAGCAGCTTGCCGGTCGCATCGACGACGGCGACCTTCACGCCGGTGCGCAGCCCCGGATCAAGGCCGATGGTCACCCGCGGTCCGGCCGGCGCCGCCAGCAACAGGTCCTTGAGGTTGCGCGCAAACACCGTGATCGCTTCCAGCTCGGCCTGCTGCCGCAAGGCGCCGACCAGCTCGGTTTCCAGACTCGGGAACACCCTGGCGCGCCATGTGAGCCGCACGGTGTCGGCCAGCCATTTACTGCCCGTGTCGACACTGAAGCATCTGGCGATGCGCTGTTCGGCGACGCTTGCCCCCGTCTCGTCCGGCAAGCAGAGCGCGACGTTCAGCACACCCTCGGCACGACCGCGCAGTACCGCCAGCACCCGGTGCGACGGCATCTTGACCAGCGCCTCCTCGTACTCGAAATAGTCGGCGAACTTGGCGCCCTCGTCCTGCTTGCCGTCGACGACCGCGGTTCTGACCACACCGTGACTCTTCAGGTAGTCGCGCAGGCCGCCGACCAGTTCGGCGTCCTCGGCAAACTGCTCGATCAGGATCGCACGCGCGCCGTCGAGCGCGGCCTTGACGTCGACGACATCGGCATTGATGAACGCCAGGGCCTCCTGCTCCGGCACGCTGGTCGGGTCGGCGAGCAAGGCCGCCGCCAACGGTGCCAGCCCGGCCTCGCGGGCAATCTGTGCCTTGGTACGGCGCTTGGGCTTGTACGGCAGGTACAGGTCTTCGAGCCGCTGCTTGTTGTCGGCGTCCTGCAACTGCCCCAGCAGTACCGGCGTCAGCTTGCCCTGCCCGTCGACGCTGGCGATCACCGCCGCACGCCGCTCTTCCAGTTCGCGCAGGTAATGCAGGCGCTCGTCGAGCGTGCGCAGCTGCGTGTCGTCGAGCCCGCCGGTCACTTCCTTGCGGTAGCGCGCGACGAAAGGCACGGTCGCGCCGTCGTCGAGCAACTGGATCGCGGCATCGACCTGCGCCGGACGGCAGGCGAGTTCCCGGGCAATACGGTGCGAAATCGGCGGCAGCATGACGGATTACTCTTTGGCCGCGATCAGCGTCAGCAGCTGCAGTACGGCCAGCGCCGGCAGGCGGGTATTGTCGGCTACGCTCCACAGCGTCACGCCGCGGCCGTCAGCGGCAAACCGCAGCCGGCTGACCCAGACCTTGTCGCCGCCGACCGCGTCCTGGCTCGCGGCGATGCCGGCCTCGCCGGCAACCTGCAGCAGGAAGACGCGCTCGCCGGCCTTGAGCGCGGCAATGATCGCATCCTGGGCAACCGGTGCGGAGAACCGCACGGTGACGCTGGCGCCATGGCCAAAGAAATGCGGCGTGCGCACGCACGTCACGTCGATCGCGCAATCACCGGGCAGCTGCTTCTTCAGCAGCGCGAGCGCGGCATTTTCCTCGGCCGTTGCGCCGCCCTCGTCCGGCTCGCCGAAGCCACCGAGCACGTTGTAGGCGATCCGCTTCGGGTAAACGGCGGTCTCGTGCTCGGTCTGCGCAAACAGCGCGCGCGTCTGGCCGGACAAGGCATCGATGCCGGCCTGCCCCTCGGTCGACACCGACAGCAGACCGGTCGCCGTCACCTGCATCACTTCGCCGATTTCGGCCAGCGGCGCGACCAGCGTCGCCAGCTGCTGCGCGAACGGATCGGGCAGCGACAAGACCTGGCCCTTTGCGAGCTTGCCGCCGGGCGGATTCGCGCCGGTCAGGTCGATGACGATGACGCCGGCCTGTGCGGCCTCGGCCAGCACCGGGCCGACACCGGGAACGGTGTTCACCAGTACGCGCAGTTGGGTCCACTCGAAATCCTCGACGTTGAACTCCGGGTGGTCTTCGCCGCGGAACTCGACCAGGCCTTCGTCGTCGCTCATCGTCAGCGGATACAGCGCCGCCAGCCGCAGCGGGCTGTCGGAGATCACGTCGAGCAACGCCTGACCGAGAGAGGAAGTGGCGCCGAGCACGCCAAGGGTAAGATGAGCCATGAAACCTCCGGAATGGGAAAAGGGCGCCTGCGCGCCCTTTGGGAATGGCTCCATTGTAATTCACTTGCGCCGATTCACCCATGCCCGCGCCGCGCATGCCCCGCTTTGCCCGCCTTGGTGAATGCCAGCGCCGCCCTGTGCAGCGTCTTGCCGTCGCCGGTGCGCGGCCGGACACTGCGCTTGCCGCCACGCGCCGGGATGGACCAGCAATCCCCCGGTCCGAGGCGTACCTACCCGCCCCGCAGGAGTTTCATGGTTCCTCTCCCCAAAACCGACTACCGCATCGCCCGGCCGCTGTTTGCGGCATTCGTCGACCTCCATCTCTCGGTTGCTGCCGTGCTTGCCGCCGAAGCGCCCGGCGACGTCTGGGTCGACGACGTGCAACAGCCGAACGTCGCGCTGCTCGACGGCCCGGAAGGCTGGTATCTGGCCGGTAATCCCGACGCAGCCGCCGATCTTCAGGCGCTTGGCGCGCTGATTCCGCCCACGGCCTACCTGGTCTACGCCCCGGATCGCTGGGAAGCGCACTTCCCCGTCATCCTGATCAACCGCTTCGCCCGGCGCCACGAGCGTGTTGCCGCACGGCGAGGGCTGGCGCCAGCCGCCCCCCCCGCCGCCACGAATCCCCGCTACCGGCAGCTGGCACTGAGCGCCGACGGGCTTCATCGCCTGTCGGAGGCGGACCGCCGTGCGCTGGACGACTGGTTCGAGCTGGATCGCGGCTGCGATGCAGCTGCGGCACTGGACGGCAATCTGGGCTATGCGCTGCTCGCGGCCGACGCCGTCGTGGCCCTGTGCCTGAGCGACATGATCGCCGGCAACCGCAGCGAGATCGGCGTCCGGGTTGCGCCCGAGCACCGGCGCCAGGGTCTGGCGCAGCAGCTGGTACTACACACGCTCGCGCTGCTGGCCGCGCACGGCGTGACCGGCGCCGGCTGGCACTGTCTTGCCAACAACCGTGAGTCCCGCGCCCTTGCGCGTGCGGCCGGCTTCGAGGAGGTGGCAAGCTATCGCGCATTCAGCGCCACGCTGCCAGCGGAATCGGCAACGGCGATGAGCGCCGGGGAGTTCGGCGACTGGGCCGTCCACTACGAAAAGGCACGGGACCTCGACCCCTGGTTCTCGTTGCTGGCGGCCGAAGCATGGGCGCTGGCAGGCCACGCCGACGCCGCCTTCGCCAACCTGCAGCGCCTGATCGGCGACGACGACGAATGGGCGGAGCGCCTTCTCCAGCGCTGGCGCCTGGCGTCGCTGCGGCGGGACCGCCGCTTTCCCGAGCTGATCAGGGCTTTGCAACCAGGGGCGCAACCGTAAGCCGGTGGCGCTTGTTCTGGCCAGCGTCTCTGGCCGTGGCGCTCCATGAAAAAAGGCACCGCCGTGGCGGTGCCTTTTACCGGGCGCAACGCGATTACAGCGCAGCGACCACCGCATCGCCCATCTGCGAGCAGCTGACCCTGGTGGTGCCGGCTTCGTAGATGTCGGCGGTACGCAGACCCTGGGCGAGCACGGTCTTGACGGCGTTCTCGACCCGAACCGCTGCCGCTTCGTTGTTCAGGCTGTAGCGCAGCATCATTGCCGCCGAGAGGATCGTCGCCAGCGGGTTGGCCACGTCCTTGCCGGCGATGTCCGGTGCCGAGCCATGGCTCGGCTCGTACAGGCCCTTGCCGTTCTGGTCGAGCGACGCCGACGGCAGCATGCCGATCGAGCCGGTGAGCATCGATGCCTGGTCCGACAGGATGTCGCCGAAAATGTTGCCGGTCACCATCACGTCGAACTGCTTCGGCGCACGCACGAGCTGCATCGCGGCGTTGTCGACATACATGTGACTCAACTCGACGTCCGGATACTCCTTGGCGACGTCGGTCATGATTTCCTTCCAGAACTCGGTCGTCTCGAGCACGTTGGCCTTGTCGACCGAACACAGCTTCTTGCCGCGCTTCTGCGCCGCACGGAAGGCGACGTGGGCAATACGGCGCACTTCGCTTTCGGAATACAGCATCGTGTTGAAGCCTTCGCGCTCGCCGGCCTCGTTGACGCGAATCCCGCGCGGCTGGCCGAAGTAGATGTCACCGGTCAGCTCGCGCACGATCAGGATGTCGAGGCCGCTGACGACTTCCGGCTTCAAAGTCGAGGCGTTCGCCAGTTCCGGATACAGGATGGCCGGGCGCAGGTTGGCGAACAGGTTCAAGTCCTTGCGGATACCGAGCAGGCCGCGCTCGGGGCGCAGCGGCCGGTCGAGCTGGTCGTACTGCGGGCCGCCGACGGCGCCGAGCAGGATCGCATCGGCTTCGCGCGCGAGCTTCTGGGTGAATTCCGGATACGGCGCGCCGTAGGCGTCGTAGGCGGCACCACCGAGCGGGGCTTCGGACAGCGTGATGTCCAGGCCGTCCTTCTGCAGCGCGTTCAGTACTTTTTTCGCCTGCGCCACGATTTCCGGGCCGATGCCGTCGCCGGGCAGAATCAGAACTTTCATTTGCTCACTCCTAACGTTGATATGCGCCGCCGGACGGCGCCAATCGGAATACTCAGTCGGCCAGGACCACGTCGCAGGCAGAACGCCCGCCGGCGGCACTGGTCAGCATCGATTTGGCCGACGTCACCACACCGCGCTGGCGATCGATCACCACGTCGAACTTCAAGCGAACCGAGTCGTTCCCCCCAGTAGGCCCTTTGCCGCGCTGATCGCCCTCGATAGTCAGCCGCACCAGCGCACCGCCCTCCTCCATACGGGTGTACTTGTACCACGCAGGCACTTCATTGCCGCCGCCACCAAAGACCTTTCGCTTGTACGTCACGTTCAATCCGCTCGCAGCTTCGTCAAGCAGCCGCTTCGCGTCAAACACGCCTGCGCCGAGACTGATGTCAGTAATTGCACCCAAGAGGCAAGCGTGCCGGTCGATTGGGTCGTTAACCACCCAGACCTTACCGTCGTAACGAAGGGTCAACTCCTGCAGTCGACCGCCATAGCTGACACGATATGCGAGCGGCACCTGCGCGGACTGAGACACGACCGAGACCGAAGCCGGCCGCACGGCGCTGACAATCGCCGGCTTTTGCAGTTTGGCAAGTTTGACCTCAGCCAGCTTGGCAAACACGCCATTAGGAAACTGATCCAGATACGCTTGAAACTCGGCCGGATCCTTGCTGTCCTTGATGCTGTTCCAGAACAGTATTTGCGCCTCATCGGAACCGCCCGACTTCTGGACTGGCACCGTCACAGCAGTCGTCGCTGCGACCGTAAAAGACGGCAGAGATAACAGGGCGACAGCAACGCACGAAACACATGCCACACGACTCAAACTCATCGTCAAATCCAGTGAAATCATTATTTTTATTGGCTTTTCGCCTTATTTCAGACAAACAAAAAGCGGGATCGCTCCCGCTTTTTGTCGGCGCGTCCGATTACGAGTGCGAAACCTTGTAGGTCACGTTGCAGTCGGTCATCACGATCACGCGCGGGTGCGTCTGCAGCAGCGACGCCGGCACCTGGGTGGTGATCGGGCCGTTCAGCGTGCGATCGAGTATCTCGGCCTTTTCCTGGCCCTTGACGACGAGCAGGATCGCCTTGGCATGCAGGATCGAGCCCATGCCCATGGTGATCGCATGCGTCGGCACTTCGTCGATCGAGTTGAAGAAGCGCTTGTTGGCTTCACGCGTGGCTTGCTTCAGCGTGACCTTGTGGGTGAAGCGCGACAGCTCGTCATCCGGCTCGTTGAAGCCGATATGGCCATTGCCACCGATGCCGAGCAGCTGCATGTCGACCGAGCCCTGCTGATAGATCGCCTCGTCGTAACGGCGGCCTTCGGCATCGATGTCGGCGGCATTGCCGTTCGGAACATGGGTGTTTTCCGGCAGGATGTCGATATGGTCGAACAGATTCGTCTGCATGAAGCTGCGATACGACTCCGGATGCGACACCGGCAGGCCGACGTATTCGTCGAGGTTGAAGGTCGTGACTTCCCTGAAGCTGACCAGACCCTGCTGATAGGTCTTGACGATTTCCTTGTACAGGCCGACCGGCGTGCCGCCGGTGGCCATGCCGAGCACCGCATTGGGCTTGGCGCGAACGACGGAGATGAACAGATCGGCGGCGGCGCGGTCGAGATCGGCTTGGTTTTTGAACTTATGCAGGATCATGGTCTTATTCTTTCCGGGTAGACAAGAAAACGTCTAACTATACGACAAATCAGGTGGAGGCCGTATTGACCTCCCCCAATTTTCCACCGCTCAAACCGGTTAAACGAAGAGCCAGGGCCTGGTTTCGCGGTGCTTCGCCTCGAAGGCCCGGATTTCGTCGGCGTGCGCCAGCGTCAGGCCGATTTCGTCAAGTCCGTTGAGCAGACAGTGCTTGCGGTGCGCGGTCACATCGAAAGCGAACGATTCGCCCGACGGCGTCGTCACACGCTGCTTTTCGAGGTCGACGCCGAGCCGGTAGCCGTCCTGCGCCTCGCACTCCAGGAACAGCCGCTCGACGACATCGGCCGGCAGCACGATGGGCAGCAGCCCGTTCTTGAAGCAGTTGTTGAAGAAGATGTCGGCAAAGCTCGGCGCGATCACGACACGGAAGCCGTAGTCATCGATCGCCCACGGCGCGTGCTCGCGGCTCGAACCGCAGCCGAAGTTATCCCGCGCCAGCAGCACCTGCGCACCTTTGTAGCGCGGGAAGTTGAGCACGAAGTCCGGGTTGGCCGGCCGCGCGCTGTTGTCCATGCCCGGTTCGCCATGGTCGAGGTAACGCCACTCGTCGAACAGGTTCGGACCGAAGCCCGAACGCTTGATCGACTTCAGGAACTGCTTCGGGATGATCGCGTCGGTATCGACATTGGCGCGGTCGAGCGGGCAAACCAGGCCATTCAACGGGGTAAAGGCTTTCATTGCGGATTCCTCGCGGCCACGATGCCCTTTGGCGAAGCGTGGCAGCCGAATTATTTGTTGCCGGCGTTCTCGATCTTGCCACCGACCTTCTGCACGTCCTGGCCGAACCCCTTCATGGTGTTACAGCCGGACAGGGTCAAAGCGGCGACAACGGCGAGCAGGAAAATCGATTTCATGAGTACACACTCCAGCAGATCAAAAATGTTTAGAGCGTCACGTCACGCAAAAGTGCGTACATCGACGAAATGACCGGCAATCGCCGCGGCTGCGGCCATTTCCGGACTGACGAGATGGGTACGTCCACCCTGCCCCTGACGCCCTTCGAAATTGCGGTTGCTTGTCGACGCGCAACGCTCGCCCGGCTCGAGCCGGTCGGCGTTCATCGCCAGGCACATCGAACAGCCCGGCTCGCGCCACTCGAAACCGGCGTCGATGAACACCTTGTCGAGCCCCTCGGCCTCGGCCTGCGCCTTCACCAGGCCCGAGCCCGGAACGATCATCACCAGCTTGACCGAATCGGCCTTCTTCTTGCCCTTGACCACCGATGCCGCGGCGCGCAGGTCCTCGATCCGCGAGTTGGTACACGAACCGATGAACACCTTGTCGACCGGGATTTCGGTGATCGGCGTATTGGCGGCGAGGCCCATGTACTGCAGGGCGCGCTCGTAGCTGCCCTTCTTCACCGCGTCGGTTTCCGCAGCCGGATCGGGCACACGGCCGTTGACCGACAGCACCTGCTCGGGTGACGTACCCCAGGTGACTTGCGGCTCGATGTCTTCGGCCCTGATTTCGACCACGGCGTCGAACACCGCGCCGTCGTCGGACACCAGGGTGCGCCAGTCGGCGACGGCGGCGTCCCATTGTTCTGCGCTCGGCGCAAACGGCCGGCCCTTGACGTAGTCGATCGTCGTCTGGTCGACCGCGACCATGCCGGCACGGGCGCCGCCTTCGATCGCCATATTGCACAGGGTCATCCGGCCTTCCATCGACAGACCGCGAATCGCGCTGCCACCGAACTCGATCGCGTAGCCGGTACCGCCGGCGGTGCCGATCCTGCCGATGATGGCCAGGGCCACGTCCTTGGCGGTTACACCACGACCGAGCTGGCCGTCGACGCGCACCAGCATGGCCTTCGACTTCTTGGCGACCAGACATTGCGTCGCGAGCACGAGCTCGACTTCGGACGTGCCGATGCCGTGCGCCAGCGCGCCGAAGGCGCCATGGGTCGACGTATGGCTGTCGCCGCAGACGACGGTCATCCCCGGCAAGGTCGCGCCGCTTTCCGGGCCGACGACGTGCAGGATGCCCTGATGCTTGTCCTTGAACGGGTAGTAGACCAGCGCGCCGAATTCCTTGATGTTGGCGTCGAGCGTCTCGACCTGCTGGCGCGAGATCGGGTCCTTGATCCCTTCGTCCCAGTGATCGGTCGGCGTGTTGTGGTCCGGCGTCGACACCACCGAATGCGCGCGCCACAGCTTGCGGCCGGCGAGCTTGAGCCCCTCGAACGCCTGCGGGCTGGTCACTTCGTGAACCAGATGGCGATCGATATAAAGCAGACAGGTTCCGTCGGCTTCCTCGCTGACGACGTGCGAGTGCCAGAGTTTGTCGTAAAGCGTCTGTGCGGCCATATTCGTTCCAGAAGAAAAACCGTGATACCACGGTGTGATCATACCGTGCTGCCGGCGCAATGGCGTGAGCTGGATCACGCCACGGCAGCCACCGCAGACGGGAAGGACTGCACCTTTCCGCCCGATGCAGGGCAGATTAAAAGCGTTTGGATACTGGAACAAGTTTAGTACTTATACTGGTATGAAGAGTAACAGCCAGAGCCACCGCATGTCCGCTTCGATCCGCCGCAAGGAACTCGGCGACTTTCTGATGAATCTGCGCCAGCAGTGCGAACCGGCCGCGTTCGGCTTTCCGGCCGGCGCCCGGCGGCGCACCGCCGGCCTGCGCCGCGAAGAGGTCGCCCAGCTCGCCGACATCAGCCCGACCTGGTACACCTGGATCGAGCAGGGCCGCGACATCAGCGTCTCGGCCGACGCGCTCGACCGTCTCGCCGTGGCACTGCGCATGGACCGGCCGCAGCGCGCCTATCTGTTCGAACTCGCCGGCCGGCACGATCCGCAACAGCCACGCACCGAGCACGATGTGACTCCCGGCATCCTCGAGGCCGCAGTGCGCGGCTTTGCCGGCCCGGCCTACGTGCTCGGCCGGCGCTGGGACGTGCTGGCCTGGAACGATGCGGCGGCCGGCCTGTTTGGTCCGTGGCTTGCCAGCGGCGCGGCACCGAACCTGCTCGCCTTTGTCTTTCTCGACCCGGCCGCCCGGGCGCTGGTCGTCGACTGGGAAGTCCGCGCCCGGCGGCTGGCAGCCGAGTTCCGAGCCGATACCCGGGCCAGCGTCGACGATGCAGACCTGATCGAACTGATCGGCCAGCTGTCTCAGGCCAGCCCCGAGTTCGCCGAGTACTGGCGCCGTCACGACGTGCTCGAGCGGCAGGGAGGCGAGCGCGCCTTCTCGCATCCCGACACTGGCCTGCTCGTCTATCATCAACTGTCGTTCAAGCTCGTCGATCACGAAGCGCTGAAACTCGTGCTGCTGACGCCGCTGGAACCCTGCTGATCCCACCACCGGACCCGCCATGTACCCCATCCTGCTCGGCCTGCTGCTCGGTTTCTCCGTGCCGGCGCTGGCGGCCCAGTCGCGCTGCGACGACATTGCCGCAACGTTCGCCGCTTCGCAAAGACTCGATCGCGGCGAGCTTTCTGCCGTGCTCGTCAGCCTGGCCCGCGACGGCCGCCTGCCCGAGCGCTACGTGACCAAGCGCGAGGCGCAGGCCGCAGGCTGGAAACCCGGCCGCGACCTGTGGCAGGTGCTGCCCAATCACTCGATCGGCGGCGACCGCTTCGGCAACCGTGAACAACGACTGCCGCACGGCCAGTATCGCGAGGCCGACCTCGACTACCGCGGCGGCAAGCGCGGCGCCAAGCGGCTGGTGTTCGAACCGAAAGGCCGCCGCTTCGTCACGGTCGACCATTACCAGACCTTCACCGAACTGCCCGCCTGCCAGCCGTAAGGAGATGCAATGACCCCGCACAAGAACGTGCTGCTGCACGATATCCGCAGCATGGACGACGTCTACGAACAACTGGCCCGGCAACTGCCGCTGCCGGTGTATTTCGGTCGCAACCTCGACGCGCTGTTCGATCTGCTGACGACCGACATCGAAGGCCCGTTGACGCTGCACTGGCCCGACGCCAGCGCTGCACGCGAGCAACTCGGCGCCGAACACTACGCCGCGCTGATCGCCACGCTGCGCGACGCCGCCGACGAGCGCGACGACCTGCAGCTCAGGATCGGCTGATCACACCTTCAGCGATTCGATCAGCGCCAGTTCTTCGTCACTGAAGCCGGCCGCGCGCCGCGCCGGATAATTGAGCCGGCCGCGCGGCATCACCGCATCGTAATCGCGCAGCAGCCGGACAAAGGTCGGCACCGGATCGAGTCCGCGCTCGGCACAGCACCAGTGGAACCAGCGGTTGCCGATTTGCACATGGCCGATCTCGTCGCGCAGGATCACGTCGAGGATCTCGCAGGCGCGATGATCACCACTCTGCTTGAGTTTCTCGCGGATGCCCGGCGTCACGTCGAGCCCTCTCGCCTCGAGGATTCGCGGCACCAGCGCCATCCGCGCCATCACGTCGTCGTCGGTCTTGACCGCCATTTCCCACAAGCCGTTGTGCGCCGGGAAATCGCCGTAGGCGTAGCCCAGCGCGCCCAGATGTTCGCTCAACAGGGTGAAATGCAGTGACTCCTCGCGCGCCACGCGGAGCCAGTCGAGGTAATAGGCGTCCGGCATACCGGCGAAGCGGTAGATCGCATCGAGCGCCAGGTTGATCGCATTGAACTCGATATGCGCGATCGCGTGCAGCAAGGCAGCCCGCCCTTCGTCGCTGGCGACATCGCGGTTGACCAGCGCCGACGGCGCCACCAGTTCAGGTCGCAGCGGCCGCCCCGGAACGACGACACGCTCGACGACCGGCCTGTCCGGGCCGGCATCGCAATTGCCATTGAAATCACGGACTTGCGCAACTTTGCGCAGTGGATCGGGCTCCATCAGCGCCCGATGGGCAAAACGTTGCTTATTGAGATGATTTAAGTCAAGGGTGTATGACATAAGATTGCGTGACTAAATCACAGCTTCATCAGGAAATACTTACGTGTTTGCAAATGGCCCTCGTCCTTATGATGACGTCAAGATTTTCGCCGTCATGCCGCAGTACCGAGGAGTCCAATATGAAAGAATCCACACTGAATCCGCGCGAAGTGCGCCGCCGCCTGGGCCTGAACCAACAGGAATTCTGGAGCAAGATCGGCGTGACGCAAAGCGGCGGTTCCCGTTACGAAAGCGGCCGCAACATGCCGCGACCGGTTCGCGAGCTGCTGCGCGTCGTCCATATCGAGCAGGTCGACCTGGCCAAGATCCATCGCGAGGACTTCCTGATCCTCGAGTACCTGAAGGAAATGAAGCCGGAGCTCTACGAAACGCTGCGCCTTGCCGCAACGCGTGATCGCGAGCCCGTGCACGCCCAGCCGGCCCAGATGGCGGCACGCTAAGCCGATACAGAAGCCCCGCACGCGGGGCTTTGCCCCATCAGAGGCTGAGTTTCACCGGCAGGCCGATCGACTCGATCCGCGCCGCCAACGCCTGCATCCATTCCGCCGGCGCCGGTGACAGCCTTGACGCCTCCGCCTGCATCGACGGCCGTGCCAGGCCGTAGAGCAGCACGCCCTGCAGCGTAATGCCATCCCTGCGCAACGACGCCAGGAAGTCGAGATAGGCGCTCAGCATCGCCTCGTCGGGCAGGACGTCGTCGAGCGCAAACATGCACGTCTGCAGCCAGGTCGAACAGCGCGCCACTGCCGCAGCCAGATGCAGGCGCACCGACGCCGCCTTGAGTTGCACCTGATTGACCGCGCTGAACCCGTCATGCGGCGCACGGTCGAGCTTGAACCACACCTCACCGCCGAGCCCGGCCATTGCCTCGACCGCCGCCTGCACCGCCGGCTTGTAGAGCTGGCTGCCATTGGTGATCAGTACCACCCTGATCCGGCCGGCGAGTCCGAAGCGTGCCAGCACCCGTCCGACCAGTTCGACCGCGGCGGGGAACTCCGGGCTCATCGTCGGCTCGCCGTTGCCGGAAAACGCCACGTCGTTGAGCCGCCGCGCGCCCTCGGGCACCCGGCGCAGCATGAAATCGCCGTGAACGATCTCGTCCAGCATCGTCGTCAGCTCGGCCTCGAGCTGCGCAAGCGCCACCGGCGGCGGGCCGCCGCGCTTCAAGTCCGGAACCTGGCAATACACGCAGCGCCAGTTGCAGGCATTGTTGGGATTCAGGTTGATGCCGACCGACACCCCGCCGGCACGGCGGGAAACCACCGGATAGACATAGGTCATCCCGGCCGCGTCGCGCGCGTGATCATCGACGCGCAGCCGTGCAGCGGTCATGCGGCCCTGGCCCGCACCAGCAGCACCGGCACCTGCGTCACATGGATCACGCCCTCGGCCACGCTGCCGAGCAGCATGTGCGTCAGGCCGCCGTAGCCGTGCGTCCCCATGACAATCAGTTCGGCCCGCCATTTGTCGGCTTCATCGACGATCGCCCGCGCCAGATTGCCGCCCCAGGCTTCGAGCAGCTCGGACTCGACATCGACGCCGGCGCTCTTGAGCACCTCGCCCTGCTGCTCGAGCACGCGCTGGCCCGAGCGGCGCAGCGCCTCCTGCAACTGCGGCACGTCGAGAAACTCGTTGGCGCTCCAGGCGAACTGGGCCAGGTCGATCACGTGGACGATCTTGACCCTGGCCTTCTGGTTGCAGGCCACCTTGGTGGCTTCACGCAGTGCCGCGGCGCTGGTTTCGCTGTCGTCCACCGGTACCAGAATGCGTTCGTACATGGTACGTCTCCCTCGGATGTGCTCACTGCCAGTCTAGCAGAACCCCTACCACCCGTTGCGGCGCTGCAGGGCCACGCATACACTGGAACGCCAATATTTACGCGGATTCCGCCGTGCCCCGCCTGAAACTGAACATGCCCGACGGTGTCGATTTCCAGACCCGTCTCACGGTGCGGGTCACCGACCTGAACTACGGCGGCCACCTGGGCAACCAGGCGCTGCTCGGCCTGTTGCACGAAGCACGGCTGCAATTCCTTCGTGCCCTCGGGTTCGATGAACTCGGTACGGCGGACCGCCCCGGCCTGATCCAGGCCGATGCGCAGGTCGCTTTCCGCAGCGAAGCGTTCGCCGGCGACGATCTGACCATCAAACTTACAGCGTGCGACGTCGAGCGGACGCATTTCGATCTGTATTACGAAGTACGCACCGACGAGAGATTGGTTGCCCAAGCAAAGACCAATCTGGCATTTTTCGACTACAGCAAAAGAAAAACAACCGCGGTACCCGACGCATTCCTGGCAGCACTGGACTTACAAAGGATGAAAAAATGAAAAAGTATGCGAACAACAGCCCCGAGGCGATGGCGCGCCTGCTGGTCCTGCAGATGATGTGTGACGGCAACTTCGATCCGGAAGAGCTCGACCAGCTCGAACACCTGCGTGTCTATGAGGTGCTCGACATCAGCCGCAAGCGCTTTATCGACGTCGTGCACGACTACTGCAACGACCTGTCCGACGAAGCCGACGAGGCCGGCACGATCAAGCTGATCGACCGCGAACGCATCGACGACCTGCTCGACACCGTTGACGACCCCAAGAAGCGCATCCTCGTCGCGGCGATCGCACTTGACATCGCCAAGGCGGACGACGACTTCAGCGCGGTCGAGCTTGCCGTGTTCCGCCACATGCTGCAGCGCTGGCACCTGACGCTCGAACATCTGAACGCCGCACTGTCTGCCTGAGCCGGGCCGCCGGCCCGGCGGGCTCAAGTTCCACCCGGCCGGGCCGAAATAAATATAAGAACACAGTCACATGCTGACACGCCGATGGCGTGCATTGCTGGGGAGATCGACAAGATGAGCGGTTCCACCGGGTTCCACACGGCGCTGGAGCGGCGCCTGCTGCCGACACTGGGGCGCAAGTTCGCCTTTTTGTATCTGTTCGCGCTGCTGCCGCTGGCGACCCTGCTGGCGGTTTATTTTGCCGAGGGCCGGCTCGCCGACGTCGCGACCGGCCTGAAACTCGATGCCGCCGCACAAAGCGCCCTGCTCGAGCCACTCGGCACGGCGCGCCTCGTCTGCTGGAGCATGCTGGTGCTGATGCTGGCGCTGGTCACCATCCAGTTCTGCTATTTCCACTTCTGGATCACCCGGCCGATCCGCCGGATCACCACGGTATTCGCCGAGGTGTCCAGTGGCGAGGGCGACCTGTCGGTCGACGTGCCGGTGATCACCTGTGACGAGATCGGCGCGCTCGCCGGCACCTGCAACCGCTTTCTCGCGCGTCAGCGCGACACCATCGCCAGCGTGCAGACGATGACCGTCGGCATTGCACTCGAAGCCGCCAAATCGATGAAGAACATCAAGGACTCGGCCGCATCGACCAAGCAGCAGGACCAGTTGGCGCAGGGCGTGGTCGAGGCGAGCAACGCGACGACCAGCGGCATCAACCAGGTGTCGCAGCGCACGCAGGCGATTTCGGAAACCACCAGCCAGAATCTCGAACTGGCCCATGCTTCCTACGCCGAGCTGCAGGACGTGACGGAGCGCATCAACGCGATCACCGCCAAGATCGAGAACTTCAACAGCACGGTCGACGGGCTGAACCAGCGCTCGGCGAGCATCAAGACCATTGTCGACCTGATCAAGGAAATCTCGGGCCAGACCAATCTGCTGGCGCTGAATGCCGCGATCGAGGCCGCGCGTGCCGGCGAAGCCGGTCGCGGCTTCGCCGTCGTCGCCGACGAGGTGCGCAAGCTGGCCGAGAAGGTCCACGTCGCCACCGACAACATCTCGCACGACATCGACAGCATGCTCGGCCAGGTTGCCGAAACGCAGACCGAGACCGTACAGATCACCCACGACGCCAAGCTGACCCACGAGGTCGTCGCCAAGGCGTCCGGGCAGTTTGCCAAGATGATGAGCGACTTCGAGGCGACCAGCGACGCGCTGACCGGTATTGCCGCGACGCTGGAGGAGTTCACCGAAGCCAACAACACCGTCAACGCCAACGTCTCGGAAATCCACCAGCTCTCGCTCGCGGTCAACGAGCGGATGACGCGCTCGGCGCAGTCGTCGCAGGATCTGTCGACCGCCACCGAGAAGGTGCAGGAAATGATCGGCCGCTTCATCGTCGGCCAGGGCGAGCTCGACGCGGCGATCCAGCGCGCCGGCCACTACCGCGATCAGGTCGCGGCAAAGCTCGAAGGCTTCATCCAGCGCGGCGTCGACGTGTTCGACCAGCGCTACCAGCCGGTCGCGGGCACCAATCCGCCGAAGTTCCGTACCAGCTACGACGGCCTGTTCGAGAAGGAAATCCAGCCCTTGTACGACGCGCTGGTCCGCGAAACCAGCGGCGGCAAGTTCTCGCTGGCAACCGACACCAACGGTTACGGCGCCACCCACAACAGCTGGTACTCGAAACCGGCAACCGGCGACCTGGCTGTCGACCTGCTCAACAGCCGTGACAAGCGGATCTTCAACGACCCGGCCGGGCTGCGTGCAGCGCGCAATACCCAGCGCTTCCTGCTGCAGACCTATGTGCGCGACACCGGCGAGATCATGACCGAGCTCGACCTGCCGATCCACGTCGGCGGCCGTCATTGGGGCGGCTTGCGATTGGGCTTCGACGCCAGCGAACTGGTACGCGGCTGACGCCGTTCCGCAGCGCGCCGACCGGCGCGTTGCTGAGCCCGACGCCAAGCACCGCCAGCATGCCCCCGGCTGCAACCGGCCACGTCAGGCGCTCGTCGAGCAACAAGGCGCCGAGCAGCACCGCGGTCAGCGGACTCAGTGCAATAAAGGCGCCGGAACGGGCGGCGCCGATCCGGCGGATGCCGTCGTAGTACCAGACATAAGCAAGCGCCGAGCCGATCACGCCGAGATAGGCGAGGCTCGCCCACTGCGGCAGCGTGATGCGGGACAGCGACGCCGCGCCCACCTCCCCTGACAGCAGTGCAGTCACCGTCAGCATGACTGCACCGAGGCACACCGAGAAGCTCACCGTCGGCAACGGCCCGATGGCATCCGCCAGATGTCGCGAGCACACGCTGTAGACGCCCCAGGCCAGCACGCAGCCGACGATCAGCGCATCGCCGATCCAGTTCGCCGCTCGCGACGGCGATCCGCTCCCGCCAAGAATGACCAGCGCCGCGCCGAGTACGCAGAACAGCACGCCGAGCAGGCGCAAGCCCGACGGCTTCTCGCGATGGAGCACGGCAGCCAGCAGCGCAATCGCCACCGGATTCAGCGCCACGATCAGCGCCGCACGCGACGCGTCGATGTAGCGCAGCCCGTAGAAAAAGCACACGTTGTAGCCGAACACGCCGATCAGCCCCAGCAGCGCAAGCTGGCACCACTGCCCGGGGCTTGGCCGCACCAGCCGCCGCCCGAGCAGCATCAGCGCCAGCAGGACCGCACTGGCCAGCAGGAAGCGGATGCCGGCCGACAGCAGCGGCGGCACCCCGCCGGACAGGAAACGACCGGCGACGAAGGTTCCGCCCCAGATGACCGAGACGGCGGACAGTTTCAGATAGACGGAACGGTCATCGGAAAGACGCATTGCTTTTAGCCATCCGGAACAGCCCGACCTAGCGGGCTCGACGGCGCATCATCAAGCTCATGGATGCTCATAGTAAAATGAGCAGACACTCATGATCCTGCAACGCCATGACCTTGACGCAGCTGAACATTTTCTCGACGGTCGTCGAACTGCGCGGCTTTACCGCCGCGGCGATGCGGCTTGGCATCAGCCAGTCGGCGGTTTCGCACGCGATGCGCGCACTCGAGCGCGAGCTTGGCGTCGAACTGCTGCAACGGCACCAGACCGACATCGAACCGACCGGGATCGGGCAGGTATTGCTGCAGCGCGCCCGGGCCATGCTCGGCCTGGCCGAAACCATGCGGCAGGAAGCGGCCGACGCCCGTGGGATGAAAACCGGCAGCCTGCGTATCGGCTCGTTCGGGCCGACGGCGTCGACACGGCTGCTGCCGCAGGTGCTGGCGCAATTCCGGCGCAGTTTTCCGGGTATCGAAGTCCACATCGACGAAGGCCCTGACCGGCAGGTCGTACAGTGGCTGGACGAGCGCAGGATCGACGTCGGCTTCGTCGTGCTGCCGAGCGAGCACTTCGATACCGTTGCACTGATCGACGATCAACTGCTTGCCGTCGTCCCGGCCGGCCACCCGCTGGCCGCATTGGCGGCGGTACCGCTCGCGGCGCTATGCAACGATCCGTTCGTGCTGACCGAAGCCGGTTCGGCCGAACTCGTCGGCGGGCTGTTCGCGTCGGCAGGCCTGGATCCCAAAGTCCGCTACCGCTGCACGCAGCTGATCAGTACGCTGGACACCGTTGCCCGAGGCGATGGCATCACCGTCGTAGCCGAGCTGGCGTTGCCTGCCCCGGCCAACCGGGATGGACGCTGGGTCGCCCGCCCCCTCGATCCGCCGGTCCGGCGCAGCATCGGCCTCGCGATACTGGACAAGCGGCAATGCTCGCCGGCAACGACGGCCTTTGTCACGCTGGCGCGAAAACTCGGTCGCGACGGCCTGTTGCTCGCCGCATGACGTCCGCCCATGAAAAATGCCACCGGGGCGCGGTGGCATTTCCGAAGGTGTGGTACTGGTTCAACGGAACAGATGGCTGTACCGTTGTTCGAGCATTGCCTGGGCCTTGCGTTCAATTTTTTCCAGCAGCTTGCGCACGATGTTGCTCCTGATGAGTTCGTAACTTTATTACGTCTATTTTGCTGATAAACATCAATCACAACTACATCAATTTCACCACGACGATCGCCAAGTATTCACGCCGACATGCTGAAAACCAGCCTTGCGCCGGTCACCTCGACCACCACCCGACTGCTGATCCTCGGCAGCCTGCCCGGCGACGCCTCGCTCGCCGCGCAGGCGTACTACGCCCATCCGCGCAACGCGTTCTGGCCCGTCATGTCGGCCTTGACCGGCTGCGCGCTCGACACGATGGCTTATGACGACCGGCTCGCCGCCCTGCTCGCGCACCGGATCGGCCTGTGGGATGTCGTCGGCACGGCAAAACGCCGGGGCAGCCTCGATCAGGCTTTGCGCGAGATCGAGGCCAACCCGCTGGCGGCGCTGATCGATACCCTCCCCGACCTGGGTGCAGTCGCTTTCAACGGCCTGACCGCCTACCGGCTCGGCCACACGCTGATTCCGGCAAGGTTGCACTGCATCGCGCTGCCGTCGACCAGCCCGGCACATACGATGCCGGTGCAGGACAAGATCGACGCTTGGATGCAGCTTCGCGCCTTCCTCGGTTGATCGCGGCCGGTACCGCCTTGCACGCTGTCGGCAAGGACCGGCATGTTCGGAAATCCCCGATGGATTTCTGTCACAAATTTCTATAATTTCTTTCAAATCAAAATTTATTGACGATAGGAAGCTGAAATGAAAATCCGCCTTGCCGCGATCGCCGCCAGCGTACTGGCCTTCACCGGCTGCGCCCAGATGGACGCCAATGCCCTGCTGCAGTCGGGCGCGACCGCCGCGCAGGCGGCGATGCTGACCGATGCCGACGTCCAGCAGCTGTCGGTCCAGTCGTGCCAGCAACAGGACGCCAAGTCCAAGATCGCGCCAACGAACAGCGTTTACGCCAAGCGGCTCGCCAATGTGATGAAGGGCCTGCCGACCAGCGTCAACGGCGCCACGCTCGACTTCAAGGTGTACCAGACCAAGGACGTGAACGCTTGGGCGATGGCCAACGGCTGCGTGCGCGTCTACGGCGGGCTGCTGGACCTGATGAGTGACGACGAAGTTCGCGCGGTGCTCGGCCACGAAATCGGCCACGTGGCGCTCGGCCACACCAAGAAGGCCGCGCAGGTCGCCTATGGCGTTGCCGCCGCGCGCGGTGCGGTTGGTGCCGTCGGCAATGCCACGGTGAGCGCGCTGAGCAAGTCGCAACTGGCCGACCTCTCCGAGCAACTGATCAACGCGCAGTTCTCGCAAAAGCAGGAAAGCCAGGCAGACGACTATTCGTACGACCTGCTCAGAAGCAAGGGCTACAACCCGCAGGCGCTGGTCACGAGCTTCCAGAAGCTGGCCAAACTCGACGGCGGCAACAGCAGCATCATGAGTTCGCATCCGGCATCCGCCGACCGCGCCAAGCACATCCAGGACCGGATCAACAGCGGCAAGTAAGAACCTATTCCATTAGGCGGCTACGCCTGCGCATTTTGGCCCCGTCCGGTGCTCCGAACCCCGCAAGGGGGCTACCTTCGGGTCGTCCTCATGTACTTACACGTACATTCCGGTTTCTGCGCTCCGGGCGGGGGCCAAACTGCTTTGGCTCGCTCGCCTACCGGATAGGTTCTAAGCCTCCCCCTGATCGTCGCCGGGCAACAACAAAAACGCCACCCGAAGGTGGCGTTTTCTTTTCACGCTTCTGCGTGATCAGATCATGTTCTTGCTTTTCAGCAGTTCGAACATGGTCTTGCCGAGTTCGGCCGGGCTGCGGGTGTAGGCGATGCCTGCACGCTCGAACGCGGCGAACTTTTCTTCGGCCGTGCCCTTGCCGCCCGAGATGATCGCACCGGCGTGGCCCATGCGCTTGCCTTTCGGCGCGGTGACGCCGGCGATATAGCCGACAACCGGCTTGGTCACGTAGGACTTGGCGAATTCGGCCGCTTCTTCTTCGGCCGAGCCACCGATTTCACCGATCATGATGATCGCGTCGGTATCCGGATCGTCCTGGAACAGCTTCAGCGCGTCGATGTGGCTGGTGCCCGGGATCGGGTCGCCACCGATACCGATGCAGGTCGACTGACCCAGACCCAGTGCGGTGGTTTGCGCCACGGCTTCGTACGTCAGCGTGCCCGAACGCGACACGATGCCGATACGGCCCGGCTGGTGGATGTGCCACGGCATGATGCCGATCTTGCACTCGCCCGGGGTGATGATGCCGGGGCAGTTCGGGCCGATCAGGCGGATGCCGGCTTCGTCGACGGCCTTCTTCACGTACAGCATGTCCAGCGTCGGCACGCCTTCGGTGATGCAGACGATCAGCTTCACGCCGCTGTCGATCGCTTCGAGGATCGAATCCTTGGCGAACGGTGCCGGCACGTAGATCACCGATGCATCGGCCTGGGTCTGGCGCACGGCGTCCTTCATGGTGTTGAACACCGGCAGGCCGAGGTGCTCGGAACCGCCCTTGCCCGGGGTCACGCCACCGACGACCTTGGTGCCGACCTTCAGCGCCTGCTCGGCATGGAAGGTACCGTTCTTGCCGGTGAAGCCTTGCACCAGCACTTTCGTATCTTTGTTGACCAAAACGCTCATTGGTTTATTCCTTATCCGTATGCAGGTGATCAGGTCAGCGCGGCGACGATCTTCTCGGCCGCGTCGTTCAGGCCCTGGGCCGAAGTCAGCTTCAGGCCCGATTCGTCGAGCAGCTTGGCGCCGAGTTCGGCGTTGTTGCCTTCCAGACGGACCACGACCGGCACGGTCACGTTCACTTCCTTGACGGCGGCGATGATCGCTTCGGCGATCATGTCGCAACGGACGATGCCGCCGAAGATGTTGATCAGCACGCCCTTGACCGATTCGTCGGCCAGGATCAGCTTGAACGCTTCGATCACGCGTTCCTTGGTTGCGCCGCCGCCAACGTCGAGGAAGTTGGCCGGCTGGCCGCCCTTGAGCTTGATGATGTCCATCGTGGCCATCGCCAGACCGGCGCCGTTGACCATGCAGCCGATGTTGCCTTCGAGCGCGACGTAGTTCAGTTCGAACTCGGACGCCTTCACTTCACGCTCGTTTTCCTGCGACTTGTCACGCTGGGCCAGCAGCTCCGGGTGACGGTACAGGGCGTTGGAGTCGAGGTTGATCTTGCCGTCGACGCACGCCAGCTCGCCATTTTCACGCAGCGCCAGCGGGTTCACTTCGAACAGCGCGAAGTCGTTCTCGATGAAGGCCTTGGCGGCACCGAGGAACAGCTTGGTGAACGCGGCGATCTGCGGACCTTGCAGGCCGAGCGCGAACGCAGCGTCGCGGCCCTGGAACGGCTGAGCGCCGACCAGCGGATCGATCTCGATCTTGATGATCTTTTCCGGGGTTTCTTCGGCAACCTTCTCGATCTCGACGCCACCTTCGGTCGACACCATGAACACGACGCGCTGGCTCGAACGATCGACCACGGCGCCCAGATACAGCTCGCGCTGCACCGGGTACATGTCTTCGCACACCAGCACCGAGTGCACCGGCTGGCCGGCTGCGTCGGTCTGGTAGGTCACCAGGTTGGTGCCGATCAGGGTCTTGGCGACTTCAGCGGCTTCTTCGCGGCTCTTCACCACCTTGACGCCACCGGCCTTGCCACGGCCACCGGCGTGCACCTGGGCCTTGACCACGGCGAACTTGCCGCCGAGGGTGTCGTAAGCGGCTGCGGCTTCTTCGGCGCTGTTCGCCAGAATGCCCTTCTGTACCGGCAGGCCATACTTGGCCAGCAGTTCCTTGGCTTGATACTCGTGGAGATTCATCTCGTGTATTCCTCAGTCAGGAAAGATACGGAACGGTCGGCGCCGTTCCGCTGGTTAATCAGCTGTGCAGGCCACGCTTGTCGACGCCGAGTGCCGCTTCGTGCAGCGATTCGGACAGCGACGGGTGCGCGTGGACGATACGGGCGATGTCTTCGGACGATGCGTTGAACTCCATCGCCACCACGGCTTCGGCGATCAGTTCGGACGCGAACGGACCGATGATGTGCACGCCGAGGATGCGGTCGGTCTTGGCATCGGCCAGCATCTTGCAGAAGCCGGCGACTTCGCCCAGACCCAGCGCACGGCCGTTCGGGCCGAACGGGAACTGGCCCTTGCGGTAGTCGACGCCCTCGGCCTTCAGTTGCTGTTCGGTCTTGCCGACCCAGGCCATTTCCGGGCTGGTGTAGATGACCCACGGCACGGTGTTGAAGTCGATGTGCGGGTGCTGGCCGGCGATGCGCTCGGCCACCGCGACACCTTCTTCCGACGCCTTGTGTGCCAGCATCGGACCGCGGACGACGTCACCGATCGCCCAGACGTTCGGCAGGCTGGTCCGGCATTCGCCGTCGACGACGATGAAGCCGCGCTCGTCGACCGGCAGGCCCACGCCGTCGGCAGCGAGGTTCCAGGTGTTCGGCACGCGGCCGATCGCGACGATCAGCTTGTCGAAGGTGATGCTGTGGTCCTTGCCTTCGCTGTCGGCATACTCGACCTTGACGCCCTTCTTGCCCGGCTCGACCTTGGCGATCTTCACGCTGGTGTTGATCTTCAGGCCCAGATCCTTGGTGAAGATCTTGTGCGCTTCCTTGGCGACCGCTTCGTCGGCGGCGAGCAGGAAGCCCGGTGCGGCTTCGAGCACCGTCACGTCGGCGCCGAGGCGCTTCCAGACCGAGCCCATTTCCAGACCGATGACGCCGGCACCGATCACGCCGAGCTTCTTCGGCACGGCCGGAATCGCCAGCGCGCCTTCGTTGTCGAGCACGAGGTCGTTGTCGAACGGCACGCCCGGGAAGGCGCGCGGGGTCGAACCGGTAGCGATGATCACGTGGGTGGCTTCGACCACGTCGGTCTTGTCGCCGTCGGCGACTTCGAGCTGCCAGCGGTCGCCGTTGCGGCCGAGGATGCGGCCGTGGCCGTGCAGGCTGGTGACCTTGTTCTTCTTGAACAGGAAGCCGATGCCCTGGGTCAGCTTGTTGACGATGCCATTCTTGCGTTCGAGCATCTTGGCGACGTCGAACTTCGCACCTTCAACGGTAATGCCGTGCGCGGCGAACTTGTGCTCGATGCGCTCCCAGTTTTCCGACGATTCGAGCAGCGCCTTGGACGGAATGCAGCCGACGTTCAGGCAGGTGCCGCCGAGGCTGGCATTGCCTTCCTTGTTCTTGAACTCGTCGATGCAGGCGGTGCTGAAACCCAGTTGCGCAGCACGGATCGCTGCGATGTAGCCGCCGGGGCCAGCACCGATCACGACGACGTCGAATTGTTGCGACATGTTGTTTTCCTAAGCTGATGCGAGCCGTGCTCGCGCGTTCGGGCGGGTTGCCCCGCCCATTTCCGGAATTACAGGTCCAGCAGCAGGCGGGCCGGGTCTTCGATCGCTTCCTTGATCGCCACCAGCGACAGCACCGCTTCGCGGCCGTCGATGATCCGGTGGTCGTACGACTGCGCCAGGTACATCATCGGGCGGGCGACGATCTCGCCGTTCTCGACCACGGCACGTTCCTTGGTCGCGTGCATGCCGAGGATCGCCGATTGCGGCGGGTTGATGATCGGGGTCGACATCATCGAACCGAAGGTGCCGCCGTTCGAGATCGTGTAGGTACCGCCGGTGAGTTCGTCCAGACCCAGCTTGCCTTCCTGCGCGCGCTTGCCGAAGTCGGCGATGGTCTTCTCGATGTCGGCCAGCGAGAGCTGGTCGGCGTTGCGGATCACCGGTACGACGAGGCCGCGCGGCGAACCGACGGCAACGCCGATGTCGAAGTAGCCGTGGTAGACGATGTCGTTACCGTCGACCGACGCGTTGACGATCGGATACTTCTTCAGCGCGTGCACGGCCGCCTTGACGAAGAAACCCATGAAGCCGAGCTTCACGCCGTGTTCCTTCTCGAAGCGGTCCTTGTACTTGTTGCGCAGGTCCATCAACGGCTTCATGTTGACTTCGTTGAACGTCGTCAGGATGGCGTTGGTCTGTTGCGACTCGAGCAGGCGCTCGGCCACGCGCTGGCGCAGGCGGCTCATCGGCACGCGCTGCTCGGCGCGTTCGCCGGCGGCAACCGGCGCTGCAGCCGGTGCGGCGGCCGGCTTGTTCAGCGCGTTCTGCACGTCTTCCTTCAGCACGCGACCACCACGACCGGTGCCTTCGACCTTCGACACGTCGACGCCGGTGTCGGCAGCGAGCTTCTTCGCGGCCGGCATCACGGCCGAACCGAAACCGAGTGCCGAAGCCGGCACGCCGGCCGAAGCCGCGGCGGCTTCGATGCGCTGCTGCTGTTCGACGATGGCTGCGCTCGGCGCCGATACCGCCGGCGCCGCTGCGGCCACCTTGGCCTCGGTGTCGATGGTCGCGATCAGCTCGTCGCTGCCGACGGTGTCGCCTTCGTTCTTGATGATCGACACCAGCACACCGGCTTGCGGCGCCGGGATTTCCAGCACGACCTTGTCGGTTTCGATGTCGATCAGGTTCTCGTCGCGCGCTACGGCTTCGCCGGCCTTCTTCTTCCACGTCAGCAGCGTGGCTTCGGTCACGGATTCCGGCAACTGCGGTACTTTGACTTCGATGATCATTGATGTTTCTCCAATTCGTTCCAGCTCGGGTTCCAGCTTGGGTTCCGGCTTGAGGCGGTTCGGGGCGGCGGCGCCGCCCCGCGGCAATTACAGCGTCAGTGCTTCGTCGACGAAGGCCTTGAGCTGGGCGGTGTGCTTGCTCATGTAGCCGACGGCCGGCGATGCCGACGACGGGCGACCTGCGAACTTGAGTTCCTGCTTCGGCGAGGTGCAGCCTTCGAGGCGGTGGCGGATCTGGTGCCAGGCGCCCTGGTTGCGCGGCTCTTCCTGGACCCAGACGACTTCGCGGGCGTTCGGATACTTCTCGAACTCGGCCTGCAGCTCTTCGGTCGGGAACGGGTACAGCTGCTCGACGCGGACGATGGCGATGTCCTTGATCTCGCGTTCGGCACGGGCCGTGGCGAGGTCGTAGTACACCTGACCGGCGCAGACGAGGACGCGCTTGACCTTCTTGGCATCGAGTTCGGCGGTATCGCCGATCACGTTGCGGAAGGCGCCGCTGCTGAACTGCTCGATCGGGCTGGCGGCAAACTTCGCCTTCAGCAGCCGCTTGCTCATGATGATGATCAGGGGCTTGCGGACCGGGCGCAGCATCTGCCGGCGCAGCACGTGGAAGATCTGGCTGGCTTCGGACGGCTGCACGACCTGGACGTTGTGCTCGGCGCACATCTGCAGGTAGCGCTCGACGCGGGCCGAGCTGTGTTCCGGGCCCTGGCCGTCGTAGCCGTGCGGCAGCATCATCGTCAGGCCGCACAGGCGGCCCCACTTGGTTTCGCCCGAGGTGATGAACTGGTCGATCACGACCTGCGCGCCGTTGGCGAAGTCACCGAACTGCGCTTCCCAGATCACCAGCTCTTCCGGCGCCGACGAGGCGTAGCCGTATTCGAACGCCAGCACCGCCTCCTCGTTCAGGATCGAGTCGATGACGGTGAAGTGCGCCTGGCTGTCCGACAGGTGCTGCAGCGGAATGTAGGCGCCCTGGTCCCATTTCTCGCGGTTCTGGTCGTGCACGACGGCGTGGCGGTGGTTGAAGGTGCCGCGGCCCGAGTCTTCACCCGAAATCCGCACCGCGTAGCCTTCGGTCACCAGCGTGGCATAGGCGAGCGACTCGGCCATGCCGAAGTCGACCGGCGCGTTGCCGGCGACCATTTCACCGCGTTCCTTGAGGATCTTCTCCACGTTGGCGCGCAGCTTGAAGTTTTCCGGCACCGCGTTGAACTTCTCGGCCAGACGCTGCAGGCCGCCCAGACGCACCGCGGTATCGACCGGGTGGCGCCAGTGGTTGCCCATGTACTTGCCGAAGTCGATCGCGAAGTTGCGCTTGTAGTCGGTCAGCGTGGTCTGTTCGACGTGCTCGCCGCGATCCAGTGCCGCGCGGTAGGCGTCGATCATTTCGCTGGCTTCGGCTTCGGAAACGACGCCTTCGGCCACGAGACGGTCGGCGTACTTCTTGCGTACGCCCGGGTGCTGGCCGATCTTCTTGTACATCATCGGCTGGGTGACGAAGGGATCGTCGGCCTCGTTGTGGCCCCAGCGACGGAAGCAGACGATGTCGATGACCACGTCCTTGCGGAAGGTCTTGCGGAACGCCATCGCCGCTTCGACCACGAGGCACACGGCCTCCGGATCGTCGCCGTTGACGTGGAAGACCGGCGCTTCGACCATCTTGGCGATGTCGGTACAGTACAGGGTCGAACGGTTGTCGCGCACGTCCGAGGTCGTGAAGCCGACCTGGTTGTTGACGACGATGTGCACGGTACCGCCGGTACCGTAACCGCGCGTCTGCGACAGGTTGAACGTGCCCTGGTTGGTGCCCAGGCCGATGAAGGCCGAGTCGCCGTGGATCAGCACCGGCAGCACCTGGTCGCCGGTCTTGTCGTTGCGGCGCTGCTGGCGCGCGCGGACCGAACCGACCACCACCGGGTTGACGATTTCAAGGTGCGACGGGTTGAACGCGAGGCTCAGGTGCACCGGGCCGTGGGCGGTCGGAATGTCGCTCGAGAAGCCCATGTGGTACTTCACGTCGCCCGAGGCGAGCTGCGTGGTGTAACGGCCTTCGAACTCGCTGAACAGGTCGCGCGGCTGCTTGCCAAGGATGTTCACCAGCATGTTCAGGCGGCCGCGGTGGGCCATGCCGATGACGATTTCCTGCACGCCGGTCGCACCGGACAGCTGGGTCAGGTAGTCCATCGCCGGAATCAGCGAATCGCCGCCTTCGAGCGAGAAGCGCTTCTGGCCGACGTACTTCTTGTGCAGGTACTGCTCGAGCGTTTCCGCCGCGGTGACCTGCTTGAGGATGCGTTTCTTCTGGCTGGCGTTGTACTGCGAGGTCGAACGGCGCGACTCGAACCATTGCTGAACCCAGTGCTTCTCGTCCGAGCGGGTGATGTGCATGTACTCGAGGCCGATGCTGCCGCAGTACGTCTGCTTCAGGAAGGACAGCACCTCGGCGAGCGAAGCCTTTTCCATGCCGGCGATGTTGGTGCCGAAGACCTTGGCCTGGTCGGCATCCGAGAAGCCGTGATGCTTCGGATCGAGCTCGGGCACGTAGGCCTGGTCCATCCGGCGCAGCGGATCGAGCGCTGCGTTGCGGCTGCCGAGTACGCGGTAGGCGGAGATCAGCCGCAGCAGGTTGATCTGCTGGCGCACCGCCTTCTCGTCGGCGGCACCCGCAGCGGCGACGATACGCGGCTTGCGGGCCATCTGGCGGAACGATTCCTCGATCGGCGCACGCGGCACATCGCGCTCGATCGCACCGGCCGTCTGCTGCAGCCGGTCGAAATACTCGCGCCATTTGCCGTCCACCGACGTCGGATCGGCGAGGTACTGTTCGTACAGTTCCTCGATAAACGGTGCATTCCCGCCGAAGAGGTGAGAACTAACCTGATACTCGGTCATCATTGTGGTTCTGTCCTGTCTATCTAGCCAGACGCAGCGGGTCTTGTTGCCCGGCTGCTATGGTATTGCGCCGCCCTCGAGAGGCGGCGCATCCACGCGGTTAACCGCGATTTTTGATATCTACGTAGTCGCGACGCGGCGAGCCGGTGTACAGCTGGCGCGGACGGCCGATCTTCATTGCCGGGTCCGAAATCATTTCGTTCCAGTGGCTGATCCAGCCAACGGTACGGGCCAGCGCGAAGATCACCGTGAACATCGACACCGGAATGCCCAGCGCGGTCAGCACGATGCCCGAGTAGAAGTCGACGTTCGGGTACAGCTTGCGCTCGATGAAGTACGGGTCTTCCAGCGCGATCTTTTCCAGTGCCATCGCCAGCTTGAACTTCGGATCGTTCTCGAGGCCGAGTTCCTTCAGCACTTCGTCGCAGGTCTCTTTCATGATCGCTGCGCGCGGGTCCATGTTCTTGTAGACGCGGTGACCGAAGCCCATCAGCTTGTGGGTCTTGTTCTTCACGCCTTCCATGAACGCCGGGACGTTCTCGACCGAGCCGATCTCGTCGAGCATCTTCAGCACGGCTTCGTTGGCGCCGCCATGCGACGGGCCCCACAGGCAGGCGATGCCGGCGGCGATGCATGCGAACGGGTTGGCACCCGACGAGCCGGCCAGACGCACGGTCGAGGTCGACGCGTTCTGCTCGTGGTCGGCGTGCAGGATCAGGATGCGGTCGAGCGCCTTCACCAGCACGGGGTTCGGCTCGTACGGCTCGCACGGCGTCGAGAACATCATGTGCAGGAAGTTGGCGGTGTAGCCGAGGTCGTTGCGCGGGTACTCGAACGGCAAGCCCTGGTTGTAGCGGTAGCACATCGCGGCGATCGTCGGGATCTTCGAGATCAGCCGGTAGATCGCGACACGGCGGTGTTCCGGATCGGCGATGTCGAGGCTGTCCTGGTAGAACGCCGACAGCGCGCCGACCACGCCGACCATCATCGCCATCGGGTGCGCGTCACGGCGGAAACCCTGGAAGAAACGGGTCATCTGGTCGTGCACCATGGTGTGCTTGGTGACGACGCGGACGAAATCGTCCTTCTGCGATTTGGTCGGCAGTTCGCCGTAGATCAGCAGGTAGCACGATTCGAGGTAGTCCGAGTGCTCGGCCAGTTGCTCGATCGGGTAGCCGCGGTAATAGAGTTGGCCAAGGTCACCGTCGATGTAGGTGATCTGCGATTCGCACGCCGACGTGGCGAGGAAGCCCGGGTCGAAGGTGAACATGCCGGTCTTCGAAAAGGCACGGATGTCGACCACACTCGGACCGAGCGTTGCCGGCAGCACCGGCAGATCGATCGACTGCTCACCATTCTTGTAAGTCAGGGTGACCTTGTTTTCCATCTCTATAGGCTCCAGGTTGGGTGCGGGATCGAGCCCGCCACCGTTATCGTTGTGCTGCGCGGATGCGCTCGATCATCGGCACGAGTCGCGCGTCGGGACATGCGACCGCACCGTTCACGTAGGCCAGGAAATCCTGGTCGGGAAGCAGCAGGACATCGCCATAGAGCGCCAGTTCGGCGTCCGACAGCGTCGGCAGCACATCGGCAACGAAACGCTCCAGCTGCAGGTCCAGCTCCAGCAGGCCGCGGCGCGAGCGCCACAGGATGCGTTTCAGCTCTACTTCTTCCATGCCTCACTTCCCCTTGTCGTCGACCGATCCGTGATCAGGCGATGCGCTTGACCATCAGATCCTTGATCTTGCCGATCGCCTTGGTCGGATTGAGTTCCTTCGGGCAGACGTCGACGCAGTTCATGATCGAGTGGCAGCGGAACAGCCGGTACGGGTCTTCCAGATTATCCAGACGCTCGTTGGTCGCCGTATCGCGGGTATCCGCAATGAAGCGATAGGCGGCGAGCAGGCCGGCCGGGCCGACGAACTTGTCCGGGTTCCACCAGAACGAAGGACAGGACGTCGAGCAGCACGCGCACAGGATGCACTCGTACAGGCCGTTCAGCTCCTCGCGGTCTTCCGGCGACTGCAGACGCTCGCGATCCGGCGCCGGCGTGTCGTTGATCACGTACGGCTTGATCGAGTGGTACTGCTTGAAGAACTGCGTCATGTCGACGATCAGGTCGCGCACCACCGGCAGGCCCGGCAGCGGACGGATCTGGATCGGCTGCTTGAGCGTGTCGATGTCGGTCACGCAGGCCAGGCCGTTCTTGCCGTTGATGTTCATCGCGTCCGAGCCGCAGACGCCTTCGCGGCACGAGCGGCGGAACGAGATCGCATCGTCGACGACCTTGAGCTTGACCAGCGCGTCGAGCAGCTTGCGGTCGGTCGAATCGAGTTCGACGGTGTAGTCCTTCATGTACGGCTTCGCGTCCTTTTCCGGATCGAAGCGGTAGATGCTGAATTTGACGGTACGGGTAGTCATTGATGCATTCCCCTCAGTAGGAGCGGGTCTTCAGGGCGATCGTATCGACCGACAGCGGCTTCATCGTCACCGGCTTGTACTTGAGCTGGTTGCCGTCGCGATGCCACAGCGTGTGCTTGAGCCAGTTTTCGTCGTCACGGCCGTTCGGGCGCTCCGGCGTGTCCTCGGCGTCGTCGCGGACGTGGGCGCCGCGCGATTCGGTGCGGGCATCGGCCGAGATCATCGTCGCCTTGGCGACTTCGATCAGGTTCTCGAGCTCCAGCGCTTCGAGGCGCGCGGTATTGAAGGTCTTGGACTTGTCGGCAATCTCGATGGTCTTGACCAGCTTTTCGACTTCCAGAATCTTCGCCACGCCTTCGGCAAGCATGTCCTTGAAGCGGAACACGCCGCAGTGTTTCTGCATGGTGGCCTGCATTGCGGCACGGGCGTCGTTGACCTGCGTACCGTTGCTCTGCTGGTTCAGACGCTCGACGCGGGCCAGCGAACGTTCGACGTCGGCCATCGCCAGCGCCGGCAGATCCTTCGGCGCGGTCTTGATGTAGTCGATCATCGAGTTGCCCGAGCTCTTGCCGAATACCAGCAGGTCGAGCAGCGAGTTGGTGCCGAGGCGGTTGGCGCCGTGCACCGACGCGCAGGCGACTTCGCCGGCGGCGTAGAAACCGGTCACCGGCTTCTCGTCGACGATCACCTCGCCCTTGTAGTTGGTCGGAATGCCGCCCATCTGGTAGTGGCAGGTCGGCACGACCGGAATCGGCGCCTTGATCGGGTCGACGTTGGCGAACTTGATCGAGATCTCGCGGATGCCCGGCAGCTTGGACTTGATGACTTCCGGGTCCAGGTGGGTGATGTCGAGCAGCACGTGGTCCTTGTTCGGACCGCAACCGCGACCTTCGTTGATCTCGGTGACCATGGCGCGCGATACGACGTCGCGCGACGCCAGATCCTTGGCGTTCGGCGCGTAACGCTCCATGAAGCGCTCGCCGGCCGAGTTGCGCAGGATACCACCCTCGCCGCGTACGCCTTCGGTGATCAGCACGCCGGCACCGGCGACGCCGGTCGGGTGGAACTGCCAGAATTCCATGTCTTCGAGCGGAATGCCGGCGCGTGCCGCCATGCCGAGGCCGTCACCGGTATTGATGAAGGCATTGGTCGACGACGCGAAGATGCGGCCGGCGCCGCCGGTGGCGAACAGCGTCGCCTTGGCCTGGAACACGTAGACGTCCGACGTTTCCATTTCCATGGCGACGACGCCCTGGACGTTGCCCTGCTCGTCACGAACGAGGTCCAGCGCCATCCATTCGACAAAGAACTGCGTATTGGCGCGCACGTTGCGCTGGTACAGCGCGTGCAGCATGGCGTGGCCGGTACGGTCGGCGGCGGCACAGGCGCGGCGGACCGGCTTTTCGCCGAAGTTGCTCATGTGGCCGCCGAACGGACGCTGGTAGATCGTGCCGTCGGCGTTGCGGTCGAACGGCATGCCGAAGTGCTCGAGCTCGACGACGACGTTCGGCGCTTCGCGGCACATGAACTCGATCGCATCCTGGTCGCCGAGCCAGTCGGAACCCTTGACGGTGTCGTACATGTGCCAGTGCCAGTGGTCGGGCTCGGAGTTGCCGAGCGATGCCGACACGCCACCCTGCGCCGCCACCGTGTGCGAGCGGGTCGGAAACACCTTGGAGAGCACGGCGGTCTTCAGGCCGGCTTCGGACAGCTGCAGTGCTGCGCGCAGACCGGCACCGCCGGCGCCGACGATCACTGCATCGAATTTACGAACCGGAACCGACATTACGCACCCCACACGACTTTAACCGAGTAAACAAAGCTGGCGACGAGCCAGAGGATCGTCAGCACATGCAGCGTCAGACGCACGCCGGTGTGATAGGCGTAATCCATCCAGATGTCGCGGGTACCGACCCAGGCGTGCCACAGCACCGCGACGATGGTCACGGTGGTCAGCACCTTGACCCAGGTACAGGCGAACAGCGCCTGCCAGGCTTCGAACGACGCACCCGAGGCGAACAGGACGAAAGCGGCGACACCGATGCCGTAGACCAGCATGATCACGGCGGTCACGCGCTGAACCAGCCAGTCGCGCAGACCGTAGTGCGCACCGACAACCTTGCGATTTACCATGCCACCACCCCGATCACGACAGTAAGAACCAGGCTGACCGCCATGACGAGCTTCGCGCTCAGGCGCGCGGTCGGCAGATCGATACCCTTGTGGATATCCATCAACAGGAAACGGGTGCCGGCACAGGCGTGGTGCAGCAGACCCCACAGCACGACCAGCAGGCCGAGCTTGACGACCGGATGGCCGATACAGGCGCGGAACGCGTCAAAACGCTCAGCGGACGACAGCGAGCCTTCCAGCGCGTACAACACAAAGGGAATCGCCAGCACCAGCAGGGCGCCACTGATCCGGTGCAGACCCGACACGATGGCAGGCAGGGGGAACCTGATCTGCCACAGCGCCAAGTGCTTGGGGCGTGTTTTGTTCATACGCGCTTATCCTCTCCTTGATGATCGGCACCGGCGACCCACTCGCCAGCGCCTTGCCAGCCTGCCGCCACCGTCCCGGCGGCGTTCAGGCCACATTCTGTCAAACCTCGCCGGGCAGCACACTGCGGCTTTCCCGACCTCGCCCGCCATCAGCCCTGCATCAGCACCGGCGGCTCGAATGCCCACTGCTCGGTCTTCATCCAGGCCACGCTCCACATCTGCGGCCGCCCTTCGAAATCCCGCGCCAGACGCACCACCTGCAGCAAGGGTTCGTTGAGCTCGCACTGCAACAATCTTGCCTCGGCCTGCGATGCCGGCAACGCCTTGTAGCGTACCTCGGCATCCTTCAGCCTCACCCCGAAATCCCGCCAGCACAGCTCGCGCACATTACCCTTGAGCTCGCGGATCCGCCGCACGTCCAGCTCGGGAAAATTCGCCTCCGGCAGCAGCATCTCCTCGATGCCGACCAGCTCGCCGGCAACCCGTACATGCCTTCTCACCTGCCACAGCGCCGCACCGCGGCGCAGGCCGAGTATCTCGGCCAGCTGCTCGCCGGCGTGGATCTTGACGCAGCCGAGCAACTCGAACTTCGGCACCTGCGCATCGTCACCGGTCAAGCCGGTAAAGCGGCCGCGAGCCAGAAAATCGTTCGCCCCCTCGACAAACGTACCGACACCCTGACGGCGGTACAGCAAGCCTTCGGCGACCAGCGCATCCAGCGCCTTGCGAACCGTCCCCTGACTGACGCCGAAGCGCACCCCGAGCTCCACCTCGCTGGGCAGCGGCTCGTCCTCGCGCCAGGCGCCCGCCTCGATCGAGACCAGCACCTCCCGCATGACCTGCCGATAGAGGGGTTGAACAGTGAGCTTGCGCATGGGCATCTGGATTGGCTTTTTATCATGTTGTCGGACCGGAGTCTACTACAGTCTTATATAAGACAAAAGATAGATGTGTTTTCGCCGACCGGCACGCCACAGCCTGCACACGGACTGGGATCGCGTGATAGACTGCTTCGGCTAAAGGCATATCTCTTTCAATACGCGCGATGCCGATTTGTGACGCATTGCCGTAGTCGTTGACGGCGGACAACCGCCGAGTTTCGGAGTGAACCAATGAAAAAACCCGTACGCGTCGCCGTTACCGGCGCAGCCGGCCAGATCGGCTACAGCCTGCTGTTCCGCATTGCTTCCGGCGCCATGCTCGGCCCGGACCAGCCGGTCATCCTGCAACTGCTGGACATCACCCCCAGCCTGCCGGCGCTGAACGGCGTCGTCATGGAACTGGACGACTGCGCATTCCCGTTGCTGCAAGGCATCATCCAGAGCGACGACCCGAAGGTCGCCTTCAAGGATGCCGACATCGCCCTGCTGGTCGGCGCCCGTCCGCGCGGCCCGGGCATGGAACGCAAGGACCTGCTCGAAGCCAACGGCGCAATCTTCACCACCCAGGGCCGCGCGCTGAACGAAGTCGCCAGCCGTGACGTCAAGGTGCTCGTGGTCGGCAACCCGGCCAACACCAATGCCTACATCGCCATGAAGAACGCGCCGGACCTGAACCCGGCCAACTTCACCGCGATGATGCGTCTGGACCACAACCGCGCACTGACGCAGATCGGCCAGAAGACCGGCAACGCCGTCACCGACGTCAAGAAGATGATCATCTGGGGCAACCACTCGGCCACCCAGTACCCGGACATCTTCCACGCCGAAGTGAAGGGCCAGAACGCCGCCAGCCTGATCAACGACCAGAAATGGCTCGAAAGCGAGTTCATCCCGACCGTGCAACAGCGCGGCGCCGCCATCATCAAGGCACGCGGCCTGTCGTCGGCCGCTTCGGCCGCCAACGCCGCCATCGACCACATCCGCAACTGGGTGCTCGGCACGCCGGAAGGCGACTGGGTCACCATGGGCGTTCCGGCGAACGGCGAATACGGTTACAGCGACCTGATCTACGGCTACCCGGTAACCTGCAAGGACGGCAAGTACACCATCGTCGAAGGTCTGGAAATCAGCGAATTCAGCCGCGCCCGCATGGATGCGACCGCGAAGGAGCTGTCGGAAGAGCGCGACGCGATCAAGCACCTGCTGGGCTGATCCGCCTCACCATGAAAACGGGCCTTGCGGCCCGTTTTTTTGTGCCCGGCTCCTGCCCCACCGGCAACAACGCAAACCGCGCGCAATAAAAAACCCCGGCCTGAACCGGGGTTTTTTATTGCGCCACCCGAAGGTGGCGACAAGCGCTTACTTGGCTTTCAGCGTGTACAGCTTCGTCTGGCCCGCAACGACCGAACCGGTCGCCACATTGGCAACACCCGCGAACTGGTCGATGTTGCTGACGATCACCGGGCTGATCACCGACTGGGCGTTCTGCTCGAGGTAAGCCAGATCGAGTTCGAGCACCGGATCACCCGCATTGACGCGTGCGCCCTGCTCGGCCAGGCGCTTGAAGCCCTGACCGCCGAGTTTCACGGTATCGACACCGACGTGGACGATCAGTTCGGCACCGTTGTCCGCCAGCAGCGCAAACGCATGGTTGCTGTTGAAGATCTTGACGATGGTCCCCGCGACCGGCGACACGACAAGCTTGCCGGTCGGGCGGATCGCCACGCCTTCGCCAACAGCCTTGCTGGCAAATGCCGGATCCGGCACTTCTTCGAGCGCCACGATCTCGCCCGAAATCGGCGCAACCAGCACCAGATCACCCGCAGCAGCCTTGGGTGCGGCGGCAGGAGCCGGCACCGGCGCAGCGACCGGAGCCGGTGCAGCCACGCCCCCCTTGAGACCACGCATCACGTCAGCCACCAGTTCGGCCTTCGGACCGATGATGATCTGGACGTTCTCCTTGTTCAGGCGAACCACACCCGAAGCGCCGAGACGCTTGGCAGCGGCTTCGTCGACCAGCGCCGAATCCTTCACGCCCAGACGCAGACGGGTAATGCATGCATCGATCGACGTCAGGTTGGCATTGCCACCGATGGCCTGCAGGTAACCGGCAGCCAGCGACGCGTTGTCCGATGCGACCGGCGCAGCAGCAGCGGCAGCGTCGTCACCTTCTTCGTCGTCTTCACGGCCCGGGGTCTTCAGGTTGAAGGCACCGATCGCGGCACGGAAGGTCACGTAGTAGATCACGAAGAACGCGATACCCTGGACGATCAGCATGTACCACTGCTGCGCCAGCGGGTTGCGTGACGACAGCACCATGTCGACCAGACCGGCACTGAAGCCGAAGCCGGCGATCCACTGCATGCTGGCGGCGATATAAACCGATACGCCGGTCAGGAACGCGTGCAGCAGATACAGCGGCGGAGCGACGAACATGAACGAGAACTCAAGCGGCTCGGTCACGCCGGTGAAGAACGCGGCGAATGCGGCAGCAATCATCAGCGAAGCCACGCGCGCCTTGTTGGCCGGCTTGGCAGCGTGATAGATCGCCAGCGCAGCACCCGGCAGGCCGAACATCATGATCGGGAAGAAACCAGCCTGATAGCGGCCGGTAATGCCGAGCACGGCCTTGCCTTCGGCGATCGACTTGGCGCCGCCGAGGAAGTTCGGGATGTCGTTGATGCCGGCGACGTCGAACCAGAACACCGAGTTCAGCGCGTGGTGCAGACCGACCGGGATCAGCAGGCGGTTGAAGAATGCATAGATACCGGCGCCGAGACTGCCCATGCCCTGGATGGTTTCACCGAAGTGGACCAGGCCGTTGTAGATCACCGGCCATGCGAACATCAGCACGAAGGCGACGAAGATCATCACGAACGACGTCAGGATCGGAACCAGACGCTTGCCGCTGAAGAACGCCAGCGCCTTGTGCAGCTCGACGTGGCTGAAGCGGTTGTACAGCTCCGCCGAGATCACGCCGGTCAGGATACCGATGAACTGGTTGTTGATCTTGCCGAACGCGGCCGGCACTTCTTTCGGATCGATGCCCTGAATCATGGCCACCGCACCCGGCGACAGCAGGGTGGTCAGTACGTAGAAGCCGACCAGGCCGGTCAGCGCCGCGGCGCCATCCTTGTCCTTGGACATGCCGTAGGCGACACCGACGGCAAACAGGATCGCCATGTTGTCGATGATCGCGGCGCCCGCCTTGATCAGGAACGCGGCCAGCGCGCTGTTGCTACCCCAACCGTTCGGGTCCAGCCAGTAGCCGATACCCATCAGGATCGCGGCTGCCGGCAGCGTCGCCACCGGCACCATCAGCGCGCGGCCGATTTTTTGTAAATATCCTAGAACGTTCACACCCTACCCCCTTTTTTCGTTCATGCAGGACGCCACCCAGTGACCCTGCTAGATACCTGCACGCCGCAACTGCCGGCACACGGGCCACCTACTGCAATGGCGACGACTCGGATCGACTCCTTCCTTTTGCCATGCACATTCTGCCTCCCATCTGACTTTACGGTAAATAAAGTTTCAGTCACGCAGAAGACTAACGTAAATAAATTAGTACTTCCGGCGAGGCGCGGCCGATTTTTCCACTTGTCCCCCGATCGTGGCAATCCATCTACCGCCATTCACCAAGGGAAATCACTTATCCCGATGAATAAACTGATGAATTAGTAACCGCTAATTTCCACCCGCATCGCCCGTACCGCAGGAGACACTTCATGGAAACGCCCGCTTCGTCGTCCTCGAAAAAGTCGGTCGCGCTATCGGGAGTGGCCGCCGGTGAAACCGGCATCTGCACCGTGGGACAGAACGGTGACAATCTACACTACCGGGGCTACCCGATTTTTGCTCTGGCGCAAGCCTGCACTTTCGAGGAGATCGCCCACCTGCTGATCCATGAGCGCCTGCCCAACGAATCGGCGCTGACCCAATACCGCCAGCGCCTGATTGCCGGGCGCAGCCTGCCGCACGAGGTTCTGACCGTGCTCGAGCACCTGCCCGCCGCCGCACATCCGATGGATGTGCTGCGCAGCGGCAGCTCGGTACTCGGCTGCGTCCTGCCGGAAAAGGACGAACACAGCGCGGCCGGTGCCCGCGACATTGCCGACCGCCTGCTGGCGGCGCAGCCGTCGATGCTGCTGTACTGGTACCACTACAGCCACCGCGGACGCCGGATCGCGACCGAGACCGCCGCGCCGACCCTGGCCGGCCACTTCCTGCACCTGCTGCACGGCGACACGCCGTCGCCCGAGCACGTGCGTGCGCTCGACCAGTCACTGATCCTCTACGCCGAGCACGAGTTCAACGCATCGACCTTTGCCAACCGGGTCATCGCCAGCACCGGCGCCGACCTCTACGGCTGCATCTGCGGTGGCATCGCAGCGCTGCGCGGCGCCAGGCACGGCGGCGCCAACGAAGTGGCAATGGACATCATCGCCCGCTACGCGGATGCCGACGAGGCCGAAGCGGACATCGCCGCCCGGCTCGACCGTCACGAAGTGATCATCGGCTTCGGCCACCCCGTTTACACCCGGTCCGACCCGCGCAGCGCGATCATCAAGGCCGTCTCGCAGCGCCTGTGCCAGACCGGCGGCAACCCGCGGCTATTCGAGATTTCCGAGCGGATCGAGCACGTCATGCAGACCCGGCGCGGCCTTTTTCCCAACCTCGACTGGTATTCGGCGTCGGCCTACCACATGCTCGGCATCCCGACCGAACTGTTCACGCCGCTCTTCGTCATGGCCCGCTGCGCCGGCTGGGCCGCACATGCGATCGAACAGCGCACCAGCGGCAAGATCATCCGCCCGACCGCCCTTTATACCGGGCCGGGCGAGCGAGCGGTCCCCACCATCGAGGACCGCCCGGCATGAGCCCCGTCGACCCGCTGCTGCGCCAGATCGCCGACTATGCCTGCAGCGACTTCACGCCGAGCCCCGAAGCGCTCGCCACGGCGAGGCTGTGCCTGCTCGACAGCCTCGGCTGCGCGCTGGCGGCGCTCGACCAGCCCGCCTGCACCCGCCTGCTCGGCCCGATCCTGCCCGGCACCCGGACCCCCAGGGGGGCACGCGTCATCGGCACCGGCGAAACGCTCGATCCGGTCAAGGCCGCCTTCGATGCGACGACGCTGATCCGCTGGCTCGATTACAACGACACCTGGCTCGCCGCCGAGTGGGCTCATCCGTCCGACAATATCGGCGCGCTGCTGGCCGTCGCCGACTGGCGCTGCCGCAACGGCAATCCGGTGACGCTGGCGCAACTGCTCGCGGCGATGGTGCAGGCGTACGAGATCCAGGGTGTGCTGGCACTGGGCAACGCGTTCAACCGGGTCGGGCTCGACCACGTGCTGCTCGTCAAGGTCGCGAGCAGCGCCATCGCCACCCGGCTGCTCGGCGGCAGCCATACGGACGTCGTCAACGCCGTTTCGCACGCCTGGCTCGACGGCACGCCGCTGCGCGTCTACCGGCACGCGCCGAACGCCGGGCCGCGCAAGTCGTGGGCGGCCGGCGACGCGGCCAGCCGTGCGGTGTGGCTGGCGCTACTGACGCGCAAGGGCGAACTCGGCTATCCGGGCGTGCTGACGACACCGACCTGGGGTTTCCAGGATGCGGCATTCCGTGGCCAGACGGTGACGCTGGCGCAGCCACTCGCCAGCTATGTGATGGAACACGTCCTGTTCAAGGTCGCCTACCCGGCCGAGTTTCACGGCCAGACCGCAGTCGAAGCGGCGACCCACCTGCACCCGCAACTGGTCGGCCGCTTCGATGCCATCGCCGGGATCGAGATCACCACCACGGAAGCGGCGCTGCGCATCATCGCCCGCGACGGCCCGCTGACCAACCCGGCCGCGCGCGACCACTGCCTGCAATACATGACCGCAATCGCGCTGCTGCGCGGCGACCTGACCGTCGCCGACTATGACGACGCCACCGGCTGCGACCCGCGCATCGACCGGCTGCGCGACAAGATGCACGTCGTCGAGAGTCCGCAATGGAGCCGCGACTACCTCGACCCGGAGCGACGCAGCATCGCCAACGGCATCCGCATCCGCTTTACCGACGGCAGCACGATTGCCGACGCGGTCGAGCTGCCGCTCGGTCACCGGCTGCGGCGGGATGAAGCCTATCCGCACCTGATCGCCAAGTTCGACGAGAACGCCACCCCGCATCTGGAGCCCGAACGCCGGCGTACGCTGACGGCACGCATTCTCGACCCCGGCTTTGATCACATGCCCGTCTCGGAACTGGTCGACCTGACCATAGGCTGATCGCCCGGCACCTGCACCACAGTGGTTCATCCCGCCGCGCCCCGCTAGAATGCGACGCACGGCCACATGGCCGCCCCTGGAACAGGCCCGATGAAATTGCGTCCCCGCACGCTGCTGATCGTGGTGCTGGCCGTCATCGGCGTCGGCGCCCTGGTCACCGCCGTCTCGACCCGGTCGTCGCCAACGCCCAAGCCCCCCGCCACCGTCGTCGTCGAACTCGCGAGCGACGACGTCGCCACCGTCGGCCGCGGCGACATCACCCGGACGCTGGCGATCACCGGCACGCTGCAGGCCGAACGGCAGACGACCGTCACCGCCCAGGTCGAAGGCCAGATCAGCGCCGTCGACGTCCGCCCCGGCCAGCCGGTCCGCCGCGGCGACGTGCTCGCACGGCTCGACGGCCGCGATCTCGAGCGGCAGGCCGCGGTTGCCCAGGCACAGTTGGCCAAGAGCCGCGATCTGCTCGAGTACAACCGCAAGCTGGCCGAACGCAACCAGAACCTGCTCAAACAGAACTTCATCTCCAAGAACGCCTTCGACACCACGCAGAACCAGTTGCAGACCGCCGGTGCCGACACCCGCAGCGCCGAGGCCCAGTTGGGACTGGCGCAGCAGGCGCTGGCCAAGGCCGTGACCCGCGCGCCGTTCGACGGCATCGTCGCCGAACGGTTTGCCGAGCCCGGCCAACACATCGGCGTCAACGGCAAGCTGTTCACCGTCGTCGATCTGACAAGCCTCGAGCTCGTCGCCAACGTGCCGGCACGCCGGATTGGCGAAATCCACGTCGACCAGCCGGTCGGTTTCGAGGTCGACGGTTTTGCCGCGCATTACAGCGGCCGCATCACCCGGATCAATCCGAGCGTCGATGCGGCATCGAAGGCCGTGCAGGTCTACATCCGCATCGACAATCGCGACGGCGCGCTGCGCAACGGCCTGTTCGCACAGGGGCTGATCGATCTCGCGTCGCATCCGGCGGTGCTGACGCTGCCGCTCGGCGCCGTCCACGACGACGGCGGCAAGTCCTACGTGCTGGCGATCGAGGCCGGCAAGCTCGTCCGGCGCCCGGTCCGCACCGGTGCCCGCGACGACCGGGCCGGGCTGGTCGAGATTGCCGAGGGGCTGCAACAGGGCAGCACGGTACTCACCGGCAATCTGCAGCTGGCGCCAGGCGCCACCGTCAAGCTGCCGCAGCGCTGAACGAGGAGCCGGTCCATGTGGTTCACCCGAGTCAGCATCCAGAACCCGGTGTTCGCGACGATGATGATGCTGTCGCTGCTGGTGCTCGGGCTATTCTCGATCACGCGCCTGCCGGTCGAAGAACTGCCCGACGTCAAGTTTCCGGTCGTCGTCGTCAGCACCTCGTACCCGGGCGCGTCGCCCGAGATCGTCGAATCGGACGTCACCAAGAAGATCGAGGAAGCACTCAACACCGTCAACGGCCTCGAACAGCTGTACTCGTTCTCGTACCAGGGTCTTTCGGTCGTCGTCGCCGAGTTCAGTCTCTCGGTCGAGCCCGAGATTGCGGTGCAGGATGTCCGCGAGAAGGTCGCAACGGTCACGCCGCTTTTCCGTGACGAGGTCAAGACACCGACGATCAGCCGCTACAGCCCGGACGACCTGCCGATCGCCTCGCTGCTGCTGCGCTCGGACCGGCTCAGCCCGCGCGAACTGACGAGCCGCGCCGAACAGGTGTTCAAGAAGCGTTTCGAGACCATCCAGGGCGTCGGCCAGGCCGAGCTCGTCGGCGCGATCACCCGGCAGGTCGAGGTCGTGCTGCAGCCGCAGAAGCTCGCCGAGGTCCGCATCGGCGTCAATGACGTGATGAACGCGCTGCGCGCGCAGAACCTCGAGATCCCGGTCGGCACGATCCAGGCGCGCGGCCGCGAGGAGGTTGTCCAGATCAAGGGCCGGCTGAAGAACCCGGCCGATTTCGCCAAGGTCGTCGTTGCCTGGCGCAATGGCGCACCGGTCTATCTCGGCGATGTCGCCACCGTCCGCGACGGCCAGGCCGAAGAAGACAGCCTCGCGCTGGTCAACGGCCAGCGGGCGATCGCCATCGACATCAAGAAGGTCAACGGCGCGAACACCGTCGAGGTCAGCGACCGGATCCACGCCGAGATGGACCGGCTCAACCGCGAGTTCGCCAATGAGGGCGTCCGGCTGTCGGTACTGAGCGACAACGCCGACGGCATCCGCGCCTCGCTCGCCGACGTCAAGACGACGATGATCGAAGGGGCACTGCTGACGATCGCCATCGTCTTCCTCTTCCTCGGCTCGTGGCGCAGCACCGTGATCACCGGGCTGACGCTGCCGGTCGCGCTGATCGGCACCTTCTTCGCGCTCTACATCGCCGGATTCACGATCAACGTCATGACGATGATGGCGCTGTCGCTGTGCATCGGCCTGCTGATCGACGACGCGATCGTCGTGCGCGAGAACATCGTCCGCCATGCCGCGCTCGGCAAGGATCATTACACGGCGGCCATCGACGGCACCCGCGAGATCGGTCTGGCGGTACTGGCAACGACATCGACCATCGTCGCGGTGTTCCTGCCGGTCGGCTTCATGGGCGGCATCATCGGCAAGTTCTTCCACCAGTTCGGCCTGACCGTGTGCGCGGCGGTGCTGATCTCGATGTTCGTCTCGTTCACGCTCGACCCGATGCTGTCGTCGGTCTGGGCCGACCCGCACGTCCACGGCGGCAAGCGGCCGCTCGGGCGCGTGCTCGATGCCTTCGAAAACGGCATGGACTGGCTCGCAAACCGCTACAGCGCGCTGATCCGGTGGAGCCTCAGGCACCGGATCGCGGTGATCGGCATCGCCGTTGCCAGCCTAGTCGCCGCCTTCATGCTCGCCCGCTTCATCGGCGCCGAATTCGTCCCCAAGCCCGACCTGTCCAAGGTCTCGCTGCAGTTCGAAACGCCGGTCGGCTCGTCGCTCGACTACACGGCGGCAAAGACCCGGCAGATCGAGGCGGCACTCAAGGATTTTCCCGAAGTGCGCGAAACGTACACGGCGATCAATACCGGCGGCGCGCAGGGCAAGAACAGCGCGCGGATGGTGATCATGCTCACGCCGAAAGCGACCCGGCAGCGGAGCCAGGACGAACTGATTGCGCTGTTCCGCGAGCGCCTTGCGGTCGTTGCCGGCGTGTCGATCCGCTCGCTGCAGCCACTGGGCGGCGGCGGCCCCGAAGGCAAGACGATCCAGATTTCGCTGCAAGGCACCGATCTGGCGCGGCTGCGCGCACTGAGCCACGACTTCACGACCCGGCTCGCCGCGATTCCCGGCGCCGTCGACGTCGAGGCCAGCATGAAGGCCGCTCGGCCGGCGCTCGACGTCGACATCAACCGTGACCGTGCCGCCAGCCTCGGGCTCGACCTTGCGCAGATCGGCAACGCGCTGCGGCCGCTCGTCGCCGGCGAGGAAAGCGGCACCTGGCTGGCCCCCGACGGCGAAAGTTACGGCGTCAACGTCCGGCTGGCCGCCGACGCGCGCGAAAGCGGCGCCAAGCTCGGCAGCGTCCATTTCACCAGCAGCCTGCGCGACGCCCAGGGCCTGCCGGTGCTGGTACCGCTGGCCGAGGTCGCGACGATCAGGCCCGCCGAGAGTCCCGTACAGATCAACCGCCGCAACCTGTTCCGCGAATCGAACATCACCGCCAACGTCGCCGGCCGCACGACCGGCGAAGTCCAGCACGACATCGACAAGCTGCAGACCGAGTTCAAGCTGCCGCCGGGCTACCGCTTCGTCGCTGGCGGCGACACCAAGAACATGACCGAATCGGCCGGCTACGCGCTCGCCGCGCTGGTGCTCGGCGTCGTGTTCATCTACATGATCCTCGCGTCGCAGTTCGGCCACTTCCTGCAACCATTCGCGATCATGACCTCGCTGCCGCTCTCCCTCGTCGGCGTGCTGCTGGCACTGCTGGTGTGGCGCAGCACGCTGAACATCTTTTCGATCATCGGCGTGATCATGCTGATGGGCCTTGTGACCAAGAACGCGATCCTGCTGGTCGATTTCGTCAATCACCTGCGACGCGAGGGCATGAACCGCCCTGACGCGATTGCCGAAGCAGGCCGGGTCCGGTTGCGGCCGATCCTGATGACGACGGCGGCGATGGTCGTCGGCATGCTGCCGCTGGCATTCGCGTTCGGCGAAGGCTCGGAACAGCGCGCACCGATGGCGCACGCGATCATCGGCGGCGTGATCACCTCGACGCTGCTGACGCTGGTCGTCGTTCCGGTCGTGTTCACCTGGCTCGACGACCTCGGCAACTGGCTGGTCGGCCGGTTCCGACGGCGGCAAGTTTGAGCAGGATTCGGGTTCCCGCCTGCGCCGGGTCCGGTTAGAATGCCGGCTGATTGTTTCAATTGACCAAACGGGTATGCGGGCATGTTGACAGGGAGTTTGGTGGCACTGGCCACCCCGATGTTTGAAGACGGCAGCCTCGATTTTGCGAGCTTGCGCAAGCTCGTCGACTGGCACATTGCCGAAGGCACCAGCGGTCTCGTCGCCGTCGGCACGACCGGCGAATCGCCGACCGTCGACGTCGAAGAACATATCGAAATCATCCGCGCCGTCGTCGAACAGGCCGCCGGACGTGTTCCGGTCGTCGCCGGCACCGGCGCCAACTCGACCCGCGAAGCCATCCACCTGTCCAAACGCGCCAGGGACGTCGGCGCCGACTACGGCCTGTCGGTCGTGCCGTACTACAACAAGCCGACCCAGGAAGGCATGTTCCTGCACTTTCGCGCGATCGCCGAAGAAAGCGGCCTGCCGACGCTGCTGTACAACGTGCCCGGCCGCACCGTGGCCGACCTCGCCAACGACACCGCACTGCGTCTGGCCGAAGTGTCCGGCATCGTCGGCATCAAGGACGCGACCGCCAACCTCGAGCGTGCAGCCGAGCTGACCAAGCTGGCGCCCAAGGGCTTTACACTGCTGAGCGGCGACGACGCCTCGACGATGGCCTTCATCCTCCAGGGTGGCCACGGCGTGATCTCGGTCACCGCCAACGTCGCACCGCGACTGATGGCGCAGATGTGCAAGGCCGCGCTGGCCGGCGATATTGCCGGTGCGCGCGAACTGAACGACAAGCTGCAGGGTCTGCACAAACACCTGTTCGTCGAAGCCAACCCGATCCCGGTCAAGTGGGCGCTCGAGCAGATGGGCCTGATCGGCAGCGGCATCCGCCTGCCGCTGACCCGCCTGTCCGACGGCGCTCACGCCGTCGTCCGCCAGGCCATGCAAGGCGCCGGTGCGCTGTAAGCCAAATTCCTTAGTGAAGAAACCGATGAAACCGTTTTTCCGCCTGATCCCGATCGCGCTCGCCATCAGCCTCGCCGGCTGCTCGAGCGATCAAATGATGCTGCAACGCAAGGTCGACTACCGTTCGGGTAGCGACAACATCTCGACCAATGCGCTCGAAGTACCGCCCGACCTGAGCTCGCCGTCGTCGAACCAGGGCTATACGATTCCGGAGCGCGCGGACGCCACGTCGACCACGACGACAGGTACCGCCGCCGTTGCCTTGGTCAGCAAGGAAGCCGCCTCGGGCACCGCGGCCGTGACGCTGCCGACGAACGAGAAAGCCAAGCTCGTCGAGGCCGGCGGCCAGCGCTGGCTCGTCGTCCAGGGCGACCCGAAGAAACTGTGGCCCGAAATCCACCAGTTCTGGCTCGACAATGGCTTCATCCTGAAGATCGACAACCCGCAGCTCGGCATCATGGAAACCGACTGGCTGGAAAACCGCGCCAACCTGCCGCAGGACTGGGTCACCAAGCTGCTTCGCAAGGTCGCCGACAGCTTCATCTCGACCGGCGAACTCGACAAGTTCCGCACCCGCGTCGAGCGCGGCAGCCAGCCGGGCACGACCGAGATCTACGTGTCGCACCGTGGCATGCAGGAAGTCTACAAAGACACCGGCGACGCCGACACCAGCCGCCTCGGCTCCACAGCTTCGGACGCCAAGACGATCTGGGTTCCGCGCAAGGCCGATGTGGAACTCGAAGCCGAGATGCTCGCGCTGATGCTGCAGCGCTTCGGCATGACCGAGGAACAGGCGGCCACCGTCGTCAAGAAGCCGGTCAGCACCCAGGTATTTGCGTCGCTGAGCGATGACGCAACGTCGCTGAAGATCAACGACAACTACGATCGCGCCTGGCGGCGTGTCGGCCTAGCGCTCGACCGGATCGGCTTCGTCGTCGCCGACCGCGACCGCAGCAAGGGCGTCTACTACGTCCACCGCGCGGCCGAGGACATCGGCAAGGAAGAAAGCAGCAGCTTCTTCTCGTCGCTGGCGTTCTGGCAGAAGGACGACAAGGGCGGCAAGGCGCCGGTACCGAAGGACTACGAAGTCCGCCTGAAGGAAGGCGTCAACCAGACGACGCTGACCGTGACCGGCAAGGACGGCGCCACCGTCGACGCCGACACGCGCAACAAGCTGCTTTCGGCACTGCTGGGCCAGCTGCGCTGATCCTTGGCCCGATGAAAAAAGGCGACCCGCGGGTCGCCTTTTTCTATGGCTTGGCCGGAAGCCGCCGGATCAGACGCCGAGCAGGCCGGGCCAGACATGGAGCGCGAGCCGCAATACCGCGATCGAGTACACCGCGGCCAGCAGATCGTCGATCATGACGCCGATCCCGCCGGGCACGCGCGCATCGAGCACGCGGATCGGCCACGGCTTGACGATGTCGAAGAAGCGGAAGACCACGAACGCCGCGGCAAACCCCGCCCACGTCGCCGGCACGGCCGCCAGCACCAGCCAGATGGCGACGATCTCGTCGATGACGATGCTGCCGTGATCGTGCACGCCCAGCGCCCTGCCGGCGATGCCCGCCGCCCACACGCCGAGCGCAAATGCCGGCACGCACAGCAAGGCAATCTGCACCGGCGTCAGCCAGTGCAGCAGCAGCGCGTAGCACGGCAAGCCGAGCAGCGTCCCCCAGGTGCCCGGCGCCTTGCGGGCAAGCCCGCCACCGAAACCGAGGGCGATGAAATGCGCCGGATGGCGCAACAGGAAACGCCAGTCCGGATGCCGGACCGGCGCGTGTCCGGAGTGCTTCATGGTGATGAGAAATGATCGAAGCCGCCGCGGCCGAGATCGAGCAGCCGGCCTGATGCGTCCCTCACGGTGACGCCGGTGCCGGCGCGCATTGCACCGATCCGGGTCAGCGGCAAGGCCAGCTCGGCCGAGATTGCGGCGATCGCGTCGCGCTCGGCCGGTGCGGCGGTAAAGCACAGTTCGTAGTCGTCGCCGCCAGCCAGCGCAGCACGCTGGCGCAGGGGCTCGGGCATGTCCTGCAGCGCAGGATCGACCGGAACGCAGGTCCAGTCGATCTCGGCGGCAAGCCGGGACTGCTCGCAGATATGCGCCAAGTCACCGACGAGTCCGTCGGAAACATCGAGCGCGGCACTGGCGTGCGAACGCAGCCGCTCGCCCAGCGCCAAGCGCGGCGCAGGCCGGTCCAGCCGTTCGGCACAGCGGGCGAGCACCTCGACCGGCAGTGCAAGCTCGCCGGCACGATGCCGTACCGCCATCGCTGCGGCGCCGAGACGGCCGGAAACCCAGACGTCATCACCGGCCTTGGCGCCGTCGCGACACAGCGCTCCGCCCGCCGGCACATGGCCGGCAACCTGGATCGAGATCGTCAGCGGCCCGCGTGTCGTGTCGCCGCCGACGAGTTCGATGCCCGAGGCATCGGCCAGCGCGAACAGGCCGTCGGCAAACGCAGCCAGCCAGCCCTCGTCGGCGCGCGGCAAGGCCAGCGCCAGCGTGAACCACGACGGCTTCGCGCCCATCGCGGCCAGATCGGACAGATTGACCGCCAGTGCCTTGTGACCGAGCGTATGCGGGTCGACACCGGCGAAGAAATGCCGCCCCTCGACCAGCATGTCGACCGACACCGCCAGCACCTCGCCGGCCGGCGGTGGCGCCAGCAGCGCACAATCGTCGCCGACGCCGAGCAGCGCCCGGCGCGCCGGACGCGCAAAGTAGCGGCCGATCAGATCGAACTCGTTCACCCGGCGTTCGCTCAGCCGCGCCGCTTTGCGCGGATCGCCTCGACCTCGTCGGCACGCACGGCGGCCGCGAGCTTGTCGAGCACGCCGTTGACGAAGCGGTGGCCATCGCTGCCGCCGAAGGTCTTGGCCAGCTCGATCGCCTCGTTGATGATCACCGGGTACGGTGTCTCGGGCATGTGGACGATCTCGAACGCGCCGGCGAGCAGCACGGCAGCCTCGACCGGGCTGACTTCCTCGAGCGGACGATCGACGTGCGGCGTGATCAGCCTGATCAGATCGGCCGATTCCTTGATCGCGCCGTACATCACCGCGCGGAACAGCGCCTCGTCGGCCTTGGCGAACTGCGGGCTGCTTTCGCGCAGGAACTTCTCGATATTGTTGACGGTGTCGCCGGTCAGGTTCCACTGGTACAACCCCTGGACCGCGAATTCGCGGGCGCGGCGGCGGGCCGATTTCGGCTTGGCCGGCGGGGTGTTTGCTTGCTGTTCGTGTTCGCTCATGCTTTTAACGCTTTCTGAAGTTGGGCCATTTCTACGGCGACGCGGGCGGCATCGACGCCCTTGTCGGTCTTGCGGGCCTCGGCCTGCTCATCGTTCTCGACGGTGAGGATGGCGTTGGCAATCGGGATCGACGCATCGAGGCCGACCCGGGTCACCCCGGCGCCGGACTCGTTGGCGACGAGCTCGAAGTGATAAGTGTCGCCACGGATGATGCAGCCGAGCGTGACCAGCGCATCGTAGCGCCCGGTTCTGGCCAGCAGCTGCAGCGCCAGCGGCGCCTCGAGCGCGCCCGGCACTGCGTATTCGTCGATGGCGTTCTCGGCGACGCCGAGACGCAGCAGCTCGCCGACGCAGGCGTTGCGCAGCGCAACGGTGATCCCTTCGTTGAAGCGGCAGGTCACGATGCCGACATGCAGCCCCTTGCCGTCAAGCGGCGGCAGCGTCTGGTCACGATTCGGAACAAAACTCATGGTGGCAATCCAGTGGGTCGTACGGTTCAGGGGGTTTCGAAGCCGGTGACTTCGAGGCCGAAGCCGGCCATGCTCGGCATCTTGCGTTCGGGGCTCAGGAGACGCATCTTGCCGACGCCAAGCGCGCGCAGCATCTGCGCGCCGATACCGTAGGTGCGCAGGTCCCAGCGGCGGACCTTGTTCAGGCCGAGTTCGGGCAAGGCGCGCGCCAGCAGGTCTTCGCCGCTTTCGGTCCGGTGCAGCAGCACCATCACGCCGCAGCCCGCGCGGTTGATCGCGTCGAGCGAAGCGCGGACGTCCCACGAATGGTTGCTGCCGCCCAGGTCGATCCAGTCGACGACCGACAGCGGCTCGTGTACGCGCACCAGCGTTTCGCTGCCCGGCTGCGGTTGCCCCTTGACCAGCGCCAGATGCGTCGCCGTCGACAGCGTGTCGCGGAACACGACCAGCTCGAACGCGCCGGCGGCGGTTTCGACCCTGCGGCGGCCGGCGATCTCGATCAGCGATTCGGTCTGGCTGCGGTAATGGATCAGATCGGCGATCGTGCCGACCTTGAGGTCGTGCTCGGCCGCAAACTCGAGCAGTTGCGGCAGCCGCGCCATCGTGCCGTCGTCGTTCATGACCTCGCAGATCACCGACGCCGGCTGCAGGCCGGCGAGCTGCGACAGATCACAGCCCGCTTCGGTGTGGCCGGCGCGGACCAGTACGCCGCCCGGCTGCGCCAGCAACGGAAACACGTGGCCCGGCGATACCAGATCGTCCGGCCTGGCGTCGAAGGCCACGGCCTTTTTGATCGTCAGCGCGCGGTCGTACGCCGAGATGCCGGTCGTCACGCCTTCGGCGGCTTCGATCGACACGGTGAAATTGGTGCCGTGACCCGAGCCGTTCTGGCTGACCATCAGCGGCAGATTCAGCTGCCGGCCACGCTCGGCCGACAGCGTCAGGCAGATCAGCCCGCGGCCGAACTTGGCCATGAAATTGATCGCTTCCGGGGTGACGAACTCGGCGGCCATCACCAGGTCGCCTTCATTCTCCCGGTCTTCCTCGTCGACGAGGATGACCATCTTGCCGGCGCGGATGTCGGCAATGATGTCCTGCACCGAAGAAATCGTGACCATCAGCGGTGCTCCGTACCGAGCATGCGCTCGACGTAACGGGCGATCAGGTCGATTTCCAGATTGACCTTTGCGCCGGCGGCCAGCTGGCCGAGCGTCGTCACCGAGAGCGTATGCGGAATCAGGTTGATCGAGAACACGCAACCGTCCTCGACATCGCGGACCGAATTGGTCGTCAGCGACACGCCGTTGACGACGACCGAGCCCTTGGCGGCCAGATACCTGGCCATGGCCTTCGGCGCGCGGACGACGAGCTCGCGGTTGTCGCCAACCGGATCGAACGACAGCACTTCGCCGACACCGTCGACATGCCCCGAGACCAGATGGCCGCCGACCATGTCGCCCAGACGCATCGCCTTTTCCAGATTGACGCAGCCGCCTTCGGCGTCGAGGCCGACGGTACAGCGCAGCGACTCGTCCGAGACGTCGATCCGGTAACGCTGCGGGTCGATCTGCTCGATCACGGTCATGCATGCACCGTTGTGCGAAATGCTGTCGCCGAGCACGACGTCGCTCATGTCGAGCCCGGGTGCACGGACGGTCAGCCTGACGCCGCCGGCGAACGGTTCGACCCGCTCGATCTTGCCGATAGCCTGGACAATTCCGGTAAACATTCAGCCTTGCTCCTTGTCGGCCGCCGCATTGCGGCTGGCGTTCGCTTCACTCACACGCTGCGACGACTTGAGTTCGTTGCAGTGGTTGCAGAAATAACTGGTGGCGCCACAGGCCTTGAGGACTTCCAGTGGCTTGCCGCAGTCCGGGCAGACCGGTGCTTGTTCGCTCATCGCATGCTCCTCATGACTCAGGCCCTGAAAGCTTGGGCCGGATCGGTAAAACGCAAGGTCCAGCGCAGGTCGTCGCCGACGCTGCGGCGCTCGATCACCCGCGGCGCGTAGCGCTCTGCCAGGCTGGCCAGACTGAAGTCCAGCATCGCCCTGCCCCGGCCGACCAGCACCGGCGCCTGATACAGCAACAGCTCGTCGGCGAGCCCCGCCTGCAGCAGGCTGCCGGCCAGCACGCCGCCGGCCTCGACGGTCAGTTCGCTGATGCCCCGGCTTCCCAGCTGCGCAAGCAAGGCGGCCAGATCGACGCGACCATCACCGCCCGGCAGCAGCAGCACCTCGGCACCGGCGGCTTCGAGCGCTGCACGCTGCGGGCCATCGACGGCGGCGGCGATCAGCACGCCCTTCGTCTGCAGCAGCGCCGCATCGGCCGGCGTGCGCAGGCGGCTGTCGACGACGACGCGCAGCGGCTGGCGCTCGACGGCAAAATCGCGCACCGTCAGCCGCGCATCGTCGGCCAGTACCGTCTCGACACTGGTCAGCATCGCGCACGAGCGCGCACGCCAGCGCTGCACATCGGCGCGCGCGGCGGCACCGGTGATCCATTTCGATTGTCCGTCGTCCAGCGCGATCCGGCCATCCAGACTTGCGGCAAGTTTGATCCGTGTCCATGGGCGGCCGCGCAACATCCGGCTGATGAAGCCGACGTTCAGCTCGCGTGCCTCGGCCTCGAGGATGCCGGAAGCGGTGTCGATACCCGCCGCCGCCAGTCCGGCAAGGCCGCGGCCGGCGACCTGCGGATTCGGGTCGGTCATTGCGGCGACGACGCGGGCGACGCCGGCGGACACCAGCGCATCGGCACACGGCGGTGTCCGGCCGTGATGGCTGCACGGTTCGAGCGTCACGTAGGCCGTCGCACCACGCGCCGCGCCGCCGGCCATGCGCAGCGCATGAACCTCGGCATGCGGCTCGCCGGCACGGATGTGCCAGCCTTCGCCGACGACTTCGCCGTCACGGACGATCACGCAACCGACCCGCGGGTTCGGCGTGGTCGTATACAGCCCCAAGGCAGCAAGCCGCAGCGCCCGCTGCATGTGGATGCGGTCCTGCACGGCGAGCGTATTCACAGCGAATCCAGCCATTCGCCGATGCACAGCGCAGCCTGTGTACGCAAACGCCCGCCTTCGGCCGCGGTCTGCGCGCGCAGCACGCCGAAACCGATACCGGCGGCATCGAGTTCGTCGCCGTGGCCGATCAGCCATTGCTCGAAACGGGCTGTGTCGATTTCGGGGTGGCACTGGAACGCCAGCACCCGCGGGCCGACGCGGTAGATCTGGTGCGGATACGCAGCGCTCGACGCCAGCAGGTCGGCGCCGACCGGCAGGTCGAAGGTGTCGCCGTGCCAGTGCAGCATGGACGTCAGCGCACCGTCGAGATGCCGAACCGGCGATGCTGCGCCAGCGTCGGTCAGCGTCAGCCGCGACCAGCCGATTTCCTTGTCGTGCCCCGGATAGACGCGCGCACCGAGCGCTGCAGCAATCAGTTGCGCGCCAAGGCAGATGCCCAGCGCGGCGCGGCCGCTGTCGAGCCAGCCCGCGATGGCGACGGTTTCGAGCAGCAACCATGGATAGCGGTCGGTCTGGTAGACGCCGATCGGCCCGCCAAGGACGACGAGCAGGTCGTCGACACCGGCGTCGGCCAGCGCATCGGGCGAATCGACACCGGCTTCGAGATAGCGCAGCGCATAGCCACGCGACTCGAGCGTTCCGGCGAGCGTGCCGAGGTCTTCGAATGCCAGATGGCGGATGATCCAGGCGGTACGCGGCATGCCTAGTCCTTCCTGGTCACTTCGCGGATCGCATCGCGGAAATCGTCGACATCGGAGAACGAGCGGTAGACCGAGGCAAAGCGGATGTAGGCGACCTTGTCGAGCTTGGCGAGTTCGGTCATCACCATCTCGCCGATCTGGCGCGACAGGATTTCACGGTCGCCGATGCTGAGCACCTTCTGGATGATGCGCGCGATCGCCTCGTCCATCAGCTGCGTCGACACCGGGCGCTTGTGCAGCGCGCGCTGGAAGCTGATGCGGATCTTGTCGCGGTCGAACTCGGTGCGCTGGCCGTTCTGCTTGACGACCTGCGGCATGCGCACGTCGGCGGTTTCGTAGGTGGTGAAGCGTTTGTCGCAGACGTTGCAGCGGCGGCGACGGCGGACCGCATCGCCCTCGTCGGAAACACGCGAGTCGACCACCTGGGTATCGGGGGAACCGCAGAACGGACATTTCATCGACAGGCCCTCGTGGCCGGATAGGAGCAAAGATCAATAAAGAACGGGCGCGTGAAAATGGCAAAGGGTGGCGCCTCTCGGCACCACCCTTTTCATGCGCTGGGCAGGATCAGGCGACGTAGACCGGGAACTTCGCGGTCAGCGCCTTGACCTTCTCGGCCACGGTCGCAAGGTTGGCTTCGTCGGCCGGATTGTCGAGCACGTCGGCGATCAGGTGCGCGACCTGGACGGCCTCGGCCTCCTTGAAACCGCGAGTCGTGATCGCCGGTGCGCCGATGCGGATGCCCGAAGTCACGAACGGGCTTTCCGGATCATTCGGGATCGCGTTCTTGTTGACGGTGATATGCGCCTTGCCCAGCGCCGCGTCGGCAGCCTTGCCGGTCAGGTTCTTCGGACGCAGGTCGACGAGGAACACGTGCGACTCGGTACGGCCCGAAATGATGCGCAGGCCGCGCTCGGCCAGCGTGGCGGCCATCGTTTGCGCGTTCTTGATCACCTGTGCCTGGTATTCCTTGAATTCCGGCGTCGCCGCTTCCTTGAACGCGACGGCCTTGCCGGCGATCACGTGCATCAGCGGGCCACCCTGCAGCGTCGGGAACACGTTGGAGTTGATCGATTTCTCGAACTCGGCCTTGGCAAGGATGATGCCGCCGCGCGGGCCGCGCAGCGTCTTGTGCGTGGTCGAGGTGACGAAGTGGGCGTGCGGCACCGGGTTCGGATAGACACCGGCAGCGATCAGGCCGGCGTAGTGCGCCATGTCGACCATGAAGTAGGCACCGACCTTGTCGGCGATCTCGCGCATGCGCGCCCAGTCGAAGCGCAGCGCGTAGGCCGAGGCGCCGCCGATCAGCAGCTTGGGTTTGGTCTCGAGCGCGACACGTTCCATGTCGTCGTAGTCGATCTCTTCGTTTTCGTTCAGGCCGTAGGCAACGATGTTGAACAGCTTGCCCGACAGGTTGGCCGGCGAACCGTGGGTCAGGTGGCCACCGTGACCAAGGTTCATGCCCATCACCGTGTCGCCCGGCTTCAGGATCGAGAAGTACACCGCCTGGTTGGCCTGCGAGCCCGAATGCGGCTGCACGTTGGCGTACTCGGCGCCGAACAGCGCCTTGACGCGGTCAATGGCCAGTTGCTCGATCACGTCGACGTATTCACAGCCACCGTAGAAACGCTTGCCCGGATAGCCTTCGGCGTACTTGTTGGTCAGTTGCGAACCCTGCGCTTCCATCACGGCCGGGCTGGTGTAGTTTTCCGACGCGATCAGCTCGATGTGCTCGTGCTGGCGGACCACTTCACCCTGCAGGGCGGCGGCGAGGTCGGGATCGTATTGCGAGAGGGTGACAGACTTGGAGAACATGAGTTCGCTTTCCGTGTCGATTGAGATGGGGAATGGCCCGGATTCTACCACGAGCCGCAGCGCTCTTTGCCGCAATCCTGATGCGCCACAGGATGAGCGCCATTCATGGCCGGTTCAGCCCCGCCGGCGCCGCCAGATGTGGATGAAGGCCGCCAGCCGTCCTCGCCAGCCGGCGCGCTGGTCGGCCATCCGCTCGAGGAACTCGGCCAACGGGCGCGCCTTCATCAGCGTGTACAGCGTCAGCATCAGCGTCGGGGCCAGCACGATCGCGAAATAGCCGACCTTGGCCAGCGGGCTTGCGTCGGCGAGGTCGAACACGTTCATGCCGAGAAATCCGGTCACCGTCGTGCCGACCAGGCTGAGTATCGTCACCACGGTCAGCTTGACGATCGTATCGGCCTGACGGCGCAGATCGTCACTCTCGAGGTACTGGCTCATGCTCCGCACCGAGTCCTGCACCTCGCGATACAGCTCGGCGGTGCCGAGATGCCGGCGCAGCATCTCGAACAGCCGCGCGGTCACCGCCTGGTTCGAAATTTCGCTGAACCAGTAGCGCTGGGTGAAGCGCAGGAAGACCTCAAGCTGGATACGGATGTCGCGCTTGAACAGCCGCACCGAATGCACGTCGGCGACATTGAGCCGCGCCAGCGCCACGGCCATCCGGTCCGAAAACGTCAGCAGCGCCGCCTTGTGGAAGTGCGCGATCAGCGCCAGCAGGAACTGCTGATGGCGGAACTGGCCGAGCACGCCGGTCTGCGCGTCGCAGAAGAACCGGTGGCGCCGGTCACCGACGACGACGAGCGCCTGGCCATTGCACATCATCCGCGTCGACGCGCTCGGCACACCCTGTTCGGGCGACCAGTAGCGGTCGTAGCAGTTCTGTTCGATGAAATCCCTGACCAGCCGCCCGGGCAGGGCCTCGTCGTCATCCGGCCGGGTCACCATGCCGATCCGGTAGAAATCGGCCTCGGACAGCGAAAACGGCTCGTCGAGCGCCAGGTAGGCCATCAGCGGCATCCGGTGATACTCGAGCTGGCGGTAACGCACACCCCCTGCCACATCCGAATGGTGCGGCACCATCGGTTCGAGCAGCCAGGCCCAATGGCGCGCAAGCCGCGGCGAACGGTAGCTGGCGAGATGGTCGAGATAGGCATCGCGGTCGTCGTAGTCGGATGTCGCGAGCACCCGCCCGCCGGCATCGCGCCACGCCACGCGGGCAAGGCAGCTTGCCGGCCCGCCGTCCTCGTCCCACTGCGCCGGGAAGGAGCGGCCGAAACGGAACAGGATGTCCTGCACGCGCGGCAACGGCAGGTCGTCGCCCATCACCTCGAATGCGAGGATGACGACGTCGATGTCGAAGAAGAAATACAGGTCGATGTGCGCGATCGCGAGGTCGATCTCGGCGCCATCACGGAACGTCAGCCGGGCCGACTTGACGTCGTGGCGGCGAAAGACGTGCAGCGGCGACTTGCCGTAACTGGCGACGTCGTTGGCTTCGGTCTCGCCTTCGCCATACAGGAAGCGCTGCACATAGGGCAGGAAGGTGATGAACTCGCGGTAATGGCGCTCCTGGAACGCCCCGGGTTCGAACTCGCTGGCGCGCAACTGCCACGGCGAATCGGCCGCGGCGGCCATCAGCCGCCACTGCTGGCCGAGCACGCCGCTCTCGTCGAGCGGCATCAGCTGCAGCGGCCAGATCAGGATCTGGCGGAAGTGACGAACCTGTTGGGAATCAGCCATCCGCCCTCCGCCGAGTGTTCGCTACAGGCCCTTGACCGCGTAGATCGCCAGCGTGTTGCGCCAGTAGCCCTGGTAGTCCATGCCGCAGCCGAACAGGAAGCGGTCGTCGACCTTGAGTCCGACGAAGTCGGCCTTGATGCCCGCGGCCTTGCGGTTGTGCAGCTTGTCGACCAGCACCGCGACGTGGATGTCCTTGACGCCCTGCGCCCGGATGTACTCGACGATGGCCGCCAGTGTATGACCTTCGTCGAGGATGTCGTCGACGATCACCACGGTCCGCCCCTTGAGGTCGTCGTGCGGCTTGACCTTCCAGTCGAGCACGCCGCCGCTGGTGTCGTTGCGGTAACGCGTCGCGTGCAGATAGGACATCTCGAGCGGAAACTTCAGCCGCGGCAGCAGGTTGCCGGCGACGATCAGGCCGCCGTTGAGCACGGTGTAGACGATCGGGTTGGCATCCTTGAGCGCAGCGGTCATCTGGCTGGCCATCCGGTCGATCGCCGCCAGGACTTCGGCCTCCGAGTGCAGCAGGTCGGCGTTATCGATGATCGTCAGCGCTTCGGGCAATTCCATGGTCACGGTAAAACTCCTGAATCTACGGGTGCGGCCTCAGTGGCCGGCAAAATCACAAATCGTGTACAGCGGGATGCCCTGCCCGGTGACGAGCTTCGAGCCACCGAGCTCGGGCAGGTCGACGATGGCTGCCGCCTCGACCACCGTCGCGCCAATGCGCGTGAGCAGCTTGGCGGCGGCGATCATCGTGCCGCCGGTGGCGACAAGGTCGTCGATCAGCAGCACGCGATCGCCGGCATGACAGGCATCGCAATGGATCTCGACCGTTGCCGAGCCGTATTCAAGCTCGTACTCCTCCGAAACGGTCGTGAACGGCAGCTTACCCTTCTTGCGGATCGGCACGAAACCCAGGTTGAGCTCGTACGCCACCACGGCACCGAGGATGAAACCCCGCGCATCGACGCCGGCGACGACGTCGAGCTTCTGGTCCATATAGCGATGGACGAAGGTATCGACGAGCACGCGGAAGGTTTTCGGATCCTGTAGTAGCGGCGTGATGTCGCGGAACTGCACGCCGGGCTGCGGCCAGTCCGGCACCGTACGGATGCGGGCCTTGATGTATTCCTCGTTGCGCGGTTCCATCGCCCTTCCTTAGCCGAACAGTGCGAACTTGGTGATCCACAGCGCGGTGATGATCAGCACCGCCGGGCTCAGGTCCTTGAAGCGGCCTGCCAGCAGCTTGATCGCAGCATAGCTGATGAAGCCGAAGGCGATCCCGTCGGCAATCGAATAGGTGAACGGCATACCAACCGCGGTGATCACCGCCGGCGCGGCCTCGGTGATGTCGTCCCAGTCGATTTCGGCCAGGCCGCGCGCCATCAGCACGGCCACATAGCACAGCGCCGGCGCGGTCGCGAAGGCCGGCACGGTGCCGGCCAGCGGCGCCAGGAACAGCGCAACAAGGAAAAGCAGCGCAACGACCAGCGTCGTCAGGCCGGTACGACCGCCTTCGGCGACGCCGGCGGCCGACTCGACGTAGGCGGTCACGCTCGACGTGCCGAGCACCGAACCGGCAATGATCGCGCTCGAATCGGCCAGCAGCGCCTTCTTGATGCGCGGCAGCTTGCCGTCCTTGTCCAGAAGGCCCGAGCGGTGCGAGACGCCGATCAGCGTACCGGTGGTGTCGAACAGGTCGACAAAGAAGAAGATGAACACCACGCCGATCAGGCCGGCATTCAGCGCCCCCTGGATGTCGAGCTGCATGAAGGTCGGCTCGATCGACGGCGGCATGGCAAACACGCCCTTGAACGGCACCAGCCCCATCAATACCGACAGGACCGTCACCGTGAGCACGCCGATGATGATCGAGCCCTTGATCTTGCGGTATTCGAGCGCAACGATCAGCACGAAGCCGAGCGCGGCGAGCAGCACCGACGGCGCATGGATGTCGCCGAGCTTGACCAGCGTCGCCTCGCTACCGGTGATGATGCCCGCGCTCTTGAGGCCGATGATCGCCAGGAACAGGCCGACACCGGCCGAGATCGCCAGCTTGAGCGAGCGCGGAATCGCGTTGACGAGGATTTCGCGGATCTTGAACGACGACACCAGCACGAAAATGATGCCCGAAATGAACACCGCACCCAGCGCCGTCTGCCACGGCACGCCCATGCCCTTGACGACGGCAAAGGTGAAGTAGGCGTTGAGCCCCATGCCCGGCGCCAGCGCGATCGGGTAATTGGCAAACAGCGCCATCACCGCGGTACCGAACGCGGCGGCGAGGCAGGTCGCCACGAATACCGCGTTGAAGTCCATGCCGGTCAGCGACAGGATGGCCGGGTTGACGAAGATGATGTAGGCCATCGTCAGGAAGGTGGTGAAGCCGGCGATCACCTCGGTCCGGACGTCGGTACCGTGTTCCTTCAGTTTGAAAAATGCGTCGAGCATCGTTTCCCCGATTTGTCTGCGTGGTAGTTAGGTCAGTGAATCAACTGCCCACACCGGCGAGCGCCAGCCCGCCCATGAGGGCAAATACGGCCGCGGCCACGAAACGAACGTAGCGCAGCAGGTGCATGCGTTGCGAAATCCAGTTGCCGATGAATACGGCGGGCACGTCGGCGATCATCATCCCGATCGTCGTACCGGCGATCACCATCCACAGCGGATGGTAATGCACGGCCAGTGCAACGGTCGCGATCTGCGTCTTGTCGCCCATTTCGGCCAGGAAAAAAGTCAGCGCGGTCGCCACGAAGGCGCCATAGGCCTTGGTCGGCGTCTCGTCATCGTCCATCTTGTCCGGAAACAGCGTCCAGACGGCGATCGCCAGAAAACCGAAGCCGACCACCCAGCGCAAGGTCGACGGTGCGATCAGCGTAGCCAGCCACTGGCCGAGCCAGCCGGCGGCGAAGTGGTTCAGGATGGTGGCGACGAATATGCCGAGCACGATCGGCAAGGGACGGCGAAACCGCGCGGCGAGCAGCAGGGCCAGCAGCTGGGTTTTGTCGCCGATTTCAGCAAGGGCGACGACACCGGTCGAGACGAAGAGGGCGTCCATTCAGATATGTACTCCAGGGCGGGCAGACATGAGGACCGCAACCGTCGCCCACCCGGGTGTACGGTTTGCAGACCTCAGGTCTTGTCAAGCACGGTGCCAAGGCAGGCAACCGGCCGGATACGCCATGAGCCACGGGCTCAAGTGTGTTGACGTACCCCCTGCACGCGGCAGGCGACTACTCCCCTGAAGACCAAAGAGCGCGATGATACCGGCTCGAACCGGCGCCGGCAACGCACCGCAAACCCGAATTTTGCCGTTTCTGCCCCAGGTCAAACACCGTATCAGGCACCACGGCGGGCCAGCTCGCTGCGAACGTGCGCCAACAGCCCGGCGCAGCCGTCCTCGACCAGGTCGAGCACATGCTCGAAGCCGTCGGCGCCGCCGTAGTACGGATCGGGCACCTCGCGCTCACGCGTGCCCGTGGCGAAATCGAGGAACAGCTTGATCTTGGCCTGATGCTGGGATGGCGCCTGGCGCTCGAGCTGGCGCAGGTGCCCGGCATCCATGGCCAGAATCAGGTCGAAGCGCGCGTAATCGCTCGCCGCGACCTGGCGTGCCCGCAGGCCGGACAGATCGTAACCGCGCTTTTTCGCATGCGCCTGCGCACGCCGGTCCGGCGCCTCGCCGACGTGGTAGCCCTGGGTGCCGGCGGAATCGACGACCAGCCGGTCGCCCAGGCCTGCATCCGCCGCCATCGCCAGCAGCACCCCGTCGGCAGTCGGGCTGCGGCAGATGTTGCCGGTGCAAACAAACAAAACGGAATATTTATTCATAAACAGGACAATCAGGAAAAAACCGGTCTGGGTATCAGGCCGCATTCTACGCCCCGGGACGCATTATCGCGCCCATGCAAAATCACGGTACGCCGCAACGCAAAAGCCGGCACCCGGGCTCGCCGGTGCATTCCCGCCACCGGTACGGCCCGCCAGTCACGCCGGCGCCGGCCTCCGTCTGCCGCCCCCGCCCCCGTTCTTGTTTCCACCCTCCCGGTTTGCCATATTGGCTCGCCTCAATGGCAAAGGCATAACCATAAAACGGAGGATTCAACATGAAGTCTGCCCTGCTCTGCGCCGCGTGGCTGCTCGCATCCGCAAGCGCCTACGCCACCTGCACCCCGCCGCCGCCCGACGGCTTCAACAATCCGTGGTGGGGCAACACCCTCCCCGAGCGGATCGGCGACGACGCCAGGCTTCCGGTACGCCGACCGCTGACCGATGCGGGCACCGACTATCTCTGCCCCATGCCGGTCGAAATGGGGGTCGCATATCGGGTGCACAACTATCGGCCGACCGCGATCGTTCACGCACTGCTCGATGAACAGATGCAGCAGGCCGGCTTCCCGCTTGGCAATGCGCCAACCGCCCCGGCCTGGGATGCCGCGCGGATCTACCAGCAGGGCGAGCGGGCCAGTCACGGCGGCATCGTGTATCAGGCGCAGTGGTGGACCCAGGGCGAAGCGCCCGGCGTCACCGCCAGCGGCGCCTGGCAAACGGTCGATGCGGACGGCATCGGTGCCTGGTCGGCCAGCCGTGCGTATCAGGCCGAAGAAAAAGTCGTCCATGACAGCAAGGTCTGGGCCGCCCGCTGGTGGACGCAGGGAGAACAACCCGGCAGCAACGAATGGGGCGCGTGGCTGCAGACAGCGGACCCGCTGCCGCAGCCGGCAGCAGCGCTGCCAAGCCGGTACAGCGCGAGCCTGAGCTGGAGCGGCGGCGAACTGTCGGTCCATGTACAAAGCGTGAACGGCGCGCTGCAGGGGCGCCCTGCGTATCTCGAGGTCCGCGAGCAGGGCGTTGCGCTGGGCCGGCTGACCCAGTTCCCCGCCTTCTACCGCGACTGCTTCGGCGCGCCTGAATGCCAGCCTGGCGTCTACTGGACCGGCTACGGCAAGTTCGTGAGCACGAAGGTACCCGGCTCGGCCTGGGTGAGCCTGTGGGCCTGCAACAGCAAGGACGTCTGCCGCCCGGCGGAGGTGACACGCCATGTCGTCGGGCAGACGACGAGCGGCCATCCTGGCGAGCCGATGCCGCATGAAGGCGATCCGCGTCTGGGCACGCGGTAGGCCGGGCATCGCAACCTTCGGGCCGGTCATGCCGGTCCGACGCCCGGCATCGCATGCAGCGGGCCGGGCGGCGCCCGAGCGGATTACCGGCGTACTATTCTTCCCAGACTTCCCGTGGCGCACTGGCAATGGCGCGCTCTTCCTGCGCATCGCGCTGCGCCCGGATGCGCTGGACCAGATCCCTGCGCAGCAGTCCCTTGGCACGGTCCTCGTCGCCCAGCGCACGTTCGTTGCGCGTATTGGCGTCGTACAGTGCCCCCGAATTCCACGTGGTTTTGGTGTTCATGTTCGTCCCCCTTCGGTTCTGAAATGCAGCTCCAGCGTACACCGATTTTATGACAGCTGGTGCAAGCCCGGTCACCGCCACGGCGACCCGCGGCGGCGCCGCACCCCGCCGGACGGCGCGCCGGCATTGCACGAAAGGCATTATTTACACTTGCATGTGACAAGAATGATGTGCAGCATCGTCGGCACTGATTTGACAGAGCACGCTCTCACGATTGTTTCCTAAGCAGTACTCCAAGCGAGTCGTCCGACTCCCAAGAAAGTTCTTCTCAGAACAAGTGCTCCTCCTTCAGCGCCCTGCCATCCGGCTTGGATGGCTCGTTTAGCAAGGAGCCGAATAATGGCAAACCAAAACTACTACGACTTCAATGTTGAAGTCCGCCCGACCCCGATCGGCACTGGCCTCGATGGCTGGTACCAGATCGTCCGTTGCACCCGCGACGCCCGCCAGCCCGTCACCGCATGGCAGCGCGCACCGCAAACCCGCAGCAATTCGGTTCACGAATCGCTGCGCAACGCGGCCAACTGGGCCAAGACGCAAATCCCGCACCAGTTCGCTTCGTAACCCCGCACCGCCCCACGCGGTACACACCGAAAAAGCCGCTCCCGAGCGGCTTTTTTTGCGCCAGCGCCGGGCGAGTGCTGGCCGGGTTTTTGCTTTGATGCGGGAAACAATGTCGTTCGTGCGCCACTCCTGTTGGGTTAGTCTTCGGGGTAGCGCCGTTTACGCCAACGACAAGGACCGCGATGCCCCACGCCACGCCACTGATCACCACCATCGTCGGCGGCCTCGTGCTCGCCTTCATTCTCGGCAGCATCGCCAACAAGCTGAAACTGCCGCCACTGGTCGGCTATCTGTGTGCCGGGATTCTTGCCGGTCCGTTCACGCCGGGCTTCGTCGCCGACCCGAAGCTCGCACCCGAGCTGGCCGAACTGGGCGTCATCCTGCTGATGTTCGGCGTCGGCCTGCACTTTTCGATGAAGGACCTGCTGTCGGTCAGGCACATCGCCATTCCCGGCGCCGTGGCGCAGATCGGCCTCGCCACGCTGATGGGCATGGGGCTGGCGTGGCTGTTCGACTGGACCTTCGGCGCCGGCTTCGTGTTCGGACTGGCGCTGTCGGTTGCCAGTACCGTGGTACTGCTGAAGGCGCTCGAGGAGCGCGACCTGCTGGAAACGCCCGAGGGCCGGATCGCCGTCGGCTGGCTGATCGTCGAAGACCTGGCCATGGTGCTGGCGCTGGTGTTGCTCCCCGCGCTGGCGGGACTGCTCGGTGGCAAGGGCGGTGATCTGGACGCCTCGGCCCTCGGCCTGACCCTGCTGATCACGCTGGGCAAGGTCGTCGCCTTCGTCGCCTTCATGCTGATCGTCGGCCGCCGCTTCATCCCGTGGATGCTCGAGCGCATTGTGTGGACCGGCAGCCGCGAGCTGTTCCGGCTCGGCGTGCTCGCCACGGCGCTCGGCGTCGCCTTCGGCGCGTCGCAGCTCTTTGGTGTGTCGTTTGCGCTCGGCGCCTTCTTTGCCGGCATGGTGCTGGCCGAGTCCGAGTTCAGCCAGCGCGCCGCCGAGGAGTCGCTGCCGCTGCGCGACGCATTCGCGGTGCTGTTCTTCGTCTCGGTCGGCATGCTGCTCGACCCGCGTATCCTGATTGAGCATCCGCTGGCGGTTTTCGGTACGGTCGCGGTCATCGTCGTCGGCAAGTCGCTGGCGGCGCTCGGCATCGTCATGCTCTTCCGTCACGATCTGAAAACCGCGCTGACGATCTCGGCGAGCCTGGCGCAGATCGGCGAATTCTCGTTCATCCTCGCCGGGCTGGGCGTCGCGCTCGGCCTGCTGCCGCCGCTGGGGCACGCGCTGATCATCGCCGGCGCGATCATCTCCATCCTGCTCAACCCGCTGGTGTTCTCGCTACTGGACCGCTACCGGGTGGCCAGGCCGGCCTGATCTTTGCCGCAGACCGACAGGGCCGCTCTCGCGGCCCTTAGTCATTGTGCCGACCGGTGGCCGATGACAACGGCTTGCAATATACCCCCATGGGGCATAATATACCCCCATACCCTATATGGAGGTACGACGATGAACACCGAAGTCAGCCTGCCGATCGGCGGAATGAGCTGCGCGGCCTGCGCCACGCGGATCGAGAAGGTGCTCAACCGGCTCGACGGCGTCAGCGCCACCGTCAACTTAGCCACCGAAACCGCCCAGGTCCGCCTGAGCGGGCCCGCCGGCGTACCCGATATCGTCGGCGCAATCGCCCGGGCCGGTTACACGGTGCCCGAAGAAACGCTGACGCTGGCGATTTCCGGCATGACCTGCGCCGCCTGCGCCGTGCGGATCGAGAAAGTGCTGAACAAGGCCGCCCGCGTCAGCGCCAGCGTCAATCTCGCCACCGAAACCGCCACGCTGCGCTACCCCTCCGGCCAGTACGGCCTTGATGCCGCGATCGCCGCGGTCCGCAAGGCCGGCTACGATGCGCGACTGCAGCAACAGGATACCCCTGCCCCCCATGACGACGCGGCGCTGCGCCGCAGCTGGTGGGCCTTCGGCGCCGCCGCGGTCCTGACCTTGCCGCTGATGGTCGAGATGGGCGCGATGCTGCAGGGCGCCCATGAAGTCGTTCCGCGCTCGTGGCAGCTGGTGCTGGCGACGCTGGTGCAGTTCACCGTCGGCCTGCGCTTCTACCGCGGCGCCTGGCACGCGCTGCGCGGCGGCGCTGCCAATATGGACGTGCTTATCGCGCTCGGCACGACGATGGCCTGGGCCTACAGCACCGTCGTGACGCTGGCCGGCTGGCACGACGCCCACGTGTATTTCGAAGCCGGCGCCGCCGTGATCACGCTGGTACTGCTCGGCAAGCTGCTCGAAGCCCGCGCCAAGGGCCGCACCGCCGGCGCGATCGCCGAACTGCTGGCGCTGCAGCCGAAAACCGCCCGGGTCGAGCGCAACGACCAGCTGGTCGATGTCGCCATCGGCGACCTCGTGGTCGGCGACATCGTCATCGTCCGCCAGGGCGAGCCGCTGCCGGTCGACGGCCGGGTCGAGGACGGCAATGCCGCGATCGACGAAGCCATGCTGTCCGGCGAATCGGCCCCGGTCTCCAAGGCATCTGGTGACAGCGTCTACGCCGGCACCCGCAATCTCGAGGGCATGCTGCGCATCCGCGCCAGCGCCACCGGCGGTGCCACGCAACTCGCCGACATCGTCCGGCTGGTCGCGCAGGCCCAGGGTTCGAAGGCGCCGATCCAGCAACTGGCCGACAAGATATCCGCGGTCTTCGTCCCGGTGGTCGTCGCCATCGCCGTCGTCACCTTTATCGCCACCGCATGGTGGACCGGCAGCTGGGTGACCGCAATGATGCACGCCGTCGCGGTGCTGGTGATCGCCTGCCCTTGCGCGCTCGGCCTCGCCACGCCGACGGCGGTGATGGTCGGTGTCGGCCTTGGCGCCAAGCGCGGCATCCTGTTCCGCAACGCCGAAGCGCTGCAGCGCGCCCGTGAAGTCAACCTGCTTGTCGTCGACAAGACCGGGACGCTGACCGAAGGCAAGCCGGCCGTGACCGAGGTGCTGCCGCAGAACGGCTTCGACCTGAACACCGTGATGCAGCTGGCCGCCAGCGCCGAGGCCGGTTCCGAACACCCGCTGGCCCGCGCCGTACTGGCGCATGGCGAAACGCTCGGCCTGAGCCGGTTGCCCGTCGAGGACTTCGTCGCCGCACCGGGGCACGGTGTCAGCGCGAAGATCGACGGCCGTGCCGTCCGCATCGGCGTGCCGCACTGGGCATTGCCCGATGCCGATCAGGCCGGCAGCCTGATCGAGGCGGAACGGCTGCAGCAACGCGGCCAGACCGTCATCGCCATCACCGTCGACGGCATTCCGGCCGGGCTGATCGGCATCGTCGACACCGTCCGGCCGACGTCGAAGGCGGCGGTCGCCCAGTTGCAGCGAGCCGGCGTCGAGGTCGTCATGCTGTCCGGCGACAACGAAGCCGTCGCCGCCAGCGTCGCCGCATCGCTCGGCATTCAGCGTTACCGTGCCGGCGTGAAGCCGGCCGACAAGGCCGATTCAGTGCAGGCGTTCCGCGCCGAGGGCAAGGTCGTCGCCATGGCCGGCGACGGCGTCAACGACGCCCCGGCGCTGGCCGCTGCCGACGTCAGTTTTGCGATGCGCACTGGCGCCGATGCGGCGATCGAGGCCGCCGACATCACGCTGATGCACAACGACCTCGCGCACATCGCCGATGCACTGAGCCTGTCACGCGCGACGATGCGCAAGATCCGCCAGAACCTGTTCTTTGCCTTTGCCTACAACGTGCTCGGCATCCCGCTTGCGGCCTTCGGCCTGCTGAGCCCGGTGATCGCCGGCGCGGCGATGGCGGCGAGTTCGGTGTCGGTCGTCGGCAATGCGCTGCTGCTCAAGCGCTGGCACCGTTAGGCGGCTGCGCGCCCATGCATCTTGCGCCATCCCGCGCCCGTACGATGCTCGAAGCCCCGCAAGGGGGCGACCTTCGGGTCGTCCTCATGTACCTGAACGTACATTCCGGCTCACCCCAGGGGGTGCTTCCGGAGGGGCGTCTACGCTTCGGTCGGGCACGACCTGCATCGGCTCGCTCGCCTACCGGCATCGTGTACCGTTTAATCAAGTCCCAACAGGAGAAACACACCATGGAACACATCGAAATCCGTATCGACGGCATGAGCTGCGGCGGTTGCGTCGCGTCGGTCACCCGCGCGCTGCAGGCCGTCGACGGCGTCAAGACCGTCAGCGTCACGCTGGACCCGCCGCAGGCCCGGGTCGATTTCGACGCGGCCGATACCGATGCGGCCGAAATCGAACGCGCGGTTGAGGATGCAGGCTATGACGTCATCCGCTGACTGCTGTGCCGGGGACCACGACGCCGGTGACGACCGCCGGGTCGAGCGCGACAACAAGGATGCGCTGACCAAGCGGCTGAACCGGATCGAGGGCCAGATCCGCGGCATCAACAAGATGGTGCAGGAAGACCGCTACTGCATCGACATCCTGACCCAGATCGCCGCCGCCAAGTCGGCGCTCGACAGCCTCGGCATGCAGCTGCTCGAAGCGCATGCCCGGGGCTGCGTTGCCGGCGCAATCCGCGACGGTGACGGCGCTGCCGCGATCGACGAGCTGATGACGGTGCTGCGCAAGCTGGGCTGATGCCCCGCCCGCCCGGCGCCGGCTCAGCCGGCGTCGAGCAGGCCGGCCAGCCTGGCGATGCCGGTGTCGATCTGCGCCGGGCTGGCGTGGCTGAAATTGAGCCGCAGCCAGCTTGCGCCGGCGCCGGCCGGAAAGAACGGCTCGCCCGGCATCACCGCGATGCCGGCGTCGAGCGCACGGCGCATCAGCGCCATCGTGTCGCACGCCTCGGCCAGTTGCAGCCAGAAGAACAGCCCGCCGGCGGGCAACTGCCAGCGGGCGCGCTCGCCGAGGTGGCGTTGCAGCGCCGCCGCCATCGCGTCGCGGCGTTCGCGGTACAGCGGCAGCACCGATGCAACGTGCCGGTCCAGCTCGCCGCGCGCCAGCAGGTCGGCGACGACGATCTGGCTGACGCGGTTGCTGTGCAGGTCGGCGGCCTGCTTGAGCCGGGTCAGCGGCACGATCAGATCCGGATGCACGATCAGGAAACCGAGCCGCAGCCCCGGCGCCAGCGTTTTCGAGAACGAGCCCTGGTAGACCCAGCGCGCCGTCTTCAGGCGGCCGGCGATCGGCTGCGGCGCTTCGCCGTCGTAGGCCAGCGCGCGGTAAGGGTCGTCCTCGAACAGCAGCACGTCGTGCCGGTCGAGCGCGGCGGCGGCGGCGGCACGCTCGGTATCGCTGTAACAGTAGCCGGACGGATTCTGGAATGTCGGGGTCAGATAGGCCATGCGGACATCGGCGAGCGTGCACTCGAAACCGGCCAGGTCGGCGCCGTCGGGGCCGACGGACACCGGACAGAAGCGCGCGCCGAACAGCTTGAACGACTGCAGTGCCGCCAGATAGGCCGGCGCTTCGGTCAGCACCGGCGTGTCCTCGTCGATCATCAGCTTGCTGACGAGGTCGATCCCCTGCTGCGAACCGTTGACGATCAGCACCTGTTCGGGCGCGCAGTCCAAGCCCAGCTTGCGGCCCAGCCGGGCGATTTCGTCGCGCAGCACCGGCTCGCCCTCGGTTTCGCCATACTGCCAGGCACCGGCCAGCAGCGACGCATCAAGCTTCTCGGGACGGTACAGTGCTTCTTCGGCCGGCAGGCCGCCGGCAAAGGAAATCATGCCGGGACGGCGGGTGGCGGCAAGGATGTCGCGGACGAGGGACGAGCTGAGGCGATCAATGCGGCTGGCATACATGGAAGGGCTTCCTGTTCAACGCGATGGGGCACCGGCTCGGAGCCGGAACGGTACGGATTTCGCGTTGTGCGCGCCGCGGCGCCTGCCTGTCGCCGATTTGGTGAATCGTGGCCTTGGCAGATCGCGCCCGGATAAGCCAAAATCATTGACCTATCATGGAATAAATCCTGCCGACTTCCAGGGAGCGCGTCAACATGACCGGCACACCCATCGACGAAACGCAGCTCAACGAAGCCTGGGAGCAGATGTTCTACGGCTTCCGGGCGCTGACCGCACCGCCGGACTCGCTGCTCGCCGAACGCGGCTGGAGTCGCGTCCACCACCGCATCCTCTACTTCGTTGCCCGCAATCCGGGGCTGACGGTCGGCGAGCTGCTCGGCCGCCTCGGCGTCAGCAAGCAGGCGCTGAATGCGCCGCTCAAGGCACTGCAGCAGGCCGGCCTCGTCACCGTCGCCGTCTGCAATGACGACCGCCGCGCCCGCCGGCTGACGCTCAGCCCGGCCGGCCGGGTGCTCGAAGCATCGCTGACCGGCGTCCAGCGCGAACTGCTCGCCAAGGTGTTCGAGCGCGCCGGCGAAGCGGCCTTCGACGGCTGGAGCCGTGTCATGGACGAACTCGCCGCCAGCGAGTCGCGCCAAACTTGATCAAGCTCAGGGCGCATCCGCCGTCTTCACCTAGCATGAAACGATCCGCAAACTGCCACCCAAACCGCCATGACTGACCTGACCTGCCATTTCCTTGGCCAGCCTTTGGCCAACCCGCTGATGAACGCGTCCGGCGTGTACTGCCGGACCGTCGCCGAACTCGACCAGCTTGCCGCGAGCAGCGCCGCCGCGATGGTGACCAAGAGCTGCACGCTGCTGCCGCGCGAGGGCAATCCGTCGCCGCGCTACCGCAGCCTGCCGCTGGGCAGCATCAATTCGATGGGTCTGCCCAACGAGGGCTACCAGTACTACCTCGACTACGCCGAGCGCTTCGATCACGAGCGCAAGCTGCTGTTCCTGTCGATCTCGGGGCTCACGCTCGACGACAATGTCGAGATGATCGCCGCGATCCGCGAGGCAGTGAACCCGGCGCTGCTCGAGGTCAATCTGTCGTGCCCGAACGTGCCGGGCAAGCCGCAGACCGGCTACGACTTCGAGGCGATGGACGAGCTGCTCGACGAGGTCAACGACGCCTACAAGCGGCCGTTCGGCGTCAAGCTGCCGCCGTACTTCGACATCTCGCACTTCGATGCCGCAGCCGAGGTGCTGAACCGCTACCCGCGGCTCGCCTTCGTCACCTGCATCAACTCGATCGGCAACGGCCTCGTCATCGACCCGGAAACCGAGTCGGTCGTGATCAGGCCCAAGGACGGCTTCGGCGGCCTAGGCGGCGCCTACGTGCTGCCGACGGCGCTGGCCAACGTCAATGCCTTCTACCGTCGCTGCCCGGACAAGCAGGTCATCGGCTGCGGCGGCGTGCAGAGCGGCACCGAGGCCTTCATGCATCTGCTGGCCGGCGCCAGCCTGGTCCAGATCGGCACCGCGCTGCAGGAGGAAGGCCCGGGCGTGTTCGATCGCGTTCTCGGCGAGCTTGCGGCGATCATGGCGAGCAAGGGCTACGCGACGATCGACGAGTTCCGCGGCAAGCTCAAGACGCTGTGAGTACCGCTGCTCCGCAAACAGAAAGCCGCGAATGCGGCTTTTTGTTTGCGCGCCACCGGCCAGTTCAGGCCGTACGCGGCGCGAACATGATGATCGCCATGCCGGCGAGCGACACCGCCACACCGAGCACGTCCCAGCCCGACGGCCGGATGCCGTCAACCGCCCACAGCCAGCCCAGCGCCACGGTGATGTAGACGCCACCGTACGCGGCGTAAACCCGCCCTGCCGCGGCCGGGTGCAGGCTCAGAAGCCAGGCGAACAGCACCAGGCTGGCTACACCCAGTGGCAGCCACCACGCAGACAGACCTTGCCGCAGCCACAGATAGGGAATGTAGCAGCCGATGATTTCGGCCAGTGCGGTCAGCACGAACAGGCCGACCGTCTGCAGTGCACTCATCTCAGAAGGCTCCCTCGGCGTCGCCTAGTTGTGAAGGTTCAATAGGTTGTTTCGGGTGTTCACCCGGAGAAGTTCTGCGAGACTGGAAATCGCCAAACCCCCAGTCACAGAACAAGACACCGGATGAACACACATAAGAATGCCCGACTGACGTATCTGCGTCGCCTGGAAATGGTTCAGGACATCACCGAGCATGGTTTGTCGACCGCGGCGGCGGCGGCACGCCATGGCGTAAGCGCGGTCACCACCCGCAAGTGGCTGGGCCGCTATCTGGTCGGCGGCGCGGCTGCCTTGCTCGACAAATCCTCGCGTCCCGAGCGCTCGCCACGTGCCATTGCGCCCAGCGTTGCCCTGACGATCATCGAATTGCGTCGCAAGCTGTTCCTGCAGGCTCGCATCGCAAGCTATATCGGCGTGTCCAAAGCAACCGTCAGTCGCGTGCTGCGACACGCAGGGCTATCGCGGTTAAGCGACCTGCAGCCCGCAGAGCCTGTGCAGCGCTACGAGCGCGAAACGCCCGGCGAACTGCTGCACGTCGACATCAAGAAGCTCGCCCGCTTCGAGCAGGTCGGCCATCGCATCACCGGCGATCGTCGCCAGAACAGCCGAAACAGCGGCTGGGAATATCTGTTCGTGGCGATCGACGACCATAGTCGCATCGCCTTCACCCGACTCTACCCCGACGAGCGCCGCGCCAGCGCCATCGACTTCCTGCGTGCGGCCAACGACTACTTCAAAACGCTGGGCGTACCGCTCCAGCGCCTGATCACCGATAACGGGCCCGCCTTCCGCTCCCATGACTTCGGCCGCGTTTGCGTTGAACTGGGCATTAAGCAGAGGTTCACCCGCGCCTACCGACCGCAAACCAACGGCAAGGCCGAGCGCTTCATCCAGTCCGCGCTGCGCGAATGGGCCTACGGCCAAACCTATCAACACTCGGATGAGCGCGGCGCAGTCCTGAGGTATTGGAGTCATTATTACAACTGGCACCGTCCGCATCACGGCATCGGCTGCCACGTGCCCATGTCCCGTCTCTCAGCAACGAAAAACAACGTCTTGACTCTTCACACCTAGTAGCTGACCGGCAACGGTTCGAGTCCGCGCCACAGGTACCAGGTCGCGACCGAGCGCCACGGCGCCCAGCGCTGCGCCAGCGCGTGGACCTCTGCCTTCGGCCGGCGTTCGTCATCGTGGTAATAGCGGGCAACCGCCTTGATCAGGCCGATGTCGTCGAGCGGCAGCACATCGGGCCGCATCAGGTGGAACATCAGGAACATCTCGGCCGTCCAGCGGCCGATGCCGCGGATCGCCGTCAGCTCCGCGATCACCGCTTCGTCATCCATCGCCGCCAGCCGCCCGGCGGCAAGCCGGCCGTCGGCATGGTGCTGCGCCAGGTCCGTCAGGTACTCGACCTTGCGCTGCGACAAGCCGCAGGCCCGCAGGGCGTCGACCGGCGTCGCCAGCAGCCGCTCGCTGCGCAGCTCGCCGAGGCAGGCCTCGAAGCGCCGCCAGATCGAATCGGCGGCCTTGACCGAAATCTGCTGGCCGACGACGGACCGGCACAGCGTCACGAACACGTCGCCGCGCCCTTCGAGGCTGATGCCCGGGTAGCGGGCAATCAGCCCGGCCATGACCTGATCGGCCCGCGACAGATCGGCACATGCATCGTCCCAGTACGCCGGGCGGCCGACGATCGACACCTCAGTGCCCCGCCACCGTCATCCTGTCGACCAGGATCGAGCCGACCCGGCGGCTGCTCGACTTCTGCCCGTCGTCACCGATGCCGACGATGCCCTTGAAAATGTCGCGCAGATTGCCGGCGACGGTGATCTCCTCGACCGGATGGCTGATCCGGCCGTTCTCGACCCAGAAACCGGCCGCGCCGCGCGAATAGTCGCCGGTAACGAGGTTGATGCCGTGGCCGAGCAGTTCGGTCACGAAGAGGCCGGTACCGAGCTCGGCCAGCAGCTCGTCGAGGCTGGCGGTCGCCTTGACCAGCAGGTTGTGCGCGCCGCCGGCATTGCCGGTGCTCGCCATGCCGAGCTTGCGGGCGCTGTAGCTGCCGAGGAAATAACCGTTCTGCACGCCGGCGGTGATCAGCTCGCGCCTTGCAGTGGCAACCCCTTCGGCGTCGAACGCACCGCTGGCGAGGCCGCGAATCACGAACGGGTCTTCGACGATGTCGACCACCGGCGAGAACACCTGGGTGCCGATGCTGTCGGTCAGGAAGCTGGTCTTGCGGTACAGGCTGCCGCCGCTGACCGCCGACACCCAGTGGCTGATCAGCGACGATGCAACCGGCGCCTCGAACAGCACCGGGTATTCGCCGGTCTTGACCCGGCGGCCGCCGAGCCGGCGCACCGCGCGCTCGCCCGCCTTGCGGCCAACCGACTCGGCATCGTCAAGGTCGTCGGCGGCGCGCGCCGCGGTATACCAGTAGTCACGCTGCATGCCCGACTCGTCCTCGGCGATCAGCGCCGCCGAGATGCCGTGGCGGGTCGATTCGCCCAGGCCGGAGAAGCCGGCCGAGTTCGCGTACACCCAGCGCGATGCCGCCGTCGAGACGCTGGCGCCCTCCGAATTGCCGATCCGCTGGTCGACGCCACGGCCGGCCGCCTCGCAGCGCTGCGCCAGCCCGATCGCCTGCTCGACCGGCAGCGCCCACGGATGGTAGACGTCAAGGTCGGGGAAGACCGTGGCAAAACGTGCCGGATCGGCCAGCCCCGCGCACGGGTCCTCGGCGGTGTAGCGGGCGATCGCCAGCGCGGCCTTGACCGTGTCGGCCAGCGCCGTCGTGGAGAAATCGGACGTACTGGCGTGGCCCTTGCGCTGCCCCAGATAGACGGTGACGCCGACGCCCTTGTCGCGGTTGTATTCGATCGTTTCGACCTCGCCCAGCCGCACCGAGACGTTCTGGCCCAGCCCCTCGGAGGCATCGACCTCGCAGGCGGTGGCCCCCTGCCGGCGGGCTTCATCGAGCACGGTCGCGGCAAGGTCTCGGAGCTGGTCGGGGCTGAAACTGAAATCGGACATCGGGCATCCCTGGTAAAAGGTCAACAGGCGCGGTTCGCACGCAGCGGTGCTGGCAGGACGAATGCGGCATCGGGTACGGTGGCCGGCATCAGCATTGCTGCGCCCGGCCGGGCGGCACAAGTGTACGCCGGAGAAGCCCGGCGGGTTTGGTATCATTATGCTTTTGCTCAGCGCTCCCCGCCATGGCTCGACACACAGACCCCGCCCCACACGACGACGACGTCGAAATCGTCAGCAAGAGCCAGATGAAGCGCGACATGAACGCGCTGCAGGATCTCGGCGAAGCGCTGATCCCGCTCGACCGCAAGTACCTGATCGGTCTGGACCTGCCCGAGACGCTCTTCAACGCCCTGATCGAGGCCAAGCGGCTGACCGCGCACGGCGCGGTCGCCCGCCACAAGCAGTACATCGGCAAGCTGATGCGCCAGGTCGACCCGGCGCCAATCCAGGCCCTGCTCGACTCGCTCGCCGGCAACTCGGACCGCCACAACGGCTGGCTGCACCAGCTCGAGCGCCAGCGCGACAGGCTGCTGACGGACCCCAAGGCCGTCGAGGCGCTGATCGGCGATCATCCGGATATCGACATCCAGCAACTGCGGCAGCTGATCCGCAACGCGCAAAAGGAGCGCGAGCAGCAGAAGCCGCCGAAGGCCTTCCGCGAGCTGTTCCAGCTGCTGAAGACGCGCTACCCCGAACCGCCGCTGATCGACCCGCGCGAGGAGAAATGATGCCGCTCACCCAACACTTCGACGCCCTCTTCTTCGACATGGACGGCACGCTGATCGACTCGACCCCTTGCGTCGAACGGATCTGGCGCAACTGGGCCGGCGAACATGGCATCGACGCCGAGCACCTGATCGCCAATATGCACGGCGTGCGCGGCATCGACGTGATCAGCCGCTTTGCGCCGCATGCCGACCTGCAGACCGAATTCGAGAAGCTGCTCGGGCGCGAATTGAGCGATATGGAAGGCACGGTCGCGATCAACGGCGTGCTCGAGCGCATCGCCGAACTGCAAGGTGCCTGCACAGCCGTGGTCACCTCGGCGCCGCGGCCGCTGGCGCAATCCAAGCTCGAATATTGCGGCGTCACGCCGCCGGCCTTCATGGTCTGCGCCGAGGACGTCGCCAACGGCAAACCCTCGCCCGACCCTTATCTCGCCGGCGCGCGGCACTTCGGCGTCGATCCGGCCAGATCGCTGGCCTTCGAGGACGCCCCCAACGGCGTGCGTTCGGCCAAGGCCGCCGGCATGACGGTGATCGCGCTGACGACCTCGCACGCAGCCGAAGAACTCGCCGAAGCAGACCTGCTGATCCGCGACTGGCACGATCTGCGCTTTACCGTCGGGGCCGATGGCCGCGTTGCCGTGGCGTTGAACCGATGAGCACGGCGCTGAAAATCGGGCTGGTCTCGGTTTCGGACCGCGCATCGACCGGCGTCTACGACGACAAGGGCATCCCGGCGCTGAGTGACTGGCTGGCCAGCGCGCTGGCCACGCCGTTCGAACTCGTCACCCGCCTGATCCCGGACGAACAGCCGCAGATCGAGGCAACCTTGCGCGAACTGGTCGATCTCGAGGGCTGCCAGCTGGTGCTGACGACCGGCGGCACTGGCCCGGCGCTGCGCGACGTGACACCCGATGCCACGCTCGCGGTCGCCGACCGGGTGATGCCCGGCTTCGGCGAGCAGATGCGCCAGGTCAGCCTGCATTACGTGCCGACGGCCATCCTGAGCCGCCAGGTCGGCGTGGTCCGCCAGCGCACACTGATCCTCAACCTGCCGGGCCAGCCGAAGTCGATCAAGGAAACGCTCGAAGGCGTCCGCGATGCCGAGGGCAAGGTCATCGTGCATGGCGTGTTCGCGTCGGTGCCGTATTGCATCCAGCTACTCGACGGCCCGTATATCGAAACCAACCCCGCCGTCGTCGCCGCATTCCGGCCCAAGTCGGCCATCAAGGACAAGCAATGAGCGAACTGCTCCCCTGCGTTGAAATCGAAACCGCGCCGAACCCGCAGGCCAGCGTGATCTGGCTGCACGGCCTCGGCGCCGACGGCAACGACTTTGTCCCGGTGGTGCCGGAACTCGGCCTGGACGGGCTGGCGGTGCGATTCCTGTTTCCGCACGCGCCGTACATGCCGATCAGCTGCAACAACGGTTACGTGATGCGCGCGTGGTACGACATCGTTTATTTCGACAGCATCGATCGCCATGCCGATATCGACGGCGTGCGGGCTTCGGTCGAACACGTGCGTGCGCTGATCGCCAGCGAGAACGCCCGCGGCATCCCGAACGAGCGCATCGTCCTGGCCGGCTTCTCGCAAGGCGGCGCGATCGCTTACACGGCCGGCCTGACGCATCCCGAACCGCTGGCCGGCATCGTCGCGCTGTCGACCTATCTGCCGGCACCGCAGCTGATCGACGCGACGACCACCGCGGCCAACCGCCAGACGCCGGTCTTCGCCGCCCACGGCAGCCACGATCCGGTGGTCCCGGTCGCACTCGGCGAAGCGGCGGTCCGGACCGTCACCGACCTCGGCAACGCCGCGAGCTGGCAAACCTGGCCGATCCAGCATTCGGTCTGCCTGCCGGAAATCCAGGCGATCGGCCGTTTCATCGCCCAGCGGCTGGGCTGAACACCCGGTTGATGCAAAAACGGCGCCGCTGGCGCCGTTTTTTTAGCGGTTGCGGCCGGCGCTCAGTCGGCCTGCTTGATCACCTGCACATTGGCCCAGACCCAGTCCGGCCCTTTCTCGATCACGCTGCCAAGCTTGATCGTGAATGCCCGGTCCCTCGCCTGCACCTTGCACAGCCGCGCGCCCGCGTATTCGGATGCATGCATCATCAGCGTGTTGACGCTGTTGCCGGCGTGCAGGTGAGGTATGTAGAGCCCCACGCGCAGCATCGGAAACTCGGTATTGAAGAGCGACAGGTCAGTGAGGTTGATCTGGCTGTTGCCATCGTCGTCGGACTTGACGCTGACCGCGACCGGCGTTGCCGAAAGGACCTGGATGCCGGCCGACAACTGCTCGTCGCGCAGCCGGTTGAGCCGCCGCACCACGCAGACCCGCCAGTTCTCTTCCGCACCGAGACGCATCCCGACCAGCGCACCGGGCCGGATCCATTCATTCTCGGCTGAATGCAGCACGGCACCAAAGCCGCCCTCGGATTCGTTCTCGATCGCCCAGCTTGCCGAGGCGACCTGCTGCTTGGGCTGTACCGTCGTCGGGCCGCTCGCCTGCTTCGCGCGCGTACGCTCGGACACGAAACCGTACAGGCGCATGTCCATGATCTCGTCGTAGTCGACATCGGTCCTGGTCTCGGCCGGCTGCCGGCTGAACCTGTCGTTGTCGGCCCGGACCATTGCCCAGAGCCGGCTCAGGCCCTGGACCACATCGGCCGACTTGCTGACGCTTTTCCGGGCACCGCGGCTGATCTGGGTATTGCGCATCAGCATCACCCAGGCGGACTCGATGTGCCTGAGCAGCTCGGTGCAGGCCGGCTGGCGGCAATCCTGGCCAAAGCCCAGCGACACCGGCGTCGCGCCCTGCTCGATCCGGCGCTGCATTTCCTGCACGTCGTGAAGCAGGTCGAACAGCCCCCAGTAGCGGAACGGTTCCTCGGCCTGATCCTCCTGCACGCGTTGCGGGCCGGCATCCTCCTGCAGGTTGACGCACAGGTGGTGCCGGTCCGGCTGAAACCGGCGCGACAGTTGAAGCAGCTTGCTCCAGCGGTCGAGCCACTGGTCGGCCCAGTCGAGCTGGCGGACCGTCAGATTGCTCTGCGACAGCGTCGCCAGCATCAGCAGCTGCAGGTATTCGTCGGCACAGGAACTGACTTCGTCGGAATGCTGCGGATACAGCACGAAGGGGTTGCTGTCGAAGCCGTCGATCTCGGAGAGCCGGTAGAGCTGGTGCGCGAGCTTCCACAACCGCGACGGCAGCTTCTCGAAACGGAAGTGGTGCCATTTGGCCTGCCGGCCTAGATAGTGCAGGCTGCGCGCCAGCACCGACGGCATCAGCGCCTCGAACCTGGCCTTGTCCTGCGCTTCGGGCTCGCATTTGACGAAGCACTGGTAGAGATCGACCATGAGCTGCGCATGCTCTACGATCTCCTTCCACAGCTGGCGCTCGAGTTCCTTCGACATGCGCGGGTTGGCGACATACTGGTCGCACAGCGCCTCGAAACTGGCCCGCCCCGCCGCGTCGATCAGCAAGGCGGCTTCGAGCGCGTCCGGCGTCGGCGAGGGTTTGCCGTCCAGATAGGCCCTGACCGCGGCCGATACCTGGCCGCGCTGCGCCACTGCCGCCTCGAGTTCGAGCTGACGACACCACGCGGCGGCCTGTTTGGCGCCGGCAAACGGCGAGACGTCGCGCTTGAAAAGCCTGTTCAGTAATTCACGCATGGGCAGCGACCGGCGGCCTTACTTGGTCTCGGTATCGAACGACGACACTTCCAGCCAGGTTTTGGCCTCGTCGACGTCGTCGAACACCTCGATCTCGGCGTCGGAAAGCAGATTGTTGATCCAGGCCGACCAGGTGACCCACTGGTCGTCGGAAACGATGGCGACGCGGCCGAAATCGCGCCTGTGCTTGCGCGCAAACCTGACTTCCTCGACCGCCATGTCGATGGTGTAGCCCATCATGCCCGAGAGGTCGAACAGCAGATTGGCCGAACCGTGAAAGCGCAGCTCGTAGAGCACGCTGTCCTCGAACTCCTTGAAATCCTGAACGGTGAATTCGTTCAGCACCGCAACATAGATGTAGTGGGCTTCGTGCGAGATGGTGATCATGTCCGCTCCTCGATCCGGCGTTGTCTTACAGCATAGCGCATTCGCCCCGGCCAGCCGTTGCCGCCGGAGCATGAATCCGTCCGTGGTTGCACCGATCCGACAACGGTGCAAGCACTGTCCAGTCATGCTGCGACAGACCGGTGGGGCGCAGCAAGGGTGCTTTCCCTTACATTGTCGGTTTTGGCTGCGACGCTCAGCGTATCCGGCGGGCGGCCACCATCAGCGCCTTCATTTCGCGCACGGCCTCCTTCAGGCCGACGAAGACCGCGTGGCCGATGATCGCGTGGCCGATATTGAGCTCGCGGATCTGCGGGATGGCCGCGACGGCCTGGACGTTGTGGTAATGCAGGCCATGGCCTGCGTTGACGATCAGCCCCAGCGAGTCGGCGTACTCGGCCGCCTCGCGCACGCGTGCCAGTTCGGCGTCGCGTTCCGCCGGCGAGTGGGCATCGGCGTAACGGCCGGTGTGAATCTCGATCACCGGCGCGCCCAGGTCGTACGCAAGCTTGATCTGCTCGAGGTCGGGGTCGATGAAGATCGACACCCGCATGCCGGCATCGGTGAGCGTACGGGTATAGTCGCCGGTCTGCGTGGCAAAGCGCCTGACGTCGAGCCCGCCCTCGGTGGTGACCTCCTCGCGCCGCTCGGGAACAAGACAGATGTCCTGCGGCGCAATCGCCAGCGCGTGCTCGAGCATTTCCTGCGTCAGCGCCATTTCCAGATTCATCTTGGTCTGGATCACGCTGCGGATCAGCCTGACGTCGTCGTCGCGGATATGGCGCCGGTCTTCGCGCATGTGCAGCGTGATCAGGTCGGCACCGGCCTGCTCGCACAGTTGCGCCGCAAGCACCGGGCTCGGGTAGACCGTGCCACGCGCGTTGCGCAGCGTCGCGACGTGATCGATGTTCACGCCCAGCTGGATATCGACTGCCATCTTCGTTCCCGTTCACGCCGGCCGGACCGGCAAAAGACGCAAAGTGTAGCGGCTACGACGCCGCCAGCGCTATAGCGTCTGCAGATCGATCAGCAGCTGCCGCGTATGCAGCGGCGTATCGGCGAGCAAGGGCGCGAACGCCAGCCGCATCAGCGGCTTGGCCTGTGCGAGCATGCGCTCGTCGTCGAAACGCCCGGCCGCAATCGCCAGCAGCGCCTCGGCGTCGTAGCGCGCCTGATCTCCACCGGCCGGCACGATGCCGAGCCCGGGATCGAAACCGTAACGCCGCCCCGGCTGCAGCGGCGTGCCGTCGGCCAGCCGGTCGAGCGTCGGCGCATAGCCGAGCGCGCGCAGCAGCGTCAGTTCGAAACCGCGCAGCACCGGTTCGACCGCCGTGCGTTCGCTGCCGGCGCGGCCGAGCTGCCGGATTGCGTCGAAGTAGGCCCCGAACAAGGCCGGATATGCATCCTCGCGCGGCAGCAGCTTCATCAGTAGTTCGTTCAGGTAGAAGCCGCACAGCAGCGGCAGGCCGGTGAGCTGTGGTAGCCCCCCCTGCCATTCGGCCGCATGCAGTGTCTTGACCTCGCCGGCGCCGAACCATGCCAGCAGCAAGGGCTGGAACGCCAGCAGGCTGCCGCGCAGCTGCGAACCCGGGCGCTGCACGCCGCGGGCGACGATCATCGTCCGGCCGTGGTCGCGGCTGAAAACGTCGAGCAGCCGGCTGGTTTCGCGGTACGCGTACTGGTGCAGGATGAAGGCCGGCTGGGCATCGACGCGCGGGACGTCGCCGGCCGCCTTGCGTCGCGGCTTGCGGGGAGGTTTTTCAGCCATTGAAGTAGCAGTCATCGCAAACCAGCCTCAATGGGCCAGTGAGCCAAAGCAGTTTGGCCCCGCCCGGCGCGCGGGAACCGGAATGTACTCGCAGTACATGAGGACGCCCCGAAGGCAGCCCCCTTGCGGGGGTCGGAGACCGGACCGGGCCAAGATGCGCAGGCGCAACGGCCCGATGAGCGCTGGTTTTATTCGAAGCCGTACTGGCGCAGCAGCCGGGTATCGTCGGCCCAGCCGCTCTTGACCTTGACCCAGACCTCCAGATACACCTTGCCATCGAAGAGCTTTTCCATGTCCTGACGCGCCTCGGTGCCGATGCGCTTGAGCCGCTCGCCGTTCTTGCCGATCAGCATCGCCTTCTGGCTGTCGCGGTCGACGAGTACCGCCGCGTAGATCCGCTTGAGCGTGCGGCCGTCCTTCATTTCTTCTTCGTCGAACTTTTCGATCTCGACGGTCACCGCATACGGCAGTTCATCGCCCATCATCCGGAAAATCTTCTCGCGGATGATTTCGGCGGCAAGGAAGCGCTCGCTGCGGTCGGTGACCTGGTCTTCCTCGTACATCGGCACCGAATGCGGCAGCAAGGGCTCGACCGCCTGCAGCAGCACGTCGAGCTTGAGTTTCCTCTGCGCCGAAATCGGCACGATCGCGGCAAACGGGTGCTTTTGCGCTACCGATTCGATGAAGGGCAGCAGCGCCGCCTTGTCCTCGATCTCGTCGACCTTGTTGACGACCAGCAGTACCTGGTGATCCTTCGGCAGCAGTTTCAACACGTCCTCGTCCTGCTGGGTGAAGCGGCCCGCCTCGACGACGAACAGGATGGCGTCGACATCGGCCAGCGTCGTCGTCACGCTGCGGTTCATCGCCTGGTTCAGTGCATTGCGGTAGCGGGTCTGGAAACCGGGGGTATCGACGAAGACGAACTGCGCGGTTTCGCTGGTCAGCACGCCGGTGATCCGGTGGCGCGTCGTTTGGGCCTTGCGCGAGGTGATGCTCACCTTCATGCCGATCAAGTGGTTCATCAGCGTCGACTTGCCGACATTCGGCCGGCCGATGATCGCGACAAAGCCGCAACGGTAATCTTCGGCCGCCGATTCTTCCGGCAGCATCAGTTCTTCAGTCATGGGGTTCTCCGTGCAGGGCTGTACACCCTGCCAGCTTAGAGGCGCTTGCCGGGGTGACGTTCCCGGAGCAGCGCCAGCGCCGCGGATGCGGCCTGTTGTTCGGCATTGCGGCGGCTCGGCCCTTCGGCACGGGTTTCGACCTGCAGGCCGCGAACGAGGCAGACGACTTCGAACAGCTGGTTCGGCGATTCGCCTTCCTGCCGGGCCAGCACGTATTCGGGCAGCGGCTGACGGCGTGCCTGCAGCCATTCCTGCAGGCCGGTCTTCGGATCCTTGAGCGCTTGCGCCGGGTCGATACGGGCAATGCGCGACGCAAACAGCGCGGTGATCACCCGCTCGGCCTCGGCAAAGCCGCCGTCGAACCAGATCGCACCGAAGACCGCTTCGAGTGCATCGGCGAGGATGGACGGCCGGCGATGGCCGCCGCTCTTGAGCTCCCCTTCGCCGAGCGAGAGGTAGTCGCCCAGCTGCATCTCGCCGGCCACGTCGGCCAGCGCCTCCTGGCGCACTAGGCTCGCACGCAGCCGCGAGAGCTCGCCTTCGGTCAGTTGCGGAAACGCCAGATACAGCGTGCGGGCGATGACTGCATTGAGGATGCTGTCACCGACGAACTCGAGCCGTTCGTTGTGCGTCGATGAGTAGCTGCGGTGCGTCAGCGCCTGCTTGAGCAGCTGCGGCGCCTGAAATGAATAGCCGAGCACCTTCATCAGGCGCTCGGCGGGCAATACGACGGACATTGGCGGTTTATTCGGCGCCGGAACCGGCGGCCTCCACGTTGAAATCGAACAATAGGCTGACATTGGCGACGACCGGCACGACCTTCTCGTAGCCGACACCGACCGAGGTCTTGCCGCCGGCCTGGATGATCTGCAGATCCTTGCCCGAGACGGCCTTGATGTCGCTGATGCTGGCGTGCTTGTCGAACGACTCGCGTATCGTCGCCGCCGGCTGGGTGCCCTGCTCCTTGGCCACGCTGGCGACGGCCTTCTTGACGTTGAAGTATTCGACGTAGGCCGGCACGACCTTGAAGAAGACGATCGCGGCGGCGGCGACAAAGCCGGCGACGATGATGAAGCCGAAAAAGGACAAACCGCGTTGCATGCGCACTGGTGAAATCTCCCCGTTCTAGTGGATCAGCCGATCCGGGTGCCGATGCGGTTCAGCTGCTTGAAGTTGAACCACACGAGGAAAGCCTTGCCGACGATGTAGCGGTCCGGCACGAAGCCCCAGTAGCGGCTGTCGGCACTGTGGTCGCGGTTGTCGCCCATCATGAAGAAATAACCGTCGGGCACCTTGCAGCTGAAGCCCTCGTCATCATAACGGCAGTTTTCGCGGAACGGAAAATCGCGCACTTCGGCGAGATTCACTTCCGGCACATCCATCTGCAGCGTGTTGTAGACGTGTTCGCCAAGCTTCTCGGTGGACTGCAGGTTGTCGATCAGATAGGCGCCTTCGGTGTACTGCAGCTGCCCTGCGGACTGCGTCGGCACCGGCTGGCCGTTGACGGTCAGCTTCTTGTTGCGGTACTCGATCGTGTCGCCGGGCGTGCCGATCACGCGCTTGATGTAGTCGATCGACGGCTTTTCCGGATAGTTGAACACCATCACGTCACCGGGTTGCGGCTTGCCGACCGGGATGACCACGTTGTTCAGGATCGGCATCCGGATCCCGTAGGCGAACTTGTTGACGAGGATGAAATCGCCGACGACCAGGCCCGGGCGCATCGAACTCGACGGAATCTGGTACGGCTCGACCAGGAAGGAGCGCAGCAGGAAGACCGCAAGGATGACCGGAAAGAAGCCGCGCGCGTATTCGACCCAGTCCGAAGGCCGGGCCTCGCCGCGCTTCTTGGCCAGCACCAGCTTGTCGATCACCCAGACGACGCCGGTCACCAGCACGAAGATCAGCAGCGCCGCGGCGATCGAGAACAGTTGCACCAGCAGGATGAAGGCGCCGACGATGACGCTGAGGAAACCGTACTGAACCAGTTGCGGCGGTTCGTTGTTCTTGCGCTCGTGCTTGGCACCGAGTCCGATCAGCACCGGACCGAGAATAAGCAGAATGACGCCGATCACATACCAGTTCATGCGGTTTCCCTTGTTGCGTTGTTATTTGTCGCTGACCTGCAGGATGGCAAGGAAGGCCTCCTGCGGGATCTCGACGTTGCCGACCTGTTTCATGCGCTTCTTGCCCGCCTTCTGCTTTTCGAGCAGCTTCTTCTTGCGGGTGATGTCGCCGCCGTAGCACTTGGCCAGCACGTCCTTGCGCATGGCCTTGACGTTCTCGCGGGCAATGATGGTACCGCCGATCGCCGCCTGCACCGCCACGTCGTACATCTGGCGCGGGATCAGCTCGCGCATCTTGCTGACGAGTTCGCGGCCGCGATAGACGCTGGTGCTGCGGTGGACGATCAGGCTCAGCGCATCGACCTTGTCGCCGTTGACGAGCACGTCGAGCTTGACCAGATCGGCGGCCTGGAATTCCTTGAACTCGTAGTCGAGCGACGCATAACCGCGCGACACCGACTTGAGCTTGTCGAAGAAGTCCATCACCACTTCGGCCATCGGCATGTCGTAGGTCAGCATCACCTGCCGGCCCATGTACTGCATGTTGCGCTGCGCGCCACGCTTCTGGTTGCACAGCGTCATCACCGCGCCGACGTAGTCCTGCGGCACGAGGATGGTCGCGGTGATGATCGGTTCGCGGATTTCCTCGAACTTGGTCTGCTCGGGCAGCTTGGACGGGTTTTCGATGTGCGTGACGGTGCCGTCCTTGAGCACCAGCTCGTACACCACGGTCGGCGCCGTGGTGATGAGGTCCATGTCGAACTCGCGCTCAAGCCGCTCCTGGACGATTTCCAGATGCAGAAGGCCGAGGAAGCCGCAGCGGAAGCCGAAGCCGAGCGCCTGCGACACTTCGGGCTCGAACGCCAGCGCGGCGTCGTTGAGCTTGAGCTTGGTCAGCGAGTCCCGCAGCGACTCGTAGTCGTGGCTTTCGACCGGATACAGGCCGGCGAACACCTGCGACTTGACATCCTTGAAGCCCGGCAGTGCCTCGGTCGCCGGGTTCTTCACCGTGGTGATCGTGTCGCCGACCTTGGCCGACGCCAGTTCCTTGATGCCGGCGATGATGAAACCGACCTCGCCGGCGCGCAGCACGTCGCGCTGCACCGATTTCGGCGTGAACACGCCGACCTGCTCGCACAGGTGCTGCGCCTTGGTCGCCATGAACTGCAGCTTTTCCTTCGGCCGCACCTCGCCGTCGACGACGCGGACCAGCATCACCACGCCGACGTAGTTGTCGAACCACGAGTCGACGATCAGCGCCTTCAGCGGTGCATTGACGTCGCCCTTCGGCGGCGGAATCCTGGTGATGACCTCTTCGAGAATGTCCTCGATACCGATGCCCGACTTGGCCGACGCGCGCACCGCGTCGGCGGCTTCGATACCGATGATGTCCTCGATTTCCTGCGCCACGCGCTCGGGCTCGGCGGCCGGCAGGTCGATCTTGTTCAGCACCGGCCGCACTTCGACGCCCAGTTCGATCGCGGTGTAGCAGTTCGCCACCGTCTGCGCCTCGACGCCTTGCGAGGCGTCGACGACCAGCAGCGCGCCTTCGCACGCCGACAGCGAGCGGCTGACTTCGTAGCTGAAGTCAACGTGCCCGGGGGTGTCGATCAGGTTCAGGTTGTAGACCTTGCCGTCGCGGGCCTTGTACTGCAGCGCCGCGGTCTGCGCCTTGATGGTGATGCCGCGCTCTTTCTCGATGTCCATCGAGTCGAGCACCTGCTCACTCATCTCGCGCATTTCGAGACCGCCGCAGAACTGGATGAAACGGTCGGCCAGCGTCGATTTGCCGTGATCGATGTGGGCAATGATGGAGAAGTTGCGGATGTGATCCATAGATCCTGTTTTACGAAAAAAGGGCACGCCGTGCGTGCCCTGTATCAGCCAATCGCGTGATTTTACCGGATTTTCGCCAGCCAATCATCCAGCGCCTGCAGATCGAGATGGTAATGACAGATTTCGCCGCCATCCGCATCCGCAAGCACCGGAACCAGCTCGCCGTACAAGGCTTCGAGCGCGTCGTTGTCGTCGATATCGACCCACTCGACGGCAAAGCCGTGCCGCGCGGCCAGCGGCTGCAGCTGGTCGCGCATCGTCAGGCACAGGCCGCAGTATTCACGGCCATAGAGCTTGAGCGCCGGATTCACTTGGCCGGCGCCGCCATCGAGATGAAGATGGCCGCACCATCGCGCACCACGCGCAGCGCAACCGCCTCGCCCGGCTTGACCGCGGCCAGCAACTGGCGCAGCTGCTGCATGCTGGCAAGATCGGTACCGCCGACGCCGATGATCACATCACCGCGCATCAGGCCGGCCTTGGCCGCCGGCCCGGTCACCGACTGGATCGCCAGACCGTACTTGACGCCGAGCGCCTTCAGTTGCTGCGGCGCCAGCTCGCGCAGCGTCAGGCCGAAGCGCTGGCTGTCCTCCTGCAGCGCCGAACCACCCTTGTACTCGCGCGCCTTGTTCGGGCCTTCGACGCTGTCGAGCAGACCGATCGTCACCGGCAGCTCGCGGGCAGCGCGGTCGCGCCAGACGCCGAGCTTGACCGTCGTACCGGGCTTGGTGTCGGTCACAAAGCGCGGCAGGTCGCCGGTGTTGTTGATCGGCTGGCCGTTGTACTTGAGCACGACGTCACCGGGCTTGAGGCCCGCCTTGGCAGCCGGACCGTCCTTGTCGACGCCGGATACCAGCGCGCCATTGGTGTTCGGCAGGCCGAAGGTCTTGGCCAGATCGTCGGTCAGATCCTGCACCGAGACGCCGATACGGCCGCGCGTCACCTTGCCGGTTGCCTTGAGCTCGCCGGCGACCTTCATCGCCACGTCGATCGGGATCGAGAACGACAGCCCCATATAGCCGCCCGAGCGGCTGTAGATCTGCGAGTTGATGCCGACGACCTGGCCCTGCATGTTGAACAGCGGCCCGCCCGAGTTACCCGGGTTGATCGCGACGTCGGTCTGGATGAACGGCACGAAAGTCTCGTCCGGCAGGTTGCGGCCCTTGGCCGAGACGATGCCGGCGGTCACACTGTTTTCGAGCCCGAACGGAGCACCGATCGCGACGACCCACTCGCCGACCTTGAGCGCCTCGCTGTCGCCAAGGTCGACCTTGGGCAGCCCGGTCGCTTCGACCTTGAGCAGCGCGACGTCGGTCCGCGCATCCGAGCCGATGACCTTGGCCTTGTATTCGCGTTTGTCGGTCAGCTTGACCTTGATCTCGTCGGCATCGGCAACGACGTGGGCATTGGTCAGCACATAGCCGCTGCTGTCGATGATGAAGCCCGAGCCGAGCGAGCGCACCTCGCGTTCGCGCGGCTGGTTCGGCTGCGGCATCGCACCCGGCGGCACCGGGAAGCCGAAGCGGCGGAACAGGTCGAGCACGTCGTCATCGCCTCCCCCTTGCGGCTGCGCGGCTTCGCGCACCTTGCCGGTCGTCGAGATGTTGACGACGGCCTTGCCTTCCTTTTCGACGAGCTGCGTGAAATCAGGCAGGCCGGACACTGTTGCCGCCTGTGCGGCACCAAAACCGAGCGTGAACAGCCCGGCTGCAAGCCAGCGGGTCACTTTCATGGTCTATCACCCATTGTTATGAGAATGAAGCAAACGCAACGTTGGAACGGGAACATCAATCGGCGGAAGCGCAGCGGCGCGGTGGCGGCACACGGCCGTGACGGGAGACGATGGTCGGCCCCTGGCCGGCCGCAGCGTGACGGGCCAACCGCAACCAGACGAATGCACCGCAAAACCCGATTCCTGCACCGGCAACCTCGGCAAGCGGCGACATCAGTCCCGACGCCCGCCCCAGCACCGCGCCCAGCAAGACTGCAAGCAACGGAAGGCCGTAGGCCCGCAACGCCGACTGCAGCAACGTGCGTTCTGCGACGGCCACTTTGACATACTCCCCTTCCATTGCGCCAAGGGGATTATTAACGCGGTACTGCTGCTGCGCCTGGCCGAACATGCGGCTGATCGCGACCGAACGGCAGCCCGTTTCCGGATCGCAGTTGCCGCAGGGCGCATGCGGCCGGATCGCCACCCACGCATCGGAACCATCGCACCGGACAACCTGGGCTTCTGTCGAGATCATGTCAGGCGGTTATTTGTCGGTCGCGCGCGGTGTGAAGGCCTGGCTGAACGCCTGCACCGTCTCGGCCGGCACCTCGCCAAGTGCGGTGACCATATAGTTACCGACCTGGCGGCAGTACAGGCTGACACCGTTCTGCTGCGTCAAACCCTGCGGCATGCGCGGATCGACCGGCTCGATGAACACCGATACCGTCACCAGCCCGTCGCCGTAAAGGTAATGCAGCACCGGCTTGTTCTTGCCGGGCAGGTTGCGCTTGAGCTGGCGGAACAGCTTGAAACCGGGCGGCCGCTCGTGGATTTCCCACTGCGGATCGACGACCGGCGCCTGCGGCACCTGCTCGAGCACGATCGGCCGGACCGGGTGCACCGGCTTGAGCAGCCGCTTGTCGAGCGAGCCGCCGATATTGATCTGCGAGAACGCGAAGATCTCGGTGACCTCGCGGCGCGGGCCGTACATCACCGTCTTGAGCATCAGGCCGCTGCTGCTGTCGATCCAGTAGCGGTGCGGAAAGCGGAAGCGGTCGCGCGGCTCGAAATCGTAGATGTCGGCATCGAGCCCGGCGACGCGCTCGCGGCCGAGCTTGCGGATCTGGTAATTGCCGAGCAGCTCGTCGGCCTGGTCCGGAAACTGGCGCGGGAACATCTTCGATGTGTGGCGCCGGTCGAGCGTCACGGGCCGGGAATCCGGCGTGAACACGCTGATCTGGTCGCCGTGGCGCAGGTACTCGAGCTGAGGGCCGTCGAGCGATTCGCGCCGCTCGACGTCGGACCCGCCACCGCCCTGGTGGAAGACCCGGTAGCTCTGCATGAAATTGTGCCGCTGCTGGATGTAGATGCCCTGGAATGTCAGGGTCTTGGGCGCCTCGGTGACGCGATTGACAAGCTGGCTGGCCTGCGCGGCATCAAGCAGCTCTCCCGGGGGAGCGGCCAGCGCCGAAAGCGAGTATCCAACGAACAGCAGGCTGCCGGCGAAGAGCCACCCCTTCAGTTTCATCATTGACGTGATTGCGGGACTTGATAGGAAATGGAAACCATGTCTTGGCCGGCGAACGGGCTACCGGCATCTTCGCGATGCGCGACGAGGTAATCGTGGATGCGCGCGGCATCGACATTGACGTTGACGGTGTCGTTGCTGGCGACCCGCTCGATCGCCGCCGGCGCGGCCTGGCCGGGCATGCCCATGCCGCTGTAGGCCTGCCAGCTAGCGACGCCGACAAAGGCGATCGACGCGGCGGCCGAAAACGGCACCAGCGCACGCTTGAACAGCGATCGCTTGCGCTTGAACGCCTGCGGCGCAATCACCACCGGCTCGGTGGCGAGGCGGGCGGAAAACTTCGTCATGAAATCGGGCGACAGGATCGGATGGTCGTGCATCGCGTCGCTGATCAGCTGCCAGTCGTGCAGATCCCGCTTCAGCTCGCCGTCACCGGCCAGCTCGGCCAGGACCGGCGTGCAGGCTGCAGTATCCAGTTCGCCGTCGATGAGCGCTGATAAATGCTCTTTCATGTCGATAAACCCTCTTTGCGCATTATGAGTGCCCTACCAGCGGCGATCCTTGCCGACGGTGGCCAGCAAGGGGCGCAGCTTGGTGGCGATCGCCTCGCGCGCCCGGAAAATCCGCGAGCGTACGGTGCCGATCGGGCAGTTCATCACGCTGGAGATTTCCTCGTACGACAGGCCTTCCATCTCGCGCAGCGTGATGGCGGTCCGCAACTCCTCGGGGAGCGCATCGACCGCCTCGTTCACCGTAGTGACAATCTGACGATTCGATAGTTCAGACTCCGGTGTATGAAAGTCCGGTATTTGTGCCGCCGCGTCGAGGGTCTCGCCCTCGTCGTCCTCGTAGTCCATCGCCAGCTGCGGGCGCCGGCCCATCGACGCAAGGTAGTTCTTCGCAGTATTGATCGCAATCCGGTAAAGCCAAGTGTAAAACGCCGATTCGCCCCGGAAGGACGGCAGCGCCCGATATGCCTTGATGAACGCTTCCTGCGCCACGTCCTCGATTTCGGCCGGATCGCGGATCAGGCGCGACAGGAGACGGGCGATGCGGCGCTGGTACTTGATCACCAGCAGCTCGAACGCCCGCTTGTCGCCGGCTTGCGCCCGGGCGACGAGTTCCGAGTCGAGTTCCCGTTCCGTCCGTTGTTCCAATGCGTACTCCGTGTTCGGCCTGCGCGCTGTTTGCATGCGCAGTTGAATCGGCCAGATGGGGACGATTCCGTCGATTTCAAGCCACGAGGTGTCAGCGCGGCCGGATTGTGCCCGGCGCGCACCCGCCGCGCAAGCTGCAGCGGCGATGGGCTCTGAGGTAACATTTACCGTCAATCCTGACTTTACGGCGTAAGTGACGATGCGGCAATTCGACGTACTGATTATCGGCAGCGGGCTCGGCGGCATGACCATCGCGCTGCATCTGGCGGACAAGCTCAAGGTCGGCCTCGTCACCAAGCGCGCGCTGCGCGACGGCGGCAGCGGCTGGGCCCAAGGCGGCATCGCCGCGGTGCTCGACGATCAGGACAGCATCGAGCTGCACATCAAGGACACGCTGGTCGCAGGCGCCGGGCTGTGCGATCCGGAATCGACCCGCTTCATCGTCGAACACTCGAAGGAAGCGATCGACTGGCTGATCACGATGGGCGTGCCGTTCACCCGCGACGAATCGGGCGAAACCAACTACCACGGCTACCACCTGACCCGCGAGGGCGGCCACAGCCACCGCCGGATCATCCACGCCGCCGACGCGACCGGCGCCGCAGTGATCGACACGCTGGCGACCAAGGTCGCCGCGCATCCGAACATTGCCGTGCTCGAAAACCATATCGCGCTCGACCTGATCACCGACGCCAAGCTCGGCAACGGCGGCAAGCGCTGCCACGGCGCCTACATCTACGACATCGCCGCCGACCGCGTCGAAACCGTGCTGGCGCAGCATACGGTGCTGGCGACCGGCGGCGCCGGCAAGGTCTACCTGTACACGACCAACCCCGACGTCGCGACCGGCGACGGCATCGCGATGGGCTGGCGCGCCGGCTGCAAGGTCGCGAACATGGAGTTCATCCAGTTCCACCCGACCTGCCTGTATCACCCGCACGCCAAGTCCTTCCTGATCACCGAGGCGGTGCGCGGCGAAGGCGGCATCCTGCGGCTGCCCGACGGCACGCGCTTCATGCCCGACCACGACGAGCGCGCCGAACTGGCGCCGCGCGACGTCGTGGCCAGGGCCATCGACTTCGAGATGAAGAAAGGCGGCTACGACTGCGTGTATCTGGACATCAGCTACAAGCCGTCGAAGTTCGTCAAAGAGCACTTTCCGAACATCTACCAGCGCTGCCTCGAGCTCGGCATCGACATCACCAAGCAGCCGATTCCGGTCGTGCCGGCCGCGCACTACACCTGCGGCGGGCTGGTCGTCGACCACGCCGGCCGCACCGAGGTCGACGGCCTCTATGGCGTCGGCGAGGTCAGCTACACCGGCCTGCACGGCGCGAACCGGCTGGCGAGCAACTCGCTGCTCGAATGCATGGTGATCGGCAAGGCCGCGGCCGAGGACATCCTCGCCGCCAGGCCGCATCCGCAGCCGCAGATTCCCGAGTGGGACGAAAGCCGTGTGACCGACCCGGACGAGGAAGTCGTGATCGCCCACAACTGGGACGAGCTGCGCCGCTTCATGTGGGACTACGTCGGCATCGTCCGCACCAACAAGCGGCTCGAACGCGCCCAGCACCGGATCGAGCTGCTGCAGCACGAAATCGACGACTACTACAGCAACTTCCGCGTCTCCAACGACCTGATCGAGCTGCGCAACCTCGTCACCACGGCCGAACTGATCGTGCGCTCGGCACTGGCACGCAAGGAAAGCCGCGGCCTGCATTACAGCCGCGACTATCCGGGCATCCTGACCGAATCCAAGCCGACGGTGCTGGCGCCCTAAGAACCTGTTTACGACCTTTTCACGGCCGCGCCGAGCCGGAAAAAGCGCAGGCACACGGCGTGCGGCGCGGGCAGTAACCGGTTATTGGCAAGGAGCACAACATAATGAATGCGATTTTTCCGGCCCGGCCCTCCGGGTTTCCGGCATTGCCGGCGGATGGCCGCGTTGCAAACCGCTTGCGGTACGCGTACCGCGACGCGGTCCGCGCCTTGCCCTCCCCCCGGCACTGCCCGGAACGCGGCCGTAACAAGGTCGTGAACAGGTTCTCATGCTGACGACGCTGGCGATCGCCAACTACCGCTCGCTGCGGCAGCTGGTGCTGCCGCTGGCGCGGCTGAACGTGATCACCGGTGCCAACGGCAGCGGCAAATCGAACCTGTACCGCGCGTTGCGGCTACTGGCCGAAACGGCGCAGGGCCGGGTGATCCCGTCGCTGGCGCGCGAGGGCGGGCTGCCGTCGACGCTGTGGGCCGGGCCCGAGTCGATCTCGCGGGCGATGCGCCGCGGCGACGCGCCGGTACAGGGCACGGTGCGCAACGAACCGGTCCACCTCAGGCTCGGCTTCGCCGGCGACGATTTCGGCTACGCGATCGACATCGGCATGCCAGAACCGGTGCCGAACTCGCTATTCGGCCTCGACCCCGAGATCAAGCGCGAATGCCTGTGGGCCGGCCCGGTACTGCGACCCGCCGCCCTGCTCGCCGACCGGCAGGGGCCGCTCGTCAAGGTGCGCGATGCCCGCGACTGGCGGGTGCTGACCCGCAACATCGCCGGTTTCGACAGCATGATGCTGCAGTGCGCCGACCCGCTGCTCGCGCCCGAGGTGCTGCGGCTGCGCGAACTGATGCGCTCGTGGCGCTTCTACGATCACTTCCGCACCGACGCCGATGCCCCGGCGCGGCAGACGCAGGTCGGCACGCGCACGCCGGTACTGAACCACGACGGCAGCGATCTGGCCGCGGCACTGCAGACGATCATCGAGATCGGCGACGACGATGCGCTCGAAGCGGCGATCGACGATGCGTTTCCGGGTTCGGTCATCGAAATCGTTGCCGAACGCGGACGCTTCGGCGTCGGCATGCGCCAGCACGGCCTGCTGCGGCCGCTGTCGAGCGCGGAGCTCTCGGACGGCACGCTGCGCTACCTGCTGCTCGTCGCCGCCCTGCTCACGCCGCGCCCGCCGGCGCTGCTGGTGCTGAACGAACCGGAAACCAGCCTGCACCCGGACCTGCTGCCGGCGCTGGCACGGCTGATCCGGCGTGCGGCGCAGGACACGCAAGTCATCGTCGTCTCGCATGCCGCGCGGCTGATCGCGGCACTGGAGCGCCACGGCGACTGCAACGCGCTGATGCTGGAAAAGGACTTCGGCGAAACGCGGATTGCGGGACTGGGCGAGCTGGAAAGGCCGCCCTGGCAGTGGGCGACGCGGTAAGCGCGGGCTGACACAACGCCGCCGGCTGCGTCGTACTCCTCTGCCGTACTGCCTGTACCGTTGCGACCGCAGGAAGTCCGTGCGGGACGTGTTCGTACGCCCTGCCAGCACCGTTGCACCGGTTTTTGCCAGCCGCTCCTGGCCCGAACACCGTTGCCGGATCGCGGCGGACACAGGGAACCGGCCGCACGGGCCGGTTCCTGTCCCGACGAGATACCCGCTACCAGCGGAAAGTGGTCTGCTTGCCGCCCTTGGTGCCGACCTGCAGCGGACGGGTCTGCGTCCTGCCTTCGTTGCTGGCGCTCACGCTGTAGCGGCCGGTCGGCAGGCTGGCGTAGAAGTACGGGCCGTCGGACTCGGCGTCGAGTACCGTTTCGCCCCGGGCGTTCTTGACTGCCACCTGCGTTCCGCTCAGATAGTGGCCGCCACGGTCGACGAACAGCAGATGCAGGTTATAGCTTTTCTGCATCGACTTGAGCGCCGCCATTTCCTCATCGCCGATGCCGCCGCTCACATAGGACACATTGCCCTGCGTTTGCACCGGCAAGGGCTCGGCCCAGGCCGGCCCGGCAAGCACTGCGGTCAACAGGCCAATGGCGAAAGTGCTTTGGACTCGGGTCATACGAACCTCCTTGTCGCCTTGAAGCGACTTGGCGCGGGGGCTTGCTGCCGCCCCTACATCAGGTAGGAGGCCCGCGCTTGCGAAAGGTTGCAGATCCATGCCGGAAATGGCGGCCTGGCTGGAAGGACGGTGTCAGCCGTCGTGCCGGCTCAGGCCGGGCAGCCCGGATCGACGATGCTGAACGCCCGGCCGATCGTTGCCGGATCGGCCAGGCAGCCGAGCACCACGGCTGCGACATCGGCGCGGCGGACGAAGCCGTGCGCTTCCTCGTTCTCGATCCGCAGTGCGCCGCCCAGCGCCGCACCGTCGCGCAGGCCGCCGGGGCGGATGATGGTGTGGTCGAGCCCGCTGGTGCGCAGCCAGGCCTCGGCCAGCGTCTTTTCGCGCACCGCGCCGCCAAAGCCCTTGCGTGACCGCTCGGACAGGTGCGGCCAGGTTTCGCTGCCACCGAGCGAGGTGACCAGCACCAGCCGCCTGAGCCCGGCGCGCTCGGCGGCGTCGATCACGTTGCGGTTGCCGAGATAATCGACCGGCACGCCGGGGCCGAAGCTGCCCAGCGTCGTCACCACATCGGTACCGGCGTCCAGGCCGGCCATGGCGGCATCGACCGCCGCGGCGTCGAGCGCATCGCCGCGAACGATGTCGGCACCGATGGCTTCAAGCGCTGCCGCATCGCTGCCGTCGCGCAGCATCGCGCGCACCGGCCGCCCCTGCGCCCTCGCCTGTTTCGCGACTTCCAGCCCGACGCCACGACTGGCGCCGAATACGATCAATCCCCGCACGACCCTTCTCCCTGGCAACCGCCGCAGCAGGTTTTTGCCGCGGCCAAAGCGCGGAAGCGTACCAGTTGTTCGGCGTCCAGGCTCTTGTCCTTGTTGCGGCGGACGAAGACCTTGTACATCGCCCCGCCATCCGGGTTGAAGAAGATCACGCTCGCCGTCGCGAGCCCCATGAACGGGCGCTCGACCAGCGCGATCGTCGTGCAGCGGTCGGCGCGGATGTGGCCGCTGAGCGAACCGCCGCCGCGCAGGTTGAAGAAGCCGTGCGCCGAGCGGCCGACCGGCACGCGGCCGTGGAACTCGAGGATGGCGTCTGCGCTGTGCGTCAGCAGCGTCACGTCGCCCCAGTGGCTGATTTCGGCCATGACGTCGGCGAAGCGGTCGCCGGGCAGCAGCGTGCGCATCGCGCCGGGGCCTGCTTCAGGCATGGCGGTCACGACGTCGAGCAGGCTGACGCCGTATTCACGGGCGAGGTTTTCGAGAATGCCATCGGCATCGGCAGCGAGACGTTCGGCGAGCGAGGTTGCGGGTGCGTTCATTTCGGTTCTCCAGGATTCAGGCGGCGATGGATTCGGCGGCTGCGGCGGTGGCAAGTGACGGGACCAGCTCGTTCAGCGCCGAGTGCAGGTTGTTGGCCCAGAAGCGGCCGCGCGGCGTCAGCCGCAGCACCGGCCCGGCGTCGGCGAGCAGGCCTGCTTCGTGCCAGTTGGCGATCAGCGGCTGCAGTTGCGCCGCCACGATGCCGGCGTCGTCGAGCGGCAGCGTGCGCAGGTCGAGCCGGCCGCGCTCGATGCCGCCGGTGACGGCGTCGCGGGTCCGCTGCCAGGCGTCGCTCGTCGCCATGTTCGACAGCGGCTTGAGCCCGGCGTCGATCTGCGCCTCGTAGCCGGCCAGCTCGCCACCGACGACATAGCTGACGCCGTGTGCGCTGCCACCGGCACCCGATCCGAAGGCAAGGCAGTCGGCGCCGTCCTTGATCAGCTGGTTGTAGAGATTGCGTTCGCGCGTCGTCCGCGCCCAGTGGCTGTTCGACAGCTGCGCCCAACCTGCGTCGGCCAGCCGCGCGACGCCGGCGAGGTACATGCGCTGGCGCTCCTGCGGGCTCGACAGGCTGCGCCGCTGCAGCTCGACCGCCTTGAACAGCGGCGTCGTCGGCAAGAGGTTCAGTGCGTACAGGTCGACGCCGTCGAGCGGCAAGGCGCAGACGGTGTCAAGGTCGCGCCGCCAGACCGCCTCGTCCTGATCGGGCAGGCCGAAGATCAGGTCGCAAACGACGGTGGCGCGATCGCGGCGGGCCAGTCCTTCAAGGAAGGCGGCCGCCTGCTCGCCGCTCGCCTGCCGGCCGAGCCGCTGCCGGACGTGGCTGTCGAAGCTTTGCACGCCGATCGAGAAACGGTTGGCGCCGGCGTCGAGGCAGGCATCAATGCGGGCATCGTCGAAATGGCGGATGCGGCCCTCGACGGTGATCTCCGCATCGGGCGCCAGCGGCAGGTGGTTGCGCAGCGCGGTGATCAAGCGGGCCAGATCGTTCGCGGCCAGCGCCGACGGCGTGCCGCCGCCGAGGTAGACCGCGTGGATCGGCGCGCCCTGCACCAGCCCCGTATCGGCCTCGCGCTCGATCTCGGCGATCAGCCGGTCGGTATAAGGGCGCGATGCCTCCTCCTGCCAGCGGTTCTGGTAGAAGCCGCAGAAAAGACAGTGATTGGCACAGAACGGCACATGCACGTAAGCCAGCCCCTTGCGGCCATGGCGAGGCGTCGCCTGCAACCTTTGCCATGCGGCGGGATGGTCGGCCTCGGTGATCGGGGTTCGGTGGCGCCAAGGCATGACGAGGGCGCGCTTGGCAAACGCCAGTTCGCCCTTTTCGGCGAACCAGGCGCTGAGTTCTGCGGACATGCAGGCTCCTGAGCGGGTTCAAGACATGCCCATCAATCTATTTGATAACAATTCTCGTTACATGATTCGCGCAAAGATGTTTGATCTGGCGCAAATACACGACACCCCGTAAGAAATCTTGTTAATGAGAATAATTCGCGTTAGTATTCTCACCCATGAACAAGCCAGCGCCCCCGACCACACCGTCCATCCCGACCCTGCCGGTCCTCAACAGCAGCCAGTTGCTGCAGGGGCAGCGCGCCGTCGTGATCGAACACAACGGCGAGCGTTACACCCTGCGCGAAACCCGCCAGGGCAAGCTGATTCTGACCAAGTAAGAACAAGGCCCGTTCGTCGCAACGAACGAAGCCGACAACCCACGCATGCCAGCCAGTGGGCGGACCGGTCTCCCCGCCAGCAAGCCAGCCGCGTTCGGTGCAGCCGCACCGCTTTCGACTGCTCATAGGACTTGCAATGAACCGCTCCACCCATCCGCTCGTGCTCAGCCTGCTCGCCTGCGCACTGCAAACGGCCTTTGCCGCCGTCCCGCAACAGGCCACCGCCGGCAAGCCGGCCAAGCAGGACGCCAGCGCCGCCAGCCTGTCGCCGATCGTCGTCACCGCAACCCGTACCGAAAAGACCCTCGACGAGCTGCCGCCGTCGGTCACGACGACCGACCGCAAGACGCTGGACGAGAAGTTCATCCGCGACTTCAAGGACCTCGGCGACCATGAGCAGCCGGGCGTCGACATGTCGCGCAGCGGCCGCTACGGCGGCACCAACATCAACATCCGCGGCCTTGAAGGCAACCGCGTGCTGATGATGGTCGACGGCGTCCGCCTGCCGGAAGTGTTCTCGTTCCCGAACCGCGACACCTTCGTCGGCCAGGACATGGTCGACTTTTCCTCGCTCGCCGCGATCGACATCGTCCGCGGTCCGGGCTCGACGCTGTACGGTTCGTCGGCACTCGCCGGTGTCGTCGGCATGCGCACGCTCGACCCGACCGACCTGATCAAGGCCGGCAAGACCTTCGGCGGCCAGGTCAAGGCCGACTACGACAGCGCCGACAAGAGCTACGGCCTGTCCGGCGCCGTTGCCGGCGAAGTCAACCAGGACACCTACTGGTTGCTGCAGCTCGGCGGCCGCAAGGGCCACGAGCAGGACAACATGGGCAGCAACGACAGCAAGAACAAGAACACCCGCACCACGCCGGACCCGCAGGACTACACGACCAAGAATGCGCTGGCCAAGGTGCAGCACTACTTCGAAGGCGGCCACAAGCTCGGCCTGACCGGCGAATACCGCAAGACCGAAAGCGACACCGACCTGTACAGCGAACTCGGCGTGGTGATGCCGCCGATGCCGACCGCGATCACGTCGAGCAAGGCGCACGACGAGCAGGAACGCAAGCGCGTCTCGCTCGAGTACGACTACACCGCACCGCAGGCCGGCGGCCTGATCGATTCGGCATCGGCCCGGATGTACTACCAGAAGTTCGACAGCGACCAGCGCCGCGACCAGACCCGCAACACCCGCGACCCGGTCTACTGGCGCGACGGCACCTACACCGAAACCGCCCGCGGCGTGTCCGGCCAGGCGGTGAAGAACATCGGCGGCAGCATCACCCAGCAATGGGTGGTCGGCGGCGAATGGTGGCAGACCGATACCAAGGAGTTTGCTGCCGGCTACCCGGCGTCGACGTCGATCAACCTGCGCACGATTCCGGACACCACGGTCACGCAGTGGGCGCTGTTCGCACAGGACGAGATCGGCTTCGACGGCGGCCGCTACACCCTGACGCCAGGGCTGCGCTACGACAACTACCGCAACAATCCGGACGCCGGCTCGCTGCAGGGCCAGATCGGCCAGGGCATCGGCATGACGCCGAAGAGCCAGGAAGACGACAAGATCTCGCCGTCGCTCGCCGGTACGTGGAAGTTCGCCGAGCAGGCCACGCTGTTCGCCAAGTACGCACAGGGCTTCCGCGCGCCGACGACGCTGGAAATCAATGGCCAGTTCACCAACTCGGCGCAGGGCTACACGCTGGTGCCGAATCCGGACCTGAAGCCGGAAACCAGCTCGGGCTACGAGTTCGGCCTGCGTCTGGGCAACGACAACGCCGGCGGCACGATCACCGGCTTCGATACCCGCTACAAGGACTTCATCGACACGCTGCACCCGATCAACAGCAGCTATCCGGGCTGGATTCCGGGCTACCCGATGGTTTACCAGAGCGTGAACATCGACAAGGCACGGATCTACGGCGTCGAAGCGACCGCGCACTACAGCTTCACCAGCGCATGGCGCAGCTGGGGCTCGCTGGCCTGGACCGTCGGCCGCAACGAAACCGACGACACCTGGCTCGATTCGGTTGCCCCGCTCAAGCTGATCGCCGGCCTGTCGTACAAGCAGGAAGTCTGGGGCGCCGACGCGCTGCTGACCGCCGCCGCGGCCAAGACCAAGCTGTCGAGCAGCACGCTGTACTCGGCACCGGGCTACGGCGTCGTCGACCTGACCGCGTGGTGGAAGCCGCTGAAGGACCTGCGCGTTTCGGGTGGCGTGTTCAACGTCTTCGACAAGAAGTACTGGGACGGCGCCGACGCGTCGACCCGCGCGCTGACGTCGAACAGCATCATCGTCGACCGCTACACCCAGCCGGGCCGCAGCTTCCGGGTCAACGCGAACTGGAGCTTCTAAAAACCCGCCCCATTCGGCGGCTGCGCCTGCGCATCTCGCGCTCGTCCGATGCCCGAAATCCACGTGGACCCGCGCGTCCATGCCGGTTTCCGCGCTTCGGGCGAACGTGACCTGCCTTGGCTCGCCCGCCGACTGGAACAGGTTCAAGCCACAGACTCACACAGCCGTCCCGCCCGCGGGTCGGCCTTTGCTTTTGCAGGATGCCGTCCATGCTGATGACATTCGCCTCGTACCACCAAGGAGACCCGAAATGAGCAACTTCAAAGAACTCGCCTACACCCTGCAGACCCGCTATCAGGCGCTGCTGGCCACCGAACCGAAGCTGCGCGCGCGCGACCGCGCCGCCCGCCTTGCGGTATCCGAAGCACAACTGATCGCCGCGGACTGTGGCGTGGCCTCGACCGAGCTCGCCGGCACGGCGCAGGCCATCTTCAAGGAGCTGGGCACGCTGGGCCACGTGATGGCGCTGTCGCGCAACGAATGGTGCGTGCACGAGCGCAAGGGCACGTACGAGGACATCCAGGCCGAAGGCGCGATCGGCCTCGTGCTCGGCGCCGACATCGACCTGCGGATGTTCTTCAGTTCGTGGACCTACTTCTACGCGGTGACCGACGGCGACCGCCGCAGCATCCAGTTCTTCGACGCCGAAGGCGTGGCCGTCCACAAGGTCTTCCTGCTCGAGAACAGCAACAACGACGCCTACGACGCGCTGGTCACCAAGTTCGCCGTCAGCGACAAGACCTGGCCGGAAACCAGGCCGTACGCGCCGGACGCCACCCCGGATGCGCCGGAAGACGCCGCCGCGCTGCGCGACACCTGGCTCGGCCTCAAGGACACCCACGCCTTCTTCCCGATGCTGCGCAAACACAAGGTGAGCCGTCTCGGCGCGCTGCGCTCGGTCGGCAACGATCTGGCCCAGCAGGTCGACAACGACGCGGTCGAAACCATGCTGCAACGCGCCGCCGACACCGGCCTGGCGATCATGTGCTTCGTCGGCAACCGCGGCATGGTGCAGATCCACAGCGGCCCGGTGAAGAAACTCGTGCGCACCGGCCCCTGGTACAACGTGCTCGACCCGCTCTTCAACCTGCACCTGAACACCGAATCGGTCACGACCAGCTGGGTCGTCAACAAGCCGACCAGCGACGGCTGGGTCACCTCGCTCGAGCTGTACAACGACGCCGGCGAGCTGATCGTCCAGTTCTTCGGCGTGCGCAAGCCGGGCGTGCCGGAACTGGTTGAATGGCGCGAGCTGCTGATCGACCTGTGCAACGAACCGCTCGCCGCCTGAGGTTGACATGAAACAGCGCCTTGCCCTCCTCCTCGCCGCCGTACTGGCGTTCCTCTCGCTGTCGGCGCAGGCAGCGCCGCAGCGCGTCGTCGCCCTCGGCGGCCCGCTGACCGAGATCGTCTACGCGCTCGGCGCCGGCAAGCTGCTGGTCGGCGTCGACCAGTCGAGCACGTATCCGGAGGCGGCCAAGGCGCTGCCCAAGGTCGGCTATTACCGCGCCTTCTCGCTCGAAGGCGTCGTCGCGCTCAAGCCCGATCTGGTGCTCGCATCGGACCAGGCCGGCCCGCCGCAGGCGATCGAGCAGCTGCGCCGCCTCGGCCTGCGCGTGATCACGCTGCCGAGCGCGCCGACGCTCGCAGCGCTCGAGCAGCGCATGCACGGCGTTGCCGCAGCGCTGGGCCTGCGCAACGACGGCCGCGCGATGGTCGCCGAGCTGCGCACTCAGGTCGATGCGCTCGCAGCCAGGCAGGTCGGCCCGACCCGCGCGCTGCTGCTGATCAACCGCAGCGGCAACCCGGAAGGCGCCGGCACCGACACCAGCGCCGACGCGATGCTCAAGCTCGCCGGCTATCGCAACGTGCTGGCGAAGCAGAAGGGCTACAAGCCGCTGTCGCTCGAAGGCATCGCGGCGCTCAAGCCCGATCTGATCATCACCTCGACCGCGTCGATCGCCGCATCGGGCGGGCTCGACGCGCTGCTGGCCCGCCCCGGCATCGCCACGACCCCGGCCGCACAAAACCGCCGCGTGATCGTGATGGACGACCTGCTGCTGCTCGGCTACGGCCCGCGGCTGCCGCAGGCGCTGCGCGAGCTGAAGGCCGCGCCGGCAGTCGCCAGCCGCTAACGACCCGTTCCGTTCGGCTGCGGCACCTGCATGCGGTGCCGGACGGAACAGGCTCCGAGCCCCGCGCAATCCCGCAATTCCCCGGTGTAACATGAACTCCGTGACTTCCACCCTTTCCTCCCCGCTGCCGGCAGCGTCGAAAACCTCGCGCTGGCGCACGCCGGCCGGCGTGCTCGGCCTGCTCGCGGCACTGCTGCTCGCGCTGATGATGCTGTCCGCCAGCAGCGGCGCACTGCACATCCCGCTGACCGCACTGCCCCGCCTGCCGTTCTCGGCCGACGGTCCGGACGAAGCGCTGTGGCGCAGCGTGCTGCTCGACGTGCGCCTGCCGCGCGTGCTGTTCGCCGCGCTGGCCGGCGCCGCGCTGGCGCTGTCGGGCGCGGCGATGCAGGCACTGTTCCGCAACCCGCTGGCCGAACCGGGGCTGATCGGCATTTCCGCCGGCGGCGCCCTCGGCGCGGTCGGCGCCATTGTGCTTGGTGGCGGTTCGTTCCTGATATTGGCGCCGTCGGCCTTCATCGGCAGTCTGATCGCCACCGTCGCCGCCTACCACCTCGGCCGCCGCTATCCGGGCATGGCCGGGCTGCTGCTCGCAGGCGTGGCGATCAACGCGATCTGCGGCGCCTTGGTCGGCCTGTTCACCTATCTGGCCGACGACACGCAGCTCAGAAGTCTGACGTTCTGGAACATGGGCAGCCTGGCCGGTGCCAGCTGGCCGCTGCTGGCCGGCCTTGCGCCGTGGACCATCGCCGTCGGCGCACTGATTGCCCGCGACTGGCGCGCGATGAACGCGCTGCTGCTCGGCGAGCGCGAAGCGTTGCATCTGGGTTTCCCGCTCAAGGCCGTGCGCCGCCGGCTGATCCTGCTGACGGCGCTGCTGGTCGGCCCGCTGGTGGCCGCGACCGGTGCGATCGGCTTCGTCGGCCTCGTCGTGCCGCATCTGGTGCGGCTGGCGCTCGGCGCCGACCACCGCTGGCTGCTGCCGACCTCGGTCGTTGCCGGCGCGATCGCACTGACCCTGGCCGACTGGCTGGCACGCATCGCCGTGATCCCGGCCGAACTGCCGATCGGCATCGTCACCAGCCTGGTCGGCGGCCCCTTCTTCCTGTGGCTGCTCGCGCAGCGGAGGCACTGATGCTGCTCGCCGAACAGCTGTTTATCGAACGTGGCGGCAAGGTCGTGCTTGACGACGTGTCGCTGTCACTCGCCGCCGGCGAAGTCGTCGGCGTGCTCGGTGCCAACGGCGCCGGCAAGTCGACGCTGCTGGCGATGCTCGCCGGCGAGCTGGCGCCGCAGCGCGGCACGGTGTCGGTCGACGGTACACCGCTGGCCAAACTCGACAACGCCCACCTTGCCCGCCAGCGCGCGGTGCTGCCGCAATCGCCGTCGCTGTCGTTCAACCTTGGCGTCTGCGAAGTCGTTGCGATGGGCGCCTACCCGTTTCCCGAGTTGTCGACAGCCGAAGTCGAGCAGCTGATGATCCGCGCGCTGGCGCTGGCCGACGTCTCGCACCTGGCCGGCCGCCGCTACCCTCAGCTCTCGGGCGGCGAGGCGCAGCGCGTGCAGTTTGCCCGCGTACTGGTGCAGACGCTCGCGGCGCGGCAAAGCCACGGCGGACGCTTCCTGTTGCTCGACGAGCCGACCGCCAGCCTCGACCCGAAGCACCAGCAGGCGCTGCTCGCCTGCGCGCGGCAACTGGCGCGCGACGAGCGGATCGGCGTGCTGGTGATCCTGCACGACGTGAACCTCGCCGCCGCATGGTGCGACCGGCTGGCACTGCTGGCGCAGGGGAAACTGGTCGGCTGCGGCGATCCGGCCAGCGTGCTGACGCCGGCGACGCTGGCTGCCGTCTACGGCGTCGCCGCCGAGGTGATTCCGCACCCGCGCGATGTAAACCGGCCGCTGGTCTTGTTCAACTAGTCGGGCCGAACAGGCTGTGGGTGTCGAGGATTTCGTACGCAATCGCCGGCTTGTCGCTCAGGCAGCGGCGTACCGCGGCCGGGATCGCCTGCTGCGTCTTGCGGCACAGCCCCGGATGCGGATCGAAGGCGATATCGAAACCGAGCACCGTGCGCACCTCGTTCGGCCCCGGCGCAATCCGCAGCACCACGCCCAGCTGCGCCTGCATCCGCGCGCAGACCTTTTGCAGGTCAGCGTAGTCGCAGGCCCGCTCGATGCGCTCGACCAGCCGGCGCTCCTCGTCGCGGGTCAGCATCAGGATGCGGCAGTCGGCGAACGGATCGTCCTCGAGCGCATCGCGCCCGCAGACGCAGGCGCCCGGCGGGCAGGGAGTGCGGATGGCGGCAGGCATGGCCGTCGGGATGTCCGGTTGTAGCAACAACCGTCAGTGTTACATAACCCGTGCGATTGCACGCTGCTTGCTGGAGAACATGATGAACGGACGCATTACCGCCACCGTCCCGGTGCTCGCCTCGCTGGACATCGCCGAATCGGCGGCGTACTACCAGACGCTCGGCTTCACCATCAACCTGCACCTGCCCGACTACCTGATCGTCGTGCGCGACGGCTGCGAGCTGCACTTCTGGCCCTGCGACGAAAAACACATCGCCGAGAACACCTCCTGCTACGTGCGCAGCGACGACGTCGACGCATTGCACGCCGAGTTTGTCGCCCGCGGCGTGCGCCACCGCGGGCCGGTCGTCCAGCCGTGGGGGATGAAGGAAATGTACATCCTCGACCCGCACGGCAACCTGCTCAAGTTCGGCGAGATCGTCGCGTCCCTTCAGCAGTAACGCCGGTTCAGCTCCGCGCCGGACAGCGCCGGGCTGAACAGGAAGCCCTGCATCTGATGGCAACCGCTCTCGAGCAGGCAGCCGAGCTCGTCCTCGGTTTCCACACCCTCGGCGACGATCTCGGCGCCCAGCGACGTGGCCAGCCGGACCAGGCCGGCCAGCATCATGGCCGCGCGGGGGTGCCGGTCGATGCCCCGGACCAGCGAGCGGTCCAGTTTGACCACGTCGCACTCCAGCTCGCGCAGCAGTTGCAGCGACGCGTTCTCCATGCCGAAATCGTCGATCGCCACCGAGTATCCGGCTTTACGGATCGCCTGAATCTGCATCAGCGCCGCCGCCTTGTCCCGGATCGGCGACTGCTCGGACAATTCGACCTGCAGGCATTCCGGCACCAGGCCGAACGCGGCAACGGTCTGGTTCAGCTCTGACAGCAGGCTGCCATCCTCGACGCTGGGCCACTCGACATTGATCGCCACCTGCAAATTGCGGCCTGCCCGCCGCCACGCGAGTACCTGCGTGCAAGACTGGGCCAGCACGGTGCTGGTCAGTTGCGGCAGCAGGCCATGCCGCTTGATCGCATCGATGAAGCGATCCGGCCCCACTAGCCCCAGGCGCGGATGCTGCCAGCGCACCAGGGCTTCGACGCCGCTCAGGCTGGCTTCACGCAGATCAAGTTTGGGCTGGAAGTGCGCGACCAGCTCGCCACGCTCAAGCGCGGTGACCAGTTCGTCACGACCGAAACCCTCGTCCGGCCTGTCTACCACAACGGTTGACGAGCGCTTCCACCGGTCGTTGCAAACACGTTCGAACGGACACAGTCTGGACTTCGGCTTGCGCCGGCACAGCCCCCCCAGGTCGGCCGCATTGTTGCCAACGATGCCGGCATGCCCGGCTCCGGCATAGTGGGCCGCGACCCGGTTGCTCATTAAAGAAAGATTCATTGTCCGTTTACGGAAAGCCCGGCCGGGCGGCGTCGCCACCGGCACGTTTTTCCCAACCCCGATCCACTCGATGCAGGGCATCGTCGTCGATTGCCGATGACGAGGACATCGGACGATCCCTAAAGACGCATCGGACAATCCTTAAATTGACGGGTCGCAGCCGGGCACCATCGGCACGCTGGCCCGGCGGTCACTGCCGGTTCAGGATGCCGTGATGCAGCGCGTACTCGTACAGCTCGCGCGGATTGGCGATGCCGAGCTTCTGTTGCGCACTGATCTTCTGGTGGCTGATGGTCTTGACGCTTCGGTGCAGCAAGGCCGCGATCTCCGAGACCGTGAGCCCGCTGACACACAGACGCAGCACTTCCAGCTCCCTGGCACTCAGGATGTCGGCAGGCGAATCTCCGGTCGACAACCGCGCCGCCTGCAGCAGTTGCCAGACACCTTCGCCGACGTACCGCCCCCCCGCCGCGACCGCCTGCACCGCCGAGCGGATTTCACCGTCCCCACCGGTTTTCAGCAGCAGCCCGTGGACACCGCTGTTCAGAATGCCTTCGAGCAGCGGCGGGTTGCTCATCATCGTCAGGATGACGAGCTTCAGCGCCGGATGGTGCGCCTGCAGCCAGGCGATCAGCGATAACCCGTCGCCAAGCGCACCGCCCGGCATGTAGAAATCACAGATCAGCAGCTCCGGCCGTTCGCGCTCGATCAGCCCGGCCAGCACACTCGAATTACCGACCACGCTGCAGACCTCGACCCCGGTCATGTCAGCCAGCGCCTGGCATACCCCATGGACGATCAGCGGATGATCGTCGATCACGGCCACCTTGAAGTTCATCATTTCCCCCTTTTTAACAACTGGTTCATCGTTCAGACCGACGCCGGCCGGACTGTCACGCGGCGCTGTCTGCCGCCTCCACCTGCAGCAGCGCCAGCACATCCTCGAGCATTGCCTGCAGCTCCTGCCAAGCCGGCTCGACGTCGGCCAGGCTTGTCGTGGCCAGCGCCTTTTCCAGTGCACGGCAATGCTCGCCCTCGACGTCGTAACCGATCACCGCCAGCGCACCGGCCAGCGCATGGGCCCGCTGGCGCAGCTGTGTTGCATCGCCGTTGGCCCACGCCTCCTGCAGCACCACCAGATCACCTTCCAGCGTCCGGACCAGCACGTCGGCAGACAAGCGGCCGGCAGCCTTCGGTGCCGGTGGCGCGGCCGGTGCCGACGGCAGCAGCGTATCGAGCAAGGTCCGCAAGGCGCTGATCTGCACCGGCTTGGTCAGGAACTGGTCGACGCCGGCGCTACTGGCCTGCTCGCGTTCGTCCCGATAGGCGTTCGCGCTGATCGCGACGATGGGCAGCCCGATGCCTTGCGCCCGCAACGCACGCGCCAGCGTGTAGCCGTCCATTTTCGGCATCTGGATGTCGGTGATGACGAGGTCGTAGTCGGCCTGGTGAATCTGTTCGAGTGCGGCAATGCCGTCGCCGACGACGTCGACGACTTGCCCCAGCGATTCGAGCTGGCCGCGCATCACGATCTGGTTGACCTGGTGATCTTCGACCAGCAGGATCCGCCTTTGCCGCCGGGCAAGCTGGTGCAGCGGCGCCGCCGGCCTTTCCTCGCGTTGCGGTGCCCGGCCGGCGATCTGAAGCACGGCGTCAACGATTGCACCGCGACTCAGCCAGCTGACATAACGCGCCTTGGCCTTGGGTGGACCGGTGGCGCCCTGCCCGAGCAGAATCGCCGCCTTCGGATAGCCTGCAAGCAAACGGGCGTCGGTCACCAGGATCGTTCCATCGCCCTCGGGCGCGCTGCTGTCAATGACACGGGCGTGGTGCCAGCGCAACCAGCGCGCCAGATCGCCCTGAAGTTCCGGCGACGACAACGCCAGCTTCACCGTCACGCCGCGCAGCAGCATCGGAAAATTGTCATTCGCCGTACCGACGACCTCCTCATACGGCACGGTAAGGCGAAACGACGAGCCGAAGCCGGGCTCGCTGACGAGGCGGATCTCCCCCCCCATCAGCGACAGCAGGCGCCGGCAGATCGACAGCCCCAGCCCCGTGCCGCCGTAACGGCGGGTATCCGACTGCTCGGCCTGGATGAACGGTGCGAACAGCCGCTTCTGGTCTTCCTCGGCAATGCCGATGCCGGTATCGACGACCTTGATGTCCAGCCACGACGACTCGCCGTCCGGCACCGCCACGCTGATCATCACCTTGCCGTTGTCGGTGAACTTGACCGCGTTGCTGACCAGATTGCCGAGAACCTGCTCGAGCCGGACCCCATCGAGCACGACATCGCTGCGCAGCACCGGGTCGATCGTGCAATACAGGTCGATCCGCTTGGCCAGGGCCGAATCGGTAAAGTTGCGCGCCACGCCTTCAACGATGTCGACCACATTGCAAGGCTGCGGCCGGATCACCATCTGGCCGGCCTCGATCTTGCTGAAATCGAGCACATCGTTGATCGTGTTGATCAGCGAGCGCGACGAGCGCTTGATCACCTCGAGCCGATCACGCTGCTGCATGTCCAGCCGGGTCATGTCCAGCAGTTCGATTCCGCCGAGCATGCCGTTGAGCGGCGTACGGATCTCGTGGCTCATCGTCGCCAGAAAGGCCGATTTGGCGCGATTGGCCTCGGCGGCCTCGGCGACCGCCTGCTTGAGCCGCGCTTCGGACATTCTCGCCTCGCTGCAGTCGCTCAGCATCAACAGCAGCGCCGGCAACCCCAGATAAGGGCTGGTGACGAAACCGACCTGGACGAAACGGGATCCCCCGCCGGGACAACTCATCTCGATCTCGAACCGGACGGGCGCATCGTCGCCAGAGCGGACCGGTGCCACGCGCTGGCAGCGGCCGATCAGCCGGTGAATTTCGGCAGCATCCACCTTGCAGATCAGTTCACGCGCCGTCTGGTTGGCCTTGAGAATCTTGCCGTCCTCACGCCGGACGGTCATCAGGCCCACCGGCGCAATCCGTACCACGCCGCGGTTGTACGTTTCGCTGTCCTGGACCAGCCCCGTCTGCCGACAACCTGGCCGCAGCACGCGCCAGTCCAGCCAGAGCAGCCAGCCGATCAGCATGACGGCGCCTGCCAGCATCGCCGCCAGCAATGGCAGCAAGGTCGGGCAAGCCTGCGCCCAGACCGCTGCTGCCGGTACCATGGCGCGCATCTGCCAGTCACCGATGCCGTACTGGAACAGCAGCCCCCAGCGCCAGCCGCCCAGGTAAATCCAACTCGCTCCGGCCATCGTCTGGACCGCTGCAAGCCGCGCCGAGACCACACGGCGGAAATCCGGCCCGGACGGGGTGGACGAAATCGGGCCGGTACCCGGCGCCTCGATGGTGAAACCGGACAGCAACACACCATCGGGCAGCAACGCCGACGTCGGGACATCGATTGCCAGGATCGCCAGCGGATTGCCGCGTTGCTGCACCAGCCTCACGTAGCTGACCACCTGCTTGCCGCTGATCGGATCAATCATCGGCGGCAGAACAACCGGCTCGTCCGGATCGGCGTACAGCTGCCGCAGCAGCGCCGGCGGGCGGAACCTGCCCAGCACTTGCGAGACATAACGCGCGTGCCACGCCGAATCGGTCAGCCGCGCCTGAGCCTCGCCACGCCGGCGTGGAAGCAGATGGAAGCCAGGCGACTTCAGGTCGACGACATAGGCGTTGCGCGCCGACTGGTACAGCCCGCCATTGAGGTACCAGCCGTGAGCCAGCAGTGCCGACAAGGCGGCCAGCTCGGTCCGTTCGGGGAGTACGGTGCCGGCGGCCGATACGATCAGCGCCCGGTCGTCACGGTACCGCCCTGCCACCGCCTCGCCGGGCTGCGAAAGGCCGGCCGACGGCGCGTCCTGATCCGCCAGTTGCGCCATTTCCGCTTCGGCATGATCGACCAGCCGCTGCATCGCCCCCAGCCGATCGGCCGTCGCCTGGCTCTGCTGGGCAAACCGGATGGCCTGCATTTCAACGACCCGCCGGACCTGCTGCCTGGCGATCAGGCCGCACACCACCAGCGCCCACAACGCCACCATGGCCGTCAGCCACCACACCAGCGAACGCAGTTGCCGCACGCTCGACGAGAGCGTTCTGCGCTTGCTCAGCAGCAAGCGCTTGGCGAGGGGATGGCGGTTGGCAAATACGGTGAGGGTCTGAATCATGAATCGCTTCGGCAGGCGGATGCGGAACGCCGTCAAGCACGGCGCCCGATACGCTGTCGATACTGACAGCCATTCGGAAAATTCTTAATCGGCGAAACCCTAAAAAGCCAGTCCCCTTCGCCACCATGTCGCAAAAAACGCCCTGCGGAGAGGGCGCAAGAGAGGAACAGCACATGAATCCGGCGATGTCATTGATAAGTCATCGTGAAAGTCATCGAGCTATTGGCACTGCCCGGCCCGACATTGGCCGCGGTCTTGTAATAACGCGCCTTCAGCGGAATCGTGTAGCTGCCACCTGTAGCTGTGCTGTAACTGCCCATTGTTCGGGCGACGCCGAGCGGAAACGGCACGCTGCTATCATCGAGCAACTGTACGCCAAGCCCCGTTGCCGTCGACGCAGCGTCAAGCGCCACGACCGAATTGCCCGAATCGATGACATTGGTCACCGCATCGATCTGATACTTGATCAAATTCATGCCAGCCGGACATAAAATTAGCGAAATTTCAAATGAAACCTCAGAAGAAACATTGCTGATCTTGAATTCAGACTGCACATGCGAACCAAGTTTGACCTCAGGATCGGGCGTCGTGCATGACAGCGAGCCAAAATTGATCGAATTGCCGAGGGAAAGCGTGATAGCATCCAGATTGTCACTAAGGGTAAAAGACGCCATGCTGCCACCGGGCACCGATGCATCCGCAGCCACAGGCCCGGTTTTAACCAGATCAAACCCGTGCTTGGTACCACCAAACCCTGTTGACTCGCCCTGTGGATATACGTGCACGCCGTATCTTTTTAAGAAATAATTGCCGGTACCGCTGTAGTATTTGTAGCGAAACGACACACCGGTCGATCCAATGGGAAACAGCACCTCCTCCAATGCAGACTGGGATCCGGCCTTGTTCACAACTCCGTAATAACCGGTACTGCATGTCAATGAGACCTGAAATGGCGGATCCTGCATTGGAGAAGAGTAAAGCGTTGTTCCATTCGGTAAGTCACGCGGAACCATGATCATGTCCGGCACCTGGAAATTGATCACTGCCGGCCCGCCGACGATATAGGAACAAGCAGCTTGTGCGCCCATAGGAAGCAACCCAAACACGACAAACAACTGGACGATTATTTTTTTTATTGGAACAGTGATACACACACTCATAATAATTAGCCTCTTGTTTCGTTGCATTCGTGACATCCAGATGATTCTGCTTCATCCTGCACTCGAACCGGACTCGGTACGCAGCGCAATTCAAATGCACGCCGAATCGGTCAGGTAGTACGGTGCTGCCTTGCCATCCAGCGTCGTCGGCAGCTGGTAGCCGAGTTTGCACTGCTGACCGCCCCCCCACTTCACCGTCAGCTCCCCCGTATCGGCGCCGATCTTGTGTGCAACGATACGGCTCGCTTGAGCCACGACCCCGACGCTGTGGCCTTCACCATCGAACACCTCTGCACCGAATGGCAGCGGTTTGCCATCGCCGAGATGCGCCCGCAGCACCACCGCACGTCCACCGCTTTCGGTCTCGAACCTGACCCGGACCACGGCGCCGGCCGTCGGCGCCGCTGCCTGCTGGGTGGACTTGAGCTGCACGCTCATCGGCAGGCCCTTCGGGTCGATTTCGATGTCATTGCGCTCGAACGGCCGCAGGCCCGAGACAACCGCGTGCCCCCACGCATCAATGCGCAGGCCGCTGGCGTTGGTGACGCGCGCGCCCCCAGCCCCGTCGGCCTCGACGATGGCGATGGTGTCGCTCAGGTTCGGGGTGAACGCAATCCCCCCTGGATAGGCAACGATGCCCCCCGACAAGCCGGCGCCGGTTTGCGTGTAGCTGTTGCTGCGGCTGGCACTGGCGCTGAGCGACGCGAACGGTGCGGCATAGCCGACATTGGCGCCGACGCTGTTGCTGCCGCCATTGCCGGTGCTACGGCCGGCGTTCAGGCCATACGTCAGAGCCCCATCGGCACCGATCGCACCCGAGATCGACTCCTGAATGCTGTTACTGCCGTCCCTGCTGTCGTGCTGGTAGGTCGTCATCGAATACGGCACCTGCGCGCCGCTCCCGAGTGGAATGCCGATATTGAGCATGAAGCGGTTGTCCCACTTGCCGGTATTGACGTCGTACTGGCGGTTGGCGGACAGGCCGTAGTTGATTCTCCGGTAGCTGTTGTTGTAACCAGCCGAGTACTGGGTATCGGTGCCGCTGCGGTTCCAGTAATCCTGCACCGATCCGCTCAGGTAAAGGCTGCCGTAGCGCTCGCCCAGCGCCTGATTGATCGTCGCCTGCAGCCGGCCACGCTGCGTACCCGGCATGCTGGCGGCGAGGCCGCGATCATCGAGGTCGCGCAGGCGCATCGCGTCGCCCAGGCTGAGGAAGCCGCTGGTCGAGTAGCGGTAGGCCGCCAGCGCGATATTGGTGTTGGTCGGGGCGAACTGCTTGGTGTAACTGAGCCGGAAGCTCTGGCCGTCGCGGTCCGGCAGGCTGTCGAAGCCGGCCTTGGCCAGCGTAGCATCGAAGCCAAATGCGCCATAGTCGGTGTTCAGTGCCACCCCGAGCGCGCCGGACAGATAGCTGTTGGCGAAGATCGCGCCGCCGTACACCGTCAGCAGATTGCTGATGCCGCTCTGGAATGCCGCCTGCGATACGAAGGGCTTGAGGTGGATACCGTCATCGCGGTACTGGCCGATGCCGAAGCTGTACTTGTTCATGCCCGGGCGCAGTGCGTTCACCGGCGCCGCATACGGCACAGTCGAAACATGCACACTGCCGTCGGCCTCGGTCACGATCACGTCGAGGTTGCCGCCATAACCGGTCGGATACAGGTCGTTGATCTCGAACGCGCCCGGCGCAACATTGGTTTCGTAGATGATGTTGCCGTTCTGGCGGACCTGCACCTTGGCATTGGTACTGGCAATGCCGCGCACGGTCGGTGCATAACCGCGCATCGACTCCGGGTACATCCGGTCGTCGCTGGCCAGCATGGCACCGCGCAGGCCGAAGCTGTCGAACACATTGCCATCGGTATACGCATCGCCCAGCGTCAGCTGGCTCTTGATCGGCTCGATGCTGCGTTGCAGATAGGTCTGCAGGTTCTGGTAGCGGGTGCCGGTCTCGTCGTTGTGCGTCAGGTTACCGCTATAGCGCAAGCGCCAGGGGCCGGCATTCAGGCCCGCATTCACGCCCAGATAGCTCTGCGTCGACGACGTACTGCCGCTTTCGGAGCGGAAAACGTTGGCGTTGTATCTGAGCATTGCCGCCGGCACCCCGTCGTCCCAGTATTTCGGATCGACATAACCGCGCGCCTGCTTGTTCAGCATGGCCTGGGGCAGGCTGATGTCCAGCCGCTGCTCGCCGACATCGAAGGTGGCGATCGCATCGGGCACCAGCTCGCTAAGGGTCAGGCAGGCGCCAGCGCCGGCATCCAGCCACGCAACGGCTTCCGGACTGAGCTTGACGAGATCGACACCGATCCGGGCCAGCAAGTCGCGGTCGAAGCACGGCTGCACATTGCCGGAGCCGGCTTCGATGTCGCGCAGGCTGACCCGGCCTTGCCCTTGCCAGACCTCGTTGACGTAGAGACCGACGCGGTAATCGCCGGGCAGCGCGGCGCTGCCCTTGTTGAAGCGGCTGATGTCGATCGACCGGCCGCCGCGTTGCAGAAAGGACTCGTTGAATTCAACCTCGCGCGGTGCGGCGCTGGCGATCGCCACGGCGCCGTAACTGCCGGGGGCAGCAAAGAGCAGCAGAATCACCGCGCTGACCGGCCGCAAGCGGCGGATGGACGGTTCAGGTTGTCGGGCATTGCGTGTCATGACGGTATTCCGGTTTCTTCAGGCAAGCCGTCCCCGATCACCGCCGCTGGCGGCGTGCGGCCCGGGCGGATAGCACTGATGGGATGCGGTCAGTTGGCGGCTTGTTCACCGCCAGCCGGATCGGCCGGCAGACCTGTCGTTATTGCGGCGCCTGAAGTGGTGCTTCACCGGTGGTTTCGCCACCGTAGTCGTTGATGAAGCGGTAGATCACCTTGCTCGTTTCGCCGGCCGGGACATTCCCCTTGAGCGGCATCAAACGCTTTTCGCCGGGCCTGACCATCGCGCTCTCCTCGCTTTCGGCCTTCTTCCCCACTGAAACCACATCGAACGACGCCAGCGTGACGTTGTATGGCGTGGGGTTACTGACTTCGACTGCCGGATGTCCCTTGGCCTGGACCAGCCGCCAGCCGAGCTGCGCGGGCGCCTCTTCGGCACGCCCCTTCAATCCGGCCGGGCGAAAGAACAACTTGATCCGGCTCCGGAACGCCAGTTGCAGCTTGTTGGCGCCCTCCTCGTCCGGCGCGGCCTTGGGGGGGATTTCGAGCACGTTCAGCCAGAAGACCGATTCCCTGTCCTGCGGCAGTGGCTCGCCGGTATAGCTGATCCGCAAGGTCTGCGCCTTGCCCGGGTCGATACGCGCAACGGGCGGCGCAATCGTGAACGGCACATCCAGCGCCTCCGGGTTGGCCTTGGCATTGCCGTCGTCGATCCAGGCTTGGACAAGCGCCGGGGATTTGCCCTCGTTGCTCAGCCTGAGCGTCGCTTCGGGCTCCGCTGCGTTGTAAACGACCCGCGTGCCGGCAAGCACCACCGAAGCCTGCGCAGCCTGCGTCATGCCCCAAATCAGCAAGCCAACTGCCAAGAAGCGGTTGATGATTTTACTCGTACCCATTGCCTACCCATTCCGCATTTGCATTCAACTCAGAAAAGGCGGGTTTCGGTCGAATCCCGCCTTATCAGTTTCCGATCAGGTCAATCCAGGACCGAATTGCAGCTTACTGATAAACGATGCTGTACATCACCGACGAATTGGCAGCACCCGCACCGGCAACACCGGTTGCTTCATACTGAACGGCATAGGCCAGCGTTGCAGCACCTGCAGCCAGCGCGGTCGACTTCGAGTTCTGGGCCGCATCGGCAGCACCCAGCTGGATTCGGGTGTAATCGCCGTTCAGCAGGCCGAGTTCGACATTGCTTGCGCCACCGGCCGCAACGATCAGACGACCGGTCGCCGCATTGACGGTCGGGCCCGGCTCGAAATAGGTGTGAACGGTGCCACTGTTCGGCGTGCATGCCGACAGGGCGATCGTGAACGGCGTACGGCCGGCAACCTCGCCGGCGCTGGCCAGCGCACTGGCCGATACGGTCGGCAGCGTGACGGTGAAGTCCTTGGCGCCAGAACCATTGCCGTTGATCGTGCAGGTCTGTGCGGTAACCTCACCATTGAAAGTAATGGTGCCGTCGGCCGCTTGCGCGCCGGCAGCCAGACCCAGACCGACCACCAGACCGGCAATCATTTTCTTCATCATGCTCATTTCTCCAAAATCAATTCACTCATCCGGGTATTGACGGATAGCCAATAACAATCAGCAATCGACGCCCACCCATTCCTCTGCATCCACAAAACCATTCTCAACACCATCTGCAAAACACCGCTTGAATCGTCGAATCCGGCTTGTTTCTTCAGGTGGCGCCATTATTGCCGTGTACGCCTCGATATCGAATCGGCGATACCTTAAAATCGCCGGTACTGCACGACGCCATTACATCGGGAAGGCCGGATGCCTTTCCGGCATCGCTGGAACAGCTCGAACAACCCCTGAAACGACGCGCAACCCCGGTCATCCGGCCCAGCAACGGCCGGGCCCAAGCGCAGCGGCGCCAAACCGGTTCGTCAATCGCGGACAGGGGCAGATCTGGATCGGCGGGTCTACGGCGGTCAGCAGGCCGGGCTGATCAGCCCGGTCGAGACCGCGTACTGGAAGATGTCGTGGTCGTTCTCCAGCCCCAGCTTGCGCATGGCGACGGTTTTCTGGGTGCTGATGGTCTTGGTGCTGCGGTTGGCCAGACGGGCGATTTCGACAATAGCCATGCCGGATGCACATTGCCGCAGCACTTCGAGCTCGCGCTTGGACAGCCGCTGCTCGACCAGATCCGGCACGGCGGCCTGCAACAGGTGGCGGACCGACAGCGGCAGGTAGTCACCGCCCAGATGGACGGCACTGATCGCCGCGGCGACGTGGCTGACCTTGTCGCTCTTGTTGAGAATCGCGTTCATGCCGGCCTTTTGCATATTGCGGATCAGCGCCGGGTTGTCGAGCATGGTCATCACGACGATGCGCAGATCAGGAAAGCGGCGACGCAGCAATTGCAGCATCGGCAGACCATCGCCGAACTTGCCGCCGGGCATCGAATAGTCGGTAACCAGCACGTCGCACACGCCGCCATCCAGCAACTGCATCAGCTCGGTTGAGTTGCTCGCCTCGCCGACCAGCTCGAACCCGGGGTACTGGACGATTTCACGGCTGATTCCCGCCAGAACGATGGGGTGATCGTCGGCGACGATGATCCTGATCATGGACCGTACTCCTGTTGATTCGGCGGGCCCTGCCCGACGTCTGCCCGGCAGATCTCGACGGCCAGCACTCGAATGCCGATTGCGTAAGCGCAGATACTAGGACTTATCCGACGTGCATTCTTTAGGGTAAACCTTAGTTTTGCTTGCATCCGGAATCATTTTTCACGCTCCGCCGAATGCGTCGGCGCCCCGTATTCATCGAAAAACAGCTGGAGATAATCCTCCAGCCCGGCCAGCGCAATCTGTGCCTCCTCCTGCACGCGGATCGCCATCGTTTCGAGCAACCGGCACGACTCCTGCACGTCCTCGCCGTCCACCACCGTGGTCAGCGCCCCCCGCAGCCGGTGTGCATGGCGCCGCAGCAACAGGACGTCACCCTGTTCGACGGCCCGGCGGATCTGCGCCAGATCCTGCTGCACGCTGTGCTCGAAGGCATCACGCAGCGCTTCGTCATGTACCGGCGCCATCACTTCGCCGACCGCAATCCACTCGTGGTCCGGCAGGATTCGGCGCAGCGCCTCGCTCAAGTCCTGCAGCAGCAGCGGCTTGAACAGTGCCAGCGTCATGCCAGCCTCGATGCAGCGTTCGCGCTCGCCGGGGAAGGTGCTGGCAGTGACGCCGACCAGTGGCGTGCGGTCGCCGCGCTCGCGCAATGTACGGGCCAACTGGTAGCCATCGACGTCAGGCATGTTGACGTCGGAGAAGATCACGTCGAACGAGTTTTGCCGCAGTAGCGTCAGTGCCTCGGCGCCGCCCTCGGCACTGGCCACCTCACCGCCCAGTGCCTGCAACTGCCTGACCAGCAGTTGCCGGTTGACCGGGTGATCCTCGACCACCAGCAGGCGCAGGCCGCTGGCGGTCTGGGCGGGCCGTGTAACCGTAGTTTCGGCAGCATCCGCTAGCGGTGCGCCCGCCAATACCAGCGCCTTGAGCAAGCCGCTCTGGCTGTAGGCGCTGACGATGATGTCCCCGCCCGCGCGGCTGGGTGTCGCCGGCCCGTCTGGCAAAAGGTGCACGGTCAGATAAGGGCCGGTCTGGCCGCTACTGTCGACAAGCAAGAGGCGGCAATCGTCCGGTGTGGCCTCACCCGCCTCGAGCACGCGCACCGGATAGCCGGCCGCCCGCAGCTGCTCGATCACGTTGTCGCGTTGCGGCGCCAGCCCGAACCGTACGCAGACCGGCGGACAGTCGGCCGGGGGAGGCGTTTGTGTATCGGACACGAGCGGGGTCACCGGTATCTGTACCTCGAAACGGCTCCCCTTGCCGGGCGCACTCTCAAGCCGTATCTCTCCCCCCATCATCTGCACCAGCCGGCGGCAGATCGACAGCCCCAGCCCGCTTCCGCCAAACCTGCGCATGACCGAACTGTCGGCCTGGACGAACGGCTCGAACAACTGTCCCTGCCGTTCCGGGTCGATGCCGATGCCGGTATCGGTAACCGTCAGCCGCAGCATCGGCACCGTTCCGTGCTCGAGTCCGAGCCGGACGGTCACGCTGCCGGCAGCGGTAAACTTGACCGCGTTCGACAGCAGGTTGGCGACGATCTGGCGCCAGCGTACCGGATCACCCAGTATCTCGGGCATGCCGGCCTGCAGCCAGCAGTGCAGCTGCACGCCCTTGGCCTGCGTCATTGGCGCATACATCCGGACCACGCTTTCGATCATGGGCACTGGTTCAAACGCGATGTGCTCGAGACGCATCTGCCCCGATTCGATCCGCGAGAAATCGAGAATGTCGTCGATGACGGCCTGCAGGGTCTGCGACGAATCGCGCATCGTCTGCAGCGCCTCCCGGTGTGCCGGCGGCAGATCGGCGATGGCCAGCAGGTCCAGCGTTCCCATCATCCCGTACAGCGGCGTACGGATTTCGTGGCTCATCACCGACAGAAACGCCGACTTGGCCTCGCTCGCCGCCACCGCCGCTTCGCGACTCTGCTCGAGCATGCGCTCGGTTTCCTTGGCGGCGCTGATGTCGCTGAGCGCACACAGCAAGGCCGGCTTGCCGTGATAGCGGGTCTGCGCACCGGCCAGCAGCAGGTAGTGTGCCTGTTCGGCATCACCGGCCATCAGTTCCATCGAACCACGCGGACCTTCCGGCCCCGGCTGCAACCAGGCAGCCAGTTTTTCCTGTGCCTGTTTGCCGGCCACTTCCGGCAGCAGGCGCTGCGCCAGCGCGTTGCCGAGCAGGATCGCACCGTCGGGCTGGTTCAGCACGTACAGCCCCACCGGCGCGGTTTCGATCAGCGCGCGGTTGAATGCCTCGCCTTCCTGATTGCGCCTGACCTGCTCGGCCCACGGCGCCAGGTAATGGCGCCCGATCAGGCGCCGGCCAAGCAGCAGTAGCGCAACCACCAGCAGATAGAGTCCCAGCGCCCAGAAAAGCCTGACCTGGGTCAGTTTGAACAGGGTCGAGAACGGGAAGGCGAATACGCCGCCCCAACGCTGCTCGCTGGATCGTCCGGCGATAAACAGCGTGTCCCCGTCCACCCAGTAAGTAATGATCGGCCGCCTTCCCGGCCGATTCAGATGTTCGGAAACCTGACTCGCCGACGCGCCTGTATCCCGGGAGACCCACAACGGCATGGCGTTCCGGCCGTGGTTCAGCATGATCAGCCTGCCCGCCTCCCAGCTGTCGTCGCCGGGCCAGTCAATGCCGACCGGCAACGCTGCGGTTTCGATCCCGGTCACGGTGTAGGCGATCACCTTGCCGCGCTGATCCCGCAGCGGCATCACGCAGTGGATCATCGGCACCCCGGTCAGCGGGTCTGTCCATTCGGGCAGCCAGAACGCCGAGCCGTCATCGACACGGGTGGATTCCGCCTGATGAATCCGCGCCAGCAACTGCCGCATCGCGGCACGGCTGAGCCGAATACCGCGCCCTTCGACCGGGTTCGCAATCGTAAAGAGACTTTCCTTGTCGACATCCAGCGTATAGCGCGGCCGGCTCCTGGCCCCCGGCCATATGACGCGGTTGACTTCGGCGAAGCGCAGGAACTGTTTGGCGATCACCTGCAACTGCGCCTCCCCGACGCTGGCGGGCAGGACAAGCAGCGGCAGCCCCCAGGCATCACCATTCAGTGCGCGCGGCTCGCCGACCGGATACGAGCGAAGCTCGTCGCCGAGTCTGCGCACACTGTCCGGGTTCGGCCCCACCGCCGGCAGCGATACCCGTGGCGCGGCAAAGCCGGTGACGAATGCCTCGTTGCTGCGCTGAATGTCCTGGACGCGGTTGACATAACTCCGTGCCGCCCCGCCCAGCAACCAAACCACGCCCTGGAATGTCCCGTAGAGCGAGAACAGCAGAACGCCGGTCGTCAGCGCCAGCATCAGCACCGTCATCCAGTTCAGCAGACGCCGCGAGAGCAACAGCTCGGAATGCGAGCGCGGCGAGGATTGGCCGGCGGGCCTGCTTGTCATCGTCGAATCAACCGGGGAAGCCTTGCCAGCGTTCAATGTACCCCATAATCACGACGCTCAAACCGTCGGTCTGCGCTGCCGCATGCGCACCTGTCGCACTTTGCCGGGCATGAAACGGGCCTGCCCGCTTGAGCATCGGCCCGACGTTTCAACCTCCCGCGGCTACGGTTTTGCCGCAACGTCGGCGGCGCGCAGATCGATGACCACCATCTTGCCGCCCTCGCTGGCCGCCTTGAAGCTGACCTTGTCGCCAGGCTGGACCTGATCGAGCTGCGCCTTGTTGGTGACGGTAAACACCATCGTCATCCCCGGCATGTCGAGGTTTCTGATCTCGCCGTGCTTGAGCGTGATCTTGCCGTTGGCCTTGTCGACCTTCCGGACCTCGCCGTCGGTGTAATCGTCGCCCTGGGCGTGGACGGTGCCGAGCCAGAGCGTGGCGGCCAGCGCGGCGAGCGCAAGGCGTTTTTGCATGATGGGTTCCTCGAGGTAATCGGGCTGCCGCCCGGTGGTTGATGACGCTTAACGTTTCTTGGCTACGTCGACGTAACCCTTCATCCCGGCGTCGTAATGCCCCGGCTGCAGGCAGGCGAAGTTGACCTTGCCGGCCTTGGTGAACTGCCAGATCACCTCGCCGCTTTTGCCCGGCGCAACCGATGCGGTCTGCGGGTCTTCGTGCTCCATGTCGGGAAATTTCTTCATCTGCTCGTAGTGCGCCTTGAGTTCGGCCTCGGTGCCGATGACGAGCTCGTGCTTGACCTTGCCGAGGTTTTTAGCGACGAAGCGGATCGTTTCGCCCTGCCTGACCGTGATGGTCGCCGGTGAATAACGCATGTCGTCGGTCATCTCCACCGTCACGGTCCGGTTGACTTTGGCGGCGCTGCCGGGCTGGCCGATCGCCGCATCGTGGCCACCGGCGTGCGTGCCGCCGGCAAAAGCCGTGGCGCCAAGGCCAAGGCCGGCGATCAGGACGGCGAGGTTTGAGGTTTTCATGGCTGCTCCAGTGGGTTGTGAATTCAGTGACCGGCCTTGGCCGTAGGTTTGCGGACCTGCACTTCGACATCGCCGCCCCTGGCGCGCGGCATCGCCGGGCTGCCGGTCGCCTTGCTGCGGGTCGCGTCGAGCGGCGGGCCCTTGTATTCGTGCGCCACCGTGCCGGGCGGGTGTTTGAACCAGCCGGGGTTCTTGTAGTCGCCGGGTTTCTGGTCGCGGCGGACCTTGAGCACGCTGAACATGCCGCCCATCTCGACGCTGCCGAACGGCCCCTGCCCGGTCATCATCGGCACGGTGTTGTCGGGGATCGGCATCTCCATCTCGGTCATGTCGGCCATGCCGCGCTCGCCCATCACCATGTAGTCGGGGATCAGCTTGTTGATCTTCTTCGCCACGCCGCGGTGGTCGACACCGATCATCGTCGGCACGTCGTGCCCCATCGCGTTCATCGTGTGGTGGCTCTTGTGGCAATGGAACGCCCAGTCGCCCTCCTCGTCGGCGAGGAACTCGATCTGCCGCATCTGGCCGACGGCGACGTCGGTCGTCACCTCGTACCAGCGCGTGCTTTTCGGCGTCGGCCCGCCGTCGGTACCGGTAACGAGGAACTCGTGGCCGTGCAGGTGGATCGGGTGGTTGGTCATCGTCAGGTTGCCGATGCGGATGCGCACCTTGTCGTTCAGCCGCACGTTGAGCGAATCGATGCCGGGGAAAATCCGGCTGTTCCAGCTCCACAGGTTGAAATCGAGCATGGTCATGATCTTCGGCGTATAGGCGCCGGGGTCGATGTCGTAGGCGTTGAGCAGGAAGCAGAAGTCGCGGTTCACGTCGTCGATCAGCGGGTGCTTCGCCTTCGGATGCGTGACCCAGAAGCCCATCATTCCCATTGCCATCTGCACCATTTCGTCGGCGTGCGGGTGATACATGAAAGTGCCGGGGCGGCGCGCGACGAATTCGTAGACGAAGGTCTTGCCCGCCGGAATCGCCGGCTGGTTCAGCCCGGCAACGCCGTCCATGCCGTTGGGCAGGCGCTGGCCGTGCCAGTGGATGCTGGTGTGCTCGGGCAACCGGTTGGTGACGAAGATACGCACCCGGTCGCCCTCGACGACCTCGATCGTCGGCCCCGGGCTCTGGCCGTTGTAGCCCCACAGGTGGGCCTTGAAGCCCGGCGCCATTTCGCGCACCACCGGCTCGGCAACGAGGTGGAACTCCTTCACGCCATTGTTCATCCGCCACGGCAGGGTCCAGCCGTTCAGCGTCACCACCGGGTTGTACGGCCGGCCGGTGCCCGGCACCAGCGGCGGCATCGTGTCCGGCCCGGTCTGGATCACCGGCTCGGGCAGCGCGGCCATCGCCACCTTGCTCACCGTGCCCGCCGCGACGGCGCCGCCGGCGATGCCCACGGTGCGCAGAAAGTCTCTTCTTGAAGTCATGTTCCAGTTCCTTGGCAGCTTAGAGTGGCTAACAAAACCCAGTGCAACGGTGCTGGCAAGGCGTGCGAAACGCAGACAGTACGAGCAGTACGGCAAGTGAGCACAACGCAGCCAGCAGGGTTTTGTTAGCCACTCTCAATGCCCGGCCTCGCCACCGCCGCCACCGGCACTGGCCACGGCGCCGACGCTCGTCGCGGTCGGTTTGCCGATCACCGCCGCCTGCAATGCCGCGTCGGCCAGCCAGAACTGCTGCTCTGCGCCGATCGCACCGATCACCGCACCGATCTGGTCACGGCTGTCGGCGAGCAGCTCGAACACGCCGATCAGCATGCCGTTGTAGCGAAGCGTGTTTTCCTCGGAGATCGTCCTGCGCAGCGGCACGACCTCGTCGCGGTAATGGCGGGCGATGTCATAGCTGGTCCGGTACGCCGAGTAGCTTTCGCGCAGGTTCGACCCGGCAGCGCGCAACGTTGCCTCGTAGCGGTTCGCCGCGGCCAGCGTCTGCGCGTTCATCGCGTCGCGCTGCAGGTCGCCCCAGTCGAACAGCGGCAGCCGCACGTCGATCTCGTAGCCGCGCTTGTGCGCCTTGGCGCCGTCGGCCGTATCGAACACCGTGTCGTAACGCAGGCCGAGTTCGATGTCGGCAAAGCTGGTGATCCAATTCAGCCCCTGTGCCTTCGCCGCCGCGTCGAGCAACAGCCGCGCCTGGCGCACGTCCATCCGGGTGCTGCTGGCCGCCTTGCCGGTGTCCTCAATCGAGCGCGGCACTTTCGGCAGATCGGGCAGACGCTCGGGCAGCGTCAGCCGCTGCGCCTGCGCGTCATCGAGCCCCAGCAGCCGCACCAGCGCCTCGCGCGCCGCCGTTGCACCATGCTGTGCACCGGCCAGTTGCGTTGCCGCGTCGGCGTAGAACACCTGCTGCCGCGCCCGGTCGAGCCGGGTGAAGTTGCCGACCGACTGAAGCCGGCGCGCCAGCTCGGCGCTGGCTTCGGCCGCCTCGAACACCTGCCGCGTGTAGACCAGCGTCTGCTGCGCGGCAACGGCGTTGACCCATGCCTGCCTCACCTGCGTGACCTGATCGACGACATCGCCGGTCAATCGCAGCCGCGCTGCGGCGATCTGCCGCTGCGCCGTGTTGTAGCGTTGCGGCAAGGTGATCAGGTCGAGCAGGCCGAAAGCCAGCAGCCGGCCGAACTCCAGCTCGTTGGCAATCGTCATCCGCTCGAACGAGAACACCGGATTCGGCAAGCGTCCGCCCTGCGCGGCCGCCGCCGCATCGGCCCAGTTCTGCGCCAGCAGCGCCTGCAGGGCCGGGTTGTTGAGCAGCGCCACCTGCACCGCACCGGTCTGGCCCAGCGGCTGGTCCAGCAGTTTCGCCGCTTCGTCGCGCATCGCATCGCGTTGCTCAGCGGTCGACGCCAGCGCCAGCTTGCCCTGCGTGAAGTCGGCCGCTTCGCGGTTGGCCTGCGCCAGCGACTCGTCGAAGCGGACGCTGGCGCAACCGCTCAGCACCAGCGCAGCGGCAATCGCCGCCAGCCGTCGTCCGGACGTCATTGCCGGCCTCCGTGGCCCGCGTGCGCATCGGCCGCGCCGGATTGCGCCGCCTCTTTCGCGTAGACACGCCAGCCACCAACATGGTCGACAAGCCGGTTGGCCTCGCGCCAGTCACCAGTCGACTCGTCCTTGTACGCCTGATACGTTGCGAATGCCGATTCGAACGACAGTCCGGTCGACGAAACCTCGGCCGACGCGGCCTCGTCGGCATGCACCCACGGCGAGATCGCCATCGCCAGCAGCACCAGCTTTACCATGTCCTCATCCCGGTCCCACGCTTGAATGAGCCGAGTATGGCCAGCCGTGCCGGGCGGGCGGATTACCCGCAGATGACGGAATTGTCATCTGCGGAACGCGCCGTGGCGCCCGGCTTAGAATGGCGCGGTGAGCAAGGAGAAGGCTGTGCGAATACTGATCGTCGAGGACGAAGCCAAGACTGCGGGCTATCTGAAACAGGGGCTGAGCGAGAGCGGCTACGCGGTCGACATTGCCGTGGACGGCATCGACGGGCTGCACAAGGCGCTCGAGGACGACTTCGACCTCGTCATCCTCGACGTGATGCTGCCGGTGCTCGACGGCTGGGGCGTGCTCGACGGGCTGCGGCGGCGCAAGCAGACACCGGTGCTGATGCTGACCGCGCGCAGCCGCGTCGACGACCGGGTGCGCGGCCTCGAATCGGGCGCCGACGACTATCTGGTCAAGCCGTTCGCGTTTGCCGAGCTGCTGGCGCGGGTCCGGCTGCTGCTCAAACGCAACCACAAGGGAAATCCGTCCGAAGTGCTGGACATCGGCGGGCTCGAGCTCGACCCGGTCAGGCACCGCGCCTACCGCGACGGCCGCAAGATCGAGCTGACCTCGCGCGAGTTCGCGCTGCTGCACCTGCTGATGCGCCGCAGCGGCGAAGTGCTGACGCGCACGCTGATCGCGGCCAATGTCTGGGACGTCAATTTCGATACCGACACCAATATCGTCGACGTTGCGATCCGCCGGCTGCGCGCCAAGGTCGACGACGACTGCGCGGCCAAGCTGATCCACACCGTCCGCGGCGTCGGCTACGTGCTCGAAGTGCGGGAGGACGAATGAGCGGCCGCTCGCTCGCGCTGCGCGTCGGCGGGCTGGTCGGCGCCTTCGGCACGGTGCTGGTGCTGGCGATCGGCGCCGGCATGGATCACCTGCTGCAGCTGGCGCTCGACCGGCGGGCCGAAACCGAACTCGGCGGCAAGATGGCACTGGTCGAAACGGCGCTCGCCCGCAAAGGCGCGCAGCCCGACGAGGCCGTCTCGCTGCTGCTCGTCGGCCACCCCTATCTGCACTGGGCGACGGTAACGCCGACCGCGGTGCTCGACGGCTCGGATGCCGTCGCCGAGCGCAGCGCCGGCCGGGTAATCCGCCAGCCACTGCACGCCGGTGTCACCCGGCTCGACCCGCGCCGCGCCGTCGGCCCCCTCGTCTGGTCGAAACCGGTCGGCGACGGGCGCTGGCTGCTCGGCTTCATCGAACGCGACGGCGACGAGCGCCTGCTCGCCGCGTTCCGCCGCTCGCTCGCCCTGCTGCTGCCGTTCGCGATGGTGTTCATCGCGCTCGGCTCGTGGTTCGTCGCCAAGCGCGCGCTGCGGCCGCTGCGCCACCTCAACGCCCAAGTCGGCGGCATCACTGCCGCATCGCTGCACTCGCGGCTGGCCACCGGCGACCTGCCGGCCGAGCTGCGCGAACTGGCCGAATCGTTCAACGGCATGCTGGTCCGGCTCGAACACAGCGTCTCGCGGCTGTCGCAGTTCTCGGCCGACCTCGCGCACGAGATGCGCACGCCACTGACCAATCTGCTCGGCGAAGTGCAGGTGTGTCTGGGCAAGACCCGCGATATCGCCACCTACCAGACGGTGCTGGCCTCGGCGGAGGAGGAAATGCAGCGGCTGAACCGGCTGATCACCGACCTGCTCTTCCTCGCCAGCACCGAGCAGCCCGAGCGCGCGCTACAGATCGAAACGGTTGCGCTGCGGCCGCTGATCGAGGGGCTGTTCGATTTCTTCGACGCGCTGGCCGAAACCCGCGGCGTCTCGCTGCAACTGCACGGCGACGGCGAGATCGCCGCCGACCGAAGCATGCTGCAGCGCGCGCTGACCAACCTGCTCTCGAACGCGATCCGCCACAGCCATCCGGACAGCGTGATCAGTGTGGCGATCCGGCACGAGGCCGGCAGCACGCAGATCGACGTAAGCAACCGCGGCGAGCCGATTCCGCCCGCCCACCTGCCCCACCTCGCCGAGCGCTTCTACCGCGTCAACCCGGCCCGCAGCCGCGACGACGGCGGCACCGGCCTCGGGCTGGCGATCGTCGCGTCGATCATGCAATTGCACGGCGGGCAGTTGCACATCGTCAGCAACGAAACACAGACCACATTCGGCCTGCATTTCGCCGACCTGCATGCCAGCCAATAAGCACGACCGACAAGACCCTGCTGGCCGCGCCGTACTCGCTGGCCGTACGGGCTTGTGCTTGCCAGCATCACCGGACGTTGGCCGATCAGCAGCAAACTACCGGCTGCCGCGCAAGCCAGTGAAAAGCAGGCGGCAAGCGCGGCCGGAGTTGCTCATCCAAACATCGACGAACAGGCGGAACCCGACAATTAATCAGCATCAACCACTTGCCGGATAAATTCTGACCCCCGTCGAATGCCGCAACGCACGCCGATACAGCTCCCATCGCAAAATACGCCTGGCAAGCGGCAATGCCGGGGCATGTTCACCGTTCAGCCACACCGCCCCCTTGTATCGGGCTCCGGTGGCCGCACCGGGTGATGCCGGGCCGTCCACTCTTCAGAGCACGTGCAACACTTTTCGGCCGCCAGCCGAGTCACTGAACGGGCGGCAGGCAACCCGGCCGAACCGTTCATGAAGCCCGCCCGAAAACGGGCCACCGACATTGCTGGCTGCGGGCGGAACCGCTCAACCGGCGCTCTTCTCGATCCGCTCGATCACCGCCCTGCCCGATTCGACACGGAAACTGAAGCCGACCTGATCGCCGGGCGTCAGCGCACCGGCTGCACCCCGGGCCGTGAACGGCATCGTCATTGCCGGCCAGCCGAGCGACCGGATCGCTTCGTGCGCGATCACGACCGTCGACGCGTCAATCCGCTCGACGATGCCGCTCGCGGCATGCACGCGGTCGCGCCGGTTACCCGGCGACAGCAGCGCGACGATGGCGGCGATCTGCGGTTGCCCGAATCTCATCGCCGCTCCAATTGCGTGACTTGGGATGGCGCAGCAGTGCTGTCACGGCGCCGCCGCATCAAGAGGTAGGCCGCCGGGATCACGAACATCGACAGCAGCGGTGCGGTGATCATGCCGCCGACCATCGGCGCGGCAATCCGGCTCATCACCTCCGAACCGGCACCGCTGCCCCACAGGATGGGCAGCAGGCCGACGAGGATGGTCGCAACCGTCATCACCTTGGGGCGGACACGCTGCACCGCGCCCTCGACAATGGCCGCCGTCACCGTTGCGGCATCCGGCGCCGCGCCGGCCTGCTCGCGGGCTTCGAGCGCCTGCTTCAGGTAGAGCAGCATGATCACGCCGAACTCGGCCGAGACGCCGGCCAGCGCGATGAAACCGACCCCGGTGGCGATCGACAGGTGATAACCGAGCAGATCGAGGAACCACACGCCGCCGATCAGCGCGAACGGCAGCGTCGCCATGATCAGCAGCGCCTCGTCGATGCGCCGGAACGTCAGGTAGAGCAGCACGAAGATGATCAGCAGGGTTGCCGGGACGACGAGCCTGAGCCGCGCGTTGGCGCGCTCCATGTACTCGAACTGGCCCGAGTAGCCGACGCTGATGCCCGGCGGCACCTTCAGCTGCTGCGCCACCGCGGCCTGCAGGTCGGCCACGACGGCGCCAAGGTCGCGGTCGCGCACATCGATGTACACCCACGACGCCAGCCGGCCGTTCTCGCTCTTGAGCATCGGCGGGCCGTCGACGACGTCGATCTTCGCCACGGTGCCGAGCGTGATCTGCGCCCCGTTCGGCGTCAGCACCGGCAGATCGCGCAACTGCTGCACGCTGTCGCGGATTTCGCGCGGATAGCGCACATTGATCGGGTAGCGCGCCGTGCCTTCGACCGTTTCGCCGATGTTCTCGCCGCCGATCAGCCGCGCCACCACCGACTGCACGTCGGCGATGTTCAGCCCGTAACGCCCGGCGGCGATGCGGTCGATGTCGACGTCGACATAACGCCCGCCCGACAGCCGCTCGGCCAGGCTCGACGACACGCCGGGCACATCCCTCGCGATCTTCTCGACGTCGATCGCCACCTTTTCGATCTGCGCCAGATCGCTGCCCGAGACCTTGACGCCAATCGGGCTCTTGATCCCGGTTGCGAGCATGTCAATCCGGTTGCGGATCGGCGGCACCCAGATGTTCGCCAGCCCCGGCACTCTGACGGTGCGGTCGAGCTCGGCGACGAGCTTGTCGGGCGTCATCCCCGGCCGCCACTGGTCGCGCGGCTTGAACTGGATCGTCGTCTCGAACATCTCCATCGGCGCGTTGTCGGTCGCGCTGTCGGCACGGCCGGCCTTGCCGAACACCGTCGCGACCTCGGGCACGGTCTTGATCAGCCGGTCGGTCTGCTGCAAGAGCTCGGCCGCCTTGCCGGCCGACAGCCCGGGCAGTGCGCTCGGCATGTACAGGAGATCGCCCTCGTCCATGTTCGGCAGGAACTCGCCGCCAAGCCGCGACGCCGGAACCAGCGTCGTCAGGAGCGCGACGAGCGCGATCACCAGCGTCGTTTTCGGCCGGCGCAGCACCCGATCGATCAGCGGCTGGTAGGCGCGGATCAGCCAGCGGTTGAGCGGGTTCTTGTCCTCGGGCGGAATGTGGCCGCGTATCCAGTAACCCATCAGCACCGGCACCAGCGTCACCGACAGCCCGGCGGCCGCGGCCATCGCGTAGCTCTTGGTGAACGCCAGCGGCCCGAACAGCCGCCCCTCCTGCGCCTCGAGCGTGAAGATCGGGATGAACGACAAGGTGATGATCAGCAGGCTGAAGAACAGCGCCGGGCCGACCTCGGCCGCGGCGTCGCCGATCACGCGCCAGCGCGCCTCGCCCGCCAGCGTTTCGCCCGGGTGGTCGTGCTGCCACGCTTCGAGTTTCTTGTGCGCGTTCTCGATCATCACCACCGCGGCGTCGACCATCGCGCCGATCGCGATCGCGATCCCGCCCAGCGACATGATGTTGGCGTTGACGCCCTGGTAGCGCATGACGATGAAGGCGGCGAGGATGCCCAGCGGCAGGGTGATGATCGCGACCAGCGCCGAGCGCAGGTGCCACAGGAACAGTACGCACACCAGCGCGACGACGACGAACTCCTCGATCAGCTTGTGGCTGAGATTCTCGACCGCATGGTCGATCAGCTGGCTTCGGTCGTAGGTGGTGACGACCTCGACGCCCGGCGGCAGGCTGGCCTTGAGGGTTTCGAGCTTCGCCTTGACTGCGTCGATCGTCTCGCGCGCGTTCTTGCCGCTGCGCAGGATCACCACGCCGCCGGCCACCTCGCCCTGCCCGTTCAGTTCGGCGATGCCGCGGCGCATCTCGGGGCCGACCTGCACCCGCGCAACGTCGCCGAGCGTGACGACAGTGCCGCCGACGGTCTTGAGCGGTATCGCCCGGAAGTCGGCTAGCGTTTTCAGATAGCCGGTCGCGCGGACCATGTACTCGGCCTCGGCCAGTTCGAGCACCGAGCCGCCGGCCTCGCTATTGGCCTTGTTCACCGCGTCGACCAGCGCATCGGCGCCGATGCCGTAGCCGGCCAGTTTCACCGGGTCGGGCACGATCTGGTATTGCTTGACCATGCCGCCGATCGCCGCGACTTCGGCCACGTTCGGCAGGGTTTTCAGCTCGTAGCGCAAAAACCAGTCCTGCAGGCTGCGCAGCTCGGCCAGGCTGCGTGTGCCGCTCCTGTCGACGAGTGCGTACTCGTAGATCCAGCCGACGCCGGTCGCATCCGGCCCGAGCGCCGGGCGCGCGCCGGCCGGCAGCTTGCCCTGCACCTGGTTCAGGTACTCGAGCACGCGCGAACGCGCCCAGTACAGGTCGGTGTGGTCGTCGAACAGCACGTAGACGTAGGAATCGCCGAAGAACGAGTAGCCGCGCACCGTCTTCACGCCCGGCACCGACAGCATCGTCGTCGTCAGCGGATACGTGACCTGGTCCTCGACGATGCGCGGCGCCTGGCCCGGATACGGCGTGCGGATGATCACCTGCACGTCGGAGAGATCCGGCAGCGCATCAACCGGCATCGACCGGATCGCCCAACCGCCCCAGACCGCGAGCGCGACGGTAGCCAGCAGCACCATGAAACGGTTGCGGATGGCCCAGTGGATGAGTGCGGCGATCATCGGCCACCTCCGTCGACCTTGCTCATCGTCTCGATCATCGCGTCGCCGCCGTGCATCATCAGCGTGAAGAGCACCCTGTCGCCCACCGCAATGCCCCTGGCGACGGACGGGCTCATCAGCGTGAACGGCATCGTCATCGCCGGCCATTTGAGCGCGGCGATCGGCTCGTGCGCGAGCGTGACCTCGCCATCGGCGATCGCCTTGACGACGCCGACGCCTTCGAGCGGCGCCGCCTTGGCGTCCTTGCCGGTGGCGGCGTTCCCGTCGACGGCCCCGGCCGGCGCGCTCGCCATCCGCGCCAGCACGCCGCGCAGGCTGGCTTCCGAGTCGATCATGAACTGGCCCGAAGCAACGACCTGCTGCCCCTCGGACAATCCCTCGACGATTTCGGTCTTGCCGCCCGCCTCCCTGCCGACCCTGACCTCGGCCGGGCTGAAACCGCCCTTGCCGTCGGCCACGATGACGACAAAGCGCTTGCCGGTGGCGATCACCGCGTCGCCCGGCACCAGCAGCGCCGGCTTCGCCTCGCCGGCCAGCGCCACCTGCGCGTACAGGCCCGGCCGCAACCGGCCTTCGCGGTTCGGCACGTCGATCCGCACACGGACGGTGCGCGTATCGGCCTTCAGTTCGGGCACCAGCGCGGTGACCTTGCCGGCGACCGGCGCATTCGGCCACGCGGCAAAGCTGGCCGACACCGGTGCGCCGATGCGCAGCATTGCGGCCTGCGCCTCGGGCACGTCGGCCTCGATCCAGACCGACGACAGCCCGTTGATCCGGGCCAGCGCCTGCCCGGCCGAAACGGTCATGCCCTGCCGCACGCCCAGCTCGGCGATCATCCCGCCGCGCGGCGCGACGATCGTCACCACCGGCTGCGCCCGGCCGCTGCGTTCGAGCTGTGCCACCGCCTCCGGGCTCATGCCGAGCTGGACCAGCCGCGACTTCGCCGCAGCCGCCAGCTGCGCATCGCCGCGCAGCGCCAGGTATTCGTTCTGCGCCGCCAGCCATTCGGGCACGCGCACGTCGGCCAGCGGGCTGCCTGCCTTGATCACGTCGCCGACCGCCAGCGGATACGCGCGCTCGACGATGCCGCCGGTGCGCGCCGAAACGACCGCCACGTCGCGGTCGTTGAACACGACGCTGCCGGCAACGGCGAGCCCGCCGGCCAGCTCGCCGTGCTCGACCTTCGCGAGCCGGACGCCGGTGTTCTGCACCAGCGCCGGATCGATGCGCACGCCGCTCGAAGCATCGCCGGCCTCGTCGGCGTAGCGCGGCACGAGTTCCATGTCCATGAACGGCGACTTGCCCGGCTTGTCGAAATGCACGTCGGGTTTCATCGGGTCGTACCAGTACAGCACCGGCTTGTCGGCGGCCGCAGCCGGCGCCGCATGATCCTGCCGTCCGGCCAGCCAGCCGCCGAAACCACCGATGCCCAGTGCGGCGATGGCGATCGCAATCGTTGTCTTGGTGTTCATCAGTGCGCTCCGGTCAGGAAGTAAAGCCGGGTATCGGCATTGGCAAGCTGGGATTCGAGCTCGACGCCACGCATCTGCGCAGCCAGACGCGCCTTGCGCGCGCCGAGCACGGCATCGCTGCCCTTGCCCGACTTCATGCCGGCCAGCGCGAGTTCGACCTGCCGGGCGATCAGGGGCAGGGTGCGGGTTTTCAGCCGATCGAGCTGCGCACGGATCGCCGTCTGCTCGGCGCGCGTCTCGTCGATCTGCTGCCGGTAGCCAGCCATCCGCGCCTGGCGCTCGGCGTCGCTCCGCTGCACGTTGGCGAGCGCGGCGGCAATCTTCGGGTCCTGCCGCGACGCGGCGAAGATCGGCAGGTCGAAGGTGAACTTGACCATCGCCATGCCCTGGTCCATCGCGTCATAGCCCCAGCCGACCTCGACGCCCCAGTTGGGCTTTTTCGCGGCCTGCGCCAGCGCCAGTTCGGCCTGCGCGGTGTTCAACTGCGTCGTCGCGGCGCGAACCTCGGGCTGTTCGGCAATGTCGTCGGCCTGCGCGCGGGCATCGGTCAGCCATGCCGGCAGGCTGCCGCTCACCGGCTGGCGGGCGGTGTCCGCGCCGACCCAGCGCGCGAGCTGCGCGCGGGCCCGGGTGCGGTCGCGTTCGATATCGTCACCGGCATCGTCGAGCTGGTCACGCTCGAGCCTTGCCGCCAGCGCGGCATCCGGTGCGGCGCCACCGTCAAGCGCGGCAACGCTCGCCTGCTGGCTGCGCAGGTTGTCGGCCCGCTGCGCCGCGAGAATTTCGGCCTTGCGATCGAGGAAGTACAGCGACAGCCAGGCCAGCGTCGTTTCGCGCCGGACGTTCAGCCGCGCATAGCGGGCCTGCGCCTCGCTCGTCTGCAACTGCGCACCGGCGATCTGGCGCTCGGCCTCGCGCGCATCGCCGTTGGGCACCTCCTGCATCAGGCTGACCATGCGTTTGGCGTCGCCGGCGCGCCAGGCGTCGGAGCCGGAGGTCGGCAGGTCGTCAACCCATACCGAGAGCTTGGGGTCGGGCAAGGCACCGGCCGACTTCGTCAGGGACCGGGCCGCTGTCATGGCGGCGGTGCTGGCAGCGATATCCGGTGCGCTGCCGGTGGCGGCCGCGAGCGCTTCGTCGAGCGTCAGCGCATGCGCACCGAGACTGGCGGTGGCAAACACCAGCCAGATAAGGCGAAATGGGGACATGGGATTTCTCCACGCAATCGTTTCGAATGCGTTCGGGCGCGCGCACGGCGGCCGAACGTGAAAGGCGATCAGCGGGAGAAACTAATTGCGGAAGACCTGGAACTGGACGCGCAAGGGCGGCGACGCGGCGAGCGTCGGCGGCTCGCGCCGCGGCACCGGCGCCGAGGCCGTCGCGGCATCGACATACGGTGTCGCAAAAAACAGCGCAACGAAAACCGGCGCCGCCACGCTGGGGATCTTGATGTCGGCGGACTGGCTGTCCTTCTGGCAGTGCGCCTTGCAGACCACCGGTTGCTCGACCTGCTGCATTTCGCTGCAGTCGCTCATGCCCATCATCGTGCTCATCGGCGCCGGCTGCACCGGCAGCACGTCGACGCAGGCGTAGGCCGCCGTCACCAGCTGGCTGAAGACCAGCAGCAGTGCAAGCAGCCAGGCGAGGCGGGATGAGCGGAAACGGGCGAACATGGCCGAACTATAAACAGCGGGCGATCGCCACTTCAAGGGCGAGCGTGCACCGCTTGATCTGGCGCAAGCTTCCGCCCGCCGGCCCCCGGCAGGCCGGGTCGCGCCCAGCACAACCAGATGCGCCATTGCCGCAGGGTTTCGGCATCGGCGCTGTCCGGCCAGAGCAGCAAGCTGCTGCGGCCGTGCGCGCCGTCGAGCCGCAGCGCAACCAGCCAGAGCCCGACGCGCGACGATGGCAGGATTCGCGCCGGCGTGGTCAATCCGTCCGGCCACTCGAGCACCACCGTGCCATCGTCGCGGGCGGCAATGCCCGCAGGCGCCACGCGCCGCCGCTCGAACCACGCGGCGATGGCCAGCCAGACCGCGCCGGCCAGGTTCCAGGGCCACGGCGACGCGGCGGCCGACGCGATTGCGGCAAGGCCGACCACCACGGCCAGACGCCGCCGCAAGCGCGAGGGCCGCAGCCGCAGCGACATCGGCGTCACTGGATGACCTGGATGCTGCCCGAAACGCTGACCGAGACGCGGCTATCGCCGCCCTCGAGCATCGGCGCCGCGCCGGCCACATCGGCCGCCATGGCCCTCTCGGCCTTGTACATCGGCCGCGGCGGCGCAACGAAGCCGCCCGAATCGACATTGACGTTGATGATCTTGTAGCCGCTGGCCTCGAACGAGCGGCGCATCAGATCGGCGCGCTTGCGGAAGGCCTTGACGCCCTCCTCGATCAACTCGTTCTCGATCTCGTCGCGCTTCTGCTCGGACACGCCGTAGCGCACGTCGGCCAGCTGCATGCCGATGCCGCCCGCGAGCGGCTGCTGCAGTTCGCCAAGCAGTTTGGACAGCGCGGCGAAATCCTTGCTGGCCAGCCTCAGCTCGCCGCGACCGCGCCAGCCTTCCTGCTTGTTGTTCTTGCTGTTGTAGAGCGGGAAAGTCGTATAGCCGGTGCCGCCGGACTGCACGCCGCTCGCCGCCTTGACCTTCTTCAGCGCCGCCGCCAGCGTCTGGTTGACCTTGTCGGACAGCCGCGCCGGGTCGCTGTCGGTCAGCTCGACGTACAGCAGCGCCCGGGCGCTGTCGTTGCTGACCTCGCGACTCGCCTGGGCACTGACGTTGACGACGTTGTAGTTGAGCGTTTCGGCCAGCGCCGGGCCGGACAATCCGGCAATCAACAGGCAGGCAGCAATACGACGCATCTATTTCTCCATCCAGTTAGGAGCGGCAAGCAGAATCCGCTGCAACGGCGCCGGCAAGGCGTAGCCCGCGGGGGATACCCTCGGGTCACGGCCAGCAGTACGCCAGCAGGATTTTGTCGGCCGCTCGCGGAACCGGGATCGCCGGTTCAGTGATAGCTGTGGTCCGACGGCGTGTTGTGGATTTCCTCGGCAACGCTGTCCATCACGCCGAGGTGGATCTCCACGTCGAACCACTCCCAAAACAGCTTGAGATTGCGCTTCTTCGGCCAGAGTTCCTCGTCGCTCACCCACGACGACAATTCCATCTCGAAAATCCGCTCGGCAATCTCGTCGATCTGCGCGATGCCGTCCTCGGGCTCGTTGGCTTCGGGAATCAGGATCACCGTGCAGTCGGCACGGACATCCTCGAGCGTCAGCGGAATGTCGTTGCCCGGCAGGGCCAGCAGCCAGTCCAGAAAGGGCTGCTTCGGGCGGATCAGCGCGGCCGAACGGTCCACGATAAACATGATGGTTTCCTCTTGGTTTTATGCGGGGGTCGCCGCCCCGCGGGGCGGCAACGATACACGTATCGGTCAGGATTTTCTGCGGCGCGTGCGCGGCTTGGCCTCGGCCGGTGCCGGCTCGGCGGCAACTGGTGCTGCGGCGGACTCAGCAACCGGTGCGGCGGTCCGGGGCGGCGCCAGCAGGGCCGCGACGGCCGGTTTGCGGCGGCGGCTCGTCGTGGCGACGTCCGCCGAAGCCGGTGTTGTCGCGGGCGTCGTCGCAACCGGACGCCGCGGCGCAGCCGGTTTTGCAGCCGGTGCCTTGGCCTGCTCGGCGCCGGAGCCTGCGACAGCCCGGGTCGCGCCACCGCGTGCGCGGCGCGGCGCGGCCGGTTTCGGCACCCCGGCAGGTTGGGCGGCTGCATCGGCCGTCGCCGCACCGCTGCGCGAACGCACCGGAGCGGGTGCCGCCACCTTGGGCGCATCCGCAGCCGTCACCGCCGGCTTGGCCGCCGGCGCAGCCTTGCGGCGACTCGACGCCGCCGGTGCCGGTGCCGGTGCCGGCGTTGGCGTTGGCGTTGGCGTTGGCGTTGGCGTTGGCGTTGGCGTTGGCGTTGGCGTCACCGAGCGTACCTTGGCACGGCTGCGCTGCGTCGGCCTCGATGGCTGGGCAGGGACAGCAGGCTGGGATGCGACCGGTTGGGTTACGGCCGGCTGGGCCGTGGGCGCTGCACCGCCGGCCGGGCGTTTGCCGCGGCGCTTGCGCGGCGCGCTGCGGCGGACTTCGGACTGCGGCTCTGCGAGCGGCGTGGCAAGCTCTTCGGCCAGCACGAAGTCGACTTTGCTGGTTTCGAGATTGACCCGCGCGACCTTGACCTTGATCCGGTCGGTCAGCCGGTACAGCTTGCCGCTGCGTTCGCCCTTCATTTCATGACGGCGTTCGTCGAAGTTGAAGTAGTCCTTGCCGAGTTCGGACACGTGCAGCAGGCCCTCGACATACAGGCCGTCGAGCATCACGAACAGGCCGAAACCGGTCACCGCCGAAATCGTCCCCTCGAACTCCTCGCCGACCTTGTCGCGCATGAAGTAGCACTTGAGGAAATTGAGCACGTCGCGGCTGGCTTCGTCAGCGCGGCGCTCGGTCATCGAGCACTGCAGGCCGAGGTCTTCCCACTTCCTCGCCGGCTTGTATTTCTTGCCGGCGAGCACGGCCTTGATCGCCCGGTGCACGAGCAGGTCCGGATAGCGGCGGATCGGCGACGTGAAGTGGGCATAGGCGTCGTAGCCAAGGCCGAAGTGCCCCTTGTTGTCCGGACTGTAGACCGCCTGGCGCAGGCTGCGCAGCAGCAGCGTCTGCAACAGGCCGGCGTCGGGACGGTCCTTGATCTTCTCGAGCACCGCGGCATAGTCGGACGCGCCGGGCTCGTCACCCCCTTCGAGGAAGAGTCCGCAAGTCTTCAGGTACTCGCGCAGATACTCGAGCTTTTCCGGTGTCGGCCCTTCGTGGACGCGGAACAGCGTCGGGTGCTCCGATTCGATCAGGAAGTCGGCCGCGCAGACGTTGGCGGCGAGCATGCACTCCTCGATCAGCTTGTGCGCATCGTTGCGAACGACCGGGACGATCTCGCGGATCTTGCCCTTGTCGTCGAAACGGACCTCGGTTTCGGTCGTCTCGAAGTCGATCGCGCCGCGCTGTTTGCGCGCGCTCGAGAACGCCTGGAACAGCGCGTACAGCGTCTGCAGGTGCGGCAGCAGTTTCTTGTTGTCCTGCGCCAGCGCACCGTCGGGCTGCGACAGCATTTCCCAGACCTTGTTGTAGGTCAGCCGCGCCTTCGAGTGCATCACCGCCGGGTAGAAGCGGTACTTCTTGATCAGGCCCTTGGCGCTGACCTGCATGTCGCAGACCATCGTCAGCCGCTCGACGTCGGGGTTGAGCGAGCAGATGCCGTTCGACAGCGCTTCGGGCAGCATCGGAATCACCCGGCGCGGGAAGTACACCGAGTTGCCGCGTTCGATCGACGTCAGGTCCAGCGCATCGTCCGGCGTCACGTAATGGCTGACGTCGGCAATCGCGACGACAAGGCGCCAGCCCTTGCCTTTCTTCTCGGCAAAGACGGCGTCGTCGAAGTCCCGCGCGGTTTCGCCGTCGATCGTCACCAGCGGCAGGTCGCGGATGTCCTCGCGCGCGACGCCCCTGACCGGTTGCCAGTCCTTCTTCCTGACCTTCTGCGGCGTGGCATCGGCCTGCGCCTCGGCGGCATTGGAGAAGACGTGCGGCAGGTTGTGCTTGCGCAGCGCGATCTCGATCTCCATGCCCGGGTCGTCGTAGCGGCCGAGGATTTCGCTGACGCGGCCCAGCGGCTGTACGTGGCGCTCGGGCTGCTGGACGATCTCGACGACCACGACCTGGCCCGGCTCGGCGCCATTGACATCGCCCGGCGGGATGAGGATTTCCTGGCTGATGCGCTTGTCTTCGGCAGTGACGATGTTGACGCCGCGCTCGGTGCGCAACCGCCCGACCAGCGAGGTGTTGACGCGCTCGAGCACCTCGACGATCTTGCCTTCGCGCCGGCCGCGGCGGTCGACGCCGATCTGCTGGCCGAGCACACGGTCGTTGTGCAGCACCTTGGCCATTTCGCGCGGGCCGAGGTACAGATCGCCGCTGTCGTCGTCGGGAACCAGGAAGCCGAAGCCGTCCGGATGCCCCTGGACGCGGCCGGCGATCAGCGCCACCTTCTGCGGCAGCACCAGGGCGCCCTTGCGGTTGATCATCAGCTCGGCTTCGCGCGCCATCGCGGCGATCCGGCGCTGGAAGGCGATCTGCTCGGCTTCGAGGATGCCGAGCATGCGCGCCAGCTCGTCGGCGTCGAGCGGCGCACCGGCGTCGGCGAGAATCTGGAGGATGAACTCGCGGCTGGGCAGCGGCGATTCGTAGCGCTCGCGCTCGCGCGCGAGGTAGGGGTCCTGGGCGCGAAGGCCTTGCGGTTTGCGGGTCCGCTTGGGCTTCGCGGCACTGCTTGCGGTTTTTTCGATTTTTTCAGCTTTATTTCTTGACATCGCTTCGACGCATCCTTATATTGGCGACCTCTCGAGCAGCAAGTAGTTTAGCGCAGAGCAGTGCCCAGGTGGCGGAATTGGTAGACGCACTAGGTTCAGGTCCTAGCGGTGGCAACACCGTGGAAGTTCGAGTCTTCTCCTGGGCACCACTACTGACGATCGACTGCTTGTTTCAACGAGATAAATGCCCAGGTGGCGGAATTGGTAGACGCACTAGGTTCAGGTCCTAGCGGTGGCAACACCGTGGAAGTTCGAGTCTTCTCTTGGGCACCAATTACGACAAAAACCCCGATCGTTCGCGATCGGGGTTTTTGTTTTGCCGTCCCGATCTTCCCTCCGCCCTCGTCATCCGGAAAGGGCGCCACGCAGCGCCCTCCCCGGCAGGCACTCAGCCGCCCTTCCCGGCCTTCGTCTCCGGCAGCAGCAGCGTCAGCAATCCCAGCAGCGGCAGGAACGAGCACACATGGTAAACGTAGGCGATGCCGGCGTGATCCGCGAGCCTGCCCAGCGCCGCCGCACCAATCCCGCCCATGCCGAACGCAAACCCGAAGAACAGCCCGGCGACCATGCCGACCTTGCCCGGCATCAGCTCGGTGGCGTAGACGAGGATCGCCGAAAACGCCGACGCAAGGATCAGGCCGATCACCACGGTCAGCACCGCGGTCCAGAACAGGCTGGCGTAGGGCAGCACCAGCGCGAACGGCACGACGCCGAGCATCGAGATGCCGATCACCCGCTTGCGGCCGATCCGGTCGCCGACCGGGCCGCCGAGCACCGTGCCGGCCGCAACGGCGAACAGGAAGAGGAACAGGTAAAGCTGCGCGTCCCGGACGCCGACGCCGAAGCGGTCGATCAGGTAGAAGGTGTAATAGCTGTTGAGGCTGGCCAGGTAGAAGTACTTCGCGAACACCAGCAGCGCCAGCAACGCCATTGCCCGCAGCACCCTGCCGCGCGGCAAGGCCGGTTGAACCGGCCGAGCCTTGTGCGCAGCGGCGGCCATGCGCTGCATGCCGTACCACGCACCGACCCGGTAGAGGATCGCCATGGCCAGCATTGCAGCGATCGAGAACCACGCAATGCTGCCTTGGCCGCGCGGCAGGATGATCAGCGCGGCCAGCAGCGGACCGAGCGACGAACCGAGATTGCCGCCGACCTGGAACAGCGACTGCGCCAGCCCGTGACGCCCGCCCGACGCCATCCGCGCCACGCGCGACGATTCCGGATGGAACACCGACGAACCGATGCCGACCAGCGCCGCCGCCAGCAGCAGCCAGGGGAACTGCGCGGCCTGCGACATCAGCAGCAAGCCGCAGAGCGTGAAACCCATGCCCACCGACAGCGAGTACGGTTGCGGGCGGTGGTCGGTATACAGGCCGATCAGCGGCTGCAGGATGGAAGCGGTCAGCTGGTAGACGAGCGTGATCAGGCCGATCTGCGCAAAGCTCAACGCGTAATTGTCCTTGAGCATCGGGTAGATCGCCAGGATCAGCGACTGGATCATGTCGTTGAGCAGGTGCGAGACGCTGATCGCGGCCAGCACCATGAAGGCGGTGTTATGCACCGCCGGGGAAGCGGCAAGGGATTTGGCTTGCATGGGCACACTCGCAAGGGAAATGAGAATCGGCACCGGCTTGTTGGTGCCCTGCCCGCAGTTTATGATGTCCATTCACCACGCATCCGACATCGATTATCTTGAATCAGCCATATCCGGATATCGGCCCGGCCGGCTACGATGCCCTGCCGCAAGCCGTGGTCGCCAAGGGCCGCCACTATGCGCAGGGCCACGACTCGGGCACCCATCAACACCGGCGTGCCCAGCTCGTCTACGCCTGCAGTGGCGTGATGCGGGTCGAAACGTTCGAGGGAAACTGGGTGCTGCCGCCGCAGCGGGCGCTGTGGGTGCCACCGCAAACACCCCACCGGGTGATGATCGCCAGCGATGCCGAAATGCGGACCTTCTACGTCGAGCCGGCCGCCACCACCGGCCTGCCCGAACGCTGCACGGTGCTCGAGGTCAGCCCGCTGCTGCGCGAGCTGATCCTGACGCTGACGGCGCTGCCGACCGCTTACGACGAAGGCAGTCGGGCCGATCTGATCGCCAGGCTGTGTCTTGCCGAGCTGCACCTGCTGCCAACGGCGCCGCTGCACCTGCCGATGCCGCAGGACGCCAGACTGACGAAACTGTGCCAGCGCGTGCTCGGACGACTCGACGGCGAAGAGACGCTCGAACAGCTCGCCGACCTCGCCGGCGCAAGCAGCCGGACGCTGGCGCGGCGTTTCCGCAGCGAGACCGGCCTGTCATTCCGCGAGTGGCGCCAGCAGGCGCGGCTGATCCGCGCGCTGGAAATGCTGGCGCAGGGCGAGCCGCTCAAACGGATCGCCGAACGGCTCGGCTACGCGAGTCAGAGCGCGTTCGGCGCAATGTTCCACCGGACGCTCGGTATCGAGCCCAGCCGCTACTTTGCGGCAGCGGCGCACCCGTCTGCCGAGGCCGGGTGCCAGACCGGGCTGAAGCGCAGGGCCTGACGGCCCGGATCATGCACCGCCGTGCTCAGGCGTTGAGTCCCGGCTGCCAGAGCACGTCGGGCTGGCCGGCGAAGCGGTTGGCGATCCGCGAGCCGATGAACAGCAGGTCGGACAGCCGGTTCAGGTACTTGATGCTGGTCGCCGGAATCACCTCGGCCTTGTCGAGCGCGACCACCGCGCGCTCGGCGCGGCGGCAGACGCAGCGCGCGACATGCAGCGCCGCCGCCGCACGGCAACCGCCGGGCAGGATGAATTCGCGCAGCGGCTCGAGCTCGCCGTTGAAGGTTTCGACGCAGGCCTCGAGCCGCGCCAGTTGTGCCTCGGTCAGCGCCTCGCGCCCCGGAATGCACAATTCGCCGCCGAGATCGAACAGGTCGTTCTGCACCAGCACCAGCGCATCGCGCAGTGCCGGCGGCAGCGCCTCGGCCAGCACGACGCCGATCTGCGAATTGAGTTCGTCGACTTCGCCGAGCGCGTGGATGCGCACGCTGTCCTTGCCGACACGGCTGCCGTCGCCGAGGCCGGTGCTGCCGTCGTCGCCGCCGCGGGTGGTGATCTGCGTCAGTCGGTCGCTCATCGTGTTCTCCAGATATTGTCTTGTATGTGGTCAGGTGGAAATCAGCCGTGCTCGCCGTGCGCCAGCGCGACATCGACCAGCGTCGGCTTGAGGATGGCGACCACGTCGGCCGGCGCAAGACCGACCAGGAAACCGCGCTTGCCGCCGTTCAGGTAGATCTTGTCGAAGCCGGCGATGCTGCGTTCCATGTATACCGGCATCGCCTTGCGGGTGCCGAACGGCGACGTACCGCCGACCATATAGCCGGAATGCTTGTTGGCAATGTCGGGGGCGCACGGGTGGATGCCCTTCTTGTGCAGGAGCCGCGCCAGATTCTTGGTCGAGACTTCGCAATCGCCATGCATCAGCACCACCAGCGGCTGCTTCGCCTCGTCTTCCATCACCAGCGTCTTGATCACCGCGTGCTCGGCCACGCCGAGTTCGCGTGCCGACACCGTGGTGCCGCCCTTCTCTTCGTATTCGTACAGATGTTCGGTGTACACCACCTTGTGCTGGCGCAGTACGCGCACCGCGGCGGTCACCGGGGTTTTCTCGGCCATGCTTCGGTCCAATCGTCTCGTCAATCCAATCGGGGCCACGTAGACTAGTACCCGATCAATTTACTCAGGATTCGCGCCACACGCGAAAGCCATGGAATATACGCTCGCCACCGCCCCGCTGACACCCCGCTTTGCGCTGCTGCCCGGGCGCTACTACAGCATCGTCACGCCCAGCCCCTTGCCCGATCCGCAGTTGCTGGCGTGGAACGCCGCGCTGGCCGGGCAACTGGGGCTGGCCGCCGATCCGGCCGCGCATCCGCGGCTGGCCGAGCTGCTCGCGGGCAACCTGCTGCGGTACGAGCGGCCGCTGGCCAGCGTCTATTCGGGCCACCAGTTCGGCCAGTGGGCCGGCCAGCTCGGTGACGGCCGGGCGATCCTGGTTCTTGAGCTGAGCGACATCGACGGCCGGATCCAGGAGATCCAGCTCAAGGGCGCCGGGCTGACGCCGTACTCGCGCATGGGCGACGGCCGCGCAGTGCTGCGCTCGTCGATCCGCGAGTACCTGTGCTCGGAGGCGATGGCCGGCCTCGGCATTCCGACGACGCGCGCGCTGTCGCTGGTCGGATCAAACGAGCCGGTCTGGCGCGAAACACGCGAAACCGCCGCCGTCGTCGCCCGCGTCGCGCCGAGCTTCCTGCGCTTCGGCCACTTCGAGCACTTCTACCACCGCGGCGAACCCGATGCGGTCAGGGAACTGGCCGACTGGACGATCGCCCACTTCTATCCGGATTGCGCTGCGGCGGCATCGCCTTATCTGGCCTTGTTCGAAGCGGTGCGCGACCGCACCGCGGCGATGATCGCCGACTGGATGGCCGTCGGCTTCTGCCACGGCGTGATGAACAGCGACAATATGTCGATGCTCGGGCTGACGCTCGACTACGGTCCGTTCGGTTTTCTCGACGGCTTCGACGCCGGCCATATCTGCAACCACTCGGACCACCACGGCCGCTACGCCTTCAACCAGCAGCCGCAGATCGGCCTGTGGAACCTCGCCTGCCTGGCGCAGACGCTGGTCAATCTGGTCGATGTCGAGCCGCTGCGTGCGGCGCTCGACGGTTACCAGACGGTGTTCGAGGCCGCCTACGCCGAGCGCCTGCGGCGCAAGTTCGGCCTGACCGAATGGCGCGAGGCCGACTGGCCGCTGTTCACCCGCCTGCTCGAACTGATGCAGGCCGCCGGCACCGACTGGACGATCTTCTGGCGCGACCTCTCCCGCCCGGCCGGGCAAGCGCGGCTGCGCGACCAGTTCGTCGACCGCGATGCATTCGACATCTGGCTCGCCGACTATCAGGCGCGGCTCGCGTTCGACCCGCGGGCGCCGGCCGAGCGCGAAGCGGCGATGCTGGCCGCCAACCCGCGTCTGGTGCTGCGCAACCACCTTGCCGAGACGGCGATCCGCAAGGCAACGGACGGCGATGCGAGCGAAATCGACCGGCTGCAACGCGCGCTGGCCCGCCCCTTCGACGACGATGCCGAATTCGACGACCTGGCCGGCCCGGCGCCGGACTGGGCGGCCAGCCTCAGCGTGTCGTGCTCATCATGAATGCCGCTCGCGAATACGATATTTTCTTGTCATAACAGGCACTTGTTAGCAAGCAGAAAGCATGCCGGCGCCAGCCGGCAGTAACACCGGCCGCGGAAGAATGACGACACCGGCCGGGCCTGTTTTTGATCAAGCCACGCCGTCATCTTTCTGCCATAATCCGCGGCAATTTCCGCTCCTCCCCGCCTCCCCATGATTGAAATGTTCAGCGGCCTCAGCCTCACCGTCGGGGTGAGCCTGGCGCTTGCGTTGTTGTTCGTCCTCACGTTCGAGTTCATCAACGGTTTCCACGACACCGCCAACGCGGTCGCCACGGTGATCTACACCAAGGCAATGCCGGCCCAGCTCGCTGTCGTCGCCTCGGGCATCTTCAACTTTCTCGGCGTGATCCTCGGCGGCCTCAGTGTGGCTTACGCCATCGTCCACCTGCTGCCGGTCGACCTGCTGATCAATGTCAGCAGCGTTCAGGGGCTGTCGATGGTGTTCTCGCTGCTTGCCGCGGCGATCCTGTGGAACCTCGGCACCTGGTACTTCGGCCTGCCGGCGTCGAGCTCGCATACGCTGATCGGCTCGATCCTCGGTGTCGGCCTTGCCAATGCCTTCATCAACAACACCGATGTGGCCACCGCGATCAACTGGAAGAAGGCGATCGACATCGCCCTCTCGCTGCTGGTGTCGCCGACGGTCGGCTTCCTGCTCGCATTCGCGCTGCTGCTGCTGTTCAAGAAAATCTGGGCCGACGGCAAGATGCACAAGACGCCGGAAGGCCGCCGCGCGATCGACGGCAAGAAGCACCCGCCGTTCTGGAACCGCGTGGTGCTGATCGCCTCGGCGATGGGCGTGAGCTTTGCCCACGGTTCGAACGACGGCCAGAAAGGCATCGGCCTGATCATGCTGACGCTGATCGGCATCGTGCCGGCCAAGTTCGTGCTCGACCTCGACAGCACCACCTACCAGATCGACCGCACCCGCGACGCCGCGATCCACATGCTGCAGTTCTACGAACAGCACGACGACAAGCTCGGCAAGTACATGCTGCTGAAGCCGGCCGCGAACAACGGCACCGAAATGCCCAAGCAGTTCCACTGCGACTACCACGACACCGTTCCGGCGGTGCAGGCGCTGGTTGCCAGGCTCGACGGCATCAAGGACTACAGCCAGATCGCCCCGGCCGCGCGCCCCGACGTGCGCCGGCTGATCCTCTGCCTTGACGACACCGCGCGCAAGGTCACCAAGCTGCCCGAGCTGAAGTCGCGCGAAGTCAGCGACCTGAACAAGCTGCGCGCCGACCTGACCGCGACGACCGAGTACTCGCCGCAATGGGTGATCGTCGCCGTCGCACTGGCGCTGGGCCTCGGCACGATGGTCGGCTGGAAGCGCGTGGTGCTCACCGTCGGCGAGAAGATCGGCAAGCAGGGCATGACCTACGCGCAGGGCATGAGCGCGCAGATCGTCGCCGCCAGCTCGATCGGCATCGCCAACATCTTCGGCCTGCCGGTGTCGACGACGCACGTGCTGTCGAGCGGTGTCGCCGGCACCATGGTTGCCAACAAGAGCGGCCTGCAGATGAGCACCATCCGCAACATCCTGCTGGCGTGGGTGTTCACGCTGCCGGCGTCGATGGGTCTTGCGGCCGGGCTGTTCTGGGCGTCGATGAAAATCTTCGGCTGATGCAAATCAGCGGATGAACAAACAGGCGCCCACGGGCGCCTGTTTTTTTATCCCAACCGCAGCCGCCGGGTATACATCACGGCGGCCAGCTCGAGCGTGCCGCAGATCAGCAAGTAGAGCAGCGCAACGAACAGGAAGACCTCGGTCGGGTAGACCATTGCCCGGTTGTTCACCTGAGTGGCGAGGAAGGTCAGCTCGCCGACGCCGACGATATACGCCAGCGACGTATCCTTGATCAGCGAAATCCACTGGTTGATGAACGACGGCAGCATCATCCGCAGCGCCTGCGGCAGCACGACCAGCCACAGGGTCTGCCACTCACTCAGCCCCAGCGACAGCCCGGCCTGCCACTGGCCGCGGCCGATCGCGACGATGCCGGCGTGCAGCGCATGCGACAGGTAGGCGCCGCCGATCAGCGCCAGCGCGCAGACCACGGTGCCGATCGCCGGCGCATCGATGCCGAACACGATGGGCAGCAGGAAGTAGCACCAGAAGATCAGCATCAGCACCGGAACCGCCCGCAGCGCATCGAGCACGAAGCGCAGCAACCGCGCCGGCCGGCCGCGAGTCAGCGTCAGCGCAATGCCGCCGGCCAGACCGAGCAGCGCCGACGCAATCCCGGCGGCCATGCTCAGCAGCAGGGTCAGTGCCGCGCCGCCAAGCGGTCCGTCCGGATAGGCGCCCCAGAGCAGGTAGTCGAGGTTGTCGCGGATCACCGTGAAGTCGAGCATTGCGCCGTCCTCCTTCGCCCCGCCGCCTGCACCATCATCACGCCGGCCATGTACAGCAGCGTTGCGACGCCGAATGCCTGGAAGGTCTTCAGCGTTTCGGTCTCGACCTGACGCGACGCGTACGACAGCTCGGCGAGGCCGATCGCCATCGCCAGCGACGAGTTCTTCACCACGTTCATGTACTGGCCGAACAGCGGTGAGCGGGCGATGCGCAGCGCCTGCGGCAGGATCACCCAGCGAAACGCCTGCCAGCCGGTCAGCCCGAGCGCTGCCGCCGCCGCGCGCTGTCCCCGGCCGACCCCGCGGATGCCGGCGCGGATTTCCTCGGCGACGAAGGCGGCCGTATACAGCGTCAGCCCGAACAGCGCGGCGATCCACTCGAACGACGGCCACGGCACGCCGAATGCATCGCGCGGCGTGTTGAGCCAGTCCATCCACGCCTCGGGCAACAGACTGGCCGCGCCGAAATACCAGAAGAACAGCTGCACCAGCAGCGGCGTATTGCGGAACAGCGACATCCAGGCAATGCACGGCGCAGCCAGCCAGCGCGTCTCGCGCGCCGCGGCCAGCAGCAGGCCGAGCAGGGTCGCCAGCACGATGGTGAACAGCGAGATCTGCAAGGTCAGGCCGAAGCCCTTGAGCAGCCAGAACAGATAGCGGGGTTCGAGCAGCCCCGGAAACAGCGAAGACATCATGGGCAGAGCATCAAAAGACGGCGAACGCCGGAAAACAAACGGCCCCGCCACACGACGGGGCCGGCCCGGAGCCGGTCGATCAGCGCTGGCCGATCCTGAAGTCGCCGCGCGGCAACGGCGCCTCGCTCTTCGGGCCGAACCACTTGTCGTAGATCTTGCTGGCCTGATTGCTCTTCTCGAGCTCGACCAGCGTGTCGTTCACCAGCGCGACGAGGCGAGTCTCGCCCTTGCCGATGCCGATGCCCTGATATTCGTGCGTCAGCGCGAACGGCGATACCTCGTACCTGGCCTTGTCCGGCACGCGGGCCAGCAGGCCGATCAGCTTGGCATCGTCCTGGGTGATCGCCTGGACATTGCCGTTGCGCAGCGCGGCGAATGCCAGCGGCGTGTCGTCATACGACACCACCGTCGCATTCGGGTACTTCTCGCGCAGGGTGATCTCCTGCACCGTGCCCTTGTCCGCACCGATGCGCAGCCTGGCGATGTCGTCCGGCCGCTTCAGCAGGCCTTTCTTCGCGATGAACTTCTGCCCGGTGGCAAAGTACGGCACGCTGAAATCGACGGTCTTGGCACGCTCGTCGGTGATCGTGAAATTGGCGGCGATCAGGTCGACCTTGTTCGACGTCAGCAGCGGAATCCGGTTGGCCGGATTGGTCGGCTGCAGTTCGACCCTGACACCGAGCTTTTTAGCGATCGCGTTGGCGACATCGACGTCGTAACCGATGATGTTCTTGTTCTTGCCGTCGACAAAACCGAACGGCGGATTGGCATCGAACACCGCAACGCGCAGCACGCCGGCCTTCTTGATGTCGTCGAGCTTGTCGGCCTGGGCCACGCCGGCGGCAAGCGCCAGCAGTGCAAAAATCAGTCCACGAGATGTTTTCATTGTGCGCACTCCCTGTAGTCGTTTCGCCGGCTTCTGGCCGGGCTGGCAACGCGGGCCGCGGATCACGGCGCCGTTGTGAAGCGATCTTAAGGCGCACCAACAAATAACCATAAATTATATATTTCTATTTCTTCATTCCGTTCAGATCCATACAGCGTCAGCGCGTAAAAAACCCCGTCGTGCGAACGGGGTTTCCGTGAGAAGGCAGCGCAAGTTCTAAAGCCCGGCAAGTACCTTGATGTGTGCAGCGACGCTGCGGCCGAGCGCCGACAGGTCGTAGCCGCCTTCGAGCATCGACACGATCCGCCCTTCGGCATGGCGAGCGGCAAGCTTCGTCAAGCGCTCGGTCACCCACGCGTAGTCGGCCTCGACCAGCCCCATCGACGCCATGTCGTCCTCGAGATGCGCATCGAAACCGGCCGAGATCAGGATCAATTGCGGCGCGAAATCGTCGAGCAGCGGCAGCCACTTCGCCGCGACCATCTCGCGGAAATCCTGCCCGGTGGTCGCGCGCGGCATCGCGACATTGTGAATGTTGTCGCCCTTGGGCTCGTCGCCGCAGTACGGGAAGAACGGATGCTGGAACATCCCGACCATCAGGATGCGCGGCTCCTTGCAGACGAGGTCTTCGGTGCCGTTGCCGTGATGGACGTCGAAGTCGACGATGGCAACGCGTTCGAGCCCGTAGGCGTCGATCGCATGCCGCGCGGCGATCGCGATATTGTCGAACAGGCAGAAGCCCATGCCGCGCGAGCGTTCGGCGTGGTGGCCCGGCGGGCGTACCGCGCAGAAGGCGTTGGCGGCCCTGCCGGTCATGACCAGATCGACCGCGTCGATGCCGGCGCCGGCAGCATGGTAGGCGGCGTTGAGGCTGAAGCGGTTGATCGCGGTATCCGGGTCGAGATGCACGTAGCCGTGCGACGGCACCATCACCGCCAGACGCTCGACATAGTCGGGATCGTGCACGGCCTCGATCTGCGCCCGGCTTGCCGGCTGCGCATCGACGTGCAGCAGGTAATCCCACAACTGTGCCGCGATCAGCCGGTCGCGGATCGCGGCCAGCCGCTCCGGACACTCGGGGTGCCCCTTACCCATGTCATGCAGGCTGCAGGCAGGGTGAGAAAGGTAAGCCGTGGGTTTTTCCGCAGCTTCGGTGTTGTACAAAAGCGGCCTCTTGACGAAAGCTGTTATTGTTTTGCGTTGAAACACGAGTGTACGCCGCGCATCCGGACTCGGCAAAATTCACACTCCGCCCCACCGACACCAGGACCGCCCATGCCCTCGCCGCCCCGCCTTGCCCTGCTCGCCGGCCTGATGACCGCGGCGCTGGCCCATGCCGACGGGCTCGAATACAGCGTTGCGCTGACGCCGGTCTGGCAGGGCGAAACGGCACTCGACGGTGGCGGCAAGGCCGGCGTGAACAGCATTCTGTTCAGCGCCAGCGTCGATCAGGCGATGGAACCGGGCTGGAGCTTCGGCCTCGGCGTGCGGCTGGCGCAGGACCGCTGGGACTTCGAGTCGCCGGCGCGTTTCGACGGCAAGGCGCCGTGGGGGACGGTCCGCCAGGGCAGTCTCGGTTTCCACGTCAATTACGTGACCGCCGGCTACCAGAGCTTTTCGGTGGCGCCGACGGTCGAGTACGCCGGCGAACGCGGTGCATCGGACGCCATCGGCTACGGCGCCACCTTCGTCGCCGCGCAGCAGTTCAGCGAAACGCTGCAGCTCGGCCTCGGTGCCGGCGTCTATCGCGAGTTCGACAAGACCAGCGCCTTCCCCTTCCTCGTCGTCGACTGGCAGATCGACAAGCGCTGGCACCTCGGCAACCCGTTCGACGCCGGCCCGTCCGGCCCCGGCGGACTCGAACTCAGCTACGCACCGACCGAACGCTGGCAGATCGCCGCCGGCGGGGCGTGGCGTTCCGAGCGCTTCCGGCTGGCCGGCAGCAATGCGGTGTCGCCGGGTGGCGTCGGCCAGCACGACCGCCTGCCGGTCTACCTGCGCGTCGGCTACGCGACCCAGCCGGGCTGGCGCATCGACGCCTACGCCGCAGCCGCCTTCGGCGGAAAGCTCAAGCTCGAGGACGACCGCGGCCACGAGATCGGCAGCGAAAACTACGACACCGCGCCGATGTTCGGCATCAGCTTCTCCGGCGCTTTCTGACCCCGACCCATTCACGCCCATGTCCCATCCGCTTCAAGCCGTACTCGCCCAGCTCAACCAGATCATTCTCGGCAAGGAGACGGTCGTGCAACTGGCCGTTGCCGGCCTGCTCGCCCGCGGCCACCTCTTGCTCGAAGACCTGCCCGGCGTCGGCAAGACCACGCTTGCGCACGCGGTCGCGACGACGCTCGGCCTGCGATTCTCGCGCGTCCAGTTCACCAGCGACCTGCTGCCGGCCGACCTGCTCGGCGTATCGCTGTACGAGCGCGACAGCGGCCGGTTCCGCTTCCATCACGGCCCGGTCTTCACCCAGGTGCTGCTCGCCGACGAAATCAACCGCGCGCCGCCGAAAACCCAGTCGGCGCTGCTCGAAGCCATGGAAGAGCACCAGGTCAGCATCGACGGCGAGACCTACGCGCTGCCAGAGCCGTTCTTCGTCATCGCCACGCAGAATCCGCAGCACCAGATCGGCACCTTCCCGCTGCCCGAATCGCAGCTCGACCGCTTCCTGATGCGGCTCGAGCTCGGCTATCCGGGCCACGAGGCCGAGCGTGCGATGCTGTCCGGGGAGGGCCGGCGCGAACTCGTCGCCCGGTTGACGCCGGCCTGCGATGCGGACACGCTGGCCGCGTCACAGCGCGCCGCGGCGGCGGTCAAGGTTGCGGCACCGCTGCTCGATTACATCCAGGCGCTGGCCGCAGCCACGCGGCACCAGCAGCGCTTTGCCTGCGGGCTGTCGCCGCGTGCGCTGATTGGCCTCGTCGCCGCCACGCGCGCCTGGGCCTGGCTCGACGGGCGTGACCACGCGATTCCGGAGGACGTGCAGGCGGTCTTTCCCGCCATCGCCGGCCACCGGCTGCTGTCGCGGGCCAGCGGCCGCCCCGATCCGCTGGCCGCTGCCGAGCTGCTCGGCAACGTCGCCATTCCCTGATGCAGAGCTGGTTCCGGCGCCGCTGGCTGAGCGCACTGGCGCGCCGTCACCCGCCGGCCGCGTCGGTGACGCTGAAGCACAACCGCATCTATGTGCTGCCGACCGCCTTCGGTGCGATCTACGCGGCCACCGCGGTGCTGGTGCTGATCGGCGCGATCAACTACCAGCTGAGCCTCGCCTATCTGTTCGCCTTCGTACTGATCGGCCTTGGCCATGCCGCGCTGCTGCAGGGCTATCGCAACCTGTTGAGACTCGAACTGCGCGCTCTCGCGCCGGAGCCGGTCTTCGCCGGCGATCCCGCCCACTTTCCGGTGGCCATCGCCAACCCGGGCAAACCGCCGCGGCGCGCGCTCTCCGTCTCCTTGCGGGGGCACGCCGCAAGCTGGGTCGAGAATATCGACCGCGACGATGAAACCATCGCGCGCCTGCCCATCGCCACCCACGGCCGCGGCTGGCTGGGCATGCCGACCCTGCGCATCGAAACCGCCTATCCGACCGGCTGGTGCAAGGCCTGGAGCTACGCCAGTCTCGACGCCCGCTGCCTCGTTTATCCGCGACCGGAGGACAAGCCGCCGCCGTATCCGGGCCAGCACGGCGAGCGGGGGCAGCGGCGCGTGCGCGGCGACGACGACTTCGCCGGGCTGCGCGACTATGTACCCGGCGACACGCCGCGCCAGATCGCCTGGAAACAGTTCGCCCGGCTCGACACGCTGCTGGTCCGGCAGGACGAACGGGTCGAAGGCAGCGCCTGGCTGTTCGACTGGGACGCGCTGCCCGAGCTCGGCACCGAAGCGCGGCTGTCCCGGCTCGCCGCATGGGTCCTGGCCGCCGAGGCCGCCGGCGACCGTTACACGCTGGCGCTGCCGGGCATCGTGCTGCCACGCGGTCATGGCCCGGCGCACCGGCATGCCTGCCTGCAGGCACTGGCGCTGTTCGAGCAGGGCGCATGACGAGCGACACGCTGCCGAGCCGCGCGCTCTATGCGCTGATCGCCGCGCTGATGATGGCGCTGCTGCCGCACCTGCTGATGCTGCCGCCGTGGCTGGCGCTGCTGGTCGCCGCGGTACCGCTGTGGCGCGCCAGCCTCGTCTATCGCGGCAAGGCGCTGCCGCCGCGCTGGCTGCGTTATGCACTGATGCTGGCCCTGCTGGCGCTGGTGTTCTGGCAGTTCCGAACGCTGATCGGCCGCAGCGGCGGCGTCGCAATGCTGGTCTGCCTGATTGCGATCAAGCTGCTCGAAACCCGCAGCCGCCGCGACGCGGCGGTGCTGACGCTGCTCGGCTACTTCGCCGGCGGCGCGATGTTCCTGGTATCGCAATCGTTCTGGATGCTGTTGTGGGCGCTCGCGACGGCGGTCGCGCTGACGACGCAGCTGATGGCTTGGCAGCGGCGCCAGGACACGCTGCAGCACGACGAAACATGGCGTGCGCTGCGCATGCTCGCCGAAGCCGCGCCGGTCGTCATCCTGCTGTTCCTGTTGTTCCCGCGCCTGTCCGGCCCGCTGTGGAGCATGCCCGAACAGCGCAGCGGACCGAGCTCCGGGCTGTCGGACACGATGAGCCCCGGCAGTTTCACCAATCTGGCGCTCGACGACAGTCCGGCATTCCGGGTCAGCTTCGACGGCAAGGCACCGCCACCGTCGGCCATGTACTGGCGCGGCCCGGTGTTCGAACGTTTCGACGGCCGCAACTGGCAGCAACTGCATGACGAAGCCGGCGTGCGTCCCACCGCCGTCGCCGTCGGGCCGACCTTGCGCTACAGCATGCTGATCGAGCCCAGCGAACGGACCTGGCTGCTGGCGCTCGACCTGCCGGTCAGCTGGCCCGAACGTACGCGCCTGACGTCGCGTTACCAGCTCGTCGCCGACGCGCCGCTGGCCCAGCGCCGGCGCATCGACGTCGTCAGCAGCCCGGGCTGGCACGCCCGCGAGCCCGGGCCGGTGCTCGAGCGCAACCTCGATCTGCCCGCCAGGGGCAACCCGCAGGCACGCGCGCTGGCACAGCAGTGGCGCACGTTGCCGCCGGACCGGCGGGTCGACCAGGCCCTGCAATGGTTGCGGACGGGCCGGTTTGCCTATTCGCTGTCGCCACCGCTGCTGCCCGGCCCCGATCCGGTCGACGGCCTGCTGTTCGACACGCGCGAAGGCTTCTGCGAGCACTATGCCGGCGCCTTCGTTTTCCTGATGCGCGCAGCCGGCGTACCGGCGCGCGTCGTCGGCGGCTACCTCGGCGGCGAGCGCAATGCCGGCGGCGACTACTGGCTGGTCCGCCAGGCCGACGCCCATGCCTGGACCGAGGTATGGCTGGACGGCCGCGGCTGGCAGCGTATCGACCCGACGGCCGTCGTCGCGCCGAACCGCATCAGTCAGGGACTGGCACGCAGCGTCGCCGACGCCACCCTGCTGCCCGGCGGGCTGCGCGATCAGGCGCCATGGCTCAAGGCCCTGCGCCAGCAGTGGGACGCCACGGTCTTCCAGTGGAACCGCTGGGTGATCGGGTATGATGCGCAACGCCAGATGCAGCTGCTCAACCGGCTCGGCATCGACGCACTCGCCTCTGCCGCCTTCATCGGCTGGTTCGCCGCCCTCGTGCTGACCCTGCTGCTCGGCTACGGCATCGCCCAGCGCTGGCGCAACCGTCCGCCGCGGCGCGACGCCGCGATGCGCAGCTGGCTGCGCTTCATCGCCAAGCTCGAACGCGCCGGCATCGCCGCCCGCGCCGGCGAAGCACCGACGCCGCTGGTCGAGCGCGCCGCTGCCGCCCTGCCCGCGCACCGCGATGCACTGATGGCGATTGCCCGGAGCTATCTGGCCGCCCGCTATGGCGAAAACCGCGCCGCGCTGACCGAGCTGCGAACCCGGGTCGACGGCCTGCGTCTGAACCGGGCCGGCCCCACGCATTCAGGAATCAAGCAATGAGCCGTTTCATCACCGAACCCGAATTCAGCCACGACCACCCCGCCCGGATCGGCGTACTGCTGATCAACCTCGGCACCCCCGACGCGCCGACCCCGGCGGCGGTCAAACCCTATCTGCGCCAGTTCCTGTCTGATCCGCGCGTGGTCGAGATCCCCAGGCTGATCTGGCAGGTCATCCTGCGCGGCATCATCCTCAACGTGCGCCCCGGGAAATCGGCGCACAAGTACGCCAGCATCTGGAGCAAGGAAGGTTCGCCACTGCAGGTCTGGACACAGAAACAGCTGCGCCTGCTCAAGGGCTATCTCGGCGAACGCCTGAACGCGCCGCTGTCGTTCGCCGTCGGCATGCGCTACGGCGAGCCGTCGATCGCCGCCGGCCTCGACACGCTGAAAGCCGCCGGCTGCGACCGCATCCTGCTGATGCCGCTTTACCCGCAGTACGCCGCCAGCACCACTGCGACCGCCTGTGACGCCGCGTTTGCCCGGCTGATGCGCTACCGCAACCAGCCGGCGCTGCGAACCGTGCGCAGCTTCCACGACCATCCCGGCTATATCGCCGCGCTGGTTGAACAGGTGCGCGCGCACTGGGCGCGCGAAGGCCGTGCCGACCACCTGCTGATGAGCTTCCACGGCCTGCCGCGCTATACGCTCGACAAGGGCGATCCGTACCACTGCCACTGCCACAAGACCGCGCGGCTGCTCGCCGACGCACTCGGCTTGGGCGAAGGCGATTACACGCTGGCATTCCAGTCGCGCTTCGGCAAGGCCGAATGGCTCAAGCCGTACACGGCCGACGTGCTTGCCAAGCTGGGCAAGGCCGGCGTGGCCAGGCTCGACGTGATCTGCCCCGGCTTCGTCGCCGACTGCCTCGAAACGCTCGAGGAGATCGCCATCGAGGGCAAGGAGACCTTCCTCACAGCCGGCGGCGGCAGCTTCCGCTACATTCCCTGCCTGAACGACCAATCCGCCTGGATCGGCGCGCTCGCCGACCTCGTCGAGACCGAGCTTTCGGGCTGGCTGGCAGACGACTGGCAAGCCGAACAGGCCGCCGGTCTGGCTAGGGAAAGCCGGGAACGTGCCCGTGCGCGGGGAGCATCAAAATAACTGGGAAATTGGCGAAATAGCAGTTACACTCAGCAGTAAGCATTTCCTTACAGAACACCGCGTTCCCGGAGGTTTCCCACCATGAGCACCCGGCTTTTTCTTGCCGAAGACGATCTCATTCTCGCCGACGCCCTGAAGACCAGCCTGTCGCAGGCCGACTTCCAGGTTGACTGTGTCAACGACGGCGCACTGGCGTTGCAGATCCTGCTGCACAACGACTACGACATCGTCGTGCTCGACATCGGCCTGCCGAACATGGACGGCCTCACCGTGCTGCGCAACGTCCGCCAGCACAAGCCTTCGCTGCCGATCCTGATCCTGACCGCCCTCGACGGCCTCGAGGAGCGCGTTGCCGGTCTCGATGCCGGCGCCGACGACTACCTCGCCAAGCCGTTCGAGTTCGCCGAGCTCGAAGCCCGCCTGCGCGCCCTGCTGCGCCGCAGCCAGATCCTGCCGCAGTCGGTCCAGCAGCTGGGCAACCTGCGTCTCGACCGTGCCGGCCAGCGCGCCTGGTGCAACGACACCCCGCTCGACCTGTCGGCCCGCGAGCTGACCGTGCTCGAGATCCTGATGTCGAACATCGACCGCGTCGTCACCAAGGAACAGATCGTCTCCGAACTCGGCTCGGACAACGCCGAAGTCGGCCTGAACGCGATCGAAGTCTACGTGCACCGCCTGCGCAAGAAGCTCGAGCCGTGCGGCGTCGTGATCCGTACCATCCGCGGTCTGGGCTACCTGCTCGAGAAACAGCAGCCGTTGGCACAGGATGTGGCGGGCTAAGGTCTCCCTCCAGCGGCAGCTGCTGCTGTGGCTGCTGATTCCGCAAATCGTCCTCTGGCTGGCCGGTGCGGCGCTGTACTACAACGTGGCGACGCACTACGCCAACGCCGTTACCGACAATAGCCTGCTGCAGACCGGGCGGGCGATTGCCCGCCAGGTCCAGCCGCTCGACGACGGCCTGATGATCGACTTTCCCCGGGCAGCCCAGCTGCTGCTCGAGGAAGGCCCGGACGACAAACTCTTCTACACGGTCAGCACCGTCCCCGGTGGCATGATCCTCGGCAATCGCCGCCTTCCCGCCCCGCCGGGTCAACCCGCGGCCGACCACCCGGTCTTCTACAACACCACGCAGGATCGCGAATCGATCCGCGTACTCTCGCTGTTCTATCGGCTGACACCGGACCGCTGGCTGCACGTGCAGGTCGGCAAGAGCCTGCAACCGCGCAACCGGATCTCGCGCGAGATCCTGCTGGCGACCGGCGTGCCGCTCGGCCTGCTGATCATCGCGATGAGCGTGCTGGTCTGGTGGGGCGTCAGCCGCGGCCTGCGACCGCTCGACAAGCTCAAGCGCGGCGTCGAGCACCGGGTGCCGCAGGATCTCACGCCGCTGGAAACCGAGTCCCTGCCGGTCGAATTGCAGTCGCTGACCCAGGCGCTCAATCAGCTGCTGTCAACGACCAATGAAAGCGTCTCACGACAGCGCCGCTTTATCGCCGACGCGGCACACCAGCTCAGGACCCCGCTTGCCGGACTCAAGTCGCAGACCGAGCTGGCGATGCGCGAAACCACGCCCGAGGGGCTGCGCGATCGGCTCAACCTCGTCCACGCCAGCGCCACGCGCAGCATCCACCTCGTCAACCAGCTGTTGACGCTCGCGCGTTCCGAACCGGGCGCCCAGGCCGGCATGCCGGGGATGAAGGTCGACCTCGCCAAGCTGATCCGCGACCTGACCGCCGAGTCGGTGCCGCGCGCGCTTGCCGCCGGCATGGACCTCGGCTGCGACAGCGCACTCGCCGAGGCGACGATCGACGGCAATCCGGCGCTGCTGCGCGAGCTGTTCATCAATCTGGTCGAGAATGCGATCAAATACATTCCGCGCGGCTCGAACATCACGGTCCGGCTGTTCGAGCAAGGGCCGGACTACGTCGTCGAGGTCGAGGACGACGGCAACGGCATCAGCGACGAGCAAAAGCCGCGCGTGTTCGAGCGTTTCTATCGCGTCAACCAGAACGACGGCAACGGTTGCGGTCTCGGCATGGCCATCGTCAAGGAAATCGCCGAACGTCACGGCGGCCGGATCGAACTCGCCGACGCCCAGCCGCACGGCCTGATCGCCCGGGTCAGCCTGCCCAGACAGCGCCCGGGCGAGTGACTAACCGACCTCGCGCGGCGCGCCGTCCGCGCCGAGCGCGTGCGCCAGCATCAGCAACATATTGGCTGTCGCGCCCCAGACCGTGTCGCCGTCGATCTCGATGAAATGCGTCTGCCCGCGCAAACCGCGGCGTTCGACCCAGCGGCGCTCGTAATGCGACGGGTCGAGCAGTTGCGCCAGCGGCAGCTCGAGCACCCGCTCGACTTCGTCGGCACACGGCGTCAGCGCAAAGCCCGGTTCGAGCACGCCGACCACCGGCGCCACCTCGTAACCGCTGACGGTGTAGTAATTGCCGAGCCGTCCGACGACGTGGACGAAACGCGACTCGAGACCGATCTCCTCGACGCTCTCGCGCAGCGCGGTAGCGGCGGCGTCGGCGTCGCCATCGTCGACGCCGCCACCGGGAAAACTGATCTGTCCGGCGTGCGCCGGCAGGTGTGCGGCGCGTTCGGTCAGCAGTATCGTCACGCCGGCCGCACGCGGCACGATCGCGATCAGCACCGCGGCCGGCCGCGACTCCTGCTCGATCGGAAAATCACCGCTGTCGACCCGCGGCGCATTCGCCAGCCTGGCGCCAAGCCACGCCGCCCAGTCGCGGAAATCGCCGACCGGCCAGTCCATCAGGCGCCCACCCTCGGCAGCCGGAAGTCGCGCTGATGGGCAATCAGCCGCAGTGCGAGCCCGATGGCAAACAGCGTCCATTCGACCCACAGGCCGCGCCAGCCGAACCGGGCCGCGACGAACAGCAGCACCGCCACCAGAATGGCGACGGTGCCGTAGAAATCCTCGTGCAGGATGAACGGCACGTCGTTGACCATCATGTCGCGCACCAGCCCGCCGCCGACCGCGGTGACGAAGGCGAGGAAGGAGACGCCGAACAGGTTCAGGCCAACGTCAAGGCCGATCTGCGCGCCGGCGATGCTGAATGCGACCAGTCCGATCGAATCGGCGACGATGAAGATCTTGTAGAGCAGGCCGCGGTTGCGCTGGTGCAGCTTGATCGCCCATGCCACCAGCAGCGTCGCGAAGATCGTGTACAGCGGGCCGGCGTCGAGAAACACCCGCGGGACGCGGTCGACGAGCACGTCGCGGATCATCCCGCCGCCGATCGCGGTCAGCAACGCCAGAATGACGACGCCGAGCACGTCGAAGCGCTTGGTCGCGCCGACCAGATAGCCGGAGATCGTGAACGCGGCGGTGCCGATCAGGAACAGGACGTCGAACTGCAGCTGCATAGGTCAGGGGCGCTCGGGAACGGGGGACACGAGTGTAGCGCGGCGCGATCGTCGTCCATTGTAACGATCGGCCAACGGTCAGCGCCGCAGCGCCGATTCGACCCCGACGGCGAGTTCGGCCAGTTCGCCATGCAGCACGAAGGCGTCGGCAACGCGCTGGTCGCGCAGCGCCATCTCGATGCCCTTGCACAGCGCGGTCATCCGCTGCGCGCCGATCTGGCCACACGCGCCCTTGAGCTGATGCGCGGCACGTTCGGCGACATACGGCTGCCCTTCGGCCAGTGCCGCGGCAATCTCGGCCAGACAGGCCTCGTGGGTCGGCCAGTAGGCGGCCAGCAACTCGGCGCGCATGTCCTCGCCCAGATCGCGCACCAGCGCGGAGAAAGCGTCGTCGATGCGGGTCAGTTCGGCAGACAGCTCGGAATGCGGCATGGGGGCGTGGGCGGGATGGGCATGACGACCCACTATAACTGCGGTCTTGCCAATGCGCCACGACCCGGGCGCCGGCTGCGATATAATCGTGCGATTCCTCGCCCGAACAAGTCGACCATGAGCCGCAAGATCCTCGTCACCTCCGCCCTGCCCTACGCCAACGGCGCCATCCACCTCGGTCACCTGGTCGAATACATCCAGACCGACATCTGGGTCCGTTTCCAGAAGATGCGCGGCCACACCTGCCACTATGTCTGTGCCGACGACACCCACGGCACGCCGATCATGCTGCGCGCCGAAAAGGAAGGCATCAGCCCCGAGGCGCTGATCGAGCGCGTGCATGGCGAACACCTGCGTGACTTCACCGGCTTCCATGTCGCGTTCGACAATTTCTACACGACGAACTCGGAAGAAAACCGCGAATACGCATACCGGATCTACAACACGCTCAAGCAGAACGGCAAGATCGCCAACCGGACGATCAGCCAGCTGTACGACCCGGTCAAGAACATGTTCCTGCCGGACCGCTTCGTGAAGGGCGAATGCCCGAAGTGTGCCGCCAAGGACCAGTACGGCGACAACTGCGAAGTCTGCGGCACCACCTACAGCCCGACCGAACTGAAGAATCCGTATTCGGCGGTCTCCGGTGCGACGCCGGTGCTGAGGGATTCCGAGCATTACTTCTTCAGGCTTGGCGACTGCGAGGCCTTCCTGCGCGACTGGACCCGCGGCAGCGTCACCGTGGCCGGCCAGGCCCGCCCGCGGCTGCAGGAAGGCGCAGCGAACAAGATGCAGGAATGGTTCGATGCCGGCCTGTCGGACTGGGACATCTCGCGCGACGCACCGTACTTCGGCTTCGAGATCCCCGATGCGCCGGGCAAGTACTTCTACGTCTGGCTCGATGCGCCGGTCGGCTACATGGCCAGCCACAAGAACCTGTGCGACCGCCTCGGCCTCGACTTCGACGAATACTGGAGCAAGGATTCGGACGCCGAGCTCTATCACTTCATCGGCAAGGACATCCTCTATTTCCACGCGCTGTTCTGGCCGGCGATGCTCGAGTTCGGCGGCTACCGCACGCCGACCGGCATCAATGCCCACGGTTTCCTGACCGTCGACGGCGCCAAGATGAGCAAGAGCCGCGGCACCTTCATTACCGCCGAATCGTACCTGCGCCACCTGAACCCCGAGTGGCTGCGCTACTACTTCGCCGCCAAGCTCAACAGCGCGATCGAGGACATCGACCTCAACCTCGAAGACTTCGCCGCGCGCGTCAACAGCGATTTGATCGGCAAGTACGTCAACATCGCCAGCCGCGCCGCCGGCTTCATCAGCAAGCGCTTCGGCGGCGAGCTGGCACGCAACCTCGGCGATGCGCCGGTGCTGGCCAAACTGCAGGCCGCCGGTGACGAGCTGGCCCAGCTGTTCGAGGCACGCGAATACAGCCGGGCGATCCGCGACATCATGGCGCTGACCGACGAGGTCAACCAGTTCGTCGATGCGCACAAGCCGTGGGAAATGGCCAAGCAGGAAGGCATGGACGCCGAGCTGCAGCGCGTGTGCTCGATCCTGATCAACGCCTTCCGGCTGCTGACGATCTACCTCAAGCCGGTACTGCCGAAGCTGGCCTTTGAGGTCGAGGCCTTCCTCAATATCGCGCCGCTGCGCTGGGTCGATGCCGGTTCGCTCCTACTTGCGCACTGCATCAATCCGTATTCGCACCTGATGACGCGGATCGACCCGAAGGCGGTCGAGGCCATGGTCGAGGAAAACAGGCAGAGCCTCGCACCGGCAGCCGAAACCAGGCCGGCACTCGATTACGAGGTACCGCCGATTTCCGAGACGATCAGCATCGACGACTTCATGAAGGTCGACCTGCGTATTGCGAAGATCGTCGAGGCCAAGTCGGTCGAGGGTGCCGACAAGCTCGTGTCGCTGACGCTCGACATCGGCAACGAGACGCGCCACGTGTTTGCCGGCATCAAGTCGGCGTACAAGCCCGAGGAGCTGCAGGGCAGGCTAACGGTGATGGCCGCCAATCTTGCGCCGCGCAAGATGAAGTTCGGCGTCTCGGAGGGCATGGTGCTCGCCGCCGGCGGCGACGGCGGCCTGTACATCCTCGGCCCGGACAGCGGTGCCAAGCCGGGCATGCGCGTCAAGTAAGCCCCCGGCAACGCCAACGCCTAGAATCAAGACCGGCCCTCAGTGGCCGGTTTTGCTTTCTGGCATTCATCGGAGCAAGGACATGAACGGAATCATCGCCCGGCGGCTGCGCGTCTACGGCCGGGTCCAGGGCGTCGGTTTTCGCTTTCACACGGTGCGTGAAGCGCTGACGCACGGCCTGACCGGCTGGGTGCGCAACCGCTCGGACGGCTCGGTCGAAATCCAGATCCAGGGCCAGCCCGGCGACATCGACAGCTTTCTCGACTGGGCACGCCGCGGCCCGGATTCCGCCCGGGTCGACCGGGTCGAGATCGGCGACGCCAGCGTCGAGGCGCTGGCGGTATTTTGCGAGATCGATACGCTCTGAGAGCAGCAGGCGCCGGCGCTAAGCCTCGAAGCGTGCGGCCATGCCGGCCAGAAACGCGGCAACGCCGGACTCGCCCTCGGCCGGTGCCCAAGCGGCCCTCTCGGCCTCCGTGAGTGCCGCGTACGGGCCCGCCTTGCTCTCGAAGAACACCGTTCCGGGCGCCAGCGCCACCAGGCTGTGGAACACGCCCGGCGCGACATTGACGCCGACCGTTTCGCCGCCAGCGACCAGTTCGCGCGTGGCGGTCACGCCGCCCTGTTCGTCGAACAGCAGCACGCCGATCCGGCCGCACAGCACGATCAGCGTTTCTTCCTTGTCAACGGCCAGATGGCGGTGCGGCTGGATGTAGGTGCCCGGCTCGAGCGCGTTGAGCAAGCGGTGACAGGCATCGTCGTTGCTCGCGTGGAAATTGCGGTTCTTGCGCAGCCGCGGGCTTTGCGCGGCTTCGGCGCTCAGTTCGCCCAGCAACTGGCGGTCGATGAACTGCGGTGAAGTCATTCGGGGTACTCCGGACGAAAAAAAACCCGGAAACGTAAACGGTTCCGGGCCACCAACAACATCTACAAAGGAGAAACCATCAAGACACAAAACTTGCATCCCAACAGAGGCTTGAATTTACCGTAGATATTGCCAGATTGTCAAATGGATTCAAGACCTTGCATATTCAGAAAGCATTAATCGCACCAGGGTCATGCAAAGCGCGCCGGGGCCGGCCTGCACGGTATAATTGCCTTTTTGCCCCCCGGTCCGCCCCATGTACCTGCCCGATCCCCGCCTCTACCCCCGCGTGAACGCCAAGAACCCGGTCATCCGCAACCTGATGGCGCTGCTGACCGCCGGCAACGCGGACGAGGCGGCGCAAAAGCGCGGCGCCCTCGACGAAATCGTGCGCGAGCTGCTGCTGACCGGCGATCACTACGGACTGAACGGTGCGCTGACGCAGGCGCCGACGCAGGATGGCTACAAGGTGCTGTGGCAGACGCTGCGCGAGGCCGTCGAAACCCCGGTCCAGCCGGGGCCGTTCGCGGTGCCGTTCGCCTTGCCCATCGTCTTCGTTGCCGGCCGCAAGGGCGCGACCAGCCTGCCGGGCGAGATCGACGCCGGCGCGGTGCTCGCGCTGCTGCGCCAGCACGGGGCCGTAGCGGCCGATGCGGCGGTCTGGCTCTCGGGCGCCCTTGTCGGCGCCGACCAGCTCGCCGCGGTCAACCCGGCGCAGCTGCAGCGCTGGCAACAGGCCGAAGCCACGCCGTTGCCGGTCGCGCTTTCGCCGGCACCGATCGAGTTCAAGGACGAAGGCGTCTTCCTGCGCTACCTCGTCGGCGTCGCGATCCAGCCCGAAGGCGGCCAGCCGGCGATCCGCCTCGGCGGCCCGGTGGGCGCCTGGGGCATGCCGCTGGCGCAACTGCTGAGCGACACCTTCAAACAGCCCGGCCTCACGCTGTTCCCGATTCCGCGCGTGCCGCAAAGCTGGCTTGCCGCGCAGGAGACCGGCCGCGTCACCGTGCTCGAAACCCGGCTTCAGGTCGCCGCCAGCAATGCGATCCGCAGCATCCGCAGCAAGGGCCGCACGCCGGCGATCACGCTGGCCGCGCACGAAGGCGGCGAAATCCGCATCACGTTCTCCAGCCGCGAGGACGCCGAACGCTGGGAAGGCTATGTCTGGCCGCTGGCGCCGCTCGACACCGCAGAACAGGTCCACGCCTTCGTCGACGAGCTGATGCGCGAATGCCAGGTCGACGACGTCGTCGTGATCGAAACGATCCAGCCCGACCTCGACACCGACGGCCTGCCCTTCTTCGTGACCGCGCACAACAAGCCGGTCCAGCCGCAGTAAGCGGCCCGGGAGCAACGATGAGCTACTACAAGCACCATGTGTTTTTCTGCCTGAACCAGCGCGATCCCGGCGAGCGCCAGAGCTGTGCCAATTGCGGCTCGGTCGCCGCGTGGGAACACGCCAAGAGCCGGATCAAGGACCTCAAGCTCGCCGGCCCCGGCGGCATCCGGATCAACAAGGCCGGCTGTCTCGACCGCTGCGAGGAAGGCCCGGTCGTCGTCGTCTACCCGGACGAGACCTGGTACACCTATGTCGACGAGAGCGACATCGACGAGATCGTCGACGAGCACCTTGTCAACGGCCGGGTCGTTGAGCGGTTGAGGCTGAAATCGTGAACGCACCCCGCAAAGCCCCCGCCTTCGAACTGCTCGAGATAGCCGGCCCGGCCGGCAGGCTCGAGTGCCTGCGTCTCGATTCGGCGCTCGATACCGTCCGCGGCGTCGCGCTGGTCGCGCACCCGAATCCGACCGAGGGCGGCACGTTCACCAACAAGATCGTCCACACGCTGGCCAAGACGCTCTCGCGGCTCGGCTACATCGCCTACTGCCCGAACCTGCGCGGCGTCGGCAACTCCGAGGGCGAGCACAGCCGCGGCCAGCACGAGCCCGACGACATGGCCGCGGTGCTGGCGTTCGCGCGCGCCGCGCACCCGGATGCCGGCAAACTGGTGCTCGCCGGCTTCTCGTTCGGCACCTATGTGCAGTCGCAGTTGCGCCAGCGGCTCGGCGGCGACGAGGTCGAAGGGATGATCCTCGTCGGCCCGGCGACCAGCCGCTATGCCGATTACCCGGCCGTGCCGGCCGATACGCTGGTGATCCACGGCGAGGAGGATGAGGTCGTGCCGCTGGCGAGCGTGTTCGACTGGGCGCGGCCGCAGCAGTTGCCGGTCATCGTCGTCCCCGGTGTCGGCCACTTCTTCCACGGCCGGCTGATGCAGCTGGGCGAGATCGTCGACCGGCAGTGGCGGCTGCGCGGCTGAACGCCGGCACCTGTTTACGATCTGTTCCCGACAGCATCGTGCCGGGTCGTCGACTAGTGCTCAGGCCGGCGGCTGGGCCGGGAAATCGACCGTCACCGTCAGGCCGCCGCCCGGCGTGTGCGACAGCGTGATCACCGCATCGTGCAGCCGGGCGATTTCATGCACGATGCCCAGCCCCAGTCCGCTGCCCTCGACCTGGGTGCCGGCGATCCGGTAGAAACGCCGGAACACCTTGTCGCGCTCTTCGTCGGGGATGCCGGGACCGTTGTCGATCACCTGCAGCCGGGCATGGCCGTCGACCGGCATGCAGCGCACCGTGACCATCCTGTCGGGACCGGCGTAGCGGATCGCGTTGTCGATCAGGTTGCCGACGAGTTCCTGCAGCAGCTCGGGCCGGCCCGAAATCGTCGCGGCCAGCTCGCCCTCGAAGCCAAGGTCGACCCGGCTGCGCCGTGCGACCGGCGCCCAGTCGAGCGCGACTTCGCGCGCCACGCCGGTCAGGTCGACGTTGCTGTAGGTGACGACGAGGAAATGGTCGGGCGCCAGCCTTGACAGCGACAGCAGCTGCTTGACGCCGCGCGACGCGTGCCGGACGGTCTCGAGCGTTTCGGCCATCTGCCGCTTCACCGTCGGCAGGTCGTCCTCGCGCAGGGCCAGCTCGACCTTGGCCTGCAGCACCGCCAGCGGCGTCTTGAGCTGATGCGCCGCATCGGCAAAAAAGCGGCCTCGGTCGTTGAGGATGCGCTCGATCCGGGCGATGTACTGGTTCATCGCCTCGACCAGCGGCTTGAGTTCGGACGGCAGTTCGGTCGCGTCGAGCGGCTGCAGGTCGTCGGCGTCCTTGTCCTTGACCTTGTTCGACAGCCGCCGCAGCGGTCGCAGGCCGATGCTGACCGCAAGCAGCACGATGCCCAGCGCCAGCGCCACCAGCAGCAGGTCCTGCAGGATCGCGCCGATGAGAATCTGCTGTGCCAGCTCCCGCCGTGACTCCGGCGTCTCGCCGGTCAGCACCCAGACCGTGCGCGTCTGTGCACCGGCGACGTCGTGGATGCGCTGGCGGATCGCGGCGATGCGGATCGTGTCGCCCTGGTAATCGGCGTCGTAGAACAGCGGTTTGTAGTACGCCTGCTCCCGGTGCTTGGGCAGCGGCAGATCCTTGTAGCCGGTCAGCTCCGCGCCGCCCTCTTCGACCACACGGTAGTAGACGCGGCCGGCGGCGTTGGATTCGAACATCTCCAGCGCCAGATAGGGAATGTCGACGACGATCTGCCCCTGCTGGATCGAGATGCCCTCGACCATCGCCTTGGTCGACGTGAACAGGCTGCGGTCGAACGCCGCGTCGGCCGACTGCCGGGCGCGATGGTAGGTCAGCACCGCGTCGATGCTGAGCAGCACCAGCAGCGGCACCAGCAGACAGACGGTCAGGTAGCGCCGCAGGCTACGCTGCCGCATCGCGCGCTTCCAGCAGGTAACCGAGCCCGCGCAAGGTGACGATGGCGACGCCGCTGCCGTCGAGCTTCTTCCGGAGCCGGTGGACGTAGATTTCGATCGCGTCGGGGCTGCTCGATTCGTCGAGGCCGAAGATCTTCTCGGACAGCGCTTCCTTGCTCACCGCCTTGCCGCCGCGCATCAGCAGCACTTCGAGCACCGCGTGCTCGCGCGGTGTCAGGCTCAGCGGCCCGGCGGGCAGGCGGAACGCCCGGCTGACGCTGTCGTAGTGCAGCGGGCCGAAAGTGAGTTCGGCGCTGTCGAAACCGTGGCTGCGGCGGATCAGCGCCCGCGCCCGCGCTTCGAGCTCGTTCAGGTCGCACGGTTTGGTCAGGTAGTCGTCGGCGCCGAGGTCGAGCCCCTTGACGCGCTCGTCGACCGAGCCGTGCGCGGTGAGGATCAGCACCGGCACCTTGTTGCGCCGTTGCCGCAGTCGGCGCAACACTTCGAGGCCGTCGAGCTTGGGCAGCGCCAGATCGAGGATCACCAGCGCGTAATCCTCGGTGCGCAGCACCTGGTCGGCATCGGCGCCGTTGTGCATGCAATCGACCGCAAACCCGCACTGGTTAAGGGCGCGGGTCAGTGAGTCGGCGAGCGACAGGTTGTCTTCTACGAGGAGCAAACGCATGGCGAGATCGATGAATTTCCCGGGTAGTTCAGTATTGTCAGCGGGCCGGGCGCGCACCATCAGGGATCGCCGCAACAGCGATTTGCATCGATCTGGTGCCTGGAAAGCAAATTGAAAGCGCTGCGCGCATAGGATCGTTTCACACGGATGAAACACATCCGAACCGACGAGCCGACAAGGCCAGCTTTGGAGATCGATATGAAGCGCACCACCCGTTTTGCCCTGGCCCTGGCCAGCTGTTCCGTCGCCGGCCTTGCCGCTGCCGCGAGCATTCCGGCCGGTTATCCCAACAGCTATGCGACGATTGTCGGCGCGGCCCAGAAGGAGGGCAAGGTCATCGTCTATTCGACGACCGACAGCGCCGCGGTCAAGCCGCTGATCAAGGACTTCGAGTCGCTGTACCCGGGTGTCAAGGTCGAATACAACGACATGAACAGCACCGAGCTGTACAACCGCTTCATCTCCGAAAGCGCCGCCGGCGGCACCACGGCCGACCTGCTGTGGAGCTCGGCGATGGACCTGCAGATCAAGCTCGTCAACGACGGCTACATCGCCGGCTACGCCTCGCCCGAGGCGCCGAACATGCCGGCATGGTCGACCTACCAGAACCAGGCCTACGGGACGACGTTCGAGCCGATCACCATCGTCTACAACAAGCGCCTGCTCAAGCCCGAGGAAGTGCCGCAAAGCCACGCCGACCTCGTGCGCATCCTCAAGGCCAACCCGGACAAGTTCAAGGGCAAGGTCACGACCTACGACATCGAGAAATCCGGCGTCGGCTTCAGCTACCTGACGCAGGACGTGCGCGTCGGCGGCGCGGCGATCTGGGACATGGTCAGGACCATGGGCAGCACCGGCCTGAAGCTGCAGTCGTCGACCGGCGCGATGATGGAGCGGATCTCGTCGGGCGAGAACCTGATCGGCTACAACATCATCGGCTCGTACGCGTTCACCAAGGCCAAGAAGGACCCGTCGATCGGCTATGTCTACCCGAAGGACTACACGCTGGTGATGAGCCGGCTGGCGACGATCACCAAGGCCGGCAAGAACCCGAACGCGGCCAAGCTGTGGCTCGACTACCTGCTGTCGAAGCGCGGCCAGACCGTGCTCGCCAACGATGCCGACCTGTTCTCGATCCGCAACGACGTCGCCGGCGAAACGTCGATGGCCGGCCTGACCAAGCAGCTCGGCAACAGCCTCAAGCCGATCCAGGTCGGTACCGGCCTCCTGGTCTACCTCGACCAGGCCAAGCGGCTGGAATTCCTCAAGCAATGGCAGCAGGCGATCAAGAAGTAAGCACCGCCCGCTGATCCTCCCTCCCGCATGACATTGCGCCGCGGCTCCCGGGCCGCGGACGCTGGAGTATTGCCATGAGTTCAACCACTTCCCTGCAAATACCGCTGCCGGCCTCGTCCGGCGGCGCAGGCCGCAGCGGCGAATGGCGGGCCTGGGCCGGCTTCGGCCGCTGGCTGACGATCGCGATTGCGGTCACCGTCGTCGTGCTGCCGCTGTCGCTGATCCTGTTCCAGAGCCTGCTGAGTGCGCCGTTCTTCATGCCGAACAAGGCGGTGTCGCTCGACGCCTACCGCTTCGTGTTCGACGACCCCGACTTCTGGTCGGCGCTGAAGAACACCTGCGCCATCGCCTTCGGCATGCTGTTCATTGCCGTGCCGATGGGCGGGGTGCTCGCCTTCCTGATGGCGCGCACCGACCTGCCCGGCCGCCGCTGGCTCGAACCGCTGCTGCTGACGCCGGTGTTCGTGTCGCCGATGGTGCTCGGCTTCGGCTACGTCGTCGCCGCCGGCCCGGTCGGCTTCTATTCGGCGTGGTGGATGTCGCTGTTCGGCACGGCCGAAGCGCCGTGGAACATCTACTCGCTGTGGGCGATCACGCTGATCGCCGGCCTGACCCACGTGCCGCACGTCTACCTGTACGCATCGTCGGCGCTGCGCAACCTCGGCTCGGACGTCGAAGAGGCCGCCCGTGTCTCCGGTGCCAGCCCGTTCCGCGTCGCCCGCGACGTCAGCCTGCCGATGGTGATGCCGTCGCTGCTGTTCGCCGGCGTGCTGGTGTTCTTCCTCGGCTTCGAGGTCTTCGGCCTGCCGCTGGTGCTGGGCGACCCCGAAGGCCATCTGGTGCTGACGACATACCTGTACAAGCTGACCAACAAGCTCGGCATTCCGTCCTACCACCTGATGGCCGCCGTTGCCGTGCTGCTGATCATGGTGACCTTCCCGCTGGTGCTGCTGCAGCGCCGGCTGCTGCGCAATGCCGGCCGCTACATCGCGGTCAAGGGCAAGGCAGCCCGCCAGCATGCGCTGCCGCTCGGCGCCTGGCGCTGGGTTGCGCTCGCCATCGTTGCGCTGTGGCTGCTCGTCACCGTGTTCGTGCCGCTGTCGGGGATCACGCTGCGGGCCTTCGTCAGCCACTGGGGCGTGGGCGTGCCGCTGCTCGAAACGCTGACCCTGTCCAACTTCACCGACCTGTTCGAGAACGACAGCCTGGTTCGCGCCATCGTCAACAGCTTCGGCGTCGGCATCTTCGGCGGCGCGATGGCCGTGGCGTGCTACACCGCCGTCGGTTTCGCCGGCCACCGCCGCAACGACTGGGGCAGCAAGCTGATGGACTACCTGGTGCTGGTGCCGCGCGCCGTGCCGGGCCTGCTCGCCGGTCTCGCCTTCCTCTGGGTCTTCCTGTTCGTGCCGGGGCTGAAGGAGTTCAAGAACTCGATGTTCTCGATCTGGCTGGCCTACATGGTCGTGTGGATGGCCTACGGCATGCGGCTGATCCAGGGCGCGCTGATGCAGGTCGGCCCGGAGCTGGAAGAAGCCGCGCGCAGCGTCGGCGCCACCCGTGGCCAGACCAGCCGCCACGTCACGCTGCCGCTGATCAAATCCGGGCTGCTGGCCAGCTGGCTGCTGGTGTTCATGATCTTTGAACGTGAGTACTCGACCGGCGTGTACCTGCTCTCGCCGGGCACCGAAGTGATCGGTGCGCTGATGGTCTCGCTGTGGGCCACCGGTGCCGTCGATCAGGTTGCCGCACTGTCCGTCATCAACATCCTCATGGTCGGCGCCGGTCTGGCTGTCGCCCTGCGTTTCGGAGTGAAACTTCATGACTAAGCTCATCGTCGAAGACCTGCACCTCAGCTATGACACCACCCCCATCCTCAAGGGCGTGTCCTTCCATCTGAAGGCAGGCGAAGTCGTCTCGCTGCTCGGCGCCTCGGGCAGCGGCAAGACCACCCTGCTGCGCGCCGTTGCCGGCCTCGAACAACCGTCGGACGGCCAGATCCTGCTCGACGGCAAGGCGCTGTACGACAGCGGCAAGAACATCAACCTGCCGGTCGAACAGCGCTCGCTGGGCCTCGTGTTCCAGTCGTACGCACTGTGGCCGCACCGCACCGTCGCCGACAACGTCGGTTACGGCCTGAGCCTGCGCAAGGTGCCGCAGGCCGAGATCAGGCAGCGGGTGCAGAAGGCGCTCGACCAGCTGGGCCTCGGCCATCTGGCCGAACGCTTCCCGTTCCAGCTCTCGGGCGGCCAGCAGCAGCGCGTCGCGATCGCCCGGGCGCTGGTCTACAACCCGCCGGTCATCCTGCTCGACGAGCCGCTGTCCAACCTCGACGCCAAGCTGCGCGAGGAAGCCCGCGCCTGGCTGCGCGAGCTGATCGTGTCCTTGAACCTGTCGGCGCTGTGCGTGACCCACGACCAGACCGAGGCGATGGCGATGTCCGACCGCATCCTCTTGCTCAAGAACGGCAAGATCGAGCAGGAAGGCACGCCGGCCGAGCTGTACGCATCGCCCAAATCGCTCTACACCGCCGAGTTCATGGGCAGCAACAACAAGCTCAATGCCAAGGTCGTCTCGGTCGAGGGCGAGCAGGTCAAGCTCGCCGGTGACGGCTGGGAACTCCAGGGCCAGGCCCGCGACTGGCTCAGCGCCGGCCACGATGCGCAGGCGGTGATCCGGCTCGAGCGCGTCCGCGTCGTCGACGGCCCCGGCGACAACCGCATCAAGGCCAGGCTGGTCACCGCGATGTACCTCGGCGACCGCTGGGAATACCTGTTCCACCAGGGCGGGCTGCGCTTCCGTGCCTACGGCGGCGAGCCGCGCGACGCCGGCGATTACTGGGTCGAGTTTCCGACCAACGATTGCTGGGTGTTTGCGGCCGCCTGACCGGCCTGCATGTTTCCGGGTTTGCGGCGGGCTGGTCCCGCCGTTTTTTTTCGCCCGCGAAAGAGGCCCTGCAGCCCCCGGGGCAACGCCGCGCTCAGGCAGGCTGCTGCTGGGTCGTGCAATGGATACCGCCGCCGCCCGCGGCAATGGCGTCGATCTCGATCTGGACGACCTCCCGGTCCGGAAACGCATCGCGCAGCACGTCGCGGCAATGGGCGTCGGCCTTGGCATCGCCGAATTCGGGGGCGATCACCGCGCGGTTGCACAGGTAGAAGTTGATGTAGCCGGCGGCGAACTCGTCGTTCTCGTACCTGGGCCGGACGGTGCGGGCAGCGGGTATCACGATCACCTTCAGCTTGCGCCCCCTGGCATCGGTGGCCTGGCGCAACACCTCCAGATGGCGCCGCGTCACCGCATGCTCGTACGAGGCAGGGTCGGCATCGTAGTGGGCCAGCACCACGCCGGGGCCGGCGAAGCGCGCATAGAAATCGGTGTGCCCGTCGGTAATGTCCTTTCCGGCAATGCCCGGCAGCCAGATGATTTTCTGCAGCCCCAGTAAACGCTTCAGTTCGGCCTCGCATTCGGCCCTGCCGACGCCGGGGTTGCGATTGCGGTTCAACACGCAGCTGGCCGTGATGATGGCGGAGCCTTCGCCGTCGACCTCGATGCCGCCGCCCTCCAGCACCAGCTTGCTGTTCAGCAACTGTACCCCGGTGCGACCGACGACAAACGGCGCCACTTCGGCATCGCGGGCATGGGCCTGCTTGTTGCCCCAGCCGTTGAAGTTGAAATCCACGCCGCCGGGCTGGCCGAGATCGTTCTTCACGAAAACCGGCCCGGTATCCCGCATCCACAGGTCGTCGATCTCCCTGACGATCAGGTTCGCGCTCGCACCGCACAGCCGCCGCGCAACGTCGTAATCGCGCTCGCGCACCAGCATGTTCACCGGCTCGAAGTCGGCAATCGCCTCGGCAATGCGGGCCAGGCTTTCGCGCGCGCCCTGCTGCAGCCGGCGCCCCCAGATGTCCTCGCTCGGGCCGAACGCCATCCAGGTCGCGGCATGCGCTTCGCCCTCGTCGGGCATGCGCCAGCCGCCACCGGCCGCGACGGCGGTGCCGATCAGATTGCCGCCAAGGCTGCCACCAAGTACGCCGGCCAGCATGCCGCCGGCAGAAGCTTTCAGAAAATTGCGTCGAGTGGTCATCGTGTACTCCACGTGCTCGTCATGTGAATGATGGCCGGCTGCTGCCGCGCCGAACAATACCGGTCGCTGCCTCCGATCGGAATGCCGGCGACCGGGGTGCATCAGAGCAGCCCTTGCCTGCCTCCCTGATTCACGCAGCTATTGTCGATCGCATCACACTTGATGAAAATTGATGTTTATTGCGGTAATCAATCAGGTTTTCTCATATGTCGAATGCCAACATCCCGTCCCTGCGTTTGCTGATGGGCTTTGAGGCCGCAGCAAGGCTGGGCAGCTTTTCGCGCGCGGCCGAGGAGCGCCATCTGTCGCAATCGGCCATCAGCCATCAGATCCAGCAGCTGGAAGCGCAAATCGGCCAGCCGCTGTTCAGCCGGGCAGGACGCGGCGTCGAGCTGACGGTTGCGGGCGAGGTGCTGTTGCGCAGCGTGCAGCTGTCGCTGGATACGCTGCGCAGCGGGCTGGGACGCATTGCCAGCTATCTCGATCCCGGCCTCGTGGTGCTGGTCTGCCCGGCACCGCTGCTGCAAGGCTGGTTGCAGCCGCGGCTGGACGAGCTGCGGCGTGCCCTGCCGGCGCTGTGCCCGCTGCTGTCCACCGACGAGTCCGCGCGGTTCGTGGACGAGCTGGATGTCGACATCAACATCGTGGCGCGTCCCCTGCAGCAGCAGGGCCTGCTCGAGGTGCCCTTCCTGCAGGATGAACGGGTGGTCGTCGCGGCCCCGGCCCTGGCAGCACAACTCGCCGCCCGGCCATTGGCGGAGCACGCCCGGCATGCCGAGCTGATCTGCCTGGAGGAGAGCATCACCCGCGACGATGGCGCCGAGCTGTTCCGCGGCCCGCTGGCGGGTTTCCGCAAGGGGCTGATCTACGACGACGCACGCTTGCTGCTGGACAGTGCCAGGCGGGGCACGGGGATTGCGAGCGTGTCGCGCCTGCTGGCGGACGAGGCGCTGGCCCGGGGGGAACTGGTCTTGCTGCCCGGTTACCCCCGCCTGCCGGGCGGGCACTGGTGGCTGTCGCGTGTTGAAGGCGAAACTCGCTCTCCACTGGTGCGGCACCTGTTTGACTGGTTGCGGGCCGAGGCCGGTAGCCCCGACCGGCACGCGCCGACGTCGTAGCAACCGGAGCCGGCCCGTGAATTGTGGCAGCCGGCCTGTATTGGGTACCGTCGCCAGGCCGGACAGGCGTAATGTTGCTGCTGCAGACCGGAGCACCCCCTCATGCAATGTCACCCGTGGTTCAGGCGCATCGCCCTGGCGGCCCTGCTGGGCCTTCCCGCCGCTTCATTCGCCGCACCCGGCGTCGAGGTCGGCTTTTCGCCCGAAGGCTCGGCGCAGGCCATGGTGCTGCAGCTCATCGGCAGCGCGAAGAACAGCATCCGGATGATGGCCTACAGCTTCACCGCGCCCGACATCATGCAGGCACTGGCCGACGCACGGGCTCGCGGCGTGGACGTCCGCGTGGTCATCGACAAGAAGCGCAACCTGGGCAAGCCCAGCCAGTCCGCCATGGCGTATGTCGCCAGTCACGGCGTGCAGCTGCGGATCGACGATCACTACAACATCCAGCACGACAAGACGATCATCGTCGACGGCCAGACAGTGGAAACCGGCTCGTTCAACTACGCGCCATCGGCCGAGACCAAGAACTCCGAAAACGTCATCGTGCTGCGCGGGATGCCGGACATTGCCGCGCAATACATGGCGCACTGGCAGTCGCGCTGGGATCAGGGCGTGCCCTACGAAGCTCGCTGAACGACGGATTCCGCCCCGCCTTGCACGCACGAATGCAGCCTGCCACCGGCTGCACTAAGATGCCGGCTGTCGCCCTGCTACCGCCCCGGCATGAATCTCGTTTCGTCGCATTTTCCGCTCTGGCTGCTCACACTGTCGTGGATCGCCGCCACCCTCCTGCTGATCCGCGCCGCGCTGCGGGTGCCATGGTTCGCGCTGTCGCAGTCGGCGATCACCGGCTGGCTCGGCGCAACCGTCGCCGCGCTGCTGCTCTGGCAGATGAAGGCCGGCATCCTGCCCGGGCTGAGCTTCCACCTGATCGGCGCGACGGCGCTGACGCTGATCGCCGGACGCGACCGCGCCCTGCTCGGCCTCGCCGCCGCGCTGGCGATCGACACCGGCTTCGGCCACGCCGACTGGGGCGCCCTCGGCCTGTCCTGGCTGATCATCGCCGCGCTGCCCTGCCTGCTGACGCAATCGCTGCTGCGGCTGGCGCAAGCGCGGCTGCCGCTCAACTACTTCGTCTACATCTTCCTAAACGCCTTCGCCGCTGCGGCGCTGTCGATGTGGCTGGTCGGGCTGCTCACCTGTGCACTGCTGGCGCTTTTCGGTCCGTACACGCTCGACTTCCTGCTGGCCGAACAGCTGCCGTACTACTTCCTGATGGGCTGGCCCGAGGCATTCACCACCGGCAGCAACCTCGCCCTGCTGGTGATCTACCGGCCGCAGTGGGTCGCCACCTTCGACGACGCCAAGTACCTGGCGGACTAGCTGTGAAGAGTCAAGACGTTGTTTTTCGTTGCTGAGAGACGGGACATGGGCACGTGGCAGCCGATGCCGTGATGCGGACGGTGCCAGTTGTAATAATGATTCCAATACCTCAGGACTGCGCCGCGCTCATCCGAGTGTTGATAGGTTTGGCCGTAGGCCCATTCGCGCAGCGCGGACTGGATGAAGCGCTCGGCCTTGCCGTTGGTTTGCGGTCGGTAGGCGCGGGTGAACCTCTGCTTAATGCCCAGTTCAACGCAAACGCGGCCGAAGTCATGGGAGCGGAAGGCGGGCCCGTTATCGGTGATCAGGCGCTGGAGCGGTACGCCCAGCGTTTTGAAGTAGTCGTTGGCCGCACGCAGGAAGTCGATGGCGCTGGCGCGGCGCTCGTCGGGGTAGAGTCGGGTGAAGGCGATGCGACTATGGTCGTCGATCGCCACGAACAGATATTCCCAGCCGCTGTTTCGGCTGTTCTGGCGACGATCGCCGGTGATGCGATGGCCGACCTGCTCGAAGCGGGCGAGCTTCTTGATGTCGACGTGCAGCAGTTCGCCGGGCGTTTCGCGCTCGTAGCGCTGCACAGGCTCTGCGGGCTGCAGGTCGCTTAACCGCGATAGCCCTGCGTGTCGCAGCACGCGACTGACGGTTGCTTTGGACACGCCGATATAGCTTGCGATGCGAGCCTGCAGGAACAGCTTGCGACGCAATTCGATGATCGTCAGGGCAACGCTGGGCGCAATGGCACGTGGCGAGCGCTCGGGACGCGAGGATTTGTCGAGCAAGGCAGCCGCGCCGCCGACCAGATAGCGGCCCAGCCACTTGCGGGTGGTGACCGCGCTTACGCCATGGCGTGCCGCCGCCGCCGCGGTCGACAAACCATGCTCGGTGATGTCCTGAACCATTTCCAGGCGACGCAGATACGTCAGTCGGGCATTCTTATGTGTGTTCATCCGGTGTCTTGTTCTGTGACTGGGGGTTTGGCGATTTCCAGTCTCGCAGAACTTCTCCGGGTGAACACCCGAAACAACCTATTGAACCTTCACAACTAGCGCCCGCGCCACTCTTGGCGCAGCAAGCCGTAATCGGCCAGATCGAGATAGCGGCCGTCCTTGAACTCGCACTCGCGCCGCGTGCCCTCGTGGACGAAACCCAGACCGGCCAGCAGGCTGCTGCTGCGCACGTTCTCGGGTTCGACCTCGGCGGCAACCCGGTGCAGGCCCAGCACCCCGAAACCGTAGCCGAGTGCCGCAGGCAGGCATTCGCGCATCACGCCATGCCCCCAGTGCTCGGGCAGCAGCCAGTAACCGATATCGGCGTGGCGGTGTTCGTGGTTCCGGTCGTTGAAGCCGCAGGCGCCGAGCAGCGCATCCGGCGAATCGGCAGCGCAGACCGCCCACCAGATCCCGCTCTGCTCGGCTGAGATCTGATGGAACCAGTCCATCTGCATCCGGGTGTCGTCGCGCGTGTCGTACGACACGCCGTAATGCGCGATGATCTGCGGGTGGGACAAACCGCGGAACACCGCGTCGATATCGTTCTGAACGAATTCGCGCAGCACGAAGCGCGAAGTGGAAAGCGTCGGAAAGGACATGGCGAGCATCGGATGGTTAGTAATCGGGACCGTCGACAGACCCGGCAGACCCGGATCGGTTCCGCATTCTGCCCCAGTCGGGGCTGACGCCAAAACCGGCGGCAACGCGCAGGGCCGACCCCACCGCATCCTCGGGCAGGCCGTCGCCGGTCCACGCACCGGCATACCAGGTCGCGCGCCGCCCCTGCAGCGCATCGAGTTTCAGCTGCGCCACCCTGGCCGCATGGTCGAGCACCGGATAACGCCGCTCGAAACGGTGGATCACCGATGCCGGCGCGATCAGCGGATCGACGGTCAGCACCAGCGGCGTTGCGAACGGCGGCGCTTGCAACCGGTTCAGGTCCAGACTGAGGCAGGCTTCGCCGCCACGGCGCAGCCAGTTCACCGGCGCCCGGACCTTGCGTGCCAGCGGCAACAGCCGGCGATCGGTGTGCAGACAGACTACCCCGGTGCGAAACTTCAGCCCCGCCAGTGCGGCCGATTCGTCGCCGTCGGCATCGGCCAGCAGCCGTTCCGGCGAGGTCACGGCCAACACCACCGCGTCGACACGGTCGACCCGTCCCGCGGTTTCGACCAGCACGCCCAAGGCTTCGCGCCGGATCGCGACCACCTGCGCCGCGGTACGCACATCGTCGATCGAAGCGGCGAGCATCGTCCGCCACACCGGATCGGCCGCACAACACCAGCGCCGGCCGCCGCGTTCGTGTTCGACGAAGTGCCGCAACAGGGCTGCTGCCGGCAGGTTCGCGATGTCGACCCGCGGATCCTGCCACAGCGCCGCCGCCAGCGGCCGCAGATAGCCATCGCCAAACGCGTCGCCATACCCCGCCTGAGCCAGCAGTTGGCCCACGTCGCAGCGGGTGGCGATCGCGGCGAACCGCAGCCGTCCGGCCTCGTGGCGAAAGCGCCGGAGGTCGGCGAGCAGACGAAGGTGGGCCGGTGACCACAGCAGGCGCCGCTGCGCAAACCAGCCATCGGGGTCGGCCCATTCGAGCCGGCCGGCGTCGAGCGACACGCCGAGCGTTGCGGCGCAATCTCGCGTTCCGACGCCGAGCGACGCCAGCATCGCGCGCAGGCTCGGGCTCGCCGCGCCGAACATGGCCAGACCGACATCGACCGGCCGGGTCTGGCCGTCGAGCGTGACGTCGACGACCCGTTTCGCCAGCGTCGCAGCCGATTCGTACAGCGTCACCCGGTAACGCCGTGACAGCAAGGCGGCCGACAGCAGCCCGGCCAGCCCGCCACCGACCACCGCGATGCGGCTGCCCGCCACCGTCTCGCTGCCCGTATGCATTCCCTGCCCCTTCCAGGCCCACGCCTTCCAGCGTAGCACCGCGCGTCCGGTCTTTTGCACCGCATCGGCGGCGGCAAATGCGTTATCCTCTGCGGTTTTGCGAGTCGCCGCGATGAATCCTGCCCTGCTGCTGTATTGCCGTCCCGGCTTCGAGGCCGACTGCCAACAGGAATTCGCCGCGCGCCACCCGCTCGACGGTCGCTGGCAGGCCGGCGACGGCTATGTCGTGTTCGAGGCCGACGACAGCTACGAGCTGACGCAGCTGCATCAGACGCTCGACGTCGCGCAACTGATCTTCACCCGCCAGGTGCTGCTGGCGCTGGCCAGGGTCGAGCTCGGCGAACGCGACCGGCTCACGCCGATCACCGATGCACTCGACGGCCTCGATGCGCGCTATGCGGCGCCGTGGCAGGCCGTCTGGCTCGAACACCCGGACAGCGACGCCGGCAAGCCGCTGTCGGGCTTCTGCAAGCGCTTCGGCGCCATCGTCGAAGCCGCGCTGCAAAAGCGCAAGGCGCTCGACGCGCGCCGCGGCCGCTACCGGCTGCACCTGTTCTTCACCTCGATGTCCGAAGCCTGGATCGCCTTTGCCAAGCCGGCGCTCGCCAGCCCGTGGCCGCTGGGCATCGCCCGCGTGCGGATGCCGACCGGCGCGCCGAGCCGCTCGACGCTCAAGCTCGCCGAAGCGCTGATGATGCTGGTGCCCGATGCCGAGGCGAAAATGAAGCCGGGCATGGTCGGCGTCGACCTCGGCGCGGCACCGGGCGGCTGGACCTTCCAGCTCGTTGCCCACGGCCTCAAGGTGTTCGCGATCGACAACGGCCCGATGAAGGGCGACATGGCGATCCACCCGCATGTGAAGCACCTGCGCCAGGACGGCTTCAAGTTCCGCCCGCCGCATCCGGTCGACTGGCTGGTCTGCGACATGGTCGAGCAGCCGGCGCGCATCGCCCAGCTGATCGCCGACTGGTTCACCCGCGGCCATGTGCGCCACGCGGTGTTCAACCTCAAGCTGCCGATGAAGAAGCGCTGGGCCGAAATCGAGCGCTGTTTCGACCTGATCGACAACGCGCTCTACAGCGCCGGCATCGACTACGAGCTGAGCGCCAAGCAGCTCTACCACGACCGGGAAGAAATTACCTGCTACCTGACGCGTACCAAAGTGCGTTGACAGCATTCGGTACCCCTCACTAGGCTTACAACAATCCGGCCGGCATAAGCGCCGTCCCGCTTGCAAACAATAACGGAGATACACGATGTTCAAGGAATTCAAGGAATTTGCCATGCGCGGCAACGTCATCGACCTCGCGGTCGGTGTCGTCATCGGTGCGGCGTTCGGCAAGATCGTCGACTCGCTGGTCAAAGACGTGATCATGCCGCCGCTCGGCTTCCTGATCGGCAAGGTCGATTTTGCCAACCTGTTCCTGACGCTGTCGGAAGGCAAGGTCCCCGGCCCCTACGCAACCCTCGACGCCGCGCAGAAAGCCGGTGCGGTGACGCTGAACTTCGGCTTGTTCGTCAATACGATGATCAGCTTCATCATCGTCGCCTTCGCGATCTTCCTCGTCGTCAAGGTGATGAACAAGCTCAAGCGCGAGGCGCCGGCCGCGCCGGCCGCCACGCCGGAAGACGTGCAGCTGCTGCGCGAAATCCGCGACCTGCTGAAGAAGTGAACGGTTCGGCACCATGAAAAAAGCGCCCGTTACGGGCGCTTTTTTCATGCCTGCTTTCGGGCGGGCCGGCCTGCGCCCCCCGAATCCGGCGCTACGGCACGACGGCAAAGAAGAAGAACGACGCGAAGATCACCAGATGGACGATGCCCTGCAGCACCGTCGTCCGCCCGGTGGCCAGACTCATCGAACCGACCAGCAGCGTCAGGGCCAGCAGCACGGTTTCCTTCATCGGCAGCCCCAGCAGCAGCGGCTGGCCGGTGATGACGAAAATGATCGCAACGGTCGGAATCGTCAGGCCGATGGTCGCCAGTGCCGAACCGAGCGCCAGATTCAGGCTCGTCTGCAGCCGGTCGGCACGTGCCGCACGCGCAGCGGCGATCCCTTCGGGCAGCAGCACCAGCCCTGCGATGACGATGCCGACCACCGCCTCGGGCGCACCGGCATTCGCCACGGCCAGCTCGACCGCCGGCGACAGCACTTTGGCAAGACCGACGACGGCGACCAGGCACAGCAGCAGCAGGCCAACGCTGACCCATGTGACCCGGATGCTCGGCGGCGCCGCGTGCGCGTCCTCGTTCGAGCCTTCGGCGAGGAAGTAATCGCGATGCCGGATCGTCTGCACGAACACGAAGGTGCCGTACAGCAGCAGCGACACGACACCGATGAACGCCAGCTGCGTCGAGCCGAGGAACGGCCCCGGCATTGCCTGCGCGTAGCTCGGCAGGATCAGCGTCAGCACCGCCAGCGACGCGAGCACCGTCATCGCCGTGCTCGCGCCGCGCAGCTGGAAATCCTGCTCGCGATGGCGCAGGCCGCCGAGCAGCAGGCACAGGCCGACGATGCCGTTGCAGACGATCATGATCGCGGCGAACACCGTATCGCGCGCCAGCGCAGCCTTGGCCTCGCCGCCGGGCAGCATCACCGAGATGATCAGCGCGACCTCGATCACCGTGACCGCCAGCGCCAGCACCAGCGTGCCGAACGGCTCGCCGACCCGGTGCGCAACGACCTCGGCGTGGTGGACCGCGGCAAACACGGTGCCGGCCAGCGCCACGCCGACCAGCAGCAGGAACAGTGTCGCCTCACCGGCAAATGGCGAGGCGAACATCGCGCCCCAGGCGATGACGGGCAGCGCCCAGGTCCAGCGAGGTATCGTGTTCAGCGACAATATGTGCTCCTTGATTCAAACCGCACGCAGGCGGGTTCTGGTTGGCTGCCGGAGGGAATCCGGCCCCGCGCCTGCCCCGGGGGCGAACGGGATTCGGTCATCCGGCGATGAAAATGGGGCCGGCGGCCCCGTCGATGGCTCAGTCGCCCATCGCCTCGTCGAGCACGGCAATGAAGCGGGCATTCTCCTCGGGCAGGCCGACCGACACGCGCAGGCTGCTCGGCAGCCCATACCCTGCCAGCGGCCGGACGATCACGCCGCGTTCGAGCATGAAGCGGTCGAGCAGGCCGGCGTCACCGCAATGGAAAGTCACGAAGTTGCCCCAGCTTTCGATGAACGGCAATCCGAGGCGCCGGAATGCCGCGGTCAGCTGGGTCATGCCGGCGTTGTTGACGCGGACCGATTCGGCGACAAAAGCATCGTCGTCGAGCGCCGCGCACGCCGCCGCCTGCGCGAGGCTGTTGACGTTGAACGGCTGGCGCAACCGGTTCAAGAGGTCGGCAACCTCGGGCGACGCCAGCGCCATGCCGACGCGCAGCCCGGCGAGACCGTAGGCTTTCGAGAACGTCCGCACGACGATCAGATTGGGAAACCGGCGCAACCAGGCGATCGAATCCGAGCGCTTCTCGCGCGGCAGGTACTCGGTGTACGCCTCGTCGAGCACGACCAGCACGCTGGCCGGGCACAGCTCGAGGAACTCGATCAGATCGCCGGGGCGCGCGAGGGTTCCCGTCGGATTGTTCGGATTGGCAATCCAGACGACCTTGGTATCGGGGCGGATCGCCGCACGCATCGCCTCGAGGTCGTGACCGTAGTCGATCGCGCGCACCTCGATGCCGGTCGCGCCCACCGCCTGCACCGCCAGCGGGTAAACGGCAAACGCGTACTGCGAGTACACCGACGAGTCGCCGGCGGTCAGGAAGACCCGGGCGACCAGGTCGAGCACGTCGTTCGAACCGTTGCCGAGCACGATCTGCGCCGTGGCCACGCCGAACTTCGCCGCGATCCTCGCCTTGAGCTCGAAACCGTTGCCGTCCGGATAGCGCGCCAGTTCGCCGAGTTCGCGCTCGATCGCCGCCCTCGCCTTCGGGCCGATCCCGAGCGGGTTTTCGTTCGACGCCAGCTTGACGATGGTCGCCGGATCAAGTGCCAGTTCGCGGGCCAGCTCGCCGATCGGCTTGCCCGGCTGGTAGGGCGCGATGGCGCGAATGTAATCGGGCGCGAGTTCGGCGAGCATGAGGCTCCTCTCAGACATTGGGGCGGATAACGGTTTCTAGCACGATCACGTCATTCCGCGTCAGCTTTTCTTCAGCAGATCGGCCTTGGCCCAGCGCGCCGGCAGCACCGGCGTGGCTGCCAGCGCGTCGATCAGCGCGGCCGGCTCGGCCGATACGGCGATCCGCTCGGCCTCGGCGTCGCGCACGAAGCCTTCGCTCACCGTTTGCCGGATGAAACCGAGCAGCAGGTCGAAATACCCAGCGGTATTGAGCAGGCCGACCGGTTTGCCGTGCAGGCCGATCTGCGACCAGGTGAGAATTTCGAACAGTTCGTCGAAGGTGCCGAATCCACCGGGCATCGCGATGAAACCGTCGGCGATCTCGGCCATCTTCGCCTTGCGCGTGTGCATCGAATCGACGATCAGCAGCTCCGAGCACTCCTTCAGCGCGAGTTCGCGCTCGACCATGAACTCGGGAATCACGCCGATCACCCGGCCGCCGGCGTCAAGGCAGGCATGGGCAACCTCGCCCATCAGTCCGACGTTGCCGCCGCCGTAGACGAGCGCGATCTGCCGCTCGGCCAGCAGACGGCCGAGCGTACGCGCCGCTTCGGCATATTCGGGGCGCGCACCGTGACGCGAACCGCAGAAAACCACGAGCGATTTCATTGCTTGATCTCCCTTCGGAATGAAACAGGCCCGGCGTGGGCCGGGCCTGTCGAACAGCGCAAAGATCGGAGCGGCGAACAAAACCCAGTGCAACGGTGCTGGCAAGGCGCGCGAAACGCAGACAGTACGAGTAGTACGGCAAGTGAGCGCAACGCCGCCAGCAGGGTTTTGTTCGTCGCTCCTACAGGACTGCTTGCGGGTAGGCGCCCAGCACCTTGACGAACGCCGACGTCGACCGCAGCTCGTCGAGCGCGGCAATCAGGTTCGCGTCGCCGACATGCGCCTCGACGTCGACGAAGAACAGGTACTCCCACAGTCCGGTACGGCTCGGCCGCGATTCGAACTTGGTCATCGACACGCCATGGCGCGCCAGCGGTTCGACCAGCGCGTGCAGTGCGCCCGGTTTGTTCGGCGCCGAAATCACCAGCGAGGTCTTGTCGCGCCCGCTCTTGCTCACGTCCTGATAACCGAGGACGAGGAAGCGCGTCGTGTTGTTCGGCTCGTCCTCGATGTTCTCGGCCAGTTTCACCAGCTGGAACTTCTCGGCCGCCGCGTCGCCGGCGATCGCCGCGGCGTTCGGATCGAGACTGGCAAGGCGCGCGGCCTCGGCATTGCTCGCCACCGACACCCGCTCGACCTCGGCCGGCAGGTTGCGGTTCAGCCATTCGTGGCACTGCGCCAGACTCTGCGCATGCGAATACACGCGCTTGATGCCGTCCTTCGTCGCCGCGGCGCGCAGCAGGTGATGGTGGATGCGCAGCACCACCTCGCCGCAGATCTTCAGCGGCGAGCTCACCATCAGGTCCAGCGTGCGGCCGACCGCGCCTTCGGTCGAATTCTCGACCGGTGCGACGACGTAATCGGCGGCACGGGCCTCGACGGCGCGGAACGCATCGTCGATCGACGCACAGGCCTGCGTCGCCGCGGCGTGGCCGAAGTGCTTGATCGCCGCCGCCTGGCTGAACGTCCCTTCGGGGCCGAGGAAGGCGATCGTCAGCGGGCGCTCGAGCGCCAGGCACGCCGACATGATCTCGCGGAACAGCCGCGCGACAGTTTCGTCGGACAGCGGCCCCCGGTTGAGCTCGCGGACGCGCGCCAGCACCTGCGCTTCGCGCTCGGGACGATAGACGATGCCGCCGCCCTTGATCTCGCCGATCGTGTGCGCATGCTGCGCACGCTGGTTCAGCAATTCGAGCACCTGCGCGTCGATCGCATCGATCGCGTCACGGTGCACCTTCAGTTGTTGTTCCTGATCTGTCATTTGTTCGGCTCGAAACGGGCCGCATCGATGATCGACCACAGGTGAATGATCCAACCCATCAGAATGAACCACAGGGCACCCGCGAGCACGAACATCAGGAGCGCAATCAGCGGCCTGCCCTGCAGCAGCTGCCCGAGGCCGGGAATGAAGAAGCTCGCCAGTGCCGCGAGCACGTTACCGCCAGAACCCTGTCCCGTCGCCATGCGCTTATCCGTGAGTACGCGCGAACTCGCGCATGAACGACGCCAGCACCTGCACGCCCTCGAGCGGCATCGCGTTGTAGATCGATGCACGCATGCCGCCGACCGAACGGTGGCCCTTGAGCTGCAGCAGACCGGCGGCCTTGGCGTCGCCGAGGAAGGCATCGTCGAGCGCGTCGTCGTGCAGCATGAACGGCACGTTCATGCGCGAGCGGCAAGGCTTGTCGACCGGGCAGCGGTAGAAACCGTTCGAGGCGTCGATCGCTTCGTACAGCAGTGCGGCCTTTTCGATATTGGTCTGCTCGATCGCGGCAAGGCCGCCTTGCTCGAGCAGCCACTTGAACACCAGGCCGGCAACGTAGATGCCGAAGGTCGGCGGCGTGTTGTACAGCGACTCGGCGTCGGCGTGGACCCCGTAGTCGAGCATCGTCGGCGTCGACGGCCGGGCGTGGCCGAGCAGGTCGTCGCGGGCGATCACCAGCGTCAGGCCCGAGGGGCCGATGTTCTTTTGCGCACCGGCATAGATCAGGCCGAACTTCGACACGTCGACTGGACGCGAAAGGATGTTCGACGACATGTCGCAGACCAGCGGGATATCGTTACCACCGAAGGCCGATTGCGGGACGAACGGAAACTCGACGCCGCCGATGGTTTCGTTCGAGCAGTAGTGCAGATAGGCCGCGCCCTTGCTGCGCTGCCAGCCCGCCTCATCCGGAATACCGGTGAAGTGGCTGTCCTCGCCCGATGCGGCGATATTGACGCTGGCAAAGCGCCGCGCTTCCTTGATCGCGATCTTCGACCAGTGGCCGGTATTGACGTAATCGACCGTATCGCCTTCGCGCGCCAGGTTCAGCGGCAGCATCGCAAACTGGAAATGCGCGCCGCCCTGCATGAACAGCATCCGGTAGTTCGACGGGATGTTCAGCAGCTTGCGCAGGTCTGCTTCGGCCTCGTGGATGATCTGGGTGAACTCGCGGCCGCGATGGCTCATCTCCATCACGCACATGCCGCTGCCGTGCCAGTCGACCAGTTCTTCCTGAACGGTCAGCAGCACGTCGCGCGGCAGCACGGCCGGGCCGGCACTGAAATTGAACACTGGGCTCATGCTTCGTTCTCTCGGTAAACCCGGCTCATGGAGGCCGGTGAATTCGTTTTTTCCCGGCTCAGGCCAGCAGGAAGTGCGCCCGCGCCGTTGCGACCGGACGGGTTGCGTCATCCTGCCATGCGGTCATCAGCACATTGGCCACCCGCCGCCCCTGCCGGACGATCTCGCAACGCGCGTACAGATCCTGCGGCCGGCCTGCGCGCAGATAGTCGAGCGAGAAGTCGACCACGCGCGGCAGCACCGACGCTTCGTGCGCCCACATCAGGTGCAGCACTGCGGCATTCTCGAGAAAACCGCCGATCACGCCGCCATGCAGCGCCGGCAGCAGCGAGTTGCCGATGTTCGACTCGCGGAACGGCAGCACGAACAGCGGGCTGCCGTTGTCGTCGCGCACCTCGGCGCCGATCAGCCCGGCGTACGGAATCTTCGCCAGCAGGGCGCTCAGGTCGGCGACAGTATCGATCCGGGACATCATGCCTCCTTGCCGGTGCCGCGCGCGAAGGTCGCTACCGCATAGGCAACCGGTTTGGCGATGTCGTCCTGGAAAGCCGTCGCCCGCGTGAACGCGATGTGTTCGGTCAGCCGGTAGCACTCGGCCGTGCAGAAAATCGGCGCGTCGGGTTTGGCCGGACGCAGGTAGTCGATGCGCAGGTCCAGCGTCGCGATCGCCTCGGGCGCCGGCAGCAGCGTGAACAGCGACGTCCCGCTCGCGGTGTCGATCAGCGTCGTCACCGCGCCGCCGTGGACGACGCGGGTTTCCGGATTGCCGATCAGCGCCTCCTGGAACGGCAGCTCGAGCGTCACCTTGCCTGCTTCCGATGCAACGTGCCTGAGGCCGAGCGTCCTGCATTGCGGCAGACCCTCGAACCAGGCCATGACCTGCGGAAAGTAGGACGGGACCGCTCGCGCTGCATCAGGCATCGGTTTGCTCCACGGCACCGGCGGCTTCATCGTCGCCTTCGTCGTCATCGGAATCGGGCTCGCAGACCTTCTCCAGCCCCGACAGCATTTCGCCTTCGTCGAGGTTGATCAGCCGCACGCCCTGCGCCGCTCGGCCGGTTTCACGGATCTGGGCGGCCTTGGTGCGGATCAGCACGCCACCGGTCGTGATCAGCATCACGTCGTCGGTTTCTTCTACCAGACTGGCCGCAACCAGCTTGAACCCGGTCTTCTCGGTCAGATCCATCGCAATCACGCCCTGGGTGCCGCGGCTGGTCAGACGGAAATCGCCGACCGGGGTCCGCTTGCCGTAACCGCCATCGCTGGCGGTCAGCACCATCTGGGCATCCGAGCTCGCGACCAGCAGCGAAATCAGCTTCTGCCCTTCGCCCAGCTTCATGCCGCGCACGCCCTTGGAGTTGCGCCCCATCGGCCGTACCTTGGCCTGGCTGAAGCGCACCGACTTGCCGGCGTCGGAGAACAGCATCACCTGATCGCCATCGACGGCCTGATCCTCGTCGCCGTTCTCGTCGTCGGGCAGCGCCTCGTCATCGCTCGCCGCATCGTCGTCAAGCACCGCGCCAGCGGCGCCACGCGTCAGCGCCACGCCGACGAGGTAATTGCCCTCGTCGAGATTGATCGCAATGATGCCGGCGGTCCGTGGACGGGAGAAATCGGTCAGCGGCGTTTTCTTCACCGTACCGTCGGCCGTCGCCATGAAGATGTACTGGTCTTCGCTGAACTCCTTGACCGGCAGCACCGCGTTGATCTTTTCGCCCTCTTCCAGCGGCAGCAGATTGACGATCGGCTTGCCGCGACTGGTCCGGCCGCCCTGCGGCAGCGTGTAGACCTTGAGCCAGTACACCCGGCCGCGCGAGCTGAAGCACAGGATGTAATCGTGGGTATTGGCGACGAACAGCTGGTCGATGAAGTCGTCTTCCTTCGTCGCCGCCGCCTGCTTGCCGCGGCCGCCGCGCTTCTGCGCACGGTACTCGTCGGTCGGCGTCGCCTTCATGTAGCCGCCGTGCGTCAGCGTGACGACCATGTCCTGCGGCGTGATCAGGTCTTCGAGGCACAGGTCTTCGCCGTGAGCGATGATCTCGGACTTGCGCGCATCGCCGAAGGCCGCCTTCACCTCGTTCATTTCGTCGGCGATGATCTGCGTGACGCGCTCCGGCCGGGCAAGGATATCGAGCAGATCGAGGATCTTCTCCATGATGTCCCTGTACTCGGCGACGATCTTGTCCTGCTCGAGGCCGGTCAGTCGCTGCAGCTGCATTTCCAGAATGCGCTGAGACTGCGCCTCGGAGAGACGATAACCGTCGTCGCTCAGGCCGCAGGCCGCATCGAGCCCGTCCGGACGCGATGCGCTGGCGTCGGCACGCGCAAGCATTTCCTCGACCAGCGACGAGCGCCAGGTCCGCCCCATCAGGCCGATCTTGGCTTCGGCCGGCGTCGGCGCGGCCTTGATCAGCGCGATGATCTCGTCGACGTTCGACAGCGCCACCGCCAGACCTTCGAGAATGTGGCCGCGCTCGCGCGCCTTGCGCAACTCGAACACGGTACGGCGCGTGACCACTTCGCGGCGGTGCTTGAGGAAGCACTCGAGCACCTGCTTGAGGTTCAGGAGCCGCGGCTGGCCGTCGACCAGCGCGACCATATTGATGCCGAAGCTGTCCTGCAGCTGGGTCTGCTTGTACAGATTGTTCAGCACGACATCGGGGACTTCGCCGCGCTTGAGCTCGATCACTACGCGCATGCCCGACTTGTCGGACTCGTCGCGAATTTCGCTGATACCCTCGATCGACTTCTCGCGCACCAGATCGCCGATGCGCTCGAGCAGCCGCGCCTTGTTCACCTGGTACGGCAGTTCGTCGACGATGATCGCCTGCTTGTCGCGCGACACGTCCTCGAAGTGCGTGCGCGCACGCATCACCACCCGGCCGCGGCCGGTGCGGTAGCCCTCGCGCACGCCGTGGATGCCGTAAATGATGCCCGCGGTCGGGAAATCCGGCGCCGGAATGATGTCGATCAGTTCGTCGATCGTCATCTCCGCATTGGCCAGCAGCGCCAGCGCCGCATCGACCACTTCATTCAGATTGTGCGGCGGGATATTGGTCGCCATGCCGACGGCGATACCGGACGAACCATTGATCAGCAGGTTCGGAATCCGCGTCGGCAGGACCGTCGGCTCGAGTTCCTTCTCGTCGTAGTTCGGCGTGAAGTCGACGGTTTCCTTGTCGATATCGGCCAGCAGTTCGCTGGAGATCTTTTCCAGCCGGCACTCGGTATACCGGTAGGCTGCGGCGTTGTCGCCGTCGATCGAGCCGAAGTTGCCCTGGCCGTCGATCAGCGTGTAGCGCAGGGAAAAATCCTGCGCCATCCGGACCAGCGCCTCGTAGGCGGCCGAGTCACCGTGCGGGTGGTATTTACCCAACACGTCGCCGATGACGCGCGCGCACTTCACATAGGCGCGATTCCACACATTGTTGCTTTCATGCATCGCAAAAAGGATGCGCCGATGCACCGGTTTCAGGCCGTCGCGGACATCGGGTAGCGCACGCCCCACGATGACGCTCATTGCGTAATCGAGGTAGGAGCGGCGCATCTCCTCTTCAAGGCTGACGGGTATCGTTTCTTTTGCGAAGCTAGGCTGTTCGGACATCTTCCAGGTCTATCGCTGGGCGCTGAAAGCGCGAGGAAAGAGAAAAACTTGATACGGCTGCAACGGTAAAAGGGAATACCGCTACGCAAAACCGCGTCGGGCCAGTGTAACATGGCGGTTCGCGCGCTCCAATTTCGTTGCCGTCGCAACAAAAATTCACGCGCATTTCATTTGCCGCCCGCATCTACCCGACATTAGAATGGGCGGGGTTTTGGAAAAATAATGCCTTGACGCAGGGCTGTTGTCAGGTATATCCAGAAACAACAAGCTTGGTTGGTTTTAACACCATATCCAAATTTACCAGGAGAAAAACTATGCTGTCGCTCAAGCAAACCATGATGTCCCTTGCTGTCGTTTCGGCTCTGAGCATGGGTTCGGCCTTCGCCGCCACCACCGCTTACAGCACCAACGGCACCAATGTGTCGCCGACCAACGTTGAAGGCGTGGTGAAGAACTCGATCGGCGAATGCTGGCGCACTGGCACTTGGAGCAAAGAGCAAGCGACCGTGGAAGGCTGCGACGGCTACGTGAAGCCGCAAGCAGTTGCTGCTACCCCGGCTCCGGTCGCCCCGGCTCCGGCCCCGGTCGTCAAGAGCAAGACCTTCAGCCTGCAAGCTGACGTGCTGTTCGACTTCAACAAGGCCAGCCTGAAGCCGGCCGGCAAGGACGCGCTCGACAAGCTGTACGCCGACGTCGTCAACTTCGATCCGAAGGAAGGCGAAGCCGTTGTCGTTGGCTACACCGACCGCATCGGTTCGGACAAGTACAACAACGCGCTGTCGCAACGTCGCGCCCAGTCGGTCGTCGACTACCTCGTCGGCAAGGGTGCCCCGGCCGACAAGATCCGCGCCGAAGGCCGCGGCAAGGCTGACCCGGTGACCGGCGATACTTGCAACAAGATCAAGGCTCGCAAGCAGCTGATCGAATGCCTGGCTCCGGATCGTCGCGTCGAGATCGAAGTCAAGGGCGTGAAGGAAGTCGTTGTTCCGGCAACCAAGTAATTCCGGTTTCGCCCCGAAGCCCCGCCCTTGGCGGGGCTTTTTCATTTTTCAGCTTCACGGAGCAAGCATGAAGATCGTCCGATGGCTCCCCTCCCTGATCCTGAGCTGCTCGGCGCTGGCCCACGCCGACGGCGTGAGCGACCTCAAGCGCTTCCTGTCGTCGACGGCCGGCGTGCAGGGTCAGTTCAACCAGGTCGTGTCCGGCAAGCCCGGCAGCCCCACCCAGATCAGCAATGGCGATTTTGCGATCCAGCGCCCCGGCAAATTCCGCTGGAACTACCGCAAGCCGTATGAACAGTTGATCGTCGGCGACGGCAAGCGGGTCTGGCTCTACGACCCGGAACTGCGTCAGGCAACGTCCAAACAGCTCTCGGCGGCGCTCGAAAGCAGCCCTGCGGCGCTGCTCGCCGGCGACAATGCGCTCGACAAGACCTACACCCTGCGCAACCTCGCCAATCGCGACGGACTGTCGTGGGTTGAGGCCGTTCCCAAGAGCAAGGAATCGACCTTCGACAGCATCCGTCTCGGCCTGAAGAACGCCCAGGTCGTGGCGATGGAACTACAGGATCACTTCGGCCAGACGACCAAGGTGACGTTCAGCGGCCTGACGCAGAACCCGAAGCAGTCGGCCGACCTGTTCCGCTTCACCCCGCCGAAGGACGTCGATGTCGTCGAGGAATGACCTCTTCGCCGGCGAGCGCAACGAGCACGAGCCGCTGGCCGAGAAACTGCGCCCCAGGGTGCTGGCCGACGTCATCGGCCAGCCGCAGCTGCTGGCGCCCGGCAAACCGCTGGCGCTGGCCGTCGCGTCGGGCCAGCCGCATTCGATGATCTTCTGGGGACCGCCCGGCGTCGGCAAGACCACGCTGGCGCGGCTGATGGCCGGCGCATTCGACGCCGAGTTCATTCCGCTGTCGGCGGTGTTTTCCGGCGTCAAGGACATCCGCGCCGCGATGGAACAGGCCGAGCACTACCGCGCCGGCGGCCGGCGCACCATCCTGTTCGTCGACGAGGTCCATCGCTTCAACAAGTCGCAGCAGGACGCTTTCCTCCCCTTCGTCGAATCGGGTCTCGTCACCTTCATCGGCGCAACGACCGAAAACCCGTCGTTCGAAGTCAACGCCGCGCTGTTGTCGCGCGCACAGGTCTACGTGCTCAAGGCACTGGAAGAAGACGCGCTGGCCGAACTGGTCACCCGGGCGCACACGCAGTGTTACCCGGCACTGGATTTCCGGCCCGACGCGATCGCCTTGCTGACCAGCTACGCCGACGGCGACGCCCGCCGGCTGCTCAATCTCGTCGAACAGGCCGCCAATGCCGCGGGTGCGCAAGGTCGCACACGGCTCGATGCGGCCTTCCTGCAGGACGCACTGACGCTGAACAACCGTCGCTTCGACAAGGGCGGCGACGCGTTCTACGACCAGATTTCCGCACTGCACAAATCGGTCCGCGGCTCGAATGCCGACGGCGCGCTTTACTGGTTCTGCCGGATGCTCGACGGTGGCGCCGACCCGCGCTATCTGGCGCGGCGCATCGTCCGGATGGCCTGGGAAGACATCGGCCTGGCCGACCCGCGCGCAATGACGATCTGCAACGATGCCGTCGAGACCTTCGAGCGCCTCGGCAGCCCCGAAGGCGAACTGGCGCTGGCGCAGGCGGTGATCTATCTCGCGGTCGCACCCAAGTCCAACGCCGGTTACAACGCCTACAACGCCGCCCGCGCACTCGTTGCCGGCGACAAGTCGCGCCCGGTGCCCGAGCACTTGCGCAACGCGCCGACCAGACTGATGAAGGAGCTCGGCTACGGCAAGCTGTACCGTTACGCGCACGATGAACCGGAAGCCTATGCCGCCGGCGAGACCTATCTGCCCGACGGGCTCGAGGGCACCCGCCTCTACCTGCCGACACCGCGCGGACTCGAAGGCAAGATTGCCGAAAAACTGCGCCATCTTGCCGAGCTCGACGCCGCATGGCGGGTCGAGCAGCACGGAAAGTCCTAGGGTGCTTCGTGTAGAATGACGACCAACCGCACCAACCGATAAACGACAAGAATCCAGCCCATGCTCGATATCAATCTGCTTCGCAACGACCTCGACGGCGTTGTCGCCCGCCTCGCCGCCCGCGGCTTCGCCTTCGACGGCGCCACCTTTGCCGCGCTCGAAGCCGAACGCAAGACGCTGCAAACCGCCACGCAGGAACTGCAGGCCAGGCGCAACAGCGTGTCCAAGCAGATCGGCATCGCCAAGTCCAAGGGCGAAGACGTCGCGACCATCCTGGCCGAAGTCGAAAACCTCAAGGGCGAGCTGGCCGCGAACGAATCGGCCCTTTCGGCTTTGCAGGACAAGCTCAACGGCCTGTTGCTGATGCTGCCGAACCTGCCGCACGAATCGGTGCCGGCCGGTGACGACGAAAGCGGCAATGTCGAAGTCCGCCGCTGGGGCACGCCGCGCGCCTTCGATTTCGACGTCCGCGATCATGTCGACGTCGGCGCGCCGCACGGGCTCGATTTCGAGACCGGTGCCAAATTGTCGGGCTCGCGCTTCACGCTGCTGCGCGGCCAGATCGCCCGGCTGCACCGCGCACTGGCGCAGTTCATGCTCAACACCCAGACCGAAGAGCACGGCTATACCGAGGCGTACACGCCGTACATCGTCAATCCGGAAGTGCTGTACGGCACCGGCCAGTTGCCGAAGTTTGCCGACGACATGTTCCGGGTCGAGCGCGGCGGTACCGACGGCCAGACGCAGTACCTGATCTCGACGTCGGAAATCTCGCTGACCAACACCGTCCGCGACACCATCCTCAAGGCCGAGGAACTGCCGGTCAAGCTGACCGCGCATTCGCCGTGCTTCCGCTCCGAAGCCGGTGCGGCCGGCCGCGACACGCGCGGGCTGATCCGCCAGCACCAGTTCGACAAGGTCGAGATGGTGCAGATCACCGCGCCGGAACAGTCGTACGCCGCGCTGGAGCAGATGGTCGGCCACGCCGAAGCGATCCTGCAGAAGCTCGAGCTGCCCTACCGCGTCGTCGCGCTGTGTACCGGCGACATGGGTTTCTCGGCCGCCAAGACCTACGACCTCGAAGTCTGGCTGCCGGCGCAGAACACCTACCGCGAAATCTCGAGCTGCTCCAACTGCGAGTCCTTCCAGGCCCGCCGGATGCAGGCCCGCTTCAAGAACGACGCCGGCAAGAACGAACTCGTGCACACGCTGAACGGCTCGGGCCTCGCGGTCGGCCGCACCCTGGTCGCGGTGCTGGAGAACTACCAGAATGCCGACGGCTCGGTCACGATTCCGACCGTCCTGCGGCCCTATATGGGCGGCCTAGCCCGCATCGGCGGCTGACGAAACGGCGACCCAAGGTCGCCGTTTTCGCATCCGCCGCCGCCGGCACACTATGCCCGGCTCCGTGGATGCGGCATGATCGGGAACTTGCCGAGCTTTTTTTAATCTGACTTGATCATGACTCCCACTACCATTTGGCTCATCGCTGCCGCCGTGCTGGTCGGACTGGAAATGTTCAGCGGCACTTTCTATCTGCTGGCCATTGCTGCCGGCATGCTCGCCGGTGCGATCACCGCGGCGCTCTCGGCGTCGCTGGCGGTGCAAATCGGCACCGCAGCCGTCGCCAGCCTGGTCGCGCTCGCCGGGTTGCGGCGGTGGAAACGCCGGGCCCAGCCGAGGCACGACAACAGCAATGCGCTCGATCTCGGCGGCCTTGTCACGATCGAGCGCTGGATCGACGCCAGCCACGCCAGGGTCCGCTACCGCGGCGCAGACTGGGACGCCGAATTTGCCGAACCCGCCGACCGGGCCCTGACCCGGTTCTACATCGTCGGGCAGCGTGGCAACACGCTGCTGCTCGACACCTCGCCTCCCCAACCTTGATGGAGTCATCCATGTCGCTGCAGTTCATCGTCGCGTTTGCGGTCATCGTCGTCATATTCATTGCCAAGACGCTGAAAATCGTCCCGCAGCAGCAGGCGTGGGTCCGTGAGCGGCTTGGCCGTTTTCACGACGTACTCGAGCCGGGCCTGCGCATCGTGGTCCCCTTCATCGATCGCGTCGCGTACAAGCACAACCTGAAGGAAATCCCGCTCGACGTGCCGAGCCAGATCTGCATCACCCGCGACAACACCCAGTTACAGGTCGATGGCATCCTCTACTTTCAGGTTCGCGATCCGAAACTGGCCTCCTACGGCGCCAGCGACTACATACTCGCGATCACGCAACTGGCGCAAACGACGCTGCGCTCGGTGATCGGCAAGCTCGAACTCGACCGCACCTTCGAGGAACGCGAGGACATCAACCGCGCGGTCGTGCTGTCGCTCGACGAAGCCGCGGCCAACTGGGGCGTCAAGGTGCTGCGCTACGAAATCAAGGACCTGACACCACCGCAGGAAATCCTCCACGCGATGCAGAAGCAGATCACCGCCGAACGGGAAAAGCGCGCGCTGATCGCCCAGTCCGAAGGCGTCAAGCAGCAGCAGATCAACCTCGCCAGCGGCCAGCGCGAAGCGGCGATCCAGAAGTCGCAGGGCGACATGCAGGCGGCGATCAACCAGTCCGAAGGCGAGAAGCAGGCGGCGATCAACCGCGCGACCGGCGAAGCACAGGCGATCCGGCTGGTGGCCAGCGCAACGGCCGAAGCGGTCGAAACCGTCGGCAAGTCGATCGAAACCGGCGGTGGCATCGAAGCGGTCAACCTCAAGGTTGCCGAGCGCTACATCGATGCGTTCGGCAAGATCGCCAAGGAAGGCAACACGATGCTGCTGCCGGGCAATGTCAGCGACGTTGCCGGTGTCGTCGCCACGGCAATGAACATCGTCAAGGCGAGCAAGTAGTTCTGGCACCGCCCAAACAAAAACGCCGGCTCAGCCGGCGTTTTTGTTTGGGCCACTACCTACAAGAATTCGGGCCCCTGGACCGCCAGCTCACCGCTCCGCCCCGGGATTTCGGCCATCCGCACCTCGTGATACGGCAGCTGGCTCAGATCGAGCGCGGCACAGTGCTCGCCAAGGCTGACGAACTGGTAGCCCTGCTCCCGCCAGCCTGCGAGCAAGCGCTCGAACACCGGCAGAAGCTTCATGCCCTCGAGCTCGGCGTGCAGCGTGTAGACGTGGCCGTATGGCGTTTCGGCAAGGGTCAGGCCGAGCAGGTGCTCGTGGACGTTGTCCGGGGTCAGGCCGCCGATGCCGATCAGCTCGTCGAGCGTCGGCAAGGTCGTCGGCAATTGCGGTACCCGCACCGGTTCGCCCCTGACCATGGGCCAGAACGGATGCGTGCCGCGCCCGTCGGACGCGTAGCGCATGCCAAGCCGCTGCTCGAGCCGGTACGCATGCGCGTTCATCTGCCAGCCGGCGGCGCCGTGGGTTTGCGGCGGCTCGCCGAAGATTTCGACATAGCGCTCGATAGCGGCGTCGAACTCGGCCGCGGTCCACTCCTCGTCGGCCAGCACAACGCCGTCCTGCCAGCGGATATGGTCCCAGGTATGCACGCCGCTCTCGAAGCCGGCGGCGACGACTTCGCGCATCAGCGGCGCGCAGCGCTTGCCGATGTCGGGCCCCGGCAGCAGGGTGCCGTAGAGCAGCGTCCTGATCCCGTAATGCTCGCGCACCGAGGTACGCGACACCTTTTTCATGAAGCCGGGGCGGAACACCCGCTTGATCGCCCGGCCGGTATGGTCCGGCCCGAGGCTCCACAGGAAGGTTGCGTTGGCGTTGAAGCGTTGCAACAGGTCGACCAGCCGGGGCACGCCTTCCCGGGTGCCGCGATAGGTGTCGATGTCGATCTTGAGCGTAAGAAGCCGCATGGTGTCATGGCACCGCGAGCGGTGCAGTGGAGTGCGCCCGGCGACGCTTCGCAGCGGCCCGGTGCAGATTGCCTGGGGAGAACGGTTCCGGTCGGTGCCGGCGGGGTGCCGGCGAACGATCGGCGCAGTAGTTTACTACGGTCTGACCGCCGGGTTGCCGCAATCGTGAACGGCCGTCGTCCGTGCAAGGTCGGCGGTGACGGCGCCGCGATCACCTCACCGGAGGATTTCCTCGATTGCCAGGCCCAGTTCGTACTCGGCGTCGACGGCGTGGCAGCGCACGACCCTGGCACGGGCCGACAGCGGGTTGGTCCGCCCGCCCTGCGGCGGTGGCAGCACGCAGACCTCGATGACCTCGCCGGCCTGCGGCACGAAGGACGTTCTTACCGTCAGCCCGCTGACCGACAGGTCGGCGCAGATGCCGTAATGCGTCTCGCCGTCGCCGCCGCGCATCCTGACCTTGCACCCCAAGGGCACGCGCAATGCGCCACGCGCATCCGGTGCCGGCAATCCATGCCCCATGTCGCCTCCTTCATCAGTGTTCGCGCGTCACCCGCCAGACCTCTTCGAGGCTGGTCCGGCCGTCCCGCGCCAGCCGCTCGCCGTCCTGGCGCAGGGTCAGCATGCCCTGCTGCAGCGCATGCTGCTTGATGGTCTGTTCGTTGCCGTGACGATGGATCAGCCCGCGCACCGTTTCGTCGACCAGCAGCATCTCGTACACACCAGAGCGCCCGCGGTAGCCGCTGCCGTTGCACGCCGGGCATCCGGCCGGCCGGTAGAGCGTCACTGGCGCCATCGACCCCATGGCCGAACGCTCGGCCTCGTCTGCAGCATAGGCAGTCCGGCAGTCCGGGCACAATGTGCGTGCCAGCCGTTGCGCCAGCACGCCGAGCAGCGAGCTCGCCAGCAGGAAGGGCTCGATGCCCATGTCGGTCAGCCGTGTCACCGCGCTGGCGGCATCGTTGGTATGCAGCGTCGCCAGCACCAGATGACCGGTCAGCGACGCCTGCACGGCGATCTGCGCGGTTTCGAGATCGCGGATTTCGCCGATCATGATCACGTCCGGATCCTGGCGCAGGATCGCACGCAGCGCCCGGGCAAAGCTCATGTCGATCTTGGGGTTGATCTGCGTCTGGCCGACGCCGTCGAGGTCGTATTCGATCGGGTCCTCGACGGTCATGATGTTGGCGGTCTTCGCGTCCATCTGCGACAGCGCCGCATACAGCGTCGTCGTCTTGCCCGAGCCGGTCGGCCCGGTGACGAGAACGATGCCGTGCGGCTGCTTCAGCAGATCCTGCAGTTGCTCGAGCGTGCGTCCGCCCATGCCGAGCCTGGCCAGATTCAGCCGCCCGGCCGACTTGTCGAGCAGGCGCAGCACCGCGCGTTCGCCGTGTCCCGACGGCAGGGTCGAAACACGGACGTCGACCGGCCGGCCGGCGATGCGCAGCGTGATCCGGCCGTCCTGGGGCAGCCGTTTTTCGGCGATGTCGAGCCCGGCCATGACCTTGATCCGCGACACCAGCGCCGCGTGCAGCGCGCGCTTGGGTTCGAGCACGTCGCGCAGCGCGCCGTCGACGCGAAAGCGCACCAGCGAGCGCGTTTCGAACGCCTCGAGGTGCAGGTCGGATGCGCCCTCGCGCAGCGCCTCGGTCAGCAGCGCATTGATCAGCCGGATGATCGGCGCATCGTCCTGCGCATCGAGCAGGTCTTCGATCTCGGGCAGCGCCTGCACCAGCCTTGAGAGGTCGACCTGCTGCTCGACGTCGTCGGCCACGCTCGCGGCCTGGCTGCCGTTGCTGAACAGCTGCGAGAGCCGCTGCTCGTACTCGGCCGGATCGACGAGTTCGACGTCGAGCGGCCTGCCGGCAACGCGACGCAGCTCGTTCAGCGCCGCCAGCGACGCGCCGCGGCGCATCAGCACCTGCACGCTGGCGTTGTCGCCGCCAAGGTCGACGACGCCGCGGTCGCGGGCGAAATGGAACGGTACCAGACGGCTCATGGCTGTCCCGGTTCGGCCCCGGCGGCCGGCCTGGCCGGATCGACCGCCTCAGCCGGCTTGGCCGCCGGCAAGGCCGGCAATCCGACCTTGGGCAGGTCGGGCAGGAAGGGATTGCTGTCGAAGCCGAACTTGGCCTGCTCGTTGCGCAGGTACTGGTAGCGGTCGGTCGACAGCGTATTGCTGGCCGCACCGTCGCGCAGGATCACCGGGCGCAGGAAGATCATCAGGTTGACCTTGCCCCAGTTGCGGCTCTGGTACTTGAACAGGTTGCCCAACCCCGGCACGTCGCCGAGCATCGGCACCTTGTTGACCGCGTTGTCGAGCTGGTCCTGGATCAGCCCGCCGAGCACGACGACCTGGCCGTCGTCGACGAGCACCTTGGATTCGAGCGCGCGCTTCTTGGTCGCGATGCCGGTCCCGCCGGTGTTGACGGTCTTGTCGATCGTCGACACCTCCTGGTACACCGACAGCGTGATGCTGCCGCCCTCGGACACCTGCGGCTTCACGCGCAGCGAAATGCCGATGTCCTTGCGCTCGACCGTCGTGAACGGGTTCGGGTTGCTGCCGGTCGACGACTGCGTACCGGTGATGATCGGGATGTTCTGGCCGACCATGATCCGCGCTTCCTCGTTGTCGAGCGTGATCAGGTTCGGCGTCGACAGGATGTTGGCGTCGCCGGTGTTCTGCAGCGCGCTGGCAAGCACGCCGAGCGTCGGCGTCTTGCCACCCTCCTTGAACGGGTTGCCGTTGACCACGCCGACGGTCAAGCCGGTCGGAATCGCGTTCGGGTCCTTGTTGACGATGCCGCTGATCAGGCTGCCGATGCTATTCGACAGCAGCCCGAGCGCGCTGACGCCGACGCCGGACACATTGTCGCCGCCGCCACCGAGCAGCCATTGCACGCCGAACTCGCCGACCTTGGATGCGTTGACCTCGGCGATCATCGCCTCGACATAGACCTGCGCGCGGCGCACGTCGAGCTTGTCGATCACCGAACGCAGGTTGTTGTAGACGTTGTCCGGCGCGGTGATGATCAGCGAATTGGTCATCGGGTCGGCCTGTAGCAGCACCGTCGTGCCGCCGATCTGCACGCTGGCGGCCGAGCCGCCCGCCGGCGCCGACGGGGTGCTGCTCGGCGGCAGCGACAGACCGCCGTTCGAACTGCTCGTCGTCAGCGACGCCGTACTGCTGCTACCCGTCTGCGTGCCGCCACTGTCCTGACCGGTGAGCACGCCCTTGAGCGTCGCGGCGAGCTTCACCGCTTCGGCATTGCGCAGATAGACGACATGGATGTTGCCGCCAGCCGCACCGGGCTGGTCGAGCGTTTCGACCAGACGGCGAATCTGCTGTGCATGGACGGCGTTCTCGCTGCGCACCAGCAGGGTATTGCTGCGCACGTCCGGCACGACGCTGCTGCGTCGCGCCCCGTCGAGCGGCGCAGCGCCGGGGATCGCGCCCTGCGCATTGAGCTCGGGCATCAGTCTGGAAAGCGTCTGCGAAACGTCGACGGCCGACGCGTACTTGAGCTGGATCGGGTAGATGTCCGACTGCGTCGGCTGGTCGATGCTCTGGATGATCCGGTTGAGCCGGCGGATGTTGTCGGCGTAATCGGTGATCACCAGCGTGTTGGTCGGCGCGTAGACCGAGATCGCGTTGTTGGCCGACACCAGCGGCCGCAATATCGGCAGGATCTGGTTCGCCGACTCGAACCTGAGCGGATAGACCTGGGTCACGATCCTGTCGCCGGCGGCGCGCAGCTCGCGGCTCTCGGTCGGCCCGCCGCTCGTCTTGGCGTCGCCCTCGGGCATCACCTTGATCAGCTTGCCCGACTCGACCGCGGTAAAGCCCTGCTGGCGCAGCGCCGACAGCAGCACCGGGTAGACCGACGCCTTGTCGATCGGCTGCGACGAAACGATATTGATCGTCCCTTTCACGCGCGGGTCGATCAGGAAGTTCTTGCCGGTGATCAGCCCGACCGCCTTGACGGTCGATTCGATGTCGGCGTTGACGAAGTTGAGCGTCACCTTGTCGTCGGCGGCAAAGGCCTGCGTCGCCAGAAGGCCGGCGAACAGGACATGACGGGACGCGCGAAACATGGATTTCATCGTGGTATTCAGGGTTGGATTTGGTACTGCAGCGTGGTCGGTACACCGCCACGCAACACCGAAAGTCTGATCTGTGCCTGCTGGCTGAACGCAGTAAACAGCAGCGACATGTCGGCCGGCTGCGCCAGATTCTGGCCGTTCACCGACTTGAGCACGTCGCCGGCCTGCAGTTGCAGCGACCTGGCCAGCGGCTGTTGCGCCGGATCGTTGACCAGAATGCCGCCGCCGGGCGCAGGCGCCAGTCCCCTGGCCCAGTCGGCGATATTGCCGGCCTGCATCGTTGCCGCGAGCTGGCCGCGGTAGAGCGTTTGCGCCGCGGGCTCGGCCGCCGCCGGTAGGCCCGGCGCTGCAGCGCTGGCATCGCGGCCGTCGAGCATCAGCACTTCACGGCGGCCGTTGCGTTCGAGTTCGACCCGGTCGCGCGCCACCTGCACCAGACGGACTCCGGGCTGCAAATCGTCGCCGACGCGCAACGCGACCGCACTGGCCTCGAGCCCGGTGAACACCGCCGCACTGCTGCGCGCATCGCCGGCCACCACGGCAATCAGCCTGGCCGACAGGCTGCTCGTTGCAGCCGTCGCCTCGCCCGCGCCGAACCACGACGGCGCGCCCGTCCAGACCTGCACACCGGCTGCCGGCGCCGACAACGGCGGCACCAGCCGGGGGCCGGCATGGCGCGGCGCGAACAGTTGCCAGAAAACCCCTGCCGCCACCCAGGCGATGACGAGTACCAGGGCGATCTCCAGCACCGGGCGCACGCCGGCCAGCCCGGGCAACTTGGACTTCAGCGCAAGACCCTTGAACACTTGTCTTTTCCGAACATTACAGAACTGTGAAAAATTGTCTTCGTTTTATACTCCAAGCAGGTTACAGCCGCTACCGCCGTCCGTTTTTGCCGTTCAACTGCACTATTTTGAAAAACGTGTTGACGACCAGAAGTTCACATGCTTAAATGCGCTCCTCGTTTGACGACGGGTGATTAGCTCAGTTGGTAGAGCGTCTGCCTTACACGCAGAATGTCGGCGGTTCGACCCCGTCATCACCCACCAGTCATCCGGAATACCGGATGTAACGAGACCGCTGCGGAGCGGTAGTTCAGTTGGTTAGAATACCGGCCTGTCACGCCGGGGGTCGCGGGTTCGAGTCCCGTCCGCTCCGCCAAGACACTCGCAAAAAGCCAGCGCAAGCTGGCTTTTTGCATTTCCGTCACGGTGTTGCAATGCCGTCACCGCGGCGGAAACGTCTGATGGTCAAGCCGCCGGGCGACCGATACACTCGGATCGTCTTCGACCCTCACGGACAGGCGCCCGACCCGGCATGCGCTCCCTGCCCTCCCCCGTTTTCATCGCGGCCGCGGCCGGCATTGCCATCCTGCTGGCGCTGAGCCACGTGCTGGCCGTCTCGTCGATCACGCTGCTGCTGTTGCAGCTCGGCATCGTTACGTGTGCGCTGGTACTGCTTGCCGGCACACGGCGCAAAACCGGCGCCGTGCCGGCACCGGATTTCGCCGACCTGCCGGCCTGCCTGCCCGACCTCGTCTGGCAGGTCGACTACGCGACCCGCGTGGCGCTCTCGCTCAATACCAACCAGTGCGCGCAGCACCCGCTGCCCGGCAACGGCAACAACCGCATCTCCTCGCTGTTTCCGGCCCGGATCGCCCGGCAGTACCTCGAGGCGCTGATCGCCGTCCAGAGCAGCAACAAGCCGCAGCAGTTCGAATACCGGATCGGCAACGAGGAGCGCAATGCGCGCAGCTTCGAAGTGCGGCTGATGCCGCGCAGCGCGCGCGAATGCATCGCGCTGATCCGCGACGTCACGGCGGTCCGCGACACCGAGGAAGCGCTGTTCCAGCAACAGCTGTTCGTCAACCAGATCATCGACGTCAGCCCCAACCTGATCTTCGTGCGCGACCGGCACGGGCGCTTCCTGCTCGTCAACCGCGCAACGCAGACGACCCTTGGCCACGACCTGCTCGTCCAGTCGCACATGGGGCTCGAGGACGATGCACTGCCGTTTGCGACCGGCGACGCCGAAGTACTCGAACACGGCCAGACGATCCGTCTCGTCGATCACTGGACGCCGCCGAGCGGCCGCACCCACTGGTTCGACATCACCAAGCAGCCGCTGGTGCGCGACGGCGAGGTCTACGTCCTGTCGATCGCCATCGACATCAGCCACGTCAAGGCCGCCGAGGCCGCGCTGGCGCTGACCGACCCGCTCGGCGGCGACATTGCCGATGCGCTGCCTTGCGCCTTCCTGCTGGTCCGCGAGGGCCAGATCGAATTTGCCAACCTGCGCGCCTGCGAGCTGCTGAACACGCCGCCGGTCGGCCTGCTCGGCCGCCCCCTGGCCGCAGTCGCGGGCGCCGACCTGCTGCCGCCGGACGGGCAGGCTCAGTGCAGCACCCGCTTCACCGTCGGCGAACAGACGCTGCTGGGCGAAGCCCGTGCGATCACCTGCGTCGAGCAGCGCACAACACTGGTCGTTCTGCACACGGCCGGCGCCGCCGGGACGGCCGGCACGGCGTGATAAACTGCGCGGTTACCTCAAATACGCCGCGCAGCAATGAACGCCACGTCCACTCTTTCCGATCTCCTGAGCCGCGTACCGGCGCGCGAACACGCGGCGCTGGCAAGAAAGCTCGCCACGCTCGAAACCCGTCGTGCCGCCGGCAAACCGGTTGACCGGCTCGAGACCGAACTGGGTCAGGAACTGAACCACGCAGCCGCCAAGACCGAACGGCGCCGGCAGAACCTGCCAGTCCCGAGCTTCGACGAATCGCTGCCGGTCAACCAGCGGCGCGACGAAATCCGCGCGGCCATCGCGGCGAATCAGGTTGTCATCGTCTGCGGCGAAACGGGCTCGGGCAAAACGACGCAGTTGCCGAAGATCTGTCTCGAACTGGGTCGCGGCATCAACGGCCTAATCGGTCATACGCAGCCAAGGCGCCTCGCCGCGCGGTCGGTCGCCAGCCGGATTGCGCAGGAGCTCAAGAGCGAACTCGGCGCCATCGTCGGCTTCAAGGTCCGCTTCACCGAGAAATCCGGTGGCGACAGTTACATCAAGCTGATGACCGACGGCATCCTGCTCGCCGAAACGCTGTCCGACCGCGACCTGACCGCCTACGACACGATCATCGTCGACGAGGCGCACGAACGCAGCCTCAACATCGACTTCCTGCTCGGCTACCTGAAGCAGCTGCTGCCGCGCCGGCCCGACCTCAAGGTCATCGTCACCTCGGCGACGATCGACGCCGAGCGCTTTTCGCAGCATTTCGACGGCGCGCCGGTACTCGAAGTCTCGGGCCGCACCTATCCGGTCGAAGTCCGCTACGCGCCGCTGGAAAGCCGCGACGAGGACGACGCCGAGATCGAGATGGAGGAAGCGATCGTTGCCGAGGTCGAGCACCTGTGGCGGCATGACGGCGCCGGCGACGTGCTGGTCTTCCTGCCCGGCGAGCGCGAAATCCGCGAAACCGCCGAGGCCTTCCGCAAGGCCAAGCTCCGCAATGCCGAAGTGATTCCTCTGTTCGCACGGCTCAGCAACGAAGACCAGCAGCGCATCTTCCGCCCCGGCAACGGCCGCCGCGTCGTGCTCGCGACCAATGTCGCCGAAACCTCGCTGACCGTTCCCGGCATCCGCTACGTGATCGACTCGGGACTGGCACGGATCAACCGCTACAGCCCGCGCGCCAAGGTCGAGCAGTTGCTGGTCGAAAAGATCTCGCAGGCATCGGGCAGGCAGCGTGCCGGCCGTTGCGGCCGCGTCTCCTCGGGCATTTGCGTACGGCTTTATTCGGAAGAAGACTTCAATCTGCGCCCGGCCTTCACCGACCCCGAGATCATCCGTTCGAGTCTGGCCGGCGTCATCCTGCGCATGGCCGCGCTCAGGCTCGGCAAGGTCGACGCCTTCCCCTTCCTCGAAGCGCCGTCGGGCCGGCTGGTTGCCGACGGTTACCAGCAGCTACACGAGCTCGGTGCCGTCGACGACCTCGACGAGCTGACCCCGGTCGGCAAGCAGCTTGCGCGGCTGCCGGTCGACCCGCGACTGGCGCGGATGCTGCTTGCCGGCCATGAACAGCAATGCCTGTCCGAGATCCTGATCATCGCCTCGGGCCTGTCGGTGCAGGACCCGCGCGACCGGCCGTTCGACGCCCGCGACGCCGCCGACCGCGCGCAGGCAAAGTTCGTCGACGAGAAGTCCGACTTCCTCACCTATCTGAACCTGTGGGCCTTCTTCGAAAAGGCCGTCGCCGAGAAGACATCGAACCGCCAGCTCGTCGAGGTGTGCCACACGCATTTCCTGTCGCACATCCGGCTGCGCGAGTGGCGTGACCTGTACCGGCAACTGGCCGACATCGTCGACGACCTCGGCTGGCGCCGGAACGAGACCACCGGCACCTTCGAGCAGATCCACAAGGCGCTAATCACCGGCCTCTTGGGCAATATCGGTTTCAAGCAGCCCGACCGCGACGAATACCTCGGCGCACGCGACATCAAGTTCAACATCTTCCCGGGATCGGGGCTGAAAAAGGCGCGGCCGAAGTGGATCGTCGCCGGCGAACTGGTCGAAACGACCAGGCTGTACGCGCGCGGTGTTGCAGCGATCGAATCCGAGTGGATCGAAAAACTCGCGACCCACCTGACCAAGAAGCAGTACTTCGATCCGCACTGGGAGAAGAACGGTGCACAGGTGATCGCCAGCGAGCGCGTCACGCTGTACGGCCTGCCCATCGTCAACCGCCGCCGCGTCCACTACGGCCGCATCAATCCGGTCGAGGCGCGCGAGATCTTCATCCGCGAGGCGCTGGTCCGTTTCAACTACCAGACCAAGGCCAAGTTCTTCGACCACAACCTCGAACTCTTGCTCGAGATCGAGGAGCTCGAACACAAGGCACGCCGGCAGGACGTGCTGGTCGACGAGAACGCGCTGTATGCGTTCTTCGACGAGCGCGTGCCGGCGGACGTCGTCAACGGCGCCAGCTTCGAGGCCTGGCTGAAAAAGGCCGAACGCGAACAGCCGCAGCTCTTGTACCTGAGCCGCGAGTTCCTGATGAGCCACACCGCCGACGCGGTGACCGAGGAGCAGTTCCCGGTGTTCTTCAAGCTGGCCGAGGCCAGGCTGCCGCTCGCCTACCGCTTCGAGCTCGGCCACGCGCTCGACGGCGTCACGCTCACCCTTCCGCTGCACCAGCTCAACCGCGTCAACCACGCGGTGTTCGACTGGCTGGTGCCGGGCATGCTGCGCGAGAAGGTCACGCTGCTGGTCAAGTCGCTGCCCAAGGCGATCCGCCGCGTCTGCGTGCCGGTGCCCGAGTTCGCGACCAGGATGCTGACCGAACTCGACAAGGCCGACCGCGAGGCGCCGCTGCTGCCGCAACTGGCGCACGCCGTCACTCGCGGTACCGGGCTGACCGTGAGCGCCGAGGATTTCGACCCCGGCGTGCTGCCGCCCCACCTGTTGATGAACTTCCGCGTCGTCGACGACGCCGGCCAGGAGCTGGCAGCGGGCCGCGACCTGATCGCGATCCGCGCCCAGCTCGGCGAAGCGGCGCAACTGACGTTCCGCGACGAGGCCGACGATGCCGGTATCGAGAAATCCGGCATCGTGAAGTGGGACTTCGGCGACCTGCCCGAACAGCTCACCTTCAAGCGCCACGGCCGCAAGCTGACCGGCTACCCGGCGCTGGTGCCCGATGACGACAGTTGCGCGATCCGGCTGTTCGATACCGCCCACGCCGCAGCCGGGGCACACCGGCAAGGCGTGGTGCAGTTGCTGCGTTTCGAGCTCAAGGAACACGTGAAGCAGCTCGAGAAATCCGTACCCAACTTCCAGCAGCACGCCATTGCGCTGCGCGGCACACAGAATGCCGACCAGTTGATGGCGGACATCGTCGCGGCGATCTGCGACCGCGCCTTCGTCGGCGACGACGAAGCGCCGCGCAGCAAGAAGGACTTCGACAACCAGAAATCGCGCGCCAAGGTACGGCTGCCGAGCGTGCGCGATGCCGTGGTCCGCACGCTCGCGGCGGTCGTCGCCGAATACGTGCCGGTGGTGATGGCGGCGAACAGGTCGGGCAATCTTGCCCACGCGCTGAACCAGCAGCTCGGCACGCTGGTCTACCAGGGCTTTCTGGCCGCGACGCCGTGGGAGCAGTTGCCGCGGCTGCCGCTGTACCTGAAGGCGATCCGCATCCGGCTCGAGAAGCGCGTCGCGAACCCGCAACGCGACGGCCAGCGCAACGCCGAGATCACCGAGCTGTGGCAGCGCTGGGAATCCGAGCTCGATCGTTGGCAGCGCGAAGGTCGCGATACCGCGCCGCTGCTGCCGTTCCGGTGGATGATCGAGGAGCTGCGCATCTCGCTGTTCGCGCAGGAGCTCAAGACGCCGTACCCGGTATCGCTGAAGCGGCTGAACAAGAGCTGGGACGAGATCACCCGCCGATGACCGGTCTCCCCCGGATCTGCTGCGCAACCCGATTGCTGCGTCGGTCTTTCACCCGACCCTCGCTGCGCCGCGAAGCAAGTCCCCTTGCGAGATACGGTGCGTATCATCTCGGGTTTGGTTCAAAGCCCTCCTTGCTCTCGGGCTGCTCGCGACGATTCGGGATGTCAGCTTGAAACCGCATCTCGACCTGCGGGGTGCGCTGCAGGACGTGAGGCCCGAAGCGGACGAGCGTCGGACCGCGCTGATCGCCGGCGCGGTCAACCGGCTCGGCGAGGCGCTGCTGAACCGGCTGCTCGTCGAGTACCGGCACGTCTGGGTGCTGACGAGCAAGCCGCTGCTCAGCAGCACGTCGCGCTGCGGTGAAGTGCTGCTGGCCGGCGAACCGCTCGATCACGCCGGGCTAGCCGCCGCGCGGCTGCCGCGGGTCGACGACGTCTACTGCCATGTCGGCGAACGCGGCCTTGCCAACCAGCGCGATGCCGGCATCCATGCAATCGGCCCCGGCGACATCGTTGCGCTGGCGCACGCCGCCGCACAGGCCGGCGCGCGGCGCTTCTGCCTGATCGAAGCGATGGCACCCGGCGCGCAGATGATGCGGCACGTTCCGCTTGCCGCCGGCGAGACCGGCCGCCAGCTGGCGCTGCTGTCGTTCGAGCACGTCGCCCATGTCCATCCGACGGTGTTCAGGACGCCGCCGGCCGGCCAGGGCTGGCTGGCCCGGTTCAAGTCGGCCTACCTCGCGCAGTTCGCCTACATGCTGCCGCAATCGGTCACACCGCTGACCAGCCCGCGCATCGCCGAAGCGTGCACGCGGATCATGCGGCGGCCGGCGACCGGCCATCAGGCCTTCGACGTTCGCGACCTGCGGGACGCACTCGAACAAGGTTGAGTGCGGCGATCGGAATCCGGTTTGACGGCGAAGACGCACCGACAGCCGATACGCCATACCGCCGGCAGCGGTTTCGGCCGCCGCCCTAGGCCAGGCACCAGCCGTCGCGCCCCCCCGCCTTGGCGCGGTACATCGCCTGGTCGGCCAGGCGGATCAGCGTGCCGATATCGGCCGTGTCGCCGGCCGGCACCGCAATGCCGATACTGGCGCTGACCCCGATGTCGATGCCGAGCGAGTGGTGGATGACGCGGACCGCGTCGTTGATCTGGACCGCGATCCGCTCGGCATCGTCCGGCTCGCCGACGTTCTCGAGCAGGATCACGAATTCGTCGCCGCCGAGACGGGCGACGGTGTCGCTGGCGCGGACCTGCTGGCGCAGCGCCAGCGCAATCGCCTTGAGCAGCGCATCGCCGACATCGTGGCCGTAGCAATCGTTCACCGCCTTGAAGCCGTCGATGTCGATCAGCAGTAAGGCCAGCCTTGCCCCGTTTCGGCCGGCACGCGCCAGCGCCGTCTTCAGCCGGTCGTGCAGCAGTAACCGGTTCGGCAGCCCGGTCAGCGGATCGTGATGCGCCAGCCGGGTCAGCTGTGCCTCGCTCAGCGCCAGCCTGGCGTTGGCGTCGGTCAGTGCCTGCGTGCGCTCGGCGACCTTGGCTTCGAGCGCCTGCTCGCTCTCGCGCGACGCATGCAGCGCCATCTCGCGCGTCGCAAGCGTCTCGGCCTGCGCCGCCTCGGCCTGGCGGCGCGACACCTGGATGCGGTCGGCGAGGGCGAACGACAGCAGCAGCATTTCCAGCGCCGAGCCGATCTGCATCGTATGGCTGGTCAGCGCATTGGTCGGCAGCCACGCGAGGTTGCGCATGGCCATCATGCCGACGCCGGCGAGCAGCAGCGTCCATGCAAGCAGGAAGTAGCGCGCACCGGGCTGGCGGCGCAGCAGGCACAGCACGCCGATGACCACCGCCAGCAGCGAGAACGATGCCCCGAGCAGCGAGGTCACGACGGCCGCCCACTGGTAAGGCAGCACCGCCGGCGCGAGTGCGGCGAGGCCGAATCCGGTCATCAGCACGACGATCAGCCGGTCGGCCCTCGGTGCCACCGTGGCGGTATCGAGGAACATCCGCGTGAACAGCGCGCCGAAGAAACCGGTGGCGGCAAAACCGCTGGGCAGCGCGACATTGCCCCAGGCCAGCCACTGCGGCCACAGGTACTGGTTGCCCAGACCGTTGAGCGACAGCTGCCCGACCGCCATGCTCGCTGCGAACGCGACATAGACGAGATAGACCCGCTCGCGCAGCGAGAAATACAGCAGCAGGTTGTAGAGCGCCAGCGCCAGCAGCATGCCGTAGTACAGCGCCAGCAGCGCGTATTCGTCGCGACTGTGTGCGTGGAAGGCGGCCGGTTGCCAGAGCCGCAGCGGCACGGTGAGGTTGCCTTCGGACACGACGCGCAGGTAGACCGTCGATTCGCCGGCCGGCAGCGACAATGGCACCACGAAGTGCCGGTACGGCAGCGGCCGCTGTGCGAACGGCAGCTTGTCGCCGAACTGCGCGGTGGCACCCGGCGCGTAGACGGTGATGTGGTCGAGCGACGAATAGCCGATCTCGAGCAGCCAGTCCGCCGGCGCCATGCCGCGCTGCACGGTCAGCTTCAGCCAGTAGGTGCTGTGCGAGTAGCCGAAGTTGGGATCGCTGTGCGATGGCGGCAGCGGGCGGAATCCGTCTGCCTTGCGGACGTCGTCTATCGTCAGCGCCCTGCCGGCGTCCTCGAGATAGCCGACTGCCGGCGCCGCGTCGTACATCGTCGCCCGGGCGTCGAGGACCAGCGCCGAGTGTGCCTTCGCGGCAAGGCAGAGCAGCAGAAGTATCAGCAGCCGCATCGGGCTTTCCTTGGAAGCTGTTTACGATTTTTTCGCGGCCGCGCCGAGCCGGAAAAAACACCGCCACAAGGCGTGCGACGCGGGCAATAACGGCTTATTGGCAAGAAGCACAACGCAGTGATACGTTTTTTCCCGGCTCGCTCCACCGGCTTCCGGGCAGTGCCGGCGGCGGACCGCGCTGCAAACCGCTTGCGGTACTCGTACCGCGGCGCGGTTCACGCCCTGCCCCCGGCACGGCCCGAAACGTAGCCGTGAAAAGATCGTAAACAGGTGCTTGCCATGCAATCGGCATGATTTTCGCAGATTATGCCGCAGCGTGTGACCGGCAATGCATCCGGCCGATCAGCCTGCGACGGCCAGCGCCGGCAGCCCGTGCCGCGCCCGCGCGTCATTGCAGCGCTCGTCACCCTCGGAAAACTCGTGGCAGGTGCTCGATCGCCGCGCATAGATGCCGCAGCCGACCGATACGCCGACCTCGCCCTGCAGCGCAATGCAGTGCACCGGCGCGGTTTCGGTGCCGCGCATCGCCACCCGCCACGGATTGATCGGCGTCGTCAGCTCGGCCGGCACCGTGCCACCCGGGCAGGCGTCGGTTTCGCCCCAGTAGAACGAGACGCGGAAGCTGGCGCAGCAAGCGCCGCAGGACTGGCAGGCTGAGGACATCGCACGGATACCGGAATGCGGTGCACCCTGCACCGCGGCGGCGATCATAGCCAGCCGGCGCCAGAGCGGATGTTGCGATCTGTACAAGCCGCATCCGTGTTGTGCGTTTACGCCAGTGTCGCACCGAGCACCCGCTCGGCCAGCCCGAACGACACGCTCATGCCGATGCCGCAGGTGATCGCCACCGCGGTGACGCCCGGCGCCGCCTGCCTGACGAGGTAGCCGCCCGGGCCGCTGGCGTAGACGCCCTGCCAGCGTTCGAGCACCGTCAGCCGACGCCCGAGCAGCGATTCGGCCAGCTCCAACAGGCGCTGGTCGATCGCCTCGGCGTTGAACGGCCCGACCGACTCGCCGTAGCGGTGCGAATCGCCGATCAGCAGCTCGCCCGACTCGCCGACCTGCTGGACGATCAGATGGATGCCCTCGGCCAGCCAGACCGGATCGGTGGCGTCGAGCTGGCGGCGCAGCGCGGCCAGCGACTCGAGCCCGGCGAACGAGCCGTAGCGCAGGGTCGACATCCCGGTCATCAGCGCCGGGCCGAGCGTGATGCCGGGGTTGGCAACCCGGAGCATCTGCAGCGCGCAACGCTGCAGCGGCGGCTCGGCGTAGGCGTCGGGGAAGAGCGTCTGGAAATCGTGGCCGGCGCAGATGATGGCCTGTTCGGCCTGCCAGATGCCACGGCTCGTCGTCACGTTCGGCAATTCGATCGCGTTGACCTGCGTACCGAAAACGAACTCGACGCCGTGCACTTCGGCCAGCCAAGCGACGAGACGCGGCAAGGCAACGCGCGATTCGAACGCGATCTCGTCGCCGCTGTAGAGCGCGCCGGTCACGTTGTCGAAAGGCACGCCGAACGCGCCGACCTCGGCCGGACTGATGAGCCGCGTGCCGTAGCTGTCGCCACGCAGCGCCTGGAACTCGTCGAGCACCGCCTGCTCGACCGGATTGCGTGCCACCGTCACGCTGCCCTGCGCCTTGTGCCAGCAACCGGCCTTCAGCAGCACGTCGAGCAGATCTCGCGGCTGGCCTGCGCCAGCTCGCGCATTTCGCCCTGCGTCTGGCCGAGCACGAGGCCGAGGCCGAAGTTGCGCACCGATGCGCCGAGCGGCTGGCTGTCGCGCTCGAACACCGTCACCTTGTGGCCGCGTCTGGCCGCCGCCAGCGCGTGTGCCAGCCCGACGATGCCGGCCCCGACGATGGCGATGTCGCACCGTTTGGCCGCACTCACGGCCGCTTGCCGCGCGGTCTGATTCACGGCCGCTCCCCGCGCGCGAGGCGCGCATCGATCTCGGCGATGACCGCCGGCAGGTCTGCAATGCTGTCGATGACGAAATGCGCGCCGGCGGCGTCGAGCTTCGCTCGGCCGGCGCGCGGCGCGCGGCCTGTTCGGGCGGGCTTAGCGCCGCCCATTCCTCGTAGCTTCAGGCCGACTTCGTTGCCCGACGCCGACAGCCCGACGGTCCACATCCCGGCCGCCAGCCCCTCGGCGATGCCGGGCACGGTGTCGTCGACCTTGACGCAGGCGGCAACGTCGCTGATGCCTAGGCGGATGACGTTCTCGAGCGCCATCCATGGCCCCGGACGCCCGCCGGCGGCAGGTCGTCGGTGGCGATCGTGCAGTCGGCGCATAGCCGCGATCAAGCGCGATCGGCAGCAGCGCGTCCATCACCACGCGCGGATAGCCCGAGCACGAGCCGATTTTGATGCCCTGCGCCCGCAGCGCCGCAATCGCGTCGAGCGCACCGGGGATCAGCTGCGAATACTGGCCGACCCGCGCAACCTGCAGCGGCATGAAGGCCTCGTAGACGGCATCGACGTCGCCATTGCTCATGCCGCGGCCGTACTTCGCATGCCAGCGCGCAGCGATCTGCGGCATGTCGCCGAGCGCGCGGGATGTGGTCCCACTTGGCGAGGCCCATCGGCACGCGGGCCTCGGCCATGTCGATGTCGACGCCGAAGCCGCCGAATGCGTCGAGCAGCACCTGCGTCGGCGCGAACGAGCCGAAGTCGACGACGGTGCCGGCCCAGTCGAAAATTACGGCTTGCAATTGGCCGGCGTAGCGGCGGGTGTAGCGGTAGTTCATAGGTATGCTCCTGGTAATACGGAGCGACCGGAAAAGCCCCGCTGGCAAGGCGTGCGAAGCGCAGACAGTACAAGCAAGTACGGCAAGCGAGCACAACGATGCCAGCGGGGCTTTGCCGGCCGCGACAAAGTCAGTGGGTCCAGCCGAGTTCGGCGAGTGCATCGGCAATCGCGGCAACCGCCTGGCCGATCTCGGCGCCGTCGATCGCGCCGATGCAGCCGACGCGGAAGGTTTCGACCGCGGTGAGCTTGCCCGGGTAGAGCACGAAGCCGCGTGCGCGCACCGCCTCGTAAAAGCGCTTGAAGTCGTAGTCGGATGGTTCGGCGCGTGGAAGGTGACGATGATCGGCGCCTGCAGCGACGGCTCGAGGAACAGCCTGAGCCCGATCCGCGCCAGCCCCGAGATCAGCCTGCGGCAGTTGGCGGCATAGCGCACCAGCCGGGCCGACTGGCCGCCCTCTTGCCGGTACTGGTCGAGCGCGGCGGCCAACGCCGCGACGACGTGGGTCGGCGGCGTGAAGCGCCACTGGCCGGTTTTCTGCAGGTAGAGGTACTGGTCGACGAGGTCCATCGCCAGCGAATGGCTGTTGCCGCTCGACGCCAGCAGCGCATCGCGCCGGGCGATGACGAAACCGACGCCGGGCACGCCCTCGAGGCATTTGTTGCCCGACGCGATCAACGCATCGAAGCGGATCTCGCGCGCGTCGACCGGCAGCGCACCGAAGCTGCTCATCGCGTCGACGATCAGGCTGCGCCCGGCGCGCTCGACCACGGCGGCGATCTCGGCCAGCGGGTTGAGGATGCCGGTGCTGGTTTCGCAATGGATGACGCCGACGTGGCTGATCGCCGGGTCGGCGGCGAGCCTGGCGGCCAGCTCGGCCGGATCGGGCGGCGTGTCGTCGGCCGTTTCGCAGACCGCGACCCGCCGGCCGATCACTTCGGCGATCCGTGCCATCCGCCGGCCGTAGGCGCCGTTGACGAGCACGAGGATCTTGCCGCCCCTGGGCACCAGGTTGCCGATCGCGGCCTCGACCGCAAAGGTGCCCGATCCCTGCAGCGGCACGCAGACGTGGGTCTCGGCGGCGTGGGCAATGTCGACCAGCGCCGTGCAGACCTGCGCCGTCAGCGCGTTGAACGCGCCATCCCACGATCCCCAGTCGGTCAGCATCGCGGTCTTGGTCGCCAGACTCGTCGTCAGCGGCCCCGGCGTGAGCAGAATGGCATCTCTCATTGGGCTTCCCTCATCATCATCCCTCAGTCATCTAGACGAATTTTTCGTTACTTAAAAACCGGGCAGCGCCCCGGCACGATCGAATCAGCGTTGCCGCCACGCCTGCGTCCTGCGGCCCAGCCACCACGCGGCAAGGCTGAACAGCAGGCAGACGAGCGCCGATGCGGCAACGATCAGCGTCGCCATCGCCGCCGCCGCTGCGGTGTCGCCGGCGTCGTCCATGTTCAGCACCGCAACCGAGGCAAGCACCGTGTCGGGCGTGTAGAGGAAGATCACCGCCGACACCGTGCACATCGCCGACACGAAGTAAAAGCGCGCAATGTCGAGCATCGCCGGCAGGCAGACCGGCAGGGTCACGCGCCACAAGGTCGTCCAGAACGGCACCTTGAGCGATGCGGCGACGGCCTCGAACTCGTCATCGAGCTGCTTGAGCGCGGTGGTCGCGGTCAGGTGGGCCGTGGTGTAGAAGTGGGCGACCGAACAGAGCACCAGCACCGTCATCGAGCCGTAGAGGAAGTGCAGCGGGTTGGCCGGATCGTTGAAGAAAAAGATGTAGCCGAGACCGAGCACCAGCCCCGGCACCGCCATCGGCAGTATGGCGAAGGCCTTGAGCAGTTGCCGCGCGACCGGCGCCGCGCGGCTCTTCTCGGCCAGATAGGCGCCGCCGAACACCGCGACCGTGCCGCAGACCGCCGTGGCCAGCGCCAGCCTGACGCTGTTGTAGAACGCCGCCCAGCCGCCACCGTCCATATTGTCGAAGTCGAAGTGGGCCAGCGTCGGCATCAGCTTGTACGGCCACATCTGATGAAGGCCGCGGCGACCGCGGTGGCGAGGATGGCCAGCAGCGCGCCGCCGATCACCGTGCACGTCAGCGTGCTCAGTGCGTCGACCCAGGCCTTCGGCCTGATCACCAGCGGCTGCGCCCTGGCCGTCAGCAGCGCGCGCTGGCGCTTCTGCAGCGCCCGGTCGATCACGAAACTCAGCACCGCCGGCAACAGCAGCAGCACGCCGATCACCGCGCCCTTGGGGAAGTTCTGCTGGCCGATCACCTGCTTGTACGCCTCGACCGCGAGCACGTTGTACTGGCCGCCGATGACCTTCGGCGCACCGAAGTCGACGATCACCAGCGTGAACACGACCAGCGCCGACGAGATCAGCCCGTAGCGCGCCGCCGGCAAGGTCACGGTCAGGAAGCGCCGGACCCGGCCCGCGCCGAGCGCCGTCGCCGCCTCGTACAGCCGCGCATCGGCAACCGACAGCGCCGTGACCAGAATCATCAGCGCATGCGGAAACGTGAAGAAGACCTCGGCGATGACGATGCCCCAGAAGCCGTAGATGCCGCCATCGGGAAACCACGCCTTCAGCAGCCCCTGGTTGCCGAACAGGTAGACGAGCGCGATGCCGGGCAGCAGCGACGGCGCCAGCAGCGGAATCAGCGCCAGGCCGCGGAACAGCGGCTTGGCCGGCATGCAGGTCCGGGTCAGCGCCGCGGCAAAACATAGGCCAGCGGCAGTACGATCGCGGTCGTCGCCAGCGACACCGCCAGGCTGTTCGACACCGCGTCCCAGAAGCGCTCTCCGCCGGCGATCGCGGCAAACTGCGCCAGTCCGGCGAAGCGGCCGTCGTCGCCGGTCAGCGCCTTGCCGAGGATGGCCGCCAGCGGCAGCGCCAGGCTGACCACCAGCGCGGACACCAGCAGCCAGAGCAGGCCGGCCGCGAGGAGCTGACTGCGATCGCTGGCGAGCCGTGTGCGCAGCGCGATCATGCGCCCTCCTCCGCCGATGCAAATGCGCGCAGGCGCGCTGGCGGCAGCGACAGCGGCACCATCCGGTCGAGCGACAGGTTCAGGTGTTCGAACTCGCCGCGGCCGACGTCGGCGACAAGCTGCAGGCCGCCCCAGCCCGGCACCGACAATGCCACCCGGTAAAAGCCGCCGAGGAGCTCGATCTTGCGCACATGCGCCAGCGCGGTATTGGTGACCTGCGTTCCGGCCGGCCCCCAGTTCGCATGCAGCTGCACGTCCTCGGGGGGATGAACAGCGTCAGCGGATGGCCTTCCGGCCTTGGCGGCGTCACGGTCGCGGCCAGCAGCAGATCACCCAGCCTCGCCATCCCGATGCCGGCCGAACTCGCGTCGATCCAGTTCGACTGGCCGACGAACCCGGCGACGAAGCGGCTCGCCGGCCGGGCGTAGATCTCCTCCGGGTGCCGATCTGCTCGATCACGCCATGGTTCATCACCACGACGCGGTCGGCCATCGTCAGCGCCTCCTCCTGATCGTGCGTCACCATGATCGTCGTCACGCCAAGCCGTTGCTGCAGCGACTTGATCTCGCGGCGCAGGTGCTCGCGCACGCGGGCGTCGAGCGCCGACAGCGGCTCGTCGAGCAGCAGCAGCGACGGGCTGGTCGCCAGCGCCCGGGCCAGCGCGACACGCTGCTGCTGGCCGCCCGAGAGCTGGGCCGGGTATCTGGCGTCGATGCCGGGCAGGCCGATCTGCGCCAGCAGCTCCGTGACACGCCGCGCCTTGTCCTCGCGCCGCCCCTTGAGGCCGTAGGCGATGTTCTGCGCGACGGTCAGGTTGGGAAACAGCGCGTAGCTCTGGAACACGATGCCGTAGTCGCGCTGCGAAGCCGGCAGTCGCGTCACGTCGCGCTCGGCGTCGCCAGCGGACATGAACAGCGCACCGTCGCTGGCCGCCTCGAGGGCCGGCGATGATGCGCAGCAAGGTCGTCTTGCCGCAGCCGGACGGGCCGAGCAGGCAGAGGAACTCGCCCTTCTTCACCGACAGCGACACGCCGTCGAGCGCAGTGAATGCGCCGAAATGCTTGGCGACGCGCTCGACGCGCAAGGCATCGACCGCGGTGCCTGCCTGTTGCCAGTCGCGGTTCATTGCGCTTCTCCTGCAACAACGCGCGCGGCGCGGCGGGCAATGGCGAGGTAATGCGCGAGCCCCGGCGTCGTCTTGCCGACGACCTTGGCCTCGTCGTCCCAGCGGCGCAGCGCGACCGCCGCCACGGCATGCGGATTGCGCGCGAAACGCCCGGCTCGGCCGCGCCCATCACGCCGCCCTGCAGCGCCAGTGACAGCCGCGACGCATCCGACAGCCCGGCCAGATAGCCCGGCTCGGCCGCGCACAGATAGCGCTTGGCCGACACGTGCAGGGCGATCGGCGCAAGCACATCCTCGCCGAACAGCTTGCGCAGCGCGGCGATGCCGGTCTGCTCGTGGCGGTCGTCGATGCCCTTGGCAAGGTCGTCGTCATCCTGTCCGGCCACCAGATGACCGACGTCGTGCAGCAGCGCCGCGGTGATCAGCGATGCGGACGCACCGTCGCGCTCGGCGCATTCGGCGCTCTGCAGCGCGTGTTCAAGCTGGCTGATCGCCTCGCCGCCATAGCGCGAAGCGCCTGCGCCGGCCAGTAACTCCTCCAGCGCCATCCAGTCCAGAGTCATCGTGTATCCATCCCGTTTTGACATGGCGCCAATCTAGACGGCTTGTGTTACGCACCCATGACGTCTAGACGACTTTTCGCACCAGGCCGCAAATGCAAACAGCCCCGCGGCTGCGGGCTGTCTGACGGGGGCAGGCTTATTTCTTCGGTTCGGACTTGGCGTCGTAGCGCTTGGTCCACTCGGCGAGGATCTTGTCTCGGTTGAGCGCCGACCACTTGAGATCCTGCTTGATCAGCAGCTGTTCGTAGTTGGCCGGGATGTGCGCATTCGGCTTGGCGATACCCGGCATCGCGACGATGGCGAAATTCTTCTCGTACAGCTCGTTGGCCGAGCGCGACGCCGACCAGTCGGCGAGCTTCTTCGCCGCATCGGCGTTCTTGGTCCCCTTCATGATCGCCGTGGCTTCGACGTCCCAGCCCAGACCTTCCTTCGGGAACACGAGGTCGATCGCGCCCCCGCCTTCCTTGAGCTTGGCCGCACGGTACTCGAACGAAATGCCGATCGGGAACTCGCCCGCGGCCGCCTGCTTGCACGGCTTGGAGCCCGAATGCGTGTACTGGGCGATGTTGTCGTGCAGCTTGTCCATGTACGCCCAGCCTTCCTTCTCGCCGAACACCTTGAGCCAGGCCGACACGTCGAAGTAGCCGGTACCGCTCGACGCCGGGTTCGGCATCACGATCCTGCCCTTGTACTCGGGGCGGGTCAGGTCGCGCCAGCTTTCCGGCTTCTTCAGCCCCAGCTTGGCGGCTTCGACGGTGTTGAAGCAGATCGCCGCCCCCCACACGTCCATGCCGACCCACGACGGCGGGCTGGCCGGATCGACATAGGCCTTCGACAGCTTCTCGACGCCCTTGGCGCGTACGCCTGCAGCATGCCTTCCTTCTCGAGCACCAGCAGCGACGACGCGGCAACGCCCATCACCACGTCGGCCTGCGGATTGGCCTTTTCGGCCAGCAGCTTGGCGGTGATGATGCCGGTCGAATCGCGCACCACTTGAGCTTGATGCCGGGGTTCTCTTCCTCGAACTTCTGCTGGTAGGCCTTGAGCTGGTCGGCTTCCAGCGCGGTGTAGACGGTGAGCGTGGTATCGGCGAAGGCGGTGCCGGCCAGTGCGCAGGCAAGACCGAATGCGATACGGTTGACGAGTTTCATGACTGCGGTCCTTGTGCGGTCCAGAGGGGGAAATCGCAGCGGATTCTAGGCAGCGTGTATTACCAGGTTGTGACGTCTAGACCTATCCGGCCGGCACGATCATCGCGCTCGCGCCGTGGCAATCGTGCTCACGACGCCAGCAGCGGCGCCATGTTCGGCGGCGTGGACGGCAGCTCGAATCCCAGCGTCATCCAGTGGCGCAGTTCATCGGCCGGCATCGGCCTGGCGATCAGATAGCCTTGCGCGGCATCGCAGCCCATCACCGCCAGCGCCTGCCAGATCGCCGCGGTTTCGACCCCCTCGGCGACGACCTCGAGCCCGAGGATGTGGCCGAGTTCGATGATCGAGCGCACGATCGATACATTCTCGAAATTGTGGCCGAGCCGCTCGATGAAGGTCCGGTCGATCTTGAGCTCGTGGACCGGCATCTGCGCCAGATAGCCGAACGACGAGTAACCGTTGCCGAAATCGTCGATCGACAGCAGCACGCCGAGCTGGCGCAGCCGGTCGAGGTTGCGCAGCAACTGCTGCGGCCGGTGCATCATGCCGGTTTCGGTGATTTCGAGGCACAGTTGCGAGGGCGGCACATCGTGTCGCTGCAGCGTGTTGTCGATGAAGGTCACGAAGGTGTCGTCCTCGACGTCGCCGGTGCTGACGTTGACCGAAACGCACAGCATCAGCCCGCCTTCGCGCCAGCGTGCCAGCTGGCCGACCACTTCGTTGACAACCCAGTGCGTGATCGCGTGCAGCCGGCCGGTCTGTTCGGCGAACGGGATGAACTCGTCCGGCGCGATCCAGCCGCGCTCCGGGTGCGCCCAGCGGATCAGCGCTTCGGCCTTGTCGACGCTGCCGTCGCCCAGCCTGGCCTTGGGCTGGTAGTGGACGCGGAACTGTCCGTCCTCGATCGCTTCGCGCAGGTCGGCGAGCAGCACCGTCCGGTTGCGCCGCTGCACCTGCGTTTCCGGACAATAGATCGCATAGGCCGTGTGGTCTCGCTTGGCCAGATACATCGCCATTTCGGCATGGCGCAGCAGCAGTTCGGCCGTCTCGCCGTGTTCCGGGTAGACCGCGCCGATGCCGACGCCGAGGTCCAGCCGCTGCCCGCCGACCATCACCGGATCGAGCAAGGCTGCGTCGAGCCGGGCGAGCAGGCTCGGCAGCGCGTCGATCCGGGTGCGCGGGAACAGCAGCGCGAACTCGTCGCCAGGCAGACGCGCGCACAGTTCGCCCTGCTGCTGCATCAGCCCGGACAGGCGACGCGCCAGCGCGACCAGCATCGCATCGCCGGCCGGATAGCCGAGGTAGTCGTTGACATAGCGGAACTGGTTGATGTCGAGCAGCAGCAGCACGAACGGCGCATCGTCGCTGGCCATGCCCGACTGCATCAGTTCGAGCAGCCTGGTCCGGTTCGGCAGGCCGGTCAGCCTGTCCTCGAAAGCCTGCCGCAGCATCAGCCGTTCCCGCTCGGCCACCGCCTCGCTCATCGCATTGAAGTTGCGGGCCAGTTCGCCCAGCTCGCCGCCCCCTTCCTGCCCCAGCCGGACACCGTAATCGCCTTCGCGCATCCGCCGTACCGCGGCCAGCGTTGCGCTGATCGGTCTGGCGATCCGCCACGCGAGCAGGCTGGAAATCAGCATGCCGACCATGAAAACGGTCATGCCGACCCAGATGGCCTGCCACAGCGCCCGCACCAGTGCCGCATCGAATGCAGCGGCATCCTCGGTCGCGGCGATCACATAGCGGCTGCCGGCAG